>NZ_CP171642.1:2635000-3745000 GCF_043950205.1 Kitasatospora hibisci | reverse complement strand
TAACTATAACCATCCTAAGGTAGCGAAATTCCTTGTCGGGTAAGTTCCGACCTGCACGAATGGCGTAACGACTTCTCGACTGTCTCAACCATAGGCCCGGTGAAATTGCATTACGAGTAAAGATGCTCGTTTCGCGCAGCAGGACGGAAAGACCCCGGGACCTTTACTATAGCTTGATATTGGTGTTCGGTTCGGCTTGTGTAGGATAGGTGGGAGACTTTGAAGCGGCAACGCCAGTTGTTGTGGAGTCGTCGTTGAAATACCACTCTGGTCGTGCTGGATGTCTAACCTGGGTCCGTGATCCGGATCAGGGACAGTGTCTGGTGGGTAGTTTAACTGGGGCGGTTGCCTCCTAAAGGGTAACGGAGGCGCCCAAAGGTTCCCTCAGCCTGGTTGGCAATCAGGTGTTGAGTGTAAGTGCACAAGGGAGCTTGACTGTGAGACTGACGGGTCGAGCAGGTACGAAAGTAGGGACTAGTGATCCGGCGGTGGCTTGTGGAAGCGCCGTCGCTCAACGGATAAAAGGTACCCCGGGGATAACAGGCTGATCTTCCCCAAGAGTCCATATCGACGGGATGGTTTGGCACCTCGATGTCGGCTCGTCGCATCCTGGGGCTGGAGTAGGTCCCAAGGGTTGGGCTGTTCGCCCATTAAAGCGGTACGCGAGCTGGGTTTAGAACGTCGTGAGACAGTTCGGTCCCTATCCGCTGTGCGCGTAGGAGTGTTGAGAAGGGCTGTCCCTAGTACGAGAGGACCGGGACGGACGAACCTCTGGTGTGCCAGTTGTTCTGCCAAGGGCATGGCTGGTTGGCTACGTTCGGGAGGGATAACCGCTGAAAGCATCTAAGCGGGAAGCCTGCTTCGAGATGAGCACTCCCACCTCCTTGAGAGGGTAAGGCTCCCAGTAGACGACTGGGTTGATAGGCCGGATATGGAAGCCCTGTGAGGGGTGGAGTTGACCGGTACTAATAGGCCGAGGGCTTGTCCTCAGTTGCTCGCGTCCACTGTGTTGTTCTGAAACAACGACCCCCGCCATCGATGGGTGGGCGGTAGATAGTTTCATAGTGTTTCGGTGGTCATAGCGTGAGGGAAACGCCCGGTTACATTCCGAACCCGGAAGCTAAGCCTCACAGCGCCGATGGTACTGCAGGGGGGACCCTGTGGGAGAGTAGGACGCCGCCGAACAATTCTTCTGAAGAACCCCCGGTCCGGGAACGGATCGGGGGTTCTTCGCGTTTCCGTTGACGTATCGTCAGGACATGGACGAACAGCAGGAGCAGCGGTTCTACAACGGCACGCCGGCGACCGACGAGGGGGCCGTGGTCGCGCACGGAGTACTGCGGCCCGAGCAGCGTGACGGTGCCCTGCGCGTGCTGGCCGAGGCTCAGGAGGCGGACGGCCGGGCGGCGGTCTCCGAGCAGGGACGGCTCAGGCTGCGTTCGGCCGAGGAGGACCGGCCCGGTGTGGTCCACCTCGTGCAGGGCCGGCGGGCCGACGTCGGCTACGGCCAGCTGGAGGTGCCGCAGGGCTCCGCCGCGGGGAACCCCGCCGCCGAGCTGGTGGTGGCCCCGGGCGCGCGCGGCCGCGGCCACGGCCGGCCCCTGGTCGACGCGGTGCTGGCCGAGGCGAACCGGGCGGGCCGCGACCACGTCGACTTCTGGGTGCACGGCGGCCACCCGGCGGCCCGGCACCTGGCCGAGCAGTACGGCGCCGAGCTGGTCCGCGAGCTTCGGCAGATGCGGCGGACCGGACCGCAGACCGAGGAGGTCGTCCTGCCGGACGGCGTCGAGCTGCGGACCTTCCGGCCCGGTGAGGACGACGCCGCGTGGCTGCGGCTGAACGCCCTGGCCTTCTCCCACCACCCCGAGCAGGGCGCCTGGACCGAGCGGGACCTCGCCGAGCGGCTGGCCGAGCCGTGGTTCGACCCGGCGGGCTTCTTCCTCGCCACCCGTGACGACGAGGTGGTCGGCTTCCACTGGACGAAGGTGCATCCGGCGACCACCACCGAGCCGCCCCTCGGCGAGGTGTACGTCGTCGGCGTGGACCCGGCGGAGCAGGGCAGCGGCCTCGGTCGTGCGCTCACCGCGGCGGGCCTGCGTCACCTGACCGGCGGCGGCCCGGGCGAGCGCGGTCTGGCGACCGTACTTCTGTACGTCGACGCCGACAATGCGGCGGCCGTGCGGGTATATGAACGACTGGGGTTCGCCGTCCACGAGGTGGACCTCATGTACCGCGCCGCGTACCGAGGCGGCCGGGAGGCCTGACCGCGCCACGAGCCGGGGCACGGTGGAGGCCGAGTCGGAGCCCGTGCCACGGCCCGGGCCGCAGCCCGGGGAGACAACCGGGTGGAGGCCCCGGGGCCGTACCGGAGGAACGGCGTCGGGGCAATTGGTGGGTCGTACGGCCCCCGACCCCGACCGACTCAGCTTTCCTCCTGGCCATGCGGTGTTTACCGTGGATTCAATTGCTGCCGCGAAGATCACAGGATGAAGTCCGTAGTGTCTCGCTCGTGCAGCGTCGGCCGACACTCGTCGGCCGGTGCTGTAGCGACCGTGCCGGGTGGGTGGGCGCTGGTACCGGGCGAGGGCGACGGCCCGTTGAGCCTTTCGCGACCGGACGCCGTCCTGCTGGAGGAGCTGGAGCCCATGAGCATCCCCCGCCCCGTCCCTGCCCCGCTGTCCCCTCCGGCCCGGATGTCGAGTGCGCTGGGGATACCGCCGGAGCTGCCGGCCGCCGACGACAAGGACTTCGAGGAGCTGCCCCAGGGGCGGTTCCTGGACCGCGAGCGCAGCTGGCTCGCCTTCAACGAGCGCGTTCTGGAGCTGGCCGAGGACCCGTCCATCCCGCTGCTGGAGCGGGCCAAGTTCCTGGCGATCTTCGCCAGCAACCTGGACGAGTTCTTCATGGTCCGGGTGGCCGGCCTGAAGCGCCGGATCGCCACCGGCGTGGCCCAGCGCAGCGCCTCCGGCCTGCAGCCGCGCGAGGTGCTCGACCTGATCTGGACGAGGTCCCGCGAGCTGATGGCGCGGCACGCCGCTGCCTTCCAGCAGGAGGTCCTGCCGGACCTCGCCGCCGAGGGCATCGAGGTGGCGCGCTGGGCCGAGCTGGCGGAGAAGGAGCAGGCCCGCCTGCACACGCTCTTCCGGCAGAAGATCTTCCCCGTGCTCACCCCGCTCGCGGTGGACCCGGCCCACCCCTTCCCCTACATATCCGGACTCTCCCTCAACCTCGCGGTCGTCGTGCGCAACCCGGTGTCCGGGCACAAGCACTTCGCCCGTGTGAAGGTCCCGCAGTCGCTGGCTCGCTTCCTGGAGGCCTCCCCGCAGCGGTACGTGCCGCTGGAGGACGTCATGGGCGCGCACCTGGAGGAGCTCTTCCCGGGGATGGAGGTGCTCGCCCACCACGCCTTCCGGGTCACCCGCAACGAGGACCTGGAGGTCGAGGAGGACGACACCGAGAACATCCTCAAGGCGCTGGAGAAGGAGCTGATGCGGCGGCGCTTCGGCCCGCCGGTCCGCCTGGAGGTCGAGGAGTCGATCGACCCGTACATCCTGGACCTGCTGGTGCGGGAGCTGAACATCACCGAGGCGGAGGTCTTCCCGCTGCCCGGGCCGCTCGACCTGACCGGTCTGTTCGGCATCGCCGACCTGGACCGGCCGGAGCTCAAGTACCCGAAGTTCGTGGCGGGGACGGCCCGCGGCCTGACCGACGTCGAGTCGGCCTCGCAGCCGGACATCTTCGCCGCGATGCGTGAGCGGGACGTGCTGCTGCACCACCCGTACGACAGCTTCTCCACCTCGGTGCAGGCCTTCCTGGAGCAGGCCGCGGCCGACCCGGACGTGCTGGCGATCAAGCAGACGCTGTACCGGACCTCCGGTGACTCGCCGATCGTGGACGCGCTGATCGACGCGGCGGAGTCCGGCAAACAGGTGCTCGTCCTGGTCGAGATCAAGGCGCGCTTCGACGAGCAGGCGAACATCAAGTGGGCCCGCAAGCTGGAGGAGGCCGGCTGCCACGTCGTCTACGGCCTGGTGGGTCTGAAGACGCACTGCAAGCTGTCGCTGGTCGTGCGCCAGGAGGGCGACACCCTGCGCCGCTACTCGCACGTGGGCACCGGCAACTACCACCCGAAGACGGCCCGGCTCTACGAGGACCTCGGCCTGCTGACCTCGGACCCGCAGGTCGGGGCGGACCTCTCGGACCTCTTCAACCGGCTCTCCGGCTACTCGCGCCGCGAGTCCTACCGCCGCCTGCTGACCGCGCCCCGCGGCCTGCGGGACGGGCTGATCTCGCGGATCCACAACGAGATCGCCCACCACAGGGAAGGCCGCCCGGCCTTCGTGAAGCTCAAGGTCAACTCGATCGTCGACGAGGCGGTCATCGACGCGCTCTACCGGGCCTCCCAGGCCGGCGTGCCGGTGGACGTCTGGGTGCGCGGGATCTGCGCGATCCGCCCGGGCGTGCCGGGGCTCAGCGAGAACGTCCGGGTCCGCAGCATCCTGGGGCGGTTCCTGGAGCACTCGCGGATCTTCGTGTTCGGCAACAACGGCGATCCGGAGGTCTGGATCGGGAGCGCCGACATGATGCACCGGAACCTGGACCGCCGGATCGAGGCGCTGCTGCGGATCACCGACCCGGCGCACCGGGCGGAGCTGTCCGGGCTGATCGACCTCGGGGTGTCGGACGAGACCGAGTCCTGGCATCTGGGGCCGGACGGCACCTGGACCCGCCACGCCCAGGACACCGAGGGCAGGGCGCTGCGGCACGTCCAGGACCTGCTCATCGACTCGCGCCAGCGCCGCCGGGCCGCGGCAGCACGGTGACCGTGCGGCGCCGCCACGACGCACGGACGCGACCCACCGACGTGAGCCGCTGATGCCGACGCGAGCCACCGATGCGAGCCGCTGAGCGGTCGGGACCCGCCACAGCGGTCGGCCACCAGCCCCGGGGGACGTCTCCGGGGGAACGGGGATCTACCTAGCCATGACCGATGCGCCGATGACGGCCCGGGCGGCCTCCACCGCGACCGCCGGGGACATCCTCTCCAGCCATCTCACCGCCCAGGCCGGCGCGTTCCTCCGCGCTCTGCCGACGGCGGTGGGCGAGGTCGGCGCGAGACCGGGGACGGGGGCCGCGCCGTCCGGCGGGACGGCCGACCTGCTGCGGGCGGTGCGGCGGATCGGCGGGCTGCTGCACACCTTCGGTGCGACCTTCGAGCAGTCCTGGGCGCAGGAGTCGCGCACCGAGCTGCGCTGGCTGCTGAACCTGCTGGCGCTGGAGCCGGGTTACGTCCGCCGGTCGGCCCGGCTGCTGGGGGCGCTGGACGCGCTCACCGGCACGGAGGCGGACGGCCCGGGCATGCTGGCCGGGCACGCCGGGGCGCCGAAGGCGCGGGCGCTGCTCGACCGCCAGCTGACCCTGGCCCGGACCAGGGCGCACTCGACCGTCCTGCAGGAGCTCCGGTCCGCCCGGCTGCACGCGCTGGCGGACCGGATGACACTGCTGGTGGCGGAGGCGCCGCTGCTGGACGCGGCGGCCGACCGGGCCGGGGCGGTGCTGCTGCCGCAGGCGGCGGCGGCGTTCACCGCGCTGACCGCCAGCACCCAGCAGCTGCCGCTGCAGCGCGCCGCCACGCCGTACGGCGGGGACGGGCTGCGCCGGCTCGGCTCGGTGCCGGCGGCCCGGGGCGCGATGGACGCGGACACGGCGCTGGCAGCGGACGACGCGCCGTGGCACCGGGTGCGGATCCTGGTGAAGCGGGCCCGGTACGCGCTGGAGGTGTGCAGCCGACCGGCCGCCGAGCTGGACGAGCTGGACCAGGTGCTGGCGCGGCACCAGGACGCCTCGGACGCGGCGGTCACCGCGGCCACCGCGGCACGGACGCCCAGGATCACGCCCGCGACCGCGTACGTGCTCGGGGTGGTGCATGCTGATCAGCGACTGGAGGTGGAGGCGGCCCGGTACGCTTTCGGCCGCCAGTGGCCCGAGCTCCCGCCGAGCCTGGACGGCTGGCTGGAGATCCCCCCCGCCGAGGGCGGCCGGGGGCACACCCCCGCACCCCGGATGGCATGAGTTGCGCAACAGCCTGAGCACCGAGCAGGCCGCCGGTCCCGCCCGGACCCGTTCCACCGCGCCGGGGGCGACCCCGGGGCCCGCCGGTAGGGCGCCGGTGATCCTGGCGGCGGGTGCGGTGCTCTGGCTGCCCGGGCGGCCGAAGAAGAGCGGTCGGCTGGGGCGGCCGCGGATCGCGGTGATCCACCGCCCCAAGTACGACGACTGGAGCCTGCCGAAGGGCAAGCTCGACCCGGGGGAGGGCGTGGTCGAGGCGGCGCTGCGCGAGGTGCGGGAGGAGACCGGCTTCTCCTGCGTGCTGGGGGCGGAGCTGCCGACCCAGCACTACCTGGCGCAGGGGCGGCCGAAGGAGGTCCGGTACTGGGCGGCGGTGCCGGGGGCGGGGGCGTTCCGGCCGAGCCGCGAGGTGGACCGGCTGGAGTGGCTGCCGGCCGGCAAGGCCCGGGCGCGGCTGACGCACGAGCGGGACCGGGTGCTGGTGGACGCACTGCTGGAGCTGCTGGGCGCCCGCCCGGTGCGGTAGCGCCGGGGGCCCGGGTGGCCGGTGGGTCGGGCGAGGTCAGGCCCGCGGAGGAATCATGGAAGTGATCTCGCCGCGCTCTTGCCGTGACGCAACCGTTACTACCTGACGTAGTTTCCTGCCATCCGTTCGAGGTTCACTCTCCGTTCACTTCGGACCGGCTGACGTGTCACTTGCCCGGCCTAACTTCGGCTACACCGGAGGGCCGAACGGGCCCCGGACCACAGCAAAACCCGCGCTCCGCCGTGTGCTCACGGCCCGCGCGCCGGGCAATGCCACAGAAAGGGACACCCCTGTGAAGCTCCAGCGGAACGGCCGCTCCAAGGCCCTCGCCATCGGTGCCATGGCGCTCGTCAGCTCGCTGTCGCTCGCCGCCTGCGGTTCGGACGAGAACAACAACAACACCGCTTCCGGCAGTGGCAGCGGCTCGGCCGCCCCGGCCGCCGCGATCAACTGTGGCAGCAAGCCCAGCGCACTGGTCGCCGCGGGTTCGACCGCCCAGGGCAACGCGATCGACGTCTGGAAGACCAACTTCGGTGCGGCCTGCTCCGGCGCGACCATCAACTACGGCGGTGGCGGCTCCGGCGCCGGTGTCCAGCAGTTCACCCAGGGCAAGGTCCAGTTCGCCGGCTCCGACTCGGCGCTGAAGCCGGCCGAGGTCGACGCCACCAAGGCGGTCTGCACCGGCGGCCAGGGCATCAACCTGCCGCTCGTCGCGGGTCTGATCTCGATCGTCTACAACGTCGAGGGCGTCGACAACCTGGTCCTGGACGGCCCGACCACCGCCAAGATCTTCGACTCGCAGATCACCAAGTGGAACGACCCGGCGATCGCCGCCCTGAACCCGGGCGCCAAGCTGCCGGACGCCGACATCCAGGCCTTCCACCGCTCGGACGACTCCGGCACCACCGACAACCTGACCAAGTACTTCGCCAAGGCCTCCGGTGGCGCCTGGTCCTACCCGGCCAGCAAGACCTGGGCCGGCAAGGGCGGCCAGTCGGCCAACGGCTCCGCCGGTGTCTCGGCCCAGGTGAAGCAGGTCAAGAACTCGATCAGCTACGCCGAGCTGTCGTTCGCCCAGACCAACAACCTGAAGAGCGCCGCCATCGCCACCGGTGCCTCCAAGCCGGTCGAGGCCACCGCCGCGAACGCCGCCAACACCTTCGCCAAGGCCAAGATCGCCGGCAGCGGCAGCGACCTGGCGCTGACCCTCGACTACGCGACCAAGGACGAGGGCTCGTACCCGATGGTCCTGGTCACCTACGAGATCGTCTGCGACAAGGGCAACAAGGCGGACACCCTCGACACCCTGAAGGCGTTCCTGACCTACGGCGCGAGCGAGACCGGTCAGAAGGCCATCGGTGAGAAGGGCTACGTCCCGCTGCCGAAGGAGCTGACCGACAAGGTCAACGCCGTCATCCCGACGCTGGCCTGATCCGACGCAGTACCTCCGGTGGAGCGGCCCCGTGGACGAGGGGGGCCGGGGCCGCTCCACCGGACCGCACACCCTGCAACACGTCCGGGGCACCGCCGCCAGGGTGCCGCCCCCTCGGGGCAGCACCATCAGACCGGAGTAGACCAATGACTTCATCCACCCCTGCTCCCCCGCGAGGCAGGGAACGCCGCAAGCGCGACAGCCGCGTCGGCGACAAGATCTTCATGAACCTGTCCCGCGGGTCGGGCATCCTGCTGCTGGTCGTCATGGCCGCCATCGCGGGCTTCCTGACCTGGCGCTCGGGCATCGCCCTGAGCAAGAACGAGGGCAACTTCCTCACCACCTTCGAGTGGACGCCGGACGCCCCGAAGCCGGTCTTCGGCATCGCCGTCCTCGCCTTCGGCACCATCGTCAGCGCGCTGATCGCGATGGCGATCGCCGTTCCGGTGGCCATCGGCATCGCGCTGTTCATCTCGCACTACGCGCCGCGCCGGATCGCCCAGCCGTTCGCCTACCTGGTGGACCTGCTCGCGGCCGTCCCCAGCATCATCTACGGCCTCTGGGGCGCGCTCTTCCTGGTGCCGCACCTGGACGGGCTGACCAGCTGGCTGGACGAGTACCTCGGCTGGACGTACATCTTCGACCAGTCCCGGGCCGGCACCACGCCGCGCAACCTGTTCACCGTCGGCATCCTGCTGGCGATCATGATCCTGCCGATCATCACCGCGGTCTCCCGCGAGGTCTTCCGGCAGACCCCGCGGATGCACGAGGAGGCGGCGCTCGCCCTCGGCGCGACCCGCTGGGAGATGATCCGCACCGCGGTGCTGCCGTTCGGCCGCCCCGGCATCATCTCGGCCTCGATGCTCGGCCTGGGCCGCGCGCTCGGCGAGACCATCGCCGTCGCGGTGGTGCTCTCCTCCAACAGCGTCCTCTCGCTGCACCTGCTCGACCCGGGCGGCGGCACCTTCGCGCAGAACATCGCGCTGAAGTTCAACGAGGCCCAGCCCTTCGGCCGGGACGCGCTGATGGCCTCCGGCCTCGTCCTGTTCGTCATCACCCTGCTGGTGAACGGTGCCGCGCGGCTGATCGTCGCCCGCCGCAAGGAGTACTCGGGGGCCAACGCATGAGCGCCGCGACCACTACCGTTCCGGCGGACGCGCGCCCGCTCGGCCGTCCGCTGACCGCCAACCGGCTGCCGAAGTGGGTCCCGGCCGCGGTGGCCGGCGGCTCGATCGCCATCGGCTGCGCCATCGGCGCGCTCGGCGGCCTGGAGAGCCACATCCAGTGGGGTCTGATCTCCGCGATCCTCTTCGTGGCGATCAGCTACCTGCTCTCGGCCCGGGTCGAGGGCCGCCGCCAGGCCAAGGACCGGCTGGCCACCTCGATGGTCTGGGTCGCCTTCATCCTCGCCGTCATCCCGCTGCTCGCGCTGACGATCTACACGGTCCAGCAGGGCGCCGAGGTGGTGGACGGGTTCTTCCTGACCCACTCGATGAAGGGCGTGCTCTCCGCGGGCCCCGGCGGTGGTATCTACCACGCACTGATCGGCACCCTGGAGCAGGTGCTCCTGGCCTCCCTGATCGCCGCCCCGATCGGTCTGCTGACCGCCGTCTACCTGGTCGAGTACGGCCGCGGCCGGCTCGCCAAGGCGGTCACGTTCTTCGTCGACGTCATGACGGGTGTCCCGTCGATCGTCGCCGGTCTGTTCATCCTCTCCCTCTGGAACCTCGCGCTCGGCTTCAACTACTCCGGCTTCTCGGGCAGCCTCGCCCTGGCGATCCTGATGATGCCGGTGGTGGTCCGCTCCACCGAGGAGATGCTGAAGCTCGTCCCGAACGAGCTGCGCGAGGCGTCGTACGCACTCGGTGTGCCGAAGTGGAAGACCATCCTGCGGATCGTCCTCCCCACCGCCATCGGCGGCATCACCACCGGTGTGATGCTGGCCGTCGCCCGCATCACGGGTGAGACCGCACCGGTGATGATGCTGGTGTTCGGTGCCGACTACATCAACAACAACCCGTTCGACGGGCCGCAGCAGTCGCTGCCGATGTACATCTGGCAGCAGTACGCAGTGGTGAACAACGACTACGGCTACGCCCGCGCCTGGGGCGCCGCGCTGGTGCTGATCGCCTTCGTGATGGGGCTCAACCTCATCGCCCGGGGCATCGCACGCTGGCGCTCGCCCAAGGCCGGACACTGACCGACCGACTGACGTACGAGTACTGAGAGAAGACGAAGGATCATGGCCAAGCGCATCGACGTCAGCGGACTGTCGGCCTTCTACGGCAGCACCAAGGCCATCGAGGACATCTCGATGAGCATCGAACCCCGCTCCGTGACGGCCTTCATCGGCCCCTCCGGCTGCGGCAAGTCCACCTTCCTGCGGACCCTCAACCGCATGCACGAGGTGATCCCCGGCGCCCGTGTCGAGGGCAAGGTCCTCCTGGACGACGAGAACCTGTACGCCTCGAACGTCGACCCGGTGGCCGTCCGCCGCTCGGTCGGCATGGTCTTCCAGCGCCCGAACCCGTTCCCGACCATGTCGATCTACGACAACGTGGTCGCCGGGCTGAAGCTCGCGGGTGTGCGCAAGAAGTCCGTCCTGGACGGCGTGGTGGAGAAGTCCCTCAAGGGCGCCAACCTCTGGAACGAGGTCAAGGACCGGCTGAACAAGCCGGGCGCCGGCCTCTCCGGCGGTCAGCAGCAGCGCCTCTGCATCGCCCGCGCCATCGCGGTCGAGCCGCAGGTCCTCCTGATGGACGAGCCCTGCTCCGCCCTCGACCCGATCTCCACCCTCGCCATCGAGGACCTGATCGGCGAGCTGAAGGAGCAGTTCACGATCGTCATCGTGACGCACAACATGCAGCAGGCGGCCCGCGTCAGCGACCGCACCGCCTTCTTCAACCTGGCCGGCGTCGGCCAGCCGGGCAAGCTGATCGAGCTGGACGACACCCAGCGGATCTTCTCCAACCCGTCCGTCCAGGCCACCGAGGACTACATCTCCGGCCGCTTCGGCTAGGCCGTTCCGGCTGAGGAGCGCGCCTCGCGCCACAGACTGCTTCGCGGTGCTGCATGGCGGTGCCGCCGCGAAGTATGAAGAAGGGCCCGCCCCCGAGATGTGGGGGCGGGCCCTGTTCTTTCCCCGGTCGTCCGCCGGCTCCCCGGCCGTCGGCCCTCCGGGGCGACCCGTTCCCGGGACTCCGTTCCGTGCCCGGGCCGCCGGGCACACCGGGCCGTGTTCCAGGGCGTGGCCCCGGAGCACGGCACGGCCTCCCCGTGGGGGGATCAGCCCCAGAAGAGGTGGACGAACCAGTAGATCAGTGCTGCGACGACGGCGGCCGCCGGCATGGTGATGAACCAGCCGAGCACGATGTTCTTGGCGACGCCCCAGCGGACCGCGCGGATCCGCTTGGTGGCCCCGACACCCATGATCGCCGAGGTGATCACGTGCGTGGTGGAGATGGGCGCCTTGTAGACGAACGAGGTGATGTACATGACGATCGACGCGGTGGTCTCGGCGGCGAAACCCTGCGGCGGGTCCAGCTCGATGATCTTCCGGCCGAGCGTCCGCATGATCCGCCAGCCGCCGGCGTAGGTGCCCAGCGAGAGCATCGTCGCGCAGGAGATCTTCACCCAGACCGGGATGTCGTAGGTGGCCTGGTCGCCGGAGATCACTAGGGCCATCACCACGATGCCCATGGTCTTCTGGGCGTCCTGCAGACCGTGCGCGAGCGCCATGGCGGCGGCCGAGGCGGTCTGGGCGACACGGAAGTTGCGCTTGGCGCGGTGCGGGTTGGCCCGCCGGAAGATCCAGAGGATCGCCAGCATCACCAGGTAGCCGCCGACCAGGCCGACAACCGGGGAGACGATCATCGGGATGATGATCTTGTCGACGACGCCGCTCCAGATCACCTCGGTGCCGCCGGCCAGCGCCGCACCCACCATGCCGCCGAAGAGGGCGTGCGAGGAGGAGGACGGCAGGCCGAAGTACCAGGTGACCAGGTTCCAGGCGATCGCGCCGATCAGTGCGGCGAAGAGGATCGCCAGGCCCTGGTTGCCGCTGGGGGTCTCGATGATGCCGCTGGAGACCGTGTGCGCCACGCCGCTGCCGAGGAAGGCGCCGGCCAGGTTCATCACCGCGGCCATCGCGAGCGCGGCCTTCGGGGTCAGCGCCCGGGTGGAGACCGAGGTGGCGATGGCGTTCGCGGAGTCGTGGAAGCCGTTGGTGTAGGTGAAGAAGAACGCAACGCCGATGACGGCGATGAGTGCTGCCGTGTCCACGGGGGTCAGGACTCCTTGACGGCGATGGTCTCCACCGTGTTGGCGACGTGCTCGAACGCGTCCGCCGCCTCCTCAAGGACGTCCACGACCTGCTTGAGCTTGAGCACCTCGATGGCGTCGTACTGGCCGGAGAACAGGTGGGCGAGCAGCTTGCGGTGGATCTGGTCCGCCTGGTTCTCCAGCCGGTTGACCTCGATCCAGTACTCGGTGAGGTTCGACATGCTGCGCAGGTTGGGCATCGCCTCGGCGGTGAGCTCGGCGGCGCGCGCCAGCACCTCGATCTGCTGCTCGATGCCCTTCGGCAGGGTCTGGATGTCGTAGAGGACGACCAGGTCGACGGCCTCCTCCATGAAGTCCATGATGTCGTCCAGCGACGAGGCGAGGCTGTAGATGTCCTCGCGGTCGAAGGGCGTGATGAAGGAGGAGTTCAGCTGGTGGAAGACGGCATGGGTGGTGTCGTCCCCGGCGTGCTCGGCGGCGCGCATGCGCTCGACGATCTCCGCGCGGGCCGACACGTCTGATCCCAGCATCTCCAGCAGGAGCTTCGATCCGACGACGAGGTTCTCCGCGGCCGCGGCGAACATGTCGTAGAAGCTCGTCTCCTTCGGGGTCAGGCTAAAACGCACGGAAATCTCCGATGTGCGGGGTTCGGACTGAACGATGCTAGGTGCAACCGAGCGCGATCACGCAAACGGGGTGGTGGAGGAGGAGCCGGAACCTCCCCTTCCGGTTGGCCGCCGCGGCGGTGGATCCGGCCCGCACTTCCCCACGCAGACGCGAGCCCCAGTCTGACGGAACCTCGCCCCGATCGCCCCCGTCCTGCGAACGGAAGCCCGGGGTGTCAGCCCTTACGGGGGAACACCACGACGGGTCCGGGTGTTGGACACTGGAGGTCGACGCAGCCACCAGGCACTGACACGAAGGCGGGCCGATGACCACGACGGAAGCGCGCACCGAGCCGGACCACACGCCCGGGGCCGAGCCGCACGCCCACCACGGCGGGCACGGGCAGCACGGCTACAGCGCCCAGAAGGACGCCCACCTGAAGCGGCTGCGCCGGATCGAGGGCCAGATCCGCGGTCTCCAGCGGATGGTCGACGAGGACGTCTACTGCATCGACGTGCTGACCCAGGTCTCGGCCGGTACCAAGGCCCTGCAGTCCTTCGCGCTCTCGTTGCTGGAGGAGCACCTGCGGCACTGCGTCGCGGCGGCCGCCGAGGAGGGCGGCGCCGAACTGGACGCCAAGGTGGCCGAGGCCACCGCCGCGATCGGCCGGCTGCTGCGCAGCTGACCCTCAGCTCCCCGGTTCCGACGGCCCGTCGGCGGGCGCCCCGCCGTCGGGCCGGTCCAGCAGCACCTCGTCGATCCGCTCGGTCGGCAGCCGGTCGTCGGCGCTGGCCGTGGCGGCGATCATCAGCTCGCCGGCCAGGTCGATCTCGTCGAGGGCCGCGTCGTCGTGGCCGCCGCTGCGGCCGCCCGTGGACGACACCACCTGCACCACCCCTTCAGTGCCTCGCCAGCCCGGGCGGCAGCCACCCGCCCTCCAGCCTAGGCACTTCGGGGCCCGCCCACATGGCACGGACGGGCCATCTCGGGGCCGCCGAAACGGGTGGGCCGGGCGATCCCGGGTGACCCACCGGCGCCGGCGGCGCCCCTTCGTCCGGTTACTTCGGGCTCTCCGTGGGCTTCATCTCGAAGATGTCGGCAGCGGCGGGCTCGGCCGCCTCCACCGGCTTGCCGAAGTCGGCCAGCGAGGTCGTCGACGTCACCTTCACCTGGTCCTTCGCCTCCTTCGAGCCGGGCACGCCGGCGAAGGTGTAGACCTCGATCACCTTGTGCAGCCGCCCCTGCTCGTCCAGCCAGACGTCGTAGGGGACGTCCCGGACGGTGAAGGTCTGCGCCGCCATCCGCAGGCCGTCCCCGCCGCGGCCGCCGGTCGCCTCGGCGGCCTTGGTGAGGTCGAGGGTGCCCCGGTAGTGCTTCAGCGGTACACCGTCGACCGTCTCGGGGCCGACCAGCTCGGCCTTCTGGGCCCCGCGCAGCGCGCCCGCGGCGGAGGCCGGGTCGGTGGCGCCGCTGCTCACCAGGTTGCCGTCCGGCAGCTGGCGCACGTCGAGCTTGACCCACTTGCCCTCGGGCACCTTGGCGCCGCTGTTCTGCAGGTAGACGGTGCCGGGCAGGACCACCTCGACGATCTTCCCGGTGGTCGCCGCGCCGGGCGGCACGGCCACCTCCAGCCGCCCGATCCGCTTCACGTAGTCGTACCCCCCGGTGCCGGTGAAGACGGCCTTCTTCTCGGCGGACTCGGTGACCAGCTCGGTGGCCGCGTGTGCGGAGCCGGTCCGGCCGGTGATGTCGGCGGCGCTGCGGACGGCCGTCAGCGGGTCCGCCGAGAGCTGGTCGGGGACGGCCGCCCTCCGGTCGGCCGAGCCGGCGGAGCCCGTGGCGCCGCCCGAGCAGCCGGCCAGCCCGGCCAGGGCGGCGGCGAGCACGATGGCTCCGGCCGCCGAGCGCAGCTGGGGCAGCGGGCGGCCCGGCCGCCGGCCGCCACACTGCTCGTCGGTCACATTCATCCTTGCCACAACCCCCTCGGGCCCGACTGCTCCGCCGACCACCACCGGGGTGGGCAGAGCTCTTTCCGGGCAAACGAGTTGGCGTGTCGGGAGTTACGCGGTACCCGGCGCGCACCGGGCGTCGCGCGCCGGGTACGGAGCGCGTTACGGTGAGGTACGTGCACAGTGAGCTGCCGGCGGTACCCGGCACCACCCCGATGCCCGAGCACCGTGTCGCGATCAGTGAACGCGGTTCCTTCTGCTACGCGAGCTGCGACTGCGGCTGGTTCTCACCGGCCCGCCGCTCACGGGACCTGACCAGGCGCGAGGCCGCCGACCACCTGACCGAGAACCGCGACCCGGCGTAGCGCCCGGCCGCTCCGGCCTTTCGTGTCCGGTGCCGTGGGCGAGTGCGCCCGCGAGGCGGCCCCGCCGGTTGCGGCCCTTCAGGCCGCGAGGTCGGACTCCGGCGGCTGCTCGTCGGCCCGGACGCCGCCGCGGGCGCCGCCGCGCTTGCGTCCGCCGCGCGGTCCGCCCCGGGGGGCCCGGATCAGCGGGGCGACGGCGGTGCGGCTCAGCGCGTGGCAGAGCGGCACCAGCACGGCCATCGCGATCGGCGCCAGCAGCAGCACGACCGCGGTGGCGAGAGCGAAGCCGCCGATCACGTCGGTGGGGTAGTGGACGCCCATGTACATCCGGCAGAAGCCCTGCAGCAGGGCGAGTCCGCCGGCGATCCAGCCGAGCTTCCGGTTGACCAGGAACAGCCCCACCGCGATGCCCATCGACATGGTCGAGTGGTCGCTGACGAAGGAGTGGGTGCCCGCCTTGCCCTCCACCAGGACGTCCAGCCCGGTGTGGTCGACGAAGGGGCGCGGCCGGTCGACGATGGCGGCGATCGGCAGGTTGGCCAGCTCGGCGATGGCGGTCGCCAGCGGGGCCCAGAGCAGCCCGGCGACGGCCACCGGGGCGTCCGGCCGGCGTCTCGCCTGCAGCCAGCCGACCAGGCCCAGCAGGGCCAGGCCGATCAGGATGCCGTACTCGCCGATCCAGGAGACCAGGTGGTCCAGCCACTCCGGGGAGCGCTTGGCCAGGCCGTTGACGGCGTAGAGCAGGCCGAGGTCGGGGTTGGTCGTGTCGGCAAGCGGCGTCGACACGCCGCACCTCCTTCTGGTCCGCTGCACCTGGTCGTTCCGGCCGTGGTCCCGCTCCGCACCACCCGGTCCAGGGGGTGACGGCGGACCATCGGACACAACGTCATAACCGGGGCACAGCGTTCCACGGAAACTGGCGGTTATGGAAACTTGACTCAGCGTCCACAGCGCACTCACACCCGGAGGTCCGGGACGGGTCAGCTCTTTGCGCTGTTTTGACCTGGACCTGTCGGAGTGGGGCGGGCCGCCGCGGAGCCGGCCGGCCGGGACGCCGGGGAGGAGGAGGGGTCGGGGGTGGTCAGGGCGGCCGGGGCGGGCGTGGCGGGGGCGGCGGGGGCGGGCTCGCCGGGGCGGCTCGGCGCGGTGATGCTGCCGTCCGCGTTGCGGCCCGGCAGCGCCTGCGCGCCGTCCGTGGTGACCCGGGTGGCGCCGATGTACTCCTTGGTGTCGATCTTGTCGTAGCGGATCACCGCGCCGGTGTGCGGGGCGTCGATCATGTAGCCGCCGCCGACGTAGATGCCGACGTGGTGGATGCTCCGCGGGTCGCCCAGGTCGGTCGCCCAGAAGACCAGGTCCCCCGGGCGCAGCTGGTCCCGCGACGGGTGCGGGCCGGCGTACCACTGGTCGTTGGCCACCCGAGGGAGCGTGATGCCCACGCTGGCGTACGCGGCCTGGGTGAGTCCCGAGCAGTCGAACCGCCCGTTCTGGGAGGGCAGCCCCTCGCCGCCCCACAGGTACGGCGTGCCGAGCTTGGTCTGCGCGAAGTAGATGGCGCCGGCGGACTGCTGGGAGACCTCCACCGGCGCGGTCGGCGCGGTGAAGCTGCGGGCCATGGCCTGGATGTTGCGCACGTAGCCCTGCGTCTCCCGGTACGGCGGGATCCCGTTGTACTTCGTCACCGCGTACGGTCCGGCGTTGTACGCGGCCAGGACGTTGGCCTGGCGGTCGCCCGGCACGCCGGCGACGTCCTTGGCGAGCGCGCAGTCGAACGTCGCCGCCGAGGCGATGGCGTCGAACGGGTCCCAGACGTCCTTCCGGCCGTCATTGTTGCCGTCGGTGCCGTATGTCGCCCAGGTCGCCGGCATGAACTGCGCCATTCCCTGAGCGCCCACGGGCGATCGGGCGCCCGGGTCGAAACCGCTTTCCTGGTACAGCTGTGCCGCGAGCATCGGCGGGGAGATCTCCGGACAGAGCGAGCCCCACCGCTCGATCGGCCCCTGGTAGGCCGCCGGAACGGTTCCACGGGAGAGTCCGGCACGATTGGCCGACTGCTGTGGCGTACCGCTGGCCGCATACGTCCCGACCGTCACCAGGCCGACGAAGCCGATCGCGACAACTCCCGCAGCGGCGGCGGCCGTACCGGCCTTCCGGAGTACCATCAGCACCATCCCGACGAATCGTCAGTCGAAGTGTCCCGGAAGGCGTTGCTCACCGCAATCATCAGAGATACAAAGAGTGAGCGCTATCCTTCGTACGGTGGACATCCTCGCGTACGTGTCCGATGCCTCACGACCAATCCGCGAGAAGTAGCCAAGTCGACATCAGATCTGGCCAAGAATAGGTCCGGACCCTTCGCGCGGGCGGGGTCTGGGCCCTTGAATTTGCCTGATCGGGCGGTGAGATGGAAATGAACCTGAGCAGCGTGGACAGCATCGCGATCGGCCACCTGGCCGAGGAGCCTCCTAAGAAGCCGAATATCGACACCATCATCGGCGGGATCGCCCCCGACTGGGGCCCGTTCGCGAGCCTCGGCTCCGAGGCCCGGGTGATGGTCGAGGTCGTCATGGCCGTGGCCATCCTGGCCTGCCTCGGCATCGCCGTCTGGGGCGCGGCCAAGCAGCGCATCGGCGCCACCGCGATGCGCGACAGCTTCGGCGCCGAGCAGGGCAAGGGACTGATCATCGCCGGGCTGACCGGCGTGTTCATCATTGGATCACTCGGCACTCTGTTCACCATTGTCTACGGCATGGCGATCTGACGATCGGACAGCCGTGGGTCCCCGTGAGGACGCGGCCGACCCCGTCGGGAATCCATCCACCACCCGCCCTCCGCTCCCGTCCACGGGTGGAGGGGCCCCGGAGCCGCCCGGCTCCCCGCACCAGGAGGGCCGCCGTGCCGTTGTCCGACGACCAGCCGCACACCCGCACGCGGCTGCCGGTCGGTGAACAGCCCTCCTCCCAGCCGAACGGTCGTCAGTCGCGTCCGCTGCGGACCCTGGTGACCGTCCTCGTGGTGGTCACGCTGCTGGTCGTCGCGATCTCCATCGCCAACCGCGGCAAGCCCGACCCGGCCCCCTCCAACCGCTCCGCCGACGGCGCGGCCGCCACCCCCACCGCCCCCTCCGGCGCCGGCCCCGCCCCCAGCGGCGAGCAGCCCGTCGCCACCACCGCCAACGGCATCGCCGCCGGCTTCCCGCACACCGAGCAGGGCGCGCAGTCGGCCGCGGCCAACTACGCCGTGGCCATCGGCTCAGCCGAGATGTTCCGCACCGACAGCCGCCACACCATCATCGCCACCATCGCCGACCCGTCCGCCACCCAGTCCCTCCAGACCCGCCTGGACCAGGGGTTCACTCCGGAGAACGCCGCAAGGTTCGGAGTCGATGCGCAGGGCCGGCCGCCGAAGGGACAGACCCTGGTGAGCCGGACCGTTCCGGTCGGTACGAAGAAGAGTGCATACGGCGCGGAGAACGCCAGGGTTGATGTCTGGTGCACCGGGCTCTTCGGCTTGGCCGGCGAGCGTTCGATCCGACCGGTCTCTGAGGAGTGGTTCACACTCACGCTCACCCTGCGGTGGACCGGCGACGACTGGAAGCTCACCGACTTCAGCCGGGTCTCGGGACCCGCACCGGTTCCGCCGGATCAGCAGGCCGCGACCTCCGAGGAGATCACTGGTGCCGTCGAGCAGTTCGGAGGCTTCCGCTATGCCCGCTGACCGTGTTCCGGGCCCGGTTCGGTGCGGTGTGGGCCGTCTCTTCGTAGGGGCGGCAGCAGGACTGGTGTCGCTCGTCCTGTCGGCCCAGCGTGCCTCTGCTGAACCGGCGCCTACGCCGAGTGTGACGAACACGAGTTGTCCCGGGGTACCGCTGCCCGGGAACGACGTCTATTGCGCGCCTGGGGGGAGTGGTTCCCTCCCCGGGGGTTCGACCGTCGGGAGTGTCACCGATCCGTTGGGGTCGTTGGCGAAGGGGTGTGCGCAGGCTGCGTCGTGGGTGGTGCGGAACCTGTCGGGGGCGATCGACGGGACGACGCAGGTGGACTTCACCAATGCGTCGTTCCTGCAGCAGTACGCGGTGGTGTTCGCCGCGTCGACGATCATCACGCTGGTGCTCTGGCTGCTGGCGGTGACGAAGCGGGCCGTGCGAGGGGCACCGCTGACGACGGCGATCTCGGAGGCGATCGGCTTCCTCTGGCTGACCGTGGTGGCCTCGGCGTTCACGCCGCTGATCCTGTACACGGTGGTGAGCGCGACGGACGGACTGACCAAGGCGATCGCGGTGGGGACGAAGTCGGACACCGGCACGTACCTGGGCGGGTTCGCGGACACGTTGGAGAAGGGCAGCATGGGCGGCGGCCCGCTGATCCTGATCATCGTGTCGCTGGTGGCCGTGCTGGCCGCTGCGGTGCTCTGGATCGAGCTGCTGATCCGGGCGGCGATGCTGTACGTGGGCGCGCTCCTGGGGACCGCGGTGTACGCGGGGCTGGTGGACAAGCAGTTGTGGAAGCACGTGCGCCGCTGGGCGGGGGTGATGCTGGCCGTGGACCTGGCGAAGCCGATCATCGTGATCATCCTCGGGCTGGCCGGCGCGGTCGCGACCGGTGCCGGGGCGAGCGACGACTTCGCCCGGGTGCTGTCGGGCCTGGCGATCCTGTTCCTGTCGATCTTCGCGAGCGCCGCCGTCTACCGCTTCGTGCCGGGCTTCGGCGACGAGATCATGAGCATGCGGCACGCCCGGGCGAGTGCGGTCTCCGCCGGATCGGCGATGATCAACGGCACCGCGAACCTCGTGAAGCAGGGCATCAGCACGCACGGCGACCGCGGCCCGCAGGGCGTCGGCGGCGGGAGCCCGGGTTCCGGCGGCGGCTCGGTCGCGCCGGGCATCGCGGCCCACGCCACGCGCGCCCCCGTCCCGCCGCCGCAGGCCACCGCGCCGCAGGCTCCGGTTCCGATCCGCGACAGCAACCCAGCGAAGGGAGGGTGACGGGTAAGTGAGCAGCGAACCGCTCGGCCAGTACGGTGCCCAGTACGCCCAGCCGTACGTGCACCAGCGCCGCACCTACCTGATCGGCAAGGCCCGCCCGAACGCGCCGATCGGCCGCAACCGGGAGTCCGGCGAGATCGTCCTGATCATCTTCGGGGCGTTCCTCGGCATGGTCTGGGGCCTGATGATGCCGATCCTGCCGCTGCGCATCGCCGGCCTGGTCGGCCTGCCCGCGCTGGCCATCGCGGCGGTCTACGTGCCGTACCGGCGGCGGACGTTCTACAAGTGGGTGGAGATCAACCGCACCTACCGCCGGACGGTCCGCAGCGGCCGGGCGGTGTGGCGGTCGGACGCGATGGACGCCGGCACCCGGCTGGACGGGCGCGAGGTCGAGGTCGGGCCGCCGCCCGGGGTCGGACGGCTGCGCTGGCTGGCGGCGCCCTTCGGGCCGGACGAGGTCGGGGTGCTGATGCACCTGGAGCGGCGGACGGTCACGGCCGCGATCGAGATCGAGGGCCCGGGCGTCGGGCTGCGCGACTCGGAGGACCAGGAGGCGCTGGTCGACCGGTTCGGCACGCTGCTGAAGCACGTCGCCAACGGGGACGGCTTCGTGACCCGGCTGCAGATCCTGGCCCGGACCCTGCCCGCCGACCCGGACGCGCACGCCAAGGACGTGGAGCGGCGCGGCGACGTGGACGCGCCGCGCTGGCTGCAGGACTCGTACGACCAGCTGCAGTCGATGGTGTCGACCTCGTCCGAGCAGCACCGGGCGTACCTGGTGGCCTGCATGCACTACACCCGCGACCTGGCGGCCGAGGCGCACGCGATGGGGCGGACGGCCACCGGCCGGCGGGCCCGGGACGACGAGGGTCTGGCCGCGGTGATGGCGCGCGAGCTGACGGACATCTGCGCGCGGCTGGCGGAGGCGGACATCCGGGTGCGCCAGCCGCTGGGCCAGGCGCGGCTTTCCTCGCTGCTGCACTCGATGTACGACCCGGACCACCCGATCGACCACATCCAGGCGATGTCCCGGCGCAACGCCTGGCCGGCCGAGCTGGATGCGACCCACCCGCAGTTCCTGCAGGCGAAGACCCGTGAGTCGGCGACCCGCGAGCCGTGGTGCCACGCCACCGCCTGGATCAAGGAGTGGCCGCTGACCCCGGTCGGCGTCAACTTCCTCGCGCCGCTGCTGGTGCACACCCCGGACGTGATCCGCACGGTCGCGGTCACGATGGACCTGGAGCCGACCGACGTCGCGATCGAGCGGATGCTGACCGAGAAGACCAACGACGAGGCGGAGGCCAGCCGCGCGGCCAAGATGAACCGCACGGTCGACCCGCGCGACCTGGCCCACACCGGCCGGGTCGACCAGCGCGGCGACGACCTGGCCTCCGGCGCGGCCGGGGTCAACCTGGTCGGCTACATCACGGTCTCCTCGCGCAACCCCGACGCGCTGGCCCGCGACAAGCGGACCATCCGCGCCTCGGCGGGCAAGAGCTACCTCAAGCTTGAGTGGTGCGACCGCGAGCACCACCGCGCGTTCGTCAACACCCTGCCGTTCGCCACCGGCATCCGCCGCTGATCCTCCTGGAGGCCCCGTATGGCGCTCGGCAACCTCACCGACGCGTTCACCAGCCTGATGTTCGGCAAGGTGGAGACCACCCGGCTGCCGGTGCGCACCTCCACCGGCCAGGCGCAGGCGGTCTACCTGCCCACCGCGGCACCGGGGCTGGGCGACTCGGGTGTGATCATCGGGCGCGAGGTGTACAGCGGCAAGGGGTACGTGTACGACCCGTTCCAGCTGTACGGGCAGCAGCTCCCGGCCCCGCACTGGCTGGTGCTGGGTGAGTCCGGCAACGGCAAGTCGGCGCTGGAGAAGACCTACGTGCTGCGCCAACTGCGGTTCCGCGACCGGCAGGTGGTGGTGCTGGACGCCCAGGGCGAGGACGGCGTCGGCGAGTGGAACCTGATCGCCGACGCCCTGGGCATAAAGTCGATCCGGCTCGACCCGTTGGCGGCACGCGACGGCGGGGTGAAGCTGAACCCGCTGGACCCGGCGATCACCCAGACCGGTCAGCTGTCGCTGCTGCGCACGATCATCGAGGTCGCGATGGGACGCGGCCTGGAGGAGCGGGCCGGCTTCGCGCTGAAGGCGGCGCACGCCCACGTGGTGGCGACGGTGACCGACCGCCAGCCGGTGCTGGACGACATCATCGACACGCTGCGCAACCCCGAGCTGTCCTCGGTGGAGTCGCTCGGCGTCGCGGTGGACGAGGTGCAGTCATGGGGCCTGGACGTGGCGCTGGTGCTGGACCGGCTGGTCGACGGCGACCTGCGCGGCATGTTCGACGGGCCGACCACGGACGGCATCGACCTGGACGCGCCGCTGATCGTCTTCGACCTCTCGCACATCGACCGTAACTCCATCGCGATGCCGATCCTGATGGCGATCGTCGGCGTGTGGCTGGAGCACACCTGGATCAGGCCGGACCGGAAGAAGCGGATCTTCCTGGTCGAGGAGGCCTGGCACATCATCAACAGCCCGTTCGTGGCACAGCTCTTCCAGCGGCTGCTGAAGTTCGGCCGCCGACTCGGACTCTCCTTCGTCGCCGTGGTGCACCACCTGTCGGACGTGGTGGACGGTGCGGCGGCCAAGGAGGCGTCGGCGATCCTCAAGATGGCCTCCACCCGGACCATCTACATGCAGAAGGCCGAGGAGGCGAGAGCCACCGGCCGGGTGCTCGGTCTGCCGCGCTGGGCGGTGGAGATCATTCCCACACTTTCGCCGGGCATCGCGGTCTGGGACGTGAACGGCAACGTCCAGGTGGTGAAGCACATCATCACCGAGACCGAGCGGCCATTGGTCTACACCGACCGGGCGATGACGGAGGACGCAGTGGCCGAGCGGGCCCGCGCAGAGCGGCAGTTGGCGGCCGAACCGGGCGTCTGACCCCGCCACGTCCCGCTCGCCGCGCTCGTCCGGCCGGGGCTTCCGGCGATCGGCGGGTGCCGGGCGCGGGGCGGTCCGGGTGGTGTCGGGCGCAGATGATTCGTCAGTAGGTAACCCGGTCGTTACGTCCGGGGTCCTGACAGCTACGCGCGTTGACTCTAGGCTGCACTCGCGCAATTCATGGCCGACGCCCGGACCTTCCCACAACTGGGCGCTCTTCGAGGTGCAGGGGACCTTCATGCTCACCGCCAGATCCCGACGTGCGGCGCTCGCCGTCGTCGCCTCCGCCGGCCTGCTCGGCGCGGTGGTCGTACCGACCGCCGCCCAGGCCGCGGACGCCAAGCGAAACAAGACCGTCAACCTCCAGCTGCTGGCGATCAACGATTTCCACGGCAACCTGGAGCCCCCGGCCGGCTCGTCCGGCACCATCAAGGAGATCGACCCGGCGACCGGTCAGGTCGTCTCGACCCCGGCCGGTGGCATCGAGTACCTGGCCACCGCGCTGCGCCAGGCCCGCATCCCGGCCGACGACTCGATCACCGTCGCGGCCGGCGACATCGTCGGTGCCTCCCCGCTGACCTCGGCGCTCTTCCACGACGAGCCCACCATCGAGGCGATGGACAAGCTCGGCCTGGACGTCACCGCGGTCGGCAACCACGAGTTCGACGAGGGCGCCAAGGAGCTGATCCGGCTCCAGGAGGGCGGCTGCCACCCGGTCGACGGCTGCTACGAGGAGGGGCGCAGGTTCAAGGGCGCCAACTTCAACTACCTGGCCGCCAACGTCACCAACGAGAAGACCGGCAAGCCGATCCTGGCCCCGTACTGGGTGACCAAGTCGCAGGGCGTGAAGGTCGGCTTCATCGGCGCCACCCTGGAGGGCACGCCGAACATCGTGACCGCCGAGGGGGTCAAGGGCCTGAAGTTCGGCAACGAGGTCGCCACGATCAACAAGTACGCCGCGGAGCTGAAGAAGAAGGGCGTCAACTCGATCGTCGCCCTGATCCACGAGGGCGGCTACCCGGCCGGCAGCACGTACGACTACGACTGCGGCACGTCCGGTCAGGGCATCTCCGGTCCGATCGTCGACATCGCCAAGAACCTGGACCCGGCGATCGGCGCCATCGTCACCGGCCACACCCACAACGCCTACGCCTGCACCATCCCGGACCCGCAGGGCGTGCCGCGCTCCGTGACCAGCGCAGCCTCCTTCGGCCGGCTCTTCACCGAGATCGACCTGAAGCTCGACAAGACCACCGGCGCCATCGTCCGCCCGTCGGTCAAGGCCGAGAACCACGTCGTGCGCCGCACGGTCGAGAAGGCCCCGGACATGACGGAGCTGATCGCGCACTACTCCAAGCTGGCCGCCCCGATCGCCAACCGTCCGGTCGGCTACGTCGGTTCGGACATCAACGGCCGCGGCAGCAGCGACCTGGAGAAGCCGCTCGGCGACGTGATCGCCGACGCGCAGCTGGAGGGCCTCGCCCCGGCCGACAAGGGCGGAGCGCAGATCGCCTTCATGAACCCGGGCGGCATCCGCTCGGACCTGGTGTACAAGGCGAGCGGCGCCGAGGGCGACGGTGTGGTGACCTACGGCGAGGCGTTCACCGTCCAGCCGTTCACCAACATGATGCAGGTCAAGACGCTGACCGGCGCCCAGCTGGTCCAGGTGCTGCAGCAGCAGGTCAGCGGTGGCAACGACGCCGCGCCGAAGGTCCTCCAGGTGTCCAAGAACCTGAGCTACACCCTGGACATGCGCAAGACCGGTGCCGACCGCGTGCTGGTGGACTCCGTCCGCCTCAACGGCGCTCCGATCGACCCGGCCGGCAAGTACCGGGTCGCGGCCAACGAGTTCCTGGCCGGCGGCGGCGACGGCTTCCCGGCCTTCGCGGCCGGCACCGACAAGCTGGTCGGCGCCTCGGACCTGGACATCTTCACGGCCTACCTCGGTGCCCACAGCTCGGCGGCCTCGCCGCTGCAGGCTCCGGCGCAGGACCGGATCAAGGTCATCGGCCCGGGCAGCGACATCGACTGACCGTGTGCCGGACATGAGGCGGGCGGGGCGCTGTCGGGGCGCCCCGCCCGTCCGCCTTTCCGGCCCCCGCTCAGTCGGGGGCCGGGCCGCCGGGCAGCCGGACGGTGGCGAGCGCACCCGGGCCGCCGTCCGCGGCCGGACCCAGCGAGACCTCGCCGCCGGCCTCCCGGACGCTCTGCGCGACGATCGACAGACCGAGACCGGAGCCCGGGAGCTGACGCGACGACGGGGAGCGCCAGAACCGGTCGAAGACGTACTGCAGCTCGTCCGGCGGGATGCCGGGGCCGTGGTCGCGCACCGTCAGCACGCCCCGGTCGAGCCGGACGTCGACGGTGCCGCCGGGAGGGCTGTACTTCACCGCGTTGTCCAGCAGGTTGATCACCGCCCGTTCCAGGGCGGCGGCGTCCCCGTGCACGTACCAGGGCTCGACGGCGGTCTCGAAGACCAGACCCGGGCCGCGCAGCTTCGCCCGCGCGACCGCGCGGTCGGCGATCTCGTGCAGGGCGACGACGGCCAGGGTACGGGCCGGCCTGGGGGAGTCCGGCCGGGAGAGCTGCAGCAGGTCGCCGATCAGCCCGGTGAGCTCCTGCATCTGCGCCTTCATGTTGCCGAGCAGCTTGGTCCGGGTGGCCGGGGGCAGCGGGCGGCCGGTGTCGTCGCTGCGGATCAGCAGGTCGACGTTGGTGCGCAGGGAGGTGAGCGGGGTGCGCAGCTCGTGCCCGGCGTCGGCGATCAGCCGGGTCTGCCGGTCGCGGGAGTTGGCCAGCGCGGTGGACATGGAGTTGAAGGAGGTGGCGAGCCGGGCGATCTCGTCGCTGCCCTGCACCGGGATGGTGGCGCCGACCTCCTCGGTGCGGGCGATGTGCTCGACCACGTCGGTGAGCTGGTCGACGGGCTTGAGCGCCGAGCGGGCCACGAACCGGCCCGCTATCCCGGCGAGGACGATGCCGCCGAGCGCCACACCGCCGAGGATGACGGCGAGCCGGTTGAGCGAGTCCTCCACGGCCTCGGTCGGGGTCGCGACCATGACCAGCACGGACGAGTGGCTCGCGGTGCGGGCCAGGGAGATCCTCACCATGGCCGGCTCGCCGTTGGTGTAGCGGCCGTCCCGGATGATCGCCTGGCCCGGTTTCAGCGCGAACGCCTGGGCGTCGCCGGGCTCGATCGCGATCGCCTTGGTGGCGCTGAGCGGGAGGGTGACGCACGCCGGGTCGGTCCAGACGAACTGGGTGTCCCGGGGCGCGGGCCCGCCGCCGGGTAGCTCCGGCAGCGGGCCGGCCTCCTGGACCTTCTGCACATTCTTCAGGGCGGCCTCCGGCGTCGTGGCGCACGGGAGCTGGAGGGCGATGTTGCGGGGCGGCGGGACGTTCTCCAGCTCGTGCCGCACCTGACCGTAGAGCTGCTTCTCCACGATGAACCAGCACGCCAGCGCCGACAGGGCGATCGCCACCGCGACCGCCGCCGCCGTGAGGAAGGTGAGCCGGCTGCGCAGGGAGCGGGCGCGGTACCAGGTGAGGAGGCGCCGGCGGCGGGGCGCGGTGGGCGGGACCAGCGGGGGCGGAGGGAGGGTGTCGCTCACGCGTGGGTGCCGGGAGCCGGGCGGAGGGCGTAGCCGACGCCGCGTACGGTCTGGATGAGCCGGGGCATGCCACCCTGCTCGGTCTTGCGGCGCAGGTACATCACGTACACGTCCAGGGAGTTGGAGGAGGGCTCGAAGTCGAAGCCCCAGACCGCCTTGAGGATCTGCTCGCGGGTGAGGACCTGGCGGGGGTGGGAGAGGAACATCTCCAGCAGCATGAACTCGGTGCGGGTCAGCTCGACCTGCCGCCCGGCGCGGGTGACCTCGCGGGTGGCGGTGTTCATCCGCAGGTCGGCGAAGGCCAGCACCTCGGTGTCGTCCTCGGCGGCCGCGGCGCGGGCGGCGGCCTCGGTGGCGAGGGCGTTGCGCCGCAACAGGGCGCGGACCCGGGCGAGCAGTTCGTCCAGCTCGAAGGGCTTGGCGAGGTAGTCGTCCGCGCCGACGTCCAGGCCGGTGACCCGGTCGCCGACGGCGTCGCGCGCGGTGAGCATCAGCACCGGGACGGTGTCGCCGCGCGAGCGCATCCGGCGGACGGCGGTGAGGCCGTCCATCCGGGGCATCATGATGTCGAGCAGGACGAGGTCGGGCTTGTCGCGTTCGACGGCCTCCAGGGCCTCGTAGCCGTTGGTGGCGGTCGCGACCTCGTAGCCCTCGAAGGCGAGGCTGCTCTCCAGGGCGTCCCGGAGGGCGGGTTCGTCGTCGACCACGAGGAGCCGGGCAGTGGCCTGCCCGGACTCGGAGAGGGTGCGGTCGTCGGCGGCCGGGGTCATGGGCGGGTGCCCTTTCTCGTCGTCGGTGGGCCTGCTGGGTGTGCCGGGCCGTTGGAGGCGCCCGGTGTGGGGACCTGCTCGGAGTAATTGTCCGTCTAGACGTTCTGGCCGGACCGCAGCTGCGGCAGCACCTGCTTGATGTCGTCGATCGGGATGGCGAAGCCGAGGCCGACGCTGCCGGCACCGCTGCCGCTGGCCGTGGCGCCCACACCGCTCGGCGAGTACATGGCCGAGTTGATGCCGATGACCTGTCCGTTCGCGTTGATCAGCGGGCCGCCGGAGTTGCCGGGGTTGAGTGCGGCGTCGGTCTGGAACGCCTTGTAGGTGGTCGTCTCGCCGCTGCTCTGCGGGGTGCTGCCGCGCAGGCCGGGCAGGTTGGGGAAGCCGAAGCCGCCGTTGCCGCTGGTGGAGCCCTCGTCGACCTGGACGGTGACGTCGCGGTTCTCGGCGCTGATGATGCCCGAGGTGACGGTGCCGGTCAGGCCCTCCGGGTTGCCGATGGCGACGACCGGGTCGCCGACCGAGACGGTGCTGGAGTCGCCGAGGGTGGCGGGGGTGAGGTTCCTGGCGCCGCTCGCGGTGATCACGGCGACGTCGAGGCCCTTGTCGGTGCCGGTGACGGTGGCCCGGGCGGTGGAGCCGTCCTCGAAGGTGACGGTGGTCTGGCCGCCCTCGGCCGCGCCGGCGACGACGTGGTAGTTGGTGAGGATCCGGCCGTCCCCGTCGAGCACGACCCCGGTGCCGGTGGCCGTGCCGGTCGCGGTCTTCACGGTGATCTGGACGACGCTGGGTGAGACGGCCGAGGCGATGGCCGCCACGTCGGCGCTGCCGTCCGAGCGGGCCGCGACCGGGCTGGCGATGGTGGCGGTGCCGCTGCCGGAGCCGTGCTGCTCGGCGGCGACCACGCCGCCGGTGACCCCGCCGAGGACGGCGGCGACCGCGGCGACGGCGGTGACCAGCGCGACCCGGCCGCGCAGGAGGCCCCGCCGGGCGCGTCCGTCGTGGCCGCCCTCGCCGCCGGGGGCGGCCGGGCCGTCGGACTCGGGTGGTGTCGGCGGCGCGGGCGGCATGGCGGGCGGCGGGGGCGGCGTACCGACCGGCGCGCCGCCGGCGGCCGGGTACCCGCCGGTGGTGCTGGCGAGGACCGTGCCGGGGACGACCGGGCCCCCGGCACCGTCGTGGCCCGGGCTGCCCCGGACGCCGTGGCCGGGGTAGCCGCCGTGGCCGCCCTCGTACCCATGGCCGTACCCGTAGGGGTGGCCCTCGTCGTACTGCTCGCCGTGCGTGCTGCGGTGCTGCTGGTGATCGCTCATGCCGACCAACGTCCGCCCGCCGGATGAGAATCCGGTGAGAGTCCGCTCAGAAGGCCCCGAGAAGCCCGTTGACTTCTCATAAAGCCTGGTCAGGCCGGGGTCGGCGCCCCGTCCGGGTGGCAGCCGCAGGAACGGCGCACGACCAGGCGCGACGGGAACTTCCGCACCCGCTCGGTGTCCGAGCCGGGCACCATCAGCGAGTCGTCCAGCACCAGGTCCACCGCGGCCCGCGCCATCGCGTCGCGGTCGGAGGCGACGGTGGTCAGCGGCGGGTCGGCGAGGGCGGCCTCGGGCACGTCGTCGAAGCCGGCCACCGCGAGGTCCTCCGGCACCCGCAGGCCGACCTCGCGGGCCGCCCGCAGGACACCGATCGCCTGGTCGTCGGTGGAGCAGAAGATCGCCGACGGGCGGTCCGCCGAGCGCAGCACGCCGAGCGCGACCTCGTAGGCTCCGTAGCGGTGGAACGGCGCGTCGATCAGGTGCGGCTCGGTGGGCAGGCCGTGCGCGCCCATGGCGCGCTGCCAGCCCTCGACGTGGTCGATGACCGGGTCGCCGGGGGCGGGGGAGTCGACCGGACCGCCGAAACAGGCCACGTACGGGTGCCCGTGCTCCTCCAGCAGGTGGCGGACGACGGCCTCGGCGCCGCCCACGTCGTCGGTGACCACCGCGACGTCGTCGATCGCCTCGGGGCGGCGGTGCAGCAGTACCACCTTGGCCCCCTCCATGGCGGCGAACTCCTCGGCGGCCCGCTGCGAGGGGCCCTGGCTGACCAGGATCAGGCCGGAGACCCGCATGCCGAGGAAGGCACGGACGTAGTGCACCTCGCGGTCGTCCACGTAGTCGGAGTTGCCGATCAGCACGAGCTTGCCGCGCTCCGAGGCGGCCCGTTCGACGGCGTGCGCCATCTCGGCGAAGAACGGCTGCCGGGCGTCGGGCACGACCATGCCGATGAGGTTGGTGCGGCGGGAGGCCATCGCCTGGGCGACGCTGTTCGGCCGGTAGCCGAGCTGCTCGATCGCCGCGAGCACCTTCTCCTTGGTGGCGGGCGCGACCGGTCGCGGCCCGTTGTTGATGACGTAGCTGACGACCGCGGTCGAGGTACCAGCCAGTCGGGCTACATCGTCGCGCGTCACTTTGGCCACGGGGGGAGTCTACGCGTGTGGCGTCGGCCGGGGCAGTGGGAGCTCGGCCGACCGCGGGAATCCCCCTGGACAGCCCGGGGCGAATCGGGACAGGCCGGGCGGGCGTGCCCGCCCGGCCTGCGGTCAGGCCTCCGCCGGGGCCGGCGCGCGGTGGGCGAGCTCGGCGCGCTCGCCCTTCTCGCCCTTCTCCGGGACGACGAAGCGGTAGCCGACGTTGCGCACCGTGCCGATCAGCCCCTCGTGCTCGACGCCGAGCTTGGCGCGCAGCCGCCGGACGTGGACGTCGACCGTCCGGGTGCCGCCGAAGTAGTCGTAGCCCCAGACCTCCTGCAGCAGCTGCGCCCGGGTGAAGACCCGGCCGGGGTGCTGGGCGAGGTACTTGAGCAGTTCGAACTCCTTGAAGGTGAGGTCGAGCACCCGGCCCTTGAGCTTGGCGGAGTAGGTGGCCTCGTCGACGGAGAGGTCGCCGTTGCGGATCTCCATCGGGCTGTCGTCGACGGACTCCTGCAGCCGCCGTCCGAGGGCGAGCCGCAGCCGGGCCTCGACCTCGGCGGGGCCGGCGGTGTCCAGCAGGACGTCGTCGATGCCCCATTCGGCGGTGACGGCCGCCAGGCCGCCCTCGGTGACCACCAGGACCAGCGGGCAGCCGATCCCGGTCGAGCGCAGCAGCTGGCAGAGGCTGCGGATCTGCGGCAGGTCCCGCCGGCCGTCGACCAGGATGACGTCGGCGCTGGGGGTGTCGACCAGGGCCGATCCCTCGGCCGGGGCCACCCGGACGTTGTGCAGCAGCAGGCCCAGGGCCGGCAGGACCTCCGCGGAGGGCTGCAGTGCGTTGGTGAGGAGGAGCAGAGAACTCATACCCGGTAGTCCCCTTTCCGGGTCGTCGCGGTCGCGTTGCGGCTGCCGCCACAGCCGGATGGCGCTCGTGCTGAGGTGAGGGGGAGAGCGGACGCCTGGTCTCCTCCGGAGGATTCGCCGGCGTGCACGGCGGGACGGTTCGCGCACCGGGGGTCCCGCAACCCCCGTGGCACCGCTCCTGCCCTGCTCATCCCGCGAACCTTCCGGTCTGTCCGGCACCGGGCGGCGGCCCGGCGCCGGGTGTCCGAACACCCCGGCCGGGTCCGGGCACGTCGTTGTGCCGCGAATGGCGGGGCGGTCCCTGCGGTGCGCCGGGGGTGGGCCGACGAATCGCAAGAACGTCCGTACTGGCGTCCTGAAAGCACAAAAGGATCCGGGGGCGACTCTGCCCGGATCCCTCAGGGCACGAGAATAGCCGACCGGCTCCCGTACCGGGAGGGTCCGAAAGCGGCGCATCGGGCGAACCGGGTGCACCCGGGGTGAGCCTGGCCACAGCCCCGGCGGTCCGCGGGAGGCCCCCGGACCGGGGCGATTGCCGGTCGCGGTGACGGACACGCCATCATGGGACGCACATCGGCGGCACCGCGCGCATACCCCTTTCGGGTGGTGTTCGGCCGCTCCGGTGGCGGCCCGACCGGGCACCGGTCGCGGGCGAGGACGACGAGAAGGGGTTGCCATGGGCGCGACCACGGAGCCGGCGGAGGCCGCCCGGGTGAGCGGGACGATCCGCTACTGGGCGGCGGCCAAGTCGGAGGCCGGGCTGGCCGAGGAGCCGTACGAGGCGGCGACCCTGGCGGAGGCGCTGGCCGGGGCCAAGGAGCGGCACGCGGACCGGCCGAAGCTCGTCCGGCTGCTCGGACACTGCTCCTACCTGGTGGACGGCTCACCGGTCGGCGGCCGCGACCACGCGACCGTGGCCCTCACCGAGGGCGGGACGGTCGAGGTTCTCCCGCCGTTCGCGGGAGGGTGAGCGGCGTGACGGATCCGAACCAGGTGCACGGTGCCCAGGGCGGCTGGCCGCAGCCGCCGTACCCGCAGGCCCGGCCCGCGCAGCCGCCGTTCCCGCAGCCGCAGGCGCCGGGGCAGCCAGAGCAGCCGCAGTTCCCGCAGGCCCCGACCCCGCAGGCGTACGACGCCCAGCACCCGTACCAGGCGCAGCAGGCGTTCGACCCGCAGCAGGCGTACGTGCCGGAGCCGGAGGCACGACAGGGGCACGCGGCGCAGCCGTACGCCCCCGGGCAGGGCTACGCGCCGGACCCGTACGGGGCGCCGGGCCACGCACCGGGCCACGGCCTCCCGGGTCACGGCGCGCAGCCGTACGGCGGCCCGGCGTACGGGCAGCCGCCCCGTCCGCCGGCCCCGGCGACGGACGACGCCGCGGCCACCACCCTGCTGCCGCCGGTCGTGGTGTCCGGCCCGGCGCCCGGCGGCGCCCCGGCCCAGGTCTTCGACCCGCCGACCATGACGCTCAAGCGCCCGGCGCCCCCGGCCGGGCACGCACCGCAGGCCCCCGGCGGGCCGTATGCGGCCGTGCCTGCGCCCAGTGCGGTCCCGGCGCAGCCCGGAGTGCCGGCCGCGCCCGCACCGGCGGCCCGGACCGGCTCGCCGATCATCGACCCGGGCCTTCAGCCGGCCCTGATCACCGCGGGCGTCGCCGCACTGCTCGCCGGCGGTGCAGCGCTCGGTCAGGTCGGGCTCGCGCTGGCCCTGGCACCGCTCCAGGTGCTGACGGCGGCCGGCTGGTTCCGACTGAACGGCATGTGGCCAGCCCGCCAGGGCATCGCGCTCGCCGCCCTGGCCGGCCTGACCGCCGACGCGGCGGTGCTGCTGGCCGACGCGAACGGCGGCGCGGCGGCCGTGGTCGGCACCCTCGGCGGGTTCTTCCTGCTGGTGATGGTGCTGCAGACGTTCCGGCCGGCGGACCCGAAGGAGCGGTTCTACGCGCTGACCGTGCTCGGCTCGGCCACCGTGGTGACGGTGCTCTGCACCGCGCTGCTGCTGGCCGACTGGGTGCCGGCGGCGGTCGGCGCGGTCGCGCTGGCCACCGTGCTGGCCGCGGCGCCGCTGCCCGGCCCGAAGCAGCTGGGGCCGGTGCTCGGCCTGGTCGCGGCGGTGGTGTTCGGTCTGGCCGTGGGCGCGCCGCCGGCGCTGGGCGCCCTCGCGGGCCTCGGCGCGCTGGCCGGCCGCCGGGTGGCCGCGTACGACTTCCCGTCCCGCTTCGTGCACATGACGGCGGGCGTGGCGCTGCCGCTGGCGGTGGCCGCGCCGCTGGTCTGGATCGCGACCCGCCTGCTGGCCGGCTGACCCCGGCGCCGCACCGGGCACCCGCCCGGGCCGGCAGCCGTCCACGGCGCCGCACCCGTACGACGTCGCGCTCCGGAACCATGCTCCGGGGCGGGACGTCGTACGGTCGTACGGAAGCGGACGGTTGTGCGGAAGCGGCCGTACCGGACGGCCGCGACCGGGCGAGGACAGCCACCGGGTGCGCCGACGACCGGTAGGACAGCACGGCAGGACGGCACCGGCAGGACGACGACAGGCGACGACGGGGGAGAGCGATGCGCGGTTGGCTGAAAGCGACGATCGTCGTGGGGGTGCTCTGCGGTCTGCTGGCGGGCGCCGACCGGATCGCCGTCGGCGTGGCCGAGGACGAGGCCGCCGACCAGTTGCTGAAGAGCGGCCGGATGAGCAAGCGCCCCGACGTGTCGATCGAGGGCTTCCCGTTCCTGACCCAGGCCCTGTCGATGAAGCTGGACGACGTCCGGATCTCGGCGGACGGGCTGACCGTGGGCGACGGCAGCCGCCGGGTGGCCCTGCACTCCTTCAAGGCCGAGCTGTCGGGGGTCGGGGTGAGCGGCAGTATGACGAGCGCCACCGTGGACCACGGCAGCGGCACCGGCCTGATCACGTACGCGGACCTGTCCCAGCTGCTGCCGCCGGCGTCCCAGCTGGTGCCGAGCGCGGGCAAGCTCCAGATCGGCGGGAACACCCGGTTGAGCCTCTCGTACGGCGGCCCGGGCAGGATCAAGGCCTCGATGGGTCCGCTCCCGGTCGGTGAGGGCGTGCTGCACAGCCAGGGCGACACCGTCACGGTGGACGGCTTCAGGCTCAGCGGGGTGGCCGGAATGCTGGCGGGCCTGTCCGACCAGAAGATCGAGCCGATCAGCTTCACCCTCTCGGCGTTGCCGGCCGGGCTCAACCTGGCCGGGGTTTCGCCCCAGGAGGACGGCGTCCGGCTGAACTTCGACGGCAAGGACTTCAAGCTCATCGGCTGAGCGCTGCCCCGTGCCGCCGCCCGCCCCGGGCCGCCGCCCGCCCCGGGCCCCCGGCCGCCCCGTGCCCCCGGCCGCGGTTCGGCCGCCCGTCCCGGTCCTCCCGACCGTTCCGCTCCGCGAGACGCGCTGTCCAGCGCCGGCCGTGGAGCGGTGCCGTTCCCGACCCCGCGCGGGCCTCCGGGTGGCCCCCGGCCGGTGCCCGCCGCCCGCGAAATGGCCAAATCCCACTATGCGAATGTTTTGGTCTCGCTATTCGATACGCTGATGACAGCGGGCGTCCGGTGTCCCTAGCATCGTCGGCATGAAGCGACAGACGGACCTCACGAAGCGGCGGGCGGTAGACCTGTGCCGCGTGGCCGCCTGTCTGTGTCGAATGCGCTAACTCGGCGTAGTGGCAGGGCAGTTGCTGCCCGCCGCCGAATTCCCCGGTGACCAGGGCCGGCGTCCCGCCCGCCCGTCCCGGCCGTACCCCGCAGAGCACCGCCCGACCGTACCGCGCACCCTCCGTCGTCCCAGCATTCGGACAGGGATTCGGACCAGTCGCCACCGGGCGACCCGCAGCACCTCCTCGGCCCCGGCCGGGGGACCCCCGTAGCAGCACCACCTTCCGCCAACCGCCCCCGGATGGAGACACCACCATGAGCCGCAGCGACGTCCTGGTCGACGCCGACTGGGTCCAGGCCCGCCTGGACGACCCGAAGGTCGTCATCGTCGAGGTCGACGAGGACACCTCCGCCTACGAAAAGAACCACATCCGCAACGCCGTCCGGATCGACTGGAAGAAGGACCTCCAGGACCCGGTGCGCCGCGACTTCATCGACCAGGCCGGCTTCGAGGCGCTGCTCAGCGCCAAGGGCATCGCCAACGACGACACCGTCGTGCTCTACGGCGGCAACAACAACTGGTTCGCCTCGTACGCCTACTGGTACTTCAAGCTGTACGGCCACGGCGACGTCCGCCTGCTGGACGGCGGCCGCAAGAAGTGGGAGCTCGACTCCCGCGACCTGGTCTCCGAGGTGCCGCAGCGCGCCGCGACCGAGTACAAGGCGCAGGCCGTCGACTCCTCGATCCGCGCCTTCCGCGACGACGTGGTGGCCGCCATCGGCACCCTGAACCTGGTCGACGTCCGCTCGCCCGACGAGTTCTCGGGCAAGCTGCTCGCCCCGGCCCACCTCCCGCAGGAGCAGTCGCAGCGCCCCGGCCACGTGCCGAGCGCCCGGAACATCCCGTGGGCCAAGAACGCCAACGACGACGGCACCTTCAAGAGCGACGACGAGCTCAAGGCGCTGTACGAGGCCGAGGGCATCGACCTGGCGAAGGACACCATCGCCTACTGCCGCATCGGCGAGCGCTCCGCGCTCACCTGGTTCGTGCTGCACGAGCTGCTCGGCCAGGAGAACGTGAAGAACTACGACGGCTCGTGGACCGAGTACGGCAGCCTCGTCGGCGTCCCGATCGAGCTCGGCAACTGAGCCGCCGGCTCCACGCGTAAGTCAGAAGGGAAGAACAAGACATGTGCGGTGCGAAGGCCGGCGGCCCGGACCTGGCAGGAGTTGACGTGGCGAACGAGACGATCATCCAGGGTTCCGTGACCCGAGACGGCGAGCCGGTCAACGGCTACGTCCGGCTGCTCGACGAGGGCGGCGAGTTCACGGCCGAGGTGCCCACCTCGGCGACCGGCCAGTTCCGGTTCTTCGCCCGCCCGGGCAAGTGGACGCTGCGCGCGCTGGTCCCGGGCCAGACCGTGGACCGTCAGGTGGTCGCCTCCCAGGGCAACCTGACCGAGGTCGCGATCGCGGTCTGACGACCGCCGGTCCGCCCACGGACACGCACTGAGGGCCCCTGCCGAGCAGGGGCCCTCAGGCATACCGTGGAGGGGTGCAGGCACACCGGCGACACCGCTACTACTTCGCCATGATGGGCGTCTGCCTCGGGTTGTTCGTCCTGGCCTGGGGCGTGGTGCGGTTCTGGTCCGTGCCGGCCGCGATCGGCATGTGCCTGGTCGCGATGGTCATCCCGCCCGCCGCCGCGGTCTTCGCCAACCGGCGGGACCCGGAGGACGACTGGTGGAACGACCCGCGCTGGGACGACCCGAAGTGGGACGATCCCGGCCACGACCGGGACCACCCCGACCGCGAACGGCGCGACCGGTGACGCCCGGCCGGGTGGACCCGCATCGGCGCGGTACCGGCGGTACGGGTACCGGGACTAGTAGACGAGCGCCTGCACGCCGTCGGCCATGATCTCGCTGACGAAGACCTGCGCGCCCGCGATCCGGACGCCCTCGACGGTGTCCTTCTCCTCGATCCCGCGCCGGGCGGCGCACTGGGTGCAGAGCGTGATGCCGCCGCCGCCCGCCAGGATCGACTCGATCAGGTCCGGCAGCGGCGCCGCGTGCGGCAGCTCGAAGTCCGCCGCGCGTCCCGGGAGGGCGAACCAGGAGGACTCCCCGGTCAGCCAGAGCGAGACCTCGACCCCGCTGGCCGCGGCGACCGCCGCCACCGTGAAGGCCTGGGAGCAGCGCTCCGGCGCGTCGGCCCCGGCCGTGACCTTGACTACGAGCTTCTTCGACGACATGACGTCACCCTAGAGCCTTCACCAGACGCCCGCCGCAACCGCGACGTGGTGGGGCTCACCGCGACCCGCCGACACCCGGCGGATAGAGTGAGCGCCAGCAAAATCCACCACACTGTCGCCGCCTGGGAGCCCCCCGTGTCCGGTCTGGAAATGTTCTTCGACGGTCTGCTGGCCCTCATGGCCGTGCTGATCACCTGGTTCGCCATCTTCTCCGTGATGAAGCTGTACCAGGGCCAGCGCTGACCCGCTGCCGTACGGTTGAAGCAGTCCCACACCGACGACAGCTACCAGGAACATGATCGAGATCCCCTCTGACCTCCACAAGGACGTCGTCCCGCTCGCCTTCCTCCTCGGCACCTGGGAGGGCGCGGGCGTCTACGCCCCCCTGCCCGGTGAGGAGGGCCTGGGCGCGGAGAAGTGCAACTTCGGCCAGGAAGTCGTCTTCCGGCACGACGGTCGCCCCTTCCTCGAGTTCCGCTCCCGTACCTGGGTGCTGAACGAGGAGGGCGACAAGGTCCGCCCGCTGGAGAACGAGCACGCCTTCTGGCGTATCACCAGCAACGCCCACGGCACCAGCGGCGCCCGGGGGATCGAGATCTCCTCCGTCCGCGACGACGGCACCGTCGAGGTCTGGTACGGCGAGCTGGCCGACGGCAAGCCGCAGGTCGAGGTCGCCACCGACGCCGTCGCCCGGATCGAGGGCTCGGCGCCGTACTCCGGCGGCAAGCGCCTGTACGGCTTCGTCAACGAGGAACTGCTCTGGGTCGGCGAGAAGTCGGCGCCCGAGGTGGAGCTGCGCCCGTACATGTCCGCGCAGCTGAAGAAGGTGCTCAGCCCGGCGCAGCTGATCAAGGACATCAACGACCTGCCGGACGACGGCATCGCGTTCTTCCGCTGAGCTGAGCCGGCTCCGGACGGAGCCCGCGAAGTGCGCAGGAGGTAGGGACCGGCCGCCGGCCGGTCCCTACACTTGCCTCAGGACCCCCGACCTTGGCAGGGACAGCACCGTGGCGGACACCGGCACCACCGACTGGCAGCTCTCCGGCGACTGGAAGGCCGACCTGCGCGAGCGCGGCTACCGCCTCACGCCCCAGCGCCAGCTCGTCCTGGAGGCGGTCGACGTGCTCGACCACGCGACCCCGGACGACATCCTCGGCCACGTCCGCAAGACCGCCAGCGGCATCAACATCTCCACCGTCTACCGGACGCTGGAGCTGCTGGAGGAGCTCGGCCTGGTCTCGCACGCCCATCTCGGCCACGGCGCCCCGACGTACCACCTGGCCGGCCGCCACCACCACCTGCACCTGGTCTGCCGGGACTGCGAGAAGGTCACCGAGACGGGTACCGAGATCGCCCGGCCGCTGATCGACAGCCTCCGCGAACAGCACGGCTTCGACACCGACCTGAAGCATTTCGCCATCTTCGGCCGCTGCGCCGACTGCACCGCCAAGCGCGCGGAGGCCGGGTCGTAAGCTGGCCGGTATGAAGAGCCCGCTGCTTGCGCTGCCCGGTGCCGTCCCCGCCGAGGGAACCGACGAGGGCGTGGCCGCCCACTACGGCGACATCTTCCGCGAGCAGCGCAGCCTCGCGCAGGGCGCGGGCTTCGTGGACCTCTCGCACCGCGGCGTGGTCACCGTCACCGGTGAGGACCGGCTGAGCTGGTTGCACCTGCTGCTCACCCAGCACGTCAGCGCGCTGCCGCCGCAGCAGGCCACCGAGGCGCTGGTGCTCTCGGCGAACGGGCACGTCGAGCACGCGCTCTACCTCGTCGACGACGGCACCACCACCTGGGCACACGTCGAGCCGGGCACCGAACAGGCACTGGTCGGCTACCTGGAGAGCATGAGGTTCTTCTACCGCGTCGAGGTGGCGGACGCGACCGCCGACTACGCGGTGGTGCACCTGCCGGCCGGCTCGACCGCCCCGGCGGACGGTGCGGCGGCGGTGCGCGAGCTGCCGTACGGGCGGGACTTCTTCCTGCCGCGCGCCGAGCTGGAGGAACTGACCGCGGGCTACGGCCCGGCGGCGGGAGTCTGGGCGTACGAGGCGCTGCGGATCGAGGGCCACCGGCCGCGGCTGGGTTTCGAGACCGACCACCGGACCATTCCGCACGAGGTGGACTGGCTGGCGACCGCCGTCCACCTGCAGAAGGGCTGCTACCGGGGCCAGGAGACGGTCGCCCGGGTGCACAACCTGGGCCGCCCGCCGCGCCGGCTGGTCTTCCTGCACCTGGACGGCACCGAGGAGGTGCTGCCCCCGCACGGGACGGAGGTGCGGCTCGCCTCGGACCCGGACGGCCGGTCGCTGGGCTTCGTGACGTCCTCGGCTCGCCACCACGAGCTGGGGCCGATCGCGCTGGCGATCGTCAAGCGGAACGTGCCGGTGGACGCGGTGCTGCTGGCCGGGACGGTGCCGGGGACGCAGGACGTGATCGTCCCGCAGTAGACCGGTCGGCCGCGGCCGCGAGGCCTCAGACCTCGACGAGCACGGTGAACGGGCCGTCGTTCACCAGGGCGACCTGCATGTCCGCGCCGAACCGGCCGGTCTCCACCTTGGCGCCGAGCGCGCGCAGCCGGGCGACGACCTCGTCGACCAGCGGCTCGGCGACCGGGCCGGGGGCGGCGGCGTTCCAGGTGGGGCGGCGGCCCTTGCGGGCGTCGCCGTAGAGCGTGAACTGGCTGATCACCAGCAGCGGCGCGGCCAGGTCGGAGCAGGACTGCTCGACGCCGTTCTCGTCGGCCTCCAGCAGCCGCAGGGTCCAGAGCTTGCGGGCCAGCTGGGCCGCCTCGGCGGGGGTGTCGTCGTGCGTGACGCCCACCAGGACGCAGAGCCCGGGCCCCTCGATCGCACCGACGGTCTCGCCGGCCACCGTCACCCGGGCCTCGGCCACCCTCTGCACCACTGCTCGCATGCGGCCATTGTGCCGGAGCCGGACCGCCCGCCGTACGGCCCCCCGGCCTGCTGCCGCGCGATCGTACGGCGCCTGCGCGGCGGGCCTCGGCGAAGCCGTCCGCCCGCACCGCCCGGCGCGGCGCCCGGATGCCTCCAGGGGGCGCGTGATGGTGCGGCGCGCGCCGCACGGTGTGCGCCCGCGCTCGGCTTGGCGCTGGTCCCGCCGCGGAATGCCCCGGTCATATCAGCCACCCCCGTTCGCCAGGGGGCCGTTCGGGTGCACAGGCGGTGCACGGGCGCCGGGCGGGGTGGCACCCTGGGGCCGTACCAGGGGTCCGGGGCGTCAAGGTCCGCCGCGCCGGGCCCGGTTCGGCCGGGCGGCCGAGTCGGTGGATCGGGTGTTCGGGCGGTGTCGCCCCGGCGGGTGGTGCCGGCCGGCGGCGGGAACCAGCGGGGGCGCCCGGGCGTGCCATCGGACGACCCGTCCATCGGCGGGCGGCCGCGACGGGCGTGCGACGGCCGCCCGGGAACGGGCCGGACCGGCGGCAGGCGACGGGGTGCCGCGAGCGGGCGGGATCGGACGACGGCAGGTGGTTGGTGGATGGACGCGAGCAGCGCGGCACAGGACCGGTACGGGCGGGCCCCCGGGGGCGCGGAGCCGGCGGCGGGCCCCGCCGCCCCGGTCCGGCCGGGAGGCGTCCCCGGCCCGCCGGCCGGCCGGGCACCGGGGGAGCCATCGGCGGGCGGCCCGGCGGCGGGGCCCGCGGGGGAGCCCGACCTGGAGGGGCTCGGCCTGGACCAGCTGCGGACCCTGCGCCGGCAGACCCTGGAGCAGGAGGCCGACCTCTCCTACCTGCGGCGCCTGCTGCACGGGCGGATGGACATCCTCCGGGCCGAGCTGGACCGCCGTCCCGGCGCCTCGGTCCTGGTGCCGGCGGGGTCCGAGGGCGCCCCGGCCGGGGCGCTGCTGGACCGGCTGCCGGCCATCCTCACCGACGCCCCCTCCACCGTGCGGCGCTCCGCCCGGCACGTCACCCTGGGTCCGCCGCGCGGCCTGCAGTCACAGGTGGAGGCGGACGCGCTGATGGGCGACGTCCAGCTGGCCGACCTGGCCGCGCACCCGGCGGAGGAACTGCTGGCGGCGCTGGACCGGCTCCGGGCGCACGAGCGCGAGGTGTCCGGCCGACGGCAGCTGCTGCTGCGGACGGCGGACGGCTGCAGTGCGGAAATCACCCGCAGGTACCGTGATGGGGAAGCACGGGTCGACGACCTGCTCGCAGGCGGCCCGCTCTGACCGGGTGAGGCACCCTGGGGGCGGGGGCGGGCCCGACTCGCCCCCGGTCCACCCTCACCCCGGAAGGCCTCCGCCATGACCGACTCCGCAGCCCTGCCCGTCCTCGCCGAGGTCATACGGTCGGGCTTCACCGAGGGCCGGCACCACGGTTCGCTGGTGCTGCTCGCCGCCGACGGCTCGGTGGAGTTCGCGCTCGGCTCGCCGGAAGCACCGGTGTTCCCGCGGTCGTGCGCGAAGCCGTTCCAGGCGGTGGCCACCCTGCGGGCGGGGCTGGAGATCGAGGGCGAGCTGCTGGCACTGGCCGCCTCCAGCCACTCTGCGGAAACGTTCCACCAGGACGGCGTCCGGCGGATCCTCGCCATCGCCGGGCTGGACGAGTCCGCCCTGCGGACCCCGGCGGACCTCCCGCTGGACGAGGCCGAGGCCGAGCGGCACCTGCGCTCCGGCGGCGGGCGCGCGCCGATCCTGATGGACTGTTCCGGCAAGCACGCCGGCTGGCTGGCCGCCTGTGTCGCCAACGGCTGGCCCACCGACAGCTACCTGGACCCGGCCCACCCGGTCCAGCAGCTGGCCGGCGAGGCCCTGCAGGAGGCCACCGGCGAGCCGGTCGCGCACGCCGGGGTGGACGGCTGCGGCGCGCCGCTGCTGGCCGTCACGCTGACCGGCCTGGCCCGCGGCTACCGCGCGCTGCTGCTCGCCGAGGAGGGCACCCCGCAGCGCCGGGTCGCGGACGCGATGCGGGCGCACCCCGAGTACGTGGCCGGCACCCGCCGGGCCGACACCTGGCTGATGCGGGCGGTGCCGGGCGTGCTCTCCAAGATGGGCGCCGAGGCGGTGCAGGTGGTGGCGCTGCCGGACGGCCGGGCGCTCGCCTTCAAGATCGACGACGGCGCCGAGCGGGCCCGCGGGCCGGTCCTGGCGGCGGCTTTGCGCCGGCTGGGCGTGACGGCTGCGGACGGCACGCTGGAGCGGATCGGCGCCGCGCCGCTGCTCGGCGGCGGGGTGCCGGTGGGCGAGGTCCGCGCCGCCTTCTGAGCCGCCCTGGCCGGCTGTCCCCGGAGTGCGGACGGCCCGGACGCGGTGCACGGTGGACCGGGGGCCGTCGCACAGCTGAGGGAGTCGTCATGAGCGAGCACGTGTACCGGGTGACCGAGATCGTCGGGTCCTCGACCGAGTCCATCGACGCGGCCGTCCGCAACGGGGTCGAGCGGGCGTCCCGGACGCTGCGCAACCTCGACTGGTTCGAGGTGACCCAGGTCCGGGGCCACCTCGCGGACGGCCGGATCCAGCACTTCCAGGTCGGCCTGAAGATCGGCTTCCGGCTGGACGACGAGGCCTGACGGTCCGCCGGCCGTCCGGCCGCGACGGCGGGCGCCCGCGCTACCCGCGCTCCGGCGGGACGGGCACGTGGCCTCCAGGGACCGAATCGGCCCCGGATCACGGCCGGCCCGACCTGACTCGACCGGTCGCCGGCCGGTGCCGGCAAGCCGGCCCGCACCGGGAACGGCGAAGGCCGGGGACGCGGACTGCTCCGCGAACCCCGGCCTCCGACTGCCTCGACCTACCTCGAACGGCTCTGGGCGAACGAGATCGGCACGACGGCTCAGTGACCGCCCTGCTCCGCCAGGCGCTTGATCGACGCGGTGACCTCGGCCTCGGCCTCGGCGCGGCCGACCCAGTTGGCACCCTCGACCGACTTGCCGGGCTCCAGGTCCTTGTAGACCTCGAAGAAGTGCTGGATCTCCAGGCGGTCGAACTCCGACACGTGGTGGATGTCCCGCAGGTGCTCCCAGCGCGGGTCGGTCGCCGGGACGCAGAGCAGCTTGTCGTCGCCGCCGGCCTCGTCCGTCATCTGGAACATGCCGATCGCGCGGCACTTGATCAGGCAACCGGGGAAGGTCGGCTCGTCCAGGATGACCAGGGCGTCCAGCGGGTCGCCGTCCTCGCCGAGCGTGCCCTCGACGTAGCCGTAGTCGGCCGGGTAGCGGGTCGAGGTGAAGAGCATCCGGTCGAGCCGCAGACGACCGGTCTCGTGGTCGACCTCGTACTTGTTACGAGAGCCCTTCGGGATTTCGATAAGGACGTCGAACTCCAACGGTTCCTCCAAGGTAGGGACTGACAGAATCCAAGTGTCTCCTACGGGAGTGAGTGCTCAGGAAAGGGGCCGGTCGGTGGGTGCAGGGGTCGGGGCGGGACGCCGCCGCAGGGGGACGGCCGCCGGGCTGTTCGGGGTGGCGCTGCTGGTCGCCGGTACGGTGCTGACCTCGGGTGGTGGCGCGCAGGCGCAGCCCTCCCCGTCGCCCGGCGGGCACAGCACCGGCCACGGCGAGGACGACGACCGGGGCGGCAGACCGGGCGACGACAACGACAACAAGGGGGGCAACGGCAGGGGCAGGGGGCGCACGGGCGCCACCGAGACACCCCGCCCGACGGGGACTCCCTCCGCCGCCCGGACCCCCTCGGCCGGTTCCTCCGCCCCGGCCCCGGCCTCCTCCGCGGCCTCCCCGGGCGTCGCGCACCCGGCGCCCGGCGCCGGTGCCGTCCTGGCGCTCGCCGAGGCCGGCCCGACCACCGGCCTGCCGACCGCCAAGGGGCTCCAGCAGGCGCTCGCCGCCGCGCTCGGCGACAAGAACCTCGGCACCGTCAGCTTCGCCGTCGCCGACGCCGCCGGTGGCCAGCTCCTCTACGGCTCGGGCGAGAACACCCCGGCGACGCCCGCCTCCACCACCAAGCTGGCGACCTCGATCGCCGCTCTCTCGCTGATCCCGGCCGACACCCGGCTGACCACCCGGGTCGTCAAGGGCGCGGGTCCCGGCGAGATCACCCTGGTGGGTGGCGGCGATCCGACCCTCACCGTGCTGCCCGCCGACCAGGTGCGGATCGGCGGCCTGCCCGCCGACGCCGACACCGCCCCCGCCTCGCTGGAGGCGCTCGCCCGGCAGACCGCGGCGGCGCTCAAGGCGGCCGGCACCACCGTGGTCAAGCTCGACTACGACCTCTCGCTCTATTCCGGGAACCCGCAGCACAAGAACCACGACGCCGAGAACATCGCCCTGATCACCCCGCTGATGGTGGACGAGGGCAAGGTCGACCCGAAGAGCCGGGAGGACGCCCCGCCCCGCGTCGCCGACCCGGCCGGGCAGGCCGCCGAGGCCTTCGCCGCGCTGCTGAAGGCCGAGGGCGTCACCGTCGAGGGCAGGGCCAGGCCCGCCACCGCCCCGGCGGCCGCCACCGCGCCCGTGCTCGGCCGGGTGGACTCGCCGACCATCGCCAGACTGGTCGAGCGGCTCCTGACCACCTCGGACAACACCCTCGCCGAGGCGATCGCCCGTCAGACCGCGCTCGCCGCGCACCAGCCGGCCAGCTTCGAGGGCGCCGCCACCGCCGTCACCCAGGAGCTCGCCCGGCTCGGCGTGCCGATGACCGGCGTGGTGCTCAACGACGGCAGCGGGCTGCACCCGGGCAACGCGATCCCGCCGGCCGTCCTGGTCCACCTGCTGGCGCTGGCCGCCTCCGAGCAGCACCCGGCACTGCGTCCGGTGCTCACCGGCCTGCCGATCGCCGGGTTCACCGGCACCCTCGGCAAGCGGTTCGGATCCGGCTCGGGCGCGGTCGACGCGGCCGGCCTGGTCCGGGCCAAGACCGGCAGTCTCAGCGGCGTCAACACCCTGGCCGGCACGGTGGTGGACGGTGAGGGCCGGCTGCTGGTGTTCGCCGTGATGACGAGGACCACCGCGCCGGCCGACACCGCGCGCGCCGCCATGGACCGCGTGGTGGCCCGGATCGCCGCCTGCGGCTGCCACTGACCGGCTGTCGCGCCGTCAGTTCCCGGCCGGCCGGCGCAGCGGCGTCCGGAGGTCCCGGGCCCGCTCCGGTTCGCGGGCCGTTGCCACGGGTGGCTCCCCTGGATGGGTCCGAGCACGTACGGTGAGGGCATGACGAGCGCGAGCGGTGGTGCCGACATGGTCGACTGGAATCTCGCGGTCGCGACCGCGACCAGGCTGGTGCGGCCGGGGCCGGAGGTGAGCCGCGCCGAGGCGGCGGCCGTGGTCGCCGAACTGCGCCGGCACGCCCTGGAGGCCGAGGAGCACGTGCGGGAGTTCACCGGCATGCGCTCCAGCAGCCTCGCCGAGGCCGCCGCGACCCCGGTCCTGATCGTGGACCGCCCCGGCTGGGTGCGGGCCAACGTGGCGGGGTTCCGCACCGTCGTCCAGCCGCTGGTGGAGAAGCTGCAGGCCCGCCGGGCCAACAGCGCCACCGCCGGCGTCCTGGGCACGGTGGGGGAGAAGGCCACCGGCATCGAGGTGGGCGCGCTGCTGGCCTTCCTGTCCACCAAGGTGCTCGGCCAGTACGAGACCTTCGCCCCGGCCGAGCCCTCGCTGGAGGCTCCGGACAGCCCGGCCGCGCTCTTCGACAAGCCCCGGCTCGGCCCCGAGGGGCCCGGCCCCGGCAGGCTGCTGCTGGTGGCGCCGAACATCGTGCACGTCGAGCGCGAGCTGGACGTCGACCCGGCCGACTTCCGGCTCTGGGTCTGCCTGCACGAGGAGACCCACCGCACCCAGTTCACCGCGGTGCCCTGGCTGCGTGACCACATCCAGTCCGAGGTGCAGTCCTTCCTCGCCGAGACGGACGTCGACCCGGGTGCCCTGCTGGACCGGCTGCGGGACGCGGCCGGCACGCTCGGCGGGAGCCTGCCAGGCCTCGGCGGCCGAGGCGAGTCCGGGCAGACCTCGACCGGCCTGCTGGAGATCGTCCAGTCGCCCGCCCAGCGCGAGATCCTGGGCCGGCTGACGGCCGTGATGTCGCTGCTGGAGGGCCACGCGGACGTGGTGATGGACGGCGTCGGCCCGGCGGTGGTGCCGAGCGTGGCGGAGATCCGGGAGAAGTTCCAGCAGCGCCGGGACCGCGGCGCCAACCGGCTGGACCTGGTGCTGCGCCGACTGCTCGGCATGGACGCCAAGCTCCGCCAGTACCAGGACGGCGCGGTCTTCGTGCGCGGCGTGGTGGAGCGGGTCGGCATGGAGGGCTTCAACCGGGTCTGGACCTCCCCGAACACGTTGCCGACCAAGGAGGAGATCCACGACCCCGCCGCCTGGGTCGCCCGCGTGGGGAGGTGACCCGCCCGGGCGGGGTGCTGCGCCCGTTCGGCGCCGGGCGACCCGCCCGCCCGGATCGGGTCCTGCCCGTCCACCGGTCGGTAGCGGTCGATCCCGTTCGTACGAGTGGTCCAGTCCCGCAGATGGCGGGTGAAGATACGTTTCTCCATTCACCCGAACGTGGGACCGTGGTCGTACCGGTGGCGCGGGTGGCGTAGCGGGTGCCTCCTTTCTGCCACCATCTGTGAGCGCCCGGTAACACGGTGCTCACAGATGCGCGGTCCCCGCCGCGCCCACCGCCGTCCCGTCCCCTCCGCCAAGGAGCCGTCCGCCGTGGGCCCACACCCCGCAGTCGCCGCGATACGCCTGGCCGTACGCCGCACGCTCGCCGACCTCGCCGCCGAGGCCGGCACCACCTTCACCGCGCCCGTGCGCGAGCCCGGTGAGCGCCCGAGCGGGGCGCCGCTGGTCGGCGCCACCGCCGGCACCACCCTGATCGGCAACGCACACCGCCACCCCTCCGGGCTCCCCCGCACCCCGGCCGCACCCGGCTCACCGCTGGTCCTGGTCGCCGTCAGCGGCGGTGCGGACTCCATGGCGCTGGCCATCGCGGCCGCCTTCGAGGCCCCCAAGATCGGTCTGCGGCTCGGCGCCGTCACCGTCGACCACGGTCTCCAGGCCGGCTCAGCCGACCGCGCCGCGCAGGTGGCCGAGCGGCTCCGCTCGCTCGGGCTCGACCCGGTCGAGGCGATCCCGGTCCGGGTCGGCAGGGCGGGCGGCCCCGAGGCCGCCGCGAGGGACGCCCGCTACGCGGCGCTCGACGAGGCCGCCGAGCGCCACGGCGCGCTCGCCGTTCTGCTCGGCCACACCCGGGACGACCAGGCCGAGACGGTGCTGCTGGGCCTGGCCCGGGGTTCCGGCGCCCGCTCGCTGGCCGGCATGCCGGCCCAGAAGGGCCGCTACCGGCGCCCGTTGCTGGAGCTGGACCGGGCCGCCACCCGGCAGGCCTGCTCCGCCCAGGCGATCCCGGTCTGGGACGACCCGCACAACTGCGACCCGGCCTACACCCGCTCCAGGGTGCGCCACGAGGTGCTGCCGGTGCTGGAGAAGCACCTCGGCGGCGGCGTGGTGGAGGCGCTGGCCCGCACCGCCCGGCTGTTCCGCGACGACGCCGACGCGCTGGACCAGTGGGCCGCGCTCGCCGAGCGAGACCTCCGGACGGGCGAGGGCACCCTGGACGCCGTGAAACTCGCCGAACTGCCCCCCGCGGTGCGCCGCCGGGTACTGCGCCGGGCCGCGCTTCGGGCGGGCTGTCCGGCCGGGGACCTCTTCGCGCGCCACCTCGAAACGATCGACCTGCTGGTCACCGGATGGCGCGGCCAGGGGCCGCTTCACCTACCCGGGGGCGTCGAAGCCACCCGCAGGTGTGGCACGCTGGTCTTTCGGCGGCAGGGCGACTGACGGGCGGGCATGCCCGGGGGCGCCGGCCGCCGGCCATCCAGACCCCGAACGTTTGAGGACGTATCCCCGGTGGACCAGAACGACATGGGCGCTGACCTCGCGAAGGTGCTCATCAGCAAGGACGAGATCGACGCCAAGCTCCTGGAGCTGGCCGAGCGCATCGACCGGGACTACGCAGGCAAGGACCTGCTGATCGTCGGCGTCCTCAAGGGGGCCGTGATGGTCATGGCCGACCTCGCCCGGGCCCTGCACTCGCAGGTGACCATGGACTGGATGGCCGTCTCGTCGTACGGGATGGGCACCAAGTCCTCCGGCGTCGTCCGGATCCTCAAGGACCTGGACACCGACATCGCCGGCCGCGACGTCCTGATCGTCGAGGACATCATCGACTCCGGCCTGACGCTCTCCTGGCTGCTCGGCAACCTGGGCTCGCGCGGACCGGCCTCGCTGGAGGTCTGCACCCTGCTGCGCAAGCCGGACGCGGCCAAGGTCGAGATCGACGTCAAGTACGTCGGGTTCGACATCCCCAACGAGTTCGTGGTCGGCTACGGCCTCGACTACGCGGAGAAGCTGCGCAACCTCCCCTTCATCGGGACCCTCGCGCCGCACGTCTACGGCGGCTGAGGCACGCTCCGCGAGCCCCGTTCGGGCTACGGGCGGGAACAGTACGCCGTTCCCGCCCGTTGGATCGGGGGGAAATGGAAACATGTCGTGCCGCTGTGCTCCCGCCACTGGCGGGGTGGACTGCGGTACGGTCCAATAAACCGCTCTTCACATGAGCACAGACCGGATGCGCCGGCGGCCAAAGCCCCGCGGCGCCGTTGAGTGGCAGGAGGGACGGGGCGGCAACGCCCCGCATGGATGGACGTCAAGCGATACTTCCGTGCGCCGATCATGTGGATCGTGCTGGCCGTCCTCGCCGTCATCGTGCTGATGCAGGTCGTTTCGGACTCGAACGGCTACAAGACGGTGGACACCGGGCAGGTCGTCGCGGCGATCGACGCCAAGCAGGTCAAGTCGGCGCAGATCACCACTGGTGACTCGAACACGATCAAGATCCAGCTGAAGGACGGCGCCAAGCTGTCCGACGCCGGTACGGGCAAGACCCCGTCCGGCAGCAAGTTCCAGGCCTCGTACATCGGCGACCAGGGTGTCGGGATCGCCGACAAGCTGCAGGCGCAGATCAACGACAACGACCAGAACACGCTCCCCGAGGGCTACACCATCAGCCCGGAGAAGCAGAGCACCTTCGTCAGCCTGCTGCTGTCGATGCTGCCCATCGTGATCATCGTCCTGGTCTTCCTGTTCCTGATGAACCAGATGCAGGGCGGCGGCTCGCGCGTCATGCAGTTCGGCAAGTCCAAGGCCAAGCTGCTCACCAAGGACACCCCGAAGACCACCTTCGCGGACGTCGCCGGTGCGGACGAGGCGGTCGAGGAGCTCCACGAGATCAAGGAGTTCCTGCAGGAGCCGGCCAAGTTCCAGGCCGTCGGCGCCAAGATCCCCAAGGGCGTGCTGCTCTACGGCCCGCCCGGTACCGGCAAGACCCTGCTGGCGCGCGCCGTCGCGGGCGAGGCCGGGGTGCCGTTCTACTCGATCTCCGGCTCGGACTTCGTCGAGATGTTCGTCGGTGTCGGCGCCAGCCGCGTCCGCGACCTCTTCGAGCAGGCGAAGGCGAACGCCCCGGCGATCGTCTTCGTCGACGAGATCGACGCCGTCGGCCGGCACCGCGGTGCGGGCCTCGGCGGCGGCCACGACGAGCGTGAGCAGACCCTCAACCAGCTGCTGGTCGAGATGGACGGCTTCGACGTCAAGGGCGGCGTGATCCTGATCGCCGCGACCAACCGCCCCGACATCCTGGACCCGGCGCTGCTGCGCCCGGGCCGCTTCGACCGCCAGATCGCCGTCGAGCGCCCCGACCTCCAGGGCCGGCTGGACATCCTCAAGGTGCACCAGAAGGGCAAGCCGATCGCGCCGGACGTCGACCTCTCGGCCGTCGCCAAGCGCACCCCCGGCTTCACCGGTGCGGACCTGTCGAACGTCCTCAACGAGGCCGCTCTGCTGACCGCCCGCTCGGACAAGAAGCTGATCGACAACGGCATCCTGGACGAGGCGATCGACCGCGTCGTGGCCGGTCCGCAGAAGCGCACGCGGATCATGTCCGACAAGGAGAAGAAGATCACCGCGTACCACGAGGGCGGCCACGCCCTGGTGGCGGCGGCGTGCCCGAACAGCGACCCGGTGCACAAGATCACCATCCTGTCCCGCGGCCGGGCCCTCGGCTACACCATGGTGCTGCCGGACGAGGACAAGTACTCCACCACCCGCAACGAGATGCTCGACCAGCTGGCCTACATGCTGGGCGGCCGTGCGGCGGAGGAGCTGGTCTTCCACGACCCGACCACGGGCGCCTCGAACGACATCGAGAAGGCCACCGCCACCGCGCGGGCCATGGTCACCCAGTACGGCATGACCGAGCGCCTGGGTGCGATCAAGTTCGGCAGCGACAACTCGGAGCCGTTCCTGGGCCGCGAGATGGGCCACCAGCGCGACTACTCGGAAGAGGTCGCCGGGCTGGTCGACGAAGAGGTCAAGAAGCTCATCGAGAACGCGCACAACGAGGCCTGGGAGATCCTGGTCGAGAACCGCGACGTGCTCGACAACCTGGTCCTGGAGCTCCTGGAGAAGGAGACCCTCAACAAGGAGCAGATCGCCGAGATCTTCGCCCCGATCGTCAAGCGCCCGGCCCGGCCGGCCTGGACGGGATCCGCGCGCCGGACGCCGTCCACCCGCCCGCCGGTCCAGTCGCCGAAGGAGCTGGCGCTGACCAACGGCGCCGCGACCTCCGCCACCGACGCCCCCCAGGTCGACGTGGTGAAGCTTCCGCCGCTGCCGACGGAGCCGCCCGTGGAGGGCTGACCGGCCCGCCGTACGGAACGGAATGGATGCCGCGTCACCGGGGTTTGTACCCTGGAGGCGCGGCATCCGTGCTGTTCAGCCCACGTAGTCCCACGAGTAAGCGAGGCCCGCATGATCGACCCGGTGACGCTCGACGGTCCGCCCGCCGTCGGGACCTTCGACCAGAAGCGGGCCGAGAACGCCATTCGCGAGCTGCTGCTCGCCGTGGGGGAGGACCCGGACCGCGAGGGCCTGCTGGAGACGCCCGCCCGGGTCGCGCGGGCGTACAAGGAGATATTCGCGGGCCTGTGGCAGGAGCCGGAGGACGTCCTCACCACCACCTTCGACCTCGGCCACGACGAGATGGTGCTGGTCAAGGACATCGAGCTGACGTCCGTCTGCGAGCACCACCTGGTGCCCTTCCGCGGCGTCGCGCACGTCGGCTACATCCCCTCCACCAGTGGGAAGATCACCGGCCTGTCCAAGCTGGCCCGGCTGGTCGACGTCTACGCCCGGCGCCCGCAGGTCCAGGAGCGGCTGACCAGCCAGGTCGCGGACGCGCTGATGCGGATCCTGGAGCCGCGCGGGGCGATCGTCGTGGTCGAGTGCGAGCACATGTGCATGTCGATGCGGGGCATCCGCAAGCCGGGCGCCAAGACCATCACCTCCTGCGTGCGCGGCCAGCTGCGCGACCCGGCCACCCGGGCCGAGGCGATGAGCCTCATCATCGGGCGCTGAGCCGCCCGGTCCCCGGGGCCGGGCTGCCGTGACCCTGCCGGACGGGGCGCCGGGCGCCTCCGCTGCTCGGCGCCCGGCTGCTCAGAGCAGCTCGTGCTCGCTGTGCGGCGGGGCCGGGGTGCCCAGGGCGTTGCGGCGCTCGGGCATCCGCAGCTTCACCATCCGCCGCCAGCCGAAGGCCAGGTCGTAGAGGTAGAGCGCGTGGACGCCGGCCGTGACCACGGCCAGCTGCCAGCGAGGCCACCGGAGGATCCGGGCCATCCGGGAGGTCACGGCGAGGCCGACGTCCCGGTGGGTGCGGATCTCGCCCCGGGCGCTGGTCTCCAGGACGTGCCGGATGTAGGGGCCGTGGCCCTCGGCGATGAAGCGGAGCAGTTCCTCGTGGCAGTAGGCGAGGTGGTTGTCCTCGTCGGCGGAGATCATCCGCATCGCCCGGCCGAGGTCCGGGTTGTCGCCGTAGACCTTGACCAGCTGGCGCATCTGCTCGGCCGCGCGCTGCTCGGTGACCCGGCTGTGCGCCAAATAGGTGATGATCTCGCGCTCGGTCAGCGGCACCTCGCTGTTGAGCCGCTCGTGGGAGAGGCCGACCCCCTGGCGCTCCAGCAGCATGCAGTAGTCGGCCTCGGCGGGGACCGCCACCTTGGGCAGGGAGCGCTTGTGGAGCAGCTGGGTGAAGATCCGGCCGTGCTTGCGCTCGTCGGCGCCGTGCCGGGCGATCTTGGGGGCGAGCACCGGGTCCCGGGTGAGCGCGGTGATCCGCTCGTTCTCCCAGCCGCCCTGGTCCTCCCCGCCGGCCGCGATGCTGCAGAACAGCTGGTAGGCCTCGTCGTTCCGGTAGATCTCGTCGAAGAGCGATCGGGTGCTGAGCATGGGGCCTCCTGCTCGGGTCCGGGGCGGTGCGGCCGTTCGGCCGCGGCCGCGATACGTTCCCCCCGGTGCGCGGGCGGCCCGCCGACCGGCCGGTAATCACCCGCCCGGCGGCCCGGCCGGCCGTCGTGCCGCCGCTCAGTTCCAGGTGAGCCGGGCGCTCATCCACTCCAGGGCGGCGGGCAGCTCGCGCACCCAGCTGTCGAAATTGTGGCCCCCGTCGTCCAGGTACAGCGACTCGACCTTGAACTGCGGGTTGGTCGCGGCCACCTTCTCGGCGAGGTCGACGAACTTCACCGTCTCGGGGTAGTCGGTCTCCTTGCGCGTGCTGATCACCATCAGCGAGAGGTCCGGCGCGGGGAGGTTCTGCAGCCGCCACGAGAGGTCGCTCTGGTCGGCCAGCGCCCGGTCGCCGCCGAAGAGGCTGGCACCGGTGAACTGGTCCTCGACCACCTTGAAGTCGCCGTGCATGCCCGTCCCGTTGCCGAAGACGTCGGGAAAGCGCATCGCGAGCCGAAGGGCGCAGCTGCCGCCGGTGGAGTAGCCGAGCACGCCCCAGGAGGAGGGGGAGCGGCTGGTCCGGTAGGTCGCGCGCAGCGCGTCGGGGACGTCCTTGGCGAACCAGGTCTCGGTGCGCGGCCCGCCGGGGACGTCCACGCACTCGGTGTTGCGCGGCGAGACGACGGCCGGGCGGGCCATCACGATGATCGAGGGCGTCAGCTTCCCGGCCTTGCGCAGCTCCCAGGCGGTCTGCGGCAGGGCCAGTTCCTTCACCAGGTGCTGGGTGGTGCCGGGGTAGCCGGAGAGTGCCAGCAGCACGGGGAAGCGGACCATGGAGAGCTTGGGGTCGAAGTACTCCGGCGGCAGGTAGACGAACATCTGGTCGGAGAGGCCGGTCTCCTTCCCCGTGACCCGGACCGATTCGATCCTGCCGACCTCCTCCGGGGGGCCCTTCGGCAGGTCGGTGATGCTCTCCAGGCCGGCCTCGTCGGTCGGCTGGATCAGCGCGTCGGAGACCGGGGTCCCGCCGTGGTGGTTCTCGTTGCTGGTGAGGGCCAGCTTGGCGCCGCCGGGGCTGAACAGGTCGTCCCACGAGGTGTAGAAGCCGAAGGAGTTGTTGACCGACAGCGCGAGCACGGCCAGTGCCGAGACCTGGGTCACCGTCAGGAGTCCGATCCGGCCGAGCACCGGCAGGGGGCGCTGGCGGGCCAGCCGCGGCCAGAGCCAGAGCGTCGCGAGCAACGCCGCCGCGCCGAGTGCGAGCAGCGAGTTCACCAGCGCGTCGCTGGTCAGTTCCATGCCGTCGGCCTTCCGGTGGGACACTGTCGGTGCAGGCTTCATCGTCTGGCGGTCCGTCAGAATCGGCCATCGCGGCTAGGCTGTCCGGGCGCCGGGGCGGGGCGGGAGGGCGAGGAAGGGGTCGGCGCAACCGGCGCCCTAGAATGCGGCGTCCACCGTACGTACCGCGTACGCAGGGGCTCGTCGCGCCACGCGGCACGGGGCTTCGGCTCCCACCCACGGCTCAATCGCAGCGCCCACCCGGGGCCGGTTTACCGACCGTTTCCCGTTCCTTGGTGTGCGCATTGCCTGATGAAGGAAAAGGCATGAAGGTCCCTCACAACTCCTCCCCCGGAGTGGCAGGACTGCGCACCGCAGCCTCTACGCTGAGCTTCCATGAGCGTTCCCGTGTCCGTTGAGCCGAGCCCCGAGCAGCCGCCGCGCCGCCGCGGCCTGCAGACGCTTCGTACCCAAGCGGCCGCCGTACCGAGGGCCTGGCTGCCCGGAGCGGTCGGTTACGCCTGTCTGCTGATCGGTCTGGTGGACATCGCCAGCGCGGTGTCCCCCAAGCTCCGGCACACCAAGGTGCACGACTTCACCGGGCAGCTCCCCGGCGGCACCACCACCCTGGCCGCAGCCGGGACCCTGATGGTCGGCCTGCTGCTGGTGCTGCTCGCCCACGCCCTGCGCCGCCGCAAGCGGCGCGCCTGGCAGGCGGTCTGCGTGCTGCTGCCGATCGGCGTGGCGCTGCACGTCCTGCGCTGGCACCAGATCGGCCCGGCGCTCGTCTCGCTGGCGCTCTTCGTGGTGATGCTCGTGCACCGGCGCGAGTTCTACGCCAAGGCCGACCCGCGCACCCGCTGGCGGGCGCTCGTCAACCTGGTCGTGATGGGCACCGTCAGCCTGCTGCTCGGCCTGCTGGTCGTCTCCACCCGGACCAAGTACGAGCTCGGCGACCCGGGTCTGCTGCACCGGCTGGAGCACGTCGGCTACGGGTTGTTCGGCTTCGAAGGACCGCTCGGCTACACCTCGGACCGGGTCTCCGACCTGGTCGCCTACCTGCTCGGCGGGATGGGCCTGATCACCGCGCTCACCACCGCGTACCTGGCGCTCCGTCCGGAGAAGCCCAAGCCGGAGCTGACCGCCGAGGACGAGGAGAAGGTCCGCGGCCTGCTCGACCGCCACGGTGAGCGGGACTCGCTCGGCTACTTCGCGCTGCGCCGCGACAAGAGCGTGCTGTTCTCCCCCTCGGGCAAGGCCGCGATCTCCTACCGCGTGGTCTCCGGCGTGATGCTGGCGTCCGGTGACCCGGTGGGTGACGTCGAGGCCTGGCCCGGTGCGATCAAGACCTTCATGGCCGAGGCCCGCGAGCACGCCTGGGTGCCGGCCGTGATGGGCTGCAGCGAGGTCGGCGGCGAGGTCTGGACCCGTGAGGCGGGCCTGGACGCGCTGGAGCTGGGCGACGAGGCGATCGTCGACACCGAGAGCTTCTCGCTCTCCGGCCGGGCGATGCGCAACGTCCGCCAGATGGTCAAGCGGATCGAGCGCAACGGCTACTCCTGCCGGGTGCGCCGGGTCTCCGAGCTGACCCTGGAGGAGAAGTACCGGATCGCCGACGCGGCCGCCCGCTGGCGCGGCACCGACACCGAGCGCGGCTTCTCGATGGCGCTGGGCCGCTTCGGCGACCCGCTGGACGACGCCTGCGTCGTGGTCACCGCGCACAAGGCCCCGGAGGAGGGGGAGGAGGGCGACGACCTGAAGGCCGTGCTGCACTTCGTTCCCTGGGGGGCGGACGGCATCTCGCTGGAGCTGATGCGCCGCGACCGCGCCGCCGACCCGGGCCTGAACGAGCTGCTGATCGTGGCCGCGCTGCAGGCGGTGCCGGCGATGGGCATCCGCCGGGTGTCGCTCAACTTCGCGATGTTCCGCTCCGCGCTGGCGCGTGGCGAGCGGATCGGTGCGGGCCCGGTGCTGCGCGCCTGGCGCGGGCTCCTGGTCTTCCTCTCGCGCTGGTTCCAGATCGAGTCGCTCTACAAGTTCAACGCGAAGTTCCAGCCGCAGTGGGAGCCGCGCTTCCTGGTCTTCCCGAACACCCGGGACCTGCCCCGGATCGGCTTCGCCGCGATGCAGGCCGAGGCCTTCATCACGCTCGGGATGCCGCGCTTCGGCCGCAAGCCGCAGCGCGAGGGCCTGATGCCGGCCCCGCGCCCGGAGGTCACCGAGGCCGCCTGACCGGCGCGCGCCGCCACGGCCGTGCGCCCCTCGGCCATGCACTGGACCCCGGTCGGAACTCCTCCGACCGGGGTCCGGTTCGATAATGGGGTTTATGAGCGATTCGCTGTCCTTCTCCCCGCCGGCCGGGCTGCCGCGGCTCGACCGCTGCGCCGTGATGGGCGTCGTCAACGTGACCCCCGACTCCTTCTCGGACGGCGGGATGTGGCACGACCCGGCTCGCGCCATCGCGCACGGCCTGGCACTGCGGGCCCGTGGCGCGGACCTGGTGGACGTCGGCGGCGAGTCCACCCGCCCCGGCTCGGCGCGGGTGCCCGAGGAGGAGGAGCTGGGCCGGGTGCTCCCGGTGGTCCGGGAGCTCGCCGACGCCGGGGTGGTGGTCTCGGTCGACACCATGCGCGCCTCGGTCGCCGAGCAGGCGGTGGCGGCCGGCGCCCGGATCGTCAACGACGTCTCCGGCGGGCTGGCCGACCCGGCGATGGCCCGGGTGGTGGCCGAGACCGGCGTCCCCTTCGTGGTGATGCACTGGCGCGGGCAGTCCGCCGACATGGACCGGCTGGCCGTCTACGACGACGTGGTCACCGACGTGGTCGCCGAGCTGACCGCCCGGGTGGACGCCCTGCTGGCGGCCGGCGTCAAGGAGGAGCAGCTGATCCTGGACCCGGGTCTGGGCTTCGCCAAGACCCCCGCGCACAACTGGGCCCTGCTGGGCAGGCTGGACGCGATCACCGGGCTCGGCCGTCCCGTCCTCGTCGCCGCATCGCGCAAGCGGTTCCTGGGTACGCTGCTCGCCGACCCGGAAACCGGGGAGCTGCGTCCGGCGCGGGAGCGCGACGACGCGACCGCCGCGGTGTCGGTGCTGTCGGCACGGGCGGGGGCCTGGGCGGTGCGGGTGCACGACGTGGCGGGCACGGCGGACGCCGTGCGGGTGGTCGCGGCCTGGCAGCGCGCGGCCCGGTAGGAACCCTCCGGCCCGACGGCGGGCACGGAGGGGTGAGACGGGAGGGTCTGTGGCAGGTGACGGCAGGTTGGGCGGAGAGACCGCGGGGCAACGGGCCCGGGAGGCGGACGTGGAGGCCGTCCTGGAGGCCAACCGGGCGCTCTACGAGGCGCTTGAGAACGGCGATCAGGAGGCGGTGGAGGACGCCTGGCTGGGGGCCGCCGACGCCGACGACAAGGGCGGGGTGGTGTGTGTGCACCCCGGCTGGCCGGTCTTGCGCGGACGGGCCCAGGTGACCCGCTCGTACATGCTGATCATGGCGAACACCGAGTACATCCAGTTCATCCTGACCGACGTCGAGGCCGAGGTGCACGGCGATGTGGCTCTTGTCACGTGCACGGAGAACATCCTTTCCGGTGGTGAGGCGGAGGAGGAGGGCGAGCTCGGCCCGCTGGTCGGCGGACGGGTCGTCTCGACCAATCTCTTCCGCCGGACGCCGGCCGGCTGGAAGCTCTGGTCCCACCACGGGTCACCGGTGCTGACCAGCGGAGACGAGGAGGGCGAGGACTGATCCGGGCTCCGTCGGGAAACGGGTTCCCGGCGGTCGCCCGGGAATTTCCGGACGGTCACCGAACGTTCACGTCAATCGCCGTTCCGGCGCGCGTGGCGACGGTTCGTGCCGGGTAGGACGGTCAGGCGTTGTCCGCGCTCGCAGGTAGATTCGAGACGGAGTGGCGGGCGCGATGCCCGCCTTCGCCCTGCCTGCCCGCATCGTCCGGGGCGGGGCCCGTCCGACTGGGAGCAGTGATTCGTTTGCTGGACCGCGTCACCCTGCGGGGTCTGCGTGCCCGGGGCCACCACGGCGTCTTCGAGCGTGAGCGCGTCGAGGGCCAGACCTTCGTGGTGGACCTCGTGCTGTACCTGGACACCCGCCCCGCCGCGTCCGGCGACGACCTCACCCGCACGGCGCACTACGGCATCGTGGCCGAGGAGGTCACCGCGATCATCGCCGGCGAGCCGGTGGACCTGATCGAGACCCTGGCGCAGCGCATCGCCGACCAGTGCCTGAAGCACGCGGCGGTGGAGGAGGTCGAGGTGACCGTGCACAAGCCGGACGCCCCGATCACCGTGCCGTTCGACGACGTGACCGTGACCATCCACCGGGGCCGCGCATGACCGCTGCCGTGCGCCCCGTTCCCGCCGCCAAGCCCGCCTTCCTGCTGTAGAGGACGCCCGATGAGCACCAGCGACCCGACCGCCTCGCCGAGCACGTTCGACCTGGAGCGCCGGGTGGACTCGGCCGACACCACGCTGCACGGCCAGCGCTGCGCGGTGATCGCCCTCGGCTCCAACCTCGGCAACCGCCTGGACACCCTCCAGGGTGCCGTGGACGCCCTGGCCGACACCCCCGGGCTCCGGATCAAGGCCGTGTCCGCCGTGTACGAGACCGAGGCCGTCGGCGGCCCGGACGAGCAGCCCAACTACTACAACGCGGTGGTGGTGCTGCGGACCTCGCTGCCCCCGCACGACCTGCTGGAGCGAGGCAATGCGATCGAGGACGCGTTCGGCCGCGTCCGCACCGTCCGCTGGGGACCGCGCACCCTGGACGTCGACATCCTCGCCTACGAGGGCGTCACCAGCGACGACCCGCAGCTGCTGCTGCCGCACCCGCGCTCGCACGAGCGGGCGTTCGTGCTCGCCCCCTGGCTGGACGCCCAGCCGGAGGCCGAGCTGCCCGGTCACGGTCGGGTCGGCGCGCTGCTGGACGAGCTCGGCGGCGCGGACGCCCAGGGCGTCCGCCGGCGAGACGACATCCGGCTGACGCTGCCGGAGTAGGACCGCACGGCCGGGGCCCGCCCGGGGTGACCGGAGTCCGGGAGTGGTGCGGGCCCGGGAACTCGGGCGGGGGCCCGGCCGTACGAGTAGATGTCCGGCCCGCACGAGGGTGCCCGTCGGGGCCGGCCCGGTACGGTGGCCTGGCGCCGTCGTACCCGACCCCCGCCCGCCGCCGGACCGGGGCGCCTCCCGCCCGCCGGGCCGGGGAGCGGGACCCGGCCGCGCGACCCTGGTACCCGGAAGGACCACGTCCGAGTGAAGCTGCTTCGCCTCCGCCTGCTGATCGGCATCACCGCCGCGACGACGGCGCTGTCCTGGGCCGGCGCCAAGTTGTGGGCCTCCCTGGACACGCTGCCCGCCGTTCCCGGCGCGGCGCCGGTGGTGCTGGCGGCGGTGGCGGTGATCCTGCTCGCCACGGCGATCTCGCTGCGCTCCCGGCTGAAGGCGGCGCGCGAGCGGCAGCCCGGCGCCAAGCGGGTCGACCCGATCGGTGCGGCCCGTGCGGTGGTGCTGGGGCAGGCGAGTGCGCTGGTCGCGGCGGTGGTCACCGGCATCTACGCCGGCGCGGGGATCTACCTGCTCGGCGAGCTCGACGTGCCGGCCCGCAAGGACCAGGCCGTCACGGCCGGCTTCGCGGTGCTGGCCGGCGCCGCGGTGATCGCGGCGGCGCTCTGGCTGCAGCACGTCTGCAAGCTGCCGGAGAACCACGACGACCCGGGCGGGCCGGCGGCCACCCACCGCTGAGCGCGCGCCACCCGCGCCGGCCGGCGGGCTCGGGCGTGATCACGGGTGAGGGCTCGGACACGTGCGGTACGGCTCCAGCGGTGTCAAGGGCCAAAGCCGACCCTGGGCTGACACGGCCCCAATTCGCACGCTAGTTTCTTGGCATGTCTCGCGGACGCCACCGTCATTCCTCCTTCCTCGGCCGGGTCCTTCCCCCCACTGCGGCCGGCGTGCTCATCGTCGCCGCGGTGGCCGCGCTGCTGTTCAGTCAGGACACCATCCTGGTGCGCTCGATGGGTGTCGCGGCGGTGCTCGCCGCGCTCGGGATCGCGGTGCTGCTGCGCCAGCGCGACCGGGCCGCCCGGGCGGCCGCCGAGGTCTCCGTCGCCCAGCGGCTGCGGGCCGAGGAGCGCTTCGAGGAGCAGCTCGCCGAGGCCGAGTACGCGGCGGAGGTCGCGGAGGAGCGGGCGACCCGTTTCGGGCGCCGGCTGACGGCGGAGAAGTCGCGGCTGGCGAAGGCCGAGACGGAGATCGCCCGGCTGCTGCGCGAGCGTGCCGTGATGGTCGCCGAGCAGGCGCTCAGGGAGTCCGAGGCGGCCCAGCGGGCGCTCGTGGCGAGCCGCCCCAAGTACGCTGCGAGCCCGGCCGCGTTCGTGCGTGCCGCGTCCGTGCTGCGGCAGTTGGAGCGGCGGGCCGCGGCGGCGCACGAGCAGCGCGAACGCGCGGCCGGGGCGGAGCTCGCCCTGCGCGCCCGTACGGCGCCCGTTCCGGCGGCCACGACGGCGCCCGCGGCGGTGCCCGCTCGGGTTGCTCCCGCTCCGGTCGCTCCCGCCCAGGTGGCCCTCGCCCCCGGGGCCCGGACCCCGGCTCCGGCCCCGGCCCCGGCCGCGGTGGCTCCGGCCCCCACGGCTCCCGCGGTGCCCGTGCCGGCGGCCAAGCCCGCAGCGACGGCCCCCGCGGCCCCGGTCCGGCCGGCGCTGACGGCGACGGTCGGTCAGCTGGGCGGCCCGCCGGCCGTGCCCGTGGCCTCGGTGGAGCGGCAGCGGCTGCGTCCGGCGCAGCCCGGTGCCGGCCGCAACTTCAGCTTCTTCGGGCGCACCTCCGGCGCGGTCGCCCGGCCTGCGGCCCCGGAGCCGGCCGTCGGCAGCGTCGCCGAGCTCGCCGATCCGGCGGACGTGGTCGGGGACGAGGCGGTCGCCGCGCAGGACCGTGCGAAGAGCGGGGACCGGGACGGGGCGCCGGCCGGGGCCCCGTCCCGGGCGACGGAGGAGACCGCCCCGGAGGTGGTCGACCTGACGCCCGATGACGAGACCGAGCTGATCCAGCTCCCGGAGCTGCGCGCCTCGCGCTGATCCCTCACCTGCAGCCCTCGGGGCGGGGAGCCGGCCGGCTCCCCGCCCCGAGCTGCTTGCGGGGACGGCCGGGAACGGCGAAGCGCCCGGCCCCTGACGGAGGGGGGCCGGGCGCTTCGCGCGGTGGAGCCGCGCCGGACGTCTGTCCGAGCCGGACGTCAGAGCTGGACGCCGAAGTCCTGGGCGATGCCCGCGAGGCCGGAGGCGTAGCCCTGGCCGACGGCGCGGAACTTCCACTCGGCGCCGTTGCGGTAGAGCTCGCCGAAGATCATGGCGGTCTCGGTGGCGGCGTCCTCGGAGAGGTCGTAACGGGCGATCTCGGCGCCGCCGGCCGCGTTGACCACGCGGATGTAGGCGTTGCGGACCTGGCCGAAGTTCTGCGACCGGGCCACGGCGTCGTAGATCGAGACCGGGAAGGTGATCTTGACGGCCTCGGCAGGCAGGCCGGCCAGGTTGACGTTGATCGCCTCGTCGTCGCCGGCACCCTCGCCGGTGCGGTTGTCGCCGGTGTGGACGACGGTGTTGTCCGGGGTGCTGGTGTTGTTGAAGAAGACGAAGTGGCCGTTGGACAGCACCTTGCCGTCCGCGTTCAGCACGATCGCGCTGGCGTCGAGGTCGAACTCGGCACCGGTCGTGGTGCGGACGTCCCAGCCGAGGCCGACGGTGACCGAGGACAGGCCGGGGGCCTCCTTGGTCAGCGAGACGTTGCCACCCTTGGAGAGGCTCACTGGCATGGTGTGTGCTGTCCCTTCGTTGCTTGTGCCCGGGATAACGCGGGAGAGCGTGGGCTTGGTTCCACGCTCCCCGGCAGATTCTCGGGGTCGCGGCCGGATCGGGCAACGACCGCTCGACGGCGGGTCAGATTCTCCGGAAGCGCCCCTGCAGCGACCAGACGTTGGGATTGTCGGCGAGGTCGGGGTGCATGTCGAAGAGATCGGCCAGGGTGTCCTGGAGGAAGTCGCGGGCCTCGCGCCGCAGGTCGCTGTGGCGGACCACGACCGGCTCCTCGTCCGGCAGCCAGGTGGCGCTGACCTCGACCCAGTTGAAGCGGCGGGCGAACCGCAGCAGCTCGGTGTTCTGGGTGAAGTCGAGGTCGGCGGTCTGCACCCGGGCGGAGCGGCTGCCGTCCGGATCCCGGTCGAGCTGCTCGGCGATGTCGCACAGCGCCCAGGCGAAGTCGAGGACCGGCACCCATCCCCAGGCCGTGGACACCTCGGCGCCGTCGGATTCCAGGTAGACGTCGCCGCAGAAGAGGTCGTACCGCAGCGCCTGGACCGAGGCGGTCCGGTAGTCCGTCTGCGGGGGGTCGGGGAAGCGGTTGGAGAGGGAGTAGCCGAGCTCGATCACACAGGCCATTGTCGGGGCTTCGGGCGCCGGGGATAAACCGGGTGACCGTCGCCACCGGGGCGCGCGATGATGGACGCATGCCCGAGCCCATCCGCGTACGGGGGTCGGTGGTCGTCCCCGACGCCGAGCTCGTCTGGCGCTTCTCCCGTTCCTCCGGCCCCGGCGGCCAGCACGTCAACACCTCCGACACCCAGGTCGAGCTGCGCTACGACCTGGCGGCCTCCGAGGCGCTGCCCGAAGTGTGGAAACAGCGCGCCCTGGAGCGGCTGGCCGGACGGCTGGTCGACGGCCGGGTGCTGGTGGTGCGCGCCTCCGAGCACCGCTCGCAGTGGCGCAACCGCGAGGTCGCCGCGGCCCGGCTGGCGTCACTGCTGGGTGAGGCCACCGCGCCGCCGCCGAAGGCCCGCAGGGCGACGAAGCCCAGCCGCGGCATGGTCGAGCGGCGGCTGTCCAACAAGCGGCACCGCTCCGAGCTCAAGCAGGGGCGGCGGTCGCCGCGCGGCGAGTAGCCGCCGGCCGCACCGGCGGGCGGCTCAGCCGAGCTGCCGGTAGCCGCCGCGGAAGTAGAGGAGCGGGCGGCCGCCCGGCTCGGGCACCACGGCCTCCAGGACGCGGCCCAGCAGCAGGGTGTGGTCACCGGCGGGTATCCGCTGCTCGGTGCGGCACTCGACGGTGGCGAGCGCGCCGTCGATCAGCGGCGCCCCGCTGAACGGGCCGCGGTGGTGCGGCGCGTCGGCGAACAGCAGCCGGTCGCTGAGCCGGCCCTTCATGGCGAACCGCGAGCCGAGCGCCTTCTGCTCCTCGGAGAGCAGCGAGACCGCCCAGGTCTCGGCGCGGGAGAGCACCTCGTCCATCCGGGAGTCCTCGCGGACCGAGATCAGCACCAGCGGCGGCTCCAGTGACACGGACAGGAACGACGTCGCGGTCATGCCGACGTCCTCGCCGTCGTCCGGGTCGTGGACGGTCACCAGGCTCACGCCCGAAGCGAGCTGGGAGAGTGCCGCCCGGAACTCATCGGGCGTGGCTTGGGTGGCAGCTTCCGGCTGCGGGGACGAGTACACGTACCGCACGGTAGTCGGCGCCGGCCGTGAACGGCATCGGACCGTGGTCGTAGGACCAGGGGCGCAGAAGTTGCGGTTCCCCGCCGTGCTCACCCCCAGGAGTGAAGGCAGGGGGCCTGCCGGCCCCCTGGCGGCTTCAGTGCGTGACCAATGCGGCCGACCATCGGAAATGGTCCGATAAAGCCTTATGTCCCGCTCTGGGGCGGATGAGCTGAATAAAGGCGCATAAGTCTCGTGTGATTTAAGTCACAAGTGATGACCTATTGCTGACCGAGCGTGCCGAACGCTGTGCTCCCTGTGATTCAGTTCTTCTGGCAATCGGACGATAACCATTCAAGAACTATCCGAAGCAGCCGGGGAGCCCCCGCATGGAAGCCGAGTCGGAGCCCTACGTCCGTCTCGCGACCCTCCGCACCTTGCACCGGGTCGTGGCGGACCTCAACGCTGCCCGCAGCCTGGCGGGCACGCTGCAGGCCGTCGTCGAGGGTGCGGTGCACGGGCTCGGATTCGACGCCGCCGCGGTGAGCCTGGTCCGGCCGGACGGCGACCTGGTGGTGGCGGCCGTCTGGGAGCTGGAGGAGAGCGCCATGGGCGGCCCCTCCGTACTGCTCGGGCAGGTCGGCTCGCGCGAGTCCTGGGACCGGCTGCTCGGTGTCAGCGACCACTGGGGCACGCTCCGCTTCCTCCCCTACGACCGCGGCTGGGCCGTGGCCAGCGACATCCCGCGCTGGATCGGTGACGGTTCGATGCCCGTCTACGCCAACGACTGGCACCCCGCCGACGGCCTGCTCGCCCCGATGTACAGCGCCGGCGGCGACCTGCTCGGCGTCCTCTCGGTGGACCGCCCGCGCAGCGGCAAACGGCCCGGGGCCTGGACCCGCGAGGCGCTGGAGATGTTCTCGCTGCAGGCCTCGATCGCGATCGGCAACGCCCGGCTGCGGGCCGAGATGCAGCGTGCGCTGGCCCGCCTGGAGAAGGAGCAGCAGGCGCTGCGGGCCAGCGAGGAGAGCTTCCGCCAGGCCTTCGAGTACGCGCCCAGCGGGATGGCCATCACCGAACTGCACGGCGCCGGGCGCGGCCAGCTGACGAGGGTCAACGACGCGCTCTGCCGGCTGCTCGGCCGCCCGCGGGCGGTGCTGCGCCAGCAGAGCTTCGCCGACCTCGTCCACCCCGACGACCGCGCCCTGCTGGAGCGCACCAGCGCCGAGAGCGGCCGGGCCGAACTGCGCCTGTCCCGGCGCGACGGCGGCTACCAGTGGGTCTGCCTGCGCAACTCGATCGTCGCCGACGCGGCGGAGGGGCCGAGCTTCCTGCTCACCCACGTCGAGGACATCGAGGACCGCAAGCGGCACGAGCTGCAGCTCGCCCACCGGGCCAGCCACGACGCGCTGACCGGCCTCCCGAACAGCGCCGAGCTGAAGGCCAGGCTGGCCCGGCGGCTCTGTCCGGAGCCGCAGACCGCGGGCGCCGTCTCCGGGCCCGGCGACGGCGCCTACCCGCAGCCGTACGGCGGCTACCAGGCCGACCCCTACGCAGGGTTCGACGGCCCGGACGGTGCGGAGCTGCGCGCCGAGCCGGTGCACCACTACGGCGCCGAGGGCTACCCACCGCAGGCCGCGCCCGACGCCCCGCTCGGCTACGGCGAGCACGTCCACGCGGTGGTCCCGGCCGACCACTCCGCCGGCGGCGACGTCTGGTCCGGCCCCTTCCGCTCGGGCGGGGCCGCACCCGCCGACAAGGGCCTCGCCGTCATTTTTTGTGACCTGGACGGGTTCAAGTCGATCAACGACCGGTTCGGCCACAACGCGGGCGACGCCGTCCTGGTCGAGGTGGCCCGCCGGCTCAGCCAGGCCGTCCGGGACGGCGACACGGTGGCCCGGCTCGGCGGCGACGAGTTCGTGGTGCTGGCCGACGGCATCGGGCGGGAGGAGGCCAAGGACCTCGCCCACCGGCTGCGCAACGCGATCATCCCGCCGATGCGGATAGACGGCCGGGCGATGCGGGTCGGCGTCAGTCTCGGCATCGGCTGGGCGGGCTGCGGGATGAGCATCGAAGAGGTGCTGCACACCGCCGACGAGCGGATGTACGACGAGAAGCGGGCCCGGGGCGGCGCGGTGCGCGGAGCCCGGGGCGAGCGCTCGCACCGGCGGGCCGGATAGCGCCGCGCCCGCGCAAAGCTACCGGCGAGTTGTCAAGGGTTCTTTTCGAAGCACCCGACACGGCAGGTAGGGTGCCCGGGTACGAGCGACACCACGAGCGCCGCCGGCACGGCTGCCAGGCGGCGCGACCGCGATGGGGGAGTTGACCACCGTGACGACCGCCGGCAGCAACGGAGTGCCCGAGGGCCCGGAGGGCGGTGCCCCGCAGGACGACGACCCCTTCGGCTACCTCTACCGTCCGGCCGGCGGCGGCGCCGCGCAGTCGGCCGAGCCGCAGCAGGGCGTGCCCCGCACGCCGTACAGCCGCCCGATGGAGGTCGGCCGGGCGCAGTACGGGCAGCACCCCTACCCGCAGCAACGCCAGCAGCCGTACCCGCCGCCGCAGCAACAGGGCCACCCGCAGGGCCGCCCCTACCCGCCGCAGGCCGAGTTCGGCGGTGCGCCCGCCCAGCAGGCCCGGTACGCCGAGCACTCCCGGCCGCAGCCGGGGGAGGAACGGCCGAGCAGCGGCCGGAGCAAGGGCGCGGTGATCGGCGCGGTGGCGGTGGTCGCGGCCATCGCGATCGGCGCGGGCATCGCGCTGTCCTCCGGGGACCCGGACGGTGGCGAGAAGAGCGCCAAGAGCGCCACCCAGACCGCCGCGCCGCCGGCCCCGAGCGGCACGACCGGTGCCACCCCGCCCGCCTCCGGCTCCGCCTCGCCGTCGGCGAGCGCCTCCGGGGCGTCCGCCCTGGGGGCGGTCGACGCGGCGCAGCTGCAGGGCCAGAACGCGCCCGCCGGGAACACCGTCAAGGGCGCCAAGTCGGCGGACGGCGGCTACCTGACGCTCCAGCCGGGCGGCTCGGTCAGCTGGACCGGCGAGGTGGCCGCGGCCGGCACCTACAAGTTCACCGTGCACTTCAACAACCCGGGCGGCGACGTCAAGGCCGCGGCGAGCGTGAACGGCAAGGACTGGCCGAGCGGGCTGTCCTTCCGCAACTACTCGCCGGGCAAGGAGCCCGCCTCGTCCTGGTACACGACGTACATAACGCCGGCGCTGCAGGCGGGGTCGAACACCATCACGATCACCGGACCGGCGGGCGGGACGATCCTGATCGACCAGGTGGTGCTGGAGGCGGCCTGATCCGCCCCGCACCCGGCGACGGCCGCCCGGTCCCCGCGAGAGGGGACCGGGCGGCCGTCGCCGTCGGTGCGTCAGGCCGCCGCCACCCGGGCGAACGCCTCGCCGCCGACGACCCACTCGCCGCGGCGCATCACGGCCACCAGGTCGTAGCCCGCCGAGTCGACCACGACCAGGTCGGCCTGCTTGCCGGGCTCCAGCGAGCCGACCCGGTCGGCGAGGCCGAGCAGCCGCGCCGGGGTGGCGCAGAGCGACTCGACGGCCTGGCCGAGCGTCAGCCCGTTGACGGTGACCGACCGCTTGAAGGCCACGTCCAGGGTGAGCGTGGAGCCCGCGATCGCGCTGCCGTCGACGAGCATCGCGACGCCGTCCTTGACCTCGACCTGGAGCGGGCCGAGCGGGTAGAGCCCGTCGCCCATCCCCGCCGCCCCCATCGCGTCCGTGATCAGCGCGACCCTCTCCGCCCCCGCCGTCCCGTACGCCAGATCGAGCACCGACGGATGCAGATGCACCCCGTCGTTGATCAGCTCCACCGTGACCCGCTCGTCCTCCAGCAGCGCCACGATCGGCCCGGGCGCCCGGTGCGCGATCGCCGGCATCGCGTTGAACAGGTGCGTCGCCACCGTCGCCCCCGCCTCCACCGCCTCCAGCGTCCGCCCGTAGTCCGCATCGGTGTGCCCCACCGCGGCCACCACCCCCAGCTCCGCCAGCATCCGCACCGACTCCAGCCCACCCGGCAGCTCCGGCGCCAGCGTCACCATCCGCGCCCGCCCCCGCGCCGCGTCCACCAGCTTGCGCACCAGAGCCGGATCCGGATCCCGCAACAGATCCGGACGGTGCGCACCGCACCGGTTGTGCGAGATGAACGGCCCCTCGAAGTGGATCCCGGCCAGCACGCCGTCCTCCACCAGCTCCGACAGCACCGCCGCCTGCCGCGCCACCTCGTCGATCTCCCCGGTCACCGTCGAGGCCATCGTCGTCGTCGTACCGTGCTCCAGGTGCGTGCGCGCCACCCGCAGCGCCTCCTCCGCGATCCCCGACGCGTACGACGCACCACCACCACCGTGCACGTGCAGGTCCACGAACCCCGGCACCACCGTGAACCCCGACAGGTCCAGGTCCCCCGGCGCCACCGGGCCGCCGACACCGGCCACCACCGCGCCCTCCACCACCAGACGGCCGCCCTCGACCACCCCGGACGGCAGGACCAACCGGGCGCCGGACAGTGCAGTACGGTCCGCGACAGTCACGCGGCCACCTCCATCGAGAGCAGGTCCCAGGCGAGCAGTCCGGCGCCCAGGGACGCGGCGGTGTCTTTGAGCATGGCGGGTACCACCTCGGGGGGCATCTGGAAGGTCAGCCGCTCGGTGACGGCCGCGCGCAGGGGGGTGAAGAGGGTGTCGCCGGCCTCGGCGAGGCCGCCGCCGACGATCACGGTGGACGGGTCGAGCAGGCTCTGGGCGAGCACGATCCCGTCCGCGAGGGCGTCCACCGCGTGCTGCCAGACCGCGGCCGCGCGGGCGTCCCCGGCGTCCACCGCGACGGCGCAGGATGCCGCGTCGGCGTCGGGGTCCCCGCTGGCCCCGGCCCAGGCGCGGGAGACGGCGGAGGCGGACGCGAGGGTCTCCAGGCAGCCGCGGGCGCCGCAGCCGCACGGCGGTCCGCCCGGGCGGACCACGACGTGGCCGATCTCGCCGCCGTAGCCGTGGGCGCCGGCCTCGATCCGGCCGTCGATGCCGATGGCGCCGGCGATGCCGGTGCCGAGGGCGATGAACAGGAAGCGGTCGACACCGCGCCCGGCCCCGAGCCGGCCCTCGGCCAGGCCGCCCGAGCGGACGTCGTGGCCGAGGGCGACCGGCATCGCGGCGCCGCCCGGCCCGGCCAGGCGCGCGCCCAGCAGCTCGCGCAGCGGGAGGTCCCGCCAGCCGAGATTGGCCGAGAAGACCGCGATGCCGTTCTCCTCGTCGATCGTCCCCGGGACGGCGACCCCCGCCGCCAGCGGCGCGACGCCGAAACGGCTGCGGCCCTCGTCCGCCAGATCGGCGGCGAAGTCGAGGATGGCGGTGACGACGGCTTCCGTGCCGTGCTCCCGCCCGGTCGGTCGGCGTGCTTCGAACAGCACGGAGCCGTCCTGGGCGAGCAGCGCGGCCTTCATGCCGGTGCCGCCTACATCGAGTGCGATGACGTGCTTCACGGAGGACAGTTTCCCTTGGCCAGGTCGGAGAGGTCTAGTCCAGTTGTCGGATTGGTCTGGTCCAGCTGGAGTGAGCTTTGTCGCAGATCCATGTGGTGTGCGGCACTTTGTGCGCGCCCCGCCCGGTCGGGTTCGCCCCGGTTCGGAGCCGAGTCGTTGCGCATCGCGCAACGACTCCCGCACTTCGATAACTACCCGTCGGGCATCACCTGGAGGTCTGGACCACTGTGCCGGAGTTTTGGCAGGGTGGCGGCCTCCCCGCCGGATCCCCCTCCGTCCGGCCGGTTTCCTCCCCCCGAAGGCGGTATCCGCGTTGAACAGGCGTGCCCAGGCTCCCACCCGGCTGCTCGGCACCGCGCTGGCCGGAGCGCTGCTGCTCACCGGCTGCGGCGGCCAGGGTGATCGGACGGTCACCCTCAAACTGGTGGCGGCCGATTACGGCGAGGACGCGGCCACCAGCTCGAAGCTCTACTGGGAGGACGTGGCCCGCCGCTTCGAGACCGCCAACCCGGGCATCCGGGTCGACGTCGAGGTGGTCGGCTGGACCGACATCGGCAAGCGGGTCGCCGACCTGGTGGGCAGCGGCAAGTCGCCCGACCTGGTGCAGACCGGCGGCTTCGCCGACCAGGCCGCCGCGGACCGGCTCTACCCCGCCGCCGACGTGCTCTCGCTGGACACCCAGGCCAACATGCTGGAGTCGTTCAGCCACGCCGGGCAGGTACTCGGCACGCAGTACGGCATCCCGTTCGTCTCCTCATCGCGGGTGCTCTTCTACAACAAGGCGGTCTTCCAGAAGGCCGGCATCAGCCAGCCGCCCGCCACCTGGAACGAGCTGCGGCAGGCCGCCGAGAAGATCCGGGCGAAGGTGCCCGGGGTCGTGCCGTACGGGCTTCCGCTGGGGCCCGAGGAGGCGCCGGCCGAGTCGATGCTGTGGACGCTGAGCGGCGGCGGGAGCCTCTCCGACGACGTCGGCAACTACACCATCGACAGTGCCCAGAACCAGGCCACGTTCGGATGGCTGCGGACCAACCTGGTCGAGACGAAGCTGACGTACCCCGAGCCGGGCAAGATGAACCGCACGCCGGTGTTCACCGACTTCGCGGCCGGCAAGGTGGCGATGCTCAACGGGCACCCGACACTGCTGCGGATGGCCGCCAACGCCAAGGTCGACTTCGGCACGGCGCCGATCCCGCGGAAGGACGGCCTGGCGAAGACCGCGAGCCTCGGCGTGGCGGACTGGATGATGGCGTTCAAGGCGAACGGGCACAAGAACGAGATCCGCAGGTTCCTCTCCTTCGTCTACGCCAAGGAGAACCAGCTCAAGTTCGACGAGGCCTACAACCTGCTGCCGGTCACCCAGGACGCCTTCACCGAGATGACCAGGGGCGGCGGCCGGCACGAGGACCTGAAGCAGTTCGCGGCCGGGCTCGCCAACGCCAGCTTCTACCCGTTCGGGGACCCGGCCTGGGCCGAGGTCAGCAACCGCATCAAGGCGGGGATCGGCGGGGCCGTGACCGGCGACCCCAAGCAGGTGCTGGAGGGACTGCAGGAGGCCGCCGTCAAGGAGGCGGCCCGGGTCCGCAAGTGAGCTGCCGCTCGCCCGCTCGCCTCCGGGCCGCTCCCACGTCGTCGCCTCTCGTCGTTCTCGACACCGGCGCGGCCCTCCGGCCCGGGGCGGCTGGTGGCCGTGCCGTCGCGGGATACGCGGTCGGCGTCAGAGACTGATCGCGTAGGCCTTGCGGAGCGTCTCGTGGATCGTCCAGGTGGTGCGGTCCCCGGCGCGCAGGACGCCGCAGTCACCCGGGCCGACGTGGAGCGTCGGGCCGTCCTCGATCTCGACGGTGGCCCGGCCGCTGAGCACCACGAACATCTCGTCGGCCTCCACGTCGGTGACCACACCCGGGGTGATCTGCCAGATCCCGCGGAGCTGGCGGCCGTCGGCGGACTCGGTGAGCACGCGGCCGGAGACCTCGGGCGTGCCGGAGACGATCTGGGCCGGGTCGAGCGGGTCCGGTTCGAGCTCGGCGGCGGGGATGTGCAGGGCGAAGCTGGGCGTCATGGCGGTCATGGGGTCGACGCTAGCCGGGGACGGCCCCGGCCGCGGGGCGCAGAGTGTGTCGGGTCCGCGGGGCAGAATGACACTCCGTAGTGGTGGGAGGAGGTGCGGCTCGTGGACGGCACGGGTGGACTCGGTGAGCGTGACCTGGCGGTACTGGAGCTCGAAGGCCGCCAGTGGCGGACCGCCGGCGCGAAGGAGCGGGCCATCCGGGAGGAGCTGGGCCTCTCCAGCACCCGGTACTACCAGCTGCTGAACGCGCTGCTGGACCGGCCGGAGGCGCTGGCGCACGCTCCGGTCCTGGTGAACCGGCTGCGCCGGATCCGGGACGCCCGCCGGGCCGCCCGGTAGCGCGAGTCCGGGTGCGGTCGCGCGGGTAGGGTCCGGGCATGGGCCTTGAGCAGAGTGTGCTGCCGACCACCGATGCCGGGCGTGCGGGCCTGGCGGAGATCCTCCGGGCGCCGCGGGACGCGGTGGTCGCACTGGACTTCGACGGGACGCTGGCGCCGATCGTGGCCGACCCCGCGTCCGCACGGGCGCACCCGGACGCGGCCCGGGCGCTGGCAGCCCTGGCGCCGCGGGTCGGGTCGATCGTGGTGGTGACCGGCCGGCCGGCCGCCCTGGCGGTGGAGTACGGCGGCCTGGACGCGCTCACCGGTGTGGTGGTGCTCGGCCACTACGGCGCCGAGCGCTGGGAGGAGGGGGAGCTGACCGCACCGCCGGTGCACCCCGGGGTCGCGCGGGCACGGGCCGGGCTGGCCGGGGTGCTGGCGGAGTCCCGAGCGCCGGCCGGGACGTGGGTGGAGGACAAAGGGCGGTCGCTGGCGGTGCACACGCGGCGCACGGAGGCGCCCGAGGAGGCGCTGGCGCTGCTGCGTGCGCCGGTCGGGGCGCTGGCCGAGGCCCACGGACTGGTGGTGGAGCCGGGCCGGCTGGTGCTGGAGCTGCGTCCGCCGGGCGTCGACAAGGGCGCCGCGCTGACCGGCTACCTGCGCGAGCGCGGAGCGCGTTCGGTGCTGTACGCGGGGGACGACCTGGGCGACCTGGCGGCCTTCGACGCGGTGGAGCGGCTGCGCGGCGAAGGCTTGGCGGGGTTGCTGGTCTGCAGCGGAACGGTGGGCGACGCGCCGGTGAAGGAGCTCGCCGACCGGGCCGACGTCGTGGTGGCGGGCCCGGCCGGCGTGGTGGAGCTGCTGACGGCGCTCGGTGCGGCGCTCGGCGCGGAGGGCTGAACCGCGCGCCGACCCGGGCCGACCCGCGCCGACGGTCAGCGCAGCGCGTCCAACTGGTCGAGGAACCACTGCTGGGGAGGCAGCGCGGTGGCTGCGGCGGCGAGCCGCTTGGTGCGGTCGGCGCGCTCGTCCGCGGCCATGGTGAGCCCGGCGTGCAGCGCGTCGGAGGTGGCGATCACGTCGTAGGGGTTGACGCTCAGCGCGTCCTCGCCGAGCTCGGCGTGGGCGCCGGCCTCGCGGGAGAGGACGAGCGCGCAGCCCCGGTCGGAGACCACCGGGACCTCTTTGGCGACCAGGTTCATGCCGTCGCGGATCGGGTTGACCAGGGCGACGTCGGCCAGCCGATAGGCGGCGAGCGAGCGCGGGAAGTCGTCGTCGACGTGCAGGATCAGGGGCTGCCAGGAGTCCGTGCCGAACTCGGTGTTGATCTCCGCGGCCAGCTCCCGGACCCGCGCGGTGTAGTCGCGGTACTCGGCGAGGTCGGTTCGCGAGGGGTAGGCGAAGGCGATGTGGACGACGCGGTCCTGCCACTCCGGGCGGGTGCGGAGCAGGTGCCGGTACGCCTGGAAGCCGCGGACGATGTTCTTGCTCAGCTCGGTGCGGTCGACCCGGACGACGGCGCGGCGGTCGCCGACGGCCTCGCGCAGCGCGGCGAGCCGTTCCTCGACGTCCGGGCGGTGGGCGCGCTCGCGCAGGAAGTCGGCGTCCGCCCCGAGCCCGTGGACGCCGAGGCGGGTGGTGCGGCCCGCGTGGGTGACGGTGAGGGCCTCCCGGTCGACCTCGGCGCCGAGCACCGCGGCGCAGCACTCGGCGAAGGCGAGTGCCCAGCGGCGGGTGAGGAAGCCGGCCCGGTCGGCGCCGAGGATGCCGGTCAGGACGGCCTCGGCGACGTCGTCGGGCAGCAGCCGGAAGTACTCGGGCGGGGCCCACGGGGTGTGCGAGAAGTGGCCGATCCTCAGGTCCGGCCGGGCGGCGCGGAGCAGGGCGGGGGCCAGCGAGAGGTGGTAGTCCTGCACCAGGACGGCCGCTCCGGGGGCGGCCTCGGCGGCCAGCGCCTCGGCGAACGCGGCGTTGTAGGCGGTGTAGGCCTGCCACTCGGTGCGGAAGCCGGCGTCGAAGGCGGGGGCCGTGGGGGTGGCGTAGAGCAGGTGGTGGACGAACCAGAGGGTCGAGTTGGCCACGCCGTTGTAGGCGCGGGCGAAGGTCTCCGGGTCTATGTCCAGCATCCGGACGGCCTGCCCGCCGACGTCGTGGCCGGCCCGGTCGAGGCGGCCGTCCGGGGCCGCTCGGGCGGCCCGGCGGTCCGCGTCGCCGAGGGCCGCACAGACCCAGACGGCGTCGGGGTCGCCGATCGCGGAGAGCCCGGAGACCAGGCCCCCGCCGCCCCGGCGGAGGTCCAGCGTGCCGTCCTCCGCGGTGCTGAACGACACCGGTCCCCGGTTGGATGCCACCAGGACCGGGGCCGTGCCGGTGCCGGTCGAATTCGAACGCTCGGTCGTGAGATCGCCCATGATGGGTAGGTTGCCGGGGGCCCGGGGCCGCAAACCCCTCAGCACGGCAGGTGGCGGCCCGCGTACTCGGGGACGGTGTGCATCGGGGGCCGCTCCAGGGCCGTGACCGGGTGGGTGTGCGCGGTGAACTCCCTGGTCTCCGGATCGCGGGTGAACTGGGTGAGCAGCGGGTGCACCAGATCGGCGGAGGCCTTGAGCCGGTGCGTCCGGTCGAGCCGTTCGAGTGCCGTGCGGTAGATGGTGGCGGCCATCCGGCCGAGGGCCTGGCCGTCCTGGTGGCGGTGGTGGCGCACCCCGACGTCCACCTGGGCCAGCGCGTCCAGGCCGACGGTCTCCAGCGCGTCGACCAGCAGGCCCAGCTCGACGCCGTAGCCGGTGGGGAAGGGCAGGCGTTCGAGCAGCGAGCGGCGGGCCGCGTACTCGCCGCCGAGCGGCTGGACGAAACCGGCGAGTTCCGGCCAGTGCAGGTTCAGCAGGGGGCGGGCGACCAGCTCCGTGACCCGGCCGCCGCCGGACGGGACCACGGCGGTGTCCCCCGCGGCGGAGTCGCTCGGCGTCACCTCGAGCGGCCGGTCGTACATGGCCTTGACCAGCTGGACGCCGGGGTCGGTGAGCAGCGGCCCGACGATGCCGGAGACGAAGGCCGGGTCGAACTCGCGCAGGTCGGCGTCGATGAAGCAGACGATCTCGCCGCGGGTGACCAGCAGCGAGCGCCAGAGCACCTCGCCCTTGCCGGGGGCGGCGGGGACCCGGGGGAGGATCTCGTCCCGGTGGACCACCCGGGCGCCCGCGGCGGCGGCCGCGGCGGCGGTGCCGTCGGCGGATCCGGAGTCGACCACGACGAGCTCGTCGACCAGCGGCAGGCGCTCCATCAGGTCCCGGCGGACCGTCCGGACGATGTCGCCGACCGTGGCCTCCTCGTCCAGTGCGGGCAGGACGACGCTGACGCTGCCCGCGCGGCCGGCGGCCCGCTTGGCCTCCAGCAGGGTGTGCACCGGACGGTCGGCCGCGCTCCACGAGCGGCGGCGCAGCCAGGACGCCGCCTGCGGGACGAGCTCGGGTGTCGGGTCGGCGGGCACGGGTCTCTCCTCGGCGTGATCGGGTGGAGCGGTCGGGTGGAACGGGCCATCTCGCGTGGCGGACGGTCCCGTTCAAGCCTCACGCCTTCGGATACAGTCTTCGTACAGCGGCCGGACCTTCGCACGCCGGGGTCGCCGCTGAGCAGGACCGACAACTTCACAGAGCTCATCCAGAGGGACTGAGGGAACGGCCCGTTGACGTCCCGGCAACCTTCTCGCGCGGCTGTCGTCACAGGCCCCGGCGGGACAGGTGCCAATTCCGGCCTGTGGCGCAACCGCGCCGCGGGGAAGATGAGGAGAGAGGCCTCCGCCACCATGGCTATCGACACAGCCGCACCCGTCAGCACCGTTGACCTCGGCCCCGCCGCCGCGCTGTCCTGTCGCGAGTGCGGCACCCGCTTCCCGCTGGGCCCCAGCTTCGCCTGCCTGGAGTGCTTCGGGCCGCTGGAGATCGCGTACGACTTCGGGAGCGAGGGCGCCGAGGCGCTGCGGAAGCGGATCGAGTCCGGCCCGGCCTCGATCTGGCGCTACGCCCCGTTGCTGCCGGTGCCGGCCGACGTCGCCGCCAAGCCGAACCTGAACCCGGGCTGGACCCCGCTGGTCAAGGCGGACAACCTGGGCCGCGAGCTCGGCTTCACCGCGCAGCTGCACATCAAGGACGACTCCGGCAACCCGACCCACTCGTTCAAGGACCGCGTGGTCGCCTGCGCGATCGAGGCGGCGCGGGCGTTCGGCTTCACCACGCTCTCCTGCTCGTCGACCGGCAACCTGGCCGGCGCGGTGGGCGCCGCGGCCGCCCGGGCCGGCTTCAAGTCCTGCGTGTTCATCCCGCACGACCTGGAGCAGGGCAAGGTCGTCATGGCCGGTGTGTACGGCGGCGAGCTGGTCGGCATCGAGGGCAACTACGACGACGTGAACCGCTTCTGCTCGGAGCTGATCGGCGACCCGGCCGGCGAGGGCTGGGGCTTCGTCAACGTCAACCTGCGCCCGTACTACGGCGAGGGTTCCAAGACCCTGGCGTACGAGATCTGCGAGCAGCTGGGCTGGCGCCTGCCGGAGCAGATCGTCGTCCCGATCGCCTCCGGCTCCCAGCTGACGAAGATCGACAAGGGGTTGCGGGAGCTGGTCGCGCTCGGCCTGGTCGAGGACCGGCCGTACAAGATCTTCGGCGCCCAGGCCGAGGGCTGTTCGCCGGTGTCGGCGGCGTTCAAGGCCGGCCACGACGTGATCCGCCCGGTCAAGCCGGACACCATCGCCAAGTCGCTGGCGATCGGCAACCCGGCCGACGGTCCGTACGTGCTGGACATCGCCCGGCGCACCGGCGGTGCGGTCGAGGACGTGACGGACGCCGAGGTGGTGGCCGCGATCAAGCTGCTGGCCCGCACCGAGGGCGTCTTCGCCGAGACCGCCGGCGGCGTCACCGTCGGCGTGCTGAAGAAGCTGGTCGAGACCGGACAGCTGGACCCGGCCAAGGAGACCGTCGCGATCAACACCGGCGACGGCCTGAAGACGCTGGACGCCGTCTCCGACGCCGGGATGACCGCCGTCATCCGCCCGACGCTGGCCTCGTTCCGCGACGCCGGCCTCGCCTCCGCCTGACCCACCCCCAGCTAGGAGAAGCCCCCCATGAGCGCCAACGTCCGCATCCCGACCATCCTGCGCACCTACACCGGCGGCGCCGCCGAGGTCAGCGCCGAGGGCACCACCCTGGGCGACGTCATCGCCGACCTCGACCGGAACCACGCCGGGATCGCCGCGCGCATCCTGGACGACACCGGCAGGCTGCGCCGTTTCGTCAACGTCTACGTCAACGACGACGACGTGCGTTTCGCGGAGGGCCTGGCCACCGAGATCAAGGACGGCGCGAGCGTCTCGATCATTCCGGCGGTGGCCGGCGGCTGCTGAGCCGTCCGACCGCCGAGCCGGCCGCCCCGGGACGGAATTCCGACCCGGGGCGGCCGGCCGTATTTTGGCGGGAATATTTACGGTCCCAGTCGGAGTAGAGTGTGGCTCGACCGGGAACGGGGCTCCCCTTCCCCTCGTACCGGTGGTCGAATCCGTCCGCGCCCGCACCGCCGTTCCCCGTCCGGCCGCTGAGACCGGTGGCCGCTCCGCGGCCGTGAAACATGTCAGGCCGATGTCAGAATTCTTGAGGGGATTTGTGTAATTCGTCCGCTATGTCCGGCGCGAATTGCGGCGTTCCTCCCGATTCCGTCGGATCTGCCCCTTGGCGGGCCCGGTGAATTCACGGCGATTGGCTCTGTTGCAGAGGGCGTCGGTCCGGATACATTCAGCCGCGGTCGACGCAATCGCCCGTGAACCGGACGCCGTCCGGTGCTCTCGGCGGGGATTGCGGCGTGCGCGGCTGTGCCCAGGGGGGGTTCCCCGGGCCGGCCTCAACCAGACCCGCACCCGCAGACCCGCGGGCGCGTGAAGGGCCAGCACAGCACTAGGGGAGTTCGGAATGGCTCAGGGCACCGTCAAGTGGTTCAACGCGGAGAAGGGTTACGGCTTCATCGCGGTCGACGGTGGTGCGGACGTCTTCGTCCACTACAGCGCGATCCAGATGGACGGCTACCGCACCCTTGAGGAGGGCCAGCGGGTCGAGTTCGAGATCTCTCAGGGGCAGAAGGGCCCGCAGGCGGACATGGTCCGCGCGGCGGTCTGACCTTTCCGACACCCAGGAGTTCGGCTCGGCCCATCGGCTGGTGCACCTCTTGCTTCGCGGCGCGAGGGGCGGCGCGGGCCCGGCGCGGGGGTGCAGCGCGGCTCGCGGGTTGGCGATTGGGCTTGCACTCGCCTACCGGGAGTGCTAATCATTGGCGTTAGCACTCACAGCGTGAGAGTGACAGCGGACCGGGTCGGTGAGGCCCCCGGGAGCGGTAGGGGAAAGGACCCCCGCACACCAGGGCCGTCCGTCGCGGGCACCCCTTGGTCCGAGCAGTCGACCGTGTCCCGGAGGACCACTTCTGATGGCCAAGATCATCGCCTTTGATGAGGAAGCTCGCCGCGGCCTTGAGCGTGGCATGAACCAGCTCGCCGACGCAGTGAAGGTCACGCTCGGCCCCAAGGGTCGCAACGTCGTGCTGGAGAAGAAGTGGGGCGCCCCCACGATCACCAACGACGGTGTCTCCATCGCCAAGGAGATCGAGCTCGAGGACCCCTACGAGAAGATCGGCGCGGAGCTCGTCAAGGAGGTCGCCAAGAAGACCGACGACGTCGCGGGTGACGGCACCACCACCGCCACCGTCCTGGCCCAGGCGCTCGTCCGCGAGGGTCTGCGCAACGTCGCCGCCGGCGCCAACCCGATGGCCCTGAAGCGCGGCATCGAGAAGGCCGTCGCCGCCGTCTCCGACCAGCTGCTGGCCCAGGCCAAGGACGTGGAGACCAAGGAGCAGATCGCCTCCACCGCCTCCATCTCCGCCGCCGACACCCAGATCGGCGAGCTCATCGCCGAGGCCATGGACAAGGTCGGCAAGGAAGGCGTCATCACCGTCGAGGAGAGCAACACCTTCGGTCTGGAGCTGGAGCTCACCGAGGGCATGCGCTTCGACAAGGGCTACATCTCGGCCTACTTCGCCACCGACCTGGAGCGGATGGAGGCGACCTTCGAGGACCCGTACATCCTCATCGCCAACTCCAAGATCGGCTCGGTCAAGGACCTGCTCCCGCTGCTGGAGAAGGTCATGCAGAGCGGCAAGCCGCTCGTCATCATCGCCGAGGACGTCGAGGGCGAGGCCCTGTCGACCCTGGTCGTGAACAAGATCCGCGGCACCTTCAAGTCCGTCGCGGTCAAGGCCCCGGGCTTCGGCGACCGCCGCAAGGCCATGCTCGGCGACATCGCCATCCTCACCGGTGGCACCGTGATCTCCGAGGAGGTCGGCCTCAAGCTGGAGAACGCCGGCATCGACCTGCTGGGCACCGCCCGCAAGGTGGTCATCACCAAGGACGAGACCACCATCGTCGACGGTGGCGGCGACAGCGAGCAGGTCGCGGGCCGCGTGAACCAGATCCGCGCCGAGATCGAGAACAGCGACTCGGACTACGACCGCGAGAAGCTCCAGGAGCGCCTCGCCAAGCTGGCCGGCGGCGTGGCCGTCATCAAGGCCGGCGCGGCCACCGAGGTGGAGCTCAAGGAGCGCAAGCACCGCATCGAGGACGCCGTCCGCAACGCCAAGGCCGCCGTCGAGGAGGGCATCGTCGCCGGTGGTGGCGTCGCCCTGCTGCAGGCCGGTGTCGCCTTCGACAAGCTGGAGCTCGACGGCGACGAGGCCACCGGTGCCAACATCGTCAAGGTCGCGCTGGAGGCCCCGATCAAGCAGATCGCGACCAACGCCGGCCTTGAGGGCGGCGTCGTGGTGGAGAAGGTGCGCAACCTCCCCGCCGGTCACGGCCTGAACGCCGCCACCAACGAGTACGTCGACCTGGTCGCCGAGGGCATCATCGACCCGGCCAAGGTCACCCGCTCCGCGCTGCAGAACGCCGCCTCCATCGCGGCGCTCTTCCTCACCACCGAGGCCGTCATCGCCGACAAGCCGGAGAAGGCCGCTGCGGCCGCCGGCGGCGGCATGCCGGGCGGTGACATGGACTTCTGATCCCTCGTCGGATCGGTCAAGTCTTCGATCGCACGGGCGGTTCCCCTCGGGGAGCCGCCCGTGCGGCGTTCTCTGGGAGAATGGACGGATGGCTTCCGCAGATGACATCGAGACCGCGCTGCACAGTGCGCGGGCACTGATCCTGGCCGACCTGACCGCCCGGGACGTGACGGACGCCGCCGTGGTGTCGCTGGTCGAGAAGGCGGTGACCCACCGGCGCTGGTGGCTGGAGCAGTGGCCGGACGGCACCGAGTACGTGCTCGGACTGGTCGCCCAGGACGTCCAGGACGCGCTGCTGGAGGCGTACGGCCGCTGGCCGCTCTGCACCGCGTGCGCGGCGGACGGGGACCCGCACGCGCTCAGCGTGGAGCCCGAGCTGGGGTCGGACCCGCACTGGGTCTGCGGCAAGGAGGGCGCGGTGGTCGCGCCCGTCGGGCAGCTCGCCTGACGACGCCTGCCCGGGCCCGTCCGCGTGAGGCCGGTGGGCCCGGGCCCGTCCGCGTGAGGTGCTGGGCCGGAAGAGCAGGCCTAACCGTTCAGCGCGCCGAGCTCGGTGGCGAGGTTGGCCCGGGCCCGGGCGTCGAACCGCTCGTGGGCGGCGGATGTGCGGTACAGCGCGGGGAGCGCCAGCAGCTGCCGCAGGACCGCGGCCCGGCCGGCCCGGAAGTCCGGCTCGGGGACGAATCCGTACTCCGCCCGCACGGCCGCCGCGTAGCCGGCGTACGCCTCCGGGGTGCCGCCGAGGACGGCGAGGTCCGCATCGCAGAGCACCTCCCCGTCGCGGTCGCCCGGCTCGGGCCGGTGGGTGACGGTGAGTCGGACCAGCCGGACCACCTCGGCCACCCGCTCCGCCGGCAGGCCCGCCTCGGCGAGGGCCCGGGCGGCGAGGGCGGCGCTGCGCTCCTCGTTCTCGGAGCGGTCCGGCCGGTAGACGGCGTCGTGGAACCAGGCGGCCAGCCGGACGGTGTCCGGATCCGCGGCGTGCGCGGCCAGCGCGTCCACGTGGTCGAGCACCGCCCGCAGGTGGTCGGTGGTGTGGTAGCGCCGCTGCGGCTCGGCCCAGCGCCGCAGCAGCTCGCGGCCGTAGGGCTCGGGGTCGACGCTCGCGCCGCAACGGCGGAGCAGTCCGGTCCAGTCGGCGAGCAGGTCTCGGTCGGGCATGGAGGCCATTCTGCTGGGTGCGGGCGGTTGATCCGGCGATTCCCCTGGACTGTATATGTCGGCGACCGGTATATATAGTCCCATGACAGAACGAGCCATGCAGGAGCCGACGCTGCTCCTGCTCACTGCGCTGGCCGATGCGCCCAGGCACGGCTACGCGCTCATCCAGGAGGTCGCCGCGATCTCCGACGGCCGGGTCAGGATGCGCACCGGCACGCTCTACGGGGCCCTGGACCGGCTGCTCCAGCAGGGTCTGATCGAGGTCGCCGCCGAGGAGGTCGTCGACGGCCGGGCCCGCCGCACCTACGCGCTCACCGGTGGCGGGCGCGAGGTGCTGGCCGCCGAGGCCGAGCGGCTGCGCGCCGTCGCCGAGGAGGCGCAGCGCCGGCTCTCCCTTTCCGTTGTCCGTCCGAGGGTCAGGGGGGCCTTCGCATGACCGATTTCACCCTGAGGGCCGCCCTGCGGCTCTACCCGGCCCGGTACCGCCGGGAGCGGGCCGACGAGATCGCCGCCGTCTTCGCCGACACCACGGCGGACGCCGGTCGGCTTGCCACCGCGCGGGAAGCCCTCGACCTGGCGGCGTACGGCCTGCGCATCCGGACCGGGTTGACGTCCACCGCACCGGGCGGGCGGCTGGCGGCGCTGACGGCGCCGCTCGCGGCCGGCGCGGCGGCCGGGGCGGCCGCCGCCTTCCAGCTCATCGAATACACGTGGCTCCACCTCGAACTCCCCGCCGCGGCCGGGGACGTGCCGTTCTGCCTGGTCGTGGCGGCGATGCTCGTGCTGCCGGTGCTCGGGGCGGTGGCCGCCCTGTTCGCGCGGTGGTCGGTCGCGCGGATGCTGGCCGGTGGAACGGTGCTCGCGGCACTGGCGCACCTGGCGCTGCTGGCAGTGGTCACGGCGCCGTGGGGCGGGCTCTGGGTGGCCATGTACGCCTTCCAGTTCGACGGCGCGTTCCTGCTCTGGGGCCTGGTGCTGCTCGCCGCGCCCAAGGACGCCCTGCCGTCGCCGGCCTGGCGGGAGCGGTGCCTGGTGCTGCTGTCGGCGGCTGCCGCCCCGGTGGCGGTCTTCTCGCTCGACGCCTACGCCTCCTGGAGCACGATCGACCCGCTGTGGCGGGGTCTGATGGTCGGTGTGCCGCTGTTCATGGCGCTGGCCGTGCTGCGCCGCTGGTACGCGGTCGCGGTGCCCGGGCTGGCGCTGCTGCCCTGGACGTTCAGCGCCAACCTCCATGCGCTCTGGCAGCAGTCGGGCGGGATCACCAGGCTGTTGCCGATGGCCGCGCTGGTGGTGGCCGCGATGGTCGGGCTGCTCATGCTGCGCCGGCCGACCGGCGGGGCGGCTCCGGGTGACGGGGGCCGTCGGCTCGTGGCGTGAACCCGGCGGCGTGAACCCGGCGGCGTGAACCCGGCGGCGTGAACCCGGCGGACCGGCGGGGTGGGTGTCGCCGAGGGCTTCGGGGTGTGGCAGTCTACCGATATGTCTAGACCAATTTTCGAAGTCATCGCGCTGACGCCCCAGGACGCCCAGGCCGCCGAGTCGGGCGGCGCCGACCGGCTCGAACTGGTCACGGACATGGCCGCCGACGGGCTCACCCCGTCCGTCGAGGACTTCGTCGGGATCCGCGCCGCGGTGGAGCTCCCGCTCCGCGTCATGCTCCGTCTTCGGGACGGCTTCACCCCGGGCGACCTGGACGGGCTCTGCGCCCGCGCCGACGCCCTGCGGGCCGAGGGCGCCGACGAGTTCGTCTTCGGCTTCCTCGCCCCCGACGGCGGTGTCGACCTGGCCGCTACGGCGGCCGTCGCCGAGGCGGTGGCCGGCTGCCGCTGGACCTTTCACCGGGCGCTCGACCACAGCGCCGACCGAGCCGCCGTCCGCGCCACCGTCGGCGCACTGCCCGGTCTCGACACCTTCCTCACCTCCGGCGCGGCCGGCGGGGTGGACGCGGGCCGGGACGTCCTGCTGGCCGAGCTGGCGCGGGCCGGCGAGCCCGGCTACGGCCAGCGCATCCTGATCGGCGGCGGGCTGCGGGCCGAGCACGTGCCGGGTCTGCGGGCGGTCGGCTTCGACGCCTTCCACGTCGGCGGCGCGGTGCGCTCCGACGGGTGGCGGTCGCCGGTGGACGCCGGCAGGGTCGCCGAGTGGCGGTCGCTGATCGATGGCTGAGCGTGGGAGCGCCGACGGCTGAGCGATCGGTGGCCGGCGGCCCGGCGGGAAGGGGACCGGCGGGTGCCGGTCCCCTTCCCGCGTCCGGCGTCGGAACCGCGCGTCCGGCGTCAGGCCAGCTGTGCGGGCAGCGGCTCGGCGTGCAGCACCGCGAGCCCGGAGACCGCACGGGTGAGCGCCACGTACAGCCGGCGCAGTCCGGTCCGCTCGTCCGGCTCGCCGGCGACCACCGCGGCCGGCTCGTCCAGCACCACGTAGTCGTACTCCAGACCCTTGGCGAGCGAGGCCGGGACGAGCGTCAGCCGGGCCTCGGCGCTGGTCTCGGTGCCGGGGGCGAGGTACGGCAGGCCGGCCTCGGCCAGCGCCCCGGCCAGCACCGGGATGCGGGCGTCGGCGGCGATCAGGCCGGTCGAGCCCTCGCGCTCCAGGGCCCGGTGGCAGGCCTCGACCACCGCCTTCTCCAGCCCGTCGTCCGGGACCGCGGTCACGGTCAGCGAGCCGGGGGCCTCGCGGACCGAGCTCGCCGGGGCGAGACCGGGGGCGATCGCCGGCAGCAGGCGGGAGGCGTAGGCGATGACCTCCTCCGGGACGCGGAAGCCCTTGGTCAGCTCCTCGATGTGGGCGGCGGGCTTGCCCAGGTGGTGCAGGGCGTCCGGCCAACTCGCCGTCGCCCACGGGGTGGTGCCCTGGGCGAGGTCGCCGAGGACGGTCGCCGAGCCGGTGGTGCAGCGCCGGCCGACCGCGCGGTACTGCATGGGGGAGAGGTCCTGTGCCTCGTCCAGCACCACGTGGCCGAGCGAGGGCGTGCGCTGCACCAGGTCGGTCGCCTCGTCGACGAGGACGGCATCCGCCTGGGTCCAGCGGGCGGTCCTCACCGAGCGGCCGGGCCTGGGCCAGAGCACCACGGCCTGCTCCTCGGGGGTGAGGACGCCCTCCGCGCACGCGGCCAGGAACTCCGGGTCGGAGAGCAGCCGCAGCACCAGCTTGGCCGGCTCGACCAGCGGCCAGCACTCCTTGACCACCGCCTTGACCGCGGCGTTGCGGGCCACCGCGTCCTGCACCCGGTCGTCCGGGGCCTCGCCGCCCTGCTCCATCTTCAGCAGCACGGCGTGCGCGATCCGCTGCGGCAGGGCGTCCCGGGCCGCCCCGTAGCGGATCTCCCGCCCCTGCAGCTCCTCGATGATCCCGACCAGTTCGTAGGCCGGGACGCGCCAGCGCCGGGAGCCGCGGATCACCACGCAGGGCTCGGTGGGCAGCCGGATGCCGGACCGGACCGCCCGGCGCAGCACCTCGGCCATCCGGGCGTCGCCCTTCAGCCGGGCCGCCTCGGCGGTGTCCTCGCCCCTCACCTCGACGTGCGCGACCAGCTGCTGCACGGTGGCCTGGGCCACGTCCAGCTCGCCGAGGGCGGGCAGCACCTGCTCGATGTACGAGAGGAAGGCGTTGTTCGGGCCGACCACCAGCGTGCCGGTGCGCGCCAGCCGCTCGCGGTGCGCGTACAGCAGGTACGCCACGCGGTGCAGGCCGACGGCGGTCTTCCCGGTGCCGGGGGCGCCCTGGACGCAGACCGTGCCGCCGATGTCGGCGCGGACGATCTCGTCCTGTTCGGGCTGGATGGTGGCGACGATGTCGCGCATCGGGCCGACGCGGGGCTTCTCGATCTCGGCGGCGAGCAGCGCGGAGGCGGTGTCCGACTCCGCCGGGTCGGTGAGGTGCTCGTCCTCGTAGGCGGTGAGTTCGCCGCCGGTGTAGCCGAAGCGGCGGCGGCGCTCGACGTCCATCGGCTCGGTGCGGCTGGCCCGGTAGAACGGCTGGGAGACCGGTGCGCGCCAGTCGATCACCATCGGGTCGCCGTCGGCGTCGTGGACGTGCCGGCGGCCGATGTAGAAGCTCTCGCCGCCGCAGCCCTCGGACAGGCCCTCCCCGCCCGCCCTCGGCGAGGAGGGGCCCGGCTCGCTGATCGCGTGCAGGTAGTCGAGGCGGCCGAAGAACAGCGGGGTGTGCGAGAGGTCGGCCAGGGCGGCGATCCGGGCCTCGATCTGGTTCTGCAGGACGAGGGTGGTGACCCAGGTGCCGGTCACGTCGCGGATGTCGAGCGACTGCACGTCCTCGCGCATGCTGCGCAGCGCGGCCCGGGAGGCGGCGAGGTGGTCGCGCTCGCGCTGGAGGGGGTCGGTGGTCGGGGTGGCGGGCACGGCGAACCTTCCCGGCTGCGCCGGAAGCGGGCGCAGCGGATCGTTGGAGCTCACGGTGGGAACAGCCGGCCGGTTGCCGTGCGGTCGGCGCCTCCCCCGGCTGCCTGCGCGACTCAGCAGGTACCACGGTTCGGGAGGGGGCAGGCGAACGATCTTAGACCGGCGCGCCTCGGGGTTCCAGCCCGTTCCGGCCCCGTGGGGCCTCAGGGGCGCCGTACACCCGGAGGACGACCTGCGTCCTGCCGGATACGGCCTTTGGGGTGATGTGCCCGGCGCGTCCGGAACCTACCGTTGAAGCATGAGCACCGTACACGTCACGGCGCCGAGAGTGCCGAACCGGAAGTCCACCCCCGACAGCCCCGCCGGCGCCACGGCGGCGGCCGTCCCCGGCCGGCGCCACAGCCCGCTGAAGACCGCCGTCCGCAACCTCGGCATCGCCCTCGACACCGCCGCGCGCGTGGTGCTCCTCGGGCGCGACGGTGTCGGGCAGTAAGGCAGGTGCAATCAAAGGCTGAATCTCGCGAATCTTTGCGGATTTCCGCGGTTTGATTTGGGTAGTCTTCCCATCGGTAGATGAGGAGGACCGGCCATGCTGATGCGATTCCGGGTCGCCAACCACGCGTCTCTCCTGGATGAGCAGGAGCTGAGTCTCGTCGCGACCGACGAGCACAAGGACATCGCGGTGACCGAGGTCGCCTCGGCAGGTGTTCAGGTGCTACCCGCCCTGGCGATCCTGGGGGCCAATGCCTCGGGTAAGTCCAACGTGCTCAAGGCGCTCGCGTACATGCGCCGCGCCGTGCTCGAATCGCACGCCCGTTGGCTGCCGGACGGCGGAACCTCACGGATGCCCTTCCTGCTGGCCGCTGCCGGGCGGACCTCACCGTCCGCGTTCTCGGTGGACATCGCTGTGGACGGCGTGCACTACGAGTACGGATTCGAGGTGGACGACCAGCAGGTGCGTGAGGAGTGGCTCAGGAGCTTCCCGGAAGGGCGGCCCCGGCGCCTCTTCGAACGGTCGGTGGCGGAGGACGGCGGCTCACGCTACGAGTACGGGCCGAGCTTCCGAGGGCGCAAGCGGCTGATCGAGGACGTCGTGCGACCCAACAGCCTCTACCTGTCGGCCGGTGCGGGGAACAATCACGAGGTTCTGGGCCGTATCCATCGGTGGTTCCACCGGGGGTTGAGGGTCGCCCTGGACGCGAACTTCGCCGCGAGGATCCAGGAAACCCGCAGGTTGTGGGACGAATCGGACGTGCATCGCGACAGGCTCCGAGGTCTGTTGCAGTTCGCGGACCTGGGCATCACAGACCTGTCGGTCACGGAGGAGGAATGGGACGACGAGCGCGTGCGCCAGGTGAGGTCGGCGATGCGCGTCCTGGTCCCGGAGATCCCGAAGGGCGAGCCGTTCGAGGTCAAGCCGGCGCCCCGCATCGGGTTCGTCCACGCGGCGGAGGGCGGGCCGCTGACGCTGGACCTCGCGGATGAATCGAACGGCACCCGCACGTGGGCGGGTCTCCTCGGGCCGGTGATCGGCGCGTTGCAGGACGGGTCGCTGCTGGTGGTGGACGAACTCGACGCGCGCCTGCACCCGCACCTCGCTGCGAGGCTCGTGGCACTGTTCCAAGACCCGGAGCGGAACGCCAACGGAGCGCAGCTCCTGTTCAACACCCACGACGCCACGCTCCTGGCTCCGCAGAGCGAGGCGAACCTGCACCGGGACCAGGTGTACCTGGCAGCGAAGAACCCCCGTACCGGGGCCACCGAGCTCACAGCCCTGGTCGACTTCAGGGTCAGGGACGGGGTCGAGAATCTGGAGAAGCGCTACCTGGCAGGCCGCTACGGTGCGCTACCGTTCTTCGACGAAGAGCTTCTGGCGGGGATCGGGGCGAAGCGTGGGGTCGATGAGGCGGGCAAAGCCACTCGGCACGAAGAAGCAGAACGCGAATACGCGTGAGCAGGAACGGCGCTTCCTGGTCTACTGCGAGGGCGAGGTCACCGAGAAGATCTACCTCCGGGGCCTGGTCAGGGACCTTCGGGAGAAGCCGATCTCGTTGAAGATCGGCAACAACCACGGTGAACCGTGGTTGTTGGTGAGCTCCGCGATCGCGCACGCGGCACGTGCGGATGAGCCCTTCGACGAGGTGTGGTGTGTGCTCGACGTCGAGGCCCCCCAGCAGGCACCGTCCCTGGAACGGGCGCTGAAACTGGCCCGGAAGGGCGGCGTCAAGTGCGCGCTCTCCTCGCCGTGCTTCGAGGTCTGGCTTCTGCTGCACTTCGATCGGGGCCGGTCGTACTTAGCGAGCCACCAGGCAGCCAGGGAACTGGAGAAGGTTCTCAAGGGGTACGACCCGAGGGGGAAGGCGTTCGACTTCGACGACGTCCGGAGCCACACCGCGAAGGCGCGCAGGGCAGCACTCGATCTGCACGACCGGCACGAGCAGCCGGGAAGGCAGATCGAGTGCTGGTGCGTCAGCAATCCTTGCACCTCGGTGGGTGGTTTGCTGGACGCCCTCGACTACAAGCCCTGATCGCTACAGGACGTCGTCCGCGTCGATGATGCGGTAGGCGTAGCCCTGCTCCGCCAGGAAGCGCTGCCGGTGGGCGGCGAAGTCCTGGTCGACGGTGTCGCGGGCCACCACCGAGTAGAAGTGGGCCGCGTGGCCGTCCGCCTTGGGACGCAGGACGCGTCCGAGGCGCTGGGCCTCCTCCTGCCGGGAGCCGAAGGTCCCGGAGACCTGGATGGCGACGGTGGCCTCCGGCAGGTCGATCGAGAAGTTGGCCACCTTGGAGACCACCAGGACGCCGATCTCCTTGTTGCGGAAGGCGTCGAACAGCTTCTCGCGCTGGGCGTTGCTGGTCTCGCCCTTGATCACCGGGGCGTTCAGGGCCTCGCCGAGCTCGTCCAGCTGGTCGATGTACTGGCCGATGATCAGCGTCTGGTCGTTCTCGTGCTTCTTGACCAGGGCCTCGACCACCCGCCGCTTGGTGGCGGTGGTCGCGCAGAAGCGGTAGCGCTCCTCGGGTTCGGCGGTCGCGTAGGCGAGCCGCTCGGAGTCGGTCAGGGTGACCCGGACCTCGCAACAGTCCGCTGGCGCGATGTATCCCTGGGCCTCGATCTCCTTCCACGGGGCGTCGAAGCGCTTGGGGCCGATGAGGGAGAAGACGTCGCCCTCGCGGCCGTCCTCACGGACCAGGGTGGCGGTCAGCCCGAGCCGGCGGCGGGCCTGCAGGTCGGCGGTGAACTTGAAGACCGGCGCGGGCAGCAGGTGCACCTCGTCGTAGACCACCAGGCCCCAGTTGCGGGCGTCGAACAGCTCCAGGTGGGCGTAGACGCCCTTCCGCTTGGTCGTCATCACCTGGTAGGTGGCGATGGTGACCGGGCGGATCTCCTTCCGGGTGCCGCTGTACTCGCCGATCTCGTCCTCGGTGAGCGAGGTCCGCTTGACCAGCTCGTGCTTCCACTGCCGCGCCGAGACGGTGTTGGTGACCAGGATCAGCGTGGTCGACTTGGCCTCGGCCATCGCGGCGGCGCCGACCAGCGTCTTCCCGGCGCCGCAGGGCAGCACCACGACGCCGGAGCCGCCGTGCCAGAAGCCCTCGACGGCCTGGGCCTGGTACGGGCGCAGCTGCCAGCCGTCCTGCTCCAGGTGGATGGGGTGCGCCTCGCCGTCCACGTAGCCGGCGAGGTCCTCGGCGGGCCAGCCGAGTTTGAGCAGCACCTGCTTGATCTGGCCGCGCTCGGACGGGTGGACCACCACGGTGTCCGGATCCACCCGCGCGCCGACCAACGGGGCGATCTTCTTGGAGCGCAGCACCTCCTCCAGCACCGGGCGGTCGGTGGTGCTCAGCACCAGACCGTGGGTGGGGTGCTTGGTGAGCTGCAGGCGACCGTAGCGACCCATGGTGTCGGCCACGTCGACCAGCAGCGCGTGCGGGACGGGGTAGCGGGAGTAGGTGACCAGGGCGTCGACCACCTGCTCGGCGTCGTGGCCCGCGGCGCGCGCGTTCCAGAGCCCCAGCGGGGTGACCCGGTAGGTGTGCACGTGCTCCGGCGCACGCTCCAGCTCGGCGAACGGCGCGATGACACGGCGGCAGTCGGCGGCCTTGGGGTGGTCGATCTCCAGGAGAAGAGTTTTGTCGCTCTGGACGATGAGCGGTCCGTCGTTCACGCGGGGAAGCCCTCCACTGGCTGACAGGTCTGTCGGGACTCAGACCCTCCAGTGTCCCGCATCCGCCGCGCGGGCGGGCGGGCTACCTCCACTCGTAGAACTTGCCGGTGGACTTCCCGTCCGGGGTGACCTCGTACTCGAACAGCCCGACGACGTCGTTGAGCCGCTCGAACTGCGGTGAGGCGCTGGAGAAGAAGAGCGAGCCGCGCCAGCTGGTGCCGCCGCCCTCGGTGAAGTGGCCGATGCCGACGCCCTGCCAGCTGACGGTGCCGCCGTCGGCGGACATGTCGACGCCCTGGCCCTCGCCGCGGAGCGTGCCGTCGGGGCGCAGTTCGGACTCGTAGGTGCCGAAGCCGTTGACCGCGGTGCCGTAGTAGCTGCCGGTGCCCGCGAAGGAGACCTCGACCAGCACGTGGCCGTCGCCGGCGGCGATGACGCGCCGGCCGCTGTCCTGGCCCTGGAATTCGCCGATGAGATCGCCGAGCATGATGACTCCTTTCGGGATCCCCTCTTCCGGAGTACGCCGGGAGCGACCCGCCGTCAAGCGCGGCCCTGTGCGGCGGAGACGGGCCGGCGCGCCGGTGACGACAGCCGGTGACGACAGCCGGTGACGACAGCCGGTGACCGCGCCGGGTGACCGCACCGGGTGACCGCCCGGCCGGTCGGTCGTTGAGCCGGGCATGAACAAGCCGAAGCGCGCCCTCACCGCTCTCGCCCTCGTCGGTACGGCCTTCGCCGCGACCGCCGCTTCCGCCGGCTCCGCCCACGCCCTCGCGGGCATCGGCGAGGGCCCGGGTGGGCTGATGACGGCCCCCGCCTTCCTGCTCGCCGACCTGGCCGGCGCCCCCGAGCTGCCGGTCGGCCAGGGCCAGATCGGCACCCTGGCGGACCAGGCGGTCAAGGAGAAGATGAAGGAGGCCCGGGGCCACTGAGCCGGCCGCCGGCGGCTTCGGGCGGCCACCGGTCGGAGGCACCCGTGGTGGTCACTCCTCCAGTTCGGCCACGCCCGTGATCCGGTGCAGGGCGAAGGTCCGGACCTCGTCGGCATGGTGGTCGAACGCGGTGACGAAGCCGCCCTCCACCTTGACCGGGTCGATGATCCGCTGGCTGGCCAGCCCCTCGGCGTTGAGGTAGCCGATCCACATCCGCTCGCCGAGCAGCACCGCCGTCTGCAGTGCCGCCAGTGTCTCGGCGGCCGGGGTGCGCGGGAGCCGCTGGGCGTCCCCGGCCGGCTCGCGGCGCACGGCGGTGGCGGCGCGGTCGCCGGCCCGGATCGCCTTGATGGCGGCCGCGAGCAGGGTGTCGTCCGGCGTGGGCGGGCCGTCCGGGACCGGGACCGGGGCCGCGCGGGGCGGGGTCCGGTGGCTGTCCGGCCGGGTGATCAGGACGTCGCCCTCGGCGGACTCGGCCGCGGGTGCGTAGCCCATGGTGCGCAGTGTGGCGAGCAGGGCGTCGGGCGCGGCCTGGGCGGCCAGCACGGTGGGGGCGAGCAGCCGTAGCCGCAGGTCGGCGGCGCGGCGGTCGGCCAGCACCTCGCCGAGCAGCGCCGGGTCGTCGCAGCGCAGGTACGAGGAGGCGGCCCCGACCCGCAGGATGCCGTGCCGGCGTGCGACGTCGTCGACCAGGTAGGCGAGCGGCTGCGGGACGGGCGTCCGCGAGTGCTGCTCCAGGAAGGCCTGGAGGTCGGCGGCGGTGCGACCGGCGTCGAGGGCGCGGCGGACGGATTCCGCGGTGAACCGGTAGACGGTGGCGCCGCCCTTGGACTCGACGTCGGCGCAGAGCGCGAGCGCCTGGGCGAGCGGGGTGAGCAGCGGGCCGGGGGCGATCGCGGTGAGGTCCGGCTGCAGGATGACGTGGTCCAGCGGCTGCGGAAGCAGCGGGGCGAGCACTTCGGCGGGGTCGGCCTCGGCGGTGAGCAGCGCCCGGGCGGGCGCGGCGAGGGCGCCGCGGCCGGTGATGCCGAGCAGCTCGGCCTCGGCCAGCGTCCAGACGGTGAGGTCGTCGCGGAGCTCGCGGCCGGGGGCATCGCCGGCGGTCTGCTGGGCCGGGACGTGGCCGCCGCGCAGCGGGCGCTGCCAGCGCAGGGTCGGCAGCAGCTCGTCGGCGGTGGCCGGGGTACCGGGCGGCAGCTCGGCGAGCAGCGCGAGGGCGGCTCGGCGGACGGACGGGGCCAGGGTGCGGTCCAGCTCGGGGCCCAGGGCGGCGCGCTGCCTGCCCCTGCCGTCCGGGGTGCCCGTCAGCGCGGGCACCCGGGTGGCGGCGAGCCAGCTCTCGGCCAGCAGTGTCCAGCGGTCGGCGGTGTCCTGCTGCAGCCAGCCGTCGTACGCCGGGGTCGGCGCCCAGCGCTCGTCGGCTTCCGTGTCGGGCGCCAGCAGACCCGCGGTGTAGGCGAGTTCGAGCCAGAAGGCGGCCTGCTGCTCGGTGGTCTCAAGAGCCTGTGCGGTCCGCTTGAGGTCGCGGACGCCGAGCCCGCCGGCCCGGAGGGTGGGCGGCGGGTTGAGGCCCCAGAGGTCGAGCAGTTCCTCGACGATGCGTACGGCGGTGTGGGCCTGTCCGGCGGCGGCGCGGTCCACGGTCTGCGGATCGCGCGGGGCGCCGGCCGGGGCGGGCTCGGGCTGGACCGGCTCGACCGTACGGTGGCTGCGGCCGCCACGCAGGTGCAGGGCGAGCTCGCGGGGCAGCACGACGCTGCCGGGGCCGCTGGGCAGCAGGAGGCCGCGGGCGAGCAGCCACTCCACCGGGCTCTGGGCGTCCTCGGCGGTGACCGGGCGGGTGGCGTCCGGGACGGTACCGGTGGGCGGGCCCCAGACCAGCCGGTCCAGCAACCGCAGGGCCGGCTCCGGGGCGGTGGCGAGCAGGGCGTCGCAGCGCGCCCGGTCGCCGAGCAGCGCGGTGAGCGCGGCCACTGCGGTGACCGGGTCCGCAGTGGCGGGCTGTCCGGCGGAGGCGAGGAGCTGCTGCAGCCGGGCCGGGGACATGCCGAGGGTGGCGTCGGCGAGCGTCGGACCGAGGCCGGTGCGGCCGGGGTTGGCGGCGGTCGGCGCGAGTGCCTCCCGGGCCGCGATGACCAGGCGCAGCCCGTTCTCCGGGCCCCAGAGCAGCGCGCGGTCGCGCAGGGTGGCGAGCGCCCGGGGGAGGGCCGCGGCGACGGCGGCCCGGTCGGCGGTGGTCAGCGGCGTGGCGCCCGGGTGCGGCTTGACCTTGGCCGGGCCGGTGAGCAGCGTGCGGACGGCGGCCGGCGAGGCGCCGTCCGGGGCCGCCGCCAGCGCCTCGGCGACCTGCAGGGTGAAGCGGTCGAGGCGCTCCAGCGCGCGCAGTGCGGAGGCGCGGGAGGAGAGCCGGGCGGCGAGCTGGGTGAGGTCGCCGGGGACGGGGTTGAGCAGATCGGGGCGGGACCGGAGCAGGGTGGCGAGGTCGTCGTCCGCGCGGCCGCGGAGCTCCTCCGCGAGGGTGCGGGGGGCGGCGGCCTTGCCGGGGCGTTGCGGGGCGGGGCGTCGGGCCGCGGGGCGTTGCGGGCCCTGCTGTGTGGTCATTCGACCTAGGTTAGTCGGGTGGGGCGACGGTGGGGACCGGTCGGCGTGGGCGCGGTTCGGCTGGGTACCGTCTGACCGGCGGGGACGGGCACGGGCGAGGCGGGGTGTGGGGCGATGGCGGACGGCGGGACGGCCGGCGGCGAGTGGTGGCGCAAGCGGGGGCCGTGGAGTGCTTCGGCGGGCGGCGGCGCGGGGGCGGTCACGGGCGGCGGCGCAGGTGCGGGTGGCGGTGCGGGCAGGGGCGGCGGCGCGGCCTCGTCGGACGAGGAGAGCGTGTACGCCGTGGAGCCGTCGGCCGCCTCGCCGGGCATTCCGGCGCGGCCGTCCGAGCCGCCGCGGTCCGGGGTGTCGGATTCCGGACCGTCGGGTTCCGGGAAGCCCGGTCGGCCGGAGGGCGAGTCGCCCGAGTCGCCCGAGTCGCCCGAGTCGCCCGGGCCGTCCGGGCCGGTGCGGCGCCCGGTGGCGCGCGCGGCCGACGGGGGCCCGCGGTGGGAGGCGCAGCTTTCCCCGGAGGCCGGGGCCGACGAGGACGCCCTTCCGCCGTCGTTCATGGCCGCGCACGCCGACGGCTGGGACTACGTGGAGATCGACTTCTCGGGCGGGTCGGGCCGGCCGGTGCCCCCCGTCCCCGAGCAGCGCAGCTCGCCCGAGGACGCTGCGGCGCAGCAGCCGGCAGCCGAGGAGGCCCCGGCGAAGCCCCGGGGACGGAAGGCACGGGCGCGGGCGAAGGAACAGGCCGGGGCGGCCCCGCCGCAGCCGGCCTCCGGCACCGCGCCGCCCGCCCCGTCGGCCAGGCCGGGCAGACCCTCCGCCCTGGCCGGTCGCCGGCCGTCCCCGCTCCTGCTGCTGGCCGCGGTGGTGCTGGTCGGTGGTGCCGTGAGCAGCCAGCTCCTGGTGATGCTGGTGGGCTGGGCCCTCGGTTGGATGTCCCGACGACTCTCCGACCTCACGCGCAAGTTCGCCATCCTCGGCATCCCGCTGGCGACGATGAGCGGGACCACGCTCTGGTACTGGGGCCGCGCGCAGGGCCGCTGGGGCGAGGCGCTCCAGCCGGGCCGGCAGGTCGGGCAGGTCGCCTGGTCGGCGGCTCCGGGCGTGCTGCGCCTGGCGGCGGTGCTGTCGGCGCTGTTCCTGCTGGCCGTGGCGCTGAAGCGGCGGGCGCAGCCGGAGGGGTGAGCCGGCCGGCCGGGCCCGGCTCATCACCGGGAACGGCCCGCGCGCGCCGGAGCCCCGGAGGCCGGAGCCACGCCCGCGGGCCGCACGCGCCTCCCGGGCTCACCCGTCGGCGATGGTCACCCGGCGGCGGAAGGTCTCCGGGGCGCCGAGGTGGTCGACGATCCACGCGGCGATCGTCGCGCGGCTCGCGGTGCCCGCCCGGGCGAGCGGGAGCCCGTAGGACACCCGGGGGCTCGCGGAGGCCGGCCCGTCCTTGAGCATCGGCGCCCGGACCACCGTCCAGGTCGTGTCGGACCCGGTCAGCACCTCCTCCATCCGGGCCAGGTCCCGATGGATCTCCCGGTAGAGCCGGTCGACCACCAGCCTGGTGACCACCCGCTGGGCGAACGGCAGGTGGTCGGTCTCCAGTCCGGCCGAGGACATCACCACCACGTGCCGCGCCCCGCCCGCCCGCGCGGCGGCCACGAGCTCCCGCGCGCCGTCCGAGAAGACGGTGGTGGCGGCCCGGCCGGACGTGCCGAGCGCCGAGACCACCGCGTCCTGGCCCGCCAGCGGCTCCCGCAGCGATCCGGGTTCGTGGACGTCCGCCTGTGCGGCGAGCGGGGTGCCGTGCGTGAACTCCGGCAGCCGGGCCGGGGTGCGGGCCACCGCGGTGACGGTGTGTCCGGCGGCCAGGGCGAGGTCGACGACGAGGCGGCCGGTGCGTCCGGCGGCGCCGACGACGGCGATCTTCATCAGGTCCTCCCAGGGGGTCGGTCCTTGCGATTCATTCAGACAGGCTGTATGACTGAAATCAGGTGAACCACACATCCGACCCAAAGGAGCGATGGCACATGGGAGTTCGCTACCCCGACCTGGCCGGGAAGGTCGTCGTGATCACCGGAGGCAGCCGCGGCATCGGCGCCGGGACCGCCCTCGCGTTCGCCCGGCAGGGGGCCGCCGTCGCCGTCCTCGGCCGCGACGAGGCCGCCCTCGCGGCCGTCGCGGAGCAGCTGCGCGACCTCGGCGCGAAGGCGGTCGGCCTGGTCGCCGACTGCACCGACGCCGCCGCGCTCGGGCCCGCCGCCGCCCGGATCGAGGCGGAGCTCGGCCCGGTGGACGTCCTCGCGGCGTTCGCCGGCGGCGACGGCTACCCCGTGCCGACCGCCCGGGAGACCGAGGAGCACTGGCGGTCGGTCCTGGAGGGCAACCTCACGGCCACCTTCCTCACCGTCCAGGCCTTCCTGCCGGGCCTGCTGGAGCGCCGCAGCGGCTCGGTGGTCACCATGGCGTCCACCGCCGGGCGGCTGCCGAGCGGATCGTCCGCCGCGTACGCCGCCGCGAAGGCGGGCGTCCTGATGTACTCCCGCCACCTCGCCCTGGAGCTCGCGGGCGAGGGCGTGCGGGTCAACGCGATCGCGCCCGGCGCGGTCCGGACCGAGCGGACCGACACCGTCATGCCGGCGCCGATCCAGGCGGCGGTCGCGGCCGCCCACCCGCTCGGGCGGCTGGGTGAGCCGGAGGACATCGCGGCGGCCACGCTCTTCCTGGCCTCCTCGGCGTCCTCGTGGATCACCGGCCAGACGCTGGACGTCAGCGGCGGGCGGGTCATCGTCTGAGGCGGGGCGGAGCCGGAAGCCGCCCGCGTCCGTGCACCGCCCGGGCGCCGGGCGATCGGGGATACTGCCTGTTCACGGCGGCCGTGGCAGCGGCGGCGGGTCGAGCCAGTGGAGGCGAGCGCGATGAGCCCCAGGTCCTACCGGATGGGACAGCGGCAGGCGGACGTCGACGGTACGCGCGCGCGGATCGTCGAGGCCGCGCGGGCCCAGCTGACCGCGACGGGTGCGCTCTCGCTCGACGCGGTGGCCAAGCGGGCCGACGTCGCCCGGGCCACCGTCTACTACCAGTTCGGCTCCAAGACCGGCCTGCTGGAGGCGGTCTGCGACGCCCTGGCCGAGCAGGGCGGGATGGCACGCCTGGCCGAGGCGTTCACCCGACCGGACCCGTGGGCGGCGGTGGACGGCTTCGTCGAGGTGATGGGCGGCTTCTGGGCGGTGGACCGGGTCTGCACCCGGCGGTTGCGCGCGCTGGCGGCGCTCGACGAGGAGGTGGGCCGGGTCGTCGCCGAGCGCGACGCCCGGCGGCGCGAGGGCACCCGGGTGCTCGCCGCCCGGATCGACGGCGGGCCGCGGGACGCGGCGGCGGTGCTCTTCGTGCTCACCGGTTTCGAGACCTTCGACGCCCTCGCCGGGGAGGAGGTCGGCCCCGACGGCGACCTCCGGGCGGCGGTCCCCGCCGTCACCCGGCTGGCCCGGGCGGCCCTGGGCGGCCCGCCGGCCTGAACCGGCGGGCGTCCGGCCGGGCCCCTCGCTCGGGGGAGGAGGGGGCCGGCCGTCCCGGGTTCCGGGTTCCGTGCGGACCGGTGATCCCGGTCCGGGTCGCGGTCCGGCTCGGGCGACGGCCGCGGCTGCGGCCGTCACGCGCCCAGGAAGCGTTGCAGCTCGTCCAGGACGAAGTTGGCCCCGGTGTACCCGGTGCCCTGGAACCAGAGCTGGTCGTCCACCTCGAAGGCCCGGTGGGCCTTCACGGCGCCCAGTGCCTGCCAGGCCGGGCCCGCCAGGACCGCCGTCGCGCCCGACCGCGCGGGGTCGCCGTAGGAGGCGTACAGCAGCAGGTCGCCGTCGGCCCTGGCGAGCTGGTCCTCCGGGACCTCCGCGTCGAACTGGTCGACGTTCTGGGCGTCCGGCCGGCCCAGCTGGACATCGGCCAGCACCGTGCCCGGGAAGTTCTGCTTCCCGTACATCCGGATCCCGCCCCCCTCGACGAACCGCACCAGGCTGACCCGCCGCCCCGAGGCCCTGGCGTTCGACAGGGCCTGCACCACCTGCGCGACGTGTCGCTGGTAGGAGGAGACGAACGCCGCCGCCGCGGCCTGCCGGCTCAGCGCCTGGGCGTGCACCTGGAAGTCCGCCTTCCACGGTGCGCCGGCGGTCTGGGTCATGACCGTGGGGGCGATCTCGCGCAGCTGGTCGTACCGGGCGCCGTCGCGGGCCTGGTTGGTGAGGATGAGGTCCGGCCGCAGGGCCCGGATCGCGGAGAGGTCCGGCGTGCCGATCGCCCCGACCCGGGCGGTCCCGCTCAGCCGGGAGGCCGGCCAGTAGTCGGGGAAGCCCGCGTCGGCCGCCGCGAGGGCCGCACCGACCGGGGTGATGCCCAGGGTGAGCGCCGAGTCGAGCTCGGCGGTGTCCAGCGTGACGACGCGCATCGGGGCGCCCGGCACCGTCACCGGTCCGTTGGCGGTGTTGACGGTGACCGGCGGCAGCGGGCTCGGACTCGGCGGGGACGCGGCGGTGGCCGAGGCGGCGGCGCCGTCCAGCGGTGGGGTTCCGTGCCGTGAGCTGCACCCGGTGAGGGCGGCGGAGCCGAGTGCCGCGAGCAGCGTGCGGCGGGTGATCGGGGGCATCGGCGGTCCTCGGGCGGGTCGAACGCGGTGGCGGCGCGTCGATTATGTCCGAATTGCCCGTTGGGTGCCCGCCTTCACCGCCCACGGCGCGCCCGGGACGACCCGCGTCGTGCCGGTCGCCGGGCCCGACACGACCGCCGGCTCCGGGCCGAACACCTCGCGCACCGGCTCCGCTGACCACCGGGCGGGTCGGTGCGGCGGGCGGGCCGGGCGAGGCCGTGCAGCACCGCGACCGGGGGCCGAGGCGGACCCGGGTTCCGCGGAGAAGCCCGGGCAACCGTTCCCGCGGCCGTCCCCGGGCCGCCGGGCGGCCGTCGGATAGCCTGGCGGCATGCCCGCGAACCCGGACGTCCCGCCCTCGCTCACCGTCGGCTTCGACCTCGACATGACCCTGTTGGACACCCGGCCCGGCGTCAAGGCGACCTACCTGGCGCTCTCCGCCGAGACCGGCACGTTCATCGACGCGGACCTGGCGGTCTCCCGGCTCGGGCCACCGCTCCTGGACGAGCTGGGCAACTGGTTCCCGGCCGAGCACCTGCCGGAGATCGCCGACCGCTACCGCACGCTCTACCGTGAGCACGCCTTCGAGCCCACCGTCGCGCTGCCCGGCGCGCACGCCGCCGTCGAGGCGGTCCGCGCGCACGGCGGCCGGGTCGCGGTGATCACCGGCAAGTACGAGCCGAACGCCCGGCTGCACCTGGACCACGCGGGCCTGCACGCGGACGCGCTGGTCGGCGACCTCTGGGCGGAGACCAAGGGCGCCGCGCTGCGCGAGCACGGCGCGAGCGTCTACGTCGGCGACCACCTCGGCGACGTGCGGGGCGCCCGGCACGCGGACGCCGTCGCGGTCGGCGTGGCCACCGGCCCGTACCGGGCCGAGGAACTGCTCGCGGCCGGCGCGGACGTGGTGCTGGCCGACCTCACGGAGTTCCCGGCCTGGCTGACCGGCCACCTCGCCGCGGTGTCCTGAGGGCCGCGGCGTCCCGGCGGGCCGAAGCGCCCGGCGGCCGCCGCGCCGCGGGACCCGCGGCGGCTCAGCCCCCGGCGCGGACCCGGCGGCGCTGGGCGCGGGCGGAGAGCACCATCCCGGTCAGGGCCAGCAGGAACCCCAGCGGCATCAGCATGCTCAGCCAGTACGCGGCCGTCGGCAGCGGCGTCAGGTGCAGGAACAGCGGCACGAAGGTGGCGAGCGTGGCGAGCGCGCCGAGCCCGAAGACGATCGCTCCGGACCTGACGTAAAGGTCGCCGCGGTCGGCGCTCTTGCTGCTCACTGGGGTGCTCCTCTGCGGGTCGGGCTGCCGGACCAGTCTGGCAGAGGCCCGGTGCGGGCTCCGGGCCGGACCGCTCCGCAGGCGGTCCGGTCGGTCACGTTGCGCAGTTTCCCGGGAGCTGGGAGTTTTGATCCCTGCTGAGCGGGGGTATGCAGGCTGTGCCGAGGGGTGCGACAGGTGCGCCCCGTCTCCTCAGACCCGGGGGTGTGAGCCAGTGGAAAGCGCCGAGTCGCGCCCCGGCCGTGCCAGTACCGGGTCGCCCGTGGCCGCGAGAGCCCCGCGCGGAATCTTCGCGGAACGCGGATGAGGCAGTAACGGACCGTTAGTCTGCTCCCTGCGCGTACCGACCATGAGCGTCTTGCCGGGCGCCCGCCCGAGGTCGGCCCGCCACCCCATCACCCAGTGATCCCCGGCCTGGTCCGGGATCCCTCACACCCACAACGAGGACTGTTCGAGATGCCCACCGGCCAGGTCAAGTGGTTCAACGAGACGAAGGGCTTCGGCTTCCTGTCGCGCGACGACGGCGGCGACGTCTTCGTCCACACCAAGGCGCTGCCCGCCGGTGTCACCGCGCTGAAGCCGGGCCAGCGGGTCGAGTTCGGCGTGGTGGCGGGCCACCGCGGCGACCAGGCGATGGGCGTGCAGCTGCTGGACGCGCTGCCGTCGGTGGCCGCGGCCCAGCGCAAGAGCCCGGACGACATGGCGGCGCTGGTGCAGGACCTCATCACGATGATGGACGCGGTACTGCCGGGCCTGCAGCACGGCCGCTACCCGGCCAAGCCGACCGGTCAGAAGCTGGCCGGGGTGCTGCGTGCGGTGGCCGACCAGTTCGACATCTGACCGGAGCGTGCCGACGCGCCCCGGACGTGCGCACCCGCCGTCGGGCGGTGCGCGCCGTCCGAGGCGCGTCGTGCTGTCTGCGGGGGCCGCCCGGAGGCGGACGGCTCAGAGGTCCAGCGCGCCCGGGGCGAGCGGGGGCACCAGCCCCTCCTCGGCGGCCCGGGTGAGCAGCGCCCGGACGGCGCCGTAGCCCTCCTCGCCGAGGTCCGCGGTGAACTCGTTCACGTACAGGCCGATGTGCTGGTCGGCGACGGCCGGGTCCATCTCCTGGGCGTGCGCCAGCACGTACGCGCGGCTGGCCGACGGGTCCGCCCAGGCCTGCCGGACCGAGTCGCGGATCGTCCCGGCGAGGGCCTGCAGCCGCTCGGCCCCGAGCGAGCGCCTGGCGATGATCGCCCCGAGCGGGATCGGCAGGCCGGTCTCCTGCTCCCAGGCCTCGCCCATGTCGGCGAGGCGGTGCAGCCCGTACTGCCGGTAGGTGAAGCGGGCCTCGTGGATCACCAGGCCGGCGTCGACCCGGCCGTCCCGGACGGCGGGCATGATCTCGTGGAACGGCAGGACGACGATCTCGCCGAAGCCGCCGGGCACCGCCTTGGCCGCCCAGAGCCGGAACAGCAGGTAGGCGGTGGAGCGCTCGGAGGGCACCGCGACGGTCCGGCCGGTCAGGTCGGCGCCGCCCGGGCCCGCGGCGAGTTCCGGACGGGTCAGCACCAGCGGGCCGCAGCCGCGGCCGAGCGCGCCGCCGCAGGGCAGCAGCGCGTACTCGTCCAGCACCCAGGGCAGTGCGGCGTAGCTGACCTTGAGGACGTCCAGCTCGCCGCGCTCGGCCAGTCCGTTGGTGACGTCGATGTCCGCGAAGGTGACCTCGGGGGCGTCCGCGCCGGGCACCAGGCCGTGCGCCCAGGCGTGGAAGACGAAGGTGTCGTTCGGGCAGGGCGAGTAGGCGATGCTCAGCGGTTCAGCCACGGCGGGCCTCCTTCAGGAACTCCGGACAGGGCAGCGCGGCGAAGGCCCCTTCCAGCGCGGCCAGCGCCTCGCCGATCCGCCAGGCGGCCCGGTCGCGCGGGCCCACCGGATTGGAGACGGTGCGCAGTTCGAAGGCCGGTAGGCCGTGCCGGGCGGCGGCCTCGGCGACCCCGAACCCCTCCATGGCCTCCGCCGCGACGCCGGGGTGGCGGGCGGTCAGGGCGGCGGCGCGCTCGGCGCTGCCGGTGACCGTGGAGACGGTGAGCACGGTGCCGGTGACCACCGGCCCGGCGGTCCGGCCGGCCAGCGCCCCGGCGGCCAGTGCCACGGCGGTCGGCGGCGGGGTGTGCCGGACGGTGCCGAAGCCCAGCTCGGTGACGTCGGCGAAACCATCCGGGGTCTCCGCGCCGAGGTCGGCGGCGACGATCGCCCCGGCGAGCACGGTCGCGCCGATCGGTGCCCGCGGGGCGAAGCCGCCGGCGATCCCGGCCGAGACGACCGCGTCGTACCGGTGGGCGGCGAGCGCGGCGGACGCGCCCGCGGCGGCGGCGGCCGGGCCGACCCCGGCGGCCAGCACGTCCACCTCCGGACCGTCCGCACGGCGAGTACGGTGCAGCCCGCCGCCGGGCAGCGGCACCGGCTCGGCGGAGCCGGGCAGACCGCGCAGGACCGCCTCCGCTTCGGCGGGCACCGCGACGACGACGAGCAGCCGGCCCCGCTCGGGGGCCGACTGCTCGCCGGGAAGTCGTACGGTCACCGGGACGGCCGTCAGTCGTCCTGGGTGTTCAGCTGGAAGTACCAGACGCCGTAGATCGCGTCCGGCTGCTTCGGGTCGGACTCGACCACGGTGATCAGGGTCTTGCCGGAGGAGTTGAGCGCCTTGGAGGCCGACACCGAGCCGGAGTAGGTGGAGCCCTGGGCCGCGGAGGCGAGCACGAAGCGGCCGCCCTGGCCCTGGCCGCCGTTGGAGTTGGCCCACCAGCCGCGGTCGGCCACGTCCGGGGTCACGCCGATGCCGATCCGGTCGCTCGCGACCACGTCGGACTTGGGCAGCTTGCCCTCGTCCAGAGCCTTGCCGGCCTTCTCCTGGCAATCCTCCTGCTGCTGGTCGGTCAGCGGCTTGCCGTCGTTGAAGCAGAAGGGGCTCTCCTCCATCGAGGAGGTACCGACGGTGAGGGTGGCGCGGTGGTCGCTCGGCTCGGGCTGGTCGCTCGCGTAGGCGACCGACCCGACGACCGTGCCGACGCCGATCACGACGACGGCGCCGAGGGCGGCGATGACACGGGTGTTGAGGCTCATGCGTCAGAGGCTACCGGGCTTTGCCGATCACGCTACGCGGGGGTCGGCAGCCGCGTGTTGCGCTCGGCCGGTCACGCGACCCGGGGAGCGGCGGCGCGGTGGCGCAGACCGATCCGGAAGAGCGAGCGGACCGTCAGGAGCAGCACCACGCCGACCACCGCGGCCGCCACGGAGAGGCCCAGCACACCGTTCAGCGGCAGCAGGATGCCGACCGTGCCGCCGGCCACCCAGGAGAGCTGGAGCACGGTCTCCGAACGGGCGAAGGCCGAGGTCCGGACCGCCTCGGGGACGTCGCGCTGGATCAGCGCGTCCAGCGCCAGCTTGCCCATCGAGGCCGCCACCCCGGCGACCCCGGCGACCGCGATCACCGTCACCACGCCGTACCAGAGCGCGGCGGCGGCCGTGGCGCAGGTGGCCAGCAGCAGCATCGCGGTGACCGTCGCCTCCGAGCCGCGGGTGCGCAGCCAGGAGCCGAGCACCGAGCCGAGCGCGTTCCCGGTGCCGGCGGCCAGCGCCACCAGGCCGAGCGCCAGGGTCGGCTGCAGCCCGCCGATCGGCTCGGTGCGCAGCAGGAAGGCCAGGAACATCACCAGGAAGCCGACCAGCCAGCGCAGCGCCGACATCGCCCGCAGCGCCAGGATCACCGAGGGGCCGACGGTGCGCAGCGACGCCTTCGGGGTGGGGGGCCGGGCGGCCTGCCCGGGGGGTCCGACGGCGCCCGCGGTCTGGCCGTGCACCTCCGCGTGCAGCACGGCGCGCTGCTCGCCCTTGGCCGAGTCCACCTTGTGCGGCAGGTGGAAGGCCATCAGCGTGCCGACCACGAAGACCAGGAAGGCGCCGCGCAGCGGCCAGCCGGGCCCGATCAGGTGCAGCAGCCCGCCGACGCCGGCCGCCACCATGGTGGCCAGCAGGCCGGCCAGGGTGACCCGGGAATTCGCCTTCACGAGGGACAGCCGGCTGGGCAGCAGCCGGGGCACCACCACGCTGCGCACCACGCCGTAGGCCTTGGACGCCACCAGGACGCCGAGTGCCTCCGGATAGAGCGCCAGTCCGCCGCCGGCCACGGTGCTCGCCATCGTCCAGGCCAGCACCGCGCGCGCCAGCATGGACATCGCCATCGCGGCCCGGCGGCCGTGCGGCAGACGGTCCAGGAGCGGGCCGATCACCGGGGCGAGGACGGCGAACGGCGCCATGGTGATCAGCAGGTAGAGCGCCACCCGGCCGCGGGCCTCGCCGGTGGGGACGGAGAAGAAGATGGTGGAGGCGAGCGCGACGGTGATCAGCATGTCGCCGAAGGAGTTCAGCGCGTGCAGCTCGATCAGCTTGGCGAGGCCGGACTCGCCGGCGCCCTCGGCGGAGGTGGCCCTGCGGATCCGCCGGCCGGTGCCGTGCACGACCTTGCCGGTGCGTGAGCCGGCGGCGGAGGCGGTGCGGATCAGGAAGTGCCGGCGGGGCTCCTCCGGTTCCTCGTCCTCCTCGCCCTCCTCGTCGTCGAGGTCGGCCGGACCGCCGGAGGCGGGGTCTCCGTGCGGGTCCGGGTGTCCGTCCGGGGCGGGGTGTGCGTCCGGCGCGGCGTGCCCGCCGGACACCGCGGTCGCGCCGGCCGGGCCGGGGTCGTGGGGGCCGGCCGATCCGCCCGGGTGCGCCGGGTGCCCGGCGGGATCGGGGGGCGTCGACGAGGCGTCCACCGGCTGCGGTTCGCCCGCAGCGAGGACCGGAGGCTGCTGCCGCGGCACGGCGCCCGCCTCGTCGTCGGGACTGCCGGCCTGCGAAGCGTGCAGTGCGTGCTGCGACGGGTTCTCGTCCGCCACATGCCCATCCTGCCCCAGAATCGGTACCGCGACGCGGGATTCCGGTCCGCGCGGCGCGGCCGTCGCGGCGGTGGCGTCCGCCCCGGACTGTGCCGGGTGGCCGACCGGCGGGTAGCCTGCCCAGGTCCGACCCACCAGCGGCCGCGGCCGGCCTGACCGGAAGAGCGGCGCGGCCGGTACCCCTGGCGGCCCGTGGTCGCGCAGAATGGACGAGGGACACCGAGCCGCGACGGAACAGGCAACACGCCGCAGGCAACAGAAGAACTGGGAGAGAATCGACGCCGTGAGTGCTGCGATGCGAAGCCGTACCCCCGATCGGCTCTGTGCCGAGGCCGTCGAACTCGCCCGACAGGCAGCGAACGAAGCCGTCGGAGCCGAAGCCGTCGGGGCCCACCTCGGTGCCCTGGCGGATGCCGACCGCGTCGTCACCCACACCTTCGAGTGCCTGGACGCCGCCTACCGCGGCTGGCACTGGGCCGTGACCGTCGCGCGCGCACCGCGCGCCAAGAACGTCACCCTGGACGAGGTCGTGCTGCTGCCCGGCGCCGACGCCGTCCTCGCCCCGCAGTGGGTGCCGTGGAGCGAGCGGCTGCGCCCCGGCGACATGGGCCCGGGTGACCTGCTGCCCACCGACGCGGACGACCTGCGTCTGGAGCCCGGCTGGACCGGCGAGGACGAGCCGGCTCCGAACTCCGCGATGGCGCTGGCCGCCCCGGAGGACGTGGTCGTCAGCGACCCGGACGTCCAGCAGGCCCCGGCCCGCGCCGAGATCGGCGCCGTCGCCGCGGAGCTCGGCATGGGCCGCAGCCGGGTGCTCTCCCGCCTGGGCCTGCACCTCGCCGCCGACCGCTGGGAGAAGGCCCACGGCCCGCAGACCCCGATGGCGCAGGCCGCCCCGGCCTCCTGCGTCAGCTGCGGCTTCCTGATCCCGATCGGCGGCTCGCTCGGCCAGGCCTTCGGCGTCTGCGGCAACGAGTTCGGCCCGGCCGACGGGCAGATCGTCTCCTTCGCCTACGGCTGCGGCGGCCACTCCGAGGCGGCCGTGATCCCGGCCCCGCCGGCGCCGTCCGAGCTGATCCTGGACGAGCTGGTGGTCGAGCCGATGCAGCTGCACCCCGACCGCACCACGGGCTCGGTCGAGCCCGACGCCCCCGCCGAGGAGCTCGGCCACGCCTGATCCCGGGCTCCCGGCCGACCCTCCCCGGCCGACCTTGCCCGGTCGACCGACCACGGCGGTCCCGGCGGACCGATTCCGGCCGGTCCGGACGCACCCGCGGCCCCACCCCGGTCCGCCGGGGGTGCCCGTCCGAGGGAGAATGCCCCCCGTACGAAGTACAGGGCGGCGGAAGGCGGCAGGTCCAGTGGAACCTCGGATCATCGGCAGCGGAACGGACGAGCACCGCGCGGACCCCTTCGGCAGCGCCGCGCTGCGCGGCCGGGTGCTGGACGCCTGGGCCGCCTCCCCGGCCCGGTTCCGGGAGGACGCCAACGCCGAGGAGGAGCTCGCGCTCGGCGGTTACCGGGACCGCCTGGTGGTCGAGTTGGCGCAGAACGCGGCCGACGCGGCGGTCCGCGCGGGCGGTGCCCCCGGCCGGCTCCGGCTCACCCTGGCGGACGGCGTCCTGGCCGCCGCCAACACCGGCGCACCGCTGGACGCGGCCGCCGTCGAATCGCTCTCCACGCTGCGTGCGTCCTCCAAGCGGGACGCGGCCGCAGGCCGGCCCACCGTGGGGCGGTTCGGCGTGGGCTTCGCCGCCGTCCTCGCGGTCACCGACGAGCCCGCCGTGCTCGGCGCGGCCGGCGGCGTGCGCTGGTCGCTCGGCGAGGCCCGCTCGCTGGCCGAGGCGCAGCCCGCGCTCGCCGACGAGCTGCGCCGCCGTGACGGCCATGTGCCGCTGCTGCGGCTGCCGTTCGCCGCCGAGGGCCCCGCCCCCGACGGATACGACACGGTGGTCGTGCTGCCGCTGCGGGACGCCGCCGCCGAGGACCTCACCCGCCGGCTGCTGGCCGGTGTCGACGACGCCCTGCTGCTGACCCTGCCCGGCCTGGCCGAGGTCGTGGTGGAGACCCCGGAGGGCACCCGCACGCTCACCCGGTCGGCCGCCGCGCCGCGGCCGGACGGCGTCACCGCGATCACCGTCACCGACGACGCGGGCGGGCGGCTGCGCCGGACCGTCTGGCAGACCGCCGGGGCATCCGGCACCCTGGACGCCGCGCTGCTCACGGACCGGCCCACCGAGGAGCGCGCCCGCCCGTACTGGACGGTGACCTGGGCCGTCCCGGTCGGCCCGGACGGCGCCCCGCAGGCGCCCGGCATCGTGCCCGTGCTGCACGCCCCCACGCCCAGCGACGAGCCGATCGGCCTGCCCGCGCTGCTGATCGCCTCGTACCCGCTGGACTCCACCCGCCGGCACGTCGCGCCGGGCCCGCTGGCCGACTTCCTCACCGAACGTGCCGCCGAGGCCTACGCCGACCTGCTGCGCGCCCGCGGCGGCGACCTCGGCTCGCTCGGCCTGGTCCCCGGACCGCTCGGCGAGGGCGCGCTGGACAACGCGCTGCGCGCCGCGATCCTCTCCCGGCTCCCCGGCACGCCGTTCCTGCCGCACCCGGCGCCGGTCGAGGAGGGCACGCCGGCACTGCGGCCCCGGGACGCCACGCTGCTGGAGGGCGCGGACGAGTCGGTGGTCGAGGCGTTGGCGCCGATCTTCCCCGGGCTGCTGCCGGCCGGCCTGGAGCGCCGGACCGAGCTGCGGGTACTGAAGGTGCGCCGGGTGCCGCTGGCCGAGGTGGTCGACCAGCTCGGCGGGCTCGACCGCGAGCCGGCCTGGTGGCGCAACCTCTACGCGGCGCTCGGCGCGGCCGACCCGGAGGCGCTCGGCGCGCTGCCCGTCCCGCTGGCCGACGGCCGTACCGTCACCGGCCCGCGCCGGGTCCTGCTGCCCTCCGACGCCGCCGACTGGGCGGCCTACCCCGGCTACCCCGAGGCGCTGGCCGGCGCGCTGGCCCTGCTCGACCTGCGCCTCGCCCACCCCGAGGCCGCGCACCCGCTGCTGGCCAAGCTCGGCGCCGGCACCGCCACCCCGGCCGGGGTGCTGGACACGCCCGAGGTACGGGCCGCCGTCGCCCGCTCCTACGAGCTGGCCGAGGAGGACCTGGACGCCGCGGCCGACCTCGCCGACTCGGTGCTCGCCCTGGTCAAGGCGGCCGCCCCGGCGGTCGGCGAGCACCCCTGGCTGGCCCGGCTGGCGCTGCTGGACGACGAGGGCGAGCCGGCCCGGGCGGGCGAGCTGATCCTGCCCGGCAGCCCGCTCGCCGCCGTCGCCCGGGAGGACGACGCGGGCTGGGTGGACGACGAGCTGATGGAGCGCTGGGGCCCCGGGGTGCTCGCCGCCGCGGGCGTGCCGGCCGAGTTCGTGCTGGTCCGCGCCGAGGACGTGGTGCTCGACCCGGACGACCTGGAGCGGCTCGACCCGACCGCCCCCGCCGACCGCGCGGCCGGTGGCCACCCGACCGGGCTGCTGGACGAGGCCCCGGACGGCCTCGCGGAGTGGGCCGAGGACGCCCTGGAGGCGCTGCACGCCGATGACGGAGACCCGGTGGGCGTGCCGCCCGTCGCCGCCGAGCTGCTGGCCGTGCGCGACCTCGACCTGGTGGACGACGACGCCTGGCCGGAGGCGCTGGCCGCGCTGGCCCGCCCGCCGTACCGGGACGCCGTGGTCAACCCCGTCCGCACCCTGCTGCCCGACGGTTCCTACGCCGACCTGCCCCCGTACACCGCCTGGTGGCTGCGCGACCACCCGGTGCTGGACGGCCGCGAGCCGGCCGGCCTGCGCGCGGCCGGCGCCGACCCGCTGCTGCGCGGTCTCTACGACGAGGCCCGGACCACGCTGGACGAGCAGTTCCTGCACGCGCTCGGGGTGCGCACCACGCTGTCCGCGCTGCTCGCCGAGCCGCACGGCCCGGACGAGGTGCTGGACCGGCTCACCGACCCGGCCTCCGAGGTCGGTCACCGCCAACTGCACGGCATCCACAGCGCGTTGGCCCGGGTCGAGGTCGAGCGGATCGAGCCGGTGGACGTGGTGCGGGCGCTGCCGCCGCTGGACCCGGAGACCGGTCGCCGCCCGGCGCACACGGTGATCGTGGACGCCGCCGAGGCGGTCGTCGCCGACGCGCCGGACCTCGTCCAGCTGCTGCACCCGTACCCGTTGCTGCCGGTCGCCCCGGCACTGGCGGCCGACCTCGCCGAGCGGCTGCACGTCTCGCTGGCCAGCGAGGTGGCCGGCGGGCGGGTGCTCTCCGAGGGCCGACTGCACCGGGTCCCCGCGGTGGTGCGGGAACTGCTCCCCGGCTGCCCGGTGGCGTACGAGGAGCACGAGGAGCTGCTGGTGGTCGGCCCGGACGGCGACGAGGCCGCGGTGGACTGGCGTTGGGACACCGCAGCGGACACCCCGGAGGCGCCGTACGACCCGGACGCGGCCGAGGCGGCCGACGAGGACGACGAGTTCGAGGTGCCGCCGGCCCCCGGGCTGCTGCACGCCGCGACCCCGGAGGGGCTGGCGGCAGGGCTGGCCTGGTCGGTCGGCCAGTGGCACCGCCGGTTCGAGGTGCTGGCCGCGCTCACCGAGCCGGACCGCGCCTACGAGCTCTCCGCCGCCCGCGACTTCGAGGGCTGACGTCCGGAAGATCATCCGCCACCCCGGCGGCCCGGCCACCAGGCCCGTCCACCCCGGCGGCCCGGCCGGCCGGGTGCACCCGCCCCACCACGGGAGCGGGTGCACCCGGCACCGCACGGCTCAGTCCGAGGCGCGGCGCATGACCCGCCAGACGATCTCCAGCAGCACCCCGGCGACCAGGGCGATGGCGACGCCCACCCACGGGTCACGGACTCCGGCGAGCGAGAGCTCGAAGAAGTCCGACAGCCAGGGCACCGTCAGCACCAGCGCGAACGCCCCGCACATCGCCCCGATCAGCAGCAGCCGCCACCAGTTGTACGGCCGGGCCACGATCGCCAGCACCCAGATCGCCACGATGAACAGCGTCAGCGTGGCCACGCTGGTGTCGGACTCCAGGTCGGTCGCGTGGTTCGCCCGGGCCAGCGCGTACGCGGTGAAGGTGGCGGTCCCGGCGATAATGCCGCCGGGGACGGCCAGCCGCAGCACCCGTCGGACGAAGCCGGTGCGGGCCCGCTCGTTGTTGGGCGCCAGGGCGAGGAAGAAGGCCGGGACGCCGATGGTGAGGGTGGAGAGCACCGTGGAGTGCCGGGGCAGGAACGGGTACGGCGAGTGCGTGAAGATCACCAGCAGCGCGAGCAGCACCGAGTAGACCGTCTTCACCAGGAAGAGCCCGGCCACCCGCTCGATGTTGCCGATCACCCGGCGGCCCTCGGCGACCACCGAGGGGAGGGTGGCGAAGGAGTCGTTCAGCAGCACGATCTGTGCGACGGCCTTGGTCGCGTCGCTGCCGGTGCCCATCGCCACGCCGATGTCGGCGTCCTTGAGCGCCAGCACGTCGTTGACGCCGTCGCCGGTCATCGCCACGGTGTGCCCGCGGGACTGCAGCGCGCCGACCAGCTCCCGCTTCTGCTGCGGGGTGACCCGGCCGAAGACGGTGGTCCGCTCGGCAGCGTCGGCGAACTCCGCGGGCTCGGCGGAGAGGCTGCGCGCGTCCAGCGGCCGGTCGGCGCCGGGCAGGCCGAGGTGCGCGGCGACGGCGCCGACCGAGACGGCGGCGTCGCCGGAGATCACCTTGGCCTGGACGCGCTGCCCCTCGAAGTAGCGCAGGGTGTCGGCGGCGTCCTCGCGCAGCCGCTGCTGGAGCACGACCAGGGCGAGCGGCTGCAGGTCCGCGGCCGGGTCCGGGGCGTCGAGCGGGACGGGGGTGCGGCCCAGCAGCAGCACCCGCAGGCCCTTGGTGCCGAGTTCGTCCACGTCGGCGAGCGCCGGGTGTCCGGCCGGCAGCAGCACGTCCGGCGCGCCGAGCAGCCAGCTGGCCTCGCCGCCCTGCGGCTCCAGCAACTGCACCCCGCTCCACTTGCGGGCGGAGGAGAACGGCATCGCCTCGATCACCCGCCAGCCGCCGCTCGCGCCGTCGCCGTTGCCCTCGTTGCGCCCGTAGGCCTCGATCACCGCCTGCATCGAGGGGTTGGGGCGGGCGTCGGCGCCGGCCATCACGCCGAGCGCCTGCTTGACGACCTCCGGGTCGGCGGGCGCGTGCCGGGCCGGCGGGGCGTCCGGGCGCGGGTGGCCGTCGGCCGGGGCCAGGGTGCGCAGCTCGACGACGTCCATGCCGCCCTCGGTGAGCGTGCCGGTCTTGTCCAGGCAGACGGTGTCCACCCGGGCCAGCCCCTCGATCGCGGGCAGCTCCTGCACCAGGCACTGTTTGCGGCCGAGCCGGATCACGCCGATAGCGAAGGCGACCGAGGTCAGCAGCACCAGGCCCTCGGGGACCATCGGCACGATGCCGGCCACCATCCGGCGGACGGCCTCCTCCCAGTCCCGCCCCTCCACCGCGAGCTGGCTGATCACCAGTCCGACGGCGGTGGGCACCAGCAGCCAGGTGATGAACCGCAGGATGCTGTCGATGCCGCTGCGCAGCTCGGACCGGACCAGGGTGAACCGGCTGGCCTCCTCGGCGAGCTGGGCCGCGTACGCCTCGCGGCCGACCTTGGCGGCGGTGAACGCGCCCGCGCCGGCCACCACGAAGCTGCCGGACATCACCTGGTCGCCGGGCTGCTTGAGGACGGGGTCGGGCTCGCCGGTGAGCAGCGACTCGTCGATCTCCAGCCCGTCGGCCTCGGTCACCTCGCCGTCGACGATCACCTTGTCGCCGATGCCGAGCAGCACGGTGTCGTCGAGGACGATCTCGCCGGTGGCGATCTGCTGGACGGTGCCGTCCCGGCGGACCTGGGGCTTGGCCTCGCCGATCAGCGCCAGGCTGTCCAGGGTCTTCTTGGCGCGCAGCTCCTGGACGATGCCGATCGCCGTGTTGGCGACGATGACCAGGCCGAACAGGCCGTCCTGGATCGGTCCGACGACCAGGATGATCCCGAACATCACGCCGATGATCGCGTTGAAGCGGGTGAAGACGTTGGCCCGGACGATCTCCCGGGTGGAGCGGCTGGACCGCACCGGGACGTCGTTGACGTCTCCCCGGGAGACCCGCTCGGCGACCTCCGCGGCGGTGAGGCCGCGGCGCCGTCCGGGCAGCAGGCCGAGCGGGCGGGCGCCGTCGTGACCGTCGCCGGGCGCCTGGTCCGGTTGCTGGGCAGGCTGCGTCATGGCACCGACTCTACGGGCGCCCTATGTCCGGTGCCGTGCGACCAAAGACCTAATCGGTCCGACCGGGTGGCCGGGTTCCGTCAGTCCCGGGCGGCCGGGTCCGCGCCGTTGTCGCCGGTCGAGCGCTCGCCGGCCGACCGCTCGGCGGTCGCGGCCTCGGCGGCGCGGCTGCGGGCGATCGCGTCCCGGCGGGCGCGGCAGTACCAGAGGCCGATCAGGCCGAGGCCGGCCCCGGCCAGGCAGATCCACGGCCAGTTCCCGTGGCCGTGGTCGGCGAGCGACCCCCGGAACGGGAGCAGGGCCAGGAAGGCGACGAACCACAGCACCGTGCCGCCGCCGACGATGGCGACGTCGTTGGCCTCCAACGGCGGGGGCGAGGCGTGCAGCGGGGTCTTCGGCATGGGCTCTAGAGTACGGGGCGACGGCCGCTCGCCCGACTTTCGGCCGCTCCTGATCGGGCCTCTCCTCGCATTGATCGTTCTACGCGCGAAGATAGCGTGTGTGCGATCGGGGCACCCATACTGGGGCCTTCCGGTTGGCTGTGCCATGCCCAGGACGCCTGGGCCGACGCCGTGCCGCCGGGCCCGCCCGGCCATCGTCGCCCCGGGCGCGGACCCTCTCCTCAGCCCCCACCAGAGGACGCACGCATGCCTGTGGCCCAGCCGACCACCGAGTCGCCCGAGCCCGTCGCCACGGCGCCGAAGCCCCCCGCCGGCGCCCTGGACCGCTACTTCCGGATCTCAGAGCGCGGCTCCACCGTCCCGCGCGAGGTCCGCGGTGGCATCGCCACCTTCTTCACCATGGCGTACATCCTGGTGCTCAACCCGATCATCCTGGCCAACGCCACGGACATGACGGGGGCCCACCTGGACAACGCGCAGCTGGTCACCGCGACCGCCCTCACCGCCGGGCTCACCACCCTGCTGATGGGCGTGATCGGCAACGTCCCGATCGGCCTGGCCGCCGGCCTCGGTGTCAACACCATCGTCGCCCTCCAGCTCGCTCCCAAGATGACCTGGCCGGACGCCATGGGCATGGTGGTGCTGGCGGGCTTCGCGATCATGCTCCTGGTCGCCACCGGTCTGCGCGAGCGGGTCATGAACGCGGTCCCGCTCGGTCTGCGCAAGGCGATCGCCATCGGCATCGGCCTCTTCATCAGCCTGGTCGGTCTGGTCGACGCCGGCTTCGTCAGCCGCATCCCGGACATCGCCCACACCGCCGTCCCCCTCCAGCTCGGCGGCAACGGCCACCTGCTCGGCTGGCCGGTGCTGGTCTTCGTGCTCGGCCTGCTGCTGACCCTGGTGCTGATCATCCGCAAGGTCCCGGGCGCGATCCTGGTCTCCATCGCCGTGACGACCGTCGTCGCCGTCGTGATCGACAAGCTCGCCGGCGTCCCCGACGCCGGCTGGGGTCTGACCGTCCCGGCCTGGCCCGGCAACCCGGTCGCCGCCCCGGACTTCGGCCTGGTCGGCCACGTCAGCCTGTTCGGCGGCTTCGAGAAGGTCGGCGTGCTCACCGGCGCCCTCTTCGTCTTCACCGTCCTGATGTCCTGCTTCTTCGACGCGATGGGCACCATCCTCGGCGTCGCCGACGAGGCCCACCTGCTGGACGAGAAGGGCGACCTGCCCGGGATCAACCGGATCCTGATGGTCGACGGCATCGCCACCGCGGCCGGCGGCGCCACCTCCTGCTCCGCCAACACCTGCTACGTCGAGTCCACGGCGGGCGTCGGCGAGGGCGCCCGGACCGGCATCGCCTCGATCGTCACCGGCCTGCTCTTCGTGGTGGCACTCTTCTTCGCCCCGCTCGCCGGCATGGTCCCCGCCCAGGCCGCCACCCCCGCACTGGTGGCCGTCGGTTTCCTGATCCTGGCCAACTCGGTCAAGGACATCGACTGGGCCGACCACACGATCGCGATCCCGGCCTTCCTGACCATGGTGATGATGCCGTTCACCTACTCCATCACCAACGGCATCGGCTTCGGCTTCGTCGCCTTCTGCGTCCTGCGCCTCGCCGCGGGCCGCGGCCGCGAGGTCCCGGCCGCGATGTACGCGGTGTCCGCGGTCTTCGCCTTCTACTACCTGATGCCCGCGCTCGGTCTGCTCTGACCGGAGCCCCGGCCCCTGATGCGCCCCGCACTCGCTTTGCAGTACGGGGCGCATCGACCGGAGTGCCGCCACGGCCTTGGCCGCCCCGGCGGGCACAACCGGAGCGGCCTCATGGGGCGCCCCCTCTCCTCCTTCCCGCCTTGACCCTCTGCCTGCTCACCAGCCTCCGGTCCTGCCGGGTGCCCCGGGGCGAGGAAGACCCCGGCGCGCTTCTGACCGCCCGCGAGGTCGCCTTCTGCCACCCGCTGCCGTGCGTGGCCGGCGCGTTCTCACTGCACGCAGAACTCGTTGCCCTCGGGGTCGGCCATGACGACGTGGTCGGTGCCCGGCTCCTGGACGTGGCGCAGGACGGTGGCGCCGAGGCCGCCGAGGCGGGCCACGGCGGCGTCGCGGGCGTCGGGACCGGGGTGGAGGTCGAGGTGGAGGCGGTTCTTCACCGTCTTCGGCTCGGGGACCTGCTGGAAGAGCAGGCGGCGGCCGAGCCCGGTGTCGGAGGTGGGGTCGTGCGGGTCCTCGGGGTGGCGGACGGCGGCCAGGGTGCGCCAGGCCCGGCGGCCGTCGACCTCGGTGAGGAGGTCGGGGGTGATCCGGCCGGCGGTGAGCAACTGCTCGATGAGGACGCTGTGGTCCTCGACGGTGTAGCCGAGCGCCTCGGCCCAGAAGGCGGCCTGGCGGTGCGGGTCGGCGCAGTCGACGACGACTTTCCAGTGCACGGGGGAGATCATGTAACTGTTTATACCGGTTACGGACCTGACGGGCAATCACGTCCCCCTTCGTGAGGCGAGAAGGGGACTGTGTAGCCCAGTCGGTGGTGGGCATACTGCCTGGGCCGGACACGGGGAGGGGGCTCTACCGATGGTGCAACAGGATCCGCCCGGAGGGGTCGAGGCGAAGCTGCTGCCGGAGCTGTTCTGGACGGCGGACAAGGCCTCGCTGGACGGGCAGCGCGAGACGCTGCGCTGGTACCGGGGCCTGATCTCGATGCTGGTGGTCGCGGCGGTGGTGGGCTCGCTGCCCGGGCCCGAGCACCGCGGCGACGGCGACATCACGCCGCTCTTCTCGGTGGTGGCGTTCCTGATCGCCGGCTACTTCTGGTCCCGGCTGCGACGCGGCAACCCACAGGGGCGCTGGTACGAGGCCCGGGCGGCGGCCGAGTCGGTGAAGACGCTGGCCTGGAAGTACGCCGTGCGCGCTCGCCCGTTCGACGGCGGGGCGGAGTCGGCCGAGGTGGACCGCGGCTACCTGCTCCAGCTGGAGGACGTGCTGCGGGCCTTCGAGGATCCGGAGATCGTGCCGCCCGGCACCGTCCCGGAGATCACGGCGGAGATGCGCCGGGCCCGGTCCGGCAGCCTGACCGAGCGCCGCACGCTCTACCTGCGCACCCGGGTGGAGGGGCAGCGGACCTGGTACCGCTCGCGGGCCGAGGCCTGTGAGACGCAGGCGGTCTCCTGGGGGCTGGGGGTCGCGGCGCTGATCATCCTCGGCGCGGCGGCGGCGATCGCACAGGCGGTCGGCGCGCTGCCGGTGCACATCTTCGGCGCCAGCTCGGCGGCGGCCGCCGCGGTGATCGCCTGGACCCAGCTCAAGCAGCTTCGCCCGCTCGCCGCCGCGTACCAGCTGGCCGCGCGCGAGCTGGAGAACGTCGGCAACCAGCTCTCCGACCTGGACCTCAGGGCCCCGGACGCCGAGCAGCGCTGGGCCCGACTGGCCGCCGAGGCGGAGGACGCGGTCTCGCGCGAGCACACCACCTGGCGGGCCCGGCGCGCGTTCCCGCGCTGACCGGCGCCCGCACGGGCGGCACGTGGACGCGGCCGATGCCGCGCGGACACCGCGGCGCCGCGGCGTCCGCGCGGCGCTGCGTGTGGCCGGTCGGCGGGTCGGGAGGTGGAACCGCAGGTTCGGGAGGTGGAACCGCAGGTCAGGCCAGGTCTTCACATGGCCGGCAGGATTCTGGCACCAACCCCCGCGGCTGCCTGTCCACGGCGCGCCCGCTTCCGGCGCGGGCGTTCGTGGGTCATTCCAAGGGGGCTAGACCGAACGGGTGGCCGGCCGGGTCGATCAGCACCTTGAGCGTGCGGCCGTGCTGGTACTGCGGCTCGGTGGCGCCGAGCGTGAGCGCCTTGGCGGTGGCCTCCTCCAGGTCGTCGACGTAGAAGTCCAGGTGGAAGTGCTTGCCGCCGTCCGGCTCGGTCCACGGCTCGGGCCGGTAGCCGTTGACCCGCCCGAAGCCGAGCGGGCTGCCGCCCTCCGGGTTGTCGAGGATGGCGAAGTGCTCGTCCACGTGCCTGGTCTCCCACCCGAGCAGCTCGCCGTAGAAGGCGGCCAGTGCGACCGGGTCGGCGCAGTCGATGGTGACCATGGCGAGGCGGGCGAAGCCGGTGTCGGCCTGCTCGGCCTGTTCGGCGGCGACGTCGGTCATTTCTGGTCGGCCCTTCTACTGAGGGGTGGCGCGGCGCCGGGGCCCGCGTGGATCGGGTCCCACGACCAGCATCGCACCGGGAGTCATGGAGGGCACGGCCGATGGTGCCGGGGTTCCGGTCTGCGCGGATCGGTACGGATTCGGCGCGGATCGGAGCCGGCGGGCGCGGATCGGGCCGGATCGCGCCGGATCACCGCGGAATCGGCACGGCCCCCGGACCGGTGGCCTTCGACTGGACGTACGGACTTCTGATCACATCGGGGGGCCGTCGTGCGCCGGAGGCCGTCCGTGGCCGTCGACCCGCGACCCGTCGACCCGTCGAGCCGTCGACCCGTCGGGCGTAGTGGTGACGCCCCTTGAGTCCACGGGCATGCGCCGGTCGGCGATCGACGAGGACAAGGTCCGCGAATTCGGCGCGCACGTGGAGGAGTTCGCGCAGGGACCCGAAGGGCTGCACAGGCTCTGCCACCTCACGTCGCTCACAAGCCCGGCGGCCTCCCGGGGCATTCAGCCCGTCTGCCGCCTGCCGCCCGGCCAGTGAGGGTCACCCCGCGCTCGACGGTGACGCCTTACTCGGCGAGCGCCTTGGTGAGGATGCGCTCGGTCTCGGTCTGCGCGATGGTCACCGAGTACGGGAACGGGCTGTCCACCAGATCGAGGGGGATCCTGGCCACCACGTCGCCGTCCGAGTGCATCTCCATCGCCGTGGTTCGGACGCCGGCCCGGATCAACTCGTCCACCAACCCCAGCCGCTCGAACATCTCCAGGCTGCGGGCGTGCACGATGATGGCGCGCGACTCCGCCGTAGGCTCGGCCAACCGGTCCACGATCCGCACCGGCACCCCGCGCCTGGCCGGTTCCAACGCGGTGGTCAGCCCCACGGGGCCCGCACCTACGACGATGATCGGGTTGCTCACAGCAGTCCTCACGTTCGCGCCAAGGATTCGGATGGGGTCCACAACGATGTTCTGGTTCAGGTGAGTTCGTGGCGGGTGCCGTCGGCGATGGCGTGCAGCTTGTCCGGGTTGGCCACGTTGTGGATGGCCGAGATCCGGCCCTCCGGGTCGAAGACGAAGGTCATCGTGGCGACCACCCGGTCCGGGCCGCGGAAGACCACGCCCGGGCCGCCGTTGATCCAAGTGAGCTCCGCTTGCATCTGCCCGGGCTTGATGCCCTGGTAGGTCGCGGTGCCGAGCGCGGCGAACCAACCGGCCACGGTCTGAAGGCCGATGACCGGCTTGAGGGCCTGGCGGACCTTGCCGCCGCCATCGGTCCACAGCGTCACGTCCGGGGAGAGCAGTTCCATGAGGGTGTTGATGTCGCCGCCCGTCGCAGCGGCGAAGAAGCGCTCGGTGACGTCGCGCTGGTGGGCGCGGTCCGCGGAGAAACGGGGCCGGCGGGCCTGGACGTGCTCGCGGGCGCGGTGCGCGGCCTGCCGGACCGCCGCCTCGGAGCGTTCCACCGCCTGCGCGATCTCCGCATGGCTGAACGCGAAGACCTCCTTCAGCACGAAGACCGCCCGCTCCAGGGGGCTCAGCGTCTCCAGGACGACGAGCAGGGCCATGGAGACCGAGTCCGCCGCGGCGATGCCGTCGGCGGTGTCGGGGCTGGTGAGGATCGGCTCGGGCAGCCACGGCCCGACGTAGGTCTCGCGCTGGTGGCGGGTCGAACGGAGCCGCTCCATAGCCAGGTTGGAGATGATCCTGGTCAGGTAGGCCTTGGGGTCGGCGACCTGGGATCGGTCGGCCGCCGACCACTTGAGCCAGGCGTCCTGGACCACGTCCTCGGCATCGGCGGCGGAGCCGAGGAGGCGGTAGGCCACGGAGAAGAGCAGGGTGCGGTACTGCTGGAAGGCGAGCTGGTCGGGGTCGGCCTGCTGCGGCTGGGTCACTTGGCGCTCCGGATCCGGGTGTAGCGGCCGCCGTGCGGCCAGAGGGCGCCCGAGGCGGGCATCTTCTTCATGCGGGCGAAGGTCGGCCACGGCGCGGCGGTGACCGTCTCCTTGTACTTCGCGGCCCGCTTGCCGGTCAGCACGATCCGGCGCGGGCTGTCGTCCGGGCGGGTGAACTGCACGACGGCGTCACTCCGGCCCAGGCTGACGGGGGTGTGGTAGTAGCCGAAGCGGAACGGCTTGGGCTCCTTGCCGGCCAGCACCCGCAGGATCGACAGGGCCGCGTGCACGCCGGTGGGCATGCCGCCCTGGCAGGTCCCGTGCATCACGCCGTAGCCCTGACGGATCGCCGCAGCGTCGCCCACGGCGTAGACGTCCGGGTGGGAGACCGAGCGCAGTGCGTTGTCGGTGACGACCCGGCCGCGCTCGTCGACGGTCAGGCCAGCGGCGGCGGCCAGCGGCGAGACGCGGGTGCCGCTGGTCCACAGCACCGCATCCGCCGGGACGGTGGAGCCGTCCGCGAGCTCGACGACGTCCGGCAGGACCTTGACCACCTCAACGCCGCTGCGCACTCGCACGCCGAGCCGGGCCAGCGCCGCGTCCAGGTGTGCCTTGGCCTTCGGGTGCATGCTCGCGCCCGGCTCCGCACGGCCCAGCAGCACCACCTGGAGCCCGGGGTGCCGCTCGGCGATCTCCGCGGCGGCCTCGATGCCGGTGAGGCCGTTGCCGCCGACCACGACGGTCCCGCCGTCGAGCCGGGTCAGCCGGTCGGCGAGGAGGGCCGCGTCCTGCGGGCTGTTGAGGGTGTAGGCGTGGTCGTCCACGCCGGGGACGGCGATCGTGTCCGCGACGCTGCCCAGGCCGTAGACCAGGGTGTCGTAGCGCAGGATGCGGTCGTCGTCGATCCTGACGGTCTTCGCCGCGGCGTCCACGGCGGTGACCCAGCCGCGGACGAAGACGGCGCCGGTGCCGTCCAGCAGCTCCGGGATGCTCATCTCGGCCGTCTCCTGGCCGGTGGCGGTCATGTGCAGCCGGAGCCGCTCGGTGAAGGTGTCGTACGGATTGACCAGCGTCACCCGCAGGTTCCCACGCTTCCTGGTGCGGGCTGCCAGCTGGATCGCGGCGGAAAGGCCGGCGTAGCCGGCGCCCAGGACCAGGACCTCGTGCCGCTGCTCTGCTGTGGCGTTCATCGCTCTGCTGCCTCTTTCGTGTCGGTCGTTCCCGCCGTGCGGACGACCACCAGACGCAAGCTCCCGCTCGGTTCGTGACATGGGTCCGATGTGACCCGCGTCACCTTGCGAGGGGGGCGGGGATGCGCGCGGCGTCAGTTCCCGGGAGCCGCGACTCGGCATGGACGGAGTCGTGATCAGCGCGGTCGGCTTCAACCCGAGCCGGTTGCGGTGTCCGGCCGGCCGGACACCGCAACCATCCGCGTCAGGCCGGCGTGACCGCACTGCCGAGGTGCCGGGCGAAGAACCGGACCGCGCTGTCGGCCTCGAAGCGGGGCAGCTCCTTGTGCTTGCCGGAGTTCACGTGCAGGGACTTCTCCGCCGAGGCGAAGGCGTCGAACAGTGCGAGACCCTCCTCGCGCGAGATGTGCTCGTCGTCCCACTGCAGGTCGAATTCGACGGGAATGGTGATCTGCTGCGCGTAACCGGCCAGCACGTCGGGCCAGTGCTGGCCGAAGACCGCAGCCGTTCACGAGCAAGCGGGCGCGGCCTGCCATCGCAGGGTGCTTCTTGTGGTTGCCGCCGCCGTGGCCCATCAGGACCAGGGGCGCACTGTCCGCGCCAGATTCGGGGGACCAGAGGACGCCGGGGACCCCGTTGACGGTGAAGTCGCGCTCGACGATGCCGCTGGAGGTCGCTTCGGCGGTGAAGTGCAGAGTGTTCATGGCGTGTTGCCTTTCGGGAGTGCCTGGTTCTCGAGGCGCTCCCGGCGGCACTTACACAGATCGCCCGACCGTGGCGGCAGGAGGGAGCACCCGCACGGGTACTGCGGTCACGGGTGTCACCTCCTTGGACTGGATCACGGCCGAAGGGAAGCTATCAGAACGATCATCAGTCCGGCCAGGCCCTTCTCCTGACGCATGGTCACAAGGTCTCCAGGCGGCAGGGCCTGTCTGCCGGGGGCGCCAGAGCCCGCCTGTACCACCTCTTCCAGGTCGCGTCGCCCGCCCTGCGCTGCCCGGACTCCGGCGGCCGGATGGACACAACGGGGGTGGGCGGCGTGGGCTCTGCCGGGGAAGGGTGGGCCGTTGTGCGGGAAGCGGCCGCTCGCCCCGTGGGCGGAACCTCGGCATCCCGGTGCAGATCCGGCGGGATCGAGCGCAAGCAGTCGCTGGTGGGCCGGGACTCGGTCGGTTCTGCTGGGGGCGGACACGGACCGGCGGGCCGGGGCGGTCGGGAAACCGATTGTTCTTTAGCGAGGGTAATGACGTAGGCTAAAGAACATGCCCGAGATGTCCGAGCAGGACCTCGCAGCCGTCAATCAGCTGCGGTCGTCCACCATGCGCCTCTCCCGACGCCTGCGCCACCAGCGGGTCGAGGAGTCGCTCAGCCCCACCGAGATGGGGGTGCTGGGCACCCTCGCACGGTGCGGGAAGGCCACGCCGGGTGAGCTCGCCCGGAAGGAGCACGTACAGCCGCCCTCGATGACCAGGATCGTCGCGATGCTGGAGGAGAAGGGCCTGGTGCGGCGGGAGCCGCACCCGGAGGACCGCCGGCAGGTGGTCGTCAGCAGTACCGAGCAGGCGGAGGAGATCCTCACGGAGAGCCGCCGCCGGCGCAACGCCTGGCTCGCCGAACTCGCCGAGGGTCTCGACGAGGAGGAGTGGGCCGTCCTGAGGGAGGCCGCGCCGGTGCTCTACAAGCTCGCACACCTCTAGGCACGCCGTTCCGGTCAGCCGCCGGAAGACGAAGGAGAACCGCATCACCGCAGGACCGACCACTGACACCAGGAGCGCGACGGCCCCCCGACGGGTCGTCGCGCCGCGAGGGGAGACCACCGTGACACCGCCGGCCGCAGCCAGCGCCGCCGCTTTCCGTACCGACGACCCGACCACCGACCCCGCCGCGGCGAGCGCCGCGGCCGCCGAGAGCCAGGCACCCGCCCCGACGGGGCTGCCCGGCAGCGGCGACGACGACCCCGACGAACGCACCGCGGCGGACGACCCCGCCGCTCCAGGCCGCCCCCGCGCGGCCCGCCCGTCGCCCGTCGACGGCCCTTCGCCGGCACGACCCCTCCCGACCGCCACGGGGAACCGCTTCACCAGGCCCGGGGGGATGTTCTCCTCCCTGCGCGTGCGCAACTACCGCTACTACTTCGCCGGCCAGGTGGTGTCCAACACCGGTACCTGGATGCAGCGGATCGCCCAGGACTGGCTGGTCCTCAGCCTCACCGGCAGCCCGCTCGCCGTCGGCATCACCACGGCGATGCAGTTCCTGCCGATGCTGCTGCTCGGCCTGTTCGGCGGGGTGCTCGCCGACCGGATGCCCAAACGCCGGCTGCTGGTCTACACGCAGGGCGCGATGGGCCTGCTCGCCGCCGGCCTCGCCGTGCTCACTGTCGGCGGCGTCGTGACGCCGTACTACGTGTACGCGTTCGCGCTGCTGCTGGGGCTGGTCACGGTGGTGGACAACCCGACCCGGCAGGCCTTCGTCTCCGAGATGGTCGGGCCGAAGGACCTCGCCAACGCGGTCAGTCTGAACGCCGCCAACTTCCAGACCGCGCGCCTGGTCGGCCCCGCCGTGGCGGGTCTGCTGATCGCGGCGGTCGGCAGCGGCTGGGCGTTCGCCGTGAACGCGCTCTCCTTCGCCGCCGTGATCGGCGGTCTGCTCGCGATGCGGGAGAGCGAGCTGCGGCCGACCGCGCCGATCGCCCGCGAGAAGGGGCAGTTGCGCGAGGGACTGCGGTACGTGAAAGAGCGGCCCGAACTGCTCTGGCCGATGGTGCTGGCCGGGTTCATCGGCACCTTCGGCTTCAACTTCCCGACCCTGCTCTCCGGCTTCGCCCACGACACCTTCCACGTGGGCGCGGGGCAGTACGGCCTGCTGAACACCGCGATGGCGGTCGGTTCGCTGGCCGGTGCGCTGCTCGCGGCCCGCCGGGGCGCGCCCCGGTTGCGCCGGCTGGTGGGGGCGGCGCTGGCGTTCGGCGCGCTGGAGGTCGTGGCCGCGTTCGCGCCCGGCTACTGGACCTTCGCGGTGCTGCTGACGCTGATCGGGGTGTTCGGGCTGAGCTTCAACACCTCGGTCAACTCGGCGCTGCAGCTGGGCACCGACCCCGAGATGCGCGGTCGGGTGATGGGCCTGCTGGTGCTGGTCTTCACCGGCGGCACGCCGATCGGCGCCCCGGTCGTCGGCTGGGTGACCGCCTCGTACGGCCCCCGACTCGGCCTGCTGGCCTGCGGGTTGGTGTCGGCTGCGGCCGCCGCCGTGGTCGGCCTGGTGCTGGCCCGCAGCGCGGACCTGCGGGTTCGGTTCGACCTGCACCCGGGCCGCGGCGGCCGGGTGGTGGCCTTCGTGCCGCGCACCACCGTCCCGGCCAAGTCGGATCTGGCCCCGGCCTGCTGACGGTTCGCCGGCCCCGGGGGCGGAATCGTCCGCCCCCGGGGCGCCCGGTCAGAGCCTGATCTCCAGCACCTGGCCCCGCCAGACCCCGCCCGGCTGCTCGACCTCGAACGACTCGGTCTCGGTGAAGCCGAGCGCGCGGTACCGGCCGACCAGCTTGCGGTCGGCGCCCGCGTAGCAGTCGACCCGGACCAGGCCGATGCCGCGCCGGCGGGCCTCGTCGAGCGCGTCGGCGATCAGCGCGGCACCGATGCCCGAACCCTTGCGGGACCGGTCGGTGACCAGGTTGCGGATGTACAGCTCGCGCTCGTCCACCGCCGGGATGTACGGGCCGCGCTCCTCGGAGAGGACGCAGGAGCCGATCGTGCGGCCCTCGTCGTCGACCGCGAGCCGGATCAGGAACGGCGCGGCGGCGTACTTGGTGATGTGCTCGACACGGGCCGGGTTGCCGCTGAAGGACTGGTCACCCCACTGGCCGGTGCGGCCCTGGGAGGCCAGCCAGGTGACGGCGCCGTCGAGCAGGGCGAGGATGTCGGGGACGGACTCGGGACCCCCGTTGCGGATCTTCATGGAACACCGTTCTAGCCCAAACGGCTCGGTTCGGGTAGCCGCCCGTGGGCGCGCGGGGATGGAGGATGGCGGCATGAGGCTCTTCGTTGCGGTGGTCCCGCCGGTCGAGGCGTTGCAGGGGCTCTCCGACGCGGTCGCGCCGGTGCGCGGACTGCCGGGGGCGGACCGGCTGCGCTGGACGACGGTCGAGGGCTGGCACCTGACACTGGCCTTCCTGGGCGAGGTGCCGCCCGAGCGGCTGCCGGAGCTGGAGGCCGGGCTGGCCGGGGTGGCCGAGGTGCACCCGGTGCACCGGCTGCGGATCTCCGGGGCGGGCAGGTTCGGCGACCGGGTGCTCTGGGCCGGGGTGGACGGCCAGACCTGGGCGCTGCGCCGGCTCGCCGAGGCGGTCGGCGAGGCCACCGCGGACGTGGTCGGCGAGACGGACGCGTACGGCTTCCACCCGCACCTGACCCTGGCCCGGGCCGGCTCCCACCGGGGCCACCGGCGGGCGGTGCAGCGGGTGGCGGCGGCAGAGCTGGACCGCCTGGCGGCGTCGCTGGCCGACTACCGGGGGCCGGAGTGGGAGGCCGCCGAGCTGCGCCTGATGCAGAGCGAGTCGGGCGGCGGCGCCCCGCACTACCGGACGGTCCGGGCCTGGCCGCTCGCCGACTGGAACTGAAGCCCCGGCCCCGGCCCTGCGCGCAGAGGGTCCGGGAGCGGTTCGGGGGCGGTCCAGGAGACCGGACGCCCGCCGGCGTCACGGCCGGATCCGCAGCGCGTCGGCCGGGACGGCACTGGTGACGGGCGGCAGCCGGGGGATCGGGCGGGGCATCGCCGAGCGGCCGGGGCGGGACGGCGCGCTGGTCGCCGGCCACTGCGGTGGCCGCATCGTCAACGTGTCGTCCGGCGTCACCCGGCTGGCCTTCCCGGGCGCCGTTTCGTACGCGATGACGAAGGGTGCCCTGAACGCCCTCACACTGACCCCGGCGGACGAGCCCGGCGCGCGCGGGACCACGGTCGACTCCGTGCCGCCGGGAGTCGTCGCCACCGACGTCAGCCCCTGGCCGGCGGATCCGCGGGAGCGGGCCCGGACGCCTCGCCGACCCGTCCTTCGACCGGGTCGGCGAGGCGTCCGACGTGGCGGACACCGTGGCCGTCCCGGCCCGGACGACGCGCGCCGGGTCACCGGGCCGAACGTGGACGCCGGCGGGGGATCCAGCCTCGGCGTCCGAGCTCCGACCGGCCGGAGGTACCCTCGTTGACCGTGGATCCCAAGACTCGTATGCGTATCGTCACCGGCGCCCTGGTGCTGCTGCTCGTCGTCGTGCTGATCAGCTCGCTGGTCGACCGCTAGTTTCTGTCCTGCCGGCCGCCGGTGCGGCGGCGTGGACGCGGAAGGGCCACCGCCCGCAGGCGGTGGCCCTCGCGTGTTGCCCGCGACGCGTCAGAGCTGCTCGACCACGTAGTCGACGCAGGCGGTCAGCGCCTCGACGTCCGCCGGGTCGACGGCCGGGAACATCGCGATGCGCAGCTGGTTGCGGCCGAGCTTGCGGTACGGCTCGGTGTCGACGATGCCGTTGGCACGCAGTGCCTTGGCGACGGCGGCCGCGTCCACCGAGGCGTCGAAGTCGATCGTGCCGACCACCTGCGAGCGCTCGGCGGGGTTCGCCACGAACGGGTTGGCGAACGCGGACTTCTCCGCCCAGCCGTACAGCCGGGACGAGGAATCAGCCGTACGGGCGACGGCCCAGTCCAGCCCGCCGTTGCCGTTCAGCCAGTCGAGCTGGTCGGCGAGGAGGAACAGGGTGGAGATCGACGGGGTGTTGTACGTCTGGTCCTTCGACGAGTTGTCGATGGCCGTCGGCAGGTCGAAGAACGGCGGGATGTAGCGGCCGGAGCCGGCGATCTCGGCGGCGCGCTCCAGGGCGGCCGGGGAGAAGGTCGCCAGCCAGAGGCCGCCCTCGGCGGCGAAGGACTTCTGCGGGGCGAAGTAGTAGACGTCGGTCTCGGCGATGTCCACCGGCAGGCCGCCGGCGCCGGAGGTGGCGTCCACCAGGACCAGCGAGCCCTGGTCGGCGCCGGCCGGCCGGGCGATCGGCATCGCGACACCGGTCGAGGTCTCGTTGTGGGTGAGGGCGTAGGCGTCCACGCCGGCCTCGGCGACCGGCAGCGGGTGGGTGCCCGGCGCGGTCTTGATCACGCTCGGCTCGGCCAGCCACGGGGCGGCCTTGACCGAGGAGGCGAACTTGGACGAGAACTCGCCGAAGTCGAGGTGCTGGGACTTCTCCCGCACCAGGCCGAAGGCCGCGATGTCCCAGAAGGCGGTGGAGCCGCCGTTGCCGAGCACGACCTCGTACCCCTCGGGGAGGGAGAAGAGGCTGCTCACGCCCTCGCGCACGCGCTTGACCAGGTTCTTCACCGGGGCCTGGCGGTGGGAGGTGCCGAGCAGGGAGGTCTCGGTCGCGGCGAGGGCACTCAGGGCCTCGGGGCGCACCTTGGACGGGCCGCAGCCGAATCGGCCGTCGGCGGGCTTGATGTCAGCGGGGATCTGGATCTGAGCCACGGGGCGCAGCCTACCGGTCACCGGTCGTCCACCGTGACCGCCGTCCGATCGCTGAGATGTCGCCAACCTGGCTGCGAGCTGCGGAAACGGCGGGCCCGGCCGGTGCCGGACCCGCTGTTTCCGCAGCTCTTTCGGGTCAGTGCGCGATCGCGTCGTAACCCTCGATGTCGCGCGGGCTGCGCGGGCCGGGGCCGATGTAGCGGGCGGCCGGGCGGACCAGGCGGCCGGTGCGCTTCTGCTCCAGGATGTGGGCCGACCAGCCGGCGGTGCGGGCGCAGGTGAACATCGAGGTGAACATGTGCGCCGGGACCTCGGCGAAGTCCAGCATGATGGCGGCCCAGAACTCGACGTTGGTGGCCAGCACGCGGTCGGGGCGGCGGTTGTGCAGCTCCTCCAGCGCGGCCTTCTCCAGCGCCTCGGCGACCTCGAAGCGCGGCGCGCCGAGCTCCTTGGCGGTGCGGCGCAGCACGCGGGCGCGCGGGTCCTCGGCGCGGTAGACGCGGTGGCCGAAGCCCATCAGGCGCTCGCCCTTGTCCAGCGCGTTCTTGACCCAGGTGGCGGCGTCGCCGGTGCGCTCGATCTCCTCGATCATGCCGAGCACGCGGGACGGCGCACCGCCGTGCAGCGGGCCGGACATCGCGCCGACGGCGCCGGAGAGCGCGGCCGCGACGTCGGCGCCGGTGGAGGCGATGACGCGGGCGGTGAAGGTGGAGGCGTTCATGCCGTGCTCGGCGGCGGAGGTCCAGTAGGCGTCGATGGCCTTGACGTGCTTGGGGTCCGGCTCGCCGCGCCAGCGGATCATGAAGCGCTCGACGACGGTCTCGGCCTTGTCGATCTCGCTCTGCGGGACCATCGGCAGGCCCTGGCCGCGGGCCGACTGGGCGACGTAGGAGAGGGCCATGACGGCGGCGCGGGCGAGGTCGTCGCGGGCCTGCTCGGCGGAGATGTCCAGCAGCGGCCGCAGGCCCCAGACCGGGGCGAGCATGGCGAGCGCGGACTGCACGTCGACGCGGATGTCGCCGGAGTGGACCGGGATCGGGAAGGGCTCGGCGGCCGGCAGGCCCGGGTTGAACTTGCCGTCCACCAGCAGGCCCCAGACGTGACCGAAGGAGACGTGGCCGACCAGGTCGTCGATGTCGACACCGCGGTACCGCAGGGCGCCGCCTTCACGGTCGGGTTCGGCGATCTCGCTCTCGAACGCGACGACTCCCTCAAGCCCGGGTACGAAGTCGGACATGGACGGCTCCTTCAGTTCTGCGATCGGCGGGCCGCCATGGTGGGGCGGCACACCAGTGACCGATGGTGGTTGGCACTCGGTGCCAGCCTGACAGGCACGGGGTGCATTGCGCCATACACCACCGTGGTGATGTTTCCCCTGGGGCCGCTTGACTTTCGCCCGATGGCCGGTCGTGCCCGGGAAATCTCCGGAACCAAACGCCAGGTACCGGACAATTCACCGTAGGTCGGGCGATCGAGCGGTGGCGAGTCACCTTATCTCCCACCGGGGTTTGTCCACAGGTAGCGGTGCCGGTTGCTTGTCGTACGGGATGATGTTGATGTGCAGACCCCGGAACGCGCCCAGTCGACGCCCTCGCAGCCCGCCACCCGGATCCTGGCCGAGGAGGCCCGGCCCGGGCCGGACCTCACCGTGATGCGCAAGCACTACACCCACGAGGGCCTGGTCGAGGAGCACCTCGCCGCCGATCCGATCGCCCAGTTCACCCGCTGGTTCCACGAGGCCGACGACGCCGGGGTGGTGGAGCCGAACGCGATGGTGCTCTCGACCGCGGACGCCGAGGGCCGGCCCAGCTCGCGCACCGTGCTGCTGAAGGGCTTCGACACCCGCGGCTTCGTCTTCTTCACCAACTACGGCTCGCGCAAGGGCGCCGAGCTGGCCGCCAACCCGTACGCGGGGCTGCTGTTCCCGTGGATCGCCCTGGCCCGCCAGGTGATCGTGCAGGGCCGGGTGGAGAAGGTCGGCCGGGACGAGACCGCCGCCTACTTCCGCACCCGCCCGCACGGCTCCCAGCTCGGTGCCTGGGCCAGCGAGCAGTCCAGTCCGGTGGACGGCCGGGAGGTGCTGGAGCAGCGGTACGCGGAGCTGGAGCGCCGGTACCCGGAGGGCGAGGGAGTGCCGGTGCCGCCGTTCTGGGGCGGCTACCGGGTGGTCCCGGAGACCGTGGAGTTCTGGCAGGGGCGGGAGAACCGGCTGCACGACCGGCTGCGCTACCTCGCGGACCCGTCGGTGCCGGGCGGCTGGCGGGTGGAGCGCCTCTGCCCGTGAGGGCGGCGGGGCCGCGCCGGTGGCCGGGTCCCTCCTGCGAGGTCTGACCGGGCGGGCCGGGATCTTCCCGGATCCCGGCTCTCTGCGCGTCAACTGCCCGGTATCTTGGGCCGGGTTGGCGGATCGGGCTCCGGGGGGTGCAGTGCGGCCGTACTTCTTCTTCAGCTACGCGCGGCAGGACCACGTGGCCGGCGGGGCCTTCGTCGACCAGTTCTTCAGCGACCTGCGGGACGAGCTCGCCCGGATCGAGCCGGCGGCCGGCCCCGGCGAACTCGCCTACCGGGACACCGAACGGCTGCGCGTCGGCGACGACTGGGAGCAGCAGCTCTCCCGGATGCTCGCGGTCAGCCGGACCATGGTGGCGCTCTACTCCCCGGCCTACTTCGCCAGTTCGTACTGCGGCAAGGAGTGGACGGCCTTCGACGACAGGGTCCGCCGGCACCGGAAGCTGACCGGGGAGTCGGTGCCGGCGCTGATCCCGGTGGTCTGGGAGCCGCCGCCGGCCGAGCTGCCGGCCGAGGTCCGGCGGATCCAGTACCTGGAGTACCACCTGGGGCCGGCCTACGCCGCCCTCGGCCTGCGCGACCTGCTGCGGGCCGACCCGCACGGCCCCGACTACCGGCGGGTGGTGCGGGCCATCGCCGAGCGGGTGCGGGAGGCCGCCCTGCGGTCGGTGGCCGAGCTGGACGGCCTCGACCTCGGGCTGGTGGAGGGCTGCTTCCCGGTGCCGGCCGCGGTGGCGCCGCAGACCCGCAGCAGCCTGGTCCGGATCTTCGTCGCCGCCGGGCACGCCGCGGCCCGCCGCCCCGACGCGGGCCGTCCGGCCGGCGCCGCCGTGCCCGCGCAGGCCGGCACCGGCCCGGAGCAGCGGACGCCGGCCGGGTGCGGCCACCGGGGCGGCTGGTACGGGGCGCAGCCCTGGGACTGGGCGCCCTACCACCCGCCGCGGCTGCCCTCGCTGGTGGTGCAGGCCCAGCAGGTGATCACCCGGGCCGGGCACAGCACCACGCTGGACGAGATCGGCCCCGGCCTGTCCGCCAGCCTGGACCGGGCCCGGGAGGGCAACCAGGTCAGCGTCCTGCTGGTGGACCCGTGGACGGCCGGCACGGAGCCGTACCGGGCGGCGCTGCGCGAGTTCGACGACGGAAACCACCCGGTGACCGCCGTGCTGGTACCGGCCGGGACCGACGACCCGGCGGACGGCCCGGCGCGCGCCCGGCTCTGGGGCGGGGTGCGCGAGGTCTTCCCGCGCAACTGGCTGCACCGCTCCGGGCCGGAACCGCTGTTCCGGGTGCGGGTCGCCCGGGAACGCTTCGAGGCGGAACTCCTCAGCACCGTGACCGTCGCGCAGAACCGACTGTTGGACGAGGCGGACGACCCCGACCCGGCTTCGGTGCGGGCCCGGTTCGGGCTCGCACCGGGGGTCGGGACGATGCCCGGTCTCACGATCCCCTCGTGGCCGCCAGCGCCCACGCCCCCGGCGCCCCGGGAGCCCCGTGAAGGAGAAGCCGAACGATGACCGCCGACCAGGTCGCCCTCGCGGACGGGTCCGCCGCCCTGTCGGCTCCCGGGACCGGTTCCGTCGTCACCTTCTACTCCTACAAGGGCGGGACCGGCCGCACCATGGCCCTGGCCAACCTCGGCTGGATCCTGGCCAGCCAGGGCCTCAAGGTCCTGGTCGTGGACTGGGACCTGGAGGCCCCGGGCCTGCACCGGTACTACCATCCGCTGCTGATCGACCCCGAACTCCACGCCACCGACGGCCTGATCGACCTGCTCCGGGCCTACGTCGACCAGGCCCTGCCCGGCCCCGGTGACGCCGCCGCCACCGCCCCCGCGCAGTGGCTGGCCGAGCCCGGCCGGATGGACCGCTACCTGTGCGGCCTCGCCCTCGACCTGCCGGCCGGCGGCCGGCTCGACCTGATGCCGGCGGGCCGGCAGAACGCCGCCTACTCGGCCGCCGTCACCAGCTTCAACTGGCGCAGCTTCTACACCCGCGCCGACGTCCGGGGCGCCGAGTTCCTGCTCGCCCTGCGCGAGCGGTGGACCGGCAGCTACGACTACGTGCTGATCGACAGCCGCACCGGCGTCAGCGACACCTCCGGCATCTGCACCGTGCTGATGCCCGACACCGTGGTGGACTGCTTCACCCTCGGCGCCCAGAGCATCCGCGGCGGCGTCGACGCGGCCCGGGCCATCGTGGACGCCGACGAGCGCGAGATCCGGGTGCTGCCCGTCCCGATGCGCGTCGAGGACGCCGAGCGGGCCGGGCTGGCGGCCGGGCGCGACCTCGCCCACGACGCCTTCGCGCCCTACCTGGACCGCTGGCTCAGCGCCGACCGCCGGGCCGACTACTGGCGTGACGTCGAGGTGCCCTACAAGCCCTTCTACGCCTACGAGGAGGTGCCGGCCACCATCGTCGACCGGCCGCAGCAGGGCCGCAGCCTGCTCGGCGCGTTCGAGCGGCTGGCGGACTGGCTGACCGACGGCCGGGTGCGGACGCTGCGCCCGGTCCCGGACCGGGCCCGCCGCCGGCTGTACGCGGCGTACCTGCGCACCGGCCGTACGCGCTCCCGCCAGGTGCACATCAGCTACGCGCCGGGGGACCGGGTCTGGGCCGAGTGGGCCGCCGCCGCCATGGCCGGCTTCGGCTACCTCACCTCGCTGCACGGCGCCGCCGCGCCGCTGGACCCGGGCCCGCCCGGCGACAGCGCGCTGCCGGAGGCTGCCGGCCCGCTGGACGGCGACGGCCGGGTGCTGGTGCTGCTCTCGCCCGAGTACGCGGCGCTGCCCCGCGGCCGGGAGATCTGGCGCCGGCTCACCTCGGCCGAGCAGGACGGCGGCGCGGCGGGCCTGTTGGCGCTCTCGACCGCGGACCCCGGCGACGGACCGCTGCCCGAGCCGTTCGCCGGCCACCCGGTGCGCGCCCTCGCCCGCGGCTCGGCCGAGCAGGCCGAGACACAGTTGTTCGAACTGCTCGGCCCGCCGCCCGGCGCCGGGCGGTGGCTGGAGGCGGAGGAGGAAGCCGCGCCGCCGCCCGCCCGGTTCCCGGCCGGCCGGCCCGCCGTGCAGGGTCTCCCGCCCCGGCTGCCCTCCTTCACCGGCCGGGGCCGACTGCTGGAGACCCTGCGGGACGGTTTCACCCTCGGCCCGGCGGCCGAACCCGTGCAGGTCCTGTACGGCATGGGCGGGGTCGGCAAGTCGCAGGCGGCGGTCGAGTACGCCCACCGCTTCGCGCCCTCCTACGACGTGCTCTGGTGGGTCCCAGCCGAGGATCCGGCCGGCGTGCCGCAGCGGCTCGCCGAACTCGCCGCCGAACTCGGCCTGGAGAACGGCGGTGACGTGGCCCGTACCGCCCGGGCCGTGCTGGACGCGCTCGGCCGGGGCCGGCCGTACCTGCGCTGGCTCCTGGTCCTCGACAACGCGGAGGACCCGGAGCACCTCGCCCCCTGGCTCCCGGCCGGATCCGTCGACGGCCACGTGCTGGTCACCTCGCGCGACCGGCGCTGGGCCCGGCACCGCGGCCGGACCGAGGTCGAGGTCTTCGACCGGGCGGAGAGCGTCGAGCTGGTCCGCCGCTTCAACGCCGGCGTCCCGGCCGCCGAAGCCGACCGGATCGCCGAGCTCCTGGGGGACCTGCCGCTCGCCGTCGGCCAGGCCGCCGCCTGGCTGCACGAGACCCCGATGCCGGCCGCCACCTACGCCGAGCTGCTCGACGAGACGCTGACCGACATCCTCGACCGGTCGGTCCGGGCGGACGCCGAGTACTCCACCGTCACCGCGGCCACCTGGCGGATCGCCGGGGCCGACCTGCGCCGGATCAACGCCCCGGCCGCCCGGCTGCTGGAGGTCTGCGGCTTCCTGGGCCCGGACGCGATCCCGATCCGGCTGCTCTACAGCGCGCCGGTGATCGAGGCCGTCGGGCTGCCCCCGGGCACCCCGGACGGCCGGCTCGCGATGGGCGAGATCCTGCGCACCGTCAACCAGTTCAACCTCGCCCGGTACGACCAGGCCGGCGGCACGCTGAGCGTGCACCGGATCACCCAGGCGCTGCTGCGCGACCAGGTCGCCGAGGCCGATCGGGACCGGGTCCGGACCGCCGCGCGCGCCGCGCTGGCCCTCGCCGACCCGGGCGACCCGGACGCCCGGGAGCACTGGTCCCGGTACGCCGAACTCCTGCCCCATCTGTGGCCGTCCGGCGCGCCGGACTCGACCGACCCGGCGGTCCGGCAGTGGATCGTCCACACCGTCCGCTACCTCTGGCACCGCAGCCTGCACACGGCCGGCCGCGACCTCGCCGAGCGGGTGCTGGCCCGATGGCTGGAGGTGGACGGCCCGGCCGCCGAGAACGACCCGGCCACCCTGCTGCTGCGGGTCCAGCTCGGCAACCTCCAGCGCTCGCTCGGCGACGTCCGGGAGGCGTACGCGACGGACCGGGCGGTGCTGGAACGGTTGCGCACCGTCCTGGGCGGCGACGATGCGCGCACCGTCGCCGCCGCCAGCAGCCTCGGCGGCGACCTGCGGCACCTCGGCCGGTACTCCGAGGCCCGCGAGCTGGACCGGGAGACCCTGGCCACCGCCCTGCGGGCACTCGGCCCGGACCACCCGCGCACCCTGTTGGCCGCCCACAACCTGGCCCTCGCCACCTTCCTCGACGGCGATCTCGCCGAGGCGCTCCGGCACCAGGAGGAGGCCTACCGGCGGCAGTACGAGGAATTCGGCCCGCGCAGCCAGTACACGCTCGGTGGGGCCGACCTGTACGCGCGGATGCTGCGCGAAGCCGGCCGGTTCACCGAGGCGCTGACCCTGCTGGAGACGGTCGTCCGGGAGAGCGGGGAGGCCCTCGGCGAGAACCACGACACCACCCTGCGCGCCAGCCGCAACCTCGGCGTCACCCTCCGCCAGGTCGGCCGGTACCGGGAGGCGCTCACCAACGCCGAGGACGTGCACCGCCGGCTGCTCGACCGACACGGCGCCGACCACCCGGACACGGCGGTCGCCGCGGGCAACCTGGCGGCGGTGCTCGGTGCGATCGGCGACCTCGACCGGGCCGTCCCGCTCGCCGAGGAGGCCCACCGCTGCCACCGCGACGGCCTCGGCGAGGCCCACCCCGCCACACTCCTCACGGCCGGCAACCTCGCCGTACTCCTCCGCCGGGCCGGCCGGACCGGGGAGGCCCGGCGGCTCTCCGAGGAGGCGCTGACCGGCCTGCGCGCGGTGCTCCGGCCGGGCCACCCGCACCTCGGCCTGGCGATGCTGAACCACGCCGACGACCTGGCCGAGACGGGGGAGGAGCGGGCCGCGCTCGCCCTCTCCGAGTCCGCCGCCGCGCTGCTGGCCGAAGCCGTCGGCCCCGACCATCCGGACACGCTCGTGGCAGAGGCGAGCACCGCGCTCGGCCTGGCCGCGGTCGGGGACCGGGAGCGGGCCGCCGACCTCTCCGAACGCGCCCTGTCCCTGGCCCGGGAGACGCTCGGTCAGGATCATCCGGTCACCGCGGCCATCCGGGCCGGGCGGCGGATCGGCCGGGAGGTCGAGCCGCCGCCCGCCTGACCGGGCCGTCGTGAGCCGGGCAGGTGCCGCGACGCGACCGCCGAGCGGGTGAACTTTGGACCGGACGCCGCAGCCCCGCGGGGTGGTGGCACCGGCGGTGGGCGGGACTGTACGGCGTTGCCGCGGCCGGAGCACTACATTGGGCGGTGAAGCCGAGTTCTGTACCCGGCCTCAGCACTCTCTAATCCCCTTCACGGAAGAGAATCGAACATGACATCCGCACTGGACACCCGTCCCGTCGAGGAACTGATGGACAATCAGACAGTTTCGCGCCGGCCCGGCCTGGCTGATCTCGCCGAGCTCGGTGCGGAGGAGCTGACCAAGCGGCTTTCTCGCGTGCTGCCCGCGGCCGACTCCGGCCCGGTGCCGGTCGCCGCCTTCAACTCCTCCATCTGACCGGCCGGTCCGGGCCCGGCCACGTGCCGGCCAGGCCGAATCCGACCGCACCCGAGCGAGCCCGAGCCGAACCGAGCTGAGACCGAATGGCCATGACGCGTAATCTGCTGCCCTTCACGCAGTTCGTGGTGAAGGTGCACAGCCGGTGCGATCTCGCCTGCGACCACTGCTATGTCTACGAACACGCCGACACCAGCTGGCAGTCCAGGCCGAAGACGATCGTCGACACCGTCCTGACCAGGGCCGCCGAGCGGATCGGCGAGCACGCCGCCGCCCACGGCCTGACCGGCGTCCGGGTCGTCCTGCACGGGGGCGAACCCCTGCTGGCCGGCCCGGAACGGCTGCGCCGCGCCGCCGAGGCGTTCCGCGCCGCCCTCCCGCCCGGCTGCGCACTCGACCTGCGGATCCACACCAACGGCGTGCTGCTCGGCCCCGCCTTCCTCGACCTCTTCGCCGAGTTGGACGTCCGGGTCGGCGTCTCGCTGGACGGCGACCGCGCCGCGAACGACCGCCACCGCCGGTACGCCGACGGCCGCTCCAGCCACCCCCAGGTGCTCCGCGCGGTCGACCTGCTCCGCCGGCCCGAGTACTGCCACCTCTTCGCAGGCCTGCTCTGCACGATCGACGTCGAGAACGACCCGGTGGCGGTCTACCGGGCGCTCGCCGAACTCGAACCCCCCGCGGTCGACTTCCTCCTCCCGCACGCGACCTGGGAACAGCCGCCGAAGCGTCCCGCCGGGCAGGGCCCGCACCCGTACGCGGACTGGCTGCTCACGGTCTACGACCTCTGGGAGGCGGACGGCCGCCCGTTCGCGGTCCGCACCTTCGACTCGGTCCACCGCACCCGGCACGGCCTCTCCAGCCTCACCGAGTCGCTCGGCCTGGAGCCCGCCTCGCTGGTGGTGCTGGAGACCGACGGCAGCTTCGAGCAGGCCGACAGCCTGAAGACCGCGTACGACGGCGCCCCCGCCACCGGCCTGGACGTCTTCACGCACAGCCTCGACGACGTGGCCCGCCACCCCGGTATGGCCGCGCGGCAGAGCGGCCTGGCCGGGCTCAGCGCCGACTGCCGGAGCTGCCCGGTGGTCCGTTCCTGCGGAGGCGGGCTGTACGCCCACCGGTACCGGGACGGCGGCTTCGACCACCCCTCCGTGTACTGCGGGGACCTCATGAACCTCATCAACGGCATCGCCGACCGGTCCGGTAAGCAGTCCACCGTCCCGCCCGCCGCGTCCGCCGTCCCGGCGCAGCCCGCCGCGCCTCCCGTCCCGGCCGGCCTCACCGAACGGCAGCTCGACGAGCTCGCCTCCGGTCACGGCGGCGCCGACACCGTCCGAGCCCTGGCCCGCGCCCAACTCGCCCTCACCCGTGCCATGCTGGCCGCCGTCCGGACCACCTCCGGGCTCACCCGCTCGCCCGCCTGGGACGTGCTCGCCGAGCTCGACGCAGTCGCGCCCGCCGCCGTGGACGCCGTGCTCGGCCACCCGTACGCCCGCGCCTGGGCGGCCCGCCAGCTGGGGGGCGATCCGGCGGCAGGCCTCGGTCCGCTGGCCGGGCTGGCCGCCGCCGCGGCGGTCCGGGCCGGCCGTGGCGACACGGTCGCGGTGCCGCTCCGGGGCGGTGTGCTGCACCTGCCCACGCTCGGCCGGCTCGATCTCGCCGGCGGGGCCCGAAAGGCGCTGGTCACCGGCACGGCCGACGGGTTCACCGTGCGGACCGAGGACGGCACCGCCGTCCCGGTCGACGGCCCGCACTGGCACCGGGTCCGGCGTGTCGTGCTGGGCGGCGACTGGACGCTCGCGCTGGAGGACGTCGACCCGCAGCGCGACAGCCACCAGCGGCCGGTCGCCGACCGCCTGACGGACTCCGAACTCGCCTCCTGGAGCTGGGGACTGCGCGAGGCCGCCGAACTGCTCGACCGCGACCTGCCGGAGTACGCGGCCGGCCTGCGGGCGGGTCTGACCACGGTCACCCCGCTGCGCCCCGGCCCGCCCGGCCGGGAGGTCAGCGCCGCCGCCCGGCAGGCCTTCGGCGCGGTCGGGATCGCCCGGCCGGTCACCGCGCCCACCCTCGCACTGCTGCTGGCGCACGAGTTCCAGCATGTCAAGATGGGTGCCGTGCTCGACGGGCTGGACCTCTACGACCCGGCCGACACCGCGCGCTACGTCGTACCCTGGCGGCCCGACCCGCGGCCGATCGAGGGCCTGCTCCAGGGCGCCTACGCCCACCTCGCGGTGACCGCGTTCTGGGGCAGCCGGGCCCGCGCCTACGACGGCCTGCCCGGCGCGGCCGCCGACCACGCCCGGGCCCGGTTCGCGCTCTGGCGCCGGTACACCGCCGAGGCCGTGGAGCGACTGGCCGATTCGGGCTCGTTGACGCCGGTCGGTCTGCGCTTCGTCGACGGGATGCGGGACACTGTTGCCCCCTGGCTGGCCGTCCCGCTGCCGCGCGCCGCCGAGACGGCCGCCGAACGGATCCGCAGCCGGACGACCCCGGTCGTCTCCGGCTGACCCTGCTTCCTCCCCCTCCGCTACCCCCCGGGATCCCCCCATGTTCACCGACCTCTCGCCGTGCACCGCCGCGCCCACCCCGTCGGTCACGGCTCCGCTCGGCCGTGCCGAGCTGGCCACCCGGTTGGCCGAGCTCGGAGTCCGGCCCGGGCAGGTACTGCTCGTCCACGCCTCCCTGCGCGCCCTCGGCCCGGTCGACGGCCGCGGCACCGGGGTGGTCGAGGCGCTGCTCGACGCCCTCGGCGGGCCGGAGCACGGCACCCTGGCCGCCTTCACGGCCAGCCCGGAGAACTCGACCACCTCGCGGCTGATCACCACGATGACGGCCGGCTGGTCGGAGGACCGGGTGCGGGCCTGGCGCGAGGCGATGCCCCCCTTCGACCCGCTGACGACCCCGGCCTCGCCGACCATGGGCACGCTCTCCGAGCTGGTCCGCCGCCACCCGGGCGCCGTCCGGAGCAGCCACCCCCAGACCTCCTTCGCCGCGGTCGGCGCCCGGGCGGTGGAGATCACCGCGGTCCACGACCTGGAGTGCCACCTCGGCGAGCGCTCCCCGCTCGGGGCGCTCTACCGGCTCGGTGCCCAGGTGCTGACCATCGGGGCTCCGATGGGCACCTTCACCGGCTTCCACCTCGCCGACCTGCGCGTCGGCATCGAGGAGGTCCGCCACTACGGCTGCAAGGTGAAGGACGGCGACGGCTCGCGCTGGTGCTACTTCGACGGACCGCTCCTCGACGACGTCCTCTTCGAGGAGCTCGGCACGGAGGTGCTGGCCCGGGCGACCGGTGTGACCGAAGGCCTGATCGGCGGCGCGTGGACCCGGCTGGTCCCGATGCGCGAGGCCGTCGACCTCGCCGCCGAGGTCCTCCGGGAGTGGCGCGCGCGCTGAGGGGCCGCACGGGGGCGCACGCACCCGCGGTCGTTTCGGTCATGTCAATCCGGGTGCCCCCCTTGCGCTATTCCCTTGCCCCCTGGGTCGTTCCTACACTGAAGCCCCGCGAACCGGGACGCGCGGGAAAGCGGTTGAGAGCGGGCCAGGGGGAGGCGCGTGTGAACGACCATGGCGGGGACGAGGAATCCTCCCGGCCGTACTTCTTCCTCAGTTACGCGCACACCCCGCGGGCCGGTGCGCGCGGTGCCGGCGACCCCAACCACTGGGTACGGCAGTTGTACCGTGACCTCTGCGAGGCCGTGCTGCAGCTCACCACCGTTCCCGCGGGCGTCCCGGTCGGGTTCATGGACGAGTCCATGCACCAGGGGGAGCTGTGGGCCGAGCGGCTCTCGGAGGAGCTGGCCACCTGCCGTGTCTTCGTGCCGCTCTACTCGCCCCGGTACTTCAACAGCGTCCCGTGCGGCCAGGAGTGGTACTCCTTCACCCGGCGGCCGGTCTACCCGGCCAACTTCGACTCGGAGCGGACCAGCGGCATCGTCCCGGTGCTCTGGGCGCCGATGAGCCGCTACCGGCTGCCCGAGGTGGCGGGCGAACTCCAGTTCAATCACGCCAGTTTCGGCCCCGACTACGCGACCGAGGGCTTGTACGCCCTGATGAAACTGAGCTACTTCCGCGGTGCCTACGAGCTGGCCGTGCACCGGCTGGCCCGGCGGATCGTGGAGGTCGCCGAGGAGACGGTCATCCCGGTCGGGCGCCGGCTGGACTTCAACTCGCAGCCCAGCGCCTTCAACGTCACCGCACCCACCAAACGGCTGCGGATCTCCGTCCTCGCCCACCACCGCGGCGACGTGCCGCCGGGGCGCAACCCCGACTACTACGGCGAGAGGCGCACCGACTGGCACCCCTTCCGGCCCGCCGCCCCGCGTCCGCTCGCCGAGCACGCGGTGCGCCTGGCCAGGCAGTTGGGCTTCCAGGTCACCGTGCACGAGTTTGACGGCGAGGCCGAGGAGATCATCGCGGGCGGCGAGCCCACCGCGCCCGGACTCCTGCTGCTCGACCGCTGGGTGCTGAAGGACGAGCGGTGGCGTGAACTCGTCCGTCGCTTCGACCGTGCGGACTGCGGTTGGGTGAGCGTGCTGGAACCATGGAACATGGACGACCCGGACTGCGCCGAGCAGCACCGCGAGATGAGCGAACTCAGCGACCAGGCCCTGCGGTTCACCCACCGCGCGACCCGGCCCAGCTTCCTCGGCGCCACCGGGGGGCAGCCCGGGCTCGGCAGCCTGGAGGAGTTCGACGACGCGCTGCCCCGGGCCGCGATGAAAGCCAAGTACGCCTTCGAGAGCCGGACCAGGACCGAGCCGGAGGAGCCGCCTCCACCCCGGCCCAGTCTGCGGGACGCCTTCCGGCACGGTGGTGGCCGGGACGGGCCCGGCCTCCCCGCCCACGACGACCATCCACGCGAAGCAGGCGATCGCCCGGACGACGGGACGCCGTTTGGGGGAGGAACCATATGAGTGAGAACCGCACCAGGAACCTCCGCATCGGCGGCCTGAGCGCCGCCGAGCTGGCGGCCCGGCGGGAGGCGGAGCAGGACCGGCGGGGCCGGATCATCACCTTCTACTCCTACAAGGGCGGTACCGGGCGCACCATGGCGCTCGCCAACACCGCGTGGATCCTCGCGGCCAACGGCTTCCGGGTGCTCACCGTGGACTGGGACCTGGAGGCACCCGGCCTGGCCAAGTTCTTCCACCCGTTCCTCGACCCCACCGTGCTGGCCGGCACGACCGGCATGATGGACCTGATCGCCGAGTACCGCGAGGAGGCGCTGCGGCCGGTCGAGCACGCCGAGGGCTGGCACCTCGACTTCGCCCGGGTGCACCCGCACGCGCTCTCGCTCTCCTGGCCGATGTTCCCCGACGGCGGCAGCCTGGACTTCCTCTCCGCCGGCCAGTTCAACCGCGACTACTCCGAGGCCGTCACCCACCTGGACTGGGACATCTTCTACGACCGCTTCGACGGCGGGCAGTTCTTCGACGCACTGCGCGCCGACATGAGCAAGCGCTACGACTACGTCCTGATCGACTCCCGCACCGGCCTCTCCGACATCGCCGAGATCTGCACCGTCCAGATGCCCGACGACCTGGTGGTCTGCTTCACCCTGAGCGACCAGTCGATCGACGGCGCCTCCCGGATAGCCCAGCACATCCACGACCGCTACCGCGAGCGCGGCATCCGCATCCTGCCCGTGCCGATGCGCATCGACGAGGGCGAGAAGGAGAAGGCCGATGCGGGCCGGGCACTCGCCCGACTCCGCTTCGACGGCCTGCCCGCCGGCCTGGACGCCGAGGAACTCGCCCACTACTGGGGGTCGGTGGAGATCCCCTACCGGCCGTTCTACGCCTACGAGGAGATCCTGGCGACCTTCGGTGACCAGGGCGGCACCCAGACCTCGATGCTGGCCGCGTGCGAGCGGCTCACCTCGGTGATCACCAGGGGGCGGGTCGCCTCGCTGCCGCCGGTCGACGAGGAGGTCCGGCTGCGCTACGTGGACGCCTTCACCCGGCGCCGTCCGTCCGTGCCGGCCGACCTCTACCTCTCCTACGTCCCCGAGGACCGGATGTGGGCGGACTGGATCGAGTCGGTGCTGACCCGGGCCGGCTTCCGGGTGCTGCCCCGCGACCTCAGCGCCGGCACCGACCCGCGCCAGGACACCGGGCGCGGAATCGACGCAGCGTACCGGACCGTCGCCGTCCTCTCGCCCGCCTACCAGCGCTCGCCGCAGGCCCGGACGCTGTGGGAGTCGGTGGTCAGCTCCGACCCGTCCGGGACCCGGCGACAGCTGGTCCCGGTCCGCGTCGGCGACGTCCGGCTCACCGCGCCGTTCTCCAACCGCAATCCGGTCGACCTGGTCGGCCGGGACGAGGCCCAGTCGGTGCAGACGCTGCTGCGGGCCCTCGGCCGGGGAGAGCTCGTTCTCACCGACGCCCCGGCCGGCGGCCCGCGGTTCCCCGGCAGCAAGCCGGAGGTCTGGGACGTCCCGCCGCGCAACCCGTCCTTCACCGGGCGCGCGGCGGTGCTGGAGCAACTGCGCAATCAGCTGCGCGGAGGCATGGCGGCCGTGCTGCCCACCCCGCAGACCCTGTACGGACTCGGTGGCGTCGGCAAGACCCAGGTGGCGCTGGAGTACGCGCACCGGTTCATGTCCGACTACGACCTGGTCTGGTGGATCGACGCCGAGCGGACCGAACAGGTCGCGCCCGCGCTGGCCGACCTGGCCCGGCGGCTCGGCCTGCGGGTCGGCGACTCGGTGACCGAGGCCGCCGAGGCGGCCCGGGAGGCGCTGCGGCGCGGCGTGCCCACCGCGCGCTGGCTGCTGATCTTCGACAACGCCGACGAGCCCTCCGAGATCCGCCGGTTCTTCCCCGGCGGCTCCGGCCACATCCTCGTCACCTCCCGCAACCAGGCCTGGTCCGGGCACGCGGAGGCACTGGAGGTGGACGTCTTCACCCGCGGCGAGAGCGTCGAGCACCTGTGCCGGCGCGCCCGCGGGCTCTCCCGTGCGGACGCCGACCGGGTCGCCGACGCCGTCGGCGACCTGCCGCTGGCCGTCGAGGTGGCCGCCGCCTGGCTGGACACCACCGGCACCCCGGTCGCCACCTACGTCGCCCAGCTCCAGGCGGAGGCCGCCCGCGCGCTGGCCGGCGCCCGCCCCGCCGACTACCCCACACCGGTCGGCGCGACCTGGAACGTCTCGATCGCCCGGCTGCGCACCCAGTCCCCGGCGGCGGTCCGGCTGCTCCAGCTCTGCGCGTTCTTCGCGCCGGAGCCGATCTCGATGAACCTCTTCTACAGCGACCAGATGATCCGCGCCCTGGTCCAGTACGACGCCGACCTCAGCGACAAGTTCATGCTCGGCAAGGTCATCCAGGCGATCGGCCGGTACGCGCTCGCCAAGGTCGACGCCGGCACCAACAGCTTCCAGGTGCACCGGCTGGTCCAGGCCGTGGTCCGGGCCGAGATGACCGAGGAGGAACAGGAGACCGCCGTCCACGAGGTGCACCGCATCCTCACCGGCGCGCGGCCGGTCCTCGGCGACACCGACGACCCGGCCAACTGGCCCGCGTTCGAGGAGATCTGGCCGCACCTGTCGCCGTCCAAGGCGTACAACTGCGACGAGGCCGACACCCGCCAGCTGCTCATCGACCGCGTCCGCTACCTGTGGAAGCGCGGCGAGCTGGACCGGGCCCGCGACCTCGGCCACGCCCTGGACGAGGAGTGGACCGCCAAGCTCGGCGAGGACGACCGGCAGACCCTGCTGCTGCGCTTCCAGCTCGCCAACGTGCTGCGCTCGCAGGGCAACTACGCGGACGCGCTGGCGCTGGACGAGGCCACCATGGAGCGCCAGCGCGTGCTGCTCGGCGAGCACCACCCGTACACCCTGATGACCGGCGGTTCGCTCGGCGCCGACCGGCGGGCGCTCGGCCGGTTCCAGGCCGCGCTCGACCTCGACCGGGAGATCCTCGACCAGTTCCGGGAGCTGTTCGGCGACGACAACCCGCGCACCCTCTCCATGGCCAACAACCTGGCGATCGACTACCGGCTGGCCGGCGACAGCGAGGCCGCCCGCGAGCTCGACCAGGAGACCCTGGACCGCCGCACCGCGGTGCTCGGCCCCAAGCACCCCTACACCCTCTCCACCAAGTCCAACCTCGCCCGCGACCTGCGCGAACTCGGCGACTACCAGGGATCGGTGGAACTCCTTCAGGAGGTCACCGACGACTTCGGCACCCTCCTCGACCCGGACCTGCCGGAGAACCTGCGCAACGCCAAGTCGCTGGCCGTCTCGCTGCGCCGGACGGGGCAGCTGGCCGAGGCCCGCCGGATCACCAAGGAGACCTACGAGCGCTACCTGGAGCGGTACGGCGCCGACGCGCCGGACGCGCTGGCCTGCGCGCTCAACCTGGCCGCCGACCACAGCGCGTCCGGCGACAAGGAGGCCGCCCGCGACCTCTGCGCCACGGTCTACGAGGGTCACAAGCGGCTGTTCGGTGACGAGCACCCGTTCACCCTGGTCTGCGCCAACAACCTCGGCATCTACCTGCGGGGCAGCGGCGACGTCCGGGGCGCGATCGAGCGCGGGCTGGCCACCGTCGAGGGGCTCAGCCGGGCGGTGGGGCCCGAGCACCCGTACACCCTCAACGCGATGATCAACCTGGCCAACGCGTACGGGGACGACGGCCAGATCGACCTCGCCGAGCAGCTCGGCCGCACGGCGCACGCCGGCCTGTGCGAGCGCTACTCGCCGCGGCACCCGGACGCGGTGGCCTGCGAGGCCAACCTGGCCGTCACGCTGCGGGCGGCCGGCCGGCACACCCAGGCGGCCGAGCTGCGGGCCCGCGCGATCGCCGAGCTGATCCGCCAGTTCGGCGAGGAGCACCCCAACACCGTCTCGGCCCGCGGCTGGAAGCGGATCAACCGCGACCTGGAGCCGCAGCCCGTGTGACGGCGGGCAGACCGGGGGCCGGGGCCGGCGGGTAGGCTGCGGGGCCATGAGCCCGCAGCTGCCCCCGGTCCTGGTCACCCGCCGCCTCGCGCCCGGGGTGATCGAGCGGCTCACCGCCCACCACGCGGTCACGCACCACGACTCGGACCTGCCGATGCCGCGGGCCGAGCTGCTGGCGGCCGCCCGCGGCCGGTCCGCGGTGGTCACCACGCTGGACGACACGGTGGACGGCGGGTTCCTGGACGCGGCCGGCCCCGGCCTCAGGCTGGTCGCCAACCACGCGGTGGGGCACCACAACGTCGACCTCGCCGCCTGCGCCGAGCGGGGTGTGGCGGTCAGCAACACCCCCGGGGTGCTGACCGCCGCCACCGCCGACATGGCCTGGGCGCTGCTGCTGGCCGCCACCCGCAGGCTGGGCGAGGGCGAGCGGTGGCTGCGCTCCGGGCGGCCGTGGGCCTGGGCGCCGAACTTCCTGCTCGGCATGGAGCTGGCCGGCACCCGGCTGGGCGTGCTCGGCATGGGCCGGATCGGTCGGGCGGTGGCCCGCCGGGCCCGTGCCTTCGACATGCCGGTCGGCTACCACAACCGCCGCGAACTGCCGGCCGAGCAGGCCGAGGGCGCCGCGTGGCTGCCGCTGGAGGAACTGCTGGCCCGCTCCGAGGTGCTGGTGGTGACCTGCCCGCTCAGCGACGCGACCCGTCACCTGCTGGACGCCCGCCGGCTGGCCCTGCTGCCGCCGGGGGCGGTGGTGGTCTCGATGACCGCCGGGGTGGTGGACGAGGAGGCGCTGGCCGCCGCGCTGGAGTCGGGCGCGCTGTTCGCGGCGGCGGTGGACAACTTCGAGCGGGAGCCGGAGGTGCCGTCGGCGTTGCTGGCCCAGGAACGCGCCGTGCTGGCCCCGCACCTGGGCAGCGCCACCGTCCGCACCCGGCAGGCGATGGGCGGCCTCGCGGTGGACAACGTCCTGGCGGTGCTGGCCGGCGGCGATCCGGTCACCCCGGTCGGCGCCTGACGTCCCCGGTCCGATCCGCCGGACCGGTCCTATCCCGCGGCCCAGCTGAGCGCGGTGGTCATCACCCGGAACGCGCCGAAGTGGGCCGCGCCCGGCTCCAGGTAGAGGGCGGCGCCGGGGATGCGGTCGGCCAGCCAGCGGGAGTGCTCGACCGGTGAGAACTGGTCGTCGGCGCCGTGCCAGAGCCAGCTCGGCACGGCGATGTCCTGGACCTTGAAGCCCCAGTCGGCGGTGAAGGCCAGTACGTCGTCGATCCAGCCGTCGGCGCCGTGCCGGAACGCCTCGCGGTAGTTGCTCTGCAGCATCCGGCGCAGCCCGGTGTCGGCGACCACCTCGCGGTCGGTGGGCGGCAGTTCGGGCCGCAGGCCCTTGAGCAGCCGGACCGGGTCGGCCTTGATCTGTTCGGAGCGGAACCGCATCGAGGCGGCGATCTGGTCGTGCCCGCGTTCGGCCTCCCGGTAGGCCCGGACGTTGGACGGCGTCATCCCGCCGTACCAGTCGAGGCCGGCCGCGTTCCGGGGGGCCAGGCTGACCAGCAGGGCGACCCGGGTGACCCGATCGGGCAGAAGCGCAGCGCAGGCCAGCGCGTGCGGGCCGCCTCCGGAGCGGCCGAGGACGGCGAAGCGGTCGATGCCGAGCTCGTCGGCGATGGTCCGCACGTCGGCCGCGGCCGCGCTGACCCGGCGGCCGGGCAGCCGGGCCGAGTCTCCGTAGCCGGGCCGGTCGAAGGAGACCAGGCGGATGCCGAGGCGGTAGAGGACGCTGGTGCGCGGGTGCGGACCGACCCGGCTGCCGGGCGTGCCGTGCAGCAGGAACACCGGCCGGCCGCGCGGGTCACCCACGGTCTCGACGGCGAGGGCGCGGCCGTCCGCCGCCTTGACCATCCGTAACGTCACGCGCGGCCTCCTCAGTACTCCGGGGTGCCCCGGTCGGCGGCCCCGTTCGGTCGGTCCCCCGGGTCAGTGGTCCCGGTCCGTGGTCCCGCGGACCTCCCGGCGGGCCTGCCAGGTGGTGTGCTCGCGGGAGACGGCGTCCTCGGCGTCCCGGGCCAGCCTGGCCCAGACCTCCTCGGCGTCCGCCGCGCCAAGGTCGAGCCGGGCCAGCTGGTCGCGGATCAGCTCCAGTTCGTCGGCGGCCAGCCCGTAGGCGGCGGCCAGCGGCCGGTACTGGCGCAGCTGGGCCCAGGCGGCGACCGAGGCGGCCACCGCCGAGACGGTGCCGAGCGCGTCGTAGCCGAACTCGCCCATCGCCCGCAGCACCGCGAGCACCAGGCCGATCCCCGGCAGCACCGCGCCGAGCACTCCGGTCCAGAAGCCGGCCCGGGCGCAGTACCGGGCCTTGGAGCGGTACCAGTCGTGCTGCACCAGGATCCGCTCCCGCAGGTACACCTCGCGGCGCACCGCCAGCGGCTGGTCGCGCAGGCCGCGCATCGCCGCGGTGATCGGCGCGTCGGGGCCCTCCGCGGCCGCGCCGACCGCGCGGCTGCCCCGGAAGGCGTTCAGGACCCGGCCGAGCTGGAAGCTGTACAGCCCCTCGGCGTCGGGCAGGGTGCGCGGCGGCGGCTGGAAGGCGTCGGCCCGGACGGCGAACTTCCAGGCGAGCGTCTTCACCGACTCCGCGGCCGCCCGGCCCTCGTACCAGAGGCCCTGGGGGTTCTGCCGGCTGATCACCACCGCCAGGCCGATCGCGCCGAGGTAGGCCACCGCTGCCGACCAGGCCCACGGCTCACCGTCGGCGGAGCCGAACACGGCCGCGGCGACCAGCAGCACCAGCTCCCAGGCCGAGAGGAGGACGGACCGGCGCTGCCCCTGCAACGAGGCCGAGTCGGCCGTCCAGAACAGCGCGGGCAGCAGCTCGTGCTCCCGCACCCTCCCCATCGGCTCCGCCCCCGACGCCATCCTCGGCCCCCACCCGTCGCTCCGGTCGCACCGCTCTCCTGCCCGTCCCGCCGCCGCGGTACGCCTGGTCCGGTCGCGGACCGGCCGCAATGGCCGGGAAGCCGCCGCAGGTTGTCCCATATCGCGGTGCTCCGGCCGTCCGGGCGCGGGCGGCGGGCGCGCAGGGGTCGGCGCGGAGGGGCCGGTGCGGAGCGCGCGCCGTGCGCCCCGGGCCGGAAGGCCCGCCGGGGCCTGCGGGGCCGTCGGCGGCGGACGCGGCCGGCCCGGGGGCGTGTGGCCGGGCCGCGCACCTCACCCGGGCCCCACCTCGCACGGGCCGCGCGGCTCAGTAGGTGTAGAAGATCCGGTCGGCGTTGTCGGCCATCTGCTTGGCGTTCCACTCCGTGCCTCCGGGCACGTTGCCGGAGCGGAACAGCGGCGGGGCGGCGCCGTCGCCGGCTGCCGCCGCGTCGGCCAGCCGGCCCACCGCCGAGGCCACCACGGCCTGCATCAGCGCGCTGGTGACAACCGTGGAGACCGGGCCGAAGGCGGTCTCGGCCGCCGGGTGGCTCAGCTCGCCGTCGCCGACCGCGATCTTGCTGTCCAGCACGATGTCGCAGTGGTCCTTCAGGTAGGTGCCCGACGGGTGCGCCGACGGGACCTCGCCCGGGTAGGCCAGCGAGGTCACCCCCACCACCTTCAGTCCGCGGTCGCGGGCGTACCGGGCCAGCTCGACCGGCATCACCTGGCGGCCGGAGAGCGAGATGACGAAGAGCAGGTCGCCGGCGGTGGCGGGGGTGAGGTCCAGGGTGGTGGTGGCCAGGCCGGACACCCGCTCCAGGGCACTGGACAGCGGCGCCGGCATCACCGTCACCCCGGCCATCCCGGGGACGTTCAGCAGGTTCACCGGGACCAGTCCGCCGGCCCGGTAGACGACGTCCTGGGCCGGCAGCGCGGAGTGGCCGGAGCCGAAGGTGAAGATCCGGCGCCCCTCGGTGACCGCCTCGGCCAGCAGCGCGCCCGCGGCCTCGATGGTGTCGGCCTCCTCGGCGCGGACCCGCCGGAGGTGGGCGATCGCGGCGTCGAAGTACCGGCCGACCAGGTCGCTCATCTGTGCCTTCGCTCTCTGCCGGTGGGGGAGCCGGCCGGGTGGGGCGGGCCGGGGTGGTCCAGACCGCCGATGGAGAAAGCTACGGCGAGCACCGTGCTGCCTCACCGGTGCCGCTGTCAACAGGAACGAAAACCCTTCCCGGAGGCCCCTGGGCGGGTCCGGTTGCCGGCGGGGTAGGTCAGAATTGGCGGTGAGGACACCGAAGAACGGAGCCAGCGGCGATGTCTGGGCTGATCGACACCACTGAGATGTACCTTCGCACCATCCTGGAACTGGAGGAGGAGGGCATCGTTCCGATGCGTGCCCGGATCGCCGAGCGCCTGGAACAGAGCGGCCCCACGGTCAGCCAGACGGTCGGCCGGATGGAGCGCGACGGGCTGCTCCAAGTCGCGGGCGACCGCCACCTCGAACTCACCGAGGAGGGCCGCCGGCTCGCGGTGCGGGTGATGCGCAAGCACCGCATCGCCGAGTGCCTGCTGGTCGACGTGATCGGCCTGGAGTGGGAGCAGGTCCACGAGGAGGCCTGTCGCTGGGAGCACGTGATGAGCGAGACGGTGGAGCGCAAGGTGCTCGCCATGCTCGGCCACCCCACCCAGTCCCCGTACGGCAACCCGATCCCGGGCCTGGACGAGCTGGGCGACGCCAAGGCCGAGGGCGAGGGCTTCGACGCCGCGCTCGTCCCGCTGGACTCGGTGAGCCCGGGCGAGGACGGCGCCGACGTGGTGGTCCGCCGGATCGGAGAGCCGATCCAGACCGACGGCGAGCTGATGCGCACGCTGCGCCGGGCCGGCGTCCGGCCGGGCTCGACGGTGCGGGTCGCCCCCGGGGTCGGCGGGGTGCTGGTGGGCACCGGTGACAACGCGGCCGAGTTGGGCAAGGACATCGCCGCGCACGTCTTCGTCGCGCAGGCCTGACCGGCCCGCCCCGACCGAGCCGGTCCGGGCCTCGCCCGACCGGCCTCCTGCAGGCCTCGCGACAGCGAACAGGGCCCGGTGCGTCCCCGCGCACCGGGCCCTGCCGTTCCCACCCCGTTTCCCTCCCACCCTCCCCGCTTCCGTGGCACCGGCCTCCCCGAACCCGGCCGGTGCCACGGCCCCTCCGTTCCCCCGTCCCCTCCGTCCCCTCCCGACCGCCCCGCCCGGCTTCCCCGTCCGAGCGTCCCTTCCGGCGTCCCCTCACGGTGGAATTCCTCCCCTCGGCAGATCATGGCAATCCTTGAGCACTGTCACTCGTGCGAGGGGCTTTCGCCGTTGACCAGCGGGTACACGGAAGCCTTATCCGCACATGCGTCTGACGGGCCCCGCCTCCGGTGGGAGGCGGGGCCCGTCAGTCGCGCGCGTGGTGTCGCGCGTCGCACACCCTCACCCGATCGGCGCAGGGCGGCTGTCCACGGGACGGTGAATCACCGTCGGATCCCCGGAGCCGGACGGCCCGGGCCGGGGGCCCGAACGGACCCGGGGCGGTCCCGGAGGGCCCGAAGGACCGTCAGGGCGGGGGGTCAGTGCACCGGCGCCGGCTGGGCCGCCTGGGGGCGGGGCGAGGGGGCCTCGCGCCCGCACGCGTAGGCGAGCGGGCTGATCAGCTCGGCGGCGTCCGGCAGCCAGCGGTTCAGCGCCGACGGCGAGCGGGCCCACTGGGCGAAGCCGGACGGGCCGACCCTGGACGGCGGGGCCACCGTCCAGTCGCCCTCGCCGCGGGCCACCAGGTCCAGCCGTCCGGGCGGCCAGCCGAGCTTGCGCAGCATCTCCGGCAGCTTGGCGGCCACGCCCGGCAGCACCAGGAAGTGCAGCCGGCGGCCGGACCGCCCCGGCGCGGCCGGGACGACCACCACCGGGCCGAGCTGGAGGTCCATCCGCTCCATCCGCGCCAGCGCCAGGCAGCCGGCCACCTCCGGGACGTCCAGGACGTCGAACGAGCGGCCGGTGGGCAGCAGGATCGACGCCTCCGGCCGCTCCGTCCACCAGCGCCGCACCGCGCCGGGGCCGGCACTCGCCTTGCGTGCCCAGTCCGCGTCGATCGGGTGCGCGCCCGGCAGCGGGCACCGCAGATCGCCGCACGAGCAGCGGGCCGGCCCGTCGCCGTCGATCAGCCAGGCGCCCGGGGCGACCTCCCAGTGCCGGCTCTCGGCATAGCTGACGGCTTCGATGAGCAGCGGGGGCAGTCCGGCGCTGCCCTGGTCGGGGGAGTCTGGCATGTCTTCCACGCGCTGCTCAACTACCGTGCGTGAGGCTGGTTACGGGCCGGTGCGGGTCGGTCGGCCGCGCGGCGGCAATGTCACCCGAACCGGTGAGGCGATCGAGCCGGTCCGGGGGGTGGCGGGCGCAGTGGGGGCGCACGGGAGCATTTCCCCGGGCGCGTGGGGGGTGGGGATCGTCACCGTGGGTATCCCGGGGGCGTCGCTGATCGCTAACCTTGTGTCAGATTCCTTGGACGGTCGGACAGTCGGCAACAGATCAGCAGAATCGTCGCCCGCCGGCCGGACCGGAGGGTGTGGGGAGGCGAAGCCCAATGGCCGCGAGACCACTTGTCGCACGACAGCCCAACGAGCGTCTGCAGCAGCTGATCCAGGAGGCCAGCTGCTCCAACGCCGGTCTGGCGCGGAGAGTCAACCTCTGTGGCGCCGAGCACGGTCTGGACCTGCGCTACGACAAGACCTCCGTCGCGCGCTGGCTCCGCGGCCAGCAGCCGCGGGGGCAGGCGCCGGCGGTGATCGCGGAGGCGCTCGGCCGCAAACTCGGCCGGAGCGTGTCGGTCGAGGAGATCGGCATGGCCGACGGCAAGAACCTCAGCTCCGGCATCGGGCTGCAGTTCGCGCCGACCCTGAGCGCCGCCCTGGAACAGGTCTGCGAGCTCTGGCGCAGCGACGTCGGCCGGCGGGACTTCCTCACCGGGGCGACGGTCGCGGCCTCCGCGCTGGTCGAGCCGAGCCGGGACTGGCTGATCACCCCGCCCGACCCGGTGGTGGCGCGCACCGGCGGTCCGCGGGTCGGCCCGACCGACGTGGCGGCGATCAAGGCGACCACGGCCATGCTGGTCGACCTCGACCACCGCTTCGGCAGCGGCCACGTCCGCCCGGTGGTGGTGCACTACCTGAACAGCGTGGTCTCCGGCCTGCTCGGCGGCGCCTACCGGGAGGAGACCGGTCGGCAACTCTTCGCGGCGGTGGCCCGGTTGACCGAGCTGGCGGGCTACATGGCGGTGGACACCGGCCAGCCCGGCCTGGCCCAGCGCTACTACATCCAGGCGCTGCGGCTCGCCCAGGCCGCGGACGACCGCGGCTACGGCGGCTACGTGCTGGCCGCCTCGATGAGCCACCTGGCGGCGACCCTGGGCAACCCGCGGGAGATCGCCCAACTCGCCCGGGCCGCCCAGGAGGGCGCCCGCTCGGTGGCCACCCCGACGGCGATGGCGATGTTCTACGCAGCCGAGGCGCGCGGCCACGCACTGCTGGGTGATGCCCGGTCGTGCGAGGCGGTTGCCGCCAAGGCGCTGGAGGCGATGGAGAAGCGGCGCCCCGAGGACGATCCGGACTGGATCGCCCACTTCGACGACGCCTACCTCGCCGACGAGCTGGCCCACTGCCACCGGGACCTGGAGCAGGCCGGCCCGGCCGAGCACTACGCCCGGCGGGCGCTCGACCTGCACCCGCCGACGCGGGTGCGCCGCCGCGCGGTGGACCTCGTGCTGCTCGCGACGGCGCAGCTGCAGCAGCGCGACCTGGAGCGGGCCTGCGAGACGGGCGCCCAGGCGGTCCGGTTGCTCAGTGGGCTGCGGTCGAACCGGGGGGTGGAGTACCTCGACGAGTTCCGACGCAGGCTGGAGCCCTACCGGGAGCAGCGGGTGGTCCGCGAGTTCCAGGCCCGGGCGGAGGCGGAGGCCGCCTGAGCGGGCGGCCCGAGCGGTCCGCGTGAGCTGGGCGTCGGCGCGCAGGTGAGGGGCCGGTGAGGGATGGACCGCCCACGTGGTCACCCGGTTCGGTGAACCGGTAGCGTGGGCGTGACGTCCAAGGAACTGTGATGCTCCCAAGAACCGACGAGATGTGGTCCGCCGTCAGCGCGCGGTCGTGCACAGGTGAGGAATCGCGTTGAGCCAGCGCCGCTCGTACCCCAACTCGGGTGACTTCAACCTGGACGACCTGTTCCGCCCCGAGCCCGGCCAGCCGCAGGGCCAGCCGGGCCAGCCGCAGGGCCACGGCCAGGCCGTGCCCGGCCAGCAGCAGCCGTCGGGCGGGCTGTCGGCCGGGCAGCCCTACCTGCCCCCGGCCGGGCCGCCGTCCGGCCGGCCCGAGTACCTCGGGGAGGGCGTGCACGCCCTGCCGACCCAGGCCATGCCGGCCCAGGCCGCGCCGTGGGGCGGGGCCCCGCAGCCCGGCTACCCGCAGGCGGCGCAGGCCGAGCCGGCCCCGGAGACGCAGTACCTGCCGCCGTACCCCACCGCGGACCCGGCCGCCGGCGGCTACCCGGCCCAGCCCGGCTACCCGCAGGCCGCACCGACCGCCCCGGCCCCCGGCTACCCGCAGCAGCCCGGTCAGGGTTACCCGGCCCAGCAGGCCCAGCAGGCCCAGCAGGCCCAGCAGGCCCAGCAGGCCCAGCAGGCCCAGCAGGCCCAGTACGGTCAGCCGGCCGCGCCGGAGTACCCGGGCCAGGACTTCCCGACCCGGGCCGGCTCCGGGGGCGGTGGCCGTTCGTCCACCAAGCTGGTCGTCGGCGGTGTGGTGGCGGGCTGCGTGGCGGCCGGCGTCCTGGTCGCCGTGCTGATGAGCGGTGGCGACGACGCGCCCGGCCCGGAGAAGAAGGCCGGCCCGGCGGTCACCGGCAGCGCCACGTCGACCGGCTCGCCGGCCGCGACCGGCACGGCGGCGCCGTCCGTCAGCCCCGAGGTCAAGGCCCAGGCCCAGGCGCTCTCCGACCTGCTGGGCACCGCCAGCGACAGCCGCCAGGCGGTGATCGGCGCGGTGGGCGCGGTGCAGAAGTGCGACAAGCTGCCGGAGTCCCAGCAGGCGTTGACCGACGCCGCGGGCAAGCGCCGGGAGCTGCAGACCAAGCTGGCGGCCCTGAAGACGGACCAGCTGCCGAGCGGTCCGCAGCTGGTCGAGCAGCTCAATGCGGCCTGGCAGGCCTCCGCGACCGCCGACGACGAGTACGCGGCCTGGGCCGGCGACATGCAGGCCGGCTGCGACCCCAAGAAGATCGACAACCAGCACTACAAGAACGCGGTGCAGGCCAGCGGCTCGGCCACCACGGCGAAGAAGCAGGCCTCCGGCCTCTGGAACACGATCGCCGGGCAGACCGGCCTGCCGAACCGCGGCGACGGCGACCTCTGATCCCCCCGTCCGGGAGGCCGGGAACGCCGGGACGGGAACGCCGGGACCGGAACGCTCGGGCCGGGAAACACCGGGGGGCCGGACCGGTGACCCGGGCCGACCCCTCCGGCGGTGGCGTCAGGCCGGGGGCCTGGCGCCGGTGAGCACCCAGCGCACGTCGACGAAGCCGGGCTGCTGGAGTGCGAGCCGACCGCCCTTGACCACCTGGTACGTGACCCAGGTGTTCACCAGCCGGGGCGACTCGGTGCTCGGCAGCATGTTGGTGGTGCCCCAGTTCAGCGGCGGGGTCAGGCCGACGTCCACCTGCTCGCCGCCGTCCAGCAGAGAGGTGATCGTCTTGGCGGTGACCGGCCGCCCGGCCGCGCTCAGCCGGTCGGATATCTGCCGGAACACCTCGTACCCGACCCAGGTGGTCTGCACCCCGGGGTCGGCCACGTCGATGGCCCGGCCGCCGGCGGCGTCGCTGTGGACCACTGCGCGGAGGGAGTCCCAGATCTTGGCGGACTCCGGCGGGAACCAGCCGGTCACGTAGGCGCCGGCGAGCGGACCGCCGTCGCCGCCGGTCGAGTCGACGACCGACTGCTGCACGCTGCCGATCACCGAGGCGATCCTGGTGTTCTTCGGCCCCACCCGGCGGTAGGAGTCCAGCAGGTTGCCGGTCGGCTCGGCGGCCAGGGCGGAGGTCATGCAGTTGCCCGCCTCGTCCCTGCCGACCGCCTTGCGGACCACCGCCGAGTAGTCGGAGGACTGCTCCGGCGCCTTCACGTCGAGCAGCTTGATCCCGGCCGGCTTGAGCGCGTTGGCCAGGTAGCCGAGCAGGTTGTCCCCGGCCGGGGTGTCCGGCCGGACCAGCGAGACGCTCTTGCAGCCGGCCTCCACCAGCTGGCGGCCGCTGCCCCCGATCAGCGCCGGCATTCCGCCGGCCACCGGGTACGAGAGCGGGCTGCTGAACTCGGGCTGGGAGATCCCGTAGCCGCCGATCAGCGGGATGTCGGCGCGCTCCAGGATCGGCATGAACCGGTCGCCGTACTGGCTGTACGAGCCGATCACGGCGACCGCCTTGGCGTCCACGGCCTGCTGGGCACAGGCCGTGGCCCCGGCCGCGGTGTTGTGCTCGTTGCAGGTGAGCACCCGGATGGTGCGGCCGTTGAGGCCGCCCTTGGTGTTGATGTCCTTGCCGATCGCCTCGGCGAGGGCGGTCATGCCGGGCCGGTCGGCGCTGCCCGTGCCGGACGGTGCCCAGGTCATGACGGTGAGGTCACCGCTGTTGGTGGCGGCATCGGCCGGTCCGCCGCACGCGGAGGCCGAGAAGAGGGTCGGGAGCAGTGCCGCGGCGGCGGCGACTGCGGCGATCGGGCGGCGACGCTGCCGCTCGGTGATCGTGCTGTGGTCCTGTGACGGGCCCCTTCGGCTGCTCATCGGTCTTCCCTCCTGAGGCGGCTGCGGCGCACCGGCAACAGCCAAGCCCCGGTGCCACAAGCCGAGAGGACCGCTCGGCGAACGGTTCACCAACGGAAGTCGAAATCCAGGGTCGGACGCGTGTAGACGCGGAGTGGAGCACGAACGGTGGGGGAACGTACGATCGTCAGCCATGTCCGCCAGCACAGATTCTTCGTATCGGTCTGCCCGAAACCCTTCTCGTCCGGGCCACCGCTCCAGCACGATGGGCGGCATGCCGCTCAACGACCTGCCCTGGTGGCGCTGGCGAGCCCGTCTCCGTTCGGCGCTCCACATGCTGTCCGACCCCGGGTTCCAGCAGGAGACCTGGCTGTCCGGCCGTGCGGGCTTCGGTGACGTGACCGACGCCGTCTACCGCCTGGTCGAGGACACCTGGCTGGACCGCTGGTCGGCCGAGAAGTACATCGGGACGATCTTCCGCGACTCGGCCGAGGCCGCGGTGGTGGACGTCGCGGTGCTCCGGGTGGTCCGGATCCTGCACGAGGTCGGCGCCGACGCCCCGGCCTCCGCCTACCTCGGGCACCACGGCTGGCCGGAGGCGGTCCGGGCCGCCCGCGAGGCGCACGTCAAGCTCGCGGCCAACGACGGCGAGGACCCGGACGCCCCGCCGCGCTCGCTGGACGTGCTGCGGATCCTGACCTCGTCCTGACCTCGTCCTGACGTCCCGCCGAGCTCCCGGTGAGCCGGGCCGTCCCGCAGTACGGGCAGCGGGGCGGCAGCCGTCCAGGATGTGACACGCTGGACCACTCACCGACGGCACGACCTCAGGACGGGATACCTCCCACGTGGAACAGCAGACGGCCAGCACCCAGTACGTCCTCACGCTGTCCTGCCCCGACAAGCAGGGCATCGTCCACGCGGTCTCCAGCTACCTCTTCATGACCGGCTGCAACATCGTCGACAGCCAGCAGTTCGGTGACCGGGACAGCGGGCTGTTCTTCATGCGGGTGCACTTCTCCGCCGTCGAGGAGATCACCGTCGACAAGCTGCGGGCCAGCTTCGCCGCGATCGGGGCCTCGTTCGGGATGGACTGGCAGATCCACCCGACCGAGGAGCGGATGCGGATCGTCCTGATGGTCAGCAGGTTCGGGCACTGCCTGAACGACCTGCTGTTCCGCACCCGGATCGGCGCGCTGCCGGTGGAGATCGCCGCGGTGGTCTCCAACCACACCGACTTCCGGGACCTCACCGAGGGCTACGGGATCCCGTTCCACCACATCCCGGTCACCCGGGAGACCAAGGCCGAGGCCGAGCAGCAGCTGCTGGACCTGGTCGCCAAGGAGAACGTCGAGCTGGTCGTGCTGGCCCGCTACATGCAGGTGCTCTCGGACGAGCTCTGTACGGCACTGTCCGGCCGGGTGATCAACATCCACCACTCTTTCCTGCCGAGCTTCAAGGGCGCCAAGCCGTACCACCAGGCGCACACCCGCGGCGTGAAGCTGATCGGCGCCACGGCGCACTACGTCACCGCCGACCTGGACGAGGGCCCGATCATCGAGCAGGAGGTGGCCCGGGTGACCCACGACGTCACCCCGGACCAGCTGGTCGCGCTCGGCCGGGACGTCGAGTGCCAGGCGCTGGCCCGCGCGGTGAAGTGGCACAGCGAGCACCGCGTGCTGCTCAACGGCAGCCGCACGGTCGTCTTCGCCTGACGCCTGACGCCTGACAGCGGAGCCCGGGCGGAGGCCCGGCCCCTGGACCGGGGCGCCGTGCGCCGTGCTACGGGCGCGACAGCAGCGGGGTGGCGTGCAGTACCTCGCGGATCGCGGCCCGGTCGCCGTGCTCGCCCACCGGCAGCCGGTCCGGATCGCGGTGTGCGGCGGCCAGCTGGCAGAACTCCAGCCCGTCCAGCACCATCGAGGCCACCGGTTCGCCGCCGGGCGGCCCGCCGTCCGGACCGTCCAGGGGTATCAGCCACTCTCCGGCCGCCGGGCCGTCGATCACCAGCCGGAGCTGCCGCCCGGTCCGGCGGCTGTCGCCCGACGCGCTCGGGGGCGCCCCGGCGTGCTCGGGGCGGGCGGCGCGCAGCCCCGCCAGCGCGAGCGGCAGCATCCGGACCGCCAGGCCGACCATCTGGCGCAGGTGCTGCGGGGCCGGCGGGTCGTAGGGGTACGCCACTGCGCGGGCCACGTCGTCGCCGTGGACGAAGGTCTCGAAGGCCCGGTCGACGAAGGCGTCGCGCAGTGGGACGGTCGCGAAGCCGTAGTCGACCGGCGTGCTGCCGCGCGGGGCCAGCGCGGCGGTGCGGACCAGCTCGTGGCAGTGCCGGCGCCACCGGGCACGGACCCGCTGCGGTGGCTGCCCGGCCTGTTCGGCGGCGAGCCGGGCGGTCCGCCGGTTGATGGCGGCCCACGGCCGGCCGTCGTCCGCCGGCCCGCCCTGGGCGGGCACCCGCGGCGGGTTGGGGCCGTGCTCCTGCGGCGGCACCCGGCGCCCGCCGGCCGGGGCGGGGCCGCCTGGGACGGGGCCGCCCGGGACGGGGTCGGGCATGCCGAGGGCGACGGCCAGGAAGCCGTCCACGGCGGCCAGGTGGCAGAGCACCTCGGCCGGGCGCAGGTACTCGGTGCCGCCGTGCCACGGGAGCTCGGCCACCTCCTGCCACTCCTCCGGGCCCAGGTCGCGCAGCAGCGCGTCCAGCTTCGCCGTCTCCGCCGCGTACGGCGCGCCCCAGGCAGGGACGGGCAGCTCGGCGGGCCGCCGGGCCAGGCACCAGTCGAGCACCTGCTGGCGGAGCGGGCCGGGCTGGTCGAGCGGTTCGTCGACGGCGAGCCAGCCGGCCGCCTCGCGCAGCCGCGCGGCCTCGTCGGCGCACTCGGCACAGGCCCGCAGGTGGCGTTCCAGGTCGGCGGCCTCGTGCGGCGGGCAGGCGCCGAGGGCCCAGGCGCCGAGCAGCGAGCGCAGGGCCTCGTGCTGCTCCTCGGTGGTCGTCACGTGCCCCCGTCCTCGTTCCCGTGCCGGTGTCCGCAGCCGGCCTGTCGCCGGTCGTCGCCGTCCGGGCGGGCCCGCCGCTGGCGGGCCCGCTCCGCGGCGAGTTCGGTGGCCAGCAGCTCCAGGCCGAGCCGCATCCGCTGCTTGGCGGTCTGTTCGCTGATGCCGAGCCGGCGGGCCGTCTCCTGGTAGGTGCGGCCGTCGTAGTACGTCACCGTGATGGTCTCACGCAGGGTCTGCGGCAGGGAGTCGACCGCGACCTGGATCCGGGCGGCGGTGGCGACGGTGCGGATCTCCTCCTCGACCCGGTCGTTCGCGCCGGGCCGGCCGGTGCGGCGGGCGCCGTCGCCGTTGCCGTCGGTGCCGTCGTCGGTGCCGTAGCCGTTCCAGCCGCCGCCGCGGTTGCCGCGGTGGCCGTGGCCGTCACGGCCACCGTAGTCGTCGTGGGCGGGCACCGCCTCGGCTGCACGCCGGACCCGGAGCCGGTCCACGGCGCGGCGGTGGGTCAGGGCGCCGATCCAGGAGCGCAGCGAGCCCTCGGCCGGGTCGAAGTCCTCGGGGTGCTCCCAGACATGGGCGAATATCTCGCGGGTGAGCTGGGCGGCGGCGGCCTGGTCGGCCAGTATCCGCCCGGCCAGCCCGTGCACCATCGGCGCGAGCTGGTCGTAGAGCTCGCCCAGGGCCGTCTCCTCACCGCGGGCGAGGCGGCGCTGGAGCTGCTCGTCCCACCGCGGGGCGCTGCCGGGGGTGGCCACCGTCAACCACCCTCCTGCCATGGGGTTCCGCCGCTACCGCAGCTGTTCCGCGGCCTCGCCCCACGGTATCCTCCGCCCTTCGGCGGGCGGGCGGGATTCCGCGAAAGAAGGAGAACACGGGGCTTCGGATCGTCACATCGTGTGATCCGCCCCCGATCCAGCTGTTCGACGGGGCCTGGACATATGTCGCACGGGTGGTTCGCGAGTGGCGGGCCGGGTCCGTGGGGCGTCCGGCGGTAGGTTCGCCCTGCGTGTCCGGCCGGTCGGCCCGGCCGGACGAGCGCCGGTGCGAGGCTCGCGATAGTGAACGGGACAGTATGCCCTGCCCTGTCCCCCGATCGCTGGAATATGCCCGAAGCGCTTGCTGCGGTCCTCCCGCCGACTCATCCTGAGGCGTATTCGTGTCGCGGCCAGTGAGCGACGGACGAGATGGCGCGGGCCGGACGTGCCGGGTGCGACGTGCGGAGGCCCGGAGGCGGTGGCCCGGCGCGCGCCCGGGCCGGTCGGACGGCCGATCCCGATCGAGGCGGCGGCCGAACTGCGAGTGCGGGTGGTGGAGCGGTGCAGGTTCTACAGGTACAGCTGGCGGTGCAGGCGGACCCCGCCGAGGTCGGCCGGGCCCGTCGGTGGGTGCGCTCGCGACTGCTCAACCACGGTGTGGACCCGGACGCCCCGATCGCCGAGACGGTGGTGCTGGTCGTCTCCGAGCTGGTGACCAACGCCGTGGTGCACACCGGCAGTCCGGCCGTCCTGCGGCTCTGCTTCCCGGTGGACGGTGCCGCACCGGGGGCCGGATGCGGTCCGGCCGGGGCCACCGACGGGGTGCGCGAGTCGGCGACGGTCGGCCCGCTCCGGGTCGAGGTCGCCGACGCCAGCCAGGCGGCCCCCGCGCCCCGGCACGCCGGCCCGGACACCGATGCCACCAGCGGCCGCGGCCTGGAACTCGTCGAGCTGCTCTGCGACCGCTGGGGCTGGTACCCGGACGGCTCGGGCAAGCGGGTCTGGTGCGAGATCGGCGCGGACACCGCGCCGGTGGACCCGCTGGCCGCCGTGGACTGGGCCGCGCTGGCGCAGTGACGGTCCGACGGGCGCGTCCGGTCCGCCTCCGGCCCGTCCGGCGATCATCGGGCCGAAACCTGACGCAACCATTCCGAATTTCGGACAACCCATTGACGTGATGTATCCGACTGATCACGCTTGGGAGCAGCTCTCCGTTGCGAGGGGACGCCGAGGGAACACCCGAACGCCGCTGCGGTGCTGCTGTCCAGGGGGACCATGTCAGCAGGGGGGACCGTGCGCTGCCGATCGCGTGGTGGTTCCTTGGCGAGTGCGGAGGGCGGTCGTGCGGGTTCAGGGCCCGTGCGTTGAGGTTGGATGGCGGTCGGCCGTGCCGTGCTCGGGGTGCGTGCGGCCCGCCGCCATCCAATCCGTCCGGTCCGTCCGATCCGGGGAGCGTGGTCCGGTCGCCCGGGGACGCGCTTTCGCGCCATTTCCGGAGGGCGCGCGTCCGCAGGCCGCAGTCAGGTCCGCCCGCCGGGTCGTCAGCCGGCCCGTTCGCCCGTCCGGAACGTCCGCCGGTACGCGCTCGGCGCCACGTCCAGCCGGCCGCGCAGCTGCAGCCGGAGCGAGGCGGCCGTGCCGAAGCCGGACTCCCGGGCCACCTGGTCGATCGTCAGATCGGTGCGCTCCAGCAGCTGCCGGGCCCGCTCTGTGCGCTGGACCGTGAGCCACTGGCCGGGGCTGGCGCCCGTCTCCTCCCGGAACCGCCGGGTGAAGGTGCGCACGCTCATGCCGGCCCAGTCGGCGAGCTGCCGCAGCGACAGCGGCTCCGCGAGGTGTTCCAGCGCCCAGGCGCGGACGGCGGCCGTGCCGCTGCCGGGCTCGGCGCTCGGGCGGGGGAGCTCGACGTACTGCTTCTGGCCTCCCTCGCGCCACGGCGGCACCAGGCAGTGGCGGGCCACCGTGTTGGCCACCGCGCTGCCGTGGTCGCGGCGGACGATGTGCAGGCAGAGGTCGACGCCGGCCGCCACCCCGCCGGAGGTGAGCACGTCGCCGTCGTCCGTGAACAGCACGTCCGGGTCGAGCCGGACGGCCGGGAAGAGCGCCGCGAAGCGCTCGGTGTAGCGCCAGTGGGTGGTGGCCGGACGGCCGTCCAGCAGGCCGGCGGCGGCCAGCACGAAGGAGCCGGTGCAGATCGACACCAGCCGGGTGCCGGGCCGGATCCTGGCCAGCGCGGCGCCGAGCTCGGGGGTGAGCCGGGCGTCCACCTGCATCGGCCCCGGGTCCTTGGAGGCCGGGACGACCACGGTGTCGGCCCACTCCAGCAGTTCGGGCCCGTGGTCGACGGCGATCCGGAAGTCGGTACTGGTGTCGACCGGCCGGCCGTCCAGCGTGCAGGTGGCCACCTGGTAGTGCGGGACGCCTGCGGAGTCCCTGGCCGACTCGAAGATCCTTGCCGGGATGCCCAGTTCGAAGGCGATCACCCCGTCGAGCGCCAGCACCGCGACCTTGTGGGCCACCCCGCTCCCCCCTTCGCCCGCTGCCGTCGTGTCGGCCCCAGCGTACGCCGGGCCGGTGGCCCGATTCTTACGAAAGCTGGCAGTCAGGCCACTCGCCCGGGTTCCGCTCCTTCGGGAGACTCGGCCGAGTGAACGAACGGAACACCCTCACCGTCGGCGACGCCCCCGCCCTCGACGACGCCCTCACCGCCGGCGACGCCCCCGCTCCCGCCACCGCCGGCCCGCGCGGGCCCCGGGTGCACTACGCATGGGTGGTGGCGGCCGTGTCCCTGCTGGTGCTGCTCGGCTCGGCCGGCTTCCGCTCCACGCCCGGCCTGATGATGGACGCGCTGCACAACGAGTTCGGCTGGTCGATGGCGACGATCTCCAGCGCCACCTCGGTCAACCTCGCCCTCTACGGCCTCACCGCCCCCTTCGCCGCCGCCCTGATGGACCGCTTCGGCGTGCGGCTGGTGGTGGTGTGCGCGCTGCTCACCATCTCCGTCGGCGCCGGCCTGACCATGCTGATGCGCGAACCCTGGCAACTGGTGCTCTGCTGGGGCGTGCTGGTCGGCCTCGGCAGCGGCTCGATGGCCGGCGCCTTCGCCACCACCGTCACCGGCCGCTGGTTCCGGGCCCGGCAGGGCCTGGTCACCGGCGTGCTCACCGCGGCCGGTGCCGCCGGCAACCTGGTGTTCCTGCCGGTCGGCGCCTGGCTGGTGGAGCAGCACGGCTGGCGCTCCGCCGTCGTGGTGGTCTCGCTGGCCGCCTCCGCGGTCGCCGTCCCGGTGCTGCTGTTGATGCGCGAGCGCCCCGCCGATCTCGGCCTGCTCCCGTACGGCGCCACCGAGGCCCCGCCCGCCCCGGCGCCCACCGGCGGCGCGCTGGCCCGCTCGCTGCGGGTGCTCCGCGACGCGGCCCGCAGCAGGGCGTTCTGGCTGCTGGCCGGCTCCTTCGCGATCTGTGGCGCGACCACGGCCGGCCTGGTCGGCACCCACTTCATCCCGGCCGCCCACGACCACGGCCTGCCGGTCACCACCGCGGCGAGCCTGCTCGCGCTGATCGGCGTCTTCGACGTGGTGGGCACGATCGCCAGCGGCTGGTTCACCGACCGCCTGGACTCCCGGCTGCTGCTGGTCGTCTACTACGCGCTGCGCGGCCTCTCGCTGCTCCTGCTCCCGCAGCTCTTCGCGGGCTCGCTGGAGCCGCCGATCCTGGCCTTCGTGATCTTCTACGGCCTGGACTGGGTGGCCACCGTGCCGCCGACCGTCGCGCTCTGCCGCCGCCACTTCGGCGAGGACGCGCCGATCGTCTTCGGCTGGGTGCTGGCCTGCCACCAGATCGGCGCCGCGGTGGTGGCCGGACTGGCCGGACTGGTCCGGGACGCGTTCGGCGACTACGACCTCGCCTGGTACGCGGCCGGCGCCCTCTGCGCGGTGGCCGTCCTGCTCTGCCTGGCCCTGGGGGCGAACCACGGGGACCGGCCCGACCGCGCCGTTCCGGTGCTGTCCTAGCGCCGTCGAGAGGCGTCGTGGAGGCTCGGCGGTCGTCGTGGGCGTCGTGGAGCGCGGATAGGCTCGACGGCCATGGCACTCACCTTCACGCTCGATCCCGACCTCGACGCCGAACTGCGGCAGGGCCTCGTCCGGCTCTGGACCGACGCCACCAACGCGGGGGGTGCCGTCGGCTTCGTCGCCCCGGTGACGGAGGACGAGGTCTGGGTCACCGCGGAGAAGCAGTTCTCGGCCGTCGCACCGTCCGGGCCGGACCGGTTGCTGGTCGCGCACGAGGCCGAGACCGGCCGGCCGGCCGGGATGCTCTTCTTCGAGTCGATGCGGTTCGCGCCGATGGACCACTGGCGGCTGCTCAGCCGGGTGATGGTGCACCCCGAGCTGCAGGGGCGGGGCTACGGCGCGGAGCTGATGGCCGAGGCCGAACGGCTCGCCCGGGACTGGGGGCTGGTCGGCCTGCGGCTGTACGTCCGCGGCGGGCTCGGCCTGGAGCAGTTCTACGGGCGCTGCGGCTACGCCGAGGTCGGACGGGTGCCGGGCACCATCCGGGTCGCCCCCGGGGACGACCGCGACGACGTCACCATGTGGCTCGACCTGCGCTGACCGCCCGGCCGGCGCCGACGCCCCGGCCGGGTACGCCGACGGGTCCCGGGCGCGGCCGACGGAGGAGCGGGGGACGGGGGGACGGGCCACCCGTTCCCCGCGCGGGTCGTCGGGCATGCTTCACTGGGAGACCGGCCCAGCCCCCCGCGCAGAGAAGGACGTGTCCCCGGTGAGCAGCAATGTGAGCAACAAGTCGCACGCCACGCTCCGTTACACCTCCCTGCGGGTCAGCATCTTCCTGGGCTGCCTGCTGGTCGCCCTGCTGCTCGGTCACTTCCAGGTGATCCCGGTCCAGGGCGAGCTCGGTGTGGTGTTTCTCTTCCTGCTGGCCGCGGTGGTCTCGGCGCCGCTCAGCTACGTCCTGCTGAGCAAGCAGCGCGACGAGATGTCGGCCCAGATCTCCGGCAAGGTCGACCGCCTGCGCGACCGCACGGCGGACCGGATCGCGGCGCAGAACGCCGAGGAGGACGCCGCCGACGACGCCGCCCGCGCGGCCGCAGCGAAGAGCTGAGCCGCGCCGCCGCCGTGCCCGCACCCGACCCCGCCGCCGACACCCCGAGCTCCGACACCCCGGGCTCCGGAACTCCGCGCGCCGACACCTCGAACGCCGACACCTCGAACGCCGATGGCGCGGGGGCGGATACTCCCTCCGGTGCCGCCCCGCGCACGCCGCGTGCCTCCGCCGCGCCCGGGGAACCGGGAGAGCCGGCGAGCGGTACCTGGCCGGCGCCCGTCCGTCGCCCCACCGGTCGCGACGTCGCCCGGCTCGCCGGGGTCTCGCAGGCCACCGTCTCCCTGGTGTTCTCCGGCTCCGAGGCCGGCCGCCGGGTCTCCGACGCCACCCGGGAACGGGTCCGGGAGGCCGCCCGCAGCCTCGGCTACCGGCCGCAGGCGGCCGGCCGGCAGCTGCGCCTCGGCCGCAGCGGCATGATCCTGCTGGCCGTGCCGAACATCCTCGGCCCGTTCTTCGGCCGGGTGCTGGAGGGCGTCCACGAGGAGGCCGGCAAGCACGGCCTCGCGGTCGTGGTCAGCTCGGGCTGGGGGAGCGCAACGCTGGCCGAGGCCGCCACCACCAGCCGGTTCGACGGCCTGCTGATCTGCTCGCCGGACGACAGCCAGCTGGGCGAGCTGCCCGCCGACACCCCCGTGGTCTTCCTGGACGCCGATCCTGGCACCGACCGCGCCCGTCCGACCATCGAGCTGGACGTGGCCGGCGGCATGCGCGCGGCCGTCGAGCACCTGGCCGGGCTCGGCCACCGCCGGATCGGCCGGCTGCGCTCCACCCACTCCGCGTACACCTTCCGGGTCCGGCAGGCGGCCTTCGAGCAGGCGACCGAGGCACTCGGCCTGGACGTGGTCGAGTTCGGGGTGAGCCTCAACGAGGGCCAGCCGGCCGCCCACAGCGTCGCCCACCGGCTGCTGGAGCACCCCGACCGTCCGCGCGCGGTGATCTGCGACGACGACGTGGTGGCCTCCGGGGTCTACCAGGCGGCCGTCGAACTCGGGCTGCGCGTTCCCGCCGACCTCTCGGTGGTCGGCATCGACAACGTCCCGGTCGCCGCGCTGCTCGCTCCGCCGCTCACCACCGTCGACCTCCCCGGCGAGGAGCTGGGCCGAGCCGGCGTCGCGGCCCTCGCCGACCTGCTCCGTGGCGAGCCGGTCGCGCCGGTGCCGCCGCTGGCCACCTCGCTGGTCCTGCGCTCCTCGACCGCGGCGGCCTGAGCCCGGGAGCGTCGGGAGCGTCGGGACGGCGACCGCCGTCGGGCAGGCGACTGCGCCCGTCGGCCAGACCACCCGGTCCGACGGGCGCAGTCACGTCTGCGGGGAGCTGCCTCGGCCTCAGCCCGCCGGCACCGGCTCGGCCGCGGCGGGCGCGACGGGCGCGGCGTGGGCCGGAGCGGGCCGGAACCAGCGGCGTGCGCCGAACAGCAGCAGCCCGCCCAGCCCGATGCCGCCGGCCGCGCAGAGCGCCACCGAGGTCAGGGAGCCCTCGGCGAGGTTGCCGGAGACGGCGTAGCCGAGCGAGTTGCCGGTCGCGAACAGCGTCACCAGCCAGGCGAACGCCTCGGTCACCGTGCCGACCGGCGCCAGCTCGGCGACCAGGACGAACGCGGCCGCCAGCAACGGCGCCAGCCCGATCCCGGAGAGGAACGCCAGCCCCGCCATCGCGAGCGGACCGGGCAGCAGCACCAGCGGGAGGTAGGAGACGACCATCCCGAGCGCCATGACCCACGTCCGGGTCGCGGTGCTGCTGCGCCACCTCACCGCGCCGTAGGCCAGCGCGCCGAGGAGGCCGCCCAGCGCCGCCAGCGCCAACAGTGTCCCGGCACCGCCGGGCAGACCGCCCTCGTGGGCCTCGGCGTAGGCGATGAACAGCACGTTCTGCGCGCCGACCGCCCAGCCCGCGCCGGCCAGGCCGATCAGCAGCAGGACCAGGCCGGGGGAGCGGAGCGGACCCAGCAGACCGGCCGAGTGCGCGCGCGGCGGTGCCTGCCAGGCGCGGGCAGGTGCGGCGGTGGCCACGATCAGGGCCCCGGCCAGCCCGAGGGAGGCGGCCACCCAGAGCGCCGCGACCGGGCTGACCGCGCCCGCGATGCCGGCCACCGCGAGCGGGCCGGCCACGTAGAGGATCTGCTGCGAGGCGGAGTCGAATGCGTAAGCGGTGTCGAGCTGCTCGTCCTCGACGACGTCCGGCCAGAGTGAGCGGAGGCAGGGTTCGAGCGGCGGCATGGCCAGGCCGGCGACGGCGGCGCCGAGCGGTGCGGCGACCACCGAGCCGGGCGCGAGCGCCAGCAGCGCGTAGCCGCCGCCGGCGATCACGGCGGAGGCCAGCAGCACCCGCGGCTGCCCGGTGCGGTCGACGATCCGCCCCAGCACCGGGCCGCCGACGGCGGCCGAGATCGCGTAGGCCGCAGTGGCCAGCCCGATCCGGCTGTACGGCGCACCGGCCTCGCGCAGGGCCAGCGCGATCACCAGGGCGGTCATGCCGGCCGGGAGGCGGCCGAGCAGGGTGCCGAAGAGGAGGCGGCTGACGTGCGGGGCTCGGAGCAGGGCGAGATAGCCCATGGACGGCTCTCCGTTGCGGGCAGGGGTGGGCGGGATGTCCTCCAAGTTATACGTATAACTTGCGTCGGTCAATCGAGGGTCGGTGCGCACCTGATGGGGCATCAGCCTCGTTCGTGTCCGGATTCGATCGGTGTGCACCCGCACCTAAAACAACAACTTTGAACATCTCAAACCTTTACTGCTAACGTGTCGGCCATGACCACCTCAGGAGCACTCCGGATGCACGGCCTGGGCCCGATGCCCACCGCCGCCCGCCCGTGCTGCCTGCCCGGTGCTGTGGACAGCCCGCGCCGTTGTCGCGCCATGAGCTGTATGCGGGCGGCACGCCCCTGACCGGGGCCCGATTGCTCCCTGTCCGGCCCGCGCGCCGTGCCGCCTGCCCCGCCCCTCCGCCGTCAGCAACGCCCTCCCCCGGAGCCGCACCGCCATGCCCACAGCGCCCGAGGCGACCTCGTCGCCGTCCGTGCTCGCCCGAATCCGCAAGACCCCGTTCTGGGTCCAGATCGTCGCCGGCCTCGTGCTCGGCGCCGGCCTCGGCTACCTGGCCCGGACCGCCGAGATCTCCTGGCTGGCCACCACCCTGGAGACCGTCGGCAGGATCTTCGTCCAGCTGCTGAAGCTGGCCGTTCCGCCGCTGGTGTTCACCGCGATCGTGGTGTCCGTGGCCAACCTGCGGAACGTGACCAACGCGGCCCGGCTGGCCGTCCGCACCCTGCTCTGGTTCGCGATCACCTCGCTGATCGCGGTCGGGATCGGTCTGGGCCTCGGCCTGCTGACCAACCCGGGTGAGGGCACGGACCTCACGACCGAGGGCCTCAAGGCGCCGAAGTCCAGCGGCAGCTGGATCGACTTCCTGACCGGCATCTTCCCGACCAACGTCGTCACGGCCTTCACCGAGGTCGAGGTGCTCCAGATCGTCTTCCTGGCGATCGTGACCGGCGCGGCGATCCTCAAGCTCGGCAGCAAGGCCGAGCCGGTCCTCAAGCTCAGCGAGTCCGTGCTGGAGCTGGTCCAGACCGCGCTCTGGTGGGTCATCCGCCTCTCGCCGCTCGGTACCCTCGGCCTGATCGGCAAGTCCGTCGCCAAGTACGGCTGGGACCTGCTGGAGCCCTTCGCGACCCTGACCGTCGACATCTACGTCGGCTGCGCGCTGGTGCTGTTCGGCGTCTACTCCCTGCTGCTGAGGTTCGCCGCGGGCCTCAACCCGCTGAACTTCTTCAAGGGCGCCTGGCCCGCCATCCAGCTGGCCTTCGTCTCCCGCTCCTCGGTCGGCACCCTGCCGGTCACCCGCCGCGTCACCGAGCGCCTCGGCGTCCCGGGCGAGTACGCCTCGTTCGCCGTGCCGTTCGGCGCGACGACCAAGATGGACGGCTGCGCCGCGATCTACCCCTCGCTTGCCGCGATCTTCGTCGCCCAGGTCTACAACATCGACCTCGGCGTCAAGGACTACCTGCTGATCGCCTTCGTCTCGGTCATCGGCTCGGCTGCGACGGCCGGCCTGACCGGTGCGATCGTGATGCTGACGCTGACCCTGTCGACGCTCGGCCTGCCGCTGGAAGGCGTCGGCCTGCTGCTCGCGATCGACCCGATCCTGGACATGATGCGTACCGCGACCAACGTCGCCGGTCAAGTTGTAACGCCGATCATCGTCGCTGCTCGCGAGGGCACCATCGACCGCGAGGCCTACAACAACCCGCAGGGCGCCCTGCTGGACGAGCCGGTGACCATCCCGGCACAGGCCTCCGCCAAGGCTCCGGCCACGGCCTGATCCGCCCCGAAGCTCGGCCCTTCTCCTGGCGTAGGAGAGGGGCCGAGTCGCGTTTCCGGCCGGGCGTCAGCTCTTGGTGAGGATGGCGAGATGAGCGGCGGCGCTGCGGGAGAGGCTTTCGAGGAGAAGCCCGCCCTTGGCGGCCGTGCCGAGTGACGGCTGACCGATGATGCCGTTGGCGGTGTAGCCGGCCATGCCGAGGGTGAGGAGATGGGGGCGTTCCGGGGCGGAGTGGTCGTCCTGCTCGATCCCGCCGCGGATGAGGTGCGGGGCGCCGTGGAGGAGCAGGGACACCTCCAGTTCGCCGCCGTGCATGTCCTCGGTGCTGCTGCTCTCCAGACCGGCATCGGCGCGGGCCTGGTGCCAGTCCTCGCGCACGGGGAAGAGAGCGACGTGAGGGCCGGTGGTGTTGGCTTCCTGGACGACGTTCGAGAGGACGTAGTTGCCGCCGTGGCCGTTCACGATGAGCAGGCCGGGGACCCCGGAGGCCTGGAGGGACCTCCAGATGTCGTTGATCACGGCGTAGAGGGTGGCGGCGCTGATGCTGACGGTGCCCGGCATGTGGGCGTGCTCGTGGGAGCAGGACACCGTGATGGGCGGCAGGAGGAACAGGTCGTAGTCGGTGGCGATCCGCTGTGCGATCAGGCTGGCGACTACGGTGTCCGTGGTCAGCGGCAGGTGATCACCGTGCTGCTCGAAGCTGCCGACCGGCAGTACGGCGACCTTGGCTCCGCGCTGGCGCTCGTCGGCGGAGGTGGCGGCCGTGATCAGTGCGTCCATGGGCCCACCCTCTCCCATCAGATGGCCGACGGTCGAGAGCTGGCCGTGGTGGTCATCAGCGTCAATCGACTGGTGAATGTGGCTACTTCGGGTACGGCGTTCCACCGCTGGAGTGCCTTCCCGGCTGCGGACAGCTCGGACATGGCTCGCGCGGACTCGGTGTCGATGGCGATCGACAGGGCCCGGTCGGCCGCTGCCGCGGCCTGTTCCGGCCCACCGGAGACGGCGTACGCGCGGGCCAGTCGGGAGAGGTAGACGCCCTGGTCGTTGCGGTAGATCGTCGGCAAGGCGCGTAGCTCGGCCTCGAACATGGCCACGGCGGTGTGCGGATCACCGAGTTCGATCAGACAGTTGGCGCGCTGCATCTCGATGTAGGTCGGCGTGCAGTACGCGAGATCGAGGGCGTCGTTGTCGTGCGAGTCGTCCTGCTCGGCGGCGAGTTCGTGGGCCTCGTCGAACTTCGCCTGGGCGAAGCGCGGATTTCCCATGAGCGCGTGGCCTTGGGCCTCCTGCTGCGCGGCCAGGGCCCGGATGCGCGGCGTGGCGCCGGTGGAGCGCTGGGCGGCGCGGGCCAGCCCCACGGCCTGCTGCGCGTTGCGGCGGGCGGTGGCCTGGTTGCTCTTGCGGAACAGCACGTAGGCGGCCATGACGTCGTCGCCGCTCTCCTGTGCCCACTCCATGGCGCGGTCCGACCAGTAGACGGCCTGGTCGAAGTCTCCTAGGTCCTGGTGGAGCCAGCCCAGGAATTCCGCGGTGCGGGCGCCGATGCTGAGCAGTTCGTCCCGGGTTCTACCGCCGGCGTTCTGCTGGAGGCGGTCCAGTTGCTGGAGGTTCCGGGTCACGGAGTCGAGTGCGTGGCGCGAGCCCAGGAGGTTCGCGGCCTTGTAATGGCCAGGCATCACGCAGCGCAGGTGGTCGACGAAGAACTCCGGATCGAGCGGCGCACCGAGCCGTTGTGTGGTGGCGGACGGTTGCGGAGGCCGGCGCCGGATCTGCGGTGTGGGCTGCTGCTCCCAGACCCGCGCAGCCAGTCCGAGCATGTGGCCGGGGATGTGAAGGCCGTCGGCGATCCGCTCGACAAGACCGATCTTCTCGATCCTGCGTCTGCCGGCCATGACCTCGCCGACTCGGCTCGGTGTCAGGTCGCAGGCACGGGCGATGAGCGACGGGTAGACACCGGCGAGTTTGAGCAGGCGGAAGACCTCCGCGAAGTCCCGTGCACGGCACGCGGTGACCATTTCCGGATTGGAGAGCAGAACCGGTGGGAGCCGGTCCGGAAGACGTGCTTCGGTCACCACTACCACCGCCGGTGATCAGTAGTCGCTGCAAGTGAGTTGATTGACCGTGAGTTTACCCACGGTGGGCAATCAGCTTGGGTACGTCGCGTGCATTCCCACTCGGCAATCTGGTGCCGAGGGTCGGAACGACCAGGTTCCGGCTCCCTGTCCGAGCATCGGGAGAGTGGTGCACGTGATCAGCTCGGGAAGGCTCCGGGTCGACGACGGCCCCTACACGCAGGCTGCCGCGGCGGCGCCGTTCGAAGTGATGCTGGCTCGGCACCGGCGGTCGTCCGGGGTGGCGCGAGGCCACTTACGGGACTTCCTCGGGCAGGTTCCCGACGGGGCGGGTCTCCTTGACAACGGTGCGCTGGTGCTTGGCGAGCTGGTGGCCAATGCGGTGGTGCACGCCCGGGTGTCCCCCGGCAGGGAGATTGCCCTGCGGCTGGAGATGGTGCACGGGCACCTCCGCATCGAAGTGCACGACGCCAGCAACGAAAAGCCTGGCATCCGCCGGTCGACCGGGCCCGACGACGTCTCGGGCCGCGGGCTCAGCCTGGTGGAGGAGCTGTCGTCGGAGTGGGGCTGGGGGCCGCGACCAGAGGGCATCGGAAAGATCGTTTGGGCCATGGTGGGCCCGGAAGGTGGTGCGTGATGACCTGGAGCCGACGGGCGGCGTCCGGGGCGGCGTCAACGAGGTGCCACTACTGCGGTGCGGGACTGCGCACGGCACTGGCCCGGTACATCGTCGTGAACGGTCAGACGGTCGGGGTGCACCGGTGGCACCCGCGTCGTGCGGGGGAGGTATCGGCCCGGTGACCACGACTGCGGAGGCGTCCTCGACTGACTCGTTCCCGGTGACTGTGGAGGTCGGGGGACTCACCGGGCCCGCACAGTTCGCCGAGCTCTCGGACGCCCTGGCGGCGCTGCTCGCGTCACTGCGGGCACTGCCACTCAGCTCCGAGCAGCAGGACTACTTCGACGACCTGCTTGGCCCGCCGGCGGTGCAGGCCATCGGCCACCGGCTCGCGACTTACGGAGAGGTGCGCGCGCTGGCCTTCATCGGGCTGACCTCGTACGTGGTCAAGCTCTACCCAGCTGATCCGGCGGTGCCCGAGTGAGGCGCCGAAGCCTGCGATCTTGGGTCAGTCGTGCGGTGACCTGGTGGTGGCTGGACGGCCAGTTCGCCTGGCCCATGAGGATCATCTCGTCGAGCCGACGGGCCACACACCGAGAGGTGGCCGAGTGGTGTGCCGAGCCGTGCTTCCGAGAGCGCGCACGACTCCAGCTCGCAGAGCGCATCCGTCGCGAGGAAAGCGGGGCTGAACCAGCTCGTGGCTCACCGCATCTGACCTGATCCACCACAACTGAAGACGAACCGGACCACCCCGTCACCTTGGCCGGAGTGGGGTGGTCCGGTGGGTCGGAACCCGATGCCGATGGTATCGGGCTCCTCGGCATGCCTGTGCACGAATGACGCCGGTTCGGTTGGAGATCAGGGGAGTTGAGAGGCTGTTGCACGGGGACGACGACTTCGGTGCGGAGTTGGCGGCGGACCTCGACCCGGACACGTGGGTATGGCTGCCGGACGTCGACTACGCGGCCGGCTGGCGAGCCGCAAGACGGATGGCGAATGAGCTGAACAGCCTGCTCGCTGCGTGTGGTGTGGACCGCACGCAGCTTCGGGCCATCGCAGACACCGATGCCTGTGGCGGTCCGGTGGTTCGGCTGGAGGGCGCTGCCGAAGGATGGCTGAGGCTGGAAGAGTTGTTGTGTTTGGCCACGCATGTACGACGTGGGTCGACCTGACTGTCGAGGCCAGTGCACGTGAGCGAGACCGGGAAGCCGAGCATGAGTCAACTTACCTATGGGACACGGCTCAAGAGGGTCGCGTTGGCTAGGTTGCAGGGCCTAGCCTTGGCTCTGGAACGGCATAGAGGTGGGCGCTCAGCCTGACTAGGGGACAGTAGCCCTTACGGGAGATCAGGACACTGCACATGTCAAGTATGTCCTCGTTTGAGTTTGAAGAAGATGTGCGAAGGGTGGCGCGTGCGCTCTGGCCCAGCGCCGAGCACGGCGGTCCTGAGATCGTAAACGGCCGTGAGGTCGACGGCGTTTTCGACACCGAAGAGGTGTCACACATGGTTGAAGCGACCATGGATCGCAGGATTGATAAAGCGCACAATGTCGGGCCAAAGCTTCGTGATCACCTGAAGAAGGCGCGAGCTAGGGGGGCCTTCGCGAAGGCTTGGTTTGTGACATATCACCCACCAACAGCCGATCAGCGGAAGGTGTTGCATAGCGATTACGATCGGAGCATTGAGGTCGTTTCATATGACCAATTCCGCTCCAAGATCGTTGATGCGCGCGAGTACTTGAGACTCAGGGACAGGGCCAGTTGGGGAAGCGCTTCCAACCCAACCACGAACAGTGCGGTTGAGCTCATTAAGTACGTTCCTCTGGGAATTGCAGTGACGGCCGGGGCGCTCAGGCCCAAGCCTGGGCATCCGAGGAAGACATCTCGGGTGGCGCCGATAAAGACGGAGTCTTCGATCGCGGAGATTGTTTCCGCAATTGAGTCTGGAGCGAACCTAGCCCTCCTTGGGGACTACGGGGCCGGGAAGAGCATGACTCTTCGAGAGATTCACTCGCGACTCAGGGATAAGTATCTCAGGAATGAGTCTCATCGCTTCCCTATTACCCTCAGTCTCCGCCGTCACTTCGGGCAGGAGGATCCGGCGGAGGCAATTTCTAGGCATGCGCACCATCTAGGATTCCCAAGTCCGCACAAGCTTGTGAATGCCTGGAAGAGTGGATTTGCCTACATCCTTCTTGATGGATTTGACGAGCTGGCGGCACCGGGGTGGAGCGGATCGACCGAGGCGATTCGGGAGAACAGGCGAGCCGCCACCATCCTGATCAAGGAATTTACCAGGGAAGCGCCGCCTGAAGTTGGAGTCGCCGTTGCCGGCAGGCGATTCTACTTTGATTCGCTGGACGAGATGGGGAGGAGCCTATTTGATGGCTCTCCGCATTTGATTGCATCTCTCAGTGACTTTACGGATGAGCAGGCGCGGAAGTTTCTCGGCCAGTTTGAGAACTCTGAAGGCGGGGCACTTCCGGATTGGCTTCCTGTGAGGCCTCTTCTTCTCGGGCATCTTGCGGCGGAAGGGGTGATTCACAATGTTGCGGGAAGTGAAGGGTTGGCGCCAGCTCCTGGATGGGACTGGCTCCTGAGTACAATTAGTGAGCGGGAATCTTTCATTAAGCAAGGCGTCGATGGTGTAGCCGTAAGGACGGTTATTGAACAGCTTGCGGGATTCGCACGCCAAACCCCTCAGGGTGTCGGACCTGTGACGATGAATGATATCGTCGATGCATTTACCGTTGTCCGACGTCAGCCGCCCAGTGACCGGGAGCTCACTCTGCTTCAGCGGCTACCTGGGCTTGGGGGGGAGGAGGACGACTCCGAAAAGGGTACGCGCCGGTTTGTAGATATTGATTTGGCGAGCGCTGCCCAGGCTGCACATGTGACTCGATTCATCGTAGATCCTCACGGCGACTATGCGGGATTCGATCCAAAGAAGTGGAACTCCTCTATGGAGCCGCTTGGGATTGAGGTAGCGGCACACCAGCTTGCCACTCTCGAAATTCCGGAAGGGCAGATCCGTAAGGCGCTAGACAGAGCCATCCGAACGGATTGTGGTGAACTGGCTGCAGATATCGTCCGGATTGCAATTTCCCTGGATATTGATCTTCAGCCGAGCGGTGCACTCAGTTATTCAGTCACGAACGCCATTATTCCGAGCTTGGACATCAGTGAAGGTGGGCCGGACCTCAGTGGGGTAGATTTTACTCACTGCCTATTCTCTGAACTAATTGTTTCCGGGGATCCTGCAATCGCACGCATTCCGCATTTCTCCTCCTGCGACTTTGGTGAAACGATAGGTCGCCTTGGGGAGTCTGACATGCCGGCGGACAACTTCCAGAGTTGCGATTTTGCGGAGTTTCCTGATGCTGCTGATCGCAATGCTGCGATCATGGATGCATCGATTCTTCCCATTGGGACGCGCGTTGTCATGATTCTACTCCGAAAACTCTATATGCAGCGTGGCAGTGGCCGGAAGGACAGTGCTCTTACCAGAGGAATGAGCGCGACCGATGCGGCTCTCGTGGCGCCGGCCTTGCGACTTCTTCAGCGGGAAGGCCTTGTGTTTGCGACGCGGCAGGGGAAGAACAAGATCTGGCTGCCTGATCGTAGTGCCGGGCCTCGGGTCCGAGCATTCCTTGAGGCGCCCAGAGTGGGTGATGATCCTCTTGTGAATGGAAGTAAGGGAATTAGCTCGTAAGTCGTGGGAGCAGTGGGTTTGGGTCTTGGGCGGCCCCCTCCGTCCGAGGTCGGACATCACCGAGATTTCTCGCCGCTAATGCTAAAGCGTCCGCGACTCTAGAGCCTTAGCGGGCTTAATTAATGATGCGGACGGGAACTCCTTGATGACGCCTGGCACCGTCGGGTGCTGGTGGAGATATGTGAAGGGCTGAGGCGCGCGGGCGGGGGAGCGGTTTTGGCCGGTGCCCTGTCTGGTCTGGGGTCGAGCATGATCGGGGGGCCGTAAGCTGTTGCGACTCGGTCAGGGCTTTTTGGGCCTGACCGCAATTTGGCCGAGTGGCCCCCCGGTCTTGCTCGACTCGGGTCCCGGTCCGGAGAGGTGGGTAAAACCGCTGAGGAGCCCGCCCCAGCCGCCGCCGGTTCTGACCTCAGCCCTGTGCGCGGCCGGCCGCCGCCGGGAGCGGGGCGAAGACAGGAGCGACGGCGAGCGGCCTGGGCCGCGCGCCGCGCCGCGTGCGCCCTTGAGTAAGTGAAGAAGGTATGCGACAGCCCCCACGTCCGGCCTGGGCATGGGGGCTGAATGCTGTGCGCGTGCTGTCAGTGGGCGGAGGCCTTCGCAGTGCGGGCGGCGCGCTTGGGCTTCCGTGCTTCGACGGCGTAGGTGAGCCCGGTGGTCTCGGCGCCGAGCCGGGTCTCTTCGACCATGAGAGGGAGGTTCGACACCTCGTCGTAGGTGACGCGGTGCACGACCAGTAGGACAGCGGCCTCGGAGAGGCGAAGAGCCTCGCGCTCGTCGGGCTGGGGGACGCGGGCGCTGACCCGGTCACGCCAGGTGAGTTCGCGGCCGGCGGCGGCCAGGATCGCGTACGCCTCGGCAGGGGTGGCGGTGGGCTGCTGGCTGAGCGGGGTGTCCTCGATGCGCTCCATGGGGAGCAGCAGTCGGTGCAGCGCGCGCCCCTCGCCTGCCGGGTTGGCGATCAGGCGGTCACAGCCGAGCATCATCTCGCCCTCGCCCATCTCCAGTAGCGGGGCTGTGATGGCGTCGGTGCGCGTGCGGTAGACGGTCGGCTCTTCGCCGTGCCCGAACCACGTGTCGGTGGGCGTCTCGTAGTGGCTGCCGCTGAGGGTGATGGTGCGTTCGACAGTGCCGGCGGGGCCGTGGACGGTGGTCCGGACGAAGGTGCCGCGTCCCTGCTTCACGTCCAACTGGCCCTCGTTGCGGAGAGCTGCCACGGCGAGCCGGACGGTTGGTCGGGAGACACCGTACGTCTCCGCGAGATCCGTCTCGGTGGGCAGTTGGGTGCCGGGCGGCCACTCGCCTGAGGCGATGGACTGCCTCATGGCCGCGGCCACCTGCTTGTGCAGCGCCTCGTTTCGGATGATCGCCATCGTGGTTGACCCCTTGGTGCGGGCGCCTCGCCCGCCTCGCGCGTGTGCTTTCGAGCGTTCGTTTGTGGTCGTCTGCCCAGCTCGGGCCGCATGCAGTGAGTCTGTCGTCAGTCGCTAGGCGTTAAACGTAAGCATGAATCGCTTGCGCTTGGGCGTCAAGGCGGCGCATCATCGAGAGAGCAAAGGTAAGTACGTTTGACGACTGACGTCATGCGGCCTTTGTGACCTTGGAGTGTGCGCTCATGCAGTCCATTCCCGTTGATGGCACCCGGCTCGGCACGATGACCTGCATCGTTGCTCCTGAGGCGCGGGTGGCGAACCGAGAAACCGGTGAGGTGCGCAAGGACCGTGACGGCCAGACCGTGTACACGGTCGGAGTTGCCGTACGGCAGGACGGTCGGCGGGCCTCGATCATCGAGATCAGCGTCTCGGGCGAGCCCGCCGGTGTCGTCGAAGGCGTTCAGGTGCACGTCACCGGCCTGACGGCCTTCTCCTGGGCCATGGGAGACCGGCACGGCCTGTCCTTCCGTGCCGATTCCATCACCCCTGCGCCGGCCCCGGCCGCCCCGGCCGCTTCGCGCAAGGGTTCCGACTCCTGATGGGCGGCGCGAACCGAGTCCGGCTCCGGGGCCTCCTGCGCGAACTCGGAGACCTCGCCGAAGAGATTGACCCGTTCGCCCCGGACGACAGCGGTGCCCAGCTCTTCGACCACATCGCGGGCCTCGCCGCCAAGGCCGTTGGCCAGGCCCGCGACCTGGAGACCGAGGCGCACAACACCGCGATGGAGAACGGGGGATGAGCGTGTCCGTGCTTCAGCTTCTCTGGCTGGGATTCCTCGCCGTGGTCCTGATCGGGCTGAGCATCGCCCCTGGCCTTCGGCGCACTCACCCCCACCTGTGGTGGTGCCTGCTCGGCTACCCCGCGGCCCTGATCCGGGTCCTTCTCACCTGGCGCCGGCTGACGACCAACCTCGGCCTGGCCGTGGCGCGCCGCCCCGCACGGGCCGTGGTCGGCGGGATGGCAGTGCGGGGCGATCCCCTCCGGCCCGTTCCTCCTCGCATCGGACTCCCGAAACTGCGACGCGGTGGGTTGGAGGTGACCGTGCGCCTCCACCCCGGACAGACACCGGACCACTACTGCGAGACCGTCGAAGCCCTCACCCACACCTGGCGAGTGCATTCGGTACGGCTGTTCTCCAGCGAGCGCGGCTTCGTGACGCTGTCCGCGTTGGCCTGGGACCCGCTCGTGGCCCCGGTGCTGCCGTACCGGCTGCGCGAACGACCCCTTCGGGCGGTCGTCGGACTGCTGGAGGACGGTCGAGCCTGGGTGATCGACCTGCGCCGCGCGCCGCACTGGTTGATCGTAGGCGCCACCCGCTCCGGCAAGTCCACGCTGGTCGCCGCGTTGGTCAAGGAACTTGCCCCGCAACGCGTCGCCCTGTTCGGCATCGACCTCAAGGGCGGCATGGAGCTGTCCTTGTTCGAAGACAGGCTGTCGGCGCTGGCATCGACGCGGACCGAGGCCGCACGCCTCCTGGCCGACCTCGTCGCGGAGACCGAGGCGCGCATGCAACTGTGCCGCTCGGTCGGGGCCCGATCGGTGTGGGACCTTCCGGCCAAGCTCCGTAAGTCGCCCATCGTCGTGATCGTGGATGAGGTGGCGGAGCTGTACCTCGTCGCCACCAGGGACGATAAGGCCGAAGTCGGAGAGATCTCGACCCACCTCCTGCGGCTCGCCCAACTCGGCGCCGCCCTGGGCGTGCACCTCGTGATCGCGGGGCAACGCGTCGGATCCGACCTTGGCCCCGGCGTCACGGCCCTGCGGGCCCAGTTGGCCGGCCGCGTCTGCCACCGCGTGAGCGACGAAGGCACGGCGGAGATGGCGCTCGGCGACCTGAACAAGGACGCGTTGGCCGCTGCTCAGCGCATCACCCTCGCTGAACAGGGCGTCGCCATCACGGCGGACACCGACGGCCAGTGGATCAGGGCGCGTTCCATCCACATCACCCCCGAACAGGCCCGTCGCGCCGCCAGGAAGCACGCACGCCTCGCCCCCTCCTGGCCCGGCCTCCACGCGGCGGACGAGTCGGACGAAGGGGTCTACGTCTGATGGACACCACCGCAGTCCTGATCGTCATTCTCGCGGTCGTCACCTTCCTCCTGGTCCGTTCGGGCGAACTGCGCACCTGGCAGGTCGTGCTGGTCGGCCTGCTCGGGATCTACCTCGACCGCATCGGCTGGACCGACCCGGTCATCCATGTCGTGACCTGGATCGTCCAGGGCCTCACCCACACCACCTGAAGGACGTGATCAACGTGCCAACCGGCCCAACCGCCCCCGCCGCCCGCCCCCACCAGGACTCCGGCCGAGCCGATGCATGTCTGGCCCGGCCGGGGCCCGGCGAACCCTGGCCCTGGAGACATCCGCCATGACCCAACCCGGCATCAACCCGTACACCGACCCCACCGCACGCCGCGCCTTCCTCGACCGGGAGGCGCGGCTGCGCCAACTATCGGAAGTCGAAACAGACTTCGTCCGCCTCGGTGATATGCCCGACCTGGCACGCTGGCTCGACCAGATCCGTGCCACCGGTGGCTGCGCAGTACCGGTCTACCTCGCCGGACACACCACCGCCCTCGCCTCCGACACCGGCGAAATCCTCCGCCACTACACAACGGCCACCGAGCCGAACGGCCGACTCGCCGTGCGCTGCCGCAACCGGCGGGCCTCCCGCTGCGCACCCTGCTCCCGCGAGCACAGCGGCGACACCTTCCACCTGGTCCGCGCCGGGCTCACCGGCGGCAAGGGAATCCCGGACTCCGTACGGACCCACCCCCGCCTGTTCGTCACTCTCACCGCCCCCTCGTTCGGCCGGGTCCACCGAGTCGGCGCCTGCCACCCGGCCCGGCGTGGGCGCTGCGAACACAGCGGGCGGCACGGCTGCGGCAGCACCCACCCGGCCACGGACGTCCTCGTCGGGCAGCCGTTGTGCACCGCCTGCTACGACTATCCGGGCCACATCCTGTGGAACGCCTCCGCGCCGGTCCTGTGGAAGGCGTTCCGTGACAACCTCTACCACCACCTCGCCGCCCGGATGGGCGTCGGCCGCGGCGAGATCCGTCGGCTGACCCGCGTCTCGGCCGCCAAGGTCGCCGAGTATCAGAGGCGCGGTGCGATCCACTTCCACGCGGTCGTCCGCCTGGACGGTCCCGATGGTCCGGCCTCGCATCCTCCGTCGTGGGCGAGCACCGATCTTCTCCTGGAGACCGTCCGGTCAGCCGCGGCGGCTGTGGCGCTCACTCTTCCCTGGTCCGCGGCGTACGGCGACGGCCGACTGAGGTTCGGCACCCAGCTCGACGCCCACCCGCTCGCCGGAAGCGACGGCGGCAGGCTCACGGACGACGCCGTGGCCGCGTACGTCGCGAAGTACACGAGCAAGAGCGTCGAGAGCGCGGGGGCCGTCGACCGACGGATCGAGTCGCTGGCGGAGATTCGGGCGCTGCGGGTCACCTCCCACGTCCGGGCGCTCATCGCCACGGCCTGGCGTCTCGGCGACCTGCCCGAACTACGGCACCTCCGACTGCATGCCTGGGCCCACATGCTCGGCTACCGGGGCCACTGCCTCACCAAGACCCGCGCCTACTCCACTACCTACGGCCAACTCCGGGCCGACCGGGCCGATCACGCCCGCACCCTGGCCGGTGTCCGCGACCTGTACACCGACTGGGACGACACGACGATCACCGAATCCGCCTGGCGTTTCGTCGGGACCGGTCACACTCCCGCCGAAGCGCTCCTTGCCGCCGGCATCGCCGAAGATCTCGCCGCCAACCGGGAGATCGCCAGGCAGTCGGCGGGCGAGCGGTCATGACTCTCCCGGAAAGCGGCGCGGTGGCCGATTGGATCGCGGAGATCCTTTCGAGGTGGGTACCCCCGGAGGACTACGACGAGCAGCTCTCCGGGGTGGTGGCGGGATACGTCAGTGATCGTCGGCGGGCGTGTGCCCCTCCGCCGGGGACTGCTGGCCAACCGGAATGACCCTGATCGAGTCGATCTCCGGCGGCTTCCGCCGGCCTCGCCCGATGCTGTAGACCTCGACCTTCGCGATCACGGTGGCGGCGATCGCCCGGCGACGTTCGAGGTTCTGCATCGTGTCATCGCGCCAGACCGCGAGTGCATCCACCTCGGTCTGGGACTGCGCGACCGCGGCGGCGGCTTCCTGGGCCCGCAAGGACTGCAACTCGGTGCGCAGATGGCCCAAGGCGTCGAAGTAGTCCTCGTCCTCCAACTTCTGCTCCTTCCACCGGAGGCGCAGCAGTCGGATTCGCTCCTCAAGCCGGGAGATCTCGCCGGTCAGATCCACGCCGGACTGGAGAGGCGTGATCTTGGGCTGACGGGCGATGAGCGCCGCCTCGACGACTTCGTTGAGCCGGTCCTCGATCCACGTGTACGCCCGGCTGACCTTGCCGCACCCGATCCGGCCGTCGGCCCCCGTTCGGCCGGGCTGGCAACGGGTCTGGCGGAACGTCCGGGTCTTGTCGCTGGTCCACTGGACCGCCATCGGGACGTTGCAGTTGGCGCACTCCAGGAAGCCCGAGTAGAGGTGCTTCCGCTTCCCCGATCCCTGCGCCACCGGGGTCGCGCGGCTGTCCAGGACGGTCTGGATGTTCTCCCACTCCTCCTTCGTGAGGGGGTGCGGGTAGATGCTGTCGCCGAGCACCTGCCCCTTGTAGGTGATGATGCCGCCGAGACGTTCGGACCGGTACACGCGCTTGACCTTGTGCAGGGTCCACATGGTCCCGCTCCCCGATGACCTCGCCCCCTTGTCGTTCCAGACACGGGCGACCTCGCCCGGCGTCTTGCGGTCCATGAGCATCTCGTAGCCGAGCCGGATCAGCTCGACCTCCTCCGGTACGAGACGCTGGAACCCGGAGTCCGGCTCGAACCCGAACACACGGGGCCCGCCGGCGTGGGGCTTCCCCTTCTCCCGGCGCTGCAGCAGAGCCGAGTTGATTCGCTCGGACATGCGCTCGGTCTCCTGCTGAGCCACCGCTCCCTTGATGGTGAGGATCATGCGGCCGGAGGCGCTGGACGTGTCCTCGCCCTCCGTGGTGGCAAACGCGAAGCCGTACTCCTTCTGCTCCTCCAGGAAGTTGGTCAGTTCGGTGATGCGGCGGGTGAGACGGTCGATCGAGTAGACGACGATGGCATCGATGACGCCGGACCGCGCGTCCTTCATCATCTCGGTGTAGACCTGGCGCGGCTTCCGACTCGTGGTGGAAGCCGAGATGTCGTTCTCCGGGTAGACCTTCAGAACGGTCCACCCGAGGCGGTCACACAACTCCCGGCAGGCCTTCTCCTGGCGCTGGATGCCGAGTTCCTGTCCCTTGCGGTCCTTGCTGATGCGGACGTAGATACCGACCCGCGTAGCCTTGGGCATGGCCACCCCCTGAACGCAGATGATCACTTTGCGTGACGTAGGTGTTCAGCGTACAGCTACGAACGTCGCCGGTCAGGCCGTCGTGCCGATCCTGGTCGCCGCCCGCGAGAAGACCCTCGACCTGGCGGCCTACGGCAACCCGACCGGCGAGTTGCTCGACGGCTCGGCCTCGGCCGCGGCCTCGGTCCCGGCCCAGGCGTCGGGCGAGGAGGCGGCCCCGGCCGCCGCCTGACCCGGGTTCACGGACGCCAGCCCCCGCGCCGCCCGGCGCCGGGGGCGGGCGTCCGCGTTGCCGCCGTGCCCGCGGTGGGGGCGCGCAGTGGGCCGGCGGGGCGATGCGGGGGAGCGGCGGAGGGCCGCGGGCGTGGTGCGGGAGTGCACGGCGGGCACGGGTGGCTCGGCCGGTTCGGATGCGCAGTGCCGGTGGGCGGAACGCGTCGCGGACACGCCGTCGAAGTGGGCGGAGTACGGTTCGGGCAGGTGGCGGGCGGTTATATATGACATACCGTCAGATAGCCGGACCGCGAGGTCGCTATCTCGGCGTTCCCCCACGCGCCCCCCACGCCGATCGGTGCACCATGCGACGCATCTCCTCCTGTACGCGAATCCTCGTCGCCGGACTGGGCGGCTGCCTGCTGGCCGCCTGTGCGACCCCCGCCCCCGCGTCCGCCGACTCCTCCGCCCCCACGGCCACCCCGACGCCCGCCGTGACCTCCGCAGGCGCGCCCACATCCCCGTCCGTCACATCCCCGTCCGTCACATCCCCGTCCGCCGATTCTCCGTCCGCACCCCCGTCGTCGTCCGCCTCGTCCTCGCCCTCGTCCTCGTCCTCGCCGTCGTCCGCTGCCGTGCCGGGCCCTGCGTCGGCATCGGCGCCGTCGCTGGAACAGCGGGTCGAGTCGCTGCTCGGGCAGCTGACGACCAACGAGAAGGCGACACTGCTGCAAGGGATCTGGGCCCCGCAGGACGTGCACTCGGTGGGCTACGTCGAGGGCGTGCCCCGGCTGGGCATCCCGCCGCTCCTGCTGACCGACGGGCCTGCGGGCGTCCGGGACGGGCAGCCGGCCACCGCGATGCCGGCCCCGGTCGCGCTGGCCGCCGCCTTCGACCCGGACCTCGCGGCCGGCTACGGCGCGGTGCTGGGCCGTGAGGCCAAGGCCCGCGGCTACCACGTGCTGTACGCGCCGATGGTCAACATCGTCCGGGTGCCGCAGGGCGGACGGAACTTCGAGACGCTGGGCGAGGACCCGTTCCTCGCCGGGCGGATCGCCGCCGCCGAGGTGCGCGGCATCCAGGCGCAGGGCGTCGCGGCGCAGGTCAAGCACTACGCGGCGAACAACCAGGAGGACAACCGTCAGTCGTACAGCTCCGAGGTGGACGAGCGGACGCTGCAGGAGATCGAGCTGCCGGCCTTCCGGGCGGCCGTCCAGGACGGCCGGGCCTGGTCGGCGATGTGCGGCTACAACCCGGTCGACGGGATCTGGGCCTGCGAGCACTTCCCGCTGCTGCGGGACGTGCTGAAGGGCCGGTGGGGCTTCGACGGCGCGGTCGGCTCCGACTACCCGGCCACCCATTCCGCCGTGAACGCCGCCGCGGCGGGGCTGGACCAGGAGTTCGGCGGTTCCACCTACTTCTCGGAGCTGGCGGGTGCGGTGGCCGACGGCCGGCTCGCACCGGCGGTCCTGGACGACCAGGTGCGCCGGGTGCTGCGGCTGATGGTCCGCAGCGGCGCCCTGGACGGCGGCCGGACGGCCGAGGCCGACCCCGGTGCCGGCGCCCGGGACGCCCGCGCGGCGGCTGTCGCCGGCACGGTGCTGCTGAAGAACGAGCGCGCCGCGCTGCCGCTGGACGCCGCCCGGCTGAAGTCGGTCGCCGTGATCGGTCCCTGGGCCGACCGGGCCTACACCGGCGGCTACGGCTCCTCGCACGTCACCCCGTACCCCGAGTACACCGTCTCGCCGCTCAGCGGGATCACCGCGCGGGCGGGGTCGGGCGTCTCCGTCCGTCACCACACCGGTGCCGACGCCGACGCCGCGGCAGCCGTGGCCGCCGCCGCGGACGTCGCGGTGGTCGTGGTCGGTGACGAGGAGCGCGAGGGCGAGGACCGGCCGTCGTTGGACCTCACGCCGGCCGACGACACGCTGATCCGCGCCGTCGCCCGGGCCAATCCGCGGACCGTCGTGGTGCTCGACACCGGCGGCCCGGTGGTGATGCCGTGGCTGGACTCCGTCCCGGCCGTACTGGCGGCCTGGTACCCCGGCGAGCAGAGCGGCACCGCGCTCGCCGACGTGCTGTTCGGTGACGCCGACCCGGGCGGCCGCCTCCCGGTGACCTTCCCGGTCTCGGCGGCGGCGACGCCGATCCGCGGTGCCGACCAGTACCCGGGCACCGACGGCGCCTACCACTACACCGAGCGGCTGGAGGTCGGCTACCGCTGGTACGACCGGGCCGGGGTGGCGCCGCTGTTCCCCTTCGGCCACGGCCTCTCGTACACCTCCTTCGATTACAGCGGCCTCACCGTGACCGGGCCGGACGCCGCCGGGCTGGTCCAGGTCGGCTTCGACGTCGCGAACCGCGGCAGTCGGACCGGCACCGAGGTGCCCCAGCTGTACGTCGGCTTCCCGTCGGCGGCCGGCGAGCCCCCGCAGCAGCTGAAGGCGTTCGACAAGCTCACCCTCGCCCCCGGCCGCTCCCAGCACGTGACACTGCGGCTCGACCGGTCCTCCTTCGCCACCTGGGACGCGCAGGTCCACGGCTGGCAGGTGCCCGGCGGGCGGTACGGCATCACGGTCGGGTCGTCCTCCCGGGCGCCACGGCTCAGCGGCGCCGTCGAGGTCGCGGCCTCGGCCGCCGTCTCCACCTGGTCGGGCCGGATCACCGGCTCCGACGGCGCCTGCCTGGACGCCGGTGCCGCCGCGGCCGACGCCGACGAGGCGGTGCGGACGTCCGGCTGCGAGGGCACGGCGGTCCAGGAGGCGACGGTCGGCTCGGACGGCTCGATCGGGATGGCGGGCGGCTGCCTGCAGCCGGCCGGAACCGGCGACGGCGCCGCCGTCCGGCTATGGCCCTGCACCGGCGCCGCGGCCCAGAGCTGGACGGTCCGGCCGGACACCACGATCCTGCACCGGGCCTCGGGCCGCTGCCTGCAGCCTGCGGCCGGCCGGCTGCTCCTGCGGGACTGCGGCTCCGCCGCCGAGCAGCGCTGGCACACCCCCAGGCCGAGCGGCCCGGTCACCGGACTGGCCGGGAAGTGCGTGGACGTCAACCGGGCGGCGACGGCCGACGGCACCGCCGTCCAGCTGTACCACTGCAACTCCACCGGGGCACAGGACTGGACCGTCCAGCAGGACGACACACTGCGGGCCTTCGGCAAGTGCCTGGACGTGACGAACGGTTGGACGGACGGCGGGACCCCGGTCCAGCTCTACGCCTGCAACGGCACCGGCGCGCAGCGCTGGCAGGCCCGCGCGGACGGCACGCTGGTCAACCCCGTCTCCGGCCGCTGCCTGGACGTCCAGTACGGGAGTACCGCCGACTTCAGTCGGCTGATCATCTGGGACTGCCACGCGGGCGTGAACCAGCGCTGGACACTCCCGGCCTGACACAGGCGCGCGGTCCGACCCGGGCACGCAGAGGCGAAAGGCAGGGGGCCCACCGAACGGCGGGCCCCCTTGGGTACTGCTCTTGTGCTCATGGTGACGGCCGCAGGGCCGCCGGCGGACCCGAGAGGGTCCCGAGCGATCAGGTCATCAGAGGATGATCAGATAGCGGTGACGTTCTCCGCCTGCGGGCCCTTCGGGCCCTGGGTGACGTCGAAGGTGACCGCCTGGTTCTCCTCCAGCGAGCGGAAACCGTTCGCGTTGATGGCGGAGTAGTGGACGAAGACGTCGGGGCCGCCGCCCTCCTGGGCGATGAAGCCGAAGCCCTTCTCAGCGTTGAACCACTTGACGGTTCCCTGAGCCATGCCGTTCTCCTTGCGAGGGACGTGTTGGGGACCACACCGTGTGGTGCCCGGTCCGCTGCGCTGATCGCCCTGCCTCCGGACGGGTCCGGAGTTTTTCGATATTGCTGAAAAACTACAAAAAGCCTGCGGTTACATGCTCCGCAGGCTTCAAGTACTGCAAGGGGAATCAAACTGCAACTGAGGGCAACGCTAGCATGCGGTCGCTGTGACGACCAGGGGTGACTTGCGGGGCGGACGGTGCGTGTCGTAAGGCCCGTGGGCGTGTCGTACAGGCCGGTGAGGGGCGTCCGGATCAGCGGGCATACGCTGCGGGGGTGGCGCGCACGAACAGCGAGGGAGCGGCGCAGTGTCGGTACCGGATGCGGAAACGCAGGAGCCCGAGGAGAACACCCCGGTCAGGCCGCGGGTAGGGCATATTCAGTTCCTGAACTGCGTCCCTCTCTACTGGGGCCTGGCCAGGACCGGCAATCTGCTCGATCTTGATCTCACCAAGGACACTCCCGAGAAGCTGAGTGACCAACTGGTCGGCGGTTCTCTCGACATCGGTCCGATCACCTGTGTGGAGTACCTGCGGCACGCGGACGAACTGTTGGTCCTGCCGGACATCGCGGTCGGCAGCGACGGCCCGGTGATGTCCTGCGTGATCGTCAGCAAGCTCCCGCTGTCCGAGCTGGACGGCCGCCGGGTCGCCCTCGGCTCGACCAGCCGGACCTCCGTCCGGCTGGCGCGCCTGCTGCTGGAGGAGCGCGAGGGCGTCCGACCGGAGTACTTCAGCTGCCCGCCCGACCTGGACGCGATGCTCGCCGAGGCCGATGCCGCCGTGCTGATCGGCGACCCGGCGCTGCGCGCCTACCTCGGGCAGGCGGCCGCACAGGGCCTCGCGGTGCACGACCTGGGCGCGATGTGGAAGGAGTGGACCGGGCTGCCGTTCGTCTTCGCCGTCTGGGCCGCCCGCCGCGACTTCGCCGAGCGCCGCCCGGCCCTGACCGCAGCGGTGCACCGGGCCTTTCTGGAGTCCCGTGACCTCTCGCTGGTGGAGGCCCGCGAGGTGGCTGCACAGGCCGCCCGTTGGGAGGCGTTCGACGCCGGCGTGCTGGAACGGTACTTCAGCGAGGCGCTGGACTTCTCGCTCGGCGAGCGGCAGCTGGCGGGCATGACCGAGTTCGCCCGCCGGGTCGCGCACGACAGCGGCTTCGCGCAGGACGTCCGGGTCAGGCTGCTGGAGCCGGTGGTGGCGCCGGCGCTGGAGCCGGCCTCCGTCGTGGCCTGAGGCGGAGGGCCGGTGCGGTCCGGTCCGGCGTGGTCCGGTCCGGTGTGGTCCGGTCCCGTCCGGCGTGGTCCGGTCCGGGGCGGTCCGGTCCGGGGCGGTCCGGTCCGGGGCTGGGCCGGGTGGCCGACCCGACAGGGGGCGTGCCGCAGGTTCTGACGCTCCGACGCCTCCCCGCCCGGTACGGTCTGCTCGCGGTCCGCTCGTGGATCGTGCGGGCCGGCGGGTCGAGGGGAGCGTGCGGGAATGCAGGCACTGGGGGCGGACGACCCGCGCCAGGTGGGTGGCTACCGGTTGCTGCGGCGCCTCGGCGCGGGCGGGATGGGTCGGGTCTACCTCGGCCGGACGGCCGGCGGCCGAACGGTGGCCGTCAAGGTGGTCCGCGGCGAACTGGCCGAGGACGCCGAGTTCCGCGCCCGTTTCCGGCAGGAGGTCGCGGCGGCCCGCCGGGTCGGCGGTACCTGGACGGCGCCGGTGCTGGATGCCGACACCGAGGGCGAGCACCCTTGGGTGGCCACCGGCTACGTCGCCGGACCCGCACTGGGCAACGCCGTCCGCGGTTTCGGGCCGCTGCCCGAGCCCGCCGTCCGGACCCTCGGCGTCGGGCTGGCCGAGGCACTCGGCCACGTGCACGGGCTCGGACTGGTGCACCGCGACGTCAAGCCGTCCAACGTGCTGCTCACCCTCGACGGGCCGCGTCTGATCGACTTCGGCATCGCCCGCGCGCTCGACGCGACGAGCGGGCTCACCCAGTCCGGCTACGTGGTCGGCTCGCCCGGCTTCATGTCGCCCGAGCAGGCGAACGGCCTGCCCGCCGGGCCGGCGAGCGACGTGTTCTCCCTCGGCGCGGTCCTCGCCTTCGCGGCCACCGGGGTGCACCCCTTCGGTGAGGGGGTGAGCGTCGCGGTGCTGCTCTACCGGGTGCTGCACGAGGAACCCGACCTGTCCGGCCTGTCCGGGCCGCTCCGCCCGGTGGTCCTGGCGTGCCTGGCCAAGGACCCTGCGGCCCGCCCGACTCCGCAGCAGCTGCGGGAGCGGCTGGACGCCGACGGCGCGGCCACCCTCCGGCTCGGGCGCGGCGGGTGGCTGCCGCCCGAGCTGGCGGCGGCGGTCGGGCGCAGTGCGGTCGAGCTGCTGGACCTGGAGGGGGAGCAGGATGCGGGGCTCGGTGAGGCTGGTGCGGGCGGTGGCGGTGGCGGTGGCGATGCGGGTGGTGGCGCGGGGTTCGGGTCGGAGCCCGTGCCGGGGGCGGGGTCATGGCCGGGGGCGGGGCCGGGGGCGGGGACGGCGTCGCTGTCGGGGTTCGGATCGGGGCCGGCGGACGGACGGGCGGTACGGACGCCCACGTTCGGGGAGGGCGTTCCGGTCGGGGGCGGGGTTCCCGGGGGCGGGCTGACCGGGGGCGGGCCGGTGTCGACGTCGGAGCAGGACCGGTCGGGCGGGCGAGGTCCGGCCGCGGTCGCCGGAGCAGTGGCCGCCGTGCTGCTCCTCGCCGGTGGTGGCTACGGCCTCTACCAGTGGCTGGGGAAGTCCGATCCGGGGAGCGCTCAGGCCGCCGAGATCACGTCGACCTCCCCGGCCGGCACCACCGAGCCGCCGCCGTCGCCCCGCGCGGACGCGCCGACGGCGACCGCACCCGGCGACACCGGCGTGGCGACGACGCCCGCCATCACCGCCACGACCGGGGGCCCGAGCGCGGTTCCGGCCGCGTTCCTCGGTACCTGGCGCGGCGAGATGACCACCGCCAGAGGCCTGCCCGCCGGCGCGACCACCCTGACGATCGTCCCGGCCGGGATCGGGCAGGACGCCGTCACGAGCCGGAACGAGGTCACCGGCCTGATCTCGGTGAGCTGCGACGGCACCTGGCGCCTCGACTCGGTGTCACCGGACAAGCTGGTCTTCACCTCCAGGCTCGTCCGCTCCTCCTTCCCCGGGGCATGCAGCGGCGGGTCCAGCTCGGAGACGCTCACCCTGCAGAACGACGGAACGATCCGCTTCACCTCCGTCGACCCCGCCGCCGGCAACCCCTCCGGGACCATGCGAAAGGTGTCGTGAGGCCTGGCGCGGGCCCCGCAGGACGCTGGCGTAGGCTGGTTCGGCCGTACCAGGAACCACCCAAGACCGTCGTGCGAACGCGGTACCGAGAGAGAGTAGGCCGACAGGTGTCCGAGCTCGCAGCGACCACCCTCGATGCGCCCAGCACCGACCTGCAGGCCGTGCTCGACCGGGCCGCGGCCGGCGGCCGGATCACCCCGGAGGAGGCGCTGGAGCTGTACCGCTCGGCGCCGCTGCACGCGCTCGGCTCGGCCGCCGACGCCGTGCGCCGCCGCCGCTACGCCGGTACCGAGCACATCGCGACGTACATCATCGAGCGCAACATCAACTACACCAACGTGTGTGTGACGGCGTGCAAGTTCTGCGCCTTCTATGTGCCGCCGAAGAGCGACAAGGGCTGGTCCCGCGACCTCGACGAGATCCTGCGCCGCTGCGCGGAGACGGTCGAGCTCGGCGGCACCCAGGTGATGTTCCAGGGCGGCCACCACCCGGACTACGGTGTCGAGTACTACGAGCGCGCCTTCTCGGCCATCAAGGCGGAGTTCCCACAGCTGGTGATCCACTCGCTGGGCGCCTCCGAGGTCGAGCACATGTCGCGGATCTCGGGCGTGTCGATCGAGGAGGCCATCACCCGGATCCACCGGGCCGGCCTGGACTCGTTCGCGGGCGCCGGCGCGGAGCTGCTGCCGGAGCGTCCGCGCAAGGCCATCGCGCCGCTCAAGGAGTCCGGCGAGCGCTGGCTGGAGATCATGGAGGCGGCGCACGGCCTGGGCGTGGAGTCCACCTCCACCATGCTGATGGGCACGGGGGAGACCAACGCCGAGCGGATCGAGCACCTGCGGATGATCCGCGACGTGCAGGACCGCACCGGCGGCTTCCGCGCCTTCATCCCGTACACCTACCAGCCGCAGAACAACCACCTGAAGGGGTCGACGCAGGCGACGGTCTTCGAGTACCTGCGGATGATCGCGATCGCCCGCCTCTTCCTCGACAACGTCGCCCACATCCAGGGCTCCTGGCTGACCACCGGCAAGGAGGCCGGCCAGCTGTCGCTGCACTACGGCGCGGACGACCTCGGCTCGGTCATGCTGGAGGAGAACGTGGTCTCGGCGGCCGGCGCCAAGCACCGCTCCAACCTCACCGAGCTGATCCACCTGATCCGGGCCGCCGACCGCGTCCCGGCCCAGCGTTCGACCACCTACGAGCACCTGCGGGTGCTGGACGACCCGGCCGACGACCCGGTCGACCCGCGGATCGCCTCGCACATCGCCTCCACCGCGATCGAGGGCGGCACCGCGCACCCCGAGCTGAAGATCCTCGACAACCGCTGAGCGCCCCTTGGTCATGACCCTGCACCGGGCGGCCCTCGTGCTGCCCGATCCGGCCGACCCCGCCGCCCCGTCCGCCGCCGACGGGGCGGTGCTGGTGCGGGACGGCCGGATCGCGGCCCTGGGCCCCTGCGAGGAACTCGCGGCCGCGTACCCCGGGGCCCGGCTGCGCGACTGGGGCGCGGCGGTCCTCACGCCCGGCCTGTGCAATCCGTACGGGCACCGGCTGCTGGAACACGCGTACCACCCGGACCCGCGCGAGGGGGTGGGGGACGCACCGGTGCCCGGCGCCCTCTCCGGCTCGGCCGACGAGACGCGCTGCGGTGCGAGCGCCCGGCGCGGGCTGCAGCGGATGCTCGGCTGCGGCGTGACGGCGGTGGCCGGGCCGTTCGAGCGCGCCTCGGTGCGCACGGCGGTGGCCCGCTCGGGGCTGACCGCGCTGGCGGCGCCTCCCGGGTCGGCGGGGGCCGAGGGCCCGTTGGATCCGCTCGCCGTACTTCCGCTCGCCGAGGCGGTGTACGGGCGGCTGGCGGTGGGCGGTCGGGCGGACTTCGCGGTGTTCGCGCACGTCGTGGTGTTCGCGGACCGCACGGCCTCCACGGACTTCGCGGTGCTCGGGGCCGAAGCTGCTGAGGCCGGCGCCGGTGACGTCGGGGCCGGTGAGCCCGGTGCCGGTGAGGCCGCCGGGCCCGAGACCGAGACCGAGACCGAGACCGTGGTCGTGCGTCCCGGGAGTTGTCTGGCCACCGTGCTGGCCGGGCGGTTGGTGTACCGGCGGCGCTGACGCCCCGGCTACCCGTGGGTAGCCGCATTCCCATGCGGCGCTTGGGATTTCCTTCGTGTGCACCCGGGAATTCCTCCGTGTGCCGCCGAACTCCGTTGCCTGCCGTCCTGTCTGATTCCCCCTTCGCCGTGACCTGAGGGCCTGCCAGCGGATACGATCCCGGACAGCTCACTCCGTACCCTCACCACACTCCGCCCGTCACCGCGGGCGGCGGGGCCTCGTCCCAGGCCCCGAAGGCAAGCCAGGACAGGAACCATGCGATCCGCGACCGTCCCCCCGCCGCGTGCTCCGCGGTTGGGCCGTGGCTGGTACCTCACCGCCGTGCTCAGCGCCGTGCTGGCCGTCGGCATGTGCCTGCTCGGTTGGCGTCAGGCCGATCTGGCCGACCGGATCGGCGCCCACCCGGTGAGAGTCGAGGGCATCGTCACCCAGCTGAACACCGGAGGCGGTTCGTACTCCACCGTCAGCTACCGGGTCTCCGGCCAGCCGCACACCGCCGCCGCGCTGCCGCTGGCGGACGGCACCAAGGTCGGGGACGCGGTCTGCCTGGAGCATGCCGCGGACGACGCGGGCGCGGTCCGGATCTGCGGTGACACCTACCCGCAGCCGGTCGGCGTCGGTCTGGCCCGGTTCAGCGTGCCGGTGGCGGTGATCCTCTTCCTGGCCTGTGTGGTGCGGATCCGCCGGCACCGCAGGGAGCTCGCGGTGCGGGCGGGCACGGGCAGGTTCGCCAGCACCGTCGCGCTCGCGGCGGGTGCGCTGCCCGACGGGATGCCGGCGATAACGCAGGGCAAGCGCTCGCGCCGGAAGCGCCGGGCCGGCGGGCGGCGCGCGCTGCACTGAGCGCGCCTGCCGAGCCGGGCCGGGCCGGGCCGCGGGTGCAGGCGCGGGTGCAGGCGCGGGTACAGGGGTGGGGTTCGGGCCGCAGGCGCCGGGTCACGGGTACATCGACGGGGGCACTGCGGGGCCGATCGGTCCCGGCCGGTGTGCCCCCTTGCCCGGGTGGTGGGGGGCAGGGTGAACAATGGGGTGGTGACCCGAGCCTCTCTGGACAAGCAGCCGCACGAAGTCGCCGCCATGTTCGACGACGTCGCGGCCAAGTACGACCGCACCAACGACGTGATCTCCCTCGGCCAGGCCCGCGCCTGGCGCCGTGCGGTGGCCGATGCGGTGGCCGCCGGGCCGGGCGACCTGGTGCTCGACCTCGGAGCCGGCACCGGCACCTCCTCGCTGCCCTTCGTCGAGGCCGGCGCCAAGGTCGTCCCGTGCGATTTCTCGGTCGGGATGCTGGCCGAGGGCAAGAGCCGCCACCCCGAGCTGGCACTCACCGCCGGGGACGCCACCAGGCTGCCGTTCGCCGACGGCACCTTCGACTCGGTGACGATCTCCTTCGCGCTGCGCAACGTCCACGAGACCGACACGGCGCTGCGCGAGATGTACCGGGTGACCAAGCCCGGCGGCAAGCTGGTGATCTGCGAGTTCTCGACGCCGACCTGGACGCCGTTCCGGACCGTCTACACCGAGTACCTGATGCGGGCACTGCCGCCGGTCGCCACCGCGGTCAGCAGCAACCCGGAGGCCTACGTCTACCTCGCCGAGTCGATCAGGGCCTGGCCCGACCAGCCTGCGCTGGCCGCGAAGCTTCAGGAGGCCGGCTGGTCGAAGGTCGCCTGGCGCAACCTCACCGGCGGGATCGTCGCCATGCACCGGGCTTACAAGGTCGGTTGAGGCACACCGCCCGGGTCCCGTCGGAGCGGGTGGCGCCGCGGGGACGGGCCTGTGGCGGGTCCTTCGCCGGGCCGTGTGACGGGTTCTTCGGCGGGCCGTGCTTCGGGTCCTTCGCCGGCCCCGCTTCGAGCTGCCGACGGTCCGGCGGACGGCGAAACGGTGCTGCCGCCCTCGGGTCCGGTTCCGGGGGCGGCAACTAGACTGCCGAGGTCAACGCCTCCGTCCCCCAGACGCAGCTCCAGGAGAGTGCCCACCGTGTCCGAGACCGCAGCCGATCTGACGAAGCCGGGCAGCCCCGTGGAGAGCACCGCCGATGTCATCGTGGTCGGTGCGGGCCCGGCCGGCTCCACCACCGCGTACTACCTCGCCCAGGCGGGCCTGGACGTCCTGCTGTTGGAGAAGACCTCGTTCCCTCGGGAGAAGGTCTGCGGTGACGGTCTGACGCCGCGTGCCACCAAGCAGCTGGTCGACATGGGCATCGACGTGTCGACCGAGAACGGCTGGCTCCACAACAAGGGCCTGCGGATCATCGGCGGAGGCGTCCGGCTGGAGCTGGACTGGCCGGAGCTGTCCGCCTTCCCCGACTACGGCCTGGTGCGCAAGCGCGCCGACTTCGACGAGCTGCTCGCCCGTCAGGCCGAGAAGGCCGGGGCCCGGCTCTACGAGCGGTGCAACGTCAGCGGCCCGGTGCTGGACGACCGGACCGGCCGGATCGTCGGCGTCACCGCCCGCCTCGGCGAGGAGAAGCGGGAGGTGACGTTCCGCGCCCCTCTGGTGGTCGCCGCCGACGGCAACTCCACCCGGCTCTCGCTCGCCATGGGCCTGCACCGCCGCGAGGACCGCCCGATGGGCGTCGCCTACCGGACGTACTTCACCTCGCCGCGCCACGACGACGACTACCTGGAGTCCTGGCTGGAGCTGTGGGACACCCGCGCCGGCCAGCGCAAGCTGCTGCCCGGCTACGGCTGGGTCTTCGGCATGGGCGACGGCACCTCCAACGTGGGCCTCGGCATCCTCAACTCCTCGCCGGCCTTCGGTGAGCTGGACTGGCGCGAGGTCCTCAAGGCCTGGTGCGCCAGCATGCCGGAGGAGTGGGGCTACACCCCCGAGAACATGACCGACCCGATCCGCGGCGCTGCTCTGCCTATGGCCTTCAACCGGCAGCCGCACTACACCCGCGGTCTCCTGCTGGTCGGCGACGCGGGCGGCATGGTCAACCCGTTCAACGGCGAGGGCATCGCCTATGCGATGGAATCAGGCCAGATCGCGGCCGGGGTCATCGTCCAGGCCAACGCCCGGGTGACGGAGGCAGGCCGTGAGCGCGCCCTCCAGGCCTACCCGCGCATCCTGAAGGACGTCTACGGCGGCTACTACACGCTCGGCCGCGCCTTCGTGAAGCTCATCGGCAATCCCAAGGTCATGCAGCTCGCCACCCAGCGCGGTCTGACCCACCCGATCCTGATGAAGTTCGTCCTCAAGATGCTCGCCAACCTGACGGACCCGCAGGGCGGCGACGCCATGGACCGCATCATCAACGGTCTCGCAAAGGCCGCGCCGAACGCCTGACGGAGCCGGAGCAGTGGGGCGGCGCCCGGGCCGGGACCGTCAGGTGCCGGTCGGGCCCGGCCGGTCGGGAGGTGTGGTGCGGCTGGCGGCGGAGCGCTGCTCGACGTAGGCGAGGCGGTCGGCGAAGACCCGGGCGGCGTCCGGGGTGAGCGTGCGGAGGGCGACCAGGGCCGAGAAGACCACGTCGCAGAGCTCGTGCTGGACGTCCTCCCAGGTGTGGGTGACGCCCTTGCGGGGGTTCTGGCCCGTGGCGCCGATCACCGCGGCGCCGACTTCACCGACCTCCTCGGAGAGCTTGAGGATGCGGAGCATGCGTTCCTCCCCGGGCGAAAGCCGGCTCTCGCCGTCCAGCCAGGCGACCAGGTGGTCGACGCTCTCCCAGATCCTGCTGTCCATGTGTGCGGCTCCCGTACGGCTTAGCTGACGCAGACCACCGTACGGGAGCCGGCGCTCGGGCTCAGCGGGAACTGATCTTCACGTTGCGGATGTTCACCGGGAGCGTGGGGAATCCGTCGCCGGGGTTGTTCTGGTCGTCCTCGCCACCGGCGGCGATCTTCTGCAGGACGTCCAGGCCTGCGGTGACCCGCCCGAACGGTGTGTAGGCGGGGGAGAGCTTGGTGTCCTTCCAGACGAAGAAGAACTGGCTGCCGTTGGTGTTCGGACCAGCGTTGGCCATGGCCACGGTGCCGGCGGGATAGGTGGCGCCGGTCAGGTTCTCGTCCGGGAAGGAGTAGCCGGGGCCGCCGCTGCCGGTCCCGGTCGGGTCGCCGCACTGCAGGACGAAGATCCGCTGGGTGGTGAGGCGGTGGCAGTGGCTGTGGTCGAAGTAGTCGTGCTCGGCCAGGAACCGGAACGAGAACGTGGTGCAGGGTGCCTCGGCGGTCAGCGCTTTGAAGGTGATCGCACCCTGGCTGGTCTTCAGGGTCGCGCTGTACGGCTTGGCCGCCTTCTTGGCGTCGAAGACGGGGATGCCCTTGAAGTTGTCGGCCGGCACCGCAGGTGTGTAGGTGCAGGTGGCGGACGTGGCCGCGCCGGATCCGGTGGCCGACGGTGTCTCCGCAGCGGCCGTACCGGTACTCGCGACGAGCGGCAGGGTGGTGGCGGCGGCGAGCAGTGCCCAGTGCTTGCGCTTCACGTGACGGGCCTTCCGGGGGGTGATGGACGGCTTGGTTGTCATGGCGACATCATCCATGTCTGGGGGTGGATGCGGTAGACGTCCGGGGCACGCGTTGCGCGGCGGGCACCGTGGGGCGTCGCGTCGCCTGGGCGGTGGGCGGTGGGCGGTGGGCGGTGGGCGGTGGGCGGTGGGCGGTGGGTGTTGGGTGTTGGGTGCTGGGTGCTGGAGGGCGGCGGGTGTGGCGGGGTGGTCAATCGGCCTCGGGGGTGAACAGCCCGGCGCGGGCGGCGAGGGCGGCGACGTCCGCGGCCCGTTCCGCGGTGCGGGTGTCGAGTGGCTCACCACTGACGAAAAGGCGGTAGTAGAGCGGTGCTGTCGCCGCTCGGATCACCTCGGCGCCGTCGGTGCCCGCGGGTAGCTCGCCGCGTTCGATCGCGCGCTCGGCCACGGCGGCGGCCTGCCGGTGGCGGGCGGTGAAGAAGGAGCGAAGGGCGGCCGCTCCGGTGTCGGAGCGCTGGGCGGCGGCGATCAGCGCGGTCGGTGTCGGGCCCAGGTCGGGATCGGTGAAGACGGCGAAGACCTCGTGGGTGATCAGGCGGAGGTCGCCGGCCAGGTCGCCGGTGTCGGGGAGTGGCCATGATTGGTCGGCTGAGGTGGTCAGTGCCTCCGCGATCAGGCCGTCGACTCCGCCCCAGCGGCGGTACAGGGTGGCCTTGTGCACGCCGGAGCGGGTGGCGACGCCGTCGACCGTCAGTCCGTCGTACCCCTTCTCGGTGACTTCGGCGAGCGTGGCGGTGACGACCTCCGCCCGTACGCGGGCGCTGCGGCCGCCGGGGCGGCTGAAGGGGGTTCGGGGTTCCTCGCTCAAAGTTGACTCCAGTCGCGTTAAGGGTTGCCGTGTTGGCCTCGCCGTGTCATTCTCATCTTAATGCGACTCTGGTCGCGTTTCTCCTTTCCCTCGGGCCTCTCAGGGAGTTCCATGACCGCCGCCACCATCCCCGACCCCAGCGTCCGGCACCCCCTCGCAGGTCACGACCGCGTCGTCCTGCTGCGTCCGCTGGTCGCCGATCCGCGCATTCAGGTCGGTGAGTACACCTACTTCGACGACCCGGACGGTGCCACCCGCTTCGAGGAACGCAACGTCCTCTACGCCTACGGTCCCGAGCGGTTGGTGATCGGCAAGTACTGCGCTCTCGCCACCGGGACCCGCTTCCTGATGGCAGGCGCCGCCCACCCGACCGTCGGGGTGTCCACCTTTCCGTTCTCCATGTTCGGCGGCACCTGGACCGACCGGACCCTCGACATCGTCACCGGGCTCCCGACCAGGGGCGACACCGTCGTCGGCAATGACGTCTGGTTCGGGTACGGCGCCACCGTTCTGCCCGGGGTGCGGATCGGGGACGGGGCGATCATCGCGGCTGGTGCCGTGGTCGCGGGCGACGTCGAGCCCTACACCGTCGTCGGGGGTAATCCGGCCCGCCCGATCCGCCGCCGCTTCGACGACGCCGACATCGACCGGCTGCTGCGCGCGGCCTGGTGGGACTGGCCGGTCGAGCTGGTCACGGAACACGTCCGCGCCATCATGTCCGGCACCCCCGCCGACATCGAGGCCATCGCCGCGGCCAACGGGCTGCTGGCCTCGTGACCCCGCCGAACTTCGGCCCTCTGGCGCGTCGGCTCCTTGCCCCGTCGACGGAAAGCCGTTGATCGCGGCCATGTCGGTACGCAATGATGACGGGCCCCTCGGAAGGCCGCTGTGGTGCCCTGAGCCGGCCGGCCTGTAGTGGCCCGAGATCCGTCCGACGTCGTACGGGAATCTCCTCGTCGGTTCCGTTCGCTCCGGAGGGGTCCTGTTCATGCGCGGTTCGTCCTTCTTTCGTGATCTGCCGGTGCTGCTGGTGGCCGTGGTCTGGGGGTCGAGCTTCCTGGCCGTACAGCAGGTGGCCGAGCCGGGGACGGTGGTGGCGATGCTGGTACTGAGGTTCGGGCTGGTGCTGCCGCTGCTGGGGGTCGTCGCCTGGCCGGTGCTGCGCCGGATGGTCCGCGCCGAGTGGCTGGGCGGCGGGGTCCTGGGGTTGATACTCGGCGGGATCTTCCTGCTGGAGACGTACGGCGCGGTGCACACCTCCGCCACCAACGCGGGTCTGATCATCAGTCTCACCATGGTGTTCACTCCGCTCGCGGAGAGCGCCCTCACACGGACGCCGTTGCCGCGGGCGTTCCTCGCAGCGGCGGGGCTGGCGGTGGCCGGTGTGGCCCTGCTCACCGGGGACGGCGGCCTGAAGGCCCCGACGGCAGGGGACCTGCTGGTACTCGGCGCCGCGGTCGTGCGAACCGTGAACGTGCTGGCGATGTCCCGGATGAGGGCGATCGAGGGCGCCGATCCGCTGGCCCTCACCTGGGTCCAACTCGCTGCCGCAACTGCCGTGTTCGCCGTGGTCGCGCCGTTCGTCGGGCCGCTGCCGTGGACGGTGGCCGCCTCGTACGGGCCGCCCCAGTGGGCCTGGCTGCTGCATCTCGCCCTGCTCTGCACGCTGTTCGCCTTCTTCGTGCAGATGTGGGCAGTCCGTAACACCTCACCCTCCCGGGTCAGCCTGCTGCTCGGCACCGAACCGCTCTGGGCCGCCGTCTTCGGCGTCACCCTCGCCGGCAACCGCCTCGGTCCGGTCGGGCTGCTCGGCGGTGCGCTGGTGCTGGTCGCCACCGCGTGGGGCCGCCGCACCGTCGCCGGGCCCGGCCGGGGCGGGTCGCGCACGGCGGACGGTGAGCGGGCGGTGGACACGGAACCCGTAACCACGGGCTGAGGCGCAGAGGGCGCCGGAGTGGTCGTCATCGGCGTCCCAGCGTCCGGCGGGCGTAGGAGAACGTCGCCGCGGCGACCAGGGGACCCCAGGCGACCAGCGGGAGGTAGCAGAGGGTCATGACCGCCCCGGCGAGGCCGTGGGGGGCATCCGGGCTGCTCATGTCGGCCGCCCAGCCGCCGAAGAGAGCGGTCGCACCGAGCCAGGTCAGGGCGGCGGAGCCGAGGGCGGCCGGGACGATCGCGGCGAGCGGGCGGACCTTTCGGCCGCCCAGCAGTGGGATCCGGCGCGGCACCACCTCGCCCCAGGGCCGGACCAGCCCGAGGGTGAGGAAGGCCAGGAACTCGGCCAGACCGCTCAGCACCAGGACGTAGACGGTGCCCCATCCCGGAGTGTGGCGGTCGAAGGCCACGGCCGTCTCGCCGCTGAAGCCGACCGGGATGCCCAGCCCCAGGACGATCCGCCACAGCCCGGACGGCACGGTCGTCCAGACGGCGGCCTTGGCGGCGAGCTCGGCCCAGCGCGGCGCGGGGGCGGCGGTGCGGGCACGGGATCCGGCTGCCGGGCCGGTACCGGCGGCGTGGGCCTCGGCCCCGGTCGTGGTGCGGCGCGCGGTCGCGGTCATGGCGGTCTGCTCCTCTCCGGACGGCCCCGGTGGCCGGCCGACGGGATGAGCGTGCCGCTGGGGCGACGGCCCTCGGCAGTGCCGATCGGCAGGTTCCTCGGGACTCGGAACGGGACGCGGAAATGTGCCGATCGGCAGAGGCGCGGCAGAGCCGGGCCTTCGTATGGTTGCGGCACGAAGGGAGGCGACGATGAGTCAGATGCTCTCGCTGGCGGTCCCGCTGGTGCTGCTGGTCGGGTGGCTGACGCGGGCCCGGTTCGGGGTGGTGGCCGTGGCCGGGGTCGCCGGATCGGCGTCGGCGGGGGTCACCGTCGGCGTCTGGGCGGCCGGCCGCTGGCTGGAGGAGGATCGTTGGGCGGGCGCGGTCGGCCTGGCCGAAATCGCCTCCTTGCTCCTGCTGTTGGTGCTCACGCTCCGTATCGAGAGCGGCCGGCGCTCGGCCGCCGTGGCCTACACGATCGGTGGTGCGGCGGCGCTCTGGCCGTCCCGGTTCGAGGTGATCTCGGGGCCCGCGTCCTGGCTGATGCTCTTCGGGTTCGGCTCGGCCATGGCGCTGCCGACGGTGCTGGTCGGGCTCTACCTGCGGGGGATGGACGACGCCCGGCGGCGTTCGGTGGCGGCGGCCCGTCGAGCTCAGCGGCTCGAACTCGCCCACGACCTGCACGACTTCGTGGCGCACGACGTCAGCGGCATGGTGGCTCAGGCACAGGCGGGGATGGTCCTCGCGGGCTCGGATCCGGTCCGGGCGGCGGCGCTCTTCGAGCGGATAGAGCAGACCGGGCAGCAGGCGCTGACCTCGCTCGACCGGACCGTCCGCCTGCTGCGCAGCGACGAGGCGGACCTGCCCGAGCGCGGCCCGCGGCCGGGCCTGGCCGAGCTCACCTCCCTGACGGAAAGGTTCGCGGAGTCCGGCGGAGCCGTCGTACGGCTGGACGCCCCGACGGACCAGGACATTCCCCGTGAGGTCGCAGCGACGGCGTACCGGATCGTGGTCGAGGCACTCACCAACGTCCGACGGCATGCGCCCGCGGCACACGTGGTCGATGTCCGGGTGCGACGCGAGGGCCGGCGGCTGGAGGTGCTGGTGCGGGACGACGGAGGCGGGCCACAGCCGTCCGGCCCACGCCTGGGTGAGGTCGTGCGGGGCGGCAGTGGACTGGCCGGGCTGGGGGCCAGAGTCGAGGCGCTGGGCGGGACGCTCTGCTCGGGACGGGCCCAGGCCGGCGGCTGGCAGGTGAAGGCGACGATGCCCTTGGAAGGGCGATGAGCGCGGGAGGGGCGGCGATGAGCATCAGGGTCCTGCTCGCCGACGACGACGACGCGATCCGCAGCGCGTACGGGATCATCCTGGACGCCCAGCCGGACATCGAGGTGGTGGGTGAGGCCGCGGACGGTGCCGCGGCTGTGGAGGCGGCCCGTCGGCTCCGGCCGGACGTGATCCTCGCCGACATCCGCATGCCGAGGATGGACGGACTGGAGCTGACCCGGCAGCTGAGTGGGGAGTTCCGGGTGGTCGTGGTGACCACCTTCGACCTGGACGAGTACGTGCACACGGCGATCCGGTCCGGTGCAGCCGGCTTCCTCCTGAAGCGCTCGGGGCCGACGCTGCTGGCGGAGGCGGTTCGGGCTGCGGTCGCGGGTGATGCGCTGATCAGCCCGCAGATCACCGTCAGGCTGTTGCGGGAGCTCTCCGGGCGGGACCAGAACGAGGAGCGGAGTCGGGAACAGAAGGAGTCGTTGCAGAACGAGCGGGGGGAGGGCGGCGGCGACGAGGGGCGGGCCGCGCGGAGTCGGCGTGCCGAGCAGAGCCGGATCGGGTGGCCGCGCCCCTCGTTCGTCGAGGAGCTCACCGCCCGTGAGACGGAGGTCGCCCAGCTGGTTGCGGACGGCGCGACCAATGCAGAAATCGGGTCGCAGCTGTTCATCACCGCCGGGACGGTGAAGAACCACCTCGCCGCGATCCAGCGCAAGATCGGCGCCCGGAACCGGGTCGGCATCGCGGCCTGGGTCTGGGAGACCGGCGCCTGATCCTCGCGGGGCTTGTGAACGAAGGGTCAAGCGAGCGTTCGCCCCCCGCCACCCCTGCGAGTGAGCCGCCATAACACGTCAACATGACGCCAGGAAATTTGCATGGAACAAGGCATAGTTGATATAGGAGTACGGCTCTGACCAGCTAATTCGCAGATGAATGCGACTGGTTGTGACCATTTGACTCCTTTGCGTTGACAAATCTGGGCATGCCCACCTTCGCCATCATTCAAGAGGTGGCGTAGATCACAAAGTTCTCCCTGAACTGCGTGTCGCAGATCACAAGCGGACAGGCATAGGATGCGCTCGTTCCAGGCTTTGTGAACTGCCTCACATGAGGTGGATCTCGGGAACTGGAGCACGGGTTCACCGCAGCGTGACCCGTCGGTTCCGATCTGCAGTCAAGGACGACTGGACGGAGGGAGCGGGGGCTATGAATGCCTACGCGCCGATCCTCGTACTCGGTGCCATCGCGGCGGCGTTCGCGGTCGGCTCCGTCGTGATGGCCTCACTGACCGGCCCCAAGCGCTACAACCGGGCGAAGTTGGAGGCGTACGAGTGCGGCATCGAGCCGACCCCGCAGCCCGTGGGCGGCGGTCGGTTCCCGATCAAGTACTACCTGACGGCGATGCTCTTCATCGTCTTCGACATCGAGATCGTCTTCCTCTACCCGTGGGCGGTGAGCTTCGACGCCCTGGGGATCTTCGGGCTGGTCGAGATGCTCCTGTTCATCGCCACCGTCTTCGTCGCGTACGCCTACGTCTGGCGCCGCGGCGGCCTGGAGTGGGACTGAGTGCCGCGCGGCCACCGACCCGCCGCCGACCTGCCGCCGACCTTGTGAACGGGTGGACAAGCCCGAACGGCCGGAGCAACCACAGGACTTGAGGGCATTGAGAGGGATCTGATGGGAATCGAGGAGAAGCTGCCGAGCGGCTTTCTGCTCACCAGCGTGGAGACGGCCGCCGGTTGGGTGCGCAAGGCGTCCGTCTTCCCGGCCACCTTCGGGCTGGCCTGCTGCGCGATCGAGATGATGACCACCGGGGCCGGCCGCTACGACCTGGCCCGGTTCGGCATGGAGGTCTTCCGAGGATCCCCTCGGCAGGCCGATCTGATGATCGTGGCGGGTCGGGTCAGCCAGAAGATGGCCCCGGTACTGCGCCAGGTGTACGACCAGATGCCCAATCCGAAGTGGGTCATCTCGATGGGCGTCTGCGCCTCTTCGGGGGGGATGTTCAACAACTACGCGATCGTGCAGGGCGTGGACCACATCGTCCCGGTGGACATCTACCTGCCCGGCTGTCCGCCCCGGCCGGAGATGCTGATGGACGCCATCCTGAAGCTGCACGACAAGATCCAGCACGAGCCCCTGGGCGTGAACCGCCGCCGGGCCGAGGAGTTGGGCGAGGCGCTGGCGCTGAAGGCCACCCCGGTGAGCGAGATGCGGGGGCAGCTGCGATGAACGACCAGGTACCCGAGACCCGCCGTGAGCAGCCGCACCGCGAGATCCCCGTCGAGGTGGTCGGCCGGCGCCAGGGCATGTTCGGAACCCAGGGAAGCGGCGACACCTCCGGCTTCGGCGGTCTCGCCGCCCCGATCGTCCTGCCGCCGGCCAGTCCGCGGCCCTACGGCGGCTGGTTCGACGAGGTCGCCGACGAGCTGGAGGGCGCCCTGGAGGAGCAGGGGCTCGACCCGGCGGACGTGATCGAGAAGACCGTCGTCGACCGCTCCGAGCTGACCTTCCAGATCGCCCGCGAGCACCTGTTGAAGACCGTCCGCACCCTGCGCGACGACCCGGCGCTCCGCTTCGAGCTCTGCCTGGGCGTGAGCGGCGTGCACTACCCGGGGGACCAGGGACGAGAGCTGCACGCGGTCTACCACCTGCGCTCGATCACCCACGGTCGGCTGATCCGGCTGGAGGTGACGGCACCGGACGCCGACCCCAGGATCCCGTCCGTCGTCAGCGTCTATCCGACCAACGACTGGCACGAGCGCGAGACCTACGACTTCTTCGGCCTGGTCTTCGAGGACCACCCGGCGCTCACCCGGATCATGATGCCGGACGACTGGGTGGGCCACCCGCAGCGCAAGGACTACCCGCTCGGCGGCATCCCCGTCGAGTACAAGGGCGCCCAGATCCCGGCGCCCGACCAGCGGAGGTCGTACAGCTGATGAGTACTCAGCACTTCGAAGAGGCAGCGGCGGAACAGGCGGAGGCCCGCGAAACCACCGAAGGCCGGGTCTTCACCGTCACCGGCGGCGACTGGGGCGAGGTGGTCGAGGCCATCGGCCGGGCCGACGACGAGCGCATCATCGTCAACATGGGCCCCCAGCACCCGTCCACCCACGGCGTGCTGCGGCTGATCCTGGAGATCGACGGCGAGACGGTGAAGGGGGCCCGCTGTGGCATCGGCTACCTCCACACCGGCATCGAGAAGAACATGGAGTTCCGCAACTGGGTCCAGGGCACCACCTTCGTGACCCGCATGGACTACGTGGCGCCGCTGTTCAATGAGGCCGCCTACTGTCTGGCGGTCGAGAAGCTGCTCGGCATCACCGACGACATCCCGGAGCGGGCCAACGTCATCCGGGTGCTCATGATGGAGCTCAACCGGATCTCCTCGCACCTGGTCTGCATGGCCACCGGCGGGATGGAGATCGGCTCCACCACCCTGATGGTCTACGGCTTCCGCGACCGCGAGCTCATCCTGGACATCTTCGAGCTGGTCACCGGCCTGCGGATGAACCACGCGTACATCCGCCCCGGCGGTCTCGCCCAGGACCTCCCGCCCGGCGCGGTCGACCGGATCCGCGAGACGGTCAGGACGCTCCGCTCCCGGATGCACGAGTACGACAAGCTGGCCGCGAGCAATCCGCTGTTCAAGGCCCGCCTGGTCGACGTCGGCTTCCTGGACCTGGCCGGCTGCCTGGCGCTGGGAGCCACCGGCCCGGTCCTGCGGGCCACCGGCCTGCCGCACGACCTGCGCAAGTCCGACCCGTACTGCGGCTACGAGAACTACGACTTCGAGGTCGCGACCGCGGACAGCGCCGACTCCTACGGCCGCTTCCTGATCCGCCTGGAGGAGATGCGTCAGTCGCTGCGGATCGTCGAGCAGTGCCTGGACCGGCTCAGGCCCGGCCCGGTCATGGTGGCCGACAGGAAGATCGCCTGGCCCGCTCAACTCGCGGTCGGCCCCGACGGCATGGGCAACTCGCTCGACCACATCCGCAAGATCATGGGCACCTCGATGGAGGCCCTGATCCACCACTTCAAGCTGGTCACCGAGGGTTTCCGGGTCCCGGTCGGTCAGGCGTATGCGGCGGTGGAGTCGTCCAAGGGCGAGCTGGGCGTCCACGTGGTCAGCGACGGAGGCACGCGCCCCTACCGCGTCCACTTCAGGGATCCGTCGTTCACCAATCTGCAGACGATGTCGGCGATGTGCGAGGGCGGCCAGGTCGCCGACGTGATCGTCGCGGTGGCCGGGATCGACCCGGTGATGGGAGGCGTGGACCGGTGACAGACGTCCAGTTGGGGATGCCGGCGCTGCCGGCCAAGCCGTACCCCGAGGAGGTGCGCGCCCGGCTCGCCGCCGACGCCGCCGAGCTGATCGGCCGCTACCCGGAGGCCCGGTCCGCGCTGCTGCCGCTGCTGCACCTGGTGCAGGCCGAGGAGGGCTTCGTCAGCCCCTCCGGCATCCGGTTCTGCGCCGAGCAGTTGGACCTCACCACCGCCGAGGTCACCGCGGTCGCGACGTTCTACACCATGTACCGCCGCCGGCCCGCCGGGAACTACCACGTCGGGGTCTGCACCAACACCCTGTGCGCGGTGCTCGGCGGTGACCAGATCTTCGACGAGCTCCAGCAGCACCTCGGGATCCGCAACAACGAGACCACCGAGGACGGCGAGATCTCGATCGAGCACATCGAGTGCAACGCGGCCTGCGACTACGCCCCCGTGGTGATGGTGAACTGGGAGTTCTTCGACGACCAGACCCCGGAGAGCGCCAAGCGGCTGGTCGACGACCTGCGGGCGGGCCGGGAGGTCCACCCCACCCGGGGCGCCCGGCTCTGCAGCTTCAAGGAGTCCGCCCGCATCCTGGCCGGCTTCCCCGACGAGCGCCCGGGCGCCGTCGACGAGTCCGGTGCCGGCGGTGCGCCCTCGCTGGCCGGCCTGCGCCTGGCCCGGGGCGAGGCGCTGCCCGGAACAGGCGGCACCAGGGTCGTCTCCCCCCGCCACGAGGGGCTCCGCCCCGAGGGCACCGGCACCGGCCACGAAGGGACCGAAGCGTGATGACCTCCGCCGAGCCGGCCGAGAAGCTGCTCATTCCCGTGCTCTCCGCCCCCTGGGACGACACCCGCCCCTGGACGCTCGACACCTACCGGCGCCACGCCGGGTACGAGGGCCTCCGAGCGGCCCTCGCCATGCCCCCGGACGACGTGATCGCCCTGGTCAAGGACGCGGGCCTGCGCGGCCGCGGCGGCGCCGGCTTCCCCACCGGCATGAAGTGGCAGTTCATCCCGCAGAACGACGGCAAGCCGCACTACCTGGTGGTCAACGCGGACGAGTCCGAGCCGGGCACCTGCAAGGACATCCCGCTGCTGTTCGCCAATCCGCACGCGCTGATCGAGGGCATGATCATCGCGTCCTACGCGATCCGCTGCGACCACGCCTTCATCTACCTGCGGGGCGAGGTCGTCCCGGTGCTACGCCGCCTGCACGCCGCCGTCGCCGAGGCGTACCGGGCCGGGCTGCTGGGCCGCGACATCCTCGGCTCCGGTGTCGACCTCGACATCACCGTGCACGCCGGCGCCGGCGCGTACATCTGCGGCGAGGAGACGGCCCTGCTGGACTCGTTGGAGGGGCGCCGCGGCCAACCCCGGCTGCGCCCGCCGTTCCCGGCCATCGCCGGCCTCTACGCCTGCCCGACCGTGGTCAACAACGTCGAGTCGATCGCGTCGGTGCCGGCGATCCTGGCCCGCGGCAAGGAGTGGTTCAAGAGCCTGGGCACCGAGAAGTCCCCCGGCTTCACGCTCTACTCGCTCTCCGGCCACGTCACCAACCCGGGCCAGTACGAGGCCCCGCTCGGCATCACCCTGCGCCAGCTGCTGGACGTCAGCGGCGGCGTCCGGCCCGGCCACCGGCTCAAGTTCTGGACCCCGGGCGGCTCGTCCACCCCGATGTTCACCGACGAGCACCTCGACGTCCCGCTCGACTACGAGGGCGTCGGCGCGGCCGGCTCGATGCTCGGCACCAAGGCCCTGCAGATCTTCGACGAGACCACCTGCGTGGTCCGGGCCGTCACCCGCTGGACCGAGTTCTACGCGCACGAGTCCTGCGGCAAGTGCACGCCGTGCCGCGAGGGCACCTACTGGCTGGTCCAGCTGCTCAAGCGGGTCGAGGCCGGCGAAGGCGTCGACGGCGACCTGGAGAAGCTGCTCGACATCGCCGACAACATCAACGGCAAGTCCTTCTGCGCCCTCGGCGACGGCGCGGCCAGCCCGATCGTCTCCTCGCTCCAGCACTTCCGGGCCGAGTACGAGCAGCACATCGCCGAGCGCCGCTGCCCGTTCGACCCGGCAGCCTCCACCGTCTGGGCCGACGGCCCCCGCCCCGGCCACCAGTCCGCCACCGAAAGGGAGGTGCACGCGTGACGATCACAGAGCCATCCACCTCCAAGGCGGCGGTCGAACTGGTCACGCTCACCATCGACGGCGTCGAAGTGCAGGTCCCCAAGGGGACGCTGGTGATCCGGGCGGCCGAACAGATCGGCACCCAGATCCCGCGCTTCTGCGACCACCCGCTGCTGGACCCGGCCGGCGCCTGCCGGCAGTGCATCGTCGAGATCGAGGGCCAGCGCAAGCCGGTCGCCTCCTGCACCATCCCGGTCGCCGAGGGCATGGTCGTGCGCACCCAGCTGAGCTCGCCGGTGGCCGAGAAGGCCCAGCGCGGCGTGATGGAGCTGTTGCTGATCAACCACCCGCTGGACTGCCCGGTCTGCGACAAGGGCGGCGAGTGCCCGCTGCAGAACCAGGCGATGTCCACCGGCGACGCCGACTCCCGCTTCGAGGGGATGAAGCGCACCTACGAGAAGCCGGTCCCGATCAGCAGCCAGGTGCTGCTTGACCGCGAGCGCTGCGTGCTCTGCGCCCGCTGCACCCGCTTCTCCCAGCAGATCGCCGGGGACCCGTTCATCGACCTGGTCGAGCGCGGCGCCCTCCAACAGGTCGGCACCGGGCAGGGCGACGACTTCGAGTCCTACTTCTCCGGCAACACCATCCAGATCTGCCCGGTCGGCGCGCTCACCTCTGCGGCTTATCGTTTCCGCTCCCGGCCGTTCGACCTGGTCTCCTCGCCGAGCGTCTGCGAGCACTGCTCCTCCGGCTGCGCCCAGCGCACCGACCACCGCCGCGGCAAGGTGCTGCGCCGGCTGGCGGGGGAGGACCCGGCGGTGAACGAGGAGTGGAACTGCGACAAGGGCCGGTTCGCCTTCCGCTACGCCCAGCAGCGCGACCGGCTCACCACCCCGTTGGTCCGCGACGCCGACACCGGTGAACTCGTCACCGCCTCCTGGCCGGAGGCGCTCGCCCGGGCGGCCGGGGGACTGCGCGGCTCCCGCACTGGTGTGCTCACCGGCGGCCGGGTCACCGTCGAGGACGCCTACGCCTACGCCAAGTTCGCCCGGGTGGTGCTCGGTACCAACGACGTGGACTTCCGGTCCCGTCCGCACAGCGGCGAGGAGGCGGACTTCCTGGCCGCCGCCGTCGCCGGCCGCGGGGTGGACCTGGACGGGTCGGGCGTCGCCTATCAGGACCTCGAAGCGGCGCCGGCCGTCCTGCTCGCGGGCCTGGAGCCCGAGGAGGAGTCGCCGATCGTCTTCCTGCGCCTGCGCAAGGCTGCCCGCGCCCACGGCCTCAAGGTCTTCTCGATCGCCGCGTTCGGCTCCCGGGGCCTGGCCAAGCTGCGCGGCGCACTGCTGCCCGCCGCCCCGGGCACCGAGCCCGAGTGGCTGGCCGCCCTGGCCGCCGACGAGCCGCTGAACGACGACGCCGGCCGCGCCGCCGAGCTGTTGCGCACCCCGGGCGCCGTGATCCTGGCCGGCGAGCGGCTGGCCGCCGTCCCCGGCGCGCTCACCGCGGCGCTGCGGCTGGCGCACGCGACCGGTGCCCGGCTCGCCTGGATCCCGCGCCGGGCCGGCGAGCGCGGCGCGGTCGAGGCCGGAGCGCTCCCGGGGCTGCTGCCGGGCGGCCGTCCGGTCGCGGCTCCGGCCGCCCGGGCCGAGGTCGCCGCCTCCTGGGGCGTGGCCGAGCTCCCGGCGTGGCTGGGCCGGGAGACCGACCAGATCCTGGCCGCAGCCGCCTCCGGGGACCTCGACGCGCTGCTGGTCGGCGGCGTCGACCCGGACGACCTGCCGGACCCGGCGCTCGCCGAGGAGGCTCTGGCCGCCGTGCCGTTCGTGGTCTCGCTTGAGCTGTGCCCGTCCGTGGTCACCGCGTACGCCGACGTGGTGCTGCCGGTCGCCGCGGTGGCCGAGAAGTCCGGCACCTTCCTGGACTGGGAGGGCCGGGTACGGATGTTCGAGGCCGCGCTCAAGCCGGACCAGCTGATGGGCCGCCACCTCCACCCGGACGTCCGGGTGCTGAACATGCTGGCCGACGCGATGGGTCACCGGCTCGGCCTGCCCGACGTCCGGGCGGCCCGTCTGGAGCTGGACCGCTTCGCCCCGTGGACCGGCGACCGGGCCACCGACCCGGCCGCGCACCCCGGATTGCTGCCCCGGCCGGCCACCGGCCAGGCGGTGCTCGCCGGCTGGCGCCAGCTGCTGGACAACGGCACGCTCCAGCAGGGCGACCCGCACCTGGCGGGTACCCGGCACCGGGCCGTCGCCCGGATCTCGCCGGCCACTGCCGAGGAGATCGGCGCGGCCGAGGGGCCCACGGCGAGGCTCCGGGTGACCGGCCCGGCCGGCTCGCTGACCCTCCCGGTGGAGATCACCAAGGACATCCCGGACCGCACGGTCTGGCTCCCGCTCAACTCCACCCCCGGCGGCGCCTACCGCACCCTCGGGACCACGGTCGGCCACCTGGTCACCGTCGCTCCCGAGACCGTGGCGCCCGAAGTCGTCGCCGCCGGCCCCGCGCCCGCCAGCCCCGCGCCCGCCGCGCCCGCCGCGTCCACCGCCGGGACGGTCGCTCCGGCCACGGAGTCCGCAGCACCTGCGGGGCCCGCAGGGTCCGTACGGCCCGCACCCGACGCGCCACCCGGCCGCCCCGCCGCCGCGGCCGCCGCCCGCGCGGCCACCGTCGAGGCGGCCGGCCCCGCCGGCCCGTCCGCCACCACCCCGGAGGAGGAGCAGTGAACCTCGCCGCGTACGAGACCCTGGGCTTCTTCGGCCGCGACCCCTGGTGGCTGGTGCTGCTCAAGGCCGTCTTCTGCTTCGCCTTCCTGGTCGGCACGGTCCTGGTCGCGATCGTCTGGGAGCGCAAGGTCGTCGCCTGGATGCAACTGCGCATCGGCCCCAACCGGCACGGACCCTGGGGATTGCTGCAGTCCCTCGCGGACGGCGTGAAGCTGGCGCTCAAGGAAGACCTGGTGGTCAAGGGCGCCGACAAGGCGGTCTACATCCTGGCCCCGATCGTCTGCGCGATCCCCGCGTTCATGGCCATCGCGGTGATCCCGTTCGGCCCGGCCGGCAACGAGGTGTCGATCTTCGGCACCCGGACGCCGCTCCAGCTGACCGACTTCCCGGTGGCGCTGCTCTACATCCTGGCCACCGCCTCGGTCGGCATCTACGGCATCGTGCTGGCCGGCTGGTCGTCCGGTTCGACCTACCCGCTTCTCGGCGGGCTGCGCTCGTCCGCCCAGATGATCAGCTACGAGATCGCGATGGGCCTGTCCTTCGCGGCGGTGTTCATCTACTCGGGCTCGATGTCCACCTCGGAGATCGTCGCCGCGCAACAGCCGACCTGGTTCGCGGTGCTGCTGCCGGTGTCGTTCATCGTCTACGTCATCGCGATGGTCGGCGAGACCAACCGGGCTCCGTTCGACCTGCCGGAGGCCGAGGGCGAGCTGGTCGGCGGTTTCAACACCGAGTACTCCTCGCTGAAGTTCGCGATGTTCATGCTGGCCGAGTACGTCAACATGGTCACCGTCTCGGCGGTCGTCTCGACGCTGTTCCTGGGTGGTTGGCGGGCGCCCTGGCCGATCTCCGCCTTCTGGGAGGGGGCGAACCACGGCTGGTGGCCGATGCTCTGGATCATTCTCAAGATCCAGGTGGTGCTCTTCTTCTTCATCTGGCTGCGCGGCACGCTGCCCCGGCTCCGCTACGACCAGTTCATGAAGCTGGGCTGGAAGGTACTGATCCCGGTCTCGCTGGTCTGGCTGGTCATGGTGGCCGCCGTCCGGGCGCTGCGCAACGAGGGCTACGACTTCGGCGAGGTGGTGCTGTACGTCGGCGCCCCGGTCGGCGCGATCCTGCTGCTCGCCCTGCTGCGCGACTTCCTCAAGCGCAAGCCCGAGGAACCGGCCGAGCCGCCCGCCGCCGACTTCGATCCGATGGCCGGCGGGTACCCGGTGCCCCCGTTGCCCGGCCAGGAGCTCCCGCCGGTCCCCCGCCGGCGCAGCCGGGCTCCGAAGCAACTCCAGGACGCCCTCAACGGGGCCGACCATTCCGAAGGGAGCTGACCGCGATGTCGTCCGACCAGAACGGCAGCGGCGACCGGCCGGAGCGGCCCGACAGGCCCTCCATCCTCGGGCCCGCCGCGGGTTTCGGCGTGACCTTCAAGGCCATGTTCAAGAAGCGGCTGACCGAGCAGTACCCGGAGGAGAAGAAGCCCACCGCGCCGCGTTTCCACGGCCGCCACCAGCTGAACCGGCACCCCGACGGCCTGGAGAAGTGCGTCGGCTGTGAGCTCTGCGCCTGGGCCTGTCCGGCCGACGCGATCTACGTGGAGGGTGCGGACAACCGGGACGAGGAGCGCTACTCGCCGGGCGAGCGCTACGGCGCCGTCTACCAGATCAACTACGCCCGCTGCATCCTCTGCGGCCTCTGCATCGAGGCCTGCCCGACCCGCGCGCTCACCATGACCAACGAGTACGAGCTGGCCGACTCCTCCCGCCGGGACCTCATCTTCACCAAGGAGCAGCTGCTGGTCGGCCTCTCCGAGGGGATGGTCGACAGCCCGCACGCGATCTTCCCGGGCGCCGACGAGGGCGCGTACTACCGGGGCGAGATCACCGCGGCCGCGCCCGGCACGGTCCAGCAGGAGCGGACCCCGCTGGAGAAGGAGGCGCAGCAGTGACCCCGCTGAACCTGGCTGCCGCCCAGGCGGCCGTCACCGGTGCGACCTCCACCGGCGAGGCCGTCCAGTTCTGGGTGCTCGCGGTGATCGCCGTCGGCGGCGCGCTCGGCATGCTGCTGATGCGCAAGGCCGTGCACAGCGCGCTCTGCCTGGCGGCCACCATGCTCGCCCTGGCGGTCTGTTACATGGCCCAGGGCGCGGTCTTCCTGGGTGTGGTGCAGATCGTCGTCTACACCGGCGCGATCATGATGCTCTTCCTGTTCGTGGTGATGCTGGTCGGCGTCACGAGCGCCGACTCGCTGAAGGAGCAGCTGAAGGGCCAGCGGTTCGCCGCGGTGCTCTGCGGCCTCGGCTTCGGCGTGCTGCTGATCGCGGGCATCGCCAACGCCAAGCTGGACACCTTCACCGGCCTGGCCGAGGCCAACGCCGAGGGCAACGTGCAGGGCCTGGCCAGGCTGATCTTCACCAAGTACGTCTGGGCCTTCGAGGTCACCGGCGCCCTGCTGATCACGGCCGCGATCGGCGCCATGGTGCTGACCCACCGCGAGCACGTGAAGGCCCCGAAGACCCAGCGCGAGCTGGCCGCCCAGCGGGTCAAGGACAACATCCAGCTCTCGCCGCTGCCCGCCCCCGGTGTCTACGCCCGGCACAACGCGGTGGACATCCCCGCCCTGCTGCCGGACGGCACCCTCGCCGACAGCTCGGTGATGGAGACCCTTCGCGAGCGCGGCCAGGTCCGCGACGTCAGCCAGGAGATGCTGCGGCGGATGGCCGAGCTGGAGGAGACCACCGCCGACTGGCTGGGCCGCCCGCAGTCCGAGCGCCCGCCGGTGGCCGGCCCGCGCAAGCAGCTGGAGGCCGGCGGGGCCGCCGGCTCCAGGGAGCTGGAGCCGGTGGCCCCGAACAACCACGCCGTGCCGAACGGCCAGGACGAGGAGGACGCGGAGTGAATCCGGTCAACTACCTCTATCTCTCAGCCCTGTTGTTCACCATCGGCGCCTCGGGCGTGCTGATCCGGCGCAACGCGATCGTCCTGTTCATGTGTGTGGAGCTGATGCTCAACGCCTCGAATCTGGCGCTGGTCACCTTCTCCCGGCTGCACGGCAACCTGGACGGGCAGATCATCGCGTTCTTCACCATGGTGGTCGCGGCGGCCGAGGTCGTGGTGGGCCTCGCCATCATCGTCTCCATCTTCAGGACCAGGCACTCCGCTTCGGTCGACGACAGCAACCTGATGAAGCTGTAGGCGGAGGGCCTTCGGTGAACTCTCTCATTCCGCTGCTGGTGGCGGCCCCGCTGGCCGGCGCTGCCCTGCTCCTGCTCGGGGGTCGCGCCTTCGACCGGTTCGGCCACTGGCTGGCCACCGCGTTGGCCGCGCTCTCCTTCGGCTTCGGCCTCGCGCTCTTCTCCGACATGCTGGGCCGGCCGGGCGACGAACGCGCCGTCACCGAGAAGCTGTTCAGCTGGATCCCGGTGAACGGCTTCCAGGCCGACATCGCGTTCCAGCTCGACCAGCTCTCGATCACCTTCGTCCTGCTGATCACCGGCGTCGGCACGCTGATCCACCTCTACTCGGTGGGCTACATGGCGCACGACGAGCGCCGGCGCCGCTTCTTCGCCTACCTGAACCTCTTCCTGGCGGCCATGCTGCTGCTGGTGCTGGCGAACAACTACCTGCTGCTGTACTTCGGTTGGGAGGGAGTCGGCCTCGCCTCGTACCTGCTGATCGGTTTCTGGCAGCACAAGCCGAGCGCCGCGACGGCCGCCAAGAAGGCGTTCATCGTCAACCGGGTCGGCGACATGGGTCTCTCCATCGCGATCATGCTGATGTTCGCGGAGTTCGGCACCTTCGACTTCGGGCCGCTGCTCGGCGCGGAGGGCTCCGCCGGCGTGGCGGGCGGGGCGAGCGAGGGCAAGCTGACCGCGATCGCGCTGATGCTGCTCCTGGCAGCCTGCGGCAAGTCCGCCCAGGTGCCGCTGCAGTCCTGGCTCGGGGACGCGATGGAGGGCCCGACCCCGGTCTCGGCCCTGATCCACGCGGCCACCATGGTGACCGCCGGCGTCTACCTGATCGTCCGCTCGGGCCCCATCTTCAACCTGGCGCCGGACGCCCAGACCGCCGTGGTGGTGGTCGGCGCGGTCACGCTGCTCTTCGGTGCGATCGTCGGTTGCGCCAAGGACGACATCAAGAAGGCGCTGGCCGGCTCGACCATGTCGCAGATCGGCTACATGATCCTGGCGGCCGGCCTCGGTCCGATCGGCTACGCCTTCGCGATCATGCACCTGGTGACGCACGGCTTCTTCAAGGCCGGGCTGTTCCTCGGCGCCGGGTCGGTCATGCACGGCATGGACGACGAGGTGAACATGCGTCACTACGGCGGCCTGCGCAAGTACATGCCGGTCACCTTCATCACCTTCGGCCTCGGCTACCTGGCCATCATCGGCTTCCCCGGTCTGTCCGGCTTCTTCTCCAAGGACAAGATCATCGATGCCGCCTTCGCCAAGGGCGGGACCGAGGGCTGGATCCTCGGGTTCTGCACCCTGCTCGGCGCGGCCATCACCGCGTTCTACATGACCCGGGTGATGATCCTGACCTTCTTCGGAGAGAAGCGCTGGCACCCGGACGCCGACGGCCACGACCCGCACCCGCACGAGTCGCCGAAGAGCATGACCACCCCGATGATCCTGCTCGCCTTCGGCTCGGTCTTCGCAGGAGGCCTGTTCGTCCTGAACAACTCCTTCGTCAACTGGCTGGAGCCGGTCACCGGTCACGAGGAGGGCAACTCCCCGCTGACCCCGTTGACGGTCTCCGTGCTGGCCACGGTCTGCATGCTGATCGGCGTCGCGGTCTCGTACCTGATGTACGGGCGCTCGGCCGTTCCCGTGGTGCCGCCGGTCGGCTCTCCGCTCACCCGGGCCGCCCGCCGCGACCTGCTCCAGGACGACTTCAACCACGCCGTCCTGGTCCGCCCCGGTTCGGCGCTGGCCGCGGCGCTGGTCTACTTCGACAGCCGCGGTCTGGACGGCTTCGTCAACGGACTGGCCGCCACCATCGGCGGAATCTCCAGCCGGCTGCGCCGGATCCAGAACGGCTACGTCCGCTCGTACGCGCTCTCCATGTTCGGCGGCACGCTGGTGCTGGTCGCCACGACTCTCCTGATGAGGTCCGTCTGATGAGTAGGCCCAGTTCATCTCCGGGGGTGCGGCGATGAGTCACCTGCTGACCGTGACCTGCGCCGTCCCGGCCGCGGGCGCGGTGCTCACCGCGGCGCTGCCCGCCGGGTCCACCGAGGCCCGGCGGCGGACCACCAAGGCCGTCGCGCTCGCAACCTCGGCCGTCACCCTGGCCCTGGCGGCCGCCGTGGCGGCGCGGTTCGACCCGGACGGCGCGCGCTACCAGCTGACCGAGTCCTACAGCTGGATCCGCTCCTTCGGCATCAGCTTCTCGCTCGGCGTGGACGGCATCGGCACCGTGCTGGCGCTGCTCACCGCCGTCCTGGTCCCGATCGTGATGCTGGCCTCCTGGCACGACGCCGACCCGCCCGGCCAGGACTCGGCCGACGGGTCGTTCGAGAACCGGCGGCGGACCCAGGGCTTCTTCGCCCTGATCCTGGCGGTGGAGGCGATGGTGATCGTCTCCTTCTACGCCACCGACGTCTTCGTCTTCTACGTGTTCTTCGAAGCGATGCTGATCCCGATGTACTTCCTGATCGGCGGCTTCGGGGACCGGGCCGGCGGCCCGGAGTCGGCGCGCCAGCGCTCCTACGCGGCCGTGAAGTTCCTGCTCTACAACCTGCTCGGCGGCCTGGTCATGCTGGCCGCCGTGATCGGCTTCTACGTGATCGCGCAGGACCAGGGCTTCGGCACCTTCGACCTGCCGACGCTCGCCTCGGCGATCGCCGACGGAAAGCTGGTGCTCAGCGGCACCGCGGAGAAGGCGCTGTTCCTCGGCTTCTTCTTCGCCTTCGCGGTGAAGGCCCCGCTCTGGCCGCTGCACACCTGGCTGCCGAACGCGATGGGCGAGGCCACCGCCGGGACGGCCGTCCTGATCACCGCGGTGGTCGACAAGGTCGGCACCTTCGCGATGCTCCGCTTCTGCCTCGGCCTCTTCCCGGACGCCTCGAAGGACTTCGCCCCGGCGATCCTGGTCCTCTCACTGATCGGGATCGTCTACGGCGCGCTGCTGGCGGTCGGGCAGAAGGACATCAAGCGGCTGGTGGCGTACGCCTCCATCTCGCACTTCGGCTTCATCATCATGGGCATCTTCGCGATGACCAGCCAGGGCCAGAGCGGCGCCACCCTCTACATGGTCAACCACGGCATCTCCACCGCCGCGTGGATGCTGGTGGCCGGCTTCCTGATCTCCCGCCGCGGCTCGCGCCTGATCGCCGACTACGGCGGCGTGCAGAAGGTCGCCCCGGTGCTCGCCGGAACGTTCCTGATCGGCGGCCTGGCCACCCTCTCGCTGCCCGGCCTCGCACCGTTCGTCAGCGAGTTCCTGGTGCTGGTGGGCACCTTCACCCGGTACCCCGCGATCGGCATCGCCGCCACGTTCGGCATCGTGCTCGCCGCGCTCTACGCGCTGCTGCTCTACCAGCGCACGATGACCGGTCCGGTCAAGGACGGGGTGAGCGCCATGCCCGACCTCAAGGCGCGCGAACTCGCCGTCGTCGCCCCACTGGTGGCCCTGACCATCCTGCTCGGCGTCTACCCGAAGCCGCTGACCGACATCGTCAACCCGGCGGTGGACGCGACGCTGACGCAGGTCCACCAGACCGACCCGGCCCCGGCCCTCCCGGTCGCCGGGCACCCCGGAGCAGCCCCCTCAGGAGGTGAGCACAAGTGAGCACCACCGGATGGCTCGCCGCCGCGGGCGGCAACAGCCCGAGCATCCCGGCGCCGCATGTCGAGTACGGCCAGCTCTCCCCGATGCTGGTGGTGTTCGGCGCCGCCGTCACCGGCATCCTGCTGGAGGCCTTTCTGCCCCGCCGGCACAGGCACTGGGCGCAGGTCTGGCTGGCGCTGATCGGCCTGGTCGGTGCCTTCACCGCCGTGGTGGTGCTCGCCGCCCAGGGCTACGGGTCGACCAAGGTCGACCTGCTGGCGATGGGCGCGGTCGCGCTGGACGGCCCCGCGCTCTTCCTCCAGGGCGTGATCCTGCTGGTCGCCGTGGTCGCCGTGCTGACCTACGCCGAGCGGCGGCTGGAGCCCAAGGCAGGCGGCGAGCCGGCCGACGCCTTCGCCGCGCAGGCCGCCGCCACCCCCGGCGGCGAGCAGGAGCGTGCCGCGGTCCGGGCCGGCCTCACCACCAGCGAGGTCTTCCCGCTCACCATGTTCGCGGTCGGCGGCATGCTGCTCTTCCCCGCCGCCAACGACCTGCTGACCATGTTCGTGGCGCTGGAGGTCCTCTCCCTCCCGCTCTACCTGCTCTGCGCACTGGCCCGGCGCCGTCGGCTGCTCTCCCAGGAGGCGGCGGTCAAGTACTTCCTGCTGGGCGCCTTCGCCTCGGCGTTCTTCCTGTTCGGCACCGCTCTGCTCTACGGGTACGCGGGGAGCGTGCGGCTCGGGGACATCTCCGACGTGATCTCCGGCAAGGCACTGGCCACCCCGGCGCTGCTCTCCACCACCCAGAACGACGCGCTGCTGCTGGTCGGCCTGGCGATGCTCGCGGTCGGACTGCTCTTCAAGGTCGGCGCGGTGCCGTTCCACTCCTGGACCCCGGACGTCTACCAGGGAGCGCCGACGCCGGTCACCGGCTTCATGGCGGCCGCGACCAAGGTGGCCGCCTTCGGTGCCCTGCTGCGGTTGTTCTACGTCGCCTTCCCCGGCCTCCGGCTGGACTGGCGGCCGGTGATGTGGGGCGTGGCGATCCTGACCATGGTGGTCGGCGCGATCCTCGCCGTCACCCAGCAGGACGTGAAGCGGCTGCTCGCCTACTCCTCGATCGCGCACGCCGGGTTCATCCTGACCGGCGTGATCGCCACCAACAAGCAGGGCCTCGGCTCGGTGCTGTTCTACCTGCTGGCGTACTCGTTCGTGACCCTGGGAGCCTTCGCCGTGATCACCCTGGTCCGCGATTCCAAGGGCGAGGCCACCCACCTGTCCAGCTGGGCCGGGCTGGGCCGGCGCTCCCCGCTCGTCGCCGGGGTCTTCGCGCTGTTCCTGCTGGCCTTCGCGGGCATCCCGCTGACCTCGGGCTTCACCGGGAAGTTCGCGGTCTTCCAGGCCGCGGCGGCAGGCGGCGCGACCCCGCTGGTGATCGTGGGCGTGCTCAGCTCGGCTGTGGCCGCCTTCTTCTACATCCGGGTCATCGTCTTGATGTTCTTCTCCGACCCGCAGCCGGGCGGTCCGACGGTGGTCATCCCGAGCGCCTTCACCGCCACCGCGATCGGCGTGGGCGTACTGGTCACCATCGGGCTCGGGCTCCTGCCGCAGTACTTCCTGGACCTCGCGTCGAAGGCCTCGCTGTTCGTCCGCTGAGGCCCCGTCCGGAGTCGGCCGCGGGCCCGTCAGGTGCCCCGCCGGAAGGTTCGGAGGGCCCGCCGGGAGGCCCCTCCCGTCCGGGCCGCGCCTTATCCGCGCGGCCCGGACGAGTCGTCTCGGCATCGCACCTGACCAGCCGATACAGCCCGACCATGACCGGACCCGCACGCCCGTGCAGTGATCCACTCGCGACCGGATACCCTGCCTGTATGGCCAGCGGCGGCACTCAGGGACCAGGCCGCTAGATCGACCAGGGACAGAGGAGTGGTCTTCGTGACCGTCGTGGGACCCTTTGGGCTCAGCGTGCAGGACCGCGATCTGACCCGCGACGTCCAGTACGGGATGGACGCGGTGGAGAACGCGCTCACCGAGGCCGTGAAGAGCGACGTCCCGTTCATCACCCTCACCGCCAGCCACCTGATGGAGGCCGGCGGCAAGCGCTTCCGCCCGCTGCTGGTGCTGCTCTCCGCCCAGTTCGGCGACGCCAACGCCCCGGGCGTGGTCCCGGCCGCGGTGGTGGTCGAGCTGACCCACCTGGCGACCCTCTACCACGACGACGTCATGGACGAGGCCCCGGTGCGCCGGGGCGCCCCCAGTGCCAACTCGCGCTGGGACAACTCGGTCGCCATCCTCACCGGCGACTTCCTCTTCTCCCGCGCCTCCCAGGTGCTCGCCGACCTCGGCCCCGACGCCGTCCGGCTCCAGGCCGACGCCTTCGAGCGGCTGGTCACCGGCCAGATCCTGGAGACCGCCGGCCCCGGCCCGGACGACGACCCGCTGAGCCACTACCTCGACGTGCTGGCCGGCAAGACCGGCTCCCTGATCGCCGTTTCCTGCCGGATAGGAGCACTCCTGGCCGGCGCCGAGCCGTGGGTGGTTGACATCCTCAGCGCCTACGGCGAGCGGATCGGCATCGCCTTCCAGCTGGCCGACGACGTGCTCGACATCGCCAGCGACGGTCACGAGTCCGGCAAGACTCCGGGTACCGACCTGCGCGAGGGCATCCCGACCCTGCCCACCCTGCTGCTCCAGCAGTTGCCGGTGGACGAGTCGGACCCGGCCGACCTGCGGCTGCGCGAGCTGGTCGCCGGCTCCCTCGACGACGACGAGCTGCACGCGGAGGCGCTGCGGCTGCTGCGCCGCCACCCCGCGCTGGAGCTCGCCCGCCGGGAGACTCTGCGGCACGCCGAGGAGGCCCGCGCGCTGCTCGCCCCGCTGCCCGAGGGCCCGGCCAAGGAGGCGCTCCAGGGCCTCTGCGACGCGGTGGCCATCCGCACGATGTGACCGACCCGGGGGAGCGGCCCGACGCAGTGGGCCGGCCCCGCACCGGTCCGGGTCGCATTCCGGCCCGAGCACCCGTCCTCTCGCGCCCCGTCCCAGCCTCTGGCCCCGGCCCCGTACCCGGTGCCCGGTGCGGTTGCGGGCCGTCCGGCGCCCGGGCCGCCGGTGTGATTTGTCGCCCCGGCGTTGTCGCGAGTAGGGAAGACTGGCTCCGTCAGTCCAGCCCCCAGCCGTGCCAACCCGGAAGGCCACCATGCTTCGCGTCGTCATCGCCGAGGACTCCGTACTGCTCCGGGAGGGCCTGACCCGGCTGCTCACCGACCGGGGCCTGGAGGTCGTCGCGAGCGTCGGCGACGGCGAGGCCCTGCTCAAGGCCGTCCACGACCTGGCCGTGGCCGGCACGCTGCCGGACGTCGTGGTCGCCGACGTCCGGATGCCCCCGACCCACACCGACGAGGGCGTGCGCGCCTGCGTCACCCTGCGCGGCCTCTACCCGGAGCTGGGCGTGCTGGTGTTGTCGCAGTACGTGGAGGAGCGGTACGCCTCCGAGCTGCTGGCCGGCTCCACCCGGGGCGTGGGGTACCTGCTGAAGGACCGCGTCGCCGAGGTGCGCGAGTTCGTCGATGCGGTGGTCCGGGTCGCCGAGGGCGGAACCGCGCTGGACCCGGAGGTCGTCCAGCAGCTGCTCAGCCGCAGCCGCAAGGGCGACGTGCTGTCCGGGCTGACCCCGCGCGAGCGCGAGGTGCTGGGGCTGATGGCCGAAGGACGGACCAACGCCGCGGTGGCCAAGCAGCTGGTGGTCTCGGACGGCGCGGTGGAGAAGCACGTCAGCAACATCTTCCTCAAGCTGGGCCTGGCCCAGAGCCCGGAGGACCACCGCCGGGTGCTGGCCGTACTCACCTACCTGGACTCCTGACCGTCCCCCCGGACGGGCACCCGTCCCCGCCCGGGCGGCAGCCCGGGCGCCGGCCCGAGCGGCCGCCGGTTCACCCACCCGCACGCCCGTCCGCGACCCGCCGGGCGGCACACCCGCAGCCCCGTCGCCCGGGAGGCCGCCGAATTCGGTGCGCACCCGAACAAGCGTTCGCGGGTGCGGTATGGGACCGCATGCCGCGGGCGTTGTACCTGGACGGAGCGGCAGCGACACCGGCAGCTTCCTGCCGCATCGGGCAGTTCCGTCCCAGGCAATCCTCACCCGCATAGGATGCGAGAGGTGCACCAGGCGGACGGGGCACACGGCTCACGCCCGCGGCTGGTGCCCACGAGGAGGTCCGCGGCAGTGACCAGTCAGGTCGATCAGTCAGAAGCAGTGGACGGCTCGGGCGGCGACGAGGGCCGCCCCGGGCCCGGTGGCGGCCGATCCGGCCCCGCCGTGCCGGGCAGTCCGCAGCCCAGGCGCGCCAAGCCGATCCGCAGACTCGACCGGGTGATCATCCGGTTCGCCGGGGACTCCGGCGACGGCATGCAGCTCACCGGCGATCGCTTCACCTCGGAGACGGCGTCCTTCGGCAACGACCTCTCCACCCTGCCCAACTTCCCGGCCGAGATCCGGGCCCCCGCCGGCACGCTGCCGGGTGTCTCGTCCTTCCAGCTGCACTTCGCGGACCACGACATCCTGACCCCGGGGGACGCGCCCAACGTCCTGGTGGCGATGAACCCGGCCGCCCTCAAGGCCAACCTGCCGGACCTGCCGCGCGGAGCCGAGATCATCGTCAACACCGACGAGTTCACCAAGCGCGCGCTGTCCAAGGTCGGCTACCCGGCGGACCCGCTGGCCGACGGCTCGCTGGAGGCGTACCACCTGCACAAGGTGCCGCTGACCACGCTGACGCTGGAGGCGCTCAAGGACAGCGGGCTCGCACGCAAGGACGCCGAGCGGGCGAAGAACATGTTCGCGCTGGGCCTGCTCTCCTGGATGTACCACCGGCCGACCCACGGCACCGAGTCCTTCCTGCGCAGCAAGTTCGCCAAGAAGCCGCAGATCGCCGAGGCCAACATCAGCGCCTTCCGGGCGGGCTGGAACTTCGGCGAGACCACCGAGTCCTTCGCGGTCTCCTACGAGGTGCCCCCGGCCAAGCTCCCGGCCGGCCGCTACCGCAACATCTCCGGCAACCTGGCCCTCTCCTACGGCCTCATCGCCGCCGCGCAGCGCGCCGGGCTGCCCCTCTACCTGGGCTCCTACCCGATCACCCCGGCTTCGGACATCCTGCACGAGCTCAGCCGGCACAAGAACTTCGGCGTCCGCACCTTCCAGGCCGAGGACGAGATCGCCGGCATCGGGGCGGCGCTCGGCGCAGCCTTCGGCGGCGCGCTCGGCGTGACCACCACCTCCGGCCCGGGCGTGGCGCTCAAGAGCGAGACCATCGGTCTGGCCGTCTCGCTCGAACTGCCGCTGTTGGTGGTCGACATCCAGCGCGGCGGCCCGTCCACCGGACTGCCGACCAAGACCGAGCAGGCCGACCTGCTACAGGCGATGTTCGGCCGCAACGGCGAGGCGCCGGTGCCGATCGTCGCCCCGGCCACCCCGGCCGAGTGCTTCGACGCGGCGCTTGAGGCGGCCCGGATCGCGGTCACCTACCGCACCCCGGTCTTCCTGCTCTCGGACGGCTACCTGGCCAACGGCTCCGAGCCCTGGCGGATCCCGGAGGTCGAGGAACTGCCCGAGATCACCCCGGACTTCGCGACCGGCCCGAACCGCGAGGACGGCTCGTTCTGGCCCTACCTGCGCGATCCGCAGACCCTGGCCCGCCCCTGGGCGGTGCCCGGCACACCCGGCCTGGAACACCGGATCGGCGGCATCGAGAAGCAGGACGGCACCGGCAACATCTCCTACGACCCGGCCAACCACGACTTCATGGTCCGCACCCGGCAGGCCAAGGTCGACGGCATCGCCGTCCGGCCGCTGGAGGTCGACGACCCGGACGGCGGGGCGCGGGTGCTGGTCCTCGGCTGGGGTTCGACGTACGGCCCGATCACCGCGGCCGTGCGGCGGGTCCGGGCGGACGGCGGCCGCATCGCCCAGGCCCACCTGCGAAACCTCAACCCCTTCCCGGCCAATCTCGGCACGGTGCTGAGGAGTTACGAGAAGGTCATCGTCCCCGAGATGAACCTCGGGCAGCTGGCGCTGCTGCTGCGGGCCAAGTACCTGGTGGATGCGCAGTCCTACAACCAGGTGCGCGGGCTTCCCTTCAAGGCGGCGCAGTTGGCCGACGTGCTGTGGGCGGCGATCGGGTCGGAAGGCGGTTCGCCCGCCCGTCCGCCGGCCGGTTCACCCGAAGGTCCGCCGGCCGGTGCGAGCGTCGACACGACCACCGGTGCGACCGCCGGTTCGCCGAGCGAGGAGGACAACCGATGAGCGAGCAGCAGTTCCCCTCGCTGAAGCTGGTGCCGAAGGCCGAAGCGCCGCAGAGCACCAAGGACTTCAAGACCGACCAGGAGGTGCGCTGGTGCCCGGGCTGCGGTGACTACGCGATTCTGGCGGCTGTGCAGGCGTTCATGCCGGAGCTGGAGATCAAGCGGGAGAACACCGTCTTCGTCTCCGGGATCGGCTGCTCGTCGCGGTTCCCGTACTACATGAACACCTACGGGGTGCACTCGATCCACGGGCGCGCGCCGGCCATCGCGACCGGTCTGGCCTCCTCGCGGCAGGACCTCAGCGTCTGGGTGGTGACGGGCGACGGCGACGCGCTGTCCATCGGCGGAAACCACCTGATCCACGCTCTGCGCCGCAATGTGAACCTGAAGATCCTGTTGTTCAACAACCGCATCTACGGACTTACCAAGGGCCAGTACTCGCCGACCAGCGAGCTCGGCAAGATCACCAAGTCCACGCCGATGGGTTCGCTGGACGCCCCGTTCAACCCGCTGTCGCTGGCGATCGGCGCCGAGGCCACCTTCGTCGCCCGGACGATCGACTCCGACCGCCAGCACCTGCAGTCCGTGCTGCGGGCGGCGGCGGAGCACAGGGGAACGGCGCTGGTGGAGATCTACCAGAACTGCAACATCTTCAATGACGGCGCCTTCGAGATCCTGAAGGAACCGGGCACCCGGGACGAGGCGTTGATCCGGCTGGAACACGGGCAGCCGATCCGCTTCGGCGCGGACCACGGCCAGGGCGTCTTCCGGGCCGCGGACGGCGAACTGTTCGTGGCCGCGGTCACGGCGGAGAACGAGTCGGCCGTAGTGGTCCACGACGCCCACGCGGCCGGCCCGGCGGCGGCGTTCGCGCTCTCCCGGATCGCGGACGCGGACACCCTGCACCACACGCCGATCGGCGTGCTGCGCAGCGTCGAGCGGCCGGTGTACGACGAGCTGATGGCCGAACAGCTGGCCGCGTCGGAGGCCCGGCGCGGCCCGGGCGACCTCGCGTCGCTGCTGTCGGGGAGCGACACCTGGACGGTCGGCTGACCTTGCGGCGGTACAACGGAGCGGCGCCCCCGGCCTGGCCGGCGGCGCCGCTCCGTTGTGCGCTGTTCCCGCTGCGCGGCCCGTCCGCGCTGTTCCCGCTGCGCGCCGCTCGCTCTGCGCCGCCGCGCGGTGTCGTTACTGCTGCGGCTGCGCCCACTCGACGAGCTGGACGATCACGCCGTTCGGGTCGGTGACCTGGAACAGCTTCTCGCCCCAGGGCTCCTCGCGCAGCGGCATGGTGATCTCGACGCCCTCCGCCCGCAGCCTGGCCTCCTCGCCGACCAGGTCGGTGACGACGAAGGCCAGGATGAGCCCGGCGGCGTGCTGGTCGCGGAACCCCTCGGGCAGGACGTCGTTGCCGCGCTTCAGGTAGACGACGTTCAGCCCGGCGTCCTCACGGCCGAGTGAGGCGAAGCCGTCGGCCGCCATCTGCTCGGCGAACCCGAAGTGCTGCTCGAGGAAGGCGGCGGAGGCGGCGACGTCCTCGACGGTGAGCGATACGGCGGAACCGGTGATCTGCATGCGTGCGTGCCCTCTCGTCGACAATATCCCGTACGCAGTACAATGTACAACGTACGGAGAATTTGCCAAGGGGGAGTCCTGTGAAATGCCGGACGCCTCTCGTCGAGGCGGTCGACGACCGGGTGCGGACACCCCCGGTGGCTCCTTCCGTCCGGCCTCCGGTTGCCTCCGGTTGCCTCCGGTTGCCTCCGGTTGACGCCCTTGCCGGCGGCGTGGGGCGAGCCCGGCGCCCGGCGCCCGTGACCTTCGCGACCTCGGTGGCCACCGGGGCGGTCGTCGGCGAGCCGTCCCGGCGCGGATCAGTCCAGGCCGGGCAGCGCGTCCTGGTCGACCTCGTGCCGCGGGACGCGCTCGGCCGGGTCGCGGCACTCGGGTCCGAGCCGGAGCATGCGCGACTCCGGGTCGTGCAGCGGGCGGTGGCAGCGGCGGCAGGTGACGCGCGGGCGCAGCGGCTGCACGGTCGAGGTGCCCGGGAGTGGTTCGGGCCGGGCGTTCGGGGTGGTGTCGGGGGCGGCGTCGGTCATGGGCAGACGGTAGCCCGGTCGAGCGGGGCGCGGGCGTGAAAGGATCCGGCCATGGCAAGCGATCGCAGCAGCGCGGGGGATCCCGCCCGGACGCTGGCCCTGCTCTGGGGGCTCTCGGCGGAGGAGAAGCCGGGCCGTCGCGGCCCGCGACAGGCGAAGTCGCCGGCGGAGATCGCCGCCGCGGCGATCGCGCTGGCGGACGCCGAGGGCGTGGACGCCGTGACCATGCGCCGGGTCGCCCAGGAGCTCGGGGTCTCGGCGATGGCGCTCTACACCTACGTGCCGGGCAAGGCCGAGCTGCTGGACCTGATGCTGGACACCGTGTACGCGACCATGCGGCGCGCCGCCCCCGCCGGCGACGGCTGGCGCGACCGGGTGGCCGCGGTGGCGGACGACAACCGCGCCCTGCACCGGGCCCACCCCTGGGTCGCCCGGATCGCCACCAGCCGCCCGCCGCTCGGACCGGGCCTGATGGCCAAGTACGAGTACGAGCTGCGCGCCCTGGAGGGCACCGGCCTGCCGGACGTCGAGCTGGACGCCGCCCTCACCCACCTGCTCGGCTTCGTGCAGACCTGCGCCCGGATGGCCGCCGACGAGCGCGGCGCCGAGCAGGACAGCCGGATGAGCGACGAACAGTGGTGGTCCGCCAACGCCGAGCTGCTCGCCCGCGTCCTGGACCCGGAGCGCTACCCGGTCGCCGCGCGCGTGGGTGCCGCTGCCGGGGAGGCCCACGGCGGCGCGTACAGCCCGGACCACGCGTACGCCTTCGGCCTGGCCCGGCTCCTGGACGGCCTGGCGGCGCTGATCGAGACGCACCGGAAGCCGTAGCCGGGGCGCCCCGCCGGGACGCCGTAAGCCGGGACGCCGTGGGTCGGCCGCCGGCCGGCGGTGGAACCGCCGATCGGCCCGCATGCCCTTCCCCGGCCCGTCCCCCCGAGTCGGCGTGCCCTCCGGGTCGGCGTACCCCGGAGCCGGCGCCGACTCTCGGGGTGGTGCCCGGGACCCCCGTGCCCGGGCACCACCGAGGAGCGCGGCTCCCGGGTGACCCCGCAGGTCAGCCTATGAGCGGGCAGGGCGCTCAGGTGTTCGATGCGTGCAGGATTCCTGAGCGGTCCGCGCAGCCCGCAGCCCGCAGCCCGCGCCCGGCACCCGTGGCCTCGGGTCGTAGCGTGCAGCCGCCGGGCGCGGCCCGCAACCGGGTGCCCACAACCGCGCGCCCACCCGCGCCGCGGACCGGGTCCTCCGCGAGCTCCCCGTCAGCGCGGGCGGGCGTCGTACTCGGCGCGGGCCGAGAGGACGGCGGGGACGCGCTCCTCGGACCAGTGGGCCAGGGCCGCGACCAGCCGGGCGGCCTCCCGGCCCAGCGGGGTCAGGCTGTAGTCCACCCGGGGCGGGATGACCGGGTGGGCCTCGCGCAGGACGAAGCCGTCGCGCTCCAGGGTCTGCAGGGTCTGGGCCAGCATCTTCTCGCTCACCCCCGAGACCTTCCGCCGCAGCTCGCTGAAGCGGTAGCCGCGCTCGTCGAGCGCCCCGAGGACGAGCACGCCCCAGCGACTGGTGACGTGCTCCAGCACCCCGCGCGAGGGGCACATGCGGTCGAAGACGTCCGGCGCGGGCAGTCGGCGGTCACGGTCGACCTGAGTCATTACCTCCATGTCAGTACCCTACTTTGAAGTGCGTACTTTCTGGAAGTAAGTGCAGTCCCTAGGGTTAGTTGCGAGGTCAACGAGACAGCGAGTCGTCGCATCACCCGAACGAGGGAGTCGCATCATGTACGTCGTCACCGGAGCCACCGGGCAGCTCGGCCGCCTGGTCGTCGAGGGCCTGCTGGCCAGGGTGCCCGCGAGCGAGGTGGCCGTGGCCGTCCGCTCCGCCGGGAAGGCCGCCGACCTCGCCGCGCGCGGTGTGACCGTCCGGGAGGTCGACTACGGCCGCCCGGAGAGCCTGGCCGGCGCCTTCGAGGCCGGCGACCGGGTGCTGCTGATCTCCGGCAGCGAGGTCGGCCGCCGTATCCCGCAGCACACCGCGGTGGTCGACGCGGCGCGCGCGGCCGGGGTCGCGCTGCTCGCCTACACCAGTGCGCCGGGCGCGGCCACCTTCCGGCTGGCCGACGAGCACCGGGCGACCGAGGCGGTGATCCGGGAGTCCGGTCTGCCCTACTCCTTCCTCCGCAACGGCTGGTACACCGAGAACTACCTGGGCGACGCCGCCGGGACGGTGGCCCGGGGCATCGTGATCGGCAGCGCAGGCGAGGGTCGGATCGCCAGTGCCCCGCGCAGGGACTACGCCGACGCGGCCGTGGCGGTGCTGGTCGGCGCGGGCGACGGGAGCGGCCATGCGGACACCGTCTACGAGCTGAGCGGCGACGTCGCCTGGAGCCTGCCGGAGCTGGCCGCCGAGTTGGCGAACGCCTCGGGCCGGCCGGTCGGGCACCGCGACGTGACCCCGGCCGAGCATCGCGAGGTGCTGGTCGGCGCGGGCCTGCCGGAGGGCTTCGCCGAGGTCCTGGTCGACGTGGACGCCGGCATCGCCCGCGGTGAGCTGGCCGGAACCCCCGGCGACCTGGCCCGCCTGATCGGGCGCCCGACGGTCCCGCTGGCGGAGAGCGTGCGCGTCGCACTGAAGGGCTGAGGCGGCCACCGGCCACGCCCTGTCATGACCAAAAACGGAATACGGAGATGACAGCCCGCCCCCGCGCCCGCTACCGTCGGCTCGACACAGGCGCGCGCGGAGGGCAGGCGGTCAATGCCGGAGACAGGGCAGCAGGAGGCCGGAAGAGGACTCTGGTACGGCTTCGCCGCGTACGGCATGTGGGGGCTCTTCCCCCTGTTCTGGCCGCTGCTGGAGCCGGGCGCCGCGGACGACATCCTGGCCAACCGGATGGTCTGGTCCCTGGTAGCGGTCGCACTGCTGCTGGTCGCCCAGAGGCACTGGGGCTGGATACGCCCGCTGCTGCGCCAGCCGCGCCGGCTCGCCATGCTGGGCGCGGCCGCCGCGGTGATCTCGGTCAACTGGGGCGTCTACATCTGGGGCGTCAACGCCGGGCACGTGGTCGAGACCAGCCTCGGCTACTTCATCAACCCGCTGGTGACCATCGCCTTCGGCGTCCTGGTGCTCAAGGAGCGGCTGCGGGCGGCGCAGTGGGCCGCCGTCGGGATCGGGGCCCTCGCCGTCGCGGTACTGACGATCGGGTACGGGCGGCTGCCCTGGATCGCGCTGACCCTGGCACTCAGCTTCGCGACCTACGGCCTGCTGAAGAAGAAGGTGGGGCTGAGCGGCCTGGAGAGCCTGGCGGCCGAGAGCGCCTTCATGTTCCCGTTCGCCCTCGGCTACCTCGTCCACCTGGAGCTCAGCGGGAAGGGCACCTTCGGGCACACCGTGGCCGGCGAGTACGGCTGGGGGCACTCGGGGCTGCTGGTGCTCAGCGGGGTGATCACCGCGATCCCGCTGCTCTGCTTCGGTGCGGCCGCCGTCCGGGTGCCGCTCACCATGCTCGGGCTGCTGCAGTACCTGGCGCCGGTGTTCCAGTTCCTGATCGGCATCGCGGTGTTCCACGAGTCGATGCCGCCCGCCCGCTGGGCCGGGTTCGCCCTGGTCTGGGCCGCGCTCGCGGTGCTCACCTGGGACGCGCTGCGCCGGGTGCGGGCCGACCGGCTGGAGCGCGCGGCCGTCGTGGCCCGGCTGGAGTCCGCCACCGCGGCCGGTGCGGCCCGGCGCGACGCCGTCCCGGGCGAGGTCTCCCCGGTGGGCGAGGACTCCCCGGCGGGTGGAACGCCGGCCGATGGGACCCCGACCGACACCGTGCCGGCCCCCGCCCGCTGAGGGACCGCCGCCCGCCGAGGGGCCCCCGCCGCCCCGCCGGGGCAGGCCGGTGGCCGGGGCGGACGGCCGCGCGCCGATCCCACCGCCCCGCTACGCCGTGATGTCCCGGCTGGTGAACCGTGCCCAGGCGGCCGATCCGAACACCGCGACGTACGCCGCCTGCAGTCCGAGGTTCTTCAGCACGCCGTCCCAGTACATCGGCTCCCGCAGCAGGTCCCCGAAGCTCAGCCAGTGGTGGGTGAACAGGAACGGCTGGATCGCGTGCAGTTGCGGGAAGCTGTCCAGGATCTGCACGGTGATCATCAGACCGACGGTGGCGGCCATCGCCGCGATGCCGCTGCCGGTGAGCGTCGAGACGAAGAGCCCGATCGAGACCAGCCCGGCCAGCGAGGCGGCCACCACCAAGGCCACCAGCACGGCCCGCAGCAGCGCCGAGCCGAGCCCGATGGTCTCGCCCGAGATCAGCGTGACGTCGCCGAGCGGGAACAGCGCCGCGCCGGTGGCCAGGGCCGCCAGGGCGACGGTCAGGGTGGCCGCCAGGCAGAACGCCAGTCCGGCGGTGAACTTGGCGGCGAGCAGCCTGGTCCGCCCGGCCGGGGCCACCAACAGGTAGCGCAGCGTGCCGCTCGCGGACTCGCCCGCCACCGCGTCGCCGGCGACCACGCCGACCGTCATCGGCAGGAAGACCGGCAATGCCACCGCGAGTGCGGTGAAGACCAGGAAGAGACCGTTCTGGGTCACCTGCGCGATGAAGGCCGGGCCGTCTCCGCCGCGCGGGCCGTCCGTCTCGATCCGGACCACCACGCCGATCAGGACCGGCAGCACGGCCAGGATGCCCAGCAGCACCATGGTCCGCACCCGGCGGAAGGTCAGCAGCAGCTCGTTGCGGAACAGCGCCAGGAACCCGGCCGCCGTCTGCGGCCGCCGCCCGGCGGCGGGGGTCTCCCTCAGACCGGACCGTGCCGTCGCGGCCCCCGGCAGCTTGGCCTGCGAAACCTCGGCCCCCGACAGCTCGGTCCCCGACAGCTCAGCCCGCGACATCGAAGCCCTCCCCGGTCAGCGCCACGAAGGCGTCCTCCAACGTGCCCCGCTCCACACCGAAGCCGCGCACCCGTACCCCGGCCTCGACCAGCGCCGCGCAGATCGCCGGCAGCACGTCGTCGGCCGGCGCGTCCAGCTCGCCGTCCACCCGGCCCTCGGCGGAGCGCAGGTCGGCGACCTGCCGGGCCGCCAGCACCTCGGCGGCCCGCGCCACGTCCGGGGTGCGGACCACCAGCCGGCCCTGGGCCCGGGCGGCCAGCTCGGCGACCGTCCCCTGCACCAGCAGCCGGCCGCGCGACATCACCGCGGCGTGGGTGCAGACCTGCTCGATCTCGTCCAGCAGGTGGGAGGAGAGGAAGACGGTCGTCCCCTCGGCGGCGACCTCGCGCACCAGCCCCCGGATCTCCCGCATGCCCTGCGGGTCGAGCCCGTTGGTCGGCTCGTCCAGCACCAGCAGCTCGCGGGGCTGGAGCAGCGCCGAGGCCAGCCCGAGCCGCTGTTTCATGCCCAGGGAGTACGCCCGTGCCTTCTTGCCGGCCGCGGCGGTGAGCCCGACCCGGTCCAGCGCCTCGGCGACGCGCCGCTGCCGGGTGCGCGGGTCGGCGGTCGGGTCGGCCGCGTCGAACCGGGCCAGGTTGTCCCGGCCGGAGAGGAAGCCGTAGAGGGCAGGGCCCTCGATCAGAGCGCCGACCCGGGGCAGGACCGAGCCGACCGACTGCGGCATCGACTCGCCGAGCACGGTGGCCACGCCGGAGCTGGGCGCGATCAGGCCCATCAGCATCCGGATGGTGGTGGTCTTGCCGGAGCCGTTCGGGCCGAGGAAGCCGAAGACCGAGCCGCGCGGCACGGTCAGGTCCAGCCCGTCCACGGCGAGCTGGCCGCCGCGGAAGCGCTTGGTCAGCCCCCGGGTTCTGATCACATCGTCGGACGGAGCCGGGGACGGGGTGCGGGAGAGAACGGTCACGGGGGCCGGGCGCACATCGGCGCCCCGGCCCCCGGCCGGCTCCGTAACGTCCCCCGTTACAGGAGCCTCGGTCACTTACTTCACCCCGGCCGCACTCTGCAGCACCGGCAGCGTCACCGCGCCCGCGAAGACCCGGCCGTCGTCGGTGACCAGCACGTTCAGCACCTTGGTGCTGATCAGCGAGCCGCCCTTGACCGGCTTGCCGAGCGACTTCGCCAGCGCCAGCGGACTCTGCGGCGCGGACTTGCCGGAGTCGCCGTGCCGGCCCCCGGCCGGCGCCGCGACCTCGCCGGTCGGCAGCTTGGCGCTGAGTACCGCCGTCCAGCCCTCGCCGACCACGTTCAGCCCCTCGGCCGCCTCGCGCACCTCCTGCTCGGACGAGGCCTTCGGTTCGTTGCCGGCCTCGTGCTCCGTCACCTTGGCACCCTTGGGCACGGCGAAGTCGAAGGTCTTGGCGGACGGCCGGGCGAACGACACCTCGGTGAAGTGGAGGTCGAACACCTTGCCGCCGTCGGTGTCCCTGACCAGGACCGCGAGCGGCACGCCGTTCTCGGCGGCCACCGCGATCCGGACCTCGCCGATGGTCGAACCGGACCGGGTGGGCTTCACGCTGAGCTGGTACGCCTTCTGCCCGGCGACGGTGGTGGTGCCGTCGACGGTCACGGCCGTGGTGCCCGCGCTCGCGGTGAGGAACCGGCGGGCCGCCTCCTGCGGGGTGGCCGGTACCCCGGTCAGCGGCGCCTTGCGGTCCGCGCCGCCGTGGGCGTCCTGGCCGGCCCCCTGCGGGGCGGTCAGGTGAACCGCCTCGTTGGTGCTGCTGTCCCAGGCCCAGACCTGGTCGCCGTTGTGGATCAGCTCGTACCCGGCCAGCGTCTCGACCAGGCCGACCCGCTGGCGGTCCGGGCCGTCCACCGCGACCCGCAGGGTGTGCTCGCCGCCGAGCAGCGCGGTCAGCTTGGCCTCCGGTGCGGCCGCCGACGACCCGGTGCCGCCGGTGCCGCCGGTGCCGCGCGAGCCGACGCCGACGCCGGCCGTCAGCAGCTGGCTCGGCACGCCGAGGTCGGCGGAGACCGCGACGGTGCCGGAGAGCGTCTGCGTCTGAGAGCCGAGTGCCTTCGCCACCAGCTGCTCCGCCGTCAGCGCCGGCAGGTCCGGCGGGGAGTCGGCCGCGAGGGCCGGGACCAGGCCGACCCCGGCCGCGATCACCGCCGCCACCGCCACCGGGACCGCCACCCGTACCGCGGTGCGCCGTCCGGCGCGGTACGGGGCACCCCCGTCGTCCTGATGCCGCTCAGCCGGCCTTTCGTCCGTCATGGCGTCCAACCCCTCCGTAACCGTGACCGAGTTCGTCTCTGGTCTCCATTACAAGTCCGCGGCGCGCCGGAGTCATCGCCCTGCAGGGCCAGATCGGGGTCGACCTCGCGGCGCAGCCGACCCTGATACGTCCTCAGGGTCGGCTACTCCGGACGTACGAGGACTGGCGTAGGGTCGCGCCATGGACGGAACCATCTCCCCGACGTCGAATGCGATGCGGCGGGCCCTGCGCCGCGCCCGGGACGGTGTCGCGCTGGACACGGCCGAGGCGGCGGTGCTGCTCCAGGCCAGGGGCGACGACTTGGCGGACCTCTGCACGAGCGCCGCCCGGGTGCGCGACGCGGGCCTCGCCGCGGCCGGGCGTCCCGGCGTCATCACCTACTCCAGGAGCGTGTTCATCCCGCTCACCCGGCTCTGCCGGGACAAGTGCCACTACTGCACCTTCGCCACCGTCCCCGGCAAGCTGCGCCGGGCCGGGCACGGGATGTTCATGTCCCCGGACGAGGTGCTGGAGGTGGCCCGGCGGGGCGCCGAACTGGGCTGCAAGGAGGCCCTGATCACGCTCGGGGACAAGCCCGAGGACCGCTGGCCGGAAGCCCGCGAGTGGCTGGACGCCCACGGGTACGACGACACCGTCGCCTACGTCCGGGCGATGTCGATCCGCATCCTGGAGGAGACCGGCCTGCTGCCGCACCTCAACCCCGGGGTGCTGGGCTGGACGGACTTCCAGCGGCTCAAGCCGGTGTCGGCCTCGATGGGCATGATGCTGGAGACCACCGCGACGCGGCTGTGGAGCGAGCCCGGCGGCCCGCACCACGGCTCGCCGGACAAGGAGCCGGCCGTCCGGCTGCGGGTGCTGGAGGATGCCGGGCGCAGCTCCGTCCCCTTCACCAGCGGGCTGCTGATCGGCATCGGCGAGACCTACCAGGAGCGCGCCGAGTCGCTGTTCGCGCTGCGCCGGGTCGCCCGCGCCTACCACGGCATCCAGGAGCTGATCCTGCAGAACTTCCGCGCCAAGCCGGACACGGCGATGCGCGGCATGCCCGACGCCGAGCTGGACGAGCTGGTCGCCACGGTGGCCGTGGCCCGCCACATCATGGGCCCGTCGGCCTGTCTGCAGGCCCCGCCGAACCTGGTGGACGGCGAGTACGCGAGGCTGATCGGGGCCGGGATCGACGACTGGGGCGGGGTCTCGCCGCTGACGCCCGACCACGTGAACCCCGAGCGCCCCTGGCCGCAGATCGACCGGCTGGCCGAGCACTCGGCGGCGGCCGGCTTCGAGCTGCGCGAGCGCCTGGCCGTCTACCCGGAGTACGTCCGCCGCGGCGAGCCGTGGCTGGACCCGCGGGTGCTGCCGCACGTCCGCGCACTGGCCGACCCGGAGACCGGCCTGGCCCGTCCGGACGCGGTGGTCCAGGGCCACCCGTGGCAGGAGCCGGAGGACCTGCCCGCCTCGTACGGGCGGACGGACCTGCACACCGCCATCGACACCGAGGGCCGAACGGGCGACCGGCGCGCCGACTTCGAGGACGTCTACGGCGACTGGGAGGTGCTGCGCGAGCGGGTCCTCGCCGAGGGCGCCCCCGAGCGGCTGGCCGGGGACCTGCGGGCCGCCCTGGCGACGGCCGCCGACGACCCGACCCGGCTGACGGACGACCAGGCGCTGTCGCTGTTCCACGCGGACGGCCCGGCGCTGGACGCGCTCTGCCGGATCGCCGACGACGTCCGCCGCGACGCCGTCGGTGAGGACGTCACCTACTGCGTCACCCGGAACATCAACTTCACAAACGTCTGCTACACCGGCTGCCGCTTCTGCGCCTTCGCGCAGCGCCGCACCGACGCCGACGCCTACACCCTCTCCCTGCAGCAGGTCGCCGACCGGGCCGCGCAGGCGTGGGAGGTCGGCGCCACCGAGGTCTGTATGCAGGGCGGCATCCACCCGGACCTGCCCGGCACCGCCTACTTCGACATCGCGCGGGCGGTGAAGGAGCGGGTGCCGGGCATCCACGTGCACGCCTTCTCGCCGATGGAGGTGGTCAACGGCGCGACCCGGACCGGCCTGTCCGTCCGCGAGTGGCTGCAGCGGGCCAAGGAGGCCGGCCTGGACAGCATCCCGGGCACGGCCGCCGAGATCCTGGACGACGACGTCCGCTGGGTGCTGACCAAGGGCAAGCTGCCGGCCGCGACCTGGGTGGAGGTCGTCACCACCGCGCACGAGCTGGGCGTCCGCTCCTCGTCCACGATGATGTACGGGCACGTCGACACCCCGCGGCACTGGCTGGGCCACCTGCGGCTGCTCGCCGAGATCCAGCAGCGCACCGGCGGCTTCACCGAGTTCGTGACGCTTCCGTTCATCCACACCAACGCGCCGGTCTACCTGGCCGGCATCGCCCGGCCCGGCCCGACCGCCCGGGACAACCGGGCGGTGGTGGCGATGGCGCGGCTGCTGCTCCACCCGCACATCCCCAACATCCAGACCAGCTGGGTGAAGCTGGGTGCCGAGGGTGCGGCCGAGATGCTCCGCTCGGGCGCCAACGACCTGGGCGGCACACTGATGGAGGAGACCATCTCGCGGATGGCCGGTTCGGCGTACGGGAGCTACAAGTCCGTCCGGGAGCTCCGGGCGATCGCGGAGGCGGCGGGTCGCCCGCACCGCCAGCGCACCACCACGTACGGGGAGGTGCCGGCCGAGCGCCGGGCCGCGGCGCTGGCCTCGGACGGGCACCTGCCTGAGCTGCTGCCGGTCCTCGACTGACGCCGCACCGGAAGCGGAGCCGGGCCCGGAAGGCTCGGGTGACGACCGCCGGGCCGGGTGCACGGCCCGGCGGTCGGGCGCGGGTTCGGCCGGTGGCCCGGCCGGCCCTCCAGCCCCGGTCAGCCGCGGTTCAGCCGACGAGAAGCTGGCTGCGCAGGTCGCGCAGGTCCCGCTGGTCCAGGCCGAGGCCGGACTTGAGGTAGGCGTCGAAGGAGCCGAACTTCTGCTGCACCTCGTCGAAGCCCGCGTTCAGGTACTCCGGCCGGACGTCCAGCAGCGGCTTGTAGACGGCCTGGTAGGCCGGCGGCAGCTTGGCCAGGGTGGCGGCGTTCTCGGCGGCCCGGTAGGTGTTGCTGGCCAGGTAGTCGGCCTCGACGGTCCCGCGCGGCACGCCGAGCGCGGTGAGCAGCGCTGCGGCCGCCCAGCCGGTGCGGTCCTTGCCGGCGGTGCAGTGGAAGAGGACGTTCTCGTCGTCGCGCTCCACCAGGGAGTCGAACACCGAGTGGTAGGCCGTCTTCGCGCTGTCGGCGGAGACCATGGTCCGCTCGGCGTCGATCATGGCCTGGACGGCGGCCTGCGGGCTGGTGACGTTGAACGCGCCGGTGTCGGCGACACCGAGCACGTTGGCGTCCACGGCCGTGGCGCCGGCCGGGACGCGGTCCGGGGCGGCCTTCTGTTCGGCGGGGGTGCGCAGGTCGAAGACGGTGCGGATGCCGAGGCGGCGCAGCTTGGCGAGGTCCTGGTCGGTCAGCTTGGAGAGGTCGCCGGAGCGGTAGACGACGCCCGTCCGGACCCACCGGCCGTCGGCGGTGCGGTAGCCGCCCGCATCGCGGAAGTTGGGCGCGGAGGCGAGGTGCAGCGAGCGGTCGGCGACGACCAGCGACTCGCCGCGGTCGGGGACCAGCTCGAAGTACCAGCGGTCGGCGGCGGCCAGGCCGGTGACCGTGACGGTCGCGGTGCCGGCTCCCTCGGCGACGGGCTTGTGGCGGCGGATGTCCTCCGGGTCGGTGCCGGCGTAGACGGTGACGCCGCGGGTACCGGGGGCGGCGGTCCAGGCGAGGGTGAAGCCGCCGTCGGCCTGCTGGGCCACGGTGGCGGCGGTGAACGGGATGGCGTGCGCGGCGTGCCGGGCGGCGGCCCGGGCGGGGGAGCCGGCCGGGGCGGCGACGGCGAGCGCCGGGGTGCCGAGGGCAAGCGTGCCGGTCAGGGCGATCGCGGTGGCCAGGCGGGTGCGGGAGATGGTCATGGCCCGGCACGGTAGGCAGCCCGGGGTGGTGGGCCGTTGCCGCCGCATGACGGTGCAGCAACATTCTGTTGAAGTGCAGGTGTTCCGGTCCGCCCCTCGACTTGTACGGTCATTCGAATACAGTCGGGGGCGCGCGCGACCGGCCCCGTCGCGCGGCCCGCCTCCCGGACGAAAGGCCTCCCGTCGTGATGCCACTCTGGTCACGCGCACAGCAGCAGGACTTCCGCAGCCGGGTGCGGGGCTGTCTGCTGGGCGGCGCGATCGGCGACGCGCTCGGCGCCGGCGTCGAGTTCGAGTCGCTGGAGAAGATCCGTGCGGTGCACGGCCCGCAGGGCGTCACCGGCTACGTCCCCGCGTACGGGCGGCTCGGCGCGGTCACCGACGACACCCAGATGGTGCTGTTCACCCTGGACGGGCTGATCCGGGCCCACATCCGCCGGGACACCGGCAGCTGGCACCCGCCGACCGACCTCCACCTCGCCTACCTGCGCTGGGCCGACACCCAGCGCGACTGGGGCCCGGACGAGCGCCGGGCCGACCTCGGCTGGCTCGGCCGTGAGGAGTGGCTGTACGCCCAGCGCGCACCCGGCCAGGCCTGCCTCTCCGGGCTCTCCGGGCCGGACGCCGGGCGCCTCGGCACGCTGGAGGCGCCCAAGAACCCGCATTCCAAGGGCTGCGGAACGGTGATGCGGGCCGCCCCGTTCGGGCTGCTCACCACCTGGGACCCGGGCCTCGTCTTCCAGCTGGCCGTGGAGTGCTCGGTGCTGACGCACGGCCACCCCACCGGCTACCTCTCGGCGGGCGCGCTCGCGGTGATCGTCCAGACCGCGGCCCGCGGCGGCACCCTGGAGGAGGGGGTCCACCTGGCGCTGGCCCTGCTCTCCGAGCGGCCCGCGCACGAGGAGACCACGACGGCGCTGCGGGCGGCACTGGACGCGGTCCGCGCCGGGGAGCCGTCCGCCGAGCGGGTCGAGGCCCTGGGGGAGGGGTGGGTCGCGGAGGAGGCGCTGGCCATCGGGGTGTACTGCGCGCTGGTCGCCCACGACGTCCGCTCGGGCCTGCTGCTGGCGGTGAACCACTCGGGGGACAGCGACTCCACCGGCGCGATCTGCGGCAACCTCCTCGGCGTCCTGCACGGGGACACCGCGCTGCCGCCCGGCCTGGTGGCCGGTCTGGAGGGGCGCGCGGCACTGCTGGAACTGGCGGACGACTTCGTCCTGGAACTGGTGCACGGGCCGGAGCTGCACGGCCCCGACGCCGCGGCGGGCGCGGCCTGGGCGGCCCGCTACCCGGTCCTGGGCTGAGCCGGACCGTCTGCCGCGGGCGAGCGGGCCCTCGGCCGGCGAGGCCTGCTGCCGGGTGCTGCCGGGTCTGCTGCCGGGCCTGCACCGAGGCGGGTGCTCGCCTGGGCGAGCCCCGAACACAGAGGTGCCCGTAGCGGTGCCGACCGCCGGGAGGGGCGGCGGGCGCCGCTACGGGCACCTGCTCCGAGAACGGTGGATGCGGATCAGAACGCGCCGAACGCCCCTGCTCCGGCGGCCCCGGCGAACGCCTGCCACGCCTCGGCCGAGAAGTGCAGCTGCGGGCCCTGCGGGTCCTTCGAGTCCCGGACCGCCACCGCGCCCTCGACCGGTGTGGCGATCTCCACACACGCGCCGTTGCCGCCGCTGTGGCTGCTCTTCCGCCAGACCGTCCCGCTCTCGAAGGTGGTGCTCATGCGTGGTAGTCCTCCGCAATCTTGGCTATCAGTGACCGACTTTCGGCCACCCCGAGCGCGGCGGCCCGCAGGTGGTCGTAGAGAGAGGTATAGCGGCGCACGTCGGCCTCCTTCTCCAGGTAGAGATCGCTCGTCACCCCTTCGAAGTAGACAACTGTGGAATCGGCTGACTCGGGGAACTCCAGCAGGGAGAATGTCCCGGTCATACCGGGGTGGGCGCCCTGGGAGAACGGGATCACCTGGATGGTGATGTTGGGGCGCTGGCTCAGTTCCAGCATGTGCTTCAGCTGATCGGCCATCACGGCCCGCCCGCCGACCTCCCGGCGCAGCACCGACTCGTCTATGACGGTCCACAGGCTGCCGAGCTGGTTCTCGCCGTTGATGCGGTCCTGGCGCTTCATCCGGACCTGCACCCGGCGCTGGACGGCGAGGGCGTCGGTGTCCGGCTGGGTGCCCTCGACCACGGCCTGGGCGTACTGCTCGGTCTGCAGCAGGCCGGGGACGAACGAGGACTCGTAGGCGCGGATCGAGGAGGCCTCGGCCTCCAGGCCGATGTAGACGCTGTACGGGGTCGGCATGTCGTTGAAGTCGTGCCACCAGCCGCGCTGCCGGGACTCCCGGGCCATCTCCATCAGGCTGGCGCGCATCGCCTCGTCGGTGACGTTGTAGACGTCGCAGAGGTCGCGCACGTCGCGCTGGCTGATGCTGCGGCGGCCGTTCTCCAGGCGGCTGATCTTCGACTGGGAGACCATCAGCCGGCCGGCCACCTCTTCGGCCGTCATGGAGAGGCCCTCGCGCAGCTTGCGGAGCTCGGAGCCCAGACGCCTGCGGCGCACGGTGGGATTGATGTTCGCGGACACGTCGACCTCCGGCCGGACCTCTGGTGATCGTTGGAACGGCAGCCCTCGGAACACTGTGGACATTGGGACCAACCCCCCTGGCTCTGAGCAGCATGACACCTTGGATCAGGTCGGCGCCGGGGAATCGCAGGAGCGCGGTAGGACAGATCGTCGGAAAAGCGCTTCGGCGAGACGGCGGATGCTACCGGGTGGTAAGGCGGCCGACGGCCCGATCCGGTGGTGCTGCGGCGGTTCTCTGGCGGTACAGCGGTGGTGCGGTGACGGTGGTGCGGGATGCGCCCTGCGGGCGCGGATGTGCTGGTGGCACGTGCAGGCGGTGCGTGCCGCCGGTGTGTCGGGGTGTGCCTGCAGGGTGTTTCCGGGACGGGGCCCGGCCGGCTCCGGACCATCGGCCGCGCCGCCCTCGGGGACGGCCGAGGGGCGGTCGCCCGGCGACTTCCGTCGCGGGCGACCGCCCCTCCGTGCTCCTGGTTGCTCACCGCCGGACGATGGCGCCGACGGCGCGGCGCGCGCCCCCTCCCGCCCGCAGGTGCGGTGCGGCGGTGGCGTACGCCCCTGCGGCGCCGGTGACACGCGTGCCGTCCTGCCGTTCCGCCGCGGCGCGTGTGCCCTCGGTGCTGCTCGTCGCGGCGTGGTTTCCGGCGGTTCCCGGTGCTTGCTGCTCGGTGTTTCGGCTTGGTCCTGCGGTGCTGCTGTCCTGCGGTGCTGCGGTGCTGCGGTGCTGCGGTGCTCGGGTGCGTTCGGTGCCGGCGCCCGCCGCCTCAGCGGACTCCCACCCGCGGCGCTCCGACCCGGCCGCCGGCGCCGCTGCGACCAGCCCCGCGCTGGACCGGTCGACCCGAGCCCGCCGGGCCGCCGGCGGCCTGGGAGGAACGGTTCTGCTGCGACGGCAGGCCGTTCTGCACGTCCATCACGGCGTGCGCGACCATCCCGCCCAGCGGGTCGTAGCGGATCAGGTCGCGCAGCCGCGACCGTGAGGACCGTCCCTCGTTGCCCGGGTACAGGTGCTTGCCCAGGCCGACCGAGTGGGCCAGGGCGGCGAGTGCGGCCGTCCGTGGGTCCGGCGGCACGCCGGTGCGGATCGCGGTGTCCAACCGCTGCTTGATCGCGGCGTTGGTGCAGTCGTCCGACGCCTGGTAACGCGTCGTCGGCAGCACCCCGCACATCTGGCCCGGTACGGCGGTGACCATGCCGCACCTCTCCAGGTGCGCCAGGTAGGTCTGCCGCAGCCCCAGTCGGGGCCCGCCGATCCAGTGCGTGGCGCGGACCGGACTGCCGCGTCGGCGCAGCAGCTCCAGTGCGTGGTCCAGGGTCGGGTCGCCGGTCGGCCGTGGCAGCACCACGGCGATCCGGTCGCCCTCCGGGACGATCCGTCCGGCCAGGGACAGCTCGACGAGCTGTGCCCCGGCGAGTCCGAGGTCGAGGGTCTGCGGCTGCGCCGTGGTACCCGTGGTCGGGTCCAGGGCGAGCAGCAAGAGTTCCTCGGGAACAGTTCTGCGGCTCTTGCCCATCCAAGCCTCCCCGCGTGGATGGGAAACAGCGTGACGCCTCTCACACGGGCTTGTCGAGTACGCCTCCGAATCGTGACCTTGCCACCGGGACGCGGAACCGGTGGTCTCGGGGACGGCGTCTGAGCGGTGAACGGGCCGCGGTGCGGCCGTGCGGCGGCAATCGGTGCCGGTCGGGCGGGGTGTGGGCAGCCGGAAGGCCGCCGGTGGCGGAGACTGTACAGGTACACGGGGCGGGGCGTCGGCTTCCCGAAATCGGGTCGGCCGGTGCCCCGCCGGGCGTTGAGGAGGCTGGGTTACGTGGGCGAGTCCCCCGACAGGGTGCTGCGGGACGGCGAGCGGGCGCGGGAGCGGGGCCGGGAACGCCCGGCCGGTGTCCGGGAGGACGGCACGGGCGGTGCGGATGCCGCGGACGTGTCGGCCGGTGCCGCGGCCGAGGCGGTCGCGGACTCGGGGTCGGCCTCGGGGGCGGACATGGACGGCGCGCCCGCCGGGGCGTCCGCGGCCGGCGAGGAGCCGGCGGCCCCCGAGGGGCCCGCGTCGTCGGACGCGTCGTCGGAAGCCCCGTCGGGAACGGGCCGGGCGGGCTCCACCGTGCAGCTCCGCGTCCGGGATGTGGACACCCGGACCACCATGCTGCGGCTCCCGGTCGACAACGCGACCACCGCCCTGCGCCTGCCCCCCGAGCTCACCGAGCCCGCGCCCGGTGCCGGGGAAGCCACAGCTGACGGCGGTGCGGGCGGTGCCGATGACGTCCCGCCGGCGAAGGGGTCGGGGACGGCCGCGCCCGCCGGCCGCCCGTCCGGAGTCGACCCGCGTCTTGCCCTCCGGACGTCCGTCGTGGACCGGCCCGAGCGGCCCGGGACCGGGACGGCGTCCGAGGCGGCGCCTGACACGGAGTCGGAGCGCGGGGCGGAAGCCGCGCCCGATGCCGACCCCGAACCGTCGTCCGAGCGCAACTCCGAGCCGGCGTCCGACCGCGGGAAGAAGGGGGAGCGGGGCGCCGCGGCCGCCCATGCCCCGGCGCGGTCGGAGCAGGCCGAGAAACTGGAGAAGCCCAAGGCGTTCCGGGCCCCCGGTTCGGGCACCGTCCCGGAGCCGCCGACCCCGCGGCCGCTGCCCGAACCGGGCCCCGTCCCCGAGCCGGTGCCCGAGCCGCACCCGGAGCCGAAGCCTGTCCCCGAACCGGAGCCGACGCCCGGGCCGGAGCCGCTGCCGAAGCCCGAGCCGGCCCCGAAGCCCGGCCCCCGCCCGGCGCCGTCGCCACTGCCCACCCCCGATCCGCAGCCCGTGCCGCCGGTGCCGCCGCTGCCGAAGCCGGAACCGCTGCCCGCTCCCGAGCCGCTGCCGGTTCCGGAGACCACGGCCGAGGCGATGGAGGTGCTGGCCGCGCTCAACGCCCGCCCGGTCTCGCCGCTGCGCCGCGCGCTGAAGCGGATCACCATCTGGACCGTCTTCCTGGGTGTGGTGCTCGGCGCGGTGGTCGTCGCCCAGCTGCTCCGGCCGCTGCCGGACGCCAAGGTCAAGCTGACCGCCCCGGGCAGTTTCAGCTTCGGCGGCGACCCGCTCGACCTGGCCTGGCCGGCCAAGGGCCAGTCGGCCGCCGAGGTGGTCGGCGTCGGCAGCCTCGGCAGCTCCGGCACGGATGCGCCGGCCTCGATCGCCAGCGTCACCAAGGTGATGAACGCCTACCTGATCCTCCAGGCGCACCCGCTCAAGAAGGGCGAGAGCGGCCCGAAGATCACCGTCGACAAGCAGGCCGCCCAGGAGTCCGGCAACGTCGACGAGTCCCGGGTGCCCCTGGTCGAGGGGCAGCAGATCAGCCAGTACCAGGCGCTGGAACTGCTGATGCTGCCCTCGGCCAACAACGTGGCCCGGCTGCTGGCCCGCTGGGACTCCGGCTCGGAGGACGCGTTCGTCAAGAAGATGAACGACGCCGCCGCCAAGTTCGGGATGACCAACACCACCTACACCGACCCGGCCGGCTTCAGCCCGGACACCAAGAGCACCGCCAAGGACCAGCTGAAGCTGGCCGGCCAGGTGATGCAGGACGAGGTCTTCCGGCAGATCGTCTCCACCCCGGACACCAACTTCAACAACCAGAAGATCCCCAACACCAACACCCTGATCTCCCCGAAGAACGGCATCATCGGCGTCAAGACCGGCTCCAGCACCCCGGCCGGCGGCTGCCTGATGTGGGCCGCCTACAAGGAGATCGGCGGGGTGCGGCGGTTGATCCTCGGCGTCACCCTGGGCCAGCCGGCGACCAGCGCCGAGCCGAGCATCCTCAAGGTGGTCCAGAACGTCAGCGCCAAGCAGATCCAGGCGGCGCAGAACGGGCTGACCGGGCAGACGCTGGCCAAGCAGGGCGACGTGGTCGGGCAGGTCGACGACGGTCTGGGCGGCACCGTCCCGGTGGTCGCGGCCAAGGAGCTCACCACGGCCGGCTTCCCCGGCATCTCCGGCACTCTCAGCCTCGACCCGGCGAAGCTCGGCCACACGGCCAAGGCCGGCACCCAGGTGGGTGTGCTGCGGGTCGGCGCGGGCGACGGCAAGCTGGAGGTCCCGGTCGTCCTGCAGTCCGACCTGGCGCCGCCGTCCATCCTGTCGCGGCTGACCCGGCTGTTCTGAGCGCGGCCCGCCCGCCCGGGCGGCGTTCGACCGTTCCCGACGACGGAGGACGGAGTGGGAAGTCGGTCCGACTTCCCACTCCGTCGTTCTGCGGGACCACCGCGCGGCTCCGAGGCGCCGGCCGAGAGCCTAGAAGCGGGGGCCGCCCCAGACACCGGGCTCGGTCTGACTTCCCAGCCAGTGCGCGATCTGCGGCTCCTCGGCGACCACCCGCCCCATCGCGATCGCCAGTGTCAACCCGGCGAACAGCACGATCAGCCAGGAGAGGCTGGTGAAGACGACCCCGTACGAGCCGAACTGCTGCACGCTGCGCGTCATCGCCCGCGGCAGGTAGATCCGGGCCGCGAGGCCGAGGCCGATCACCGCCGCTCCGCAGAGCAGCGAGCCCGGCAGCAGCGGCAGCCAGCGCACCCGGCCGGCCAGCAACAGGTGCTGGGTCCACCACCACAGCAGGCACGCCTCGGCGAAGGTCAGCGGGATCCCCAACCACGCGCCCAGAGCGAAGCCGTCTCGCAGCGGGGCCTGGAACACCAGGACGACCAGCCAGACCAGCAGCAGGACCAGCCACCGCCAGGCCGCTATCCGGGTCCCGGACTTCGGCAGCTCCCAGCACCGCTCGCAGACCCGCTGCACCGCCCGGCTCAGCGCCGTCGCCGACAGCAGCGTGACCAGTGCACCGACCACGCCGAAGCCGGTCTCCTGCTCCTTGCCGGTATGCAGCAGCTGCTGCACGGACTCCCCGGCCTGGCCCTGCAGCCCGAGTTCGTGGCGGAGCGACTGCACCACCCCGTCCCGGATCGAGGACGGGGCGAAGACGGCCAGCACGAACAGCGCGGGCAGCGCGCTGAGGAAGGACTGGGCGGCCAACCGGGTGGCGCAGTCCAGCAGTCTCACGTGCAGCAGCTGACGGAGCGCCCGCCCGACCATCGGCACCTGTTCGGGCAGCACCCGCAGGAAGTCGGCCACCTCGGCCGACCGCTGCTTCAGCCGGGCCATCCGCCCGGGAGGTGGCTCGCTCACGGGCATCCTCCTGGGGCACGGCACGCGACGTCCGAGAGGCGGCCGGGCGACGGTCGACAGCAGGCGATCGGCCGGCGACGGGTCCGCAGGTGATCGGTCGGCCCGGTCGGCCGGAGGCGCCCGGTCGTCGTGCTCCATGGTCACCCCGCCCCCGGGCCGCCGCATCCGCTGCGGGGCGCCGTCCGTCCGTCCGGGCGCGGCGGCGGTCCGCTCGCAGACGGTCGTGGCCGGTCGTGGCCGGTTCTCGGCCGGTGATCAGCGGGTCGTCAGCGGGTTGTGCGGTCCAGCAGGGCGAGCGTCACGCCGCCCAGCTGAGTGACCCGGTCCGGCGTGCCGTAGCGCGAGCGGAGGGCGCGGGCCTGGTCGTCCGGCAGCGCCGCGAGCGGCTCGGGGGTGTCCCCCAGTACCAGGAGCCATATCCGCTGCCCCTGGCCCATGCACCGCTCCGGCTCCGGGCACTCGGTGGGGAAGAGGTCCTCGGCCTGCTCGGCGCTGCGCTCGACGAAGACCGGGTAGGGGCGGACGCCCGCCGGCAGGTAGTAGGAGACACCCGGCCCGAGCATGGCCCAGCTCTGGTCGCCGAGCGGGGCCGCCAGGCCGTCCCCGGGCCGGTAGCCGGCGGCGATCAGGACGGCCGCCGAGCGGTAGGGCTCCTTGGAGTGCGAGCCGGCCTGCCGCACCGAGGACTGCTTGGGCAGTGCCGCCGCGGTCGGGACGGCCAGGAGTCCGACCGCCAGCAGCAGCCCGGCGGCCCGGAGCTGCCGCGGCGTCCGGCTGCGCCGGGCGGCCGCCGCCACCGTCGTGTAGACCGCGCGCACCCCGCCGCCGGCCAGCGACGCCCATGCCGGCACCGTGAACAGCAGGTACCGGTCGAGGAAGTACGAGGTGCTGCCGCGCGACGCCAGCCAGACGACCAGCACCGGCAGGGTCGCGAGCAGGGCCAGCTGCAGCGCCGAGGGCCGGCGCCCGGGCAGGACGAGCGCGAGCAGGGCGAGCAGCAGGAAGACGTGGAAGACGTTGGCCGAACCGAACAGCGACGCTCCCACGCGCCACAGGGAGCGGAGACCGGGGGTCGTGATCCAGCCGAGCTGGCGCCCGGACTGCCAGCTGCCCAGCACCAGGACGGGCACCGCCGGCAGCGCCGCCACGGCCACGGCCAGCGGGTACTGCCAGAGCAGCCGCCGCTGCACCGCGCCGCGGGTCCGCCACAGGTGCAGCAGCACCACCGCCAGCTGTCCGGCGACCGTGCTGAACGAGATCACGTGGCCCGCGCCGGCCGCGGCCATCGCCGCGCAGTACGGTGCCCAGCGCTGCAGCCCCGGCCGCTCAAGCGCGCGCAGCAGGAACCAGGTCGCCGCAGCGACCGCGCAGGTCACCAGGGCGTACGAGCGGGCCTCCTGGGCGTACCGGGAGACCATCGGGACCACGGTGAACAGCAGTCCGCCGCTGATCGCCGCCACCCGGCCGCCGAACAGCCGCTCCGCGGTGAGCGCCACGAACGCCGCCGCGCCGGCCATGGCCAGCACCGAGGGCAGCCGCAGCGCGATCGTCGACTCGCCGAACAGCGCCGTCCAGCAGTGCATCAGCAGGTAGTACGCGCCGTTGCTGGCGTCGATGTGCTGCAGCAGCCGCAGCAGGTCGCCGAGCGAGCGGGAGGCCGCGCTCCAGGTCGCCACTTCGTCCCGCCAGAGCTCGGGCGTGCCGAGCCGGTACCCGCCGACGCAGAGCATGGCCAGCGCCGGCCACACCCAGACCTGCCCGAGCAGTCGGATCGCCGGGTGCGGGGCGGCGGCTGGTCGCATGCGGGAGGCCTTAGGGGTTCGTGCGGACGCGGTCTTCCCTGGCAGGCTACTGGACGTCTCCTGACGCCCTGTCGGGCACCTTCCCTTTGGCCCGAGCCGTCTTGACGGTCCACCGCCAGTGCGGGCCCGGCCCCGCGGAACCAGTCCGGGCCAGCCGCGCCCGCCGCCCGCCCTGCGGCGCCGTCGGCGAACTCCCGCAAACCTCGGCGCCCGTCGGACACCCGATCCGGTACTCTGTGGATCGCGAGCGTCCAGGCGGGCGCCCACCGCGCCCCCACGGGTGCGGCCGGCCCCGCCAACCCGGCGCTCACAGTCTTGTCGGCACCCGCCCGGCAGGCCCCGCCTCAGTAGCTCAGGGGATAGAGCACGGCTCTCCTAAAGCCGGTGTCGCAGGTTCGAATCCTGCCTGGGGCACAGCACCGCGGACGCGTGAGAGGCCCGGGGCGGAGGAATGAGGTCCCTCCGGCCCGGGCCTCGGTCGTTCCGCAGCCGGGCGCCCGCCCCGGGGTCCGGAATCAGGCCGGCCCGCGGCCGACCGGGCCGTCCGGGCGGTCGGGGGCCTCGTCGAAGGCCGTGTCGTGGGGCGCCGGGCGGGCCGACGAGACCACGATGCGCTGGACCCGGGGGCGGGTCCGCCAGTTGACCCGCCGGATGTCCCGGGCCAGCGCACCCGGCCGCCGGAGCTCGACGGCGACGGTGACCGCGCCCAGCACCACCCCGGCGGCCAGCCAGCCGCCCAGGACGTCGCTGGGCCAGTGCACACCCAGGGCGGTCCTGGTCCAGCCGATCGGGAGCACCGTCGACGCGGCGGCCGCGCAGGCGGCGATCCGCCCACCGCGCCGCAGCTGGGACCAGAAGAGCCCGACCAGCGCGGCGCAGGTGATCGCGGAGGCCATCGCGTGCCCGGACGGGTAGGCCGGGCCCCCGGCGTGCGAGACCGGGTCGGGGAAGGCGGGTCGCCGGCGGTCGAGGGAGAGCTTCAGCGCCCAGAGCACACCCCAGCCGATCAGGGTCTGCGCGACCGCCCAGACCGCCAGCACCCGCGCCCCGATCAGCCAGAGCCAGACGGCGGCGACGCCCAGCACGGTGCGCATGGTGATCGTGCCGCCGATGTCGGAGAGCGTCTGCACCGAGGCGGTCCAGGCCGTGCGGTCACGGGCGTAGGAGTGCAGGTGGTCGACCCAACCCTGGTCGAACCGGGCGAGCGGGCCCCAGCCGCTCTTGACCAGGCCGGCCAGGACGGCGAACAGCGCGGCGCAGCCGACCGCGAGTGCCGTCTGCCGGAGCAGATGGCGGCTACGCGGGGTGATGGAGCCCGAGCTGCTCGTCAGGTGCATGGCTGACACCTTCCCAGGGGCCCGCACCGATCGGCCCCCGTCGCGATAGCGATTCGGCATCTTTTGTGCGGAGGTCCTGCGAGCGCCGGGGTGTGAGCGCCGGCGGATCTCGGGCAGATCCCGGGCGGATCCCGGGTGGTTCGGGAACGTCGGTGGTCGGCCGGGGGTTCACCGAGTGCCGGCGCCGGGTACCGGCCGGTACCCGCTCCGAAGCGGTCGCTGCACGGGCACCTGGCGCACCCGGGCGGTCACCCTCCGTCCAGATCCGGGGTGAAAACCGGCAGGATACTGCATCGCTGGAAGAATCTGAGCGACTTGGGAATGTTGTCCGGAATCTGTTCGTTGGATCGTTACGTGTGAGCCCCGCGGGGCCCGCACTTCTTGCCCTCTCGGGCAGGCAGGCAGACCTCGGCAACACCCAGCAAAGGGAGCAAGCATGGCCACCCGTGCCGTCGTTCGCGACAGGGCCGACCGGACTCGCGCGGCCCGCCCGACCAACCTAGAGGCCGACCGTGACCTGGTCGGCATGTACCTCGACGAGATCGCCAGGACGCCCCTGCTCGATGCCGCCGAGGAGGTCGAGCTCTCGCTGCGGATCGAGGCCGGCGTGTACGCCCAGCACCTGCTGGACGAGGGCGAGCTGCCCAAGGGCGTCGATCGTGAGGAACTGGAGGCGATAGCCGACGACGCCGAACGCGCCAAGGACGTCTTCATCCGCTCCAACCTGCGCCTCGTCGTCGCCGTCGCCCGCCGCTACCCGCGCAGCGGTCTGCCGCTGCTCGACCTCATCCAGGAGGGCAACGCCGGCCTGGTGCGGGCGGTCGAGAAGTTCGACTACGCCAAGGGGTTCAAGTTCTCCACCTACGCGACGTGGTGGATCCGCCAGGCGATCACCCGGTCGATCGCCGACCAGTCGCGCACCATCCGGTTGCCCGTCCACCTGGTCGAGGAGCTGGGCCGGATCCGGAGGGTGCAGCGGGAGAAGTCCAAGGAGCTGGGCCGCGAGGCCGAGCCGGCCGAGATCGCGGCCGAGCTGGACACGACCGAGGAGCGCATCAAGGACGTGCTGGACTGGGCGCGCGACCCGGTCAGCCTCAACATGTCGGTCGACGACGAGGGCGAGACCCAGTTCGGCGACCTGGTCGAGGACACCGGGGCGACGTCCCCCGAGGACGCCGTGATGGTCATGCTCCGCCGCGAGGAGCTGGACGGCCTGATCGGGCGCCTGGACGACCGGACGGCCTCGATCATCCGCTCCCGGTACGGCATGGAGGACGGCCGCGAGCGGACCCTCACCGAGGTCGGCAAGCAGCACGGTCTGACCCGTGAGCGGATCCGCCAGATCGAGAAGCATGCGCTGGCCGAGCTGAAGAAGATCGCCGACCACGCGGGCTTCGAGGCGGCCTGAGGGTCCGCGGACCAGGTGAGGTCGGGCTGGTGAGGCCGGGCGGGTGAATCCCGGACCGCGAACCGGACGGCCCCGGGCCCCGGCGCACTCCGCGCCGGGGCCGCGCGCGTTCCCGCCCCGGGCCGGTGGGCGGCCGCCCACGCGGGTGGGTGCGAGCTTCTAGGCTGGGAGGACGCCGGGAGGAGGGCCGCTGCGGGCGCCGCGCGCAGGCGAGCGGCGTCGGAGGCGAAGGAGTGGACGACGTGCGAGAAGGAGACGGTCCGGTGGACGAACGGAAGCCCGGGCAGGACGGCACCGAGGAGAAGGCCGCCGGGCCGGCCGCGAAGGCCCGGCTGGTCTTCCGCGACCCGCTGGACCAGCAGTCCCGGGACGACACCGACTCCGGCTGGGGCGACCGCCCGGGCGGCGGAGAGAGCGGCGGCCGCGGCCTGGACTGGTACCTGAGCCAGCGCCCGCCGCACCACGGCGACTGACCGGCACCGGACGGCCGCCGGCAGCCCGCGTCGCGTGCCGAACCGCAGCACCCCGGCCGCGGCGGGCTCAGCGCTGCTGCGCGACCAGCGCGTCGCGGATCTCGGCGAGCAGGACGACCTCCTTCAGCTCGGTCTCCGTCTGCACCTCGGCGAGGGTCTTGCGCTTCGCGGTGAACCTGTTCATCGGCAGGATCAGGCAGAAGTAGACGACGGCGGCGGTGATCAGGAACTGCAGCGCCGCGCTCAGCACGGTGCCCCAGAGGATGAAGATGCCGGACGTGACCTCCCCGGTCGCGCTGACCGCGCAGGGGCCCTTGAGGCAGGACCGGTAGGAGTCCAGGTCCTTGGCCCCGAGCGCCCCGACGATCGGGTTGATGACGCCCTTCACGAAGGCGTTGACGATGTTGGTGAACGCCGCCCCGATGACGACGGCGACGGCGAGCTCGACGACGTTTCCACGCAGCAGGAATTCCTTGAAGCCCTTCATGCCGCGTGAACGACGACGTCCTCATTCGGTCACGGGTGATCTTCCACTGCGCCCGACGGGCAACCCGTTCGGTGGACGGACTGCGGGGAGAGTGCGCTGTCGGGCGGCGCCGGCAGGCCCGCCCGGGCCGGGCCGAACGCCAGCGCCGCGGCCACCGTCAGCAGGACCAGCGCCGGCGCCGCGGGCCGCTGCCACAGGGCCCGCCGCAGCCGGTGGAACCGGCCGCCCCCGCGCCGGATCGGCGCGAACGGCGGTACCTCGCGGCGGGGTGGGACGGTCGGCGCCGGGAGCGGCAGAGGGGAGCGGCGGGGGAGGCTCGCGGCCGTGGTCGTCATGGGGCACCGCCCGGGTGGGTCGCAGGGCGCCGGCCCGGGTCCGCCGGGCCGGCCTCTCGCGCACACTCTGGGCCGCCGGCCGGCGGTCGGGAAGTCTTGTCCCCGGGCTTGTGGAAAACCCGGAGCTGTGGACAACCCCGTACGCCCGTGAGGGTGGATGCCGGCCCGCCCGGGTGACACCGCGGGCCGGCGGAACGTCGCGCGGCCCCGGAACGCGGCAAGGCCCACCGGCCGCGCGGCTGCACGGGCCCGGCGGGCCTTGCGGGGAATGACGGGTGTCGGCCGGCCTTGCTCGGCGGCCGACGTGCCGGACGGCGGCCCTACTTGGCGGTCGCCGGAGCGGGGCTCGCCGCGGGGGCCGAGCCACCCGAGGACGACGACGGGGTCGACGACGAGGAGGTCGACGAGGCCGCGGCCGACGAGGAGCCTCCGCTCACCGAGGAGCTGGAGGAGGAGCGGCTGTCGGTCCGGTAGAAGCCGGAGCCCTTGAAGACCACACCCACGGCCGAGAAGACCTTGCGGAGCTTCCCCTGGCAGTCGGGGCACGTGGTCAGCGCCTCGTCGGTGAACTTCTGCACCGCCTCCAGGCCGTTGCCGCACTCGGTGCACTGGTACTGGTACGTGGGCACTTGCTTCCTCCTGGCACTCTCGCCTGATGAGTGCTAACGATGGTCAATGATGCGGCATTCCGCGGGATCAGTCCAGCGACTCCGGTGTGAGATGAGTCGGCGGCCGGGACGGCGCCGGCCGCCGCCTGGCGCCGCCGGCGTCCCGGGCCCGCGCCGCTCTCAGCCCTTGGCCGCACCCACCAGCTGCCGGCTGTTGCCCCGCTCGCCGCTGCTCGCGACCACCGGGCTCGCCGAGCCCGGTGCGATCAGCAGGTGCCGCAGCGCGATCAGCGCGGCCAGGCCCAGGCCGGCGCCGGCCAGCGGCACCAGGAACCCGGCCGACGGGCCGTGGCCGTCGATCAGCCGGCCGGCCACCGTGGAGCCGGCCGCCAGGCCCAGGCCGATGGCGCCGGTCAGCCAGGTGAAGGCCTCGGTCTTGGCGCCCTCCGCGACCAGCGTCTCGACGAGCGTGTAGCCGGTGATCAGGGTCGGCGCGATGGCCAGACCGCAGACCAGCCCGGCGACCGAGAGCGCGACCAGGTCGGGCATCGCCCAGAGCGTCGAGCAGCCGAGCACCAGCAGCGCGTAGCTGGCGAGCATCCGGTGCCGGGCGGCGCGGCGCCAGGCGACCATGCCGTACAGCACGCCGGCCAGCATCGAGCCGCCGGCGAAGATCCCGTAGACCGTCCCGTTGGCCCCGGGCTGGCCGACGGACTCGGTGAAGGCGGTCACCGAGACCTGCATCGCGCCGAAGACGGTGCCCACACCCAGGAAGGCGCCCGCCAGCAGCCGGACGCCGGGGGAGGAGAGCGCGGAGACCCGGCGGACGCCCGGCTGGTGCGGGTGCCGGGCCGGCGCGCTGGCGCGCTGGGCGGCGAAGGCGAGGCCGCCGACGACCGTCAGCGCGGCCTCGGCGATCAGGCCGGCGGAGGGGGTCACCGAGGTGGCGATGGCGCCGGCCAGCACCGGTCCGACCACGAAGGTGAACTCGTCCGTGACCGACTCGAAGGCGAACGCCGTGTTCAGCTTGGCCGGCGAGGCGCCCTCCGTGGAGAGCCTGGCGACCCAGCGGGCGCGGACCATCGCGCCGACCTGCGGCACGCTGGCGCCGGCCGGGGCGGCGGCGAGGAACAGGCTCCAGACCGGGGCGTGCCCCAGCGCCAGCGCGATCAGGGCGCCGACCGAGAAGGCGTGCACCACCACGCTCGGGATCAGGACGGCGGCCTGGCCGTAGCGGTCGGCGAGCCGGCCGGTCTGCGGGCCGACGAAGGCCTGGGCGACGGCCGAGACCGCCGCCACGCTGCCCGCCGTGCCGTAGGAGCCGTGGGTGTCCAGGACCAGCAGGACGATGCCCAGGCTGAGCATCGCGTACGGGAGCCGCGCGGCGAACGCGGGGGCGAGGAACGTCCAGGCCCCGGGCGTGCGCAGCAGCGCGCCGTAGCCGACGCGCTCCGGGGCGGCGGGGTTGGCCGGGGCGGCCGGGTCGGTGAGGGCGTCGTCGGCGACGCTGCCGTTGTCGACCGTTCGGCGAGCCGTCACGGCCGGTCCTTCCTGCTGCCTGGTAGCGCGGAAGGGGCATGGGGTGGCCCCGACGGCGCCGAGAGTCGTCCTCTCGCGCGTCGACCGGGGTAGATACCGGGCCGGCCGGCATGGGTGCCGAAGGCCGGGCCGCAGCCGCCGAGCGGTCGCGCCAACTCTGCATCAGGCAGATGCTGGGGGTGTAGCAACCAGTATACGTATACGCGCGTAGATGTCGCGCTGGCCTCGACAATACAGGTTACTGGCAAAATTGTCCTGCCAATTGAAGGTGAACCCCGGGTGAAGCCGGTCAGCCCAAGGCTCGGCCGGGCTTCGGGTCGCTCAGGCCCCGCGCCCGTGCAGCCAGCCGGCCAGCTTGCCGCCCTTGTCCACGGCCCGCAGCCGCCGCTCGGCCGCCTCGCCCACCTCGTCCGTGGTGACCACCAGCAGCTCGTCGCCGCCGCGCAGCACGGTCGCCTTGTCGGGCACGAAGCTGTTCCCCTCGCGAACGACCAGGGTCACCGCCGCGCCGGCCGGCAGCCGCAGCTCGCCGATCTCCACACCGGACATCTTCGAGGTCGGCGACAGCGCCACCGAGAGCAGGTGGCCGTGCAGCTTCTCCAGCGGGGCGGACTCGATGCCGAGGTCCTGGCCCATCGATCCCTCGCCGATCCGCAGCCACGTGGCCACCCAGGGCAGGGTCGGCCCCTGGAGCAGGGTGAAGACGACGACCAGGATGAAGACGATGTTGAAGACCTCCTGGGCCAGCGGCGCACCCGACACCATCGGGATGGTCGCCAGCACGATGGGCACCGCCCCGCGCAGGCCGGCCCAGCTGAGCAGCGCCTGCTCCCGCAAGGGAAGGCGGAACGGGGTCATGGTCAGCACCACCGAGAGCGGCCGGGCCAGGAAGACCAGCACGGTGCCGATCACCAGGGCGGGCACCACGGCCGAGCCCATCGTCTCGGGAGTGCAGAGCAGGCCGAGCAGGACGAACATGCCGATCTGCCCGATCCAGGCCAGTCCGTCGGCGAAGCCGCGTACGGCCGGTCCGTGCGGCAGCTTGGCGTTGCCCAGGATGACGGCGCTGATGTAGACGGCGAGGAAGCCCGAGCCGTGCAGCAGCGCGCCGCCGGCGTAGGCGAGCACGGTGAGCGCCAGGACGGCGATCGGGTAGAGACCGGAGGACGGCAGTGCCACGTGCTTGACGCCGAACGCGCCGATCTTGCCGACCGCGAGGCCGACCGCGGCGCCGATCGCCAGCTCGGCGGCGATCGTGCCGAGCAGCACGTACCAGCTCTCCGTCTCGCCGGTGGTGGCGAAGGCCACGACCAGGATGACCACGGGCGCGTCGTTGAAGCCGGACTCCGCCTCCAGCAGGCCGGTCAGCCGGTGCGGCAGTGGCACCATCCGCAGGACGGAGAAGACGGCGGCGGCGTCGGTCGAGGAGACGATCGCGCCGAGCAGCAGTGAGGTGCGCCAGTCCAGTCCGACCAGCCAGTGCGCTCCGGCCGCCGTCACGAAGACGCTGATGCCGACGCCGGCCGTGGCGAGCACGGTGGCGGCCGGCATCACCGGTCTCACCTCGCTCCAGCTGGTCTTGAGGCCGCCCTCGGCGAGGATCACGACCAGGGCGGCGTAGCCGATCACCTGGGTCAGTGCGGCGTCGTTGAAGGAGACGCCGACGCCGTTCTGTCCGAGCGCGACGCCGAGGCCGAGGTAGATCAGCAGGCTGGGCAGACCCGACCGGGTCGATATGCGCACGGCGACCACCGCGACCAGCAGGATCACGGAGAACTCAAGGAGCAGCTGGTTCAGGTGGTCGACATTCACGCAGGGGCACCTCGGGCGAGCTGTGGGCGGGCGGGGTGTCTGCCGGCGGCGGGGCCGGGGAGCCGACCGGAAGGGTCGCGGCGGTCGGCACGGCCGATTGCTCCCCTTGCGGATCGTTACTCAGTCTAACATTTTGCCATATCTTTAGCTTCTCCTGTTCCGCGAGGCCGCCGACTCCGCGTGCCTGACCTCGTCCGATCCCACCGTGAGCGTCCCCCGTGCACGCCCGCCAGCCGAGTCGGCCTAATGTGGTGCCCTGTCACGGCCGTGTGCCCTGGACATGCCCGCCCGCCCCCCAGTCGAGGACCGCAAGGACCCAGATGCCCCGCTCGAAGAAGTTCCGGCGCGCCCGTCTGATCGTGATCGTGCTGGTCGTGCTGCTGGTGGCCGGCGCCGGCTACGGCGGCTACCGGGGGGTGGCCGCGGTCCGCGCGTCCTTCCCGGAGGTCGACGGCAGCGTCAAGGTGGCGGGCCTGAGCGCCCCGGTCGACGTCAAGCGGGACGCCAACGGCATCCCCCAGCTCTACGCCGACACCTCCGAGGACCTCTTCCGCGCCCAGGGCTACGTCCAGGCGCAGGACCGGTTCTGGGAGATGGACGTCCGGCGGCACATCACCGCCGGCCGGCTCTCCGAGATGTTCGGCGACAGCCAGGTAGAGACCGACACCTTCATCCGCACCATGGGCTGGCGCCAGGTGGCGCAGAAGGAGTTCGACACCCAGCTCTCCCCGGAGACCAAGAAGTACCTGCAGGCCTACGCCGACGGCGTCAACGCCTGGCTCGGCGAGCACCCCGGCGGGGCGGGCGCCTCGCTGGAGTACGCGCTGCTGGGTGTCGTCAACGGCGACTACAAGCCCGAGCGGTGGACGCCGGTCGACTCGGTGGCCTGGCTGAAGGCGATGGCCTGGAACCTCTCCGGGAACCTCCAGGAGGAGATCGACCGCTCGCTGCTCGCCCAGGACTACAGCCCGGAGAAGATCGCCGAGCTGTACCCGGAGTACCCGTACGCGCGCAACGGCACGATCGTGAAGACCGGCACCGTCAGCGGCGACGCCTACCGCCCGGCCGACGGCCCCGCCCCGGCCGGCGCCGCCACGCAGGGCGCCACCACTCAGGGCGCGGCCGCCACCAAGGCGATGCTGAAGGACGTCACCGACCGGATCGACGCCATGCCGCAGCTGCTCGGCCGCCAGGGCCAGGGCATCGGCTCCAACTCCTGGGTCGTCTCCGGCTCCCACACCACGACCAACAAGCCGCTGCTGGCCAACGACCCGCACCTCGGCCCCGGCCTGCCCTCGGTCTGGTACCAGATGGGCCTGCACTGCCGGACCGTCTCGGCCACCTGCGGCTTCGACGTCTCGGGCTTCACCTTCGCCGGCATGCCGGGCGTGGTGATCGGCCACAACAAGGACATCGCCTGGGGCTTCACCAACCTCGGCGCCGACGTCACCGACCTTCTCCTGGAGAAGGTCACCGGCCCGGACACCTACCTGCTGGACGGCAAGGAGACCAAGTTCGAGCTGCGCAAGGAGACCATCAAGGTCGCCGGCGGCGAGGACCGCACCATCACCGTCCGCACCACCAAGGCCGGTCCGAACGGCGTCGGCGCCCCGCTGATCTCCGACCAGAGCACCGAGCAGCAGAACGTCGGCAAGTACGCGCCCAACGGCACCTCCGCCCCGGACCGCGGCACCAGCGGGTACGGCGTCGCCCTCCAGTGGACGGCGCTCATCCCGGGCAAGACCATGGACGCCGTCTTCGAACTGGACAGGGCGAAGGGCTGGGAGGACTTCCGCGCCGCGGCCAAGGACTTCACCGTCCCCGCGCAGAACCTGATCTACGCCGACGCCAAGAACATCGGCTACCAGGCCCCCGGCCTCGTCCCGGTCCGCGCCAAGGGCGACGGCACCTACCCGGCGGCCGGCTGGGACTCCGCCTCCGAGTGGAAGGGCTTCGTCCCCTTCACGGCCATGCCGTACAGCTTCAACCCGCCGTCCGGATACATCGTCACCGCCAACCAGGCCGTGGTGGACCCGTCCTACAAGTACCTGCTGACCAGGGACTGGGAGTACGGCACCCGGGCGAAGGAGATCTCCGACCAGATCGACGCCAAGCTCAAGAACAACGGCAGGATCTCGCCGGACGACATGCAGGAGATGCAGCTCGACAACACCAGCATCCTCGCCAAGACGCTGGTCCCGCTGCTGCTCAAGGTCCAGATCGACGACCCGTACGTGCGCGAGGCGCAGGACCTGCTGAAGGACTGGAACTACCACCAGGACGCCGACTCGGCCGCCGCCGCCTTCTACAACGGCGTCTGGCGCCAGCTGCTCAGCCTCTCCTTCGGCCAGAAGTTCCCGGCCGACCTGCGGGCCAAGGACAACTGCCTGCTGGTCCGCCAGCAGGCCGACCCGACCAAGCCGGACAGCAGCACCCAGATCGTCACCGAGTGCGGCACCCGCGACCCGGGCAAGGCCCAGCCGGACGGCGGCGACCGCTGGACCGAGGTGGTGCGCCAGCAGCTGGAGAAGCCCGCCAGCAGCTGGTGGACGTACATCGACTCGCAGCACAAGGAACAGAAGGGCCTCGACAACCTGCTCGCCGAGGCGATGAAGAACGCCCGCCAGGACCTCACCTCGCTGCTCAGCAAGGACGTCTCCACCTGGAGCTGGGGCCGCCTGCACAAGCTGACCCTGCGCGAGCGGACCATGGGCACGGACGACTCCTCGATCGCCTCCGGCGCGGTCCACAAGCTGCTCAACCGCGGCCCGTACCGCCTCTCCGGCGGCTCGGCCGCAGTGGACGCGGCGGGCTGGAACGCGGCCGCCGGCTACGAGGTGGACTGGATCCCGTCGATGCGGATGGTGGTCGACATGAGCGACCTCGACGCCTCCCGCTGGGTCAACGTCGGCGGCGCCTCCGGGCACGCCTTCCACCCCAACTACAACGACCAGACCGACCTCTGGCTCAAGGGCAAGCTGCTGACCTGGGCCTACTCGCCGGACGCGGTCGAGAAGGCGGCCAAGAACAAGCTGATCCTGACCGCCGGCTGACGCCCCGCCGGAACCGGCACCCGCCGGACCGGCCCACGGCCCCGCCCCCGCAGCACGGGGGCGGGGCCGTTCGTCACCCCAGCCGGTGCAGCCCGGACGGGGTGAGCGCCACGTCCACCGGGAGGTCGTGCGGCTCGGCGGGCACCTCGGCCAACAGCTCGTGCTCGTACAGCAGCACCGCCAGCAGCGGACGTACCCCGGCCCGCTCCAGCCGGGCCAGCACCCGGTCGTAGGAGCCGCCGCCCCGGCCCAGCCGCAGCCCGGCCCGGTCCACCGCCAGGCCCGGCAGCAGCACCAGCGCCGCCCCGGTCACGGCCTCCGGCCCGAGCCGCCCGCCGACCGGCTCCAGCAGCCCGCGCCCGGCCGGGGCCAGCTCCTCCGGGCCCGCGTACTCGGCCCAGTCCAGGTCGTTGTCGGCCAGCAGCACCGGCAGCAGCACCCGCACCCCGCGCGCCCGCAGCGCGTCCAGCAGCGGCCGGGTGCCGGGCTCCCCGCCGACCGACACGTACGCGGCCACCGTGGCCCCCGGCGCGGCCAGCTCGCCGGCGTGCGCGGCCAGTGCACGCGCCGCCTCCTCCCGGGCGTCGGGCGGCAGGGCACGCCGCTGCGCCAGCAGCCGTGTCCTCAGCTCGCTCTTCTCGTTGTGCACGGGATCCTCCACAGCTCTGTGCCGGTGACGCCCAGAGCCTGTCACGCGGAAGGCACCCCCCATGTCCACCCCGCTCCTGGTCCAGGCCATGGCGGCGCTGAGCGTTCCGGCCCTGGCCTGCGCCGCCCTGTTCGGGCTGCGCGTGCGCCGCGGCGACGGCGGGGCCGCCGTGCGCGAGGCCGGGCTGCGCACCCGGGTCGCCGAACTGGAGGCCCGCTGCGCCGAACTGGAGCGCACCGCCTCCTGCGACCCGCTCACCGGCGTCTGGAACTACCGCCACCTCCAGCTCACCCTGGACCGGGAGATCGAGCGCTCCCGGCGCGCCGAACAGAACGAGCAGCAGGACGGCCCGCGCCCGCTGGCCGTCCTGCTGCTGGAGATCGCCGGCTTCGAGGCGGTGGTGGCCGAGCACGGGAGGGGCCGGTCCAACGCGGTGCTGCGCGACCTCGCCCAGCGGCTCGGCATGGAGATCCGCCGCTCCGACACCTTCGGCCGGTACAGCGGCGAGGAGTTCCTGGCGGTGCTGCCGGACACCGGCGCCGAGGGCGCCGCGCAGGTCGCCGAGCGGCTGGTCTGGTCGGTCCGGCGCCACCTGCTGCTGGACTGGTCCTCGGGGCCGCGGGCGGACCGCCGCCCGCACGGCAACGGGCTGACCGCCGCCGTCGGCGTCGCGGTGCTTCCCGCGGACGGTACGCACGCCGCCGTTCTGCTCCGGGCCGCGGACCGGGCCCTCGCCGAGGCCCGCGCGGCCGGCGGCGACTGCTGGCGCACGGCGGGCTCCTCCCGGCCGGACAGCGGCTCCGATGCCGAGGGTGACCGTTCGGGAAAGGCGGGTAGTCTGTCGCCCTGTGTCGGAGAGGACCCCCTCTCCTCACCCGTCACACCACCTCTGCCTGCCATTGTGGCCGGGCTCAGCGACGTGCTGTCACAGCCGGTCAGCCGTGCCCGGTCAGGCGAAAACGTGCCTTAGTAAGGTAAAACGCATGACGACGACCAGCTCCCGAATTCCGGTAACCAAGGCCGTGGTACCCGCGGCCGGACTGGGCACCCGCTTCCTTCCGGCCACCAAGGCCACCCCGAAGGAGATGCTGCCCGTCGTCGACAAGCCGGCGATCCAGTACGTCGTCGAGGAGGCCGCCTCGGCAGGCCTCTCCGACATACTGATGGTCACCGGGCGCAACAAGCGCGCCCTGGAGGACCACTTCGACCGTGCCTACGAGCTGGAGGAGCTGCTCGCCCGCAAGGGCGACCAGGACCGCCTGCGCCGGGTCCGCGAGTCCGTCGAGCTGGCGAACATGCACTACGTCCGCCAGGGCGACCCGAAGGGCCTCGGCCACGCCGTCTCGGTGGCCGAGCAGCACGTCGCCGGCCAGCCCTTCGCCGTCCTGCTCGGCGACGACCTGATCGACCCGCGCGACCCGCTGCTCGCCCGGATGATCGAGGTCCAGCAGGAGCTCGGCGGCTCGGTCGTGGCGCTGATGGAGGTCGACCCCTCCCAGATCCACCTCTACGGCTGCGCGGCCGTCAAGGCCAACGGCTTCGGCGAGGACGTCTTCCAGGTGACCGACCTGGTCGAGAAGCCCGACACCGCCGACGCCCCGTCGAACTACGCCGTCATCGGCCGCTACGTCCTCGACCCCTCGGTCTTCGACGTGCTGCGCGAGACCCCGCCCGGCCGCGGCGGCGAGATCCAGCTCACCGACGCGCTGCGCGAGCTGACCACCCGCGACGTCGAGTCCGGCGGCCAGGTGCACGGCGTCCTCTTCAAGGGCCGCCGCTACGACACCGGCGACCGTGCCGACTACCTGCGCGCCATCGTCCGACTGGCCTCCGAGCGCGAGGACCTGGGCCCGGAGTTCCGCTCCTGGCTCCGCGAGTTCGTCGCCTCCGAGCTGCAGGACTGAGCAACCGACAGAGAGCGAGAGCGCCGATGACCGGGTCCACGGACAGCAGCACCACCCCCGTCGCAGCCTGCTGCGGCGGGTCCGCGGACCCGGCACCGGCGCCCCGCCCGGCTCGGATGTGGACCGTCGACGAGCACCTCGCCGACGTCCTCGCCGCGGTCGCCCCGCTGCCCGCGATCGAGCTCCAGCTGCTCGACGCCCAGGGCTGCCGGCTCGACGAGGTCGTCCTGGCCGACGTCGACCTGCCGTCCTTCGACAACAGCTCGATGGACGGATACGCCCTGCGCACCGCCGACACCGTCGGCGCCACCGCCGAGTACCCCTCGGTGCTCTCGGTGGTCGGCGACATCGCCGCCGGCGCCGGAGAGCTGCCGACGGTCGGTCCCGGCCAGGCCGCCCGGATCATGACCGGTGCGCCCGTTCCGCCGGGCTCCCAGGCCGTCGCCCCGGTCGAGTGGACCGACGGCGGCAGCGGCACCGGCCGGGCCGCCGACGCGATGGGCGCCGCCGTCGAGGACGAGGAGGTCCGGGTCCTGCGCCCGGTCTCCGAGGGCGCCCACATCCGCCGCCGCGGCAGCGACGTCGCCGCGGGTACCCGTGTGCTGGAGGCCGGCACCAGGCTCGGCCCGACCCAGCTCGGCCTGCTCGCCGCGGTCGGCCGGGCCACCGTCAAGGTCCGCCCCCGCCCGCGCGTGGTGGTGCTCTCCACCGGCAGCGAGCTGGTCCAGCCCGGCGAGCCGGTCGGCCCCGGGCAGATCACCGACTCCAACAGCTTCACCCTCACCGCCGCCGCGCTGGACGCCGGCGCCATCGCCTACCGGGTCGGCGGGGTGCCGGACGACGCCGCGCGGCTGCGCGCCGTCCTGGAGGACCAGCTCGGCCGGGCCGACCTGATCGTCACCAGCGGCGGCGTCAGCGTCGGCGCGTACGACGTGGTCAAGGAGGTCTTCGAGTCCTACGGGGGCGTGGACTTCCGCCGGCTGAGGATGCAGCCCGGCAAGCCGCAGGGCTTCGGCCGGATCGGCGCCGGGGACTCCGGCCCCGGCGTGCCGCTGCTGGCCCTGCCCGGCAACCCGGTCAGTGCCTACATCTCCTTCGAGCTCTTCGTCCGCCCGGTGATCCGCACCATGCTCGGTGCCGAGGACGTCCACCGCCCGGTGGTGCGCGCGGTATGCCCGGTCGCGCTGCGCTCCCCGGCCGGCCGGCGCCAGTTCCTGCGCGGCAGGTACCGGGCGGCCGACGGCGTGGTCGAGCCGGTCGGCGGGGCCGGGTCCCACCTGGTCGGCGCGCTCGCCCGGGCGGACTGCCTGATCACCGTCCCCGAGGACGTCACGGAGCTGCCCGCCGGCAGCGAGGTGGACGTCGTCCTGCTCGGCGGCTGAGACCCCGGCGCGACGGGCCGTCTCACCGGCACGGCCCGTCCCACGCCCCGGCCGGGACGGGGGGTACGGTAGCGCGGTATTCGATCTGCGCGCCCCCTGGAGCCACCCGTGACCACCTCACCCCCCGGCGACCGCCTCACCCACGTCGACGACCAGGGCGCGGCCCGGATGGTCGACGTCTCCGAGAAGGCCGCCACCGCGCGCACCGCCGTCGCGGCGGGCCGGGTCAGGGTCTCCCCGCGCGTGGTGGAGCTGCTGCGCGGCGAGGGCGTGCCCAAGGGCGACGCCCTGGCCGTCGCCCGGATCGCCGGGATCATGGGCGCCAAGAAGACGCCCGACCTGATCCCGCTCTGCCACCCGATCGCCGTCTCCGGGGTCAGGGTCGACCTCGCGGTCGCGGACGACGCGGTCGAGATCACCGCCACCGTGAAGACCGCCGACCGCACCGGCGTCGAGATGGAGGCGCTCACCGCCGTCGCGGTGGCCGGCCTCACCGTGATCGACATGGTCAAGGCCGTCGACAAGGGCGCCGCCATCGAGTCGGTCCGGGTGCTCAGCAAGACCGGCGGCAAGAGCGGCGACTGGTTCGCGCCGGAGGCCGCGCAGTGACCGGCGCGGACGAGCCGCGCGGGGTGCGGGCGCGTGGGGGGCGGGCATGAGGGCGCTGGCGGTGACCGTCTCCAACCGTGCGTCGGCCGGGGTGTACGAGGACAAGGGCGGCCCGCTGCTGGTCGCCGGGCTGCGGGCGATGGGCTTCACCGCCGACGGCCCCGAGGTCGTCCCGGACGGCGAACCGGTCGAGGCGGCCCTGCGGGGGGCCGTCGCGGCCGGCTACGACGTGGTGCTGACCACCGGCGGCACCGGCATCTCCCCGATGGACCTCACCCCCGAGATGACCGCCCGGGTCATCGACCGGCAGATCCCCGGCATCGCCGAGGCCATCCGGGCGTACGGCCGTGAGAAGGTCCCGACCGCCGCGCTCTCCCGCGGGCTGGCCGGCCTCGCCGGACGTACCCTGATCGTCAACCTGCCGGGCTCGACCGGCGGCGTCAAGGACGGCCTGGCCGTCCTCGAACCGCTGCTCGCGCACGCCGTCGACCAGCTCGGCGGCGGGGACCACCCCCGGCCCGACACGTCTGACTCCGGGAGAGCGCACTGAACGCCGGCTGGCCGGTGGAGCTCCACGAGGGGGACGTCGCGCTGCGCCCGATCCGGGGCCGCGACCAGCGCGAATGGCAGGAGGTCAGCCAGCGGAACCGGGACTGGCTGCGCCGCTGGGAGGCCACCGTGCCGCCCGGTCCGGCCGGCCACAACGCCGGCCAGCGCCCGACCTACCGGCAGATGGTGCGCTTCCTGCGCGGTGAGGCCTCGGCCGGGCGGATGCTGCCGTTCGTCGTGCTCTACAAGGGCCAACTGGTCGGCCAGCTCACCGTCGGAGGGATCACCTGGGGCTCGATGTGCTCGGCCAACGTGGGGTACTGGATCGACGAGGCGGTGGCCGGCCGGGGCATCATGCCGACCGCGGTGGCGCTTTCGGTGGACCACTGTTTCGGCGCACTCGGACTGCACCGGATCGAGGTCTGCATCCGCCCCGAGAACGGGCCGAGCCGGCGGGTGGTGGAAAAGCTCGGCTTCCGCTCGGAGGGAATGCGTCCGCGCTACCTGCACATCGACGGCGACTGGCGGGACCACCTGGTGTACGCGCTCACCGCGGAGGAGGTCCCGGAGGGGATGCTGGAGCGCTGGCGGATGCTCAGTTCCGGCCACCGTCCAGGTAATTGAATATATGTTCGAATCAAATATCGATATGGCATCGGTGTGCCGACGGACGGGCACAAATGCCGGCAAAATAGTCGGAGAATCAGCTTGATCACACGACACGCCGCGTCGAATTGCTACCGGGCCTTCCCCGGCGCCCGTACGGTGTGAAACGTGAGCAGTAGCGGCCTTATCTACGCCGTCATCGTAGGGGCCTGGGCCGCCTATCTCGTGCCGATGTGGCTCCGCAGGCAGGACGAGCTCAACGAGGCGCGCCCGACGGAACGCTTCAGTACCGCCATCCGCCTGCTGGCCGGGCGTTCGGCGCTGGAGCGGCGGGCATCCCGGGCCCTGGGCGACGAACCGTGTGATGACGAGCAGAGCAGTGACGACGGCCCTCCCGAGCGGGACGGGGCGGCCTCCGGCGACCCCGCGGACCGGACGGACGGCGAGGACGGGACGGACCGGGAGGCCGAACCGCGGGCCGAGCGCCCGCCCGAGCCCGAGCCCGAGCCCGCGATCGACCGCTCGGCCGACCGTCCGGTGGACCGTCCGGCGGACGGCGCCGAGCGACGGGCCGGGACCGAGCGCCGGGCGCGGCTGCTGGCCCGCCGCCGCCGGATGGTCAGCGTGCTCTTCCTGGCCTTCGCGTTCGGCGCGGTGGCCGCGGCGGTGGCCGGTCTGGCCTTCCTCTGGGTCCCGGCGGTGCCTGCGGTCCTGCTCACCCTCTACATCGGCCACCTGCGCAAGCTGGAGCGCCAGCGGTACGAGGTGAAGCTCGACCGGGCCCGGGCCGCCCAGGCGGCCGAGCGGCTGCGCCGGCGCGAGCAGCAGCGCACCGAGGCCCGCGCGGTCGAGGACGCCCCGGCGGAGGCCGCCGACGAGTCCGTCGGCGCCCGGCCGCACCTGCGGCTGGCCGCCGACCCGACGCCGGCGGAGACCGGCCCGGCCGGCTCGGCCTCGGCGGTGGCGGAGGCGACCGAGCATGAGGAGTGGGTCGACGGCATGCGCGAGCGCGCCGCGGCCGGCCCGGACTCCTGGGAGCCCGTGCCGGTCCCGCTGCCGACCTACGTGACCGCCCCGGTGGCCCCCAGGGTCAGTCGCGGCCTCGACCTGTCGGCCCCCGGCACCTGGACCGCGGGCCGTCCGGCGGAGGGGCGTGCTGCGGAGGCCCGCCCGACGGAGGCCCGCACCACCCCGCTCTTCGACCAGTACGCCGATCCGTCGGCCGTGGAGAGTCGCCCCCGCGCCGCCAACGGGTGACGGTCCCGGGGGTGCTCCGGCACCCCCGACCAGGGTCGCGCTCCGGGGGTGGTCACGAGCCCCCTCCGAAAGGTGCTAGAGTTTCTTCTCGTTGGGGCTGTGGCGCAGTCCGGTAGCGCACCTCGTTCGCATCGAGGGGGTCAGGGGTTCGAATCCCCTCAGCTCCACCCAACAGGGCCGTTCACGACTTCGGTCGTGAACGGTTCACGAAATCCCGTCCAGTAGGCAACTCTGGGCGGGATTTCGTGCTTTGCGGGTCTGGTCGGGTCTGGCTGTGGCCTGTGGGGAGGACCACATCGCCCCGCAGGATGGCTGAGCGGAGCTGGCGGTGCGAGTGCGGGCACGGCGAAGCGGCCGTGGGACCGGAGAGGGCGCGGTCCCACGAGCCAGCGTCGTGTGTTCTGCAGTTGGTCTGGCAGTTGGTTGGCTAGCTGGGGTGAGGTGGGCCGGTTCCCGGGCCGCTGCGGGCGCTGTGGGGCGTCGTGGTCGGGGTCTCCGCTGCCGGTGGGACGTGCGGGTCGGGGGTGTCGGTGATGCCGGCCAGGGTGTAGCGGTCCTCGGCCCACAGGCGGCGCTCGCGCAGGTAGACCTCGATGGTGCGCAGGTTCTCGACCATCAGCTGGACGGCCGCGAGGAGGGTCTGGGCGACGCGTCCGCGGCTTTGGCGGAGCTCGCGTTTGTCGAGGAAGGTGTCGACGTTCTTCACGCGCCCGTTGAGGCCCTCGACGTGGCTGCGCAGGCCCCTGTAGACCTGTTGCCAGGTCTCGCGGCCCCATCGCAGGTCCTGACGCAGTTTCGGCATGAGGTCGACAGGGGCGCCGATGGTGGGCTGCTGACAGATCTCCGGCCGCAGGTGCATCGGCTTGTCCGGGACACGGACGGTGGGTTTGGCGGCGGGGTGAGCCCGGCGCGAGCGTCGGTTGTCCAGGTCGATCACCGGACGGGGCGGGGTGGCGCGGCGCTGGTGGCGGGGACGCTGGTCGCGTTCGGCGGCCCAGGCGCACTGGACCTTGGGGCTGGTGTCGGCGGCCGGGCACTGGTACCGCTCGACGCCCTTGGCATTGGCGTTCTGCTTGAGCGGCAGGAGGAAAGGGTCGGCTTCCTCCAGACGGGGGAGCAGCTCCTCGCGCTGCCGGTCATGGGGATGGACAGGATGTCCCGTGCCGGCTTGCGGTCGACGAGGATCACGGCATGGCCGCCGCCACGCTGTTCCAACCAATCAGACACGATCTGGCGGTCTGACGACCAGCTTGCCAGGGGACGCTGACGCGCCTCGAAGGTGTTGCCGACGTTCAAGCCGAACCAGTCCGGCCGCTCCGATCCTCCCTGCCAGGCCAGTGCCCGGTAGGAGATCAGCTCGGTGATTCCCCGGCTGGCGAGAAGCTCCTGGGTCAGTTGGTACTGGATGCGCAGGAAATCTCGTAGCGCGTTGCGGTTGTAGTCGAGCTCCAAGTCCACGGCGAAGCGGGTCTTCGGGTCCATCCGCCATTCCAGGACCTGGGTAAGACCGAATTCCTCTTTGGCGGCCTCCTGTAGGGCCAGCACGCGCACGTTGTTGTTGGAGCCGTAGGACCAGGACCCCATCAGCTCGCTGACCGCGATCCATCGGACCAGCGTTTCGGCGCGCGGGTCGTCCATGCGCACCACCCTGTTGGGAGCGTGCCGGGGATCGGCCTGGTCCAGCTCATCGATGTGGAAGATGTCTGCCCCCATCGAGGGGTATTGCTCGTTGTGGGGCTCAAGGACGTAGCGGCCATCGCCCAGTCGGTGTCCCATGTCCGTACCGACACCCAGTCCGAATGCGGCGAGCACGAGCTCCGGTGTCGGCGACTGCATCCGCTCGGCAAGGGCCTGGATGGCGATGGTCTTGGCCTGGGGAGTATGGGTGATACGGCCGTCATCGGTCAGTAACGCTTCGCTGATCCGCTGCTGGTCGGTTCGTTCCGGGGATCCCAGTTCTGGCGCCAGGGAATGGTGCTGTTCGGCCGGCGTCTGGGGTAAGGCGACGTGTTCCCCCGGCGGCCGGGGCAGGAGCGGCGCGGTGCCGACAGCGTGCTCTGCCACCTGATCGAACCGCTCCATGACGGCGTCGAACAGGTCAGGGCGGCCCAGTTGCCCGAACAAGGCGTTCAGGCCTTCGAGTTGGCGGCGCATGATCGCGATGTCGCCCGGGGGGATCGGGTTGTCCACCCAAGCGAAAACGTGAGGTTCTACCTGTCGGTAGAAGGTGCGCACGAAGGGGTTCGCGGCGTCGGGGACCAATCCGTGCGAGGTGGCGCCAGCGCCGTTGCCGACCGCGATCAGGCCTTGCCGCGCGCCCGGGAGGATGTGGTCGGCATCGATGCCGTGGGTGGCGGTCAGGGCATAGTGCAGCCCGAGGAACACGCCGTCTCGGGTTGAGGGTGCCCCACGCTCGTCCAGCTCACTCAGGCTCTGTTGGCCGGTCGGCTCACCGGGCATGTGATCGGTGTACACGCCGCGGGGCCCCACTGGGTGCGATAGCGGGACTCGGGCGCCCACCACTCGGCCGACATACGCGTCGAGCACCTTGATTCTCGCGTCCTCGGACCGGGCGAACGACTCGTACACGGCCCGCGTGCCGTCCTCGAAGTCGACCAGCGCTCTGTTCTCGAAGTCGCTCCCGTGGTCGAGCGCCGTCATGCCAACCGCACGGGCGCCGGTAACCGGGTGCGCCGGAAGAACAAGCGCACTCGGGACATCGGCGTGCGGTTCCCCGGCCAGCACCGTTTGCAACTCGGCCTGGACACTCGCCCAGCTTGCGACGAACCCGGGGTGGAGATTCATGTTCTGGATCTCGGACAGGGGAACCCAGGACATTGCGACAGACTCACCCTCGACGGGCTGGACTGTGATCAGCCGATCGACGGTGGCGATCACGGTGTCGTACGACCATCCGCCGTGATCGTCCCGAACAACCCGCTCAACACGGACTTGGGCCGGATCCAGGTCACTCTCCTCGATGGCTTCGCGGATGGCGGCGTCAGCCGCGGACTCGTGACTGTCCCTCGCGCCACCGAGCAGCGCCCAGGTGCCTCCTTGGTCAGTATCCGCGCCCCGATGATGCATGAGCGCGTAGACCTCGCCGTCCGCGGCACGGTGCACAGGCAGCAGCCCAGCGGCGCCGAAGCGGCCCCAGTGCGCGTGCCCCTGAGCGCAGTTCACCCAGCCGTCCCCCAGCATCGCGGGCAGCGAACGAGCCCAACTGCGAACGCCCCCTTCGTCGACCGGCTGTTCACTCATCACGATCCCCCTCGCTGATTCGTTCTACAGTTCCGCGGGTTGCCGTCCCGCCCTCTCCCGCTTGCGGCCCGTCAGGCCCCGCGTAGGAAGGACTCGGCTTGGCTGCGGAGTTTCGCCGGCGCCGCGGGCCAGGCGGGCTGCGCATCACCTCTCGCAGCTTGATCTCCTTCACCTCCCGGGGCGCGTCCCTCCGCAAGCCGATGTGCGACCACATCTGGCTCAAGTCGTCGTACGGGAGGTCCCACGCGGGACCGAGCGTGGAATCCGGCGCGCCGACCGGTTCTGCGGGCACGACGTGGACCTCGTCGGCACTGGCAGCGGGAGTGATCTCGATCAAGGTGAGACCAAGCCGTTCGACGGTTCCTCGGAGCAAGACCCGGTAGTCCTCGACCGTGGCGGTCGAGGGCGGTTCCCCGTCGAAGAAGAGGCTGAATACCCAACCAGACGTGCCAGTACGGGCGAGGTCCAGGATGAGGCGGGTGGCAGTGTCACTCGCCAGAGCTCGGTGAGCGACGCTCTTGGTCGCCCCGGGCCCCTCCGCACGAGGGATCGGTTCGAGCTGGAGTGCGCCGAGTAGCTCCTGGAGTTGGTGCGCGGTCAGGTCTCCGTGGGAGAGCACTCGAAGTGCGGGCCAGAGCATGGCAGATGGCTCCTTCATCGGTCAGGCGACCAGGGGAATGGTGCGGCAGCAGCAGCCGACTGCGCCAGGACTTACCTTGGAGGTCCCAGGTGGATCGGATTGCTCCAGGCGCGTCGCCCTGCCGCGTCCTCGACAGTGACCCGGCAGTACCCGCCCGCGAACATCGCCACAGGCAACGAGCAGTCCATGAGGTCTGTGCCTTCGAGAACTTGCTTGCCCGGCTTGCTCCCGGTGATCAGCACCTTGCGTACCGGCGAAGATGCCACCGAGATCCGGTCGTTGCCCAGCTGGATGTCGTACAGCTCGGGCCCGGTGCTTGAGTAGTAGTGGCCTGCTTTGAGTGCCACGAGGAGTGCCTCCGGGCAGAGCGACTCCGCACGGACTTGGACCCAGGCCGCGCAGGCCGGTGGATCCTCGGGTTGGAAGTGCGAGTCATCCGCAGCGTAGGCGCTCAGTTTATGACCGCGGTTGAGTAGTACGTCGGTCAGGTGCCAGCTGTCACCCCGGTCTTCGTAGGCGGATAGCGCGTTGTAGACCTCGACCGCGTGTGCCGCATCCAGGCTCTCGGCGTCGGAGAGGGTGAGGAGCGATGCGGCAGGGTGGGCCATCCCGATGAACGCGCCGGCGGTTCGTGCGCGGCGCGCCAGCTGCGGGCCGGTCTCTCCAAGCGCGGGAGGAGGGAAGCCGAGCGGCAACCCCACGGCGACGATGTGCCACTCCGAAGAGAACTCAGTGCTTGGGCCGTGCAACTCCGCGCCGAGCAGCGTGGTGAACTCGGGGGTTCGTAGCGGCCGGGTGTCTGTCAGCGGAAACCCGTGCTTGGCGCGGAAGTGGTCGGTGATCGCCAGAAAGTCGTAGCCGGCCGCGCGGTAGTGGGCCACGGTCTTCTCGGGTGACAGGGCGCCATCGGAATGGTTGGAGTGTGTGTGCAGATTGCCGCGCCAGAAGCGGCCCGGCTGGTTGAAGGGCGGTTCGGTCACGCTACCCCCTCGTCGGCGTGGTCGGGGCGTCCACCCCAGTCGGCCTGTCGACTGCCACTGCGTGGGCGAACGCAACACCACCGTAGCGATAAGGGGCGGGGCGAGCTCAGACAACGGGTTGGTCCGCAGCAGGACCGTTACGACGGTACGAAGGACTGTGGTGATGTGCACCAGAATGATGCGGAATCGGGAAACCTTGGCGGGGTTGGTTCGGCGGAGATCTCCGGTTTGACGCCGGATTCACACCAGTCTGAACTTGCTGCCCCAGCTGTGACGGGGGTGTGCTGGTCGAACAGTGTCGACCTGGCACCCATTTCCGAAGGCGTATCGCGACGGGCTGGTCCGCACCCAGGCCGAGATCCTCCACCGCGCGTTGCCCGGCTCGACGCACGCCCGCTCGGTGAGGCCCTGGTCAGCTGACCGCCAGTCGATAGCGGATCTGGCGAAGTCGGGGGTCTGAGGAACCCCCAGCAGGGCCTGCGAGCGGCTGACGAGTCCTTGTTGTCGAGGCACCGTCTGCAAGCCACAACAAGCCCCACGCCTTACGTGTACACCCGATGGGTGATATCACTTGGCGTGCGTTGACGGCCACGCCAGGTGGATCGGGGAGCGGTGTGTCGGAGTCGGAGGGTGCGCGGCAGGTAGGTGGGGGACACCGCTCACTGACGGTGCTACCCCATACCCTGCGGATGGCGCAGGTGCCTGAGCCGAAGAAACTGGTCCCTCTCTATGATCCCGACGAGTTCGAGGAATTCGTCAAGGAGTGGGTCCCGGCTCTTGAGAAGGAGCCGGGGTACGTCGCGGTGGAACGCCTCGGAGGCTCCGGCGATCACGGCATCGACGTGGCCGGATACCTGTCGACACAGAGGCTGGAGGGGGAATGGCACAACTACCAGTGCAAGCGATACGCCAAGTCGCTCACATGGGCGACCGTAGCGCACGAGATGCGCAAAATGTTCATTTCCGCAGCACAGGGCCACTTCACGGTACCGACCAGGTACGTGTTCGTAGCGCCTGCGATCTCCCGCACCCTCCGCACCGAGCTCGCCAAGCCCACCGACAGCCGCGAGAAGTTCCTCGCGGAGTTCGACACGACCACGGACGCGATCGTGACCATCTTGTCCGTTGAGCTGCGCGCCGAGGTGCGGGCACTGGCAGCGGCGACGTGCTTCTCGATGTTCGAGTGCATCGACCTGGACAAGATGCTCGCCCAACACCGAACCACGCCGCACTGGGCGCAACGCTTCCCGTACGCCCCGCTGCCGCAGGGGCCGGAGAAGATGCTGCCGCCGGAGGAGCACCACGACGACGAGCGGCGCTACCTGCAGCGTCTCCTGGAGGTCTACCAGGAGAAGTTCCCCGATCTGATCACCGAGCTCAAGCACGTAGCGGATGTCGAGGAGGCCGACGGGCACCTCAAGCGCCACCGTGTGGCCTTCTACGCCGCTGAGTCGTTGCGGGTCTTCGCCCGCGACTCGGCCGGACCGGACTACTTCGACAAGGTCATGAAGGACGTCTACGACATCGTCGTAGAGGTCGCGGAGTGTCCTGCGCCAGACGGGTGGACCCGACTGGCGAAGGTCGTCGCCGCTGCCGGCTCGGTCCAGCTCACTCCGACGATCCTGACGCCGTACGTGGAGCCTGACACGCGTAAAGGGGTATGCCATCACTTGGCGAACCAGGACCGCTTGACGTGGTGCCGGAAGGGAGACGGGTGAACCCGCTGAACAGCCCCCTAGAGGTCGGGGTGCGTGCGCTTGTGCTGTTGGCCGAGACCCATCCGCAGCCTTTGGACTTGGCACAGCTCGTCGTCCTCGACCACGTCATGCTCCACACCAGTGACTACGACGGACCACCGAGCCTGCATCCCGCGCTGCCGGCTGGGGCCGGGGAGATTGGGATGAAGCGAGGAGTGCTGGAACAGGCGCTGCTTGTCCTGATCAGGGCGGGCCTCGCTGGGTTGGAGGACCGCAGCGAGGGGCTGATGTACTCGGCGACCGATCGCGGGCCCGTCTTCGTCGACATCCTCGAAGCACCCTACGCCGAGTCGCTGCGCGAGCGCGCCGAGTGGGTGGTTCACCACTACCTTCCGTCCATGAACGTCCGGGAGGCGACAAGAGAGATCGCCAACCGATCCTTCGTCGGCTCCACTATCGCGGAGAATCAGCTGTGAGCGACCTGCGGCTTGTCCACCTCACCTATGCGGGGTCGGGCCGGCCCACCGCCAACGTGGAGTTCGATCCCGAGCTCACGGTGATCTACGGGGCGTCCGATACCGGGAAGTCGTTCATCGCTGAGTCCGTGGAGTACATGCTCGGCGGCACGTCATTGAATCCGGTTCCCGAGGCTGACGGGTACAGCCAGATCCTCTTGGGTCTGCTGCTGCCGGACGGGAGTCCACTGACGCTGGTCCGGACGCTGGACAGCAAGACCGTGTTCGTACATCGCGCGGACCTACGGGAACTAGTGACGCGGTACCCCGACGAGCAGGTCACCGCAAATCACACCGCCCGCAGTAAGAACAGTCTGTCGGTGTTCCTTCTGCGCGAGCTCGGTCTGTCGGACTTCCGCATCCGCAAGGGCGGCACTGGGACGACCCGGCCGCTGGCGCTGAGCGACCTCGTCCACCTGTCGGTCATCCCGGAGACCCGGATGGTCGCCCCGCTCTCTCCGGTTCTGCACTCGTCCTCAGCCACCGGCAGTACCGCGGCCGCATCCGTCATGCGTCTGTTGCTCACTGGGGAAGGCGATACAGAGGTCGATCCCGGCCCGAACGAGGGGCAGCGCCGGGTGAACCGGGGCAACATCGTCCTTCTCGACAGAATCGTCCTGGACCTGCACGCGAAACTCTCCACACAGGAGACGGTCGGCGAACTGCGTACCCGCCATGCCCGGATTCAGGCGTCTCTCGACGAGCATTCCAGCAGCCTGAGTGCGTCGACTGCCCGCCACTTGGAGGCGGTCGCCAGCCGTGCGAGGATCGCCCAGGAATTGGCCGATGTGGAATCACGCCTCTCCGAGGTCGGTGCACTCGTCACCAAATTCCGCCTCCTGGAGGCCCAGTACCGGTCCGACCTCGCCCGTTTGGAGATGGTCACGGAGGCCGGAAGTATCTTGGGATATTTCAACGTGGGCACGTGTGTGTTCTGCGGTGCCGAACCCGAGCACCAACACCCCGGACACGGCGACCACGAGACCACCCAACTGCACATCGCCGTCCAGCACGAGGCGGTCAAGACCACCTCGCTGCTGTCCGACCTGCTGCCCACCATCGATGACCTCACAGCCCAGTTCGAGGCACTCGTCTCACGCCGTGCGGTACTCATCGACGCTAGGGCGCTCGCCGAACAGCAGCTCGCCGAAGCAGAGGCGCTTCTGGACCCTGCCCGCGGGCTCATGGAAGAAATCCTCCATAGCCGCTCCGCAGTCGAACGCGACCTCGAACTCCACCAGCGCATCGAAGAACTGGAAGAACGCCGCTCCGTACTGGACGCGGGAACAGCCGCCCCCGCCTCGCGCTCCCCCGAGTTCATCCGAACCCGATTCCTCTCCCGCTTCGACGAGGTGCTGCGGCAGACCTTGGAGGACTGGGGGGTTCCGTCCGTCGAGTACGCCGAGTACGACCAGTACGAAATGGATATCCGGGCCGGGAACAGGCTGCGCTCAACCCGTGGCAAGGGTGTCCGCTCGGTCCTTCACTCCGCGTTCACCACCGCTCTGGCCCGCTACTGCCGTGACAATGACTCCCCGCACACCGGTTTCGTCGTCCTGGACTCCCCCGTCGTCACCTATCGCGATCCCGTCAATGATCCCGTCGGCGACGATGTCGTCATGACGTCATCTGTCGTCGAACGCTTCTACCGCGGCATGCTGGACTTCCCCGGACAAGCAGTCATCATCGAGAACGGTGACCCACCAGCGGATGTCATCGCCAACTGCCGTTCCTACCTCTTCTCCGGGACCGGCAACGACAGGCGTGGGTTCTTCCCCCTCCCGGCCCCACCTCGCGGCCACAGGAACTTCGAATAGGCCGTCTCCACCTTCCCTGGCGCCGTCCGCGCCCTGCTCGCGGGCGGCGAAGCGGAACGCTTCCACGTAGCCGGCTACCGCGACCCCGGCAGGCTCATGGCCAACGAGGACCGGATCGAACACGTTGACCTGGCGGCCCCCGTCCTGTCCACCCGCGCGACCCGACTCATCAAGGAGCGCCGTCGGTGATCCGCACCCTCCCGGCACCACCCGACCCCGATCAGCTCGCCGCGGTCGATCGCGACGGCCACCTGATCTTGCGCAACGCCGTCAGCCCCGAGATCCGGGACCGCTTCGCGGAGGCGAGCCTCGCAGATCGCTCCGATCGGCTCGCTGCGGCGCCCGTGGAGCTGACGCCCCCTGGCTGGATTTTCCACCCGGCCCTGACCGGCAATGGGAATCAGGGCGAACGAGAAGAGAGTTGCGGGTGAGTCGAGCGGTCACGCTCGACTCACCCGCACCGGCCTACTTACTCGCTGGCACCAACACTTTTACCAGAGCGAGGACTTGACGAGTACTCGCCAGTGCGAACTTCCTCGTCGCCGGCGAGGGGATAAACATGGCGATCAAGAGCATGAGGCTCATCACCACCACTGCGACGGTCACCGGCACCGCGAGCGCGAGCCGGGCCCATACGCTGAAAGGGACCGTCACCGGCACCCCCCGGACAGCGAGGTCCGGGTGTCAAGTCCGTTGCCGGATACGGCCTTATGAGCTATGGTCAATACCAAACGAACCTTCCCTGTCAAGCTCGGCGGGTTGAAGGAACGGACGGCTCCCGCTGGAACGGGGGCCGTCGGCATTTTGGGCCGACGGTGATGTAGTCCGCTCGCTGTTGAGCTTAGAACACTGCCTGCCGCGCCGGGGTTCCGCGGACTCATGGTGGTAGCCAAGGATTTGACAAGAGGGGATCGAAACCCCGCCAATCGAGGTTTAGATGCTGCCATGGCCTCCGGCGAGCACGAAGGCGTCGTGAACTGCGGCGTCACCTCGGGCTTCTAGATTCCCAGCGATCCTTTCGCAAGGCCGAGTCGACGCTGATATGTGTCCGGTTCCCGTCTCCGATACGGTCTGCCCGTTGTCCAGAGGGAGGGGACCCCAACTGTGCACATACCCGACAGTTTCCTCAGCAAGGCTGGCCGCCAGCGGATCCGCCAGGCCGAGGAACGCGCCGCGAAGACGTATCGGCGCAATGTCGCTGCCCAGAACGCCTTCGTCTCCCTCGCCCGGCACATCGAGGCCGAGAAGCACACCGCCCAAATCGTGACCAGGCTCAAGGCTGAGGAGCGTCGCAAGAGCGGGGCGGCGGAATTCAAGCGCCGGCGCAACCTTGATGCCGCCCTGCGGAAGCACAGCAAGGCCGTACGGGATGTGACGTACGCCCGGGGCCTTCTGCTCCGCGCGGAGCGCAATCCACAGCTCGCCGTCCAGCCTGTCCAGCCCTCCCGGACTCCTGGACGGAACAGTCCGGGCCCGCACCCTACGGAGCCGATGTGGATCGGGTCGCACTGGACCCGCTCAACAAGCTGAGAGGCCGCGCGCAAGGCGCACGCCGGTACTGCATCAGCAGATTCGAGCAGCGCGGTCACAATCGATCAACCGATCTCGCGGCATTGAACCCGAGGGTTCTTGCCCGACGCCGATGCTACTCACGAGGTCGGCAGGGCTCAACGTGTCACGGACATGGCTGGGCATACAGGCGGCTACGGCCCCAGTGGGCGGTGCGCCAGTCCGGGTCGTACTTGAGCGGTTGTGCTGCGGTGGGCAGGAATCTCACGCTGAGATTATTGTCGCGGCTGTGACAAAATGGGAAGCGATCTTTCCGGGCGTGGGGAGGGTCACGGTGGCGATGTGTATCGCTGCAGGTCATCCCTACTCGTGAACGGCCCACCCAGCAAGAAGTCCCGCCCGATCATCAGATCGGGCGGGACTTCTGCGTTATGGGGGTGGTGGCGCCGGACGGGCTGTCAGGCGGCCTCCGGGGAGCCCGGGTTGGCCGGTGTGGCGATGATCACTGCGGCGGGTCGTCGCCCTTCACGAGGACCACCGTGCAGCCGGCGTGGTGGACGCAGTACTGGCTCGTGGTGCCGAGCCGGGCGCCGGGCGGGGCGCAGCGCCCGCGGCGGCCGAGCACGAGGACGGCGGCGCCCGCGGCGGCCGAGACCAGGGTGGGGCCTGCCGGGCCGGCCTTGAGCCGGCGGTGGACGGCCGGTCGGCCGTCCGGCAGGCCCGCGGCGGCCAGGGTCTCGTCGAGGATGGCGGCGGCGTGGCGTTCGGGCCCGAAGCCGTCCAGGGCGGGCAGGACCAGGCCGTGTGCGCCGTGCAGGGACGGGAAGTCCCACACGGTCACGGCCTCCAGCGGCCCGCCGGTGAGGGCGGCCAGCCGGGCCGCCCAGCGGACGGCGGCGTGGGAGTGCGGGGAGCCGTCCACCCCGACCACGATCCTGCCGTCCGGTCGCGGAGCCATGGTTCGAGGGTAGGGCGGTCCCGCGGGTTCCGCCGGGAGAACGGCCGGGGGCCGGCGGGTCCGCGCTGCCTACGGCCGGCCGGAGCCGGCGTACGGGCCCGGCTGGGGCGCGCCGGACTGCGGCGGCACCGTGCCGTAGCGGGCCGGACGGCGGCCGCGCGGGTGGCGGGTGAGGGTGTATCCCGCGACGCCCGCCAGGGCGGCCAGGGCGCCGCCGCCGAGCGTCCAGAACCAGCGGCTGTTCCAGCCGGAGAACCAGCCGGTGTACCAGTGCTCCTCGGCCTCCTCCGGTGCGGCCGCCTTGGCGGTGGCGGCGCCGCCACCGGCCGGCGGGACCAGCGGGGCCTTGAGGTCGCCGCCCTCGGGCTGGGCGTTGTCGGCGTCGCCCTTGGCGCTCACGTGCAGCTGGACGGAGGCGGCGAGGCCGAGGTCCGGCTGAGGGGCGTCGGAGACCGAGAGGCGGACGTAGTAGGTGCCCGGCAGCGGGTCGCCGGACCACGGCTCGGCCCAGGAGCGGACCTCGCGCAGGGTGCAGCTCAGCGTGATCGAGGAGGCGCCGGTGTCGGCGGTCGCGTTCTGGGTGCCGCCGGTGCAGGACTGGCGGCGGCGCAGCCCGTCGAACACCTCGACGCTCCAGGTCTGCGGGCCGTGCCGGTCGGCGGCGGCGGCCAGGCCGACGGTCAGGCCGACCGTCGGGGTCTGGCCCTCGGAAGCGCCGAAGGCCCAGTAGAGGTAGTCGCCGGTGGAGGCGGCGACCTTGGCGTCCTGGCCGGGGGAGAGGTTGATTGCGGTCAGGAAGGACGTCCCGGCCTTGGTGGCCGGGGCGGGGGTGCCGCTCGCGGTGGGCGAGGGCGAGGCGGCCGAGGCGGCCGGGGCCGCGAGGGTGAGGGCCGGGAGCAGGGCGAGCCCCGCCAGGGCGCCGCGGATCGTCGGGTTGGGCATGGTCAGTTCTCCTGCCAGACAGCGATCCGCCAGCGCGCGATCCAGCCGAACAGCAGGCCGGTGATCAGGCCGGCCAGGGTGAGCACCAGCAGCAGGATCCAGCCGCGGCCGAGGCCCATCGCGGGGCCGTCGGGGGCGGGGGAGGCTGCGGTGAGGTCGACGGTCAGCTCCAGCGGCAGGCCCGGGTCGGCCTGGACGCCGGGCTGGCCGGCCAGCGAGTTGCTGACGACCAGGCAGACGGTGGTCTCCGGCCTGCCGCTCGCGGAGGCGGACGGCGTGGCGGTGGCGTAGCCCCTGGAGTCGTCGGCGGACCAGCGCAGGCCGGCGGAGACCACGTCGGTCCGGCCGCTGCCGGCGTCGGTGCCGCGGACCAGCTCCTGGCCGGTGGCGCTGGTGGCCTGCAGCAGGACGCCGTAGTCGCGGGCCACGGCCCGGTCCAGCGCGACGCTGACCGAGGCGCGCAACTCCTGCCCGGCCTTGACCGGGACGCGGTAGACGCGGTGCTCGGAGAACTTCTCGCGGTCGCTGTATACGCCGGGGGTGAGGACGGGCGCGCTCTCGCACTTGTCGGTGCCGGCGGTCTTGACCGGGGCCACCGTGTAGGTGTCGTTGGAGCGGTCGACCAGCTGCTTGACCTTGTCGGTGAGCTGCTCCTGGGTCCGGACGTCGGTGTAGGTGCCGCCGGTGGCGTTGGCGATGCAGAGCAGCTGCTGGCGGGTCTTGTCGTCGTGCGCCAGGCCGAGGGTGTCGACCACCAGGTGGATGCCCTGGGCGGCGAGCTCGCGGGCCACGTCGCACGGGTCCGGCGGGGCGCAGGAGTCCTCGCCGTCGGTGATCAGCACCACCCGGCGGGTGGTCTCGCCCTTGCCGAGGTCCTGGGCGGCGCCGCGCAGGGCCAGGCCGATCGGGGTCCAGCCGGTCGGTCGCAGGGTGGCGACGGCGGTCTTGGCCTCGGTCTTGTTGGTCTTCCCGACCGGGAAGAGCTGCCTGGTGTCCTGGCAGCCCTGGGCCTTGTCGTCGCCGGGGTAGTTGGCGCCGAGGGTGCGGATGCCGAACTCGGTCTCCGCAGGCAGGGCGTCGATCACCTCGTTCAGCGACTGCTGGGCCACCGCGATGCGGCTCTTGCCCTGGATGTCGGTGGCCTGCATGGAGCCGCTGACGTCCAGCACGAGGTCGACCCGGGGGGCCTCCTTGCCGGCGGCTGTTCCGGCTGATGGTTCGTCGGCATGGGCGGGCAGCCCGCTGAGCAGCGCACCGCCGGCTATCGCCAGGGCGGCCAGCAGGCCGCCGAGCCTGGTCTTTGGTCGTCGTCCGGTAATCACGCGCCGATCCTAGGGCGTGCCCGAGCGGCCATCAGTTCCCCCCGGCCGCACGGGCCGGGTGGGTGGAGCGTCGGGCGCCGGCGTGAACTCCCTGGCGCCGGTGGGTGATCGGGCCGCGGGTGTGGGGGCGTGCGCCGGTCCGCCGTGGACGGAGCGCCCGTCCGGGCGGGGTGCGGGTACCGCACGGCGCCGGCGCTCCGGCGGCCAATGCGGGACACACCGTATGGAAGAGCACATACCTATGGATAGTGCTCGTTAGGGTGACGAAGAGGCGCATCGGTGCCGGACGGCGTCCGGCACCGGCCGGCACGTCCGACCTACGGGAGGACCGTGCGGCTCCGCTCCGCGACACCACCGCAGCAGGACACCCAGGACGGTCCGTGGCGACACCCTCCGCCGTGACGAGAACCGCAGGCCGCCCGCGCCGGGCGGTGACCACCCGGCGTAACACCGAACTCGGGCTGGTCCTGGCCGCCGTGCTGCTCGCCGTGCTCGGCTACGCCGAGGTGGGCGGCAACATCGACGGCGCGGTGCCCGCGGACGCCGGCGAGTACGGTGCCGCGCTGGGCGCGCTCGCACTGCTGGCGCACGCCGTGGTCCGTCGGAAGGCACCGTACGCGGACCCGCTGCTGCTGCCGATCGGCGTGTTCCTGAACGGGATCGGACTGGTCGTCATCTACCGGCTGGACCGGGCCGCCCCCCGTGGTGACGCGGCGCCCGCCCAGTTGCTCTGGTCGGCCGTCGGGGTCGGGCTGTTCATCGCCGTGGTCCTGCTGGTGCGCGACCACCGGCGGCTGCAGCGCTACGCCTACCTCGGCGCTCTGGTGGCGCTGGTGCTGCTGGTCCTGCCGGTCCTCTTCCCGCCGGTGTACGGCTCGCGGATCTGGATCACGGTCGGCCCGCTGTCGTTCCAGCCGGGGGAGCTCGCCAAGATCCTGCTGGCGGTCTTCTTCGCGGCGTACCTGGCGGTGCACCGGGACGCACTGGCGCTCACCGGCCGCCGGGTCTGGCGGTTCCGGCTGCCGCCCGGGCGGGTGCTGGCGCCCGTCCTGGTGATCTGGGCGGCGTTCGTCGGCGTCCTGGTGCTGGAGACCGACCTCGGCACCTCGCTGCTCCTCTTCGGCCTCTTCGTGGTGATGCTGTACGTGGCCACCGCGCGCAGCGGCTGGATCGCCATCGGCCTGTTCCTGGCCGCGGTGGCGGCCGTCGGGGTCGGCCTGCTCTCGCCGCACGTGCACAGCCGGGTCGGCGACTGGCTCGACCCGCTCGGCTCGATCGCGGCCGGCCGGGGCGCCAACCAGATCGCCCAGTCGCTGTTCGCCTTCGCCTGGGGCGGGGAGCTGGGCGCCGGGCTCGGCAACGGGCACTCGATCCTGATCGGCTTCGCCGCCAAGTCGGACTTCATCCTGGCCACCATCGGCGAGGAACTGGGCCTGGCCGGGCTCTTCGCGGTGTTCCTGCTGTACGCGGTGCTGGTCTCCCGGGGTTTCCGGACCGGCATCGCCCTGCGGGACCCGTTCGGACGGCTGCTGGCGATCGGGCTGGCGGCCATCGTCGGTCTCCAGGTGTTCGTGGTGGCCGGCGGGGTTCTGGACCTCATCCCGCTGACCGGGATGACGCTGCCCTTCGTGGCGCAGGGAGGCTCCTCGGTGGTGACCAACTGGATCATCGTGGCGCTGCTGGTCCGGATGAGCGACCTCGCCCGCCGGCCCGCGGAGGAGGGCTGATGGCCCGCGATCGCACCGGCACCGGCCCGGGCAGCGGCCGCGGCGGCGACTACCGGCAGAGGTTCCGGTCCCGGCCCCGACCCGGCCGGAACGGCCATGGGAACGGGAACGGCCCGCAGGGCCTGCCCGGGATCTCCGTGACCGGCCGACGGGCCGGCACCTTCTGCCTGTTGCTGATCGTGGCGCTCTGCGTGCAGGCCACCCGGGTGCAGGTGTTCCGGGCCGCGGAGCTGAACCGCAACCCGGCCAACCAGCGGCTGGTCGTCGAGCGCTACTCCCAGCCGCGCGGCGACATCCGGGTCGGCGCCGACACCGTCACCGGCTCGGTGCCCACCGGGGGCCGGTACGACTACAAGCGCACGTACACCGCGGGGCCGCTCTACGCCGCCGTCACCGGGTACTCCTCGCAGGCCTACGGCAACAGCCAGCTGGAGGGGACCGAGGACGCGCTGCTCTCCGGCATCGACCCCCGGCTGGCGAGCTGGGCCGTCTGGGACGCCGTCGCCCGCCGGCAGAACCCGGGCGGTGACGTCCACACCACCATCGACCGGGCCGCGCAGGAGGCCGCGATGCGTGCGCTGGGCGACCAGAAGGGCGCGGTCGTCGCGATCGAGCCCGCCACCGGCCGGATCCTGGCGCTCGTCAGCACCCCCACGTACGACCCGGGGAGCTTCGCCGGCGCCGTCTCCGCCGACCAGGCGGCCTGGAACCGGCTGCAGGCCGACACCGACCAGCCGATGCTCAACCGGGCGCTGCGCCAGACGTACCCGCCCGGTTCGACGTTCAAGGTGGTCACCGCGGCGGCCGCGCTGCAGCACGGGGTGGTCACCGACATCGACGCGCCGACCGGTGCGCCGTACCCGTACGTGCTGCCGGGCACCACGACCCCGCTGCCCAACGACACCCCGGCGTGCAACCAGCCGGGGCAGTCGCTGGACGCCGCGATGGTCCACAGCTGCAACAGCGTCCTGGGCCACCTCGGGGTGCAGGTCGGGCTGGAGGGCATGGTCGCCATGGCGGAGAACTTCGGGTTCAACGACGCCAGGCTGGACGTGCCGGTCCGGCCGGTCCGCTCGGTCTTCGACACCGAGATGGACCGGGCCCAGCTCGCCCTCTCCTCGATCGGGCAGTACGACACCGCCGCCACCCCGCTGGTGATGGCGATGGTCGCGGCCGGGATCGCCGACAACGGCACCGTGATGCGTCCACAGCTTGTGGACAGGCTCACCCGCAGCGACGGGACCACCGTCCAGCTGATGCAGCCGACCGCCTACCGGCAGGCGGTGACCCCGGCGGTGGCCGGGCAGGTGCAGCGGCTGATGGTCGACGTGGTGGAGACCGGCACCGGCCGCAACGCCCGGATCGCCGGTGCGGTGGTCGGGGGCAAGACCGGCACCGCCCAGCACGGGGCGGACAACGGCGGGACGCCGTACGCGTGGTTCGTCTCCTGGGCCAAGCCGGCCGGATCGGTCGCGGTGCCGCCGGTGGCGGTCGCCGTGGTGATCGCGGACAGTAACGCCACCGATGTGACGGGTGGCGGGCTGGCGGCGCCGGTCGCCCGCGCGGTGATGCAGGCCGTGCTCAGTGGTTGAACCACTTCGGCACGCCTGACCTGGGACTTAGCCGCTTCCGAGGGGATCTGCCGTTGGCGAAGTGTCCGGTTTGTGCAGGAGGATCTGACAATTCGTACAATGCGCTCGATCGTACTGTTCGTTTGCGACACTGGTGCATTCGCGCGGTACTGTCCCATCTTTGTTCGGTTGGTCCGCGATGACACCACATGGCGCGTCGAGTGACCGGCCGCTAGGACACCCTCCCCGCCTAGAAGGATCGTCGTTTTGGCCAGCAACACCGTTGGTGCGCGTCTGCTGCGACGCAAGCCCGTCTCCGCCCTGATCGCCGAGAGCGAGGGCGCCGACGCCCTGCCCGCCGGTGCTCCCGAAGAGGGCGGTCGCTCCGGCATCCACCTGCGCCGCTCGATCGGCCTCTGGCAGCTGTCCTCGATCGGCATCGGCGCCACCATCGGCACCGGCATCTTCTTCGTGCTGAACAGTGCGGTGCCGTCGGCCGGCCCGGCCGTGATCCTCTCCTTCGTGATCGCCGCGATCACCGCGGGCCTCACCGCGCTCTGCTACGCCGAGATGGCCTCCGCCATCCCGGTCTCCGGCTCCTCGTACTCGTACGCCTACGCCACCCTCGGCGAGGGCGTCGCCTTCGTGGTCGGCATCTGCCTGCTCATGGAGTACGGCGTCTCGGCCTCCGCGATCGCGGTCAGCTGGGCCGAGTACCTGAACAAGTTCCTCGACCTGGCCGTCGGCTGGCAGATCCCGGACAAGCTGGCCGGCGCGCCCGGCGACGGCCACTGGTTCAACCTGCCGGCGCTGCTGCTGGTCGCCATGGTCTGCTTCCTGCTGATCCGCGGCGTCAGCGAGTCGGTCAAGGTCAACGCGGCCATGGTCGCCGTGAAGATCCTCATCCTGGTGCTCTTCATCGGCGTCGCGCTGACCGCGTTCCACTCCGGCAACCTGACCCCGTTCATGCCGCTCGGCATCGGCGGCGTCCAGGTCGCGGCCTCCAGCATCTTCTTCTCGTTCATCGGCCTGGACGCCGTGTCCACCGCCGGTGAGGAGGTCAAGAACCCGCGCCGCACCCTGCCGCTGGCGATCATCATCTCGCTGGTCGTGGTGACGCTGCTCTACATCCTGGTGGCCCTGGCCGGCATCGGCGCCCAGCCCTGGGAGAAGTTCGACGGCCAGGAGGCCGGTCTCGCCCAGATCCTGCAGGACATCACCGGCCAGAGCTGGCCCGCGATGATCTTCGCGGTCGGCGCGATCATCTCGATCTTCTCCATCACCCTCGTGGTGATCTACGGCCAGACCCGCATCCTGTACTCGATGGGCCGCGACGGCATGCTGCCCAAGCGCTTCGCCCAGCTCTCGCCGCGCACCGGCACCCCGGTCTGGAACACCATCGCGGTCGGCCTCGGCGTCGGCGCGCTGGCCGCCTTCATCCCGCTGGAGAAGCTGGCCGACATCACCAGCCTCGGCACCCTGATCGCCTTCTCGGTCGTCTCGGTCGGCGTGATCGTGCTGCGCCGCACCCAGCCCGACCTGCCGCGCGGCTTCAAGGTCCCCGGCTACCCGGTCGTCCCGCTGGTCAGCGTCGCCTTCTGCATCTACCTGATCACCGGCCTGCACGCGGACACCTTCGAGGCCGGCGCCGTCGCGCTGGTCGTCGCGGTGGCCGTCTACTTCGGCTACAGCATCAAGCACTCCAAGCTGGAGGGCGCCGAGGAGACCGCCGCGGTCGAGCAGCCGGCCGACAGCAAGATCGGCTGAGTCCGGGGCCCTGCAGGGCCCCCGCGCACGGGGCTGCCGGTGGTGACCACACCCCGGCGGCCCCGTGCGTAACGCCGGACACTCCCTGGGCCGACATGGCGACAGGGCGCCGCCCCCACCAATAACCTTCCACCATGGTGAGCACCCGCACGCCCGGCTTCTCCCGCCCGCGCGGCCGCTTCACCGGCCGTACGAGAACGCCGGCCCCGGCCGCATCGGCCGCATCGGCCGCATCGACGGCCCCGCCCGGACGCCTGATCCGCGGCCTCGGCCCCCGGCCGTTCCCCCGACAGCGTGGCGAGAACACGTTTCCGCCCACGCCCGATCGGCTGAATCCCGCCCGGCTCGCCGCGCGGCGCCGCGTCCAGTTCCTCGGCTGCCTGATCGCCGCCGGCTGGGCGGGGGCCTTCCCGCTCGTCTCCGACCTGCCCAACCAGCGGCTCTGGGGCGCCCTCGCCGCCCCGGCCTACGCCCTCGCCGGGCTCGTCTGCCTGACCCTGCCGCGCCGGATCGCGCCCCGCGTCGCGGCCGCAGCCGCCCTGATCGGCGCCGTCCTGGTGCCGCTGGCCCTGCTGGCCCTGGAGGGCCGCCACCAGTCCGAGGTGATGGTGGTCGAACGCTCGGCTCACCTGCTGCTCACCACCGGCAGCCCGTACCTGCCGCACCCCGTGGTCGTCACCGACTACAACCCGTACCTGCCGGCCATGGCCCTGTTCGGAATGCCCCGCGCCCTGGTGGGCAGCGGCAACCCGGTGGCCCAGCTGGTGGGTGACGCCCGGATCTGGTTCGCGCTGGCCTTCGTCGTCTGCCTGCTGGCGAGCTGGCGGCTGCTGCGGCCGACCCGCGACCGCGCGCCGCTGCTGCCCCTGGCGGTGCTCACCGCCTCGCCCCTGATCGCGCTGGCGCTGGTGGTGGGCGGGGTGGACCTGCCGCTGATCGGGGTCTGCTGCCTGGCCATGGCCCTCGCCGAGCGGGACCGCACGATCGGCGCCGGACTCGTCCTCGCAGTGGCCTGCACGCTGAAGTGGACGGCCTGGCCGGCGCTGCCGGTGGCCGTGCTGCTGCTCTGGCGGCTCTACGGACGCCGTCCCGCGGCCCGGGCCGGGCTCACCGCCCTCGGGGCCGGTCTCGTGGTGATCGTGCCCGCCGCGCTGGCCCGGGCCGACGCGCTGCGCGAGCAGGTGGTGCGGTTCCCGTTGGGCCTGACCGCCATCCAGACGCCGGCCGGCAGCCCGCTGCCGGGCAAGGTGCTGGCCGGCTTCGGGCCGACCGGGCACTCGGTGTCGCTGGCGCTGATGACGATCGGCGGGCTGGGGGTGGCGATCTGGCTGCTGGCCCGGCCGCCGGTCTCGGCGATCGCCGCCGCCGACCTGCTGGCGGCCGGCCTGACGATCGCGTTCATGCTCGCGCCGGCCGGCCGGTTCGGCTACCTGGCACTGCCGTCGGTGCTGGTGATCTGGCCCCGGCTGGCGGCCCGGCGGTGGAGCGCGCGGCCGCCCGTCCCGGCCGGCTGCCTGCTGGCCCGGCCGGAGGCCGTCCTGCCCCGGACGTGACCGGGGCAGGACGGGGCCGGGGGCTTCAGCGGTTGCCGGCAGCCCTGATGACGGCGGCGACGGCCGGGCCGGCCGCGTCGGCACCGTGGCCGCCGCCCTGGACCTCGGCGGCGAGGGCGAGGTTGCCCCGGTAGGCGGTGAACCAGCTGTTGGTGGTGTCGATGCCGGTGGCCTCCGCCGAGCCGGTCTTGGCGCCCGCGTTGTCGGAGATCCCGGCCATCACCGCCTTGGCGGTGCCGTCCTTGGCGGTGGCCGCCATCATCGCGCGCAGCTTGCCGGCGGCGTCGGGGGAGAGGCTGCGGGCGGCCTTCTGCTGCGGCAGGTCGGCGACCATGATCGGCTGCTTGAACTCGCCGCTCTGCACCGTGGCGGTGATCGAGGCGATGGCCAGCGGGTTCATCTGGATCTTGCCCTGGCCGATGGACTGCATGGCCTGCTCGTCCTTGTTGGTGCCGGCGTCCGGCACCCGGCCGTCGGCGTTCGGCAGGCCGGTCTTCCACTCCAGGCCGATGCCGTAGACGTCCTTGGCGGTGGAGGTCAGCGCGCCCGGCTTGAGGCTGGCCAGGCCCTGGTCGATGAAGGCGGTGTTGCAGGAGATCATGAAGTCCTGCTGCAGCGTGTTGTTCGGGTAGGCGTCCGGGAACGAGTTGGGGATCGCCTGCGGGTTGCTGCTCTTCAGCGGGCAGGGCACCACGGTGTCCGGGTTGACACCGGCCTCCAGCAGGGCCGTCGAGGTGACGATCTTCATGGTCGAGCCGGGGGCGAGCAGGCCGAGGAAGGCCCGGTTCTGGCCGCTGGCGGGCGCGTTGGCGAAGGCCAGCACCTGGCCGGTGCTCGGCTCGATCGCGACGATCGAGCCGGACTTGCCGCCGAGGTCGGCCATCGCCTTCTCCGCGGCGGCCTGCAGCGTGTTGTCGATCGTCACCTTGAACGGCTTGGCCGGCTTCGGCTCGACGATGGTGAACAGCTTGTCGGTGGTGCCCTTGCCGTCCGCGGTGGTGATCACCACACCGCTGCCGGCGTCGCTCTGGTCCTTGCCCGGGTCGGCGGCCTGGATCTTGCGGACGTTGTCCTGCAGCGTGGCGAGCAGCGTCGGGGTGATCGAGGCGCCCTGCAGCGGCTTGTTGTTGCGGTCGACCACGTTCCCCGGCGGTGCGAAGACCGGCTGGGTGGAGATCACCTCGCCGGGGCCCAGGTGGGGGTGGATCACCGTCGGCGCCCAGTGCACGGCCGGGGTGTCGTCGCTCATCTTCACGACGCTCAGGAAGCCGTTGTAGTCCCAGACCCGGTTGGTGCCCTCGAACTCGGCCCGCGCCTTGAAGCCCATCAGCACGCCGGCCGGCGCCGCCGAGGCGGACGGCGAGGCGGCCCCGGTGCCGGTCGCGGACGGCGTGGCGGGGGCCGAGGCGGACGGCTTGGCGGCCGGCGACGGCGTCCCGGTCGCGGAGGCGAAGGCGGCCGGCGTGGCCGGGCCGGACGGCGCGAGCGTCAGCCCGCTCGGCTTGACCTGGTCCTTGAAGGCGGTCAGCGCGGCGGTGGCGGCGGCCGGGTCGTCGGTCAGTCCGGCCGCCTTGCCGAGGTCACCCGCAGCCCAGGCCTCCAGGAAGTCCTTGGCGCCGGCCGCGGCCTGCTCGGCGGTGGGGGGCTCGGCGACCACCGTTCGGGGCTTCTTCGCCTCCGGCGCATCGGAGCCCGAGCCGCCGACGAGGCTGTACGCCCCGTACCCGCCGCCCGCGAGCACGGCGAGGGACACGCCGGTGATGATGCCGATCTTCGCGCCTTTGCGCATGGTGCTTGCTCCCCCAAGGGTCTGGCGACTGGACGCAACCGGAGTGGCCGGATACGCGTTCGGTGCTCAGCCTAGGCAGCCGATCTCCGCAGGCCGACGGCGTGGCCGGGACTTGTGACGGATCTGGTACGTGCCGAGCACCCCGTCCGCAAGGTTCCCGTGCTCGGAACCGTCAGATCCAGCTGTCGAACCACATCCGCCTGCGCCAGTCCTCCATCGGAATCGTCTGCCCCGTATACAGGGGGTGGAAGAAGAGAAAGTTCCACACGATCAGCAGGACCAGCAGACCGGCCGCGCTGGAGCCGATGATCCGGCGGTCCCGGCTCGCGCCGGCCGGCCCGATCAGGGCGCCGACCAGCATCGTCACGGCGAGGACCACGAACGGGACGAAGGCCACCGCGTAGAAGAGGAAGATGGTCCGCTGCTGGTAAGCGAACCAGGGCAGGTAGCCGGCGGCCAGGCCGCAGAGCACCGCGCCGGCCCGCCAGTCCCGCCGGGCCGCCCAGCGCCAGAGGCAGTACGCCAGCGCCACCACGCCCGCCCACCAGAGCAGCGGGGTGCCGATGCCCAGCACCTCGCGGGCGCACTCGCTCGCGGTGCAGCCCGCCTGGCCCTGCTTGGGGGACTCGTAGAAGAAGGAGACCGGCCGGCCCAGCACCAGCCAGCTCCACGGGTTCGACTGGTAGGTGTGCGGGTCGCTCAGGTGGGTGTGGAAGTCGTACACCGTCGAGTGGTAGTGCCACAGGGCCCGCAGGCCCTCGGGTATCCACGGGTAGTCGGTGGACCGGCCGACCGCCCAGTCGCGGCCGTAGCCGCCCCGGCCCGGCAGGTTGCTGCTGGCGAACCAGCCCCACCAGGAGGTGACGTACACGACCGCGGAGACCACGACGATCGAGACGAAGGCCGGAACGGCGTCCCGCACCAGCGTCCCCAGGTACGGGCGGCCGGCGCCGGCGAGGCGGCGGGCCCCGGCGTCCCAGAGCACCGTCATGAGACCGAACGCGGCCGCCACGTAGAGGCCGCTCCACTTGGTCGCGCAGGTCAGGCCGACGCAGACGCCGGCCGCGATCCGGTACGGGCGCCAGCCCAGGTTGAGCCGCTGGGCCGCCGCGGCGTCCGCGACACCGTCGAGCCGCGCGGCGAGCCGGGCCCGGGTGTGATCGCGGTCCAGCAGCAGGAAGCCGAAGGCGGCGAGGATCCAGAACATCACCACCAGGTCCAGCAGCGCGGAGCGGCTCAGGACGAAGTGCAGGCCGTCCACCGCCAGCAGCAGTCCCGCCACGCAGCCCAGCAGCGTGTTGCGGAAGAGCCGGCGGGCGATCCGGGCCACCATCAGGACGGAGAGGGTGCCGAGCAGCGCCACCGCGAAGCGCCAGCCGAAGGGGTTCATGCCGAACAGCTGCTCGCCCGCGCCGATGATCCACTTGCCGACCGGCGGGTGGACCACGTAGCTGGCCTCCGGCCGGTAGGGCACCGCCCCGCCCGCCATGATCTGCTCGTTGGCGCCCTCCGGCCAGCTGATCTCGTAGCCGCCGTGCCAGAGCGCGTAGGCGTCCTTGGCGTAGTACGTCTCGTCGAAGATGATCGCGTGCGGCTGTCCGAGGCCGCTGAACCGGAGCGCCCCGGCGAACAGCGCCACGGCGAGCGGGCCGAGCCAGCCCGCCCAGCGGCAGAGCCAGGACCAGAGGCCCTGCGGCACGGGTATGCCGAGCCGCAGCAGCAGCGGGGAGGGGGCGACGCGCGCCGGGGTGACCCGGGGGCCGTCCGGCATCGGCGGTGCCAGCCGCTCGGCCGGCGCGGCCGCGGGCGGTGCGGTGTAGCCGTACCGGGCCAGCCGGTGCAGCCAGGCCGGGCGTGCCGCCGGACCCTCGGCGCCGGGTGTGCGCGGGCCGGGGACCGCGGGGGACGGCTGGTCCGCCAGGACCGGCACGCCGACGCCGCCCTGCGCGGTGTGGTCTGTACCCGTGGGCGTCTGCGCCGCCGTGTCGCCGTTCATCCGCCACATCGTAGGGGCGCTTCCGGAAGGCAGGACGGCTCCCTCCGAAGCTGCCCGAATCGTCACCAAAAGCGCCGGGGACCGCCGGGGACTCCCCCGGGTCGCCGATGCTGGGAGGATGGGGCGCGTGACAGGAGTACTCGTTCTCGCAGGCACCCCCATCGGCGACGTCTCGGACGCCCCGCCCCGGCTGCTCACCGAACTGGCCACCGCGGACGTGATCGCGGCCGAGGACACCCGGCGGCTGCGCCGGCTCACCCAGGCGCTCGGGGTCGCCCCGGCCGGGCGGGTGGTCTCCTACTTCGAGGGCAACGAGGTCGGCCGCACCCCCGAGCTGGTCGAGGCGCTGCTCGGCGGCGCCCGGGTGCTGCTGGTCACGGACGCCGGGATGCCCTCCGTCTCCGACCCCGGCTACCGGCTGGTGGCCGCGGCGGTGGCCGCCGACGTCAAGGTCACCGCGGTGCCCGGCCCCTCCGCCGTGCTCACCGCGCTGGCGCTGTCCGGCCTGCCGGTCGACCGCTTCACCTTCGAGGGCTTCCTGCCGCGCAAGACCGGGGACCGGGCCCGCCAGCTCGCCTCGATCGCCGCCGAGCCGCGCACGATGGTGTTCTTCGAGGCCCCGCACCGGATCGCCGAGGCGCTGGCCGCGATGGCCGACGCCTTCGGCGCGGACCGCCCCGCCGCCGTCTGCCGCGAGCTGACCAAGACCTACGAGGAGGTCAGGCGCGGCCCGCTGGGCGAGCTGGCGGCCTGGGCGGCCGAGGGCGTCAAGGGCGAGATCACCGTGGTGGTCGCCGGCGCCCCGCCGGCCGCCCCGCAGGAGCTGACCCCGGCCGAGCTGGCCCGTCTGGTGGCCGTCCGCGAGGAGGCCGGCGAGCGGCGCAAGGAGGCCATCGCCGCCGTCGCGGTCGAGCTGTCGGTACCCAAGCGGGAGGTCTTCGACGCGGTGGTCGCGGCCAAGAACGCGGACCGCGGGGAGGCCGGCGCGAAGCCGTGAGATCCGGGCGTGCCGCTCCCGGTGCGGGCGCGTACCTTGGAGGGAAGGCCCCTGGTAAACACCAGTCGAGCTGAAGTTTCGGCCGGGATTTCGGGACAGGACCCACCCTTTCGTATAGGGATTCCCAACCCGCTTCCAAGACTTCACAAGGCGGGTATCGGCCGGGGCGTTCCGGGCATTCCCTGGATGGGAAAGACCCAGCCGGGCGAGGGCCCGGCGGGCGCTGGGAGACGGCTATGAGTGAGACGATCGGTAGCCCCCGCGGTGGCAATGCGCTGAGCGATCCCGGCCTGACCGGCCGGCCGCACACTCCCGTCGAGACCGTCCGGGAGGCGTACTCCTTCGCCTGCCTGAGCTGCGGGTACGGCTGGGAGCAGACGTACGACATCGAGCACCACGTGGGCCGGGACGGGCACGTCGTGTTCGAGTACCACGCCAACGGCGTCCGGGTGCCGTCCCCGCTGCTCAAGCCGACCTGTCCGGGCTGCGGCGGCCACACCGTCCGGATCATGCGCGAGGGCCGGGTGGCGTCCGCGGACCAGCCCTGGCACCACGCCCCCGGGTACTCGGCGCACGCCGAGCCCGCCGGCGCACCTCCCGCCGCCGACCCGACGGCGGCCGAGCCGGCCAGACCGCGCGGACGCTGGGCCCGGTTCTGGTCGCGGCTGACCGGCTGACCGCCGCTGCGCCGCCCCGCGGTGGCGGGGCGGCGCCAGGGGCCGCAGGTGCCGGGCCGCCCACCCCGAGCGATCGGTCGAGGGCGGCTCCCGGATCTGTCGAGGGCGGCCCCCGCGCGCGATTAAGCTTGCCGACCATGGCGGCCACTGCAGAGCACAGCACCACCGGGAGCACGACCCCGGCGTACTACGTTTCCACCCCGATCTACTACGTCAACGATCGCCCGCACCTGGGCCACGCCTACACCACGGTGGCCGGCGACGTGCTGACCCGCTGGCACCGCCAGCGCGGTGAGAAGGTCTGGTTCCTGACCGGCACCGACGAGCACGGCCAGAAGATCCTGCGCACCGCCGAGGCCAACGGCGTCAGCCCGCAGGAGTGGTGCGACAAGCTGGTCGAGGAGGAGTGGAAGCCGCTCTGGCAGCACCTGGAGATCGCCAACGACGACTTCATCCGCACCACCGAGGAGCGGCACACCGCCCGGGTGCAGGAGTTCGTCCAGGACCTCCACGACAAGGGCGAGATCTACAAGGGCGGCTACTCCGGCCCGTACTGCGTCGGCTGCGAGGAGTACAAGCTCCCGGCTGACCTGCTGGACGGCGCCGCCGAGGGCGAGAAGCTCTGCGCCGTGCACAAGCGGCCGGTCGAGTGGCTGGAGGAGGAGAACTACTTCTTCCGCCTCTCCGCGTACGGCCCGAAGCTGCTGGAGTTCTACGCCGCCAACCCGGACTTCATCCAGCCCGCCTCGGCCCGCAACGAGGTGCTGCGCTTCGTCGAGCAGGACCTCAAGGACCTCTCGATCTCCCGCTCCACCTTCAACTGGGGCGTACCGCTGCCCTGGGACGAGAAGCACGTCCTGTACGTGTGGGTGGACGCCCTGCAGAACTACATCACCGCGGCCGGCTACGGCACCGACCCGGAGCGCTTCGCCGAGCTCTGGCCCGCCTCCGTCCACCTGGTCGGCAAGGACATCCTGCGCTTCCACGCGGTGATCTGGCCCGCGATGCTGATGGCCGCCGGGCTGCCGCTGCCCAAGCGGGTCGTGGCCAACGGCTGGCTGATGGTCGGCGGCGAGAAGATGTCCAAGTCCAACCTGACCGGCATCGCCCCGACCGACCTCACCTCGCACTTCGGCGTGGACGCCTACCGCTACTACTTCCTGCGGGCGATCCCGTTCGGCACCGACGGCTCGTTCTCCTGGGAGGACTTCTCCGCCCGGTACACCTCCGAGCTGGCCAACGACTTCGGCAACCTCGCCTCGCGGGTCGCGGCCATGGTCGGCAAGTACTTCGACGGTGTGCTGCCCGCCGCCACCGCCGCGGGCACGGCCGAGCAGGCGGTGGCCGACGGCCTGACCGTCGCCGTCGCGGCCGCCGACCGGAAGATCGGCGAGGAGCTGGACTTCGCCGGCGGCATCGCCGCGGTCTTCGACTTCGTCAAGCAGGTCAACGGCTACCTCACCGAGCAGGAGCCGTGGAAGGTCGCCAAGGACGACTCGGAGGAGGGCCGGTCGCGCCTGGCCACCATCCTCTACACCGCCGCCGAGGCACTGCGGGCGACCGCCGTCCTGCTCAACCCGGTGATGCCGGCCACCGCCGAGAAGCTCTGGGCCTCGCTCGGCGCCGACGCGGCCGGCCTCGGCGCGCTGTCCGCGCAGACCGTCGCCACCGCGGCGGACTGGGGCCGGCTGCCCGCCGGCGCCACCGTCACCAAGGGCGAGATCCTGTTCCCCCGCCTGGAAGAGAAGCCGGCCGCCTGATGCCGAAGAAGACGGACGACCGGTCGACGCCACCGCCGCTGCCCGCCCCGCTGGCGGTGGCGGTGGCCGACTCGCACACCCACCTGGACATGCAGTCCGGCACCCCGGAGGAGGGTCTGGCCCGCGCCGCCTCCGTCGGCGTCACCGCCGTCGTCCAGGTCGGCTGCGACGTGCCCGGATCCCGCTGGGCCGCCGAGCTGGCGGCCCGGTTCGAGCAGGTGCACGCCGCCGTCGCCCTGCACCCCAACGAGGCGCCGCGGATCCACCTCGGCGACCCTGGGGCCGGGGGAGGCTGGTCCGGGCAGCAGCGCCCGGCCGGCGGGCAGGCCGCGCTCGACGCGGCGCTCGCCGAGATCGACGCGCTCGCCGCGCTGCCGCAGGTGGTCGCCGTCGGCGAGACCGGCCTGGACTACTTCCGGACCGGCCCGGAGGGCGTGGAGATCCAGAAGGAGTCGTTCCGCCGCCACATCGAGATGGCCAAGCGGCACGACAAGGCCCTGGTGATCCACGACCGGGACGCCCACGAGGACGTGATCGCCGTCCTGCTGGAGGAGGGCGCCCCCGAGCGGACCGTCTTCCACTGCTACTCCGGCGACGCCGAGATGGCCAAGGTCTGCGCCGAGCACGGCTGGTACCTCTCGTTCGCCGGTCCGGTCACCTTCAAGGCCAACCAGCCGCTGCGCGACGCCCTCGCCGTCACCCCGCTGGACCGCGTCCTGGTCGAGACCGACGCGCCCTTCCTCACCCCGCACCCGTACCGCGGCCGCCCCAACGCGCCGTACCTGATCCCGGTCACGGTGCGTTCGATGGCCGGGACCCTCGGACTGCACGAGGACGAGCTGTCGGCGGCCATCGCGGCGAACACGGCCCGGGCGTTCGGATACTGAGCCGGCCGCCGCGCGCGGGACACTCCCCGGGGCCGGGCAGGAAGGGTCCGGCGGAGACCGTCCGTGCGGCGGCCGTCGAACGGCGGGGGGCCGCCGCGCCCGTATCCTTGGCGGGTGAGCACCACCGACCCCACCCCTGACAGCCATCTGCTGGGCGCCGCGGACATCCGGGCCCTGGCGGACGCGTTCGGCGTGAAGCCGACCAAGCAGCGCGGGCAGAACTTCGTCATCGACGGCAACACCGTGCGGCGGATCGTCCGCGCGGGCGGGGTGACCGGCGAGGACGCCGTGGTGGAGGTCGGGCCCGGGCTCGGCTCGCTCACCCTGGCGCTGCTGGAGGTGGCCGAGCACGTCACGGCCGTCGAGATCGACCCGGTGCTGGCCCGGCACCTGCCGGACACCGTCGCCGCCCGGATGCCGGAGAAGGCGGACGCCTTCGACCTGGTGTTCAGCGACGCCATGGAGGTCACCGAGCTGCCCGGGCCGGCGCCGACCGCACTGGTCGCCAACCTCCCCTACAACGTGGCCGTCCCGGTGCTGCTGCACATGCTGGCGACCTTCCCCAGCATCGAGCGCACCCTGGTGATGGTGCAGAGCGAGGTCGCCGACCGGCTCGCCGCCAAGCCCGGCAACAAGGTGTACGGCGTCCCGTCGGTCAAGGCCAACTGGTACGCGGACGTGAAGCGGGCCGGCGCGATCGGTCGCAACGTCTTCTGGCCCGCCCCGAACGTCGACTCCGGCCTGGTCTCGCTGATCCGCCGGGAGCCGCCGAAGACCACCGCCACCCGCGAGGAGGTGTTCGCGGTCGTCGACGCCGCGTTCGCCCAGCGCCGCAAGACCCTGCGGGCCGCCCTGGCGGGCTGGGCAGGCTCCCCGGCCGGGGCCGAGCAGGCACTCGCCGCCGCCGGCATCGACCACAAGCTGCGCGGCGAGATGCTGACCGTCGAGCAGTTCGCCGCCATCGCCGAGCACAAGCCAGCGAAGGACTCCGAGTGAGCGTCACCGTCCGCGTTCCCGCCAAGGTCAACGTCCAGCTGGGCGTCGGCGGCCTGCGCGCCGACGGCTTCCACGACCTGGCCAACGTGTTCTTCGCGGTCGCCCTCGGCGACGAGGTCACCGCCACCGCCGGCACCGGCGTCACCCTGAGCTGCTCGGGGCCGGACGCCGCCGTCGTCCCGCTCGACGAGAGCAACCTCGCCGCCCGCGCCGCCCGGCTGCTCGCCGCCCACCACGGCATCGCCGACCCGGGCGTCCACCTGCACATCGCCAAGGCCATCCCGGTGGCCGGCGGTATGGCCGGCGGCAGCGCCGACGGCGCGGCGGCCCTGGTGGCCTGCGACGCGCTGTGGGGCCTCGACACCCCACTCGACACCCTGCTGGAGCTGGCCGCCGAGCTCGGCTCCGACGTGCCGTTCGCACTGATCGGCGGCGTCGCCCTGGGCCGCGGCCGGGGCGAGATCCTGGAGGCCCTGCCGGTCGGCGGGACCTTCCACTGGGTCTTCGCCGTCGCCGACGGCGGGCTCTCCACCCCGGCGGTCTTCCACGAGTGCGACCGCCTCCGCGACGAGGCCGGCAGCGGCTCCAGCGACACCGACGTCGCCACCCCCGACGCCGACCCGGCGCTGCTCGCGGCCCTCGCCGACGGCGACGTCGTCGCCCTGGCCGGCGCGCTCGCGAACGACCTCCAGCCGGCCGCCCTCTCACTGCGGCCCGCGCTCGCGGACACCCTGCGGGCGGGCACCGAGGCGGGTGCGCTCGGCGCCCTGGTCTCCGGCTCGGGACCGACCTGCGCCTTCCTGGCCAAGGACGCCGACACGGCCGCGGCGGTCGCCGAGGCGCTGCGGGCGTCCGGCACCTGCCGGGCGGCGCACGCGACGTACGGGCCGGTGCCGGGCGCGGCGGTGCCGGGGCGCGGCTGACCGCCCCCGGGGAAGGGCCGGGGCGGGGCCGAGAAGCGGTCCGGGCCGGGCGCTGCCCGGACGGGGACGGCCGCCCGGCCCCCGGGCGGCCGACTAGGCTGGGGAGGATCGCGGCTCCCTCCGAGCCCCGAGCCCTCGAACCAGGAGCGCAGCACACGTGGCCGTCAACCTCGCCACCATCGAGTCCGTCACGAAGGTCTACGGCACCCGGGCCCTTCTCGACGGGGTCAGCCTCGGCGTCAGTGAGGGGGACCGGATCGGCGTCGTCGGGCGCAACGGCGACGGCAAGACCACCCTGATCCGGATGCTCGCCAAGCTGGAGGAGCCGGACGGCGGCCGGATCACCTGGTCCGGCGGCCTGCAGCTGTCCGTCCTCACCCAGCACGACTCGCTCGACCCGAAGGCCACCATCCGGCACGAGGTCATCGCCGACCGCGCCGACCACGAGTGGCTCGGCGACGCCCGGATCCGCGACATCATCGAGGGCCTGTTCGGCGGCCTCGACCTGCCCGGCTTCGCCGACGGCCTGGACACCGTCATCGGCCCGCTCTCCGGTGGCGAGCGCCGCCGGATCGCGCTCGCCAAGCTGCTGCTCGACTCGCCCGACCTGATCGTCCTGGACGAGCCCACCAACCACCTCGACGTCGAGGGCATCGCCTGGCTCGCCAAGCACCTGCAGGGCCGCCGCTCCGCCCTCGTCTGCGTCACCCACGACCGCTGGTTCCTCGACCAGGTCTGCACCCGGATGTGGGACGTCCAGCACGGCTCCGTGCACGAGTACGAGGGCGGCTACTCCGACTACGTCTTCGCCCGCGCAGAGCGCTCCCGGATCGAGGCCGTCGAGGAGCAGAAGCGCCAGAACCTCGCCCGCAAGGAGCTCGCCTGGCTGCGCCGTGGCGCCCCCGCCCGGACCTCCAAGCCGCGCTACCGGATCGAGGCCGCCAACGCCCTGATCGCCGACGTCCCGGAGCCGCGGGACAAGAGCGAGCTGATGAAGTTCGCCAACGCCCGGCTCGGGCGGACCGTCTTCGACCTGGAGAACGTGACCGTCAAGGCGGGCCCCAAGCTGCTGCTGGAGGACCTGACCTGGCAGCTCGGCCCCGGCGACCGGATCGGCCTGCTCGGCGTCAACGGCGCCGGCAAGACCTCGCTGCTGCGCGCCCTCCGCGACGCCTACGCCTCCGAGGGTGACGTGCAGCCCGCCTCCGGCGTCATCAAGGTCGGCAAGACGGTGCGGCTGGCGTACCTCTCGCAGGAGGTCGCCGAGCTGGAGCCGACCACCCGCGTGCTGCAGGCCGTCGAGCAGGTGCGCTCGCGGGTCGACCTCGGCAAGGGCCGGGAGATGAGCGCGGGCCAGCTCTGCGAGCAGTTCGGCTTCGGCAAGGACAAGCAGTGGACCCCGGTCGGTGACCTGTCGGGCGGTGAGCGCCGCCGGCTCCAGCTGCTCCGGCTGCTGATGGACGAGCCCAACGTCCTGTTCCTGGACGAGCCCACCAACGACCTCGACATCGAGACGCTCAACCAGCTGGAGGACCTGCTCGACGGCTGGCCCGGTTCGATGATCGTGATCAGCCACGACCGCTTCTTCGTCGAGCGGACCACGGACGTGGTGCACGCGCTGCTCGGCGACAAGCGGATGCGGATGCTGCCGAACGGAATCGACGAGTACCTGGAGCGGCGCGCCCGGATGGCGGCCACCGCGGCTGCCGCCGCGTCCGCCGCTCCGGCGCCGGCCGCGGAGGCCGGGTCGCCCGCGCTGTCGGCCGGCGACGTGCGCGCGGCGAAGAAGGAGATGCAGAAGCTGGAGCGTCAGATCGCCAAGCTGGACGAGAAGGAGTCCAAGCTGCACGCCCAACTCGCCGAGCACGCCGCCGACTTCTCCAAGGTCGCGGAGCTGGACGCGCAGTTGCGCGCCGTCCGGGGCGAGAAGGAGGAGCTGGAGATGGGCTGGCTGGAGCTGGCCGAGCAGGTCTGAGTCCCGTTCGGCGCCGGGCCGTGCGGCGGGTTTGGGGCCCGTGCGCACGGCCCGGCGGCGTTCGGCGGTGGGGGCCGGTGCGGCCGGGCGGAGTAGGGGGGTTCCGGGCGCGGGGTGCGATTTGTACGTGTCAAGTTCGTACCGATCGCGCGCAGTCGCGCCATGGGCCCTGCCGGTCCGACGGAGGCGGTGGCTACGATGGCAGGGTGCCTGCCGTCCCCTCGGGTGGGGCTGGTGCACCGGCAGGACTGTAGGACCGAGAAGTTGACGGTGTGTTGCGGGGCGCGGGGGCTTGGGAGCCGCCCGCGCACGGGGGAGAGGTGGATCGCGGTGGCAGACGCGCCTGCAGGCGACGGTACGAGCACGACGAACGGCGCGGCGACGCCGCCCCTGGACGACAAGCCGTTCTCGCTCGGACACGGTAATCACGGTGGCTGGTTCGGCGCCGTGTTCGGCGTCGCCGAAAAGATGGTCCGTACGGCGGAGACCAACACCAGCGCGGCCGCGCTGGTGTCCGCGTTCGGCAGCAAGAACGTCGAGGTCGAGCTGGGCACGCTGATCACGTTCACGAACAAGGTCAAGGGGCTGCTCGACTCGATGGAGGGTTCGGACGCCGCGCAGGCGAAGCTCCAGGAACAGCGGCTGCACGGGGACAACTTCGGCAAGGACTTCTCCCAGTCCACCGATGTCACGACGGCCTACCAGCGGACCCACAACGAGCTGGTGAGCATGCACCAGACCTTCGTCAAGCAGATCGAGGCCATGTCGAAGGCGGTCGCGAAGGCGGCGGCGAACTACGCGGGCAACGAGGAGCATGCGACCGCCGTCCATCAGGCCATGGCGAAGAGCAGCGGCCTGGGCGGGTCACCGAGCGGCGGCACGGGCACGCAGACCGGTGGGCTGTGACGGTGGCACGGCGCGACACTTCGACTGACACGGGGAGCATGTGATGGCAGGCGGAACGAACTTCGAGGCCAAGAACCACGAACAGCTCAGGGCCATGGTCGCCAGTACCGACCCGAGCAAGGTCCTGAGCCGGGGCAGCCAGCTGAAGTCGGCCGGCGAGGTCCTGAAGGAGCTCAGCGCGGCCCTCAAGTCCCACGTCGACCAGATCCAGTGGGAGGGCCCGGCCGGCGAGGCCTTCAAGGCGTGGGCCGGGAACTTCCACAAGTCGGGTGCGGCGCTGGCCGATTACTCGATCGGCGTCGGCGACGCGATCCACCAGGCCGGCGAGGCGCTGAGCACCGCGAAGACCGCGGTGCCCGAGCTGCCCAAGACGGAGATCGCCACCGTCAACAAGCACAAGAACCAGTCCGTCCCGTACCTGCCTTCCGACTTCGAGGCCAAGTACGGGGTCGGCTCCACCGTCGACTCGGTCATGAAGCAGGCCAATCCCAACTGGGTGACGGCCTCCGAGGCGGTGGCGGCGCAGAAGAAGGTCGAGCTGGAGCACCAGGAAGCCATCAACCAGATGGTGAAGCTGGGGCAGGCCTACGACGCTGTGGCGACGAAGCTGAACGCGCTGGAGACCCCGGCGGCGCTGCAGCCGCCGGGGAGCAACGACAACCGCGGCGGCCTTGAGGAGGTCGGTGGCGGTGGCGGCGGCGGTACGGGCTCCGGCGGCACCGTGCGCACCCCGCAGGGCGGTGTGGGCGGCGGTGGCGGCAGCTACAGCCCGCCCGCCAACCACGGTGGTGGCGGCGGTTCGGTGGCGCCCCGTCCGCGCACTCCGGGCCCCGACGACCCGAACCAGCCGGGACGGATCGACCCGATCCCGCCGCACAACGGGCCGACCCCGCTGCCGCCCACCCCGTCGCCGGGGCCGGCCCCGGTGCCGGTCATCCCGGACCGGCCGGGCACCGATCTCAACAGCCTGCCGCCCGTCACGACCCTGCCCAACCAGACCGGGCCGATCGGCCCGAGCGTCCCGGGCAGCCTGCCGCCGAGCTACCCCGGCGGGCAGCCGGGCTACCCGAGCGGCCCCGGCGGCGGTCCGGCCTTCCCGGGCACCGGGCCGCTCCCGTTCGGCCCCGGCGGCTCCGTCCCGCTGAAGGGGAGCGGGCCGACGCCGGGCCGGACGAGCACCTTCGGCGCCGGCAACGTGCCGTCGAAGAACGGCGTGCCGGGAACCCCGGGCGGCGGGCAGGCCTTCGGCCAGCAGGCCCAGGGAGGCCAGGGCGGCAGGACCACGGCAGGCGGCGGAGGCCTGGGCGGCGGCATGCACCCGGGCGCCGGCGGCCACGGTGGTGGTGCCTCCGGCGGCAGCGCGCGTGGGCGTGGGCTGACCTCGTTCGGAGGCGGCACGGTCGGCGGGCGCAGCGGCCCCAAGGCGGGTGGCGAGTTCACCCCCGGCGGTACGGGTCTGCGCAGCCGCTCCGCCGCGGGCGCGGGTGGCGCGGGTGCCGAGGGCGGGGCGCGCTCCGGCCAGAACGGCATGATGGGCGCTCCCGGCACGTCCGGAGGGCCGGGCAGGAACGAGCGTGACCGCCGCAAGCGGGCCGACTACCTGCACGAGGACGAGGAGACCTGGACCAGCGGTACGCCGCAGAGCAACCCGGACGTGATTGAGTAGGCAGTGACGACTGCCCGGCCACTGGGCCCACCCCGGTGGCCGGGCAGACCTGTCCGGGGGCTGCGGCCCCCGGCCGACGGGGAGACTGACGAGGAGCAGTGATGCGGCGAACTGACATGGGGAGGCGCGGTCGCGGGTTCGCTGTGGCACTCTTGGCCGCCGGTGTGGTCGCGGGGCCGGCCGTGGCGCCGGCGGCTGCAGCGGACTCGATCCGTGCGCAGCAGTGGCACCTGGACGCGATGCACGCGCCGGAGATGTGGAAGACCACCAAGGGCGAAGGCATCACGGTCGCTGTGATCGACAGCGGGTTCAAGCTGGACCACCCGGATCTCGTCGGGCAGTTCCTGGAAGGCAAGGACTTCAGCGAACTGCCAGGCGGTGTGGGGACCTACGCGAGTGGCCACGGAACCGCCATGGCGGCCCTGATCGCCGGTTCCGGCAAGGGGATGTCGGGGAACGGAGCCTACGGCCTGGCCCCGGGCGCCAAGCTGCTGCCTCTGAAGGTCAACGGCGGTGAAACGGGCGGCGGTGTCACGGCGAGCGTGGCGCTTCGCCAGATCGCGCAGGCCGTGACCTACGCGGCCGACAACGGCGCCAAGGTCATCAGCATCTCCCAGGGCACCGACGCCTCCTGGGCGACGGCGGACGATATCGCCACCGCGAACACCGCCATCGCCCATGCGGAGGCGAAGGGCGCGCTGGTCGTGGCGAGCGTCGGAAACTCGGCCCAGCAGGGCAACCCGGTCGAATACCCGGGCGCGCTCCCCCATGTGGTGGGTGTCGGTGCGGTCGACCGGAACAGCTCGACCACGGACGAGTCGGAGCGGGGCCCGCAGGTCGACCTCGTCGCCCCCGGGATCGACATGTTCGGTGCCTGTACCGCTTCGTCGGGCTACTGCAAGGGCCACGGGACCTCCGACGCGACCGCGATCACCTCTGCGTCGGCGGCGCTGGTCTGGTCGGTGCACAAGGACTGGAGCGCCAACCAGGTGCTGCGGGTGCTGATGAACACGGCCGGGAAGCCCGTCGACGGGTCGGCCCGCACCGATGCCGTCGGCTACGGCACCGTCCGTCCCCGGATCGCCCTGACGACTCCGGGTGACCCAGGGCCGGCGGACGTCTACCCCATCCAGGAGAAGGCGGCCGAGCCTCCGGCCACGGCGTTGACGCCGTCGGCCTCGCCGCAGTCGACCGCGCCTTCGACCGAGCCCTCGGCTGCCGGGACCCCGGCGCCGGGTGGCGACAGCACCCCCGTGGGCACGCCCGCGGCGCAGCCGAAGGCCGACGGGGCATCCGACTCCGACAGCATGGTGCCGGTCGTGGCGTCGGTGGTCGGCGGGCTGGTGCTGGTCGCCCTCGTGGTGTTCTTCGTACTGCGCCGGCGCGGCGCGGCGTCGGCGGCCGCCCCGGTGCCCCCGGCCCCGGTCGGGTACCCGCCGGAGCAGGGCGGGCCGGCGGTGCCGCCGCCGCCCGCGTACGGCCCGCCGTCCCCGCCGAGCGACAACCCCTACGCGCGGTAGCCGGGGGAGCGCTGCGCCTGCCCGGCCGTCGGGAGTCGATCCCGCGGCCGGGCAGGCGCGTTTGCGGGTGTGAGCGCTGTGGCGCGGGGAGCGCGAAGCCGGGGCGGGCGGGCGTGGACGTGCGCGGGCTTCACCCGGGTGGCGCTGTTGCGGGGGGCGAGGCGGTCGCCAGGGTGGCGGTATGGATACGCAGGATGCCCGGCGGGCGGCGCAGTTGCGGAGGGCCGCGGCGGCGGCCCTGATCGGCACGGCGATCGAGTTCTACGACTTCTTCCTCTACGGAACAGCGGCGGCGCTCGTCTTCGGGCCGGTGTTCTTCCCCGAACTGGGTACGGTCGGCGCGCTGTTGGCGGCGTTCTCGGTGTACGCGGTGGCGTTCCTGGCGCGGCCGGTCGGCGCGGTGGTGTTCGGGCACTTCGGGGACCGGCTGGGGCGGAAGGCGACGCTGGTGGTGTCGCTGCTGCTGATGGGGCTGTCGACGGCGGCGGTCGGGCTGCTGCCGGGGTACGGGGTGTGGGGGTGGTGGTCGCCGGTCCTGCTGGTGGTGCTGAGGGTCTGCCAGGGCGTCGGGCTGGGCGGGGAGTGGGGCGGTGCGGCGCTGCTGATCGCGGAGAACGCGCCTGCCGGGCGGCGCGGCCGCTACGGGGCGTACCTGCAGCTCGGGCCGACCAGCGGCTTCGTGCTCGCCAACGGAGTGTTCCTGGTGCTGCGGCTGACCCTGGACGAGGGGGCGTTCCACGCGTGGGGCTGGCGGGTGCCGTTCCTGGCCTCGCTGGGGCTGGTGGCGGTGGGGCTCTTCATCCGGCTGCGACTGGAGGAGACGCCGCTGTTCCGGGCCGAGGCCGGGGCCGTCGCGGGGGCACCGTCGCGGGGGCGTGCCGTGCCGGTGCTGGAGGTCCTGCGCGGGCACTGGCGGACGGTGCTGGTCGGCTGCGGCGCGATCACCGTCGGCTACGCGCTGTTCTACGTGACCACCACCTACGCGCTGGCCTACGCGACGACCGGGCTGGGGGTGTCGAGCACGGCGGTGCTGACGATGCTGCTGCTGGGCGCGGTGGGCAAGGGCGCAACGGTCTGGGTGAGCGCGCGGCGCAGTGACGGGTGGGGCCGGCGGCGGACCCTGCAGGGGGCCACGGTGCTGGCGGTGCTCTGGTCGCCGGTGCTGTTCCCGCTGCTGGAGACGGTGCGCCGGCCGCTGATGTTCCTCTCCCTGGCGGGTGCTCTGGTGGTGCTCGGATGCCTGCTCGGGCCGGTGGCGGCCTACCTGCCGGAGCTGTTCCCGACCCGGGTGCGCTACACGGGCGCCGCACTGACGTACAACCTGGGCGGGGTGGTCGGCGGTGCCACCACGCCGCTGGTCGCGACCCGGCTCACCGAGGCGCACGGGACGGCGGTTCCGGTCGGCTGGTACCTGGCGGTGCTGGGCGTGGTGGCGCTGGCCTGCCTGCGGCTGCTGCCGGAGACCAGCGGCGCGGACCTCGCGCAGACGGGGGCGGCGGACGGCGGACGCCGCCGGACGCCCGTGCTGGGGGCTGATCCGGCGGCGTAGCGCGCGGGAGCGGGAGGCGTCAGGCGGCCAGGGCGGCGCGGCCGGCGAGCAGGACGGCGGTGTGCCGGGTGACCCGCTCGCCGAGGTGCTCGGCGGTGGCGATGTCGGCCTTGTGCACGGTGTCGGTGCCGCCGTCGGCGGGGGTGGAGGCGGCGGCACCGGAGGAGAAGCCGAGGCGGTTGAGGTCGTCCTCGGTACCGGCGCTGGAGTTCCAGCCGGGCTTGAGGCCCAGGTTGACCCAGCTCATGCCGTGCTGGGCGGCCAGGGTCTGGAAGAAGCCCAGGGTGCCGGCCTTGTCGCCGCTCTTGGACGCGGAGTTGGTGAAGCCGGCGGCGACCTTGTCCCGCCAAGCGTCGCTGAACCAGCGCTTGCTGCTGGCCTCGGCGAAGACGTGGAACGCGCCGGAGGCGGTGCCCATGTAGGTGGGCGAGCCGAAGACGATCGCGTCGGCGGCGTCGAGCTGCGCCCACTGCTCGTCGGTGATGGTGTCGACGGAGACGGAGACGACCTCGGCGCCGGCGGCCGCGGCGCCGCGGGCGACGGCCTCGGCGATCACGGCGGTGTGGCCGTAGCCGGAGTGGTAGGCGATGGCGACGGTCGGGCGGACAGCGGTCATGACGGGCTCCTCGGCGGCGGGGGAGGGACAGGGGGGACGGGCGGCATGCGGGGGGACGACGCCGCACGGGCGTGGCCTCCCGGCCGATGGTCTCGAATATAGACCAGGTCTCCACCAGTTACCAAGGATGGGATAGTTGCCAGGGGTGGATCGGAGACTCGTCCGGCTACCCTGGAGGGCATGACGACGCAGGAGCAGCCCCCGGCCCCGGCCGAGGAGGCCCGGGAGCTCGATGTCCTCGCCCAGTGCTGTCCGAGCCGGGCCGTGTTCGCCGAGCTGGTGGACAAGTGGTCGATGCTGATCCTGATGAGCCTCGCGGAGTTCGGGCAGCAGCGGTTCTCCGAGCTGCAGCGCGGAGTGGACGGCGTCAGCCGCAAGATGCTCACCCAGTCGCTGCGCACGCTCGAACGGAACGGGCTGGTGAAGCGCACCGTGCATCCCGAGACGCCGCCCCGGGTGGTCTACGACCTGCTGCCGCTCGGTCGGGAGCTGGCCGCACTGGTCGCGCCGATCGGGCGCTGGACCGAGGAGCGCACCCCGCTGATGCTCGCCGCCCGCACGGAGTTCGACGAGGCCCACCCGGCCGGCTGACGGGCGGCGGGCCGCCGCCGGCGGGCATCCCGGACCGATTTCCCTTCTCGGTCGTCCGCCGTGTAGTGTCTTCCTTGTTCGAGCGAGCGGTGAGCAAGCGAGAACGACAGGGAACAAGCCCCTATAGCTCAGTCGGTAGAGCGTCTCCATGGTAAGGAGAAGGTCTGCGGTTCGATTCCGCATGGGGGCTCAAGTGAAAGACCCTCGCCCAACGGCGAGGGTCTTTTTCGCGTGCCGGCCCGGAGGCGGCCTAGCGGGTCGGGCACGGAATGCGCTGTGATGGTGCGTCACCGGCCGCCCGCCCCACCGGGTACGGGTGCGGGCCGGACCCCGACCGGGAGGGTGTCATGGGCGTTCGACTCGTGGTGGTCGACGACCACCGGCTGCTCGCCGAGGCCCTGGCCGCCGCGCTCCAGCTGCGCGGCCACCGGGTGCTCGCGGTCGGCTCGCCGGCCGGTGCCGCCGCCGACCTGGTGGCCGGGCGCCGTCCGGAGGTGTGCCTGCTCGGGGTGGCCGCGCCGGCGGAACCGGGGGCGTTCGACGGGCTGCGCCGGATCCGGCGGGAGCGGCCCGAGGTGGCCGTCATCGTGCTCGGACCGGTCGGTGAACTGCGCGGCGTGGCGGGCGCGTTCGCGGCGGGGGCGGCGGGCTACGTGCCCAGCGACGAGCGGATCGAGGTGGTCGAGCGGGCCATCGCGCGGGCGCGGGCGGGCGAGGCGGCGGTCGCGGCGGAGGTGCTGCGCGGTGCGTTCGACCAACTGCTCAGCCCGGCACCCGAGTCGGACGACGATGCCGTCCGGTTGCTGCGGCTGCTGACCCGCCGTGAGGTCGAGGTGCTGGCCCGGATCGCGGAGGGCGAGGACACCGCGGCGATCGCGGCCGGGATGCGGATCGCGGCCAGCACCGCCCGGACGCACGTCCAGCGGGTGCTGATGAAGCTCGGGGCGCGCACCCGGCTGGAGGCCGCGGCGGTGGCCGCCCGGACCGGACTGCTGGACCGGGTGGCCCGCGGCTGAGGATCGGCCGGCCGGCCGGCGGGCCGAGGCCGGCCCGGCCCGGCGAGGCGCCGCGGGCCCGGCCGGACCGGCCGCCGGCGGGTCCGCCGGGAGCCTCCCCGGGCGGTCCGGAGCACCCTCGGCGGCCAGGGACAATAGGCCCAGTCCTACGTACGTCACCGATGTCCGCCGACCCGGCGGACATCGCCCGCTGGAGGTCTCATCATGAGTAAGTACCTGGTCACGGGTGGCGCCGGCTATGTCGGCAGTGTGGTCGCCGCCCACCTGCTGGAGGCGGGGCACCAGGTGACCGTCCTGGACGACCTCTCCACCGGCTTCCGCGAGGGCGTGCCGGCCGGCGCCGAGTTCGTCGAGGGCCGGATCCAGGAGGCCGGCGAGGTCCTGGACGCCTCCTTCGACGGTGTGCTGCACTTCGCCGCCTCCTCGCAGGTCGGCGAGTCGGTGGTGGACCCGGAGAAGTACTGGCGCAACAACGTGGCCGGCTCGCTGGAGCTGATCAGCGCGATGCGCGCGGCCGGTGTGCGCACGCTGGTCTTCTCCTCCACCGCCGCCACCTACGGCGAGCCGGAGGTCGTGCCGATCGCCGAGACCGCCCGCACCGCGCCGACCAACACCTACGGCGCCACCAAGCTGGCCGTCGACCACCTGATCACCAGCGAGGCCGTCGCCCACGGCCTGGCCGCCGTCTCGCTGCGCTACTTCAACGTCGCGGGCGCGTACGGCGCCTACGGCGAGCGGCACGACCCCGAGTCGCACCTGATCCCGCTGGTCTTCCAGGCCGCCCTCGGGCAGCGTCCGCACATCGCGGTGTACGGCGACGACTACCCGACCCCGGACGGCACCTGCATCCGCGACTACATTCACGTCGCGGACCTGGCCGACGCCCACCTGCTGGCGCTGGACGCGGCCGAGCCGGGTGAGCACCTGATCTGCAACCTGGGCAACGGCAGCGGCTTCTCGGTGCGCGAGGTGATCGAGTCGGTCAAGCGCGTCACCGGCCGGGAGATCCCGGTGCAGGTCGCCGGCCGCCGCGCGGGCGACCCGGCCGTGCTGGTCGCCTCCGCCGACCGCGCCCGCGAGGCCCTGGGCTGGATCCCGCGCCGTCCGGACCTGGACGACATCGTCGCCGACGCGTGGAAGTTCACCCTGGAGAAGAACGGTCTCTAGGATTCCCCGCCCCTGCGGGGGCACCCGAAGCGCCGCCCCGACCGTCCGGGGCGGCGCTTCGGCGTTACCGCGCGCGCCGTCCGGGGCGGCGCAGCAGCCCCGACGCGCCCGCGCTACCGTGCCGCCGGTACGGCGTAGGCGCGCAGGAAGGCCCGCACCCCGCTGGTGATGACCTCCTCAGCTGTCGCCGGGTCGATCGGGTGTGCGCCCCAGTACGTGCGCAGGGTGACCGCGCTGCCGGTGAGCTGCACGAAGTGCTCGGCGGCCCGCAACGGATCGGGTGCCACCAGCAGCCCGCGGTCGGCCAGCTCGCCGAAGCCGGTGGCGAGCTCCCGCAGCGCCCGGCGAGGCCCGGTCTCCTGCCAGGCCTCCAGCAGTTCCTTCGGCAGGTGCCCGGCGTCGGCATTGATCTGTCGCACCAGCGCGAAGTGGTCGGCGAACCGCCCGAGCACCTCCACCCAGGCCAGCGCGAGCGCGGTGAGGTCGGGCTCCAGGTCGGTGACCTTGGCGAGGTTGCGCTCCACGATGTCCAGATGGGCGTCGCTGACCTGGGCCGCGCTCTCCAGGACGACGGTCCGGAAGAGCAACTCCTTCCCGGCGAAGTGGTTGTAGATGGTGCGGGTGGAGACCCCGGCCTCGGAGGCGATGGCGTCGATGCTGGCGCGGGAGTAGCCGTCCCGGCCGAAGACCGTTCGTGCCGCCCCGGTGATGGCCTGGCGCTTCTCGGCGAGTCCGCGGCGGGGCTTGGCGGGGCTCTCGTTCTCACTGGTCACGGGCTGACCTCCAGGACTTTGCAGCCATCGTTGTACTTATTGCCATGCACGTTGTACTTTACCTGATGTGTCGCCAGACCGGGCGGCAGAAACGCACACTCGATCCGGAGGCTGCCGTGCCCGAGACCCCCTACCGCGTCGCCGTCATCATCGGCAGCAACCGCCGGGGCCGCTTCGCACCGAACGTCTCCGACTGGTTCCTGCGGACCGCCGCCGACCGGAGCGACCTCGCCCTCGACGTGGTCGACCTCGCCGAGCACCCGCTGCCGGACCTCGGTGACGAGCCGACCCCCGAGCAGGCCGAGGTGCTGGCCGCGCTCTCGCTCCGGCTGACCGCCGCCGACGCCTTCGTGGTGATCACACCTGAGTACAACCACAGCTTCCCCGCCGTCCTGAAGAACGCCATCGACTGGCACAAGGCCGAGTGGGAGGCCAAGCCGGTCGGCTTCGTCTCCTACGGCGGCATCGGCGGCGGGCTCCGCGCGGTCGAGCAGCTCCGGCTGGTCTTCGCCGAGCTGCACGCCGTCACCGTCCGGGACAGCGTCAGCTTCCACGGCGCCTGGGCCGCCTTCGGTGACGACGGGGAGCCGGTCCACCCCGCCGTCCCCACCGGTGCGGCCAAGGGCATGCTCGACCAGCTCACCTGGTGGGCGCGGGCCCTCCGGGACGCCCGCAACGCCCACCCGTACGGCGCCTGACCGCACCCGACCGCCGGGGCCGCGCCAGTGCCGGACGCCGCCCCGGCCCACCACCAGGGGGGACCGATGAGCACCACCGCCGCACCCGCCGCGAGCACACCCGCACCGGCCGCCGCCCGTGCCGCCGCACCCGCCCCGCGCACCGCCGCCGTCGCCGCCGTGGTGGTCCTCGGCTCGCTGATGACCGTCCTCGACACCACGATCGTCAACGTCGCCCTCAACCGCCTCGCCGAGGACTTCGCCGCCCCACTGGCCACCATCCAGTGGGTCACCACCGGCTACACCCTCGCCCTCGCCACCGTCACCCCGATCACCGCCTGGGCGATCGGCCGGTTCGGCACCCGCAGGCTCTACCTCACCGCGCTCGCCCTGTTCGTGCTCGGCTCCGGCCTCGCCGGCGCCGCCTGGGACGCCCCCTCGCTGATCGCCTTCCGGGTCATCCAGGGCCTCGGCGGCGGCATGGTGATGCCGGTCGGGATGACCGTCCTGGTCCGCGCCTCCGACCCGGCCCGCACCGGCCGCACCATGAGCGTGCTCGGCATCCCCGTCCTGATCGGCCCGCTCGCCGGCCCGGTGCTCGGCGGCTGGCTCGTCGACGAGGCCTCCTGGCGTTGGGCGTTCCTGGTCAACCTGCCGATCGGCCTGCTCGCCCTGGCCCTCGCCGTCCGGCTGCTGCCCCGCGACACCGGCGACGGCACCCGCCGCCGCCTCGACCTGCCCGGCCTGCTGATGCTCTCCCCGGGCCTGGCCGCACTGATCTACGGCCTCGCCGCCGGCGCCGAGCACGGCGGCATCGGCGCCCCGGACGCCCTGCTGCCCACCCTCGCCGGCGCCGCCCTGGTGGCCGGGTTCGCCGTCCGCGCGCTGACCGCCCGCGACCCGCTGATCGACCTGCGCCTGCTGCGCCGACGCGCGTTCGCCGGCCCCGCCGCCACCCTCGCACTCTTCGCCTGCGGCTACTTCGGCTCGATGCTGCTGCTCCCGCTCTACTACCAGCTGGTGCGCGGCCAGAGCGCCACCGACGTCGGGCTGCTCGGCATCCCGCAGGCACTGGCCACCGGAATCACCATGCAGGTCGCCGGCCGGCTGACCGACCGGATCGCCGCGGGCCGGATCGTGCTGACCGGTGCGGCGGTGGCCACCACCGGCTTCCTGGCCTTCACCGTCCAGGTCGCCGCTGGCACGCCGTACTGGCAGCTGATCGCCGCCCTGGTGCTGATGGGCACCGGCGTCGGGATGACGATCATGCCGACCATCGCCGCGGCCACCCGCGGAGTCGCCCCCGCCGACGTCCCGGCCGCGACCACGCTGGTCACCATCGTCCAGCAGGTCGCCGGCTCGACCGGCACCGCACTGATGTCCGTGCTGCTCACCGGCGCCCTCGCCGGCCGCCTGCCCCGCGGCGGGGGCCTGGCAGCCCTGCACGGCCTGGACACCGCCGCCCGCGCCGCGCTCGCCCCCGGCCTCGCCGCGGCCTTCCGGGACACCTACGGCTGGGCCGTCGCACTGCTCGCCGTGGCCCTCCTGCCGGCCCTGCTGCTCCCCCGCAGGAGCCCCAAGTCACGCCAGGTAAGCACCTCCTGACGAAACTTCACCAAACCCCCACCGGGCCGCCCCCCACCCCGTACGCTGATTCCGGTACCGGTGGGGGTCGGTGCCGTCGGCCTTCGCGGCACCGGGAGGCGGACGGCGGACGAGTGCCCAGGTCACGGCGGCGCAACCGGGTGATCGCCCCGGAGCACCGGACTGGTCCGGGCAGGGGGGAGTGACGATGGGGCGGATCCGCGTCCTGGTGGTCGACGACCACCGGATCTTCGCCGAGGCGCTGGCGGCGGCACTCGCCGCCGAACCCGACGTGGAGGTCGGCGCGGCCGGCAGCGCGGCGGCCGCCGACCGGGCGCTGGAGCGCGCCGCCGTCGAGGGCCGCGGCTACGACGTGGTGCTGATCGACGCCGACCTCGGCGCCGACTCCGCAACCGCAGGCCCCCGCACGCCCCGCCGGCCCGGCGCCGACCCTCCCGAACCCGCCCACCGGCGCCCGTCGGCAGCCCTACCCGCGCCCCGGCACCCGGCCACCCCGCCCGCCCACGCGCACCTGCCCTCCGCGCACACCCCGCATGCACACCTGCCCCCCGCGCACCACCCCGCGGCCACCCCGGCACCCGACGGCATCACCCTGCTCGCCCGGGTCCGCCGGAACCACCCGGCCCTGCGCGCGATCGTCCTGGCCACCGCCGACGACCCGCACCGCGCCGCCCGCGCCCTGCACGCCGGCGCCACCGGCTGGGTCGCCAAGGAGAGCTCACTCGCCCGCCTGCTGGCGGTGATCCGCGGCGTGCTGCGCGACGAGACGCACCTGCCGCCCGCCCTGCTCACCGGCGTGATCCGGGAGCTCACCACCGCCCGCCGGGACCGCACCGAGAGCGAACGCCTGGTCGACACGCTCACCCCGCGGGAGAAGGAGATCCTGCGCTGCATGGTCGCCGGCCTCGGCCGGCAGGCCGTCGCCGAGCGCCTCTACCTCTCCCCGCACACCGTGCGCACCCACATGCAGAACGTCCTCGGCAAGCTCGGGGTGCACTCCACCCTCGCCGCCGTCGCGGTCGCGCGCCGGGCGGGCGTCAGCCCGTCCGAGCCGGCCGCGCCCACAGCCCCGCCGTCCGTCGCCTCGACCACAGCTCCCGGCGCCGGCTGATCCGCCCGTAACACCCAGGTACGGCTCAGGTCCGTCAGGTCAGGGAAATCCGGAGGACAGATGTCGCCGCACAGCACTTCCGCACGCCCGCACACAGCCCAGGAGCACCGAACAGCCGAGGCCGGCCCGCGCGCCGGCGGCCCCGGCCCGGCCCGGAGCGCACCGCCGACGGGCCTGCGCACCCTCGTGGTCGGCGCCGGCGCGGCCGGCACCGCGCTGGTCCGCGACCTCGGCCGGGCGCCCGAGTTCGGCCTCACCCCGATCGGCCTGCTGGACGACGACCCGGCCAAGGCCGGACAGTCCGTCGACGCCGTCCCCGTCCTCGGCACCCTCACCGAGCTCACCGAACTCGCCGTCCACCACCACGCCCAGGTCGTCGCTCTCGCCATCCCCGGCCTCGCCCCGCAGCGGGTCCGCGCGCTCGCCACCGCCGCCGCCGCGGCCGGAGCCGCCGTCCGCTACCTGCCGTCCTTCCTCGCGGCGCTGCGCCGCGAGGTGGTCGGCTCGGACATGCGGAGCCTGGACGTCAACCGGCTGATCGGCCGGCACGAGGTGCACGTGGTCTCCGCCGACGTCCGCGACGTCATCGAGGGCCGGCGGGTCCTGGTCACCGGCGCCGGAGGCTCCATCGGCAGCGAACTCTGCCGCCAGGTCCACGCGTTCAACCCGAGCGCGCTCTACATGCTGGACCACGACGAGTCCAACCTGCACCGGCTCCAGCTGGAGATCTGGGGCGAGGCGCTGCTCACCGACGACTCGCTGGTGATCGCCGACATCCGGGACCGCCCGCGGATCCAGCAGATCTTCCGCGACCTCAAGCCGGACGTGGTGTTCCACGCCGCCGCCCACAAGCACCTGCCGCTGCTGGAGCGCCACCCCAGCGAGGCGGTCAAGTCCAACGTGCTGGGCACCGACCACCTGGTCGAGGCCGCGCTGGCCACCGGCGTCGAGCGGTTCGTGCTGATCTCCACGGACAAGGCCGCCGACCCGACCTCCGTCCTCGGCGCCAGCAAGCGCCTGGCCGAACTGATCGTGCAGGCCAACGCACGGGACGCCCGCAACCTCGGCACCGGGGTCTTCTCCGCGGTCCGCTTCGGCAACGTGCTCGGCTCGCGCGGTTCGCTGCTCTCCGTCCTGGCCGAACAGCTGCGCAGCGGCGGTCCGGTGACGATCACCCACCCCGACGTCACCCGGTTCTTCATGACCATCGAGGAGGCCGTCGGCCTGGTGCTGGAGTCCGGCCGGATGGCGCACGGCGGCGAGGTGTTCGTGCTGGACATGGGCGAGCCGGTGCGGATCGTCGACCTGGTGCACAACTTCGCCGAGCAGGTGCAGCTCGGCCGGGACGAGGTGGAGATCCGCTACACGGGCCTGCGGGCGGGCGAGAAGCTGAACGAGGCGCTGTTCTCCGAAGGGGAGGAGCGCCTGCCGACCTCGCACGCCCGGATCTACGCCACGGTGGCGGAGTCCGCCTCGGGCCCGGACGACCTCGCGGGAGGGCTGACCGGCCTGTACGCGGCGGCGGCCGGCAACAGCGACGAAGAGGTGCGCCGGAGGCTGGCGGAGCTGCTGCCCGGCTACCGGACGGCGGAGGCCGAGCCGGCCCCGGTGCCCGCGCTCAGCACCCCGTACCCCGACGGGTTCTGAGCCCCGCCGGGCCCTGCGGTCGGGCGGGCCCGGCCCGCGCCCGGTCGCCGGTGCCACGTTTGAGCGGAGCGCCGTCGCCCGCGCCCCGGGCGCCGTGGATCAGCCAGGGATGTTGTCGAAGGGGGCGACCAGCAGCCGGAGCAGCCCGGCGAGCTCGCCCTGCTGGACGGTGGTGAGCTGGGCGAGCAGCTCGCGCTCGTGCGCGAGCAGGCCGGCGAGCGCCTGGTCCGCCCGGTCGCGGCCGTCGTCGGTCAGCCGCACCAGCACACCGCGCCGGTCGTCAGGGTCGGGCAACCGCTTGACGAGGCCCTTGCCGGTGAGGCGGTCGATCCGGTTGGTCATCGTGCCGGAGGTGACCAGGGTCTGGGTGAGCAACTGGCCGGGCGAGAGCTGGTACGGGGTGCCGGCCCGGCGCAGTGCCGTCAGCACGTCGAACTCCCAGGGCTCCAGGCCGTGCTCGGCGAAGGCCGTCCGGCGGGCACGGTCGAGGTGCCGGGCGAGTCGGCTGACCCGGCTGAGCACCTCAAGCGGTTCCACGTCGAGGTCGGGGCGCTCTCGGCGCCATGCTGCGACCAGGCGGTCGACCTCGTCCTCCATGGCGATCAGTGTATCGGGGGTTGTGTCGATGTGAAGTCTCTTGACATCGAGAAATGTAACGTGGAAGGTGCGACTGGATGTCTTGATGTCGAGATACATGCGAGGTGGACCATGAACACCCCCGCCTGGGACCCCGACCAGTACCTGCGCTTCGTCGACGAACGCACCCGCCCCTTCCGCGACCTGCTCGCCCGCGTCCCCACCCTCCCCCACGAACCCGCCCCCACCGTCCTCGACATCGGCTGCGGCCCCGGCAACTCCACCGCCGCCCTGCGCGAACGCTGGCCCCGCGCCCACCTCACCGGCATCGACAACTCCGCCGAGATGCTCACCACCGCCCGCACGACCGGCGAACCCACCGCCCACTACCGGCTCGCCGACGCGACCCACTACGACCCCGCCGGCGCCCGACCCGACCTGATCGCCTCCAACGCCACCCTGCAATGGGTCACCGGCCACCTCGACCTGCTGCCCCGCTGGGCGGCCGCGCTCAAACCCGGCGGCGTGATCGCCTTCCAGGTCCCCGGCAACTTCGACGCACCCAGCCACACCACCCTCGCCGAACTGCGCCACAGCCCCCGCTGGCGCGACACCCTCGGCGACACCGCCCGAGCCGACGTCCACGACCCGGCCGACTACCTCCGGGTCCTCGCCCACGCCGGCTGCACCCCCGACGTCTGGGAAACCACCTACAGCACCCTGCTCACCGGCCCCGACCCGGTCCTGGAATGGGCCAAGGGCACCGCACTGCGCCCCGTCCTCACCCGGCTCACCGACCCCGCGGACCAGGACGCCTTCCTCACCGAGTACGGCACCCTGCTCCGCGAGGCCTACCCGGCAGGACCCCACGGCACCGTCTTCCCGTTCCGGCGCATCTTCGCAGTCGGCGTCAAACGGGGCTAGCGCCCGGCGGACGCTACGACTTCCGCTCACCCACCAGCTTGGGGTGCCGCTCCATCCCCTCCAGCCCGTGCCAGGCCAGATTCACCAGATGAGCCGCCACCTCGGCCTTCTCCGGCTTGCGCACCTCCAGCCACCACTGGCCGGTCAGCGCCACCATCCCCACCAGCATCTGCGAATACATCGGCGCCAGCCGCGCGTCGAACCCCCGGGCCTTGAACTCCAGCCCCAGGATGTCCTCCACCTGCGTCGCGATGTCACTGATCAGCGACGCGAAGGTGCCCGTCGACTGCGCCACCGGCGAGTCCCGCACCAGAATCCGGAAACCGTCCGTCGAGGTGTCGATGTAATCCATCAACGCGAACGCCGCCTGCTCCAGCAGCTCCCGCGAATGCCCCCCGGTCAGCGCCCCCGTCACCATGTCCAGCAACAGCTGCATCTCGCGGTCCACCACCACCGCGTACAGCCCCTCCTTCCCCCCGAAGTGCTCGTACACCACCGGCTTCGACACACCCGCCCGCTCGGCGATCTCCTCCACCGACGTACCGTCGTAGCCGCGCTCCGCGAACACCGTCCGACCGATCTCCAGCAGCTGCTCCCGACGCTGCTTGCCGGTCATCCGCACCCGGCTGCCCCGCCGGCGGCCCCCCGCCGCAGCCTCGCCGGCCGCCGTACCGGCACGCGGACGGTCCGGCGCCGCATCGGGCGCCGCGTCCGTCCGCGTGCTCTCGTGGCCGCCTGTGCTCTCTGCGCTGCTCCCGTTCACCCCTACATCATGCTGCAGGCGCGCCCTCATGCGGCGCGGCGGGCGGCGATCCGCTGCGCGTCCGGCCAGCGTACGTCCCGGGCCCAGCCGGCCAGCTCGAACCAGCGGATCAGCCGGGCCGAGGAGTCGATCTGCCCGCGCAGCACACCGTGCCGGGCCGAGGTGGGGTCGGCGTGGTGCAGGTTGTGCCAGGACTCGCCGCAGGAGAGCAGGGCCAGCCACCAGACGTTGCCCGAACGGTCCCGGGAACGGAACGGGCGCGCGCCCACCGCGTGGCAGATCGAGTTGATCGACCAGGTGACGTGGTGCAGCAGCGCCACCCGGACCAGCGAGCCCCAGAAGAACGCGGTGAGCGCCCCCTGCCAGGACATCGTCACCAGCCCGCCCACCAGCGGCGGCAGCATCATCGAGATCAGCGTCCAGAGCCAGAACAGCCGGGAGATGGTCCTTATGGCCGGGTCGCGCACCAGGTCCGGAGCGTACTTCAGCTGGGGCGTCTGCTCCTCGTCGAAGAGCCAGCCCATGTGCGCCCACCAGAGGCCCTTGAGCAGTGCCGGGACCGTCTCGCCGTAGCGCCACGGCGAGTGCGGGTCGCCGTCCTTGTCGCTGAACCGGTGGTGCTTGCGGTGGTCGGCCACCCAGCGGACCAGCGGGCCCTCGATGGCGAGGGAGCCGGCCACCGCGAGCGCCAGCCGCAGCGGGCGCTTGGCCTTGAAGGCGCCGTGGGTGAAGTAGCGGTGGTAGCCGATCGTGATGCCGTGGCAGGTGAGGAAGTACATGACGGTCGCGATCGCGAGGTCCGTCCACCCCAGCCCCCACCCCCAGGCCACCGGCACGGCGGCGACCAGGGCGGCGAACGGTACGGCGATGAAGAGCGCGAGCGTGATCCGCTCGGCGAGCCCCTGCTTCTCCCCGCCACGGGTGGCGGAGAGGAGGGTCGGGGCGGGATCGATGGGGGGCGCGGTCTCGGTGCGCGCCTCGCCGGCCTGGATGGTCATGAGCGTCCCTTGAGGGAGGGGAGAGAGGTTACGTGAGCGTAACCTACGGCATCGTAGGTTCTGCCCGGCCGCGAGGGGAATACGCCGCCGCCCGGCGCTTGAGTGAATTCACCCGACCGGATGGATGAAGGGTGGATGTGCCCCGTGTCGGGACGACCCGCACACGCATTCACCGCACGCGAGCCGGGACCGGGCAGCGCGAAGCCGCCCGCCGCCTCCGGGCCCAGGGGTGGACGTACGACGAGATCCAGGCGGAGCCGGGGGTCTCGAAGAGCCCGACGTCCCTCTGGGTGCGGGACTTGCCGGCGCCCACCACGCGCAGGGAGAGGATGCGGAAGGCTTCCGAGACTCGCTGGGGGCCGGTACGAAAGGAGCGGGAAGAGGAGCGCCGAGCGGTGAGGGCGGAGGCGAGGGCGGACATCGGCCCGATGAGCGACAGGGATCTCTTCATCGCCGGTGTTGCGCCCTGCCGGGCGGAGGGGGCGAAGGACGAGCAGTACGCCCGCCGCGAGCGCGTCCGGTTCATCAACAGCGACCCGGGAGCGATCCGGTTGTATCTGGCGTGCTCCGGCCGCTCTTCCAACGCCCCACCCTCAAGCGTCGCAATCCGACGACGGCCCGGAAGAATGCGGGACCGGCCTAACGGGGTTGCTTGTCCGTCAACGTCCTCGACCGCGCGGACCTCTATCGCCGGATTGAGGGTTGGTGGTCCGGCATAGTGGTAGAGACGTAGCGCTGAAAGCCGTAGTGTGTGCCTGGCCATCCCCGGTTGCTCTGCTGGCACGGGCGCCCAGACTTTGAATCTGGTCTTCGCAGGTTCGATTCCTGCCCGGGGAGCTTCACACTTGAGCGACCCTGATCGGGTCGTTTCCCAGCGCAGCTATCCTCTAGGCGCCAGGGCGTAGACGTGCGGATCCGCTCCCCGGCTGCTTTCCCTCCCTGTGAACCGACTGAGGAGCCTCCCCCCGTGAGTGCCAATTCGCCTGCCGCCGTTGTCGTGCTTGCCGCCGGTGGCGGGACCAGGATGAAGTCGAACAGCCTGCCCAAGGTGCTGCACGAGGTGTGCGGGCGTTCCCTGGTGGGGCACGCGGTGGCGGCGGCCGAGGAACTGACGCCGGAGCAGCTGGTCGTGGTCGTCGGCCACATGCGGGAGAAGGTGGAGGCGCACCTGGCGGCGCACTACCCGGGCGCCCGTGCGGTGGTGCAGGCCGAGCAGAAGGGCACCGGGCATGCGGTGCGGACGGCGCTGGAGGTGCTGGCCGCCGACGGTGTGGAGCTGGACGGCACGGTGATCATCACGACCGGCGACGCGCCTCTGCTGACCGGGGCGACGCTGGCCGTGCTGGCCGAGGCGCACGCCGGGCAGGGCAACGGCGTGACCGTGCTGACCGCGGTGGTGCCGGACCCGTTCGGCTACGGCCGGATCCTGCGGGACGGCGCGGACGGTGCGGTGTCGGCGATCGTCGAGGAGAAGGACGCCTCGGACGCGCAGCGGGAGATCGCCGAGATCAACTCCGGGGTCTTCGCCTTCGACGCCAAGCTGCTGGCCGAGGCGCTCGCGCGGGTGACCACCGACAACGTGCAGGGCGAGGAGTACCTCACCGACACCCTGGAGATCCTGCGTACGGCCGGTCACCGGGTCGGGGCCGTGGTGGCGGCGGACTACCGGGACATCCTCGGCATCAACGACCGGGTGCAGCTCGCGCAGGCCCGGCGGCTGCTCAACGACCGCCTGCTGGAGCGGGCGATGCGTGCGGGTGTCACCGTGGTGGACCCGGCGACCACCTGGTTCGACGTGCAGGTCTCCTACGAGCCGGACGCCGTGGTGCTGCCGAACACCCAGTTGCACGGTCTGACCCACCTGGGCGAGGGCTGTGAGGTCGGCCCGAACTCGACCCTCACGGACACCCGGGTGGGTGCCGGCGCCCGTGTGAGCAACACCACGGCGGACCGCGCCGAGGTGGGCGAGCTCGCCACCGCGGGCCCGTACGCGTACCTGCGGCCGGGGGCGAAGCTGGCCCGCAAGGCGAAGGCCGGCACCTACGTCGAGATCAAGAACTCGGAGCTGGGCGAGGGCGCCAAGGTGCCGCACCTCTCCTACATCGGCGATGCCACCATCGGTGAGGGCACCAACATCGGTGCGGCCTCGGTGACGGTGAACTACGACGGCGTGAACAAGCACCGCACGGTGATCGGGGCGCACTGCCGCACGGGCTCGGACAACATGTTCATCGCACCGGTGACGGTCGGTGACGGCGCTTACACGGCGGCCGGCTCGGTGATCACCTCGGACGTTGCGCCGGGCGCACTGGGCGTGGCTCGGGCGCAGCAGCGCAACATTCCGGGTTGGGTGGAGCGCAAGCGCCCGGGTACGGCATCGGCGCAGGCTGCGGCCGCCGCGGCGGAGGCGGCCGGGGAGGCCTGATCGGGCGGGGCGGGAGTCCGAGGGGCGGTACCGGGGCGGACGGTTTCTGCGCGGGCGCGTAACCTTGGGGACATACGTGCGCCATAGGGCTTACCGCCCGTGTCCAGGCGTACCGACATTCCCCCGACCCCTATCGCCAGCGGGCTCGTGCCTGTCTGCGGTGCGGACGGGTTCAGCGTCAGCAACGCGAGGAGACGGTGCAGTGAGCGGGATCACGACGTCGGGTGAGAAGAAGCTGAAGCTCTTCTCCGGCCGTGCCCACCCGGAGCTGGCGAGGGAGGTGGCTGTGTCGCTGGGGACCGAGCCGGTTCCCACCAAGGCCCTGGACTTCGCCAACGGGGAGATCTACGTCCGCTTCCTGGAGTCGGCGCGCGGCGCGGACTGCTTCGTGATGCAGAGCCACACGGCTCCCATCAACCAGTGGATCATGGAGCAGCTGATCATGATCGATGCTCTGAAGCGGGCTTCCGCGAGGAGCATCACGGCGATCCTGCCGTTCTACGGCTACGCCCGTCAGGACAAGAAGCACCTGGGTCGCGAGCCGATTTCCGCCCGGCTGGTCGCCGACCTGCTGCGCCAGGCGGGCGCGGACCGGCTGATGGCGGTGGACCTGCACACCGCGCAGATCCAGGGCTTCTTCGACGGTCCGGTGGACCACCTGTTCGCGCTGCCGCTGCTGGCGGACTACGTGGGCGAGAAGGTCGACCGGTCCAAGCTGACGATCGTCTCGCCGGACGCCGGCCGGGTGAAGGTGGCCGACCAGTGGTGCGACCGCCTGGACGCCCCGCTGGCGATCATCCACAAGCGCCGCGACATGACGCAGGCCAACACGATCCTGTCGGCCGAGGTCGTCGGTGACGTCCGGGACCGGGTCTGCGTCCTGGTCGACGACATGATCGACACCGCCGGCACGATCTGCGCCGCGGCCGACGCGCTGTTCGAGAACGGTGCCGCGGACGTCCTGGTGGCGGCCACCCACGGGGTGCTCTCCGGTCCGGCTGCGGACCGTCTGAAGAACTCGCGGGTGAGCGAGTTCGTGTTCACCAACACGCTGCCGACCCCGGCGCAGCTCCAGCTGGACAAGATCACCACGCTCTCCATCGCCCCGTCGATCGCGGCCGCGATCCGCGAGGTGTTCGAGGAGGGCTCGGTCACCAGCCTGTTCGAGGGCGTGCACTGACGATGCCCCGTGTCGGCGGCCCCGGTCCCGGGCGGACCGGGGCCGCCGCCGATTTCGCGGGAGGCGGCGGGTGCGGTTAGACTCGTGAAACTGCTCGGCGAGGGATGCCGTGTGCCTGCTCGCGGGTGCGCGCTCCGTGATCGACGCGCTGCCGATGCCGGCTCCCGGTCATCTGCAGAGGTCGTACGCCGCCGAGTGACCCCCGAACGTTCTGAGGGTGTGGTCCCGGCGGTTTTTCGTTGTCTGCACCCCCGCGCCAGTCTTCCGAGGAGTGCAGTCGTGTCCGAGATCCGCCTTGCCGCTGAGACCCGTTCCGAGTTCGGCAAGGGTGCCGCCCGTCGCGCCCGCCGTGCCGGCTTCGTCCCCGGTGTCGTCTACGGCCACGGCCACGCGCCGGTTCACCTGAACCTGCCCGGCCACGACCTGATGATGGCCCTGAAGACCCCGAACGCCCTGCTGGTCGTGCCGATCGACGGCAAGGACGAGTACGTGCTGCCGAAGGCCGTCCAGCGCGAGGCCATCAAGCGCACCATCGAGCACGTGGACCTGCTGCTGGTCAAGCGCGGCGAGAAGGTCACCGTCGAGGTTCCGGTCCACACCGAGGGCGAGCTGGCCCCGGGCGGCAACCTGCTGGAGCACGTCCTGCAGGCCCTGCCGATCGAGGCCGAGGCCACCCACCTGCCCGAGGCCGTCACCGTCTCGGTCGAGGGTCTGGAGGCCGGTGCCTCGATCCACGCCAAGGACATCACCCTGCCGTCCGGCGTCACCCTGGCCGTCGAGGCCGACGCCGTCGTGCTGCAGGTCATCGCCGCCCAGGCCGCCCCGGTCGAGGAGGAGGCCGCCGAGGCCGAGGCCGGCGCCGAGGCCTGAGCCTTCCGCACGGTCTGACCGCTGCCCCGGTCGCTCCCGCTGGAGCGCCCGGGGCAGCGGTGTGTCCGGGAAGATGGCGGTGAACGTGACCACGAGGAGCGGCGGGATGAGCGAGAACGCGTACGAGGGCCCCTGGCTGGTGGTGGGCCTGGGGAACCCGGGTGAGCAGTACGCCCGGAACCGGCACAACATCGGGTTCATGGTGGTGGACCTGCTGGCTCAGCGGATGGGCGCGAAGTTCAAGGCGCACAAGAGCCGGGCCCAGGTGGCCGAGGGACGGCTGTCGGGGCAGCGGGTGGTGCTCGCGAAGCCGATGTCGTTCATGAACCTCTCGGGCGGCCCGGTGACGGCGCTGAGGGACTTCTACAAGGTGCCGGCCTCGGCGGTGGTGGCGGTCCACGACGAGCTGGACATCGACTACGCGGCGCTGCGGCTGAAGCTGGGCGGCGGGGACAACGGCCACAACGGCCTGAAGTCCATCACCAAGTCGCTCGGCCCGGACTACCACCGGGTGCGCTGCGGGATCGGTCGGCCGCCGGGCCGGATGGAGGTGGCGGACTTCGTCCTGAAGGACTTCTCCGGCGCCGAGCGCAAGGAGCTGGACTGGTTCGTGGACCGGTCCGCCGATGCGGTGGAGGCGCTGCTGTCGGACGGGCTGGAGCGGGCGCAGGGGACGTACAACTCCTGACCGCGCAGGCACCGGGTCCGTGCTGACCGGGCGTCGGCTCGCGGGTTCCGCCGGGCCGGCGGGGCTGTTTCGATCGGGGACGGGGTGCGCACCGGGGGAGTGCGGCCCCGTCGGTTCCGAGGGGAGCAGCCGTGCCGGAGGCCCGGATCGGTCCGAGCGGCGGGGGGAGCGGCCGGGTGCCGGTCATCCGGATGCGCGGGGTGGCTCGGGCGCCCGCCCCGCCGCCGGTCACCGCGCCGCACCCGGCGGACCCGGACGTCGCGCCCGGCGAGTGCGCCGCGGTGGTCGGCCCGTCCGGGGCCGGCGAGTCGACGTTCCTCAATCTGCTCGGGCTGCTCGACCGGCCCGGCGCCGGCACCTGCGAGCTCGACGGCATCGACACCGGGGCGCTCTCCGAGGCCGGGTGCCGCGCACCGTCGGCATCCGCGACGGGTGCCTGTACGACGGGGCGGTGGGCGCCGGGCGGTAGGACGGTGCGTCGCACAACAGTCGTACAACGCTTGGGCGGTCAAACCTGAATGTGTGTGAGATGTCTGTGCCGATCCGATAGCGTCGACCGGGTACGCGAACGGGTCCTGGGGAGTTCTCGATGCGCAGTTTTCGTCCGGTCCGGCGCCTTCGGCGGATCCGGGTGGTTCGGTTGAAGCAACTCGGTCGGAGGGTCGGCACGGCCGGCGCGCTGGGTGCGGCCGGGGTGCTGCTCTCCGGCGGCGGTGCGGCCCATGCGGAGACCGTCGCGGAGCCCGATCCGGGTGTGGTGTCCCCGGAGCCGGCCGCGGCGCAGTTCGGTCCGGTGCTCGGCGGTTCGGTCGGCGGTGACGCCGGCCTGCTGGCCGTCGGTGGCGGCCTGGTCGTGGCGGCGGGCGGTGCGGCCCTGTGGGTGAAGCGCCGCCGCGCCGGCGATCTGGGGGAGTGACGCCGCCGCGTGGGCGATCCGAGGCGGTGACGAGGCCGGGAGGGGCCGGGTCCGGGGTTCCGGGCACCGGCCCCTCCGGCATTCTCCGCGCGGTGTCATCCGTTTCCGGGGGCCCGTGCGTCCTGGGGGCATGAAGCGCGAATCGATGCGGTCGGAGGGCGCCGGGGGCGACCCGTTCGACGAGTTCGTCGCGGCCCGGTACCAGGCACTGCTGCGCGGTGCCTTCCTGATCACGGGGGACGTCCACGACGCCCGGGACCTGCTGCACGACGCCCTGGCGCGGGTCTATCCGAAACGGTCGGTGATCCGGGACCCCGCGGCGACCGAGGGCTACGTCCGCCGGGCGATGGTGCGTACCCATGTCTCGCGGTGGCGGCGGACCCGGCGGGAGGTGCTGACCGCGGTGCTCCCGGACGGCCCGGTGGTGGGCCCGGAGAGCGAGCGGGACGAGCAACTGGCGGCGGCGCTGCGGGTGCTGCCGCCGCGGCAGCGGGCGGCCGTGGTGCTGCGGTACTACGTCGACCTTCCGGTGGCGCGGGTCGCCGAGGAGCTCGGTTGTTCGCAGGCGACGGCGAAGACCCATCTGGCGCGTGCGTTGAAGGCGCTCCGGCAGGAGCTGGCACCGGCGAGGGAGATGGTGGGCCATGGCGGTTGAGGAGACGGACGGGTTCGAGGAGGAGCTGGTCGTCCGGCTCGGCGAGCAGGCGGAGGCGGTGAGCGGCGCCGCCGCCCCGCTGGCCGAGCTGCGGCGGGCCGGTGAGCGGCGCGCCCGGCGGACGGTGGCGCTGCGGGTCGCCGCGGGGGCGGCGGTCCTGGCGGTGGGCGTCGGCGGGCTGACCCAGCTCGGCGGTGGTGGTGGCGGGGGGGCGGGTCTGGCTCCGGCCGGTGCGGCGTCGTCCGGCCCGGGGGCGACGGATCCGTTCGGTCCGGAGGAAGGGCCGGTGCTGGCCTGCACACAGGGGCCGACCTCGCTGCGGACGCCGGGCTGGGGCGGTCCGTCGGGTGCGCCGTCGTCGGGTGCGCCGTCGTCCGGGGTGCCGTCGTCGGGGGTGCCGTCGTCGGGGGTGCCGTCGTCCGGCGTCCCGTCAACGGGCGTGCCCTTTCCGGGCGTCCCGTCCTCGGGTCCGGGCGGTTCGCCGTCGTCCGGCGTCCCGTCCGCGGGGCCGTCCTCGTCCGGCGGGCCCTTCACCGGAGGGCCGTCCACCGGGGCGGCGGCGACCTGGACGGGGCTGCCGGTCCCGACGCACCCGACCGCCTCGACCGGCCCGACGGGCGGGCCGTCCACCGGGGGCGCGACCGGCGGCCCGGCGGGCGGCACGCCGTCCTCCGGCCTGCCCTCCCCGTCCGCCCCGGTGGGCGGCGGTGGCCTGATGGACACCCCGGCGGGCCGGGCGGCCCAGGACATCAGGACGCTGGGCGCGCAGCACTACCCGGACCAGTACTTCGGCGTCTGCGTGGACGCCGGCGCCGGCGCCGGCACGGTGTACGTGCTGCGGGTGCCGGGCGGTGGCTTCGACCAGGCGGTGCGGGACTCCGTCCGGAACGCGCTGGTGACGGTGGCCTTCCGGGACGCGGCCGGCTCGCGCCGGCAGGCGCGGGAGGTGCTGCAGCGGATCACCGCGGACGCGGAGTACTGGCGGGCGCGGGGGCAGCAGCTGCTCGGCACGCTGGCCGGGGACGGCGCCGGGGTGCTGGTGTACGTCACCGATGCGGCGAAGGCCAGGGACGAGGTGGTGGCCCGGTACGGGCCGCTGGTCGTCGAGGTGCGCCAGCTCGGCTGAGCGGGGACGGACGGGAGGGGCCGGTCGGGTCAGCCCGTGTTGCGCAGGCCGGCCGCGATGCCGTTGACGGTCAGCAGCAGCGCGCGGGCGCGCAGCGGGTCATCGTGCCGGCCGGCCGCGACCTCCTCGCGCTGACGGCGCAGCAGCGCCACCTGGAGGTAGGAGATCGGGTCGAGGTAGGCGTCGCGGACGGTGAAGGTCTGCTTCAGCACCGGGTTGTGCTCCAGCAGTTCGCTCTCGCCGGTGAGCCGGAGCACCTCGCGCAGCGTGAGCTCGTGCTCGGCGGTGATCTGGTCGAAGATGTGGTGCAGCTCGGCGGGCACCAGCTGCTCGACGTAGTGACGGGCGATCCGCAGGTCGGTCTTGGCCAGCGTCATGGCGACGTTGGACAGGAAGTTGCGGAAGAAGTGCCACTGGCCGTACATCTCGTCCAGCACGTCGCCGAGGCCGGCCGCGCGGGCGGCGGCGAGGCCGGAGCCGACGCCGTACCAGCCGGGCACGATCTGGCGGGACTGGGTCCAGCCGAAGACCCACGGGATCGCCCGCAGGCCGTCGAGGCCGGCGCCGGAGTCCGGGCGGCGGGACGGGCGGGAGCCCAGGTGCAGCGAGGCGAGCTGGTCGACCGGGGTGGCGGCGAAGAAGTACTTCGGCAGGTCGTCCTGCTCGACCAGGGCCCGGTAGGAGTCGTGGGCGGCGGCGGAGACCCGGTCCATCGCGGCGTCCCAGCGGGCCAGCTCCTCGGGGGCCTGGCGCGGGGCGGTGTGCAGCGCGGAGGCGGCCAGGGTGGCCGAGATGGTGAGCTCCAGGTTCTCCCGGGCCAGCGAGGGCAGCAGGTACTTGTCGGAGATGACCTCGCCCTGCTCGGTGACCTTGATCTCGCCCTCCAGGGTGCCCCAGGGCTGGGCCAGGATGGCCTCGTGCGAGGGGCCGCCGCCGCGGCCGACGGTGCCGCCGCGGCCGTGGAAGAGACGCAGCCGGATGCCGTACCGGTGGGCGACGTCGCGCAGTCGGCGCTGGGCGCGGTGGATCTCCCACTGGGAGGTGGTGATGCCGCCGAACTTGGAGGAGTCGGAGTAGCCGAGCATGACCTCCTGGACGTCGCCGCGCAGCGAGACGAGCAGCCGGTAGGAGGGGTCGGAGAGCATCTCGTCCAGGATGCGGTCGGCCTTCTGGAGCTCCTCGGTGGTCTCCAGCAGCGGCACGATGCCGATCTTGGCGATGCCGGCGTGCAGGTCGATCAGGCCGGCCTCGCGGGCCAGGACGGTGGCGGCGAAGACGTCGTCGGCGCCCTGGCACATGGAGATGATGTAGCTCTCGACGATCTCGTCGCCGAACCGCTCCAGGCCTTCGCGGATGGTGCTGAAGACGCCGAGGGTCTTGGTGCCGGCGGCGTCGAGCGGGGCCGGGGTGGGGGCGAGCGGGCGGCGCGAGCGCAGTTCCTTGGCGAGCAGCCGCTGCCGGTACTCGCGCGGCATGTCGGCGTAGCGCCAGGCCTCTTCGCCGAGGCGGTCGAAGAGCTGGCCGAGGGCGTGGTGGTGGGCCTCGGCGTGCTCGCGGACGTCCATGGTGGCGAGCTGCAGGCCGAACGCCTCGACGGTGCGGATGGCGCGGGCGAGGCGGCCGTCGGCGATCAGCTCGCCGCGGTGGGCGCGCAGCGAGTCCTGGATCAGCCGGAGGTCGGCGATCAGCTCGCGGGTGCCGCGGTAGTCGCGGCCCTCGACGTGCGGGGTGCCGTGGGCGAGTCGTTCGCGGGTGTTCTCCAGCTTGAGCCGGACGCAGGTGGCCTTGAGGCGGTAGGGCTCCTCGGCGTTCATCCGCTTGTAGCGGGGGCTGAGTTCGGGGAGCACGTGCAGGTCGTTGTTGAGCGAGGCGAGCAGTTCGACGGAGGCGCCGGCCAGGCGTTCCGAGGTGGAGAGCGAGTTGCGCAGGTCGTCGACGGCGGCGAGGGCGTCCTTGATGCCGTACTCGTGCTGGAGGTTGAGGACGTCCCAGGTGACCTGAGGGGTGACGTTGGGGTTGCCGTCGCGGTCGCCGCCGATCCAGGTGCCGAAGGTGAGCGGGCGGACGCCGTCGGGCAGGGCGAGGCCCACCCGGGCGAGCTCCTCGTGGAGTTCCTCCAGGACCTCGGGGACGGCGTCGCGGTAGAGCTCGTCGAGGTAGTAGACGGCGTTGCGGGCCTCGTCGGTGGGCTCGGGGCGGGCGATCCGCAGCTCGTCGGTCTGCCAGAGCAGGTCGATCACCTCGGCGAGACGGCGGTCGGCCTGGCGCTGGAGGGAGGTGCGCCGGGCGGCGGCCCGGTCGGGGGTGCCGGGGGCGTCGGCGGCGGCGAGGCCGGAGGCGATCTGCTCGCGGTGGATCCGGTCGAGGAGCTCTCCGACGCGGCGGAGCTTGTTGAGGACGCTGCGGCGGGCGGCCTCGGTGGGGTGGGCGGTGAAGACCGGGCGGACCGAGAGGTGGGCCAGGGTGTCTTCGAGGTGCTTGGGGTCGGCCTCGGCCAGCTGGTCGGCGGTCTGGGCGAGGAGCGAGCCCTCGCGGGCCCGGCGGGTGGCGAACTCGCGGCCGCGGTGCACCTGCTCCGTGACGTTGGCGAGGTGGAAGTAGGTGGAGAAGGCGCGGACCAGCTTGGCGGCGGTCTCCAGGTCGATGTCGGAGAGCAGTTCGGCGGTGGCCTCGCCGTCGGTGCGGCTGAGGAGTCGGACCTGTTCGACCAGGCCCAGCAGCTGGGGGCCCTCCTGACGGACCAGTGTCTCGCCGAGCAGGTCGCCGAGGCGTCGGATGTCCGCGCGCAGGGCTGCGTTGTCGGCGACGGGCGTGGGGCTGTCCGCCGGGGTGGGGACCGGAGCGGTCACGGCTGGCTCCCTGTGGTGGTGGGGTTCGGCAACGGCTCATCGCCACAGTTCAGTGCGCGTGTGGCGCCTGTGACGCGTGCGGACCGCGCTGTCCGACGCGACCCAGCATAGGTGTCGGGAGGGGTCGTGTCCGCGAGGTGGCCGGATGCCGGACAGGATCACTGTCAAGCTTTGTGTGGTCTGGACCACTTGCCCGTCGGCCGAGGTGTACGGGGGGAACCGGGTGGGGAGAGGGGAGGGTTCGCGCTTAGGCTGTGGGGTTATGAGCAAGTCGCCTGGGGAGCGCGTGCGGGGTCTTTCGTTCTGGTGGTGGGAGCGTCGGCGCAGCGCTCTTCTGGACATCGGCCTGGCCGCGCTGGCGGCGCTGGAGTGCGCGGCGAGCGGGGTGGCCTTCCTGGCGCCCCGGGTCGACCTCCCCCCGCTCGCGATCGCCGGGGTCGCGGTGATCGGCGCGATCGCGGGCGCCAGCCTGGTGCTGCGCCGGCGCTGGCCCGCCGTGCCGGTGCTGGTCGCGCTGGTGGCGATGCCCGGGATGCTCGGGGTGGTGCTGCTGGTGGTCTCGCTCTACACGCTGGCGGAGACCTGGGAGTGGCCGTCCCGGCGGCGCCGGGTGGTGGCGCTCTCGGCGCTGGCCTTCGCCGAGGCGGTCGGCGTGATGATGGTGACGATGCTGGCGCCGGGCGAGGCGCCGGTGGAGCAGCCGCCGCTGTGGGGCCAGATCCTGCTCGCGGTGCTGGTGGCCGTCGGCCTGACCGTGCCGCCGGTGGTGACCGGCCTCTACATGGGTGCGCGGCGCAGGCTGATCGAGTCGCTCAAGGACCGCGCGCACGGTCTGGAGACCGAGCTGGACCTGCTGGCCGAGCAGGCCCGTGAGCGCGCCCGCCGGGCCCGGCTGGAGGAGCGGACCCGGATCGCCCGGGAGATGCACGACGTGGTGGCGCACCGGGTGTCGCTGATGGTGGTGCACGCGGGGGCGCTGGAGCGGATCGTCGTCAAGGACCCGGAGAAGGCGGCGCAGAGCGCCAAGCTGATGGGCGAGGTCGGCCGGCAGGCGCTGAACGAGCTGCGCGAGATCCTCGGCGTGCTGCGGATGTCGGACGAGACGACGCCGGAGCCGGACTCGCTGGCCGGACTGCCCCGACTGGTGGACCAGTCCCGGGCGGCGGGGATGGCGGTGACCCTCACCGTCAGCGGCAGCCGTCAGGAGTTCACCACCGAGGCCGAGCAGACCGCGTACCGGGTGGTGCAGGAGGGTCTGACCAACGCGCACAAGCACGCCGGCGGTGCGGTGGTCTCCGTCCTGCTGGCCTACGCGCCCAACGGTGTGCGGGTGAGCGTGGTGAACGCCTGCCCGGGCGGCGAGCGGAGTGCGGCGGCGCTGCCCAGCGGGGGCAACGGGCTGGTCGGGATGCGGGAGCGGGTGGTCGCACTGGGCGGCACCTTCTCGGCCGGGCCGGAGCGGGACGGCGGGTTCCGGGTCGAGGCCGTGCTGCCGTCCCGGCTGGCGGTCCGCGCCGACCGGCTGGTCTGAGCCCGGGCGCTCCCCGGCCCCGCCGGTCGGGACGGCCGTCAGACCTCGTCGGCGGTGCGCAGCCGCTCGGGGGCGGTGCCGAGCACGAGTGCGGTGATCGCCTGGTCGATGCCGTGGCCGAGGAACCACTCGCCGGTGTGGTCCAGGCTGTGGACCCGGCCCTCCTCGTCGATGGCGAGCAGCGCCTGCCCGTACGCCTCCTCGCCGAGCGGGGCGAGCCGGGTGTCCAGGGCGCGGCCGAGGTCGGCCAGGGTGCGCGGCTGGTGCAGCCCGCAGAGCGGGTCGATCAGGAACGGGGTGCGGGCCAGCTGGCGCCCCGGACCGGTGAGGTCGAAGGCGAGCCCGCCGAACTCGGCCCAGGCCTCCACCGCCGCCGGGAACACCGAGTGCGCCACACCGGTGGGGCTGCCGTGGCCCGCCAGGGTGTCGGCCCACTCCTCGGCCTGCCGGATCTCCCACCGGCCGGGGTGCCAGCCGGCCGCCTTGAGCTCGGCGGCGACGTCGGCGGGGAAGCGCGGGCGGGTGCGGACGGCCGAGCCGCCGAGCGTGGTCGGAGGCGGCGGGGGAGGGCTGGGCGGATTCAGGGCGGGCTCCGGTGGTTCGGGAACAGGGGGCGTACGGGGGCGCGCGGTCGGCGCCGGCTGGTCGGGCCGCGCGGTCAGCGCCCGGTCGGACCGACCACGACGCTCTGCACGGTGAAGTGCTCCAGCATCGGTATGCACGAGCGGCAGGGCGGGGCATGGGTGCCGTGCGCCGGGTCGTGCTCCTCGCGGATCCGAATGGTGGTCAACCGGGAGCCCTTGAGCGCCTTGCGGGCGTCGTTCAGGCTCATCGGCTTGCGGGAGGCACGCTTCGAGCGTCTGCCGTCGACCGTGGCCAGGTACTGGGAGAGCAGCACGGCCTCCGGGCAGCGGCCGGTGAAGCGTTCGCGGTGCTCCAGCGGCAGCGCGTCCAGGAACTCCCCGACCAGCGGGTGCAGCACGGGCCGGCGGGCGGACTTGTCGCCGGCCAGGGTGTGCACCTCGCCGTGCTTCAGCGACAGGGCGGCGGCGACGGCGGGCAGCAGGCTGTCGCGGTGGTGGCGCAGCAGGGGAGTGCCGGGCTGGTCTTCGGTGGTCATGCGTCGTCCTCCTCCGGTGTCTCTGTGCGGGTGCCGCGGCTGACGGGGGTCAGTCCGGGACAAGCCTGTCAAATGTCACCGACATTCGCACAACCGGGGTGCGGCGGTCACCGATCGGCGGTGCGGGCACGGGGTGTTGGCCGGATCCACACGCCATCGTCACGACTCGTCCCCGGGTTTCCCGAATCCGCCCCCGGCCGGTGGTGGCGGCCGGTAGCGTTCCAACAGCGGTGCGAGGGGTGTCCGACCGGTCGGGGGTTTCCGGAGTGGCATGACAACTGCCTTGTCTTCGACAGCCGTTGAGGCTGCCGGGGTGAGGGGGTCGGCGCCGTTCGGGGTGCCCCCGGAGGCCGGGTCGACGACGAGCAAGGGGGGTCTTGCGATGACGGAGACGGAAACCGCCAACGAAGCGCCCGGCGAGCACGTGCCGACGCCGGGAGCGCCGCCCCAGCCCACGCCCGCGCACCCGGTCGGGATCGCCGTGGTCGGGGCCGGCTACTGGGGCCCGAACCTGGTCCGCAACGCGCAACTGACGCCGGCGCTGCGCCTGCACTGGCTCTGCGACCTGGACGAGAGCAGGGCCCGCCGGGTACTGGGGGAGTACAGCACCGTGCGGTCCACCACCTCCTTCGAGCAGGTGCTGGCCGACGAGCGGGTCGGCGCGGTGGTCGTGGCCACGCCCGCGGCGGCGCACTACCGGCTGGTCCGCGCGGCCCTGGAGGCGGGCAAGCACGTCCTGGTGGAGAAGCCGATCACCACCTCGGCCGAGCAGGCCGCCGACCTGGTGGCGCTCGCCGGGGCGCGCGGGCTGGTGCTGATGTGCGACCACACCTTCTGCTACACACCGGTGGTGCGCCGGATCCGCGAGCTGGTGCACGGCGGGGAGATCGGCGACGTCCAGTTCTTCGACTCGGTCCGGATCAACCTCGGGCTGGTCCAGCCCGACGTCGACGTGCTCTGGGACCTCGCCCCGCACGACCTGTCGATCCTCGACTTCGTGCTGCCGCCGGGTGTCGAGCCGGTCGGGGTCTCCGCCCAGGGCGCCGACCCGATCGGCGCCGGGCGGGCCTGTGTGGCGTACCTGACGGTCCGGCTGAACAACGGCGCGCTGGCGCACTGCCACGTCAACTGGCTCTCCCCGACCAAGGTCCGCACCACGCTGATCGGCGGCTCGCGGCGCACGCTGGTCTGGGACGACCTCAACCCGCAGGCCCGGCTGGCGGTGCACGACCGCGGGGTGGACCTCACCCCGCCCGACGAGCTCACCGACGCCATCCGCCACCAGGCGCTGATCTCCTACCGCGTCGGCGAGATGGTGGCGCCCGCCCTCGTGGAGCAGGAGGCGCTGCGCAACGTGATGGCCGAGTTCGCCGCCGCGATCACCGAGGGCCGGGCCCCGCTCACCGACGGCCGGGCCGGGCTGCGGGTGCTGCAACTGCTGGAGGCCGCCTCGCTCAGCCTCGAACTCGGCGGTGCCACCGTCCCGGTGGGCACCGCTCCGGTCGACGAACTGTCCGAAGCTCAGGAAAGGGCCGCGACGCGGTGAACGCTGTACGGATCGAGGGCTCCCGCTGCCTGGTCACCGGCGGGGCCGGCACCATCGGCTCCACCGTGGTCGACCAGTTGCTCGGCGCGGGCGCCCGCGAGGTGATCGTCCTCGACAACTTCGTCCGCGGGCGGCGGGCCAACCTGGCCCGCGCCGAGGCCGCCGCAGGGCCCGGCCGGCTGCGCGTGGTCGACGGCGACATCCGCGACCGCGCGCTCCTGCGCGAGCTGCTGGAGCCCGGCACCGACCTGCTCTTCCACCTCGCTGCGATCCGGATCACCCAGTGCGCCACCGAGCCCCGGCTGGCCCTGGAGGTCCTGGTCGACGGCACCTTCGACGTGGTCGAGGCCGCCGCGGAGACCGGTGTCCGCAAGGTGGTCGCCTCCTCCAGCGCCTCCGTCTACGGCCTCGCCGACGTCTTCCCGACGCCCGAGACCCAGCACCCCTACAACAACGACACCCTCTACGGGGCCGCCAAGGCCTTCAACGAGGGCCTGCTGCGCAGCTTCCACGCGATGTCCGGGCTGGACTACGTCGCGCTGCGGTACTTCAACGTGTACGGGCCCCGGATGGACGTGCACGGCAAGTACACCGAGGTGTTCATCCGCTGGATGGAGCGGATCGCCGCCGGGGAGCCGCCGCTGATCTTCGGCGACGGCGCGCAGACCATGGACTTCGTCTACACCGAGGACATCGCCCGGGCCAACCTGCTCGCCGCCGCCGCGCCCGTCACCGACCGGGTCTACAACATCGCCAGCTCCACCGAGGTCTCGCTGCGCGGTCTGGCCGACGCGCTGCTCGGCGCGATGGACCGCCCCGACCTGGACGTCGAGCACGGTCCGGCCCGGGGCACCGCCGGCGGCGTGGTCCGCCGGGTGGCGGACATCTCCGCCGCCGAGCGCGACCTCGGCTGGAAGCCCGAGCTGGGCCTCGACGAGGGCCTGCGCCGGCTGGTCGCCTGGTGGCGCGAGCAGTGAACCCCCCTTCCCGTCCGGCAGTTCGGAGCAGAGCCGTGTCCAGCACCGTGCCCGCGGCGCCCGCGATCCCCGTCATGCTGCCCTGGCTCGGCGAGGAGGAGGCCGAGGCCGCCGCCGAGGCCGTCCGCTCCGGCTGGGTGGCCCAGGGTCCCCGGGTGGCCGCGTTCGAGCGGGCCTTCGCCGAGCACCTCGGGGTGCCGCACGCCGTCGCCGTCTCCTCGTGCACCGCCGCCCTGCACCTGGCGCTGATCGGTGCCGGCGTCGGGCCGGGCGACGAGGTGGTGGTGCCCTCCCTCTCCTTCGTGGCCACCGCCAACGCCGTCACCTACGTCGGCGCCGTCCCGGTCTTCGCCGACGTCGACCCGGCCACCGGCAACCTCACCGCCACCACCGTCGAACCGCTGCTCACCGCGCGGACGAAGGCCGTCGTCGCCGTCGACCAGGGCGGCGTTCCGGTCGACCTGGACGGCATCCGGGCGCTGGTCGAGCCGCGCGGCGCCACCGTGGTCGAGGACGCCGCGTGCGGCGCCGGCTCGGTGTACCGGGGCCGGCCGGTGGGCGCCACGGCGACGATCGCCGCCTACTCCTTCCACCCGCGCAAGGTGCTCACCACCGGCGAGGGCGGGATGGTCACCTGCCGGGACGGCGAACTCGCCGCCCGGCTGCGGCGGCTGCGCGAGCACGGGATGAGCGTCTCGGCCGCCGACCGGCACGCCGGCGCCGGCGGGGCGGGCGTGCCGGAGACGTACGACGAGATCGGCTTCAACCACCGGATGACCGACATCCAGGCCGCGGTCGGCCTGGTGCAGCTGGGCAAGCTGCCGGCCATGGTCGCCCGGCGGCGGGAGCTCGCCGCGCGCTACCGCGAGCTGCTCGCCGGCGCCGGCGCCCGCCTGGTCGCCGACCCGGAGCACGGCACCACCAACTACCAGTCCTGCTGGCTGCTGCTGCCGGACGACGCCCCCGACCGCGGGGCGGTGCTCGCCGCGCTGGCCGGAGCCGGCGTCTCCGCCCGGCGCGGCATCATGGCCGCCCACCTGGAGGCCCCGTACCAGGGCACCGCCCGGGTGCCGCTGCCCGTCACCGAACTGCTCACCCACCGCTCGGTGATCCTGCCGCTCTACCACGCCCTCACCGAGGAGCAGCAGGACCGCGTGGCCGGCGCCCTGCTCGACGCCCTCCGCCGCAGCTGAAGGGAACCGGGGATGACCACCGACACGACCGTCCCGCTCGTCGACCTCAGGGCCGCGCACGCCGAGGTGGAGGCCGAGGTCCGGGCCGGCTTCGACCGGGTGCTCGCCACCGGCGGCTTCATCCGGGGCCCGGAGGCGGACGGCTTCGAGGAGGAGTACGCCGCCTTCTCCGGCACCCGTCACTGCGTCGGCGCCGCCAACGGGACCGACGCCCTCGAACTGGCTCTGCGCACCCTGGACCTACCGCCCGGCGGCGGGGTGGTGCTGCCCGCCAACACCTTCGTCGCCACCGCCGAGGCCGTGGTCCGGGCCGGACTGCGCCCGGTCCTCGTCGACGTCGACGCCGACCACCTGCTGATCGACCCGGCCCGGGTGGCGGACGTCCTGCCGCAGGCCGCGGCGCTGCTCCCGGTCCACCTCAACGGTCAGCTCGCCCCGATGGCGCCGCTGCTGGAGCTGGCCGGCGGCCGGCCCGTGGTCGAGGACGCCGCACAGTCCCAGGGCGCCCGCCAGCACGGCCGGTCCCTCCACGGCCGGATCGCCGCGACCAGCTTCTACCCCGGCAAGAACCTCGGTGCGTACGGCGACGCGGGCGCCGTCACCACCGACGACGACGGGCTGGCCGCGGCGGCCCGGCTGATCGGCGACCACGGCTCGGAGCGCAAGTACGTACACGAGCGGTTCGGCTTCAACTCCCGGCTGGACGCGCTCCAGGCCGTGGTGCTGCGGGCCAAGCTGCGTCGGCTGCCCGCCTGGAACGAGGCCCGCCGTGCCGCCGCCGAGCGCTACCACCGGCTGCTGGCCGGGTTCGACGGCGTCACCCTGCCGCGGACCGCGCCCGGCAACGAGCACGTCTGGCATCTGTACACGGTGCGGATCCGGCCCGGTCGGGACCGCGACGCCGTCCTGACCGCGCTCCGGGGGGCCGGCATCGGCGCCGGCATCCACTACCCCGTGCCGGTCCACCTGCAACCGGCGTTCCGTCACCTCGGGCACGGCGAGGGCGCGTTCCCGGTCGCCGAGCGGTCGGCCCGGGAGCTGCTCACCCTGCCGCTCTTCCCGCAGATCACCGCGGCCCAGCAGGAGCGCGTCGCCGAAGCCCTGGCCAAGGCGCTCGCCTAGGGCGTGCCTGACGACCCCCGCTGCGGTCCCGGTCCCCCGGGCGGGGGTCCGGGTCCGGGACCGACCCCCTACGCTGGTAGCCAGCAGGCACGGAGAATTTGCAGCAGCCAGTGGGGGCTCCCAGATGACGACAGGTCGGCCCGGCGTCGCCGCCGCACCGAACGCGGCGTACGCAGGTCAGGTGGTGCACTTCCCGGATCCGGTCCGTGCGGAGCGGCACCCCGCCGGGGTCCGGGTGGACGAGTACGGCTACCCGGACTTCGGCCCCTACACGGCGGCCGCGGCCGAGGTCGCCGACCCGCCGGCGGGCTTCGGCGTCGACGAGCTGCGGCTGACCGACTACGTCTCGGCCAACGCCGCGCAGTTCACCCAGGGCCACCCGCTCTGGGCCGACCTGGAGACCGCCGTCGCCACCCCGCCCGGCTGGACCTGGCACCACGCGGTCGGCCGGGCCGCGCCCGGCTGGCGCCGGATGGAACTCGTCCCCGTCGAGGTCAAGGCCCTGCTGCGGCACCACGGCGGCCTGGCCACCTCCTCCGCCGACCACGGTCGCCGCGGCACCCGCCCGCTCCAGGAGCACCGGCCCGTGCACTTCTCGCTCGCCAAGGACGGCGGCGACCCGGTCGGCGTTCCGGAGGACCTCGTGCAGCGGGCCGAGGAGCGCCTCGGCTACCGGCTGCCCGGCGCCTACCGGACCTTCCTCAAGCTGGGCGGCGGCCGCGCCCCGGTCGGCGTCGCGCTCGACCCCGAGCTCGGCATGCTGCTCGACCAGCCGTTCCTGACCCTCAGCGAGGAGTACGGGACCGAGGACGTCGTCTACGCCAACAAGTGCCTGCGTGACCACCTCACCAAGGACTACCTCGGCATCGCCTACGCCCAGGGCGGCATCGTGGCGCTCAAGGTGCGCGGCGAGCGGGCCGGCTCGGTCTGGTTCTGCCTGTACGACGACGCCCGCGACAGCGGTGCGCCCGAGGCGCCCGAGGACCGCGTCGCCCGGCTGCTGCTGCCCTGCGGCGAGGACTTCGACGCGTTCCTGCTCCGGCTGGCCGGCAGTCCGCCGGAGCTGGAGACGGTGGCGGAGCTGATGGTGGACGGCGGGTTCGCCCGCGCCGTGCCGGTGGGCTGACGTGGCTCCCTCGGGTGCGGTCGCACCGGCCGGGCCGCCGGCGGTGCTTGCGGTGATGGTGGAACAAGCGGGGATGAAGGGGACAGGGGTGAACCGGGCGTGGTGACGTACGCGCAGGCGCAGGAGCTCGCCGACGAGTGGATCAACGGCGGTGTGCCGCGTTCGCAGCAGCGCGAGGTACGGGTCCGGGAGTTCGACCTGGGCTTCGTCTGCTGGGCGGTCCGGCCCGCCGACGGCGACCCGGGCGGCGACGACGGCTCGGCCGGCGAGGCCCGGCTGGTGATCGCCCGGGACTCCGGCGCCAGCACGCTCTGGCCCGCGCTGCCGGTCAACGAGGTCGTCCGGCAGTTCGAGGAGGTCTACGGCCGCCCGGTCGCGGCCAACCCGGCCGGGGCGGCGCGGCCCGCGCCCGGACCGGTCGAGGCGACGTCCTTCCTGCTCAGCCCGCCGCAGTGGCTCCAGGAGGCGGGCGAGGCGGCGATCGCCGCCGAGGCCGAGCGCCTGGGGGCGCCGGCTCCGGCCGCTGCCGCCGCCGCGGAACCGGCCGCCCCGGCCCCGGCCCCGGCCCCTGCCCCTGCCCCTGCCCCGGTCCAGGCCCCGCCCGCCGTCCCGGCGCCCGCGGTGCTGACCACGCCGCCGGTCTCCGAGCGGCCGGCCGGTGACGCGCCGACCATGCTGGCCCCGCCGCCCGCCCACGACGAGCCGGTCGGCCCGCAGCCGTCGGCGCCGCCCGCCGCCCCGGAGCCCCCGGTCGCCCTGCCGGCGCCCGGCGGAGCGGAGGCGGCGACCGTACTGATGCCCGAGGGCCTGCGGACCAACGGCGCCGGCCTGCCCGGAGCGCCGGGCCCCGGCTCCGAGGCGGCGACCGAGCTGCTGCCGAGCCTGACCGGCCTGCCCGAGGTCCCCGGCCCCGGCGCGTCCGTGCCGGGCACGCCGGTCCCCGGCATGCCGCCGGCCCTGCCCGCCGCGGCCGCACCCGCGCCGACGCTGCTGGCGCCGCCGGACGGTCTGCCCGGTCTGGCCGGCCTGCCGGGCGCGCCCGGTCCCGGTACGCCCGGTCCGCCGGTTCCCGGGACGCCGCCGCACGGCGTGCCCGCCCCCGGCGCGCCCGTGACCCCGCCGCCGGGCGGTGCGGCGCTCGACCACGCCCCGACGATGCTGGCGCCGCCGGACGGCCTGCCCGGTCTGGCCGGCCTGCCCGGCGCGCCCGGTCCCGGCACGCCGCCCGGTGGGGTCCCGGCGGGCGCCCCGGGCGCCCCGGGCGCCGACGCGCCGCAGGGCGCCCGCGGCCGCAACCCCGCCTCCGCCCCGCCGCCGCCCCCGCCGGCCGCCCTCCGGGGCGGTTCGTCCGGCCCGGCCGGCTCTCCGGTCTCGCTCGGCCGCAACCCCGCCTCGGCCCCGCCGCCGCCCCCGCCGGGCGAGCTTCGGCAGGCCCCGGGCTCCGGCGGCCCCGCGGCCGGCTCCGGCGGCCGCAGCGCCGACAGCGCGCCGCCGCCCCCGCCGCCGGCGGGCCTGCGCGGTGCCGGTGCCCCGCCGGCGGCCGCCGAGTCCGGCGCGCCCGGCGCCGGCGTGGCGTACGAGCGCACCCAGCTGGCGAGCGCGATCGACCCGGCGCTGCTCGGCGGCGCCCCGGGCGCGCCCGTCGACCCCGGCACCCCGCCGTCCGGCGGTCCGGCCGTCCCGCCGCCGCCCGGTCCGGCCGGCCCCGGCACGTCCTCGGCCGGCTACGGCTACCCCGGTGCGGCCTCGGCCGTCCCGCCCGCCGCGGCTGCGGCCCCGGCCGTCCCGCCCGCCGCCGTCCCCGGGCCGCCGCCGGGCGCCCCGGTGCCGCCCGGCGTGCCCGCGGTCGGCCCGGGCTACTTCGCGGCGCTCAGCTACCGTGGTCCGGACGGTTCCGAGCAGAAGCTGCTGCACCGCAGCGAGCCCGGCACCCCGCACCCGGAGTGGAAGATCCTGCAGGACCTGCGCCGGCTGAACGTCCCGCCGGAGCAGGTGCTGGAGCTCTACACCGAGCTGGAGTCCTGCGACCTGCCGGGCGGCTACTGCAACCGCATGATCGCGGCCTCCTGGCCGAACGTCCGGCTCACCCACACCGCCGACTACGGTCGCGACCACCACTCCCGGCAGGCCGGCATGGCCCAGCTGCTCGACCACCTGGACGAGCTGCACCAGCTGGCCTCCGGCCCCCAGCGGGTCCGGCCGTTCCGGGTGCCGCTGCCGCCGCCGGGCACCGTCCCGCCGCTGCCGCCGATCGCGCCGCAGCAGCTGGCCCAGGAGCTCGGCCAGGCGTTCGGCCAGAACGTGTTCCGCTTCGAGCAGCGGGCGGTCGCCCGCCAGGGCGTCCCCGAGCCCGTGGCGCAGACCCTGATGTGGGCCGGCCTGCCGCGCGACTTCGGCCCCTTCTTCTGGGCGCAGGCCCAGGAGGGACGCCCGATCCCGACGCTCGCGGAGCTGGCCGCCGAGCGCGGTCTGACCGGCGGCCCGGACTTCGGCGGCTACCTGGTGCTCGGCAACGACTACGGCCGCCAGCTCTGCGTGCAGTACGGCACGGCGCACGTGGTCGCGGTGGACCTGGAGGGAACCGGCGAGCCCCCCCGTTTCGTCAACAGCGGTGTACCGGAGTTCGTCCGCGCCCTGGCCCTGCTGGGCCGGATGTGGCGGCTGCGGTACGGGCTGACGCCTGACCAGGCCGGTCGCTGGACGACCGACTTCCAGGCCCAGCTCGCCGCGATCGACCCGGCGGCCCTGCAGTCCGCGGACACCTGGTGGGCCGTTCTCCTGGAGCAGTTCTGGGACGGCCTGCTCTAGCGGACCGTCGTGGATCCGTGCAGGTGGAAGGGGTCGTTCCGGTGGCCGGGACGACCCCTTCGGCATGCCGGGGCGGCTCTGCCTCGTTGGGGTTTCGCCCTGATCTGCGCAAAATAGGTCAAGAGGATGGGTGTATTCACCCACTCCTCGACATGTTCCGATCCGTGTGACGTGCGAATCCGGACCTGGTTCCGGCATCCGGTTCCGGATCCGTCCGTTCCGTCCGATCATGGGCTCCGCAGCCCGCGACCCGAGGGGAAGAGAGCCCATGAGCGACGCCGTCCCCCAGTACGGCTTCACCGCTGCCCGGCGCGGTTACGCGCCCGAGCAGGTCGACCGAGCCCTGGTGGCTCTCACCGCCCAGCGCGACGAGGCGTGGGAGCGGCTGAGCGTGCTGGGTGCCGGGATCCGGGAGATGGAGCGCCGCCTCGCCGAGATCCGGCAGGCCGCCGCCGATGCTCCGGATCCGGACTACCACGTGCTCAGCGACCAGGCCGCAGGTCTGGCCCGGATGGCCGAGAACGAAGCCCGGGCCGTCCGGGAGGCGGCCGAGCGGTTCGCCGAGGACCTCCGCGACGAGGTCTACGACGCCGGCCAGGACCTCGCCCGCGCCGCCAAGGAGTACGCCGCCACCACCCGGTCCGAAGCCGACCAGGCCGCCCGTCGCACCGACGAGCGGACCAGGGCCGAGGCCGAGACGATCCGGGCCGACGCCGACCGGGAGTGCCGCACCGTCCGGGACTCCGCCACCGCGCACGCCGCCAAGGTGCGGGTCGCCGCGGCCGAGGCCTCCGAGCGGGCCGAGGCGAAGCTCGCCGAGCTGCGCCGGGCTGCCGACGAGTCCTTCGCCGCCGCCGAGGCCAAGGCCGACGGCGAGGACTCCGCCGTCTCGGCGACCGCCGAGCGCCGGGTGAAGGAGGCCGAGCAGCACCGCGAGGCCGTGCTCGGCCGGATCAAGCAGTCGGACGCCGAGGCGCAGGCCCGGGCGGACGAGCTGATCGAGCAGGCCCGGCGCGAGGCGGAGCGGATCAACACGGCGAGCGAGCGCGAGCAGCGCGACTTCGCCGCCCGGCAGGAGACGGTGCAGCAGCACCTGGACCACATCAAGGGCACCCTGGCCTCGCTCACCGGCGCGGCGGTGGGCGCGATCGAGCCCGCCCAGGTCGTCGAGGCGGCCGGGGCCGCAGAGCCCGCGGCCGCGGAGCCGGCCGAGGACGCGCCGGCGGTGGACTCCGAGGCGGACACCGGTGAGATCGCGGTCGCCGACCTGCGCAAGGACACCGCCCCCGGTGGCGACGCGGCCACCACGGTGCTGGCGGCGGTCGCCCCCGGCCGGGTCGCCCCCGCGGCGGTCACGCCGGGGCCGGTCACACCGGGCCCGGTGGCCCCCGCGGGCTCCGCGGCGCCGCCCCGTCCGTCCGCGCCGCCGAGCGCCGTGCCCGTCCCGGACGCGCCCGCGGACGGCGGGAAGCGGACGGAGGAGGAGACCCGGATCATCCCGAAGATCGTGATCGTCGACGACGGCAGCGACTACGCCACCCCGAACACGGTGAGCTACAAACGGCGCTGACGGCCCGCCGGGCTCCCGGGCCGGAGCCGCCCTGGGAACCCTCGCTCGCGAGCAGTTGCGCCAGCTCGGCTCCCCGGGCCCTGACCGCCTCCTGGTGGGCGGTCAGGGCCCGTGCGTTGCGCTCGATCTGCTGCCGCCGCTGGTCGCCGGCCAGGACGGCGAACCAGATCCCGGCGAGGTTGACGCGGGCGGTGCAGTCCGCGTCGGCGCGGGCCGTGGCCGGCTCGCCGGGGTGGTCTCCGGAACGACGCGGAACCGTTCGGTCGGGGCCGCTGGACAACTACGGCTACAGCGGCCGGCCTGCTTCGGGAACGACGGCTGGACGACGGTGCGCATCTACGACGTCGACCGGATCGACGCGGGCAACAACGAGGTCATCACCCACCCCGGGGCGGGACGGGCTCCCGGACCGTCTTCAGCTGGGAGCGGTACGACTCCAAGGCAACCATGGCCACCAGGTGATGATGTGCGACATCGGCCCGTACCGCTGGTAGCGGGGCGGGACGGGCGTGGTGCCGGGCGGGTGCGAACGCCCGGCACCACGCCCTTCCCGTGGTCAGAGCACCTCGACGGCAGCGCCCGAGAGCCGGCGACGGCAGTCCAGCACGTACCGGGCGTGCGTGGTCACGGCCTCGTAGTCGAAGTCGTCGTGGTCGGCGAGCAGCACCACCGCGTCCGCGGCGGCCAGTTCCTCCGGCGTCGCCTCGACCCGGCGGACGGCGGCGAACGGATCGCCGTGCGGGTCCTGCTCGGCGGCCCGCTGGCCGGGGATCACCGGCTCGGGCACGTGCACGCCGACCACCACGTGCGGGTCGGCGGCCCGGACCTCGGCGCCCATCCTGGTCAGCAGCTCGGCGACCCGGGCGGCCGGCGTCTCGCGGGCGTCGCCGGTGTTCTTCTTGTACGCGAGCCCGAGCAGCAGCACCCGGGAGCCCTTCACCGAGCGCCGGCGCTCGTTCAGCGCCTCGCCGAGCCGGCGCACCACGTAATCGGGCATGTGGCTGTTCACGTCGTTGGCCAGCTCGACGAAGCGGAACGACTGCCCGAGGGCCCGTTCCACCCGCCAGGAGAGGTAGGACGGGTCGATCGGCAGGCAGTGCCCGCCGACGCCGGGCCCAGGGGTGAAGCGCAGGTAGCCGAACGGCTTGGTGGAGGCGGCGTCGATCGCCTCCCAGACGTCGATGCCGAGGTCGTGCGCGAACATCGCCAGCTCGTTGACCAGCGCGATGTTGACGTGCCGGAAGGTGTTCTCCAGCAGCTTGGTCAGCTCGGCCTCCTTGCAGGAGGAGACCGGCACGGTCCGCTCCACCAGCTGCCCGTAGAAGCCCTCGACCGCGGCCAGCGCCGCCGGGTCGACCCCGGACACCACCTTCGGGGTGTTCTCCAGCCGCCAGGTCGGATTGCCGGGGTCGATCCGCTCCGGGCTGTAGCCGAGGTGGAAGTCGCGGCCTGCGGTCAGCCCCGACCCCTCCTCCAGCAGCGGTGCGAGCAGTTCCTCGGTGGTGCCCGGATAGGTGGTCGACTCCAGGACGACGGTCGCTCCCGGCCGCAGGTGCTGGGCGAGCAGCCGGGCCGAGGACTCGATGAAGGACAGGTCGGGCACGCCGTCGCGCAGCGGGGTCGGCACGGTGACCACCGCGATGTCGAAGCCCGCCACGTCGGCCGGCTCGGCCGACGGCAGGTAGGTCCCGTTCTCCAGCAGCGGCCGCAGCCGCTCGGCGGGGATGTCCTCGACGTACGACTCGCCGATCGCCAGCCGTTTGATCCGGCGCTCGTCCACGTCGTAGCCGATCACCTGGTGCCCCACCTCGGCCGCCCGGACCGCCAGTGGCAGCCCCACGTAGCCCTGACCTGCGATGACAACGCGCATGACGAAGAACCCCCTCCATCGCGACACCCCCTGGCCCCACCGGGGCGTTCCCACACGGTCTTCACAACAGGGTAGGGAGCGGTGGCGGGCCGTGTGCCGGTATGCGCAAAACGGCACGGTGTGGAACGCGGGGTCTAGGGGGTGGGCGCCTGCGGTCCGGGGCGGGGTGGTGCGAGCGGTGCCGGAGAGGCGGGAGGGGCGGGAAGACGAAGGAGGCCGAGACCCGTGGCGCCCTCCAGGAAGGGCGCCACGGTTCCCGGCGCTTGGGCGGGCGCCCCCACCCAGGGCCGCCCGGCCTCGCACCCCCGACCCCCATCGGGTGTGCGACCGTGCCACCGCAGCCATCCCCCACGGTTGGGTGCGGCGGGCACGTTCACCATGGTGCGCGATCTCCATGGACGGGCAGTGACAGGAGTATGTCCAGTTCGTGGCGGATCGCGGAGACGGAGCCCCGGTCCCCGGGCCGGTGATTCGTCCGCGACCAGACCTCGCGCGGACATGCCAGGGACCCCTGGTTCTCCGGCGCTTCTCCGCACAGGGCCGTCCGCCGGGTCCGCGCCCCACCGTCGCCGCGCCCCTGCCGTCTCCTCGGCCGTACCGTCGCCGCGGCCGTGCCGGGCCGCGTGTCGCGTACGTGTCGGCGCCGCGGCGTAGGCTGGAGACCCCCGGCCGCTGGGCGCGCCGGGCCGTTCGCGTTGCCCCGGCGGGCCTTCCCGCGTCGGGGGCAGCACCAGCCACGGGACGAAGAAGAGACTCCAGATGAGCCTGACCGGACTGCTCGATGTCGTCGCGCGGGACGCGGCGCTCGCCGAGGCGATCGAGGCCGCGACCGCCACCGGGTCGGCGGCGGGCGGCCGCCACCACCTCGACCTGGTCGGCCCGCCCGCCGCCAGGCCGTTCGCCATCGCCGCACTGGCCCGCGCGCTGGCCGGGCAGACGGCGGGCGAGCGCGGCCGGCCGGTCCTGGCCGTCACCGCGACCGGCCGGGAGGCCGAGGACCTCGCCGCCTCGCTCCGCTCGCTGCTGCCGCCCGACGCCGTGGCCGAGTTCCCGGCCTGGGAGACCCTGCCGCACGAGCGGCTCTCGCCGCGCTCGGACACGGTCGGCCGCCGGCTGGCCGTGCTGCGCCGGATCGTCCACCCGAGGGCGGACGACCTTGCCGCCGGACCGGTGCAGGTGGTCGTGGCGCCGGTTCGCTCGGTGCTCCAGCCGCAGGTGAAGGGACTGGCCGAGCTGGAGCCGGTCGCGGTGCGGCGGGGTGAGTCGCACGACCTGGGGGAGGTGGCCCGCCGACTCGCCGCGGCCGCCTACGCCCGGGTCGAACTGGTCGAGAAGCGCGGCGAGTTCGCGGTGCGCGGCGGTATCCTGGACGTCTTCCCGCCGACCGAGGAGCACCCGCTGCGGGTGGAGTTCTGGGGCGACGACGTCGAGGAGATCCGCTACTTCAAGGTGGCCGACCAGCGGTCGCTGGAGATCGCCGAGCACGGCCTCTGGGCGCCGCCCTGCCGCGAGCTGCTGCTGACCGACGAGGTACGGGCCCGGGCCGCCGAGCTGGCCGCCGAGCACCCCGGGCTCGCCGAGATCCTGGACAAGATCGCCGAGGGCATCGCGGTCGAGGGCATGGAGTCGCTGGCCCCGGTGCTGGTGGACGACATGGAACTGCTGCTGGACGTGCTGCCGCTCGGCTCGGTCGCCGTCGTCTGCGACCCGGAGCGGGTCCGTACCCGGGCGGCCGATCTGGTGGCGACCAGCCAGGAGTTCCTGCACGCATCCTGGGTGGCGGCCGCGGCCGGTGGCGACCGCCCCATCGACCTGGAGGCGATCGACGTCTCCGCCGCCTCGCTCTGGTCGCTGGCGGACGTCCGCGAGCACGCGGCCGAGATCGGCCTGCCCTGGTGGTCGGTCAGCCCGTTCGCGACCAGCGAGTCCAGCGTCAGCGAGGTGCTGGAGTTCGACGCCAACACGCTGACCCTGGGCATGCGCGCCGTCGAGGCCTACCGCGGCGACACCGCGCGGGCGATCGCCGACGCCAAGGAGCGGCTGGCCGCCGACTGGCGGGTCGTCATGGTGACGGAGGGCCACGGCCCGGCCAGTCGGCTGGCCGAGGTGCTCGGCAACGAGGGCATCCCGGCACGGCTGGTGGCCGACCTCGCCGAGGCGCCCACCCGGGACGTCGTCTACGTCTCCTGCGGTTCGATCGAGCACGGCTTCGTCGACGAGGCCCTGAAGCTGACCGTCGTCACCGAGACCGACCTCTCCGGCCAGAAGTCCTCCACCAAGGACATGCGCCGGATGCCGTCCCGCCGCCGCAACGCGATCGACCCGCTGGCCCTGGTGGCCGGCGACTACGTCGTCCACGAGGCGCACGGCGTCGGCCGCTACGTCGAGATGGTGCAGCGCACGGTGCAGGGCGCCACCCGCGAGTACCTGGTGCTGGAGTACGCACCGGCCAAGCGCGGCCACCCCGGCGACCGGCTCTTCGTGCCGACCGACCAGCTCGACCAGGTCACCAAGTACGTCGGCGGCGAGGCCCCGACGCTGCACCGGCTGGGCGGCGCGGACTGGGCGAAGACCAAGCAGCGCGCCAAGAAGGCGGTCAAGGAGATCGCCGCCGACCTGATCAAGCTGTACTCGGCCCGGATGGCGGCGCCCGGCCACACCTTCGGTCCGGACACCCCGTGGCAGCGCGAGCTGGAGGACGCCTTCCCGTACGCGGAGACGCCGGACCAGCTGACCACCATCGCCGAGGTCAAGTCGGACATGGAGAAGTCCGTCCCGATGGACCGCCTGATCTGCGGCGACGTCGGCTACGGCAAGACCGAGATCGCCGTCCGGGCCGCCTTCAAGGCGGTGCAGGACGGCAAGCAGGTGGCGGTGCTGGTGCCGACCACGCTGCTGGTGCAGCAGCACTTCTCGACCTTCGCCGAGCGGTACGCCAACTTCCCGGTCACGGTGAAGGCGCTGTCCCGCTTCCAGACCGACTCCGAGGCGAAGGCCGTGCTGGAGGGGCTGTTCGAGGGCTCGGTGGACGTCGTGATCGGCACCCACCGGTTGTTCTCCTCCGAGACCCGGTTCAAGGACCTCGGCCTGGTCATCGTCGACGAGGAGCAGCGCTTCGGCGTCGAGCACAAGGAGCAGCTGAAGAAGCTGCGTGCCAACGTCGACGTGCTGACGATGTCGGCGACGCCGATCCCGCGCACCCTGGAGATGGCGGTCACCGGCATCCGCGAGATGTCCACGATCACCACCCCGCCGGAGGAGCGGCACCCGGTGCTGACCTTCGTCGGCCCGTACGACGAGAAGCAGATCTCGGCCGCGATCCGGCGTGAACTCCTGCGTGAGGGACAGGTGTTCTACATCCACAACCGCGTCGAGTCGATCGACAAGGCGGCGGCCCGGCTGAAGGACCTCGTCCCCGAGGCGCGGATCGCCACCGCGCACGGGCAGATGGGGGAGACCCAGCTGGAGAAGGTGGTCGTCGACTTCTGGGAGAAGGAGTTCGACGTCCTGGTGTCGACCACGATCGTGGAGTCGGGCATCGACATCTCCAACGCCAACACCCTGATCGTGGAGCGCGGCGACACCTTCGGCCTCTCCCAGCTGCACCAGCTGCGCGGCCGGGTGGGCCGCGGCCGCGAGCGCGGCTACGCCTACATGCTCTACCCGCCGGAGAAGCCGCTGACCGAGACCGCCCACGAGCGCCTCGCCACCATCGCCCAGCACACCGAGATGGGCGCCGGTATGTACGTGGCGATGAAGGACCTGGAGATCCGCGGCGCCGGAAACCTGCTCGGCGGCGAGCAGTCCGGGCACATTGCGGGCGTCGGCTTCGACCTCTACATGCGGATGGTCGGCGAGGCGGTGGCCGAGTTCCGGGAGTCGCTGGCGAGCGGCGGCGGCGAGCCGGAGGAGGAACCGCTGGAGGTGAAGATCGAGCTGCCGGTGGACGCCCACGTGCCGCACGACTACGCCCCCGGCGAGCGGCTGCGCCTCCAGGCCTACCGCTCGATCGCGGCGGTCAACTCGGAGGAGGACATCAAGCACGTCCGGGACGAGCTGGTCGACCGTTACGGCAAGCTGCCCGAGCCGGTGGAGAACCTGCTGCTGGTGGCGGCGCTGCGGCTGTACGCCCGCCGTTGCGGGATCGCGGACATCACCCTGCAGGGCACCAGCATCCGGTTCGGCCCGGTGGAGCTGCGGGAGTCGCAGCAGCTGCGGCTGAACCGGCTCTACCCGCGCAGCCAGGTGAAGGCGGCCACCCGGCAGCTGCTGGTGCCGAGGCCGGCCACCGGGCGGATCGGGGGCAAGCCGCTGGTGGGGCGTGAGCTGCTGGCCTGGTGCCGGGAGTTCCTGTCCGCGATGTTCGACGACCTGGCGGGGGCGAAGAGGTAGCGGCGGGAAGGCGGAGGTCCGCCTCGGTGGAGGCGGGAGGCGAGCGGCGGTCCCGGGCGACGGTGCCCGGGACCGCCGCTCCGTGCCGGCGGGGTGCAGTGCGGGCCGCCCCACCGGGCGGGGGGCGGGGGAGCCGGCCTGACGGAGGCCCGGTCCCGGTCGGGTGTGAACAGGGGCGTCAGCCGATCTTCCACTGGCCGACCTGGTCGGCGAAGCCGTTGTCCAGGGCGAACTGGATCTTGTCGATCTTGGCGTCGGTCGGCACCTCGAACGTCACGAAGCCCTTGCCGGTCTCGCCGGAGGCGATGTTGGTGGGGGTCTGGAAGTCCGGTCCGGCCTTGGTCTCCGCGAACGTCGGACCGTACGACTGGCCCTGGGCGTCGACCACCTTGGCGCTGCTCAGCGGGGACTCGCCGTAGGCCTGCGTGCCGGTGGCCTTGATCTGGAACTGCACCGCGACGTACCGCTTGCCGTCGGCGGGCTGGAGGAACTCGTTCGCGCTCTCGGCCGGGTCGACCAGCTTCACCGCGGTGACGTCGGCGGTGTTGCCCTTCTCCATCCCCTTGAGCGCGATGGTGTCGCCCACCTTGGCCGCGGCCTTGGGTGCGTCGGCGGACTTGGTGCCGGCGGGCTCGGCGGCACCGCCGGTGGCCGCGTCGGCGGCGGAGGTCGCAGCGGCGGTCTGCTTGGGCTCGGTGGCGACGGTGGAACCACCGGTGGAGTTGCAGGCGGTCGCGGTGAGCGCGACCAGCGCGGCGCCCAGCAGCAGGGCGGCGGTGCGGCGGGTGCGGCGCGGGGTGGTGGCGGCGGACATCGGTCTCTCCCGGTTCTCGGTCCTGGGCGGCGGCGCTCGATCGCGTCGGCGACAGGTAGATCACACCATTCGCTGTGAACGATGTCAACGAAGAATCAAGAAATGCCCCTGTTCACGTGTGAACGCTGGCGGGATGGTGCTGGCTATGCTGTGTGGTCACACCTGTGTCGTCCTGTCCTGCTTCGCCCTCCCCGCCCCGGCCCGTCCGCGCGTTGCCGAAGGAGCCCCTCCATGCCGGACCGTCCTGAGGTGACCGCCGTCGAGATCGCCCGGCTGGCCGGGGTCGGGCGGGCCGCCGTGAGCAACTGGCGCCGTCGGCACGCCGACTTCCCCCGCCCGGTCGGCGGCACCGACGCCAGCCCGACCTTCGCGCTGGACGACGTGGCCGACTGGCTCCGTGCGCAGGGCAAGCTCGCCGAACTCCCGCTGCTGGAGCGCGTCTGGCAGCTGCTGGAGACCCTCCGCGACCCCGACGGCCACCCGGCCGCGCCGCTGACCGAGGCCGGTGCCGTCCTCCTGCTGCTGCACCGCGATCCCGAGCGCTGGGCCGCCCTCGCCGCCGAGCCCGACACCCGGCTGGCCACCGCGCTGCCCCGCGCCGTCGCCGAGGTCGCCGCCGCGGCGCTCGGCCGGGACGGCGCCGCCGCCCTCCGCCTCCCGGGCCTGCTCGGCAGCACTCAGCTGGACCTTGCCCGGCTTCTCGTCCGACTGGCCGCCCCCGCCCCCGCTGCCCCCGCCCCCGCTGCCCCCGCCCCCGCTGCCCCCGCCCCCGCTGCCCCCGCCCCCGCCGCCGCCGGTGCGTACGAGCAACTGCTCACCCGGTACGCCGAGGCCAACTCCCGGCAGCTCAGCCCCACCCCGCCCGAGGCCGCCGAACTGCTCGCCGCCGTCGCCGGCGTCCCCGCCACCGTGTTGGACCCCGCCACCGGCCTGGGCCCCCTGCTGCTCGCCCTCCCGTCCGGCACCGGCCGATACGGCCAGGACGCCGACCGCGTCACCGGTGTGCTCGCCCTCCTGCGGCTCGCCCTGCACACCCCCGCCGGCGCTCCCGGGCCGCTCCCGGTCGAGCTACGGGCCGGTGACGCCCTGCGTGCCGACGGCTACCCCGGTGACACCTTCGAGGCCGTGCTCTGCCAGCCCCCGTACAACGAACGGGACTGGGGCTACGACGAGTTGCAGTTCGACGCCCGCTGGCCGGGCGGCCTCGTCCCGCCGCGCGGCGAGTCCGAGCTCGCCTGGGTGCTGCACTGCCTCGCCCACACCAGCCCCGGCGGACTCGCCGCGCTGCTGCTGCCGCCCACCGTCGCCACCCGCCGGGCCGGCCGACGGGTCCGCGCCGAGCTGCTGCGCTCCGGTGCGCTGCGCGCCGTCGTCGCCCTTCCCGCCGGGGCCGCCCCGCCGTACGGGGTGCCGCTCCACCTGTGGGTGCTGCGCGCACCCCGCCCGGGGGACGACTTCCGCCAGGTCCTGCTGCTCGACGCGTCCTCGGCCACGTTCGCGGCCGCCTCCGACGGGGTGGAGGGCGGCCGGGACAAGGTCCGCTGGCCCGAGCTGCGCCGGACCGTCCTGGACGCCTGGCGCGCCTTCGACCTGGCCGCCCGCGAGGGCCTGCCGCTGCCGCCGGACCGGCCGGGCGTCCACCGGGTGATGGCCGCCATCGACCTGCTCGACGACGAGACCGACCTCTCGCCGACCCGCCACGTCCCGCCCGCCTCGCCGGTCGGTGGAACGGCCGAACTCTCCCACCTGAGCGGCCGGTTGGCCGAGCTGTTGGAGGGGCTGGGGGAGCCGTCCGCGCTCCTGCCCGCCCCGGCCGGGGGTGCCGGCACGGCCCGCGCGGCCGGGCCGGTGGTCACGGTGGGGGAGCTGGTCCGCAGCGGTGTTCTGGAGCTGTACTCCTCCGGGGCCGGCGTGCCCGCCCGCCCGGCCGAGGAAGCCTCGGGCGCGGGTACCCCCGGCCCGGGTGTCCCCGTGCTGACCGACCAGGACGTCGTCGCGGGCAATCCGCCCGGCGCCGTCCTCGCCCAGGCCGGTCCCGCGGGCGGCACGGGCGCCACCGGCCCGGTGGGAGAGCTCCGGACGCGGCCCGGTGACGTCCTCGTTCCCGCGCTCGGCGGGGGCGTGGCCCGGGTCGTCCGGGCCGGCGGGCCGCTCGTGGGCGCGGCGCTCGGCCGACAGCTCCACCTGCTGCGGCCGGACCCGGCCGCGCTCGACCCGGAGTTCCTGGCCGGTCAGTTCCGCTCCACCGCCTCCACCCGACGGGCTGCCAGCCACGCCTCGACCACCGTCCGCCTGGACATCCGCCGGGTCGAGCTGCCTCGCCTGCCGATCACCGAACAGCGTGCCCTCGGCGCCGCCTTCGCCCGGATCGCGGCTTTCGACGCCACCCTGCAGCAGGCCGCCGCCCTCGCCCGTACGCTCACCCAGGCCCTCACCGACGGCCTGGCCGTGGGCACCCTGCCCCCGCCGGCCGGACCCGCCGAGTCCTGAGCCCGGCCGGTCCTGAGGCGGCCGGGCCCGCCGCCACCGGCCGGCTCCGAGCCCGCGCGGCGGCGGCGCCGACCCGGCGTCACATCCCCGGCCGCGCCCGGCTCCCTGCGCGGCGCCCCGCGCAGCAACCCCCGCCCGGTCCGCTGTCCGGGAAGGCCTCCGGCCGGTCGGTCGTGGGCGGTACGGTGTGCGGGGATCGTCCGTGGTACGGCCGGCCGCCGTTCTCACCGCTCAGGAGCGCAGATGTCAGGGCAGTACCCCGGGCAGTTCGGACCACCGCCCGGCGGCGTGCCCGCCGGCGGCATACCGGGCGGGCCGCCCTGCCCGGCCCCGCCGACCGGGCCCGTGCCCCGGCAGGGCCCCGGCCCGTACGGGGCGGTCGGCCGGACGCTGTGCATCCTGGCCCCGCTGCTCAGCTTCGGCCTGCTCGGGATGGTCCCCTCGCTGCTGCTGGCGATCCGCCGCCGGCGGGCGTACGACTTCGTCGGCGCGGTGGTCTTCACCGGCCTGTTCCTCGCCTTCCTGGTCAGCGCCGGCATCGCCGGCGGGAACGGTGGCGGCACCGTGCTCGACAAACTGGGCACCGTTTCGCTGGTGCTGCTCTGGTTCGGCGCGCCGCTGCACTTCGTGGGGATGGACCTGCGCGCGGTCTGGGACGCCGGCCGGTCCGCGCCGGCCCCGGCCGCCTACTACCCCCCGCCCGCCCCGCCGCCCGTCTCGCCGTACGCGGCGACCGCGATCACCCCGTACCCGGCCGGTGCGTCGCACGCGCCCGGTACCCCCGTCCCGACGGGCACCCCGTACCCCGTCGGCTCCCCGTGCCCCGCCGGGACGCCGCACCAGCCGCCGCCGGCCACCCGGTTCGACGGCCCCGTCGCGCCGTACGCCACGCCCCCGACCGCCCGGGGCGGCGCTCCCGCGCCGGCCTCCGGAGCGTCGTCCGAGACCAGCGACGAGCTGCGCGAGCTGGGCGAACTGCTGCGCCGTCAGGCCGGCGAGGGCCGCCCGTGAGCGTCGACCGGGTGATCGGCGGCCGCTACCGGCTGGCCGAGAAGATCGGCCACGGCGGCATGGGCCAGGTCTGGGGCGGCTACGACGAACGGCTGGACCGCCCGGTCGCCGTCAAGCTGCTCCGCACCGACCACCTGCTCCCCGTCCGCCCGCACGGTTCCGGGACCGGCGGCGGCACCGACCACGACCGCGAGGGCGACCGGCTGCGCCGCCGGTTCCTGCGCGAGTGCCGGATCACCGCCGCCCTGGACCACCCGGGCCTGGTCACCGTCTTCGACGCCGGCGAGGACGCCGGCGAGCTCTACCTGGTCATGCAGCGCGTCCCCGGCGTCAGCCTCGCCGACCTGATCGCCGAGGACGCGCCCTTCCCGATCGAGCGCGCGGCCGCCGTCGCCGCCCAGCTCTGCGCGGCGCTGGCGGCCGTCCACGCCGTGCCGGTGGTCCACCGCGATCTGAAGCCCAGCAACGTGATGGTCCGCGACGACGGCCGGATCGTCCTGCTCGACCTCGGCATCGCCACCGCGCTCGACACCGAGGCCACCCGGCTCACCCTCACCGGTGCGCCGGTCGGCAGCCCGTCCTACATGGCTCCCGAGCAGGCGCTCGGCGCCGCGACCGACCCGCGCAGCGACCTGTACGCGCTCGGCTGCCTGCTGCACGCGATGATCGCGGGCGAGGAGCCGTTCCGCGCACCGACCGCCCTCGGGGTGCTCCGCCGCCACGTCGACGAGGCGCCCGTCCCGCTGCGCGACCTCCGCGCCGACGTCCCGGAGCCGATCGAACGACTGGTGCTCGACCTGCTCGCGAAGCAGGCGGACGGCCGCCCGGCCGACGCCCAGCAGGTCCACGCCCGGCTGCTCCCGTTCCTCCCGCCGGCCGTGTCGGCCCCTCAGCCCCGCTACGGGCCGCTGCCCGACCCCGCCCGCCCGTACCGCCACCCCCACCAGCCGCAGCCGCGGCCGGTCGGGGCCGCCGACCCACCGCCGGTGCCGCCCGCGCCGAGGCGGGCCGAGCCGCAGCCGTTCCTGATGGCCGCGGTGCCGTCCGCGGCGGCCCCGGCCCCGGCCGGCACCCCGCCCCCGCCCGACGCCCCGCCCGCGTCCGCCGACCTGACGGCCGCCTGCGCCCAGCTCTCCGACCTGGTCGCCGCCGAGCGGCACACCGAGGTGCTGGACCTCGCCGCCCGGCTGCTGCCCCGGGCCCAGGCCGCACTCGGCGACGGCGCCCCGCTGGTGCGCACCGTCCGGACCATCTACGCCCGCGTCCTGCTCCAGGAGCGCCGCTACCGGCAGGCGCTGCCCGAGTACCGGCTGCTGGTCGCCACCGCCGAGGGCGGTCCGGACGGCCCGCAGGCCCGCGAGCCCCGGTACCGCGCCGCGTTCTGCCTCGAACAGCTCGGCCACGGCTCGGACGCGCTCGACGAGTACCGGGCCCTGCTCTCCTCCGCGTCGGACGCCGACCCGGAGCGGGCCTTCGACCTGCGGGAGCGGATCGGCCTGCTCCTCGCGGCCGGTGGCGGCACCGAGGCCGCCTGGCAGTGGCTGCTCCAGCTGCTCTTCGACCGCGAGCGCCGCGACGGCCCGCGCCACCCGGCCGTCCGCCGGCTCCGCCAGACGCTCGACACCCTCCAGCCCCACCGCGCGACCAACCACACGGCCCCGCCGCAGGACCCCCGCGCCACCCCCTGGCCGCCGGGCCGCTGACCGCCCCCGGCGCCACCGCCCCGGGCCGGCCCCACCCTGTTACCGGGCGGCGGGCTGCCGCTCGGTGACCACGGGGCGGACCTTGGCCAGCATCAGCTCCAGGAACCGGTCCGGGTGCCGGAACGCGGCGAAGTGGCCGGCGTCCGGGATCAGCGCGAAGTCCTTCACCGGAGCGTGGACGTCCGCGACGAACCGTCGGGCGAGCACCGGCGGGGTGTACGGGTCGTGGTCTCCCTGGAAGACGAAGAACGGCAGGTCGAACGTGGTGCCGTCGGCCCAGTCGTCGTAGCCGGCGGTCTCCGGGACGAGCTGCGCGGAGAGCTTCATCCCCTTGCCGAGCACGCCGATGTCGCGCAGCCCGTGCAGCGGGGAGACCCAGAGCGAGGCCATCACCACGCGCTTGAGGGCGTCGGCGGTTCGCGGTTCGCTGGTCGCGGTGATCCGGGCGTAGGTGCTGTGCTCCTCGGCCGTCCAGGTGCGCGGGTCGGTGCCGAGCTGCTCCACGGCGGCGAGGTCCTTCCGCTTGCCGGCGGCGTGCAGCCGCTCCAGCAGGGCGTGGTGGGCGGAGCGGTCGCGGCCGCCGTCGTGGAGGTTCTGGTCGGTGCCGACGTAGGCGGAGAAGAGATCGGGCCGCCGGCGGGCCAGCCGCAGGCCGATCACGCTGCCGAACGAGTACGCCGTCAGGACGACCCGCTCGACGCCGAGCCGGGCGCGGACGTACTCGGTGACCTCGACGGCGTCCTCCTGGAGGCGGGCGATGCTCAGCTCGCCCTGGCCCTCGGCGCCGGAACGCCCCAGCGTCCTGCCGGCGCCCCGCTGGTCCCAGCGGACGACGGTGAAGTGCTTCTCCCACTCCCGGGTGCGCGGCCCGAAGAACGAGTTGGACGAGCCGGGGCCGCCGTGGATCTCCAGCAGCACCGGGTTGTCCAGGTCCTCGCCGCGGATGGAGATCCACTGCTCGATCGCGCCGATGCGGACGAAGCCCTGTTCGTCGACGCCGTTCGGACGGTCGATCCGCATCAGCTCGGCGTTGCGGAGCTGCTTGACCCGACGGTGGCCCAGCAGGCCGGCGACGGGCGCGACGAGGGCGGCGGAGGCGGCGAGAACGATCCCGAGCACAGTTACTCCCCTGAACTGTATATGCCTTACGCGGTTGAGTGTATGTTATACACAGTTCTGAGTGACCGTCAAAGCCCACCGACGGCCGCCGACCGACGAGCGAGGAGTGCGGGTATGGCGAGGAGTCCCGAGAAACAGCGAGACCCGAAGGCGAGCCTCGCGCTGCTGTGGGGGGAGCAGGAGCAGCCCCGGCGCGGGCCGAAGCCCTCACTGACCCTCGACCGGATCACCGCCACCGCCGTCGCGGTCGCCGATGCCGAGGGGTTGGACGCGGTCTCCATGCAGCGGGTCGCCGCGGAGCTCGACGTCACCACGATGGCGCTCTACCGCTACGTCCCCGGCAAGACCGACCTGATCGACCTGATGGTCGACACCGCGCTCGGCGCCCCGCCACCCGGGGGGACGGAGGGCGGCTGGCGCCCCCGGCTCACCGAGTGGGCGCGGCAGTGCTGGGAGTTGTACCGCCGCCACCCATGGATCCTGCCCGCCACCGCGATGCGCCGGCAGCCGATGGGCCCCAACCAGCTGGCCTGGCTCGACGCCGCCCTCGCCGCCCTCGCGGACAGCGGGCTGTCCCCGGCCCGCCGGCACGACACGTTCCTGCTGATCGTCGGGCACATCCGCAGCCTCGCCCAGCAGCGGCTCGACGCGAACCAGGAGGACGACCAGGAGTGGAACCGACTCACCGCTGAGCTGCTGGAGCGCCACGGTCCGCGCTTCCCCGCGCTGACCGCCGCCATCGCGGCCGGTGCCTTCGCACCCCGGGAGGAGGATCCGCTGGCCTACGGTCTGGAGCGCATCCTGGACGGCGTCGCCGTCCTGGTCGACCGCGCCGCGCCGCAGCCGTAGCCGGGGGCGGCCGGCGGACGCCGCCGGCCGGGTGACCCGTTCGGCCCGCGGTCCGCGCGACGGCGGCCTCCCGGACCTACGCTCGGTGGACGCGCGGCGTCCGGTGGGAGCCCCCTCCCGGCCCGCCGCCAGCTCGCCCCGGAGGCCGCCATGCACCGTCGGACCGCTGCCGTCGGCGTCCTGCTCGCCGCCGTCGCGCCGGCCGCCGCGGGGCTGGCCGGGTGCGGAGGCGGCGGGCTGACGGCTGCGACGGCGGCGGCGCTGGACGGGAGGCGGATCCCGGTGCGCGCGGTCGAGGCCCGGGTCGCGGAGCTGCGGCACACGGCCGGCGGCGCGTCGGTGGACGCCCGGCAGCAGCCGGACGGGCTGGCCCGGCGGGCCGTCGCCGACCTGGTGCTCGACGCGGTGGTGGCCCGTGCGCTGGCCGACCGCGGGCTGGCCGTCTCCGCCGCAGAGGTGGCGACGGCGCGCGCCGACGCTGCGGAACGGTCCGGGGGCGCCGATTCACTGGCCCGGGTGCTGGCCGCCCGGGGCGTTCCGGGCAGCGGGATCGACGACTGGTTCCGCAGCCGGCTCGGCCTCCTCCGGCTCGCCGCCGCGGCCGGGGCGGACGCCGGCACCCCGGAGGGCGAGGACGTCGTCCGCCTCGCCCTCGTCGACGCGGCCGCCGCGCTCCGGTTGCGGATCAACCCGCGCTACGGCACCTGGGACCCCGCCCGGGCCACCCTCGTCCCCGACCTCCCGCCCTGGCTCGCCCCCTGACCGGCGGTGCGCACGGGCGGGTGCGCAGAGGACGTCGGCCCCTTCGACTTCTCGCGCCTGAGCAGCGCGCCGGCCGGCCCCGGCCGTGCGCCGACCGGGCCGGAATGCGGAAGCGGCGGCCGGGGCGGCCCGGGTAGGTTCGGGGTGTGACGAATCTTCCCGGCGCGAAGCTGATCCTGCTCACCACCACCCACCGGGTGGCCCCCGGACTGCTGTCCTGGCCGGCGTGGGAGGCCCTGCGCTCGGCCGGGCGGGTGCTGGCCGCCGACGAGGGGCATCCGCAGGTGGCCGCGGTGCGCCAGGCCGGGGTCGAGGTGGAGGTCGTGGCGCCCGCCTCCGCGCCGGCGCTGGCCCGGACGCTGACCGGTCAGCCGGCCGGTGCGGGGGCGACGGTCTGGCTGGGCAGCCCGGACGGCGACCCGGGCCTGACCGACGCGCTCGCCCGCCTCGCGGTCGAGCACGCGGGCGAGGTGCCGGAGATCGAGGTGCTGCCCGGCTCGTACGACCTGCCCGGTGCACGGCTGCTGGACCTGGTCTCGGTGATGGACCGCCTGCGCTCGCCGGGGGGCTGTCCCTGGGACGCCGAGCAGACCCACGCCAGCCTGGTGAAGTACCTGGTCGAGGAGGCCTACGAGCTGGTCGAGGCGATCGAGGAGGAGGACCGCGAGACGCTCCGCGAGGAGCTCGGCGACGTCCTGCTCCAGGTCTTCTTTCACTCCCGGATCGCCGAGGAGCACCCCACCGACGCCTTCTCCATCGACGACGTCGCGGGCGACATCGTCGAGAAGCTGATGTACCGCCACCCGCACGTGTTCGGCGACGCGCAGGCGGAGGGCGCCGCCGAGGTCGAGGCCAACTGGGAGGCCCTGAAGGCCGCCGAGAAGTCCGGGCGCGAGTCGGTGCTGGACGGAGTGCCGGCCGGGCTGCCGTCGCTGGCGTATGCGGCGAAGCTGGTCTCCCGGGTCCGCCGGGCCGGGTTCACGGGCGTGCCTGACGCGCCGTTCGAGCTTCCGGCGGAGCTGACCGCGGAGTCGGCGGGCACGCTGCTGCTCGCCGTGGCGCAGCGGGCGCACGACGCGGGCGTGGACGTGGACGCGGCGCTGCGGGCGGCCGCGCGCGGCTACCGGGAGGCCGTCCGCGCGGCCGAGGGGCTCAAGCCCGAGTAGGGCCGGAGCGGGTGGGTGCTGCGGGCACGCCGCCCGAAGGCCCGCCCCCCCGAGAGCCCGGGGAGGCGCCCGGCGCGCGTTCAGACGCGCGCCGCCTCCTCCACCGGCCGGCGCGGCTGCGGCACGACCACCTCGCCGATGGCCTCGCCGACCAGCTGCAGCAGCTCCGCGAGCCGCTCCAGGTCGAGGTGGTCGGGCAGGTCGGCCAGCGAGACGATCCGCTCGCCGTCCGGGCCGGCGACGCAGAACAGGTCGATCGGCCCGAGGTGCTTCTCTGCGGTGTCGACGAGGGCGGCGACGTCGCTGGGGCGCCGGACGTCACCGCAGACGCCGACGACCGGACAGCCCGGCCGGTCGAGCTCGGTGGCCAGGTCCTCGGCGACGCCGACCTGCTCGTCCGCGATGAGGACGCCGGCGGCGCCGGCCGCGGTGAAGCGGCGCGCGAGGTCGGCCCCCGACCCGCCGTCGAGTACCGCGATCACGACGACTGCCCCGGTGACCCGCATGGTGCGCTCCTCCCTGGTGGGCGGCTCCGCACCGGCGCCCACACACGTGCTTTGCGGAGGATCGTAGGCTCGTCCCGATCCTCCGCAACAGGAATTACCCGTCAGGTGACCAGGCTCACGCCTGCCGTACGGGCGATCTCCACCGGATACGGTCGACCCATGCCAGTTCAGCCCGATCCCGCCCGCCCGTCGCTCTTCACCTGGGAGTTCGCCGCCGATCCGTACCCGGCGTACGCGTGGCTGCGGGAGCACGAGCCGGTGCACCGCACGACCCTGCCGAGCGGGGTGGAGGCCTGGCTGGTGACCAGGTACGCGGACGCCCGGCAGGCGCTCGCCGACAGCCGGCTCTCCAAGAACCCGGTCCACCACAGCACGCACGCGCACCGCACCGGCCGGGTCGGCATCCCCGGTGAGCGGCAGGCCAACCTGATGACGCACCTGCTGAACATCGATCCGCCGGACCACACCCGGCTGCGCCGCCTGGTCTCGAAGGCGTTCACCCCGCGCCGGGTGGCCGCCTTCGAGCCCCGGGTGCAGCAGCTCACCGACCGGCTGATCGACGGCTTCGCGGCCCGCGGCAGCGCCGACCTGATCCACGAGTTCGCCTTCCCGCTCCCCATCTACGCGATCTGCGACCTGCTCGGTGTGCCCGCCGAGGACCAGGACGACTTCCGCGACTGGGCGGGCATGATGATCCGCCACGGCGGCGGCCAGCGCGGCGGCGTGGGGCGGGCGGTGAAGCGGATGCGGTCGTACCTGGCGGAGCTGATCCACCGCAAGCGGGCCGATCTCGGCGACGACCTGATCTCGGGGCTGATCCGGGCCAGCGACCACGGCGAGCACCTGACCGAGAACGAGGCCGCGGCGATGGCCTTCATCCTGTTGTTCGCCGGGTTCGAGACGACCGTCAACCTGATCGGCAACGGCACCTACGCACTGCTGCGCAACCCCGGGCAGCGGGAGCTGCTGCAGGACTCGATCGCCCGTGGCGAGACCGGCCTGCTGGAGACCGGGATCGAGGAGCTGCTCCGCTACGACGGGCCGGTGGAGCTGGCCACCTGGCGGTTCGCGACCAGCCCGCTGACCATCGGCGGGGTGGAGATCCCGGTGGGCGACCCGGTGCTGGTGGTGCTCGCCGCGGCGGACCGGGACCCGGCGCGGTTCGCCGACGAGAACACCCTCGATCTCGCTCGGACGGACAACCCGCACCTCGGCTTCGGGCACGGCATCCACTACTGCATCGGCGCTCCGCTGGCCCGTCTGGAGGGCCGTGCCGCGCTGGCCACGCTGCTCACCCGGCTGCCCGACCTGCAGCTCGCCGAAAGCCCGGAGAATCTGCGGTGGCGCGGTGGTCTGATCATGCGTGGACTTCGTGAACTTCCGGTCGAATTCACTCCGGAGAACCTACAGGAGAACCCCCTCTGATCACGGCCGGAACCGTTCGCAGCGGCCTGCACGTCTTCCGGCCGGTGGGCTCGACACGCTGACACGGCGTCGCCGAGTCTCCCCTGGAGAGGGGCTGAAACATCATCAATCCGGACATACCGCCTTCGTTGGTGGGCGATCGACCGTGTGCCGTAATTTCTGTGTGATATCGGCGATATGAGCTTGTGATTGGTGTGAGGATCTGTCTACTCTCCCTGAAGTTCGCAGCTGCGGACCTCGTGCGCGGAACGCCGAATCCTGCCCGCCGTGCCACGGGAAACCGACCAGAACCCTGGGCAGGGGCGGGGGACCCAGGTTTGTTGCCGTCCTCCACGGCTTGGGGTGAAGCCGCAGTCGCGGGCAGAGCGCCTCGCGACACGCGGCCGGGCCACCTCCCGGTCCGAACCCGACAGCTCACCTCGCAGGCGTGCGGAGAGGGACGTCTTCATGCTGTTCGTTGGAACTGGCCGCCACCGCCGCCGCACCCAGGCCGAGAAGGCCATCGCCGTCGCCGGTGTGGCCGGCGTCGGACTCGCGATGCCGCTCCTCACCGCCACCGGCGCCTCGGCGGCCCCCGTCTCCACCTGGGACGCGGTCGCCCAGTGCGAGAGCGGCGGCAACTGGAGCATCAACACCGGCAACGGCTTCTACGGCGGTCTGCAGTTCACCTCCAGCACCTGGAAGGCGTACGGCGGCACCGCGTACGCGCCGCAGGCCAACCAGGCCAGCAAGGGGCAGCAGATCGCGGTGGCCGAGAAGGTCCTCGCCTCGCAGGGCCCGGGTGCCTGGCCGGTCTGCTCCAAGCGGGCGGGCCTGAGCAAGGGCGGCGCGGCGGCCGAGGTGGACACCGCCGCGAACGCCAAGCCCGCGGCGCCGAAGCCGGCGGCGCCGAAGCCCGCCCAGCCGAAGCCGGCTCAGAAGCCCGCCCAGCCGGACCGGAAGCCGGTGCAGCAGCAGGCTCCGAAGCCCGCCGCCCAGCAGCCCGCGCAGCAGGACGCCAAGACGCCGGACTTCTCGGGCCAGGGCGGCTGGGACGCCGACGCGAAGGTGTACTGGTACCAGAACGACGGCGCCTGGTACTGGACCAGCCACCGGAGCGTGTACCAGCAGTACGCGGGCCAGCACGCCCCCCAGGCCGCCGTCCAGTCCGCCGGCCAGTCCGTCGGGTACATCGGCCAGGGCGACAGTCCGACGGCCGGTCACGCCGAACCCGCCGCCCAGCAGCAGAGCGCCGGCCACGGCTACACCGTCCGGGACGGCGACACACTCGCCGGCATCGCCGCCGCCCAGGGCGTGTCCGGCGGCTGGCAGGCGCTGTACGACGGCAACCGCGGCACCGTCGGCGGCGACCCGGACCTGATCATCCCCGGCCAGGTGCTCAACCTCGGCTGAACCCCCGGCCGCTGAACCCGGGCCACCGCCCGTCGGCGCGGACGAAGGGGGGGTCGGATACCTCCCCCTTCGTCCGCATCCGGACCGCTTTCACGGGGCAACCAGGTGAACTACCGGTGGGTAGTGCGGCCACACGCTGAGACGGACCCATGGTCGACGTGGCCCCGAGAGCCCGTGCGGTTAGGCTCTGGTCGTAACGACTCCGCAATCGTCCGGCCGACAGCACCCACCGTCAGCCGGACCTGCTTCCGCTAGGAGATGCCTCGTGCCGTCCATCGATGTCGTCGTAGCCCGTGAGATCCTCGACTCGCGTGGCAACCCCACGGTCGAGGTCGAGGTCGGCCTCGACGACGGCAGCACCGGCCGTGCCGCTGTCCCGTCGGGCGCCTCCACCGGCGCCTTCGAGGCGCTGGAGCTTCGTGACGGCGACAAGAACCGCTACTTCGGCAAGGGCGTGGAGAAGGCCGTCCTGGCCGTCATCGAGCAGATCGGCCCGGAGCTGGTCGGCTACGACGCCACCGAGCAGCGTCTGATCGACCAGGCCATGCTCGACCTGGACGCCACCCCGGACAAGTCCTCGCTCGGCGCCAACGCCATTCTCGGCGTCTCCCTGGCCGTGGCGCACGCCGCCTCGGAGGCCAGCGACCTGCCGCTGTTCCGCTACCTGGGCGGCCCGAACGCGCACGTCCTGCCGGTCCCGATGATGAACATCCTCAACGGCGGCTCGCACGCGGACTCCAACGTCGACATCCAGGAGTTCATGATCGCTCCGATCGGCGCGGAGTCCTTCTCCGAGGCCGTCCGCTGGGGCGTCGAGGTCTACCACACCCTCAAGGGCGTCCTGAAGGAGCGCGGCCTCTCCACCGGCCTCGGCGACGAGGGCGGCTTCGCCCCGAACCTGGACAGCAACCGCGAGGCCCTGGACCTCATCACCGAGGCCATCCAGAAGGCCGGCTACGTGCCCGGCCGCGACATCGCGCTGGCCCTGGACGTCGCCGCCTCCGAGTTCTTCAAGGACGGCGCCTACCAGTTCGAGGGCAAGTCCCTCTCGGCCGCCGAGCTGATCGAGTACTACGCCGAGCTGGTCGCCGCGTACCCGCTGGTCTCCATCGAGGACCCGCTGGACGAGTCGGACTGGGACGGCTGGAAGGCCATGACCGTCAAGCTGGGCGACAAGGTCCAGCTGGTCGGCGACGACCTGTTCGTCACCAACCCGCAGCGCCTGGCCAAGGGCATCGAGACCGGCACCGCCAACGCGCTGCTGGTGAAGGTGAACCAGATCGGCTCGCTCACCGAGACCCTGGACGCCGTCGAGCTGGCCCAGCGCAACGGCTACCGCTGCATGATGTCGCACCGCTCCGGCGAGACCGAGGACGTCACCATCGCCGACCTGGCCGTCGCCACCAACTGCGGCCAGATCAAGACCGGTGCCCCGGCCCGCTCCGAGCGCGTCGCCAAGTACAACCAGCTGCTGCGCATCGAGGAGATCCTCGACGACGCCGCCGAGTACGCCGGCCGCGGCGCGTTCCCGCGGTTCCGCTCCGCGGACCAGTAAGCCCGGCAAGTACGAGGGCTGACACACACTGCTCCCGCCGGTGCCCCGCCTGTTCACCCCGTAGGGTGGGCGGCGGGGCACCGGCGTGACCGGGCGGCGCCACTCGCGACCAGGAGGGGACACCGGAGATGGCAGGCTGGAGGATCCCGGGCTTGACGGCCCGGCCTCGCTTCACGAGCCGGGCGACGGTCCTCGTCCTGGTGCTCTGCTCCCTCGTCGCGATCCTGGCCTACCCGACCCGGCAGTTCATCTCCCAGCGCTCCGAGATCTCCGCCCAGCGGGCGAAGGCCGAGCACGCCCGGCAGCAGGTCGAGCAGCTGCGCCGGGAGAAGACGCGCTGGCAGGACCCGGAGTACGTCAGGGCGCAGGCCCGCGCCCGGCTGCACTACGCGATGCCGGGGGAGACCCCGTACATTGCGGTGGACCCGGTCGGCCGGAGCGCCGCCGAGTCCCCCGGGACTCCGCCCGCGCCGTCCGACGGTGCGGCCGCCGCCCCGGCGAAGGCCGCCAAGCCCTGGTACGCGAGCGTCTGGGACTCGGTGGACGCCGCCGACACCGCCCCGCCCTCTCCACCCGCCACTGCCCCCGCTGGAGCCAGCTCCCCCCATGACCACTGAGAACCACCCCTCCGTCTCCGACGCCGACGTCGCGGCCATCGCCGCCCAGCTCGGCCGGGTCCCGCGCGGTCTGCGCGGCGTGGCACACCGCTGCCCCTGCGGCAACCCGGACGTCGTGGAGACGGCCCCCCGGCTCGCGGACGGCACGCCGTTCCCGACCCTCTACTACCTGACCTGCCCCAAGGCCGCCTCGCTGATCGGCACCCTGGAGGCGGACGGCGTGATGAAGGAGCAGACCGCCCGGCTCGCCGAGGACCCGGAGCTGGCCGCGGCCTACCAGAAGGCGCACGAGGACTACATCGCCCGCCGTGACGCGATCGAGGTGCTGGAGGGCTTCCCCAGCGCCGGCGGCATGCCGGACCGGGTGAAGTGCCTGCACGTGCTGGTCGGCCACTCGCTGGCGGCCGGCGAGGGCGTCAACCCGCTCGGCGACGAGGCGCTCGGCATGCTGGAGGACTGGTGGGCCAAGGGCCCGTGCGTCTCCGCGGTCGAGGTCGAGGCCGCCGGCGAGCGGGTGCTGCGCAACCGCGCCGAGGACGCGGACCACGCGGCGGTGATCGCCGCCAAGGAGCGGAAGACCGCCGAGCGCGCCGCCAAGCGTGCCGCGCAGGAGGTCGGGGAGACCGGGGAGGACGGCGAATGACGGTGACCCGGGTGGCCGCGATCGACTGCGGCACCAACTCGATCCGGCTGCTGGTCGCGGACCTCGACCCGGAGACCGGGGCGATCACCGACCTCGACCGCCGGATGATCATCAACCGGCTGGGCCAGGGCGTCGACCGCACCGGCCGGCTCCACCCCGACGCGCTGGCGCGGACCTTCGCGGCCTGCCGCGAGTACGCGGAGATCATCCGCGGCTTCGGCGTCGGCCCGGAGCGGCTGCGCTTCGTCGCCACCAGCGCCTCCCGCGACGCCGAGAACAGCGACGAGTACGTCCAGGGCGTGCGGGACGTCCTGGGCGTCTCGCCCGAGGTGGTCAGCGGCGAGGAGGAGGCCCACCTCTCCTTCGTCGGCGCCACCAAGGAGCTCACCGGCGGTCAGTTCCCGGCGCCTTACCTGGTCTTCGACCTCGGCGGCGGCTCCACCGAGTTCGTGCTGGGTGCGGAGGACGTCCAGGCCGCCCGCTCGGTGGACATCGGCTGCGTCCGGCTCACCGAGCGGCACTTCGGCGGCGCCGAGCTGCCCTCGGCGGAGCAGATCGCCGAGGCGCGGGCGCACGTTCGGGCCGAGCTGGACAAGGCGGAGGAGGTCGTCCCGCTGACCGGCGCCGCGACCCTGGTCGGCCTGGCGGGGACGGTCACCACGGTCTCCGCGATCGTCCAGGACCTTCCCGCGTACGACTCGGCGGCGATCCACCACTCGCGGATCAGCCGTGCGGAGGTGGCCCGCGTCGCCGACGAGCTGCTGGCCGCCACCCACGAGCAGCGGGCGGCCATCCCCTCGATGCACCCCGGCCGGGTGGACGTGATCGCGGCCGGCGCGCTGGAACTGCTGGAGATCATGGAGCGGACCGGCGCCTCCGAAGTGGTCGTCAGCGAGCACGACATCCTGGACGGCATCGCCTGGAGCATCGCCTCCTGAGCCCTCCCCGGCCTCCGCCGGAGCCCCTCCGGACCCCTCGTGGGTACGGCCCGTCGGCCTTCCGCAGGCCTTACCCGACCGGCCCCGGGACCCCTCTCGGGGGCTCCGGGGCCGGGGCGCGCGGGGGGCCGCGCGACAAAGTTCGTGAATTTCTTCACATGGCGATCCCGTCATTCGTCGCGGTCCCGCGCCCGCAACGTCCGAAATGTGGGACTGAAGGCCTGCCCGGTCCGGCGCCCGCTGGATCGCAGGCTGCGCCCCGTCGAAGGTTTGAAATTCGAAATCATGCGCGGGAACCCACGCCCCACATGGATCGTTGCTGCTCAGCGGGCCCGTTGGCGCGCAGGTACTCACAGGGGGGTCGAACCGGCCGTGAGCCGGCCTCCCGGGCCGAGAGCGGGGGCGCGGAGTGTAGCACGGGGTGTCCAGCACCTTGTGAGCGGGCTCACGAAGAGTGCTCCGGGGCGTGCTGGATACTTTCGGATATGAGCACCACGGAGCGTCCTCGCATCCTCATTGTCGGCGGTGGTTACGTCGGCCTGTATGCCGCGATGCGCATCCTCAAGAAGATGCGCTACGGCGAAGCGACCGTCACGGTCGTGGACCCGCGGTCGTACATGACGTACCTGCCCTTCCTTCCCGAGGCGGCCGGCGGCAACGTCGCGCCCCGCAACCTCGTCGCGCCGCTGCGCAGCGCCCTGAAGAAGGCGGAGGTGCTCACCGGTGCTGTCACCGGTGTGGACCACGCCCGCAAGGTCGCCACCATCCAGCCCGCGGCCGGCGACTCCTACGAGCTGCCCTTCGACTACCTGGTCGTCGCGACCGGCTCGGTCTCCCGCACCTTCCCGATCCCGGGTCTGGCGGAGCACGGCATCGGCATGAAGACGGTCGAGGAGGCCATCAGCCTCCGCAACCACGTCATGGCCCAGCTGGACAAGGCCGAGTCCACCACGGACGAGGCGGTCCGCCGCAAGGCCCTGACCTTCGTCGTCGTCGGCGGTGGCTTCGCCGGCGTCGAGACGATCGCCGAGATCGAGGACATGGCGCGCGACGCCGCCAAGATCTACAAGACCGTCAGCCGCGACGACATGCGCTTCATCATGGTGGAGGCGGCCAACCGCATCCTCCCCGAGGTGGGCCCGGACCTCGGTCTGTGGACCAAGGAGAAGCTCGAGGAGCGCAACATCGAGGTCTTCATCGAGACCTCGATGGAGTCCTGCCTCGACCAGCACGTCGTGCTGAAGAACGGCGTCGAGGTCGACGCCTCCACCATCGTGTGGACGGCCGGGGTGAAGCCGAACCCGGTGCTGGCCAACTTCGGCCTGCCGCTCGGCCCGCGCGGCCACGTCGACACCGCAGCGACCCTGCAGGTCCAGGGCTTCGACTACGTCTGGTCCGCCGGCGACAACGCCCAGGTGCCGGACCTCGCTTCCGGCGAGGGCGCCTGGTGCCCGCCGAACGCGCAGCACGCCTGCCGTCAGGCCGTCGTCCTCGGCGACAACGTGATCTCCGGCATGCGGGGCTTCCCGCAGAAGGAGTACAAGCACAAGAACCTCGGTGCGGTCGCCGGTCTCGGTCTGCACAAGGGCGTCGCGATCCTCTTCGGCAAGGTGAAGCTCAAGGGCCGCCTGGCCTGGTGGTTCCACCGCGCCTACCACGGCGCCATGGTCCCGACCGTGAACCGCAAGATCCGAGTCTTCACCGACTGGACGCTGGCGATCTTCCTGAAGCGCGAGACCGTGGGTCTGGCGCAGATGGAGAAGCCGTTCGAGGCGTTCCAGGAGGCTGCGGGCCCCGCGCCCAAGCCCGTCGAGGCCGCCAAGCCGGCCGCCGACAAGGAACTCGCCAGCAGCAAGTAAGCGACTGAGATCCCGGTGTGGGAGCACCGGGGTATGAGTCGGAGGCCCTCCGCCCGGCAGTGTCGCCGGACCACGACCTCCGTGGTGCTCAGCCGGCCGTGCGACCGGGCGGAGTACATCAGCACGAGAAGGCCCCCGCCCTCCGGCGGGGGCCTTCCGTCGTTCCCGGGGCCGGGCGTGCAAAGGCCGGCCCCTCCGCTCCCGGCCCCGGACGTCCCACCGGGCCCGGACGCGCGAGGGCCCCGGGCACCCGGACGTCCCGGACGCGCGAAGGCTCCGGGCAGGTTGCCCGGAGCCTTCGGCGACCTCGCGTCAGTCGGTCTTGATGCTCGCCAGGATGTCGAGCTTGGAGGCCCGGCGGGCGGGCCAGAAGGCGGCCACCAGGCCGACCACGCCGGCCAGCGCCAGGAAGAGCAGCAGCTGCCCGTACGGGAGCACCGTGGTCAGGCCCTGCAGGCTGGACTTCAGCGTGCCGTTGATCGCCCAGGCCACGAAGCAGCCGAGCAGGACACCGATCCCGGCGCCGAAGACCGAGATCACCACCGACTCCAGACGGACCATCCGCTTGATGCCGCTGCGGTCCAGGCCGATCGCCCGCAGCATCCCGATCTCGCGCTTGCGCTCGAAGACCGACATGGCCAGCGTGTTGACCACGCCGAGGATCGCGACGATCACGGACATCGCCAGCAGGCCGTACATCATGTTCAGCGCGAAGCTGATGACCTGGCTGAAGTCGTCCCGGACGTCCTGCAGCGACTTGACCTCGATCACCGGGTTGGCGCCGGTGGCGTTCTTCAGCGACTGCTTCAGCGTGTCGCCGGTGCCGCCGGTGCCCTTGACCAGGACGTCGCTGATGTACGGCTCGGGCTCGTGCTTGACGATCTCGGTGTTGGCCAGGAGGACCGGGCCGAGCATCCCGCCCGCCTCGTAGACGCCGCCGACGGTGATCTGGCCGGTGGACTTGTCCGGATAGGTGAGCGTGACGGTCGAGCCGGTGCCGACGCCGTTCTTCCTGGCCACGTCCGCGTCGACCAGGATCCTGCCCTCGCCGAGCGCGGCGGCCGAGCCGCTGGTCATCTTCATCGCGACGAGCTTCTCGAAGCCGTCCGGGTTCAGACCGGTGATCGACCGGGTGCTGCCGTTGAGCTTCCAGTAGACCGTGGTGAGAGGTGAGGAGGCGGCCACACCGGGCGCCTTCGCGATCTCCGCCGGGACCTTCTCCGACAGGCCCATGCCGTTCGCCGCCCCGACCACGTAGTCGGCCTTCATCGTGCTGGTGACGGCCTTGTCGATGGCGTCGCCGACGGAGGAGCCGAGCACCGTCAGACCGCTGACCAGGGTCAGGCCGATGGTGAGCGCGGCCGCGGTGGCGGCGGTGCGGCGCGGGTTGCGGACGGCGTTCTGCCGGGCGAGCTTGCCGGGAGTCCCGAACAGCCGGCCGAGGACCGGGCCGACCAGGGCGATCACCGGGCGGGAGAGCAGCGGCAGCAGGATGAAGACGCCGACCAGGGCGAGCAGGGCGCCGAACGCGACCGGCATCCGGCCGTCGCTGTTGCCGGTGGAGGCGCCGAAGGCGATCAGCGCGACACCGCCGGCGGCCAGCACCGAACCGATGGTGTTGCGCACCACCAGACTCTTCTGGGTGCCGGGCTGGTCGCCGCTGCTCATCGCGGCGACCGGCGCGATCCGGGAGGCGCGCATCGCGGGCAGCAGGGCGGAGAGCACCGTGACCAGGACGCCGACCACCAGGGTGACCGCCACCGTCACCGGCTTGACGACCAGTGGGCCGCTGGGCATGCCGCTGTCCAGCGCGCCGACCAGGGACTGCAGACCGGCGCCGATCCCGATGCCGGCTACCAGTCCGGCCGCGGCGGAGACGGTGCCGATCACCAGGGCCTCGACCAGCACCGAGCGGGTGACCTGCTTGCGGCTGGCGCCGATCGCCCGCAGCAGGGCGAGCTCCCTGGTGCGCTGGGCGACCAGCATGGTGAACGTGTTGGCGATGATGAAGACGCCGACGAAGAGGGAGATCCCGGCGAAGGCGAGCAGCATGGTCCGCATGCTCGCGGTGCCGGACTCGATCATCTTCTGCTCGTGGTCCTTGAGCTGCTGGCCGGTCTCGGCGTCGATCTGGTCGCCGTCCGGGAGCTTCTGCTCGGCCTGGGCGAGCAGCGCGCTCTCGCTGGTGCCGGGCTTGGCGCCGAGCACGATGCTGCTGTAGCGGCCGGGCTCCAGCAGCAGCTGCTGGGCGGTGGCGCGGTCGAACAGGGTGAGCGTGCCGCCGGAGTTCACCACCGGGTCGTCGGTGCTGAACACACCGGTGAGCTTCGCCTCCACGACCGGGCCGTTGGAGGCGACCCGGACGGTGTCGCCGACCTTGTAGCCGCCCTTCTCGGCGGTCCCGCGGTCGAGCGCGATCTCCTCGGCCGTCTTCGGGCCCTGGCCCTCGACCAGCGGGTAGCGGGCGTCCCGGCCGTCCGCGCCGGGGGAGTAGTTGGCGCCCTTGGCGGCCCAGGCCTTGCCGATCAGGTTGCCGCTCTTGTCGGCGACGCCGGTGAACCCGCTCACCACACCGCGGGCGCCGGCGGCCCCGGGCAGGGCCGCGAGCTCCTGAACGGTCGCGTCGGTCAGGGTGGCGGGGCTCTTCTCGCTCTTCTCCCGGGCGGTCGCGTCGGTGCCCGCGGCGTGGTCGACGATCTGGACCGACACGTCCGAGTAGCTCTTGGAGTTGCTGTCCCGCATGGCCTTGCCGAAGGTGTCGGAGAAGACCATGGTGCCGGCGACGAAGGCGGTGCCGAGCATGACGGCCAGAGCCGTCATCAGCAGTCGGCCCTTGTGGGCGAGCACGTTGCGCAGTGCGGTGCGGTACATGGGGTGTCCTGTGGTCTGCGGAGGGGCGGGCTGCTGCGGGTGGGGCGTCAGCTGGTCCGGCCCTTGGCGTCGAAGCGGCGCATGCGGTCCAGGACGGTGTCGGCGGTGGGGTGGGTGAGTTCGTCGACGATGCGGCCGTCGGCGAGGAAGACCACGCGGTCGGCGTAGGCGGCGGCGACGGGGTCGTGGGTGACCATGACGACGGTCTGGCCGAGTTCGCGGACGGAGTTGCGGAGGAAGGAGAGGATCTCGGCGCCGGAGCGGGAGTCGAGGTTGCCGGTGGGTTCGTCGGCGAAGACGATGTCGGGCTTGCCGGCGAGGGCGCGGGCGCAGGCGACGCGCTGCTGCTGGCCGCCGGAGAGCTGGCTGGGGCGGTGGGAGAGGCGGCCGGAGAGGCCGACGGTGTCGACGACGCGGTCGAGCCAGGCCTTGTCGGCCTTTCGGCCGGCGATGTCCATCGGGAGGGTGATGTTCTCCAGGGCGGTGAGGGTGGGGAGGAGGTTGAAGGCCTGGAAGATGAAGCCGATGTGGTCGCGGCGCAGCTGGGTGAGCTGCTTGTCCTTGAGGCCGACGAGTTCGGTGTCGCCGATGGTGGAGGAGCCGGAGGAGACGGTGTCGAGGCCGGCCATGCAGTGCATGAGGGTGGACTTGCCGGAGCCGGAGGGGCCCATGATGGCGGTGAACTCGCCCTGGGCGAAGGCCACGGTGACGTTGTCGAGGGCGACGACGCGGGTCTCCCCCTCCCCGTAGACCTTGTTCAGGCCGGTGGCGCGGGCGGCCGCCCGGCCGGTGCGGACGGCGGTTGCGGTCGGCGTGGTCACGGGGGTGCTCCTTGGGATCGCGGGCTGCGGACGGCGCCGGGACGGCTGGGCGGCCGGGCCCCAGGGGGCTTCCGGCCGTACCTCCATGCTCCGCCCTGCGATCACGCGTTCTCGTCGCTCCGCCGGACGGTTGGCCTGACCGCCGCTGGGCGTACGCCCAGGTGGGGCCCTCATCCTCCGGTATGACACCGACCCTGACCGGAGTGCGGTGGCCGGATCCTGCGCCTTCCCTGGCCGAATCGCGAACTGTTCGTCAGATGGCAAGGAAACATGACAACTTCCCCGGCTGGGAACATGCGAAAGAGCGATGCGGGCGACTAGGCTCAGGGGTGGCCTCGACGGAACGGAGCACCGGCTCCCGCCACCGCTGCGGCCGGTCCAGGACGCCCGGATGGTGGAACGCAGACACGGGCAGCTTAAAACTGCTTGGCCGAAAGGCCGTGCCGGTTCGAGTCCGGCTCCGGGCACCGTTCTCGCGGGGGCGCCGATCCGGCGTCCCCGACGGGTGCTGTTCGGCGGATCCTCCTCGCGGCGTATGCCGATTCCTTTGCCAAGCCATTACCCTTGTGCCTCGTGCGGTGCAGTGCCGCCACGGAGGGAATGAGCAATGAGAAGCAGCAACCCGGTCTTCTCGCGGGAGGGGTCCTTCTCCCGCGAGTCCGGCTACGCGGGTTTCGGCACCACGCAGGCCCCGCAGGCCGGGAGCCCCTACGCCACCAACCCCTACGGCCAGAGCGGTCCGTACGACAACAACCCGTACGGCAACAACCCGTACGCCCAGCAGGCCCCGGGACAGCAGCCGCTGACCGACGACCAGCTGGTGGAGATGTACCGCGCGCCCTCCGCCGGTCCGCTGGCGACCGGTCGGATGACGCTCGACGACGTGGTCGCGCGTACCGCGATGACGCTGCTCACCCTGGTCGCCGCCGGCGGCGTGGCGTGGTTCGCGCTGCCCGACCGCAACTACGGCTTCGCCGTCGGCGCCTCGCTGATCGCCTTCGTGGTCGGCATGGTGATCTCGTTCAAGCGCAGCGTCAGCCCGCCGCTGATCCTGCTCTACGCGGGCCTGGAGGGCTTCGCGCTCGGCGCCGTCACCAAGGTGTTCAACACCATCTGGCCGGGCATCGCGATCCAGGCGGTGCTGGGAACGGCGGCGGTCTTCGCGGCGATGCTGATCGCCTACAAGACCGGCCGGATCCGGGTCACCCCGCGCTACACGCGGATCGGCATCGCGATCGCCATGGGCTTCGTGCTGCTGATGCTCGTCAACATGGTCGCCGGGATGTTCGGCGCGGACATGGGCCTGCGCTCCGGTCCGCTGGGCATCGTGGTCGGGCTGATCGGCATCGGCCTCGGCGCGTTCTTCCTCTCCCTGGACTTCGCGGCCATCGAGGAGGCGATCGCGCAGGGCGCCCCGCAGAAGGAGGCCTGGCGGGCCGCCTTCGGGCTCACCCTGTCGCTGGTCTGGATCTACGTCGAGATGCTGCGGCTGATCGCCATCCTGCGCGGCGACGACTGACCCCGCAGGACCTCCGCGCCGCGGGCCGTATCCGGCAGGGGCGCGCTGCCGCCGGGCCCCGGAGCCGAGTGCTCCGGGGCCCGGCGGCTTTCGGGCCGGCCCGGGCTGGTTAGGCTCCCGGTATGCCCGAGACAGCCCCCCTCGTCGAAGCCGTCGACTCCCTGGCGGACCGCTTCCGCTCGATGCCGCAGGGCCGCCTGCTGGGCGCGGTGCCCGGCCACCCCTCGCGGGCGGCGGCCGCACTGGCGCTCGCCCGGTGGCTGGCGACGGCCGCACAGAGCGCCGAGGGCGGCCCGGTGCGGGAGTTCCCGGACGCCGGGGCCTTCGCGGTCGGGGACCAGTTGGCGGTGGCGGGGCACGACCTGGCGGCCGCGTTGGCCGCGCTGCCGGCGGAGGTGCCGGTGCCGCTCCCGGAAGCGCCGGGCGGGCCCGCGCCGGCCGCGGCGGTGCTCGCCGCGGCCCTGGCCCGGGTGGCGGCCACCACCACGCTCTGCACCTGACCCCGGGCCCACGGCACCGACCTGTCCGGCCCCGGTGCCCGAAGGCGAGCGGGCGACTCCGGCGAGCGGGTGACGATGGGCCGGCCGGATCGGTAACCCCTTCGATCCGGCCGGCTTCGGGTGCGGCGTGTGCGGCGGCCGTCGGCGGCCGCTCGGGTCAGATGCTGGCGACCACCCGGTCGGCGAGCACGTAGACGGCGTCCTCGTCGGTGGCGAAGGTCAGCGAGTAGGAGCCGGAGAACCGGGAGCCGCCGAGCAGTCGGACGTCCTCGCCGGCTCGGACGGCATCGATCAGCCGGTACGCGGCCTCGCGGTCGCCGGGGGCCACGCAGAGCGTGGTGCCGTCGGCGAAGGCGTACACGTCCAGGGTGCCGAGCGGGCCGGGACGGACGTCCACCAGGGCGATGCGGTCCTCGGCCAGCGCGGTCAGCCGGGTGTCGGTCCACTCGCGGGACGGCGCCTGGCTCGGCACGAAGTCGGGGTGCGAGGGGTGGCGGCGCGGGTCCGGGGCGGCCGCCGGGGCCTCCTCGACGGCCGCGTCGGTGTCCAGCAGGCCGGCCTCCAGACCGGTGGCGAGCAGGTCGGCCTCGCGGCGGGACCGAGCGTCGCCGCCGGCGTCCGCGGCCGGGTGACCGGCCGGGTGGCCGGCCGCCGGGTGGCCGGGCCGCACCGGGGCGCCGCCGTCGGTGCCGGGCCCGGTCGGGGCGACGCCGCCCTCGTTGATCAGGTCCTCCAGCGCGGAGCGCAGCGCCTCGCCGAACTCCGGGTCCATCGTGCCCGCGTTGTCGGCGGCCTCCTGCGGCCCGGTCGGGCGGGGGAAGAAGAGCGGCCACTCGTCGGTGGTGCCGAGCACGCTCGCGAACGGGGAGTCGAACAGCGGCGCGTCCTCGGCCGCGCGGGCCTCCTGCTCGGCCCAGAACGCCCGGGCCTCGGTGATCTCCCGCTCGCGGTCGGCGGCGAGCGCCTCGGCGACGGCGCGGCGTATCGCCGCCTCGTCGACCGGTGCGGGTGCGGCGGCGGCCGCGGCATGCGCGTCCAGCCGGCGGGAGAGTCCCCGGATGTGGAGCAGCACGGCGGTCGACACGGCGATCAGGATCAGCAGCAGGATGGTGTAGACGGCGCTCACGGAACGTACTCCTAGGGAGGAGTGGAACGGGGTTACGTCTCCACACTGCCGCATGCGGCGCTGTTACCGCAGTGGCGAATGTCTAATTTGTCCGAGACATTCGCCCTTGTCCCCAAATTGTTAGGTAACACCGTTCTACGCTGCGGAGTTGATCCGCTCCGCACCGTCGATTTCCGGTCCGGAATCGAAAGAAAGGAGGGCCGGATCGACCTCGCGGTGTGATCCGGCCCTCAATTACTCTGTGTCACTCCAAACGGGTGGTCTGGACCCCCGGGGGTTGACGCGGTCGTGCGGTGTGCGCAATGCGGGGCTCAGCTGAGCCGCTCGATGACCATCGCCATGCCCTGGCCGCCGCCGACGCACATGGTCTCCAGGCCGAACTGCTTGTCGTGCCACTGCAGCGAGTTGATCAGCGTGGTGGTGATCCGGGCGCCGGTCATGCCGAACGGGTGGCCGACCGCGATGGCGCCGCCGTTGACGTTCAGCTTGTCGAGGTCGATGCCGAGGTCCCGGTAGGACGGGATGACCTGGGCTGCGAACGCCTCGTTGATCTCGACCAGGTCGATGTCGTCGATGGTCAGCCCGGCGCGCCTGAGCGCCTGCTTCGAGGCCTCGACCGGGCCGTAGCCCATGATCTCGGGGGAGAGCGCGCTGACGCCGGTGGAGACCACCCGGGCGAGCGGGGTGATGCCGAGCTCGCGGGCCTTGGTGTCGGACATGATGACCAGTGCGGCGGCGCCGTCGTTCAGCGGGCAGCAGTTGCCGGCGGTGACGGTGCCGTCCGGGCGGAACACCGGCTTCAGGCCGGAGACGCCCTCCACGGTGACGCCGGCGCGCGGGCCGTCGTCCTTGCTGACCACGGTGCCGTCCGGCAGCGTGACCGGGGTGATCTCGCGCTCCCAGAAGCCGGCCTTGATGGCGGCCTCCGCGAGGTTCTGCGAGCGGACGCCGAACTCGTCCTGCTCGGCGCGGGTGATGCCCTTGAGCGCGGCCAGGTTCTCCGCGGTCTGGCCCATCGCGATGTAGGCGTCGGGCAGCAGGCCGTCCTCGCGCGGGTCGTGCCACTCGCCGCCGCCCTCCTCGGCGCGCTTGGCGGTGCGGGCCTGGGCCTCGTCGAAGAGCGGGTTCATGGTGCCCGGCATGCCGTCCGAGGTGCCGTGGATGCTGCGCGAGACGGTCTCGACACCGGCCGAGATGAAGACGTCGCCCTCGCCGGCCTTGATCGCGTGCAGCGCCATCCGGGTGGTCTGCAGCGAGGAGGAGCAGTAACGCGTGATGGTGGCACCGGGGAGGTAGTCCATCCCCATCTGGACGGCCACGATGCGGGCCAGGTTGTGGCCCTGCTCGCCGCCGGGGAGGCCGCAGCCCAGCATCAGGTCGTCGATCTCGCGCGGGTCGAGCTGCGGCACCTTGGCCAGGGCGGCGCCGATGACGTGCGCGGTCAGGTCGTCCGGGCGGACGTCCTTGAGCGAGCCCTTGAAGGCCCGGCCGATCGGCGAACGGGCGGCGCTGACGATGACGGCTTCGGGCATGGCGGGCTCCTCGCTGAGTGACCTTCGGACTGTCCTTCGGGCAGGGGCGCCCGGGCGGCCGGCCGACCCGGGGCCGGGCGGGCGGGGACGTCCGGGAGGAAAGTTACCGCCTGGTAGTTCAGGCGTCACCCGCAGCAGCGTGTGAGCTGGCCGACGTATTCCCGTCCAGGGGGCTCCCGTCCGCGGGGCCCCCTGCCTTGGTGCTCGGGCCCGTGGCGCTCCGGTCCGCGGACCGGGACCGGCCGGCCTCCCCGGCGGGCTCCGCCGAGGCGGCCGGCAGGCCGACCCGCAGCCGCTGCCGCAGCAGTGCCCAGCGCCGGACCGTACCCTCGGCACCGACCGCGGCCACCTCGGTGCCCGACCGGCCGGCCGCGGCCGCCGCGGCCACCGCCACCGGCAGCACCGACTCGCCCGGGACCTGGCCGGCCGGCCGCTCCTCCTCCGGCCAGAGGCCGAGTGCGGCGCAGACCGACGGCAGGACGGCCATCGCCGCCGTCGCGTAGCCCTGGGCCGAGGGGTGGTAGCGGTCGGCCGCGAACATCTCCGGACGCGCCGCGAACTCCGGCCCGAGCAGCGAACCGAGCGAGACCGTCCGGCCGCCCGCCTCCACCACGGCGATGGTCTGCGCGGCCGCCAGCTGTCGGCTGAGCCGCCGGGCGACCCAGCGCAGCGGCGGGCGCACGGGTTTGATGGTGCCGAGGTCGGGGCAGGTGCCGACGACCACTTCGCTGCCGTTGGCGCGCAGCGCCGCGACCGCCTCGCCGAGCTGGCGCACCGCGAGCTGGGCCGGGCTGTGCCGGGTGACGTCGTTGGCTCCGATCATGATCACGGTGATGTCGGGGCGGTGCGGCAGAGCCAGCTCCAGCTGGCCGGAGAGGTCGACGGAGCGCCCGCCGGAGAAGGCCACGTTGACCAGCCGGACCGGCCGTTCGGCCACCGAGGCCAGGCCCGCCGCGAGCAGCGCGCCCGGGGTCTCGCGGGCCCGCAGCACGCCGAGGCCGGCGGCGGTGGAGTCGCCGAGGAAGGCCAGGACCAGCGGGGGCTGGAGCTCGGTGCCGTCGGCGAACGCCTCGCCGTAGACGCCGTTGGCCTTGGGCGGGTCGCCCTCCAGCATGCCGATGGCCTGGATGGCCAGCTTGCTCTCGGTCAGCAGCACGCCGACCAGGCCGACCCCCAGCAGGCCGAGCCCACCGCCGCCGTAGGCGGCCGCGGTGGCGATCCGGCGGGCCACCCGGGCCCGCGACTCCTGTGCCCCTGGCATCCGGTGCCCCCTTCACGTCGTCGTGCCGCCCCCGGCGGGGCATCTCCAGTGCACCTGATACAACCCCTCCTACCCGCGTTGGCGGCGGCCTACGACGGGGGTGGGCCATTCGTGGCAGGGGCATGCGGCGCCGGTCCCCGGGGCGGGGTCCGTGACGGGTGTGCCGTAGGGGAGGGCTGGGGCCGGTGGCACGCCCTAGGCTTTGCAGTACCGAAAGCACTCGCATGCCCACAGACCGGGAGGACCCCCGTGCGGTACCACAACTCGATCATCGACCTGGTCGGCAACACGCCGCTGGTCAAGCTGAACAAGGTCACCGAGGGCATCAGCGCGACCGTGCTGGCGAAGGTCGAGTACTTCAACCCCGGCGGCTCGGTGAAGGACCGGATCGCGATGCGCATGATCGAGGCCGCCGAGGCCTCGGGCGCGCTGAAGCCCGGCGGCACCATCGTCGAGCCGACCTCCGGCAACACCGGCGTCGGCCTGGCGATCGTGGCCCAGCAGAAGGGCTACAAGTGCATCTTCGTCTGCCCCGACAAGGTGTCCACCGACAAGATCAACACGCTGCGCGCGTACGGCGCCGAGGTGGTCGTCTGTCCGACCGCGGTCGCCCCGGAGCACCCGGACTCCTACTACAACGTCTCCGACCGCCTGGTCCGCGAGACGCCCAACGCCTGGAAGCCGGACCAGTACTCCAACCCGGACAACCCGGCCTCGCACTACTACTCCACCGGCCCGGAGCTGTGGGAGCAGACCGAGGGGAAGATCACTCACTTCGTGGCCGGCGTCGGCACCGGCGGCACCATCTCCGGCACCGGCAACTACCTGAAGGAGGTCTCCGGCGGCAAGGTCAAGGTGATCGGCGCCGACCCGGAGGGCTCGGTGTACTCCGGCGGCACCGGCCGGCCGTACCTGGTCGAGGGCGTCGGCGAGGACTTCTGGCCGACCGCCTACGACCGCAACGTCGCGGACGGGATCGTCGCCGTCTCCGACAAGGACTCGTTCCAGATGACCCGCCGCCTCGCCAAGGAGGAGGGCCTGCTGGTCGGCGGCTCCTGCGGCATGGCCGTGGTGGCCGCGCTGGAGGTCGCCCGGGACCTGGGCCCGGACGACGTCGTGGTCGTGCTGCTGCCGGACGGTGGCCGCGGCTACCTGTCCAAGATCTTCAACGACGACTGGATGGCCGACTACGGCTTCCTGCCGTCGGCCACCGACGAGGCGCACATCGGCGAGGTGCTGGCCCGCAAGGACGCCATCGAGCACGAGGGCATCCCGCAGTTCGTCCACATGCACCCGAACGAGACCGTCGCCGAGGCGGTCCGGGTGCTGCGCGAGTACGGCGTCTCGCAGATGCCGGTGGTCTCCCCCGGCGCCGGGCACCCCGACATCATGGCGGGCGAGGTGGTCGGCTCGGTGGTGGAGAAGCTGCTGCTGGAGGGCGTCTTCTCGAACGAGATCCAGCTGACCGACACGCTGGACAAGGTGATGTCCAAGCCGCTGCCGGTGGTCGGCTCGGGCGAGACCGTCACCAACCTGATGACCGTGCTGGAGAAGGCCGACGCCGCGGTGGTGCTGGTCGAGGGCAAGCCGCAGGGCATCGTCACCCGCCAGGACCTGCTGGGCTTCCTCACCAGCCGAACCGGTCACTGACCCCGGGTCAGCCCGGCTCCGCGCCGCCGCGGCTGAGGGTTCGTCCGCGGGTGAAGTGGTACATCCGCGTCACCTGCGCGCAGCACGCGCTTAACACGGCTCGTGCATCGTTGGGGTCGACGGCGAGATGCCGAGCGAGGCGACGGCGACCGACCGGGAGCGGCTCCCCGGTGGGCGTGGTCGTCTCAGGACACGCAGGTCGGCCCTGATCCGGCCGGCCGTGTCCCGTCCGCGGGAGGCGCCGTCGTCCCGCTCCTGCCCGGCTCCAGCCGGTGTCAGGGTGCGGTGGCTCCCGCGGCAACCGCCGCGCCGCTCGGCGCGTCTCCGCGGCTCCCGGGTGGGGGAGCCCCGGCGGAGGCGGCAGGGCCGGTCCTTCTCCGGAGGGGCCGGCCCTGCTGGTTGCCGGGGTGCTGATGGGCGCCGGATGCCGCGGTGCGCGTCCGGGGTGCCGCGGTCCGGTGCCTGCGGGTGGTTTCCCGTACGCTCGCACGCATGACCAGCACTGACACGACCGGCCAGGACGCCCCGCGCTACGTCCGGCTCAGCATCGAGCTCATCGCCGAGATCACCGACGAGGGCGCGCTGAAGGCGGCCGCCCTGCAGCAGGTGGCGGACGACGAGTACCTCGACGACGACGAGCGCGCCCAGTCCGTCGAGGCCATCGAGGTGGACCCGTCGGGTTCGCTCGCCCACTTCATCGACCCGGTCGCCCTCCTCGGCGACGTCCCGGGCGTGGAGCTCGCCTCCGCGACCTGGGAGTCCGCCCAGACCGAGTTCGACCCGGAGGGCGAGGGCTGGGACGAGTACACGGTGGAGGAGTCCGCCGAGTAGCCGCCCGCCCGCCACGGCTCGTGAGCGCCCGACCTGCCCGCGCAGGTCGGGCGCTCTGTCCATATTTGGCATGTTTGGCGGCCAGTTGAGTAGTCTCATACCAACGTCTCCCGTTGGTGATGGAACCGTGAAGGGGTGGATTGCGTTCTTGTATCCGTAATGCCCGGGATGATCAGCAGGGAGAGCGCGACGTGACACCACGGGACGGGCGGGGCCGGGCGGCCGGCGGGCACTGGAGTCGGCGCGGCGTGCTGGCCGGGCTGATCGGCGCACCGGTGCTGCTGCTGGCGGCCTGCAACGACAGCAAGGGCGACGAGGGCGGCGGCCCGGCCGGCGGGTCCGGCTCCTCGGGCGGATCCGGCTCCTCGGCGGGCGGGAACGGGGCGGCGGCCGGGGCGAGCAGCTCGCCGAAGACCTCGGTGGCCGTGATCACCGTGACGCCCGCCGACGGTGCCACCGCCGCCAGCTTCAGCGACCCGGTCAAGGTCACCGTCACCGGCGGCACGCTGGGCACGGTCAAGGTCGTCGACTCGGCCGGCAAGGCGCTGGCCGGCGAGCTCTCCGCGGACGGCACCGGCTGGACCTCGGCCACCGCGCCGGTCAGCGGCACCAAGTACACCGTCACCGCCACGGCCACCGACAAGGACCGGCTGGAGGCGAACGCCAACGCCACCTTCACCACGGCCACCCCGGCCAACACCTTCGTCGGCTACTTCACCCCCGAGGACGGATCCGTCGTGGGCGTCGGCATGCCGGTCTCGATCAACTTCAGCAAGCCGGTCACCGACCGCCGGGCCGTCCAGCAGGCGATCACCGTCATAGCCGAGCCGGGCGTCGAGATCGTCGGGCACTGGTTCTCCAGCACCCGCCTCGACTTCCGGCCGCAGGAGTACTGGGCCAAGGGCACCGAGGTCACCCTCAAGCTCCGGCTCAAGGACGTCCAGGGCGCCAAGGGCGTCTACGGCACGCAGTCCAAGGACGTCCGCTTCACCGTCGGCCGTGCCCAGACCAGCGTCGCCGACCTCGCCGCGAAGAAGCTCACCGTCACCACCGACGGCCAGGTGAGCGCGGTCTACGCGATCTCCGGGGGCTCGACCGAGTACCGCACCTGGGGCGGCAAGATGGTCATCTCCGAGCAGTTCCAGCAGACCCGGATGAATTCGCAGACCGTCGGCCTGGGCAGCGAGTACGACATCTCCGACGTGCCGCACGCCCAGCGGCTCACCACCTCCGGCACCTTCATCCACGGCAACTACTGGTCCTCGCCGTCGATCTTCGGCAGCCAGAACACCAGCCACGGCTGCGTCGGCCTCCGCGACGTCAAGGGCGCGCAGGACCAGGGCGCGGACGGCGCCAGGTTCTACAAGAGCTCGATGATCGGCGACGTGGTCGAGGTGGTGAACTCCGGCGACAGGACCGTCGAGCCGTCCAACGGGCTGAACGGCTGGAACATGGGCTGGGCCGCCTGGAAGGCCGGCAGCGCGCTCTGAGCCCAGGGCCGCCCGGCCCGCACGCCCCGCCCGCACGCCGCCCGCACGCCCGGAAGACGCCCCACCGCCCCGGCCGGGCAGCCCGGCGGGGCGGTGGCGGCGGACCCGGGCGGGGTCAGCGCTTGGCGTAGTCGGCGAAGCCCTGCCAGTCGATCACGACGCAGGGCTCGTCGCCGAGGACCCAGGCGTCGTGGCCGGGCGGGCAGATCATGAAGTCGCCGGGGCCGAACTCCGCCTCCTCGCCGTCGTCCATCACGATCTTCATCCGGCCGGAGAGCACGTACCCCGTGTGCGCCGCCTGGCAGGTCTCGGTGCCCGCGATCGGCTTGATGTGCTCGGTCCACCGCCAGCCCGGCCGGAACACCCCACGGCCGACCGCGCCGCCCTCCTGGTTGACCAGGCGGACCTCCCCCATGCCCGCCTCGAAGGGGCGGACCTCCTCGGGATCGTCGAAGCTCCTGCGGACGAGACCGGCCATCGGTTCCTCCTCGGGACGGCGACGGGCCCCGCCACCAGCGCTCGGTGACGGGGCCTGCCGGTTGGTCCTTCCAGTCTGCGCCGCCGGCGCCCCAGCTGCCCGTCCGCTCAGCCCCCGGTGCGGGCGACCCCGATCGGGCAGCTCGCGCCGGTGCCGCCGAGGCCGCAGTAGCCGTTCGGGTTCTTGGCGTCGGACAGGTACTGCTGGTGGTACGGCTCGGCCGGGTAGAACGGGCCGGCCGGGGCGATCTCGGTGGTGACCGGGCCCAGCCCGATGGCGGTCAGCGCGGGCTGGAAGGCGTCCCGGGTGGCCGCCGCGGCCGCCGCCTGGGCCGGCGAGTGGGTGTAGACGGCGGACCGGTACTGGGTGCCGACGTCGTTGCCCTGCCGGTTTCCCTGGGTGGGGTCGTGCGCCTCCCAGAAGGTCTTCAGCAGCCGCTCGTACGGGATCACCGCCGGGTCGAAGACGACCCGGACCGCCTCGGTGTGCCCGGTCAACCCGCTGCACACCTCGTCGTACGTCGGATTGGGGGTGAATCCGCCCTGGTAGCCCACCAGCGTCGTCCAGACGCCCGGCAGGCGCCAGAACGTGCGCTCGGCACCCCAGAAGCAGCCGAGGCCGAAATCGGCCACTTCCAGCCCCTCCGGGTACGGGCCGGTGAGCGGGTTGCCCAGCACCGTGTGCGGCTCGCGCAGGGTGAAGGCCGGCGACTCCCGGCCGGGCAGTGCCTGGTCGGCGGGGACGAGCGAGGTCTTGACGCGGTTGAACAGCACGGCCTGCTCCATCGGGTCGGGAAGGGTGGCGCAGGTTTCAACGCGGACGGCCGCCCGCGGATTCCGGGCACTCCCGCCCTTCCGGGAGGCGGCCCGGCGTTCGGCCACTACGCTCGGACACATGACCGAGCACCAGCTTCCCCAGGGCTTCGAGACCCTCGCCATCCACGCGGGTCAGGAAGCAGACCCCCAGACCGGGGCCGTCGTCACGCCGATCTACCAGGTGTCCACCTACAAGCAGGACGGGGTGGGCGGCCTGCGGGGCGGCTACGAGTACAGCCGCAGCGCCAACCCGACCCGCACCGCGCTGGAGGAGTGCCTCGCGGCGCTGGAGGGCGGCGCCCGCGGCCTCGCCTTCGCCTCCGGCCTCGCGGCCGAGGACACCCTGCTGCGCACCGTCCTCAAGCCGGGCGACCACATCGTGATCCCCAACGACGCCTACGGCGGCACCTTCCGGCTGTTCGCCAAGGTCCTGACCCGCTGGGGCGTCGAGTTCTCCGTCGCCAACACCCAGGACCTCGCCACCGTCCGGGAGGCGCTGCGTCCCAACACCCGCGCGGTCTGGGTGGAGACCCCGTCCAACCCGCTGCTGGGCATCACCGACCTGACCGCGCTCGCCGAGATCGCGCACGGCGCCGGCGCGCTGCTGGTCGTCGACAACACCTTCGCCAGCCCGTACCTGCAGCAGCCGATCGCGCTCGGCGCCGACGCGGTCGTGCACTCCACGACCAAGTACATGGGCGGGCACTCGGACGTCGTCGGAGGTGCCCTGGTGCTGGCCGACGCGGCCCTCGGCGAGGAGGTCGCGTACCACCAGAACGCGATGGGCGCGGTCTCCGGCCCGTTCGACGCCTGGCTGGTGCTGCGCGGCATCAAGACCCTCGGCGTCCGGATGGACCGGCACAGCTCCAACGCCGAGAAGGTCGCCGAACTGCTGGCCGGCCACCCGAAGGTCAGCCAGGTGCTGTACCCGGGCCTGCCGGAGCACCCCGGCCACGACATCGCCGCCAAGCAGATGAAGGCCTTCGGCGGCATGGTCTCCTTCCGCGTCGACGGCGGCGAGGAGGCGGCGGTCGAGGTCTGCAACCGCGCGCAGCTGTTCACCCTCGGCGAGTCGCTGGGCGGCGTGGAGTCGCTGATCGAGCACCCGGGCCGGATGACCCACGCCTCGGTGGCCGGCTCGGCCCTGGAGGTCCCCGCGGACCTGGTCCGGGTGTCGGTCGGCATCGAGTCGATCGACGACCTGCTGGCCGACCTGCAGCAGGCCCTCGGCTGACCAGGCCCCGCAACGGTCAGGCGCCCTGCCGGCCCGCCGTGTACGACTCCATGGAGCGGTTGAAGCGGGCCAGCAGGGCGCAGAACGCGCGCTGCTCCTCGGGCGGCCAGTCGGCCAGCAGCCGACGGGCCAGCTCGGCCCGCCCGGCCAGGACCTCGGCCAACCGGCCGGCGCCGAGCGGGGTCAGCGCGAGCCGGACGGCGCGGCGGTCGGCCGGGTCCTGGACCCGGCCGACCAGGCCGGCCGCGACCAGCGGGGCGACCTGCCGGGTGACGGTGGAGGAGTCGACGCCGAGCGCGTCGGCCAGGGCCTTGACGTTGGCGGGCCCGTGCCGCTCCAGCCGGTCGAGCAGCAGGTAGGCGGCCCGGTCCAGGGCGCCCAACCCGCCGGAGCTGCGGACCTGTTCCATCCGCCGGGCGAGCACCGCGAGCTGGTACTGGAGCTGGGTGTGCACGGGGTCGGTGCGGTCGGTGGCCTGGGGCGAGGGCGTCGTCATCGCGGCTCACGATCGTCGTGCGGTGAGAGAGGCTCAGAACCAGCAGCGTACGCGGCGGGGACGGGCCCGGGAACAGTCCCGACATCCCCGGTCGGCGGTGCCGCCGGTCGTAGGCTGCTGCCATGCACAGCTGGCCGATCACCATCGACGACGTCCGCGGCGCCCAGAAGATGCTCGCCGGGGTCGCCCGGGTCACGCCGATGGAGGGCAGCCGCCACCTCTCCGCGCTGATCGGCTCGCCGGTGCACCTGAAGTGCGAGAACCTCCAGCGCACCGGCTCGTTCAAACTGCGCGGGGCGTACGTGCGGATCGCGGGGCTCTCGCCGGTGCAGCGGGCCGGCGGCGTGGTCGCGGCGAGCGCCGGCAACCACGCTCAGGGGGTGGCGCTGGCGGCCTCCCTGCTCGGGGTGCGCTCGACGGTCTTCATGCCGGTGGCCGCGCCGCTGCCCAAGGTGGCGGCGACCCGTGAGTACGGCGCCGAGGTCCGGTTGCACGGTGCCACCGTGGACGAGGCGCTGCTGGCCGCGCAGCGGTACTCGGAGGCGACCGGCGCGGTGTTCATCCACCCCTTCGACCACTGGGACGTGGTCACCGGCCAGGCCACCGTCGGCCTGGAGATCCTGGAGCAGTGCCCGGAGGTGCGCACCATCCTGGTCGGGGTGGGCGGCGGCGGGCTGCTGGCCGGGATCGCGGCAGCGGTGAAGCCGCTGCGCCCGGACGTGCGGGTGATCGGGGTGCAGGCGGCGGGCGCGGCCGCGTACCCGCCCTCGCTGGCGGCGGGGCGCCCGGTCTCGCTGGAGCACTTCGCCACCATGGCGGACGGGATCATGGTCGGCCGGCCGGGGGACATCCCGTTCGAGGTGGTCAACACCCTGGCGGACGGGGTCCGGACGGTCTCCGAGGACTCGCTCTCCCGGGCCCTGCTGCTCGGCCTGGAACGGCTGAAGCTGGTGGTCGAGCCGGCCGGGGCCAGCCCGGTGGCGGCACTGCTGGAGCACCCGGACGCCTTCGAGGGCCCGGTGGTGGCGGTACTCTCCGGCGGCAACATCGACCCGCAGCTGATGCAGCGGGTGCTCCGGCACGGTCTGGCGGCGGCCGGCCGCTACCTGTCGCTGCGGGTGCGGCTGGCGGACAAGCCGGGCTCGCTGGCCGACCTGCTCGGGGTGCTGACCCGGCTGGACGCCAACGTGCTGGACGTGGCGCACGTGCGGATCGACCCGCGACTGGGGCTGGCCGAGGTCGAGGTGGACCTCCACCTGGAGACCAAGGGGCCGGAGCACTGCGCGGCGGTGGTCGGCGAGCTGCGCGACGCGGGGTACGTCGTCTCCCGGTAGGCCTCCCGTTCGCCGTCCGCCCCTCGGTTGTCGGTGGGCCCCGTCACGATGGCGGAGCCCCGACCCTTGACGCGATATATCGCGTGCTGCGAAACTCGCGATACATCGCGTTCTGTGGCGGCACGGTGAAACCGGGTCGCCTGCTCGCCTCGATCAGGGGCAGAGTGGGACAGATCGCTCATATCGTCCGAGGAGATGAGGCAGGCCCATGGCGCCAGCCATCCAAGCCGAGAACCTGGTGAAGACCTTCGGCGACGTACGAGCCCTGGACGGCGTCAGCCTGGACGTCCCCGAGGGCACGGTGCTCGGGCTGCTCGGCCCGAATGGCGCCGGCAAGACCACCACCGTGCGCGTCCTCACCACCCTGCTCCGCCCCGACTCCGGCCGCGCCACGGTGGCCGGCGTCGACGTGCTCAAGCACCCGAACCGGGTCCGCAGCCTGATCGGGCTCTCCGGCCAGTACGCCGCGGTCGACGAGTACCTGACCGGGTTCGAGAACCTCCAGATGGTCGGCGAGCTCTACCAGATGAGCGCCCGTGACGCGAAGGCGCGCGCGCTGGAGCTGCTGGAGTGGTTCAACCTCACCGAGGCCAGGGACCGCACCGCCAAGACCTACTCCGGCGGCATGCGCCGCCGCCTCGACCTCGCCGCCGCGCTGGTCGTCCGGCCGCCGGTGATGTTCCTGGACGAGCCGACCACCGGCCTGGACCCGCGCAACCGGCTCGCCCTCTGGGAGGTGATCGAGACCCTGGTCGAGCAGGGCACCACGCTGCTGCTCACCACCCAGTACCTGGAGGAGGCCGACCGGCTCGCCCACGACATCGCCGTGGTCGACCACGGCCGGGTCATCGCCCGCGGGACGGCCGACCAGCTGAAGGCGCAGATCGGCGGCGAGCGGATCGAGGTCGTGGTGCACCGTGCCGACCTGGTCGCCGACGCCGTCTCGGCGCTCTCCGCGTACGCCCTCGGCGAGCCGGCGGTGGAGAAGAACACCCGCAGGATCACCGTGCCGGTCAGCGGCGGCGCCAAGGTGCTAGCGGACGCCATCCGCGAGCTGGACGCGCGCTCGATCGAGATCGACGACATCGGCCTGCGCCGGCCCACCCTGGACGACGTCTTCCTCTCCCTCACCGGCCACGTCACCGAGACCGAGGAGGAGGGCGGCGCCGCCGGCAAGGGCGGCCGGGGCCACGGGCACGGCAAGGGCCGCGCCGGCCGCAGCGACGACGACGGCAGCGGTCCGGGCCCCGACAAGCAGGCCGTCGCGGCCGGCAAGGAGCTGTGAGATGACGACCGCCACCGAGCACGCCATCGGCGGTGCGGTACCCAGGCAGCGCCGGGGCGCGGCCGCCACCCTGCACGACTCCTGGGTGGTCGCCAAGCGGAACCTGCGCCGGATGACCAGGATCCCCGAGATCGTGGTGTTCGGGCTCATGCAGCCGGTGATGTTCGTGCTGCTGTTCTCGTACGTCATGGGCGGGGCCATCCAGATCCCCGGGACGCAGGCCAGCTCCGACACGTACATCCAGTTCCTGATGGCGGGCATCTTCGCCCAGACCGTCACCTTCGCCACCGCCGGCGCCTCGGCCGGCATCGCGGAGGACATGACCAAGGGCCTGGTGGACCGGTTCCGCTCGCTGCCGATGGCCCGTTCCGCGGTGCTGGTCGGCCGCACCCTGGCGGACCTCTGCCAGACCGCCTTCACCCTGGTGGTGCTCGCGGTGGTGGCGCTGGCGGTCGGCTGGCGGATCCACGACGGCGTGCTGTCGGCGCTGGGCGCGTTCGGGCTGCTGCTCCTGCTCGGCTACGCCTTCTCCTGGATCGGCGCCCTGATCGGCCTCTCGGTGCGCAGCCCCGAGGCGGCCACCTCGGCCGGGCTGATCTGGCTCTTCCCGCTGACGTTCATCTCCAACGCCTTCGTGCCGATCAGCTCGATGCCGGGCTGGCTGCAGCCGATCGCCTACTGGAACCCCTTCAGCGCCACCGTGCAGGCCTGCCGTGACCTCTTCGGCAACCAGGTCGGCCCGGTGGACTCCGCCTGGCCGATGCAGCACGCCGCCCTGGTGTCGGTGCTCTGGTCGGTGCTGATCACCGCCGTCTTCTCCTGGCTGTCGGTGCGCAAGTACCGCGCGGCCGCGGGCTGACGCCCGGCGCGCCCGAGCCCCCGGACGCCTGCGGGGCCGGACACGTGGCGCCGGACGCACGAGGGCGGGGATCAGCCGTTGTGCGGCTTCACATCGGTGATCTTGACCGAGGCCTGCTTGCCGTTGGGCAGCTCGTAGGCGGCCTCGTCGCCCACCTTCCTGCCGTCGATGGCGCGGCCCAGCGGGGACTGCGGCGAGTAGATGTCCAGGTCGTCGCTGCCGGCCATCTCGCGCGAGCCGAGCAGGAAGGTCATCGTGTCGTCCTCGTCGCCGTCGAAGGCGACCGTGACGACCATGCCCGGGGCCACCACGCCCGAGTCCGCGGGGGCCTCGCCGACCTTGGCGCGCTCCAGGAGCTGGGTGAGCTGGCGGATGCGCAGCTCGTACTTGCCCTGCTCCTCCTTGGCGGCGTGGTAGCCGGCGTTCTCCTTGAGGTCACCCTCTTCGCGCGCCGCCTCGATCTTCTGGGCGATCTCGATGCGCCAGGTGCCGGTCAGATGGTCCAGCTCGGCCTTGAGCTGGTCGTAGCCGGCCTGAGTGAGCCAGGTCACGTGGTCGCTGGTCTGGGTCACAGGTGCTCCTCGTAGGTGCTGGGGCTGTGCTGAGGGTGTGAGTCGTCAGCAGGTCGGTGGTGGAGATATCGGTGGTGGAGATATCGGTCGTAACTACAAAGCAACGCCCGCTCCCGTACCTCTTGGTGCGGAAGGGGCGAAACCACGAGCCTAACAACTCCCGCCGACAAGCGGGAGGGCCGTTGGCGTGCCGTTGACGGTGGCGTTGCGCCGAGATGTACAGGAGCCGGTCCGCAGGACTCCTCTACGGATTCCCGGTCTCCAGATGGAATATGCGCCCGCTCGGCGGCGGGGCTCCGACGATCACCAGGCCGGGAGGCCTGCGGACCGGTCCGCCGGGCGCCCGACCGCCCTGCCCCGGGGGCGCGTGGCGGGGGTCACTTGGCCGGGGTGCAGCCCAGCAGCTCGGCGGTGGTGCCGCGGGCGGTCGTCCGAAGACTCACCCACGCGTCGTAGCTGGAGCCGCCGGCCGGGACGGGGAAGTCCGCCACGCCGACCACCGCGCCGTCCGCGCCCTGTGAGCGGACGGTGCAGCTGCCCGAGGTGCCCTCGCTCTTGCGCACGGCCAGGTGCAGCTTCATCTCGCCGTCCGAGACCGCCTCGAAGGTCGGCACGAGCCCGTTCATCGTGGTCTCGCGGATCAGGTAGGAGCCGCCGAGCCAGGCCAGCAGGCCGAGCGCGACCACGGCGCAGACCGCGCCCACCGCCTTGAGGCGGCGGTCCGTCTCGCGGTCGTCGCGCCGGCCGTAGCGCCCCTCGGGCAGCTGCGGGGTGGTGATGCCTGCGGTCATCGGGCTCGTTCCTCTCCTGCGAGGGCCTGCTCCCGGCCCGGGGCCGGGCGACGCCCCGGTGATGCCGGGGGAATGCGACGCTCCTCCAGTCCGTCACTATAGGAGGGGCACGCCCGCGGCCGGTCCGGCGGGGGCGGGGCTCGGCCGTGCCGGCGGCGCGGCGGCTGATCGCCGCGGCGCACTCTCCGGCCGGTCCCGCGGTGACGCGGCCCCGAACCGAGCGGCTCAGACCGATGGGCGGACCGGCCTTGCGGGCGGGACGCCCGGACATTGTGGAAGGAACGCACGCGTTGACTGAGCAGTTGCGACTGATGGCGGTGCACGCCCACCCGGACGACGAGTCCAGCAAGGGCGCGGCCACCATGGCCATGTACGTCGACCAGGGGGTGGACGTGCTGGTGGCCACCTGCACCGGGGGGGAACGCGGGTCGGTCCTCAACCCCAAGCTGCAGGGGCGGCCGGAGATCGAGGAGAACATCCACGAGGTCCGGCGCAAGGAGATGGACGAGGCCCGTGCGATCCTGGGGATCAGGCAGGCCTGGCTGGGCTTCGTCGACTCGGGCCTGCCCGAGGGCGACCCGCTGCCGCCGCTGCCGGAGGGCTGCTTCGCCCTGCAGGACGTCAAGGAGGCGGCCGAGCCGCTGGTGCGACTGATCCGAGAGTTCAAGCCGCAGGTCGTCACGACCTACGACGAGAACGGCGGGTACCCGCACCCGGACCACATCATGACCCACAAGATCACCATGCTGGCCTTCGACGCCGCCGGTGACCCGGACGCCTACCCGGACGCCGGCGAGCCCTGGCAGCCGCTGAAGCTCTACTACAACCACGGCTTCCCGATGGGCCGGATCCGCGCCCTGCACGCCTACCTCACCGAGCACGGCCTGGAGTCGCCCTACGGCGAGTGGATCGCGGGCTGGGAGAAGAGCGGCCGCAAGGAGCGCGAGATCACCACCCGGGTCCGCTGCGAGGACTGGTTCGAGACCCGGGACCGGGCGCTGATCGCGCACGCCACCCAGATCGACCCGGACGGCCCGTGGTTCCGCGTCCCGCTCGACGTCCAGCGCGAGGTCTGGCCCACCGAGGACTACGAGCTGGCCCGCACCCTCGTCGACGTCGACCTGCCGGAGCACGACCTGTTCGCCGGCCTGCGCGCCCCCAGCCTGGCGGCCGAGGCCGCCGACACGCGCGACTGACCCCCCCGATGGCCCGGCTCCCCGTGAGCCGGGCCACCATAGAGATATGAGTGCCCCCGTGAACCTCACCCACCTCGCCGCCGAGCTCGCCCTCGACGAGACCAAGGTGACCCCCGGCCTGCTGGGCTTCGTGGTCTTCGCCGCCCTCGGCGTGGCCACCTGGTTCCTGGCCAAGTCGATGAACAAGCAGTTCAAGCGCGTCGACTTCGTCGAGGAGCCCGAGGCGCCGAAGGAGTGAGACCGGGCCCCGTCCGCGCGCCGCCACGCAAGGACGGGGGCACACCGAACCGTCTCGCGGACGCGACCTCGCCGTGCCTCCTGTGGCATCCCGGCATCCCGGTGCTCCGGTGGTCCCGGGGAGCCGCAGGCCTTCGAGGCGGTACTGCTGGGCGCCGGCTGTGCCTTGTGCCACCGGTGCCAGTGAACTCACAGACCCAGTAGCCGGCGGTGCTTGCACGTCTCTGATGGTCACGCGTTTCCCGCAGAGCTTCGACCAGTCGTCACGGTCGGAGGTCAGAACGATCACGGGGCCCGGGGCGCGGAGCGCGAGCGCGGCGACGAGGGCGTCGATCGCGGACTTGTCTCCGTGCAACCCCCCTGCGTCCTGAAGCAGCTCCACGGCGGTCAGGGAGTCCTCCTGGCTGACCGGTTCCACGCGCAGCCGGGAGAGCACCCGCTTCAAGCGCGCCAGATCGGTCTTCCCGTGTACGGCTTCGACAACGGTCAGCGCGGACACGAGGACGGGAACCCCGGCCTGCCGGGATGCCTCGATACGAGCCGCCGTACCGCGGTCGTTGCGCAGGAGCAGGGAGAGCGCTTCGGAGTCGAGCAGCAGCGAGCGGGCCGGCTGCTCCTTCACGCGGCGCCCCGCTCGGCGTCCTCGGCGTTCTCGTCCCCGAACAGCTCGCGACGTGCGGCTTCGATCTCCGGCTCCGTGAGCGCACCCTGCTGCTCTCGCTGGGCCGGCAACCTCGTCGTGGACCCCGGGCGGGAGCGTGGCCCCATATCCTGAGAGGCGACAGGAAGGAGCCGTTGATGAGCGTCGACGCGGTCATGCACACCGAGTTCCCCGCTGGGTACGTGGTCTTCTTCGGTACTGACGGGAAGGTGGTCATGACTCCGCAGAGCTTTGAGCACTCCAGCACGATCAAGTCGATGCAGATCGACTCGCTCTCGCTCGGCCGGCACGCGAAGACCGCCTCCGACGTGTATCTGGACTTCCCCGCCGACGAGAACTCGGCCCCGGACTTCGCGATCCTGCGGGAGGACGCACAGCGACAGGGCAAGCGCTACAGCTTCGAGGACGTCCTGCTGATCGCCGAAGTGGTGTCGGTCTCCTCCGCACGCAAGGACTACGACGACTGCACCGCGAAGTACGGACGCTACGGCATCCCGGTCTATGTGGTGGTGGACCCGTACGCCGCGGAGGTCGTCGTCCACACCCAGCCCACCGGCTCCGGCTACATCGCGGCGCACACCCACAAGTACGGGTCGGGCAAGCTGCCCATCGAGCTGGCCGACGGACGCACCTACACCCTCGACCTGGACGAGCTGCCCAGGCCCGAGGCAGATGCCGGCTAAGCACCCGCTGCGGGTGCAGTGGGCAGCTCTGGCATCAGGCCCTTGCCCGAGCTGGGGCGAGCCGGTCCGGGCAAGGGCCTGACCTCAGCCTCCGTGCTCCAGCGGTTTCTGGCCCTGCTCGCAGGCCAGATGGATCTTCGTGGTGAATCCGCCCTTGGACCGGCCCAGCCCGTGATCGTCCGGCTCGACGCCGAGTCCGCCGGGTGGTTCCTTCTGCCTCGCCCCGTCCCGGCGGGCACCGGCGGCATGCTGATGAGCCAGGCAGACGGTGGAGTCGACATTCACCTCCCACGTGATCAGCCCGGCCGCGTCGGCCCGCGTCTGCAACGGCGTCAACAGTCGGGCCCAGACACCCCCGCGCTGCCAGCGGCGGAACAGCCCGTAGACGGTCTGCCAAGGGCCGTACTCATCGGGAAGGTCCCGCCACGGCACCCCGGTTCGAACCCGCCAACGCACCCCGTCGATCAACCGCCGCCGACTCGGCTGCCTACGACTCGCACCCGCCGCAGGCAGCAACGACTCCAGCACCGACCACTGCTCATCAGAAAGATCCCCACGCCCCACAACATGATCATCGAGGAATGGGAGCGTGAACCGGAGCCCGACCTAAAGCACGGCCTAGCGGTCGCTCGTGGTCTCACGGGCCAGGACGGCCGGTTTTCCGGAGAGCGAGCGGGCCACGAGCCGCCCCACTCCGGGCAGTCCGGACAGTCGCATGGCCGCCCGCCTGGCGCGCAGGCGCGACGGCGACGCGGGGAGGAACCACTCGGCCGCCGCCCTGCCCGCCTCCTGCTTGTCCAGGGTCACCGGGCGCCAGCGCTGCTCGTATGCGGCCAGCCCGGCCGCCACGGACGACGCCCGGCCGAGTTCTTCGGCCAGCACGTACGCTCCCGCGACCCCGAGCGAGGCCCCCTGGCCCGCGAGCAGGGACACGGCGTAGGCGGCGTCTCCGACCAGCACCGTGCGCCCCCTGCTCCAACGGTCCATCACGATCTGCGCCACCTGGTCGTAGTACACCTCGCCGGACGGAGGGCACTTGCGCAAGGCGCGCGGGACGACCCAGCCGAGCCCGTCGTAGGCGTGGCGTACGGCTTCGCGGGTGTCACGTGGGACGTCTCCGCTCTCGGACCGGTGCACGCCGAAGGCGGCGACCCGCCCGTCGCGCAGGCCGTAGAGTCCCATCTGGCGATCGACCGTGTCGGTCAGGCAGAGCCGGCCCCGCACCTGCTCGAAGACGTCCGGGTCGTCGAAGACGTAGGCGGCCGTGTGGAACCCCCGGTACTTCAGGAAGGACGCCTCGTCGCCGAAGACCAGCCCGCGCACGGTGGAGTGGACGCCGTCGGCGCCGACCAGCAGGTCGGCCCGTTCGACGCTGCCGTCGACCAGGGTCACGCGCACCTCGTCGGGCGTCTCCTCGATGCCCGCGGGGCCGGTGCCGAAGCGCAGGTCCACGCCCGGCGGGAGCGTCTCGCGCAGCGCCAGCTCCAGGTCGGGTCGCATGATGCTCATCAGCCGCCCGCCGACCGCGCGCGAGAACTGGGTGTAGTCCAGGCCCGCGCGACGACGCCCGTGCTCGTCGACGAAGCTCGCCTCATCGATGCGGTAGGCCAGCTCCGTCAGCCGCGGAAGGAGCCCCATGGCCTCCATCGCGTCGTACCCCGGGCCGAAGAAGTCGACCATGTACCCCTGGGTCCGGGGGCCGGGAGCCTTCTCCAGCACCACGACGTTCCAGTCCAGCGCGTCCAGTCGACGCGCCAGGGCGAGCCCTGCGATCCCCGCCCCGCAGATCACTGCTTTCATGCCGTATCACCTGTTCCCTCGGCGGTCAGTCCTCCGCCGTAGACGGTCAGTACTTCCGGCGCCCAGCGTTCGAGGCCCGCGGCGGACAACGGGTCGGTCCCCAGGACCTCGGTCAGCCGTGGTCGCAGGAGGAGCAGCGCGAGGTCGTTGACGAGCAGGAACGCGGCCCGCACCTGCGGATCGCGTCCGCGTGCGGCCTGACCGGTCCGCTCCATCTCCTCCAGGGTCCGCAGGCTGAGCTCGAAGAGCCGGCGGAAAAGGGTCCGGCCGGCTTCGGCGTCCGACATCAGCAGCCGCCCCAGGTAGGCGGGGACCGGCGAATCCTCGGGCAGATGACGCAGTACGGCGGCCCCGAGGGAACGCGCCTGCCCCCTGGTCTGCTCGGGGCCCTCGGGACCGTGCGCCGAGACCTCGCCGAGCACCGCCTCGAAGACGGCGAGCACATGCCGGTCGACGTCCTGCCGCAGCCCGTCCTTCGAGCCGAAGTGGTGCAGTACGAGCCCCGGTGACACGCCGGCGGCCTGCGCGATCTGCCGTACGGACACCGCGTCGGGCCCGGACTCCGCGAAGAGCCGCAGGGCCTCGTCGCGCATGACGGCCCGACTCGTCCGATCGTTGCCGTCCCTCATGATTGAACGCATGTTCAGCATATTAAACGATCGTTCAGTCCGCGGGCAAGGGGCCCTTCACGGGGGCCGGACCTATGTCGCCGTGGGCCGGGTTCCGGTCGAACGGCGGCGTGCGATCAGGGGTGGTGGGCAGGGATCGGCTGGCCGCACTGCTGACGCCGCCCACGGGTGCGCCGTCACCCACCTGGCGAGTCGGCGGGTGGAGGTTCGTCAGGTCTGGAGGTATGAGGCGCCTCGATCGGACTGCGACGCATCACGATGCGTGTGCTCACGGTCAAGCACCGGCAGTGGGCGGCCTCTCGGTGCCCCCTACCGGGCTGCGAGATCGACCGTGGGGGAGAAGGGCGGGGTGGCCGTCACCGTGCCGGTGAACGTCTCGCCGTCCCGGTGGGCCGTGGTGGCGGGGCCGAGGATGTACGTGTAGACGATCGGGACGCCGGTGGCGGCCTGCTCGACGCGCCAGTAGAAGGGGATACCGGCCTTGGCGTACCGGTCCACCTTCACGATCCGGTCGGTGGTCTCCGAACCGGGCGACACGACCTCGATGCCGGCGCACTGCTCCTCGGACCAGGAGTCGTACTGTTCCGCGCTGATCTGCGAATGCATCCACGCGGGCGCCACCATCTCGGCGGTCATGGTGTACCTCCTGCGAGGAGTCCCGCCAGGCTCGGTGCCGCTGCTCCCGGCCTACCGTCCCGCGATGCCGCAATGCCCGACCCGGCAAGGCGTCCGGCCCGCTGCCCCGCCCGCGCACCTCGCCCGTGGCGCATGCGCCCCGTACGGGCAGGTACGCGAGGATGGGGGGCATGGCCAATCGACTCGCCCACGCCACGTCCCCGTACCTGCTCCAGCACGCGGAGAACCCCGTCGACTGGTGGGAGTGGGAGCCCGCCGCCTTCGAGGAGGCGAGGCGGCGCAACGTGCCGGTCTTCCTGAGCGTCGGGTACAGCTCCTGCCACTGGTGCCACGTGATGGCGCACGAGTCCTTCGAGGACGAAGCGGTGGCCGCGTACGCCAACGAGCGGTTCGTCGCGATCAAGGTCGACCGGGAGGAGCGCCCGGACGTCGACGCCGTCTACATGGAGGCCGTGCAGGCGGCGACCGGGCAGGGCGGCTGGCCCATGACGGTCTTCCTCACCCCCGACAAGGACCCGTTCTACTTCGGGACGTACTTCCCGCCCGAGCCCCGGCACGGGATGCCCTCCTTCCGGCAGGTGCTGGAGGGCGTGGACGCGGCCTGGCGCGACAGGCGCGAGGAGGTCGGAGAGGTCGCCGCCCGGATCCGGGCCGACCTGGCCGAGCGCGCCTCGGTCTACGCGGTGGGCGCCGGCGTGAACCGGCCCCCCGCCGAGGCCGATCTGCACCAGGCGCTGGTCGCCCTCAGCCGGGAGTTCGACACCCGGCGCGGCGGCTTCGGCGGCGCGCCCAAGTTCCCGCCGGCCATGGTGATCGAGTACCTGCTCCGCCACCACGCCCGGACCGGTTCCGAGGCGGCGCTGGAGATGGCCGGGCGGACCGCCGAGGCGATGGCCCGCGGCGGCATCCACGACCAGCTCGGCGGCGGCTTCGCCCGCTACGCGGTGGACGCCGGCTGGGTGGTGCCGCACTTCGAGAAGATGCTGTACGACAACGCGCTGCTGCTGCGCGCGTACCTGCACCTGTGGCGGTCCACCGGCTCCCCGCTCGCCCGCCGGGTGGCGCTCTCCACCGCCGACTTCCTGCTGCGCGAACTGCGCACCCCCGAGGGGGCGTTCGCCTCGGCCCTGGACGCGGACAGCCTGGACCCGGCCGGCGGCGAACAGGCCGAGGGCGCGTACTACGCCTGGACGCCCGGTCAGCTGGCCGAGGTGCTGGGGGAGGAGGACGGCCGGTACGCCGCCGAGCTGTTCGAGGTGACCGCGGCCGGGACGTTCGAGCACGGCGCCTCGGTGCTGCAACTGCCCGTCGACCCCGGGGACCCCGAGGCCCACGAGCGCGTCCGGGCCCGGCTGTTCGAGGCACGGGCCGCCCGCCCCGCGCCCGCGCGCGACGACAAGGTGGTCGCCGCCTGGAACGGGCTCGCCATCGCCGCGCTCGCCGAGACCGGGGCGCTGCTCGACCGGCCCGACCTGGTCGAGGCCGCCGAGCGCGCCGCCGACCTGCTGCTCGCCGTCCACCTCACCCCCGACGGCCGCCTGCTGCGCACCTCCCGGGACGGCCGGGCCGGCGCGAACGCCGGCGTCCTGGAGGACTACGCCGACACCGCCGAAGGGTTCCTCGTACTCTTCGCCGTCACCGGCGAGGCCGAGTGGCTGCAGCTCGCCGGCGGGCTGCTCGACACGGTGCTCAAGCACTTTGCCGACGAGGCCTCCGGCGCGCTGTACGACACCGCGGACGACGCCGAGGAGCTGATCCGGCGGCCGCAGGACCCGACCGACAACGCCACCCCGTCCGGTTGGACCGCCGCTGCCGGGGCCCTGCTCACCTACGCCGCGTACACCGGTTCGGCGCGCCACCGCACCGCCGCGGAGCGGGCGCTCGGCATCGTCGGGGCGCTGGCCGGCCGGGCGCCGCGGTTCATCGGCTGGGGCCTGGCCGTCGCCGAGGCGCTGGCCGACGGGCCGCGCGAGGTCGCGGTGATCGGCCCGGCCGGGACTCCGGCCACGGCCGCGCTGCACCGGGCCGCGCTGCTGGGCACCGCGCCCGGCGCGGTGGTCGCGGTCGGCGGGCCGGGCGCCGCGTCGGACGAGGTACCGCTGCTGGCCGGCCGGCCGCTGGTCGACGACGAGCCCGCCGCGTACGTCTGCCGGCACTTCGCCTGCGACGCGCCGACCACCGATCCGGCGGCGCTGGCCGAGCGGCTCGGGGCGCGGACGGGCCCGGGCGGCGCGGAGGGGTAGTGGCCGGGCCGGGGCGGCCGATCGGCTGCCGGCCGGTGGTGGGCTGCCCCATCCTGGACCTCCGTGGTTGAGAGCGGCCCGCCTCCGGGCCCGCCCGGGGCGGCCGCGGAGTGGGGGGCACGGTGATGGACGGACTTCTGGCGTGGGCGGGCGGGCTGAGCCCGGTCGCGGTGGTGGCGGGCGCGCTGCTCGCCAACCTCGGGCTGTTCGTGGTGGCGCTGGTCGCGGGCGGACTGCTGGTCCGGCGCTTCGGCGACCGGCGGGTGACGCCGCTCCCGCCGTCGCCCGACCGGCGGGAGCGGCTCCTCACGGTGACCGCAGTCCTGCTCAACGCCGGCCTCGGGGTGGCGGGTTGGGCACTCTGGCGGGCCGGCTGGATCCGGCTCTCGGCGGACACCGGGCTGCGTGCGGTCGTCGAGCTGCTGGCGTTCGCCCTGGTGATGGACGGTCTGATGTACGGCGGCCACTGGCTGGCCCACCGTCGCCGGCTCTACCGGCTGGCCCACGAGGTCCACCACGGCTACCCGGACCCGCGGCCGTCGACCCTCTTCGTGCTGCACCCGCTGGAGGTGCTCGGCTTCGGCGGCACCTGGATCGCGGTGCTCTGCCTGTGCGAGATCTCCGCCGCGGCGCTCTTCGGCTACGTCGGCCTCAACCTCGTCTTCGGCCTGCTCGGACACCTGGGTGTCGAGCCCTTCCCGGCCGGTGTCCGGCGGCGCGCGGTGTTCCGCTGGATGGCGCTGCCGATGTTCCACGCCGCCCACCACGCCGACCCCGCGGTCAACCTGGGCTTCTACACCACGGTGTGGGACCGGCTGTTCGGCACCATCGACCCCGGGTACGACGCCCTGCGCAGGGCCGAACGGCCGGTGCTGAAGGTGGCGGCGCACCAGGTGAACCGGGCGAACCAGGCCGAACGGGCCGAACGGGCCGAACAGCCGGGTCGGACCGATCGGGCGGGCCAGCCGCTCGCGTGAACCCGGCCGCCCGGCGGACCCGGCTCCCGGCCGCTATTCCCAGTCCCACCGGATCCCCAGCAGGCAGGGCCGCAGGGCCGTGCCGACCAGGTGGACGCAGTGGTGGCCGTCCAGGGTCAGCTCCTCCGTCTCGTACGGCTTCTCGCCGGGGGAGCGGAGGGCGAAGCGGTGGCAGCGCACCGGGAGGGCGGCCGGGTGGAAGGTGACCTGGAGGACGTACTGGCCGGCGCCGGAGTTGAAGCCGCGGACGTACTCGCTGCTGGGCCCGGGCGAGGGGGCGTCGTCGAAGCCGTAGCCGAGCAGGTGGGTGTCGCCGGTGCGGAGGCGGCGGTCGAGCAGGAGCTCGGCGACGAGGAGGTCGTGGGCGGCGTCGCGGCGGATCCGGCCGGGGCGGCAGTTCTCCTCGGCGCGGACGCCGACCCGGGTGACGTCGCAGCCGGGGTCGCCCTGGTAGATGGCCAGGTAGCGGTCGATGCCGTCGCGGTGGGCGCGCAGGGCGTGCTGGGAGTCGCGGCGGACCATCCGTCGGTCGGCGCCGATCCGGACCCGTTCGATGTGGGTGATGGTGTGCAGGCCGGTGTCGCGGGGGCCGGCGATGGTGGCGAGGAGGTCGTCGACCGCGGCGGCCGGGACGATGAGGTCCCGGTAGGGGCGCACGGGTGGGCCGGCCGGGTCGGCGGGGGTGGCCCGGCGCGGGCCGAGCAGCCGGGTGAGGGAGTGCTCGGGGAGGTCCAGGACCTCCTCCAACGCGGCTACCGCGCGCAGGGATTCGGCCCGTTCGGGGCGGCGGCGGCCCTGCTGCCAGTAGCTGAGACTGGTCAGGCCGACGTGGACACCGCGCTGGGCGAGGTGCTGGCGCACCCGGTGCAGGGCGAGGCCGCGGGCGGCGATGGCGGTGCGCAGGGCGAGGTGGAACGGCCCGGTGCGCAGGACGGTGGCGAGGTCGGCCCGGTCGGTCCGCTGCATGGCGGCCTCCTCGTGTCGAGCGGGGCGGGCACCGGTTCGTTCGGTCGTGAATATTCACATGCGGAGGGTGGTTTGTCACCGGTGGCGCCTGGGGGCGCCGGGGTCCGCGGGGCGGCGTTCACACCCGGGTGGTGGCGTTCACACCCGGGAACGGGGGCCGCGAGGGTCGTTGACCAGGCTCTCTCGACGGGGTGATGCTCATGGCGCGATCCGGACCGCACCCCCACACATCTCCACTCCTCTGCCTGCGCCAGGAGGAACTCCCCCATGTCAGTTCCACGGACACGCCTGCGCCGCGCGGTCTCGGTGCTCGCGCTCGGCGTGCTCGGCCCGGCGCTCAGCGTCGCGGCCGCCGCCCCGGCCTCCGCCGCCCCCAACGGCGCCCCCTCCGCCCGGTCCGCCCCCTCCGTCCGGTTCGTGCCGTCCGCCCAGGTGCGGCCGGCGGCCGCGGCGGGCAGCGCCGCCGACCTGGCCGGCACGTACAAGAAGCTCAACATCACCATGCAGCAGCAACAGCAGAGCAACTGGTGCTGGGCGGCGAGCGGCAACACGATCGCCACCTGGTTCGGCTACTCCTACAGCCAGAACCAGTTCTGCAACGCCGCGTTCGGCCGGGCGACCAACTCCGGCTGCCCCAACAGCCAGGCCACGCTCGGCGACGTGCAGAACGGCCTCGACTGGATCGGCGTCAACCCGGGCTCGTACGTCAACGGGTACCTGCGCTACAGCACCGTGCAGACCGAGGTGAACGCCGACCGGCCGATCGAGACCCGGATCCAGTGGAGCTCGGGCGGCGGCCACATGCACGTGGTCTACGGCTACGACACCTCGAACAACTGGGTCTACTGGGGTGACCCGTGGCCGTCCAACTACCGCTACAACTGGGCGGACTACAACTACTACGTGTCCAACGGCACGTTCTCCTGGACCCACTCCCTGTACCGGATCGGCGCGTGAGGGGCGACCATGACCAGCATCCGTAAGGCCGCCGCCGGCCTCCTGCTCGTCACCGGTCTCGGCCTGGCCGCCGCTCCGGCCGCCCACGCCGACGACCCGGCCGGTGTTCCCGCCGGCACCCCCGCGCCGGTCACCGCCGCCGAGCTGGCGCAGGCCCGCGGCGCGGCCCAGAGCCCGGCGGTCCTGGACCGGTTGGGCCACTTCTTCGCCCGCAAGGGCGCCCCGACGACCGGCCGGCCGACCGTCGGGGCGGCCGAGGAGGCCCGGGCGGCGCAGGAGGCCGCCCCGCGGCTCGCCGGCGACACCGTGCCGGTCTACACCCTGGACGCGGCCTTCGTGGCCGGGACCCCGGGCGCGCCGGTGGCGAAGGCCGAGTTCGCGGCCAGCAAGGCCGTCTCGGCGGACGGGCAGATCGCCTCGGTCTGGACGGTCAGGCAGGACGACGGCTGGCAGGTCGTCAACATCGCCTCCGGCGGCGACGAGAGCGACTACGCGGCTCGGGCGGCCGACGGCGGTGGCGGGACGGCGTTCCGCGAGCCGCAGCTCAACGCCTGGTACGTGCTGCGGGACGGCCGGGTACTCCCGCTGTCCGACGAGGCCCGGCGCTCGGTGGGTGCGTCCGGGGTGAGCCTGGCGGCGTACCAGCAGCTCGTCCGGCAACGGTACGGGGACAAGTTGCCCGGCTCGGCGTACGACCGGGCGGGGAAGGGCGGCGGCTACCAGCCGGACGCCACCGCGCAGTCGGAGCGGTCCGCGCGGTCCGCGGTGGCGGCGGGCGGCGGTGGCGGCGGTGCGGTGCTGCCGGCGACGGTGGCCGCGGCCCTGGGCGTCACCGCGCTCGCGTGCGGCGTGGCTGCTGGGCGGCGGCGGACGGGAGCCCGGCTCGGGTAGCGGTCCGGCGACGGTGGGCGTCCGACGGGGGCGGGCGCCCACCGGACCGGCGGGCGGGGTCCGGTGCACGGTGGCCGGGCCCCGCGCCTGCCTGGTCCTCGGCAGGGACCGGGCCTACACGCCCGCGAAGCCGTGCTCCAGCAGCGCGAAGGTCTGGTCCACCAGCTCCGCGAAGTCCTGTGCGCCGCCGCCGTCCGCCCACTGCAGCACCGTCTCGGTGGTGGCCGCGCCGATCGCGGCGGCGGTGATCCGCATCTGGAGGGTCGGCTCCTCCACGCCGGCCCGCCGGGTCAGTACGGTGAGGAAGAGTTGCTGCGGGTCGTTGGCGGTCTCGTGCAGCCGGGCACGAAGCGCCGGGACGTCGTTGACCAGCCGTATCCGGGTCAGCAGCTCCTCGCGCTCGTGCTGGAGCAGCTCGCGGATCAGGCCGACGATCGCCTCGCGGCAGGAACGCAGAAACGGTTCATCCGCCGGGCGGGCGAGCAGCGCGGCGACCATCGCCGGGTCGTACTCGTCGGTGAGGACCAAGTCCTCCTTGGTGGCGAAGTACCGGAAGAAGGTGGACTGCGACACCTCGGCTGCCGCGGCGATCTGCTCCACGGTGGTGTTCTCGTAGCCCTGTCCGGCGATCAGCCGGTACGCCTCGCGGCGGATCGCCTGGCGGGTCTTCAGCTTCTTCCGCTCGCGCAGCGACAGCGGTTCCTCCAGCATCGCCCGGGCCGGGCCGGTCGTCGGTCCTGCCGCGGATGCCGGGGGTGCCGCTGTCGGCCGCGCTGCGCTCATACCTTCGATTATCGGTGATCGGCCGCAGGCGCGGCGGCGTTCTGCGAGAGCGGGCCGGCACCGCCCCCGACACCGTCCGCACCGTCCGCGACACCGTCCGCACCGTCCGCGACACCGTCCGCACCGTCCGCGACACCGTCCGGACCGTCCGGACCGCCCTCGCCGCCCGCCCGCGCTTCCGCGGCGGGCATCCGCAGCGCGACCAGGACCGCCGACAGCGCCGCGGTCACCCCGGCGGCCAGCAGCACCACCGTCATGCCGTGCACGTAGGCGGTGTGCGCGGCGGCGGCCAGCGCCCGGTCCCCGGCGGCTGCGGCGACCGCGTCGGCTGCGACGACCGACTGCTCGGCCCGGTGCACCGCGTCCGGGGGGAAGACCGAGGTCTCCAGCGCGCCCCGGTACGAGCCGGCCAGCAGGCTGCCGAAGACGGCCACCCCGATCGCGCCGCCGACCTGGCGAAGCGTCTGGAGCAGTCCGGAGCCGACGCCGGCTCGGGCGGGCGGCAGGGTCAGCATGGCGGTGGCCTGGGCGGTGATCAGCGCCAGGCCCATTCCCAGGCCGAGCAGGACGAGCCAGACCGCTGCCGGGGCATAGCCGTCGGAGGTCCCGGTCCGGCTGCCGAGCAGCAGGGCGGCGGCCAGCAGGGCCAGCCCGAGGGCGATCACCGTGCGCGGGCCGGTCCGGGCGACGAGGCGGTCGCTGAGCTTCGCGGCCACCATCAGACCGAGCATCATCGGCATCATCCGCAGGCCGGTGCCGAAGGCGTCGGCGCCGAGCACGCTCTGGAAGTAGAGCGGCAGCACGAAGAAGGCACCGAACAGCACAAGCGAGACCAGCGTCGCGGCCACCGCCGACCAACGGAAGGCCGGGGCGGCGAGCAGGGCGAGGTCGAGCATCGGGTCCTGCTGCCGACGGCTGCGCAGTACCAGGGCGGTGAGGGCGGCCAGCGAGCCGCCGAGCATCGCGAGCACCAGCGGATCGGTCCAGCCGCGTTCGGGGATCTCGATGATGCCGAAGGTGAGCGCCGCCAGCCCTCCCGCGCCGAGTGCGGCGCCGAGCAGGTCGAGCCGGGGCGCGGCGGGGTTGCGGGTCTCCGGGAGCAGCAGCACGCAGGCGACGATGCCGACGGCGGTCAGCGGGATGTTGATCGCGAAGACGGAGCCCCACCAGAGGTGCTGGAGCAGGAAGCCGCCGATCAGCGGTCCGAGCGGGGCGCCGGCGGCGAGCGCCGTGGACAGGACGGCGGTCGCGCGGCGCTGTTCCGCGGCGGGGAAGAGTCCGGGGATCACCGCCAGGGACATCGGCATGACCAGGGCGCCGGCCAGTCCCATCGCGCCCCGGGCGGCGACCACGGTGCCGGGGCTGTCGGCGAGCATGCCGACGGCGGAGGCGAGGGCGAACAGGGCGAGACCGGCGGTGAGCGTCCGGCGGCGGCCGAACCGGTCGCCGATCAGGCCGGCGGGCAGCATCGCGGCGGCGAAGACGACGGTGTACGAGTCGACGATCCACTGCTGCTGGCCGGTGGTGGCCCGGAGCTGGGAGGCCAGCGTGGGCAGGGCGACGTTCAGGATCGTCATGTCGAAGCTGATCACCAGGGCGCTGAGCGCGACGGCGACCAGCGCCAGCCAGCGTCGTGGGTCGGGTCCGGACGGGGCTTGGGCAGGGGTGGTCGGCACGGCAGCCTCCGGGGCCGGGAGCGCGGGCGGGAAGTTCCTCTCAAATGACAGTAACTCCCAAAAGGAGGGCGCCGTCAATGCGGCGCAATGGTGGCCTGGTCGGTCACGCTCGGTGATGTGTCCTGGAAGTGAGGGTTCCGCACGGGGAATTGACGCAACGTTGATCTGTCGTTCGCCGCTCCGGGGCGGCTCCGGGTGACTGTCGGTAGATACGATGTGGCAATCGGTCAGTTGTAGGCCGACGCGTGCCGAGAGCGGAGAAGGGGTGGGGCGGCAGGAGCCGACCACGAGCCCGGCGCAGGAAGGGGATACCGAATGGCCGACAGGGAGTCGACCGCCCAGATCTGGGGCGCGGCAGTGGTGGTGGCCTCGGCGCTGGCCGTGGTCGCGGCCTATCTGATCAACGGTGCCGTGCTGGTGCTGGTGGTTGCCGGGGTCGAGGTGCTGCTGCTGATGGTCCACGTCGGTCGGCGCTGGCGGCGGCTCCGCCGACCGGCCGTGCCGAGCGGCCACCAGGGGGCGGCGGGTGCACCGGACGCGGCGCACTGCGAGCGCTGCCGCCGGGCGCGCGAGGCGCTGGACGCGCGGCGGGCCCGTTCCCTCCCGCGGTCGGGGGACCGGGCGGAGCGCCGGGAGGCGCACCGGGCCGAGGGGGTCCCGGTCCGTGACCGCGCGGCCCACGACCCTGCGGCCCATGGCCGCGCGGGCGGCGACCTCGCCGGCCACGACCGCTCCGTCCGGGGGTGCCGTCCCGCCCGGGACTGGACGGCGGAACGGGCGGCCGCCCGGTCGCTGGACCGGCCGACCCCCCGTCACGGGGCGCAGGGCTCAGTTGGCCGCGCTGTACGCCACCAGTGAGACGCCGACGTACTGCACGATGAAGGCGCCGAGGGTGAAGGCGTGGAACACCTCGTGGAAGCCGAACCAGCGCGGTGACGGGTTGGGCCGCTTGAGTCCGTACACCACTCCGCCGACGCTGTAGAGCACGCCGCCCACGATCATCAGCACCAGGACCGCGACGCCGCCGGTGCGCAGGAAGTCCGGCAGGAAGAACGCGGCGGCCCAGCCCAGCGCGATGTACACCGGCGTGTACAGCCAGCGCGGCGCCCCGACCCAGAACACCCGGAACGCGATCCCGGCCAGCGCGCCGCCCCAGACCGCCCAGAGCAGCACCTGCTGCGCGGCGCCGTCCAGCAGCAGGATGGTGAACGGGGTGTAGGTACCCGCGATGATCAGGAAGATGTTCGCGTGGTCGAGCCGGCGCAGCACCGCGTCGCCGCGCGGACCCCAGGTGAAGCGGTGGTAGACCGCGCTGACCCCGAACAGCAGCCAGGCGCTGGCGGAGTAGATCGCGCAGGCGATCTTGGCGGGGGTGGAGTCGGCCAGGCAGATCAGCGCGATCCCGGCGGCCACCGTGGCGGGGAACATCCCGGCGTGCAGCCAGCCGCGCCACTTCGGCTTGCCCTCTGCACTCTCCGTGCTCTCCGTGCTCTCCAGGAGCTCAGCAGTCATGCGGAGCATGCTATCCGCTACCTACGGATCCGTAGGTTACCGACTCGTAGGAAGTGGCGATCATCACTACTTGGACGTTTTGGAGTAATGGAGGCGGGGGGTGACGGGGTTCGGGCCGGCCGAAAGTGCCCGATTACCAACCGGTAATCAGACGGGTTGTAGTAAAAGATGCGTCAATTTCACCGATGCGCCGTATTCGGGGCTCGGAGCCGGAGCTACGCTGCAAGCACCCTCAAACCCCCGCTACGCCGTCTCCTCGCCGAGATGGCGTGAAGGAGCGATCGTGTCGAACGAGAACCTCGCGCCCACCCGCCACAAGCGTCTGCTTGCCTGGGTGAGCGAGATCGCGGAGCTCACCCAGCCCGACCGCATCGAGTGGTGCGACGGGTCCGAGGAGGAGTACCAGCGCCTCGCGGACCTGCTGGTGGCTCAGGGCACCTTCAAGAAGCTGAACGAGGAGAAGCGCCCCAACTCCTACTACGCCGCCTCGGACCCGACGGACGTGGCGCGCGTGGAGGACCGCACGTACATCTGCTCCGAGCAGGAGAAGGACGCCGGCCCGACCAACAACTGGAAGGCCCCCGCCGAGATGCGGGAGATCTTCCAGGGCGAGAAGGGCCTGTTCCGCGGCGCGATGAAGGGACGCACCATGTACGTGGTGCCGTTCTCGATGGGCCCGGTGGGCTCCCCGCTGGCCGCGTACGGCGTCGAGATCACCGACTCCGCCTACGTCGCCGTGTCGATGCGCGTGATGACCCGCATGGGCCGGGCCGTGCTGGACCAGCTCGGCGAGGACGGCGACTTCGTCAAGGCCGTGCACACCGTCGGCGCCCCGCTCGCCGAGGGTCAGGCGGACGTGCCGTGGCCGTGCAGCAGCACCAAGTACATCTCGCACTTCCCCGAGACCCGGGAGATCTGGTCCTTCGGCTCGGGCTACGGCGGCAACGCCCTGCTCGGCAAGAAGTGCTACGCGCTGCGCATCGCCTCGACCATGGCCCGGGACGAGGGCTGGCTGGCCGAGCACATGCTCATCCTGAAGCTCACCCCGCCGTCCGGCGAGGTCAAGTACGTCGCGGCCGCCTTCCCGTCGGCCTGCGGCAAGACCAACCTGGCCATGCTCCAGCCGACCATCCCGGGCTGGAAGGTCGAGACGATCGGCGACGACATCGCCTGGATGCGCTTCGGCGCCGACGGCCGCCTGTACGCCATCAACCCCGAGGCCGGTTTCTTCGGCGTCGCCCCCGGCACCGGCGTGGACACCAACGCCAACGCCATCGACACCCTCTGGGGCAACACGGTCTTCACCAACGTCGCCCTGACCGACGACGGCGACGTCTGGTGGGAGGGCCTCACCGAGGAGCCGCCGGCCCACCTCACCGACTGGCGCGGCAACGACTGGACCCCGGAGTCCGGCACCCCGGCCGCCCACCCGAACGCCCGCTTCGCCGTCCCGGCGGCACAGTGCCCGACCATCGCCCCCGAGTGGGAGGACCAGGCGGGTGTGCCGATCTCGGCCATCCTGTTCGGTGGCCGCCGCGCCACCGCCGTCCCGCTGGTGACGGAGTCCTTCGACTGGCAGCACGGTGTCTTCCTGGGCGCGAACATCGCCTCCGAGAAGACCGCCGCGGCCGAGGGCACCGTCGGCGAGCTGCGCCGCGACCCGTTCGCGATGCTGCCCTTCTGCGGCTACAACATGGGCGACTACTTCGCCCACTGGCTGAAGGTCGGCGCCCAGGCGGACGCCGGCAAGCTGCCGAAGATCTACTACGTGAACTGGTTCCGCAAGAACGCCGAGGGCAAGTTCGTCTGGCCCGGCTACGGCGAGAACAGCCGCGTGCTGAAGTGGATCGTCGAGCGGCTGGAGGGCAACGGCAAGGGCGTCGAGACCCCGATCGGCGTGCTGCCGTCCGTCGACGGCTTCGACCTGGACGGCCTGGAGCTCTCCGAGGCCGACCGTGAGCTGCTCTTCACCGTGGACGCCGACATCTGGCGCCAGGAAGCCGCACTCGTCCCCGCCCACCTGGAGCTCTTCGGCGACCACACGCCGACCGAGCTGTGGGACGAGTACCGGAACCTCGTCGCCCGCCTCGGCTGAGCCTGAGCCTCAGCCGGCGAACGGTCGGCGCGTGGCACGAATCGCGCGCCGACCGAGCGACAGGACGGCCGGAGCCCCTGCTGGACGATCTTTCCCCGACCAAGGAGATCGTCCGGCGACGGGGGTTCCGGCCGTAGTCGTCCTCGGGGCCTCCGGGCGGCTCCGGAGGCGTCCGCGCGCCGCACTCCCCTGCGCGCCGTCAGGGCTGGGTGTAGCCGCCGAGGAAGGCGCCGATCCGGGTGACGGCGTCGGTGATGTCCTCGGCCCTGGGCAGGGTGACCAGCCGGAAGTGGTCCGGCTCGGGCCAGTTGAACCCGGTGCCCTGGACCAGCAGGATCCGTTCGGCCCGCAGCAGGTCGAGCACCATCCGGGCGTCGTCCTTGATCTTGTAGACCTTCGGGTCCAGCCGGGGGAAGGCGTAGAGCGCACCCTTGGGCTTCACGCAGCTCACGCCCGGGATCTCGTTGAGCAGCCGGTAGGCGGCGTCCCGGGACTCCAGCAGCCGGCCGCCGGGCAGTACCAGGTCCCGGATCGACTGCCGGCCGCCGAGCGCCGCGGCCACCGCGTGCTGGGCCGGCATGTTGGCGCACAGGCGCATCGAGGCGAGCACGGTCAGGCCCTCGACGTAGCTGCGGGCCCGGTTCCGGTCGCCGGAGAGCACCATCCAACCGGAGCGGAAGCCCGCGACCCGGTAGGCCTTGGAGAGGCCGTTGAAGGTGACGCAGAAGAGGTCCGGTGCCAGGGTGGCCAGCGGGACGTGCTCGGCGTCGTCGTAGAGGATCTTGTCGTAGATCTCGTCCGCGTAGACCACCAGCTTGTGCCGGCGGGCGATCTCGACCAGACCCTCCAGGACCTCGCGCGGGTAGACCGCGCCGGTCGGGTTGTTCGGGTTGATCACCACGAGCGCCCTGGTCCGGTCGGTGACCTTGGCCTCGATGTCGGCGAGGTCCGGGTACCACTCGGACTGCTCGTCGCAGCGGTAGTGCACGGCGGTGCCGCCGGCCAGCGAGACGGAGGCGGTCCAGAGCGGGTAGTCCGGCGCGGGGACGAGCACCTCGTCGCCGTCGTCCAGCAGTGCCGTCATGGCCAGCTGGATCAGCTCGGAGACGCCGTTGCCGAGGAAGACGTCCTCGACGGTGAGTCCGTGCAGCCCGCGCTCCTCGTAGTGCATCACCACGGCGCGGCGGGCGGAGAGCAGGCCCTTGGAGTCGCCGTAGCCGTGCGCGGAGGCGAGGTTGCGCAGGATGTCCTGGAGGATCTCCGGCGGCGCGTCGAAGCCGAACACGGCGGGGTTGCCGGTGTTGAGCTTCAGGATGCGGTGGCCCTGTTCCTCCAGCCGCATCGCCTCGTCGAGCACCGGGCCGCGGATGTCGTAGCAGACATTGGCGAGCTTGCTGGACTGGATGACCTGCATGCCTGCCTACTTTAGGGGCAGATCGGGGCGGTCCGGCGCGCGTACCGGGGCGCGCGTCGGACCGCCCCGAAGGCCTGCCTTCGATCGGCAGGCGGGGCCGTCAGCCGACCTTCCAGACCAGCGGCTCGGTGTCCAGAACGCTGCCGAAGGTGAGGAACTGCGGCGGGGTGGCGGTCGGAACGAGATAGACAGCACACTGCTGCTGGCTCCGGCCGTCCGCCAGGGTGCCGGGCTTCTTGCCCGCGTCGCACTGCGGGATCGACTTCATGATCGCCGGAGCCGGGAGGATGCCGGTCGCCTCGGCGTCCGTGTTCACCTTGAACCGCATCATGAAGTACTCGTCGGTCAGCGGGGCGCCGGTGCGGTTGGTGAACGACACCGTGACGTAGTACGGCGTCCGGCCCTCCAGGTCGGCGGGCTTGAAGTCGAACGGCGCGATCTCGGCCGCGGTGCCCTCGACCACCGAGACCGGGGTGACGTCGGCCCTGGTCCTGCCCTGGTAGCTGCCGGTGGCGGTGAGCGCCAGCGGGTTGCCGAAGCCGACCTTGCCGCTGCCTCCGCCCGCGCCGCCGATCGGGTTGCCGCCGGTGGTGGCCGAGGGGATGGTGCCCGGGCCCGCGCCGCCGGTACCGGCCGTGGCACCCGCGCCGCCGGCCGCCGGGGGCTCCGTGGCGCCCGGGCCCGTGGCGGTGGCCTCCCCGGCGCTCGCCGCGACCGGGGCGACCGGGGCGTCGTTCTCCGGCCCGCAGGCCGTCAGCGGCATGGCCGGCGCCGCGGCCGGAACCGCGGCGCGCAGGACCGTCTGGGGCTTCGTCAAGATGTGTTCCCCGTGGATGATGTGGTCGGTGCGGCACCCGGTTCGCCGGGTGCCGCCCGGGTCCGGTCCGGCCGGTCCCGCCGGGCGCACGGAACCGCGCGCCGTCCGACGGGATCGATTCGGACGGGCCCCAACGCTCGGACGAGGACGACAGCGGGCCGGTTCCCTCGCGGGCGGTCCGGTGGTGGCGGGAGGGGTGCTGTGATCGTCGCCGTACTCGGGGCGGTGCTGGCCGGAGTGCTGGTGGCACCGGCCCTGCGCGGGCTGGTGGTGCGGTACGCCGTGCCCGAAGGTGAGCCGTGGTGCACCCGCTGCCCGGCCTGCGACCGGGAGCTGCGCGGGCTGCCGCCGACCGGCCGTTGCCCGGGCTGCCGGGAGCGGCTGGGCCCGGGCGCCGGGCGGGTCGAGGCGGTCACCGCGCTGGCGGTGGCGGCCGCGCTCTCGGCGGCGCACCCGGCCGACGCGGTCCTGCTGCTCTGGGCGGCCGGGCCGGGCGTGGTGCTCGGCTTCACCGACGCCCGGGTGCGCCGGCTGCCCTACGCCCTGAGCTGGACCCTGGTGGCGGGGCTGGCGCTGCTGCTGGTGGTACTGGAGCTGGCCGACGGCAGCCCCGGCGTCCTGCTGCGCTGCCTGCTGGTCGCGCTCGCCGCCGCGGCGCTGTTCGAACTGCCCGCCTGGTTCGGGCTGATGGGCCCCGGGGACACCGTGCTGGCGCTCGGCCTCGGCGCACTGCTCGGCCGCTACGGCTGGCCGGCCGCGTTCGGGGGGCTGTTCGCCGCCTCGGCGCTGGCCGGACTCTGGTCGATCGGGCTGGCCGTCGCGGCCGTGCTGCGCCGCCGGCCGGTGCGCGGGCTCGACCTGCCGATGGGTCCCTTCCTGCTGCTCGGCGCGGCCTCGGCGGTGCTGCTGCGGTAGCGCCGGGGCGGCGGTGGCGGGCGGGTGCGCCGGCCCCCGGGACACGGACGGGCCCGCCGTACCGGTCGGGTACGGCGGGCCCGCCGCGGGTGCGCCGGCCCCACCCTCAAGGAGCCGTGCACCGCGGGGAGTTACGGCATCTGGTGGACGAACGGGCCGACCGCGTTGGAGAACGCGTTCCCGTTGTTGGCGTCCCAGTTGGTCGACCAGGTCATCGCGCCGCGGATGGTCGGCCACTTGGCCGGCGGGACGAAGCTGCCGCAGTTGCGGCCGGTGGCCAGGCAGTCCAGCGCGTTGTTCACCACGGTCGGCGAGACGTAGCCGCCGCCGGCGGCCCGGCTGGAGGCCGGGACGCCGATGCCGACCTGGTCGGGCCGCAGGCCGCCCTGGATGTGGGTGCAGACCTGCGAGGTGATGAAGTCGATGGTGCCCTGGTTGTAGACCTTGCCGTCGCAGCCGTTCATGCCGCCCGAGTTGTAGAACTGGGTGTTGACGACGGTCAGGATGTCCTTGGTGTTCAGCGCGAGCTGGAAGTAGGCGCCGGCGGTGCTGTACATCCCGATGGTCTCCGGGGCCATCGTCAGGATGAAGCCCGGGCCGACCTTGGCCTGGAGACCGTGCAGCGCGTTGCCGAGGTGGGTCGGGTTGACGCCGTTCTCCAGGTCGACGTCGATGCCGTCGAAGCCGTAGTCCCTGATGATCGCGTAGGCGCTGTCCACGAACGCGGCGGCCGCGGTGGCGTCGCCGACGGAGATCGCGCCGTTCTGGCCACCGATCGACAGGACGACCTTCTTGCCGGCCGCCTGCTTGGCCTTCACGTCGGCGCGGAACTGTGCGTCGGTGTAGCCGCCGAGGGCCTTGGAGAGCGCCGGGTCGAGGGTGAAGCTGATCGCGCCGGTCCTGGTGGGCACCGCGTCGGCGAAGGAGACCGCGACGATGTCGTAGGCGCTCTGGACGTCGCCGAGCTTCTGGACGGTCGCGCCGTTGTCGAAGTTGTGCCAGTAGCCGGTGACCACGTGCTTGGGCAGGCCGGTGGTCGGCGGGGTGGTGCCGGTGGCGGTCGCCGTGGGCGTCGGGGTGGCGGTCTGGGTCGGCGTCACGGTCGGGGTCGCGGTGGCCGTGGGGGTCTGCGTCGCGGTGGCCGTCGCGGTCGGGCTCGGCGTCGCCGTGGGGCTCGGGGTGGAGGTGCCTCCGGGGCCGCTCAGCGTGACGTCGTCGGCGAGGTAGGCGCTCTGGCCGTACCAGCCGTGCAGGTACACCGTGATGCTGGTGGTGTTCGGGCCGGTGGTGAAGGTCGAGGAGAGCTGGTTCCAGCTGTTCTGGTTCGACCAGGTGCTCGGCTCGGCGCCGCCGGTGCCCCGCGCGCCGAGGTAGACGTACGGGCCCTGGACCCACGCGCTCAGCGTGTAGCCGGTGTCGGGCAGCACGCTGACGGTCTGGGTGCACTCGGCGGTGTCGCTGGCGCCCGGGGTGGCCTGGAGCGCTCCGGTCCCGGAGTGGACCGGGGCCGCGATGGTGGTCGCGGCGCCGGTGCAGGACCAGCCGGCGAGCGAGCCGCCGTCGAATCCGCCGTTGGCGACCAGGTTGCCGGCGGCCGCGTTGGCGCCGCCGGCGAGGAGGGCCAGGCCGCTGCCGGCCAGGGCGAGAGCGGTGGCGCCGGCGGCGAGCGCCGGCAGGGGGCTGCGCCGGCGCCGGTGCGCGGGCTGGTTCTGCGTACGGGCCATGGAGGTGGGCTCCTGGGGAAGGAGCGGCCGCCGCGGTGGGGGGCGCGGCGGCCGCGTGTGGGGGAGGGCATGCATCCGCAGTGGTGCCTTGGCGGGCGGGAGTCCGTGCTCTTCCGCCTCGGTCAAAAGCTGGACTAGACCATTACCGGCCGTCAAGGACGGAACGGTCGGCTTACGGATTCCTTAAGGAACCGGATACCGTTCCGTAGCCGTCTCCCCGGAGGGGGCCGGCCGCCCGGCGGACGTCTTCCGGCCACGGCCGCCGCACCGGTCGCGACAGAGTCCGCACAGGACCGTGACCTGACCGCTACCTGCGGCTTTACCCAGCTCGTCCAGGCGGGAGTAGGCTGCGCCCGGGGTTGTGACGCACCCCGGTGAAGAGTTACGGAGGGGCCGGAAACCATGGGTCTGCGCGATGTCGTCGAACGCACGCCGGGGCTGCGCACCCTGCTGGACGGTATGTACGGCCTCTACGGTCGCCGGGTCGAGGTGCACCTGGCCCGCACCCCGCACCACATCGGCGTGATCCTCGACGGGAACCGTCGCTGGGCGAAGGCCACCGGGGGCTCCACCGCCTACGGCCACCAGCGCGGCGCCGACAAGATCAGCGAGTTCCTCGGCTGGTGCGACGAGACGCACGTCAAGGTCGTCACCCTGTGGATGCTCTCCACCGACAACCTCTCCCGGCCCGCGGACGAGCTGGTCCCGCTGCTCGGGATCATCGAGGACGCCGTCACCGGCCTGGCCGCCGCCCGCCGCTGGCGGGTCAACCCGGTCGGCGCGCTCGACCTGCTGCCGCAGCACACCGCCGACGTGCTCAAGCGCGCCGCCGAGGAGACCGCGGGGATCGACGGGATCACGGTCAACGTCGCCGTCGGCTACGGCGGCCGGCATGAGATCGCGGACGCCGTCCGCTCGCTGCTCCAGGAACACGCCGGGCGCGGCACCTCGATCGAGGAGTTGGCCGAGATCCTCGACGTCGAGCACATCGCCGAGCACCTCTACACCAAGGGCCAGCCCGACCCGGACCTGGTCATCCGCACCTCGGGCGAGCAGCGCCTCTCGGGCTTCCTGCTCTGGCAGAGCGCGCACAGCGAGTTCTACTTCTGCGAGGCGTACTGGCCGGCCTTCCGGAAGGTCGACTTCCTGCGCGCCCTGCGCGCGTACGAGCAGCGGAACCGGCGAATGGGTCTCTGAGGCCCCTTCCGCCCCACCGGAGACCCCTCCCGTCCCACCCGCCCCGCGGCGCGCCGCGCCCGCGGGGCCGATCTGTGTCCAGTAGGGCTGGCCTACCCGGGCGGGGCACGAGGCCAAACGTTCACCGGCAATGATCCGTCAGTTCGCCGGGGACGCGAATGCACCGCCCCTCGCCTGGGAATACTCCGACCAGACCGGCCCCGAGGCCACCGGGGCAGCGGGGGCCGGCTTGCCGCGGATGACGCAGGGTCATCCGCTCTGGAGGCCTAGTGGTCAGTTCCAAGAGCCGCCGGACACCAGACCGGCGCACGTACGTTCTCGACACCAGCGTGCTCCTGGCGGACCCGCTCGCCATGACCCGCTTCGAGGAGCACGAGGTCGTCCTTCCGGTGGTGGTCGTCACCGAACTGGAGGCCAAGCGGCACCACCCCGAGCTGGGCTACTTCGCCCGCCAGGCGCTGCGACTCCTCGACGACTACCGCATCCGCTTCGGCCGGCTCGACGAGCCGATCCCGGTCGGCGAGCTCGGCGGGACCATCCGGGTCGAGCTGAACCACTCCGACCTGTCGATACTGCCGGTCGGCTACCGGGCCGGCGGCGGCGAGGCGGACACCCGGATCCTGGCGGTCGCCCGGAACCTGCAGGCCGAGGGGTACGACGTCACCGTCGTCTCCAAGGACCTCCCGTTGCGGATCAAGGCCAGCTCGGTCGGGCTCCTGGCCGAGGAGTACCGGGCGGAGCTGGCGGTCACCTCGGGCTGGACGGGCATGTCCGAGCTGCACGTCCCGGCGGACGACGTGGACGCGCTGTTCGCGGCCGGCCACGACGCCGCGGTGGCGGTCGAGGGGGCCGCCGAGCTGCCCGTCCACACCGGACTGGTGCTCAGCTCCGAGCGCGGCCGGGCGCTCGGCCGGGTCACCGGCGACGGGCGGGTCCGGCTGGTGCGCGGGGAGCGCGAGGCCTTCGGGCTCCGCGGGCGCAGCGCCGAGCAGCGGGTCGCGCTGGACCTGCTGCTCGACCCGGAGGTCGGCATCGTCTCGATGGGCGGCCGGGCCGGCACCGGGAAGTCCGCGCTGGCCCTGTGCGCAGGTCTGGAGGCCGTGCTGGAACGGCGGCAGCACCGCAAGGTGATGGTCTTCCGGCCGCTGTACGCGGTCGGCGGCCAGGAGCTCGGCTATCTGCCGGGCTCCGAGACGGAGAAGATGAGCCCCTGGGCGCAGGCGGTCTTCGACACCCTCTCCGCCGTCACCACCCCGGACGTGATCGAGGAGGTCATCTCCCGGGGAATGCTGGAGGTCCTGCCGCTGACCCACATCCGCGGGCGCTCCCTGCACGACGCCTTCGTGATCGTGGACGAGGCGCAGTCGCTGGAGCGGAACGTCCTGCTGACGGTGCTGTCCCGGATCGGCCAGGGCTCCCGGGTCGTGCTCACCCACGACGTGGCGCAGCGGGACAACCTCCGGGTCGGCCGGTACGACGGCGTGGTGGCGGTGGTGGAGAAGCTGAAGGGGCATCCGCTGTTCGCGCACATCACGCTCACCCGGTCCGAGCGTTCGCCGATCGCGGCGCTGGTCACGGAGATGCTGGAGGACATCCACCCGTGACCGGGGCGTTCCGGGCATAGTCGGACAATATGGTCAATTCCGGGCGTGGGGCCCGCTCCTGACGGAGCGGGCCTCCGCCCGTTTCATCACATCGAGTGCTTTCTGTCCGGAGAGCCCCGGTGCGGTGAATGTGACATCCGCCACGCAACGGGGAATTGCGTCGACAGTGCCCGGTGCGGCATGGTGAGGGTTCTGTCAGGCCCCGCGTACGGCATGACAGGGCCCCGGGCGACCGGCGGCCTGGTCCGGACGGTCCGCCAACTCCGGTGGGTGGACGCATAATTGAACACCGATGAGCCGTACGCCGCCCGATCTCAACGCCCGGTCGCTCGCGCGGCCGGACGCCGGGTCAGTACCTCCCGTGACCAGCACCGTACGGAGGGCAGCGCCAAGGGGCATGTTGCGTCCGCACGGTCACGCGTGGGCGATGCTGGAAGGAATCCATGTGACTCGGATCTCGGTCCGGGGAGTTGCTGTGGCCTCCGCCACCGCCGTCACCGCCGTCGGTGCCGTCGTGGGCATGGCCTCGGGCAGCGAGGGCAAGACCATGCAGACGGTCGACGTCGCCGGCGCGACCCTGCTTGCCGAAGTCCCCTCTGGCGCCCAGGCGCAGACCATCAGCGACAACATCGGCACGCAGGCCTCCGCCCAGCAGGCCGCCGCCGAGGCGGCCGCCAAGGCCGCGGCCGAGCAGAAGGCCGCCGAGGAGGCCGCGCGCCAGAAGGCCGCTGCCGACGCGCAGGCCAAGGCCGACGCGGAGAAGGCCGCCAAGGAGGCCGAGGAGAAGCGCAAGGCCGACGAGGCCGCCGCCAACCGCTCCAAGGCCCGTTCGGCGATGGCCGCCACCGACACCTCGGCCCCGCCGGTCTCGGTCAGCCCCGGCTCGGTCCAGGCGATCGCCCAGCAGATCGTCGGCAACGACGCACAGTTCCAGTGCTTCAGCCAGATCGTGAAGCGCGAGAGCGGCTGGGACTACACCGCCACCAACAAGAGCTCCGGCGCCTACGGCCTCGTCCAGGCGCTCCCCGGCTCCAAGATGGCCACGGCGGGTGCCGACTGGCGCACCAACCCGGCCACCCAGATCAAGTGGGGCCTGAACTACATGAACAGCCGCTACGGCAGCCCCTGTGGCGCCTGGTCGTTCTGGCAGTCCCACCACTGGTACTAGAGACAACCGGTACCCGGGACTTCCGACGCAGCCCCCGACCGCCCTGAGCGGGGTCGGGGGCTGCGCCGTGCTGTCGGGGCGGGCCGCGCCGCCCGGGCTGCGCTGACCAGTGCGCCCACGGGCGGTGCGGTCCTGGGCGCGGACGCGGGGCGCGGGAAGGGGTCCTGGTTGCTTCCTGCACCGGCCGGTCCGCCGACAGTTGGCCTGTGTTCTCGCCCGACTCCTCCCCGTTGTCGCGCGCCTGAAACCCCCTGGTCCGGGTGGTTTTGCCCCGATGCCTCCCGACCGCCGGGCCCGGCTCGGGCCGCCCGCAGCGGGCCCCGGGCTCGACCAACCCACCCGCCCGCCGCACTCGCCGTGCACCGGGCGGGTAGTTTCGTCCCTGACGGCCGTGGCGCGACCCACGGCGTACCCGCCGGCACGGCGGGCCCAGCGGGGAGCGGTGGTAGCGAGGATGGCGTGGGGCGGGAAGGCCTTCAAGACCGTGGCCAAGGGGGCGGCCGTGGTGGCGAGCGCGGCCGCGGTGATCGAGCGGCGTCGGCGCGCCGCGATCGCGGCCGAGGCCTACGAGCCCCCGCTCGCGGTGGAGCCGCCGCCCGCGGCGGTGCCGGCGCCGTTGCCGGTGGCACCGGTCTCGGCGCCGCTGCCGGGGCCCCGTGAGGAGGCGGCCCGTGCCGTCGCACCGGCGCCGGCCCCGGCGCCCGCGAGTCCGACCGGCCATGCCGCGTTCGGCCGGGAGTACCACCCCGGCCGGCCCGCGACCCCGGCCGAGGCCGTGCCCTGGGGCTTGCGGGTGGCCGCCGAGTCCACCTGGCGGCTACTGCTGCTCGGCGCCGCGCTCTACGTCGTCTTCTACATCGTCGACATGCTGCGGCTGGTGGCCTTCGCGGTCCTCGCCTCGCTGCTGATCTCGGCGCTGTTGGAGCCCAGCGTCTCCTGGCTGCGCCGGCACGGCGTGCCGCGCTCGCTGGCCGCGGGCGGGGTGTTCATGAGCGGCCTGGCCGGGATCGGGCTGGTCGGCTGGTTCGTGGTCTGGCAGGTGACCACCAACCTGAACACGGTCACCACCAAGGTCCAGGACGGTGTCGCCACACTGCGGGACTGGCTGATCACCGGCCCGCTGCACCTGACCCAGCAGCAGATCACCGACTTCGCCAACCAGATCACCAAGGCGATCAGCACCAACACCGAGCAGCTCACCTCGGCAGGTCTCACCGGCGCGCAGATCGCCGTCGAGGTGCTGACCGCCGTTCTGCTCACCTTCTTCACCACGTTCTTCCTGCTCTACGACGGCGAGCGGATCTGGAACTGGGCGCTGCGCGGTCTGCCCCGGCACTCCCGGTACGCGATGGCCGGCGCCGGTCCGAAGGCCTGGGCCACGCTCACCGCCTACGTCCGCGGCACCGTCTGCGTGGCGTTCATCGACGCGGTCTTCATCGGCGTCGGGATCCAGCTGCTCGGGGTGCCGATGGCGCTGCCGCTGGCGGTGATCATCTTCCTCGGGGCCTTCGTACCGCTGGTCGGCGCGCTCGTCACCGGGACCGTCGCGGTGCTGATCGCGCTGGTCACCACGACGCCGTTCACCGCGCTGATGGTGCTGGTGGTGCTGGTCGCCGTGCAGCAGATCGAGGGCCACGTGCTCCAGCCGCTGATCCTCGGCCGGGCGGTGCGCGTCCACCCGCTCGGCGTGGTGCTCGGGGTGGCGGCCGGCTCGATCATCGGGGGCATCGGCGGCGCCGTCGTCTCCGTCCCGCTGATCGCGGTCACCAACACCGTGGTCGCCCACCTCCGCCGCCGCAACGAGGCCGGCCAGGCCGTCTTCACCGCCCTGGAGGCGGCCCGCGAGGCCGCCGCCACCCGCAGCCACGTCCACCCCGCGCCCACGCCCGCGCCCGCGGACCGGCCGGCAGCGGCTGCGTCCGTGCCCGCTCCCGACCTTCCCGCCGCGGTCCGGCCCGCGGCCGACTGAGCGCCCGCCGGACGCGCCGGAGCCCGGACGCGCCGACGCGCGAAGGCCCTGCCGGACGTGGTGTCCGGCAGGGCCTTCGCGCGTCTGTCGTGCGCCCGGTGTGCGTCAGGCGTCGACGGTGACCAGGGCGGCCTCGGCGTCGAGGACACCGGCCACGGCCTGGAGGATCGCGGCGATCTTCACCGAGGCCTGGATGACCTCGCGTTCGACGCCGGCCTTGCGGAGCACGCCCTCGTGCGAGTCGAGGCACTGGCCGCAGCCGTTGATGGCGGAGACCGCGAAGCACCAGAGCTCGAAGTCGGCCTTCTCGACGCCCGGGGTGCCGATGATGTTCATCCGCAGACCGGCCCGCATGCTGCTGTACTCCTTGTCGGAGAGCAGGTGCGTGGTCCGGTAGTAGACGTTGTTCATCCCCATGATCGCGGCCGCGCCCTTGGCGGCGTTGTACGCCTCCGGGGAGAGGTTGGCCTTGGCCTCGGGCTCCAGCTGGCGCAGCACCTCGGCGCTGCGGGTGGCCATCGCGCAGGAGAGCACGGTGCCCCAGAGCTGCTGGGCGGGGAGGTCGGAGTTGCCGATGACCGCGCTCAGGTTGAGCTTGAGGTCCTTGGCGTAGTCCGGCAGGGCGGACTTCAGGTCGTCGAGAGCCATGGTGGTCAGCCCGCCAGCAGGGCCTGGGCGTCGAGGGTGTCGTCGCCCTTGCTCCAGTTGCACGGGCACAGCTCGTCGGTCTGCAGGGCGTCCAGCACGCGCAGGACCTCCTTGGGGTTACGGCCGACGGAGCCGGCGGTCACCATGACGAACTGGATCTCGTTGTTCGGGTCGACGATGAACACCGCGCGCTGGGCGGTGCCGTCGGCGGCCTCGACACCGCAGGCGCGCATCAGGTCGTGCTTGACGTCGGCCAGCATCGGGAACGGCAGGTCGCGCAGGTCCTTGTGGTCCTTGCGCCAGGCGTGGTGCACGAACTCCGAGTCGCCGGAGACGCCGAGGATCTGGGCGTCGCGGTCGGCGAACTCCTCGTTCAGCTTGCCGAACGCGGCGATCTCGGTCGGGCAGACGAAGGTGAAGTCCATCGGCCAGAAGAAGACGATCTTCCACTTGCCCTCGTAGGACTTGTGGTTGATCTCGGCGAAGGCGTTCGCGGCGTCCAGGTCGACGCAGGCGTTGAGTTCGAACTCGGGGAACTTGTCACCGATCGTGAGCACGTTCGCTTCTCCTGAAGTGAGATGAGGGGAGTTTGTCCGGGTTGCGGAACGCCCTCCACGATTCCACATCGTGGACTGATCAGGGAAATAGCTACACTCGATGTGTCTGATCGGAGAGAGCTATCAATACCCCGACTTCCCGGCCCGGCCCCAAGGGGCGCAAGGCGGGCGCCCGCAAACCCGACGGCGCTGTGGCGAGTGCCACATCCCGCGGCACCCGGACGCCCACCGTCGCCCAGCTCCGGGCCTTCGCCGCGGTGGCCCAGCACCGGCACTTCCGGGAGGCCGCGGCCGCGACCGGAACCAGCCAGCCGGCCCTGTCGGGCGCGGTCGCCGCGCTGGAGGAGGCGCTCGGCGCGCAGCTGATCGAGCGTACGACGCGGAGGGTGATCGTGACCCCCCTGGGGGAGCGGGTGGTCGAGCACGCGCACCGGGTGCTCGCCGCACTGCAGGCGCTCACCGAGGAGGTCGAGGCGGCTCGCCGCCCGTTCACCGGCCCGCTGCACCTGGGCGTCATCCCGACCGTGGCGCCGTACCTGCTGCCGACCGTGCTGCGGCTGGTCCGCGACCGCTACCCGGAGCTGGAGCTGCACGTCCACGAGGAGCGGACGCCGTCGCTGCTGGACGGGCTGGCCGCCGGCCGGCTGGACGTCCTGCTGCTCGCGCTGCCGGCCGGCGGCAGCGCACCGACCCGGGACATCCCGCTGTACGACGAGGACTTCGTCCTGGTGACCCCGCCCGAGCACCCGCTGGCCGGCCGGATCGACACCCCGCGCGACGTGCTGCTCGACCTGGACGTGCTGCTGCTGGAGGAGGGCCACTGTCTGCGCGACCAGGCCCTCGACATCTGCCGCGAGGTCGGCGCCGACCCCTCCGGCTCCACCACCCGGGCGGCCGGCCTCTCCACCCTGGTCCAGCTGGTGGCCGGCGGGCTCGGCGTCACGCTGCTGCCCGCCACCGCGCTGGACGTCGAGGCGGGCCGTACCGACCGGCTGGCGGCCGTTCGGTTCGCCTCCCCCGCGCCGGGGCGCCGGATCGGGCTCGCGACCCGCCCGGGCTCGGCCCGCAGCGCCGAGTACGACCGGTTCGCCGCGAGCCTGCGCGAGGTGCTGGCCGAGCTGCCGGTGCGGATCGTCTGCTGATCGGCGGCCCGCGAGCAGTCGGGTGCCTGCTCCTGACGCGTTGAGCCGCTTAGCCGCTTAGCCGCTGAGCCGCTTCGCCGTTGCGCCGCTGGGCATCGTGCCGACCGGAGGCCTTGCGGCCCGCCGGGGGTCGCCCAAGGGTTCAGGACAGCCGGGCGGGTCCGCCCAGACAGAGCCCGACGGTGGTGGCGACGAGAAGGTCCAGGGCCCGGCGCGACTCCTGGTCGGGCTCCTCGTCGGCCGCACGGAGCACCAGGTAGCGGTCGGTCAGGCCCTGGAAACCGGCCAGGAAGTGAACGGCGACGTCGGCCGCGGGCGCCGCCAGCGGCTGCTCGTGCGCGGCGGCGAGCGCGGTCAGCAGCTCGGCCGCGGTCTCCTCGATCTCGTACTGGAGCGCGCGCATGATCTCCTGCAGGTCCGGGTCGCGCATCGCCAGCGCGGAGAACTCGGACATCAGGGCGCACTTGCCGCCCTCGCCGACCGCGCTGTCCCAGAGCGCGTAGACCATCGCGCGGACCTGGTCGCCGAATGCGCCGGCGCCCGGCGCGGCCGCCCGGACCTGGCCGATGAACTCGGCGGTCAGCTGCTCGACCACGGCGCGGTAGAGGTCCTTCTTGGTGCCGAAGGTGTAGTGCACCGTCGCCTGGGCCACTCCGAGTTCGGCCGCGATCGCCCGGGTGCTGCCGGCGGCGACACCCTCGCGGCTCATCAGGTCGATCGCGGCCTGGATCAGCTGGGGGCGCCGTTCGGATGCGGGGACATGGGCCATTGGATCAGCGTATCGCCATGGTCGGACAACCGTGTCTAGTGAACTTGTCGCAAGCTCATGTCGCTCGACTTTGTCATGCGACCAAGTCGAGCGTACGGTGGGTCGCGACCCGTTCAGGCACCCGCCTGCCCGACCGACCTGATCGAAGGTTCTCCATGGCCACGTACCTGTACCGACTCGGCCGGTTCTGCTTCCGCCGAAGGCGCGCCGTGCTCGCCGTCTGGCTCGCCGTCCTGATCGCCGTGGGCGGTGCCGCGGGGGCGTTCGCGGGCAGGACCAGCGACGAGTTCAAGGTCCCGGGCACCGAGGCGCAGGCCACCCTGGACCGGATCAAGGACACCTTCCCCGCCCAGGGCCACGGTTCCGCACAGGTCGTCTTCGCCGCTCCGCAGCCCGGCGGCATCACCGCGCCGGAGACCGCCAAGGCCGTCACCGAGGCGGTCGGCCGGATCGCCGCCGTCCCCGGGGTGGCGGGCGCCCCCGACCCGTACGCCACCAAGGCGATCTCCCCGGACGGCCGGGTCGCCATCGCGCTGGTCTCCTTCGACCGGAAGCTCGGCGACATCACCGACGGGCAGCGCGACGCCGTGCGGGCCGCCGCCGACCCGGCCGGCGAGGCCGGGCTGACGGTGGCCTACGGCGGCGACGCCTACAACCGGATGGCCCAGGTGGACGGCGGCGAGGCGGTCGGCCTGATGGTGGCCGGCGTGGTGCTGGTGATCACCCTGGGCTCGCTGGTCGCCGCCGGGCTCCCGCTGCTGACCGCGCTGGTCGGCATCGGGGTGGCCCTCGCCGGGCTGCTCGCCCTCTCCGGCTCGTTCGAGATCATCAGCACCGCGCCGGTGCTGGCCCTGATGATCGGCCTGGCGGTCGGCATCGACTACGCGCTGTTCATCCTCTCCCGGCACCGCCGCCACCTCGCCGAGGGCCTGGATCCGGAGGAGGCCGCGGCCCGTGCCAACGCGACGGCCGGCAGTGCGGTGGTCTTCGCCGGCCTGACCGTGGTGGTCGCGCTGGCCGGGCTCTCCGTCGCCGGAGTGCCGTTCCTGACCGTGATGGGCCTGGCGGCCTCCGGCGCCGTCGTGGTGGCGGTGCTCGTCGCGATCACCCTGCTCCCCGCGCTGCTCGGATTCGCAGGCCGCGCCATCGACCGCCTTCCGGTCTGGCGGCGCGCGCTGCGGGCCCCGGACCGGACCACCCTGGGCGAGCGCTGGGCGACCTTCGTGGTCCGCCGGCCGGTCGCCGTGCTGCTGGCCGGACTGGCCGCGCTGGGCGCGCTCGCGGTGCCGGCCGTCAGCCTCACCCTCGGCCTGCCCGGCGGCGGCTCGCAGGCCGCCGGAACCGATGCCCGCAAGGCGTACGACCTGGTCAGCGAGGGTTTCGGTCCCGGCTTCAACGCGCCGCTCGTGGTGGTCGTCGACGCCGGCGGCGCGCAGCAGCCGGAGCAGGCGGTGCAGGGCGTGGCGCAGACGTTGTCCACGCTCAAGGGCGTGCAGACGCTGCTGCCGCCGGCCGTGGACGCACCCAGCCGCACCGCCCTGCTCACCGTCATCCCGCACACCGGCCCGGACCACGCCGACACCAGGACGCTGGTCAACGAGATCCGCGACCAGCGCGACGGCATCAGGGCCGCGACCGGCGCCCGGATCGACGTCACCGGTACCACGGCCGCCAACATCGACGTCTCGGCCAAGCTGGGCGACGCGCTGCCGCCGTTCGTCGCGGTGATCGTGGGCATCGCGCTGGTGCTTCTGGCGCTGGCCTTCCGCTCCGTCCTGGTGCCGCTGAAGGCGGTGGCCGGTTTCCTGCTCAGCATCACCGCCTCGCTCGGCGCCGTGGTCGCGGTGTACCAGTGGGGCTGGCTGGACGGCCTGATCGACGTGCCCAAGGTGGGACCGGTGGTGAGCTTCGTGCCGATCCTGCTGATCGGGGTGCTGTTCGGCCTGGCGATGGACTACGAGCTCTTCCTGGTCTCCGGCATGAAGGAGCACCACGTCCACGGCATGGCGCCGCGGGACGCGGTGGTCGCCGGGGTGAGGAACGGTGCGCGGGTGGTCACCGCGGCTGCGCTGATCATGGTCTCGGTCTTCGGCAGCTTCGTCTTCGGCCACGACCCGATCGTCCAGCCGATCGGGTTCGCGCTCGCGGTGGGCGTGCTGGTGGACGCCTTCGTGGTGCGGATGGCGTTGGTGCCGGCGGCGATGGCGCTGTTCGGAAAGGCCGCCTGGTGGTTCCCGAAGGGACTGGAGAAGGTCGTCCCACGGGTCGACATGGAGGGCGAGCAGCTGATGGCGCGGCTGGAGGGCACGGAGGCCGCCGAGCCGGCGAAGGTCCCGGAGCGGGTCTGACACCGGCGGGAGCGAGCAGGCGCACTCGGGCGCGGGCCCCGGCGCCGGGGCCCGCCCGTCGGATCCCAGCCCGTCGGATCCCCGACCGCCGGGGCCCGCCCGTCAGGGGAGGCGCTGCTCGAACCAGACCACCTTGCCGGTGCCCAGCCGGGTGGCGCCCCAGCGCTCCGCGCACCGTGCCACTATCTGCAGCCCGCGCCCGCGTTCGTCGTCCGGCCCGGTGCGGCGCGGGCGGGGCAGCAGCGGGCTGTCGTCCCCGACCTCGCAGCGCAGCCGGGTGGTGCGCACCAGGCTCAGGGTGACCGGACGGGTGGCGTGCTGGACGGCGTTGGTGACCAGCTCGCTGACCATCAGCTCGGTGGCTGCGGTGAGCTCCTCCAGTCCCCAGCGGCGCAGCGTGTGCGCGGCCAGCCGGCGCGCCCGGCCCGGTGTCTCGTTGCGCGGCTGGAGGTACCAGTGGGCGACGTCCCCGGCCGGGATGCCGTCGAAGCAGGCGGCCAGCAGCGCGATGTCGTCGCCCCGGTCTCCGGGCGGCAGGATCCGCAGCGCCTCGTGGCAGAGGTGCTCGGGGGCCCGGAGCTGTGCGCCCGCGAGCCGGGCGCGCAGCAGTTCCAGTCCGTCGCTGATCGGGCGGTTGCGGGTCTCCACCAGGCCGTCGGTGAAGAGCAGCAGCGCGGAGCCGGGCGGGGCGGGGAGCTCGACGGAGTTGAAGTCGACCCCGCCGACGCCGATCGGCGCGCCCGCGTCCAGCTCGAGCAGCTCGGCGCTGCCGTCGGGCCGGACCAGGACGGGCGGCACGTGGCCGGCGTTGGCGAGCACCACCCGGTTGGCGATCGGGTCGTAGACCGCGTAGACGCAGGTGGCCAGGTGCTGTTCCCGGCCGAGGCGCTGGGCCTGCTCGTCCAGGTGGTAGAGGACTTCGTGCGGCGGCAGGTCGAGGGCGGCCAGGGTCTGCGCACTGGTGCGGAGCTGGCCCATGATGGCGGCCGAGGTCAGCGAGTGGCCCATCACGTCCCCGACGATCAGCGCGACCCGGTTCCCGGGCAGCGGCACTGCGTCGTACCAGTCGCCGCCGACCTGGGCCCCGCGCTCGCCGGGCAGGTAGCGCTGGGAGAGCCGGACGCCGTGCGGCTGCGGAAGGCGCAACGGCAGCATGCTGCGCTGGAGTTCGTTCGCAATCTCCCACTCACGGGCGTAGCGCAGGGCGGTGTCGACGGCGAGCCCGGCCTGGGTGGCGAGGTGGGCGGCGGTGGCGGTGTCGGCGGCGTCGAAGGCCGGCCGGCCGGTCTTCCCGGGTGGCCGGCGGATCAGCACCAGCAGGCCGAGGACGGCCTTGCGCCCGCGCAGCGGCAGTGCGAGCACCGAACTGCCGGCGCCGAGCCGGGCCACCCCGCGGGCGCCGTACAGCTCGCGCAGCAGCTCGGTGGACCGCTCGGTGGCGCGCGAGTCCCCCTCGGCGCAGCCGTCCGCCCCGAGGACGGCCGGCTCGGCGGGCCGGCGGCTGAGCAGGGTGTGGGCCAGCGCGCCGCCCCGGGTGACCGGGGTGGCCGGCCCGGTGTCGGCGCTGGAGCGGGCGCCGTAGCGGGGGCCGTACCGGCCGTCGTGGCGGGAGCCGCGCTGCTCGCCCCCGGCGGTGGAGCGGCCCCGGCGGCCGAGCCGGGTGCCCAGGCTGTGGTGGATCCGCAGCTCGTCCGGGAAGCCGGGCTCGCGCTCGACGTTGGGCAGCGGATCGCGCAGGTGGACGACGGCGGCGTCGGCGAGGGTGGGCACGAGGACCCGGCAGATGTTGCGCAGCGTCGCTGCGAGGTCGAGGGCGCTGTTGATCCGGCGGGTGGCGGAGTCGAGGTAGGCGAGCCGTTCGGCGACCCGGTCGTGGGCGCCCCCTGCCGGGCCCGGCTGCGCGGGGAGCGGTGCGGCGGGACCGGACGGGTGGGGTGGCGGGTGCGGGGGGCGGCGTTGCTCCGGGAGGGCAGGCGGCTGTCCGGCCTCGGGGTTGAGCTGGTCGCGCACGGCTGCCTGTCCTGGGGAGTGGTGTGGAGTAGGTGGTCTTCCGGGTTGGTCCGGGCTCAGCCGACGCGTCGACAGCACAGGAACAGTTGCTCCTCCGGCGGCAGCGAGGTGCTGGCCGGAGCGTACGAGTACCCCGACTGCTCCTCGACGGCGAACCCGGACTCCACCAGAACCCGTTCCAGATCCTCCCTCAGATACCCGCTGATGCGAAGCTCCCGTCCGAGGAACGGGAGCGGAACGTGGTCCAGGTCGGCCTCGACCGTGCCGAGCGCCAGCACCCCGCCGGGCCTCAGGAGTTCACGCAGCCGCCCCAGCACGGTGGGGATCTCGTCCTGGGGGAGCAGCATCAGGGAGAAGAAGGCGGTGACGGCGGCGAAGGTGCCCTTCCCGCGCGGGCCCAGGGCGGGGACGTTCCATGCCCGGTCGGCGCGTTCGGTGGCCAGGTCGTACATGTCGATGCGGTGGAGGACGGGGGCGTGCGGTCCGGGATGGCGCGCCGCCCGGGCCAGGGTGAGCATGCCGTCCGAGAGGTCGATCCCGGTGACCCGCATCCCGGCGGCGGTCAGCTGCCCGACGGTCGGGTCGCCGGTGCCGCAGCCGACGTCGAGCACGGCGTCGCCCGGTTCGAGCCGCTCCAGCAGCCGTCGCCCGCAGGCGAGCTGGCCGTCCTTGACCGGGAAGGCCTCGACGTAGCCGGCACCGATGGTGTCGAAGGCGACGGCCTGGAGGGCCCGTTCGGCCCGCCGTCGCAGCACGGGGGGACCGGCGTCGCCGTCCGCGTCTTCGTCGAGGGGGAACGGGTCCGATATCTGTCCGGTCGTCACGATTGAGAGGCACCTTTCCACCCGGGCCTCCGGTCGGCCGGACGAGGCCGGGCCGCCGTCCGCCCGGCGCCCGTGCTGCCCCGCTGCCGGTGGCGGTACGTCACGCTCCCCGCGTCACACTGACTGCACGCTGACACAGTGCACGGAATCTCCGTGCAGGGACACTCTGCACCGTGGGAGCGCCGCCGCGCTGCCCTTTTCCGGATGCTCCGCCCGGAAGGTGCAGTCATGTGTACTGGCATCTGAGAATATGCGTGATCACTCCGCCATGGGGTCCGTTTCCAGCCAACTCGTGACGGTTGGGTGCCTCGGCCCGGGTTGCGGAAGCACATCGGTGCGGGGCGGGGTGGTGCGGCGCCGGTCCGCACGCCGCCCGGCAGCCCGGAAGGCGGCTCTGACCTGCACTTCCGTCGCGGTTCGAGCTGACAATCCGTCGTTTATTGAACGTCAATCGGCCCGGTGCACAGTGGAGTCCAGCGCCGGGGAAGCGTTGAGGGTGCTCCCGCAGCCGGGGGGCTGCGGGAGCACCGAACGCCGGGGGGAGGCTGCCGACCGGGGGACGGCGGCCTACGGCGCAGGGGGAGAGAGGGGCTCGGTGTGCTGCCGGAAGATGAGGTCCGCAACGGGGGAGGCCTCCGGCACACCGAGCCGCGTGAAGATGGCGTGCGCTTCCTGCAGGCAGGCCAGGCCGCGCGCCGGCTGGGCGAGTCCGAGCAGGGCCTCGCCGAGCGCGGCGTTGGCCAGCCCCTGGCAGTAGGCGGAGTCCAGCTCCTGCCCGATGGCCAGCGACTCCTCGGCCGACTCGGCCGCCTCGGCGTGCTGCCCGGCGGAGAGCAGCGAGGAGGAGAGCCGGGCCAGGGTGTAGCCCTGCCAGAGCGGGTTCTGCTGGGACCGGTACAGCTCGTGGGCCTCGCGCAGGTGCGCCACGGCGGCGCCCGAGGAGAGCACCACGCCGAGCTGGTAGAGCGTGTCCGCGAGGCACGGCCCGTTCTTCGACGTACGCGCGGCGGCCACCGCGTCGGTGGCCGACTGGACGGCCGTCTCCGTCATGCCGAGCCGCTGCTGGACGCGGGCGATGTTGCTGATCAGCCGGGCCTCGCCGATCGAAGCCCCGACCACCCGACTGATGGCGAGGGCCTGCTCGAAGAATGCCAGGGCCTCGGCGGGTCTGTTGCCGATGCTGAGGATGATCCCGAGCATGTTGGTGGCGGCCGAACGGAGCACGGTGTCGGCCGTTGCCTGGAATTCGAGGCTCCGGCGCAGGGAGTGCTCCGCGCCCTGGAAATCGCTGGTGAGCCCCTGAAGGGCTCCGATGGCGAAGTGGACGCGGGCGAGCGCTTCGCAGTCGTCGCCGGCGCTCTGGCCCGCGATCTCCAGGACCCGACGGACCCGGGGCCCGTGCGTGGGGTCCGCGCCCAGGCTGTTCAGCAGGATCAGCAGGTCGACCGCCGGGTACCGCAGTTCTCTCGGCCCGTCCGTCGCGGCCTCCACGGCCCCGAGGATCAGGGCGTTCTCGGCACGGAGCCAGTCCCGTGCGGCCTCGCTCGTCGCCAGTGCCAGGCCGGTCGACGCCGGTGGGTTCAGCGGGTCGGGGAACCGGTCGTCCGGCTCGATCGCGCGGGCTGCGTTGTAGACGGTGGCCAACAGGAGGTCGAGCAGGCGCAGCACGGCCAGCCGCTGCTCCTCGGCGTCGCCGGTGCGCTCGTTCTGGCGTTGCGCATAGAGCCGGAGCAGGTCGTGGTACCGGTAGCGGCCCGGCGTGAAGCACTCCAGCATGTTGGCCTCGACCAGGGCCTCGGCGAGGTCCTCGGCGGTGGTCTCGTCCACGCCGAGCAGTGCCGTGGCGGCCGCCAGCGGGACGTCGGGGGAGTCGATCAGCGAGAGCAGCCGAAAGGCGCGCGCCTCGGCCGGGGACAGCTGTCCGTAGCCGAGGCCGATCGTGGTCTCCACCGCGAGGTTGCCGAGCTGGAGCTCGTCCAGCCGGTGCCGTTGATCGGCTAACCGACGGGCCAGGTCCGAGACGCTCCACCGGGGCCGGCTGGCCAGCCGTGCTGCCGCGATGCGGACCGCCAGGGGGAGGAAGCCGCAGGCCGTCACGACCGCCATCGAGGCCTCGGGCTCGGCGGCGACGCGCTGTTCGCCGACGATGGCCGAGAAGAGGGCCAGCGCCTCCTCCGGAGTCAGTTCCTCGACGTCCACCAGGTGCGCACCCGGGATTCCGGCGAGCCGGCCCCGGCTGGTGGCGAGCACGGCGCAGCCGGACACACCCGGAATGAGCGGTCGGATCTGCTCGGCGTCGTGGGCGTTGTCGAGCAGGATCAGCATCCGCCGGCTGGCGAGCAGCGAGCGGTAGAGGGCCGCACGCTGTTCGAGGGAGTCGGGGCTCTCGGTGACGCCGAGAACGTGCAGGAAGTCGCCGAGGACGACCGCCGGGTCGGCCGGAGACGCCCCGGCGCCGCGGAGGTCGACGTACAACTGCCCGTCCGGGAACTCGGCCCGCACCCGATGGGCCACGTGGACGGCGAGCGTGGTCTTCCCGACGCCGCCGATGCCGGCGAGCGAGGTCACCACGACGGCCTGCCCGGTGGCGTTCATCAGGACGGAGGACAGCTCGGCGACCAGCCCCTCCCGTCCGCTGAAGTCGGAGACGTCGGCCGGGAGCTGGGCCGGCGGAGGCGGCGTGACCGGGCTGTCCTCGCGGGCGGGGGCGGCGGGCACGACGGCGGGGGTCAGCGTCGGGTCCGCGGCGAGGATCCGCGCGTGCATGGCCGACAGGCCGGCACCGGGCTCGACGCCGAGCTCGTCGATCAGCAGCTTCCGCGTGTCGGTGTAGACGCCGAGGGCCTCGGCCTGGCGCCCGCAGCGGTAGAGCGCCAGCATCAGCAGTTCGCGCAGTCGCTCGCGCAGCGGGTGTTCGGCGGTGAGCGAGTTCAGCTCGCCGACCACCTCGGCGTGCAGGCCGATGTCGAGGGCGGCGGTGCACCGCTCCTCGGCGACGGCGATCTGGCGCTCGGCCAGGCGGAGCCGCTGCGCCTCGGCGTACGGTCCGGGGACGCCGGTCAGCGGGCGTCCGCTGAAGAGGCCGAGCGCCTGCAGCAGCAGCTCGTGCGCGTCCTGCACCTCGCCGGCCGCCCGGGCCGTGGCGGCCTCGGCGGCCAGCTTCTCGAAGACCGTCACGTCGAGCGCGTCGCGGGGGATGTGGAGGGCGTAGCCGTCGGCCACCGAGACCAGGAGTTCGGCCGGTGCGCGGACCTCGCGCCTGGGCTCGATGACGGAGCGCAGACGGGAGACGTAGGTGCGCAGGGCGGCGATGGCCTGGGCCGGCGGCCGGTCACCCCAGAGGCCGTCGACGAGGTCCTGGGCGGTGACGGGGCGTCCCGCGTGCAGCAGGAGGGTGGTCAGGACGGCCTGCTGCTGGGGTGAGCCGAGCGCGAGGGGCTTGCCGTCGAGCCATGCCTGGACAGGACCGAGTACCTGGAAGCGCAGCGCCGGTGCGGGCGGCGTTTCCCGAAACTCCATGAAGTCCCCCGATGGCCTGTGGTGTCGATTCCGCGAAGGGCGCTCGGCGGTCCGCCGTGTGGTGGCTTCAGCTTAGGCGGAGGGCCGACTCTGCCGGACAACACGGCAAGCCGCACGATGTTTATCGGACATTTAATCAACCCTACGATACTGGCGACGCGCCCGCGCCATGCCGGTGGGGCCGAAGACATTTGATGACCGAAAGGCGGCCGCCCATGGCCAACGACCAGAGCGAGACCCCCGAGCCGACCAGGACGGCCGATGAGGCCGCTGTGGAGGCGGGCGAGGCGGTCGAGGGCGCAGTGGCCGCGTCCTCGGACCCGAGCGAATACACCGAGCCGACCGCTGAGCAGAAGGCGGACCTTGAGGACGACCTGTTCGGCGACGAGTCCGAGCGTGTCGTGGAGCCCGCCACTCCGGCGACCGGCGAGCCGGGCGAGGTCTTCGAGCCGCAGGGCATCATCGCGGCACACCCGTAACATGCGCCACGCCAGTGCCCTGCGCTCCGCGTGACGCGGAGCGCAGGGCACTCGCCATTGCGGCTATCGATAACGGAGGGGGCGTCAGGCCGTTCCGGAATTCCGGATTCGCCGTGAACCCTGCAAGATCCCCCGTAGTGCTTCCCGGGTGGATCTCTGCTTGACGGCTGCAAATGCTGACTTTTCGGGCGAGTGATCCGATTCCTTGCGAAAGCCGCGTTCCGCTGCCGGGGCCGGGGCCCGATCCGGTTCCGCGGCAATGCCGGAGGTCCGGGCCGGCGTTCGGGCCGGGCCCGGAACCTGATCCGGCACCGGCCCGACCCGGCCCGGGAGAGCCGTCCACTCGCGGCCGCCGGACTCGGGGCGCAGGTAATGCTCCCCGCCGATGGTGTCCATGTAGATGCCGGTGCGTCCGGTCCTGCTGTCGAGGACGAGTTCACCCACTCGCGGTCGGTAGGCCGCGGCGTCGCGCTTACGGGTGGTCACCGCAGTGCTCCTTGCTCTGGTACTACCCAGCATCTCTAGAGAAGCTAATATCTCTAGAGATGTCAACGGCCCTGACCGGTTCCATCGGCTTACCGACGGCCGCGGGTGCGCCTACGATTTCCGGGCGAGGACGAGGAGAAGGCGATGGTCGGCAGCAGTGGCGAGAAACAGCCCAAGTACCAGCGGATCGCCGACACCCTGAAGGCGGCCATCGACGCCGGCGAGTACCGCGCCGGTGACCGGCTGCCCGGCGAGAACGACCTCATGGACGAGTACGGCGTGGCCCGGATGACCGCCCGCCAGGCGCTCGGCGTGCTGCAGAGCGAGGGCATCGCCGAGGCGCGCCGGGGCGCCGGGGTCTTCGTCCGGGACTTCCGGCCGCTGCGGCGGCGCGGGATCCAGCGGCTCGCCCAGGGGCAGTGGGGCTCGGGCCGGTCGATATGGTCGGCGGACATCGACCGGCGCAACCTGGTCGTCGACCAGGTGTCGGTCACCGAGCAGGGGGCGCCGGACCACGTGGCCCGGGTGCTCGGCGTCGACCCGGGTGCACCGATGTGCGTCCGGCACCGGCGGTTCGTCCTGGACGGCAAGCCGGTGCTGCTCTCCACCTCGTACCTGCCGGCCGGCCTGGTCGCGGGGACGGCGATCACCCGTGAGGACACCGGGCCCGGCGGCACCTACGCGCGGCTGGCGGAGATCGGTGCGAAGCCGGTCCACTTCCGCGAGGAGGTCCGCTCGCGGATGCCCGGCGCGGAGGAGAGCGCCCGCCTGGGGCTGTCGGCCGGCACGCCGGTCATCCTGATCTGCCGCACGGCCTTCGCGGACGAGGGGCAGGTGGTCGAGCTGAACGAGATGACCCTCGACGCGGCCTCCTACGTCCTGGAGTACGACTTCGACGCCTGAGCCCTGCACGCCCGGGAGACCCGGGAGGCCCGGGAGGCCCCGCCGCAACGCGGGACCGCCCCGGCCGCGGGGTCGCGGCCGGGGCGGTCCGGGGTGCCGGAGGGGCGGGAGCGGCTACTCCTTGGAGCGGACGCGCAGGCTGGTGATCAGCGGGCCCTCGGTGGTCTCGCGGAAGAAGTCGTTGCCCTTGTCGTCGACCACGATGAAGGCCGGGAAGTCCTCGACCTCGATCCGCCAGACGGCCTCCATGCCGAGCTCGGCGTACTCCAGGACCTCGACCTTCTTGATGCAGTCCTGGGCGAGCCGCGCCGCCGGGCCGCCGATGGAGCCGAGGTAGAAGCCGCCGTGCTGGGCGCACGCGTCGGTGACCTGCTTGCTGCGGTTGCCCTTGGCGAGCATGACCATCGAGCCGCCGGCGGCCTGGAACTGGTCGACGTAGGAGTCCATCCGGCCGGCCGTGGTCGGCCCGAAGGAGCCGGAGGCGTAGCCCTCGGGGGTCTTGGCCGGGCCCGCGTAGTAGACCGGGTGGTCCTGGAGGTACTTGGGCATGCCCTCGCCGGCGTCCAGGCGCTCCTTGATCTTGGCGTGCGCGATGTCGCGGGCCACGACCAGCGTGCCGGTCAGCGAGAGGCGGGTCTTCACCGGGTACTTGGAGAGCTCGGCGCGGATGGCGGACATCGGCTGGTCGAGGTCGATGCGCACCACGTCGTCGTCGAGGTGGTCGTCCGTGGTGTCCGGCAGGTACTTGGCCGGGTCGGTCTCCAGCTGCTCCAGGAAGACGCCCTCGGCGGTGATCTTGCCCAGTGCCTGGCGGTCCGCCGAGCAGGAGACGGCCATCGCGACCGGCAGCGAGGCGCCGTGGCGCGGCAGGCGGACCACGCGCACGTCGTGGCAGAAGTACTTGCCGCCGAACTGCGCGCCGATGCCGATCTTCTGGGTCAGCTCGGTGACCTTGGCCTCCAGTTCGAGGTCCCGGAAGCCGTGCCCGGTCTTCGCGTCGCCCTCGGTCGGCAGGTGGTCCAGGTAGTGCGCGGAGGCGTACTTGGCGGTCTTGAGCGCGAACTCCGCGCTGGTGCCGCCGATCACGATCGCCAGGTGGTACGGCGGGCAGGCGGCGGTGCCGAGCGAGCGGATCTTCTGTTCCAGGAACGAGAGCATGCTCGCCTCGTTCAGGATCGCCTTGGTCTCCTGGTACAGGTACGACTTGTTGGCCGAGCCGCCGCCCTTGGCCATGAAGAGGAACTTGTACGCGTCGCCGTCGGTCGCGTACAGCTCGATCTGCGCCGGCAGGTTGTTGCCGGTGTTCTTCTCGTCCCACATGGTCACCGGGGCCATCTGGGAGTAGCGCAGGTTGAGCTTGGTGTAGGCGTCGTAGACGCCGCGCGCGATGGCGGCCTCGTCGCCGCCCCCGGTCAGCACGTTCTGGCCGCGCTTGCCCATGACGATGGCGGTGCCGGTGTCCTGGCACATCGGCAGGATGCCGCCGGCCGAGATGTTGACGTTCTTCAGCAGGTCCAGCGCGACGAAGCGGTCGTTGGGGCTGGCCTCCGGGTCGTCCAGGATGCGGCGCAGCTGGGCGAGGTGGGCGGGGCGCAGGTAGTGCGAGATGTCGTGCATCGCCTCGGCGGTGAGCAGCCGCAGGGCCTCGGGCTCGACCTGGAGGAAGGTGCGGCCGCCGGCCTCGAAGGTGGAGACACCCTCGGAGGTCAGCTTGCGGTACGGGGTCGGGTCGGCGCCCAGGGGGAGCAGGTCGCTGTACTCGAAGTCTGGCGTGGGAGCCATGGGGGAGGTCCTTAGTGTTCCGTGTTCCGGCTGCGTCGGCGAAGCACCCTCAAGGGTAGGACCCGCCGGAGCGCCGTACGCGGACAGGTCCGCCTGCGTGACCGGGCTCACTCGGACATGCGTACGGGGCTTGCCCCGGTGGCTAGTCTTGACCCCGTGGACAACTCGCCGTCGAGGGACGACCAGGGCCAGCCGCCCGTACCGATGACCAAGCCGGAGACGAAGCCGCCGGCTCGCGCCGACCACGCCCCGGTGGCGGAGGCCGAGATGAGGGCCTCCGACGCGGACCGCGAACGCGTGGCCGAGCTCCTGCGGGACGCCTACGCCGAGGGCCGGCTGGACGTCGAGGAGCACGCCGAGCGGATCGAAGCCGCCTACGCCGCCAAGACCTTGGGTGACCTGGTGCCGCTGACCAGGGACCTTCCGGTGCACCGTTCGATCTCCTTCGAGAAGCCCCCGCTGGGCGCTCCGGAGCAGGGCCCGCGTCCGGACGGGCCGGTCCGGCTGCCGGCCCGGCAGGAGGCGCCGACCATGGTCGCGATCTTCGGCGGGGCGTCCCGCAAGGGCCGTTGGCGGGTCGGCTCGCACCTGCGGGCGGTCGCGGCGTTCGGCGGCGTCGAGATCGACCTGACCGACGCCGTCTTCGAGTCGCCCGAGGTGGTCATCGAGGTGATGGCCGTCTTCGGCGGGGTCGAGATCAAGGTGCCGGAGAACGTCAGCCTGCACGGCAGCGGCGTCGGGATCTTCGGCGGCTTCGACGTCAAGGAGCAGACGGCGGCGGACCCTTACGCGCCGGTCGTCCGGGTCAAGGGCGCTGCGGTGTTCGGCGGTTGCGAGGCGAAGCCGCGCAAGGGCAAGAAGCTCAAGGAGTGGGTGCGCAAGCAACTCGGCTCCGAATAGGCCGTCTTGGCCCCGTCCGTAGGGCCGGTGCGGGGCAGAACCGGCAGGTCGACGGCCGGCCGCCGGTGGTGGCCGGGTGCCCGGGTGGGAACAACTCCCGCCCGGGCACTCGCCGTTGCGGCGAGTGCAGGCTGTAGTCGATTGCGTGCAGTGTGCATGAATCGCGGCGCGGCGGGGTAGTTCCTCTCGCACATCGCTTCTTGTACGGCTGCGCACCGGAGGCGGCCTGAGGCCGGCCCGGGGGGTGAAGAGCGGGGGCTCGCAGCCGGGCAGGGGTGCGAGCTTCCCCGTGTCCGAGAGCCTCGTCAGGAGTACGGCCGTGCTGCATCCGATCGAGTCCCGCCCCACCACGCCAGTCGTGTCGCCCGCCAGCTCGCCCGTCGTGTCGCCGGTTGCGACCGCCCGGGTGCTGGAGCACCGGCCAGTGCCGCAGCCGCAGGGCGACGACGACCCCTGGCACACCGGTGCGGCCTGCCGGCGGGACGAGGCGGGGTTGTTCTTCGCGCCCTCCAAGGAGCCGACGGCGGCCCGGCTCTCGCGCGAGGAGCAGGCGAAGCAGGTCTGTGCGCGCTGCCCGGTGCTGCTGGAGTGCCGCGAGCACGCGCTGGCCCAGCCGGAGCCGTACGGCGTCTGGGGCGGGCTGACGGCCGCCGAGCGCAGGGTGGTGCTGGCCCGGCGGCGGCGCCGGGACACCGAGCTGCGCGAGGCGGCCCGGGTGCCGGCCCGCCGGCGGATAGCGGGCTGAGCGCGGCCCGGACGGCGGGAACGCCAGCGGCCTCGGCGGAGGGGGATTCCGCCGAGGCCGCGGGCGTCGTCGACGCGGGTGCGTCCGGGATCAGTTGGCGCGGTCGAAGTCGATCGCGCTGTAGGCCCGCAGCTTGGACAGCTTGTGGGTGGAGTGGATCTCCCGGATGGTGCCGCTCTTGGAGCGCATGACCAGCGAGCTGGTGGTGGCGGTCTCCTGGCGGTAGTGGACGCCGCGCAGCAGCTCGCCGTCGGTGATGCCAGTGGCGACGAAGAACACGTTCTCGCCGCTGACCAGGTCGTTGGTGGTGAGGACGCGGTCCAGGTCGTGGCCGGCGTCGAGGGCCTTCTGGCGCTCGGCGTCGTCCTTCGGCCAGAGCCGGCCCTGGATCACGCCGCCCATGCACTTCATGGCGCAGGCCGCGATGATGCCCTCGGGGGTTCCGCCGACGCCCATCAGCAGGTCGACGCCGGTGCCCTCGCGGGCGGCCATGATGGCGCCGGCCACGTCGCCGTCGGAGATGAACTTGATCCGGGCGCCGGCCTCGCGGATCTCCTGGACCAGGCCCTGGTGGCGCGGCCGGTCGAGGATGACCACGGTGACGTCCTCGACGGCGGAGCCCTTGGCCTTGGCGACCCGGCGGATGTTGACGGCCGGCGGCGCGGTGATGTCGACGAACTCGGCGGCCTCCGGGCCGGCGACGAGCTTGTCCATGTAGAACACCGCGCTGGGGTCGAACATGGTGCCGCGGTCGGCGACGGCCAGCACCGCGACGGCGTTGTTCATGCCCTTGGCGGTGAGCGTGGTCCCGTCGACCGGGTCCACCGCGACGTCGCACTCGGCGCCGGTGCCGTCGCCGACCCGCTCGCCGTTGTAGAGCATCGGCGCCTCGTCCTTCTCGCCCTCGCCGATGACGACGACGCCGTTCATCGAGACGGTGGAGACGAGCGTGCGCATGGCCTTGACGGCGGCGCCGTCGGCGCCGTTCTTGTCGCCGCGGCCGACCCAGCGCCCGGCGGCCATCGCGGCGGCCTCGGTGACCCGGACGAGTTCGAGCGCGAGGTTCCGGTCGGGAGCCTCCGGCGCGACCTCCAGGGCCCGGGGGAGGGTGTGCGGGTACTGCGTGGTCATCGTCGTTACCTCTCTGTACGCGACGGCCAGTGAGCGCCCGACTACTGCCAGGTCGAACGCCGTGGTGAGGGTTCTGCGATCGTATCTGCCCACGACATGACTGTCTGTGGCGCGGGTCGCCGCCCCGGGCCGGAAGCGGTCGGTTTGTCCCTGTTCACCCGTACGAGGGCACCCCGGGTGCCGGTGTCCGAGACCGGATGGGTCACCATGTGGGGGTGGCTGGAGAGAGCAGAGGCATGAGGGGCCGGCAGACGGTACGGGACATGGTCCTGTCGATGCTGGCGGTCGGCGTCGTGGTCTGGATCGGGTACCTGTTCCTGCCGCACGACGCGAGTGGTGACGGGGTCCACACCAAGGAGTACAGGGTGGCCGCGGCTTCCGCGAAGCGTGCCGCGCCGTACCCGCTGCTCTCCCCGGACGGGCTGTCCGACCGGTGGCGGGCCACCTCGGTGAGCTACGAGCCCGCCTCGCTGGGCAAGGGCAAGGGCAACGCCTGGCACCTGGGCTTCGTGACCCCGTCCGGCCAGTACGCGGCCCTCGAACAGAGCGACCTCGACCGCGACGCGTTGCTCTCCTCGGTCGTGGCCGGCGCCAAGCCGGACGGCACGGCCGACGTGGCCGGGACGGCCTGGGAGCGGCTGCAGGGAACCAAGGACCGCGCGCTGACCATCCGGAGCGGAACCGCCACCACCGTGCTCGCCGGCACCGCCTCGTACGAGGAGCTGGCCGAGCTGGCGCAGGCGCTGAAGTAGTCCCGCGCGCCGGCGCCGGCCTGTGGCGCACCGTGCGGCGCGCCGGGTCCCCTCGGCCGGGTCTGTGCGGAAGGGTCCATGCGGCAGGGTCCATGCGGAAGGGCCTCGCACCGGTCGGAACCGGTGCGAGGCCCTTCGCCGTGCCGGGAGCTCAGACGGTGGTGACGACCTCGTCGTAGGCCAGGCGCGGCGAACGCGGGAACCAGGCGTCCTCGCCCGGCTTGCCGATGTTCACCACGGCCAGCACCGAGTGCTCGCCGTCGGCGAAGAACTCCTTGTTGATGCCCGCGGCGTTGAAGCCGGTCATCGGGCCGGCGGCCAGGCCGGCGGCGCGGATGCCGACGATGAAGTAGCCGGCCTGCAGGGCGCCGTTCAGGTTCGCGGTGGACTCGCGGACCGGGCGCTCGGTGAAGAAGAGGTCCTTGGCCTGCGGGAAGTGCGGCAGCTGGGTCGGCAGCTCCTCGTGGAACTCGTTGTCCACGGCCAGGATGGCGACCAGCGGGGCCGAGAGGGTCTTGGCCTTGTTGCCGTCCATCATGTGCTCGACGAGGCGCTCGCGGGCCTCGGCGGAGCGGACGAGGACGACGCGCATCGGCTGCGCGTTGAACGCGGTCGGGCCGTACTTCACCAGGTCGTAGACGGCCTGGATCTGCTCCTCGGTCACCGGCTCGTCGGAGAAGGTGTTGGCGGTACGGGCCTCGCGGAAGAGCAGGTCCTGAGCGGCGGCGTCCAGTACCAGGGCGTCGGTGGTCATGCTTCTCTACACCTCAAGAGTGACGGGGACGGGATTCGTCGGTCCGACCGGCGTGCGCCGATCACACGTGCACAACATGAGTGAAGATTCAACTGTTCCCGGGCGTCAATGTGAGCTGCGTCACCAGGCTCTGACCTGGGCTGACGCATCGTCAGTCGCTCTCGGGGGCGCCTTCCTCGGCGGCCAGCGCCGCGTCCAGCCGGGCCCGCGCGCCGTCCAGCCACCGCTGGCAGACCTTCGCCAGCTGCTCGCCGCGCTCCCACAGCGCCAGTGACTCCTCCAGCGAGGTGCCGCCGTTCTCCAGCTGCCGCACCACCTCCAGCAGCGCGTCCCGGGCGTGCTCGTACCCGAGCGCGTCGTCCGGCGTCCGCGGCGCCGCCTCCACCTGCTCCTGCTCTGCCATGGATGCCAGGGTAGGGGCTGGCACCGACACCGTGCCCCCGTTCCGCCCGGCTACTCCGCGGCGTCGGCCACCGTGACGGAGAAGCCGCCCCCCGCCACCCGGGCGTGCAGTGCGGCCCCTGCCGCGACCTGGGTTGGGTCGGTGACCACCGTGCCGTCGGCCCGCTGGAGCACCGCGTAGCCGCGATCCAGGGTCGCCGCGGGGGAGAGCGCGACCACCCGGGCCAGCGTGTGCCCGAGGTCGCTCTGTGCGTGGTCCAGTCGGTGTCCGAGGGTCCGCCGGGCCCGCTCCAGCAGGGCCGCGACCTCCTGGCCGCGCCCGTCCAGCATCCGGTGCGGCACGGCGAGCGCCGGGCGGCTGCGCACGCCGTCCAGTCCGTGCTGCTCCCGGTCGACCCGGCCGAGGACGTGCCGGCGGGCCCGGTCGCGCAGGTTCCGCACCTTCGCCAGCTCCTCGCCGACGTCCGGCACCACCCGTTTGGCGGCATCGGTCGGGGTGGAGGCGCGCAGGTCGGCGACGAAGTCGAGCAGAGGCTGGTCCGGCTCGTGCCCGATCGCACTGACCACCGGCGTCCGCGCCGCCGCGACCAGCCGGACGAGGCCCTCGTCCGAGAACGGCAGCAGATCCTCCACGCTGCCGCCGCCCCGGGCGACGATGATCACGTCCACCTCGGGGTGCTCGTCCAGCTCCCGTACGGCCGCGCTCACCCGCTCCACCGCACTGAGACCCTGCACCGGGACGTTGCGCACCTCGAAGCGGACCGCCGGCCAGCGCCGCCGGGCGTTCTCCAGCACGTCCCGCTCGGCCGCCGAGCCGCGCCCGGTGACCAGGCCGATGCACTGCGGCAGGAACGGCAGGGGCCTCTTCCGCTCGGCCGCGAAGAGCCCCTCGCCGGCAAGCCGCCGCTTCAGCTGCTCCAGCCGGGCCAGCAGCTCGCCCAGCCCGACCATCCGGATCTCCGCCGCCCGGAGCGAGAGCTGCCCGCGCGCCGCGTACCACTCCGGCTTGGCGTGCACGACGACGCGCGAGCCCTCCTGCACCACGTCCGCGACCCGGTCGAAGACCGAGCGGAAGCAGGTCACCGTCAGCGAGACGTCCGCCTGCGGATCGCGCAGCGTCAGGAACACCACGCCTGCGCCCGGCCGCCGGCTGAGCTGGGTGATCTGCCCCTCCACCCAGACCGCGCCGAGCCGGTCGATCCAACCCCCGATCAGCGCGGAGACCTTGCCGACCGGGAGCGGGGCTTCGGGGGAGCTGGTGTTGGCCATGCGTACGAGGCTATCGGCGGATGCCGACAGCCGAGGCCCCCTGGACGAGCAGGACGACGACTCCCGCCGCCAACCAGACCAGTCCGGCGATCTGCGCCGCGTGCGAGGCCTCGTAGACCACCGCCCCGATCACCGCGATGCCCAGCACCGGCACCACCAGGTGCCCCAGCCAATTGCGGGAGTGGTGCTTGACCGCGTACCAGCCGACCACCGAGGCGTGCAGCAGCGCGAAGGCGGTCAGCGCGCCGATGTTGACCACCGAGGTCAGCCGGTCCAGCCCGTCGTCCCGCTCGGCCGCCCAGACCGCCGCGGCCATCGTGATCACCGCCGCCGCCAGCAGCGCCCGGCGCGGCACCGCCGAGGCCGGGTCGACGGTTCCGAGGACCCGCGGCAGCCGCCCGTCCCGGGCCATCGCGTACAGGAGCCGCCCGGCCGCGGCCTGGCCGGCCAGCGCGGCGAAGGCGGCGCCGATCGCCTTGCTCGCCGCCACCAGCACGTGCAGCCAGTGCCCGACGGAGCCCTCCACCGTGTCGTAGAACGCCGAGCCCTGGGCGGCCGGGTCGGCGGCCAGCTCCTGCGGGGTCGCCGGCTCCAGCAGTGCGGCCAGGTAGGTCTGCGCGACGAACAGCACGCCGGCCAGCACCAGGCACCAGAGGACCGCCCGCGCCACCGCCGCCGAGGCGCCGACCGCCTCCTCGACGAAGGTGGCGATCGCGTCGAAGCCCAGGAAGGAGAGGACGGCCACGGAGACCGCCGAGAGCACCGCGGTCGCGGAGAAGCCGCCGACGGCCGTCAGCGGGGTGTCCCAGCCGCGCTGCGCGCCGTCCCGTACCAGTACCACCACCGCCGCCACCGTGAACACCGCCAGCACCGCGAGCTCCATCGCCAGCACGGCGAAGCCGGCCGCGGCCGCCGTCCGCACCCCGGCCAGGTTGAGCGCGGTGGTCACCAGCACCGCCAGGGCCGTCCAGACCCAGCGCGACACGCCCGGGACCAACGAGTGCAGCGCGATGCCCGAGAAGAGGTAGGCCACCGCCGGGATCAGCAGGTAGTCGAGCATCGCCATCCAGCCGGCGATGAAGCCGGGCCCCTCGCCCAGGCCGGCCCGCGCGTAGGCGAACACCGAGCCGGTCTGGGGCACCGCCCGCACCATCTGGGCGTACGACCAGGCGGTGAACCCCATCGCGACGGTCGCCGCCAGGTAGACCGCGGCCACCGCTCCGCGGCTCTTCGCGTCCAGCACGCCGAACACGCCGACCGGCGCCATCGGGGCGATGAACAGCAGCCCGTAGACCATCAGATCGCGCACGCCCAGGCTGCGCCGCAGGCCGCCGGTTTCGACTCGCTCGCTCATGGAGAACACGATCGGGCATCGACGGTCGAATCCCGGCCGAAGGCGCCGCGCGTCGGCGCGGCCCGCCGCCGCCCGTACGATGGAGCCATGTCCAACACCGCGCAGCGCCGTGTCCTGCTCGCCGCCCCCCGGGGCTACTGCGCGGGCGTCGACCGCGCCGTGATCGCCGTGGAGAAGGCCCTGGAGCAGTACGGGGCGCCGATCTACGTCCGCAAGCAGATCGTCCACAACAAGTACGTGGTGCAGACCCTGGAGAAGAAGGGCGCGATCTTCGTCGACGAGACGGAGGAGGTGCCCGAGGGCTCGATCGTGGTGTTCTCGGCCCACGGCGTCGCGCCCTCCGTCCACGACGAGGCCAAGGCCGGCAGGCTCGCCACCATCGACGCCACCTGCCCGCTGGTGACCAAGGTGCACAAGGAGGCCGTGCGCTTCGCCGACGAGGGCTTCGACATCCTGCTGGTCGGCCACGAGGGCCACGAGGAGGTCATCGGCACCATGGGTCAGGCCCCGGACCGGATCCACCTGGTGGACGGGGCCGAGGACGTCGCCCAGGTGCAGGTCCGCGACGAGTCCAAGGTCGTCTGGCTCTCCCAGACCACGCTCTCGGTGGACGAGACCATGGCCACCGTCGGCGAGCTGAAGAAGCGCTTCCCGCTGCTGGTCAGCCCGCCCAGCGACGACATCTGCTACGCCACCCAGAACCGCCAGGTCGCCGTCAAGCAGATGGCGCCCGAGACGGACCTGCTGATCGTGGTCGGCTCCAGGAACTCCTCCAACTCCGTCCGCCTGGTCGAGGTCGGCCTGGAGTACGGCGCCAAGGCCGCGCACCTGGTGGACTTCGCCGAGGAGATCCAGGAGTCCTGGCTGGAGGGCGTCACCACGGTCGGCCTGACCAGCGGTGCCTCGGTGCCGGAGATCCTGGTCGAGGGCGTCCTGGAGTGGCTGGCCGCGCGCGGCTACGGCGACGTGTCGACCGTGAAGACCGCCGAGGAGCACCTGACCTTCTCGCTGCCCAAGGAGCTCCGCCGCGACCTGCGCGCCGAGGCCGCCGGCAAGCTCTGACCCCGGCCACGAGGACCCGGCCCCCCGCCACGGGGTGCCGGGTCCTCCGCTGTGCGCGCCCGGGCGCGCTCTCGTAGCTTGGGCACAGGTATGCACAGGCTGTGGACAACCGACCCGGCCTGCGGTCGTGGACAGCGGAGTCGGCGGAGGGCGGTCGTCATGGCGGCGGTATTCGGTGTGGACATCGGCGGGTCGGGCATCAAGGGTGCCCCCGTCGACCTCGGCCGGGGCGTGCTCGCCCAGGAGCGGTACAAGGTCCTCACCCCGAAGCCCTCCGCACCGGAGGCCGTGGTCGCCGCCGTCCGCGAGGTGGTCCGGCACTTCGACCACCAGGGCCCGGTGGGCCTGACCTTCCCCGGCGTGGTGGTGAGCGGCCGGACCAGGACCGCCGCCAACGTCGACAAGGGCTGGATCGGCCTGGACGCCGCGGGCCTGTTCCGCGAGGCGCTCGACCTGCCGGCCACCGTGCTCAACGACGCCGACGCCGCCGGGCTGGCCGAGCTCACCCACGGCGCTGGCCGCGGCCGGCCGGGCGTGGTGCTGGTGCTCACCTTCGGCACCGGCATCGGCAGCGCCCTGTTCGTGGACGGCGCTCTGGTGCCCAACACCGAGCTGGGCCACCTGGAGCTGCGCGGCAAGGACGCCGAGCGGCGGGCCTCCTCGGCGGCGAGGGAGCGGCACGGGCTGAGCTGGGCGGAGTGGGCCGGACGGGTCGACGAGTACCTCGACCTGGTGGAGATGCTCTTCTCGCCGCAGCTGATCGTGATCGGCGGCGGGGTGAGCCGCAAGCACGAGAAGTTCCTGCCGCTGATGCGCGCACGGGGGGCGCAGGTCGTCCCGGCGGAGCTGCGCAACGACGCCGGGATCGTCGGGGCGGCGATGGCGGCGGACCGGGCCGCCGGCTGATCGGGTCGCCGGGAGGGCGCGGCGGGCGGGTGCGACAGGAGGGGCGGCCGGTCGGCCGCCCCTCAGCGCGCCCGGTGGATCCGCTTCTGGGCGACGAACCGGGCCAGCACGATCACCGCTGCCAGGCCGGTGCCGGAGAACAGCCAGCCGGCCCGCAGCGCCAGGCCGGTCGCCAGCGCCACCACCTGGGCGGTCACCCCGGCGGAGGCGACCGGGCCGAGCAGCAGCAGGGCGACGGCGAACGCGATCGGCCCGCTGATCGGTGCGGCCAGCAGGTCGGCGAAGCGCACCCGGACGGCCAGCTGGAAGCAGACCACCAGGTAGCCGATGCCGAACAGCACCCCGAGCCCGCCGAAGAGCAGCCGGTCCAGGCCGGCCGCCGCGACCGTCGCGGCCATCGCGGCCACGCCGGTGCCGACCGCGGTCAGCCGGGTCGGCCGCCCGGTGCGCCGGCGCCCGTAGAGGCGGCCGTTCGGGCCCCCGAGCGCACCGCGTTCGCCGGTGCGCTCGGGGCCCGCCCGTCCGCGCGTTCGCCGGTGCGCGCGGCGAACGGCAGGTGCAGTCGCGGCCGGGCGCCGCCGGGACGGCCGCGGTCGGTGGCGCCGGCCACCGGGCGCAGCCGGGAGGCGGGGGCGGCAGCCCCGACCGGCCCGGCGGTCTCGGGGGCCCGCCCGGGGCCGGGGACGGCGGCCCCGGCCGCGCCGTTCGGCGGTCGGCGTCTGGGCCCTGGCGGCTGGGTTCGGATGCTCTGCTCCACCCACCCAACGTACGGTCCGATCATCGCCACACTGTGTAATGGCCCTTCGGGAGCTTGCTCCGTGTCTTCGAACGGAGTACTGATGTGATCGTCGATCAACTCGTCCGGGGGGATGCATGAGCGCGGGATTCGCCTTCGAGAGGCTGCACCACGTGCAGCTGGACATCCCGGCCGGGGCCGAGGACGAGTGCCGCGCCTTCTGGCACGGCGTGCTCGGGATGGCCGAGCTCCCCAAGCCCCCGGTTCTGGCGGCGCGCGGCGGCTGCTGGTTCCGCGGCGGCGGGGTCGAGGTGCACCTGGGCGTGGTGGCGGACTTCCGCCCCTCCCGAAAGGGCCACCCAGGGATCCAGGTGCACGACCTGGACGCGCTCGCCGACCACCTGGCCGCCCACGGCCACGAGGTCGTCTGGGACGGCGAGCTGCCCGGGCACCGCCGCTTCCACAGCCACGACCGGCTGGGCAACCGGCTGGAGTTCCTGGAGCCGCTACCGGCGGCGGCGGGCGCCTGACCGGCTGCCCGTAGACTGGGGGATCGGCCCTTACGGTGCCGACCCAACTCCTCCAAGCCCACGGGACTTCGCTTCATGTCGCTCACGATCGGAATCGTCGGCCTGCCGAACGTCGGCAAGTCGACCCTGTTCAACGCCCTGACCAAGAACGACGTGCTGGCGGCCAACTACCCGTTCGCCACCATCGAGCCCAACGTCGGCGTCGTCGGCGTCCCGGACGAGCGCCTCGCCAAGCTCGCCGGGATCTTCGGCTCGCAGCGCATCCTCCCGGCCACCGTCGACTTCGTCGACATCGCGGGCATCGTGCGCGGCGCCAGCGAGGGCGAGGGTCTGGGCAACAAGTTCCTGGCCAACATCCGCGAGTCGGACGCGATCTGCCAGGTCGTGCGCGCCTTCACCGACCCGGACGTGGTGCACGTGGACGGCAAGGTGTCGCCCAAGGACGACATCGAGACCATCCACACCGAGCTGATCCTGGCCGACCTCCAGACCATCGAGAAGGTGCTGCCCCGGCTCCAGAAGGAGGCGCGCCTGAAGAAGGACACCGCCCCCGTCCTGGCCGCCGCCGAGGCCGCCCAGGCGATCCTGGAGACCGGCAAGACGCTCTTCGAGGCCGGCTTCGACACCGCCCCGATCCGCGAGCTGCACCTGCTGACCGCCAAGCCCTTCCTCTACGTCTTCAACGTGGACGAGGACGAGCTGGCTGACGAGGACTTCAAGAACGCGCAGCGCGAGCTGGTCGCCCCCGCCGAGGCGATCTTCCTGAACGCCAAGATCGAGTCCGAGCTGATCGAGCTGGACGACGCCGAGGCTCTCGAACTGCTCCAGTCGATGGGCCAGGAGGAGCCCGGCCTCGCCACCCTGGCCCGGGTCGGCTTCGACACCCTCGGCCTGCAGACCTACCTCACGGCCGGCCCCAAGGAGGCCCGCGCCTGGACGATCAAGAAGGGCGCCACCGCCCCCGAGGCCGCCGGCGTGATCCACACCGACTTCCAGAAGGGCTTCATCAAGGCCGAGGTCATCTCCTTCCACGACCTGGTCGAGACCGGCTCCATCGCCGAGGCCCGCAGCAAGGGCAAGGCCCGCATCGAGGGCAAGGAGTACGTCATGCAGGACGGCGACGTGGTGGAGTTCCGCTTCAACGTGTAGTCGCGTAATTACTGCACGTTGGGCGTTGAGTCAAACGTGCAAGTCAGAAGGGGTCGGGCTCTATCGAGTCCGACCCCTTCGTCGTCACCGTGCTGGATGGGTGCTGGATACTCTGACGTGTGGTCAGCGGCAATCAGGTGTCGTAAACGGTGGACCGGTGTCCCACGTGAACGACCCAGACCACCAGTTCTCCGTTGTCGATGGTGTAGACGACGCGGTAGTCGCCGACGCGCAGGCGGCGCCGTTCGGGCTGGGACACGAGTGCGGTGGTGTTGAAGCCGAGGGGGTCGGTCTCCAACTCGGTCAGCTTGGCCAGGATGCGCAGCGCCATGTCGCGGGGGATCTTCCGAAGCTCGGCCTGTGCCTCGGGGCGGAAGACGGTTCGGTACTCACTCACCGCGTGCCAGCGTCTCCCTCATGATGTCCTCGATTGGGATGCCGGGCGCGGGGTTGGCCATGCGCTCGTCGATGATCCGATTGATCTCGCGCTCTTCCCACTCCTGGTACTTGCGAAGTACCTCGATGGAGACGACGGCGGCGACTTCCTTGCCCCGGCGCGTGATCACTGTGGGCACGTCGTCGCGATCGGCGCGCTCCACGACCTCGGCGAGGTGGGCACGCACATCGCGGATGGACTCTATGGGCAGCGGCTGCGTCATGCGCCCAAGCGTACCGAGTGACTCAGATGTACACAACGCGTCCCCGGTGCGGGCGACGGGCTTCGTCGCGGTCGCGTGTGCTGGATGTGCTGGATGAACTTGCACCGTGCTGGATCGGGTGCTGGATGGGGGCCCCGGAAACCGTGTTTTCGCAGGTCGGAGCGCTGTGCTGAAGGTTCTGCTTCAACGTCTGACCCCTGTGTGGATCCGGGGGCGGAGGGGCGTGTTGACCGCCCCTGTCGCTCGGTTGATCGGCCTGCGGTCGGATGCGCGCCGATCGCTCGACGGGGGAATCACGAGTCGTTCGAACAGGCTTTCCCGGAGCCGCCGTTCCCGGCGATGCTCCGCCCCGAGGAGCAGGCCGACGCGCTGGCCCGGCGCCGGCCGGCGGGCTCAGCCCAGCAGGTGGGCGTTGACCGCGCGGGCCTCCTCGGCCAGCTCCGGCAGCTCCACCAGCTCGACCCCGGCCGCCTCCAGTAGCGCCGCGCCCTGGGTCTCCACGACGAAGGTGGCCGGCTCACGCCACGCCACCACCACCCGCGGGACGCCCGCCGCGATCAGCAGCCTGGCGCACGGCCGCGGACGCGAGGCGCGCCGCCCGCACGGCTCCAGCGAGCTGTAGACGGTGGCGCCGCGCAGCCGGGGGTCGTCGGCCGGGAGCTTGGCCAGGGCCGCCTCCTCGGCGTGGTCGTGCGGGTCGGACTCGCGGCTGTAGCCCTCCGCGAGCACCTCGCCGCCCGCGCCGACGATCACCGCGCCGACCGAGAACGCCGTCTCGGACGGCGGGCACCGGCGGGAGAGCTCGACGGCCCTCCGCAGAAAGTCGAGGTCGGCGGTCACGGGGCGGGCTCCTTCGGGGCGTACCTGAGCAGGACGACGTCGCCCACGGTACGTGCCCCCAGCAGCCGCATCCGGCGGGCCGGGCCGCCGGGGAAGGCCGCGGGGTGGACGAAGCGCGGCGCGTCCGCCTGCCCGACCAGCAACGGGGCGACGGCCAGCTGGAGTTCGTCGGCCAGGCCCCGGGCCAGGAACTGGGTGTGCACGCTGCCGCCGCCCTCGACCATGAGCCGGCGCACTCCGCGCGCGCCGAGGTCGTCCAGCACCGCGCCGAGGTCCACCGTGCCGCCGAGGGCCACCACCTCGGCCAGCCCGTCGAGAGCGGGGCGCAGCACGGCCGCCCCGGCGTCGGTGGTGTACGCCAGCCGGGCGCCGCCGGTGTGCCAGAACCGCAGCGACGGGTCGAGCGCGCCGCTCGCGCTGAGGGTGACCTTCAGCGGGTACTCGGGCCGGCCGGCCGCGAGCCGGGCGGCCCGCCGGGCGGGGGCGTTGACCAGCAGCCGGGGGTTGTCCGCGCGCAGCGTGTTGCCGCCGACCAGGATCGCGTCGCTGGCGGCGCGCTCCTCGTCCACCCGGTCGAAGTCGGCCGGGTTGGAGAGCAGCAGCCGCTCGGGGCCGGCGTCGTCGAGGTGTCCGTCGAGCGACACGGCGGCGCTCAACAGGACGAAGGGGCGCGTGGCGGTCATGGTGGAACCGTTCTGTCGGGTGCCGCTCCACGGTACGGCCCGCCGGCCGCGGGGAGCCGCACGAGGGTTGCTGTTCGTCCGGCGGCCCGCTGCCGGAGGGGCGGCGTTCGCCGAGGGGCCCCACCCTGGTCCGGACCTCGCACCGCCCCCACGTCGAAGGGCTGTCCCCGTGTCCCGTCCCTCCCGCGGCCTGCTGCCGCTGGCCGTCGCCGTCGCCGCCCTGCCGGTGCTCGCGGTGCCCGCCGGATCCGCCGCCGCCGCGACGTACGGCACTCCCACGATCACCCTCTCGACCGGCTACCTCTCCGGCGCGGTCGGCGCCACCGGCGATCCGACGGTCACCGTCACGGTCGCGCAGAGCGGTGCCGCGGCATCCGCGCTCACCGTCGCCGCCTCCGCCACCACGCGCAGCTCGGTCGCCCGCACCGGCGACGTCACGGTCACCGGCACCACCGGGACCCGCTCCCTCTCGGTCGCCGCCCGGGGCGTCGGCTACACCGACCTCACCGTCAAGGTCACCGGCCTCGGCGGCAAGACGGCGACGAGGACGCTGCACTACGCGGCCTCGGCGGTCGTGCAGCACGCGGCCGACAGCCGCTACCTGACCGGCTCCAGCGACGCCTCGGCGGCGGTGGACGCGGGCGGCGGCTACATCGTGGTGGCCGATGACGAGTCCAACGTGCTGCGGCTCTACGACCGCAACGCCTCCGGCGCGCCGGTCCGCACCTGGGACTTCGGTTCGGCGCTCGGCGTCTCCAAGGAGATCGACATCGAGGCCGCCGCCCGGGTCGGCGACACGATCTACTGGACCGGCTCGCTGGGCAACAACAAGGACGGCGTCATTAAGGCGGAGCGGCACACGGTCTTCGCCACCACCGTCACCGGCTCGGGCGCGAGCACCCAGCTTGCGCTCGCGGGCAAGTACACCGGACTGCGCGCCGACCTGATCGCCTGGGACCAGGCCAACGGCAACCGCTACGGCTTCGCGGCGGGCGCGGCGGACGGCCAGGCGCCCAAGCAGGTCGACGGCTTCAACGTCGAGGGCCTGGAGTTCGCGCCGGACAGCACCACCACCGCGTACGTGGGCTTCCGCGCGCCGCTGACCCCGGCGGTCACCGGCGGCCGGGCGCTGATCGTGCCGGTCACCAACTTTCCGTCGCTGCCGGGCGGTTCGGTGCACGCCACGTTCGGCGCCCCGATCGAGCTCGACCTCGGCGGGCTCTCCGTCCGGGACATCCGGCGCAACGCGCTCGGCCAGTACGTCATCGTGGCCGGCTCGTGGGCGGCGGACGACAACTCCGACCCGTACGCGCTCTACCGCTGGGACGGCCGGCCCGGTTCGCAGCCGGTCAGGCTGCTGGACCTGCCGACCTCCGACGCGGGCGGCTGGGAGGCCGTGCCGGACGTGCCGGACCTCACCGCCCCGGGCGCCCGGGTGCAGCTGATCACCGACGACGGGTCGGCCGACCTCTACGGCGACGGCGTCGACGCCAAGGATCTCACCCACCCGGAGTGGAAGAAGTCGCGGAGCACCTGGTTCACCGTCAACTGAGGTCGGCAGAGAGCCGAGAGCCCCCGCGCGCTCCCGGGCGGGGGCTCTCGCGCGCTGCGCTCCGATCGGCATATGAGACGAATCTTCTCGTCATGCGGGATGGGGAGTAGCGTCGGAGGCATCGGAGACCGACCGCACCCGAGGGGGTCCGCCTTGACCGGACAGCAGCGCGACGCCGTCTACACCCACGGTCACCAGGAGCCGGTGCTGCGCTCGCACAGCTCCCGCACCGTCGACGACTCGGCGGCCTACCTGAAACCCGAACTGCGGCCCGGGCTGGCCGTGCTGGACGTCGGGTGCGGTCCCGGCACGATCACCGCGGACCTGGCCGGACTGGTCGGGCCCGCCGGCCGGGTGGTGGCCGTGGACACCTCGGTCGAGGTGCTGGAGACGGCGGCCCGGTTCGCCGCCGGGCGCGGGCTGGCGAACGTGGTCTTCGAGGTCGCGGACGTCCACGAGCTTCCCTACGCCGACGGCGAGTTCGACGTGGTGCACGCCCACCAGGTGCTGCAGCACGTGGCCGACCCGGTGGCCGCGCTGCGGGAGATGCGCCGGGTGACGGCGGAGGGCGGCGTGGTCGCGGTCCGGGACGTCGACTACGCGAGCATGACCTGGTACCCGGAGGCGCCGGAGCTGGAGCGCTGGCTGGAGCTGTACCGGGACGTCGCGCGGGCCAACGGCGGCGAGCCGGACGCCGGCCGGCGGCTGCTGTCCTGGGCCCGCGCGGCGGGCTTCACGGAGGTGACCGCCACGTCCAGCAGCTGGACCTTCGCGACGCCGGAGCAGCGCGCCTGGTGGGGCGGGATGTGGGCCGACCGGATCGTGGGTACCGGCATCGCCAGGACGGCGGTGGCCGAGGGGTTCGCGGACCGTGCGGAGCTGGAGCGGATCGCGGCCGGCTGGCGCGCCTGGGCCGCGGACGGGGACGGCTGGTTCGCGATGCTGCACGGGGAGGTGCTGGCGCGAGGTTAGCCCGTCCGGAAGTGGCGCGGCGGGCCGGGGAAATGGGCGAAGGGGCCTTCGCAAGATCGGGTAGAGTCGCGCGTCCGTTCCCATGGCCGCCCGCCGCTCGGCGGTCGGTCGGTCCACGGAGCGTTCGAGTCGAACTGCCGAGCTGATGCCCGCGAGCGGCGGGCCGGGGAGCCCAACGTGTCCAAGCCCGAGCCCGATGCGTCCGCGCCCGCGCCGGGAGCTGCGCCGGCACCCGTGCCCGACGGAGCCGGGCCGGATGCGGCGGCGACGGCTGGGGCTACGGCGGCTGGGGCTACGGCGGCGGTCGGGCCGGAACCGGACGAGAGCGCGGCCCCGGTCACCGCGACGGTGCCCGCCGACCGGGTCGAGCTGACCAAGCCGGTTCCGGCGGGAGCCGAGGAGCCGGTCACGACCGCCGGCCCCGCACCCGCCGGCCCCGCACCCGTCGGCCCCGCACCCGTCGGCCCCGCACCCGTCGGCCCCGCACCCGTCGGCCCCGCACCCGCCGGCCCCGCACCCGCCGGCCCCGGCGATCCCTGGGCGGCTCCCGCGCCCGGCGCCACTCCGCATGTCCCGCCCACCCCACCGCCCGCCGGGCAGGTCCCCCCGCCCGCAGCCACCGGCTGGGCCACCGTCCCTCCCGGCGCGCTGAGCGGCTACCAGCCCGGCTACGCCTATCCGCAGGCGCCCGGCGCCACCAACGGCTTCGCCGTCGCCGCGCTGGTCACCGGCCTGCTCTGTCTGTGGCCGCTCCCGCTGGTCTTCGGCATCGTCGCCCTGATCCAGCTCCACCGGCGCAACGAGCGCGGCCGCGCCATGGCCGTGACCGGCGTCGTCCTCGGTGCGCTCGGCACGCTCGGCCTCCTGGCGGGCCTCCTCGGAGTGGTCGCCGCCGGCGTCGACGTCGCGGAGGACGCCGGCCGCCCCGCCCGTGCCCCCAAGGCCCCGCCGGGGGCCGTGGTCTGGTCCTCGCTCAGTGCCGGCCACTGCTACAACCTGCCCGGCGACCGCTCCGGCACCGACCCCGGGTCCGGCACCGCGGACCAGTCGGTCTTCTGGGTGAGCCGGGTGCCCTGCATGCTCCCGCACCAGGGCGAGGTGGCCGGCACCGCCCGCATCCCCGAGAGCGACGGCCCGGGCTACCCGGGTGAGGCCCGGGTCCGCGAGCGCGCCGCCGCGCTCTGCGGCCCGGTGCTCGACGAGTACGCCCTCGACTACTGGGCCGTGCCGGACGGCATGGACGAGGTCTACCTCTACCCGAGCCGGGCCAACTGGAAGTCCGGCGAGCACGAGGTCACCTGCGCCTACGAGGACCGCGAAGGCCTGCACCGCGGGAGCGTCCGAACCGACCGGGCCAGTCTGAACCCGGCCCAGCTCGCCTATCTGGAGGCCGCCCGGGCCTTCAACAGCGCGTACTGGGACGAGCCGGACGCCGAGATCGACGAGGCGCGCTCCGAGTTCCGGGCGTGGGCCCGGACGATGGCCGAGGCCTCCCGCAAGGAGGCCGAGGACCTCTCCAGGACGTCGACGAACTGGCCGGAGGGCGCCCGGCCGAAGGTCGCCGAGCTGGCGGCCGCCCAGCGGGAGGCGGCGACCGCCTGGGACACCGCCGCGAAGACCACCGACGGGACGGCGCTCGAACGCGAGGTGCGGCGGGCGAAGACGCTGGTGGCCAGGTCGACCAGGCTGACCACCGAGATCCGGCGCGAGCTCGGACTCTCGACCGGGGAGCAGGTCGGCGACATCCAGGTCTGACGGGGCCTGCGGGACCGGGGAAGCCCCAGGTGCGGGCGGCGCCGGCTGGGCGACCGGCCCTCGGCGCCCCGGTTACCCGGCGTTAACAGGGATCGTACGCGCCGGTAGCGCGGCGCGCGTAGCGTCCGGTGGACGCGGCCCCGGCCCGAGCCCCCACGCGGGCCGGGGCCCGGGCCGTCGCACCGGGGTCCGTGCGGTGGTCCGGCACGTCCTAAGCTCACCGCCATGGACACCTTTCGGGTGATGCGGCAGGACGACAACGGCAACCGCTTCCGGGTCGCGGAGGGCCTGGCCCGGGACGAGGCGGAGCGGGTGGTGGCCGAGTTCGAGGCACGCGGCCACAAGCAGCTGTACTGGACGGAGCCCACGGCCCGGCCGACGGATGCCGCCGGGGCGACCGCCGGCAGGAGCGCAGCCGCAGGCGCCGCCGCCACCACCGCGGCGACGACCGGCGCGAGCGGCACGGCGAACCGGATCGTGGTCGGCGGCGCGCTGATCCACGGCGGCCGGGTGCTGGCCGCCCGCCGCAGCGCGCCGGCAGAGCTGGCCGGGCGCTGGGAGTTCCCCGGCGGCAAGGCCGAGCCCGGCGAGACCGAGCCGCAGGCGCTCGAACGCGAGTTGCTGGAGGAGCTGGGCGTCCGGGCCAGGGCGCTGCAGCGGCTGCCGGGGGCCTGGCTGGTCCGGCCGGGGCTGGAGCTGCGGCTCTGGGCGGCCGAGCTGATCTCCGGCGAGCCCCGGCCGCTGGAGGACCACGACGAGCTGCGCTGGCTCGGCCCCGGTGAACTGGCCGACGTCGACTGGATCGACCACGACCGGGCCGTCCTGCCCGACCTCGCCCGACTGCTCGACCCACCGCCTCCGGCCGCCTGAACCGCCGGCCGCCTGAGCAGCCGCCCCCGTGCGCCGCGGTCCCCCCCGTGCGCGGCCTCCTGAGTGGCTGTCCGTCAGGGCAGCCGGGCTCCGGAGCAGCTGGGCCCGCCGCGCGCAATACGCCAGGTAGGTCAATCGGACAAGAAGACACAGAAGCCGGGATAGCCTTGGTTCTGCTGGGTATGTCACTTTTCGGCACTATTCGTCACCATCGGTGAGCCGTTCCAGCCGGCGACGCCGATCCCGACCAGAGCCGGAGGCCCCGTCGGTGTCGAGTACCGGTAGCGGCGGCGGGGGCGCGCGACGCACGGGCGCCCGGGGGAGCGCGGCCGCCCGCGCGCGGCTGCGGCGCGGCGTGCGCCCGGCGCCGCCCCAGCCGCCGGCCGGCCGCCGCCGCAGGAGCACCACCGCCCCGGTGGCCGCCGACCCCGCTGCCGCCGACCCTTCTGCCGTCGCTCCCGCCGAGCCGCCCGGCCGGCCCGCGCCCTCCCTCGTGGTGGCCGACGTGACCCCGCCCGCCGCCGTCCGCAGCCGGCCCGGACGGCCGTTCCCCGGCACTGCCGGAGCCGAGCCGGGCGGTCCCGGCACGAGCGCCGAGGGCAACCTGCTCGACGTGGTGAAGGTGGCCATCGCGATCCTGGACACCGCCGGCCGGGTGGTCCTCTGGAGCCCGGCCGCCGAGGAACTGCTCGGCTGGCCGAGCGAGCTGCTGGTCGGTCGCCGGATCGACGAGCTGATCCCGGACGAGGACCAGGTGGCCCGGATCCGGGCAGCGATCCAGGCCACCCTGCGGCACGGCCGCTGGACCGGCCCCGCCGAGCTGCGCGACCGCGACGGCGCCCCGGTGGCCGTCGACGCCCGGATCTCGCTCCTGGTGGACGGCGACGGGACCCCGTTCCTGCAGGCCAACCTGGCGGAGGCGGCCGCCGTCCGGGCCGTCGAGCGCGACCTCGCGGTCCGCGACGCGCTGTTCGAGCAGTCCCCGCTCGGGATCGCCGTCCTCGACACCGACCTGCGCTACACCGCCGTGAACCGGACCCTGGCCGCGATGAACGGCATGGCCACCGAGGACCACGTCGGCCGCACCACCGGCGAGACCCTGCCCGAGCGGGCCGCCGACGAGATCACCGCCATCCAGCGCCAGGTCCTGGCCACCGGTGAGCCGGTCATCGACGTCACCCTCGCCTCGCCGGTCACCGCGCGCTCCGGCTACCGCTCGATCTCCTACAGCCGGATGACCGACCGGGCCGGCCGGGTCCTCGGCATCTCCGGCACCGTGATGGACGTGACCGAGCGCTACCGGGCGGTGGCCAAGGTCGAGCACGCCCGGCGCAGGCTCTCCCTGCTGAACGAGTTCGGCTCCCGGGTCGGCGACCTGCTGGACGCCTCGCGGATCGCCCAGGAGCTGGCCGGCGCCGTCGTCCCCCGGCTCACCGACCACTCCGCGGTCATCCTGCTGCAGGCCGTCGCGCACGGCGACGACCTGCCCCGGCACGGCCACGACCGCCGCACCTCGCTGCTCCAGCTCGGCACGGCCTCCGTCCAGGACGGCCCCGAGGTCGAGGTGATGCTGCGCCGCGGAGCCCGGATCACCTTCGCCGAGAACTCGGCCTGCGGCCGGGTGCTGCGCACCGGCGTCCCCGAACTGCTCTCCGGCGCCGATCAGCTGAGCGACGTCACCTACCCCGGCGACCCGAAGATGCAGGCGGCGCACGATCTGGGCGTGCACTCCGTGCTGGTGGTGCCGCTGCGGGCCCGGGGCATCGTGATCGGCCTGCTGCTGGTCAGCCGGGCCGGCTACCGCGAGGGCTTCGACCGCGACGACCTCGCCTTCACCGTCGAACTGGCCGACCGGGCCGGCAGCTCGCTCGACAACGCCCGGCTCTACGCCCGCGAGCGCACCGCCGCGCTCACCCTCCAGCGCACCCTGCTGCCGCAGCAGGTGCCGCAGCCCACCGGCGTCGAGGTCGCCTACCGGTACGTGCCGGGCAGCAGCGGCACCGAGGTCGGCGGCGACTGGTTCGACGTCATCCCGCTGCCCGGCGACCGCACCGCACTGGTGGTCGGCGACGTGATGGGCCACGGCCTGCGGGCCGCCGCCACCATGGGCCGGCTGCGCACGGCCGTCCGCGTGCTGGCCGCCCTCGACCTGCCGCCGGACGTGCTGCTGCGGCACGTCCACGAGCTCGCCGACGACCTCGCCCAGGGGCCGGACGAGGCGCTGCTGGCCACCTGCGTCTACGCGGTGTTCGACCCGGCCACCGCCCGGCTGACGGTCGCCAAGGCCGGCCACATCCCGCCGGTGCTGGTCGTCCCGGCCGACGAGACGGAGGAGCCCACCCGGACCGGAGGCCCGCTGCCCGGCGGCACCGGCCGGATCCTCGACCTCCCCTCCGGCGCCCCGCTGGGGGTCGGCGGCGTCCCGTTCGAGGCGGTCGAGCTGAAGATCCCCGAGGGCAGCCTGCTCGCGCTCTGCACGGACGGCCTGGTGGAGTCCCGCGACAAGGACCTCGACGTGGGGCTGGGCCGGCTGATCACCGTCCTCCAGCAGCCCTACGCGTCGATCCAGGCGGCCTGCGAGGCGGTGCTGGGCACCATGGAGCAGGGCCGCGAGCCGGACGACGTGGCGCTGCTGCTGGCGCGGCTCGGCCACGGCCAGGCCGGGACCCCGACGGCCGGCTGGACGCTGCCCGCCGAGCCGACCGCCGTCTCCCGGGCCCGCCGGCTGGTCCGGGCCACCCTCGCCGAGTGGGGCGTCGAGGAGCTGACCGACACCGCCGAGCTGCTGGTCAGCGAGCTGGTCACCAATTCCGTCCGCTATGCCAGCGCACCCATCGGTGTACGGCTGACGCTGGGCGAGACGCTGGTCGTGGAGATCTCCGACCCGCTGCCCGACCCGCCCCGCGAGCGCCACGCGGCGGAGGCCGACGAGGGCGGCCGGGGCCTGGAGCTCGTGCGCCGGCTCGCGCTCCGGTGGGGCGCGCGGGCGGAGGGCATGGGCAAGGTCGTCTGGTTCGAGCAGGCGCTGCCGGGTAATGAGCCCGACGAGTCGGGAGCCGAGTAGGACGCGAGTAGAGCGGGGCTGCATATGCCATCGGGTGGCCGGGGGGAGCGCGCACTCCGGCAGGGGGCGCGAGCGTGGCATTGTGGTTGCGCGGGCGGTAGGACAAAAACCTTCGCCCGATCTGATGTTGTGATGTTGAGGGCGTGTGAACGCACCCCTCGATGATGAATACTCGGTCTTCTCGGCATCCGGACGGTCGCGGGTTTGGAGGGGTCGGTCCGTTGAACAGCACCCCGGCGCGTAACGCGCCGAGCAGCAGCGGTCATGCCGCTGTGCCCGGGCAGGCCGGCTCGCCGCACCTGCCCGCCCACGCGGCCGCGACGGCCGCCGCGCACCGCCACGGCGGCGCCGCCCGCACCGCGGTCGCGACCGACCAGTGGGGCGCCGGGGATCCGGGCTCGATCTACGAGTACATCCGGGTGGCGACCTTCGCGATCGGCCCCGACGGCCGGATCAGCCAGTGGAGCGAGCGCGCCGCGGAGTTCTTCGGCCTGCCCGCCGCGGAGGCGGTCGGCGCCGACCCGATCAGCACCTTCGTCCCGCGCGAGCTCTGGCAGCGCGGCCGCGCCCGGCTGGAGCGCACGCTGGCCGGCGAGGAGTGGGTCGGCACCGCGCCGTACCGCGACGCCACCGGCGGCGAGGGGCTCGCCGAGCTCTACCTGATGCCCGACAGCGCGCTGCCCACCGCCGGCGCCACCTGTCTCGCCGTCGACCTCGGCCGCCTGCGCCGGATCGAGACCGACCTCGCCGCCTCGGTGGCCGTCTTCGGCCAGACCCCGACCGGCTTCGTCCTGTTCGACGAGCGGCTGCGGCTGCAGCGCGTCAACGACGCCTTCGCCTCCGGGATGGGCCTGGCCCCCGCCGACCTCGAAGGCCTCACCGCCCACGACATCTTCCCGACCTCGGAGGCCGACCGGCTCACCGCCGCCCTGCGCAAGGTCCTCGCCACCGGCGAGCCCGTCTTCGACCTGCGCTTCCACTCCGCCGTCCCGACCCGGGACGGCAACCGGCTCTGGGCCGTCTCGCTCTACCGCCTCAACGGATCGGCCGGCCAGCCGATGGGCGTCGCCGGGCAGGTCTCCGACGTCACCAGCCGCCACGTCGCCGAGCGCGAGGCCGACGGCGTCCGCCGCAACCTCGCCCTGCTGAACGAGGCCAGCGCCCACATCGGCTCCACCCTCGACCTGGAGACCACCGCCAAGGAGCTGCTGGACGTCGTCGTCCCGCCGTTCTGCGACCTCGCCACCGTCGACCTCTACACCGCTCTGCTCTCCGGGGAGAGCGTGCCCAGTGCCGGCCGGCTCGGCGACACCGTGCTCACCGACGGCAGCGGCGAACTGCGCCGGGTCGCCGTCTCCAGCGTGGTCGGCGGTGCCTCGTCGGTGCTCGGCTCGGTCACCGGCCTGCCGATCGCCGAGGCGGGCGGCACCCTCTGCTACCCGCGCCGCTCCCCGCACGCGCGGGCGCTGCGCACCGGCCGCAGCGTCGTCCCCGAGCCGGGGCCCGACCCGCTGCTGCGCTCCACCCTGATCGTTCCGCTGGTCGCCCGCGACCAGGTCCTCGGGCTGGTCCAGCTCTCCCGCGCGATCGGCAGCGAGCCCTTCGACGCCCGCGACGTGGCCATCGCGGAGGAGCTGGTCGCCCGGGCCGCCGTCTGCATCGACAACGCCCGGCTCTACCGCCGCGAGCACGAGCGCGCGCTGATCCTGCAGCGCAGCCTGCTGCCCCCGGGCAACCCGGCCGCCAGCGGCCTGGAGATCGCCTGCCGCTACCTGCCCAGCAACAACAACACCGAGGTCGGCGGCGACTGGTTCGACGTCATCCCGCTGCCCGGCAACCGCACCGCGCTGGTCATCGGCGACGTCATGGGCCGCGGACTGCGGGCCGCCGTGGCGATGGGCCAACTGCGCACCGCCGTCCGCACCCTGGCCATGCTCGACCTCGACCCGGCCGAGGTGCTCTCCGCCCTCGACGAGATCGCCCGCGGACTCGGAGACGACACCGCGCCCGCGGTGACGCCCACCCCGTACGGGCGGCTCACGTCGAGCGCCGACGAGGAGGCCCGCGAGGTCTACCTCGCGACGTGCGTCTACGCGGTCTACGACGCCGTCACCCGGCGCTGCACCTTCGCCAACGCCGGCCACCTGCCGCCCGTCCTGCTCAGCCCGGGGGAGCCGGCGCGGATGCTCGACGTCCCGCCGGGTCTGCCGCTCGGCGTCGGCGGCGAGCCGTTCGAGGAGGTCGAGCTGACCCTGCCGGACGGCGCCGTACTCGGCCTCTACACCGACGGCCTGGTGGAGAGCCGCAAGCACCAGCTGGACGAGGGCCTGCGTGCCTTCCGCACCGCGCTGTCCGCCGAGGGCAGGGGGTTGGAGGACCTCTGCGACCACGTCCTCGGAGAGCTCATCCCGCACCACGGCGAGGACGACATCGCCCTGTTGATGGCCAAGGTGCACGCCTTCCCCGAGGACGCCGTCGGCAACTGGTTCCTGCCGCCGGAGCCGACCTCGGTGGCCAAGGCCCGCGAGCTGGCCTGCAGCTGGCTGCTGGCACGCGGCCTGGACGAGCTGGTCGACACCACCGAGCTGCTGGTCAGCGAGCTGGTCACCAACGCGCTCCGGCACGGCCGGGGCGAGATCCGGCTCCGGCTGCTGCGCGACCGCACCATGGTCTGCGAGGTCTGGGACGACGGCTACGCCCAGCCGCGCCAGCGTCGCGCCCAGGAGACCGACGAGGGCGGGCGCGGGCTCCAGCTGGTCAGCCTGCTGGCGGAACGCTGGGGCAGCCGGCGCACGCCCAAGGGCAAGATCGTCTGGTTCGAACTCGCCCTGTAGCGGCGCGCCGACCGGCCGGTCCGACCGGCTCGGGCCCCGGGCACGCCGGAGGCGAGCGGGCGGGTCACGGTTCCGCCGACCGGGTGCAGTCGCCGGGCGGCCGACGTGTCGGCGGGCCCGGCTCCGGCCGGGCGGCGTTCGATGGCCGCCATGCGCGTCCGCCAGCTCACCACCGCAGCCGCCGCGCTGCTGCTCGCCGCCGGTCCCCTGGCCGGCTGCTCCGGCGCCCCGGCCCCGGCCCGCACCCCGGCGCCGGTCCCCTCCTCCGCGGACCCGGTCGCGGTCACCGGCGACATCCGCCCCTACGAGCGGGACGCCGTCCGGGACGGCGGCACGCTGCGGTGGGCGCTGGACGCCGTCCCGGCCACGCTGAACGTCTACCAGGGCGCCGCGACCGCCGACTCGGCGCTGCTCGCGCACGCCCTCTACCCCGCACTGTTCCGGCCGGACGAGCACGGCCGGCTCGTCGCCGACCCGGACTACCTGGAGTCCGCCGAGTCCACCCCGCCCGGGCAACTGCCGCAGGTGGTCACCTACCGGCTCAACCCGCGAGCCGTCTGGAGCGACGGCACCCCGCTCTCGGCAGCCGACTTCACCGCCCAGCGGGCCGCGCTGTCCGGCCTCGACCCCGCTTACGGGGCCGCCCGGGCGGCCGGGTACGGCGCGATCGACTCGATCACCCCGGGCGCCGGTCCGCACGAGGTCAGGGTGGTCTTCCGGCAGCCGTACGCCGAGTGGCGCTCGCTGTTCGGCCCGCTCTACCCCGCTGCCGAGACCGCGACCCCGGCCGCCTTCAGCCGGCCGCTCGCCGGCGGTCCGCACCTGACGGCGGGGCCGTTGCGGCTCACCGGGTACGACCCGGTGGGCGGCCGGGCCACCGCGGCGCGCAGTCCGCTCTGGTGGGGGGAGCGGTCCAAGGCCGACCGGATCGACTTCCTGGCCGTCCCGGCCGAGCAGCGGCTGGACGCGCTCGCCCAGGACCGGCTCGACATCGCGCCGGTGACGGCGGCGGTCGACCGGGCCCCGGCGGCCCCCGGCGCCTCGGCCGACCAGGCCCGGGCCGCCGACGAGGCGCTGCGGCGCGCGGAATCGCTCCCCGGTGTCACCGTGCACCGGGCGTCCGCGCCCTCGCTCACCCAGCTCACCCTCAACGCCGCCCGCGGACCGCTCACCGATCCGTCCGTCCGGCTCGCGCTCGCCCGGGCTGTCGACCGGCGCCGGATCGCCGAGGCCGCGCTCGCCCCACTCGGCCTCGCCGGTGCCCCGCTCGGCAGCCACCTGCTGGCCGGCGACCAGGACGGCTACCGGGACAACGCCGACGCCGTCGGCCGCGCCGATCCGGACAGGCTGCTGGACGCGGCCGGCTGGAAGCGTCCCGCGCAGGGCGGCACCCGGACCAGGGACGGCCGGGAGCTCGCCCTGTCGCTGCTGCTCCCGGCCGACTCCGCGACCGCCCGGCGCACCGCCGACGCCCTGACCGCCGACCTCGCCGAGACCGGGATCTCCGTCCGGGCCATGGCCGTCCCGGTCGACACGTTCGTCCCCGGCCACCTGGCCGCCGGCGACTACGACCTCGCCCTGTTCTCCTGGCCCGCCGGGCCGTCCCCGGCGGTCGACCAGCGCCCGGTCTACGCCAAGCCCCGGCCGGGCGCGGACGGCTCACTGGAGGCCGGCAGCAACTACGGTCGCGCGGGGACGGAGGAGATCGACCGGCTCTTCGACCGGGCGGCGGCCGAACTCGACCCCGCGGCCCGCCTCGCCCTGCTCCAGGAGGCCGACACGCGGATCTGGCAGCTCGGCCACTCGGTGCCGCTGTACCAGCGCCCCGACCTGGTCGCCGTCCGCGACGGCATCGCGGCCGCAGGCGCCTGGGGCTACGGCTGGCCCCGCTTCCAGGACATCGGCCTCTCCTAGGGTTGCTGAGGCTGGGATGCGTACGATTCCGGCGTAAGGAATCAATGATTCAATATGGGGGGATTTCCTGATCGGAGATTTCTCAACTTTTGCTCAATCTGCTTGACGGTGGCGATTCGGATCCATGCGGCTTTCACTTTCCACTTATGAAACAAGTCCGTGCACAGGCCTTGACAGGTGCAGCGCCATGCCGCGAGGATGAGGTCACGTGTTACCCGTCGGAAATGGAGGACCAGGAAATGAGCCCTGTCGCTTCTGTAGCGGAGCGAGACGATATCTTCGACCTCGACATCGAGTTCGTCGAAGCTGGCAATGACGTGCGTATGGACACCACGATCACGATGCCCAGCCAGAGCATCTACTGCGGTCAGACCGGCCCCAACTACACGTGTTACTGCTCCTACGTGCCGACGCAGTGCGGCAGCACCTATGGCTTCGCCAATGCGCCGGGTATGTGTGCCGGCAAGTGCTGAGGTAAGGGGCCCCCTGCTGATCAGGCAGGGGGCCCGCTCCAGATTTCGGCCCGTGGCGCGGATCAAACTCCTGTCGCAACACCTGTACGACTAATTGGCTGGCGATCCATGAAGCAGGAAACGCGGTATCCGATCTTTCACCGAGGAGGTCGAGCGCTTGCACTGGCGCATCGCGCAGCGCCGAAGACCACTGGCTTCCTGGCGGTGGTCGGCTTGCTTGGATCGGGCCTTCCGGTGGTCGCCGCCTGGCTCATGAAGGCGGTCCTCGACGGCATTTCCTCCGGAGTCGCGCCAGCGAGCGGTGGAGGGATGCTCCTGCTGGTCCTCCTGGTGTTTGCGGGAGTTTTCTCGGCGGTTTTGCCGCACGTGAAGTCGTACCTTAAAGAGGAACTTGACCGCTCCGTTTCGGCGCGTTCCTACGACACGGTTTACAAGAAGATCAACCAGTTTGTCACGCTGGCAAGATTCGAAGACCCAAAGTTTTTAGACCGCCTGCGCCTGGCTCAGCAAGCGGGCGTCACGGCGCCAGGAGCGGTGGTCACGGCGCTGCTGGGGTCGGTGGCTGGCCTGGTGACGGCCTGTGGATTCATCGTGTCGCTCTGGTTGCTGAGTCCGGTGCTGGCGGTCACATTGGTCCTGTCGATCGTTCCGGTGGCTCTGGTCGAGTTCTATCTCGGTTCGCGACGGGCCGAGGTGCTCCACCTGGTTGCGCCGTTGCAGCGCCGGGAGTTCTTCTACCGTGAGCTGATTGCCAACAATCGGGCGGCCAAAGAACTGCGACTCTACGGGACCGGTGACTTCTTCAGGCAGCGAATGATGGCCGATCGACGGCTGTCGGACTCCCATCAGCGGGCGCTGGCGCGCAAGAAACTCGGTGCCGGTGCGCTGACTGCACTGGCAGGTGCGGCCGCGGCCGGCCTGGCCCTGGCTTGGTCGGTGCGATCGGCCTGGAAAGGTGAGCTGACGGTCGGAGACGTCTCCATGCTCATCGCCGCGGTGGCGGGTGTCCAGACGTCGGCCTCGGGCCTGGTGGAGACTTTTGCCAGGACGCATGAGAGCCTGATCCTGTTCGGTCACTATCTGTTCATCATCGATCTGGATCTCGACGTCCCAGCTCCGGTACGGCCACGGTCCGTGGTGCCGCTGCGTTGGGGGATCGAGATACGTGATGTCTGGTTCAGGTATTCCGACGACGCGCCGTGGGTCCTGGAAGGGGCAAGCCTGTTCATTCCGCACGGAAGCACAGTCGGAATAGTCGGAAAGAACGGGGCCGGGAAGAGCACCCTCGTCAAACTCCTGTGCCGATTCCATGATCCCACTCGCGGTGCGATCTACTGGGATGGTGTCGACATCAGAGACATTCCTGCAGGTGATCTCAGGCGGAGAATTGGTGCGGTCTTTCAGGACTTTATGTTCTATGACCTGTCGGCCGCCGAGAATATCGGCATTGGGGATGTCGAGCGAATATCGGATGGCGATCGGGTGCGCAAGGCCGCGGAGCTTGCCGGCATTCATGGAGTCCTTTCCGGGCTCCCTCTCGGCTATCAGACGCTACTCAGCCGGATCTTCTTTAGCGAAGAAGACAAGAACGATCCTAAGACGGGTGTGATGCTTTCCGGCGGGCAGTGGCAGCGGGTCGCCCTGGCGCGCGGCCTCATGCGCGATGAGCGAGACTTCCTTATTCTGGATGAGCCCACTTCGGGACTCGACCCGGAAGCAGAGAAGGAGGTGGGACGCCGGATTGCCGAGTTCGGTGCGAGCCGAACCAGCCTGCTGATCACACACCGTCTCGGAAGCATCCGTGAATCGGATGCGATAGCCGTCCTGGCAGGTGGCAGAATTGTTGAATTGGGAACACACGACGAGCTTATCTCCGCTGCGGGGACCTATGCTGAACTCTTTGCCATGCAGGCCGATGGATATGTCGGACCATAATCCACGTCTATCCGTGACCTTCATGCGTCCGACCTTCTGAGCGGGCCCCGAGTTGAATCCTGTAAATGAGCGAAGGATATGAGCGGACAGAAATTCAAAGCGCAGGAGCCTGTTCTCGTTCGACTTGCGACGAGTCGTTCCGGCCAACCGGCCGACGCGCCTCCGGTGCTGGATCCGGATCAGCCGGGCTACTCTGTGAAGTTGACGGAGATGCTGTCCGTGATGGCGTCCGACGAAATCTTCCACGAGGCTGTCGACATATCCAGCCCGCAACTCGGGAAGGCTCTGTCCGATATTCGGGACGGCCGGAAGCCGGACCCCCGGCGGGTGGAGCGCGTTATGCTGTCGACGCTGCGCTACCGCCTGCGCATGAAGAACCGGCCGACCCCCTTCGGCACGATGGCAGGGGTTTCGCTCGGGTCACTGGCCGACGAGACCCGCGTGAGGATCGGGGAGGAGCACCGGAAGCACGTCCGAGCCGACGCGGGATGGGTCCTTGAAGTTGCCATGGCAATGCTCGAGGATCGGAACACGAGGTACGCGGTCGGGGTGGCCTGGAACAATTTGTGCTCGGTCCGCGGTGGGCGGCTCATCCTGCCCTATGCTGCCCGCTCCGGCGAAGGAGTGGCTGCTGGGTCGAGGAATGCGGAAATATCGCTTCGGTTCACCCCTGCGGTGAGAAGCGTCATGAACGAGTCGGCGAACGGCGTCAACTATCGACGACTCGTGGAGGCGATGTGCGATGCACATCCCGGGGCGGGCGAGGAGACCATCGATCGGATGCTCCACTCGCTCATGCGGAACGAGGTACTCCTCACCGAGTTCCAGGCCGGCGGGGGAGATGTGGATCCCCTCGATCACCTGATCGACTTCCTTCAACGTGAAGCGGCCGGTGATGCAACCGCTCTGCGGAACGTTGCGGACCTCCTCGACCGTTACGCCGGCTCGGGGCCGGGGGCCGGAAGTGATCTTCGGGCAGTGGCCGCGAAGGCGATGCGGCAGATTCACTCCGGGGGGCGGTCTCCGTTCCAGGTGGACCTCAGGCTCGATGCGGAGTTCGCGGTCGGCCAGACCGTCGCGAAGGAAGCGGAGAAGGCGGCTGCGGCTCTGTGGCGGATGGCTCCGCGCCGGGTGGCCCGGCACCAGAGCGAGTATCTGTCCCTCTTCCTCGAACGCTATGGAGAGGACGCTGTGGTGCCGCTGCTGGATCTGTTGGATCCGCATGCGGGAATCGGAGCGCCGGCCTCGTACATCTGGCCCGCCTCAACGGCCGCCGGCGAGCAGGCGGCCGTAGGCCAGTCAGGCGAGGACGCGAAGCGGACCAGCATCCTCGCCGACCTCCTGCAGGACTGCCTCCTGAGTGGCAACGATGAGCTGGTGCTGGACGACGAGCACCTCGACCGGCTGGCCCATCCGGACGACGGTACGGCGGAATCGCTGGACCTCTGCGTACAGATACTAGCGCCGTCGGCCGCTGCCATGGATGCGGGCGACTTCAGGTTGGTGATCTCACCGACCATCGGCTCGACGGCTGCTGGCAGCATGCTGGGTCGGTTCGCCCACATGCTCGACGCGACGTCGCTACTTCGAGAACTGTTCTCGGACCAGTCCGCGGAGGAGGACCTGATCATCGCGGAGATCGACTTCCAGCCCGCGGAGAGCAGGCTGCACAATGTGACCCGGACGCCGCGCGTCGCCGCGCGCACCATAGCGGTCGGCGCCTATCCGGTCGCTGACAAGGATGCCCGCCTCGACCTCGAAGACCTTGCCGTGGTGGTACGCGGAAATAGGTTGAGGCTCGTCTGGGCTCCGACCGGCGGCCGGGTCAAGGTCGTGATCCCGCACATGTTGAACCTTGCCACCGCCGCCCCGAACGTGGCGCGCCTGATGACAGAGCTCTCACGCGAGGGCCTCCAGCAATGGAGGGGCTGGAGCTGGGGCGACTTCGAGAGCTTCCGGTACCTGCCGAGGGTCGTCTACGGTCGCACGATCCTTCAGCCGGCCCGCTGGCTACCTTCGGATGCAATGAGGGGGGGTGGAGACGAGAACTGGACGCAATGGCTGGAAGCACTCCGTGACTGGCAAGCGCAGTGGAACGTTCCCGACCGGATCAGGACCGTTCTCGTCGACCGGTGCCTTGACCTCGACCTGACCGATGTCCTGCATTGCAGGCTGCTCAGGGCGGAACTCACCAGGAACCCGGACCTGTGCCTCTTCGAGATCTGTGCGGGTGACGAGGACTTCGGCTGGAGCGGGGGACACGCCAACGAGGTCGTCTTCCCGCTGAAGCGGGAGACGGTAGCCGCATCACCCGGTCCGGACGGCTCCCGCCGGACGGTGGCGCGTCGGCGCGCGGACCTCGTCCCCACACGGATGATCGGCCCTAGGGGCGTCTTCCAACCCGGTGGCGAGTGGGTGTACCTGAAGGTCTACGCGAATCGGACCGGGCAGGACCGTCTCCTCTCGCTCGAGGTTCCGCGGCTGCTGGCCGCCTGTGAGGGCCGCTTCGACCGGTGGTTCTTCATCAGGTACGCGGATCCTGACGCACACCTGCGGATCAGACTGCACGGCACGCCGGACGACATGCGGACTCACGTGATGGCTGCTGTGCACGAGTGGTCCGACGACCTTGTCGCGCAGCGCCTCATTCGCGGCACCGTGCTCGAGGCATACGAGCCCGAGTACGCACGGTACGGCGGCCCCGGTCTCATGGAGGCTGCCGAGGCCTTCTTCCACGCGGATAGTGAGATCGTGCTGGCGCAACTGCAGGCGAGAGCTCGTGGCTCCCTCCCGATGCGCCGAGACACGCAGGCCGCGATCAACTTCATCGGGCTTCTGCAGTCGTTCGGTGAGTGGGGGTGGAACCGTTGGATCGTGGACAGCATCGACCGGGTTGCGACTGTCCGGAGCGAACTGCCCCCTGCCAGCGAACTCGCCCTGCTGGATCCGACCAGTGACTGGGCGAAGTTGCGGACGACCGATGCCGGGGCCTCCCTGGTGGCTGGTTGGAGCCGTTGGACAGATCCTGCCCGGGAGTACGGTCGAGCGCTGTTCCGGGACGCTAGGCCCACGCAGGAGGGAACGCGTGTGCTGAGGAGTCTGCTCCACATGCACTTCAACAGACTGGCCGGAACCAGCCGCGACACCGAGACCCGGGTCGGCGGTATCGTGCGCAATGCAGCATGGTCCCACCTCGAAAGGACCAGGTGAGCCATGTCGCATCTGCGATCGACCGCGGCCGAGCTCGTCCTTGAGGTTGCCAAGCGGATGGCCGACCCGGCAGCTCTGGAACTCACGGCACTGGACAGCGGTGGCCGGACACCTTCGGGCGAGGCGGCTGGCCAGCCCATGTGGGAACCTCTGTCGCTGGCCAGCGGATTCCCCGGCGTGACTCTCCTGCCCGCCGAGCTCGGACACCATGATCGGTACTTCCGCCGCGTCGCGCACGAGTACCTGGCGGCGGCCGGCAAGCATGCGAGTCATGCGTTGGCGGGTGGGCTGTACAACGGGCTGGCCGCATATTCGTTCGCCGCCCATGCCGCAGCACACGGGCCGGAGGACTACGGCCTCCTCAGATCGCGGGTCGACGGCAGGACTGCCGAGTTCATGGCCGGGTTCGCCGGAGCCAGGAGGACAGTCTTGGCCGACGGCGGCCACAAACGCCAGTTCCACGATTTCGATGTGATCAGTGGTGTCACCGGGGTCGGGCGCCACCTCCTTGCGGCCGGCGAGGCGGCTGCGGCGCAGGAGGTGTTGTCCTACGTGGTCGAACTCGTACTCTCGCAGCGAGATGATCTCGGGGAAGGCGTGCCCGGGTGGTGGGTGGATCACGGCATGACATTCGAGGATGACACACCTGGCGGCCACGGGAACTTCGGGCTGGCCCACGGGATCAGCGGGCCCCTGGCACTCCTCGCGATCGCATGGGGGAACGGGTACCGACACGAGCGGGTGGAATCGGCCGTACGCAAGATCGTGAGTTGGCTGCAGGAGTGGCAGCAGGGGGACGAGGCCGGGCCGTTCTGGCCGACCGGAATCGGCCTGCACGAACTCGCGGTCGGGCGGCCTCACGACGGCTCGGCCACACGCCCGTCCTGGTGCTACGGCACCCCGGGCATTGCGAACTCGCTACGGCTGGCCGGGGAGGCCCTGGGTGAACCGGATTGGGTTCGTACCGCCCGTTCCGCGCTTGCCGGGGCTCTGAGCCGGACCACAATCGGGTTGACTGGCCCCAGCATCTGTCATGGACATGCAGGACTGCTGGTCGTCGCGGAGGCCTTCCGGCACATGCAGGACTCTGACGCCCTCGGCCAGGCGGCCGACCGGCTGGCCGGAAGTCTGATCGATTCCTTCGACTCCGAGGCTCCGTTCGGGTTCACCGTGATCCAAGAGGCAACCGGACTCCGGCTGAACCACCCGGGCTTTCTGGACGGCGCCGTGGGAATACTGCTCGCACTCTGGTGCTACGCCACGGGGGCGCCCGCCCGTTCCGGTTGGGACAGGGCCCTGCTGCTCGCATGACGCGCGGTTCCGGTCTGGGGAGACGCAGCACAGGAACCGGAAGGGTGCACGCCGTAGTCGTGCACGGCGGAGCCGATCGTTATCCCGCCCAGCCTGTGATCTTGGTCCCGCCCGAGGCCGCCGTTTCGGCCCACCTGGGTGGTTCCCCGTACGATAGGAGGAAGCCGTGGCATGTCCTGCCCGGCGGGTGGACCGGTAGTAGCAGGCGGAACGGGCGGCGGCGATCAACAGGGATCGCCGGTCGGCGTCTCGCGGGCCGGGCGCCGTAACCCACGATTCCGGGAGAATCCGCTAGGCATGCCCACGCGCAACGACATCCGTAACGTCGCCATCGTCGCCCACGTCGACCACGGCAAGACCACCCTGGTCGACGCCATGCTCAAGCAGGCCGGTGCCTTCGCGGCCCACCAGCAGCTCGACGACCGCATGATGGACTCGAACGACCTGGAGCGCGAGAAGGGCATCACCATTCTCGCGAAGAACACCGCGGTCAAGTACCACCCCAAGGACGGCGGCGCGCCGATCACCATCAACATCATCGACACCCCGGGCCACGCCGACTTCGGTGGCGAGGTCGAGCGCGGTCTGTCGATGGTGGACGCGGTCGTCCTGCTGGTCGACGCCTCCGAGGGCCCGCTGCCGCAGACCCGCTTCGTGCTGCGCAAGGCGCTCACCGCCCGTCTGCCCGTCATCCTCTGCATCAACAAGACGGACCGTCCGGACGCCCGGATCGACGAGGTCATCAACGAGACCTACGACCTCTTCCTGGACCTGGACGCGGACGAGGACCAGATCGAGTTCCCGATCGTCTACGCCTGCGCCCGTGACGGCGTCGCCTCGCTGACCAAGCCGGAGAACGGCACCGTCCCGGCCGACAGCACCAACCTGGAGCCGTTCTTCTCCACCATCCTGGAGCACGTCCCGGCCCCGACGTTCGAGGAGGACGCGCCGCTCCAGGCCCACGTCACCAACCTCGACGCCGACAACTTCCTCGGCCGCATCGCGCTGCTCCGCGTCGAGCAGGGCGAGCTGCGCAAGGGCCAGACCGTGGCCTGGATCAAGCGCGACGGCACCATCTCCAACGTCCGCATCTCCGAGCTGCTGATGACCGAGGCGCTCACCCGCAAGCCGGCCGAGGTGGCGGGCCCCGGTGACATCTGCGCCGTCGCCGGCATCTCGGAGATCATGATCGGCGAGACCCTGGCCGACCCGGAGAACCCCATCGCGCTGCCGCTGATCACGGTGGACGAGCCGGCCATCTCGATGACCATCGGCACCAACACCTCGCCGCTGGTCGGCCGGGGCGGCAGCGGCAAGGGCGCGGACGCCAAGTCCGGCGTCAAGGTCGACCGCAAGGTCACCGCCCGCCAGGTGAAGGACCGCCTGGACCGCGAGCTGATCGGTAACGTCTCGCTGCGCGTCCTGGACACCGAGCGCCCGGACGCCTGGGAGGTGCAGGGCCGCGGTGAGCTGGCGCTGGCCATCCTGATCGAGACCATGCGCCGGGAGGGCTTCGAGCTGACCGTCGGCAAGCCGCAGGTGGTCACCAAGGAGGTCAACGGCAAGACCCACGAGCCCGTGGAGCGTCTGACCGTGGACGTCCCCGAGGAGCACATGGGTGCCGTCACCCAGCTGATGGGTGTCCGCAAGGGCCGGATGGACAACATGTCCAACCACGGCTCGGGCTGGGTCCGGATGGAGTTCGTCGTCCCGTCCCGCGGCCTGATCGGCTTCCGCACCGAGTTCCTCACCAACACCCGCGGCACCGGCATCGCGCACTCGATCCACGAGGGCCACGAGCCGTGGTTCGGCACCCTGAGCACCCGCAACAACGGTTCGCTGGTGGCCGACCGGGCCGGCGTCGTCACCGCCTTCGCGATGACCAACCTGCAGGAGCGCGGCGTGCTCTTCTGCGAGCCGGGCACCGAGGTCTACGAGGGCATGATCGTCGGTGAGAACTCGCGCTCCGACGACATGGACGTGAACATCACCAAGGAGAAGAAGCTCACCAACATGCGGTCCTCGACCGCCGACGTGGCCGAGTCGATCGTCCCCCCGCGCAAGCTCTCGCTGGAGCAGTCGCTGGAGTTCTGCCGCGAGGACGAGTGCATCGAGGTGACCCCGGAGACTGTTCGCATCCGTAAGGTCGTCCTCGACCAGAAGGACCGCGGCCGTACCGCCTCGCGCGCGAAGAAGGCGTGATCTCCGCCTTCCGAGGCCCTTTGGCCTGAAACGATCGCCCCCCTTTCCAATGGGAAGGGGGGCGATCTTTTTCAACTACTCCAAGTTGTCGACGCGCGTATAAACGGAATAGCGCTAACCGCGGCAGGGTGTCCGCTGAGCGAACACGGCAGTCCGTCATCCATGACGACTGTCCGTTTGGTACCTGTCTGGGTATGTCTTATATGTCCGATTTCCGAAACTTACCGACCGTTCATGTGACCTAATTGAGATCGGCAGTGTTCACTTTCGTGTCCGTGCGTGACGGATAGTGGGTGCAGTCAGGCTCGGGTCAAGGGTTAACGCGCAGGGGTGCGCGCCGAAACCACGAGCGCGGACGGCACAGCGGAAGCGGCGTCAGCCGCCCGAAGTGCTCTCCTCGTTGAAAAGTCGATTTCAGGAGGCATCCCCCATGCGCGGTGCAACCCAGACCAAGTGGCTCGTCGCGGCGACCGCGATCGCCCTCGCGGCGACCGCTTGCAGCACCAGCTCGAAGAGCAACGACAAGGCGTCCTCCGGCGGCGGCACCATCGCCGTCCAGCTGGGTGAGCCGCAGCACGGTCTGGTTCCGCAGAACACCGCGGAGTCCGAGGGCACCGAGGTCGAGAACGCCCTCTTCGCCGGCCTGATCGACTACGACTTCAAGACCAACGCCCCGAAGCTGCGCGTGGCCGAGTCCATCGAGACCACGGACAGCAAGGTCTGGACGATCAAGATCAAGGACGGCTACACCTTCCACAACGGCGAGAAGGTCACCGCCAAGTCCTTCGTCGACGCCTGGAACTGGGGCGCCAATCAGGACAACGCCGCCGAGGGCCTGCCGTTCTACGCGAAGATCGAGGGCGCCGACGAGCTGGCCCCGGGCAAGGACAAGAAGCCCACCGCCAAGGAGCTCAAGGGCCTGAAGGTCGTCGACGACAAGACCTTCACCGTCACCCTCTCCGCGCCGTTCTCGCAGTTCAAGACCATGCTCGGGTACAACCCGTTCTACCCGCTGCCGCAGGCGTTCTTCGCCGACCCGAAGGCCTTCGGCGACAAGCCGATCGGCAACGGCCCGTTCGAGATGGACGGCTCGTGGGAGCACAACAAGCAGATCAAGGTCAAGCGCTACGAGAACTTCCCGGCCTCGGACGGCAAGGCGAAGCTCCAGGGCGTCACCTTCAAGATCTACGACAAGCTGGAGACGGCTTACAACGACCTGCGCGCCGACAACATCCAGGCCACCGACAAGCTCCCGATCTCGGCGATGGCCGGCGTCAAGGCCGAGTTCGGCGACCGCTACATCTACAAGCCGGAGTCGGGCGTCGGCTACATCGGCTTCCCGATCGCCACCAACCCGGACGCCTACGGCAAGCCGGAGATCCGCAAGGCGATCTCGATGGCGATCGACCGCGAGGCGATCACCAAGACCATCTTCTCGGGCACCCGCGTCCCGGCCGACGACTTCGTCAGCCCGCTGATCCCGGGCTACCGCAAGGGCGCCATGGGCGACGCGGCCAAGTACGACCCGGCCAAGGCCAAGGAGCTCTTCACCCAGGCCGGCGGTGTTCCGAACAACACCATCGAGCTGGGCTACAACGCCGACGGTGGCCACAAGGAGTGGATCGAGGCCGTCGGCAACCAGCTGAAGAAGAACCTCGGCGTCGAGGTCACCTTCAAGCCGTTCGAGAAGTTCGGCAAGATCCTGGACGCGCTGGGCGACAAGCAGTACTCGGGCGCCTTCCGCATGGCGTGGTCGATGGACTACCCGTCGATGGAGGACTACCTGCGTCCGATCTTCTCCAAGGTCGCCATCGACAACGGCTCCAACTACGGCGGCTACGTCAACGAGCAGTTCGAGACCCTGCTCGACCAGGCCGACCAGGCCAAGACCGACGACGAGGCCCTGAAGCTCTACCAGCAGGCTGACGACATCCTGATCCAGGACCTGCCGTACATCCCGGTGTACACCTACATGTCCTCCGCGGCCTACAGCAAGAAGATCAAGAACTTCGACACCGACGCCCAGGGTCGCATGAACCTGGCTCAGGTCGAGCTCGCCGGCTGATCTGGTAGTCAGACGAACGGGGGCGGGCGGACCGGACTACAGTCCGAGTCCTCCCGCCTCCCTTCCTTGTCCGAAAGTATGGAGGTCTGATGGGCCGCTATGTGATCCGCCGACTGATACAGGCGATCCCTGTGCTGATCGGTGCGACGTTTCTGATCTACTGGCTGGTCTTCAGCCTGCCCGGCGACCCGGTGCAGGCGCTGGCCGGCGAGAAGCGCGCCGACCCGGTTGTCGCGGAAATCATCCGCAACAAGTACCACCTGAACGACCCCTTCCTGGTCCAGTACTGGGAGTACATGAAGGGCGTCTTCCAAGGGGACTTCGGGGAGAGCCTGACCGGTCGCGCCGTGAGCGACATGATCAGTGACGCTTTCCCGTACACCGTGAACCTCGCCCTCGTGGCTTTCGTCTTCGAGGCGGTCATCGGTGTCCTGGCCGGTGTGATGGCGGCCCTCCGCAAGGGCAAGTTCCTGGATCAGCTCGTGCTCATCAGCACGCTGCTGGTGATCTCCATCCCGGTCTTCGTCACGGGCTTCGTTCTTCAGCTGCTCCTCGGTGTCAAGCTCAAGAACGACTACGGCTTCGACTTCTTCACGGTCTCATTCAATGAGGACGACGGACTGCGGGGATACCTGCTGCCGGCCTTCGTGCTGGCCTCGATGTCGCTGGCCTACGTCGCCCGCCTGACCCGCACCAGCCTGATGGAGACCATGCGCGCGGACTACGTCCGGACCGCGGTCGCCAAGGGGCTGAAGCGCCGTCGGGTGATCGGCCGTCACGCTCTCCGTAACGCGCTGATCCCGATCGTCACCTTCCTCGGCGCCGACCTCGGTGGCCTGATGGGCGGTGCGGTGATCACCGAGAAGATCTTCAACATCCACGGTATCGGCGGTCTGCTCGCCCAGTCCGTGTACCAGAAGCAGGGCACGATCATCGTCGGCGTGGTCACGCTGCTGGTGCTGATCTACCTGGTCACCACCCTGCTCGTCGATCTGCTGTACGCCGTGCTCGACCCGAGGATCCGCTATGAGTGACACCATCACCAGGGGCAGCGAGGCCCCGTCCGACGACACCAGTTCGAAGAACTCTCCGGAGAAGAAGCAGAAGCCGGAGCGCGTTGCGAGCCTGTGGACCGACGCGGTCCGAGACCTCCGGCGCAACCCCGTCTTCATCATCGGCGGAGTACTGGTCACCTTCCTGCTGATCCTCTCGATCGTGCCTGGATGGTTCACCGACGGAAGCCCGTTCGACAACGATGCGTGCAACCTCGCCGACTCGCTGAAGCGGCCGAGCGCGGACCACTGGTTCGGCTTCGACGTGCAGGGCTGCGACATCTACACCCGTACGGTGTGGGGCGCCCGGAACTCGATCATCGTCGGCATCCTCACCACTGTCCTCGTGACGGTGGTCGGCGCCCTCCTCGGGCTCTGGGCCGGTTGGAAGGGCGGCATCGTCGACAGCGTTCTCTCCCGCTTCACCGAGATCTTCTTCTCGATCCCCCTGCTGCTCGGCGGCATGCTGATCATGTCGATGATTCCTTGGGCCGGAAACGCCTACAGCGTCTCGCTGGTCATGGCGGTGCTTGGCTGGCCGCAGATCTTCCGCATCATGCGTGCGTCGGTGCTGTCCAACAAGAACAACGACTACGTGATGGCGGCCCGGGCACTGGGCGCGGGGAGTGGCCGGATCACCTTCCGGCACATCCTTCCGAATGCCATCGCACCGGTCATCGTCGTGTCGGCGATCTCGCTCGGCGTCTACATCGGCGCCGAGGCGGCCCTGTCCTACCTCGGGATCGGCGTTCAGCCGCCGCAGATCTCCTGGGGTCTGATGATCAGCAGTGCCTCGGACCGGTTCCTCGAAGCGCCGCACGTGCTGCTCTTCCCGTCGGCCGCGCTGAGCGTCACCGTGCTGGCCTTCATCATGCTCGGCGACGCGGTCCGCGACGCCCTCGACCCGAAGCTCCGCTGAGAGAAGAGGTGACGACCCGATGACCACCGTGATCGAGAAGAACCAGAAGAGCGGCCGCCTTGAGGTTGGCACCCCGCTACTGGAGGTCCGCGACCTCCACGTGGAGTTCCACACCCGGGACGGCGTCGCGAAGGCCGTGAACGGCGTCAACTACTCCGTGGCCGCCGGTGAGACCCTGGCGGTGCTCGGCGAGTCCGGCTCCGGCAAGTCGGTGACCGCCCAGACCATCATGGGCATCCTCGACATGCCGCCCGGCAAGATCAGCCAGGGCCAGATCCTCTTCCGCGGCGAGGACATGCTCGCCATGAAGGAGGAGCAGCGCCGGCAGATCCGCGGCCAGAAGATCGCGATGATCTTCCAGGACGCGCTCTCCTCGCTGAACCCGGTGATGACCGTCGGTGCCCAGCTCGGCGAGATGTTCCGGGTGCACCGCGGCGCTTCCCGGAAGGAGGCCCGGGAGAAGGCCATCGAGCTGATGGAGCGGGTGCGCATCCCCGCCGCGCGACAGCGCGTTGGTGACTACCCGCACCAGTTCTCCGGCGGTATGCGCCAGCGCATCATGATCGCGATGGCGCTGTCGATGGAGCCGGACCTGATCATCGCCGACGAGCCCACCACCGCCCTGGACGTGACCGTCCAGGCCCAGGTGATGGACCTGCTGGCGGAGCTCCAGGCCGAGTACAACATGGGCCTGATCCTGATCACCCACGACCTCGGCGTGGTCGCCGACGTCGCGGACAAGATCGCCGTGATGTACGCGGGCCGGATCGTCGAGACCGCCCCGGTGCACGAGCTGTACTCCAACCCCGCGCACCCGTACACCAAGGGCCTGCTCCGCTCCATCCCGCGCCTGGACCAGAAGGGCCAGGAGCTGTACGCGATCAAGGGCCTGCCCCCGAACCTGCTGAAGGTCCCGGCCGGCTGCGCGTTCAACCCCCGCTGTGACGTCGCCACCGACCTGTGCCGCTCGGAGATCCCGAAGCTGCACCAGGTGACCGACAAGGACGGCAAGGAGCTCACCGGCCGCCGCAGCGCGTGCCACCTCTGGAAGGAGACCCTCCATGGCTGAGCCCATCCTGGAGGTCAAGGACCTGGTCAAGCACTACCCGCTGACCCAGGGCATCCTCTTCAAGAAGCAGGTCGGCGCGGTCAAGGCGGTCGACGGCGTCTCGTTCGACCTGATGAAGGGCGAGACGCTCGGCATCGTCGGCGAGTCCGGCTGTGGCAAGTCCACGCTGGCCAAGGTGCTGATGAACCTGGAGCGGGCCACCTCCGGCCAGGTCCTGTTCAAGGGCGAGGACATCTCCAAGCTGTCCGGCGCGGCCCTCAAGGCCGTCCGCCGGAACATCCAGATGGTGTTCCAGGACCCGTACACCTCGCTGAACCCGCGGATGACGGTCGGCGACATCATCGGGGAGCCGTTCGAGATCCACCCCGAGGTGGCGCCGAAGGGCGACCGCCGCAAGGCGGTCCAGGACCTGCTGGACGTCGTCGGGCTGAACCCCGAGTACATCAACCGGTACCCGCACCAGTTCTCCGGCGGCCAGCGCCAGCGCATCGGCATCGCCCGCGGCCTCGCGCTCAAGCCCGAGATCATCATCTGCGACGAGCCGGTCTCCGCCCTGGACGTGTCCGTCCAGGCGCAGGTGATCAACCTGCTGGAGCAGCTGCAGAGCGACTTCGAGCTCTCCTACATGTTCATCGCGCACGACCTCTCCATCGTCCGGCACATCTCCGACCGCGTCGGCGTGATGTACCTCGGCAAGATGGTCGAGATCGGCACGGACGAGGAGATCTACGACAACGCCACCCACCCGTACACCCAGGCGCTGCTCTCCGCGGTGCCGGTGCCGGACCCGGGTGCGCGCGAGAGCCGCGACCGGATCATCCTGACCGGCGACATCCCCTCGCCGGCCAACCCGCCGTCCGGCTGCCGCTTCCGCACCCGCTGCTGGAAGGCGGAGGAGCGCTGCAGCACCGAGGTCCCGCTGCTCGCGGTGCCCGAGGTGCTGACCGGTGCCGCCAAGCACGAGTCGGCGTGCCACTTCGCCGAGGTCCGGGAGACGGCCGCCGCCGTCTGATCCCCGGACGTCACCCGGAAGGGTCCGCGGCTTTCGAGCCGCGGGCCCTTCCGGCGTTCCGTCAACCCGGGAGGGCAGGCACCTGCACCCGTCCGGGGGTACCCGGCTCGCGCCGCCGCACGGCCGCGCTTCTCATGGGGTGTGATGCGACACACACCTTGAGGAGGGACATCCATGCCCGTAGCCACCCGCGCTCGATGGGTCCTCGCCGGTGCGACATCCGTGGCCCTGGTGGCCAGCGGGTGCAGCAGCAGCGGAGGCGGCAGCAGCTCGTCGGACAGCAACAAGACCTTCAGCTACCAGAGCAGCGAGCCGCAGAACCCGCTGCAGCCGGCCAACGCGAACGAGACCGGCGGCGGTCGCATCATCCAGAACCTCTTCAAGGGCCTGGTCGACTACGACCCGAGCGACGCCAAGCTGCGCATGCAGGTCGCCGAGAGCATCGACACCAGTGACTCGCAGACCTTCAACGTCACGCTGAAGTCCGGCTGGACCTTCCACGACGGCACCCCGGTCCAGAGCAGCAGCTTCGTGGACGCCTGGAACTGGGGCGCGACGTCCACCAACAACCAGATCAACAGCTCCTGGTTCGCGGACATCGAGGGCTACAAGGACGTCCACCCGGAGAGCGGCCAGCCGACCGCGACCAAGATGTCCGGGCTGACCGTCGTCGACGACACGCACTTCACCATCAAGCTGAGCGGCAAGGTCTCGTACTTCGAGTACAAGCTCGGCTACATCGCCTTCTCCCCGCTGCCCGCCGGCTTCTTCAACGACCCGGCCGGGTACGGGCAGAAGCCGGTGGGCAACGGGCCGTACCAGTTCGTCAGCTGGGACCACAACCAGCAGGTGGTCACCAAGACCTTCCCGAACTACCAGGGCGTGGACAAGCCGAAGAACGGCGGCGTCGTCTTCAAGATGTACAGCACCGCCGAGGCCGCCTACGCGGACCTGCAGTCCAACAACCTGGACGTGATGGACCAGGTGCCGCCCTCCGCACTGGCCACGTACAAGAACGACCTGGGCGACCGCGCGATCGACTCCCCGCAGGGCGCCATCCAGAACCTCGGCTTCACGCTGTACCAGTCGGACTGGGCCCCGCCGGAGAAGGCCCTCGTCCGCCAGGGCATCTCGATGGCCATCGACCGCGACACCATCACCAAGACCGTGCTCCAGGGCTCGCGGGCGCCCGCCAGCGCCTGGGTCGCGGACGGCGTCGAGGGCTACAAGTCGGGCCAGTGCGGGGACTTCTGCACGTTCAACCCGGACAAGGCGAAGCAGCTGATCGCCCAGGGCGGCGGCGTCCCGAACAACAAGCTGACGATCACCTACAACGCCGACGGTGGCCACAAGGAGTGGGTCGACGCGGTCTGCAACTCGATCCGGCAGAGCACCGGCGTCGAGTGCGTCGGCGACCCGAAGCCCGACTTCAAGACCGCCCGCGCGGCGATCACCGGGCACCAGATCGACGGCATGTTCCGCACCGGCTGGGTGCAGGACTACCCGCTGAACGCCAACTTCCTCGCCGACGTCTACCGCACCGGTGCCGCGTCCAACGACTTCGGCTACAGCAACCCGGAGTTCGACCAGCTGTCCACCCAGGCGGACCAGGCGGACAGCATCCAGGGCTCGGTGACCGGCTACCAGCAGGCGGAGGCGGTGCTGGGCAGCGGCATGCCGGCCATCCCGCTCTGGTACTACCGCACCAACTCGGGTTACTCCACCAACGTCCAGAACGTCACCTTCGACTCCTTCGGAAACCCGGCCTGGACCCAGGTCGAGGTCAAGGGCTGATCGCCCTCCTCGCCCGCCATCGGGCAGGAGGGGCCCTACCCCGGTGTCGGCAGGAGGGGCCCCACCCCCGGCAGGCCCCGCCCTCCCCGCACAGGGGGCGGGGCCCGGGCACTCGGCCCCGTCGGCCGTCCGGCCGATCGGTCACCTAGGAAGGAGGGCTCGGATGGGCAGTTACGTGTTGCGGCGGGTGCTGCAGATGATCCCGGTGTTCTTCGGCGCCACGCTGCTGATCTTCCTGTTGGTCTACGCGCTGCCGGGCGATCCGGTCTCGGCGCTGTTCGGGCAGAAGGCCGCCGACCCCGCGGTGGTGGCCAACCTCAAGCACAAGTACTACCTCGACCAGCCGGTCTGGAAGCAGTACCTGCACTACATGGGGAACCTCTTCCAGGGCGACTTCGGCACCAGCTTCACCGGTCGCTCGGTCACCGACATCATGGCGGACGCCTTCCCGGTGACGATCAGGCTCGCGCTGCTCGCCTTCGGGTTCGAGCTGATCTTCGGTCTGGCGCTCGGCCTGATCTCCGGCCTGCGACGCGGCAGCATCGAGGACACCGCGGTCCTCTTCCTCACCCTGGTCGTGATCTCGATCCCGGTCTTCGTGCTCGCGTACATCGCCCAGACGATCTTCGCGACCAACCTGGGCTGGGTGACGCCGACCGTGCAGGACTCGACCGACATCTCCCAGCTGATCCTGCCCGCGATCGTGCTCGGCTCGCTCTCGCTGGCGTTCGTGGCCCGCCTCACCCGCACGTCCATCGGCGAGAACCTGCGGGCCGATTACATGCGCACGGCGGTCGCCAAGGGCCTGCCCCGGCGGACCATCGTGAGCCGGCACCTGCTGCGCAACTCGCTGATCCCGGTGGTCACCTTCCTCGGCACCGACCTCGGCGCGCTGATGGGCGGCGCCATCGTCACCGAGGGGATCTTCAACGTGCAGGGCGTCGGCAACGTCCTGTACCGGGCGATCAACCAGAAGGAGGGCCCCACCGTGGTCGGCATCGTGACCGTCCTGGTGATCGTCTACCTGGTCGCCTCCCTGATCGTCGACCTGCTCTACGCGGTCCTGGACCCGAGGATCCGCTATGCCTGACCTCCACGACGAGAGCGATTTCGAGCCGCACCCGAAGCCGGGCGTCGACCACCTGGACTTCGCCGGGGAGCAGGGCATGGCGGTCGAGCAGGAGACCCTGGTCGAGGAGAACGCCACCAAGCGGGAGGAGGCGCGCAGCCTCTGGGGCGACGCCTGGCGGGATCTCAGGCGGCGGCCGATCTTCCTGATCTCCGCGCTGCTGATCCTGCTGCTGATCATCATGTCGATCTTCCCCTGGGCCTTCACCGACGCCAACCCGCGCAAGGCCGACCTGGTCCACGACTACCTCAAACGGCCGGACTGGACGGACTTCTTCGGCGCCGGCTGGTTCGGCTACGACGCCCAGGGCCGTTCCATCTACGCCCGCGTGGTGTACGGCGCCCGTGCCTCGATCACGGTCGGCATCTTCGTCACCGCCGGGGTCACCCTGCTCGGCGGCCTGACCGGCATGGTGGCCGGCTACTTCGGCGGCGCCGTGGACGCGGTGCTCTCCCGGATCATCGACATCTTCTTCGGCGTCCCGCTGCTGCTCGGCGCCCTGGTGCTGCTGAACGGCTTCTCCAGCCGCACGGTGTGGGCCGTGGTCCTCGCCCTCGTCGTCCTCGGCTGGACCCAGATCGCCCGGGTCATGCGCGGCGCCGTTCTGACGGTCAAACAGGCCGACTACGTGATGGCCGGACGGGCGCTCGGCGCAGGCACCGGGCGGCTGATGGTCCGGCACATCCTGCCGAACGCGGTGGCACCCGTGATCGTGGTGGCGACCATCGCGCTCGGCGGCTACATCGCCACCGAGGCCACGCTGAGCTTCCTCGGCATCGGCCTGCAGGACCCGACCATCTCCTGGGGCATCGACATCGCCTCGGCCCAGAAGGTGATCCGGACGGCGCCGTACGTGATGTTCTTCCCGGCCGCGGCGCTCTCCGTCACCGTGCTGGCCTTCATCATGATGGGCGACGCGGTCCGCGACGCCCTCGACCCGAAGCTGCGCTGAGCGAAGGGGAGCGATCGTGACCACAGAGGTCGACACCGGGAAGCCGAAGCGGGAGGCGCCCTACGAGGGGCCGCTGCTCGACGTCCGGGACCTGCACGTCGAGTTCGTCACCCGGGACGGAGTGGCCCGGGCGGTCAACGGCGTCAACTACAGCGTGCGGGCCGGGGAGACGCTCGCGGTGCTCGGCGAGTCCGGCTCGGGCAAGTCGGTGACCGCGCAGGCGATCATGGGCATCCTCGACATGCCGCCGGCCCGCATCCCCAAGGGCGAGATCCGCTTCCGGGGCCAGGACATGCTGGCGATGGGCAAGGAGGAGCGGCGGAGGATCCGCGGCCAGAAGATCGCGATGATCTTCCAGGACGCGCTCTCCTCGCTCAACCCCGTGCTCACCGTGGGCTTCCAGCTCGGCGAGATGTTCCGCGCTCACCGCGGAACCTCGCGCAAGGAGGCGAAGGAGAAGGCCGTCGAACTGATGGACCGGGTGCGCATCCCCGCTGCCAAGCAGCGCGTGGGTGACTACCCGCACCAGTTCTCCGGCGGTATGCGCCAGCGCATCATGATCGCGATGGCCCTGGCGCTGGAGCCGGACCTGATCATCGCGGACGAGCCCACCACCGCCCTGGACGTGACCGTCCAGGCCCAGGTGATGGACCTGCTGGCGGAGCTCCAGGCCGAGTACCACATGGGCCTGATCCTGATCACCCACGACCTCGGCGTGGTCGCCGACGTCGCGGACAAGATCGCCGTGATGTACGCGGGCCGGATCGTCGAGACCGCCCCGGTGCACGAGCTCTACGCCCGGCCGGCGCACCCGTACACCAAGGGCCTGCTGGACTCCATCCCGCGCCTGGACCAGAAGGGCCAGGAGCTGTACGCGATCAAGGGCCTGCCACCCAACCTGCTGCGGATCCCGGCGGGCTGCGCCTTCAACCCGCGCTGCCCGCGGGCCCAGGCGATCTGCCGGAGCGACGTGCCGGAGCTCTTCCCGGTGACCGAGGACGACGGCACCGAGCTGGCCGGGCGGGGCAGCGCCTGCTTCTTCTGGAAGGAGACGCTCCATGACCGCTGACGGGGCCACCGCGATGGGGGCGTCGGTACCGGAGGAGGCGGCCTTCGCCCACGAGGTGCGGCGCGGCGAGCCGATCCTGGAGGTGCGGGAGCTGGTCAAGCACTTCCCGCTCACCAAGGGCGTCGTCTTCAAGAAGCAGGTCGGCGCGGTCAAGGCGGTCGACGGCGTCTCGTTCGACCTGATGCAGGGGGAGACGCTCGGCATCGTGGGGGAGTCGGGCTGCGGGAAGTCCACGCTGGCCAAGGTGCTGATGAACCTGGAGCCGGCCAGCAGCGGGTCGGTCCGCTACAAGGGCGAGGAGATCTCCCGGCTCTCCGGTGCCGGGTTGAAGGCGGTCCGCCGGAACATCCAGATGGTGTTCCAGGACCCGTACACCTCGCTGAACCCGCGGATGACGGTCGGCGACATCATCGGGGAGCCGTTCGAGATCCACCCCGAGGTGGCGCCCAAGGGGGGACGCCGCAAGGCGGTCGAGGACCTGCTGGACGTGGTCGGTCTGAACCCGGAGTACATCAACCGGTACCCGCACCAGTTCTCCGGCGGCCAGCGCCAGCGCATCGGCATCGCCCGCGGCCTCGCGCTCAAGCCCGAGATCATCATCTGCGACGAGCCGGTCTCCGCGCTCGACGTGTCCGTCCAGGCGCAGGTGATCAACCTGCTGGAGCAACTGCAGAGCGAGTTCAACCTCTCGTACATGTTCATCGCGCACGACCTCTCCATCGTCCGGCACATCTCCGACCGCGTCGGCGTGATGTACCTCGGCAAGATGGTCGAGATCGGCACCGACGCGGAGATCTACGACCACGCGACCCACCCGTACACCCAGGCGCTGCTCTCCGCGGTGCCGGTACCGGACCCGCAGGCGCGCGAGAGCCGCGACCGGATCGTGCTCACCGGGGACGTGCCGTCGCCGGCCAACCCGCCGTCCGGCTGCCGGTTCCGCACCCGTTGCTGGAAGGCGCAGGAGCGGTGTGCCCTGGAGGTCCCGCCGCTGTCCTCGCCCTCCTGGCTGGACGGGCTCGCCGTGCACGACTCGGCCTGCCACTTCGCGGCCGAACGCGAGGCCGAGCCGGGGGGTGCGGCCGGTCCGCCGGAAACCGTTTGACAGCGCCGGTCCACCCGGCGAACCAGGGCGCGCCCTCCCTCCGGAGGGCGCGCCCTGCTGTTGTCCTGCGGGAACTCCGGAATTCCCGCCCGGAATTTATCATTACGCTCCGTAAGGCGTCGGATACCGGGCCTCGCCGTCCGTTATCCGGAATCCGGAGCGAAATCCTCCGGGCGCGATATGCAGGAATTGGCGCGCATTGTCACGACTTGGTCTGAGCATGTAATTGAAAAGAGATGTGACGGCGATTCCGTGGAAGGGGTCGGTTGATCGATAGTTGCTCTGCGCATATCAGCGGTCACCTCGCCAACTGCGTGGATCGGCCCTGCGATGTCGTCCTCCGCCATGTCCGGCACACCGAGTGGCGGGACCTGCCGTTCGTTCGTAAGCCCCTAAATCGAGGAGCAGTTGAATGAGGCTCACCAAGACGATGCGTTGGACCGCGCTGGCGGCGTGCACCGCGCTGGCGATCTCCGCCTGCAGCACCGGTGGGGACGAGAAGTCGTCGGACCAGGGGAGTGGCGGATCGGGCAAGAAGGGCGGCTCGATCAGCATCGAGTCGGGCGAGCCGCAGCACGGCCTGGTGCCGCAGAACACCGCCGAGTCCGAGGGTGCGCAGGTCCTCGCCCAGCTCTTCGCCGGACTGGTCGAGTACGACCGCAAGACCAACGCCCCGACCCTGCGGGTCGCCCAGTCGATCGAGACCACCGACGCCACCACCTGGACGATCAAGCTCAAGGACGGCTACACCTTCCACAACGGCGAGAAGGTCGTCGCGCAGAACTTCGTCGACGCCTGGAACTACGGGGCCGACCAGGACAACGCGCAGGAGGGCCTGCCCTTCTACGACAAGATCCTCGGCGCCGACGAGCTGGCGCCGGGCAAGGACAAGAAGCCGGCCGCCAAGGAGCTCAAGGGCCTCAAGGTCGTCGACGACAGGACCTTCACGGTGACCCTCAAGGCGCCGTTCTCGCAGTTCAAGACCATGCTCGGCTACACCGCGTTCTACCCGCTGCCGAAGGCCTTCTTCGCCGACCCGAAGGCGTTCGAGGAGGCGCCGATCGGCAACGGGCCGTTCCAGATGGACGGCAAGTGGGAGCACAACAAGCAGATCAAGGTGAAGCGGTACGAGAACTTCCCGGCGGCGGACGGAAAGGCGAAGCTGGATTCCGTCACCTTCAAGATTTACGACAAGCTGGACACCGCGTACAACGACCTGCGCGCGGACAACATCCAGATCACCAACAAGCTGCCGATCTCGGCGATGTCGACCGTCGCGCAGGAGTTCGGTGACCGCTACATCTACAAGCCGGAATCCGGGGTCGGCTTCCTCGGATTCCCGATCTCTACGAATCCGGCGTTCGGAAAGCCGGAGATCCGCAAGGCGATCTCGATGGCGATCGACCGGGAATCGATCACCAAGACGATCTTCTCCGGGACCCGCAAGCCGGCCGACGACTTCATCAGCCCGATCATTCCGGGCTACCGCCAGGGCGCGCTCGGCGACGCCGCCAAGTACAACCCGGCGAAGGCGAAGGAGCTCTTCACCCAGGCCGGCGGCCTGCCCGGCAACACCCTGGAGATCGGTTACAACGCGGACGGCGGCCACAAGGAGTGGATCGAGGCCGTCGGCAACCAGCTGAAGAGCAACCTCGGCATCGAGGTCACCTTCAAGCCGTTCGAGAAGTTCGGTGCGATCCTCACCGCGCTCGGCGAGCACAAGTACTCCGGTGCGTTCCGGATGGCCTGGCAGATGGACTACCCGTCGATCGAGAACTACCTGCGGCCGATCTTCTCCAAGATCGCCATCGAGAACGGGTCCAACTACGGCGGCTACGTCAACGAGGACTTCGAGGCCCTGCTCGCCAAGGCCGACTCGGCCACCTCGGACACCGAGGGCATCAAGCTCTACCAGCAGGCCGACGACATCCTGATCAAGGAGCTGCCGTACATCCCGGTGTACACGTACATGACCTCCGGTGCCTACACCAAGGCCGTGAAAAACGTGGTCATCGACGCCCAGAACCGGATCGACCTCGCCAACGTCGAGCTGGCCTGACCTCGAACCCGCTGACCGGCACGCCCTGACGGGCGGCGCGGGCAACCCTCGCGCCGCCCGGCGCCGGCGTGCCCCGAACCACGAGGAGGCCGCATGGGCCGCTATGTGGTCCGCCGGATGATCCAGGCCATACCTGTGATCCTCGGCGCGACGTTCCTGATCTACGCACTGGTCTTCCTGCTGCCTGGCGACCCCATCACGGCACTGGCCGGTGAGAAGCGGCAGGACCCCGCCGTGGTCGCGGTCCTGAGGGACCGCTACCACCTGGACGACCCGTTCTTCGTCCAGTACTGGGACTACCTGGTCGGACTGTTCAAGGGCGACTTCGGCGAGGACTACCGCGGCAACGAGGTCGTCGACGTGATGACCCGCGCGTTCCCGTACACCATCAATCTCGCGCTGGCCGCGGTGGCGCTGGAGATGGCGGTGGGCGTCGCCGCCGGTGTGCTGGCCGCCCTCCGGCGCGGGCGGTTCCTCGACAACCTGGTGCTGATCTCCACTCTGATGGTCATCTCCATCCCGACCTTCGTGATCGGCTTCGTGCTCCAGCTGCTTCTCGGGGTGAAGCTGAAGAACGACTGGGGCATCGACTTCTTCACGGTGTCCTTCAACGAGGAGGCGGGTTTCCGCTCCTACCTGCTGCCGGCGTACGTGCTGGCCGCGACCTCACTGGCGTACGTCGCCCGGCTGACCCGGACCAGCCTGATCGAGGTGATGCGGGCGGACTACGTCCGGACGGCGGTCGCCAAGGGCCTCAGCCCGTTCCGGGTGGTGATCCGGCACGGCCTGCGCAACGCGCTGATCCCGATCGTCACCTTCATCGGCATGGATCTCGGCGGGCTGATGGGCGGCGCGGTGATCACCGAGGGCATCTTCAACATCCCCGGGGTCGGACACCAGCTCTTCCAGTCCGTCTACCTGCGGGAACGCACCATCGTGGTGGGCATCGTCAGCGCCCTGGTGCTGGTCTACCTGTTCGCCAACCTGGTGGTCGACCTGCTGTACGCCGTCCTTGACCCGAGGATCCGCTATGAGTGAGCCGACGAAGAGCGAGAACACGAAGGCGGCGATCCCGGGCCAGACCGGCACCGGATCGGCCGGCACCGGGACGGCCGGCCCGGTGCCGGCCGCCGGGGCCGCGGGCGCGGTCGCGGACGCCGCCACCGCCAAGGGCGGCGGTGCGGGCACCGAGCGGGTGGCCAGCCTCTGGACCGACGCCTGGTACGACCTCCGCCGTAACCCGCTGTTCCTGATCGGCGCGTTCCTGGTGGTGCTGATGGTGGCGCTGTCCGTCGCCCCGCAGCTGTTCACCGACCAGGACCCGACCGAGGGCGGCTTCTGCAACCTCGCCGACTCGCTGAAGCGTCCCAGCGCGGACCACTGGTTCGGCTTCGACGTCCAGGGCTGCGACATCTACACCCGCACGGTGTGGGGCGCCCGAAACTCGATCATCGTCGGCATCCTGACCACCTCGCTGGTGGTCGCCATCGGAGGCACGCTCGGGCTCTGGGCCGGCTGGGTGGGCCGGCTCTGGGACAGCACGCTCTCCCGGGTCACCGAGATCTTCTTCGCCATCCCGCTGCTGCTCGGCGGCATGCTGATCATGTCGACCTGGGGCAAGGGCAACGCCTGGACGGTCTCCGCGGTGATGGCCGTGCTCGGTTGGCCGCAGATCTACCGGCTGATGCGCTCGGCGGTGCTCTCCAACAAGCACAACGACTACGTGGTCGCGGCCCGGGCGCTCGGCGCCGGCACCGGACGGATCGTCACCCGGCACATCCTGCCGAACGCCGTCGCCCCGGTGATCGTGGTGTCGACCATCAACCTGGGCGTCTACATCGGTGCCGAGGCCGCGCTGTCGTACCTCGGGATCGGCATCCAGTCCCCGGCGATCTCCTGGGGGCTGATGATCAGTGACGCGCAGTCCCGCTTCCTGAACGCGCCGCACGTGCTGCTCTTCCCGGCCATCGTGCTGAGCATCACCGTGCTGGCGTTCATCATGCTCGGCGACGCGGTCCGCGACGCCCTCGATCCGAAGCTGCGATAGGAGGGCTGCGGACGATGAGTGACACGACGAAGCCGACGAAGCCGTCCCGGGACGGCGCGCCGCGCTTGGACGCGGTGGAGCTGCTCGGCGGCGGCCGGGAGAGCCTGGAGCCCGGCACCCCGCTGCTGGATGTCGACGACCTGCACATCGAGTTCCACACCCGGGACGGCGTGGCCAAGGCCGTCAACGGCGTGAGCTACTCGGTGTCGGCCGGTGAGACCCTGGCGGTGCTCGGAGAGTCCGGCTCGGGCAAGTCGGTGACCGCGCAGGCGATCATGGGCATCCTCGACATGCCGCCCGGGAAGATCACCGCGGGCGCGATCCGCTTCCGTGGCGAGGACCTGCTCACCATGGCCCCCAAGGCGCGGCGGGCGATCCGCGGGCGGAAGATCGCGATGATCTTCCAGGACGCGCTCTCCTCGCTCAACCCGGTGCTCACCGTGGGCTACCAGCTCGGCGAGATGTTCCGGGTGCACCAGGGCGCCTCGCGCCGGGACGCCCAGGCCAAGGCGATCGAGCTGATGGAGCGGGTGCGCATCCCCGCCGCGCGACAGCGTGTGGGTGACTACCCGCACCAGTTCTCCGGCGGTATGCGCCAGCGCATCATGATCGCGATGGCGCTGTCGATGGAGCCGGACCTGATCATCGCGGACGAGCCCACCACCGCCCTGGACGTGACCGTCCAGGCCCAGGTGATGGACCTGCTGGCGGAGCTCCAGGCCGAGTTCAACATGGGCCTGATCCTGATCACCCACGACCTCGGCGTGGTCGCCGACGTCGCGGACAAGATCGCCGTGATGTACGCGGGCCGGATCGTCGAGACCGCCCCGGTGCACGAGCTCTACGCGCGGCCGGCCCACCCGTACACCAAGGGCCTGCTCAACTCGATCCCCCGGTTGGACCAGAAGGGGCAGAGCCTCTACGCCATCCAGGGTCTGCCGCCGAGCCTGCTGCGGATCCCCGAGGGCTGCGCCTTCAACCCGCGCTGCGACCGGGCGGCGGACCGCTGCCGCACCGAACTCCCGCGGCTGACACCGGTGCTGGACGCCGAGGGCGCCGACCTGCCGGGCCGTCGCAGCGCCTGCCACTTCTGGAAGGAGACCCTCCATGGCTGAGCCCATCCTGGAGGTCGAGGACCTGGTCAAGCACTACCCGCTGACCCAGGGCATCGTCTTCAAGCGGCAGGTCGGCGCGGTCAAGGCGGTCGACGGCGTCTCCTTCGAACTGCGGAAGGGGGAGACGCTCGGCATCGTCGGCGAGTCCGGCTGTGGCAAGTCCACGCTGGCCAAGGTGCTGATGAACCTGGAGCGGGCCACCTCGGGCCGGGTGCTGTTCAAGGGCGAGGAGATCACCCGGCTCTCCGGTGCCGGGTTGAAGGCGGTCCGCCGGAACATCCAGATGGTGTTCCAGGACCCGTACACCTCGCTGAACCCGCGGATGACGGTCGGCGACATCATCGGGGAGCCGTTCGAGATCCACCCCGAGGTGGCGCCGAAGGGCGACCGCCGCAAGGCGGTCCAGGACCTGCTGGACGTCGTCGGTCTGAACCCGGAGTACATCAACCGGTACCCGCACCAGTTCTCCGGCGGCCAGCGCCAGCGCATCGGCATCGCCCGCGGCCTCGCGCTCAAGCCGGAGGTGATCATCTGCGACGAGCCGGTCTCCGCGCTCGACGTGTCCGTCCAGGCGCAGGTGATCAACCTGCTGGAGCAGCTGCAGAGCGAGTTCGAGCTCTCCTACATGTTCATCGCGCACGACCTCTCCATCGTCCGGCACATCTCCGACCGCGTCGGTGTGATGTACCTCGGCAAGATGGTCGAGATCGGGACGGAGGACGAGAACTACTCCCATCCGACCCACCCGTACACCCAGGCGCTGCTCTCCGCGGTGCCGGTGCCGGACCCGACCGGACGGGAGCAGCGCGAGCGCATCCTCCTGAGCGGTGACCTGCCGTCCCCGGCCAGCCCGCCGTCCGGCTGCCGCTTCCGCACCCGCTGCTGGAAGGCGCAGGAGCGGTGCAGCACCGAGGTCCCGCTGCTCGCGGTGCCGTCCGGGCTGAGCGGTCCGGCGGCGCACGAGTCGGCGTGCCACTTCGCCGAGGTCCGGGACGTGATCGGCACGGTCTGAGCGTGCGCCGGTCCGGCTCCGGCTGCTACCGGGTCTGTTCGCAGTGCCCCGGGCTTCAGCCCGGTGGTGAGGCGAATCCGAGAATTGCTCTGACCTCGGCTGTGTGCACGGATCCGCGCTGTTCACCTCAGCCCGGGGCGGAGTGGCCGGTTCTGCTGCTCGACCTACTGCTTCACGATGCCGAGCGGGGCACCGCCGACCGACCCGGCGGAGTACGAGCCGGACCGCAGGCGCTGTGCCCGCCGGTGGCGGACGAGGCCGGGGAACTCCTGGCGGAGTCTGCGCGAGGACACGCCCTTGAGGGAGTTCACCAGCCTGGACACGGCGACCCCCGGCGGGGAAGCAGGAACCCACCCGACACCGCAGCCTTCAGCAGCACGGCAGGCGGCGACCGCCGTCCTTCAGGACGGTGAGGATGTCAATCGGTGAAGCCGACGTTCTCCCAGACGATGTCGGAGAGGCCGTGTGCCCCGAGGTTGGCGAGGTTGGCGCGGGCACCGAAGAGCTGCGGGCGCTGGTAGAGCGGCAGCACACCGGCCACCTTCCACAACTCGCCGTCCGCCTGGTTGATGGCTTCGAAGACGGTGGCCGCGTCGGTCGCGGCGGTGGCCCGGTCGAGGGCGGCGTCGGCGGACGGGCTGCCGGCCTGGGAGGTGTTGGTGCCGCCGTTCTGGACGAAGTTGGCCCGGCTGCCGCTGGCCGGGAACGGCGTACCGATCAGCGAGTAGGCGGTGATGTCGAAGTCGTGCCGGTTGACGTACTTGTCGAAGAACTCGTTGGCGGCGACGGTGACGGTGGTGACCTTGATCCCGACGTCCTTGAGCATCCTGGTGGTCGCGGCGGCCTCGTTCTGGCCCTGGGTGACGCCGGCCGGGACGACCATCCGCAGGTTCAGCTCCTTGCCGTCCTTGCGGCGGACGTCGCCGTCGAGCTTCCAGCCGGCCGAGTCCAGCTTCCGCGTCGCCTCGGCCGGGTCGTAGCGGCTGAGACCGAGCGAGTTGTCCCGGTAGGCGTTCTGATTGGACACCAGCAGGTGGTTGTTGAGGGTGACGGTGGGCCAGTCGAGGCCGCTGAGGTCGGTGCGGGTGATGGCGTCCCGGTTGATCGCCTGGAACACGGCCTGGCGGACGGTCGGGTCGGTCAGCAGCGGGCTCCTGCCGTTCAGCGTGAACTGGCGGAAGTCCGGCCCGCCGGCGCGGCGGACGGCGGCGCCCTTGATGTTCTTGACCAGTTGGTAGCCGGCCACGTCCGGGCCGTTGTCGAAGAAGTCGACGTCGCCCTTGGCGAAGGCCGCGGCCATCCCGTTCGGCAGCACGGCGCGGAAGACGATCCGGTCGAGCATCGGCTTCTCGCCCCACCAGGCCGGGTCGGCGACCAGGGTGACGGTCTGGGCCGCCCGGTCCAGTTTCTCGACCTTGAACGGGCCGGCGGTGACCGGGATCGCGTCCAGGTAGGAGGTGTTGAACAGTTCCGGGGTGGCGATCCGGCTCGCGGGCAGCAGCGGGGCGTTCGCGGCGCCGTTGAACATCGACTGCCACTCGGAGAACGGCCGCGCGAAGGTCATCACGGCCTGGAAGTCGTCCTTGCCCCGATCGACCGCCGTGACCAGCTCGAACCCGGTGCTGCTTCCCGCCTTCCAGGCCGGGTCGTCGCCCTTGAGCGCACGCCAGTTGGCCTCGATGTCGCGCCAGGTGATCGGCGTGCCGTCGGACCACTTCGCCTTCGGGTTGAGCGTCCAGGTGACGACCTGGTGGCCGTTCGCGACCTCGGCGTGGACGTCCTGCAGGTAGGCCGGGTTGGGGGTCTGGGTGCCGGCCGCGTCCGAGCGGAAGAAGGTCGGCAGCAGCGGCTTGGTGACGGTCATCGTGGAGGACTCGTTGCCGTCGACGTGGATCGGCGACCACTGGTTGGAGAACTGGGCGATCGCGACGTTCAGGGTGCCGCCCTGGCGCAGGTCGGCGCGGTCGTGCGCGTTGATGTCGACGGCGGTGAGCTTGGGCGTCTCCAGACCGCTCGGCACGGCCTGGGCGCCGTCCCCGTCGCCGGAGCCGCAGGAGCAGAGCACCAGCGAGAGCGAGGCCGCGGTGAGGCAGGCGAGCAGGGCCGTGCGGCGGGGCAGGGGGCGGCGGCCCATGGCGGTACTCCTGGTGCGGGTGCGTTCGACGGTACGGGTGATGGTACGGCGTCACATCTTGCTGACCAGGGAGGTGAGTTGTCGAGGGGTGGGCCCGAATCCGGGCCCACCCCTCGACGGGGCCGCCCCGCCGGCGGCTCGGCCGACGGGGCGGGCGGTGACTCAGGCGACGGTGAACTTGAAGGTGCGGTCCTTGTCGCCGGTCTTCTCCAGCAGCGGGGTGATGGCGTCGGCGACGTCCTGCGGTGTGATCAGGGCGGTCTGACCGCCCTTCTTCACCTTGACCTTGTCGAAGACGCTGCCCAGCTGGCCGCTGAGCGCGTCCAGGTCCCACTTGGGCACGAGCCTCCCGGAGGCGTCGGGCACCAGGGTGAGCGCCTTGGCGGCGGTCTTCGGGCCGAAGTCCCACTTCTTGGTGCCGGCCCAGATGTGGACGGGGCCGTTGACCGCGGACTTGCCCAGGCCGTCCGCGGCGGCCTGCAGGGCCTGCGGGGAGATCTGGGGCTGGGCGGCGGTCATGGTGACCGCGACGGGCTGCTCCGGCTTGCCGGCGGCACGGTCGCGGTAGGCCTGCTCGACCAGGTCGACGGCGGCGGCGGAGTCCACCGTCTGGCCGGCCTTGCCGGGCACCACGACCGGCTCGCCGGTCTCGGCGAACTTCACGTAGCCCTCGGTGAGGTTCTGGCCGGAGCCGGTGCCGAGCGCGTCCAGGGCGGCCTTGAGCTTGGCCCGGTCCACCTTGACCTCCGGCGGCACGGCCTTCTCGTCGCCCTTGAGCGAGGTGATCACGTCGACCGGGTTGTACGAGTGCTGGGTCAGCTTGTCCACGGTGGCCGTGGTGTCGAAGCCGAGCCCGGCGACGGCCGGGTCGAGGTCCACCGTCTGGTCGCCGATCTTCAGCTTGACCGGGAGCAGGCCGGCCTTGCCGACGCTCTCGTCGAGCTGGTGGATCGCCTGGTCGCGGTTGCTGCCGCCGATGTCCGTGCCGAGCACCACGGTGCCCTCGGGGATGTCGGACTGGTTGAGCATCAGGCCGGTGCCGTACGCGGCCGCGCCCAGGAAGAGGACGCCGCCGACGGCGTAGGTGCCGAGCTTCACGAGCTTCTTGCCGGTGCCGCCGCGCTTGGGCTTGGCCGGTTCGGGCCTGGCGGGCGCCGGCGCCGGTGCCGGGGCGGCCTCGCCGTCGGGGCCGGGCTGCGGGCGGCCGGGACCAGTGCCGAAGGGGTCGGCCGGTGCGCCGGGCTCGCCGGGGCGGCCGGGGGCGCCGGGGAAGAGCCCGCCCGGGGCACCGGCGCCGTACGGCTCGGCGCCGGCCGGCGGGCGCTGGGCGGCGAACGGGTCGGCGCCGGCCGGGGCCGAGGCGAACAGGCCGGGCTGCGGGTGGCCGTTCTGGGCGGCGCCGTTCTGCGGCAGGCCGGATATGGCGGCCGGCGGCCGGGAGTCCTCGCGGATCGGCGCGAAGCCGTCCACCGAGGTGTCCTCCGGGTTCGCCCGGTCGGGCGCACCACCGGCGGGACGGACCGGGCCCTGCGGTTGCGGCCGGCCGGCGCCCTGCGGGGCGCGGTGCGGTGCGGGGGCACCGGTGCCGAACGGGTCGGTGGGGGCACTGGTGCCGAACGGGTCGGCGGGGGCACTGGTGCCGAACGGGTCGGCGGGGGCGTCCTCGTACACGCCGGCCTCGTCGGCCGGGGTGCCCGGGACGGGGGCGAACGGCGAGGCGGGGGCGCCGCCGGGGCGCGGCGCGGGGGCGGCGGCCTGGGGCGGGACCGGGCGGCCGTTCGGGCGGGCCGCGCCGGGGCCCTGCTGCGGGCGGCCGGCCCCGTTGGGCTGAGCGCCGTTCGGGCGGGCGCCGTTCGGCTGAGGGCTCTTCTGCTGGGCGCCGTTCGGACGCGTCTCGGCGGCCGACGGAGCCGCGCCGGCGGCCGGAGCCGCGCCCGGGCCGCCGGCCGGGACCGCCGCGGGGGCGGGCTCGGCGGCGGGACCCTTCTTCTGGCGCGGCCGGAACCAGGCTCCGGTGGACTCGGACTCGGAGGTGGCCGGCGGGATCTCCCACTCGGGCGGCAGGTTCGGCGGGGTGGCCGTCCGGGGGCCGCCCTCCATCACCCCGAGCACGGGGGAGGCGGCGGCGGCGGAACGGTGCCGGGGACCGGAGTCGGTCGTGTCCGGCGCGTCCTCCTCGGCGGTGGCCTCGTCGTTCTTGACGCTGGTACGGACCACCACCGGCGGGATCGGGCGCGAGCCGGGGATGTTGATCCGGACCCGCGTGGTCAGCGTGGTCTCGGTCTTCGGGCCCTCGTCCTCGCCCGGCCCCGAGCCCTGGGCGGCACCGGCACCCGCACGGTCGCCGCCGGGGAACCCCGGTGTGCCGTAGGGCGGGGTGCCCGACGGGTAGGCGTCCGGCCCCGTGCGCCGAGGCGTGGGGTGGGCGTTCTCAGATTCGCGGCTGCTCAATGCTGCTCTGCTCCGGGTTCGCGGGCCGGGCCGTGCGGCGCGACCGCGGTTCGTGGGCGCCGGGCCTGGCGGGCGGCGTCGGGTACGGCGTTCTGCGGCACCACCATACTGGGAAGAACTGAGCGGTGAACTGGTTCGGATAGAACCTGATACGTCCGGTTCCTCCGGTATGAGAGTAAGGCCGCGCGGCGCTGACTGCGCGTCGTGCGGGCCGCGGTGCGGGGCCTCGCGGAGCGGTCAGCGCGGTGGGCCGGGGACTCCCGGGAACCAGCTGGTGCGGGTCGGCAGGGTGGCGCAGATCACGCCCAGGATCGATCCGACGAACAGCCAGGAGAGCGACGTGGCATTGGTCCAGAGGACATTGTCACCCTCCGGCCGAGGGACCATCAGCAACAGCAGGGCCGCGAACCAGCCGGCCGCCGGGATCGCCGCGCCGAGCCTGGTCCCGGTGATCCGCAGGCCGGCGTAGAACGTGGCGCCGGTCGCCGCGAGCGCCAGCAGGACTCCCGCGGGCGGCCACAAGGCCTGCACAAATGCTCCGCAGACGGAGACCGCGAAGCCCAGCGGGAAGAACAGGGCATAAGCCGCGATCCGCCAGGCCGGCGAGGGCTGGGGCTCCTTCAGGCGCTCGTCCCGGGTGCCCAGGACGGCCGCCGGGATCGAGCGGCGCGGCGGCCGGGCGTCGGCGGGCTCGGTCATCGGGCGCTCTCCTCGGCGGTGCGGTCGGCGGCGGGGGCCGCGGCGGTGCGGTCGGCGGCGTCGTCGGGGCCGGCGGCGCCCAGGCCTGCGAAGAGGTCGTCCTCCGGCAGCCGGGGTCCGGCCTGGCCGCGCACCAGCTGGTAGTACTCGGTGGCGATCAGCGGCTGACCGAGGTCGTTGGAGAGCGCGAAGAAGGCGCCGGCCACCTTGATCTGGGTGGTGTGCGCGGCCATCGCGGCCGCCTTCCGGTCGGCGTGCGCAGCCCCGTCCAGGACGGTCGTGACCGCGGCGTCGTCCACCACGCCCGGGACGTCCGCCGGCCCGGCGGTGCCGGGGAACGGCGCCGCGGCGGCGGTCTCGGCCAGGCCCCGCTCGATCACCGAGCGGGGCATCCGGTTCCAGTACACCTTGGCGATCCTCCAGGCCGGCCCCAGCTCGGGGCGGTAGGCCGGATCGGCGGCCAGCTCGTGCGCGCGCATCGCCACCCGGTGGGCCTGGATGTGGTCGGGGTGCCCGTAGCCGCCGTTCTCGTCGTAGGTGACCAGCACCTGCGGCCGGACCTCGCGGACCACCGCGACCAGGTGGCCGGCCGCCTCGTCCACGTCCGCCTGCCAGAAGCAGCCGGGCGCGTCGTTGTCGGGCACGCCCATCATCCCGGAGTCGCGGTAGCGGCCGGGGCCGCCGAGGAAGCGGACGTCGGTGACGCCCACCTCGCGCATCGCGGCGGTCAGCTCGCCGATCCGATGGGTGCCGAGGGCGTCGTCCCGATCCGCCGTCAGATGGGCCAGCTCGGGCGGGATCACCTCGCCGCCCTCGCCGAGGGTGCACGTCACCAGGGTGACGCGGGCGCCCTCGGCGGCGTACCGGGCCATGGTGGCGCCGTTGCCGATCGACTCGTCGTCGGGGTGGGCGTGCACCAGGAGCAGGCTGCGGCCGCTAGTCGGGGTCATGGGGGAAGCCTAACCAGCGGTCGCGCGGGGTCAGAGCTTCAGGCCGTTGATCATCCCCGCGAGGTTGCTGGTGACCTCGCTGATCGAGGGGGCGATGGAACTGGACGCCAGGTAGAAGCCGAGCAGCGCGCAGATGATCGCGTGCGCGAGCTTCAGTCCGGAGCGGCGGATCAGCACCACCACGATGACCAGCATCAGCATGGCTGCGGAGATGGACAAGGCCATGGCGGCTCACACCCCTTCTCGGGTGCGCCGCCCCCGGGCGGGGGCGACGGTCGGGACCGTGCGGGACTTGCGGTCGGGTGACCGGGGCCCGGGACGGGGCCGACGATCACTCCTGGGACCAGTCATACCCGATGGGTGAGGGTCGCGTTACGTACCGTGAGTCTGCACACGCCGGGGCACTGTGGCACAAATGGGGCGCATGGGCCGGTCGGGAGGGGTGTGGACCCGTTCGGCGGACAGCCGAGGCCGATGCTCCGAACGAGTGATCACGATCCGCCGGGTGGCGGTGCCCTGACGTCATAAGGTCGGTGTCATGACCTCCCACACCCCTGCGGACACCTTCCCGAGGCAGTACGCGCGCACCCTGCGCTACACCGTCGGCGCGCCCCGGTCGTTCGCCGTCGCATCCGACGGCTCCCGGGTCGTCTTCCTGCGCTCCCGGTCCGGCAGCGACCGGGCGAACCTGCTCTGGACCCTCGACACCGCCACCGGCGAGGAGCGGGTCGCCGCCGACCCGGTGGCCCTGCTCGGCGGCGGCGAGGAGGACCTCTCGCCGGCCGAGAAGGCCCGCCGCGAGCGCAGCCGCGAGGGTTCGGCCGGCATCGTCGGCTACGCCCTCGACGGCACCGGCAAGGTCGCCGCCTTCGCCCTCTCCGGCCGGCTCTTCCTCGCCGACCTGGCGGCCGGCAGCAGCACGGAGCTGCCCGCCGAGGGTCCGCTGCTGGACCCGCGCCCCTCCCCGGACGGCGCCTTCGTCGCGTACGCCAACACCGCCGGCGAGCTGCGGCTCACCCGCACCGACGGCACCGCCGACTGGGCCTTCGCCCAGCCCGACGGCCCGAACGTGACCTGGGGCCAGGCCGAGTTCATCGCCCAGGAGGAGATGAACCGGGACCGCGGCTTCTGGTGGTCCCCGCAGAGCGACCGGCTGCTGGTCGAGCGGGCCGACGACAGCCCGGTCGGCCGCTGGTGGATCGCCGACCCGGCCAACCCGGGCAGCGAGCCGGCCGAGGTCGCCTACCCCGCCGCCGGCACCGCCAACGCCGAGACCGGCCTCTGGCTCCTCGGCCTGGACGGCAGCCGGACCGAGGTCGTCTGGGACCGCGAGGCCTTCCCGTACCTGGGCCGGGTGCACTGGTCCACCGGCGGCGTGCCGCTGCTCCTGGTCCAGGCCCGCGACCAGCGCAGCCAGCAGATCCTGGGTGTGGACGTGGAGACCGGTGCCACCGAGGTGCTGCACGAGGAGCACGACGAGGTCTGGCTGGAGCTGTTCACCGGCGTCCCGGCCTGGACGCCGGACGGCAAGCTGGTGCGGATCTCGGACACCGCGGGGCCGGACGGGGTGCGGGCGCTGGTGGTCGGCGACCACGCCGTCACCGGGGCCGACCTGCACCTGCGCTCCGTGCTCGCGGTGACCGCGGAGGAGGTCTTCTTCACCGCCTCCGGCGGCGCCACGGAGACCGACCCCGAGCCCGGCTGGACCGCCGTCGGCCGGATCGGCCACGACGGCAAGCAGCTGTCCTGGGAGGCCGCCAACGGCAGGCCGTTCACCTCGGTCAGCACCGCGGTGCACGCGGCCGGGATCACCGTCCGGGCCACCGCCGAGCCCGACCTGCCCGGCACGCTGGTGCAGGTCGCCCGCGACCTGCCGGAGGGCGTGGTGGTGGACGACGTCGCCACCATCGAGTCCTACGCCGAGACCCCGGTGATCACCGCCCGGCCGGTCTTCCGCTTCGCCGGTGAGCGCCGCATCCCCGCCGCGGTCTTCCTGCCCACCGGCTACGACCGCGAGCGGGACGGTCTGCTGCCGGTCCTGATGGACCCGTACGGCGGCCCGCACGGCCAGCGCGTCGTCCAGGCGCACAACCCGCACCTGAACTCGCAGTGGTTCGCCGACCAGGGCTTCGCGGTGGTCGTCGCCGACGGGCGCGGCACCCCCGGGCGCGGGCCCGCGTGGGAGAAGTCGATCGCCTTCGACTTCGCCGGCGCCACCCTGGACGACCAGGTGGACGCGCTGCAGGCGCTCGCCGGGGAGTTCCCGCTCGACCTCGGCCGGGTGGCGATCCGCGGCTGGTCCTACGGCGGCTACCTCGCCGCCCTCGCCGTGCTGCGCCGCCCGGACGTCTTCCACGTGGGCGTGGCCGGAGCCCCGGTGACGGACTGGGAGCTGTACGACACCCACTACACCGAGCGCTACCTGGGCCACCCGGCCGAGCGGCCCGAGGTCTACGCGGCGAACTCGCTCGGCGGGTACGCGGCCGGGCTGGAGCGGCCGCTGATGATCATTCACGGCCTGGCGGACGACAACGTGGTGGCCGCGCACACCCTGCGGCTCTCCTCGGCCCTGCTGGCGGCCGGGCGGCCGCACACCGTGCTGCCGCTCTCCGGTGTCACCCACATGACCCCGCAGGAGGAGGTCGCCGAGAACCTGCTGCTGCTGCAGGTCGACTTCGTGAAGAAGTCGCTCGGGATCTGAGCCCCCGAGCGCGGCCGGGGCCCCTTCCTGATCCGGCCCGGATCAGGACCGGGCCCCGGCCGCCGGTATGACATCCGTCATGCCGAAGGCACGACGGCGGGCACTGCCGCCGCGGCCCCCGCGCACGGGAATCTGAGGTGGTGCGAAGGACACCACCAGGGGAGAGGACCGGGACGATGGGCACCGAGGCGGCCGCCTTCCGGAACGTCAGCAAGAGCTACGGGCGGGTGCGCGCGGTCGACGGCCTCGACCTCGTCCTGCGGCCGGGCGAGACGGTGGCCCTGCTGGGCCCCAACGGCGCCGGCAAGTCCAGCAGCCTGGACCTGTTGCTCGGGCTGCGCGAGCCCGACCAGGGCACCGTCGAGCTGTTCGGCGGCAGCCCGCGGGCCGCGATCGCGGCCGGCCGGGTCGGCGCGATGCTGCAGAGCGGCGGGCTGATGGCCGACGTCAAGGTCCGCGAACTGGTCCGGCTGGCGTGCGACGTGCACCCGCGCGGCCGGGCGGTCGGGGAGGTGCTCGCCGACGCCGGGATCACCGAGCTGGCCGAGCGCCGGGTCGACCGGCTCTCCGGCGGTCAGGAGCAGCGGGTGCGGTTCGCCCTGGCGATCGCCGGGGCCAACGACCTGATCGTCCTGGACGAACCCACCACCGGCATGGACGTCTCCGTCCGCAGGGCCTTCTGGGCGAGCATGCGGGCCCAGGCCGACGCCGGGCGCACGGTGCTGTTCGCCACCCACTACCTGGAGGAGGCGGACTCGATCGCCGACCGGGTGCTCGTGCTGCACCGGGGCCGGCTGATCGCCGACGGCTCGTCGGCCGAGATCAAGGCGAAGGCCGGGGCGCGCCGGATCACCTTCGAACTGCACGACGCCGACGGCCCGTTCGACGGGTCGGCGCTGCGCTCCCTGCCCGGTGTGCTGGCGCTGGACGTCAGCGCCCGGGTGCCCGGGGTGCGGACGGTCCGGATCCGGACCGCGGACGCCGACGCGGGAGTCGCCGGGCTCTACCGCGCGGGACTGTACCCGCGCGGTCTGGAAGTCACCGGCCTCGGCCTGGAGCAGGCGTTCCTGACCATCACCGGCGAGCAGGACACCGCCGGCAGCAGCGAGTTCGTGACGGAGGCCGCGCGATGACCACCCTGATCCGCCTGGAGGTCCTGCGCACCCTGCGCAACAGGAGGTACCTGCTCTTCACCGTCCTCTACCCGGCGCTGATGTACGTCTTCTTCATCAACGCCTACGGCGCCGGCGAGCTGGCCGGCGGCCTCCCGGTGAAGACCTACTTCATGGTGTCGATGGCCACCTTCGGCGCCGTCGGCTCGGTGCTGACCGGCAGTGCGCAGCGGATCTCGCTGGAGCGCAGCAGTGGGTGGACCCGCCAGCTGCGGCTGACCGCGCTGCCCGGCCGGGCGTACGCCGTGGCGAAGATCGCCGCCAGCGCGGTGACCACGCTGCCCGCGATCCTGGTGGTTTTCGCGGTGGGCGCCTCCCAGGGGGTGGAGCTGGCGGCGGGCCGGTGGGCCGGCCTGGTGGCGGCGCTCTGGCTGGGCAGCTTCGTCTTCGCGGCGCTCGGGGTGGCTCTCGGCTACGCGGCGGCGCCGGACTCGGTGCAGCCCATCGTGATGATCACCTACATGGCGCTGGCGCTGTTCGGCGGGACGTGGTTCCCGGTGAGCGGCACGCTGGAGACCTTCGCCCGGTTCAACCCGGTGTACCTCTACAACGAGCTGGCCACCTTCACCCGGCCCGGCCACGCGCTCGACCTGGGCGCCGCCGCGGGTCTGGCGGGCTTCCTGGTGGTCTTCGTCGCGGCCGCCGCCGTGCTGTACCGCCGGGACACCCGGCGGGCATGATGGCCACCATGCCCGAAACGCCCCACGCCCATCCGTCCGACGAGCATCCGGAGGTGGGCGTGGCGCGTAGGTCGTTCATGACCATCCCGGGCTCCCCGGTGGAGACCAGGCGCCAACTGCTGGTCAAGGTCAGCTGGATGCTGCTCTGGATGGTCTACCTGCTCTACCCGGTGGGCGACCTGCTGCACGGCGGCCACGGCGCCGCCGCCACCGTGGTCGGCTGGATCGCGCTGACGGGGTTCGTGGTCGGCTACGTCAGCCTGGTGGTGATCCGCTCCCAGGCCGGGGCGGCGCCGATGGCGGGCCGGGCCGTGGTCGCGGCGCTGGTGCTGACCGCGGTGGTGGCCGCCTTCACCCTGGGCACGGCCTGGCTCACGCTGTTCACCTACGCCTCGGTGGCCGTCGCGATCATCGCGCCGGTGCGCTACGCGCTCGCCGGGGTGGGCGGCATGGCCGCCCTCACCGTCGTGGTCGGGCTGCTCAGCCACGCCGACCGGGGCGACATCCCCACCATCGCGCTCACCGCCTTCCTGTCCGGCGTCGCGATGACCGGGCTGCAGCGGCTGGTCGCCACCATGCGGGAGCTGCGCGAGGCCCGGGCCGCGGTGGCCCACCTCGCCGCCTCCGAGGAGCGGCTGCGGCTCGCCCGGGACCTGCACGACCTGCTCGGGCACTCGCTGTCGCTGATCACGCTGAAGAGCGAGCTGGCCGGGCGCCTCATGGACGCCGGGAAGGACGAGGCGGCACGGGCGCAGGTGGCCGACATCGAGAACGTGGCCCGGCAGTCGCTGATCGACGTGCGGGAGGCCGTGACCGGGTTCCGCCGGCCCACCCTGCCGGTCGAACTGGCCGCCGCCCGGACGGCGCTGGCGGCCGCGCAGGTCGGTCTGGAGGCGGCGCCGGAACTGGTCGACGCCTGGCCCGGGCTGGCCACCGAGGAGGCGGGCGCGCTGGCCTGGGCGCTGCGCGAGGCCGTCACCAACATCGTCCGGCACGGCGGGGGTGCGACCCTCTGCACGGTGCGGGCGGACGAGACCTGGGAGGGCGACGGCGAGCGGTTCGCCGTCCTGGAGATCACCGACAACGGCAAGGGGCCGGGCAAGTCCGCCCCGGGGAACGGGCTCTCCGGCCTGGACGAGCGGCTGGCGCTGGTCGGCGGCCGGCTGGAGACCGGGCCCGGCGAGCGCGGGAAGGGCTTCCGGCTCCGGGCGCTGGTCCCGCTGCGGACCGCCTCGGCCCCGGCGGCCCCGGCCGGCTGACGTCGTCGGGGGCGCCGTGTTCCGGGCCGGTCCGAGTCCCACCGGGCCGACACGCCATAGGGTCTGACCCCATGAGTGAGATTCGGAACGACGGTGCCCCGGCCTCCGTGCGCGTGCTGCTCGCGGAGGACCAGGGGATGGTCCGGGAGGCGCTGGCCGCGCTGCTCGGGCTGGAGGGGGACATCGACGTCGTCGCGCAGGTCGGTCGGGGCGACGAGGTGGTCGCCGCAGCGGTCGCCCACGACGTGCAGGTCGCCGTGCTCGACATCGAGATGCCCGGGATGACCGGTATCGAGGCGGCGGCGCTGCTGCGCAGGGAGCGGCCGCAGACCAAGGTGGTGATCGCGACCACCTTCGGCCGCCCCGGTTACCTGCGGCGGGCGATGGAGTCCGGCGCGGACGCGTTCCTGGTGAAGGACGCCCCGGCGGCCGAGCTGGCCGAGGCGATCCGCCGGGTGCTGCGCGGCGAGCGGGTGATCGACCCGGCGCTGGCCGCAGCGGCGCTCGCCGAGGGCGCCAACCCGCTGACCGCCCGGGAGCGGGACGTGCTGGCGGCCGCCGCGGACGGCGCGGTGAACGCGGACATCGCCCGCCGGCTGCACCTCTCCGAGGGGACGGTGCGCAACTACCTCTCGATGGCGATCCAGAAGACCGAGGCCCGCAACCGCACCGAGGCGGTCCGGATCGCCCGGGAGAAGGGCTGGCTGTGAGCCGGCGGCGGCCGGCGGGTCAGTTGAGCCGGTGCCGGGCCGCCCGGGCGTCCAGCCGGACCTTGGCCGCGGCGTCCGGGTCGAAGGCGTCCAGGATCTCCGCGTAGGCGTCCATCTCGGCCGAGCCGCCCAGGAAGTCCCCGGTGCGCACCAGCAGTTCGGCCCGCTCCAGGCGCAGCTGGGCGGGGTGGCGGGGGAGCAGCAGGGCGAGCTCGGCGGCCCAGAGCTGGGTGCGGGCGTGCTCGGGGCGGTCGGCCGCCCAGGCGCGGATGTTGCCGAGCACCCGCAGCACGACGTCCAGCGGCTGGGCGGGGGTGAGCAGCTCGGGGGAGAACTCCTGCCCGGCCGAGTGGACCAGGCGGGCCGCGTCCTCGGGGTCGAGCAGCCGCCCACCGTGGAACGGGTCGGCCAGGACGTACTCGTCGCCGCCGCCCGGGCCGCCGATCGCGACGATGAAGTGGCCGGGCAGGGCGATGCCGTGCACGGTGAGTCCGGCCCGTCGGCCGACGGCCATCCAGACCAGCGAGAGCATGATCGGCAGCCCGCGCCGCCGCCGCAGTACCTCCGGCAGCAGCGAGGACTCCAGCCGCCGGTAGTCGGACTGGCGCCCGTGGAACCGCTCCCGCCCGCCGAGGACGGCGGCCAGCAGCGCGGCGGTCTCCTCCGGACCGACCGGCGCACGCTCGGCGACCGCCCGCCGGACGGCGGCGGCGTGCCGTTCCAGGGCGGCCTCGCAGGCGGCCAGCAGGGCCTCCAGGGTGGGCGCCTCGCCGAGGTCGTCCGGGTCCGGGAGGGTCGGGTGCTCGGCGGCGGCGAGCAGGCAGAGCAGCACCGGATCGGGGTGCTCGGCCCGGGCCTCGGTCCGGAAGCGTGCTCTGCTCTGCTCGGTCACGGTGGCTGCGACGGCTTTCGTACGGGCGGACGGAGGGCTGCTGGGCGGTGCGCGCTACGCCTCGGGGAGGCGGGCGTAGTGGTAAGTGTGACTGGTCTCGAAGCCCATTCCGGCATAGAGCGCGATCGCACCGCCGTTCTCCGCCTCGACCTGCAGGTAGCCGGCGGTCGCGCCCTCCTCGGCGGCCCGGGCGGCGAGCACCGCCATCACCGCCGTGGCCAGGCCCCGGCGGCGGGCCCGGGGCGCCACCTCGACGGCGCCGAAGCAGGCCCAGGGGCCGTCGATGACGCAGCGTCCGATGGCGAGGACCGGCGGGGTGCCGTCGTCCTCGGTCTCGCAGCCCCAGGTGTCGTGGACGGCCGCGAACCAGACCGAGGGGCCGCCGTGGAGCACCGTGCGGGCGGCCTCCTCGACCACCGGATCGCCGCTGACCCGCCGGTACAGTGACGTCCAGTCGGGCCCGGCGGTCCGCGCCAGCCGCACCTGGTCCCGGGCGGCCTTGGCCCCGGTCCTGCTCAGCTGCGCCAGTTCGGCCACCCGGACCTGGGTCGGTGCGTACGCGGCGCCCAGCCGGTCCAGCTCGGCCCGCAGGTCCTCCGGTGCGCCGGGTGTGACGACCTCGACCCAGGCCGGCAGACCGCGCGCCGCGTACCAGCGCCGTACGGCGGCCAGCGCCTCGGGCACCGGCAGCCCGGGGTCGCCCAGTGCCTGCACCGAGTTGGCCCGCCGGGTGAAGCCGGCCGAGGCCCGCAGCGTCCATTCGCCGAGCGGCTCCTGCTCGACGGCGGGCCAGCCGCGCGCGGCGATCCGCTGCAGTTCCACCGGCGACACGCCCGGCAGCGGGGCACGTCGGGCCGGGAAGAGCGGCACCACCTTGCCCGCGACCAGCAGCCTTTCGTCGAAGGAGACCGGACCGCCGCTGCGCGGCTCGACGGTCAGCCCTTGATCGTCCCACGATGTGAGTACGCCGATCACATCGCGGAACACGGGGCGGCCGTCCGCGAACTCCGCGACACGCCGAACGGACACGCGTCGTCCCACGTCAGAGCGGTCTATCCCGACCTCAGGGCGCTCCTGGAGCGGTCCGTCGACGACCATCTGGCCACCTCCTGTGCATTTGCGGTCTCCGACCCGCGATACTAGGGGCGGGCATCGACGACGCCGCGCTCACCCGCGCACGCGAGCAAAACAGAATGGGCCGCCGAGCCCTTCCGAGGAGGAACGACAGCGTGACCTACGTCATCGCGCAGCCTTGTGTCGACGTCAAGGACAAGGCGTGCATCGAAGAGTGCCCGGTTGACTGCATCTACGAGGGCGAGCGATCGCTCTACATCCACCCGGATGAGTGTGTCGACTGTGGCGCTTGCGAGCCGGTCTGCCCGGTCGAGGCGATCTTCTACGAGGACGACACTCCCGAGGAGTGGAAGGACTACTACAAGGCGAACGTCGAGTTCTTCGACGACCTCGGTTCGCCCGGTGGTGCCTCGAAGCTCGGCCTGATCGAGCGCGACCACCCGTTCATCGCCGCTCTGCCGCCGCAGAACGCCGGCCACTGACCGATCGGTGGCAACTGAGCTGTGAGCACCAAGAACAGCACGCACGCGCCGTTCCCGGGCCATCCGGGAGCGGCGCGCCGCGTTTCCGATCTCCTGCCGGTCTTCCCCTGGGACAAGCTGGAGCCGTACAAGCGCACCGCCCTCGCCCACCCGGACGGGCTCTGCGACTTCTCCGTGGGCACCCCGGTCGACCCGGTGCCGGAGGTGATCCAGAAGGCGCTGTCCGCCGCCACCGACACGCCCGGCTACCCGACGGTCTGGGGCCCGGTGGAGCTGCGCGAGGCGGTCGCCGGCTGGCTGCACCGCCGGGTCGGCGCCGAGATCGGCCCGCAGGCCGTCCTGCCGACCGTCGGCTCCAAGGAGCTGGTGGCCTGGCTGCCGACCCAGCTCGGCCTCGGCCCCGGCGACCAGGTGGCCTACCCGCGCCTCGCCTACCCGACCTACGAGGTGGGCGCCCGGCTCTGCGGCGCCGAGCCGGTCGAGTACGAATCGGTGGACGAGCTGGACGGTTCCCGGGTCCGTCTGCTCTGGGTCAACTCGCCGTCCAACCCCACCGGCCGGGTGCTCGGCAAGGACGAGCTGCGCCGCGCCGTGGAGTGGGCGCGGGAGCACCGGGTGCTGCTGGTCAGCGACGAGTGCTACCTGGAGCTGGGCTGGGAGGCCGACCCGGTCTCGGTGCTGCACCCGGACGTCTGCGGGCACGCCGCCGACGGCGGGTCGCACGAGGGCCTGCTGGCCGTCCAATCGCTCTCCAAGCGCTCCAACCTGGCCGGCTACCGCGCCTCCTTCGTGGCGGGCGATCCGGTGGTGGTCCGGGAGCTGCTGGAGGTGCGCAAGCACAGCGGCATGATCGTCCCGGCACCCGTCCAGGCGGCGACGGCCGCGGCGCTCGGGGACGACGCGCACGTGGCCGAGCAGCGTGCGCGCTACGCGGCCCGGCGCTCGGCGCTGCGGACGGCGCTGGAGGCGTACGGCTTCCGGATCGAGCACTCGGAGGCGAGCCTCTACCTGTGGGCGACTCAGGACCGGCCGTGCTGGGAGACGGTGGCCGAACTGGCGGGGCTGGGCATCCTGGTGGCGCCCGGTGACTTCTACGGTCCGGCCGGCGGCCGCTTCGTCCGGGTCGCGTTCACGGCGACCGACGAGCGGGTCGCGGCGGCCGTGGAGCGGCTGCGCGGCTGAGCACGCGGGAACGGGAGGGGCCGGTGTCCTGGACACCGGCCCCTCCCGTCGTCACCGGGCGCCGCCGGGATCGGCGGGGATCGGTGGGGATCAGCCGATCGGCAGGCCGCCCAGGCCGCCGCCGCCGATGGAGCCGAGCAGGCCGGTGATCGGGCTGAGGCCGGAGAGCGGGGAGTTCGGGCCGAGGTCCGCGCCGCCGAGGCGGTTGGCCGAGCCGTGCTCGGCGAGGCCGAGCACGTCGGCGCCGGGCACCGCGGAGGTGGCCTCGGCGGGCAGCGCACGCTGCAGCGCGCCGAGCGGCAGCGCGTCGGTCAGGGCGTTGGCGCCGGGGACGGCGCCGGTGAGCGAGCCGGTGCCGGGCAGGCCCTGGGTCAGTCCGGCGGTCTGGGAGAGCCCGCCGACCGGGTCGGCGCCCGCGCCCGCGCTGCGGCCGGCCGGGGCCTGGGCGCCGGTGACCGCCTCGCCGACCTTGCCGGCCAGCGCGGTGGCGACCTTCGGGGTGAGCGCGGAGAGCTGGCCGGTGGTGGCGGCGGTCTTGTCGACCGGCGCGGTCAGCGAGCCGGCCTTCTCGTTCGCCTCGGGGAGCTGGTGGGCGACGATGTTGCCGGTGGCGTCGGCGGTGGCCGGCACGCCCGCGGCCACGGTGGCAGCGCCGGTGTCGCCGGCGGCCCGGCCCAGCTCGTGGGTGGTGTGCTGGAGGGTGGAACCCGCGTCGGTGTTGGTCAGCTGGCCCAGCGGGGCCGCCAGGTCGGACTTGGGCAGCAGGGCGTCGGCGGCGGACGCGGAGCCGGCCGCGACCAGCGGGGTCGCGCCGGCCGCCACGAGCAGCGCGGCCTGGGCGATCCGGCGCGTGAGGGGGTGAGACATGGGGCTCCTCGAAGGGTCTTGGGTCCGTCCCGTCCGCCGGGCGGACGACGTCATTACCGCTTGAGAAGCCAGAAGGTTTCGGCCGTTGCAAGGAATAGACCTGACCGACGATCGGATCGTATGGCCGCTGCCATCGGCCCGGAGGTACCCCACCGGAACGGCCGGACGCCGGGTGGGCCAAGGGCAGTGACGGTTCTGCACCCGGTCCGCGGCGGCCGGCCGGGTGTCCACCGGGGTTGACCGGTTTCACCCGTTCAGCGGCAACCCGGACACCAGTGCGTCAGCTCTTGCCGGGCGCGGCCAGGGTGACCAGCACCAGGTTGGTCGAGGTCCCGGTCGGCTGCGGCTTCCAGCCGTCCTCCGACTTGTCCTTCCGCCAGATCTTCCCGTCGTAGGCGACCGTCTCGATGCCGAGCCTCTGGGCCTGCGTCACCGCCCAGTGGGCCACCTCCCAGCCGTTCTGGCGCTCCGCCTCCGGGCCGGCGTCGGTGCTGGCGGCCGGGTCCGGGGTGAGCGAGACGGCGTTCTCGGCGCCCTTGATGGTGGAGCTGTAGCCGGTGGCCGGGGTGACCGTCCGCCCGAACTCGCGGCGCACCCGGTCGGTCAGCAGCTGCGTCCGGTCCGGTCGGGCGGCGGGGGAGGCCGCGGGCCCCCCGGAGGCGCTCGGCGAGGCGGTGTCCTCGTCCGACTCGGGGGCGGCGAAGTCGTGCACCACGCAGTTGAGCGAGGCGGCCTCGCGGCCGGTGAGCGCGGAGGCGAGCAGCGTCGCCTTGGTCTCGTGCTTGGCGTACGCCTGCGGGTAGCCGCTCTTCTGCACCTGCTGGGCCGCGTCGGTCAGCGGCAGCCGGGTGTAGCCGGGCACCTTGACGAGGCCGTCCAGGAACTTGTTGGTCGCGTAGACCGGGTCCAGGATCTGCTCCGCCGTGCCCCAGCCCTGCGAGGGCCGCTGCTGGAAGAGCCCGACCGAGTCGCGGTCGCCGCCGGACAGGTTGCGGATCTTGGACTCCTGCATCGCCGTCGCCAGCGAGATCGTCACCGCCCGGTCGGGCAGGCCGCGCGCGTGCGCCACGGCGGCGATCGTCGCGGCGTTGGCCGCCTGCGGGACCTCCAGCGTCCCCTCGCCGGCCGGGGTCTTCACCGAGCATCCCTCCGGCGTCAGCTTCTGGTCGCGCAGCCAGAACAGGCCGGCCGCGACCGCCGCGAGCACCAGCAGGCCGATCAGCACCACGCGCAGCGGCCGCCGGCGCCGTCGGGGCGCCGCGTCGCCGTTCCGCCTGCCGCTCTTCCTCCTGGCCACCGCCGCCCCTCTCCACCGATCACCTGAACCGACACCGTACCCACTCGGACGGGTGTGCGGGGCCGTAGGTTGCCGTCCCGGTGTCACAGCGCCGCCACAGCGAGGGCGTGGCGTGCCGGCGCGCCGGGACTACGCTGGCGACCATGAGCAGCCCGAAGACGCCCCTGGACCTCACCCTCGACGGCGGTGCGCTGACCGCCGCCCTGGTCGACTTCCCGTCGGTCAGCGGCGACGAGCAGGCGCTGGCCGACGCCGTGGAGGCCGCCCTGCGCGGCTACCCGCACCTCACCGTGGACCGGTACGGCAACAACGTGGTCGCCCGGACCGCCCTCGGCCGCGGCGAGCGCGTCCTGCTGGCCGGGCACCTGGACACCGTGCCGATCGCCGACAACCTGCCCTCCCACGTCGAGGGCGACCTGCTCTACGGCTGCGGCACCTCCGACATGAAGTCCGGCGTCGCCGTGCAGCTGCGGCTGGCCGCCACCCTGACCGAGCCCAACCGCGACCTCACCTTCGTCTTCTACGACTGCGAGGAGGTGGAGGCCCACCGCAACGGCCTCGGCCACCTCGCCGCCGCGCACCCGGACTGGCTGGCCGCCGACTTCGCCGTGCTGATGGAGCCCAGCGGCGCCGCCGTCGAGGGCGGCTGCCAGGGCACCATGCGGGTGCAGGTCCGGCTGACCGGCGTACGCGCCCACGCGGCGCGCAGCTGGCTCGGCGACAACGCCATCCACCACGCCGCCGAGGTGCTGACCCGGCTCGCCGACTACCGGGCGCGCCGGGTGGAGATCGACGGCCTGGAGTACCGCGAGGGCCTCAACGCGGTCCGGATCGACGGCGGCGTGGCCGGCAACGTCATCCCCGACGAGTGCGTGGTGACGGTCAACTTCCGCTACGCGCCCGACCGCAGCGAGGCGGACGCGGAGAAGCACCTGCGCGAGGTCTTCGACGGTTTCGAGGTGAGCGTCACCGACTCCGCCCCGGGGGCGCTGCCCGGCCTCGGCCAGCCCGCCGCGCAGGCCTTCCTGGCCGCCACCGGCGGCGTCGCCCGGGCCAAGTTCGGCTGGACCGACGTGGCCCGGTTCAGCGCGCTCGGCGTCCCGGCGGTCAACTACGGACCGGGCGACCCGAACCTCGCGCACAAGCGGGAGGAGCACTGCTCGCTCACCGCGATCGCGGAGACCGAGGAGCGGCTGCGGGCCTGGCTCACCTCCTGACCTCCGGCCGCCGGGCGACCGGAGGGGCGGCGGCCGGACGCCACCTTCCGGTTGCCCAACCGACCTCCCGGCGTTGCCTGAAAACGGGGATCAACGGGCGTAGGGTTTCGTCATGACAGGCACTGGAGACGAGAAGCACTACGGTCACGGTCCCGAGCGGGTGGGCGAGCCGCACCCGAAGAAGGCGTGGCCCGAGAAGCAGAAGGGCCCGGTGCTGGTGCGCCGGGACCAGGTCGGCGAGAGCACGACGGACCAGCGCCTGCTGGACACCACCGGCCCGACCGACTGGCTGCACACCGATCCGTGGCGGGTGCTGCGGATCACCTCCGAGTTCGTCGAGGGATTCGGTGCGCTGGCCGAACTCCCGCCCGCGATCAGCGTCTTCGGCTCCGCCCGGACGCCGGTCGACTCGCCCGAGTACGCTGCCGGCGTGGCCATCGGCCGCGCGCTGGCCGAGGCCGGCTACGCGGTGATCACCGGGGGCGGCCCCGGCGCGATGGAGGCCGCCAACCGCGGTGCCTCGGACGCCGGGGGCCTCAGCGTCGGCCTCGGCATCGAGCTGCCCTTCGAACAGGGGCTCAACGAGTTCGTCGACCTCGGGCTGAACTTCCGTTACTTCTTCGTCCGCAAGACGATGTTCGTGAAGTACGCGCAGGGCTTCGTGGTGCTGCCCGGCGGCCTCGGGACGCTGGACGAGCTGTTCGAGGCGCTCACCCTGGTGCAGACGAAGAAGGTCACCCGCTTCCCGGTGATCCTCTTCGGCAGCGCGTACTGGGGCGGGCTCTTCGACTGGCTGAAGAACGCGGTCGTCGCGCAGGGCAAGGCCGCCCCGCACGATCTGGAGCTCTTCCACATCACCGACGAGATCGACGAGGTCCTGAAGATCCTCGCCGACGCCCGCCGCCCGGTGAACGGGATCTAGGACCCGGGTCTCACGCCAGCCCCCGGCGGGCCACCGCCGGGGGGCGGGTGCCCCGGATCGAGGCGACCATGTCCAGCACCTGCCGGGTCTCCGCCACCTGGTGCACCCGGTAGACCTGCGCGCCCAGCCAGGCCGAGACCGCCGTGGTCGCCAGCGTGCCCAGCAGCCGCTCGTCGACCGGCTTGTCGAGCGTCTCGCCGACGAAGTCCTTGTTGGAGAGCGAGACCAGCACGGGGAAGCCGGTCGCGGTCATCTCCGGCAGCCGCCGGGTCGCCTCCAGCGAGTGCCTGGTGTTCTTGCCGAAGTCGTGCCCCGGGTCGATGATCACCGAGTCCCGCCGCACGCCCAGTTCCACCGCGCGCTCGGCCAGCCCGACGGTCACCCGCAGGATGTCCGCCATCACGTCCTCGTAGCCGACCCGGTGCGGGCGGGTGCGCGGCTCGGCGCCGCCCGCGTGCGTGCAGACCAGGCCGGCGCCGTACCGGGCGGCGACCTCGGCGAGCTCCGGGTCCACCCCGCCCCAGGCGTCGTTCAGGAGGTCCGCGCCCACCTCGCAGACCGCCTCGCCGACCTCGTGCCGCCAGGTGTCCACGCTGATCACGGCCTCGGGATGGCGCTTTCGCAGCTCCGCCACGAACGGCACCGTGCGCCGCAGTTCCTCCTCGACCGTGACCTCGTCGCCCGGACCGGCCTTCACCCCGCCGATGTCCAGGATCGCGGCGCCCTCGGCCATCGCGCGGTCGGCGGCGGCGAACGCGGCCTCGTCGGCGAACGTGGCGCCCTTGTCGAAGAACGAGTCCGGGGTGCGGTTGACGATCGCCATGATCACCAGCTCGTCGTCACCGAATTCCCGTGGTCCCAGGCGCAGTGCCACCGATGTCTCCTCCACAGCTGCTGCGGGTGCGATGATGGCCCCCGGCCTCTCGGGACCATGATCCCACCAGGACGGGGGCCGGCCGGGAGTTCGGGAGGACCGCACGTGTTCTGGGTGATCGTGGTGGCGATGGCCGTGGTGGTCGGCGGCGCCGCACTGGTGGCGCTCGGCGGGGGTGGTTCGCTGCCGGAGGCGGAGCAGGACCGGATCGCGGTGCGGCTGCCGCAGGACCGTCCGCTGAGCCACGACGACGTCGCCGACATCCGGCTGCCGATGGCCCTGCGCGGCTACCGGATGGAAGAGGTGGACGACGTCCTGGACCGGCTGGGCGCGGAACTGGCCTACCGGGACGCCCGGATCGCCGAGCTGGAGGCCCTCGCCGCGGTGCGCGGCGCCGTCGAGGCCACCGACCGCCAGGACGCCGGCGCCGAGCCGCTGCCCGGCCTGGAGGAGTTCGCCAAGGTGGTCGAGCCCGCCGTCAACCTGGGCAAGGGCGCCGAGCCGGCGGCCGGCCCGGAGGACGTCAAGCCGGGCGAGGGCCGGTGAGCGCGGGCGGGGCCGTGGTCGGCCCGGACGGCCTGCGCCGCTGCGCCTGGGGCGACTCGGCGGACGACTACCGGGTCTACCACGACACCGAGTGGGGCCGCCCGGTGCACGGGGACGACGCGCTGTTCGAGCGGGTCTGCCTGGAGGCCTTCCAGTCCGGGCTGTCCTGGATCACCATCCTGCGCCGCCGCGAGGGCTTCCGCTCCGCGTTCGCCGGCTTCGAGATCGCGAAGGTCGCCGAGTTCGGCGCGGACGACGTCGAGCGGCTGCTCGGCGACACCGGCATCATCCGCAACCGGGCCAAGATCGAGGCCGCGATCGCCAACGCCAGGGTCGCGCGCGACCTCGACGGCGGTCTGGACACCCTGATCTGGCAGTTCGCCGGTGACCCGGACCGGCCGGCACCCCGCAGCCTGGACGAGGTGCCGGCCGTCACACCCGAGTCGACGGCGCTGGCGAAGGCGCTGAAGAAGGCGGGCTTCCGCTTCGTCGGCCCGACCACCGCGTACGCGCTCATGCAGGCCTGCGGGCTGGTCGACGACCACCTCGCCGACTGCCACGCCCGCGGCCTCCGTCAGGTCTAGCGCCCCAGGTACTCCGGCTTCTCCTTGGCGATGAAGGCGCGGACCGCGATCCGGTGGTCCTCGCTCGCGCCGGCCAGGGTCTGCAGCTCGTCCTCCTTGTCGAGCAGCTCGTCCAGCGTGTGCCCGGCGCCGTACGCCAGCGACTCCTTGATCGCCCCGTACGCCACCGTCGGGCCCTCGGCCAGCTCCTTGGCGAAGACCCGCGCGGTGGCGGCGAGCTCGGCCGCCGGGACCACCTTGGTGGCCAGGCCCAGCTCCATCGCCTCGGTCGACTTCACCGTGCGCGGCAGCATCAGCAGCTCGGTCGCCTTGGCGTGCCCGACCAGCCGGGGCAGCGTCCAGGAGGCGCCCGAGTCGGCGGTCAGCGCGATCCCGGCGAACGCGGTGTTGAAGCCCGCAGTGTCGGCGATGATCCGGAAGTCGCAGGCGAAGGCCAGCGAGGCGCCCGCACCGGCCGCCACGCCGCCGACCGCGGCCACCGTCGGCTTGCGCATCCCGGCCAGCGCACGCAGCAGCGGGTTGTAGTGCTCGGCGACGGTCTTCAGCGCGCCCTCGCCGGTCTCCTCGGCCAGCTTGAGCATGCCGAGGTGCTCCTTGAGGTCCTGTCCGACACAGAACGCCCGGTCGCCGGCGCCGGTGAGCAGCACCGCCCGCACCGCCCGGTCCTCGGCCGCCGCGGCCACGGTGTCCCGCAGCGCGACCTTGGTCGCGGTGTCCAGCGCGTTCATCGCCTCCGGACGGTTGATGGTGATGACGGCCAGGCCGCCGTCCAGCTCGTACAGCACGGAATCGGACATGGGCGAGGGGACTCCTTTGTGATCTCGACGGGTCGGTCGTGTGTCAGGATGCCGGAGCGTGCGGCCGCGTGGGGAGTGTGAGGTATCGCACCTTTCGGTGGCGTGCGGACCGCCGCCGCGCCGGGGCTAATCGCGGGAAATGCCCCGCTTGGGGTGGGTCCGGCCCTGGTTGCACCGAGAGTGATGTTGGTCATCAGGCCGTGGCATGCGGGATAATGGCTTCCGATCAATGCGTTCGATACCGGCGGTGGACGGACTGCCGGTGCGTAGCTGAGCGGTTGCAGGAAGGGGAACGAGCATGGCGGCCATGAAGCCGCGGACGGGTGACGGCCCGCTCGAAGTCACCAAAGAGGGGCGGGGCATCATCATGCGCGTTCCGCTCGAAGGCGGCGGACGCCTCGTGGTGGAGCTCACGCCTGACGAGGCCGACGCCCTCGGCGAGGCCCTGAAGAAGGCCTGCGGCTGACCGCAGCGGGTGCTCGCCATCTCCTGGAGATGTGCTGCCGGGCCCGGGTACGACGATTCGTCGGCCCGGGCTCTGTGGTTCCCGGACCCGGCCCGGGCTCTGTGCTTCCCGGTCCCGAACCGGGACCCCAGCCTCCCGGGCGGACCGCCCGCGCCGGTCCGGTACCCGCCGCGCGGGGGGACCGGTCAGCGCTTGACCGCGCAGAGCAGCCCGTCCGAGACCGGCAGCAGCGCCGGCAGCAGCACCTCGCTCTCCCGGACGTCCCGGACCAGATCGCGCACCGCATGCGTCTGCGGGTCCTGCAGCTCGGGCTCGGCCAGCCGGCCCTCCTGGAAGACCCCTTCGAAGCAGACCATCCCGCCCGGCCGCAGCAGTCGCAGCGACTCCGCCAGGTACTCCCGGGACTCCGCCGGATCGCCGTCACAGAACACCAGGTCGTACTGGCCGTCCGCGAGCCGGGGCAGCACCTCCAGCGCCCGGCCCGGTATGAACCGCGACCGGTTCGCCGCGAACCCGGCCGCCTGGTACGCCTCCCGCGCCAGCTGCTGGCGTACCGGCTCGGAGTCCACGGTGGTGAGCACGCCGTCCGGCCGCATCCCGCGCAGCAGGTAGACGCCGGAGACGCCCGTGCCGGTGCCGATCTCGGCGACCGCCTTGGCGCCCAGTGCCGCCGCGAGCAGCCGCAGGCAGGCGCCGCCGCTCGGCCCGATCGCCCTGATGCCGGTCCGCGCGGACTGCGCCCGGGCGTAGGTCAGCACCGCGTCCTCCCCGACGTAGGTGTCGGCGAGGGCCGCGCGTGCGGGCCCGAACTCGCTGATGGCTGCCTCTTTCGGAGCCCCGGGTGGCGGCCCGGCGCGGAGCGTGGTCGATGCGGATGTCGATATTTCCTGCCACAGATTACTGGCCGCCCGGGAACCGCGTACTGCGGCGGGCCGTTGCTGGAGAAGGGACCCGGTGAAGGCGACGCCCCCGGGGCCGGACCCCGGGGCTTGACAACCGGGGCACTTTTATCCGGGCTTGACGGGTGAGGTGGATATGGTGGTGGCCCTGCTGGGCAGAAGAGCCGACCGAGGAGGTGTGGCCGAGGGCGACGTCCCCGTGCGGCGGCATCCCCGCGGCACCGCGTCGGCCCGTACGCCGAAGCCCGTGATGAACCAGCCTGCGCACTCCCCCCTGGACCTGCCGGCCGCCGAGACGCCGACCGCCGGTACCGCCGAGGCCCCCGCCGCTCTCGTGAGCTTCGCCGAGGGCCCCGACGCGCAGACCTGGACTCCGCCCACCTGGGAGGAGATCGTCGAGGCTCACAGCGCCCGCGTCTACCGCCTGGCCTACCGCCTGACGGGCAACCAGCACGACGCCGAGGACCTCACCCAGGAGGTCTTCGTCCGGGTGTTCCGCTCGCTGTCGACCTACACCCCCGGCACGTTCGAGGGCTGGCTGCACCGGATCACCACCAACCTCTTCCTGGACATGGTCCGCCGACGCCAGCGCATCCGCTTCGACGCGCTCGGCGAGGACGCGGCCGAGCGCCTGGCCAGCCGCGAGCCCAGCCCGGCCCAGCACTTCAGCGACACCCACTTCGACGCCGACGTCCAGCAGGCGCTGGACACCCTTGCCCCCGAGTTCCGGGCCGCCGTGGTGCTCTGCGACATCGAGGGCCTCTCCTACGAGGAGATCGCCGCCACGCTCGGCGTCAAGCTCGGCACCGTCCGCAGCCGGATCCACCGCGGCCGTTCGCACCTGCGCGCTGCGCTCAAGCACCGGGCCCCCGGCGCGGCCCCCGGCCGCGAGCGCCGGGGCGGCTCCGCCGAGCCGGTGCCGGTCGGCGCCGTGGTCGGGGAGGCCCCGGGCTCCCCGGGCGGGCGCGGACGGAGGCGATCGTGAGCGGAACCGGCCGATCGGGGCCGGGCGGGCCGGAGGCGGGCGGCCGGGCCGCCACCCGCCGGAGCGGCTGGGCCCAGCTGGGCCGCCGCAACCAGGACGGACCCGAGACGCCCGTACCGCCCGCCGACACGCCGCCGGGCACGCCCGCGCTGCGCGCGGTCGCCGTACGGCCCGCCGAGCCCGCCGAGGAGCACCACCTCGGTGAGCGGCTCTCCGCCTTCGTCGACGGCGAGCTCGGCCACGACTCGCGCGACCGCGTCCAGGCGCACCTGGCCACCTGTCCGCAGTGCCTCGCTGAGGCCGACGAGGGCCGCGCCGTCAAGCACCTGCTGACCCGGACCGACACGCCCGGCCCGTCCTCGGCGCTGATGGCCCGGCTGATGGCCGTCGGCGCCCTGGAGGAGGACGACCGTTCGGGGGCCGCCGACCGGCCCCGCCGTGACGACGACGACCTGCCCGGCGGCGGCCTCCCGGCCGCCTGGGGCTCCCCCCGGCCGGAGGCCGGCGGAGGCACGCTCGGCGGCAGCCGACTGAACGGCGGCTCCTTCGGCCGCGGCGCGGGCGCCTCCTTCGGCGGCGGCGCGCTCGGCGCCGAGGCGCCGGTGCCGGGGGTCGACCCGCGTGCCTTCGGGCGCGGCGGCTCCGTGCTGCGTCCGCTGATGGGGCGGCGCGCCGCGCGCCCCGAGCAGTCCGTCCGCCCGGAGCAGTCGGCGCGGCCCCAGGCCGCGGCGGCCTCCGCCGGTTCCGCGGTGCTGCGGCCGGCGCCGCCGCGCGGCCGCCGGTTCGTCTTCGCCGCCGCCGGGGCCTTCTCGGTGGCCGCGGTGACGCTCGGCGGGGTGGGCGGCCTCACCACGCAGAGCGAGGACCAGCACGGCGGCACCTCGGTGAGCCCGGTCGGTGAAACCGGCCGCAGTGGCGGCGGGCCGGTCCCGATGATCGCGAAGGTGCCGGTGGACCTCCCGGTCCGCCCGGTGTCGGCCAACCGCGAGGCGACGCCGCCGTACGTGCTGCCGGAGCGCACCCCCAGCTCCGGCCTCGCCGGGCTGCACTACGAGAACCGTTAGCGCACCCGGGCTCCCAGGGCGCGGCCATCGGCGGGTCTTCACCACGGCTTCATCACAGTGTGGGCCGCTGACCCGCCGGTGGCCATTACGCTGGTAGGAACTGTTGCCCGACGAGCTTAGGGAGCTTAGTTGTTCAGCGACGTAGGCTCACTGGAGATCCTGACCCTGGTCATCATGGCCATCGTGATCTTCGGTCCGGACAAGCTGCCGAAGCTGATCCAGGACACCATGGGCTTCATCCGGAAGATCCGGTCCTTCGCCGACAACGCGAAGGAGGACATCCGCAGCGAGCTGGGCCCCGAGTTCAAGGACTTCGAGTTCGAGGACCTCCACCCCAAGACCTTCGTCCGCAAGCAGCTCATGGGCGACAACGAGGACCCGCTGGGCCTCAAGGAGATGCGGGAGGGCCTGGACATCCGCTCGGTGCTGGACGACAAGCCGGCCCCGACGGTGAACGGCCACGGCCGCGCCGGAACGGTCAGCATGGACAAGTCCACCGTCCCCGCCCCGGCGGCGGCCGGCGCCGGGGCCCCGCTCGGCCCGGGTGAGCGCCCCCCGTTCGACCCCGACGCGACGTAGTCCGCGGCGACGCACCGCCCCGCTCGGCCGCACGGCTGAGCGGGGCGGTGGCGTGTGCGCCGCTATTGTGCTGATTGTTCCCGCTGTGCCGTCAGTCACTTCCGGCCCGTTCCGGACCGAAGACGCCGCCGGGAACGCCGCGGTACGCCACCATGGGAGCTCGCCGCGGCAGGATACGTGCGTTGAGGAGGCCCGGGGATGGACGCGACGAGTCATGGGGTGGGGACGGCGACGGCCGGAGGCCGGGTGGTCGGCGGCCAGGCCGGTCCGGCGGACCCGCTGGTGCCCTACCTGACCGCGGACTTCCCCTGGTACGGCCTGGACGACGGCTGGACCGGCCGCCGCTACCTGATGCAGGCCGGCGCCGGCGGCCCGCGCGCCGGGGCGTCCGGCAGCGTCGACTACGGCACGCTGGGCCACGGCGAGGAGCCGGCCAGACAGTACGAGCCGCGCGACACGCGGAAGTTCGCCGTGGTCGTCACGGTCGCCCGCCGGGACAGCCGCCGCAGCGCCGACAACACCGGCACCCTGGAGGCGACCTCCGCCTCCTCCGCGGCCTGGCTGGCCGGATCCGGCCTGCTCGCCGCGACCTGGCCGGGCCAGCTGGACCGCGCGCTGCGCCAGGACTGGCTGGACCAGCAGAGCTCCCTCGCCTGGGACCTCGCGGACGACCTGGCCGGCCCGGGCTGGTCCACCCTCAGCCTGCCGGTGAACGGACTGCCGCAGCCCTTCCGCTACCGCGAGTCCGAGTACGGCTGGGTACTCGCCGGCGAGGCCCCGGGCGTCCTGCTCGGCGCCTTCGGCCGCGGCGTCAGCGCCTACGGCACCGGCTTCGCCACCGTCCCCGACCTCACCGCCTACACGCGCCCGTAGGCCCCGTCCGGCCGGTCCTGCCGCGCGCACGCCGCCGGGGCCGCCCCCGGACAGCCGGAAGGGGCCGGACGCTTCCGGCCCCTTCCACCGTCTTCAGAACTTGTTCTTCGGGGTGAGCCCCAGCGAGAGGCCGGAGAGGCCGCGCTGGCGGCCGCCCAGCTTGCCGGCGACGGCGCGCAGGGCGGCGCCGGCCGGGGAGTCGGGAGCGGCGAGCACGACCGGTCGGCCGTCGTCGCCGCCCTCGCGCAGGCGGACGTCGATCGGGATCGAGCCGAGCACCGGCACGGTGGCGCCGACGGTCCGGGTGAGCGCGTCCGCGACGGTCTGGCCGCCGCCGGTGCCGAACACGTCGATCATCTCGTCGCAGTGCGGGCAGGGCATGCCGGACATGTTCTCGATCACGCCGACGATCTTCTGGTGGGTCTGCACCGCGATGGTGCCGGCCCGCTCGGCCACCTCGGCGGCGGCCATCTGCGGGGTGGTGACGATCAGGATCTCCGCGTTCGGGATCAGCTGGGCGACCGAGATCGCGATGTCGCCGGTGCCGGGGGGCAGGTCCAGCAGCAGGACGTCCAGGTCGCCCCACCAGACGTCGGCCAGGAACTGCTGCAGCGCGCGGTGCAGCATCGGGCCGCGCCAGACCACCGGGGCGTTGCCCGGGGTGAACATGCCGATCGAGATGACCTTCACGCCGTTCGCCTGCGGCGGCATGATCATGTCCTGGACCTGGGTGGGCCGGCCCTCGACGCCCAGCATCCGCGGCACGCTGTGGCCGTAGATGTCGGCGTCCACCACGGCCACCTTCAGGCCGTCCGCGGCCATCGCGGCCGCCAGGTTCACCGTCACCGAGGACTTGCCGACGCCGCCCTTGCCGGAGGCGACCGCGTAGACGCGGGTCAGCGTGCCGGGCTTGGCGAACGGGATCTCCCGCTCGGGGGCGCCGCCGCGCAGCAGCTGGGAGAGCTCCTTGCGCTGCTCGTCGCTCATCACGTCGAGCTCCACCTCGACCCCGGTCACGCCCGGCACCCGGCCGACCGCCTCACGGACCCGGGTGACGATGGTGTCGCGCATCGGGCAGCCGGAGACGGTCAGGTAGACCGCGACGCGCACCGCGCCGTCCTCGGCGATCTCGACCGATTTCACCATGCCGATCTCGGTGATCGGGCGGTTGATCTCCGGGTCGTTGACGGTCGCCAGCGCCTGGCGTACGGACTCCTCCGTGACGCCGGCCGCAACCTCTGTCTCGTTGGCCATGCCTTGATGGTACGGCGCCGGACGGACCGCTTAACCGGTCGGTAGCGTGCTGCCGGTCACAGCAACTCGGAGGACTCCCGGCGGTCGTCGATCTCCTTGAGCAGTGACTGGAGTTCGGAGCGGATGAAGTCCCGGGTGGCGACCTCGCCGAGGCCCTGCCGCAGTGCAGCGACCTCGCGGGTCAGGTACTCGGTGTCGGCGATGTTCCGGTCGCTGCGGGCGCGGTCCTGCTCCATGTTGACGCGGTCCCGGTTGTCCTGGCGGTTCTGCGCCAGCAGGATCAGCGGCGCCGCGTACGACGCCTGCAGCGAGAGCATCAGGGTGAGGAAGATGAACGGGTAGTCGTCGAAGCGGACGGCGTCCGGCAGCAGGGTGTTCCACCCCACCCAGACGATGACCACCACCGTCATCCAGACGATGAACCGCCCGGTGCCGAGGAAGCGCGCGATCCGTTCGGAGAGCTGGCCGAAGGCCTCCGGGTCGTAGGTGGGCAGCGTGATCAGGCCGGGCCGGGTGGTACGCGGCTGGTCCAGCCGGGACCGGCCGGGCCCGCCGGAGGACGGCTCGGAGCGCCGTTCGCGGACGCCCTCGCGCGAGCGCAGCTCGCGCAGCTGCCGCAGCTCCCGGAGTTCGCCGTGCAGCCGCTGGCGGAGGCTGTCGTCGCGGCGGCCCTTGCGGTCAGCGTCCACCGGCGGTCTCCCTCTCCTCGGAGAGCCCGTGCAGGGCGGCCTCGCGCCAGTCGTCGGGCAGCAGGTGGTCGAGCACGTCGTCGACGGTGACCGCGCCGACCAGGTGGTCGGCCTCGTCCACGACGGGGGCGGCGACCATGTTGTAGGTCGCCAGGTAGCTGGTGATCAGCGGCAGCGGGGTGTTCGGCGGCAGCGGGTCGAGGTCGTCGTCGACCAGCGAGCCGACCAGGGTGTACGGCGGCTCCCGCAGCAGCCGCTGGAAGTGCACGGTGCCCAGGTACTTGCCGGTCGGGGTCTCGTTCGGCGGGCGGCAGACGAAGACCTGCGCGGCCAGCGCCGGCTTGTTGTCGGAGATCCGCACCCGGGCCAGTGCCTCGGCCACCGTGGCGTCCGGCTCCAGCACGATCGGCTCGGTCGTCATCAGGCCGCCGGCGGTGTTCTCCTCGTACTTCAGCAGCCGGCGGACCGGTTCGGCCTCGTCCGGCTCCATCAGCTGGAGCAGCCGCTCGGCCTCGTCGCCGGGCAGCTCGGAGAGCAGGTCGGCGGCGTCGTCGGGGTCCATCGCCTCCAGGACGTCGGCGGCCCGCTCGTCCTTCAGCTTGCCGATGATCTCGACCTGGTCGTCCTCGGGCAGCTCCTCCAGGACGTCGGCCAGACGCTCGTCGTCCAGCGCTGCGGCGACCTCCGCGCGGCGCTTGGCGGAGAGGTGGTGCATGACGTTGGCGAGGTCGGCGGCGCGCAGCTGCTCGAAGGTGGCGAGCAGGTTGGCGGCGCCCTGGCCCTCCTCCGGCAGGGCGAAACCGGTGACGTCCCGCCACTCCACGGTGAGCGTCTCGCCCCGGGCCTTGCGCAGCCGGCCGACCCGGCCGACCTGCACGAAGACCTTGCCGATCTCCCACTCGCGCAGCCGGGTCTGCACCATGGCCACGTCCAGGACGGTGACCTCCTGGCCCGTCTTGCTCCAGGTGACGGTGCGGTCCAGCAGCTCGCCGAGGACGAGGGTCTCGGAGGAGCGCTGCTCGAACCGGCGCATGTTGATGACGCCGGTGGTGAGCACCTGGCCGGTCTCCAGGCTGGTGACCCTGGTCATCGGCAGGAAGATCCGGCGCCGGCCGATCACCTCGACCACCAGCCCGAGCACCCGGGGCGGCCGCCCGCCCAGGCGAAGCGTGACGACGACGTCGCGGACCCGGCCGACCTGGTCGCCGTTCGGGTCGAACACGGCGATGCCGGAGAGGTGCGAGATGAAGACCCGGCTGCCTGGCCCTGCCATGGACTCCCTCGACTCGCTCGACGCGCTGAGGGGGCGCGAGGCAGCGCCCCGCGGTCAATCTACCCGGGCTCCCCGGGCTCGGCCCGGCGAGCCCGGGGGGCGGTCCGGCGGGCGGGTCCGGCGGACGAGCAGTGGCCGGCTCAGCCGCGGCGGCGCTTGAGCAGCAGCTTGGGCAGGCCGGCCGGGATCGGCATCCGGGTGGTCGCGGGAGTGGGCATCGGGACGGCGGCGTGCGAGGCGTCCGGCATCTCCCCGGGGCGCTCGGTCAGCCCGGCGACCGGCTCCAGCCGGAGCACCCGGCACTCCCGGGCCCAGCGGTCGGTGATGGTGTCGGTGTCCGGTGCGTTCAGCCGCTTGCCCTTGAGCTCCTCGACGGCGCCCCGCCAGGCCTCGCTCCCCGGCTCCAGCACGCGCACCCGGGCCGGCCAGCCGGTCAGCCGGCCGCCCTTGTCCTTGCTGCGGACGGTCACCAGCGCACCACCCCCGCCGGTCAGCCCGTGCAGCGGCTGCTCGCCGCCGTCGCCGACCACCACCACCGCGCCGTCGTGCCAGGCGTGCCAGAGCGCCCGGCTGTGCTCCTCGCCGTCCGCGCGGACCCAGAGCAGGCCGGACTTCTTCGCGGCCTCCTCCAGCAGGGCCCGGTCGAGGAATTCGTCGGCGTTCGCGGCGGCGGCAGGCGTGCGGTCCATGGCGCACAGCGTACGGCTTGCGGCGTCCACGGGGTGTCTCATCCGCCGGGCGACAGTTCCGTGATGGCCGCACGGGCCTTACCTTAGGAGGCCGACCACCGGCCGCCCGGCCGCATCACCACGAACCGGAGGAGCTCCGTGCCCGCCGCCCGGCCCGCGACCGCAGCGTCCGCCAGCACCGCACCCCGCCCCGCCGACCCGGCGGCCCCGGCGCGGCCGCTCCCCAGGATCGACCTGTTGCTGCTCGCCGTCTCGGTCTCCGGCATCTCGCTGTCGGCGCCGCTGATCAGCGCCACCGCCGCACCCGCCCTGGCGATCGCGTTCTGGCGCAACGTCATGTCGGTCGGCGTGCTCGGCCCGTACGCGCTGCTGCGCCACCGCGCCGAGCTGCGCGGGATCGGCCGCCGGCAGCTGCTGCTGGCGGCGGCGGCCGGCGCGCTGCTGGCCGTCCACTTCGCGCTCTGGATGCCGAGCCTGCGGATGACCTCGGTGGCGTCGGCGACCGCGCTGGTCACCACCACCCCGCTCTGGACCATCCTGCTGATGCGGCTGTTCGGCGTCCGGGCGCCCCGGGCGGTCTGGATCGGGACGGCGGTGGCGTTCGCGGGCGTGCTGGTGCTCACCGGGGTCGACCTGTCGCTGTCGCCGCGCGCCCTGCTGGGGGACGCACTGGCGCTCGGCGCCGGCCTCGCGGCGGCCGGTTACATGCTGATCGGCGCCGAGGTCCGCAAGACGGTCAGCACCACCGCGTACACCCTGGTCTGCTACGCGACCACGGCGGTGGTGCTGCTGGCGGTCTGCCTGGTCGCCGGGACGCCGATGGGCGGCTGGCCGGCCGGCGTCTGGTGGCAGATCGCGCTGCTCATGGTCACGGCCCAGCTGCTCGGCCACTCGCTGAGCAACCGGGTGGTGCGCACCCTCGGCCCGTCCGTCACCTCGACCGCCATCCTGCTGGAGACCCCGGGCGCCGCGCTGATCGCGGCGCTCTGGCTCGGCCAGTGGCCGCCGGCGGCGGCCTACCCGGCCGTGCTGCTGATCCTCCTCGGGCTGGTCCTGGTGGCGCGAGGCGGCCGCCGGTAGCGGCCGGGAGGGGCGCTACAGCCAGCCGTTGCGGCGGAACCCGCGGTACATCCCGACGCAGATCAGGACGACGCTGCCGAGCACCATCGGGTAGCCGTACTTGTGGTGGAGCTCCGGCATGTACTCGAAGTTCATCCCGTAGACGCCGGTGATCATGGTGGGCACGGCGAAGATCGCCGCCCAGGCGGTGATCTTGCGCATGTCCTCGTTCTGCGCCACCGAGACCTGCGCCAGGTTGGCCTGGAGCAGCGAGTTCAGCAGCTCGTCGAAGCCGTGCACCTGCTCGGTGACCCGGGCGAGGTGGTCGGCGACGTCCCGGAAGTACTTCTGGATGTCCGGGTCGACCAGCCGCTGCAGCGGCTCGGAGAGCTGCTGCATGGGCCGCAGCAGCGGCGTCACCGCCCGCTTGAACTCCAGCACCTCGCGCTTGAGCTGGTAGACCCGTCCGACGTCGGTGCCCCGGCCGCCGCGGTTGGAGAAGACGTCGAACTCGATCTCGTCCACGTCGGTCTGCAGCCGGTCGGCGACCAGCAGGTAGTTGTCCACCACCTGGTCGGCGATCGCGTGCAGCACCGCGGACGGGCCCTTGGCCAGCAGCCCGGTGCCGTCGGCGTCGGCCTCCAGCCGGTGCCGCAGCTCCTGCAGCGAGCTGTGCCCGCCGTGCCGGACGGTGATCACGAAGTCCCGCCCGGCGAAGACCATCAGCTCACCGGTCTCCACCACCTCGCTGTTCGGGGTCAGCTGGTCGTGCTCGACGTAGCGGATCGTCTTGAAGACGGCGAACAGCACGTCGTCGTAACGCTCGACCTTGGGCCGCTGGTGCGCGTGCACCGCGTCCTCGACCGCCAGCGGGTGCAGGCCGAAGCGCTGGGCGATGCCCTCGAACTCGGCCTCGGTCGGCTCGTGCAGCCCGATCCAGCTGAACGATCCTGCACCGTCGGGCAGTTGCTGCGAGGCCTTGACGCGGCGAACGGCCTCGCGCGGGGTGCAGCTGTCGCCGCTGCGCTTGCCGTGCTGGTACACCGCGCAGTCCACCACGGCAGAGGTGGACGCGCCGGGGTTGATCGAGTCGAACAGGCCGGCCGCCGAGCGGCGGCGGTTGGTGCGGACGGCGGCGCGCAGGCTGTTGATCATCGACATGGCAGGCTCCCTGGGGCAGGAGCCGCCGCACGGCGGCGCGGTGGTGCAGGCCGTGGTGCGACGGCGGAGGAACACCGGTGTGGAAGGCGTCCGCGGTCGGTCCTCGGCCTTGCTGGGGCACGCGCTGGAACGACCGGACGCCGGTGGGGTGCTCTCCCGGCCGGTCCGACGCCGCCTCGGCGATCCGCGAACGCGGCGATCACAGCTCTCGTGGGTGCTGTTTCAGCCTGCGTGGCGAGGGGTACGGGGAAGGCGTCCGGGCCGGGTAGAGCTGCCGGTACTGCATGGTCGGCTGGTATCCACCGCAACCACCTCCTTCGCGCCGCTGCCCCGGTGGAAGGATCCCCGGTGGCCAGTCGCTCACACTAACATCTGACCGGCCATTGGCGCTGCGGTGTTCCGGCGGCGGCCGTGCGGGCCCGGCGGGTGGCCCGGGTTACGCTCACCGGCATGGCGCACGACTTCCCGCTCTTCGGCGACCCCTCGGGCACGTCCGGCCACTCCGGCGGCCACGATTCCTCCGGCCTTACCCGGGAGGCGGTGCTGGCCGCCGTCGAGGCCCGGCTGCTGACCACCTTCGGTGAACCGAGCGGCCGCGCCGCGGTCACCTTCCTCGGGACGGACCGGATCGAGGTGCTGCGCTTCGGCCCCGACACCGAGGGCCTGGTCCGCTACGCGACGCTCGGGATGTCCGCGGCCCCGATGGCCGACCCGACCTCGCCGGTCGCCGACCAGGTCCGTGGCCCGCGTGCCGAACTGGTCCTGACGGTCCGTGGGGGCCGCGACGGCGTGCTCCGCGCGCTGGCCACCTTCGCCGCGACGCCGCAGGTGGAGGGCCTGGTGGTGGCCCCGGGTGGCTCGCTCGACCTCGGCTCCGCGCTCTGGGAGGGCGCGCCGTTCACCTCGGTGCTGACCGCCGAACCGGGCGGCCTGGTGCCCGATCTGGAGCTGGACGAGCCGGCCGATCCGGTCCGCTTCCTGCCCCTGCTGCCGATGACCCCCAACGAGGCCGGCTGGAAGCGGGTGCACGGGGCGGCCGCCCTGGAGGAGCGCTGGCTCAAGCACGGGACCGACCTGCGCGACCCGGAGCGCCGTGCGGTGCCGCTGGACTGACCGCGACTCAGCCGATGCGGCGTCAACCCGGCCGGGTGGCGCCTTGACTCCGGGGCCGGAGTCGGGCCCGGCGCCGCATCTGCGCCGCACCACGGTGGACGCTCCCGCACCCCGGCGCACGAGCCGGGGCCGCACTCGGGGCACCAGCGGCTTCGCGCCCGTCGCCGGGCTCGCTCTCAGCCGCCGATGGGCTTCGCGCCGGTCGCCTGGGCCACCAGCGCCTCGTAGACGGCGGGATCGGTGGTGTGCTCGCCGAGCCGGACGGTCTTGCGGGCGCCGTGGTAGTCGCTGGACCCGGTGACCAGCAGGCCGAGGTCGCCGGCCAGCGTGCGCAGGTGCTCCCGGGCGGCCTCGTCGTGGTCCGTGTGGTCGACCTCCAGTGCCGCCAGACCGGCCGCCGCGAGGTCCGCGATCACCTGGTCGGGGACGGTGCGCCCGCGCTTGACCGCGCCCGGGTGGGCGAAGACCGGCACCCCGCCGGCCGCCCGGACCAGCCGGACCGCCTCGACCGGGTCGGTCTCGTGCTTGCGGACGTCCGCCCGACCGCCGTTGGCCAGCCACTCCGGGGAGAACGCGTCCGAGACGGTGGCCACCACGCCGGCCTCGACCAGCGCGCTGGCGATGTGCGGACGGCCCACCGAGCCCGCGCCCGCGATCCGCTGGACCTGTTCCCAGCTGACGTCCGCGCCAAGGTCCCGGCACCGCTCGACGATCGCCCGCCCGCGCCGGAACCGGTCGGTGCGCACCAGCTCGCGCTCCTGCGCGAAGGCCGGCTCGGCCGGGTCGAACAGGTAGGCCAGCAGGTGCATGCTGATGCCCTCGACGACGCAGGACAGCTCGGCGCCCGGAACAAGGGTCAGCCGGCTGCCCGCGGGCAGCGCGTGCACGGCCTCGGCGGCCTCGGCGTGCCCGGCCACCGTGTCGTGGTCGGTCAGCGCCACGACGTCCAGGCCCGCGGCGACCGCTGCCGCGACCAGCTCGGCCGGGCTGTCGGTGCCGTCGGACGCGTTGCTGTGGGCGTGCAGGTCGATGCGCACGGGCGGGGCTCCCTGGGGTCGGCTGGCGCCCAGGATAGTGCGGCGGTCAGCCGAGCAGGCGGGGGGAGAGCGCCCCGCAGGGCAGCAGGTCCAGCTCGGCACCGGCCTCGCGCAGGTCGGTGAGGACCAGCTCGTCGTACATCACCAGGGCCGACTGCTCCGGCCAGGCCACCGCCCAGAGCCAGAGCCCGCGGGCCTCGCCGACGAAGACCGCGCGGTCGGCCGGGGCGTCCGGGACGTGGAACATCGGGGTGGGCCGCCCGGCCGCCATCAGCTTGGCGTCGGCAGGCTTGTAGAGCGCGACGGACTCGCCCGGGTCCGGTCCGGCCAGCCCCGCGTACCGGGCGCCGAGGCCGACGCCGAGCTCCTCCGCGACCAGGACGAGCTCCCCGAAGCCGCCGAGCGGCGCCGGGCCGGAGCAGGCGACGGCGGTGGCCCGGGCCCCCGAGACGTCGTCGCCGACGTGCGCGATGCCGGTGAACAGCCAGCCGACCGGGAGCGGCCAGGGCAGCCAGACGGGGACCTGCGAGCGGGCGACGGCCACGCCGAGCGCCTCCACGCTCGGGGGCAGCACCGGCTGCATCGGGTGCACGGCGCCGTGCCGGTCGCACTGCCAGGTGTCTGAGAACAGACCGGGGGCGCGGACCCGACCGGCGCACCTCGGGCAGCTTGGCTCGCCCCTCATAGCCGACAACGCTCCTCCCTCCGGACCGCCGCGTCAAGGACGATCACCCGTACGGAGGGCTCGGCGGCACCTGTCGGTGGCGGCGCCCGGCCCCGCGCAGGGTGGGCGCGAAACGGGCGGCTCCCGGTAGGGGATGTCCAGCCGCGGGCGGCGGCAAACGTCGGCCCGTCCGGGCGGCGGCGGAGCCGGACGCACTGACGCCTCGTCATCGCTGGTGCGGCGACGGGGCGTCAGTCGGGTATCGGAACGTCGGAGTCGGACGGTCCCGGCTCTTCGGCGGCGGGTGAGGTCTCAGGGGCGGGGGCGCCGCGCCGGGTCAGACGGTCGGGCACGGGCGGATGAGCAGGCGTTCGCCGGTGCTGGCCGCGGCCTGGACCAGTTCGCGGACGGTCTCGGCGTCGGCGATCAGGCGGTCGGTGGCGGTGCCGTGGGCGTCGTCCAGGCGGAGGATCTCGAAGCGCATGGGCGTCTCCTTTCCCGGCCCCGTCGGACGGGGCGGTCGTGGCTGAGTCGGTATCAGCCCTTTCTCGGTCTGTCGGGTCGAACGGTCGACGGGGTCGACGGTCTGCTGCGGCAAAAGGGCTCCCCCTGCTTGCCGGGCACGCCTGGTCCCTCATGAACCACTGTCGCGTGGTGCTGCTACCGGGCCGTTGCCCGTCCGTGAAATCCGGGTTTCGGCGGATTCGCGCCGACGTCGATGGCGACGATGGTTCCCGGACAGAATCAAATATTACCGCAACTAACGAATTATGTCCCGCGGATTGTCCCGCGGCCTGCCCTGCGGGCCGCCGCGGGGCGGGCCTTCGGCAGGCCGTGTGGCTAGGCCCCGGCCGGCGCCTGGGCCCAGAATCCGGCCAGGGCCTCGGCGGTGGCGGCGGGCTGCTCGGCGTTGGGGGAGTGGCCGGCGTCCTCGACCACCACGCGGCGGGCGCCCAGCCGCTCCGCCATCGCCGTCTGTTCCGGCACCGGCCAGGCGTAGTCCCGGACACCGGAGAGCACCAGGACCGGCAGTTCGGCCGCGGTCGCCGCTGCCGCGAGCCCGTCCACCCGGTCCGGCGCGGCGACCAGGTGCCCGCCGGTGGTGGCGAGCGCCTGCGGCACGTTGGCCACCCAGCGGCGGTGCAGGAAGTCCGACACCTCGGGGGCCGGACGGCGCGCCGGATCGCCGGAGCCCTCCTCCATCTGCTGGAGCACCTGCCAGATCTCCTCCAGGCTCATCGTCGGCAGCACCGACAGCAGCAGCTTGGTCCGCTCCGCCTCCGCCGGGTCGATCGCGCCCGGGCCGGTGGACATCAGGGTCAGCGACCGCCAGGGCAGCGGGCCCTCGGTCGCGGCCGCGAGGACGGCCTCGCGGACCACCTGGCCGCCGAAGGAGTGGCCCAGCAGGTGAAGCGGGCCGGCGTCGCCCCCGCGCTCGGACCGCAGAACGGCGGAGAGCTCCCGGACGTCCGCACCCAGCGCGTCGACGGCGTACTCCGCCGGGTCGTCCGAGCCGCCGGTCTCGTACTGCCCGCGCTGGTCGATCGCGGTCACCCGGTAGCCGGCCGCCGCCAGGGGCTCCAGCAGCGCGATGAAGTCCTCCTTGCTGCCGGTGAAGCCGGGCACCAGCAGCGCCGACCCGCGTACCGCGCCGGCCGGCTCGGCCCGCAGCGCGGCGAACTCCCCGCGCGCGGTCGCCAGCCGCAACGGGCGCGCGCAGTGCGGGAGGGTGAGGAACGGCGGGGTGCTCATGGGCGGATCTCCTGGGGCTCCTGCGGTGCGGCCGGCGGCCGGGGTGACCGGCCGGTAACCCCCGAGGGTAGCCGGGCGGACACCCCCGGGGCCGGGCGGTCGGCCGGCCGAAGCCGGAGGGGGCGGTCCGGCCCCGACGGGGATCCGGACCGCCCCCTCCGGGCGGTGCGTCGGCGGTCAGCCCTCCGGCGTGGCCTCGGGCGCCGCGGCGGCCGGACGGCGGGTCCGGGTCCGGCGGCGCGGGGCCGGGGCCTCGGCCGGGGCGTCGCCGCCGGCCTCCGGGGCGGCAGCGGCCTCGGAGGCCGGCTCGGCCTTCGCCTTGGCCCGGCTGCGGGTGCGCTTGGCGGCCGGCTTCTCCGCGGGCGCGTCGGCGGCCTGGGCGGCCGTCGGCGCGGTCTCCTCGGCGACCGCGGCCGGAGCCTCGGCCACCGCGGCGACGGCGGTCTCGCCCGCGGCGGTGCTGCGCGGACGGCGGCGGCGACGGCGCGTAGCCGCGCCCTCGGCGCCCTCGGCGGCCGGCACGGCCGGAGCCTCGACGGCGGCGGCCTCGACGGCCTCGGCGACGGGCGCGGTGGCCGCGTCGCCCGCGACCGCGGTGCCACCGCGGGTGCGACGGCGCTCACGGGTCCGGCGGGCCGGCTTCTCCTCGGTGGTCGCGGCGGCGTCGGACCGGCCGGAGCCGCCCCGCGAGCCGTTCCGGCCGCGGCCGCCGGCCGAACGCGAACCGCGCCCGCCGGTCTCGCCGAGGTCCTCGACCTCCTCGGCGTTCAGGCCGGCCCGGGTGCGCTCGGAACGCGGGAGCACACCGGTGGTGCCCTTGGCGATCTTCAGCAGCTCGTACAGGTGCGGCGAGGTGGAGTAGGTCTCCTCCGGCTCGTTGAACGGCAGGTCCAGCGCCTTGTTGATCAGCTGCCAGCGCGGGATGTCGTCCCAGTCCACCAGCGTGACGGCGGTGCCGGACGCGCCGGCCCGGCCGGTGCGGCCGATCCGGTGCAGGTAGGTCTTCTCGTCCTCGGGGCACTGGTAGTTGATGACGTGCGTGACGCCCTCGACGTCGATGCCGCGGGCCGCGACGTCGGTGCAGACCAGCACGTCGACCTTGCCGTTGCGGAACGCCCGCAGCGCCTGCTCGCGCGCGCCCTGGCCGAGGTCGCCGTGGACGGCGCCGGCCGCGAAGCCGCGCTGGGTCAGCTGGTCGGAGACGTCGGCGGCGGTGCGCTTGGTCCGGCAGAAGATCATGCACAGCCCGCGGCCGTCGGCCTGGAGGATGCGCGAGACCATCTCCACCTTGTCCAGCGAGTGTGCACGGAAGATGTGCTGCTCGATGTTGGCGACGGTGGTGCCGGTGTCGTCCGGAGCGGTGGCCCGGATGTGGGTCGGCTGGCTCATGTACCGGCGGGCGAGGCTGATGACCTGGCCAGGCATGGTGGCCGAGAACAGCAGGGTCTGCCGCTTGGCCGGCAGCATGGTGAGGATCTTCTCGACGTCCGGCAGGAAGCCCAGGTCGAGCATCTCGTCGGCCTCGTCCAGGACGAGCGAGCGGACCTTCGACAGGTTCAGCTTCTTCTGGCCCGCCAGGTCGAGCAGGCGGCCCGGGGTGCCGACGACGATGTCGACGCCCTTGTTCAGCGCCTCGACCTGCGGCTCGTAGGCCCGGCCGCCGTAGACGGCGAGCACCCGTACGTTGCGGACCTTGCCGGCGGTCTGCAGGTCGTTGGTGACCTGGGTGCAGAGCTCGCGGGTCGGGACGACGATCAGCGCCTGCGGGAACTCGGAGAGCTGCTCCTCCGCGGCCCGGCCGGCGTCGACGTCGGCGCGGACGACGACGCGCTCGATCAGCGGGAGGCCGAAACCGAGCGTCTTGCCGGTGCCGGTCTTGGCCTGGCCGATGACGTCGTGGCCGGTCAGCGCGACCGGGAGGGTCATCTCCTGGATGGGGAAGGGGTGGACGATGCCGACGGACTCCAGGGCCTCGGCGGTCTCCGGGAGGATCCCCAGGTCCCGGAAGGTGGTCTTGGTCGGTTCTGCGGTGGTGGACAGGGTGCTGCCTCTTCCGTGTGGAGGGGCCGAGAGCGAGCGGCGGGCGGGCAGCCGCGCGGCTGTGTACGGGCCTGGACGGCCCTGAATACAGCTGCGCGGACGCACAACCGCGCCGGTCCCTGCGGCCGGCCGGTCCGCGCGGCCCGGTGACGGGGCGCGGTCTCGGCGGCGTCGGGGAGGATTCCCGTGAGGGACCTGCGCGGGACCTGCGCCGGGCTGGCGTGGTCTCGGCGGCCCTCGCTCGGCCACTGATGCGGTGCCAAGGCTTGAAGTCCAAGCCATGGTCGGAGCCGATCGGCTCTCCGACCGGGCATCCGCGTACGTGAGTACCCGGCTTCCGGTGCGGGCACGTCCGTCGGACGGCGCCGCTTCGGAGCGGACTCGCCGGGGCCACCGAGACGGCGGTGACACCGTGCAAGCACTACGGGTCTCCCTACCACCATACAGTCACGCGACGACTCGAACACGTGACGCCGGTGACACCCCAGGTGGCGGGGCCCGTCGGCGGTGCGCCGGGGCGGGGTCCTCCGGTGCCGTCCCGGCTGCTCCGGAGGGGTCCGGGAGGCCCGGCCCGCCGCCCCGGTCCGGGCGGCGGGCCGCGTGTGCGCAGGCCCCGGCCGGACTAAGGTGGCGGGTCATGGAGACGCATGGTGAGACGCAGGACATCGCGGCCGGCTCGATCGGGGACTGGGCGAGCCGCTCGGCCGACCCGGGGTACCGCGCGGCCGTGCTGGACCTGCTCGGCGCCCTCGCGTACGGCGAGCTGAGCGCGTTCGAGCGGCTCGCCGAGGACGCCAAGCTCGCGCCGGACCTCGCCGACAAGGCGGCGCTGGCCCGGATGGCCTCCGCCGAGTTCCAGCACTACCAGCGACTGCACGACCGCCTCGCCGAGGTGGGTGCGGACCCGCAGGAGGCGATGCGGCCGTTCGTCGAGCCGCTGGAGCTGTTCCACCGGATGACCGCGCCCTCGGACTGGCTGGAGGGCCTGGTCAAGGCGTACGTCGGCGACGCGATCGCCACCGATTTCTACCGCGAGGTGGCGGTCCGCCTGGACGACGACACCCGCGAGCTGGTCCTCGGCGTGATGTCGGACACCGGCCACGCCCAGTTCGCCGTCGACAAGGTCCGGCAGGCGATCGAGGCCGACCCGCGGGCCGGCGGCCGGCTCGCGCTCTGGGGCCGACGGCTGATGGGCGAGGCGCTCAGCCAGGCCCAGCGCGTGGTCGCCGAGCGGGACGCGCTCTCCAACCTGCTGGTCGGCGGCGTGCAGGTGCAGGGCTTCGACCTGGTCGAGGTCGGCAAGATGTTCAACCGGATCACCGAGGCGCACACCAAGCGGATGGCCGCGCTGGGCCTCGCCTCCTGACGTCTGCGGCTGGCGCCCGGGCCCGCGGGGGGCGGGGCCCGGCCGGCCCTGACGCGGGAACGGGTCAGGCGTGCCGGTGGCGCCGGTGCGCTCCGCCGGCCCGGTGCGGCCGGTGCCGGTGCGCGGGCAGCCGTCCGTCCGCGAGGTCCGGCCGGGCCAGGACCGAGGTGAGCAGGCCCGAGACGACCGCCGAGGCCGCGATGCCGACCCCCGGGAACGCGCCGTCCAGGGTGAAGTGCACGATCACCCCGCCGAGCAGCGCGGCCACCAGGGCCGTCCCCGCCGTCAGCGCCCGGCCGCCCGGGAAGTGGGAGGGAAACGACACCAGTGCGCCCGCGCCGACGATCAGGCCGATGAGGGCGAAGGCGAGCGTCTCGACCGGCAAGGGTGCCTCCCCTGGGCTGCGGGCGTGCGGCACGGGGCGTCCGCACCCTGGCCGTACCCCGGTGCACCCGGCCGTACACGCGACGGTGCCCCGCCCCCCGGTGGGGGACGGGGCACCGCCGGACGACTCAGAGCGTGCCGAAACCGACCTTGCGGGCGGCCTGCTCGCCGATCTCCACGTACGCCAGGCGCTCGGCCGGGACGATGACGCGGCGGCCGTGCTCGTCGGTCAGCGTGAAGAGCTTCTCGGTGCCCTCCAGCGCCTTGGCGACCGCGCTCTGGACCTCATCGGCAGTCTGCGAGCTCTCGATCACGATCTCGCGCGGCGCGTTCTGCACGCCGATCTTGACCTCCACGGCTTCCGTCCCTCCGGGGTTGCAGCCATCCACGCGCGGTACCGGACCACCTGGGACAGGCGATCGCGGCGACCGCGCCGTACGGCTTCACCATAGAGCACGGGATCAAGGCCGAGGCGAAGGTCGGCCGATCACCCCGCGGCTCACTGCTCCGCGGCCGGGGCCTCGGCCGACTCGGCGCCGGGGTGCATCGGGAAGCCCTTCAGGCCGCGCCAGGCCAGGCTCGCGACCAGTCGGACCGCCTCGTCGCGCGGGATCTCCAGGCCCTGCGAGAGCCAGTAGCGCGCGGTGATCTGGGCCAGGCCGCAGACGCCGGCGGCGAGCAGCTTGGACTCGGCCTCGGGGAGGTCGGTGTCCTCCTGGATGACCTGGCTGACGAGGGTCGCGCTGGCCTCCGAGGCCCGCTCGACGCGCTCGCGCACGGCCGGCTCGTTGGTCAGGTCGGACTCGAAGACCAGGCGGAAGGCGCCGGACTCGCTGGAGACGTAGTTGAAGTACGCCTCCATGGTCGCCGCGACCCGCAGCTTGTTGTCGGTGGTCGTCGAGAGCGCCTCGCGGGTCGACTCGACCAGGGCGTCGCAGTGCTTGTCGAGCAGCGCCAGGTAGAGCTCCAGCTTCCCGGGGAAGTGCTGGTACAGCACCGGCTTGCTGACCCCGGCGCGGTCGGCGATGTCGTCCATGGCGGCCGCGTGGTAACCCTGCGCGACGAACACCTCCTGGGCGGCACCGAGCAGTTGTTCACGGCGGGCGCTTCGCGGCAGGCGGGCACCGCGCGGGCGCTCCTGCGCCTCCTGGATGGCCGTCACGGCGCTCCTCACTTCACGGGTTGTTCGGGGCTGGCAAGGTGACCGATTCTACTTTTCGGTAACCGCGTTCGCGCTTGGCGAGCCTGAGAAAAGCACGGAGCCCCCTTGTCGGGAGCCCACAATAGGCGCTGACCACGGGCAACGGCAGTGGTGCGACAAGGTCTGGGACGGCGGTCCCGATCGGGGCCGGGCGGCCGCTGGCTCACTACCATCGTCCACCATGAGCAGCGCTGAGCAGCAGATACGCCCGGAGGCGGGCCGGCCCGCACCGTTCCGCACGGTCGAGGTGCCCGGGGCGGTGCTCGCGGTGCACCGCTCCGAGGCGGCCGGCAGCCCCGTCGACGGGCGCGCGCCGGCCCTCTTCGTGCACGGCCTCGGCGGCTCGGCCGCCAACTGGACGGGCCTCATGGCGCGGCTGGACGGCCTGGTCGACGGCGAGGCCGTGGACCTGCCCGGCTTCGGCCGCTCCGCGCCGCCGGCCGACGGCAACCTCACCGTCAACGGTCACGTCCGCGCGGTGATCGGCTACCTGGAGGCGGCCGGCCGCGGCCCGGTCCACCTCTTCGGCAACTCGCTCGGCGGAGCGGTCTCGGTCCGGCTCGCCGCCCTCCGGCCGGACCTGGTGCGCAGTCTCACACTGATCTCGCCCGCGCTTCCCGAGCTGCCGCCGCAGCGGTACGCCTGGCCGACCGGTCTGCTCGCGGTGCCCGGTGTCCCGGCTCTGCTGCGCCGGCTGCCGGCCAACGGCCGCACCCCCGAGGAGGCCGCCGAGGGGCTGCTGCGCCTGGTCTACGGCGACCCGGGCGCCCTGCCGCCGGCCACCCGGGCCGAGGCGGTGGCCGAGTACCGGCGGCGGATCGAGGTGCCGTACGCGATGCAGGCGCTGGTCGGCTCGGCGCGCGGGATCGTCACGGCGTACACCGAGCGCGGGGACCAGGCGCTCTGGCGGCAGGCCCGCCAGGTGAAGGTGCCGACGCTGCTGGTCTACGGGCTGCGCGACAAGCTGGTCTCCTACCGCTCGGCGCGGCGTGCCTGCGCGGCGTTCGAGGACTCCCGGCTGCTGGTCCTGCCGGACTCCGGGCACGTGGCGATGATGGAACACCCCGACGAGGTGGCCCGCGCGGTGCGGGAGCTGCTCGCCCGGGCCTGAGCGGTGCGGGGCCGCTGGTGCGGGCGGAGCGGGGCCGCTCGCGTGGACGCCGTCGGCACGGGGCCGGCGGAAGGTCCGGCGTGCCCGGCTGGGCGGCGGACCGCCCGCCGGCCGGGCGGCGGTAACGCCCTCGTTCGCGGCGAGGTCACGCCGGTTCACTCGTTCAGGTGGCAGCCAGGCATGTGACCGATGGATTGCCGGGGGCCGGTCCTACCTTTCTGCTGTCGGACCGAACTGGTGTGGGGGAGTCGCGGCCACCGGAGTACCCCCGGGATGTCCGGAGGGCGTGGCCGCAGGCAGACGGGTCGGCAGGGCCGGTGCGACCGCCGGCCGTGGCCGCCGTGTGCCCGGCCGTCCGGGCTCCCCCACCCCGGGCTCCTCCCCGCGCCGTCCCGCGGGGCCCCGGGCGCCGGCCGTGGCCGCTCAAGCAATCCGTCGATCCGCTCCCGATCCGTTCTGCCCTGGAGGTCTCCCGTGCGCGTTGCTCTGCTCACCGAGGGTGCGCGTCCGCACTCCCAGCGTGGCCTCGGCGGCTGGTGCGCCCGACTGGTCGACGGCCTGCGGGAACACGACTTCGAGCTGTACGTGCTGGACGGTCGCGCCGGGCCCGGGATCGCCGGGAGCCCGCGCGGCCGGTGCCTCGGCGTGCACGAGCTGGCGCTCTGGGGGCGCCGCCCGGCCGGCCGGGCACCCGGGGCGCTGCGCAGACGCCAGTACGCACGGGCGTACGAGGAGGTGGTCCGGGCGCTGGTGGTGCCGGGCGCTCGGGCCGGCTTCGGTGCCGGGCTGTACCGGCTGGCCGCGCTCGCCGCCGAGGACGGCACGCTGCCCGCCTTCCTGGCCTCCGCGCACGCCCGCCGCACCCTGGAGCGGGTCTGGCACGGCCCGGGCGCCGACACCTCGGCCGGCCAGCCGCTGGTCTGCGACGTGCTGGTGGCCGCGGACCTGCTGGAGCAGTGCCTGCGCCCGCTCTCCGCGCCCTGGTACGGCACCGGGCCCGGCGGGCTCGGCGCGGCGGACCTCTGCCACGTGGTCGGCGGCGGCCCGGCGGCGCTGCCCGCGCTGGTGGCGAAGCGGCTGCACGGGGTGCCGTTCGTGGTCACCGAGCACGGCCTGCACCTGCGCGAGCAGTACCTCGGCTACCGCGAGGCGCCGTACCGGTGGCCGGTCCGGGTGCTGCTGCTCTCCTTCTTCCGGGCGCTCACCGAGGAGACCTACCGGCAGGCCGCGATACTCACCCCCGGCAGCGCCCACGACCAGGACTGGCAGCGGCGCTGCGGCGCCGACCCGGCGCGGACCCGGGTGGTCTACGAGGGCACCCCGGCGGTGTCCCGGGCGGCGGCCGGCCCGGAGCCGGCCGTCCCCACCCTGGTCTGGGCCGGGGCGCTGGAGCCGGGGCGCGACACCGAACTGGCGCTGCACGCCTTCGCACGGGTCCGGGCGGAGCAGCCCGGGGCACGCCTGCTGATCCACGGTGAGGAGGCGGTCCGCGGCTACCGGGCGCACTGCGAGGCGGTGGCCGAGCGGCTGGGGGTCGCCGGGGCGGTGGAGTTCGCCGGGCGGCCGGAGTCGCTGGCGCTGGCCTGGGAGGGCGGCACGGTGATCGTCTTCTCGGCCCTCGCCCAGAGCGGGCCCGGCCTGCTGGCCGACGCGATGCTGAGCGGGCGGGCCGTGGTCTCGACCGATGTCGGGGTGGCCCGGGAGGTGGTCGGCCCGACCGGGCTGCTCGTCCCGCCCCGGGACCCGCAGGCGCTGGCGGCAGCCTGCCTCGCACTGCTGCGTGACGAGGAGCGGCGGGCCCGGCTCGGGCTGGCCGGGCGGTTGCGGGCGCAGGAACGCTTCGCCGTGGAGCCGGTGATCGGAGCCTTCCGGGAGATCTACCTGGAGCTGGTCTCGCAGTGGCCGGCCTTCCCGGCGGCCGGGGCCGGCGGTGCGGCCGCCGCGCCGCCGCGCCCGTTCGCCCGGCCCGCCGAGTACTGGCTGGCCGACCGCCGGGGCGCGGGGCGTGCCGGGGAGGACGCAGCCCCGGTCGGTGCGGGTCGTACGGCGGTCACGGTCGGTGCGGGTGCGGGTGCGGGTGCGGGTGCGGGTGCGGGTGCGGGTGCGGAGGGCGCCGCGACCCCGGACGGCGCCGGTTCGGCGGCCGACCGGGCGGGTGCCCTCGCGGAGGCGGTCTGATGGCCGGCCAGCGGGCCGCCCGGGAGCGGGCGGCGGTCGGGGCCCCCGGTGCCGACCCGGTCCGGGAGGTGATGGCGGAGCACCGTGAGCTGTGCGAGCGCGCCGCCGACCCGCTGGAGATCGCCGCCGGGCTGGAGGCGGCCGGGCTGGGCCCGGCGGCGGCTGCGCGCTGCCGGCACGCCGACCTGTTCTCGCTCGCCGAGGAGCTGTACGCCCGGGTGCCGCGCCGGCCGCCCGCGCTGCGGGCGGCCGGGCCGCCGGAGAGTCGGCAGCGGCGCTGCGGCGGGGCGCTGCGGTCGGCGGTGCTGACGGCCCTGCCGGTCGCGGCGGCCGCCGGGCTGGGTGGCCGGTGGCCGGTGCTGCTGCCGGCCGCGGTCCCGCTCGTGCTGCTGCCGGGCGCGCCCGCCGAGGAGGCCCCGCCGGCCCGGGTCGCGGCGGGCGCGGCCGATTCGGAGGCCGCCGCAGGGCGTGAGCTCGGCCCGCAGGCCGCGCCCTGGCCGGCCGGAGCCCCGGCGGGGGTGCCGCCCAGCCGCTGGCGGCCGGCCGTGCTCGGCCACCGCGCCGGGGTGGCCGTGCTGCTGCTGCTCCCGCTCGCTCCGTCCGGTGCCGGGCCGGCGGACGGCCGGGTGACGGCCGCGCTGGTGCTGGCGGCCGCGCTGTCGGTCGGCTCGGCCGAGTGGGCCGCCGGCTGGTTCCGGCACGTCGGCCGGGGCCACCTGCGGGCCGCCGGCACCCTCGCCGAGTTCCGGGCCCGGATGCGGCCGGTGCTGCCGGTGGCGGTCGCCCTGCACCTGGCGGTGCTGGCGGTGCTCAGCTTCGCCGCGCTCGCCGTGCTGACGGCCGTCGCGCCCCGCCCGGGGCCGGGCGACGGCGGCGGGCTGCTGCACCTGGTGGCCGAGCGTGCCGAGCCCGTCCAGTGGGCGGCGCAGGGCGTGCTCGGGCTGCTGCTGGTGCTGCCGGCGCTGCTGGCGCACTGCGGCCGCAGCGGCGCCGCTGCGCTGGGTGCTCTGGCCGGGGCGGTCGCCACCGCGCTGCCGCCGGTCCTGGGCCGGCCCGCTCCGGCGGCCGGGCTGCTCGCCGGCGGGGCCGTCGCGCTGGCGTTGCTGGCGTACGCGTGGCCGGCGCTCGGCCGGGCCGGTGCGCACCGCTGAGCGCCGCCGCCGGCCGGTCGGCGCCGCTCCCGGCTTCCGGCCCCGTTCTTCTCGAACTCCGTCTCACCATCCGTCTCACACTCTGTCCGCCAGGTCGTACCCGACCTCGCTTCGTGGAAGGACACCCCCGATGAGGGTGCTGCTGCTGGGCGCCGACGGCTTCATCGGCCGCCGGGTCACCGATCGTCTGCTCGTGGACCAGGAGTTGCAGGTGACGGTGCTCGGCCGGCGTGACTCGGCCGACATCCGCTTCGACCTGACCACCGGCAGTCCGGGCGCGCTGGCCCGGTTCCTGGACGCGGTTGCGCCCCAGGTGGTGATCAACTGTGCGGGCGCCACCTACGGCAGCTCGCGCACCCTGATCCGGGCCAACACGCTGGCCGTCGCCACCGTCTGCGAGGCGATCCGGCGCAGCCGCGAGCCCGCCCGGCTGGTGCACGTCGGCTCGGCGGCCGAGTACGGCCCGGTGCCGGGCGGGGTGCCGGTCTCGGAGAGCGCCGAGCCGCGCCCGGTCGGCCCGTACGGGGTGTCGAAGCTCGCCGGGACGGAGCTGGTGCTGGCCTCCGGGCTGGACGCCGCGGTGCTGCGGGTGTTCGACGTGGTGGGCCCGGGTGCGCCGACCGCCTCGCTGTTCGGGCGCCTGGCCGAGGGGTTGCGGCGGGCGCTGGAGCGGGACGAGGCGCAGGTGCGGATGCCCGACCTGTCCGGATACCGGGATTTCGTGGACGTCCGGGACGTCGCGCGGGCGATTCGGGCGGCGGCCGTGTCGGCGGCCACCGGGGTGATCAACATCGGCAGCGGGCACGCCGTCCGGGCCCGGGAGGCGGCCCAGCTGCTGGTCCGGGCATCGGGCTTCGAGGGGGCCGTGGTCGAGGAGAACCGGCAGGTCATGCTCCCTGCGCAGGCCGGCGGGCCGGCCGAGCACGGCGTTCCGCACCTGGGCCACCACCTGCCGGGCCACCGGGGGCCGGAGCCGCGGCCGGCCGAGGGGAGGGTCGCGGCGGGTGAGCCGGTGCCGTGGCGGCAGGCGGACGTGCGGACCGCCCGGGACCGTCTCGGCTGGCGGACGCAGGTGCCGCTGGAGGAGTCGCTCGGGGACGTCTGGCTGGAGACGGCCTGCCGGGTCTGAGCGGTGGAGGGCGGCGGGCGCGCCCACCGCCCCGAGGGCGCAACGGCCCCCGCGGGGCGGGCCGGCGGGCCCGCGGCCGGCCCGCGGCCGGCGGTTCCCCCGGGGGCGGGCACGGTTCCAGCATCCGAGGGCGCCCGTCTCGCCCATCGGACGGGCTGTCTCGGAATACCGGTGCGGCATGACACTGTTGGCGTAGCAGAGCCACCCCGTCGGTGGCGTCGTGCAAGTCCGAAGAGGTTGGCCCCCGGCCGCCTGAACCGACGACCATCGGAGTCCCCGTGTCGCTGCCACCCCTGGTCGAGCCGGCCGCCGAGCTCACCGTTGACGAGGTCCGCAGGTACTCCCGCCACCTGATCATCCCCGACGTGGGGATGGCCGGGCAGAAGCGGCTGAAGAACGCCAAGGTGCTCTGTGTCGGCGCCGGCGGCCTGGGCTCGCCCGCGCTGATGTACCTGGCCGCGGCGGGCGTGGGCACGCTGGGGATCGTCGAGTTCGACGTGGTGGACGAGTCCAACCTGCAGCGGCAGATCATCCACGGCCAGTCGGACGTGGGCCGCTCCAAGGGCGAGTCGGCGCGGGACTCCGTCAAGGAGATCAACCCCTACGTCAACGTGATCCTCCACGAGGAGCGCCTCGACAACTCCAACGTCATGGAGATCTTCTCCGGCTACGACCTCATCGTCGACGGCACCGACAACTTCGCCACCCGCTACCTGGTGAACGACGCCGCGGTGCTGCTCGGCAAGCCGTACGTGTGGGGTTCGATCTACCGCTTCGACGGCCAGGCGAGCGTCTTCTGGGCCGAGCACGGCCCCTGCTACCGCTGCCTCTACCCGGAGGCCCCGCCGCCGGGCATGGTCCCGTCCTGCGCCGAGGGCGGCGTGCTGGGCGTGCTCTGCGCGTCGATCGGCTCGATCCAGGTCACCGAGGCGATCAAGCTGCTGGCCGGTGTCGGCGAGCCGCTGGTCGGCCGGCTGATGATCTACGACGCCCTGGAGATGAACTACCGCCAGGTGAAGGTCCGCAAGGACCCGAACTGCGCGCTCTGCGGCGAGAACCCGACCGTCACCGAGCTGATCGACTACGAGGCCTTCTGCGGCGTCGTGTCGGAGGAGGCGCAGGCCGCGGCCGCCGGCTCGACGATCACCTCGAAGCAGCTCAAGCAGTGGCAGGACGACAAGGAGGACATCTTCCTCGTCGACGTCCGCGAGCCCGGCGAGTACGAGATCGTCAACATCCCCGGCGCCCTGCTGATCCCGAAGAACGAGTTCCTGATGGGCAACGCGCTGGAATCGCTGCCGCAGGACCGGAAGATCGTCCTGCACTGCAAGTCGGGCGTGCGCTCGGCCGAGGTGCTGGCCGTGGTGAAGTCGGCAGGCTTCGCCAACGCCGTCCACCTCGGCGGCGGCGTGCTCGGCTGGGTGAACCAGATCGAGCCGCACAAGCCGGTCTACTGACCGGCGTCCGTCCGCAGACGCCGAAGGGGCCCGCCGGAGCGATCCGGCGGGCCCCTTCGGCGTCTTCGGGTGACGGTGCCGTTCCCCGGGCGGCCCCTACAGCGCGCCCTTGCGCTGCAGCACGTTGTAGGAGATCCAGCCGGGCAGCACCGGCAGCCAGAAGGTGAGCGCCCGGTAGAGGAAGACCGCCGGGGTGGCGACCGCCGGCGGCACGTCGGCCACCGTGAGCGCACCGATCAGGGCGACCTCGACCGGGCCGATGCCGCCGGGGGTGGGGATGGCGGAGCCGGCCGCGTTGGCGGTCAGGAAGACCACCGCGACCGCCGAGAAGCTGATCGAGCCGCCGAAGGCCTGCACCGAGGCGTCCAGGCAGGCGGTGAAGGAGAGGGTCAGCAGCAGGATGCCGCCGAAGCCGGTGACCAGCTTGCTCGGCGTCTGCATCAGGTCGAGCATCCGCGGCACCACGCCGAAGAACAGCGAGCGCAGCCGGTTCAGTACGAACCGCCGCAGCGGGGCGACGGCCGCGATCACCAGGGAGAGCACGGCGGCGGTCAGCACGCCGATGATCACCGCGCGGGAGGCCGAGAGGTCCCCGTTGTTCTGGCTGCCGGTGATCAGGCCGAAGCTGAACAGCAGCAGCAGGTGCCCGGCCAGGCCGGCCAGCTGGGACGCACCGACCGAGGCCACCGCCTGCCCGGAGCGGATCCCGGCCTTCTGCAGGTAGCGGGTGTTCAGCGCGATGCCGCCGATCGCCGCCGGGGCGACCAGCTTGACGAACGACCCGGCCAGCTGGGCCGCCACCGTCCGCCGGAACGGCAGCTTCTCCGGCACGAAGCCGGTCAGGCTCATCGACGCGGCGACGTAGCTGAAGGCGGCCCCGGCGAGGGCCACCGCCGCCCAGGCCCAGTTCATCTGGGAGAGCTTGAGCTGGGCCGGCTTGATGGTGGTCAGCGCCAGGTAGGCGGCGAAGGTCAGCGCGATCACCATGATCAGGCTCTTCGGCTTGAGCCGTTCCAGCTTGGCCGGCTCCATCGGCGCCTCGGGGGCGATCTGGAGGATCTGGCCGCGGATCCGGCTGAGCAGGTCCTCGCCGGCCGCCGCGATGTCCTCCTCGGCCTGCTGCTGGGTGCGCTCGCCGGCGGCGACCTGTTCCAGCGCCCGGGCCTGGGCCGCGGTCTTCCGCTCCTTGCTCAGCTTCTTCAGGTCGACCCGGGTGGAGCGGCTCATCCCGACCGGCTGGAGCAGCGGCAGCGCCTGGGCGACCCGGTCCGGTCCGAGCACCCCGTTGGCGGTGGCGACCGCCCGCTCCGGGCCGATCCGCAGCGCGAAGGTGGTGAGCAGCTGGGCGACGTCGATGCGCAGCGTCAGGTCGGTCGCGGCGATGTCCCCGCCGGAGAGGTTGACCAGGCAGGCAGTCTTCTCGTCGACGACCAGAAGCGACTCGCCGGTGAGCCGGCGGTGGGCGATCCGGCGCTCGTGCAGGGCGGCGACGGATTCCCAGAGCGAGGCCATCACCTGGTCGGTGACCTCGTCGGCGGTGAGGTTGTCGAGGGTGCGGCCCTCGACGTTCTCGTAGACCAGGATCGCGGCGTCCGGCCCCAGCTCGGAGGTGGCGACCAGCTGCGGGGCGCGGGCGCCCGAGGCGGCGGCCGCGTAGGCGATCAGCGCCTCCTGCTCCAGCGCCTGGCGCAGCGACTGCGGGCTGCGCCGGACGGCCACCGAGCGCAGCCGCAGCCGTCGCCAGGCGCGGTAGAAGAAACCGGACGCCTGCTGTTCGCGGTCGATGATGTGGACGTCCAGCGGCGGGCCGCTCTGCTGGGCGACGAAGTAGCGGCGGGTGCCGCCGGGCGCGTCCTGGGCGCGGTGGGCGCTGGCCGGGGTGAAACCGACCTTGCGCAGGCCGATCATGAGGTGCTGACCGGTGGGCCGGATGTTCGGGGAGCCGATCGCGTACAGCGTGCCGTAGGCGACGGACCAGCCGATCAGGACGGTGAGCACCAGCGACAGCGGGGTGGTGTAGCCGCCGAGCAGCTCGGTGATCCCGCTGAAGACGACCACCACCCAGAGGGCGACCCGCCAGCGGGGCCGGCTCGACATGCCGACCGCGGTCATGTAGGCGATCACCGGAGCCAGGTAGCCGTGCACCGGGTCGGTCAGGGTGCTGGTGCTGTCCAGCGGGAACCGGGTGAGGGCCTCCCGGATGTGCTCGGAGGCGCCCTCGGCGACCCACCAGTCGATGCCGAGCGAGACGCCGTAGGCGAGCACTGAGGCGAGCACGCCGTCGGCGACCCGCAGGCCGTCGCGTTTGATCAGCCGCTCGACCGCGAAGGCGAGCGGGACGGCGAGGACCGCGACACTGGAGACCAGGCCGGTGATGGTGGAGAGCACCGGGGAGAACCGCGGTGCGTTGGAGGCGATGTCTATCTCGATGCCGGTGGTGGTCGAGGTCGCCACGCCGGCCAGGACGAAGACGGCGACGATGCCGAGGACCCCGGCAAGAAAGCGGATCAGGTCGGACGGCCGGTGCGCGCGGGCGGCGAGCAGCGGTTCGTCGACGTCCAGGTGCGGGGTGTCGCCGTTCGCCTCGTCCGTCTCGCCCGGATCGATCGCCCGGTCCGCCTCGGGCTCGGCCGGGGCCGGCGGCTGGTGGGCCGCCGCGGCCCCGTGCCCGTTGACCGGCGCGGCCGGCTGGGCCGGTACGGCGGACTGCGCCGCCTCGACCGCGGGTACGGGTGCGGTGCCGGGTGCCGCTGCGGCCCCGGTGTCGGTCTGCTGAGGGGTCTTGATCGTCCGGTCCTTGATCAGGGAGACTACCGGCGGCGGCTCGGCGCCGGGTGCGCCGGAGGGTGCCGCGGACCGCGCGTCGGCGGACTCGTCGGAGTCCTCGTCCACGCCCACGTCAGCCGTCCCGGTCATCTGGTCTTGTCCTCGTATCACCACTCACCGCCCCGAAGATGGTGGCATGCCTCGGCGCCCCGTGCTGGACAGGGGGCGGATCGGGCGCGGCGGATCGTTCGTACCGGACCGCCGCTCCGCCCCTATAAGGAAGAATGCCGCAGGTGACGGACGCTGACGACGACGGCGGCCAGGTCGGACTGCCGCCCTTCGCCGAACTGGTGCTCGACCTGACCGAGCGGATTCCACCCGGCCGGGTGATGACCTACGGGGACGTTGCCGAGTACCTCGGCCAGGGCGGCCCCCGGCAGGTCGGCCGGGTGATGGCCCTCTACGGCGGCGCCGTGCCGTGGTGGCGGGTGATCCGGGCCGACGGCCGGCTCCTGCCCGGCCACGAGCAGCGCGCCCTCGCCCACTACGGCGACGAGGGTACGCCGATGCGCGAGCTCGCCGACCCGCCCCGGGTCGACCTCGGGCGGGCGCGCTGGGACGGCCGGTCCGCGGGGGATTGAGCCGAAGCGGGTGCGCGGACGGGAATGACGGGGCAGGATCGTAGGCTCGATACGGCGGGCCCCCGGCGGGGCCCGCCGTCCGCGGCCCGCAGCACAACCCCCAGGACATCCGTGAGCTCCCCCTACCGTCTGGTGCGCAGTCCCCTCGCACAGCCCGACCCGCCCGTGCTGGACGGCTACCAGCGCGCCGTGGTCGAGCACCCGGGCGGCCCGCTGCTGGTGCTCGCCGGGCCCGGAACGGGCAAGACCACGACGCTGGTGGAGGCCGTCGCCCGGCGGATCGAGCACGGTACCGACCCCGAGCGGATCCTGGTGCTGACCTTCAGCCGCAAGGCCGCGATGGAGCTGCGCGACCGGATGTCCGGCCGGCTCGGCGCCTCGGCCGCCGCCCCGCAGGCCACCACCTTCCACTCCTTCTGCTACGCCCTGCTCCGCGCCCACCAGGACCCGCACGACTACGCCGAGCCGCTGCGGCTGCTCTCCGGACCCGAGCAGGACGTGATGGTCCGCGAGCTGCTGGCCGGCGGTGCCGAGGACGCCAGGCTCGGCAGCCCCCGCATCGCCTGGCCGCTCGACCTCCGGGCCTGCCTGACCACCCGCGGCTTCGCCGACGAGGTCCGCGCCGTGCTCGCCCGCAGCCGCGAGCTGGGCCTCGGCGAGGCGGAGCTGGCGCGCTTCGCCGAGGGCGTCCGGCGCCCCGACTGGGCCGCCGCCGCGCACTTCCTCGCCGACTACCTGGACGTGCTCGACCTGCGCGGCGTCCTGGACTACGCGGAGCTGGTCCACCGCGCGGTGCTGCTCGCCGAGCGCCCCGAGGTCGGCGAGCAGCTCCGCGGGCGGTACGACGTGGTGTTCGTCGACGAGTACCAGGACACCGACCCCTCCCAGGTCCGACTGCTGCGCCGGCTTGCCGGCGGCGGGCGCGACCTGGTCGCGGTCGGCGACCCGGACCAGTCGATCTACGCGTTCCGGGGCGCCGACATCAACGGCATCCTGGAGTTCCCCCAGGCCTTCCCGCAGGCCGACGGCGCCCCCGCCGACGTCCGGGTGCTGCGGGTCTCCCGGCGCTCCGGCGCCGTCCTGCTGGCCGCCTCCCGGGAGCTGGCCCGGCGGATGCCGATGGGCCGGCTGCCGGCGGAGAAGCTCGCCCAGCACCGCGCCCTGCTGCCCTCCCGCGAGGGCGGCCGGGTCGAGGTGTACACCTATCCCACCCCCGGCACCGAGCTGGACTCGATCGCCGACCTGCTGCGCCGCGCCCATCTGGAGGAGGGCGTGCCGTGGGGGGAGATGGCCGTCCTGGTCCGGGCCGGGGGCCGCTCCATCCCCGGCGTGCGGCGGGCGCTCAGCGCGGCCGGCGTCCCGCTGGAGATAACCGGCGACGACCTTCCGTTGCGCGAGGAGCCCGCCGTCGCCCAGCTGCTGCTCGCCCTGCGGGTCTGCGCCGAGCAGGCCGCCCGGGACCGGCACGACGCCCTCGACACCCCCGATCCGCTCACCACCGAGCTGGCCCACGCCCTGCTCACCGGCCCGCTCGGCGGCATGGACGGCTCCGACCTGCGGCGCCTCGGCCGCGCCCTGCGCGAGGAGGAGCGGGCGGCGCTGCGTGCCGACGGCCGGCCCGCCGCCGTGCCGCGCCCCGCCGGGGAGCTGATCCGGGAGGCCCTCGGCGAGCCGGAGCGGCTGACCGCGTTCGACCCCGGGTACGCCCGGCGCGCCCGGGACCTCGGCATGCTGCTGCGCAAGGTCCGCGAGCGGCTGGCCGGCGGCTGCACCGCCGAGGACGCGCTCTGGGAGCTCTGGGACGGCAGCCGCCGCTGGCGCGAGCGCCTGGAGCGGGCCGCGCTGCGCGGTGGCGCGGCCGGCCGCAACGCCGACCGGGACCTCGACGCGCTCTGCGCGCTGTTCGAGACCGCCGCCCGTGCCGAGGAGCAGGTCACCGGCCACCGCAGCGCCCTCGACCTGCTCGCCGAGCTGGAGGCGCAGGACATCGCCGCCGACACCCTCACCGTGCGGGCCGTCCGCCCGGAGGCCGTGCGGCTCATGACCGCACACCGCTCCAAGGGCCTGGAGTGGCGGCTGGTCGTGGTGGCCGGCGTCCAGGAGGGCCTCTGGCCGGACCTGCGCCGCCGCGGCTCGCTGCTGGAGGCGGACCGGATCGGCCGCGACGGCCTCGCCGAACCGCTCTCCCCGGCCGCGCTGCTCGGCGAGGAGCGTCGACTCTTCTACGTCGCCGCCACCCGGGCCAAGGAACGGCTGATCGTCACCGCCGTCAAGGCGCCCGCCGAGGACGGCGACGAGCCCTCCCGCTTCCTGCGCGAGCTGTACCGGGAGGACGTCGACCCCAGGACCGGCCGGGTGCTGCGGCGTACCCCGCCGGCCACCGTCGAGGACGTCACCCACCGCCCGCGCCGTCCGCTCTCGGTCGCCGCACTGGTCGCCGAGCTGCGCGCGGTCACCGTCGACCAGGCCCGCTCGCCCGAGCTGCGCCGCGCCGCCGCGGAGCGCCTCGCCACCCTGGCGCTGGCCGCCGACGAGGACGGCCTGCCGCTGGTGCCGGCCGCCCACCCCGACCGATGGTGGGGCCTGGACGACGCCACCGCCGCCCCGGAACCGCTGCGCAGCGCCGACCTGCCGGTCCGGCTCTCCGGCAGCGGCCTGGAGCAGTTGGAGAACTGCTCGCTGCAGTGGTTCCTGGACAAGGAGGTCAAGGCGCGCACCGTGGGCTCCGCGGCCCAGGGCTTCGGCAACGTGGTGCACGCCCTCGCCGACGAGGTCGGCTCCGGCCGTACGCCGGCCGACCTCGCCGTCCTGATGGAGCGGCTGGACACGGTCTGGGACGCGCTGGCCTTCGACGCGCCCTGGAAGTCCCAGCAGGAGAAGACCGAGGCGCGGGCGGCGCTGGAGCGCTTCCTCAACTGGCACGTGCTGGAGCGCGGCCGGGACGTGGTCGCCACCGAGCACGGCTTCGACGTCACCCTGGACGCGGGCGGGGTCCGGGTGCGGATCCGCGGCTCGATGGACCGGGTCGAGAAGGACGAGGCCGGGCGCGCCTACGTGGTCGACTTCAAGACCGGCAAGGAGGTGCCGACCGACAAGTCGCTGCCCGACCACAGACAGCTCGCCGTCTACCAGCTGGCCGTCCGGGCGGGCGCGCTGAACGAGCTGCCGGGCTTCGACGGCGGGGCGCCCGCGTCGGGCGGCGCCGAGCTGGTGCAGCTCCGCAAGCCGGACAAGTCCGGCCCGGACGTCCCGAAGGTGCAGCGCCAGGAGCCGCCCGAGGGCGAGCCGTGGATCGAGAACCTGCTCGCCGAGGCGGCCGGGAAGGTGCTCGCCGAGCGCTTCGTGCCGCAGACCGGCGGCGGCTGCGACCGTTGCTCGTTCCGCCGCAGCTGCTCGGCCCAGCGGGACGGCGCCCAGCTCGTCGAGTAGGCACCGGACGTCGAGTAGGCACCGGAAAGGGGCGCGCAGTAGCGAGGGTCACCCCCGCTTTCGGCCCGGCCCGTCGGTGCACCCCGTTAACGTTGCGGGGTGACCGCCGTGCTCAGCCATCCCGACCAGCTCAAGGAGCTGCTCGGCATCCCCTTCAACCGGGAGCAGATGGCGGCCATCGGCGCCCCGCTGGAGCCGGCCGTGATCGTGGCCGGCGCCGGCTCCGGCAAGACCACCGTGATGGCCGCCCGGGTGGTCTGGCTGGTCGGCTCCGGCGCGGTGGCCCCCGCGGAGGTGCTCGGCCTCACCTTCACCAACAAGGCCGCCGCCGAGCTCGCCGAACGCGTCCGCTCGGCCCTGCTGCGAGCGGGAATCGCCGAGGCGGACGGGGAGCCGCTCGGCGCCCCGGAGATCTCCACCTACCACGCCTTCGCCGGCCGCCTCCTCAAGGAGCACGGCCTGCGGATCGGCATCGAACCCGACGTGCGGCTGCTCGCCGACGCCACCCGGTTCCAGCTCGCCGCCAAGGTGCTGCGCACCGCTCGCGGCCCGTTCCCGGCCCTCACCGGAACCTTCGCCAACCTGGTCGCCGACCTGACGGCGCTGGACGGCGAGCTCGCCGAGCACCTGGTCGAGCCGGACGCGCTGCGCGCCTTCGACGAGGAACTGCTCGACACCCTGGCCACGGCCAGGCTCACCAACGAGGACCTGCGGGCCGTCCCCGGTGCCGCCCGGGCCCGGCTGGAGCTGCTCCGCCTGGTCGAGGAGTACCGGCGCCGCAAGGCCGCCGCCGGACTGATGGACTTCGGCGACCAGATAGCCGCCGCCGCCCGGCTCGCCCAGCAGCGCCCCGAGGTCGGCGAGCTGCTGCGGGACCAGTTCAAGGTGGTGCTGCTCGACGAGTACCAGGACACCTCGGTCGCCCAGCGGTTGATGCTGGCCGGGCTTTTCGGCGCGGGCCCGGACGGGCGGGGGAGCGGCCACCCGGTGACCGCCGTCGGCGACCCGTGCCAGGCGATCTACGGCTGGCGCGGCGCCTCGGTGGCCAACCTGGACGAGTTCCCCCGGCACTTCCCGCGGGCCGGCGGCAGCCCCGCCGCCCGGTACGCGCTGAGCGAGAACCGCCGCAGCGGCGGGCGGCTGCTCGCGTTCGCCAACGGGCTGGCCGCCCCGCTGCGCGCCATGCACGAGGGCGTCGAGGCGCTGCGCCCGGCCCCGGGGGCCGAGCAGGACGGCTACGTCCGGGCCGCGCTGCTGCCGACCCACGCCGAGGAGGTCGACTGGCTGGCCGATTCGATCGCCCACCTGGTCGCCACCGGCACCGCCCCCGGCCGGATCGCCGTGCTCTGCCGCGGCGGCGCGGCCTTCCCCGACATCCACGCGGCGCTGGTCGCCCGGGACGTGCCGGTCGAGGTGGTCGGCCTCGGCGGGCTGCTCCAGCTGCCCGAGGTGGCGGACCTGGTGGCGGTCTGCGAGGTGCTCCAGGACCCGACCGCCAACGCCGCGCTGGTCCGGTTGCTGATCGGTCCGCGCTGGCGGATCGGCCCGCGCGACCTCGCCCTGCTCGGTCGCCGCGCCGCCGAGCTGGTCCGCACCGACCGGCCGGAGGGCGTCGAGGCGCTGGCCGCCGCCGTCGCCGAGACGGACCCGACCGAGGTGGTCTCGCTGGCCGACGCGCTGGAGACCTTCCTGACCGCCCCGACCGGACCGGACGGGGCGCAGCCCGGCGACCTGCCGTTCTCGCCCGAGGCCCGGTCGCGCTTCGCCCGGCTCGCCCAGGAGCTGCGCGAGCTGCGCCGCTCGCTCGCCGAGCCGCTGATGGACGTGCTGCACCGGGTGCTCGCCGTCACCGGCCTGGAGATCGAACTCGCCGCCTCCCCAAAGGCGTTGGCCGCCCGCCGGCGGGAGACCCTGCACGCCTTCCTGGACGTCGCGGCCGGCTTCGCCGACCTGGACGGCGATCCGGGCCTCGCGGCCTTCCTCGGCTTCCTGCGTGCCGCCCAGGAGTACGAGCGCGGCCTGGACAGCAGCCTGCCCGGCGGCGAGGACACCGTGAAGGTGCTCACCGCGCACAAGTCCAAGGGGCTGGAGTGGGACGTGGTCGCCGTTCCCGGCCTGGTACGGGGCGCGTTCCCGTCCTCGACCGCGCGCGAGCGCTGGACCAGCACCAAGCGGGTGCTCCCGCACGCCCTGCGCGGCGACGCGGCCACCCTGCCCGACGTCCGCGGCGGCTGGAACGCCAAGTCGATGGCGGCTTTCAAACAGGCGCTCGCCGAGCACTCCGGCACCGAGGAGTTGCGGCTCGGCTACGTCGCCTTCACCCGGCCGCGCTCGCTGCTGCTCGCCTCCGGGCACTGGTGGGGCCCGAGCCAGAAGACCCCGCGCGGCCCGTCCGCGTTCCTGGAGCAGCTGCGGGAGCACTGCGAGCAGCCCGGCGCGGGCGAGGTCGAGCACTGGGCCGAGCCGCCGGAGAAGGGCGCCGGGAACCCGGCCCTGGCCGCGCCGGTCGAGCGGCCGTGGCCGCTGCCGCTGGACCCGGCCGCCCAGCACGCCCGCCGCCGGGTCGCCGAGGTGGTGCACCGGCGCCTCGCCGGGCGGCCCGCGCCCGAGCCGGAGCCGATGGCCGCCGAGGACCGCCGCCTGGTGGAGTCCTGGGACCGCGACCTGACGGCGCTGCTCGGCGAGCTCGCGCGCTCCCGGCGCAGTGTCCGGGACGTACCGCTGCCGGCGACCCTCTCCGCCACCCAGCTGATGAGGCTGGCCGCCGATCCGGACGGCTTCGCGCAGGACCTCGCCCGCCCGATGCCTCGCCCGCCGCAGCCCGCGGCCCGCCGGGGCACCCGCTTCCACGCCTGGGTGCAGTCCCGGATCGAGCCGCTGCTGCTGGTCGAGCCGGGGGCGCTGCCCGGCGCCGACGACGACGGCATCGAGGACGAGCAGGACCTCGAACGGCTCAAGGAGGCGTTCCTGCGCACCCCGTACGCGCACCGGACGCCCTACCGGGTGGAGGCGCCGTTCCAGCTGGTGCTGGCGGGCCGGGTGGTGCGCGGCCGGATCGACGCGGTCTACCGGGACGGTGACGTCGGGTCAGAATTCGGCGGCGCGTCACGCTACGAAGTGGTGGACTGGAAGACGCATCGCGAGGAGACCGCCGATCCGCTCCAGCTCGCGGTCTACCGGGTCGCCTGGGCCGAACAGTTGGGCGTTCCGCTGGAGCAGGTCACCGCGTCGTTCCTGTACGTCCGCAGCGGCCGGGTCGAACAACCCGCAGGACTTCCCGACCGAAAGAAGTTGGAACGGCTCCTGATCGGGAACAGTGAAGAATGAGTCACGGAGAGCATCCAACTCATCATGGCATCGGGCGAAACCTGTGCGTAGTGCACGTTTCGCGCCTATTGTGGGGTCGGTAACCGGTCAACCCCCGTGCTCCGGCCGCCAGCGAGGCCCGCATCCCCTAACCCTCCGTCATCACCGCAGGTGCCCAAGGGCATCGGCGTCTTCTGCTGGAGAGACCGAAGTTGAGCGCGACCGGATGGATCAGAGAGCGGTTCGCCGGGCCGACCCCGGGGGCCGCTCCGGGCGCGACCGGCACCTGGCCGAGGACGGCACTGTCGCTGCCGTTCATCGGCATGGCGCTGGTCGTCGTCCTCGACTACTTCACTGACGCCGCGGTGACCGTCGAACCGGCCCTCACCGCCGTCCCCGCGCTGGCCGCCGTGGTCAGCCGCCGAACCTGGTACCCGCTCGCGATCGGTCTCTGCACCGAGGCCGCCGCCTTCCTGATGGCCTTCCGCAACGACGTGCTCGGCGAGTCGGTGCACGGCGCCACCGTCTTCGCCATCGTGCTGGTCGCCGTGATCGGCTGGGTCAGCGCCACCCTGCGGCTGCGGCAGGAGAAGGCGCTCGCCGACGCCCAGCTGGTCGCCTCGATCGCCCGCCGGGTGCTGCTGCGGCCGGTCCCCGAGCGGGTCGGCACCGTCCGCGCCGCCGTCCACTACGAGGCCGCCGCCGCGCACGCCAGGATCGGCGGGGACCTCTACGAGGTGGTCAACACCCGGCACGGCGTCCGGGCCGTGGTCGGCGACGTCCGGGGCAAGGGGCTCGGTGCGGTGGAGACCGCCGCCGCCGTGCTCGGCGCCTTCCGCGAGGCCGCCCACCAGGAGCCCGCACTGGACCGGGTGGCCGGCTGGCTCGCCGTCAGCCTCGACCGCGCCCTGCACGAGAACGACCACCCCGGGGTGGAGGAGGAGTTCGTCACCCTGGTGCTGATCGGGGTCCGCCCCGACGGCACCGCCGAGATCGTCAACTGCGGCCACCCGGCGCCCCTGCTGCTGCGCGGCGGCGAGCCGGTCCGGCAGCTGGAGCTCGCCGAGACGGTGCCTCCGCTCGGGGTGCTCGATCCGGCCGACGTCCGGCCGCCGGTGCACCGGATCCCGCTGCGCCGGGGCGACCGCGTGCTGCTCTTCACCGACGGCGTGATCGAGGCGCGCGACCGGGCCGGGACGTTCTACCCGCTCGTCGACCGGCTGCCCCTGTGCGCGGACGGCAGCCCGGTGGACGTCCTGCGGCGGCTGCACGAGGACGTGGTGCGCCACGTCGGCCGCCAGCTCGGCGACGACGCGGCGATGCTGCTGCTCCAGTACGAACCCCCGGTGCCGCCGGGCGCCCACCTGCCGCACCAGAACGGGCTGGCGGCGCAGCCCCGGGCCTGAGCCGGACTGTGCCCGGGCCGGTCAGAGGCTGACCCGCACCACCAGCGGGCGGTGGTCCGAGACCGCCGTCCGCGGTGCGGCCGCCGGGCCGACGGCCGCCCTCGGCACGCCCACCGCCAGCACGTGGTCGAACTGCACCGTCGGCCGGTGCGAGGGGTAGGTGGGCGTGCGGGCCAGGTCGCGCCAGCCCTGCAGCCGGGCCCGCGGCTCGCGCACCCGCCGCCTGCGCGGCTCCACCAGCGCCGGCCGGGCCCGCCGGGCCTCCCGAAGTTCGCGGACCCGGGTCCGCGGCGCGGTGCGCTCCAGCGCCGCCGCCCCGCCCAGCACCGTCCGCGGCACCGCGCCGACCAGGTTGAAGTCCCCCAGCACCAGGTAGGGCTGGGGAAGGTCGGCGATCCACCGCCGGATCGCGGCGAGCTGCGCCATGTTCCAGCCCGGCACGAAGGACAGGTGGGCGGCCACCACCGTGAACGGCCCGCGCCCGCCCTCCAGGACGGCCGCCAGTGCAGCCCGCGGCTCGTCCGGAACCGGCGTCAGCCCGCGCTGCCCGGCCACCCGCAGCGGCAGCCCGAACGGCGCCGGGGCGAACCGCCGTGCTCGCCAGTGCCGGACCGGCAGCCGGGTCAGCAGCGCGGTGCCGTACGAGGGCGGGGCGTCGTCGCCGACCTCGTCCGGCCCGTACACCTGGATCCCGGGCGGCGCCGCGGGGTCGGGCAGCCAACCCGCCACCGGCGCCGGGCGGCCGTGCAGCGCGGCGGCGAACCGCCAGTCCGCCGCGCCCATCGCCTTCGCGGCCGCCGCCGTCTGGTCGGCGCCGCCGGAACGGGCCTGGTACCGGTCCACCTCCTGGAGCGCCAGGACGTCGGCGTCCAGCGCGGCCACCGCCTCGGCCAGCGGTGCGTCCGGGGCGGCGGGGAAGGGCCGCGGACCGCCGTCCGGGGCGAGCGGCTGACCGTGCAACAGGTTGAAGGTGGCGATGCGCAACTGGCTCACACCGGACGACGGTACCCGCTCGACGGCGGAGCGGGCGCCGCTTGAGCCGGCGGGGCATACCGGGTATACATACTCGGTATGTCCATCCGTCACGGTCTCCTCGCCCTGCTCGACCAGGGCCCGCGCTACGGCTACCAGCTGCGCACCGAGTTCGAGGCGCGCACCGGCGCCACCTGGCCGCTCAACGTCGGCCAGGTCTACACCACGCTGTCCCGGCTGGAGCGCGACGGCCTGGTCGAGCCCGCGGGGGAGGACGAGGAGGGGCACCAGTTCTACGCGATCACCGCGTCCGGCCGGGACGAGCTGCGCGCCTGGTTCGACACCCCGGTGCCGCGGACCAACCCGCCGCGCGACGAGCTGGCGATCAAGCTGGCCATGGCGGTGACCGTCCCCGGGGTGGACGTGCCCGCCGTCGTCCAGGGCCAGCGCCGCCACAGCATCAAGGCACTCCAGGACTACACCCGGCTCAAGGGCCGGGCGCTGGCCGGCGAGGCCCGGCCCGGGGGCGGCCAGTCGGCCGGGCCCGGTGCCGACCTCGCCTGGCTGCTCGTCCTGGAGCAGCTCATCTTCCAGACCGAGGCCGAGATCCGCTGGCTCGACCACTGCGAGACCAGGCTGGCCCAGCAGGCCGAGATCGAGCAGGCCAGGGCCGCCGAGGCCGCCGCCGCGCCCGAGGCCGGCACCCGCCGGATCGGCCGCCGCCGGACCAGGGCCTGAACCCCGTCCGGACCACAGGAACCACCCGGTCCGGCCGGTCACCCGGTCCGGGCCCACGAACAGCAGGGGGAATCGTGTCCCAAACCGATCCGACCAGGGGTGCCGCCGAGCCGGTACTCCACCTGGAGAACGTCACCCGGGTGCACGGCCAGGGCGCGGCCGAGGTGCAGGCGCTGCGCGGCATCGACCTCGTGGTGCGCCCGGGCGAGTTCGTCGCCGTGATGGGCCCCTCCGGGTCCGGCAAGTCGACCCTGCTGACCCTCGCGGGCGGCCTGGACGGCCCCACCACCGGCCGGGTGCTGGTCGAGGGCGTCGCGCTCGGCGGACTCAGCCGCAAGAAGCTCGCCGAGGTCCGGCGCCGCTCGGTCGGCTACGTCTTCCAGGACTACAACCTGATCCCCGCCCTCACCGCCGCCGAGAACATCGCCCTGCCCCGCGAGCTCGACGGCCTCTCCGCCCGAGCCGCCCGCCGCGAGGCGCTCGCCGCACTGACCGAGCTCGGCATCCCCGAGCTCGCCGACCGGTTCCCGGACGACATGTCCGGCGGCCAGCAGCAGCGCGTCGCCATCGCCCGCGCCCTGATCGGCGACCGCCGCCTCGTCCTCGCCGACGAGCCCACCGGCGCCCTCGACTCCACCACCGGCGAGGCCGTCCTCGCCGTCCTGCGCGCCCGCTGCGACGACGGCGCCGCCGCCATGATGGTCACCCACGAACCCCGTCACGCCGCCTGGGCCGACCGCGTCGTCTTCCTGCGCGACGGCCGGATGGTCGACGAGAGCGTCAGCCAGGACGCCGGCAGCCTGCTGCTCTCCGCGGCCGCCAACGCGAAGGGCCCGGTGGGAGAGTGAGGCTCAGTGCCTGGCGGGTCGCCCTGCGCATCGCCCGCCGCGACGCGCTGCGCGCCAAGGGGCGCAGCGCCCTCGTCGTCGCCATGGTCGCCCTGCCCGTCCTCGGCGTCACCGGCGCCGACGTGGTCTTCCGCAGCGCCGAACTCGACCCCGTCGAGAGGGTCGTCCGCACCATGGGCCAGTCCGACGCCGAGCTGCGCCTGATGGAGCGCGGCGCGATCGTGCTCCAGGCGCCCGACCCGGACACCGACTACTCGCACCAGAGCCCCTCCGAGGCCGAGACGGTGAACGGGCAGCCCAAGTACACCCCCGAGCAGCGCCGCAGCCTCGACACCGAGCCCGGCGTGCTCGCCCGCGAGCTGCTCCCGGCCGGCACCGTGTTCGTCCCGCTCCGCCAGGGCCCGTACACCGCCACCAGCACCGCCGAGGGCCTGCTCAGCGTGCAGACCGTCGAGGCCGACCTCACCGACCCGGTCTGGCGGGGCAAGTTCGACCTGGTCAAGGGCCGGGCCCCCGGCGCCGACCACGAGGTCGCCGCCACCCGGGACTTCCTCGACCGGTCCGGGCTCAAGCTCGGCGACCGCACCGCCCCGCGCGGCCTGGAGGCCACGCCCTTCACCATCACCGGCGTCGTCGAGTACCCGGGCGAACTCCGGGCCACCGGCCTGGTCGCCCGGCCCGGCGCCCTGATCGACCAGCTGGCCAAGCTGCCCGGCGCCGAGCAGTCCCGCGGCAGCCGCGGCACCGCGCCGGGCGAGACCACCACCTGGCTCCTCAAGCTCCCCGCCGGGGCCGCACTCGACTGGCCGAAGGTGAAGGAGCTCAACGGGTACGGCTTCACCGCCGCCTCGCGCAGCGTCCTGCTCGACCCGCCGGCCCGCGCCGACGTGCCGTTCTACGTCCAGCAGGACGAGAAGGGCGGCGGCCGGTCCGGCGACTACCTCGACAAGACCTCGGTCGTGATCGTCGCCACCGTGATGGGCATGGCGCTGCTGGAGATCGTGCTCCTGGCGGGCCCCGCCTTCGCCGTCGGGGCCAGGCGCTCCCGGCGGCAGCTCGGCCTGCTCGCGGCCGGCGGCGGTGACCGCGCCCACATCCGGGCGGTCGTCCTCGGCGGCGGCGTCGTCCTCGGCGTCACCGGCGCCGCCCTGGGCCTCGGCCTCGGCGTCGCTCTGGTCGCGCTGCTGCGCACCCGCGCCGAGGACGCCGCCGGCGAGCGGTTCGGCCACTTCGACCTGCAGCCGCTCGACCTGCTCGGCGTCCTCGCCATCGGCCTGGTCACCGGTCTGCTCGCGGCCGTCGTGCCCGCCGTCCAGGCCTCCCGGCAGGACGTCGTCGCCGCGCTGACCGGCCGCGACTCGCTCCGGCCGCCGAGCCGCCGGCTGGCCGTCCTCGGACTGGTGATGCTCGGTGGCGGAGCCGCCCTGGCCCTGCTCGGCGGTACCAGCGGCTTCGGGAGCCGCAGCCTGGCGGTCCTCGGCGGTTCGGTGATCGCCGAGCTCGGCATGGTCGCCCTGACGCCCTTCCTGGTCGGTCTGTTCGGCCGGCTCGGCCGCTGGCTGCCGCTCGGCCCCCGGCTCGCCCTGCGCGACTCCGTCCGCCACCGCGGTCGCACCGCGCCCGCCGTCGCCGCGGTGATGGCGGCCGTCGCCGGCTCGGTCGCGATCGGCGTCTACACCACCAGCAGCGACGAGGAGCAGCGCCGCGGCTACGTGGCCAGCGGCCCCGCCGGCGCGGTCCTGCTCAGCAGCGGCTGGGGCTCCGCCGCCGACGGCGCGCTGCTGCCCAAGCTGCGCGGCGCGGTGGAGAACAACATCCCCGGCCTCGGCACCAGGGCCGACGTCCAGAAGGCCGACTACAAGGGCGACTGCGCCGTGACCCACGGCAACTGCGGCTACGCCACCGTCGAGATGCCCAAGGAGCGGCAGTGCCCGCTGCACTCCCGGGACGCGCGCCCCGTCTCGGACCAGGAGGCCGAGCGGATCCGCCACGACGACCCGCGCTGCAAGGAGCGCCCCAGCTACCGGGTCAACCCCTTCGGCGACCTCGCCGTCGGCGACGCCGCCCTGCTGCGCAACCTCTTCGGCGTGACCGATCCGGCCGCGGCCCGGGCGGTGGCCGAGGGCAAGGCCGTGGTCTTCGATCCCAAGTACCTCAAGGACGGCAAGATCATCGTCCGGCTCGTCGAGCCCCGGGACGAGAACGCCGCCCCGAACCCGAACGGGTACGTCGAAGAGGTCACCCACGACGTCCAGGTCGACGCCGTCCTGGCCACCGCGGTCGCCCCGACCGGCGGCCAGGCCGTGCTCGGTCCGGAGACCGTCCGCAAGCTCGGCCTGACCACCAGCGACGCCGGCTCGGTCTGGCTGCCCGAGAGCGCACCGTCCGACAGCGCCGAGCAGAAGGCCACGGGAGCGATCAGCAAGCTCTCCGACGGCACCCGCTTCGAGATCGAGCGCGGCTACCGGTCGAACCGCGGCCTGATCAGTCTCGGCCTGGCCGGCTTCGCCGGCCTGGTCGCCCTCGGCGCCGCCGGCATCGCCACCGGCCTCGCCGCGGCCGACTCCCAGCGCGACCTGACCACGCTCGCCGCGGTCGGCGCCGCGCCCCGGATCCGCCGCACCCTGTCCGGCTTCCAGTGCGGGGTGATCGCCGCGATGGGCGCCCTGCTCGGCGTCGTCGCCGGCGTCGTCCCGGCGGTGGCGCTGCGCAAGGTGGAGGCCGCCGCCAGCACCTTCCCGGGGATGACCGCCGACGAGGTCGCGGACAAGGGCCTGGTGGTCTTCCCGTGGCTGCAGGTCGGGCTCACTGCCGTCGTCCTGCCCGTGATCGCGGTGGCGCTGGCCGCCCTGCTCACCCGCTCGCGCATCTCGCTGCTGCGCCGCACGGGCTGAGCCGGCCATCCGTCCGCGACACCGCCCCGTCACCCCCGGCCGCCGCCCCCGTGCGGCCGGGGGTGACGGAGGTTACAGCCGCTGCGGTGACCGCTGGCCGGACGGCCGGGGCGGACACCCTCACGGGCGAACTAAAGTCGTCCGTATGACGAGAACCCCGGACAGCGTCGTCCGCTCCTTCATCGACCAGCACCAGCCCGCCTTCCTCGCCGACCTCTCCGAGTGGCTGGGCATCCCCTCGGTCTCCGCCGACCCCGACCGGGCCGGTGACGTGCGCCGGTCCGCCGAGTGGCTGGCCGCGAAGCTGCGGGACACCGGTTTCCCGGTGGCCGAGGTCTGGGAGACGGACGGCCTGCCGGCGGTGTTCGCCGAATGGCCCTCCGGGGACTCGTCCGCGCCGACCGTGCTGGTCTACGGGCACCACGACGTGCAGCCGGCCGCCAAGGAGGACGGCTGGGCCACCGAGCCGTTCGAGCCGACGGTGGTCGGCCGGCAGCTGTTCGCCCGCGGCGCCGCCGACGACAAGGGGCAGGTGTTCTTCCACACCCTGGGCGTCCGTGCCCACCTGGCCGCCACCGGGCGCACCGCGCCGGCCGTCAACCTCAAGCTGCTGATCGAGGGCGAGGAGGAGTCCGGCTCGCCGCACTTCGCCGACCTGGTCCGCCGGGAGGCCGCGCGGCTGGCCGCCGACGTGGTGATCATCTCGGACACCGGCATGTGGTCCGAGACCACGCCGACCGTCTGCACCGGCATGCGCGGCCTGGCCGACGCCCAGATCGACCTGTTCGGCCCGGACACCGACATCCACTCCGGCTCGTTCGGCGGGGCCGTCCCCAACCCGGCCGCGGTCGCCGCGGAGCTGGCCGCCGGGCTGCACGACGCGGACCGGCGGGTGGACATCCCCGGCTTCTACGACGGCGTGATCGAGCTGACCGAGCGCGAGCGCGAGCTCTTCGCCGAGCTGCCCTTCGACGAGGAGCAGTGGCTGCGGGTCGCCAAGTCGTACGGCACCCGGGGCGAGGCGGGATACTCGACCCTGGAGCGGATCTGGGCCCGGCCGACCGCCGAGGTCAACGGCATCTGGGGCGGCTACACCGGCCCCGGCGGCAAGACCATCGTCCCGGCCTCGGCGCACCTGAAGCTCTCCTTCCGGCTGGTCGCCGGGCAGGAGGTGGAGAAGGTCCGGGAGGCCGTCCGGGCGTGGGTGGCCGCGCGGGTGCCCGAGGGCATCCGGTACGAGCTGGTGTTCCCGGGGGCGACCCGGCCCTGCCTGACCCCGCTGGACCACCCGGCGCTGCAGTCCACCGTGCGGGCGATGGGGAGGGCGTTCGAGCAGCGGATCCTGTTCACCCGGGAGGGCGGTTCCGGCCCGGCCGCCGACCTGCAGGACGTGCTGGGCGCTCCGGTGCTGTTCCTCGGCATCTCGGTGCCCTCCGACGGCTGGCACTCGGTCGACGAGAAGGTCGAGCTGGACCTGCTGTCGAAGGGCGTGGAGACGGCCGCGTACCTCTGGGCCGACCTGGCCGAGAACTGGCGGCCGGGAGGCGGCGACGGTGCCTGAGGGCACCGCCGCCCGCCCGGCGGGCGGACCACTCATCCGGATGACGCATTTCACGTGGGGATGGAACAGTTGAGCACCGTGCCTGAGACCGATCGCCCGCTGCACCTGGCACTGGCCCGGGCCGGGGTGGACCGGGCGGCGCAGCACCGGTTCGACGAGCCCTGGCTCGCGGCCGCGTGGAGCCACCCGACCACCAAGGTGCTGCCGATCGCGGGCGGCGAGGCGTTCGTGGTGGACACCGGGGCGGGCACCGAGCTGGTCCTGCTGCCCTCCTTCGAGGCACCGCAGACCGGGGACCGCTACTTCCTCGGCACCGACGAGGACGGCGTCTCGTACTTCGCGCTGGCCGGCGAGTCGCTGCCGGGACGGCTGGACGGCGACGCCCGCCCGGCCGGGCTGCGCGAGGTGGGCGGGCTGCTGTCGGACCGGGACGCCGGACTGCTGGTGCACGCCGTCGCGCTGGAGCACTGGCACCGGCTGCACAGCTTCTGCTCGCGGTGCGGCCACCCGACCGAGAAGGCCGGCGCCGGGCACGTCCGGCGCTGCACCTCCTGCGCGGCGGAGCACTACCCGCGGACCGACCCGGCGGTGATCATGATGATCACCGACGAGGAGGACCGCTGCCTGCTCGGCCGCCAGGCGCTCTGGCCCGAGGGCCGCTGGTCGACCCTGGCGGGCTTCGTCGAGCCCGGTGAGTCGATCGAGCAGGCGGTCGTCCGGGAGGTCTTCGAGGAGGCCGGGGTCCGGGTGGCCGAGGTCTCCTACGTGGCGAGCCAGCCGTGGCCGTTCCCGTCCAGCCTGATGCTCGGCTTCATGGGCAAGGCCGACCCGGTGGGGACGGAGATCACCGTGGACGGCGAGGAGCTGGCCGAGGCGCGCTGGTTCTCCCGCGAGGAGCTGAAGGCCGGCATGGCGGCCGGCGAGATCCTGCCGCCGTCAGGGATTTCGATCGCGCGTCACCTGGTCGAACTCTGGTACGGCGGGCCGCTGCCCTCGGCGGCGCGCTGGTAATTCCCCGGATTGGGGGCGTGCGGCCAATGCCGTGCGCCCCCATTTCCGTTCCACGCCCGCTTTCGAGTCCGGCGATCAGGCGCCCGATGCGGCCGAACGGGTGATCCTGGCGGATATTCCGAGGCCGTTGCGGTCGGATGTTCGTATCCGGAGGGGCCGGTTCCTGCGGCTGGTCCGGCGCTCCGGACGGGCGCCCCGCGCGGGGCGGCGGCGATCCCGGCCGACATTGCCCGAATCGGCTGAAACGACGTCACCGCCCTCGCTACATTCACTCGGGTGACAATCCCCCGGGGCACCGCCCAATCCCCCAAATACCAGCGCCTCGCCGCCGATCTGCGCCGCCGGATCGCCGAGGGCGAGTTCACCGCCCAGGCCGCCCTGCCGGTCGAGAGCGAACTGGAACGCCAGTACGGAGTCGCCCGCAACACCGTCCGGCTGGCCGTCGACGTCCTGGTCAACGAGGGCCGGCTGGTCCGCCTCCAGGGCAAGGGCACCTATCTGCGGGAGCACCCCGTCCTGGACCACCGGGCCTACGGCCCCGTGCTGCGGTCCGTGCCGCGGGACCCGCTGGTCGGGCTGCGGGACTGCCTGGCGCTGCCCTCCGCCGTCTACCGGGGCGAGGCGGCCGAGGCCGGACGGGAGCTCACCGTCGACTTCGAGATGATGATCGTCCGGGCCCGGGGCGACATCGCCGAGCGGCTCGGACTGCGGGCCGGCGAGGCCATCGTGGTCCGGCGCCAGCTGCGGCTGCTGGACCGCGAGCCCTACTCGATCGAGGAGAGCCACTACCGGGCCGGCCTCGCCGCCGGCACCCCGCTGATGGAACCGGACCAGATCGAGGGCGGCGACGAGTCGGTGCTCGCCACGCTGGGCCGCACCGAGATCGGCGCCGTCGACCACCTGGTGGCGCGGATGCCCGGACCGGAGGAGGCACAGTGGTTCCAGGGCGGCCCCGGGGTGCCGCTGGTGGTCCAGACCCGGGTGACGTACGACCGGCGCGGGCCGGTCCGGGTGATCGAGACGCGCTACTCCGCCGACCGCAGCCGGCTGGTCTACGGCGTCGGCGACCTCGCCGCCCGCGCCGCCCAGCTGCCGGCGCCCGCCGCCCCGGTCGACTCGGCCCGGTCCGACGCGCCGTGACGCGCCGGACCGGGCCGTCGTGCCCGGGAGCGGGTCAGGCCGCGAGGGCCTTCTTGACCTGCAGCAGGCTCGGGTTGGTCATGACGACCTGCTCGCCGCCGCCCTCCGGCACCACCAGCACGGTCGGCACGGTCTGGTTGCCGTTGTTCACGGACTCGACGAAGGACGCCGAGGCCGGGTCCTCCTCGATGTTGATCTCGGTGTAGCCGATGCCTTCACGGTCCAGCTGGCTCTTGAGCCGGTTGCAGTAGCCGCACCAGGTCGTGCTGTACATCGTGACGCTGCCGGACATCGAGGGGACTCCTTCGGAGAGGGGGCGTGCGGTCGCGCGGGACAACGCTCGCAAGGCGCGTGTCATTCCGTCTCCCGGGCCTCGGCCCGCCCCGGGCGCCCGGACCGGTGCCGACGGTCGCCGCTCCGTGGCCCCTCGTCCCCCGGGGCCTCCTCGCTCGTCCCCTGCGGCACCGGCGCGCCCCGTCGGCCGCGCACGCCGTGGTGCGCAGCGATCATCCTGCGATCACACCGCTCCTGTGGACAACTCCTCCCGGGTTGTCCCACCGGGCTGAGAGGATGGAACGCATGCAGGAAGACCTCTTGAGCGGCAGCCCGTTCGACTTCGGCGGTGCCGGGCCCGCCACCGGCCCCGACGCGGTGCTCGCCGGGCTCGACCCCGAGCAGCGGGCCGTCGCCACCGCCCTGCACGGGCCCGTCTGCGTCCTGGCCGGCGCCGGGACGGGCAAGACGCGCGCCATCACCCACCGGATCGCGTACGGCGTGCGCAGCGGCGTCTACCAGCCCGCGCAGGTCCTCGCCGTCACCTTCACCGCCCGCGCGGCGGGCGAGATGCGCGGCCGGCTGCGCCAGCTCGGCGCCGAGGGCGTCCAGGCCCGCACCTTCCACGCGGCCGCCCTGCGCCAGCTCCAGTACTTCTGGCCGCGCGCCGTCGGCGGGCCGGTGCCGCAGCTGCTGGAGCGCAAGGTCCAGTTGGTCGCCGAGGCCGCCGCGCGCTGCGGGCTGCGGGTCCAGCGCACCGAGCTGCGTGACCTCACCGCCGAGGTCGAGTGGGCCAAGGTCACCCAGATCAGCCCCGAGGACTACCCGACCGCGGTGCAGAAGTCCGGCCGCGAGGCCCCGCGCGACCCGGCCGAGACGGCCCAGGTCTACCGCGTCTACGAGGAGACGAAGACCCGCCGCGGCGTCATCGACTTCGAGGACGTCCTGCTGCTCACCGCCGCCATCCTGGAGGACCGGTCGGACATCGCCGACCAGGTCCGCGCCCAGTACCGGCACTTCACCGTCGACGAGTACCAGGACGTCTCCCCGCTCCAGCAGCGGCTGCTCGACCAGTGGACCGGCCCAGGCGGCGGGGCCAGCCTCTGCGTGGTCGGCGACGCCAGCCAGACGATCTACTCGTTCACCGGCGCCACCCCCGACTACCTGCTGAACTTCCGCACCCGCCACCCCGAGGCGACGGTGGTCAAGCTGGTCCGCGACTACCGCTCCACCCCCCAGGTCGTCCACCTGGCCAACGGGCTGCTCGCCCAGGCCCGCGGGCAGGCCGCCCGGCACCGGCTGGAGCTGGTCTCGCAGCGCGAGGCCGGCCCCGAGCCGGTGTACACCGAGTACGAGGACGAGCCGACCGAGGCCGAGACCACCGGCCGCCGGATCCAGGAGCTGCTGGCGGCCGGCGTGCGCGCCAGCGAGGTCGCGGTGCTCTTCCGCACCAACGGGCAGTCCGAGGTCTACGAGCAGGCGCTCTCCGACCTCGGTGTCCCCTATCAGCTCAAGGGCGCCGAGCGGTTCTTCGAGCGGCCCGAGGTGCGCGACGCCGGGGTGCTGCTGCGCGGCGCCGCCCGGGCCGGCTCCGATCCGCTCACCGACGGCGCCCCGGGCCTCGCCGCGCAGGTCCGCGCGGTGCTCGCCACCCGCGGCTTCACGGCCGAGCCGCCGGCCGGCTCCGGCGCGGTGCGCGAGCGCTGGGAGTCGCTGGCCGCCCTGGTCCGGCTGGCCGAGGAGTTCGAGCGCGCCCAGGCCGCCGCCGGGGGGCCCGCCGACCTCGCCGCCTACGTCGCCGAGCTGGACGCCCGCGCCGCCGCGCAGCACGCGCCGGCCGTCGAGGGCGTCACGCTGGCCTCGCTGCACGCCGCCAAGGGCCTGGAGTGGGACGCCGTCTTCCTCGTCGGCCTCACCGAGGGCACCCTGCCGATCATCTACGCCAAGACCGACGAGCAGGTCGAGGAGGAGCGCCGGCTGCTCTACGTCGGCGTCACCCGGGCCCGCAAGCACCTCTCGCTCTCCTGGGCGCTCTCCCGCTCCCCGGGCGGCCGGGCGAGCCGGAAGCCGACCCGGTTCCTGGACGGGCTGCGCCCGGGGTCCGGCGCGCCGGGTGCACGCTCCGGGGGCCGGGGCGTGCGCGGCGGCGTCGAGCCGGGCGAGCGCCAGGCCGGCCGCCGGGTGCGCGGCCCGGTCACCTGCCGGGTCTGCGAGCGGGTGCTCACCGAGGCGGTCGAGCGCAAGCTGCGCCGCTGCGAGAGCTGCCCCTCGACGATGGACGAGGCGCTGTACGAGCGGCTGCGCGAGTGGCGGGCCGGGCAGGCCCGGAAGCAGGGCGCGCCGGCCTACGTCGTCTTCACCGACGCGACGCTGATGGCGATCGCCGAGGACGTCCCCGCGAGCCGGCAGGAGCTGGCGGTGATCTCGGGGGTCGGCGCGATGAAGCTGGACAAGTACGGGGCCGCCGTGCTCTCGTTGTGTGCGGGGGAGGAGCCCGAGGAGGATCCGGTCGACGTCGTGGACGGCGAGCCGGGCGAACCGGCCTGAGCCGGTCCTGGGCGATGCGAGGCGGTGCCGTTCGGCGCCCGGGAACTCATCGGGAAACTCGCCGGAAAAATAGTTTGCGCGCCGTACCGGGAGCGCAATAGCCTGCCGGAGCGGTCAAGGGGACGCGATCGCACGGGGTGACGCCCGTGCCGTGTCCTTGTGCGCCCGCCGACTTAGCTGCACCACAGAGCTTCACCTGCACCACCGAGACAGACATCCGAACAGTTCGGAGCCCGGGAGACCAGGCTCCGCGAGACGCCGAGAGGAGGCGAAGGCAGTGGAAACCACCATGATCACCAAAATGACTGGCCAGACCGTCGTCGCTACCTCCCTGCGTGCCGCCCGCCTGAGGGCTCTCGCCGTGCTGGGCGGAACCGGTCTGGGTCTCGACGCCACCGGTGTCTCCGTCGTCCCCGCTTCCCTCGCCTCCGCTGTCAGTGGTCTCGGACACACTGACCTCTGCGGCACGGGCATGGAGCGCGGTATCGGCGGCACCTCCGTCGAGGCCGGTCTGTCCCGTGACTGGGCCTCGGTCGAGCTTTCGCGCTCCCTGCGTGATGAGCGACCGACCCAGGCACCGAAGGCGGCCGTAGCCGCTGCCAAGCATGGCGGCTATGCGCAGGTCATCGGTGCCGGAAACGCCCAGAAGCAGAACAAGCAGCAGATCATCACGGCCACGGCCGCCTTTACGGGCGCCACGGCCATCCGGATGCGGGCCTTCCGCGGGCCTGAACCCTGGAGAGAACGAACCTGAGTCAGCCTCAGGTCGGCACCTCCAGGGCCGCGGAACCCGTCACACCGGGATCCGCGGCCCTTCTGTTTTGTCCGGTACGCAAGACCACCCAGGCCCCCCGGGGCCTCCGGCCCAGCCCCACCAGTCAGCTGGCCGGACCCACTGAGAAGACGAGGAAGACGCCCACAGTGTCCACGGTCATCACGCCGCCCACCCCGTCCGTACCGACGACAAGTCAGACCACCAAGGCCGACCAGGCCGACCCCCCGGAGGTTTCCCTGATGCAGCTCACCACGATCGAGCAGGCCGAGGCGCTCGGTCTCCCCATCCCCTGCCGCGCCTTCGACCCGGAGGTCTTCTTCGCGGAGACGCCGGCCGACGTCGAGTACGCGAAGTCCCTCTGCGGCACCTGCCCGGTCAAGGACGCCTGTCTGACCGGTGCGCTGGAGCGGCGCGAGCCGTGGGGCGTCTGGGGTGGCGAGCTCTTCGTCCAGGGCGTCGTCGTGGCCCGCAAGCGGCCGCGTGGCCGTCCGCGCAAGACCGAGGTCGCGGCGTGAACCCCGCGCTCGGAGCCGAGGCCGTCCGCCGGGGAGAGCAGCCCCCGCTGGACACCGCCCTCCGCCGCTCCGTGCGAATCGCCGCCGCCAAGGCCGACGCAGCCCGCACCGTCCACTTCCCAGCGCATCACCACGAGCAGGACCACCACATGACCGCCGCCGCCATCGATCCGACCGTCCGCGCCGAGCAGACCACCGAACTTCAGATCCAGAACAGGACCCTCGAAATGCAACTCCTCCACGAATCCCTGGCCCGGGCCCATATGCAAGAGCGCCTGCAGGAGGCCGAGCACGAACGGCTCGTCTCCCGGGTCGTCCGCGCCCGGCGGCTCAAGCAGAAGGCCGAGCGGGCCTCGCTGCGGGCCCGCAAGGCCATCGCCGTCGCGCTGATGTAGCGCCCGGAGCCGGAGAGCTTCACCCCCGTCGCGCCGCAGGCCGCTCCCCCGAGTGGGGAGCGGCCTGCGGCCGTGGTGCCGTCGGGCTCAGACCCTCGGGGCCGGCTCGAACTCGGGGAGCCAGCGCAGCATCTCCGCCCGGAACGGCGCGTTGGCACCCAGCTGGCAGAGCACCCCGATGGTGCTCAGGGTGACCCGGTGGATCAGCAGGTAGGCCGGAGGCAGGTTGAGCTGCTTGCCCAGGTTGTACGCGGGCGAGCGCGGATCGGCGATGCGGGCCGCCTGGGCCCGCATCCAGGCTCTGGTGAAGTGGAAGGTGTCCACCGTGGCCGGCTCGATGATCGGCAGCAGGTAGTCCAGCACCGCGTCCGGGTCCAGTTCGATCGAGGGCTTGACGAAGCCCTCCTCGCGCAGCATCTCCAGGACGCCCGCCGCGTCGCCGTCCAGCGCCATCCGCAGCGAGGCGCCGATCGGGGCGGGCAGCCCGCCCGGCAGCCGGTCCACGGTGCCGAAGTCCAGCACGCCCAGCCGCCAGCCGGCGGCCGGGCCGTCGTCCTTCAGCAGCCGGAAGTTGCCCGGGTGCGGGTCGGCGTGCAGCAGTCCGGTCCGGGACGGGCCGGCGAACAGGAACCGGGCCAGCAGCTGTCCCGCCCGGTCGCGCTCCTCCTGGGTGCCGCCGGAGATCACCTCCGCCAGCGGGGTGCCGTCCATCCACTCGGTGACCAGCACCTGGTCGGCCTGCGCCACCACCCCGGGCACCACGATGTCCGGGTCCTCGGCGAACTCCTCGGAGTGCCGGCGCTGGGCCTGCGCCTCCAGCTCGTAGTCCAGCTCCTCGGCGACCCGCTCGCGCAGCTCGGTGATCAGCGGCTTGATGTCGAGGCCGGGGATCAGCGGACCGAGCAGCCATGCCACCCGGCTCAGCTGCGAGAGGTCCGCCAGCAGGGCGTCGCCCGCGCCCGGGTACTGGACCTTGACGGCGACCGTACGGCCGTCGTGCCAGACCGCCTTGTGCACCTGGCCGATCGACGCGGCGGCCGCCGGCCGGTCGTCGAACTCCAGGAACAGCCCCCGCCAGTCCTTGCCCAGCCGCTCGGCGAGCGCCGCGTGCACCTTGGCCGCGGGCATCGGGGGAGCGGCGTCCTGCAGCTTGGTCAGGGCCGCCCGGTAGGGGCCGGCGACCTCCTCCGGCAGCGCAGCCTCGAAGACGGACAGCACCTGCCCGAACTTCATCGCCCCGCCCTTGAGCTCGCCGAGGACCTTGAACAACTGGTCGGCGGTGGCCTGCTGGAGCTCGGCCGTCACCACGTCGGCCGACCGGCCGCCGATCCGCTTGCCCAGACCGAGCGTGGCTCGACCCGCGATCCCCAGGGGCAGGGCGGCGAGCCGTGCCGTGCGGGTCACTGCCTTGCGCGGAAGATCGCTCACCCGGGCCTCCATTCACACGCCCACGGCACCCCGTCGTCGGGGGCCGACCGTCACTACGCCATTGTGCCCGCTGACCTCCCCGGCCCCGGCCCGGATCTCCGGACCCGCCGAGCCGGGCGCCGCTCAGCCGAAGCCGGCGACCGCTCGGGAATCCGCTGCCGGGCGGCGGCCCCCCGGGCCGGTCGCCGCGTCCGGCGGCGTCCGGGCGATCGCCGGGCCGCAGGCCGGGCCGCCGACGCCCGGCCCGTCGGCGCCGGCCGGCCGCGCAGGGTCGTCCCATGGTGGGCGATCCGCCCGGCCCGCGCGACCGTGATTCGAGTCACACCGCCGGGAGGGCGGCGGATTCGGGCGGGGCCTCAGCCCGGCGGCAGGGGCTGCCACAGGCAGCCGCAGTCCGGATGCCCCTTCAGCCGGAGCCGGCGGGCCATGCCGTCCGCCGCCGAGACCTCGCACCAGCCGTTCACACTGGGCGCGCGGAGCCCGTCGAGGTGGAGCCCGACGTGCAGGGCGGCGAGTCCGGCCACGGCGGTGGCGAGCGCCGTGTCGCAGGCCGGGGTACGGGCCCGGCCGGGGCCCTCGTCGGCGAGCTGGGCGAGCAGCCGGGGCCAGGCCGCGTCCTCGTCCTCGCGGGCGAGCACCAGGCAGTGGCCGCAGGCCGAACGGCCCGGCACCACCAGTGGGCCGACCACGCCGATCTCCTCGACCACCCCGACGTACAGGTGGGGGACGCCGCCGCGCAACAGCTGCCGTGCGGCGGGCGTGCCGCCGGCGAAGGCGCCGCTGCCGTCCCGGGGCGCCAGCACCACCAGGTCGGGCGGGCGCCGGTCGGGGCCGTGTCGCGGGCCGGACGGTGCCCGCCGGGCCGAGGCCCGGTCGACGGCCTCGCGGGCGGCGGTGGCCCGCAGCCGACCGACGTCGGACGCCGGCAGCCCGGCAGGGGAGCAGTCCCCGGGCCGGACGCGGCCGCGGTCCGCCAGGGTGACCGTGCCGGTGCCGCCCGCGGCGAGGACGGCGGCGATCGCCGCGCCGACCCGCCCGGCGCCGTGGACCTCCACCCGGTGCTCGCTGCGCCGGGCCAGGACGGCGGGCCCGGCGCCCGGGCCGGAGTGCACCAGCGAGAGGGAGGCGAGATCGGGGCCGAGCAGCTCCCGGAGCGGCTGGGGGAACCGGTCCAGCGCGGCGCCGGCGGCGTCGGCGTCGTCGAGCAGCCCGGTCCGCTCCAGCCGGTCGAGCAGGGCGCCGGCCGGCTCCCGCCCGAGGCCCACCCGCTCGCCGGCCTCCAGCAGGGCGGCCCGGTCGCGCGTCCCGTCGAGCAGCTCCAGGAAGTCGCGCAGCGTGGCGTCCACGTTGTCGAGCACCCCGGCGTAGCGCTGGACGGTGCCGAACTGCAGGGTCCCGGAGTCCCTCCAGCCGCGGGACAGGGCGGGCTTCAGGGCGAGGCGCACGGCGGCCTCCCTTCCGATCGTTTCCGGACGGCTGCCGGTGTGACTCCTGACGTTAGTTTGCGAAGCGGGTCCCGGGTTCTCCCTGTGGATAACTCGCCACGCAGGAGCCGGTTCCGAACGCAGTTTGCGAGTGGTCCGACCGTTAGTTTGCGAGTCGGGCGTGGCGGCGGTCACCGACAGTGATGAGTTCTTTGTTCGAGGGCTTCACCAGGTCGCGCGCGTACTGCTCCAGCGCGGGCGGGAGGCGCCGTAAGGAGACCTGGGCCGAGTCTGTTCGAGCCGCCGTGCGAGGCGGATCTCGATGGTCATCGAGTTGCCCCGGCGGCCTGAGGGGGAGAACGGCGGGTGGAAGTAGGGGGGTGAGGCCGCATCGAGGAAGGTCCGTGTCGGCGGCTGGCCCGTCGAGGCTGGCCGCTGATTAGGTCGAGCCACAAAAATACATTGTGCGGCACTTTGAGAGTCAGTGGCTTCGTTTGAACGTGACCTCGATCGAGGCCTCAACGCCTGCCTCGGCAATAAAGGCGATTGCGCCCTGGGCGTGAACGCCCAGACGGACCGTGATCTCATCGACCCGGAAGCCGCCATCTTTTCGGGCTTCTGGTTGGGTCTTTTCTTGCGCTGCAACCAGATTGAAAACTTGGCTGCAGATATCGTTGTAGGATTTCTCGTCGAGATGGACATCCGCGAGCTCGGTTCCCTTTCGTAGTACCACCCGTTTGACCTTGTCCAGTCTCTTCCCCTCCTGTTGAAATGTCTCATCCTCGGATCCTCCAAACTGATCCGAAGCAATCTCTTGCGACTCCACCTCCTCCCATACCGGAATCATGATCTTCACGGTGCCGGGTGCCGGCTTCTCATTCTGCTCGCTCATGAATAGAATTCCATTCCCATGAGTGCCTCAAGGTGCTCTGCCGAGAGCCCCACACCACCAGTTGGGTATGAAACTGCCTGGGCAGAGGATGATGTATATGACCCTAGATAAATCCCGACGATATCTCCATGGGTTGATGAGATGAGCGAACCTGAATCGCCAGGAACTCCCTGCGTATCCATCGCAAAGCGCAATGGAAAATGGGCCGAGCTTAGCTGGCCGAAGGTGCTGGCGACCTCCCAGATGGTCGCCGAAACGGTGCCTCCTGCTAGCTGGGGAAAACTGACAGCGAGCCCAGGTACGGCAGGGGTGACCGTCAGTTTAGACCGGTTGGTGAGAGGCTGTGATGTGCTTACGACTGCCGCGTCAATGCAAACTGAGGCCTGGTCGACAACCTGGCCGACGCCACCATCTGAGAATACCGCATTGTTCCGGCTTGATCGCACAACATGCGCAGCCGTTAGCCAGCCCTCGCGAGGATTCGGTCTCTTAATTCGAGAGCGCGCCCAACAGGCAACCGAACCTCCCGGGGCGGACGTCACCGAAACGTGCTCTTCGAAGAAGACGGTGCGCCACACGACCGGAAAGCGGAAGCGTTCCTCGATGGTGAGAACGGCGATATCTCGTTCCTGTTGTTCGGTCGGCTCGACCGTGGAGTACATGATCACGCCGAAGGTTCCAGGGTCAACGCGGTCCAAATCCGGATCGAGAAAACCGACGCCCGCGTACTGGAATCCGGGAGTTAGCCCTTCGGCTGGGATGACGGCGATGTATTCGTTCGTGACCTCGGAAACTCGCAACGTCCAATAAGCGGACTTTCGGAGCTGGCTCGGCAGCCTGCCCATCATGCGGTCGAGTCGCGCTGCATTCTCGTCGGAGAGCTGCCAGGAATCCGGAATGGGGGGCAGCCCCTCCAGCCAATGTGGATCAACAGGAGCCACGGGACTGACCTTTCTTTGGTCGGACCTTCCTCTCGATCTTGTACACAGCCTCTAGGTGTTGGCTTCTCCTGATAGGCCATCGGGGTGCGCTGGAGCGTCGGGTTACTTGCTAGCGGGCTTGACTGCGATGGCTTCACACTCGCGATCGAAGGTGATGACGAACTGATCGAAAAGCCAGGCTGGCCAACGAGGCCGTGACCTGCTGGCCGCGTTCTGGGCAGCGCGAGTCTTGAAGCTATGCCCTGCCACCGTGAGCGTCACGTCGTGGAAATAGGCATGGTGTGGTTATGGCTGCGTGGCTTGACTTTGCAAGGTAGTTGCGGTGATGGGTGTGGTGGTGATCGCCGATAGTGGTGGATTGCTTTGTTCGAAGGACATCACCATGTCGCGCGCGTACTGCTCCAGCGCAGGCAGAAGGACGCGGTAGGGAGACTTGGGCCGAGCCTGTTCGATCAGTCGGGCGAGGCGGACCTCGGCGGTCATGGAGTCGGCTCGGCGGCCTGCGGGGGAGAACGGCGGGCGGAAACAGGGGGCCAGGCAGTATTCGCTGCCGGTGACGCGCCGCCAGATGAGAGCGGAGAGGGCGTCGTGCAGGCGAGCTGAGGGGACCGGCGGTTGTCGTCCGTTGGCGGTGACGAAGAGGTCGCGTAGCTCTTCGAAGGCTTCGCGGCCGAGGTGCCAGGCCGCGAAATGCTGCCGGCGGAGCCGGTAGTCGGCGCGGTGGTCGGGCGGCAGCGATGCCAGATGCTCGGCCAGCCGGGCAAGGCCTTTGCGAAGTTCTGCCGCGTCTGCGCGGGTGTCCTGCTTGATGGTTGGCGTGTCCTCGGTCTTCAAGAGGTCTGTGCCGGGCGGGAGACCGAGGTAGTCAACGGCCTGCTGGGCATCCAGGCCGGAAGCGGCCTGGACGAGCTGGATGGCGAGGGTGCGGCGGAGCCGGCGGATCGCCGAGGTGACCGAGAGGGACGGGTCGTCACGGAAAATGCGGACCCAGTGTTCGGGCAGCTCCTGGGGGATCTGCTCCGGACGGTAACCGTGCTGCTGGTCGAGCTGGACCGGCAGGAACGAGGGGATGACCCGGGCGCGTGACCAGACGTCTGCGGGAAGGATCCGGCGGGGCCGGACGGGGAAGAGGGACGGGATGGCCTCGGTGACCTGAGCGCGGAAACCGACGGATGCGTCGTTGCTGAGGATTCTCCAGGTCTTTCCCCAGCGCTTGAAGTCGCGGTCGGGAATCTGCCCGGTGATCCGGCGGAGTTCGGATAGCAGTTCCGCGGCGGGCAGCTGGAGCAGACGGTCTGCGGCGGACAGCACCGCTGCGGTTCCCAGAGTCGAGCGTGGGAGAAAAGACCAGGTCAGGCCTCTGTCCCAGAGGATCCGATGGGGGACCGAGCCGGCCATGCGCGCGTCCTGGTCGGCGAGGTGCTCCTCGACGGCCGCGGCGTGCGAAGGGGCCATCGCGGGTGCCGAAACTGGCCAGGTCGCCAGGACGATCGAGGTGGCGACCTGGAGGTCGGCGAAGGCCTCGAAGGCGCGGGCCGGTTCGACCTGGGGCGTGAGGAGATGGTCGAGGCGCTCTTGCAGGCGGGCGAGTTCCGGCGTCAGGGCGATGCTCGGCAGGCTGCCCGGCTCGTCGAGGCGCCGGCCGCAATCGCCCAGGGAGCGGCGGTGGCTGCGGCAGCAGGCGGGGTGAAGGCCGGACAGGCCCGGCCAGGCGACCAGCCCGACCCTGGCGAACTCGTCTCCAGTGCTGTCGAAGCCGACCGGAACACGGCAGTCGGGGCAGCGGTGCTCCAGGAGGATGTTGTGCTTGAGACAGGCGAAGCTGGTGGCCAGCCGCCAGCGCAGAAGCCAGGGGCCGCCGTGACGCTGCTGGATCGGCGATCCGTCCCCGGCCAGGCAGGCCGGACAGTAGCGGCTGTGGGAGGACAGCACCCACGGCGGGAAGACGCGTCGGCCGCGGGGAGCCCTGTTCGGGTCCTTGGGTGAGATCAGCGCGTGGGCGATCGGCGGATAGCGGTCGATCAGCGGACGCAGGGTGAGCTGGTCGGCGATCTCGGCGGACGTCCCGGTGACCTGGGCGAAGCGCTCGCGCTTGCTGGCGTCAAGCAGGAACAGGTAACTGGCGGCAGCCTGATGGGCTGTCGGGTTGGCGCCGGCAAGACCGCATCGCCAGAGCATCAGCCCAGGGGGAGAGTCCAGGCGATGGCCCAGCCGCAGCAGGAAGCCGGGAAGACTCTCTCCCGGCAGCGGGATGAGCGACCGGGGCAGGCGGGCAGTCGGAGGGGGCATGGATCAGCCGGCCGATTCGGTCGCTGCCTGCGGGCCGTGGTCGTCGAAGACCGTGTTCCGGCCGCGACTGCGGCGCTGGCGGGCCGGCCGTGCGGCGGGTTCGGGCGGAGCCTGCGGGTCGAGCTCGTCTGGTGCCAGATCCGGGTCGTCGCGGCGGACCACGATCTCGTCCAGCAAGGACTCGTCGAGCATCTCCCGGCCGTTGTCCATGGCCTCCTGGCAGCCGTCCTCGATCAGACGGCCCAGAAGCCCGACGACTCCGCCGGTGCGGCGCATCAGATACTCCGGCATGGTGCCGCCGGTGAGCATCCTCGGCTTCGCCTTCAGCAGTCGCAGGTGGGCCTCGACGCCGTGCAGATGGGCGAGGAACGCCTGGATCTGGTCGCTGGTGGTGTAGCGGAAGCGGTCCATCTCGACCAGCTCGAAGCGGTGCTCGGTCTGGGTGAGCTCCAGGCCGTTGACCCGACTGGTCTCCAGCGGCGGCATGACCCACTGCCGTTGCTTCGCGCTCCACTTCGCCTCGCGTAGCAGCCCGGTGCCGGGGATGTTCACCCCCGTGAGGATCAGCGTGACGTTCAGGCTCATGAAGGCGCGGATCAGGTCGAGGACGTCCTGGTCGTCCGCGCGGTGCATCCGCAGCCGGCTGATGTCGTCCAGGACCAGCGCCCTGACACCATGGTCTCGCAGAGAGTCCGCGACCATCTGGACCAGGCGGGGCAGCGTCGCCGACGCGCGCATGTCGGCGCCGAAGAACCGCAGGATGGCCGCGCACGTGCTCTTCGGCGTCGCGGTCACCGGGGTGGAGACATAGACGACCGGCGCGTGCAGGTCGGCCGTGCCCGGGACGGCGGCCGGGTTGAGGAAGTCGTGAAGCTGGAGCCAGGAGTCCTCGAATGCCGCGCAGACCGCGCTGACCGTTGCGGTCTTGCCGTAGTGGCCGAAGCCGCTGACCATCACGCCGGCCAGCGTCGGGTCGTCTTGTTTGAGCGCGTTGCCGTGCAGCCGGCGCTTGATCAGCCGGGTCACCTTCGCCGCCATGGGGGTCTGCTGCAACGGCAGGTTGACGTTCGTCAGACGGCGGAAGGTGTCGTAGTCGAACCGGCGGGCGTCCGCCAGCGTCGACCACTGGCGTGGCGTCAGCTGCGGCGGCGGGACCAGCTCGGCGCGGGTGAGTCGGTAGTGCTGCCAGCCCTCGAAGGTGTCGCGGTGCGGCCGGGGCCGAAGGATCAGCTCGGCGATCCGCCCCCGCGAGGGCCAGCCCTCCAACGGATCGCCCGACTTCGGTGCTGTCACGTGTTCTCCCGTGGTTCATCGCCCGCCCGATCGTCGGGGGCGGCGGCCGGTAGCAGGAACAAGTTGCCGCGCAGGGACTCCTCCAGCAGCGGGGGAGCGACCAGCGCGGCGGGCGCGGCCCGCTCCCGGCGACGGCGCCGGTCGGCGTCGACCGCCCGCTGGACCGTCCGCGCGTGCCGGTCCCAGGGCTCAGCCATCACCTCCGGCGCATCGGAAGCGGCCTGGGGACGAGGGTGGTCGGCGGCTGCCGCCTGGGCCCGGGCGTGCTCGCGGGAGCGCGCGGCCCGCTCCTTCTTCGTGGCCTGGGTCGGCCAAGCAGCGACCGGGGTGACCGATCCCAGCAGCTTCAGCAGGACCGGCAGCAGGTCGGCGTCCGTGCCGGGCGCCAGGCCCGCCCGCCGCACCTCGGCGAGCAGGTCGGCTGCGGTCTTGTCCGAGAAGGCGGGCACCTCGCCCTCCGGCGGCAACCCGTTCCAGCGAAGTGGGTGCCAGAGGTCGTGGTCGTCGGGGTCCTGGAAGAACACCGTCCGCCGGTCGCGCCGGTCGCTCCCAACGACCCACTTCCCGGCGTGCTTGCCGCCCCGGTCGGACGGCTGCTGGTAGCGGGACTGTTTGAGGACGTCGCCGCGATACCAAAGGCCGAGGATCTTGACCCCGCGGTGCGGGTTGACCTTGACGTAGTGCCTTCGCAGGAGCCGGTAGTAGAGACTCGGCTCGGGAATCCGCAGGGAGAAGCCGCCCTGCTGCATCGCGGCGGCGAAAAGCGAGTTGGGGCTGTGGCGCTCGCCCGGTCCCCAGGCGGGGGCATACTCGCCCAATTCGCGGTTTTGCCAGATCCGGACGACCCAGGACGCGATGAGGTGTTCCATCTGGGCGAACGTCAGCACCGCGTCCGCTTCCGGATCACTCCCGCGGTCTGCGACGTCCGTGCCGGTGAAGCCGAGAAGGTGCTCGAACAGCAGCGTCTTGAACGTGGAGAACGCGCGTTCGACGGCGAACTTGTCGGTCGGCCGAAGCGCCCTGGCGGGCAGGATGTTGCAGCCCAGCTCGCGCTCGGCCGCCACCAAGTCGTGGCTCTTGTAGGAGCTGCCGTGATCGGTGGTGACCGTCTCCGGGGTGAAGAACGGCAGGGCCGCGACGTCGTGGCCGGCGAACTCGGCGACGATCTCGGCCGGGACGCCGGGATAGGGCCAGGCCATGTCCTCGCCCCAGCCCTGGCGCATCGGCAGGGGCAGCATCACGTCCCGCAGCAGCATCGCGATGTCGACCGACTGATCCGCCTGCGGGGTGAGCCGGAAAGCGGGGACCGAGTGCGTGAACAGGTCCAGGCCGATCGTCAGCGTCGCCCCGACGGGCTCGCCGAACACGGACTCGCGCAGCTTGACCGGCAACGGAGTCGAGTCCAAGGCCAGGACCTGTCCGGGCCGGTGGACCACGACCCGGGCCTCGACACCAGCTTCGGCGGCGGCAGTTGCCGACCGCAGGTAACGCTGGCGCCCGCCCGCCGGCCCGAACCACTCCTGCCAGACGGCCGCGAACGTGTCCCGGCAGGGCACTTTCTCTGGCGGGAAGTCGGGGAACTTCTCGCGGATGTACTGGTGCAGCAGCCTGTGCTTCGCGCTCATGCTGATGCGTGAACGACCCTCGCACTCCTTGCGGACCGCGAAGATCCCTTCCCGGATCTCCTCAGTGATGCTGCGGCGCGGACCCCGCCGCCGGGTCCACCGGCCGTCTGCGCAGGCCAGCACCAGGTCCTGCGGCGGGACCGTCGACAAGCCTTGGAGCGTGCGAAGTCCCAGCTGGGAAAGCCCCAGCATGGCCGCCTCATCCGGCGGCATCGCCTTCAGCTCGACCACCTTCGCCAGCCGGCGCTCGGTCAGCGTCGTGCGGGCCGGATCGTAGGCGGGACGGGGCTCGCCCGGCCGGGCCAGCGACGCGTCCCCGTCCCGGAACCCGGTCACCGCCTCGCGGACGTGCTCGGCCCGCAGCCTGGCCCGCCGCAGCTGGTCCCCGGTCAGGTCGGCCAGGCCCGGAGGCTGGACCCCCGGTCCCGCCGCAGCCTCGGGCGACGCCGCCCGACCTGCCCGGGCATCCGGGTGGTTGACCAGCCAGGCGATCGAACGCGTCTGGGATCCGCCGTCCCGATCGGTCAGCGTCAGCCGCCCGAACTGCGGCTCGATCTCCGTGACCGTCCACTCGACACCGCCCAGGAGCACCACGACCCCCGGTGCCAGGGTGAGCGCTCCGCGCCCGGCCGCCATCACGCGCCCCCGACGCGGGCCGGCCAGACCAACGAGCCGTCACCCAGCGGCTGCCCCAGGTCGACGCCGAGACGTCGGTGCCAGAGCAGATGCGTTGCATGAGCCCGTGCGATCACCGGCCACCTGGTCGCGGCGACCAACTCCCTGAACAGCAATGGACCGGAGGCCACCGCCGTGATCAGCTCGCCCTCCAGCCCGAGCCGGTCCGGCAGCGGGCGGCGCTGGGACGACAGGTGATCCAGCGAGGGCACCACGTTCTCCCGCCAGGCCGCAACCACCGAGTAGCGCCAGCCGCAGGAAGCCGCGGCCTCCCGTGCTGCGGCGAACTTCACCGCATCGTCCGGCCCGATCAGCCGCTGTGGACGGACGTCGAACAACCACAGCCCTCCGCCCGGCATCAGCGCCAGGAAGTCCGGGACGTGACGGCTCCGGCCGTCAGCGTGCTCGAAGTCCAGCTCGAACGGCTGCGGCAGCACCTCCACCACGCCCGCGAAGTCCAGCGCGAGCAGTAGCCGCTGTTCCTCCAGTGACTCGAACCCGTGGTGCCGCCCCGTGGAAACCATGAACTGCAACCCGGGCCGATGGCCCTGCCGGGCCCGCCAGGTGAACCGCCGCACAGGCCTCGACGACAACACCGGAACAGCCGCCATGTCCCGCAGCGGCCACGAGACCTCACCCCCGCCAACCAGCCACGTCCCGACCCAACGCCGCAGCCAGTCACCACCCAGGTGCAGACGACCGCGTACGGAACCGTCACCCGTGTACGGAACCAGCAGCTCGTCCAAGCCGCACAAGTCGGACCCGATCAGGGAGGTCCTCGCCGAAGTGCCCACCAGCCCACAACAGCACGGCCACGAACCTCACAACGGCCGAATACCGCACATGATCACTACTCAACGTGACGCGATCGACTCGCAGACCACCACTCGCAAGATAGGGATCGGATTCGCAAGCTATCGATCGGAGTCACAGCCGGCAGGATGCCCGATCGTTCGGGCCCCGTGCGCCGGGTTGTCCACAGGTCCGGACTCATGATCACAAGATCCGTTCGCACGCCCTGTGGATAACCCGCCGGTCGGTCAGGGGTCGGGTTCCGGACACCTGCCGTCGGCTTTTCGTTCCCGATCACTCCACGAAAGATTTCGGCCACGGCAGCGGACTTCTGTCAGTGGTACCGGGTAACGTCGTGTGCCATGGCAGCCGAACGGGACTCCCATCCCCCGGCGTCGCGTCGGCGTGCCCGTGCAGCGTCCGGGTCGCAGGTGGCGGCGCCGAGCACGCGCGGGCGCCCGGACCAGCGGCCGAGCTCCGGGGACGCCCCGCCGACCGCCCCGCACGCGGACGGCCACGCCGACCGGCACCCCGACCGCTCCCGGGTCGAGGTCCGCCGCAGCGCCCGTCGCAGCCGCACCGTCTCCGCGTACCGCGAGGGCGACCGCACCATCGTGCTGATCCCGGCCCGGATGTCGCACGCCGAGGAGCAGCGCTGGGTCGCCCAGATGCTGGAGAAGCTGGCCGCCCAGGAGAGCCGCCGGGTGCTGGGCGACGACGCCCTGGCGGCGCGGGCGCGCGAGCTGTCCGCCGACTACCTCGGCGGCCGGGCCCTGCCGCTGCAGGTCCGCTGGGTCACCAACCAGAGCTCGCGCTGGGGCTCCTGCACGCCCAGCGAACGGACCATCCGGCTCTCCCACCGGCTGCAGGGCATGCCGGAGTACGTCGTCGACTACGTGCTGCTGCACGAGCTGGCCCACCTGTTGGTGCCGGACCACGGACCCGCCTTCTGGGCGCTCCTGGAGGCCTATCCGCGCACCGAGCGGGCCCGCGGCTACCTGGAGGGCGTGGTGTCGGCGGCGCGGCTGCCGCACATCCCGGGGGCCCGGCACGCCGGTCCGCAGGACCCGGACCCCGCCGACTCCTGCGGCTGACCGGCCGGCCTCAGGAGTCAGGCCGGGCCGACCGTCCGGATACGTGGAAGGGGCGCGGACCATGCCGGTCCGCGCCCCTTCGCAGGGCCGCACCCCGGCGTCAGCCGGTCAGTTTCCGGGCTCGCGCCACCAGGTCGCGCACCGAGTGGTCGGTCAGCTCGGGCAGGCGGTCGTAGTCGAACCAGCGCAGGTCCAGCGACTCCTCGCTGATCAGCGCCTGCGCCCCGGGCGGGGCGACCGCGATGTACTGGACGTCCAGGTGGGTGTTCTCCGGCTGGTCCTTGCCGGTGCAGCGGACCTGGTGCCGGTCGAGCCTGGCCGGCACCGGCAGGCCGTCCGCGGCCAGCAGCACGAGGTCCGGGATGCCCGACTCCTCGGTGGCCTCGCGCAGCGCGGCCGAGGCCAGGTCGCGGTCGCCCGGCTCGCAGTGGCCGCCCATCTGCAGCCACCGGCCGACCTTGGGGTGCAGCGTGAGCAGCACCCGCCCGGCGGCCGGGTCGACGACCGCGGCGCTCGCGGTGACGTGCGCGGGCAGGCAGGAGCGGAACAGGCCCTCGGGCTGCTCGGCGAGGTGGGCGAGGTAGTCCCGGCGCAGCAGCTCCTGCTCCGGGTCGGCCGGGTGCCAGCGGTCCAGGGTGGTGACGGCGTCCGCGTGCAGGGCGGAGGAGCCCGTCTCGGTGGGCGTCATGCGGTGGGCTCGCCCTTCCCGTCCTCGTCGTCCTTCTTCTGCAGGTCCGGCTTCGCGGCGCCCGGCGCGCTGCCCGCGGCGGCCTCGCCGAGCAGCTTGTCGATGGCGTCGAAGTCGAGGCCGCCCTCCAGCCCGTGGGTGGCGCCCCGGTGCACGAAGGCGTCCGGGTCGTCCAGGTCGGCGGCGGTGGGGAGCATGTCGGGGTGCTGCCAGAGGTCGTCGCGGCCCTCGATGCCCCGGGCGTCGGCGAGCAGCGCCCAGAGCCGGGAGGCGTCGCGCAGCCGGCGCGGGCGCAGCTCCAGACCGACCAGGGTGGCGAAGGTCTGCTCGGCGGGTCCGCCGGCCGCGCGGCGGCGGCGGACGGTCTCGCGCAGCGCCGCGGACTGCGGCAGGTGCGGCTCGGCGGCGGCGTGGACGACCGCGTCGACCCAGCCCTCGACCAGCGCCAGTGCGGTCTCCAGCCGGGCGAGCGCGGCCTTCTGCTCGGGGGTGTCCTCGGGCTGGAGCAGGCCGCCGGCCAGGGCCTCCTGGAGTGCCTCGGGGTTGCTCGGGTCGAGCTGGCCGACCAGCTCCTCCATCCGCGAGGTGTCGACCTTGATGCCGCGGGCGTAGGCCTCGACGGCGCCGAACAGGTGGGCGCGCAGCCACGGCACGTGGGCGAAGAGGCGCTGGTGGGCGGCCTCGCGCAGGGCGAGGTAGAGGCGGACCTCGTCGGCGGGGACGTTCAGGCCCTCGCCGAACTCGGCGATGTTCTGCGGCAGCAGCGCGGCCCGGCCGGCCGGGGCGAGCGGGAGGCCGACGTCGGTGGAGCCGACCACCTCGGCGGCGAGCGCGCCGAGCGCCTGGCCGATCTGGGTGCCGAACATGGCGCCGCCCATGGAGCGCATCACGCCCATCAGCGGGCCGGCCATCGCCTGCATCTCCTCGGGCAGCACGCCGCCCATGGCGTTGCCGACCCGCTCGGCGACCGGGTCGACGAGGTCCTTCCAGACCGGGAGGGTGGCCTCGATCCACTCGGCGCGGCTCCAGGCGACGGCGGTGCCGGCGCCGGAGGGGAACTCGGTGGCGCCGTCGAGCCAGAGGTCGGCGAGGCGCAGCGACTCGTCGACGGCGGAGCGCTCGGCGGCGCTCACCGACCGGTCCTTGCTCTTGCCCTCGGCGGGCTCGGCCACCACGGTCTGCCGGGCGATGTCCTTGGCGAGGTCCCAGTTCACCGGGCCGCCCTCGAACGAGAGCATCTGCCCGAGCTGCTGGAACGCTGCGCCGAGGTCGTTCGGGTTGAGGCCGCCGAACATCGCGGCGAACGGGTTGTCGGCGCCGCCGGGGCCGCCGGGGCCGCCGGGGCCGCCGGGCGCGCCGGGGCCGCCGGGCATGCCCATCCCGAACAGCGCGCCGAACGGGTTGCCGGCGAAGCCGAACGGCTGCGGACCGCCCTGGTCCTTCTTCTGCTCGTCGCCGGGCCCGCCCTTGGCGTCCTCGGGCTTGGCCTTGCCGTCCTCGGGCTCCTCTGGCGGAACGCCGAATCCGAAGGGAAGGTCGCTCACGGGGTCCTCGATCCGGTCGGCCGTCATGCGGGTGGTGGCGGTAGGTCTGCGGGCCCGGGGCGGTCGGCGGAGCGGGGGAACTCGCGGCCGGTGGGCGGCTCCCGCGCGGCTGGCCCGCGCCGGGTGCACCGCCGGGCCTCCGCCTCGGGCAGGATGGACGTACGTGACACACGTACGTACGCACATAAGCTAACCGTGGAGGATGGCCGGTGAGTTCCCCGCCCTCGGACGTTCGCTCTGGGCTGACCGGAGGAGAGGACGCCCCGAACACCACGGCGTCGCCGCCTCCAGCCTACGGCGGTAGGCCGCTGACCGTGGCCGTCACGGGCGCCGCCGGGGTGCTCGGCGAGCGCGTCGCGGCCCGCCTGGTGGCCTCTCCGGGGGTCAAGAAGGTCCTCGCGGTCGACGACCGCCGGGGCGAGGTGCCGGGCGTGCAGTGGCGCATTCTCGACGTTCGCGACCCCGCGGTGGCCGAGCGGCTGGCCGGCGTGGACGTGGTGGTCCACCTGGCGATGGACCTCGGGATGGAGTCCGACCCGCGCGCCCGCAGCGCCTACAACGTGCGCGGCGCGCAGACCGTCCTGACCGCCGCCGCGGCGGCCGGCGTGCACCGGGTGGTGCTCTGCACCTCGGCGATGGTCTACGGTGCGCTGGCCGACAACGAGGTGCCGCTGGCCGAGGACTCGGAGCTGCGGGCCACCGAGGAGGCCTCGCTGGTCGGGGACCTGCTGGAGATCGAGCGGCTGGCCCGGCGGGCCCCGCGCGCCCACCCGGGCCTGCAGGTGACGGTGCTGCGGCCGGCCGTGGTGGTCGGGCCGGGCGTCGACACCGTGCTGACCCGGCACTTCGAGGCTCCCCGCCTCCTGGTGGTGGCCGGGTCGCGGCCGTGCTGGCAGTTCTGCCACGTGGACGACCTGGCGACGGCGCTGGAGTACGCGGCGCTCGGGCTGGTCGAGGGCGAGGTGACGGTCGGCTGCGACGGCTGGCTGGAGCAGGAGGACGTGGAGCGGCTGTCGGGCATCCGGCGGATGGAGCTGCCGGCCTCGCTGGCGCTGGGCACCGCCGCCCGGCTGCACCGGCTCGGCCTGACCCCCGCACCGGCGGGGGACCTCGCCTACACCATGTACCCGTGGGTGGTCTCCGGCAGCCGGCTGCACGAGGCGGGCTGGCGGCCGCTCTACACCAACGAGCAGGTGCTGGCCGAGCTGCTGGCCCAGGTCTCGGGCAAGCACGCGGTGGCCGGGCGCCGGCTGGGCGGCAAGGAGGCCGCCACCAGCCTGGGTGCGGCCGGGGCGACGGTGGCGCTGGTCGGTACGGCGGCGCTGGTCCGGCGGGCGCGCAAGCGGCGCCGCTTCTGAGGCCGCCCGAGTCCGTGCGCCCGAGCCCGTCCGTCCGCGTCGCGCCGCCGGGCCCGGCGGCCTGAGTCCGCCGCCGCGGACCGCCGGGTAGCCGGGGCGCCGGGGCCGCGCGGACCGTCGCCCCGGCGCCCGGTGTCCGCAGACACCCTCTTCTCACGATGCGAAATTTCGCAATCGTGATACGGAACCCCCTTGTCCTAACCGGCTCCGGATGGGGAATCATTGGGGGCATGTCCGAGAACCACGACCCCATCCGCCTGCTCGCCATCCGTGACACCCCGCTCTCGCTCGACGAGGTGTACGACGCGGTGGGCGACGACGCGGCCGGCGGTACGACCGTCTTCGTCGGGACGGTCCGTGACCACGACGGCGGCAAGTCGGTGGCCGCGCTGGAGTACAGCTGCCATCCCACGGCCGAGCAGGAGATGCGCCGGATCGCCGAGAAGGTCGTCGCCGACTTCCCGGTCAAGGCGCTCGCCGCGGTGCACCGCATCGGACGGCTGGAGATCACGGACAAGGCCGTGATCGTCGCCGTCTCCTGCGCCCACCGGGGTGAGGCCTTCGCCGCCGCTCGCCGGCTGATCGACGACCTCAAGCACGAGGTGCCGATCTGGAAGCACCAGGTCTTCTCCGACGGCGAGGAGGAGTGGGTCGGCGCCGGAAGCTGCTGACCTGCCCGAACGCCGTCGGCACGCAGGCGCGCCGGGCCCTCACTCGAACGGGTGTGGCCCGCTGCGCCGAATACTCCTTGGCAGTGAGCCGATCGGCCGTCCCGTAACCCGGACGGCGCTGTCCGCGTTGTCTGGCGGGGTGGTTAATCTGCTCATAGACACGACGAGCTGGGAGTACTGACATGGCTGTGCTCGCCTGGTTGATCATTCCGGTTGTCGCCGCACTGCTCGCCACCGTCTGGGCGGGCTGGGCCCAGCGCGCTCCGCGAGCCACCGGGGACCCCGCCTCCCTCGCCGAACACCGGCGCTTCACGGCCGCGATGGAACGTTCCACCGTCGGCGGCGGCCGGAGCGAGGGCTCGGGCCGGTAGCCCGGGGGGCGCCGCGTCACCCTCGTCCCGTACTGTCGAGGCATGCCACGCCGCTCTGCGACGATGCTCGCCGCCACCCTGCTGCTCATAGCGCTGCTCTGCGTCTCGGTGCTGATGAAGGTGCCGTACACCGAGATGAGCCCGGGGCCGACGTACAACACGCTCGGGGTGCAGGAGAAGACGGGCACGCCGGTGATCACCGTCACCGGCCACGAGTCGTACCCGGTGAGCGGGCACCTCAACATGACCACCGTCCAGGTCACCGGGGCCAAGTACGAGCCCAGCCTGGTCAACGCGGTGGTCGGGTGGCTGCGGGACGACGTCCTGGTGGTGCCGCACGACAACGTCTACCCGAAGGGGCAGACGGACGCGGACGCCAAGAAGCAGAACGCCGAGGAGTTCGCGCTCTCCGAGGACCACGCGCGCACGGCGGCGCTCACCCAGCTCGGCATCCCGGTCGGCAACGAGCTGATCGTCCAGTCGGTCACGGCCGGCGCCCCGGCCGAGGGCCGGCTGCACGCCGGCGACCGGATCGTCGCCGTCGACGGCGTGCCGGTGACCGACGCGGAGGGCGTGGCCAAGGCCGTCACCAAGCACCAGCCCGGCGAGTCGGTGGTCTTCACCGTGGTGCCGATGGCCAAGGACGCCGCCAAGACCGATCCGTCGGCGGCCCGCGCCGACATCACCGTGCCGACCGTGAAGTCCCCGGACACCGGCAGCGCGATGGTCGGCATCCGCCCCGGCGTGCGGCACACCTACCCGTTCCAGATCGACATCGGCCTGCAGGACGTGGGCGGCCCCAGCGCCGGGCTGATGTTCTCGCTCGGCATCATCGACAAGCTGACGCCCGAGGACCTCACCGGCGGCCGGTTCGTCGCGGGCACCGGCACCATCGACGACGCCGGCAAGGTCGGCCCGATCGGCGGGATATCCATGAAGCTGATCGCCGCCCGGGAGGCCGGGGCCGAGTACTTCTTCACCCCGGCCGCGAACTGCGCCGAGGCGGGCAAGAGCATCCCGTCCGGACTGACCCTGGTCAAGGCCGAGACGCTGGACGGCGCGCTGAAGTCGCTGGAGCAGATCCGCTCCGGCCAGACCTCCGCGCTGCCGTCCTGCGCCAAGTAGCCGGGCGGCCCCGGCCGTCGGGGATCAGGCGAAGGTCGCCAGCAGGGCGTCGGTCAGGCCCGGCACCAGGTCGGGGCCGGTCAGCACCTCGCGGGCGGTGTCCTTCGAGCGCAGCCGCAGGGCGATCTCCTTCTTGCCGTCACGCAGCACGGCGGCGGTGATCCGCACCTCCTCGCGCTTGGGGTGGTTGGCCACCCACTCGGCGAGCTGGGCGTCGCTGGCGTTGCGCGGGCGGGACTGCTCGGCGCCCGGCGGCAGCATGAGCCGCTCGACCACCAGGGCGCAGCCGGCCACGGCGTCCGGCCAGGCGATGGTGCCGAGGAACTTGTCGAGCTCCATGCCGGCCGGCAGCTCGTCCTGCTCGACCGGGGTGAGGCCGGCCTCGTCGCTGTCGGCGAGGCCGAGCTGCTTCGCGATCCGCGGGTCGGCCTTGCGCAGCGCGACGCTGTCCACCAGGGCGAACAGGCGGGCCGGGAGGTCCCAGCCGAGGGTGGCGGCGTACTCGTCGATCTCCAGGGCGGCCCGGGTCAGCGGGCTGGCGGCCGGGAGCTTGGAGACGTCGTCGGGGGAATTGGAGGCATCGGACATGCCTCAATCCTCACACGCCGGGGCCCCCGGGCGGCGCCACGGCTCCTGCGGGGTCGGAGTAACCGTCTGCTAACGGTGGGAACTCGGCCAAAGCCTGGTTTAGTTTCACTGACGACCGACCGACCGACTCCAGACGACACAGCCGAGGTGCCACCGTGGTCTTCCAGATGCCGGAACGCTCAGGGCCGGGATTCCGGCGAAGGGTAGGCCCGCCCTCCCGGCGTGCGCGGGTGCTCCTGCTGACCCTGGGCGTACTCGCGGCGCTGTTCCTGCTGTTCGTCATGTTCTCCGGGTTCTGGACGGACTGGCTCTGGTTCAAGTCGGTCCACTACTCCTCGGTGTTCACCACCCAGCTGTGGACGAAGATCGGCCTGTTCGCCGTGTTCGGCCTGTTCATGGCGGTGATCGTCGGCTTCAACCTCTGGCTGGCGCACCGGCTGCGGCCGCCGCTGTCGGCGATGTCGGTGGAGCAGCAGAGCCTGGACCGCTACCGGTCCGGGCTGGCCCCGTTCAAGCGCTGGACGCTGATCGGGATCTCGCTGGTGATCGGACTGGTGGCCGGTGCCGCGGCCTCCGGCCAGTGGCGGACCTGGCTGCTCTGGACCAACGGGACGTCCTTCGGCGTGAAGGACGCGCAGTTCGGCATGGACGTCTCCTTCTACGCCTTCGAGCTGCCGTTCTACGAGTTCGTGCTCGGCTTCGCGTTCAGCGCGGTGATCGTCTCGCTGCTGGCCTCGGTGCTGGTGCACTACCTGTACGGGGGCCTGCGGCTGCAGGGCCCGGGCCGCCGGGCCAGCGCCGGTGCGCAGGGCCACCTCGCGGTGCTGCTCGGCGTCTTCGTGCTGCTGAAGGCGGCGGCGTACTGGCTGGACCGGTACGCACTGGCGGTGAAGACCGGCTCCTACAAGGGGGTCAGCGGCTGGACCGGCCTGCGCTACGTGGACGCCAACGCGTTCCTGCCGGCCAAGACCATCCTCTTCTTCGTCGCGATCATCTGCGCGGTGCTCTTCTTCCTGACCCCGATCCGCCGCACCTGGGCCCCGGCCCTGATCGGCCTCGGGCTGATGGTGCTGTCGGCGGTGCTGATCGGCGGGCTGTACCCGGCGATCGTGCAGCAGTTCCAGGTCAAGCCGAACGAGCAGGCCAAGGAGACGCCGTACATCCAGAAGAACATCGACGCGACGCGGCAGGCGTACGGGATCGCGGACAGCCAGGTCAGCACGTACAACCCGGCGAACGCGACCAGCGCGGACGCGCTGAGGCCGGACGCCCAGACCATCACGGACATCCGGCTGCTCGACCCGAACGTGGTCGGCCCGACGTTCCAGCAGAACGAGGCGCTGCGCAAGTACTACGCCTTCCCCAAGTCGCTGGACGTGGACCGGTACGGCGACCAGGACACCGTGCTGGGCGTGCGCGAGCTGGACCTCAACGGCATCCAGCGGAACTGGATCAACGACCACTTCAACTACACCCACGGCTACGGCGTGATCGCGGCCAAGGGCAACCAGGTGGACTCCAACGGCAACCCGGTCTACACCGAGTCCGCGCTGCCGACCAAGGGCGCGTTCGGCCCGTACCAGCAGCGGGTCTACTACGGCGAGAAGACCACCACGTACTCGATCGTCGGCGGCGGCTACCGGGACATCGACTACACCGCCGAGGACGGCACCCCGGTCCACTCCACCTACGACGGCGGCAGCGGCGTCTCGCTGTCCAACCCGCTCACCCGGGCCGCGTACGCGGTGAAGTTCGCCGAGCCGCAGATCCTCTACTCCAGTGCGATCAAGGACGGCGCGAAGGTCATCTACGACCGCACCCCCAAGGAGCGGGTCGAGAAGGTCGCGCCCTGGCTGTCGATCGACGCCGACCCGTACCCGGTGGTGCAGGCAGGCCCCGACGGCCAGCCGGGCAAGGTGGTCTGGGTGCTGGACGGCTACACCACCTCGGACGGCTACCCGTTCTCGTCCAAGACGACGCTGGGTGACGTCACCAAGGACTCGCTGACCAACCAGCGCGGTGAGCTGCTGACCGCCGCCAACCAGGTCAACTACATCCGCAACTCGGTCAAGGCCACCGTGGACGCGTACACCGGCGAGGTGACGCTCTACCAGTGGGACGAGAACGACCCGGTGCTGAAGACCTGGATGAAGGCGTTCCCGGACAGCGTCAAGGCGAAGGCCGAGATCCCGGACACGCTGATGCCGCACCTGCGGTACCCGCAGGACATGTTCAAGGTGCAGCGCGACCTGCTCGCCGAGTACCACATGACCGACGCCGGCGGCTTCTTCAACGGCACCGACATCTGGCAGGTGCCGGCCGACCCGACCACCAACACCAACGAGGTCCAGCCCCCGTACTACCTGACGGTCCGGATGCCCGACGCCACGGCCGCGAGCTTCTCGCTCACCACGTCGTTCACGCCGAGCGGGCGCGACAACCTGGCCGCCTTCATGTCGGTCAGCGCCGACCCGGGGCCGGACTACGGGAAGATCCGGATCGCCAAGATGGAGGCCGACTCCCGGGCGCTCGGGGCGAAGCAGGTCCAGGCGAAGTTCAACTCGGACCCGTTGGTGGCCAACCAGCTCACCCTGCTGAAGACCGGTACCGACTCCGACATCGAGTACGGAAACCTGCTGACCCTGCCGGTCGGCGGCGGCCTGCTCAACGTCGAGCCGGTCTACCTGATCGGCCGCAGTGCCAAGGTGCCGGTGCTGAAGAAGGTGCTGGCGACCTACGGCAACGAGAACGCGGTGGTCGCGGTCGAGGACAACCTGGAGAAGGCGCTGGCCAAGGTGCTCGGCGGTGCGGTGACCGGGGCTCCGGTCACGCCCACCGCGCCCGGAACCACCACGCCGACCACGCCCACCACGCCCACCACGCCGACCACCCCGACCACCCCGACCACGCCCGGCACTCCGGTCTCGCCGGAGCTGCAGAAGGCGATCGCGGACGTGGTGAAGGCGCACAACGACAGCGACGCCGCCGCGAAGGGCGGCGACTGGGTGGCCTACGGGCAGGCCCAGAAGGCGCTGGGCGAGGCGATCAAGGCGATGGAGGCGGCACAGCAGAAGGGCGCCGCCACTCCCGCGCCGAGCGCCACGCCCACCACGGCGCCGACCGGCACGCCGGCTCCGGCCCCGACGGGCACGCCGACCGCGAGCCCCTGAGCAGCGACAACCGATTCCTGTTCCACCTCGCACCCGTGCTATGGTTTAACCACCGACGCGGGGTGGAGCAGCTCGGTAGCTCGCTGGGCTCATAACCCAGAGGTCGCAGGTTCAAATCCTGTCCCCGCTACTCAGTAGCACGAAGGCCCGGAGGATCTCCTCCGGGCCTTCGGCGTTCCCCCGTGTCGTCGCCGGGGGGAGTGTGGGCCCGCTCCGGTACTATCGACCGTCGCCAACGACGCCGGCATCGGGGTTTGTGGGACCGGAGTGTCGGGAAATCGACAAAGCGCCGAAGCAATTCCGTCGGCTTCGGGTCCGCCCCGCCGATTTCGGCCGGGGCAGGTGTACGCGGGTTGCGGGTGATGCGACGATGGGACACATGGGGGACGTTGCACGGCCGCTGACCGGCCGTCGGTTCGGGCACGTCGCCTCGGGATCCCGCCGGCCGCAGGCTGGGGGATGCTGCCGCGACACTCTGGGGGAGCGGGAGTCGGCATGAGGCTGATCGGCAGGAACGGACCAGGATCCAAGCCCGCTGCGGCCACCGAGGCGGACACCGACGCCTGGGCGGAGAGCCCCGAGAACCACCCCGGCGCCCTGCCCGCGCAGCGCACCAGCGGACTGTCCGAGCGCCGGCCGAGCGGCTACGGTCCCGACAGCCTGGTGCACGTCTCGGCCCGTCACTTCACCGCCGCCATCGGCCCGTACGGCGCGATGACCGAGCCGGCCGACGGCGCGGACGCGGCCGGCGCGGACGGCATCGACTCCACCAGCTTCGAGACCGCGCTGGCCGCGCGCGAGCAGGCCGCCCTGGAGGCCCGGCACCGTCAGGCCGCCGACGACGGCGACCCGGAGGCCGCCGGCCGGCTGGGCACGCTGCTGCTGCGCCGCGGCGACCTGGAGGACGCCGAGCCGTACCTGCGCAGCGCCGCCGCGGCCGGGCTGCGCGCCGCCGCCAACAACCTCGGCGTGCTGCTGCACCAGCAGGGCCACCGGGCCGAGGCCGCGCAGTGGTGGCGGCAGGCCGCGGTGGCCGGCAGCGCGCCCGCCGCGCACGCACTCGGCCTGCAACTGCGGGACCAGGGCGAGGAGGAGGCCGCCGAGTACTGGCTGCACTTCGCCGCCGACCACGGCCACCCCCTGGGCGCCTACGCCCTGGGCGACCTGATGGAGCACCGCCGGGACGTGCGCGCCGAGCGCTGGTTCAAGGTGTCCGCGGACGCCGGGCACCGGGAGGCCGCCTACCGGCTGGCCCGGATGCGCGAGGCCGCCGGGGACAAGGAGACCGCCGAGACCTGGTACCGCACCGCCGCCGCGCGCAGCCACGCCCGCGCCGCGCTGCGCCTCGGCGTGCTGCTGGAGGAGCGGGCCCGGACCGACCAGTCGCTGCTCGACGAGGCCGCCCGCTGGTACCGGCAGTCGGCGCAGAACGGCGAGCCGCGCGCGGCCTGCGCGCTGGGCTTCCTGCTGCGCGACGCCGGCGACCTCGCCACCGCCGCCGAGTGGTGGCAGGAGGCCGCCGAGGCCGGCGACGGCAACGCCGCCAACGCCCTGGGCGCGCTGCACGCCTCCCGCGGCGAGGACGCCGAGGCCGAGCGCTGGTACCGCGGCGCGCTGGACGCCGGCGACCAGAACGGCGCCTTCAACCTGGGCCTGCTCTGCGCCGGCGCCGGGCGCGACCAGCAGGCCGAGCAGTGGTACCGCCGTGCCGCGTACGCCGGGCACCGGGAGGCCTGCAACGCGCTGGCCGTGGTGCTGCTGCAGCGCGGGGACGAGTCCGGTGCCGAGCCGTGGTTCTCCAAGGCCGCCGAGGCCGGCAGCGTGGACGGCGCCTTCAACCTCGGCGTCCTGCACGCCGGGCGCGGCGAGCACCGGCAGGCGCAGGAGTGGTACGCGCGGGCCGCGGCCGAGGGCCACGGCGAGGCGGCGCTGCAACTCGCGGTCGTCCAGGAGCAGCGCGGCAACCTGGCGGGCGCGCTGGAGCGCTACCGGCAGGCGGCGGCCGGCGCCTCGGCCGAGGGGGCGTTCCGGCTGGCCTCGGTGCTGGACCGGCGCGGCGACGCGGACGAGGAGGCCGAGCACTGGTACGCGGTGGCGGCCGACGCCGGGCACCGCCGGGCGCAGGTGCGGATGGGCGTCCGGGCGGCGGAGCGCGGGGCGCTGGAGATCGCGGAGAGCTGGTACCGGCGGGCCGCCGAGGCGGGCAGCCGCAGCGCGGCCTTCAACCTGGGCCTGCTGCTGGCCCGGCAGGACAGTGAGGCCGAGGCGATGCTCTGGTACACGCGGGCCGCCGACGCCGGCCACGGCCGGGCGGCGCTGCGGCTGGCGCTGCTGGCGCTGCGCCGGGGCGAGCCGGTGCAGGCGGAGAACTGGTGCCGCCGGGCCGCGGACCACGGTCCGGCGGAGGTCGCCGAGCGCGCCGGCCGGCTGCTGGGTGCGCTGCACGCCGAGCTGAGCGCCTGACGGGTGGTCGGGGGCCGGCCCCTCAGGGTCTGTTCGTGCAGTCCGGGCAGAGCCCGCGGTAGGTGATCTCGGCTCCGGAGAGGGCGAAGCCGAACCGCTCGGAGTCGGGCAGCGCGGCCAGCGGGTCGCCCTGCGGGTGCACGTCGCGGATCGCGCCGCAGCCGGAGCAGACCAGGTGCTGGTGGGCGTGGTGCGCGTTGGGGTCGTACCGCTTGGCCCGGCCGTCGGTGGCGACCTCCAGGACCTCGCCGAGGCAGACCAGCTCGCCGAGCGTGTTGTAGACCGTCGCGCGGCTGATCTCGGGCAGCCGCTCCACGGCACGGGCGTGCACCTCGTCAGCAGTGAGGTGCACGTGTTCACCGTTCAGGACCTCGGCCACGACCCGGCGCTGCGAGGTCAGCCGCCACCCACGTCCGCGAAGTCGTTCCAGCAGGTCAGTCATGGCTACAGGGTAAGTGACGCTCCGAGATTGGTTCCAGTGTTGACTTAGACAAAGTCCAAGTTAGGATCGATTCTGTCACGACCGGATCACGCGGATCACGCGGAGGCACCCTCTTATGACCACCCAGGACGAGCTGCGCCCCATCCTCACCACGGAGTCGGGTGCCCCCGTCGCCGACAACCAGAACACCGAGACCGCGGGAATCGGCGGCCCGGCGCTCATCCAGGACCAGCAGCTGTTCGAGAAGCTGGCGCACTTCAACCGCGAGCGCATCCCGGAGCGCGTCGTGCACGCCCGCGGCGCCGCCGCGTACGGCACCTTCACGGTGACCGCCGACGTCACCGCCTACACCCGGGCCGCGTTCCTCTCCGAGGTCGGCAAGGAGACCGAGACCTTCCTGCGGTTCTCCACCGTGGCCGGCAACCTCGGCTCGGCCGACGCCGTCCGCGACCCGCGCGGCTTCGCGCTGAAGTTCTACACCGAGGAGGGCAACTACGACCTCGTCGGCAACAACACCCCGGTGTTCTTCATCAAGGACGCCAGCAAGTTCCCGGACTTCATCCACACCCAGAAGCGGGACCCGTACACCGGCTCGCAGGAGGCGGACAACGTCTGGGACTTCTGGGGTCTGTCGCCCGAGTCCACCCACCAGGTGACCTGGCTGTTCGGCGACCGCGGCATCCCGGCCAGCTACCGCCACCTCAACGGCTACGGCTCGCACACCTACCAGTGGCAGAACGAGGCCGGCGAGTACTTCTGGGTGAAGTACCACTTCAAGACCGACCAGGGCATCAAGAACCTGACCCAGGACGAGGCCAACAAGCTCGCCGGCGAGGACCCGGACAGCCACCAGCGCGACCTGCGCGAGGCGATCGAGCGCGGCGAGTTCCCGACCTGGACGGTGCAGGTCCAGATCATGCCGGCGGCCGACGCGGCGGGCTACCGCTTCAACCCGTTCGACCTGACCAAGGTCTGGCCGCACGAGGACTACCCGCCGATCGAGATCGGCAGGCTGGAGCTGAACCGCAACCCCGACAACGTCTTCGCCGAGGTCGAGCAGTCGATCTTCTCCCCGGCGCACTTCGTGCCCGGCATCGGCCCGTCCCCGGACAAGATGCTGCAGGGCCGGCTCTTCGCGTACGCGGACGCCCACCGCTACCGCGTCGGCATCAACGCCGACCACCTGCCGGTGAACCGCCCGCACGCCACCGAGGCGCGCAACAACAGCCGCGACGGCCACCTGTACGACGGCCGCCACGGCCGCCAGAAGAACTACGAGCCGAACAGCTTCGGCGGCCCGGTGCAGACCGGCCGTCCGCTCTGGGCGGCCGTCCCGGTCACCGGCGCCACCGGCAACCACGAGGCCCCCTCGCACGCCGAGGACAACGACTTCGTGCAGGCCGGCAACCTCTACCGACTGTTCTCCGAGGACGAGAAGCAGCGGCTGATCGCCAACCTGGCCGGCTTCATCGCCAAGGTCTCGGCCGACCGCGACGACATCGTCGAGCGCGCGATCGAGAACTTCCGCAAGGCCGACGCCGACTACGGGCAGCGGCTGGAGGCGGCGGTGCGGGAGCTGCGCAAGCAGCAGTAGCACCCCGACGAGCAGCGGGCCCGGTGACCAGAGGACTGGTCACCGGGCCCGCACCATTGCCCGGGGGACGCCGCGTGCAGGAGATCAGACGCTCAGACGGCGCAGGGCCTCGTCGTGCAGCAGGCCGTTGGTGGCGACCGCGTCGGCGCCGCCCGGGCCCGGGACGCCGTCCAGGCCGGTGAAGCGGCCGCCGGCCTCCTCGACGATGATGCAGTTGGCGGCCATGTCCCAGAGCGAGAGCTCGGGCTCGGCGGCGATGTCCACCGCACCCTCGGCGACCAACATGTAGGACCAGAAGTCGCCGTAGGCCCGGGTGCGCCAGCAGGCCCGGGTGAGGTCCAGGAAGGGGTCGAGCCGGCCCCGCTCCTCCCAGCCGGAGAGCGAGGAGTAGGAGAACGAGGCGTCCTCCACCCGGGAGACGCCGGAGACCTGGATCCGGTTGGCCTTGGCCAGGCTGCGGCCGGCGAAGGCGCCGAGGTCCTTGGCGGCCCACCAGCGGCGGTTCAGCGCCGGGGCGGAGACGATGCCGACCACCGGGCGCTCCACACCGTCCGGGCCGTCCTCCAGCAGGGCGATCAGGGTGGCCCAGACCGGCACGCCGCGGATGTAGTTCTTGGTGCCGTCGATCGGGTCGATCACCCAGCGGCGCGGGCCCGAGCCCTGCAGACCGAACTCCTCGCCGAGCACCGCGTCGCGCGGCCGGGCGCGCTGCAGCACGCTGCGGACCAGCTCCTCGGCGGCCTTGTCCGCGTCGCTGACGGGGGTGAGGTCGGGCTTGGTCTCGACCTTCAGGTCGAGCGCGCGGAACCGCTCCAGGGTGACCGAGTCCGCCGAGTCGGCGAGGACGTGGGCGAGTCGGAGGTCGTCGTGGTAATCGGCCATGTCCAAGACCCTAGCGAGCCCACCCGGATCGGGACAGTCGGGCTCGCGGAGCGGACGGCCCCGGCCCCGGGCGGGGTGGCGATCAGTGCGAGCCGCTGAGCTGGAGGCCGATCACGCCGGCGATCACCAGGGAGATCGAGACCAGCTTGAGCACCGAGGTGGACTCGTCCAGGAAGGCCATGCCGTAGATCGCGGTGCCGGCCGCGCCGATCCCGGTCCAGACCGCGTACGCCGGGCCGACCGGCAGGCTCTTCAGGGAGAGGGTCAGCAGGCCGAAGCTGCTGAGGGCGAAGACGCAGAAGCTGACGGTGGGCCAGAGCTTGGTGAAGCCCTCGCTGAGTTTGAGGTTGATCGCGAAGCCGGTCTCCAGCAGGCCGGCCAGGATCACCAGGGCCCATGCCATCGCGTCTCTCCCTGTCGATCGACGGGCCGGACCGCGACCCGGCCCGACTTTCCTATGATCGCCAGGCCGGGGCGGTCCGACACCTGGAACACGCGAGAACGCGGGTGCCGACGGGCGGTCAGTCGCCCTCGCGGGTCTCCTTGCTGGCCAGCAGCCGGCGCAGCGAGTAGAGCCGGGCCGGCTCGGCGTGCCCGTCCGCGACCCAGGCGTCCAGTGCGCAGTCCGGCTCGTCGTGGCTGCACGCGCGCGGGCAGTCGACGGTGCCGGGCTCCAGGTCGGGGAAGGCGTGGATGACCCGGGACGGGTCGATGTGCGAGAGGCCGAAGGAACGGAACCCCGGGGTGTCGATCACCCAGCCCGGGTCGAGCGCCTTCTTCGAGCCCGGCTTGGCGCCCGGGGGCGGGGGCAGCCGCAGCGCCAGCGCCGAGACGGTCGTGTGCCGGCCGCGGCCGGTCACCGCGTTGACGTGCCCGGTGGTCCGTTGCCGCTCCGGCACCAACGCGTTGACCAGCGTGGTCTTCCCGACGCCGGAGTGCCCGATGAACACCGTCGAACGGCCGCGCAGGTACGCGCGCACCGCCTCCGCGCCGGTGGTGGCCAGCTCGTCCCGCCGGGTCACCACGTAGGTGATGCCCAGCGGCGCGTACGCCTCCAGCAGCGGGGCCGCCGGTGCGAGGTCCGACTTGGTGAGGACCAGCAGCGGTTCCATCCCGGCGTCGTACGCGGCCACCAGGCAGCGGTCGATCAGCCGGGGCCGGGGCTCCGGGTCTGCCAGGGCGGTGACGATGGCCAGCTGCTCGGCGTTGGCGACGACGATCCGCTCGTACGGGTCGTCGTCGTCCGCGGTGCGCCGCAGGACCGAGCTGCGCTCCTCGACCCGGACGATCCGGGCCAGCGTGTCGGCGTCTCCGGAGAGGTCGCCGACGATGTTGACGACGTCACCCACGACGACGCCCTTGCGGCCCAGCTCGCGGGCCTTCATGGCGACGATCTCGCGCTCCTGCTTCGTTCCGGCGTCCACCAGACAGGTCAGCCGGCCGCGGTCGACGGTGAGCACCATCGCCTCGGCCGCGTCCTCGTGCTTGGGGCGGATCCGGGTCCGCGGCCGGGAGCCCCGGCGCGCGGGGCGGTTGCGGATGTCGTCCTCGTCGGCGTCCTTGCCGTAGCGGCGCATGTACCCAGTCTCCCGCTCAGCCGCCCGCCACTGCCCCGGTGAGCAGCTCGTCCCACATCTTGGGGAAGTCCGGCAGGGTCTTCGCGGTGGTCGCGACGTTCTCGACCTGGACACCCTCGACGGCCAGGCCGATCACGGCGGCCGCGGTGGCCAGCCGGTGGTCCTCGTAGGTGTGGAAGACGCCGCCGTGCAGCGGGCGCGGGCGGATCCGCAGACCGTCCTCGGTCTCGGTGACGTCGCCGCCCAGGTCGTTGATCTCCTTGGCGAGCGCGGCGAGCCGGTCCGTCTCGTGCAGCCGCAGGTGGGCGATGCCGTAGAGGTGGGACTCGGAGTCGGCCAGCGCCGCGACGGCGGCGATCACCGGGGTCAGCTCGCCGACGTCGTGCAGGTCGGCCTCGATGCCGTGGATCCGGCCGGTGCCGGTGAACTGCAGGCCCTCGTCGGTGAACTCGCAGACGCCGCCCATCCGGGTGTAGATCTCGCGCAGCTGGTCGCCGGGCTGGGTGGTGTGCTTCGGCCAGTCGCGGACGGTGACCCGGCCGCCGGTGACCAGGGCGGCGGCGAAGAACGGCGCGGCGTTGGAGAGGTCGGGCTCCACCACCATGTCGCGGCCGATCAGGGCGCCGGGGGTGACCCGCCAGACGTCCTTCTCGCCGCCGTCCTCGGGCGCGTCGACCTGGACGCCGGCCAGGCGCAGCATCTCGACGGTCATCCGGATGTGCGGAAGCGAGGGGACCGGGCCGCCGACGTGCCGGACCTCGACGCCGTTGTTGTAGCGGGCACCGGAGAGCAGCAGCGCCGAGACGAACTGCGAGGAGGACGAGGCGTCCAGCTCGACCGGGCCGCCGTCCAGCGCGCCGGTGCCGTGCACGGTGAGCGGGAACGCGCCGCGGCCGCCGTCGTCGATCCGGGCGCCGAGCGCGCGCAGGGCGTTGATCACGCCGTGCTGGGGGCGCTCGTAGCTGCGCGGGTCGCCGTCGAAGTGCACCGGGCCGTCGGCGAGGACGGCGAGCGGCGGGAGGAAGCGCATGACGGTGCCGGCGTTGCCGACGTCGATCGAGGCCGGGCCGCGCAGCGCGGGGGCGGGAATGACCCGCCAGGCCTCGCCGCCGCCGGTGCCACCGGTGTCGTTGTTGACCTGCTCCTCGATGCCGACGCCGAGGGCGCGCAGGCCGTCGGCCATCAGCTGGGAGTCGCGGCTGCGCAGCGGGCGCCGCACCCAGCCGGGCTCGTCGGCGAGTGCCGCCAGCACCAGGGCCCGGTTGGTGACCGACTTGGAGCCGGGGATGGTGACGGTGGCGTCAACGGGGGTGGTCGCGACGGGGGCGGGCCACAGGGTCTCGGTCATGGGGCAAGTTTAGGGGCCGTACCGGAACTGTCCCCTCGGCGGCCGGATGGCGGGACTGTTGACTCGCCCGCTCGCCTCCGGGGCGGGAGGGCGCTCAGAACGATCCGGGGCCCTCGGGGAGGAGCCAGTGCGCGCCGACGGCCAGGCAGACGAGTGCGGTGACCAGGAAGAGCGTGACCCAGGCGAGGCCCGGGACACCGGTGAGCCGGGCCAGCTGGTCGGCGTCGGAGTCGCCGCCCTGGCCGCGGCGGCGCTGGTGCTGCAGCTCAAGCACCGGCCGGACGGCGCCGAACAGCAGGAACCAGCTGCCGAGGTAGGCGAAGCCGGCCTGGACCTCGGTGGTTCCGAACCAGGAGACCAGGAAGAACGCGGCCCCGGCCAGGACGACGGAGAGGAAACCGAAGGCGTTGCGGATCCGCACGAGCAGGGCCAGCAGGAGGGCGATGGTCAACCAGAGCAGCAGGGTGATCCGGTCGGCGGCGAGCAGGGCGGCGCAGCCGAGCCCGAGCAGGGCCGGGGCGATGTAGCCGGCGGCGGCGGTCACCACCATGCCGGGGCCGGTGGGCTGGCCGTAGGAGAGGGTGAGACCGGAGGTGTCGGAATGCAGCCGGATGCCGGCCAGCGTGCGCCCGGTGAGGAGGGCGGCGAGGCCGTGGCCGCCCTCGTGGGCGATCGTGACCGCGTTGCGGGTCACCCGCCAGACCGGCCGGGCGGCCACCGCGAGCAGGGCGGCGGCGCCGGTGGCGAGGACGAGCCAGCCGGGCGGGGCGGGCTGGGCACCGGTGACCCGGTCCCACAGCGCGCCGATGCTCTGTGCGTCCATGTCCGTCTCCGCCTCCGTTCACCCGGGCCGGGGGTCGGCGGCCGGGGTGGCAGCCTCCCATGCGGGGACGGCCGGGCGGGAGTCGGTGGTTCGTTCTGCGGAATGAGAAAATCGGTGAGAGCGGTGGGCGTGGCAAGCTGACGCCATGTGCGGTCGCTTCGCCTCCAGCAGCAAGCCCGAGGACATCGTCGAGCTCTTCGGCGTCCGGCAGTGGGACCCGGCCGAGACGCTGGCCCCGAGTTGGAACGTCGCCCCCACCGAGAGCGCCTTCGTGGTGCTGGACCGGGTGCCCAAGGGGGAGTCGGCACCGGTGCGGCAGCTGCGGGTGCTGCGCTGGGGCCTGGTGCCGGCCTGGGCGAAGTCGCCCGAGACCGCGGTGAAGATGATCAACGCCCGTGCGGACACGGTGCACGAGAAGCCCTCGTACCGGCAGGCGTTCGCCTCCCGTCGGTGCATCGTCCCGGTCGACGGCTACTACGAGTGGCAGACGGTGCCGGGCGAGCGCGGCAAGCCGAAGAAGAAACCGTTCTTCGTCTCCCGGGCCGACGGCAGCCCGCTGGCGCTGGCCGGGCTGTACGAGTTCTGGCGCAACCGGGCGGTGCCGGCCGGCCACCCGGAGGCCTGGCTGGTGACGTTCACCGTGGTCACCACCGAGGCGGAGGAACTGCTCGCCCCGATCCACGAGCGGATGCCGCTCTTCCTGGACCGCGGGTCGTTCGACGACTGGCTGGACCCGGGGCCGAGGGACCCGGACGAGCTGCGCCGACTGCTGATACCCCCGCCGCCCGGCGCGCTGCTGGCCACCCCGGTCTCGCCGGCGGTCGGCAGCATCCGCAACAACGGTCCCGAACTGACCCGGCCTTGGGACGAAGCCGAGTTCGAGACGACGCTCTTCTGACCCGTTCTCCCCTTCTCCCCGTCTCCCCTTCTCCTGGAGCCCGCGCGCGATGACCACCGAACTCGTTCCGACCCCGGCCGGGGACGCCCGGATCACCCTCCGTCCGGCGGCCGCCCCGAAGGCGCTGCTGGCGCTCGGGCACGGCGCCGGCGGGGGGATCGAGGCGCGCGACCTGGTCGCACTGGCCGAGGCGCTGCCGCCGCGGGGGATCTCGGTGGCGCTGGTCGAGCAGCCCTGGCGGGTGGCCGGGAAGCGGCTCGGGCCGGCGCCGAAGACGCTGGACACCGGCTGGACCCCGGTCGCCGAGCGGCTGGCCGGGCCGGGCCTGCCGCTGGTGGTCGGCGGACGCAGCGCCGGCGCCCGGGTGGCCTGCCGGACCGGTGCGGCCACCGGTGCGGTCGGCGTGGTGGCGCTGGCGTTCCCGCTGCACCCGCCGGGCAAGCCCGAGAAGAGCAGGGCGGAGGAGCTGCTGGAGTCGGGGCTGCCGACGTTGGTGGTGCAGAGCGCTGCGGACCCGTTCGGCGGCCCGGAGGAGTTCCCGGCGCTGCCGGCCGGCCACGAGCTGGTGGCGCTGCCGTACGGCAGCCACGGCTTCGAGGTGCCGAAGCGGGCGCCGATGGGGCAGGACGACCTGCTGGAACTGATCACCGCGGCGGTCGGTGACTGGGTGCTCGGCCTGCTCTGAGCGCCGGCCCGGTTCGGACAGCGCGCCGTTCCGGTGGTCGGCCCGGTCCGGGCGCCGCGGCGCTTCGAGTGCCGGAGCGCGCCGGCCGGCCCCGCGCCGGCGGGAGCGGGCGGTCGCCGCCCGCTCGCCAGCCCGTCTGAATACCCGGCCGGCGGCGGGAATGCGGGCGCGGTCCGCATGGTTGACAAGCTCGTCAGCTTGAGTCCCGGTGGAAGGCAGCACAGATGGGTTCGATCGCGTGCCCCGAGCGGCCGGAGGAGCGCGAGGCCGCCACGGCCTTCACCCCCTCGTGGTCGGAGTGGCTCGTCGCGGGCGAGAAGCCCGTGAGCCCGATATCCTCCCTCTCGGGGCAGCCCGCAGCGGGCGGTCTGCGCCATGCCGAGGAGGTGGGTCCGGTCGTCGGGACCGAGCACGAGACCGAGCCGGGCCGGGGCCCGGAGGAGGGCCTGCCCGCGGGCGAGGCGCTCACCGGTGAGGAGCTGGCCGAGGCGATCGGTGAGGACACCTTCCGGGTGTCGGCGGAGGAGACCGAGGAGGCCCGGCGGGAGCGCTTCGAGCGCGACGCCCTGGGCTACCTGGACCCGATGTACTCCGCCGCGCTGAGGATGACGCGCAACCCGGCCGACGCGGAGGACCTCCTCCAGGAGGCGTTCGCGAAGGCCTACGCGTCGTTCCACCAGTTCCGCGAGGGCACCAACCTCAAGGCCTGGCTGTACCGCATCCTCACCAACACGTTCATCAACTCGTACCGCAAGAAGCAGCGGGAGCCCCAGCGCACCGCTGCCGAGGAGATCGAGGACTGGCAGCTGGCCCGGGCCGAGTCGCACATGTCGACCGGTCTGCGCTCGGCCGAGACCCAGGCGCTCGAACACCTCCCGGACAGTGATGTGAAGGACGCCCTCCAGGCCATCCCGGAGGAGTTCCGCATCGCCGTGTATCTCGCGGACGTAGAGGGCTTTGCGTACAAGGAGATCGCGGACATCATGGGTACTCCCATCGGTACGGTGATGTCCCGACTGCACCGCGGTCGCCGTCAGCTGCGCGGCATGCTGGAGGACTACGCCCGTGAGCGCGGGCTGGTCCCGGCCGGCAGCGGGGCAGGGCAGGAAGCGAAGGGCTCGGGCTCATGAGCTGCGGCGATCCGCACGACACCGAGTGTGGCGAGGTCCTCGACCACCTCTACGAATTCCTCGACAACGAGATGGCCGAGGGTGACTACGCCAAGTTGCGCGTGCACTTCGAGGAGTGCTCGCCATGCCTGGAGAAGTACGGCCTGGAGCAGGCGATCAAGGCGTTGATCAAGCGCTGCTGCGGGTGCGACGACACCCCGGCCGACCTGCGCGGCAAGGTGCTGGCCAGGATCGACTCGATCCGGGCCGGGCAGCGCACCGGCGAGACGGTGGTGGTCTCCGTCGAGACGACGGCGGAGCTCCACGGCGAAGCCGGTCCGGGGCGCGGGGCCGGTCCGGGCCGCGAGGCGCGGGACACCGCGGCCGAGCCGGCCGGCGACCAGGCCCGGCCGGGCACCCCGGTCGAGGCGGGAGCCCCGGCGGAGTGAGCCCGCGTCGCCCGTGTGCGCGGGCGGCCGGAGGAACGGATCGGGCGGCCCCGGAGCGCGTGCTCCGGGGCCGCCCCCTTGCTGCTCGCGTGCGCCGTCACTCGTTCGAGTGAGTTGGCGGTGCGCCAACTGCGGCATTCCGCGATCATGCGTCCCTACGCCGAAGCGGCGGCCTATCCTCCTGACGGACACTCACCGCCGGGCCCCCGGTGTGCTGAGCGCTGAGCGGGCCAGGACGCGGGGAGGTCGAGATCGCTACCGACAGGGGAGAGGCGGACCTGCCGCGGGGCGCGCTGGCCTACCTCGTGGCCGTTCCGGTCGCGGCGCTCTGCTGCCTGCTGCCGCTGCTGCCCGTGCCGGAACCGCTCGGCGTGCCGCGCTGGCTCGGCAACCCCGTCGACTGGCCCAAGGTCGGGCTGCTCTCCTTCCTGCACGGCTGCTGGGAATCGCTCGCCCAGGGGCTGACCACGCCCTGCCTGCGACTGGTCCGGGTGCTGCTGCGCCGGGCGCCGCTGGCCGACCGGCCGCCGGCCCGGCCCTGCGCCAACGCCTTCTTCCCGGTGCTGTTCGCCGGGGTGCTGATGCTGCCGCCGGCCGCCGCGGCGCTGGTCGCGGTGCCGCCCGCCCTGCTCGGCTACGCCGAGTCCGACCGCGGGCGGCGGGTCTGGAACGGCGCACAGCTCGGGCTCTCGGCCTTCGCCTCCTCGACCGTCTTCCACCTGCTCTCCGGGCCGCAGCTGCTGCTCGGCTCCCGGTTCCCGGCCGCGCTGCTCCCCGGGTGTGCCGCACTCGGTGCGTTCTGCCTGGTCAACAGCGTCCTGGTGAGCGGCATGCTGGTGCTCGCCGAAGGCCGGCGGCCGACCGTGCTGCTGAGCGGGCCGGCCACCTCGATCGGTCTGCCGGTGCTGGTGCACGCGGCCGGCGGGCTGATGGTCGCGGTGCTCTGGCAGGGCCCGTACGGCGCGTTCGCGGCGCTGCTGGCACTGCTGCCGCTCTCCATCTCGGCCTGGGTGTTCGCCCAGGGCCACCGCGAGCGCGACGCCCACCAGGCCACCGTCCAGGCGCTGGTGCAGGCCGTCGAGATCAAGGACTCGTACACCCGCGGGCACAGCGAGCGGGTCGGCAAGGCGGCCGTGCTGATCGCCGATCAGCTCGGCATGGAGGCAGAGCGGCTGCGCACCCTGCGGTACGCCGGGATCCTGCACGACGTCGGCAAGCTGGGCGTCGCCACCGAGCTGCTGCGAAGAAACGGCCCCCTGACCGACGCCGAGCGGCGGGCGGTGGAGGTGCACCCCGTGCACGGCTACGAGCTGGTCCGCGGGATCGCCTTCCTCGGCGAGGCGCACGCCGGCATCCTGCACCACCACGAGCGGGTGGACGGCCGGGGCTACCCGAGCGGGCTGGTGGGGGAGCAGATCCCGGAGTTCGCCCGGATCATCTCGGTCGCCGACGCCTTCGACTCGATGACCTCCACCCGCTCCTACCGCCGCGGCCGGCCGGTGGCGGAGGCGGTGGCCGAGCTGGAGCGCTGCGCGGGCAGCCAGTTCGACCCGGTGATGGTCCGGGCGCTGGTCGACGCGCTCGCGGAGCACGACTGGCAGCCGGTGCTGCCGCCGTCCGGCGACTGCATCAAGGCGGTTCCGGACATCCCCCTCGGGGTCCCCGAGCCGGCCCGGGCGGCCCCGCGCCGCGTGCCCGCCCAGGGCGGCAGCGTCCCGACGGCCGGGCCGTCGTGATCGCGGCGACCGGGGGCGCCCGGAGACCGTCCCGGCGGGCTGCGGGCGGGCCGCTGCCCGTGGCGGTGTACGGCGGGGTGGCGGCGGTGCACGGTGCGGCGCTCGCACTGCTCGCCATGGCCTTCGGGGTGGTCGCGGTACGCGGGGTGGCCGAGCCAAGGGTGGCGCTGGCCTTCACGGTGCTGATCGCGCTCGGCGAGTGCGTCCGGATCACCCTGCCGGGCGACCGGGAACAGGCGCCGATCGGCGCGGCCGGCGCGCTGGCATACGCGCTGCTGGGGCCGTTGCGGGGGCTGCCGACCGGGCACGGGGTGTTCCAGGCGGTCGCGGTGACCGGGGCCGGCCTGCTGCTCGCGCTGCCGCCGGCCCTGCTGCTGCCCCGCGGCGCCCGCGGGCACCGACAGGCGCCCTGGCGGGACCAGGCCCGCCTGGACGGCGCGGCCCGGCGGCTGCTCGGGGCGGGCTTCGCGGCGGCGGTCTTCCAACCGCTCTACACCAGCGGTGCGGTGGACCGCTTCTCCGCGGACGGGCCGGTGTACGGGGTGTTCCTGACCCTGGTGGCCGCGCTCGCCGCGCTCTGCGACGCGAGCCTGGCCGCGGTGCTGCGGCGGGCCCGGAGCGGACTGCGGTTCCCGGCGGCGCTGGAGGACGAGCTGCGCTCGCTGTTCGGGATCGGCTCGGCGATCGCCGCGACCGGGCTGCTGGTCAGCCTGGCCGCCGGCGAGGTGGGGCTCTGGGCGCTGCCGTTGTTCTGCGCACCGCTGCTGCTGGCCCAGGTGTCGTTCCGCCGGGCCGCCGCCGTCCGGGCCACCACCGGGCAGACCATCGCCAGCCTGGCCCGGGCCACCGAGGTGGCCGGCTACACCCCACCCGGGCACGCCCGCAGGGTGGCCGACACCGCGTGCGCGATCGGGCGTGAGCTGGGCCTGGGCACCCGTGAGCTCGCCCTGTTGGAGTACGCGGCGCTGATGCACGACGTCGGGCAGCTGTCGCTGGTCGAGCCGGTGCCGGACGGGGCGACGGCGCTGCTCCCGGACGAGGAGCAGCGCCGGATCGCCCGGCTCGGCAGCGAGGTGATCATGCGGACCGGGGTGCCGCGGAAGGTGGCAGAGCAGGTGGCCCGGCTGGCCGACCCCTGGCAGGGCGGGCCGGCCGCAGCGGACGGCGAGGTGCCGCTGGCGGCCCGGATCATCCGGGTGGCCAACGCGCACGACGACCTGCTGACGGCTGCGCGCGGGCGCGGGGTGGGCGAGGCGGTGGGGCGGCTGGAGGTGCTGGAAGCGCTGCGGCTGGGCCGGGGGCGGCTCTACGACGCCCGGGTGGTGGATGCCCTCGTCCGGGTCCGCGGCTAGCGTGGGGCCTGTACGCGGCGGCGGGACGGAGCGCGGACCCGCTGGGGTTGAGGCGCGGCGGCGGGGCGGGCAGGCTGGGTAGGGGCGGGCGCCGGCGGTGGGGGCAACCACGACGGTGGGGAGCGCGGGCGGCGGCGAGCGTGGTTGGATGCGGTCGTAGCGTGGAACACCGACCCGGGGTACCGGGCCCGTGGCACGGGAGTGGTTACGGGACTTGAGCGGACGACGACGGCAGGGACGAACGTGAGGATCTTCCACCGGGCACGGCACCGGCCGTCCGCCACCTGGCGGCAGACGACCGACCGGGCTTTCACGCTGATCGGCGACGGCCGGTACGAGGACGCGGGTGCGCTGCTGGTGATGGCGGCCGACCTGGAGCCGTGGCTGTCGGACTCCTGGTTCAACCTCGCGCTGCTGCACAAGTTCCGCCGGGACTGGGAGCAGGCGCGGGCGGCCGGGCTGCGGGCGGTGGCGCTACTGGACCGCGAGCAGGGCGCCCCCGACTGGTGGAACCTGGGCATCACGGCGACGGCGCTGCAGGACTGGCCGCTGGCCCGGCGGGCCTGGCAGGCGTACGGACTGCGGCTGCCGGGCGGCTCCGGCGCGCAGCCGGACGGGCCGGTGAGCCTGGACCTCGGGACGACGCCGGTGCGACTGTCCCCGGACGGCGAGTCCGAGGTGGTCTGGGGCCGGCGGCTGGACCCGGCCCGGATCGAGGTGCTGTCGATCCCGCTGCCGTCCTCCGGCAGACGCTGGGGGGAGGTCGTGCTGCACGACGGGGCCCCGCACGGCGAGCGGGTCACCGACGGCGTGGCCTACCCGGTGTTCGACGAGATCGAGCTGTGGGCGCCGTCCCCCGTGCCGACGTACGTCGTGCTGCTGCAGGCCGCGACGGCGGCTGACCGGGACGCGCTGGAGCGGCTGGTCGCGGACGCGGGCTACGCGGCGGAGGACTGGACGTCGTCGGTGCGGCTGCTCTGCCGGGCCTGCTCGGAGAGCCGGATGGCGGCCGACGACGGGCACACCGCCCACCACGATCCGCACGACGACGGCGACGCCGCCCACCCGGGGCACCTCAGCCACCTCAGTCAGGGCGGCGCGGCCGGGATGTCCTGGCTGGTGGAGCGGGAGTGCGGGATCGCGGCGCCGGCCCACCTGGTGCGGGCCCTGCTGGACCGCTGGGCGTCGGCCTCCCCGGGATCGCGGGCGTACCGGGATCTCGAAGAAGTCTGCTGAGTACCCTGGTGAGGTACGCGTAGACCTATGGAAGCGGAAGACATGGCGGAGCAGGCCGAGCAGCACGAGCACGACGAGAATCCGAACCCGAAGATGGTCGGGGAGGAGCCGGACCTCACCAAGGGCACCGCGCGCCCGATCACCGTGGTCGGCAACCCCGTCCTGCACCGCGAGGTCAAGGACGTCACCGCGTTCGACGGCGAGCTGTCCGCACTGATCGACGACATGTTCCAGTCGATGTACGCGGCCGAGGGCGTGGGCCTCGCGGCCAACCAGATCGGTGTGGACCTCAAGGTCTTCGTCTACGACTGCCCGGACGACGAGGGCGTGCGCCACATCGGCCACGTGATCAACCCGAAGCTGGAGGAGTACCCGGCCGACCGCCGCCGGGAGCTGGACGACAGCAACGAGGGCTGCCTGTCGGTGCCCACCGCCTACGCCGAGCTGCCGCGCCCGGACTTCGCCGCGGTGACCGGTGTGGACAAGGGCGGCCGGCCGATCCGGGTCGAGGGCACCGGCTTCTTCGCCCGCTGCCTGCTGCACGAGACGGACCACCTGTACGGCACCCTCTACATCGACAAGCTGTCGAAGCGGGACCGCAAGGACGCCCTGCGGCAGATGGCCGAGGGGACGCCGCGGTACGCGACCGTGCCGAACGAGTAACGGCCGAAGGCGTGTTGAGGGCCGGTGCGGAGGTTCCGCACCGGCCCTCGGGCTGCCCGGGGCCAGGCGCTACGGGCTACGGGAGGAAGAGCCACTCCGGGCCGTAGGTGAAGTGGGGGTCGAGGGGGAGCTTGACGTTGTTGATCTTCTGGGCGGCCTTGCGCATCTTCCCCATCAGCTGGGGGGCCGGGTCGACCGTGCCGTCGCCCGAATCGCTCCAGGCGGTTTCGAGGGCGCGCAGCATCTGGCTGTAGAGCTGGTTGAAGTCGTGCAGCAGCCCGGCGGTGTTCGCGTCGGGCTCGTTGCCGGGGGAGTTGATCCAGCCGCCCTCGGGGATCCGGGCGACCGGAGAGGTGTCCGGCAGCGGGATGTCAGGACCGACGAAGTCGAACCCTCCCTTCTGGCCGACGGGGACGAACTTCTTGCCGACCGCGATCTCCTTGAAGGCGTAGTAGTGGGCGAGTTCGTCCGGGGCGCCGGGGAAGGGGTTCTCCGGGGAGGCGTCCGTGCCCTCGCCCTGGGTCTGGATGACATGGATGGCGGCGAGCACGTCGTCGATGTGGTTCATCGGGACGACGTCGTTGCCGGCGCCGTGGCTCGTGAGCTGGACGTCCACCTGGCGCTGCCCGGTGATGAGGCCGGCGAACTTGGGGAAGACGTTGGCGATGCGCTGGTAGAACGCGCCGATGGTGTTGCCGTCGGCCGCGAACCCGAGCGGGTGCTCGGGCTTCTCGATGGCGGCGAACAGGGCGGCCGACTCGCGGCTCAGTCCGCCGAGGTACACCTCCAGGCCGGGGTTGACGCCGCCGGGCAGCTGGCCGGGGTACTTCGGCACGGTGGCGGGGTCGGTGAGGACGACCTTGCCGCCGATGGTGGTGAGCATGTTGCAGACCAGCCCGAAGTGCGACATCTCGTCGAAGATGATCTCGCGGATGGTGTGGCGGACGGGCTTGCTGTTGTCCGGATCGGTGATCGACCAGAGGGCGGTGGCGTAGGGCGGGATGGTGGAGAGCTCCAGCATGATCGCCCGCTGGAGAGCGTCCTTGAGCTCCTGCTCGGTCCAGTCCTCCTCCGCGACGTCCATGAGCTGGACGATCGCGTCGCTTCCGTAGTCGAGGATTCCGGTCGCCATGGTGGGTCCCTTTCGTTCGGGTGTCGCCGGACCGTAGCCGGGGGCGGATCGTGTACGGAGGCATGCCGTCGGTGTGGCTCGGGAGTTCATCCGGACGGGCGGCGCGTGGAGCTGTTGCCGTCCCGGCCCGGGGACGACGTCGGGCAGGGGATGTCCTGACGGGCCCTGTTGGGGCAGGCGATCACGTAGTGGCCGGACCATCGGACGTCGGACACCCAGCGGGCCCACACGACGTCCGAGGCGTCGGCCAGCTGTTCGAGCGCGCGGCGGCGCCGGGCCGCGATCGGCAGCCAGGGATCACCGGCGGGTGTGTGTTCCGCGTAGCGTGCCGCGAGCCAATCGGCCGCGGCGGCCGGCGTCTCCCAGGTGCCACGGACCTGAGCGGCCGGGCGCAGCAGCCACCAACCGGTCATCAGGGGTGGCAGCTCGGAGAGGCGGAACCCTGCGCCACCGACCGGCCGCCGCTCCGACTCCTTCGCCAACAGCCGGCCGTCACCGGCCCATTCGTAGCCGTGGAAGTGTAACTGCGCTTCTCCTCCGGGCATTCGCACCCCGCCCGGCCGCCCGCACGGGACTGCGGGCGGCCGGGGCGGTCGGGGCGGTCGGGCCGGCGTCAGACGGACAGGCCGAACCGCGCGGGGTCGATCCCGGCGGTGGTCAGCTCCTCGGCGGTGAACAGCAGCGGCTCGCGGTCGGGACGCTTGCTGTCGCCCAGGGCGAAGACGCCAGGGGCCTGCGGCACCGCACCGAGGGTCACGCACGACTCGCCGTCGTCGCCCCCGCCCTGGTTGCCGCCGCACGCGCGGTTGAACTGGATGCGGGAGAGGTCGAGTTCGTAGAGGTTGTGATCGGTCATCGCCTGCACCTTCCGGTGTTGAGAGTGGATCCGCGGGAGGTCGGTCAGCCCCACAGGCTGATGCGCGTGGTGAGCTGGTCGACGGGCACCTGCCGCGGCGGGGTGGCCGGCTCGAACAGCGGCCGGACCAGTGCCCGGTCGTCCCGGAGGCCCACCACTTCGACAAGGCCCCCGGTCGTCAGGTCCTTCCGAACCGGGTTGTTGTCGATTCGCGCCATGAGCTCCGCAAGCGTCCGGCGACGCTTCGGCCCGGTCGGCTGTGCGGAACCCGCAGCGGACATGGAGGACTCCCGTGACTCGCGGACCGTTTCGGTGAGTCACCAAGTTAGGGGTGGGCCGGCGGGTTTTCCGGACGCTTTCCTGTCACCGAAAGAACTCGTCCCGGATTCCTCGGGCGACCGCGGGGTTCTGCGCTCTCTGCGCAGGAAGTCGGACTGGCCGACTCCCTGCGCTGTTCGCCAAAACGACTCGGCTTCTTGCTTAACTTGCTTGGAGACATGGCAGCGCCGCGGGCCACGGCTTTGGCCTCTTTACCAGAAGCCTGCCGAAGTTCCCGCAGCGCTGACCCGAGCTGTGTTCTGTTCACTCGCCGTGCTCGGCCCACCATTCCGTGAACGGAACGGCGTTCGCCATCGCGATGTCACGGTACGCCCGGAACCGGGCGGCCACGGCGCCGGTGAGGAACTCGGCTCCGAGGTACTTCCCGTTGCCGTCGTAGCTCATCTCGGCAACCCTCTCGTCGTCGAAGAGCCAGAAGTCCGGTGCCGCGGGAAGGGGGTTCTCCTGGCTCGTGGTGTCGAGGATGAAGAACTCCTCACCGGCTGCCATGTTCCGGTGGTAACCCCATGCGAGTTCGAACCGGAGGTATTCCGTGAGTGGGCGGGCGAGTACGTGTACCCGATACATGCGCCTGCCGGATCGAGTGGCGTTGGCTACAGTCTCGACCCAGGCAGCGGTCCTGAAGCTCTCCGGCTGTCCCCCGCCGGCGAGGAAGGCCTGATACGCGTCCACCCCGCCGGACTGGCTGTAGTCGTCCAGCGTTTCCAGTCGGAACGCCTCGCGACCGAACTCTGAGAACCAGTCCCCGAGGGTCCTAGATGAGGTTGTCACGGATGGCCTTTCGGATGAGTTCGATGGGGATCTCGACCAGCGTCTCGTGAGCCGGAACCTGAAGACGGTGCTCGGTGAGGTGCTCGCCCTGGACGGCTAGCGTTCCGCGATCCGTCAGGTAGAGCGTTGGGCAGTCGCCGTCTTCACAGGAACCCGCAATCCGTGTCAGTTCCATGTTGCCCCCTCGCTCGGTCTCCCTACGATGCTCCCGACTCGGGTCAGGCGTAGGCAAGACGTTCGTGTTTCCACTACTGGAAATTGGCCCTCCTTCGAACGGGCGCTCAAGAGTCGAGCAAGGACGGCGCCTCTTCCCGGCGGGCCCTTGCGAGGAGCAAGGGCCCGCCGGAACGACCCGTTGTGGCTGGGCCGGGGCGGTGAGCAGAACCCGGCCGGCTTCGGGAGCTAATGAGATGCCGTGAACTCCTCGAAGGGCACGGGGTTGGCCAGGGCGATGTCCCGGTACCGCTGGTATTCGTTCAGTCGGTCGTCGGTCAGGAGTTCGGCACCGATGAACCTTCCGGCCTTGGTGTAACGCATCTGGTAGACGCAGGAGTCGTCGAAAAGCCAGAAGTCGTGGTCGGGCAGTCCGAGCACCTCCTGCCGAGCGGTGTCGATGATGCCGATCGACTCGCCGGCCTTGATGTTCCCGGGGTATGCCGCCAGCTCGTATCGGAGGTAGTCCGACAGGGGAGACCGGAGGACGTGCACCCGAGCCACCTGCTTGCCCAGGCTCGTCATCGAGCGAACCCAAGGGTTGTCGGCGCAGTCGGGCGGCAGCCCCTTGCCGGCGAGGAAGTCGGCGAACTCCTCGCGCTCCTCGTCCACGTCGTAGACGGCCAGCGTTTCGAGTCGGAAGGCCGTTCGCTCGAATGTCTCGAAGAGGCGGCCGAAGTCTTGACCCTTAAGCACGGAAGTGATCCTCCAGAGGGGTACTCGTCGACTCGTAGCCTGTCCTGCTCGGTGCTGCGGGATCAAGGACGCGATCGTTCGAGGACTGGAATGCGACTCCCACGCCCTGGCCTGGCGTGAACGCCAGGCCAGGGCGTGGGAGTTCAGGGGTGATGGGTGGTGATGGTGATGGGGTGGGCGGTCCAGCGGGTGAGGGTGCCGACGTAGAGGGTGGTGCTCCAGAGGCCGCTGCGGTCGAGGCAGCGGGCGACGCCGTCGCCGCGGCCGGGGCCGATGCACACGCGGATGAAGTCGCGGTGGGCCTCGCGGACGGGGCGCGCTCGGACGTGGTCCCAGAGGACGGGGAGCGACGTGGCACCAGACGAACTTGCCGATGCCTCCGGTGCGGGGGCAGCAGCCCCACTGGGTGGCCAACTCGTGGACGAGGAGCAGGCCTCGGCCCGCCTCGTCGAAGTCCGAGGCGTCGCGGAGTGCGGGCTCGGCGCTGTCGGCGTCGTGCACCTCGATGCGGAGCAGGTCGTCCGTGAGCCTGAACCGGATCTGGATCAGGCGCCCTCGCGGCGTGCGGGCGTGCCGGATGGAGTTGGTGACCAGCTCGGAGAGCAGCAACTCGCCGGTGGAGAGCAGGCCTTCGGAGCCAGGGTGGTCGGCGAGGAAGCGGCGGAGTTCGCGCCGGGCCGCAGCGGCGGACCTCAGGTGCCGGGGCAGCCAGCAGGCGTGTTCGGTGGGGGCGGTGTGGGAGGGGGAGACGGTTTCAGGCATGGCGGGGCCACCTCCGAGGGGTGCGGGGTGAAGAGCGCTGAAGAAGGCATGGGAATGCCCGGGTGATGAGTCGCCATGATCACGTTGCGTGGAATGACTCACTACGTTGAGTAGCATGCTCCTGGGGTCTTCTAAAGTGCAAGTCCCCACTTTGGAAGTGATCAAAGATTGTTGTCAGGAGCGGAGGGCGGCAGACTGGCAACGCACATGGAGCTGGGAGGTCAACGCGTGCCCGTGAACAGGAATCCGACAGTCCGACAGCGGCGGCTCGCTCGAACGCTCAAGGAGATGCGGGTTGCTGCAGGGATGACGATCGCCCAGTCGGCAAGGCAGTTGGCCTCTGCCGAGAGCAAGATCAGTCGGATTGAGGCTGCGCAGTCCGGAATCAGGCTCGTGGATCTCCGGCTGTTGCTCGACCTCTACGGCGTGGCGGACCAGGCGACGCGTGGTCAGCTGGAGGACCTGTCGCGAGATGGGCGCCTTCGTGGCTGGTGGGACCGATACTCCGACACGCTGTCGCCCCTGTATGCCGACTACATCTCGCTGGAGGCTGACGCATCGGACGCCTACAGCGTGGAGACCTTTCTGATTCCAGGCCTCTTGCAAACAGAGGACTACACGCGGGCCGTGGTGCGGGCGCAGATAGAGGACGCCAGTGTGGAGCAGGTGGAGCGCCTGACGAAGGTTCGGCTGGAGCGGCGATCGGTGCTGCAGCGCGAGTCACCGCTTCGGCTCTGGGTGGTGCTGTCGGAGTCTGCGCTGAAGCACCAGATCGGTGGGCAGGAGGTGATGCGGGAGCAGCTTCACTACCTGGTTGCGATGGCAGATCGCCCGAACATCAACATCCAGGTGTTGCCGGAGAAGTCGGATGTTCACGCCGCGCTGTTCGGGCCGCTCGTCATCCTGAGCTTTCCCGAGAGCACCGAGACGGACGTCGTGTATGTGGACAGCCTCCTCAGCACGCTCTACATCGAGGAACCGGGAGAGGTCTTCAAGTACTCCAACCTGTTCCGTCGAGCCTTGGCGGAGTCTCTGCCTCGAAAGGAATCAGTCGCGCTCATCGAGCGCATCGCGAAAGGAATGCACAGCGATGAGTAGCATCCCCGAGGGTGCGGCCGCTGCTGACGTCAGCTGGCGAAAGTCGTCGTACTCGGGCGCGCAGAGCAACTGTGTGGAGATCGCGGTCGGCGTCAGCGGTGTGGTCCCTGTCCGGGACTCGAAGGATCCGGACGGGCCATCCCTGCTCTTCGCCGGTGAGGCTTGGGCCTCGTTCCTCGCCGGGGTCAAGGTCGGCGACTTTCCGACCGACTGAAACAACAGAGGTGCCCCGCACGGGCTGTGGCCGTGCGGGGCACCTCTTTCGTTTCGCTGCTTCTCCGACGACCTAGAAGTCGTCGTCGAAGGAGACGGAGCCCTCCACCGCGACCTGGTAGGCAGACACCCGGCGCTCGAAGAAGTTCGTCAGCTCCTGGACGTTCTGCAGCTCCATGAACCCGAACGGGTTGCTGGATCCGTACCGGATCGGCAGGCCGAGGCGGGCCAGCCGCTGGTCGGCCACGGCCTCCAGGTACTGGCGCATCGACGCGGTGTTCATGCCCGGCAGGCCGTCACCGCACAGGTCCTGGGCGAACTGGAGCTCGGCCTCGACGGCCTCCTCCAGCATCTCCGTCACCTGCTTGGCCATCTCCTCGTCGAAGAGGTCGGGCTCCTCCTCGCGAACCGTGTCCACCACGGAGAACGCGAAGTCCATGTGCATGGACTCGTCGCGGAACACCCAGTTGGTCCCCGTCGCCAGGCCGTGCAGCAGGCCCCGGCTCCGGAACCAGTACACGTACGCGAAGGCGCCGTAGAAGAACAGCCCCTCCACACACGCGGCGAAGCAGATCAGGTTGAGCAGGAACGCCCGCCTGTCCTCCTTCGTCTGCAGCGAGTCGATGTGGTCGACCGCGTTCATGTACTTGAAGCAGAACTGGGCCTTCTGGTGGATGGAGGGGATGTTCTCCACCGCGGCGAAGGCCGCGTTGCGGTCCTCCGGGTCGGGCAGGTAGGTGTCCAGCAGCGTCAGGTAGAACTGGACGTGCACGGCCTCCTCGAACAGCTGCCGGCTCAGGTAGAGCCGCGCCTCCGGGGAGTTGATGTGCTTGTAGAGGCTCAGCACCACGTTGTTCGCGACGATCGAGTCACCGGTCGCGAAGAAGGCGACCAGCCGGCCGATCATGTGCCGCTCGCCCTCGCTCAGCTTGGCGAGGTCGGCGACGTCGGAGTGCAGGTCCACCTCCTCCACCGTCCAGGTGTTCTTGATCGCGTCCCGGTACCGGTCGTAGAACGACGGGTAGCGCATCGGGCGCAGGGTCAGCTCGAACCCGGGGTCGAGCAGCATCTTGCGGTCTTCGGGGATGGCGCTCACTGGCAGGCCTCGCAGGACTCGGGGTTCTCCAGGGAGCAGGCGATGGCGTCCTGCTCCTCCTGGGTCATGGTCGGGGTGGGCACGGGCACGGCCGTACGGGCGGTCCCGGACGCGGCCTGGGCGATCCGGGTCGCCGGGCGCGAGCGCAGGTAGTAGGTGGTCTTCAGACCGACCTTCCACGCGTACGCGTACATCGAGCTGAGCTTGCCGATGGTCGGCGCCGCCATGAAGAGGTTCAGCGACTGGCTCTGGTCGAGGTACGGCATGCGCGCCGCGGCCAGGTCGATCAGCGCGCGCTGCGGCAGCTCCCAGGCCGTCCGGTACAGCGAACGGACCTCGGCCGGCAGCCAGTTGAGCTCCTGGACCGAGCCGTTGGCGTCGCGCAGCGCGTCTCGGGTCTGCTGGTCCCAGACGCCCAGCTCCTTGAGCTCGCGCACCAGGTACGGGTTGACCTGCAGGAACTCGCCCGACAGGGTCTCGCGCTTGAACAGGTTGGACACCTGCGGCTCGATGCACTCGTAGACGCCGGCGATCGAGGCGATCGTGGCGGTCGGCGCGATGGCCAGCAGCAGCGAGTTGCGCAGGCCGGTCTCGGCGATCCGGGTGCGCAGCGCGGCCCAGCGGTCGGCCCACTGCGGGGCGGCCGACGGGAAGTGGTCGATGTGCAGCTCGCCGCGGGCGGCGCGGGTCTCGCCGTACGCCTCGTGGCGGCCCAGCTGCTCGGCCAGGTCGGCGGAGCGCTCGTACGCGGTGAGCATGATCCGCTCGGCGATCAGCGTGGAGAGGGCCTTCGCCTCGGCGGAGTCGAAGTCGATCCGCAGCTTGAAGAAGACGTCCTGGAGGCCCATCACGCCGAGGCCGACCGGCCGCCAGCGGGAGTTCGACGTCCCGGCCTCGACGGTCGGGTAGAAGTTGATGTCCACCACGCGGTCGAGGAAGGTCACGGCGGTGCGCACGGTGGCGTCCAGCCGCTCCCAGTCCATCGCGCCGATCAGGTCGGTGGCGGTGGCGCCCTCGGCCACGTGGGCGCCGAGGTTGACCGAGCCGAGGTTGCAGACGGCGGTCTCGGAGTCGTCCGTGACCTCCAGGATCTCCGTGCAGAGGTTGGAGGAGTGCACGGTGCGGCCGGGCAGCGCGGTCTGGTTGGCGGCGCGGTTGGAGGCGTCCTTGAAGGTCATCCAGCCGTTGCCGGTCTGCGCCAGGGTGCGCATCATCCGGGCGTAGAGGGTCTGCGCGGGGATGGTGCGGACGGCCTTGCCGGCCAGCTCGGCCTTGCGGTAGGCCTCGTCGAAGTCCTCGCCCCAGAGGTCGACCAGCTCCGGCACGTCGGCCGGGGAGAACAGCGACCAGTCCTCGTTCGCGTTGACCCGGCGCATGAACTCGTCCGGGATCCAGTGCGCCAGGTTCAGGTTGTGGGTCCGGCGCGCCTCCTCACCGGTGTTGTCGCGCAGCTCCAGGAACTCCTCGATGTCCGCGTGCCAGGTCTCCAGGTAGACGCAGGCCGCGCCCTTGCGGCGGCCGCCCTGGTTGACGGCGGCGACCGAGGAGTCGAGGGTGCGCAGGAACGGGACGATGCCGTTGGACTTGCCGTTGGTGCCCCGGATCAGGCTGCCGCGCGAGCGGATCCGCGAGTAGGAGAGGCCGATGCCGCCGGCGTGCTTGGAGAGGCGGGCGATCTGGGCGTACCGGGAGTAGATCGAGTCCAGGTTGTCGAGCGGCGAGTCCAGCAGGTAGCAGCTCGACATCTGCGGGTGCCGGGTGCCCGAGTTGAAGAGGGTCGGCGAGGAGGTCAGGTACTCCAGCCGGCTCATCAGGCGGTACAGCTCGGCCACCTCGCGCACCGACTGCTCGTCGTCGCCGACCGCCAGGCCACAGGCGACGCGGAGCAGGAAGTGCTGCGGGGTCTCGACGACCTTGCGGGTGATCGGGTGGCGCAGCAGGTAGCGGGACTGCACGGTGCGCAGGCCGAAGTACTCGAAGCGGTCGTCACCCTGCGGGTCGATCAGCCCGTCGAGGGCATCGGCGTGCTTGGCGACGAGGGCGGCGGTGGTGTCGCCGATCAGGCCCTCGGCGTGGCCGACCGCGATCGAGGTGGAGAAGGAGACCACGCCCTGGGTCGCGGCCTCGTCGACGATCTCCAGCGCGAGCAGCCGGGCGGCGAGCTTCGAGTACTGCGGGTCCTCGGCGATCATCGACGCTGCGGCGTCCACGGCCAGCCCGCGCAGCTCGGCGAAGTCCGAACCGGCGTGCCGGCCGCGCAGCGCGGCGGCGGCGACATGGCCGGGGTCCACCTGCGGGAGGTCGGCGCTGCGGTCGGTCAGCACCCGCAGCAGAGCGCCGCCCGGGTCGGAGACCGTCGGGTCGGCGGTGGCGGAGCTGGACACCTGGGCGGGCAGGGTGGCTGAGGCAGCGGTGGTCAAGGCGCTCTCTCCTGGCGGCGATCGGCGGCGGTGGATCGAATCACCGGGCCGTTCGGGGCAGGGGAGCACGGCGCGGCAGCCGGACGGCGTCGCGCGACGGTGTCATCCCCGGCCCGCCCGCGAGGCCCGGACGTACTACTGGTGCTGAAGGCCTCTGCGGGGAGGGCGACCGGCACACCGTCGGCAGGTACTCGGACTCGCGGGCTCGGCTGGAGCCGCCCGCACACCGCTGCGGGGCAGTCCCGGATTCCCACCGGGTTCCCCTGCGTCGACAGCAGGGACGAGCATACATCTAGTGGCGGCTGAGTATGACGGCCCCATATGTAGTGGCGGGCGTGTCGCCGGGCCCGAGTTGTGGGCCCGTCGCGCTCAGTACCTGAGGAACACTTTGTACGTGCCGGAATCGCCGGTCGGGGAGCTGAACTGGGCGATCAGGCGGTAGTGCCCGCCGGCCCCGAGAGCGTCCGTGAGAGCCCGGTTCATGGCGCTCGGCGCGGTGCTGTCGAGGACGACCAGGTTGAACCAGCCGTCCCGGACGGCGGTGACCGTGCCGTCGTCGCCGCGGTGCACCACGCCGGCCCGGTCCTGGTACTCGGTGCCCCGGCGGGCCGAGAACCACTGGTCGGGCTTGCTGACGCTGCCCAGGTAGTACTCCGGCAGCCCCTCGACCTCGGTGAGGTAGCGGCCGTGCGGCTGGGCGTGCAGGCGCAGCACGCTGAGCAGCCGGCCGGAGTCGGGACCGTCCTGGTACCGCAGGGACGCCTGCTCCAGTCCGAGGGCGAGCAGCACCACCCACACCAGGATCCCCAGCTGGGGGTTGCGGAAGTGCGCGCCGACCAGCCTGGTGATGCCCACGCCGGCCAGCGGCGCGGCGAAGAGCATGCCGAACCCGAGGTGCCGGAACATCACGCCCGGGGTGCCCAGGCAGGCGTACAGGACCGGGATCAGCAGCGCCGTCCCGCACAGGGTGGTGCTCAGCGCGGCCCGGCGCAGCCGGGTGGCCGTGATCTCGTCGTCCTCGGGCGACTCGTACATCCGCTCGCGCCGTACGTAGGCGGCTGCCCCGGCGCAGGCGAGCAGCGTGAACAGGCCGCTCCACCGGGCCGCGGAGAGCAGGACCGAGCCGACCGACCGGGCCTCGTGGCCCTGCGTGGGCGACCAGGACGCGACGTCGTCCAGCAGGCCGAACGGCAGCAGCAGTCCGACGGTGCCGACGGCCAGGAGCAGCGCCCGGAGGGCGGCCGGGCCGCGGCCCTTCCGGGCCGAGGCGGAGAGCACCGTGAGGGCGAGCACGGCGGGCAGCGCGACCACGGCGGCGTACTCCGCGGCGACCGCCAGGGCCGCCACCGGCGCGGCCAGCAGCACCAGGGCCACCGGGGCGCGGGCGGTCCGGACGACGATCCAGGCGGCGACCGCGACCAGGGCGATCGCGAGGGCGTCCGGGGCGGCGTAGAAGCCGACCACCACGGTGGACTGCACGACGGCGTACGCGGCGGCGCCGCAGATGGCCACGCGCTCGTTGAAGAGCCGACGGGTCAGCGAGTAGGCGAGGACGGTGGTGACCAGGGCCAGGACCAGGCTGACCACCCGGGCCCCGAAGATCCCGCTCGCGTTCGCGGCGGCGCCGGCCAGCGGCGGGTAGAGCCAGGGCGCGCCGGGGATGCGGTCGACCAGGTCGGTCGTCATCGGGACGCCGTCGAACAGGTGGTCCAGCTCCTGGCGGCCGACGATCATGGCGATGGCCTCGTCGGGGTGCGCGGCGCCGAGCAGGCGCAGCGAGAGCGCCGCCTGGACGGCCAGCACGCCGAAGAGCAGGGCTCGGCCGATCCAGCGCCGCCGGGGGCTGGACGCCGGGTCCCAGCCGGTCACGGGGACGGGCGGGATGGTGTACGGGGCCAGTTCCACGGGCGGGCCGTCGGACGGGTGGAACCGCGGGTCGGCGGGCGCCGGGCCGTCCTCGGGGTGCGCGGACCCGTCCGGGTACCCGGCGTCCTGCGGGTACGCCGCGGCATCGGGGTGCTCCGGCGCGTCGGGGTACCCGGCGTCCTGCCGGTAGGCCGGCTCGTCCGGGTACGCCGGTCCGGGGATCCGGGCCGGCTCGTCCGGGTGCCCGGGGCCGTGCGCCCCGTTCCCGGCCTGCGCGGTGTCCTCCCCCGTCTCCGTCCGGACCGGGGTGTGCGGGATGAACCAGGGGGAGTCGGTCTCTGAGGGCATCATGGGTTCCGGATGTCGAAGCCGTAGCGAGGATCGGACACGCGCTGCTTGTAGTCCGCGAGCGACGGCGGGGAGGTCTCGATGCGCCAGTCCGCCCGTTTCACCATGTTGAACCAGACGAACCCGATGATGTCGTCGTGCGCCTCGATCCCGGTGAAGAGCTGGTCGATGTCGGCACGCTGGCGCTTCCCCTGCTGGGAGGCGGTCTCGCTGATGAAGAACGGCTTCTTGCAGAAGGCGCGGATCTCCGCCATGGTCGCGCCGTAGAGCGTGTCGAAGGTCTTCGGGCCGGTGAGGGTGAAGTAGCCGGTCATACCGGCCCAGTCCACGTAGGTGTCTCCGGGGTAGTACGGCGCGAGCCGGGTGTTGGGCGCCGGGACGGTGATGTTCGGGCTCCAGACCCAGATCACGTTGGTCGCGCCGGCCCGGTCGAAGATGTCGTGGATCCGGCGCCAGGCGCCGACGAAGTCGGCGGCGCTGGCGGCCTGCCGGCCCCACGGGTACCAGTCGCCGTTCATCTCGTGCGCGATGCTGATGGCGATGGGCAGGTTGAGCTTGGCGGCCGCCTTGGCCACGCCCTTGACGTAGTCGTCGGTCTCGCCGGCCGCGATCGCCGCCATCGAGGGGGAGTGCGGCTCCCAGGCCATGAACGGCAGCGCCCCTGCCTCGTAGATCCGGCGGACGCCGGCGGTGTCGAAGCCGTCGCCCCAGCTCGCGTAGTACTCCACGACGTTCGGCTGCTTGCCGATCATGGCGGTGAAGCTGCTCAGCGGGTCCATCTTCGCGGGGACGTCGTCCAGCGCCGTCCCCAGGTACTTGCGGCTCGGCCTGAGCAGCGGCGTGACGTCGTACGGGACGTCGGCGGGGGCCGGCTTCCGGCCGCCCGGGGCGGCGTCGGCGGCGGTCCCGGGGCCGGCCGCCTCCGCGGCCACGGACTCGGGGACGGCGAAGCCCGGGTCCTCGGGTCCGCAGGCGGTGGTCAGCAGCAGGCCGGCGGTCAGTACGGCGATCAGGGCGAGCGGGCGGCGGCCGGCCCGGCGGCGGTGGGCGGACACGGTGATCACACGGCTTCCGTGGGGCGCGGCTGGACCAGGACGCGGCCCACGATGACGGCGTAGAAGAGGCCGGACGCGAGCACCAGCGAGAAGTTGAGCGCGCCCATGGTGAGCATGCGCCAGATCCCGAAACCGACCCAGGCCAGGGCGGTCCCGCCGCCCCAGGCGATCACCCCGATCCAGAACCGGCGGGTCTTGTTCTTCCGGGCGCCGCTGGAGCCGGTCGGCTGCCAGGCCATCCGGTTGCGGCGCAGGATGTCCCAGATGGCGAAGACGTGGGCCCAGCCGTACATCATCCGGGCGGCCCAGGCCTCCAGCCGGTAGGGGTTGCGGTGCCAGAGCGGGAAGATGAGCGTCGCGTACACCAGGCCCGGGACCACCAGCACCGTGTTCTCCCACCGGATCAGGTCGGGCCGCGTGACCAGCAGCACGATCGGTACCAGCGGGGAGATGACGGTGAACAGCGCCGTGTGGATGTAGTAGAAGAAGCCGGACATGTAGCACATCCGGGTGATCGGGCGGAGCTTGGTGCTCCAGAACTTCCTGCTGCCCAGCAGGCTCATCGAGCCGGTGCACCAGCGGTACTGCTGGTTGAAGAAGCCGCCCACGTTGTCGGGGCAGACCCCGGCCGCCAGGGCGACCGGCACGTAGTGCAGGTTCCAGCCCAGCCGGCGCAGGTCGAACCCGGTGTGGACGTCCTCGGAGTGCTCGATCAGCGTGGTGCCGCCGTTCTGCTCCAGGGCGGCCCGCCGGTAGACGGCGCAGCTCCCGACGCAGATCGCGCCGTCGTTGCGTTGCCGGGAGACCTGGACCGTCCGGTAGAAGAGCTCCTGGACGGCGCCGGCGCCGCGCTCGATCCAGTTCTGGGAGTCGAGGATGCGGAAGTACTGCGGGGACTGAACGATCCCCAGCTCGGGATCGTTCTCCATGTAGGGGAGCAGTTCGTCGAGCAGATCGGCCCGGGGCGCGAAGTCGGCGTCGAGGATGAGGATGTAGTCGCTGTCGGAGTTGCGGAATCCGAACTGGAGGTTGCCGGCCTTCTTGAACCACCCGCGGTTGTTCCGGGTGCCGTAGACGAACTCGAAGTCGACGGCCATCTGCGCGAGTTCGGGGCTGTCGCTGTCGTCCAGGACGTAAGGGGTGACCTCGCCCGGGTACTGGTCGCGCAGCTTGGCGACGTGGGTCCAGGTGTTGTGCAGCACCTCGATCGGTTCGCCCGCGACCGGGAGGAAGACGTCGACCGTGGGGTACCGCTCCGGGCGCCAGGCCTTCACCAGCGCGCGGTGCGCCTTCAGGTCGAAGCTCTCGTTGAAGCCGTGCACCCAACGGGATATCAGGTAGTAGACGATCGTGAAGGCCAGGAACGGGACGAAGGCCCAGAACCACGGGGTGGCGCCGACCAGGCCGATCTCGCTGGCCACCATGGAGCCGAAACTGACGAGGGAGAAACAGGTGAGCACCCAGAGGTGGCTGCGGGTGTAGGAGTACTTCTCCGCGCCGTCCGGCGGCTGCGGCAGCAGTCCGCGCTGGACCCGGGCGCTCGGGTCCGGCCGGCTCCTGCGGCGTGAGGCGGCCGCCCTCCTGCTGCCCGCGAGCTGCGCACTCTCGGTGACAGTCAAGTCGCTCTCCCCCGGAAACCGTATTGAAGTGGTCCAAATCCGCCCAAGGCCGTTCAGCGGGCGGCCACAGGGACCTCAGGATCGTACGGGACCGGCTCCGGCGGCCTCCCACCCTCCTCTCCTGCCGGGCGCCCGGAACCGGGATCGATCTCCGATCGTGATGTGGGGGCAGACGTATACGGTTGGCGGCCGCTGGGCCGTTCACCAGGAGAGGGAGGACATCGTGGAGGGCACTGCCGCACGGTTGGCGCGGGGGGTGCGGGCGCTGCTCGCCCACGGCACGGTGGCCGTACTGCTCCTCGGCTGCACGGCCGAGGCGACCCCGGAACCCGCGCGGACCAGCGCGGCGGCCGGCGCCGACGACCCGGTGGACAGCGGCTCCGGCAGGCTCTGCTCGACCCCGGAGGTCCGGTTCCCCAAGCGGCTGGTCGACGGCGGCACCAAGGTGATCGAGACCAATCCCTGGAACTCCTCCGGCACGGTGTGCCTGGACACCCAGGGAACCGGCTTCACGGTGACGGAGCTCCGCGACTTCGTGCCCAAGGCGCCGCTCGCCCCGGGCGCCTACCCCAACATCTCCACCGCCCCGGGTGCGAGCGGACTGCCCGTCCCGGTCAGCGCGTTGGGCGACGCGACCAGCGACTGGGACGCCACGGCCCAGGCGACCGGCTCCTACAACGTCTCCTACGACCTCTGGTACGGGCCCAACCCCGACAACTGCGCCCCGGGCGAGAGCGCCGAGGTGATGATCTGGCTGGACTCCACCGACAGCGTCAAGCCGGCCGGGAGCAAGGTGACGGACGCCCAGACCCTGGGCGATGCCACCTACGACGTCTTCCAGGCGCCGATCACCGGTCCGCACAGCGTCATCAGCTACGTGCGGACGGCGAACACGCACAGCGCCCACGGGCTGAACCTGCGGCTGTTCACCGCAGACGCCCTGATCCGCGGCTACGTCCCGCCGGGGTCGTACCTGTGCCGGGTGCAGGCGGGCTTCGAGATCTGGAGCGGCGGCAACGGACTGAAGAGCTGGGCGTTCGCCTTCCACAACAGAGTCGGCCTGCCGGCCGGCGAGGTGCCGGCCGGCGCGCCCGGGATCTGCCTGCGGCACGGCGGCGGGGGCCTGGCCGGGACGCCGGTGACGGTCGGTTCCTGTGGTGACCAGGCGGTCTCGACGGGCTGGACCGTCGGCAACGACGGCTCACTGCGCGGTGGCGCGGCCTGTCTGGCGCCGGCCGAGGACGGTCGGACCGTGGCACTGGCCCGCTGCACCGGCGGGGCCCCGCAGCGCTGGGCGGCCGGGCCCGGCCAGAGCCTGCTGCACATGGAGTCGGGCCAGTGCCTCAGCACCGTCGGCGGCGTCCTCGCGGACGGGACGGCGGTGACACTCAAGCCGTGCGCGGGCGCGGTCGGGCAGAAGTGGACGCTTCCGTACAACGGACTGGCGTAGCGTCGGGCCGCCCCGTCAGCCGCAGCACCCTCCATGGGCGTTGGAGCACCGATGCCCTACCATTCCGACACATGAGCGATCGACCGGTACCGACTGGCGAGCCGGGGCAGACCCCGGGGTGGTCCCCGCAGCAGCCGCCGGCCGGCGCGTTCGGCCCGCCGGCGCAGGCCGCCGTGCAGCCCGCGGCCGGTTCGGCGCCCGCGCCGGTGCCGCCGGTCTCGGTGCAGCCGCCGGCCGGTCCGATGCCCCCGGCCGCGGGGCAGCCGCCCGCCGGTGTGCCGCAGCAGCCGCCGGTGGGCGCGTTCGGCCCGCCGCCCGGCGCGCCCGTGCAGCCCGCCGCGCCCGTGCAGCCTGCCGTGACCTTCCAGCCCGGCGCGCCCGTGCAGCCTGCCGCGACCTTCCAGCCCGGCGCCCCCGTGCCGTCGGCCGCGACCTTCCAGCCCGGCGCCCCCGTGCCGTCGGCCGGCCTGATGCCCCCCGCCCCAGGGCAGCCTGCCGCACCCGGTGCGCCCGGCGCTCCCACGCCGCAGTGGCCGCAGCCCCAGCAGAACGGCTTCCCGCCGCCGCAGGGCGCCGCCACCCCGGACTGGGAGGCGCTGGCCGCCAAGAACGAGGAGCAGGCCAAGCGCAAGCGCCGGTTCCGGATCATCATGGCCGCGGCGGCCGTGCTGGTGGTCGGTGCCGCTGCCGCCGGCGGCGTGGTGCTGTTCAAGGACGACAAGAAGGACGACCCGGCGGCCCAGCCGTCCGCCGCCCCGACCGCCGAGGCGACGACCAAGGGCCCGAGTGCGACGCCGACCGCCACCCCGAAGCCCATCGCCGGCCCGCCGACCGTCGGTTCGCTGCCGGCGAGCAAGGGCGGCCCCGCCCTGGGCCTGGGCGCCGACGCCAAGACGGGCTCGGTGGCCGGGTTCCCCTCACAGGTCCTCAAGCTGCCCAGCGGGCAGAACTCCTTCGCCCAGAGCGGCCAGCCGGTCGTCGACACCGACAAGAGCTTCACCGTGTCCGCCCGGGTGTTCGTCGACGTGCCGACCGGGGTCCGTGCCGCGGTGAGCCAGGGCGACGGCCCGTACTACTCCTTCGCGCTCGGCCGTGGCACGAACAACGGCCACGAGCTCTGGTACTTCAAGGTGCAGCTCCAGGGCGGCGGTTCGGCGATCGCCTGGGCCAAGGGCGACGCGACGGTCAACCAGTGGGCCCTGCTGACCGGCGTCTACGACTCCGCGGCCAAGCAGATCACCCTCTACGTCAACGGCGCCGCGCAGTCCTCGGCCCCGGTGGCCGCCGTGCAGAGCAGCGGTACCAACGCGCTCCAGATCGGCCGGCTCAGCTCGAACGGGCAGTGGAGCGACCCCTGGCACGGGGCCGTCGCGGACGTCCAGATCTGGGACCAGGTGCTGCCGGAGGCCGACATCGTGAAGATCGTCGCGGGCCCCAGCTCGCCGCCGGCGATCCCGCCCACCGCGGGCTGGCTCACCGGCTGAGCCGGTCCCGCCGCGGACATCCACGGCGCCGGGGCTGCGGGCTGCCCCGGCGCCACTCGTCGTCCCGAGCCCGAGGCGTGCCGCACCGGGCACGCGGTCCTGAGTTGAGGAGCAGTACCTGATGAGCGCCGACGGCCGTTGGATCCGGCCCGCGTCCACCCGGCGGCCCGTGCTCACCTCGGCGGGCGTCCGTCCGCCCGGTGCGGCCGGCCCGGGGGCGGGACCGGGCGGCGGACCGCCCGGGCGGTCCGCCGGCGAGCAGCCGTCCCCGCGCGGACGCCGGCGGCGCACCGCGGAGCCGGCGGTCCGGACACCCCGGCCCGGCCTCAAGCCGGACCTGCTGCCGCTGCTGGCCGTGCTGCTCGTCCAGGGCGGGCTCTCGTTCCACCTGCTCGGCAGCAACACCGCCTTCGTGGACGAGGGCACCTACATCTACGCGGGCTACCAGGAGATCGCCAACCTCGCGCACGGCACCCCGGTCGCGACGTACGAGACCTTCTTCTCCGGCTCGCCGCTGATCTACCCGGTGGTCGTGGCGCTGGCCGACATGCTCGGCGGCCTGACCACCGCGCGGCTGCTGAGCATGGCGTTCATGCTCTCCGCCACCGTGGCGGTCCACCTGGCGACCCGTCGGCTGCACGGCTCCCTCGCCGCCTTCTGCGCGGCGGCGGCCTTCGCCGCGCTCGGGCCCACCCAGTTCCTCGGCGGCCTGGCCACCTACGACTCGATGGCCCTGGCCCTGCTGGCCTGGGCCGGCTACCTCGCGGTGCGGCTGACCACCGGCGGCGGCCACCCCAGCCTGATCCTGTCAGGCCTGCTGCTGGCACTGGCCGGCTGCACCAAGTACGCCGCGCTGCTCTGGGTGCCGGTGGTGTGCGGCGTCGCGGTCTTCGCCGGTGCGGGTGGGACGCCCGGTGCCTGGGCGCGGTGGAAGCGCGGGCTGCAGCTCCTGCTGGTCTTCGTGGCCGGGGTCGGCGTCGCGGCACTGCTGGCCGGCGAGCGCTACATCAACGGTTTCAACCACACCACGCTCAAGCGTGCCCCGGGGCACGACGCCTACTCGTACGTGGCCTCCGAGGCCGCCAAGTGGGTGGGCGCCCTGGTGGTGCTGGCGCTGGTCGGAGCGGTGGTGGAGCTGCTGGCCGCGCGCCGGCGCGGCGGCGCCGCGTGGTCCGAGGCCTGCCTCGCCGGCGTGCTGCTGACCGCCGGCGTACTCGCGCCGGCGAACCAGATCCGCATCCACACCTGGCTCTCGCTGCAGAAGCACGTCGACTTCGGCGCCTGGTTCTCCTGCATCGTGGTGGGCGCACTGCTGGCCCGGGTGGTCGTCCTGCTGAAGGACCGGATCCACGTCACGGCCGGGATCGTGGTCGCCGCCCTGGTGATCGGCCCGCTCGGCTGGGCGGGGTCGGCCCAGGGCAGGGAGATGTTCGGCGAGTGGTCGAACACCGAGTCCTTCGTGGCGGCGCTGGAGCCGTACATCTCCAAGGGCACGGACCGGTACCTGGTCGAGAACTACAACGTGCCCGCCTACTACCTGCGCGAGTCGACCAACTGGCAGCAGTGGCACGACCTGGTGGCGGTCTACCGGAAGGACCCGGCCACCGGCAAGCAGCAGGTCGGGGTGCCGGCGATCCAGGCCGGCATCGAGGCGCACGAGTGGAAGGTGGTGGTCCTGGACTTCACCCAGACCGCCGCCACGGACAGGGCGATCCAGCCCGTCCTGAAGGCCGCCGGGTACCGGGTGGTCACGGTGGTCCAGAGCGGTGCGCACGGCCGGTACACCATCTACGTCGCGCCGGGGCACGAGAAGAGGAAGTGACCCGCTCCGGGGCCGGCGCGACTCCGGGACCGAGCCGGCCCCCGGGGCCGCGCCGTCAGAAGGCCATCGTGTAGACCATCAGGTCCATCCCCGGGTACGGCGCCCAGTCCCGCTCCGGTGCGCGTCGGAAACCGAGCCGCTCGTAGATGCGGTGAGCGGTCGTCATCTCGGGGCGGGTGGAGAACGCCATCCCGGCCAGGCCGAGTTCGCGGCTGCGGCCGACGGCGGCGCGGACCAGTGCCTCGCCGACGCCCCGGCCGCGGGCGGCCGCGGCGGTGGCCAGCATCCGGATCTCGCCCTCGTGCGGCTCCGCGATGTCGGCCCACTCGGTGCCGCCCACGGCGAAGGTCACGCAGCCGAGGACGCTCCCCTCGACCGCGTCGACCGCGACGAGGAGCTCGGCCTCCCGGGACCGGCGGGCGGTGTCGCGCAGGAGGTCGACGTAGCCGCTCCCGGGCGAGGTGTAGCCGTCGCCGACGAAGGCCTCGACGGAGACCCGGCCGGCTGCTTCGAGGTCCTCTTCACGGGCGTGGCGGATGACGATGTCCATGCGGTCAGTGTGCCGGAGCCGTCGCGGCCGCCCGGGGCCGGGTCGGCAACCCGGTCTGCGGTCGGGGCGGCGGTCGGGGCGGCAACCCGGTCTGCGGTCGGGGCGGCGGCCGGGTCGGCAGTCCGGTCGGCGGACGGCACGGCGGACGGACGGGTGGCCGGGTCGGCGGAGGGCCGGAGCGAGGCGGCCGGCATGGTGCCGTACAGCCGGTCGGGCCGGGCGGGGTCGACGGGGTAGCCGCCGGGGCGGTGCCAGTTGTCGCGGCCGGCGGCGGCGCCCCGGGCGACCTCGCGCCCGATCAGGCTGCCGAGCAGTCCGAAGCCGCCGACGGCCCCGGCGACTGCGAGTGCGCTGGCGATCGTGTCGGAGTCCATGGCTCCACTCTTCCGGCGCGGCGGCCCGCCGACGAGTGGCAGGAATGCCTGATCACATCGAAAAACTGCCAACCGACCCCTTCCCCGCGGCCGTCGGTCCGGGGCATCCTGGCGGCATGCTGAAGAACGTGGTCGCGGTGGTGCTGGAGGAGGTCCACCCCTTCGAACTCGGGGTGGCCGCAGAGGTGTTCGGCCTGGACCGGAGCGACGACGGCCTGCCCCGGTACGACTTCGCCATCGCCGGCGCCCGCACCGGTCCGCACCGGACCCACGCCGGCTTCACCGTCGACGTGCCGCACGGCCCGGAGCGCCTCGCCGAGGCCGACCTGGTCGTGGTCACCGCCACCGGCGTCCGCGAGGACTACCCGGAGCCGTTGCTGGACGCCCTCCGGACGGCAGTGGACGGCGGCGCCCGGGCGCTCTCGATCTGCAGCGGAGCCTTCCTGCTCGGCGCCGCCGGGCTGCTCGACGGCCGCCGCTCCACCACGCACTGGCGGTACACCGACGAGCTGGCCGCCCGCCACCCGCTGACCACCGTCGAGCCGGACGTGCTCTACGTCGACGACGACCCGGTGATCACCTCGGCCGGCACCGCGGCCGGTATCGACGCCTGCCTCCACCTGGTGCGCCGGTTCCAGGGAGCCGAGGTGGCCCGGGCGATCGCCCGCCGGATGGTGGTGGCCCCGCACCGGGAGGGCGGGCAGGCGCAGTTCGTCGCCCGTCCGCTGCCGGAGGGGGACGGCGACTCCCTCGCCCCGGTGCTGGACTGGATGCGCCACCACCTGGACCGGGAGTCCACCGTCGAGCAGCTGGCGGCCCGGGCGCACATGTCACCGCGCACCTTCGCCCGCCGCTTCCAGCAGGAGACCGGGACCACCCCGCACCGCTGGCTGGTCGGGCAGCGTCTGCTGCTGGCCCAGCGGCTGCTGGAGTCGACCGCCGAGCCGGTGGACGCGATCGCCGCCCGCTGCGGATTCGGCAACGCGGCGACGCTGCGCCACCACTTCGGCCGCAGGCTGGGCACGACCCCGCTGGCGTACCGCCGCTGCTTCGCCGAGCCGGCGGCCGGCTGACGCCCGGGCGGGCCGCCGGCTGACGCCCGGGCGCCCGTCCCGGAGCCGCCGGACCGAAGAGACGCCCGCCCCAGGGCCGGCCCGACTGCCCGTCAGCCGGCCGCCAGGTGACCGGTCCGGTTCCAGTGGTCCGGCCGCAGCCGCCCGCCCTCCGCCCGCCAGAGGCTGGTCGAGCAGTTGTTGACCGGCCCGAGCGCGGTCAGCTGCTCCTCGGTCAGCCGGTCCAGGGCGTAACGGAGCATCAGCACCGTGCAGTCGTGCGCCACCAGCAGCACCGGCCGACCGGCCTCCTCGGCGCAGACGTCCCGCAGCAGGCTGCGTACCCGCAGGGCGACGTCGGCCCAGGACTCCCCGCCGGGCGGGCGGTAGTAGAGCTCGCCCATCTTGCGGCGTCTGGCCGCCTCCTCCGGGTACTTGGCCTCGATGGCGGCCTTCGGCAGCATCTCCAGGATGCCGAGCTCGCGGTCGCGCAGCCGCTCGTCGTAGCGGATGCCCAGCGAGACCGGCACCGCGCCCAGCCCGGCGGCCTGCGCCAGCGCGAACCGGGCGGTCTCGGCGGTGCGCACGTACGGCGAGCACCAGACGCTGCGCGGCCGGTCGGCGCTGGGCAGGCCGGCCCACCAGCGCCCGAGCGCCTGGGCCTGCTGCCGGCCCTGCAGCGAGAGCGGGATGTCGGCGTCCCGGCAGCTGATCGGCACGCTCAGCGCGCCGGCCGCCTCGGCCAGCTGGAACTCCACGTTGGCGGTGGACTCGCCGTGCCGGGTGGCGATCAGGACGGACGGCAGCGGGGCGGGCGCCGCGATCCCGTTGGCGGTGGGGCCGGTAGCGGCCGGGACGGGCGGCCCGCCGGCCGCGTGGGCGGAGTGGTGCTGGCCGTTGAGTGTGGTGCGGAGGTCTGCCATCGCCGCTGCTCCCCGTGGGTCGATCAGTTGCCGGCCGGCTGTCGGTCCGGTCTGGTGGTGCCCTGTGTGTGCGGCCGTTCATACATATGATCGCGCCGTCTCTTCCAGTGTTCACGGAGGAGACGGCGCGATCACAGGGCGCGCGCAGGGGTTGTCAGTGCGCCGATACGGGCTCCGGCGCGTTCTTCAGCTCGTCGTCGCCGGCTTCGGCGCTGTAGTCGCCGGGGCGGGTCTCGTCCGGGCCCTCCGGCGCCTTCACCGCCTTCAGCACCAGCGTGAGCACCACGGCGACCAGCAGGTTGATCACGAACGCGGTCAGCCCGATGTAGCCGAGCTCGCCGATGCCGGGGATCTCGGCCGCGCTGCCGCCGAAGTGCTTCGTGGCGGGGCTGGCGATGTCGTACGCCTCCCAGGTGCCGTAGATCATGCCGACGGCCCAGCCGGCGAACAGCGCCCAGTGGTGGAACCAGCGGGTGAAGAGGCCGCCGACGATCGAGACGAAGGTCTGCAGGATCCACAGACCACCGAGCAGCTGCAGGTTGATCGCCGCCTGCTTGTCCATGGTGAGCACGAAGACCAGCGCGCCGACCTTGACCAGCAGCGAGGCGATCTTGGCGACCCGGGTCTCGTCGGCCGGGGTGGCGGCCGGCTTCAGGAACTCCTTGTAGACGTTGCGGGTGAACAGGTTGGCCGCCGCGATCGACATGATGGCCGCCGGCACCAGCGCACCGATCCCGATCGCCGCGAACGCGACGCCGGTGAACCAGTCCGGGAACATGTCCTCGAACAGCTGCGGGACCGAGAGCTGGGCGTTGAACTTCTTGTCGCCCTTGCCGATCCCGGCCGCGATCGCCATGAAGCCGAGCAGCGCCAGCAGGCCGAGCATCAGCGAGTACGCCGGCATGATCGCCATGTTGCGGCGCACGGTGTTGCGGGACTTCGAGGCCAGGACGCCGGTCACCGAGTGCGGGTACATGAACAGCGCCATCGCCGAGCCCAGTGCCAGCGTGGCGTACGTCCACTGCTTGTTCTCCGGCACGGTGAGCGAGCCGGCCGCCTTGGGCGCGCTGAACTTCTGGCCGACCGCGTCGAAGATGTGGCCGTAGCCGCCGAGCCGCAGCGGGATGTAGATCACCGCGACGATGATCACGATGTAGATCAGGGTGTCCTTGACGAAGGCGATCAGGGCCGGCGCCCGCAGCCCCGAGGAGTAGGTGTACGCCGCCAGCACGCCGAAGGCGATGAACAGCGGCAGGTCCTTGACGAACCAGTTGGCGTTCTCGCCGCCGCCGACCCCCAGCACGTCCAGCACCGCCTGGATGCCGACCAGCTGCAGCGCGATGTACGGCATGGTGGCCAGGATTCCGGTCAGCGCGACCACCAGCGCGAGCGGCTTGGAGCCGTACCGCCCGCGCACGAAGTCGGCCGGGGTGACGTACCCGTGCACCCGGGAGACCGACCAGAGCCGGGGCAGGAAGAGGAAGACCAGCGGGTACGCGATGATCGTGTACGGAACGGCGAAGAAGCCCGCCGCGCCGGTCGCGTAGACGGCCGCCGGGACGGCCACGAAGGTGTACGCGGTGTAGAGGTCGCCGCCGAGGAGGAACCAGGTGACCCAGGTCCCGAAGCTGCGGCCGCCGAGGCCCCACTCGTCCAGGTGCAGGGCGTTGTCGGCCTTGCGCCAGCGCGAGGCGAGGAAGCCCATCACGGTGACCAGCAGGAAGAAGAGCACGAACACCGCCAGGGCGGGCACGTTGACGTCCTTCATCGCGCGCCACCCGCCTTCCGGGCGGCCTTGCGGGCCTTCTCGTCCCGGTTGATCAGCAGGTAGGCGGCGACCGTGAAGACGGCCGAGACCGGTACCCAGAGCAGCTGGTACCAGTAGAAGAACGGCACCCCGCCCGCCTCGGGGCCGGTCTTGTCGTACGAGGTCACCCAGAGCATCGCGACGATGGGCACGAGCAGGGCGAGGGCGGCCAGCACCCGCTCCGGCGTCACTGCCGGCACTGCGTCGGGGCCGGGTGGCTCGGGCATGACAGGTTCGGTGGCAGCGCGGTCTGTCGGCATGATTCGGCTCCGCTCCGGAGGAGGGCTCACCCGGTCGGCGCCGCAGCCCCGCGGGGCCGCACAACCCCCCGGAACCCGCCGAGCAGCACCACTGGTGATCGGCAGTCAATACGGCTGCGAAATCTAGAGCATGGCGTGATCTCTGTCACCGCATTCGACGAACTTCCCGCCATCCGGACGCACCGCACGCCGCGGCGGTGCCCCGGCGCCGTCCGGACGCGCGAAGGCACCGGCGCGCGCGGGTGCGCAGGCCGGTGCCGGGGCGGGGCGGGGAGCGGCGCCTACTCGGGGCGCTTGAGCCGGGTGATGAACTTGTAGCGGTCGCCGCGGTAGATCGAGCGCACCCACTCGACCGGGGCGCCCTCCGCGTCGAAGGAGTGCCGGGAGAGCTGGAGCATCGGCAGGCCGAGGTCGGAGCCGAGCAGCCCGGCCTCGCGCGGGGTGGCCAGCGTGGTCTCGATGGTCTCCTCGGCCTCGGCCACGGTGACCCCGTACACCTCGCGCAGGGCGGCGTAGAGCGAGTTGTGCTTGGCCAGGTTGCGGCGCAGCGCGGGGAAGCGCTTGGCCGACAGGTGGGCGACCTCGATGGCCATCGGATCGCCGTTGGCCAGCCGCAGGCGCTCGATCCGCAGCACCCGGCCGCCGGGCTTGATGTCCAGCAGCGGCGCCAGCCGGTCGTCCGCGGTGATGTAGCCGATCTCGATCAGCCGGGAGGTGGGCTCCAGGCCCTGGGCGCGCATGTCCTCGGTGTAGGAGGTCAGCTGCAGGGCCTGGGCGACCTTGGGCTTGGCGACGAAGGTGCCCTTGCCCTGGATGCGCTCCAGCCGGCCCTCGACCACCAGTTCCTGCAGCGCCTGCCGGACGGTGGTGCGGGAGGTGTCGAACTGCGCGGCCAGCGCCCGTTCGGGCGGCACCGGGGTGCCCGCGGGCTGGGTCTCGGTGAGCTGGAGCAGGTGGCGCTTGAGTCCGTAGTACTTCGGGACCCGGGCGGTCTGGTCCGCGCCGGTCTGCGCCGGGAGGCTCTTCGCCTGGGGGTCGTTCACCTGGGCCGTGCTGCCCCCGTCGCTGCTCATCGGACCTGTCTCCCGCTTCTCGCGCGGCTCCTGGTGGCCGCGCCACATCGTTAACAGCTCACATCGTTGCATGTATGGCAACGGAACGAATACCTCATCACGCGATGAACGATCTGCGGTGTCGGCTTGATAACGGGTGGTCCTGATCGCATGAACAGCCGTTGACAGGCCCATTGGTCTAGGCCAAGCTCCAGGCATCTGGTCTACACCACTAGGCCGGTCACTATGAATCCCCCCACCCGTTCGCTGGGGTCCGCGGCACCATTTCTCCCGCCTTGCGTGGGTCTGCCGCAGCCACCCGACGGGGGCAACCCAGGCATCCCTCAGGAGGATGGCGTGAAGCGTCAGCTCATCGCGGCGGTCGGCGTCGCAGCAATGGTCGTCGGCGTGGCGGCTTGTGGTTCGGACGCCAAGTCCAGCGACGAGGGCAAGGGCGGCTCGTCCTCGACCTCCGCGGCCGGCAAGAACTACAGCGGCAAGACCCTGACCGTGTGGCTGATGGACGGCTCCGCCCCGAAGGGCTGGACGGAGTCGGTCAAGTCCGAGTTCGAGTCCACCTACCCGGGCGCCAAGGTCGACTTCCAGATCCAGAAGTGGAACGGGATCGGCGCGAAGATCACCACTGCGCTGTCCGAGGGCTCCGTCGACGTCCTGGAGCTCGGCAACACCCAGACCGCGGGCTACGCGGCCAGCGGTGGTCTGCTCGACATCACCAAGGACAAGGCCGCCCTGGGCGGCGCCGACTGGGCCGCCAACCAGAACGAGGCCGCGATCCTGGAGGGCAAGCAGTACGCCGCCCCGTGGTGGGTCTCCAACCGCGTGGTCACCTACAACAAGGACCTCTGGGCCAAGGCCGGTCTCAGCGACGCCCCGAAGACCCTGGACGAGTTCTACGCCGACCTCGACAAGCTGAAGGCGACCGCGGGCGTCACCGACCCGATCTACATGCCGGGCCAGGAGTGGTACGTCTACTTCGGCCTCCTCTCCAGCGAGGGCGGCAAGCTGGCCAAGAAGGACGGCGACAAGTGGGCCGGCGGCCTGTCCACCCCCGAGGCGCAGAAGGCCTTCGAGACCTACAAGAAGCTGCAGAGCTACTCGGCCACCGGTCCGAAGGACAAGGACGAGGCCACTCCGCAGCAGAAGGAGGTCTTCGGCAAGGGTGACATCGGCACGATGATCAGCCTCGGCTGGGAGCTGCCGGAGGAGAAGGTCATGCCGAAGGACAAGATCGGCTTCTTCCCGCTCCCGGGCAAGACCGCGGACAAGTCCTCGGGCGTCTTCCTCGGCGGCTCGAACCTGGCCATCGCCCAGGCCAGCAAGAACTCCGAGATGGCCAAGGACTTCCTGAAGGTCGCCCTCAACGACAAGAACGAGGGCCTGGTCGCCGCCGCCGGCTCCATCCCGAACAAGACCTCGCTGAACAGCCAGGTCGCCGGCGAGTTCGCCAAGGCCGCCCTCCCGGCTTCCGCCAACGGTGCGATCACCCCGAACACCCCCACCTGGGCGAACGTGGAGAACGAGCCGAACCCGATCAAGGAGTTCCTGACCGGCGCCCTGACCGGCGACTACGCGGCCGCTGCCAAGAAGGCCGACGACGAGATCGCGAAGCGTCTCAACCAGAAGCAGTAAGCAGGTGAGCGGCGTCGCTCACCGGCTCCCGGCGGGGGGGGCCGGTGGGCGGCGCCTGTCCGTCGTGGTCGGTTGCTAGGAAGAGAGAACGATGGCTGTGCATTCGGAGCGGGTGCAGACACAGTCCCCGGAATCAGGGAAGGCTGCTGTGGCCAGTACTGACGAGACCGACGTCATCGTCGTCGGTGCCACCCCGAAGAAGAGCGGCAGACCGGTCAACCGGCGGGTCGGGCAGTCCGCCGCCCCGTACCTGCTGCTGCTGCCGGCCATCGCGGCGACGCTGCTCCTGCTGGGGTGGCCACTGCTCAAGACCGTGCTGGTGTCGTTCCAGAACCTCAACCGGCGGCAGCTGATCCAGCACCTCACCGAGTGGAACGGCTTCGAGAACTACACCGACCAGCTGACCAGTTCGGAGTTCTGGTCGGTCACCGGCCGCACGGTGGCGTTCACCGCGGTCAACGTCGTCCTGATCATGGTGTTCGGCACCCTGGTCGGCCTGCTGCTGGACCGGCTCGGCAAGCGGATGCGGCTGGCGCTCTCGATCTCGCTGATCCTGGCCTGGGCGATGCCGGTGGTCGCCGCGACCACGGTCTTCCAGTGGCTCTTCGACTCGCAGTTCGGTGTCGTCAACTGGTTCCTGGACAAGCTGGGCTGGCACGGGATGGCCCACTACAACTGGACCAGCGGCCAGTACTCGACCTTCTTCGTGATCGTCGTGCTGATCGTCTGGGGCTCGATCCCGTTCGTGGCGTTCAACATGTACGCGGGCCTGACCACCATCCCGAAGGAGCTCTACGAGGCGGCCCGGATGGACGGCGCCGGATCCTTCAAGATCTTCGGCGCGGTGATCTACCCGATCATGAAGCCGTTCTTCCTGGCGACGACCTTCCTGGAGGTCATCTGGGTCTTCAAGGCCTTCACCCAGGTCTACCTGATCAACAAGGGCGGCCCGGACGGGCTCACCCGGACCCTCCCGGTCCACGCCTTCCTGGAGGGCTTCGGATCCCAGCGCTTCGGCGTCGGCTCCGCGATCGCGGTGCTCACCATCCTGATGCTGGGCGCGCTGATGGCGTACTACTTCCGGATCATTCTGAAGCAGGAGGACGAGCTGTGAGGCGCTCGCTCATCGGACGCACCTGGCCGAACGCGATCGCGGTCGTCCTCTTCGTCTTCTTCATCTTCCCCGTCTACTGGATGATCTCGACGTCCTTCAAGCAGGACAACGACATCATCAGCCGGACGCCGGTGTTCCTCCCGCTGGACGCGACCTTCGAGCACTTCGACAAGGCCGTCCACGCCCCCAACTTCTGGACGTACGTCACCAACAGCCTCGTCGTCACGGTCGGCGCGGTGCTCGGCTCGCTGGTGATCGCGACCCTGGCCTCCTTCGCCATCGCGCGGATGCGCTTCCGCGGCCGCAAGAGCTTCGTCCTGGTCGTCATGGCGGCCCAGATGGCGCCCTGGGAGGTCATGATCATCGCGGCCTACCTGCTGGTCCGCGACAACGACATGCTCAACAGCCTCGTGCCGCTGACCGCGCTCTACCTGATGATGGTGCTGCCCTTCACGATCTGGACGCTGCGCGGCTTCATCGCCGCCGTGCCCAAGGAGCTGGAGGAGTCGGCCATGGTGGACGGCTGCACCCGCACCCAGGCCTTCCTCAAGGTGATCTTCCCGCTGCTGGCCCCCGGTCTGATGTCGACCTCGCTGTTCGGCTTCATCACCGCGTGGAACGAGTTCCCGCTGGTCAACATCCTGAACAAGAAGGAGGAGTTCCAGACCCTCCCGCTCTGGCTCTCCTCGTTCCAGACCAACTTCGGCACCGACTGGGGCGCCACCATGGCCGCGTCCACCATGTTCGCGATCCCGATCCTGATCCTCTTCATCTTCCTGCAGCGCAAGGCCGTGGGCGGACTGACCGACGGCGCCGTGAAGGGCTGATCCCACGTGAGCATCCTCATCCCCACCCTGCCGGCCAGCGACCAGCTGCACCGGGACGCGCTGACCGTCCTGCAGCCCGGCTTCGTCGGCACCGAGCCCCCGGAGTGGGTCCGCCGCCACCTGGCCGCCGGCCTCGGCTCGGTCGCCCTGTTCGACCGCAACGTGACCGACCTGGCGCAGCTGTCCGCACTCACCGGGTCGCTGCGGGAGGAGAACCCCGACCTCCTGATCGCGATCGACGAGGAGAGCGGCGACGTCACCCGTCTGGAGGCCGGCTCGGGCTCGTCCTGGCCGGGCAACTTCGCCCTCGGTGCGATCGACGACCCGGCGCTGACCCGCGACGTCGCCCGCGAGCTGGGCCGGGCGCTGGCCGCCGCCGGCGTGAACTACAACTGGGCGCCCACCGCGGACGTCAACTCCAACCCGCGCAACCCGGTGATCGGCGTCCGATCCTTCGGTGCCGACCCGGAGCTGTGCGCCCGGCACACCGCCGCCTGGGTGGAGGGCCTGCAGTCGGCCGGCGTCGCGGCCTGCTCCAAGCACTTCCCGGGCCACGGCGACACCGCGGTCGACTCGCACCACGGCCTGCCGGTGATCGACGTCGACCTGGACGTGCTGCGCGCCCGCGACCTGATCCCGTTCCAGGCCGCGATCGCCGCCGGCACCAAGGCCGTGATGACGGCCCACATCATGATCCCGGCGCTCGACCCGAAGCTGCCGGCCACGCTCAGCCCGCTGGTGCTGCGCGACCTCCTGCGGGCGGCCCCGGAGGAGGGCGGCCTCGGCTACCAGGGCCTGATCGTCAGCGACGCCATCGAGATGGGTGCCATCGCCGACACCTTCGGCATGGGCGAGGGCACCGTGCTGGCGCTGGCGGCCGGCGCGGACGCGATCTGCGTCGGCGGCGGCCTGGCCGAGGAGGAGACCGTGCTGATGCTGCGCGACGCCATCGTGGCGGGCGTGCAGTCCGGCCGGCTCCCCGAGGAGCGCCTCGCCGACGCCGCCGCCCGGGTGCGCGCGCTCGGCAGCTGGGGCAGGATCGCGGCCCAGGCCGAGCGGCCGGAGCCGGATCTGGCGGTCGGCCTGCGGGCCGCCCGCCGTGCGCTGCGGGTGGTCCGGGCCCCCGGCCGGGTGGTCAGGCCGGTGACCGAGCGCCCGTACGTGGCCTCGTTCGCCGACGAGCCGAACATCGCCGTCGGCGACGTGACCCCCTGGGGCGTGGCCGACATGCTGGCCGACCGCTTCCCCGGCACCCGCACCCGCGCGGTCCGGCCGCAGGACGCCGCGCCGGAGCAGCTGGACGCGCTGGTGGCCGAGGTGCTGGCCGGCGCCGAGGGCCGCAGCCTGGTGCTGGTGGTCCGGGACGCCCACCGGCACGAGTGGATGGCCGCCACGCTGGCCCGCCTGGTGGCGGCCCGGCCGGACGCCGCGGTGGTGGAGATGGGGCTGCCGCAGTCCGAGCCGGTCGGTGCCCTCCACGTCGCCACCCACGGCGCCGCCCGGGTCTGCGGTCTGGCAGCCGTGGAGGTGCTCACCGGGCAGTCGGGAGCGGTCGGCTGAGCCGTTCGTCGGACCGCGTTCCGGGGTGCCGCCGAGGCGCCGTCGAGACGGGCCCGCCATGCGCATGTCGCATGGCGGGCCCGTCCGCGTTCCACCCCGGTCGACCTGCGGCTTCCCCGCCTGTCGGTGCTCCCTCAAATCGCCCTTAAGGCAGCCTTAAATTCGACTGAGGGTAGCGGACCGGCAACGCATCGCCACGCGGTACAACAGGTTGACAACGCCCTTGACCGGCGGGCCATTTGGCGTTGACACCGCAAGTGGTCTAGGCCAGGCTCCACTGCATCCGGTTCGAACTCAAACATCACCGGATGTGGTATCAGCCCTTCCCGCACTACGCCGCCCCTTCCCGGAGACCACTCCCGGCGGGCGCCCACGCTGCCGGCGGGCACCCAGCTCTAGCACTCTCGGAGGGATGGCGTGAAGAAGCGTCAGCTCGTGTCCGCGTTCGGGACCACTGCGCTGGCCGTCGCACTGACGGCCTGCTCCTCGGCCGGCTCGCCGTCGGGCGGCACCAGGAGCGGTACGGCGGACCCGAAGTCAGCCACCGGAACGGTCACCGTCTGGCTGATGGAGGACGCCCAGAAGAACTGGCCCGACCTCGTCCAGCGGGTCAACGACGAGTTCGCCGCGAAGTACCCGAACGTCACGCTGAAGCTGGCGTACCAGGGTTGGGCCGACAAGGTCACCAGGTTCGACAAGGCGCTCGCCGAGGGCTTCGCCCCGGACGTGGTGGAGCTCGGCAACACCGAGACCATGAAGTACATCCTGGCCGGCGCCCTGGCCCCGGTGGAGCGCAGCAGCTTCGACAACTCCGACGCCTGGATCAAGGCGCTCGCCAACACCTGCACCTACCAGGACAAGCTCTGGTGCGTGCCGTACTACGCGGGCGCCCGGGTCGCCATCTACAACGCGACGGCCTTCCAGGCCGCCACCGGGAACACCGAGTTCCCCAAGACCGAGGACGAGCTGAAGGCGGCGCTCGACCGGGTCGCGGACAAGAACAAGTCCGACAAGACCTACTCGGCGCTCTACCTGCCCGGTCCGTACTGGTACGCCGCGATGAGCTACGTCTCCGCGTACGGCGGTGCGATCGCCCGCTTCGACAGCAGCGGCAACTGGCACGGCACCCTCAACGACCCGAAGTCGCAGCAGGGCATCGCCCACTTCGTCGACCTGGTGCGCAAGTACAACAAGGGCGACCTCGCGGTCAACGAGCTCAACCAGTTCGAGGCGATGGCCCGCGGCCACGCCGGCGCCTTCTACGGCAACCCCTTCGAGGCGGCCAGCGTCACCGCGCCGGTGACCGGCGACCCGACCCTCAAGGACGCCGTCAAGGTGGCCACCATGCCCGGCCCGGGCGGCAAGCCGTTGCCGACCTTCATCGGCGGCTCGGACCTCGCCGTCACCGCGAAGTCCCCGGTGGCCGCGCTGGCGGCGGACTGGATCCGGATGTTCACCGGCACCAAGTCGCAGCAGGCGCTGGCGGACCGGGACATCCTGCCGAACAACCTGACCCAGCTGGGCCCGCTGAAGAACAAGCCGGCCACCGCCGCCGCGGCCAACGCGGTGCCGGACGCCTGGTTCACCCCGCTGGCACCCGGCTGGGGCGCGATCGAGAAGCAGAAGATCCTGCCGGACATGCTCACCGCGATCCTCAAGAACAACAAGCCGATCGACCAGGCCACCAAGGACGCGGACGCCGCGATCGACCAGCTGATCAACAAGGCGGGCTGACCCGCCGCCGCGGAGCCGCGGGGCCGCCCGGGCCCCTCCCCACCGGCGGGGGAGGGGCCCGGGCCGGCGCCTCGACTGTGCTCCCGGGTGGCGGTCCCCGTAGGATTGCCGCAGGAAACACCGCAGCGAGTGTGCGGACTCGCCGCCGTAGAGGTCCCCGCCGGGCATCCCGCCCGCGTGGGGTAGAACCATCTCATCGGAGGCACACCCAAGATGTCCGACACGCAGACTGTCCCCGTCCCCGGCCGGATCATGGCGGCGGAGATGGCCGAGCAGCCGGCCGTCCTCCGGCGCATCCTCGACGAGGGCGCGCCGAAGATCTTCGACATCGCGGCCGAGATCGCCGCCCGCAACCCGCGCTTCGTCCTGCTGACCGCCCGCGGCACGTCCGACAACGCGGCGCTCTACGCGAAGTACCTGATCGAGATCCTGCTCGGCAAGCCGGCCGGCCTGACCTCGATGTCGACCACCACCGCGTACGGGGCCAAGCCGGACCTCACCGACGTGTTGGTGATCACCGTCAGCCAGTCCGGCGGTTCGCCGGACCTGGTGGCCTCCACCAAGGCGGCCCGCGAGGCCGGCGCCATCACGCTGGCCGTCACCAACAACGCGTCCTCGCCGCTGGCCGAGGTCTCCGAGTTCCACATCGACGTGCTGGCCGGCCCGGAGAAGGCGCTGCCCGCCACCAAGACCTACACCGCCGAGCTGCTGGCCCTCTACCTGCTGGTCGAGGGACTGCGCGGCGGTGACGGCGCGGCCGCGAAGGAGCTGCCGTCGCTGGCCGCCGGCATCCTGGCCCGCCAGGCCGAGGTGAAGGCCCTGGCCGAGCGCTACCGCTTCGCCCAGCGCCTGGTCATCACCTCGCGCGGCTACGGCTACCCGACCGCCCGCGAGGCGGCGCTGAAGCTGATGGAGACCACCTACATCCCGGCCTCCCCGTTCTCCGGCGCCGACCTGCTGCACGGCCCGCTGGCCATGGTGGACAACGTCTCCCCGGTCATCGCGATCGTGCCGGACGGCAAGGGCGGCGAGGCCCTGCAGCCGGTCCTCGACCGCCTGCGCGGCCGCGGCGCGGACCTGGTGGTCATCGGCCAGCAGGCGCAGGTGGACGTCGCCTCGGCGGGCTTCGCGCTGCCGGCCGGCGTGCCCGAGGAGGTCCAGGCGATCCTGGAGATCCTGCCGCTGCAGCTGCTGGCCTACGAGGTCACCATCGCCCGCGGCCAGGACCCGGACGCCCCCCGCGCCCTCGCCAAGGTCACCGAGACGCACTGAGTCCTCGCCCGCTCGCCTCCGGCTCCGGCGCGGCCCTTCGGGCCGGGGCGGGGTCGCCCCCCCCGGGGGGCGCTCAAAGGCCGAGCCGCCGTCCACAGCCTGTGGACGGCGGCTCGGCCTCTGAGCGGCTGGGGAAGCCTGGGTGCGCACCGCGCCGGGAGGCGGAAAGCACTACGGGCCACGGCGCCGACACGGGACCCTCAACCCGTGCGGCACCGCAGCCCGGAGCTGTCGTCGGGCGCCGGGGCCGGTCGAGGACTGTGCGGGGTCCTCGCCGGGTGGCGTCCGACCGAGGAGAAGCCGTGCGCGGGTCAGGGCAGTTGCGCGGTGGGCTCCTCCTTGGTGCCCTTCCATTGTGGACTAGACCAATCTGGGTTGTCCAGGGATGCCCGGAAATTGGTCTGGACAACTCGACGTCCCGCCCGGAGCCTCCGCAGCACCCCGCGGCCCGCCCGCGGGCGGGTGCGGCGGGCCCACCGGCCCGGCCTGGAGCTACGCTCGCCATGTGCCCTCGCTGAACGAACTCGTCCGCCGCCACACCACCCTGACCGGTGCCGATGTGGAGTGGCTCCACATGCTGGTCTCGGAGTGGCAGCTGCTCTCCGACCTCTCCTTCGCCGACCTCGTCCTGTGGATCCCCACCTGGGACGGCATCCGCTACGTCTCGGTGGCCCAGATGCGGCCCAACACCGGGCCCACGTCCTACCAGGACGACATGGTCGGCCACCTCGTCCCGCGCGGCCGCCGACCGCTGCTGGACGCCGCCTTCGACGAGGGGCGGATCGTGCGCGAGGGCGACCCGGAGTGGCGCGAGGAGGTGCCGGTGCGGGTCGAGTCGATCCCGGTCCGGCGCGAGGGCAAGGTGCTCGGGGTGATCGCCCGGAACACCAACCTGCTGACCGTGCGCACCCCCAGCCGGCTGGAGCTCACCTACCTGCAGAGCGCCTCCGACCTGGCCCAGATGATCGCCGCCGGGGCGTTCCCCTTCCCCGGTGTCGAGCAGGCCGACATGGACGCCGCCCCCCGGGTGGGCGACGGCCTGATCCGGCTGGACGCCGATGGCATCGTCACCTACGCCAGCCCCAACGCGCTCTCCGCCTACCACCGGCTCGGCCTCACCACCGATCTGGTCGGCAGCCACCTCGGCCGCGCCACCGCCGAGCTCGCCCCGCCGTCGCGGGCGGCCGTGCACGAGGCGCTGGTGAAGCTGGCGAGCGGCTGGGCGCCGCGGCAGACCGAGGTGGAGGCCCAGGGCGGCGTGGTCACCCTGCGGGCCATCCCGCTCAAGCCCAAGGGAACCCTGACCGGTTCGCTGGTGCTCTGCCGCGACGTCACCGAGCTGCGCCGGCGCGACCGCGAGCTGATGACCAAGGACGCCACCATCCGGGAGATCCACCACCGGGTGAAGAACAACCTGCAGACGGTGGCCGCGCTGCTGCGGCTGCAGTCCCGCCGGATGGACTCGGAGTCCGGCCGGGCCGCACTCGACGAGGCGGTCCGCCGGGTCGGCTCGATCGCGATCGTCCACGAGACGCTCTCCCAGGCGCTGGACGAGCAGGTCGCCTTCGACGAGATCGCCGACCGGGTGCTGGCGATGGTGATGGAGCTCTCCCAGGACGGCCGGGTGACGACCCGTCGCAGCGGCAGCTTCGGGATCCTCTCCGCCGAGGTGGCCACCCCGCTGGCGATGGTGCTGACCGAGCTGCTGCAGAACGCGCTGGAGCACGCCTTCGGCCCGTCCGCCTCCGGCCACCTGGAGGTCAGCGCGCTGCGCGGGCGTGCGCCGGCCACCGGCATGGGCTGGTCGGACAGCTGGAACGGCGGGACCCGGCCGGAGGAGTACCTGCTGATCACCGTGCAGGACGACGGCAAGGGCATGCCGGAGGGGTTCGACCCGCAGCAGGCGGGCAACCTCGGCCTGCAGATCGTCCGGACCCTGGCCACCGGGGAACTCGGCGGGACCTTCGACATGGTGGCCGGTCCGAACGGCGGCACCAAGGTGGTCCTGGAGATCCCGGTGCGCTGACCCGGGGACGGCGCGCGCCTGGCGGGCGAGCCGGCTGCGCGCTTCCGCACGACCGCCCGCGGCGGCGGTCGGCCGGACTGCCGGCGGGGCCGGGCCCCGGCCGCGAAGAAAGAAACGAGGCCCTGTCGACCGGGGGGGGGTGGGTCGACAGGGCCTCTCAACCCGTTCCGGCCGTCGGGGGGAGTCGGCCGGAACGGGGGCTCTGGGTGGTGCGACACCCCACCGGTGCGTTGCACACGGTGAGCGCCACAGCTCCACGATATTGCTCTAAGTGAACAGTATCAAGTGGCTGGGCGGCCCGGTGTCGCGGGACCTCGTCGAGCAAGGTCCTTTGTACGGAAGGCTTCGCCAGGAAACGCAGGGAAGCCCTTGATCATGTGTTGATCGGTCCTGCGGTCACTGCTGGTGCTACGGCGTGTGATCAGGCGGTGCGGGCGCGGTTGCGGGCAGCGCGGCGCTTCATCGCGCGACGCTCGTCCTCGCTCATGCCGCCCCAGACGCCGGCGTCCTGGCCGGTTTCGAGCGCCCACTGGAGGCACTGCTCCATGACCGGGCAGCGGCGGCACACGGCCTTGGCTTCCTCGATCTGCAGCAGAGCAGGACCGGTGTTCCCGATCGGGAAGAACAGCTCCGGGTCCTCTTCGCGGCAGACAGCGCGGTGGCGCCAGTCCATGGTCGTCCAACTCCTCCTGCCGACGGGGGTGGCCCGGCGGCATAATCGATGGCTTTGTGAATGTGAACGCTTTCACGAATCCCGCAACAGCAAAAGAGACCAAAGGCCCACCGGGCCCGGGAGGTCTGTGCTGGGGAGGGATTCGGCGATTCGAGGGACACTCCGCGGTCGGCCTCCGTCGGTCCGAGGTTGCCGTCGCTGCGATGTGTCCCGATCGCCATGTAGAGGTTCGCAAACCTCGGGCCGGGATACAACCCCCTTCAGGGAGGAATTTTTGATTCTTCGGTGTCGCCTAGCTCACAGCCAGTACTTCTATGGAGTGAAGGGGGCTTGTGCGTTCGAGAAGAAGGGCGAACCCCCCTTCCGGTCACACAATCACACGCAGTGCCCGCCGTACGCCTGTGAAACTGACGCGACTCCTGTCTCCAAGGTGGTCCCCATCGACCTGAAACGGGGCCGGTTCCTGTGAAACCAAGGTGAAGTGCCGGGCGTCGTGGTAGGAGACGACGTGCTTGCCCGACGGGCCGACCGGGGCGGAGCCGTCGCTCGAAGCACTGTGCGACCGCAGGATCTGACGGACCGTTCGAGCCGTGCCGAACGCCGTCATCCGGGTGATCCCGAAGACGTCGAGATCCGTGTCGAAGGAGGCGAGCGGGGAGGGGTAGACCGGCCGGTTGCCGAGGAACGTCCAGGGGGACGTGTTGCTGACTATGGCCAGCACCAGGCCCGGCACCGGCCCGCGGCCCGGCATTTCCAGGGTGACCGGGCCCGATCGACGCTGCTCACGCTGGGTGACGTAGTGCCGGAGCGCCTGCCCCACGTAGAGCGCGTGGGTGGACCTGCGCCCCGCCCGGCGCTGCTCCTCCACCCGGCCGACCACGCCGGCGTCGAAACCCAGGCCGGCCGTGAACGTGAACCAGCGGTCCGGCAGCCCCTCGGTCATCGCCTTGCCCAGGCCGATCGGCCGCTCCCGGCGGGCCTCCAGGGCGTTCAGCAGGGCCCCGGTCGCCTCCACGGGGTCGTTGGGCAGACCGAGCGCGCGGGCGAACACATTGGTCGAGCCGCCGGGCACCACGGCCAGCCGGGGGACCTTCTCGCCCGGGCCGTGCGAGAGCAGGCCGTTGACCGCCTCGTTGACCGTGCCGTCGCCGCCCAGCGCCACCACCAGGTCGACCGTGCCGTCCTCCGCCGCCTCCCGGGCCAGGTCGCGCGCGTGGCCCCGGTACTCGGTCTGCGCCACCTCCAGCTTGAGGTCGCTGCGCAGGGCGTGGATCAGGACATCCCTGGTGCGGCCACTGGTGGTGGTCGCTTTCGGGTTGACGACCAGGAGAGCGCGCATGTGCTCAGCCTACGGGTCGGTACGGACCGGGCGGCGGCTACCCTGCTGGAGTGACCGCAGAATCCTCCGCACCCGCACCCACGCCCGGCAGCGACCGGCCGGCCGCCCTGGTCGTGGGCGCCGCCATCACCGCCCTGGCGGGCGCCGCGCTGGCCGTCGTCGGCGTCTGGGACATGGTGTCCGCGCTGTCCGGCCAGGAGAAGCAGCTCGCCCTGAACGAGTTCGGCGGCCTGGTGATCGTGCTGCTCGGCGCGCTGCCGATACTGGCCGCCCGGGCGCTCCTGAAGGGCCGGCGCTGGGGCCGCAGCCCGGCCGTGCTGACCAACTCGATCTGCCTGCCCGTGGCGTACTACATGTGGCAGAGCGGCGGCGCCATGGCGGCCGTCGGGATCGGCGTCGGCCTGCTCGGTGCGGTCGGCATCGGCGCCCTGCTCAGCCCGAAGTCGACGGCGGCCCTCTACGCTCCGCACGAGGGCTGAGCGCAGAGGGCCGCACGGCCGTTCACGACCGCCGGGCGGCCGTCAGTTCCAGGGCGTGTCCGACACGCCCTACTCCTCCACCAGGAGCTTCTCCCGCAGCTGCGCCAGCGTGCGGGCGAGCAGTCGGGAGACGTGCATCTGTGAGATGCCCACCTCGGCTGCGATCTGCGACTGCGTCATGTTCCGGAAGAACCGCAGCACCAGGATCTTCTGTTCCCGGGGCGGCAGTTGGGCCAGCAGCGGCTTGAGCGACTCGCGGTACTCGACGCCCTCCAGCGCCTCGTCGGTGGCGCCCAGGGTGTCCGCGACGGCCGGCGACTCGTCGTCGCTGTCCGGCACGTCCAGCGACAGCGTGGAGTACGCGTTGGCGGACTCCAGGCCCTCCAGGACGTCTTCCTCGGAGATCCCCAGGTGCTCGGCCAGCTCGTGCACGGTGGGGGAGCGGCCGTGCCGCTGGGAGAGCTCGCTGGTCGCCGTGGTCAGCGACAGCCGCAGCTCCTGGAGCCGGCGCGGCACCCGGACCGCCCAGCCCTTGTCCCGGAAGTGCCGCTTGATCTCGCCGACGATGGTCGGCGTCGCGTAGGTGGAGAACTCGACCCCGCGCTCGTGGTCGAACCGGTCCACCGACTTGATCAGCCCGATGGTGGCGACCTGGGTCAGGTCGTCCAGCGGCTCGCCCCGGTTGCGGAACCGCCTGGCCAGGTGCTCCACCAGCGGGATGTGCATGCGCACCAGCTGGTTGCGCAGCTCCACCCGCTCCGGCGAGCCCTCGGGCAGCGCGGACAGCCGGACGAACAGCGCGCGCGCCGCCTCCCGGTCCGGCGCGCCCGAGCGGTGCGGGCCCTGGGCGGGCACCGCGCCGCGCAGCACCTCGGCCGCCGGGTCCTCCGGTGAGGGCGGGGGCGAGGGTGTCTGCGACGGTTCGGTCGGCTCGGTCGGCTGGCTCATCCGGTGGGCGTCCTTCGGGTGCGCGTCGTCGTTGGCGGCGAGGCCGGGAACGCTCGCCTGGGTCGGTACGGCAGGGCCCGCCGTCGCGAGGCCGGTACGGTCCAGATCACTCACGGCCATTCCCCCGTTCCGTTCCGGGAGCACCGGGACCGTGGTGGTCCCGGATTCGTCTTGTGGGTCGTACCGCGCGAAAGGCGGTACCGGGAGCCGTCCGCCGGCCCGGGTGGGGGAACCGGGCGGACGGCCCTTGTTCGGTGCTGCTGTGGTGGCTCTAGTGCGCGGAGGATCCGCCGCGCTTCTTGTGCAGGCTGATCGACACGGTGTTGTCCTCGCCGACCGAGGACTCCACCTCGCCGGCCAGCGCGGAGAGCACCGTCCAGGCGAAGGTGTCCCGCTCCGGGGCCCGGCCGTCCGTGGTCGGGGCGGAGACGATGACCTTCAGCGAGTCGCCGACCAATCGGAACTCGCAGGAGAGGACCGAGCCGGGCACCGCCTGCTGGAGCAGGATGGCGCAGGCCTCGTCCACCGCGATGCGGAGGTCCTCGATCTCGTCCAGCGTGAAGTCCAGCCGGGCCGCGAGCCCCGCCGTCGCTGTTCGCAGCACCGAGAGGTAGGCCCCCGCCGCGGGCAGCCGGACCTCCACGAAGTCCTGCACTCCGGGCTCGCCGTCGATCTGGGACACCCTCACCTCCTGGGTGACGCGCTGTGCTTCCGGGCCGGTGGCCGCGGCACTGTCTGTTGCTTGGCTCAACTGCTTCGCCCCAACTGTCCAGAGGGGTGGTGCGGTACGTACCGGTCATACCCCTCGAAGAGTGGCCGGACGCCGCGCCCGCACGAGACGTTACCGCTTTTGATCCCCGCGCGGGAGTCACTCATGGTAAGCCCTTGTGACACAGGGCGTCAGCGGTCGGGCGGCCCCTTCCGCGATCCCCCGGGAGCGGGCTCCCGGGAGGGGTCAGCGGGTGCCGGCCGCGGTGAGCGCCTCACCGGTGAGCCGGTAGACGGTCCAGCCGTCCATCGGCACCGCGCCGAGCGACTTGTAGAAGTTGATCGAGGGCTCGTTCCAGTCCAGCACCGACCACTCCATCCGCGAGTAGCCGCGGTCCACGGCGATCCGGGCCAGTTCCAGCAGCAGCGCCTTGCCGTGGCCGCCGCCACGGGCCTCCGGGCGGACGTAGAGGTCCTCCAGGTAGATCCCGTGCGTCCCGCGCCAGGTGGAGAAGTTGAGGAACCAGACCGCGAAGCCGACCGGCTCGCCGGTGGCGTCGTCCTCGGCGATCAGCCCGAACAGCGCCGCACCGGCGCCGAACAGCGCGTCCCGCAGCTGTTCCTCGGTGGCCACCGCCTCGTGCGGGGCCTTCTCGTACTCCGCGAGCTCGCGGATCATGGCGTGGATGACCGGGACATCGGCGGCAACGGCGGTACGGATCATGCGACGAGCCTACTTGGCCTGCTCGTTCTCGTCCCAGGCCTGGATCGAGGTCTGGTCGACGATCCGGCCGTCCCGGAGGTCGGCCATCGAGCTCATCAGGACCCGGATCCCGTCGGGGTACCGGCAGGACTCCAGGAAGGCGAGGTGGTCGTCCTGGACCACCGCCCGCTCCAGCTTGTGGGTCATCTCCCGGCCGTAGAGGTCGTCCAGCATCGCGGCGATCTCCTCCCGGCCGTGCATCACCAGGGGGTGGCTCGGCTGGGTCTTGCGGTCGACGACGCGCAGTTCGGCGTCGTCCGCGTACAGCGCCAGCAGGGCCTCGGCGTCGCTGCGCTCGATGCCTTCGCGGAGTGCGTCGGTGTCGAAGGCGGTCGGCGCGGCCATCGTGCTCATGCTCTCGCTCCTCCGGTCGGTTCCGTCGGCTCGTACCTCCGAGCCTACGCCCGCAGGGCCGCCCCCCACACGGTGGTTCAGCCCGCCGCCGCGCTGCGCAGGTACGCCGCGAGCGCCGTGATCGCGGCCGGGTTGCGCGGGCTCTCGACCAGGTCGGCGTAGTCCAGGACGAAGATCCGGTCGTTCTTGACCGCGGAGACGCCGGCCAGCGGGGGGAAGGACTTCAGGAAGCTCCGCTTGGCCCCGGCGTCGGTGTCGCCGTAGTTGTTGATCAGGATCACCTCGGGGTCGCGCCGGACCACGCTCTCCCAGCCGACGGTGGTCCAGGAGTCGGCGATGTCGCCCGTCACGTTCTCCCCGCCGGCCCGGGTGATGATCTCCTGCGCGGCGGCGAACCTCCCCGCGGTGTAGGGCTTGTCCTCGCCGCTGTCGTAGAGGAAGACGCGCTGCCGGCGCTCGGGCTGCGGCACGGCGGCGATCTGCGCCTTGAAGTCGGCGATCAACCGGTCGGCCCGGTCGCGGACGTCGAAGATCTCGCCCAGGTTGGCCAGGTCGGTGTAGAGCGCGTCCAGCGGGGACATCACCCCGCGCTCCGGGCCCGAGCCGCTGCGGCAGGACTCGCTCAGCACGTAGGAGTCGATGCCCAGGCCGGCCAGCGCCTTCGGGGTGAAGCCGTCGGCCTCGCTGAAGCCGTAGTGCCAGCCGGCGAAGACCAGGTCGGCCCCGGCCTCCAGCACGAGCTCCTTGGTGATCCGCTGCTTGGAGAGCCAGGCCGTCCGCCGGTAGCCGTCCTTCCAGGCCACCTTGTCCACCCCGCCCTTGTCGTCGGGCATCACGTAGCCGGCCATCCGGTCGGCGACGCCGAGCGAGAACAGCAGCTCGGTGATGCCGACGTCGTTGCTCACCGCCCGTGCGGGCTTGCGCTGGTAGGTGGTCCCGGTCCCGCAGTTGTCGACGGTCACCGGGTAGTGGGCGGCGGCGCCGGACGGGGCGGCGGCGTCCCCGGCGGGGGCGATGTCGGCGCCGCAGGCGGTCAGGGTGAGGGCGAGCAGGGCGGCGGAGGCGGCGGCCTTGGTGCGCATGGGAGGTCCTCGGGGATCAGTGGAGTCGGTCGAAGAGCAGTTGGAAGGCGCCCGTCGCGGGGTGCCGGACGGGGGTCGCGCGGACGCCGAACACCTCGGCCAGCAGGGCGGGTCGGAGCACCTCGGCGGGTGTCCCGGAGGCGACGATCCGGCCGGCCGCGATGACGTGCAGCAGGTCGCAGTGGGAGGCCGCCAGGTTGAGGTCGTGCAGCGCGGTGAGCACCGTCGGACCGGCCTCCCGGACCAGCGCCAGGACCTCCAGCTGGTGGGCGATGTCCAGGTGGTTGGTGGGCTCGTCGAGCACCAGCACACGCGGCTCCTGGACCAGCGCGCGGGCGATCAGAACGCGCTGCTTCTCCCCGCCGGACAGGCTCAGGAAGCCGCGCCCGGCCAGGTGCCCGGCGCCCACCCGCCGCAGCGCGGCGGCGCACTTCTCGTCGTCGCCCGCACCGGGCCGGGCGAACCCGCCCCGGTGCGGCAGGCGGCCCATCCCGACCACCTCCTCGGCCGTGAAGTCGAACTCGGCGGAGTACTCCTGCGGCAGTGCGGCCACCCGCCGGGCGGCCTCGCGCGCGGGCAGCGCGTGCAGGTCCTCGCCGTCCAGCCGGACGGCTCCGGCGGCCGGCCGCAGCGCCCGGTAGACACAGCGCAGCAGGGTGGACTTGCCGCTGCCGTTCGGCCCGATCAGGCCCACCAGCCGGCCGCCGGGGGCGGCCAGGGTGACGTCGTGGATCAGCCGGACGCCGGCCAGGTCGACCGAGAGGCCGTCGACGGAGACGTCCATCAGCGGCCTCCGAGGGCGTGGCCGCGACGGCGCATCAGCAGCAGGAAGCAGGGCACCCCGAGCACCGCGGTGACCACGCCGACCGGCAGTTCGGCCGGGGCCAGCAGGGTCCGCGAGACGATGTCCACCCAGATCAGCAGCAGCGCGCCCGCGAGGGGAGCGACCAGCAGCACCCGGCGGTGGCCGGCGCCGACCAGCATCCGGGTCAGATGAGGCACCATCAGGCCGACGAAGCCGATCGCGCCGCTGACCGCGACCACGGTGCCGGTGACGGCCGCGGTCACGGCGAACAGCTCCCGGCGCAACCGGTCGCCGTCCACGCCGAGCGAGGCGGCGGTCTCGTCGCCCATCGCCAGCGCGTCCAGCCGCCCGGCGGCGCAGGCCAGGTAGCCGAGGCCGGCCAGCACGGTGCCGGCGGCGATCGGGACCGAGCCCCAGGTCGCCCCGCCGAGGCTGCCGAGCAGCCACATCATGGCGCTGCGGGCCGCCTCTCCGCGTGCGGCGGCGAACACCATCAGCGCCGTCACCGCCGAGAAGCCGTACGACATCGCCGTGCCGGTGAGGACCAGCCGCAGCGGGGTGAGGCCGGCGGCGGTCCGCGCGGCGGCGTACACCAGCACCATGGCGAGCAGCGCCGCGCCGAACGCGGAGACCGAGATCGCCCAGACTCCGAGCGAGGCGAAGGCGCCGAGCAGCAGCACCGCGTTGGCGCCGACCGAGGCGCCGGAGGAGATGCCGAGGACGAACGGGTCGGCGAGCGCGTTGCGGACCATCGCCTGCACGGCGACCCCGGTGGCTGCGAGCCCGGCGCCGACCACGGCGGCCAGCACGGTGCGCGGCAGCCGGATCTCCCAGACGATGGCGTACGCGGCGGCCTCCTCGGCGGGCAGCCGACCGCCCGTCAGCCCGGCACCCAGCAGCCGCAGCACGTGTGACCAGGCGAGTCCGGTGGAGCCCAGGGCCACCCCGCAGACCAGGGAGAGCAGCAGCGCCGCGGCCAGACCGGCGGCCAGCGGGCCGGCGGGCAGGCGGCGGGCCGCCGCGGACACGGGCGTGGGCGCCGTCGGGGGCGGTGCGGTCGCTGCGGTGGTCACGGGTGGCGCGCCTTCGCCTCTGGCCGCGGCCGGCAGGGGGCGATCGCGCCCGGGACGCAGGCGTGCCGGGGCGCCATCCCCTCGCAGTCCGCGGCGAGTTGTCGGGAGGTCGGCGCCCCCGGGCGATCGGGCTCGCGGGGCACGGGGCACCGCTTACCGTTGCGGGTCAGCGCCGGATTCGCACCGGCTTCCCCCGCGGGGCGCCCTGGCAGCATAACAAGTGCTCCGGCCGAGTGACCCTTACCGGGTGGGTCGGGCCGTCGGGAACGCGACCGCCCCCGTCCGGCGGGCCGGACGGGGGCGGTCGGTGCGGGCTGATCGGGGATCAGGCCTGCTTGGTCTCCCAGAAGATCTTGTCGACCTCGGCGATCAGGTCGAGCAGGGCCTGGCCGGTGGCCGGGTCCGTCGACGCCTTGGTGGCCGAGGCGGCCTTCAGGGTGTCGTTGATCAGCTGGTGCAGCTGCGGGTACTTCTCGAAGTGCGGGGCCTTGAAGTAGTCGCTCCACAGCACCGAGATGTGGTGCTTGACGGCCTCGGCGCGCTGCTCCTTGATGATGATGGCGCGGGCGCGGAAGTGCTGGTCCTCGTTGGCCTGGTACTTCTCCTGGGTGGCCTTGACCGACTCGGCCTCGATCCGGGCCTGCGCGGGGTCGTACACGCCGCAGGGGAGGTCGCAGTGGGCGTGGGCGGTGGCGCGAGGTGCAAACAGACGAGAGAACATGGGAGTCCTTCCTTAGATCGTCTTCCCGCGCCCGAGATTACCCTTCCGGTCCCCGGGTTTCGCGATCGGGCGGTGGGCCTCGGTCAAAAGGCGGAGTCGGAACCGGGCCAATCCGGACACCGGCCGGGAGGCCGCCGGTGCGGCAGACTTGGACGCGGCCGGCCGGGAGGAGGAGTCGTGGCGCGGATGGCGGAACCGGAAGGCGGCACCCCGGGGGGTGGCGCGCCGTTCGGACTGATCGACGTGGCGGGTCCGTCGATGGTGCCGACCCTGCGCGAGGGCGACCAGCTGCTGGTCCGCTACGGCGCGCGGATCCGGCCGGGCGCGGTGGTGGTGTTCCGCCACCCGTTCCAGCAGGACCTGCTGGTGGTGAAGCGGGCGGCCGAGCGCCGGGCCAAGGGCTGGTGGCTGCTCTCCGACAACCGGCCGATCGACAGTGACAGCCGCAGCTACGGCGCCGTCCCGGACGAGCTCGTGCTCGGCCGGGTGCTGTTGCGGCTGCGGCCGCGCCCGGCCTGGCTGGCGCCGGGCCGGGGGCTGGAGCGCCTGCTGCTCTGCGGGCCGTTCGCCCGGGTGCCGGGCCTGGCCCGCCGCTGCGGCGTCTGGGTCGACCCGGACAGGGTCTAGCCGCCTGGCTGCTCAGCGGACGACCGGACCCGGCGTGGCTGTCCGGGCGCTGTCAGACCTGCCCGCCGGGGGCGGCCGCGTCCTGGGCCTCCTGGCGCTTGCGGGCCCGGTACGCGGCGACGTTGGCCCGGGTGGCGCACCGGTCCGAGCAGTACCGCCGGGACCGGTTGGTGGAGGTGTCGAGGTAGGCGTTGCGGCAGGGCGCGGCCTGGCAGATGCCCAGCCGGTCGGCGCCCAGCTCGGTCAGGTGGACCGCCAGCCCCATGCAGGCGACGGCGCTGAAGTGGGCGGTGGCGGTCGGTGAGTTGTCGGCCAGGTGCAGGTGCCAGCGCGGGCGCCCGACGTCGTCCAGGTGCTCGTGGCCGGAGATCAGCGGGCTGACCGGGAACTCCATGAGCAGGCTGTTCAGCAGGTCGACGCCGCGGACCTCGTCGCCCTCGGCGGCGGCCTCGAACACCCCGCGCAGCCGGGTCCGGACGGTCCGCAGTCGCGGCAGGTCCGTCTCGTCGGCGAGCGCGGCGGCGCGCGAGGACTCGGAGAACAGGGCGCGCACCGCCTCCACCGAGGTCAGCGAGTCGGTGCCGCGCTCGGGCTCCTCGGTGTTCACCAGCCGGACGGCCAGATCGGCGTACGAGGCGAGCTCCACGGTGGTCCTTCCAGAATTCGGTAACGGGCTGAATGCCTCCAGCCTATTACCTGGGCGGGGAAAGCGTCGGCGCCCGGCAGGACCGGCCTGCCGGGCGCCGAGGGGTGCGGCGGGCGCACCCCGGTGAGCTCAGAGCACCTCGGGGTCAGAGCACCTTGGAGAGGAAGGCGCGGGTGCGCTCGTGCTGCGGGTCGGTGAGGACGTCGCGCGGGTTGCCCGACTCGACGACCACACCGCCGTCCATGAAGACCAGGGCGTCGCCGACCTCGCGGGCGAAGCCCATCTCGTGGGTGACGACGACCATGGTCATCCCCTCCTCGGCCAGTCCGCGCATGACGTCGAGGACGTCGCCGACCAGCTCGGGGTCGAGCGCCGAGGTGGGCTCGTCGAAGAGCATCAGCTTGGGCTTCATGGCGAGCGCGCGAGCGATCGCGACACGCTGCTGCTGGCCGCCGGAGAGCTGGGACGGGTAGTTCTTGGCCTTGTCGGACAGGCCGACCCGCTCCAGCAGGGCCATCGCGCGCTCCCGGGCGTCCGCCTTGGACTCGCCCTTGACCTGCACCGGCGCCTCGATGACGTTCTCTATGGCGGTCATGTGCGGGAACAGGTTGAAGCGCTGGAACACCATCCCGATGTCGCGCCGCTTGAGCGCGACCTCGCGGTCCTTGAGCTCGTAGAGCTTGTCGCCCCTCTGCCGGTAGCCGACGAGCTCGCCGTCGACCCAGAGCCGGCCGCCGTTGATCTTCTCCAGGTGGTTGATACACCGCAGGAAGGTCGACTTGCCGGAGCCGGAGGGGCCGATCAGGCAGAACACCTCGCCCTGCTTGACCTCCAGGTCGATGCCCTTGAGCACCTCCACCGGGCCGTAGGACTTGTGGACGCTCTCGGCGCGGACCATCGGGCCGTCGGAGGCGTCGACGGGCTTGGTCAGATCGGTCATACGTGACCACCTCCCTCAAGCCCCGGGACCACGTCGGTGGTCTTCTTCGGGGCGGGCTTCCCACGGAACAGGCCCCGCACCCGCTGCAGCGGGGTCGGCGGGAGCGTCCGGTTGGAGCCGCGGGCGTAGTGCCGTTCGATGTAGTACTGGCCGATGGTCAGCACGGAGGTGAAGAACAGGTACCAGAGGCTGACCACGATCAGGATCGGGATGTTCTGGTAGTTCCGAGAGTAGATCACCTGACCGGCCCGGAAGATCTCCTCCAGGGAGATCACCGACACCAGCGAGGTGGTCTTGAGCATCGAGATGGTCTCGTTGCCGGTCGGCGGGATGATCACCCGCATGGCCTGCGGCAGGATGATCCGCCGCATGGTCTGGAACTGGCTCATGCCCAGCGCGTGCGAGGCCTCGGTCTGCCCGAGGTCCACCGACTGGATGCCGCCGCGGACGATCTCCGCCATGTAGGCGGCCTCGTTGAGGCCCAGGCCCAGCAGGGCGGCCACGAAGGTCGGGATCAGGACGTTGGTGGACTCGGACCAGAACTCCGGTCCCACCCACGGCACGCCGATCGAGATCCTGGCCCAGATCAGGCCGAGGAAGTTCCAGAACACCAGCTGCACCAGGACCGGCGTACCGCGGAAGACCCAGATGTAGACCCAGGCGGTGGCCGAGAGCAGCGGGTTCGGGGAGAGCCGCATCACCGCGAGGATGATGCCGCCGACCACACCCATGAGCATGGAGAGCGCGGTCAGCTCCAACGTGACGAGCATGCCGTGCACGATGCTGTCGTGGAAGAGGTACTTCCCGACGATGTCCCACTTGAAGGCGGGGTTGGTGAAGAGGGCGCTCACGAACATCGCAGCCAGTACGGTGATGACTGCGGCGCCCGCCCAGCGTCCGGGGTGGCGGACCGGGACGGCCTTGATGGTCTCAGGCCGTCCCTTCTCCGCGTGCCCCTGGTCCAGAGAGTTCACGGTGTGGCCTCGGGGGAGAGATGTGCCGGCGGAGGGTCAGCTGACAGCGCCGTTGAGGGTGGACTTGTCGAGGGCGCCGGCCTCGACGCCCCACTTGGTGAGGATCTGCTTGTAGGTGCCGTCGTCGATCAGCGACTGGACGGCGCCCTGGACGGCCGGCGCGAGCGCGGCGCCCTTGGCGAGGGCGATGCCGTACGGCGCGGAGTCGTAGGTGGTACCGATCTTCTCCAGCTGGCCGCCGGACTGCTTGACGGCGTAGTCGATGACCGGGGAGTCGGCCATCATCGCCTGGTCGCGGCCGGAGACCACGGCGTTGGTGACGTCGGTCTGCAGGTCGAACTTGTCGCCGTCGTTGACGACGCCCGGCTTGCCGGCCTGGGCGCAGGCGGGGTTGCGGACGTCGACGATCTCCTGGGCCTGGGTGGTGCCGGTCTGGACGGCCACCTTCTTGCCGCAGAGGTCGTCGGCGCTGATCTTGTCGGGGTTGCCCTTCTTGACCGCGATCGCACTGCCGGCGTTGAAGTAGGTGACCATGTCGACGACCTGCTCGCGCTCCTTGTTGTCCGTGAGGGACGACATGCCGAGCTGGAACTTGTTCGACTGGATACCGGGAATGATCGCCGTGAACTGCGAGTCCTGGACGTCGGCCTTGAGCCCGAGCCGGGCCGCGATGGCGTTGGCCAGGTCGATGTCCATGCCGATGATCTTGCCGCTGTCGTCCTTGAACTCGTTCGGCGCGTACGACGCGTCCGAGCCGACGATGATCTTTCCGGAGGACTTGACGTCGGCGGGGACGAGCGCGGCGAGCTTGTCGTCGACCTTGACCTCGCTGACGGTCGCGGTGGCGTTGGGGGCGCCGCCACCCTCGTCCGTGCTGCTGCTGCTGCAGGCGGTCAGTGCCAGCGAGAGGGACGCGGCTGCTACGCCGGCGGCGATGAGGCGGGTGCGCTGGGTACGGGCGGTCATGGGGGGATCTCCTCCTGAGGGAGAGGTCGGGCGGAGCGCGCCGCGGGGGAGCGGCACACCGGGGGTGCGGGCCGTACGGCGCTGTACGGGTTCGGGTGGTATATCGCTGTACTGCGCACGGGCGAAGCCGGTGGTGCAGGCCTGGGCATGGTCCGCGCAGGGTGGTGCGAGGTACTGCTTCCGCCACCCTCCGCCGAGGTGGACGTTGATCGAACCGCCTCGACCAGTGGTCGGCTCGATCCGAGATGGGGGGAATCCTGCCATCACATGACGGTCGGATGGCCCTCATTCAGATCAAAATCGGATAACGAGGGGCCTCGCCGTCCGCTATACGGACGAATGCCGAGCTCCTGTCACCCTGCGTATAAGTATGCGGATCCCCCTGCGCTCCGGCCGGGAGGCCCGGCCGCGCGCCCGGGGGATTGCGGACGCGCAGGGGCCGGGTCGGATCCCGCCCGGATCCGACCCGGCCCCTGCGTCCGGTTGCGGCGGTTCAGATGCCGCCGTTGACCACCGCGTTCTGCGCCGCGCCCGCGGAGACGTTCCACTTGGAGAGGATCTTGTCGTACTCGCCGCTGCGGATCAGCTGGTCCACCGCCTTGGACAGCGAGTCGCGCAGCGCGGTGTCGTCCTTGCGCACGGCGATCCCGTACGGGTTGGACTTGGACTGCGCGCCGGTGACCTCGAAGCGGTTGCCGTTGTCGGTGGTCTTCGCGGCGTAGGCGGCGACCGGGAAGTCGTTCAGACCGGCCACCGCCACGCCGGAGGCGACCTCGGCCAGGGCCTTGGCGTCGCTGTCGAACTTGTGCACCGTGAGCGCCTTGCCGGCCCGGGTGCAGGCGGTCACCTGGCGGCCGATGATCTCGTCCTGGGTGGTGCCCTGCTGCACCGCGACGGTCCGGCCGCAGAGGTCGTCCAGGGTGTGGATGCCCTTCGGGTTGCCCTTCGGGACGGTGATCGAGCTGCCGGCGATGAAGTAGTCCACGAAGTCCACGCCGGGGTGGATCTGCTTGCCGGCGTCGTCGACGCCCTCGCGGCGCTGGCGGATGTCGCTGAGTGCGGACATCACCACGTCGTACTGCTTGGCGTGAAGGTTCGGTATCAACTTGTCGAACGGAGTGTCGACGATCTCGATCCGCACGTCGAGGACCTTGCCGAGGGCCTCGGCGATGTCCGGGTCGAGGCCGGTCGGCTTGCCGTCGGCGCCGCGGAAGTCCACCGGGGCGTAGTTCAGGTCCGAGCCGACCCGGAGCACGCCGGCGCTGCGCTGGGCCTTGGGGAGCTTGTCGCGCGCCACCTCCCCGGCGTCCTTCGTGGTCTCCTCGCCGCCGCCGCCGCAACCGGTCAGCAGGAGGGCTCCGGCGGACACCAGCGCGAGGGCGGCGGCGGCCGTACGTCGGGGGTGGGGGCGGTGGTGCATGAGCGGGCTCCTGTGGGAGGGATGTGGAGGCCTCGCGGCGTCGCGGGGGTGCGTGAGACGGCGGGCCATGGGATCCTCCCATCCCTCCCTCGGGGGCCCGGCGGCGGGTGTGTCAGAATTCGGTACCGGGTGACCCCCGACGCTCGAACCCAGACCGCCGAGTCGAGACAGGCTCGGGGTGCAGAGGAACGGAAGTCATCGACGCCGACTCCGTATCCGTGGCACCGGCTCCCCTCGTGTCTGCGTTCACTCCTACGGGTGTTCGTGCACGTTCGCCGTCGCCGCCACCGGGTCCGGGCGCTTCCGACGCCCGGCGCCGTCAAGTGGCCGAGATGCGGATGAAATGCACGTAACGAGGACGAAAAGGCATAGGTGCGATGCCGTCGTCCGACCTACGCTCGGCCCGGTAGCACAGCGCAGACAACTGGAAACAACCCTCACCCGAGGGCGCAGGCCCCGACGGCAGCGCCCCGACCCCGCCATCCTCCCCGGGTCCGCTTCGGCGTACCCGGTTTCGGGTTTCCGGCAGGGTCGCCCCAGCTCCGTCGGCCGTGCCCTCGCTATCAATGACGAAGAGGTCATCGTGGCAGCGGAGATCATCCACACCAGCACGCAGGACACCGACGATCCGGTCGACGCCGTCTTCGCGCTCCACCGCGGCGGCAAGATGGAGGTCCGGGCCACCGTCCCGGTGCGCGACGCGGACGACCTGTCCCTCGCCTACACCCCCGGTGTCGCCCGGGTCTGCACGGCCATCGCCGAGCAGCCGGAGCTGGTGAACGACTACACCTGGAAGGCCAACACGGTGGCGGTCGTCACCGACGGCACCGCCGTGCTGGGCCTCGGCGACATCGGCCCGGAGGCCTCGCTGCCCGTCATGGAGGGCAAGGCCATCCTGTTCAAGCAGTTCGGCGGTGTGGACGCGGTCCCGATCGCGCTGGCCTGCACCGAGGTGGACGAGATCGTCGAGACCGTCGTCCGGCTCGCGCCCTCCTTCGGCGGCGTGAACCTGGAGGACATCTCCGCCCCGCGGTGCTTCGAGATCGAGCGCCGGCTCCAGGAGGCCCTGGACATCCCGATCTTCCATGACGACCAGCACGGCACCGCGATCGTCACCACCGCGGCCCTGTGGAACGCGGCCAAGGTGACCGGCCGGGAGATCGGCTCGCTGCGCGCGGTCATCTCCGGGGCCGGCGCGGCCGGCATCGCCATCGCCAAGATGCTGGTGGCCGCCGGCATCGGCGACGTCGCGGTCTGCGACCGCAAGGGCGTGGTCTACGACGGCCGCGGCGACCTCACCGACGTGAAGGCGGAGATCGCCGCGCAGACCAACAAGTCCGGCATCAAGGGCTCGCTGGCCGACGCGCTGGCCGGCGCCGACGTCTTCATCGGCGTCTCCGGCGGCACCGTGCCGGAGGAGGTCGTGGCGACCATGGCCGAGGGTGCCTTCGTCTTCGCCATGGCCAACCCCAACCCGGAGATCCACCCCGAGGTCGCACACAAGTACGCGGCGGTCGTCGCCACCGGGCGCAGCGACTTCCCGAACCAGATCAACAACGTGCTGGCCTTCCCCGGCATCTTCGCCGGCGCCCTCCAGGTCCGGGCCAGCCGGATCACCGAGGGCATGAAGCTGGCCGCCGCCAAGGCGCTGGCCGGCGTGGTCGCCGACGAGCTGACGCCGCAGAAGGTCATCCCCTCGCCGTTCGACGAGCGGGTCGCCCCGGCGGTCACCAAGGCCGTCGCCGACGCCGCCCGCGCCGAGGGCGTGGCGCGGATCTGACGCGGAGGGGGGCGCTCCCGCCACGAGGAGCGCTCCCCCTGCGGGTGAAGGGCCGGGTTCCGGGACGCGCGTCACACCGACGTGTGGTTCCGGGCCCGGTCCTTCGCCGTTATCGTCCGGATCATGTTTGCTGCCTACGCCGCACGAATCGACGCCGACGACCCGCTGAGCGCCCTGGAGTTGGGCGAGCTCCCCGAACCGCAGGCGCGGCCCGGCTGGAGCGTGGTCACGGTCAAGGCCGCCACTCTCAACCACCACGACCTCTGGTCGCTGCGCGGGGTCGGCCTGCCCGCCGAGAAGCTGCCGATGATCCTCGGCTGCGACGCCGCCGGCGTCGACGAGCACGGCAACGAGGTGGTCATCCACTCGGTGATCGGCCAGAGCGGCCACGGCGTGGGCCCGGACGAGCCGCGTTCGATCCTGACCGAGCGTTACCAGGGCACCTTCGCCGCCCGGGTGGCCGTGCCCACCTGGAACCTGCTGCCCAAGCCCGCCGAGCTCTCCTTCGAGCAGGCCGCCTGCCTGCCCACCGCCTGGCTGACGGCCTACCGGATGCTGTTCACCAACGCCGGCGTGAAGCCGGGCGACACCGTGCTGGTCCAGGGGGCCGGTGGCGGCGTCTCGACCGCGCTGGTCGTCCTCGGCAAGGCCGCCGGCCTGCGGGTCTGGGTCACCGGCCGGGACGAGGCCAAGCGCGCCCGGGCCGTCGAGCTCGGCGCCGACGCCGCCTTCGAGAGCGGCGCCCGGCTGCCCGAGCGGGTGGACTCGGTGATGGAGACGGTCGGCGCCGCCACCTGGTCGCACTCGGTGAAGTCGCTGCGCCCCGGCGGCACCATCGTCATCTCGGGGGCCACCTCCGGCCCCAGCCCGAAGGCCGCCGAGCTGAACCGGATCTTCTTCCTGGAGCTCAAGGTGGTCGGTTCGACCATGGGCACCAAGGAGGAGCTGGCCGGCCTGCTCTCGCTCTGCGCGACGGCCGGCGTCCGGCCGGTGATCGACTCGGTACTGCCGCTGGCCGAGGCCAGGGAGGGCTTCGCCCGGCTCGCCAAGGGCGACGTCTTTGGGAAGATCGTCCTCAACCCGTGAACGCACGGGTGCCCGGTGCTCCCCCGAGGGGACACCGGGCACCCGCACGCCGGCTCAGCCGAGCAGGCGCTTCAGCCGCTCGCCGGCCCGGCCCAGCACCGTGCGGGCCTCCGCGAGCCGGTCGGCCGTCACCCCGCCGTCCCGGGCCGCGTCGCGGACCTGGTCGCGGAAGCGGTCGAGCAGTCGCTCCAGCTCCCGGGCCGGGTCACCGGCCGGGTCGGTGGCCGTCCACGCCGGCAGGTCGGCCGGGGCGGTACCGGCCGGCTCGTCCTTGTCCAGGTCGATCCGGGTGACGGTGATCCGCTCGGCGGTCGGTGCGGTGTCCCCGGCCGGGTGGCCCCAACGGGCCGCGTCGGCCAGGCCGGCCAGGCCCTTGGTCAGCTCGGAGAGCCCCTCGGCGAGGCCCGTCGGCCAGTCGCCCTTGGCGGCGTGCTCGCGCACCTGCTGCTCGACCCGGCGCTTGATCCGCAGCGCCTCCTGCTGCGCCGCCGTCCGCGCCGCCTTCGACTGCTCGCGCAGCCGGCGGGCCTCCTCCTCGGCGGCCTTCGCCTTGGCCTTGGCCGCCTTCTCCTGCTCCTTGGCGCGCTTGGCCTGCTCCTTGGCCTGGCGCTTGAACTGGGTGAACTCCTCCTTGGCGCGCTGCCAGGCGTCCTTGTCCCCCCAGGGTCCGGCCCACGGGTCCCCGTCCTCGGCGCGCTCGGGCCGGGGGGCTTGCTTGGCCGCCCCCCACAGCTCCTCGCGGAGGTCCTTGGCACTGTCCCGGACGTCCTCGCGGATCGCCCCGGCGAGCTGGGCCACCGAGTCGCGGATCTCCAGCTCGAGCTGGTCCAGCTCGCCCCGGCGGGCCGCCAGCTCGGTGCGGCCGGCGTCGGTGAGCCGGTAGACCTTGCGGCCGCCCTCGGTGCTGTGGGCGACCAGCCCCTCCTGCTCCAGCTTGGCGAGGCGGGGGTAGACGGTGCCGGCGGACGGCGCGTAGAGGCCCTGGAAGCGCTCCTCCAGGAGGCGGATGACCTCGTAGCCGTGCCGCGGCGACTCGTCGAGCAGCTTCAGCAGGTAGAGCCGGAGCCGGCCGTGGCCGAAGACGGGGCTCATGTCAGGCCTCCTTGGTGAGGTCGGGGCCGTTGTCGGCGTCCTTCGCCGGCTTCGGGCCGGCCGGGAGCTCCTTGACGAGCGCCGGGCCGTCGTCCTCGGCGTCCGGGCGGCGCAGCACGGTGACGGCGCCGGAGACGGTGGTCACCGAGAGGCTGCCCTGACCGTCCCCGAGCTGGCCGGAGAGCCGCTTGGCGCCCCAGGTGCCGCCGACCTTGAGCTGGTCGAAGGTGCTGGAGATGTCCCCGCTGTTGGTGCCGGCCTCGACCCTGGTGTCGGCCAGCGAGGGGAGCCGGACCCCGACCGGGCCGCTGACCGTGGTGACCTTGATCTCGGTCGGGTTGACCACGTCGAGGTCCAGGGTGACCGCGCCGGTGACGGCGTTGGCCAGCACCCTGTCGGCCTTCCCTGCGACCACGGTGAGTCCGCCGGAGACGGTGTTCAGCTTGAGCTGGCCGGCCACCGACTGGACGTCGACGTCACCGGAGACGGTGTTGGCGGAGGTCCGCCCGGCCAGGCCGACCAGGGTGACGTCGCCGTTGGCCGACTGGGCCGAGACGTGCTCGGCGAAGCCGGAGACGGTGGTGTCGGCCGAGACGGTGCCGACCTTCACCTCGGTGCCGGCCGGCGCGGTCAGGGTGACCGAGGCGCTCCGCTTGCGCTTCAGCGAGGAGAAGAAGCCCTTCACCGAGTCGACCGACTTGAGCACGTCGCCGAAGTCGCTCCAACTGCTGAGGTCCTTGTAGGTGACCGTCAGGACGCCGTCCACCAGGGTGACGTGGAGCGGCTCGCCCTTGAGCTCGGTGACCTCCAGACGGGCCGGCCCCTCGGCGGCGACCACGTTGACCGCCCCGTCGATGATCCGGACGTGGACCGTCCGGACCTCGTCGTCGATGGTGATCCTGTCGGGGTCCTCGATCGTCCACTGGCTCATCTCTGCCGCCTCCCGTTGCGACTCGCGATGTATCGCGTTCTCTAACAAAGACGATATATCGCGTAACGTCGAAGTCAAGGGAGCCCGCCCCCGAGGACGACCCGGAGCCGTCCCCGATCCGCCCCCTACGGGAGGCGCGCGAAGGGCCCGGGAGGCGGTTGCCTCCCGGGCCCTTCGGCGGCGTCTCACCGGGTCACTCGTCGTCCCGGGTCACTCGTCGTCCTCGTCGTCGAGCCGCGCCAGCCAGGTGGCCAGCCGCTCGACCGGGATCTCGAAGTCCGGGTTCAGGTCGACGAACTCGCGCAGGCGCTCGGCCAGCCACTCGAAGGTGACCTCCTCGTCGCCGCGCCGGCTCTCCAGCTCCTCGATGCCGCGGTCGGTGAAGTACACGGTTCGCTCCGGTCCGATGGGGATAAGACCTGGTCAGGATAGACCGGGCTGGCCGTTGGCCCGCCAGGTGCTGACGACCACCTTGGCCGCCCCGGACGAGGCGTCGGCGATCTCCACCGCGGCGATCGCGATGTTCTGGCTGGTGCGGTCGCGGATGCAGAGCAGCCGGCCCGCGGTGACCCGGTTGAAGGTCAGGTCGGTGTCCGGCCGGGAGTCGATCGCGGCGGCGCACTGCTCGGGGGTGACGGCGGCGTCGCTGATCACCGCGAAGTCGGACTGACCGTCGCCGACCGAGTCGAAGGAGTCGGCCTTGCCGCCGCAACAGACCGCCTTCTTGACGCCCAGGCCCCACTTCAGGCCGCTGGTGCTGCGGGGCACCACCTTGCCCGAGTTCAGGTCGATCCGGTACGCGTCGCTGGCGTACTCCGTCCCCGGGATGGCGAGCGAGACCTTCTCCAGCGCGGGGGTGTAGCCGCTCGGCCGGGCCGGCGCGGAGACGCCGCCCGCGGTCGGGGAGGCCGACTTCGAGGACGAGGCCGGCGGGGTCTTGCTCGCGGTCGGGCTCGGGGCCGTCGTCGGGGAGTCCGCGGCCGCGGGCGTGCTCGAAGCCGGCACGGGCTGGCTGCCCGGCGTCTGCGGGGCGGAGGCCGCGCTGTCGGTCTTCTTGTCGTCGTACCCGAGCTTCTTCATCAGCACCACGCCGCCCGCGGTGCCACCGAGCGCCATCACCAGGGCGACGACCAGCAGCGCCTTCCAGGAGACGCCCCTGCGCTTGGGCTCCGGCGCGGGGGCCGGGGTGTCGGTCACCACCGGGCCGGGCGGCGGGGTGTCGTGGGAGGGCGGCTCCTGGCGCAGCTGCATGGTCGGCGGGGCGGAGATCACCGGCCCGGTCGGGGACTCGGCGGTCGGCTGCGGGGCGCCGTACGCACCGAGCGGCGGCGGGCCGAAGCCCGGCGGCGGGGTCGCCGGCGGCTGCTGCGGGGCGCTGTACGACACGGCCGTCGCCGGGTGGGTCGGCTGCTGCGGCGGCGTGGCCGCGGTCGGGGCGACGGTGGGTGCGGCCGGGGTCGGCGGCGGGGTGGCCGGCGCGGCCGGCGCGGCCGGCGCGGCCGGCAGCGGTGTCGGCGGGGTCTTCGGCAGGTCCGAGCGCCGGGTGATCTCGGTGTTGACCTGCTTGGGCAGCCAGTCGTCGGCGAACCGCAGCTGCCCGCCGACCGACGGGTGGTTGCGGGCGATCTCGATGATCTCGGCCGGCTTCGGCCGGTCCTCGGGGGACTTGGCCAGGCAGCGCAGGATCAGCTCGCGCAGATCGGCCGGGACACCCTCCAGCTCGGGCTGCTCGTGCACCACGCGGTAGAGCACCGCGGTGTCCGGGCCGTCGCCGAACGGGCCGGTGCCGCCGGCCACGTACGCGGCCAGCGCGCCGAGGGCGAAGACGTCGGTGGCCGGGGTGACCGGGCGGCCCTGGGCCTGCTCGGGGGACATGAAGGCGGGCGAGCCGATCCGGTAGCCGGTGCCGGTGAGGGCGGTGGCGTCGGCGGCCCGGGCGATGCCGAAGTCGATCACGCGCGGGCCGTCGCCGGCCACCAGCACGTTGGCGGGCTTGAGGTCGCGGTGCACCACCTCGACGCTGTGGATCGCCTGCAGCGCCTCGGCGATGCCGCCCATCAGCAGGAGCACCGTGCGGACCGGCAGCGGGCCGTTCTCCCGGACCACCTGCTGCAGCGACGGGCCCGGGACGTAGGCGGTGACCAGCCAGGGTGCCTCGGCGTCCACGCCGGAGTCGATCACCTGGGCGGTGTACAGCCCGTGGATGCGCTGGGCGTTGGTGACCTCCTGGGCGAACCGGCGGCGGAACTCGCCGTCCTCGGCGAACTCCGGGCGGACCACCTTGAGGGCGACGGGGCGGCCGCCCGGCGTGTAGGACAGGTAGACGCGGCCCATGCCGCCCGCGCCGAGCCGGGCGAACAGCCGGTAGCCGCCCACCTCCCGGGGGTCGTCCGGGTGCAGCGGTTGGAACACCGGGGGCAGCGGGGAGGCGACGGCGTCCCGTGGTGCGTCGGCAGTCATACGGTGGGTCCCCCTGGGAGAGCGTGAGGTCATCGGCCGGCCGCGGGTGATGACGGGTGCCCGGGCGGCGGTCTGGCGAGGCATAACCTATCGACCCGTCAGCTCGCTTCGCAGGTCGGTGCCGGTTTGGTTGCAGAGCTGGGACCTTGGCATGGCGCGTGCGTCCCGTTCCCGGGCCGCGAAGGCCCCGGCCCCCGTGCGTGTGCACGGGGGCCGGGGCCTTGTTCGACTGCCGCCCGACGGGGTCGGGCCGGGGCCGGAGCGGGATCAGAGCGAGAAGATCTCCTCCAGCAGCGCCCGCTGCTCGGCGGCGTGGCGCTTGGCCGAGCCGACCGCCGGGGCCGAGGAGGCCGGGCGGGCGACGCGGCGCAGGCGAGAGCCGTTGGCGCTGCGGCCGATGACGACCTGCAGGTGGTCGACCAGGTTCATCGCGATGAACGGCCAGCCGCCCTGGTTGGCCGGCTCCTCCTGCGCCCAGATGAACTGGACGTCGTCGCCGTAGCGGGCCAGCTCCTCCTGGAGCTCGGCCACCGGCAGCGGGTAGAGCCGCTCGACCCGGACGATCGCGGTGTCGGTGACCCCGCGCTCGGTGCGCGCCGCCTCGACGTCGTAGTAGAACTTGCCCGCGGTGATGACCACCTTGCGGACCTGCGCCGGGTCGACGGTGGTGTCGCCGATGACCGGGCGGAACGAGCCGGACAGGAACTCCCCGGTGGCACTCGCCGCGGCCTTCAGACGCAGCATCGACTTCGGGGTGAAGACGACCAGCGGCTTGTGGTGCGGGTTGTGCGCCTGCCAGCGCAGCAGGTGGAAGTAGTTCGACGGCAGGGTCGGCATGGCGACCGTCATGTTGTTCTGCGCGCACAGCTGCAGGAAGCGCTCCGGGCGGGCGGACGAGTGGTCCGGGCCCTGGCCCTCGTAGCCGTGCGGCAGCAGCAGGACGACGCCCGAGTGCTGGCCCCACTTCTGCTCGGCGGACGCGATGTACTCGTCCACCATGGTCTGCGCGCCGTTGACGAAGTCGCCGAACTGCGCCTCCCACATGACCAGCGCGTTCGGGCGGGTCAGCGAGTAGCCGTACTCGAAGCCCATGGCCGCGTACTCGGACAGCAGGCTGTCGTACACGGTGTAGCGGGCCTGGTCCTCGGTCAGGTACAGCAGCGGGGTGTAGTCCTCGCCGGTGTTCCGGTCGATCAGGACGGCGTGGCGCTGGCCGAAGGTGCCGCGGCGGCTGTCCTGGCCGGCCAGGCGGACCGGGTGGCCCTCCATCAGCAGCGAGCCGATGGCGAGGGTCTCGCCCATCGCCCAGTCGATGGTGTTGTCCTCGACCGAGGCGGCGCGGCGCTGCAGCTGCGGCAGCAGGCGCGGGTGGACGGTCAGCCAGTCGGGCAGGTTGACCTGCGAGGCGGCGATCCGCTTGACCATCTCCTCGGAGATGCCGGTCTGGATGGAGACCGGGAAGTCGGCGACCGGCTTGCCGTTGGCGGCCGGGGCCGGGGCCTGGGCGGCGTCGCGGACCTCGGCGAAGACCTTCTCCAGCTGGCCCTGGAAGTCCTGGAGCGCCTGCTCCGCCTCTTCCATGGTGATGTCGCCGCGACCGATCAGGCCCTCGGTGTACAGCTTGCGCACCGAGCGCTTCTTGTCGATCAGGTCGTACATCAGCGGCTGGGTGAACGACGGGTTGTCGGCCTCGTTGTGACCGCGGCGGCGGTAGCAGATGAGGTCGATCACCACGTCCTTGTGGAACTCCTGGCGGAACTCGAAGGCGAGCCGCGCGACGCGGACCACGGCCTCCGGGTCGTCGCCGTTCACGTGGAAGATCGGGGCCTCGATCATGCGGGCCACGTCGGTGCAGTACATCGAGGAGCGCGAGGACGCCGGGGCGGCGGTGAAGCCGACCTGGTTGTTCACCACGATGTGCACGGTGCCGCCGGTGCGGTAGCCGCGCAGCTGCGACATGTTCAGGGTCTCCGCGACGACGCCCTGGCCGGCGAAGGCCGCGTCGCCGTGGATCTGGATCGGCAGCACCGGGAAGGTGGTGCCGCCCTGGTCCAGGATGTCCTGCTTGGCGCGGGCGATGCCCTCGACGACCGGGTCCACGGCCTCCAGGTGGGAGGGGTTCGCGGCGAGCGAGACCTTGATGGTCTCGCCGTCCAGGCCGGTGAAGGTGCCCTCGGCGCCCAGGTGGTACTTGACGTCGCCGGAGCCGTGCATCGACTTCGGGTCGAGGTTGCCCTCGAACTCGCCGAAGATCTTGCCGTACGGCTTGCCGACGATGTTCGCCAGCACGTTGAGGCGGCCGCGGTGGGCCATGCCGATGACCGACTCGTCCAGGCGGTGCTCGGCTGCGGCGTCGATGGTGGCGTCGAGCAGCGGGATGAGCGACTCGCCGCCCTCCAGCGAGAAGCGCTTCTGGCCGACGTACTTCGTCTGCAGGAAGGTCTCGAAGGCCTCGGCGGAGTTCAGCCGGCGCAGGATGCGCAGCTGCTCCTCGCGCTCGGGCTTGGTGTACGGCTTCTCCAGACGGTCCTGCAGCCACTTGCGCTGCTTCGGGTCCTGGATGTGCATGTACTCGATGCCGACGGTGCGGCAGTACGTGTTGCGCAGCAGGCCGAGGATGTCGCGGAGCTTCATCATCCGCTGGCCGCCGAAGCCGCCGACCGCGAACTCGCGCTCCAGGTCCCACAGGGTGAGGCCGTGCGTGGTGACGTCCAGGTCGGGGTGCTTGCGCTGCTTGTACTCCAGCGGGTCGGTGTCGGCCATCAGGTGGCCGCGCACGCGGTACGCGTGGATCAGCTCCATGACGCGGGCGGTCTTGTTGACCTCGTCGTCGTGGGTGGTGGCGACGTCGGTGGCCCAGCGGACCGGCTCGTACGGGATCCGCAGCGACTCGAAGATCTCGTCGTAGAAGCCGTTCTCGCCGAGCAGCAGGCGGTGGATCTCGCGCAGGAACTCGCCGGACGCCGCGCCCTGGATGACGCGGTGGTCGTAGGTCGAGGTCAGCGTCATGATCTTGGAGACGCCGAGGCGGGCCAGGGTCTCCGGGGAGGAGCCCTGGAACTCGGCCGGGTACTCCATGGCGCCGACGCCGACGATGGTGCCCTGGTTCTGCATCAGGCGCGGCACGGAGTGCACGGTGCCGATGCCGCCGGGGTTGGTCAGCGAGACCGTGACGCCGGTGAAGTCGTCCATGGTCAGCTTGTTGGCGCGGGCCCGGCGGACGATGTCCTCGTAGGCCTGCCAGAAGCCGAAGAAGTCGAGGGTCTCGGCCTTCTTGATGGCCGCGACGACGAGCTGGCGGTCGCCGTTGGGCTTCACCAGGTCGATGGCCAGGCCCAGGTTCACGTGGTCGGGCTTGACCAGGAAGGACTTGCCGTCCTCCACCTTGTAGCTGTGGTTCATGCCCGGGTGCGCCTTGACGGCCTTGACCAGGGCGTAGCCGATCAGGTGGGTGAAGGAGACCTTGCCGCCGCGGGCGCGCTGCAGGTGGTTGTTGATGACGATGCGGTTGTCGATCAACAGCTTGGCCGGGACGGCGCGCACCGAGGTCGCGGTCGGCACCTCCAGGGAGGCGTCCATGTTGGTCGCGACGGCCTTGGCCGGGCCGCGGAGCTGGACCAGCTCGGGGCCGGTGGCGGCGTCGGCCGCGGCCGACGCCGGGGCGGCGGCCTTGGGGGCCGGCGGCGCGGCGGGCGCTGCGGCGAGCGGCGCGGGCGCCGGGGCCGCGGCGGGGGCCGGCGCGACCGGGGCGGCGGGGACCGGCGCGGCAGCGGCGGGCGCGGGGGCAGCGGCAGGGGTCGGCGTGGGGCCGGCCTGGGTCGCGGCCTGGGTCACTGGGGTCACCTCGGTACCGGGCTTGTAGTCGGCGAAAAAGTCCCACCAGGCTCGGTCGACCGAGTTCGGGTCCTGGAGGTACTGCTGGTAGATCTCGTCGACGAGCCACTCATTGGGGCCGAAGCCAGTGGAGCTTGCCGAGCTGTTTGGGGGTTCTGGGGACTGTGGCGACACGGCGGCAACCGCCCTCTTCCGCTTCCTTTTGGGATGTTTGGACAGCGGGGATTAAGGCTACGCCCCTGACCAGTGATCGCGCAGTCCCCAGGGCGCAGGCGTCGCCCAGATCACAGTCCTGACCTGCAGTTTGGCTGAAAATGTGCGTTAGAAACTCGCTAGAGATGGGAACCGATCGCGCTTGATCGGGCACCATACCCGGACAAAAACGGACAAAACCTGGGACGGTCTGCGGACGATCCTCCGGTCGCGGCTGTGTCGCTTCTGTGACATGGGCAGTGCCCGAATCGTTGCTCCCGGTCACCGGGGGCCGGGCAGCCGGACCTCGATCCGGCAGCCGTGGGCGGCCTCGGCCACCTCGATCCGCCCGCCGTGCAGATCCACCGCCCAGCGGGCGATGGCCAGCCCCAGGCCGGTGCCGCCGTCGGAGCCCGGCCCCTGGGCGGTGGCGGTGCCGCTGCGGCTGAACCGCTCGAAGACCCGGCTGCGGTCGGCCGCCGGGATGCCCGGGCCCTCGTCCTCGACCTCCAGCAGCAGGGCGCCGGGCCCGTCGCCGGGCCGGGCGCGGACCGTCACGGTGCCGCCGGGCGGGGAGTGCTTGCAGGCGTTGTCGACGAGGTTGGCGACAACTTGGTGGAGTCGTTCCGGGTCCGCCACACCGGTCAGCCCGGCCGGGCTGACCTCCAGGGCGAGCCGGACGTCGCCGCGCCGGGAGAACGCCCCGCCGGCCGTCGCACCGTCCACGGTGACCCCGCGCAGCACGCCGTCCAGGAACTCGCGGACCTCGAACGGGCGGGCGTCCAGGTCGACCACGCCGTCGTCGATCTTGGAGAGGTCCAGGAGGTGGGTGACCAGTCGGCCGAGCCGCTCGGTCTGCTCCAGGGCCGCGCCCAGGGTCGCCTGGTTCGGCTGGACCACGCCGTCGACCACGTTCTCCAGCACGGCGCGCAGCGCGGCGATGGGCGTGCGCAGCTCGTGCGAGACGTTGGCGACCAGTTCGCGGCGGTGCCGGTCGGCGGCCTCCAGATCGGCCGCCATCTGGTTGAAGGTGGCCGCCAGCTCGCCGATCTCGTCGCGCGAGTTCACCTCGACCCGGCGGCTGTAGTCGCCGGAGGCCATCGCGCGGGCGGCGGCGGTCATGTCGCGCAGCGGGGCGGTGAGCCCGTGCGCGAGGAACTGCATGAAGAGCAGCGAGGCGATCATGGAGAAGACCATGATGATCCGGATCTGCGTCTCGGACCGGATCGCCACGACGACCATCCCGGTGGCCAGGAAGACCGAGACGATCACCAGGAGGGCGAGCTTGCCCTTGATCGAGCGGACCGGGTCGAGCGGCCGGATGTCGGCCCAGACCCGGCGGGCGGCGCGGGCGGCCAGGGTCGGCCGCCGGGTGCCGTCGGCGGCCCCGTTGCGTTGCTGTGGAAAGGTCATTGGTCCCTGTGATCCCCCACGTGCGGTGGTCCCCCGCATGGTGTGCACGGCGGTTCGGGACGCGGGCCCCCCGGAGGCCCGGTGCCCGAGGCGCCGCCTAGGAGAGCGGAGCCTCCAGCGCGTATCCGACACCGTGCACGGTGCGGATCCAGCTGGCGCCGATCTTGCGGCGCAGCGCCTTGACGTGGCTGTCGACGGTGCGGGTGCCGGACGCGTCCGTCCAGTCCCAGACCTCGGCCAGCAGCTGCTCGCGGGTGAGCACGGCGCGCGGCTGGGCGGCCAGGCAGGCGAGCAGGTCGAACTCGGTCGGCGTCAGGTGGACGTCGCCCGAGGACAGCCGGACCCGCCGCTGCACGTGATCGATCTCCAGCTCGCCGAAGCGCAGGCTGCCGAGCGCGGGCGTGCGGGCCGCCTGCTGGGCGCGCTCGACGCGGCGCAGCAGCACGTTGACCCGGGCCGCCAGCTCCCGCATGGAGAACGGCTTGGTCATGTAGTCGTCCGCCCCGACGCCGAGGCCGACCAGCAGGTCCGTCTCGTCGTCGCGGGCGGTCAGCATCAGAACCGGCACCGGGCGCTGGGCCTGGATCCGGCGGCACACTTCCAGGCCGTCGAACCCGGGCAGCATGATGTCGAGGACGACCAGGTCAGGCTGCCAGGTGTGGAAGCCGTCGACCGCGCCCGGACCGTCGTGGGCCACGGCGACCTTGAAGCCCTCCGCGCCCAGTCGGGCCGCGATCGACTCCGCGATCGTGGGTTCGTCCTCCACCACCAGCACTCTGCGCTGGCTGCTCACCGTGCCGCCGCTGTTGTGGTTGTCCTGCTGAATTTCTGTCACGGTCACGCCACCGCCCCCAGGGCTGCGGGCCGGCCACCTGTGGGGATGGCGGGGCTCCGCTCGTAGTCTTGTTCCGTCGTGGACTGTGCCGGGTCCGCCGTCCCGTTTCGAACGCGCGTGGATCGGTGGACAGGTGTGGACTGCCCACGTCTCCCGCGCACTCCGCAGCGTACGGACAACGGGTGGTTCCCGGCAGGTGGACCGGACGTTTCCGGCCCGCGGGCCGGCTTGTCGGGCCGCCCTCGGACCCACTCGGAAGTGGGCACGGGCCGATACCTTACCCGGCGAATTTTCACTGCGTAACGGTATGTATGCAGTCCAGTTGACGCCTAGCCGCCGGTCAGAGCCGCTACTCGTGCGTAAACAGAGGGATGGTCCGGACCAAATACCGGGGTTCCGGCTGCAGCCGGCCCGCCGATCTTCACGGGGATTTCCCAGCCGACTCCCAGGGCCCGGACGTAACGTGGCCACGACAAGGATCGGGGGGCGGGATTTCCGGCGTTCGCCGGTACGTTGGGCACCGGACGGGGAGCCGAGGGCTGCGGGGTCTGGAGCGGAGGCGGCATGGCGGGGCTGCGGATCGGCGCCGAGCGGAGCGGGCCACGCCGAGGGCCCGGCGCGGGCACCGGTTCCGGGCCGCCGTACGGGATGCTGCGGCTCGGTCTACGGTCGGTCCTGCTGGGCTGGCTGCTGGCCCGGGTGCCGACCCCGCGGCGCAACCCCTTCGCGCTCGGCTACGTCGCCGTCGTCGGCGCCACCACCACCTTCGCGATGCTCGCCGACCCGGACCTGGTGCTCCGCCTGCAGGAGGCGTCCAGCTCGGACGGGGACAACCTGTTGCACCACCCGCTGCGCGCGCTGCTGCTCAGCGGCTTCTGGGTGGCCGGGACGGTCTGGATGCCGTACCTCTGGGCCTTCGCCCTCACCGTCGCACCGCTGGAGCGCCGCGTCGGCGCGGGGCGGGCGGCGGCGGTGTTCGCGACCGGCCACATCGCCGCGACGGTGCTCTCGCAGGCCGTGGTGATCGCCGCCGTGGCGACCGGGCGGCTGGAGCCCGCCGAGCTCGACCGCCTGGACATCGGCGTCAGCTACGGCGTGCTGGCCAGCCTCGCCGCCCTGGCGGGGCTGCTCCGCTCGCGCGGCCGGCTGCTCGCCCTGGGCGGTGCCGCTCTGCTGCTCGCCGACCAGTACACCACCGACCAGGACCTGGTGACGGGGATCGGCCACCCGGCGGCGCTGCTGGCCGGGGTGGCGCTCTGGCGCTGGCTGCGCCGCGTCCCCGACCGGCGTGCGCACCACCCCGGGGCGGTCGCCCAGGCCCCGGTGCCGGCGGGCGCCCCCGCCGCGCCCGCCGCGCCCTCCGCGTCCGGCGGGGCCGCGGTGCTCGACCGGATGTGACCCCTCGCAGGTGCTTTTGACGGGCCCTCCGGCACCCCTCCCTGTTCGCTCACGGCGAACAGGGGGCGGGGAACATCCGAGGCTTGCCAAACCTTAGTCAGGTCAGCTCAAGTTCACTGACTGGGGAGAGATCATGGCATCGACGTCCACACCGCTCACCCTGCCCGTGCTGCCGCTCGACGACGAGGTCGTGCTCCCGGGCATGGTCGTCCCGCTGGACCTGAAGGACACCGAGGTGCGCGCCGCGGTGGAGGCCGCGCGGGCCGCGGCCGCCGGCACCGGCAAGCCCCAGGTCCTGCTGGTCCCGCGGGTGGACGGCTCGTACGCGGCGGCGGGCACCCTCGCCACCGTCGAGCAGGTCGGCCGGCTGGCCGACGGCGACCCGGCCGCGCTGGTCCGCGCCGTGCGCCGGGTCCGGATCGGCGTCGGCACCACCGGGCCCGGCGCCGCGCTCTGGGTGGAGACCACGCCGTTCCGGGAGTCCTCGGTCGGCACCCCGGTGGCCGGGCGTGCAGCCGAGCTGGTCAAGGAGTACAAGGCGCTCTCCACCCAGTGGCTGCGCAAGCGCGGCGCCTGGCAGATCGTCGACCGCGTGGCCCAGATCGAGGGCGTCGGCGAGCTGGCCGACAACATCGGCTACGCGCCCTTCGTCACCGCCGAGCAGAAGCTCAAGGTGCTGCTGGAGGCCGACCAGGTGGCCCGGCTGGAGTACGCGCTGACGCTGCTGCGCGACCACCTCGCCGAGGAGGAGGTCAACGACACCATCCGCAAGGACGTCGAGGAGGGCGTGGCCAGGCAGCAGAAGGAGTTCCTGCTCCGCCGCCAGCTGGAGGCCGTCCGCAAGGAGCTGGCCGAGCTGAACGGCGACCTGGCCGACGAGGAGGGCGACTACCGCGCCCGGGTGGAGGCCGCCGACCTGCCCGAGAAGGTCCGCGAGGCCGCGCTCAAGGAGGTCGACAAGCTGGAGCGGGCCTCCGACCAGTCGCCGGAGGGTTCCTGGATCCGCACCTGGTTGGACACCGTCCTGGAGCTGCCGTGGAACGAGCGCACCGAGGACGCCTACGACATCGCCGGCGCCCGCGCGGTGCTGGACGCCGACCACTCCGGCCTGGCCGACGTGAAGGACCGGATCGTCGAGTACCTGGCGGTCCGCAAGCGCCGGGCCGACCAGGGCCTCGGGCTGGTCGGCGGGCGGCGCGGCGGCGCGGTGCTCGCGCTGGTCGGCCCGCCCGGCGTCGGCAAGACCTCGCTCGGCGAGTCGGTGGCCCGGGCCATGGGCCGCAAGTTCGTGCGGGTGGCGCTCGGCGGCGTCCGGGACGAGGCCGAGATCCGCGGTCACCGGCGCACGTACGTCGGCGCACTGCCCGGCCGCCTGGTGCGGGCCGTCAAGGAGGCCGGCTCGATGAACCCGGTGGTCCTGCTGGACGAGATCGACAAGGTCGGCTCCGACTACCGCGGCGACCCGGCGGCCGCCCTGCTTGAGGTGCTGGACCCGGCGCAGAACCACACTTTCCGGGACCACTACCTGGAGGTCGAGCTCGACCTCTCCGACGTCGTCTTCCTCGCCACCGCCAACGTGCTGGAGGCCATCCCCGAGCCGTTGCTCGACCGGATGGAGCTGGTCCGGCTGGACGGCTACACCGAAGACGAGAAGGTCGTCATCGCCCGCGACCACCTGCTCCCGCGCCAGCTGGAGAGGGCCGGCCTGAAGACCGGGGAGGCCGCGGTCGACGAGGAGGCGCTGCGCCGACTGGCCGGCGAGTACACCCGCGAGGCCGGCGTGCGGAACCTCGAACGCTCGATCGCCCGGGTGCTGCGCAAGATCGCCGCGCAGAGCGAGCTGGGCGAGCGCGAGCTGCCCGCCGCGATCGGCGCCGACGACCTGCGCGCCCTGATCGGCCGGCCGCACCACGTCCCCGAGTCCGCCCAGGAACCGGCCGAGCGGCGCACCGCCGTGCCCGGCGTGGCCACCGGCCTCGCGGTGACCGGCGCCGGCGGCGACGTCCTCTACATCGAGGCCTCGCTCGCCGACGCCGAGACCGGCGGTACCGGGCTCACCCTGACCGGGCAGCTGGGCGACGTGATGAAGGAGTCGGCACACATCGCGCTCTCCTTCCTGCGCTCGCGCGGCGCCGAGCTCGAACTGCCGGTCACCTCGCTGCGGGACCGCGGCGTGCACCTGCACGTCCCCGCCGGGGCCGTCCCGAAGGACGGGCCGAGTGCCGGCATCACCATGACCACCGCGCTGGCCTCGCTGCTCTCCGGCCGCAGGGTTCGTACCGACGTGGCGATGACGGGTGAGGTGTCGCTGACCGGGAGGGTGCTGCCGATCGGCGGGGTGAAGCAGAAGCTGCTCGCCGCCGACCGGGCCGGCGTCACCACGGTGATCATCCCCAAGCGGAACGAGGCCGACCTGGACGACGTCCCGGCGGAGGTGCTGGGGCGGCTCACCGTCCACCCGGTCTCGGACGTGCGGGAGGTGCTCAAGCTGGCCCTGGAGCCGGCCGAGGTGCTGGTCGCCGCCGGCTGACGGTTCACCCGAAGGGGTGCGGAGAACCCGGCGCGGTTCCCCGCACCCCTTCGGGGCCCGTGCAACGGAGTGCCGCTCCACCGGGGCACCACCGGAGTCCTGCGGATCACCGTCGAGTAGCGGGCGGCGGGCGGTGTGGCCACACTGCGAAGATGCCGTCCCCCACGCAGCGGGCCCTGGCCAAGGTGCCGGCCGGGCTGCGCCCGTTCCTGGTCAGGCACCGCCGGCTGGTGAAGTTCCTGATGGTCGGCAGCCTCTGCTTCGCGCTGACCACGGTGCTCGACTTCACCCTGAAGTTCACGGTGCTGGAGCGGAAGCCGGTGGCCGCGCTCACCGTCGCGACCGTCGTGGGCACCGCGGTCTCCTACGTGCTGAACCGCCAGTGGTCCTTCCGGGCGGCCGGGAGGCGGCGCGAGGCGGTGCTGTTCGTCCTGGTCAGCGTGGTGGCCATCGTCGTCAACGACCTGCCGCTGATCGCCTCGCGCTACCTGCTGGAGCTGCGCGAGCCGCAGGTGACGGCCCTCACCCAGGAGGTGGCCGACTTCCTCAGCGGGATGGTGGTGGGCACCTTCGTCGCCATGCTGTTCCGCTTCTGGGCGATGCAGCGCTGGGTCTTCACCCGGACCGCCGAGCCGGCCGCCGCCCCGGCCGAGCAGCCGCAGTGGACCCCTTGACGAGCGCTGCGGACCAGGACGCCGGGCCGGCCGACCTCCTGCTCCGGCCCCACCGGGAGCGGCCGCCCGAACGCGGTTACGCTGCAAACGACCGGCCCGACGGCCGGGGAACGGCAGCCGAGCGCGGCGAGCGGGGTGAAGGGCGATGCGCGACACGGACGGCCTCCGGGCCGGTCCCGCCAGCCAGCAGGGCATGCGCCGGTCCAACCTGGCGCTGGTGCTCGGCGTGATCGCCCGCGCCCCGCGCTCCAGGGCCGAGGTGGCCGCCGAGACCGGGCTGACCAGGGCGGCCGTCTCCTCGCTGGCCGAGGAGCTGATCGCCGCGGGCCTGCTGGTCGAGGAGGGCCCGGCGGCGCCCAGCGGCAAGGTCGGGCGGCCGGGCACGGCGCTCGGGCTCAACCCCGAGGGGCCCGGTGGCCTCGGCGCCGAGATCGGCGTGGAGCACCTCGGTGCCTGCGTGGTCGACCTGCGCGGCGAGGTCCGCTCCTGGCGCCGCCAGGAGATCCGCAACCGGGACCGGCGCCCGGCCGCCGTCATGGCCGACCTCGCCGAGCTGCTGCGCCGGGCCACCGCCGAGGCGCGGCTGCGCCCGGCCGGGCTGGCACTGGCCGTCCCCGGACTGGTCGGCGACGGTGGCGGGGTGCTGCAGCGGGCCGCCAACCTGGGCTGGCGGGACGTGTCGCTCGCCGCGGAGCTGCGGCTCGCGCTGCGGGCCACGGGCGCGGAGGCGCTGGCGGAGCTACCGGTGGAGGCCGACAACGAGGCCAACCTCGGCGGGCTCGCCGAGCTCTGGCTGGGCGGCGGGCCGGACCACTTCCTGCACGTCTCGGCGGAGGCCGGGGTGGGCGGGGCGATCGTGGTCGGCGGCCGGCTCCTGCGAGGGGCCCGCGGCTACGCGGGCGAGCTCGGTCACGTTCCGGTCCACCCGGACGGGCCGGCCTGCGCCTGCGGCGCGCGCGGCTGCCTGGAGCAGTACGCGGGGGAGGCCGCGGTGCTGCGGGCCGCCGGCCTGGAGGGGATCCGCGGCGACTGGGTGGCGATGCTGGCGGAGCGGGCCGAGGCCGGTGACGAGGAGGTGCGCGCGGCGCTGGCCGGGGCCGGTGAGGCGCTGGGAACCGCCGCGGCCGGTGCGGTCAACCTGCTCGACCCGGCCGAGGTGGTGCTGGGCGGCGGCTACGCCCAGTTGGCGCCCTGGCTGCTGCCGGCGATGCGGGCCGAGCTGGCGGCCCGGGTGACCGTCCGTCCCTGGTCGGGCGAGCGACTGAGGGTCTCCCGGCTGGGCCGCCGCGGCCCCCTGCTGGGAGCCGCGGTCGGCGTGGTCCGGGCGATCGTCGCCGACCCGGGGCGGTTGGAGGGGTGACCCGGGTTCAGGCGGTCTCCGGCCGGTTCTCCAGCAGCTCGCGGCTGCGGCGCGGCGGGCGGCCGATGACGGCGGCGAAGGTGATGCCGACGCCGACCAGCGCCCAGGCCACCAGTACCGCGATCGGCTGGGTGAGCCCGGTGGCGTCGAAGTAGACGATCGAGCGGGCCGCGTCGGTCCCGGCACCGTTCGGGATCCAGGCACCGATCGCCCGCCAGAACGCCGGCATCATCGGCGGCGGGAAGACCCCGCCCGCGCTCGGGTTGCCGAGCACCACGAAGACCAGCACCGCGATGCCGATGCCGATGATGTCGAACAGGCACTGCAGCGCCATGGTGAACGCGCCGACCGCGAAGACCACCAGGGCCCCCACGCCGACCAGTCCCCAGAACCCGCCGGACAGCGCACCGAGCACCGGTCCGACGATGATCGCGCCGCCGATGCCGGCCGCGATCGAGTACAGCGCCAGGGTGCCGAGCCGGATCAGCGCGCGGTGGACGTTGGCGGGCTTGGCGCCCGCGCTGACGCCGAGGATCGAGGCGACCAGGTAGCCGCCGACGCACCAGCCGATCACCAGGTAGAAGGAGGACAGGCCGTTGGTGTCGGACTTGGGCAGCGGCACCACGTCCTGGGTCCTCGCCGTCCGGCCCTGGCTCTTCTCCAGAGCGGTCACGACGGCCTCGGCGGCCTTGGCGGCGGACGGGCCGCGCGCACCGCCGACCAGCAGCGTGTCCTCGGTGCCGGCGGGGTTCACCACCAGCGCGGCGTAGATCTTCTGGTCCTTGATCTGTGCGGTGGCGGTCTCCGCGTCCGGTGCGGTCACCGCCTTCACGGCCTCGTCCGGCACCGACTCCAGCGCCGCGACCAGCTTGGGGGAGACCTGCGGCGGGGCGACCACCGCGATCGACAGCTCATGCGGTTTGGGCTCGTGGAGCGCGCCGACGTACGAGGTGATGAAGCCGAGCTGGAGCAGGAGTACGGCGATCACCAGCAGCGCGGCGCGCGGGGTGACCGCTCCCTTCAGTTCGGCGAGGAGACCCTGCCTCGGTACCTGCCCGGCGGCGGTCATCAGACGACTCCTTGTCCATGGGGCCATAGGGGACGAGCAAATACTTCATACCATGAAATAGTTTCGTCGCCCGACGCGCCCCGCCGCCCGACGCGCCCCGCCGCCCCCGGGGCCCGACCGCCCCCGGGACCCGGCCCCTTCGGCGTCGTGCTCAGTGGCCGGCGATCAGCGACAGCCCGTAGAGGACGGCCGCCCCGCAGACCGCGAAGCAGGCGTACGCGCCGGCCAGGGCCAGCTTGCCGGAGCCCCCGGCCGCAGCGCCGGCGCCGGCGGCCGAGCGCCGCGCGGACAGCGCGGCCTCGCGGCGGGAGAGTGCCAGGATGCCCAGCGCGAAGACGGCGACCACGGCGACGGTGATGCCGAAGCTGAATCCGGCGGTCTGCGCCAGGGCGTTCCACTTGATGTGCATGGTGTGTGCTCCTCGGTCGGCGGCGCTCAGGCCGCGACCGTGGTCGAGGCGGTGGTGGGGACGGCGGCCGGGCCTGCCGAGACGGGGGTGACGGCGTCGGCCTCGGCGGCCTCGTTGACGTTGTCCGCGCCGACCGGCTGGCGGCGGGAGAGGACCCACATCGCTCCGGAGCCGGCCACCAGGGCGGCGCCGACCACGGCCACGCCCCAGTTGCCCTGCTGGGCCACGAAGGCGGCGGCGCCGGACACCGCGGCGGCGGCGGGCAGGGTCAGGCCCCAGGTGTAGACCATGCGGCGGACCAGGCTCCAGCGCAGCTTGCCGTTCGGGCCGCCCAGGCCGGCGCCCATGATGCCGCCGGAGCAGACCTGGGTGGTGGAGAGGCCGAAGCCCATGTGCGAGGAGGTCAGGATGACGGTCGCGGCGGCCGACTCGGAGGCGAAGCCCTGCGGCGCCTTGATGTCCGCCAGGCCCTTGCCCATCGAGCGGATGATCCGCCAGCCGCCCATGTAGGTGCCGATCGCGATCGCGGCACCGGCCGAGACGATCACCCAGGTGGGGGGCAGCGCGCCCTTCGGCAGGGCGCCGACCGAGACCAGGGTCAGGGTGATGATGCCCATCGTCTTCTGGGCGTCGTTGGTGCCGTGGGCCAGCGAGATCAGCGAGGAGGAGAACACCTGGCCGGTCTTGAAGCCCTTGGTGACGGTCTCGCCGTCGCTCCTGCGGGTGATCGCGTACGCCAGCTTGGTGGCGCCCCAGGCGGCCAGGCCCGCGACCAGCGGGGAGGCGATCGCCGGGATGAGGATCTTGGTGAGCACGGTGTCGAAGTTGACGCCGTTGACACCGACGCCGACCACGGTGGCGCCGATCAGGCCGCCGTAGAGCGCGTGCGAGGAACTGGACGGCAGGCCTCTCAGCCAGGTGAGGAGGTTCCACAGGATCGCGCCGACCAGGGCGGCGAAGATGATCTCCGGGTGGATGCCGGTCTTCTCGTTGACGATGCCGCCGGAGATGGTGGTGGCGACCTTCACGGACAGGAACGCGCCCGCGAAGTTGAGGACGGCCGCGATGGTGACCGCGACCTTCGGCCGAAGGGCCCCCGTCGCGATGGAGGTGGCCATCGCGTTGGCGGTGTCGTGGAACCCGTTGGTGAAGTCGAAGGCGAGCGCCGTGATGATCACAACGGCCACCAGGAACGAGATGTGTTCCATACCCAAACAATCGTCGTAGTTGTCGCACTGACGTTGGTGTCGGTCGCGACGGTAGGGAGGCTCGGTGAACGGAAGGTGAACTGGGCCGGGATTTACGGTTCCGTCAGTGTCGGTAGGGTGTCTGACACCTTGACGGAAGATGTCTCGAACGGCGCTGAGCTGGACATTAGCGGAGATCGTCCCGGTTCGCGTAGTTCGGTTGAGAGCTGCCTCACACCGGTCCTGCGAATTCACCGCCCCGCCCTGGTGCGGTCTGTTTCTGGCGGGTAACCCATGGCAGGATCGGCGGGGATTCCGGGGACCCCGGAGCAGACAGGTCGGGGAGGACACACCCATGGGCGGGGCTGCCAAGCACACGGAACCGGCCGGGACGAGACCGTGGGTGCGAGCCGCGCTGCGCTGCGGGGCCCTGCTCGCCGCCGCCGCGCTCGCGCTGCCGATCGGTGCACAGGCCGCGTACGCCGCACCCGACCCCGGCGCCCCGGGCGTCACCGCTCCGGCCGTCGCCTCCGGCGCCGACCCGCTGGCCGACGCCAAGGCCACCCTCGGCCCGATGCTCGACAAGCTGCACGAGCTCTACACGAGCGCCGAGGCCGCCACCGAGCAGTACAACGCCGCCGTCGCCAAGGTGGCCGAGCAGCAGGCCACGGCCGCCGACCTCAAGGACCGGCTGGAGCGCCAGCAGAAGCAGGTGGACGCCGGCACCGACGTCGCCGCCCAGCTCGCCGCCGCCCAATACCGCAACGGCTCCGCCTCCGCCTACGCCGAGCTGCTGCTCTCCAAGGACCCGTACGAGGCGGTCACCATCGCCGAGCTGCTCGCCGCCGCCAGCCGCTCGCAGTCCGAGTTCCTGGACCGGCTCAAGACCGACCGGGACGCGCTCACCGAGCTGCGGCGGAAGAACGACGAGGCGCTGAAGGCCGCCGAGGCGCTGGTCGCCCAGCAGGACACCGCCAAGGCCAAGGTCGCCACCGACCTCGCCGCCCTCGAACAGCTGGTCTCCTCGCTCACCGGCGCGCAGCGCACCGAGCTGGAGAAGCTGGAGAAGGTCAAGGCCGACGAGGCCCAGCTGGCCTTCCTCGCCTCCGGCGCGCTCGGCAAGGGCGAGCGGACGCCGTCGCTGGCGGGCCGCGCCGCCGTCGCCTACGCGCTGGCGCAGCTGGGCAAGCCGTACGTGTGGGGCGGGGCCGGCCCGGACGTGTTCGACTGCTCCGGCCTCACCTCGCAGGCCTGGCTGCACGCCGGCAAGCCGATCCCGCGGACCAGCCAGGAGCAGTGGGCCCAGCTGCAGCACGTGCCGCTGAACCAGCTGCGCCCCGGCGACCTGGTGGTCTACTACGAGGGCGCCACCCACGTCGGGCTGTACATCGGCGGCGGGCTGATCGTCCAGGCACCCCGACCGGGTGCGGTGATCAAGGTTTCGCCGATCGGCTCGATGCCGATCCTGGGTGCCGTCCGGCCCGACCCGGAGACCTCGCCGGACGAGGCGGGCGGCGTCTGGAAGGTGCCGGACCTCCCGGCCGGCTGGGACGCCGTCACCCCGATCGCGCCGGTGCCGGCCGCCCAGCTGCCGGCCGTCCCGAACCAGTCGACCCCCGCGCCCGGCACGCCGACCGCGCCCGGCACCCCCGACCCGGGGACGCCGACCCCGACCACCCCGGCTCCGGGCACCGGCACGCCGACCGACCCGGGGACGCCGACCGGGACGCCGACGACCACGCCGACCGGGACCCCGACCGGGACCCCGACCGGGACGCCCACCGGGACGCCCACCGGCACCGGCACCGGCTCGCCGAGCGGGACGGGGACGCCGTCCACCACGCCGACCGGTACGCCGACGACCACGCCGACGACCACGCCGACCGGGACCCCGACCGGGACGCCCACCGGCACCGGCTCGCCGAGCGGGACGGGCGCGCCCTCGTCCGGCTCGCCGAGCGCGACCACCACGGCCGGCGGCACCGGCTCGGCCCCGGCGTCCGCCCCGGCCTCGGGGAGCGCCCCGGCGACGCCGCTGCCGTCCACGCAGAACTGACCGGTCGCACGCGAGGGGCCGGTACCGCGGAGGCTCAGCGCTCGCCGCTGTCCGGCTCGAAGCGGACGACGACGGCCTTGGAGGTCGGGGTGTTGCTGATGTCGGCGGTGGAGTCCAGGGGCACCAGCACGTTGGTCTCCGGGTAGTACGCCGCCGCTCCGCCGCGGGCGACCGGGTAGTGCACCACCTTGAAGTGCGGGGCCCGGCGCTCCACGCCGTCCTTCCACTCGCCCACCAGGTCGACGTACGCGCCCTCGGCCAGGCCGAGCTCGGCGGCGTCGGCGGGGTTGACCAGAACGACCCGGCGGCCGCCGGTGATGCCGCGGTAGCGGTCGTCCAGGCCGTAGACCGTGGTGTTGTACTGGTCGTGCGAGCGGAGCGTCTGCAGCAGCAGCCGGCCGGCCGGCACCTCGGGCGAGGTCAGCGGGTTGACCGTGAAGTTCGCCTTGCCGGTCGCGGTCGGGAAGGTCCGGGAGTCGCGCGGCCCGTGCGGCAGGGTGAAGCCGCCGGGGCGGCGGACCTTCTCGTTGAAGTCCGCGAAGCCGGGCACCACGCGGGCGATGCGGTCCCGCAGGGTGTCGTAGTCGTCGGCGAAGTCCTCCCACGGCACGCTGTCCTGCGGACCGAGTACGGCGCGGGCCAGCCGGCAGACGATCGCCACCTCCGAGAGCAGTCCCGGGGCCGGCGGGCGCAGGCCGCCGCGCGAGGAGTGCACCTGGCCCATCGAGTCCTCGACCGAGACGAACTGGGCGCCCCGGGAGGTGACGTCCCGGTCGGTGCGGCCGAGGGTGGGCAGGATCAGCGCCCGCGCACCGGTGATCACGTGCGAGCGGTTGAGCTTGGTGGAGACGTGCACGGTCAGCCGGCAGCGGCGCATCGCGGCCTCGGTGACCTCGGTGTCCGGGCCGGCCGCGACGAAGTTGCCGCCCATCGCGAAGAACACCTCCACCCGGCCGTCGCGCATCCCGCGGATGGTGTCGACCGAGTCGAGGCCGTGGGCGCGCGGCGGCTCGAAGCCGAACTCGCCGGCCAGCGCGTCCAGGAAGGCCTTCGACGGGCGCTCGAAGATGCCCATCGTCCGGTCGCCCTGCACGTTGCTGTGTCCGCGCACCGGGCAGACGCCGGCCCCCGGGCGGCCGACGTTGCCCCGGAGCAGCAGGAAGTTGACCACCTCGCGGATGGTCGGCACGGCGTGCTTGTGCTGGGTCAGGCCCATCGCCCAGCAGACGATGACCTTGCGGGAGCCGAGCACCAGCCGGGCCAGCTCCTCGATCTGCTCCCAGGGCAGACCGGTGGCGGCGAGCACCTCCTCGCGTCCGGTGGTGCGGGCCTCGGCGGCGAACTCCTCGAAGCCGTGGCAGTGCTCCTCGACGAAGGCGCGGTCGACGCCGCCGTCCGCGTCCAGGATCAGCTGGTTCAGCGCGCGGAACAGGGCGAGGTCGCCGCCGAGGCGGATCTGCAGGAAGAGGTCGGTCAGCTTGGTGCCGTGGCCGACCAGGCCGCGGGCGTGCTGCGGGTTCTTGAACCGCTCCAGGCCGGCCTCGGGCAGCGGGTTGACGCTGACGATGGTGGCGCCGGCGCGCTTGGCCCGCTCCAGTGCGGAGAGCATCCGCGGGTGGTTGGTGCCCGGGTTCTGGCCGGCCACGATGATCAGGTCGGCCTGGTAGAGGTCCTTGAGCGAGACGCTGCCCTTGCCGACGCCGAGCGTCTCGGTGAGCGCCGAGCCGGACGACTCGTGGCACATGTTGGAGCAGTCGGGCAGGTTGTTGGTGCCCAGCCGGCGGGCGAACAGCTGGTAGGCGAAGGCGGCCTCGTTGCTGGTCCGGCCGGAGGTGTAGAAGGCGGCGCCGTCCGGGGTGTCCAGCGCGCGCAGCTCCTCGGCGATCAGCGCGAAGGCGTCGTCCCAGGAGATCGGCGAGTAGTGGCTGGCGCCCTCGTCCAGCAGCATCGGCCGGGTGAGCCGGCCCTGCTGGCCGAGCCAGTAGCCGGAACGCTCGGCCAGCTCGGCGACCGAGTGGGCGGCGAAGAACTCGGGGCCGATCCGGCGCTCAGTGGCCTCCTCGGCCACGGCCTTGGCGCCGTTCTCGCAGAACTCCGCGGTGTGCGTCTTGTCCGGCTCCGGCCAGGCGCAGCCAGGGCAGTCGAAGCCGTTCGGCTGGTTGACCTTGAGCAGGGTGGCCAGGGTGCGGCGCGGGCCCATCTGTTCGGCGGCCATCCGCAGGCTGTGGCCGACCGCGGGCAGCCCGGCCGCCGCGTGCTGGGGCGCCGACACCTCGGGGGCGTCCTGCGCCGGGTCGCTCTGCGGGGCCTGCTTGGCCATGACGCGCTCCTCGGCTGCTGGGTCGGCCACCGCGTCCTTGCGGGGCCTCGGCCCCGGTGCTGCGGGGACTCGGCCCCATCCTTTCACCCGGGCGGCGGTGCCGGGAGGCCCGCCGTCCCGGCGCCGGAGTGATGGGTGCCTGCGGGGCCTCCCGCGCCGCGCAGACAGGGGGGCGCGGTGATCGGCACCTGCGGGGCCGGCAGGCGCCGGGGCCCGGAGGGCGGGGCCGTGCGGGCCGCCGGGTCCGACCCGGCAGGCCCGCACGAGCCGAAGCCGCAACCGTTCACCCCGATGTGCTCCCCCGCCGCTATGGTGACCCGGTCACGGTGAACGCCGTTCGGATCCGCGGGACTTGGTGGTTGGGGGAGCGCAATGGAGGCTGGGGAGGTGCTGGACGGCCGGTACCTGTTGGAGGCCAAGCTCGGCGAGGGCGGCTTCGGCGTGGTCTGGCAGGCCCGCGACAGCAACATCGGCCGGCGGGTCGCGGTGAAGGTGCTGTCCGAGGAGAAGGCCCGTGACGAGGAGGCCGTCCAGCGCTTCGTCCGCGAGGCCAAGACCGCGGGCAGCCTCTCCCACCCGAACATCGTCACCCTGTACGACTACGGGACGGTGCGCGAGGGCGGCTGGTCCACCCACTACCTGGTGATGGAACTGGTGCCCGGCCGGCCGCTCTCCGCGCTGCTCCGCGAGGGCACCCCGGAACTGGAGGTCTCGCTCAAGTGGGTCCGACAGGTGTGCAAGGCCCTGGCCGCCGCGCACGCCTCGGGCGTGGTCCACCGGGACATCAAGCCGGAGAACATCATGATCACCGACGGCGGTGAGGCCAAGGTGCTGGACTTCGGCATCGCCCGGCTGCTCACCCAGTCCGGCGGCGCGCTCACCTCCACCGGCGTGGTGATCGGCACCCCGCCGTACCTGGCCCCCGAGTGCTGGGCCGGCGACCCGATCGACGGCCGGGCCGACCTGTACGCGCTCGGCGTGGTGCTCTTCCAGCTCTGCACCGGTCAGCGGCCGTTCAACGCGGGCTCGGCGGTCACCATGATGTACCAGCACCTGAACGAGCCGCCGCCGCCGGTCCGCACCCCCTACCCGGCACTCGCCGCGCTGGTCCGCGAGCTGCTGGCCAAGAGCCCGGCCGACCGGCCCGCGGACGCGGCCGAGGTCCGCCGCCGGCTGCGCGAGATCCGGCTCGGACCCGAGGAGCCCACCCCCGAGGCGCTGCGCAAGCGGGCCGACCGGGCCTGGGAGCACGGGGCGGAGGGCCGGCCGGGGGAGGCCGTCGCGATGCTGGTCCCGCTGGTCCCGCAGCTCGCCCGGGTCTGCGGTCCGCGTGACCTCCGCACCCTGCGCACCTGCCACGACCTCGCCCTCTGGCTGGCCCGGGACGGCAGCCCGGGCGCCGCCGTCGCGTTGCTGCGCGAGCTGGAGTCGGCGCTGACCGCGGAGCCGCAGGCCCGTGCCGACGTGGCGCGCGACCTCGACCGCTGGCAGCGCGCCTGCGACCGGGGCGGCCCGGGCACCCCGCGGCCGCTGGCGCTGGACCGGCTCCTCGACGGCGGCCCGCAGGGCGGCTGACGCCCGGCGGCGATCGGGCCGGCGCGGCCGGGAACCGCCGTCCCCGCCGCCCGTGCGGCCGGCCGTCCCGCCCGTCCGGGGCGAGGGCTGTCAACCGTACGGGCACCCGATTCGGCGGCATTCGGGCTTGTGTGAATTGATAGGAATTCGCCCACCGGGACCGTCTGGTGACCGGGCGGAGCGCGTTGATATACCTCGCAGGCAAGAGTCCGGGTGCGGTGTGCGGCCGCCCCGGCCAGCCGCGACGAAACTGGTGGTGACGCTCAGATGAAGCTCCTCCGTGTCGGACCGCCGGGCGCCGAGCGTCCGGTCGTGCAGGGCCAGGACGGCACCGCGTACGAGCTCTCCGGCCGGGCCCGGGACATCGACGGTGCCTTCCTCGCCGAGCTCGACCCGCAGGCACTGGCCCGCGACGTGGCCGCCGGCCTGCTGCCGGTGGCCGACATCGCCGGGCAGCGGGTCGGCGCGCCGGTCGCCCGGCCGGGCAAGGTGGTCGGGATCGGGCTCAACTACCGCGACCACGCGGCCGAGGCCGGGGCGCCGATCCCGGACGAGCCGGTGATCTTCCTCAAGCCCAGCTCCACCGTGGTGGGTCCGTACGACGAGGTGCTGGTGCCGCGCGGCGGTGAGAAGACCGACTACGAGGCCGAGCTGGCGATCGTGATCGGCCGCACCGCCCGCTACCTGGAGGACCACCGGGCGGCGGCGGGGGTCATCGCCGGCTACACCATCGCCAACGACGTCACCGAGCGCGCCTTCCAGTTCGAACGCGGCGGCCAGTGGGACAAGGGCAAGTCCGCGGAGACCTTCACCCCGCTCGGCCCCTGGCTGGTCACCGAGGACGAGGTGGCGGACCCGCAGCGGCTGTCGCTGCGGCTCTGGGTCAACGGCGAGCTGCGGCAGAACGGCTCCACCGCCGAGATGATCTTCCCGGTACTGGAGATCGTGCGCTACGCCAGCCGGTTCATGGTTCTGGAGCCCGGGGACGTGATCGTCACCGGCACCCCGGCCGGCGTCACCCTCGGCCGCCCGGGCACGCCGTTCCTGGCCCCGGGGGACATCGTCGAGATCGAGGTCGACGGCCTCGGCCGCCAGCGGCAGGTGCTCGGAAAGGCGTAGGACCGCTCGGCGCCCGCCCGTCCGTGCGGGCCCGGCGCCCGCACTCCCGCAGTCCCGCGTCCACGCGGCGCGGCCGTGACCCCGGGCACGGGGGTCAGGGCCGCGGTGTCAGCAGCTCGCGCAGCCGGCGCACCCGTGAGTCGTCCGGCCGCTCCAGTGCCAGCAGCCCGGCCAGCACCGCCGCGGTCTGCGGATCGCCGAGCGCCGTGGCCGCCGCCATCGCCACGAACTGGTCCACCAGCCAGTCCCGCAGCTCCTCCACCGGCACCGTCCGGCCCTCGTCCAGCCAGGTCAGCGAGGCGCCCTCGATCACCGCGATCCACGAGCGGACCAGCAGCGTCAGCCGCGGCCCGGCCTCCCGCACGCCGAGGTGGCGCAGCGTCCGCTTGAGCGCGGCCCGCCGCACGTCGTCCACGATGGCCGAGGTCCGCGCCGTCTCCACCACCGAACCGCCGCGCAGCAACGCCGAGTAGCCGGCGTCGTGCTCGGCCACGAAGGCGAAGTAGCGGTCCAGCACCGCCGCCAGCTGCTCGGTCGGCGTCCCGGTCAGCGGCACCGTGAACCGGCTGCTCAGCTCGTCCGCCGCGGTGCGCAGCGCAGCCTCGTACAGTTGCTGCTTGCCGCCCGCGAAGTAGCGGTAGACCAGCGGCCGGGACGCCCCCGCGGCGGCGGCCACGTCGTCCAGGCCGACCTCCTCGGGCGGGCGGGTGGCGAACAGCTCCAGCGCGACCGCGATCAGCTGCTCCCGCCGCTGCTCCACCGGCAGCCGCCGGTACCCGGCCCGTCGCGGGCGTGCCTGGGGGGACGGAACGGGCGCTGAGCTGGCTTCCATGGCGGTCAGCGTAGTGGCCGATCGACCGATCCGGCCCGGTCCTGCGTGGTACTTCTCGAACGGCCGTCCGTACGGCCCGCGGCTTCCCGGCGGCCGGGCCGCCGCCGGTCGAGGGTCCGGCCGCCGGGCCCTCCGCCCGTGGTGGGCGGGCCGCCGCCGCACCGCCGCCGACCGCCTCGCACGGCTTCGCGGTCCTCGGACGTCCCCGCCCCGCGCCGCCCGGCCTCCGTCGTCGCCGCTTCGTGGGCGCACGGACCTTCCGCGGGGAGGGGCCGCCGCCGTGCGGATGCGGGGAGCTTGGGTCCGGTGCCCGAACCGTCCCGATTGGCCGGAGCATGCCATGGGTGGGGGGCTTGCATTCGGCCGCGGCCGCGAAATGATGTCCGAATGGTTGAAGAACTGATCAGCTCCGACGGCACCACCCCGCGCCGTGTCGCCGACGCCTACGTCCAGGCGCTCGCCCAGCTGGACCCGCTGACCGCGGTATATCTGGGGCTCAACCCTGAGGACGACCGCCTCCCCGACCTCTCCCCGGCCGGCGCCGAGGCGGCCGCCGAACTGGCCCGGCACACCCTGGCCGTGCTGGAGGAGGTCGAGCGGGCGGGCGTCGCCGAGGACGAGGCGGAGCGCCGCTGCGCCCGGCTGCTGCGCGAGCGCCTCACCGCCGAGCTCGCCGTCCACGCCGCGGGGGAGGGCTTCCGGGCCATCCGCAACCTGGGCTCCCCGGTGCACAACGTCCGCGACATCTTCACCCTGATGGCCACCGAGACCGAGCAGCAGTGGGAGGTGGTCGGCCGCCGGCTGGCCCGGGTGCCCGTCGCGCTGGCGCAGTTCCGCGAGACGCTGGCCGAGGGCATCGAGCGCGGCCTGCTCTCCGGCCCCCGCCAGGTGACCACCATGGTCGAGCAGCTCGGCGAGTGGCTGGGGGGCGAGGCGCCCGGCGGCTGGTTCGGCGGGTTCGTCGGCAAGGCCCCCGAGTCGCTCCGCGCCGGGCTGGTCGAGCGCGCCGGGGCCGCCACCGCGGCCGTCGCCGACCTGCGCGACTGGATGCGCGACGTCTACGGCCCGGCTGCCGCCGACGCCCCCGACACCGCCGGGCGCGAGCGCTACGGCCGGTGGGTCCGCTACTGGACCGGCGCCGACCTGGACCTCGACGAGGCTTACGCCTGGGCCTGGCAGGAGTTCCACGACCTGCTCGCCCAGATGCGGGCGGAGGCCGAGAAGGTGCGCCCGGGGGCCGATCCGATGGAGGCGATGAAGTGGCTGGAGGCCGACGGTCCGGCCATCGCCGGGGCCGAGCCCGCCCGTGAGTTCCTCCAGGGCCTGATGGACCAGGCCATCAGCGACCTCCAGGGCACGCACTTCGACCTCGCCGAGCCGGTCACCCGGGTCGAGTCGATGATCGCCCCGCCCGGCAGCGCCGCCGCCCCGTACTACACCGCGCCGTCGCTGGACTTCACCCGCCCCGGGCGGACCTGGCTGCCGACCCTCGGCCGGGAGAGCTTCCCCGTCTGGGACCTCGTCTCGACCTGGTACCACGAGGGCGTTCCCGGCCACCACCTCCAGCTGGCGCAGTGGAACTACGTCGCCGACCGGCTCTCCACCTACCAGGTCAGCATCGGCGGGGTGAGCGCCAACCTGGAGGGCTGGGCGCTGTACGCCGAGCGCCTGATGGACGAGCTGGGCTACCTCACCGACCCCGGGCACCGGCTCGGCTACCTCAACGCCCAGATGATGCGGGCGCTGCGGGTGATCGTCGACATCGGCATGCACGTCGGCCTGGACTTCCCGGCGGACTCGCCGTACCGCCCGGGCGAGCCGGTGCTGCCGGACTCCGCGCGGGAGTTCTTCGGCCTGTACTGCGGGCTCTCGGCCGAGTTCCTGGACAGCGAGCTGGTCCGCTACCTGGGCATGCCCGGCCAGGCGATCGGCTACAAGCTGGGCGAGCGGGCCTGGCTGCGCGGCCGGGCGGCGGCGCGGGCGGCGCACGAGGCGCGCGGCGAGGTCTTCGACCTCAAGGCCTGGCACATGGCGGCCCTGTCGCAGGGCTCGCTCGGCCTGGACGACCTGGTCGCCGAGCTGGCCGCGCTCTAGCCGGCAGCCGGAGGCGACCCCGCGGGACCCGGGCACCCGGCGGTTCCCAGGGGCCGCCGCAACACGCGGCCGGTTCGATCGGGCCGCGAACAGTCCGTGCAGGCGCCCGGCCGGGCTTCCCGGCCGGGCGTCTCGCGTGGGCCCGTCGCGCTCGGCGGCGATGGCGCCCGCTTCCTCCGCCGCTGGTCCCAGGACCCTGGTTCATTTGTCCCAAATAGCCATATTTGGTCAGGTTTTTCCTTGCCATCCAGCACCGCGAGCGTTTGGCTGGAAAGCGACTGCGTGTCCTCTCCGACCCGACGGAAGGCTCCCCCAGTGTCTGCGCAACCTGCCACCGGTCCTCAGGCCGTAGCGGCGACGGACAACCGCCGTTGGTGGGCGCTGGCGGTCATCGCCATCGCCCAGCTGATGATCGTGCTCGACATCACCATCGTGAACATCGCACTGCCGTCGGCCCAGAAGGACCTCGGGATATCCGACGCGAACCGCCAGTGGGTGATCACCGCCTACACGCTGGCCTTCGGCGGCCTGCTGCTCCTGGGCGGCCGGCTCGGCGACCTCTTCGGCCGCAAGCGCGTCTTCACCGTCGGCCTGCTCGGCTTCGCGCTCGCCTCCGCGCTCGGCGGCGCCGCGGCCGGCCCGGCCATGCTGTTCGGGGCCCGCGCCCTCCAGGGGGCCTTCGGCGCGCTCCTCGCCCCGTCCGCGCTGGGCCTGCTCTCGACCACGTTCAGGGACCCCCGCGAACGCAGCACCGCGTTCGGCATCTTCGGCGCCATCGCCGGCGGCGGCGCCGCGATCGGCCTGCTCCTCGGCGGTCTGCTGACCGAGTACCTGAACTGGCGCTGGTGCCTGTTCGTCAACACCCCGATCGCGATCGTGACCGCCTTCGCCGCCTACTACGTGCTCACCCGCGACCACATCGAGAAGGGGCGCCGGGTCAAGCTGGACCTGCCGGGCGCACTGCTCGGCTGCGGCGGTCTGCTCGCCATCGTCTTCGGCATGTCCGAGGCCGTGTCGCGGGGCTGGGGCGACTGGCTGGTGCTGGGCTCGCTGGCCTTCGGCGTGGCGCTGCTGGCGGTGTTCGTGCTGGTCGAGAAGCGCACCGAGCACGCCCTGCTGCCCCTGCACATCGTCGGCGAGCGCAACCGCGGCGGCGGCGCGCTCTCGGTGGGTCTGGCGATGGTCGGCATGTTCGGCCTGTTCCTGTTCCTGACCTACTACCTCCAGGTGATCAAGCACTTCTCGCCGGTGATGTCCGGCGTCTCGTTCCTGCCGATGACGGCCGCCATCATCATCAGTTCGACCGGCTTCGCCGCCCGGCTGATGACCAGGGTGCCCTCGCGCAACCTGATCGGCCCGGGTCTGCTGCTGGCCGCGGCCGGCATGGCCTGGCTGACCCAGATGAAGGTGGACAGCCCCTGGGCGGGCATGGTCCTGCCGGCGGAGCTGCTGCTCGGCTTCGGCCTGGGCCTGGTGTTCATGCCGTCGATGAGCCTGGCCACGCTGGGCGTCGCCCCCGCCGAGACCGGCGCCGCCTCGGCGACCATCAACTCGGCCCAGCAGGTGGGCGGATCCTTCGGCACCGCACTGCTGAACACCATCGCGGCCAGCGCCACCGCGAGCTACCTGGCCACCAGGATCGCCTCCGACCCCGCGGTCCAGGCCCAGGGGGCGGTGCACGGGTACGTGGTCGCGACCTGGGTGGCGATGGGCGTCCTGATCCTCGCGGCGCTGATCGCCTTCCTGATGATCAACCACCGGCCGGCCCCGGGGGAGGCCACCGGCGAGGTGGGCGCTCCGGCGGTCGAGGCCGCGGCCACCGGCGCGGGCTCGACCGCCACCGGCGCCCGGCAGCGGGCCAAGTGAGACCTGCAGGGGGCGGCACCGGGCAACGGCGCCGCCCCTGCGCCCGCGCGGGCGTGGTGGCCGGGGCGTTCGCCTGCACCGGGGCGGGGAAGCGCACCGCGTCCATCACCGCGGAGGCCCCCGCGCGCCGTCGAGCAGGCTTGGCGGTCACGCGTTCTCATCAAGCTCCCAGCGGGGGATCACGGCCCTCCAAGCCTGCTCCGTCATAGTCGGATCCGTACCCGGACCGACACCAGGGCAGGAGCAGACCAGGTATGGGCCAGCACCGCCGCAAGCCCCGACGCCGACTGCCGGGCCCGATCCTGCTGACCGGTCTGTCGGCCCTCGCCGTCGCGGCCCTGGTGGTGGGTTCGCCCGGCCTGGCCTCGCGCCTGGCGGCGGTCGGCAGCCCCTCGACGGTGCACGCGACGCCGTCCGCACCGACCGCCGCCGGCCCCGCGCCGACCGCGGCCCCGGCCCCGCTCGCGTCCTCGGCCGGCCCGGCGGCCGGCGGGACGTCCACCCCCGCCGTCACCCCCGCCCCCGCTGCCGAGCCGGGCACCACCGCGGTGGCCCCGGCCACCGCCGAGGCGGCCACCGTCGGCGCCCTCTTCGCCGGCGCCGTCGAGGCCGGGAACCACTTCTGCACCGCCAGCGTGCTGGACAGCCCGACCGGTAACCTGCTGCTCACCGCCGCCCACTGCCTGGAGAGCGCGGCCGGGGTCACCTTCGCCCCCGGCTACCGCGACGGCCGTGCCCCGTACGGCACCTGGCGCGTCACCGCGGTCCACACCACCGCCGGCTGGTCCCGCGACGGCGACCAGGACGAGGACTTCGCCATCCTGGAGACCGCCGCCGCGGACGGCCGCCGGATCGAAGACGTGGTCGGTGCCAACCGGCTGGGCCCCGACGAGCCCTTCGGCGCCACCGTCCGCCTCTACGGCTACCCCAGCGGCTCCGAGTCGCCGCTGCTGTGCACCAACACCACGAGCCGCCACAGCACCTACCAGCGTGCGATCGACTGCCCCGGCTATCCCGGCGGCACCAGCGGCGGACCCTGGATCAACACCGCCACCGGTCACGTGATCGGCGCCATCGGCGGCTTCCAGGAGGGCGGCGACACCGATGACACCTCGTACGCCGCGTACTTCGACCACACCATCGCCGCCCTCTACATCGAGGCGGTCGCCGCGGCCTCCTGAGCGGGTGTCGGAAACCCGTTCGATCCCGTCGCCCGCCGGGCCGAGCCGCCGTCAACTCGCCACCGGGAACGACGAAGGCCCAGATCCGTGGACGAACTCCACTGATCTGGGCCTCAGTTGCACTTCCTGCGAAGTGCCCCCGGCAGGATTCGAACCTGCGCACCCGCCTCCGGAGGGCGGTGCTCTATCCCCTGAGCTACGGGGGCCTGCTCGTTGCCTCGGCGCTGTGCGCTCCGACGTGGAGAACATTACCAGGCCCGGGGCGCGGTCCGTGCACGGGTTTCGATCAACCGCTCCGTGCGGTCGCGGCGGCGGGTCGCGCACCGGCCCCGCGGCCGGGGAGCGGCGGGGGAGCGGCGGGGGAGCGGCGGGGGAGCGGAAGTGCGGAAAGGCCGGACGGGGCGGTGGGCGCGCCGATACCCTCGGTGAGGTGTCGGGAGTGTCCGGGCGGGTCCTCGTGGTGGACGACAGCGAGGTGATCCGCCAGCTGATCAGGGTCAACCTGGAGCTTGAGGGCTTCGAGGTGGTGACCGCAGCCGACGGCGCCGAGTGCCTGGAGGTGGTCCGCCGGGTCAAGCCCGACGTGGTGACGCTGGACGTGGTGATGCCGCGACTGGACGGCCTGCGGACGGCGGCCCGGCTGCGGGCGACGCCGGGGACGAGTTCCCTGCCGATCGCGATCGTCTCGGCCTGCTCCCCGGCCGACCTCGACCTCGGTGAGGCGGTCGGCGTGGACGGCTACCTGGGCAAGCCCTTCGACCCCGCGGACCTGGTGGCGCTGGTCCGGCGATTGATGGGCCTCGGCGGGAACCCCGCCGAATTTCGCCCTGAGCGAACGAACCGGACCGATCGCGGCTGAGACCCGCAGGGACGGGGCGGCCCGGCGTCTCAACCGGCAAACCGAGTGGCGGGCGGGCACCCCCTCTCGCCTACGCTTGGCGTCGTGACCCCCGCAGAGCTTTCCCAGGCAGTCCAGGCCGCAGTGAGCGCCGCCGTCGAGGCGGGCGAGCTGGCCGTCGCCGTGCCCGAGCACGTGACGATCGAGCGACCCAAGAACAGGGACCACGGCGACTACGCGACGAACGTGGCCCTCCAGCTCGCGAAGCCGGCCGGTCGGCCGCCGCGAGCCGTCGCCGAGCTGCTGGCGGACCGCCTGCGAGGGATCACCGGCGTCGCGAAGGTCGACATCGCCGGTCCGGGCTTCCTGAACATCACCCTGGACACCGCCACCCAGGGCGAGCTGGCCCGCACCATCGTCGAGGCGGGCGAGGCCTACGGCCGCAACGAGGCGCTCAGGGGCCTGAAGATCAACCTGGAGTTCGTCTCCGCCAACCCGACCGGCCCGATCCACATCGGCGGCGTCCGCTGGGCCGCCGTCGGCGATTCGCTGGCGCGCGTGCTGCGGGCCTCCGGTGCCGACGTCACCACCGAGTACTACCTGAACGACGCCGGCGTGCAGATCTCCAAGTTCGCCGCCTCGCTGCAGGCCGCCGCGAACGGCCGGGAGGTGCCCGAGGGCGGGTACGTCGGCGAGTACATCGTCGACATCGCCAAGGCGATCACCGACGGCCTCCCGGGCGTGCTCGACCTGCCCGAGGACGAGCAGTTGCAGGCCTTCCGCACCGAAGGCCTCAAGCTCATGGTGGCCGAGATCAAGCGGTCGATGGACGAGTTCGGCGTGGACTTCGACGTCTGGTTCTCGGAGAAGTCGCTGCACGACTCCGGCGCCGTCGAGAAGGCCATGGACCGGCTGCGCGAGCAGGGCCACGTCTTCGACCGGGACGGCGCCGTCTGGCTGCGCACCACCGACTTCGGCGACGACAAGGACCGCGTCCTGGTCAAGGCCGACGGCGAGACCACGTACTTCGCCGCCGACGCCGCGTACTACCTGTCCAAGCGCGACCGCGGCGCCGAGGTCTCGGTCTACATGCTGGGTGCGGACCACCACGGCTACGTCAACCGCCTCAAGGCCATCGCGGCCTGCGCCGGCGACGACATGGACCGCAACATCGAGGTCAAGATCGGCCAGTTCGTGAAGATGCTTCGCGACGGCGAAGAGGTCCGCATGTCCAAGCGGGCCGGCAACATCATCACGATCGACGACGTGGTCGACTGGATCGGCGTGGACGCCGCCCGCTACACCCTGGCGCGCTCCTCCACCGACTCCACCATCACGCTCGACATCAACGTGCTGACCAGCCAGACCAACGAGAACCCGGTCTTCTACGTCCAGTACGCGCACGCCCGGATGTGCTCGGTCCAGCGCAAGGCCGGCGAGCTGGGCGTCTCCCGCAGCGCCGACTTCAAACCCGAGCTGCTCGCGACCGAGTGGGAGTCCGACCTGCTCGGCCAGCTCGGCGAGTTCCCGCGCGTCCTGGCCACGGCCGGCGAGCTGCGCGAGCCGCACCGGGTCGCGCGCTACCTGGAGGAGCTGGCGGGCAAGTACCACCGCTTCTACGACAACTGCCAGATCCTGCCGAAGGGCGACGACGAGGCCACCGACCTCACGCACGCCCGCCTCTGGCTCGCCGACGCCACCCGTACGGTGATCGCCAACGGCCTGACGCTCCTGGGCGTGACGGCGCCCGAGCGGATGTAGTACCACCCCCAAGCGCACGGCGGGGGCGGCGGACGGTCAACGGGGACCGTCGCCGCCCCTCGCCATAGGTCAAGGACGAGAGAGCCAGATGAGCCGCTCCGCACACCCCGCAGGCCCCCGTCACGGCGACGTGCTGCCCGAGGGCCACTACCAGGCGCCGCCGAGCGACCTGAACGCGCTCGACCCCAAGGTGTGGTCGAAGACCGTCACCCGCGGCGCCGACGGCGTCGTCACCGTCGGCGGTGTCGACGTGCGGCGGCTCGCCGCCGAGTTCGGAACCCCGGCCTACGTGATGGACGAGGAGGACTTCCGCACCCGCGCCCGCGCCTGGCGGGACGCCTTCGGCGCCGGTGCCGACGTCTACTACGCGGGCAAGGCCTTCCTCTCCAAGGCCGTGGTCCGCTGGCTGCACGAGGAGGGCCTGAACGTCGACGTGTGCAGCGGTGGCGAGCTGCACGTCGCGCTGGCCGCCGGGATGCCCGCCGAGCGGATCGCGCTGCACGGCAACAACAAGTCGGTCCACGAGCTGGAGCAGGCCGTGAAGGCCGGCGTCGGGCACATCGTGGTGGACTCCTACACGGAGATCGAGCGGCTCGCCGCGATCGCCGCCCGCCAGGGCGTCCGGCAGCGGGTGCTGATCCGGATCACCGTCGGCGTCGAGGCGCACACCCACGAGTTCATCGCCACCGCGCACGAGGACCAGAAGTTCGGCCTCTCGCTCACCGGGGGAGCGGCCGCCGAGGCGGTCCGCCGGGTGCTCGCCCACCCCGACGGCCTGGAGCTGCGCGGCATCCACTCGCACATCGGCTCGCAGATCTTCGACACGGCCGGCTTCGAGGTCGCGGCCCGCCGGGTGGTCGGTCTGCTGGCCGAGATCCGCGACGAGCACGGTGTCGAGCTGCCCGAGATCGACCTGGGCGGCGGCCTGGGCATCGCGTACACCAGCGACGACGACCCGCGCGAGCCGGCCGAGATCGCCGCCGCCCTGGCCGAGATCGTCCGCCGCGAGTGCGCCGCCGCGAACCTGCGCGCCCCGCGGCTGTCCGTCGAGCCGGGCCGCGCGATCGTCGGCCCGACGGCGTTCACCCTCTACGAGGTCGGCACCGTCAAGGCGCTGGAGGGCCTGCGCACCTACGTCAGCGTGGACGGCGGCATGTCCGACAACATCCGCACCGCGCTCTACGACGCCGAGTACTCGGTGGCGCTGGTCTCGCGCGGCAGCGATGCCGAGCCGGTGCTCTCCCGGGTGGTCGGCAAGCACTGCGAGTCCGGGGACATCGTCGTCCGCGACGCCTTCCTGCCGGCCGACCTGACCCCGGGCGACCTCATCGCGGTGCCCGCCACCGGCGCCTACTGCCGCTCGATGGCGAGCAACTACAACCACGCCCTGAAGCCTCCGGTGCTGGCCGTCAAGGACGGCGAGGCCCGGGTGATCGTCCGGCGCGAGACGGAGGAGGATCTCCTGCGTCTCGATATCGGATGACGAAATCCTTGTCTCAGATCATGGAACGACCGTAGATCCGTGCGGAAAGTCCCGGAGACTGGTACAGACCGAAGTTCCGGCGGTCCCCGAAATCCCGCCGGAAATACCGAAGCACGATGAATGCAGAGCGGAGTCGGATGATGCGTACGCGGCCGCTGAAGGTGGCGTTGCTGGGCTGTGGTGTGGTGGGCTCCGAGGTGGCGCGCATCATGACGACAGACGCCGCCGACCTCGCCGCGCGCATCGGCGCGCCGGTCGAGCTCGCCGGCATCGCGGTCCGCCGGGCCGGTCGGACCCGCCCGGGCGTGCCCGAGCACCTGATCACCACCGATGCCGAGGCCCTGGTCAACCGGGGCGACATCGACGTGGTGGTCGAGGTGGTGGGCGGTATCGAGCCGTCCAAACACCTCATCCTGTCGGCGTTCAAGCAAGGTGCCTCGGTGGTCAGCGCCAACAAGGCGCTGCTCGCCAGGGACGGCACCGAGCTGCACGCGGCCGCCGCCGAGGCCGGCGTGGACCTGTACTACGAGGCCGCGGTGGCGGGCGCCATCCCGCTGCTGCGCCCGCTGCGCGAGTCGCTCGCCGGCGACAAGGTCAACCGGGTGCTCGGGATCGTCAACGGCACCACCAACTTCATCCTCGACAAGATGGACACCAGCGGCGCCGGCTACTCGGAGGCGCTGGAGGAGGCCACCGCCCTCGGCTACGCCGAGGCCGACCCGACGGCCGACGTCGAGGGCTTCGACGCCGCCGCCAAGGCCGCGATCCTGGCCGGCATCGCCTTCCACACCGAGGTGACCGCGGCGGACGTCTACCGCGAGGGCATCACCGAGGTGACCGCCGCCGACATCGCCTCCGCCAAGGCGATGGGCTGCGTCGTCAAGCTGCTCGCGATCTGCGAGCGGGCGGCCGACGGCGCGTCCGTCACCGCGCGCGTCCACCCGGCGATGATCCCGCTCTCGCACCCGCTGGCCTCCGTCCGCGAGGCCTACAACGCGGTGTTCGTCGAGGCGGAGGCGGCCGGCCGTCTGATGTTCTACGGCCCGGGCGCCGGCGGTTCGCCGACCGCCTCCGCGGTCCTCGGCGACCTGGTCGCGGTCTGCCGCAACAAGCTCGCCGGCGCCACCGGCCCCGGTGACTCGGTGTACACCCAGCTGCCGGCCAAGCCGATGGACCAGGTGGTCACCCGGTACCACGTCAGCCTGGACGTGGACGACCGCGCGGGGGTGCTCGCCCAGGTGGCGTCCGTCTTCGCCGAGCACGGCGTCTCCATCGATACCGTGCGCCAGCAGGGCCGCGACGGCGACGCCTCGCTCGTCGTGGTCACCCACCGCGCCACCGACGCCGCGCTGTCGGCGACGGTCGACAAGCTCCGCGCACTCGACAGCGTGCGCGACGTGGCCAGCATCATGCGGGTCGAAGGGGAGTAGGAGCAGCCATGAACGCCGTCATCGCCCGAGGCGCCCACACCCACCAGTGGCGTGGCCTGATCGAGGAGTACCGCGACCGGCTGCCGGTCACGGACTCCACCCCCGTGGTCACCCTGATGGAGGGCGGCACGCCGCTCGTCCCCGCCCAGGTGCTCTCCGAGCGCACCGGCTGCGAGGTCTACCTCAAGGTCGAGGGCGCCAACCCGACCGGCTCCTTCAAGGACCGCGGGATGACGATGGCCATCTCCAAGGCCAAGGAGGAGGGCGCCCAGGCGGTTATCTGCGCCTCCACCGGCAACACCTCGGCCTCCGCCGCCGCGTACGCGGTGCGCGCCGGGATGGTCTCCGCGGTGCTGGTGCCGCAGGGCAAGATCGCGCTCGGCAAGATGGGCCAGGCGCTGGTCCACGGCGCCAAGATCCTCCAGGTGGACGGGAACTTCGACGACTGCCTCACCCTTGCGCGTGAACTGTCCGAGAAGTACCCGGTGGCGCTGGTCAACTCGGTGAACCCGGTCCGGATCGAGGGTCAGAAGACCGCCGCCTTCGAGATCGTGGACATGCTCGGCGACGCGCCGGACATCCACGTGCTGCCGGTCGGCAACGCCGGCAACATCACCGCGTACTGGAAGGGTTACCGCGAATACGCGACCGACGGCCTGGCCGCCCGCACCCCGCGGATGTGGGGCTTCCAGGCCTCCGGCTCGGCCCCGATCGTGGACGGCGCCCCGGTGCTCAAGCCGCAGACCATCGCCACCGCGATCCGGATCGGCAACCCGGCGTCCTGGGACTACGCGCTCGCCGCGCGGGACGAGTCGGGCGGCCTCATCGACAAGGTGACTGACCGTCAGATCCTTTCCGCCTACCGGCTGTTGGCCTCGCAGGAGGGTGTCTTCGTGGAGCCCGCCTCGGCCGCCTCGGTGGCCGGCCTGCTGGCCAAGGCGGAGGCCGGCCTGGTCGACCCGGGCCAGCGGATCGTCTGCACGGTGACCGGCAACGGCCTCAAGGACCCGGACTGGGCGGTGGCCGGCGCGCCGCAGCCGCAGGTCGTCCCGATCGACCCGGAGGCCGCCGCGCGGCGCCTCGGCCTGCTGGACTGACCGGTCGCATGCCGATCGCACGGCGGGCCGACCCTTTCGGGGGTCGGCCCGCCGCCGTTCTCGGCTGACACTTTTGTGTCAATTCCGCCACGCATTCCGATGTCATTCCGGCACGCATTCCGGCCAGAAACGGCAACACACCAGATCGAAGGCCCACGGGGTGTACCGCTGTGGAACCTGTCTTCGATACTCTGGGTCCGGCCGTGTGGCACATGCCCCGGGTCCGGTCCGTCTGCGGACCGCGCCGACGACTGTGACCGCCCGCCCCGGTCGGGGCCCGCGGCTCCCTCCCCACCCTCGCACCGACGCGCTTCGCGCCGTCCGATTTCCCCAGGAGAGTCCACCGCATGGCCGGTCCTGCGTTCCGTGCCGCCGCCGTCCGGGTCCGGGTTCCCGCGACCAGCGCCAACCTCGGCCCCGGCTTCGACGCCTTCGGACTCGCGCTGGGTCTGTACGACGACGTGGTCGTCCGGGTCGCCGACTCCGGGCTCTCCGTCGACATCGCCGGCGAGGGCGCCGAGACGCTTCCGCGCGACGAGGGCCACCTGCTGGTCCGCTCGATGCGCGCGGCCTTCGACCGCCTCGGCGGCCAGCCGCGCGGACTCGAAGTGGTCTGTGCCAACCGGATACCGCACGGCCGTGGCCTGGGTTCCTCCTCCGCCGCGATCTGCGCCGGCATCGTGGCCGCCCGTGCCGTCACCATCGGCGGCCCGTCCGCCCTGGACGACGACGCACTGCTGGCCCTGGCCTCCGAGTTGGAGGGCCACCCGGACAACGTCGCGGCCTGCCTGCGCGGCAACTTCACGGTCGCCTGGACGGAGGAGGACACCGCCCGGGCGATCGCCCTGGAGCCGTCCGACCGGGTCGTCCCGGTGGTCTTCGTACCGGCCACCGAGGTGCTCACTGAGACCGCCCGCGGTCTGCTGCCCCGGACCGTTCCGCTGGCCGACGCCGCCGTCAACGCGGGCCGGGCCGCGCTGCTGGTCGAGGCCCTGACCCGGCGCCCCGAGCTGCTGTTCGCGGCCACCGAGGACCGGCTGCACCAGGACTACCGGGCCTCCGCGATGCCGGACAGCGCCGCGCTGGTGGGGGCGCTGCGCGCCGAGGGCGTCCCCGCGGTGATCTCGGGCGCCGGCCCGACCGTGCTCGCGCTCACCGACGAGGCGGGCGCGGACAAGGTCCTGGCCTTCGCCGGCGACCACGGCGGGAACGGCCCGCTGTTCGCCGCGCACCGGCTGGAGCTCGACCGGGCCGGGGCCTCGGTGCTCCCGCTCGACGTCTGAGCACCCCGTCCGCGGGGGCCGGCTCCGGTGCGTCCGGAGCCGGGTCCTCCGGACACGATTGGCAAGCGCAAGGCTGGGGAATGTCTGAGGGGGTCGGTAGTGTTAACCTCATTGCTGCACCAGGTGCCCTCCGGGGCTCGGTGCGCCGCGTCCCGATCCCAGCACTCCGCACCAGCGGAGTCCCGGCGATGCACGGGGCGACGATTCTCCGGGAGCCCACCGCAGCGCGTACGCAGCCTGCCTGCGCGACTTGCGGCCGCATCCCGAAGCCGTGACGGCACCTGACTCCCACCCGCGGCCTCCCACCTGAGGCCAGGACGGGCGGAGCACGGGCCACCGTCACGCGACGGGGGCCCGGGATTCGCAGGCAGCGTGGGGGTACGCCCCCTCCCGGCCGGAGGCTGGGGGGAGGGTCGGCACGCGACCGACCCGCCGCGCCAACTCAGCACCACCGTGCTTCATGCACCGCACCTCGCAGCTCCCCCTCGACGGGCTACCCGCCATTCGGGGGATCACCGCCTCGGACCGACGCAGTCGAGCGTTGGTCAGGACAGCACAACCGGTCGCCGAGCCAGACAGGCCGACGTCCGCTCCAGGGAAGGACCCTTAGTGAGCGACACCACCGATCTGATGGGCGCGCGCCCGGACGCCGAGGCGTCGGACGCAGCCGCCGCCGCCCCCGCGGCCCCGGCCCGGCGCCGTCGTACCGCCGCCGCGGGCCTGGACGGCCTCGTCCTGGCCGAGCTGCAGAAGCTCGCCTCGACGCTCGGGATCAGCGGCACGGGACGCCTGCGCAAGAGCCAGCTGATCGAGGCCATCAAGGAGAAGAGCGGCGGGGACCCGCTGCTCGCCGCGGGCGGCGCCACCGCCGCCCCGGCCGCCAAGCGCGCCGCCAAGGCGGACAGCGCCGAGCCGGCCGCCGAGAAGCCGGCCCGCCGGGCGAAGGCCGCGCAGGCCGAGGCCCCGGCTGCCGAGGCACAGGCCCAGATCGAGATCCCGGTCCAGGCCGCCGCCGAGACCGCCGCGCCCGCCCGCACCGAGCGCACCCGCCGCCGCGCCACCTCGGCCGCCGGCGCCCCGACCGCGGAGACCGCCGCCGAGGCGCCCGCCGCGGTCGCCACCGAGGCCAAGCAGGCCGAGGCCCGCCCGGCCGAGACCCGCGGCTCCGAGGCCCGGGAGGAGGGCCGCACCGAGACCCGCCGCGACCGCCGCGACCGCCGCGACCGCCGCGAGGGCGGCGAGCGCGAGGTCCGCCCGGAGGGCGGCGAGGCGCAGGCCGGCCAGGACGGCGAGGGCCGGGAGTCCCGCCGTGACCGCCGCAACCGCCGTGAGCGCACCGAGCGCCAGGGCCAGCAGCAGGGCGGCCAGGCCGACGGCGGCCAGGCCCGCCAGGGCCAGCAGCAGGCCCAGCCGCAGGCGCAGCAGCAGGGCGGCTACGAGGACGACGAGTTCGGCGACGGCCGTCGCGGCCGCCGCGGGCGCTACCGCGACCGCCGTGGCCGCGGCCGCCGCGAGGGCTTCGAGGCCGGCGTGGCCGAGCCGCAGGTCGGCGAGGACGACGTCCTGATCCCGGTCGCGGGCATCCTCGACATCCTCGACAACTACGCCTTCGTGCGCACGTCCGGCTACCTGCCGGGTCAGAACGACGTCTACGTCTCGCTCGCCCAGGTCCGCAAGAACGGCCTGCGCAAGGGTGACGCCATCACCGGCGCGGTGCGCCAGCCGCGCGACGGCGAGCGCCGCGAGAAGTTCAACGCCATGGTGCGGCTGGACTCGGTCAACGGCATGGACCCGGAGAGCGGCCGCGGCCGCCCCGAGTTCAACAAGCTGACCCCGCTCTACCCGCAGGAGCGGCTGCGCCTGGAGACCGACCCGGGCGTGCTGACCACCCGGATCATCGACCTCGTGTCGCCGATCGGCAAGGGCCAGCGCGGTCTGATCGTCGCGCCGCCGAAGACCGGCAAGACGATGGTGCTGCAGGCGGTCGCCAACGCGATCACCCACAACAACCCCGAGTGCCACCTGATGGTCGTCCTGGTCGACGAGCGTCCGGAAGAGGTCACCGACATGCAGCGGTCGGTGAAGGGCGAGGTCATCTCCTCGACCTTCGACCGCCCGGCGGAGGACCACACCACCGTCGCCGAGCTGGCCATCGAGCGCGCCAAGCGCCTGGTGGAGCTGGGCCACGACGTGGTCATCCTGCTGGACTCGATCACCCGCCTCGGCCGCGCCTACAACCTGGCGGCGCCGGCCTCCGGCCGCATCCTGTCCGGTGGTGTCGACTCGACCGCGCTCTACCCGCCGAAGAAGTTCTTCGGTGCCGCGCGCAACATCGAGAACGGCGGCTCGCTGACCATCCTGGCCACCGCGCTGGTCGAGACCGGCTCGCGGATGGACGAGGTGATCTTCGAGGAGTTCAAGGGCACCGGCAACATGGAGCTCAAGCTCGACCGGAAGCTCTCGGACAAGCGCATCTTCCCGGCCGTCGACGTCGACGCCTCCAGCACCCGCAAGGAGGAGATCCTGCTGGGCAGCGAGGAGTTGGCCATCGTCTGGAAGCTCCGCCGGGTGCTGCACGCGCTCGACTCGCAGCAGGCGATCGAGCTGCTGCTGGACAAGATGAAGCAGACCAAGTCCAACGCCGAGTTCCTGATGCAGATCGCCAAGACGACCCCCGGGTCCGGCGACTGACCGTACATGAGCAGTTCCTGAGCACAGAACCCTGGTCCGCGCGAGCGGGCCAGGGTTCCGTGTTTGTTCCGGAGTTGGGACAGATCGAGCTCTTTGGATCATGTTGTCCGATTTACTCTGGAACGTATGGCCGAGCACGAGAGGGTGACGACACGCCGCCGCAGGGTCCTGCTGGCGGCCGCGTGCGCGGCCGCCGCGCTCGTCGTCCTCGGGGCCGGGGTGGCCGGCTACGCGTACTTCAGGCTGAACGGGAACATCCAGAGCGTCGACATCGACGCCCGGCTGGGCACCGCCAGGCCGTCGTCCGCCACCGACGGGTCGTTCAACATCCTGGTGCTGGGCTCGGATTCGCGGGCCGGCGGGAACGGCGACCTGGCCGGCGGGGACACCGGCGGCACCGCCCGCTCGGACACCGCCATGGTGCTCCACGTCAACCAGGACCACTCGCGGGCCGAGGTGGTCTCGATCCCGCGCGACACCCTGGTCGCCCGCCCGGACTGCGCCGACGGCACCGGCCGGACCGTGCCCGGGTCCAAGCGCGCCATGTTCAACAGCGCCTACGAGGTCGGTGGCGCCGCGTGCGCGGTCAAGACCACCGAGCAGCTCACCGGGTTGCGGATGGACCACTACGTCGAGATCGACTTCGCCGGCTTCGCCCGCGTCGTGGACGCGATAGGCGGGGTCACCGTGACCACCACGGTGGCCATCCACGACCGGGACAGCGGGCTGGACCTCCCGCCCGGCGAGCACCACCTCGACGGCCGGCAGGCGTTGGCCTTCGTCCGCACCCGGCACGGCGTCGGCGACGGCAGCGACCTCGGCCGGATCGAGCTGCAGAAGCAGATGGTGAGGTCGCTGCTGCGGCAGACCGGTGGGGCGGGCCTGTTCGCCAACCCGGTCAAGCTCTGGTCGGTCGGCGACACCCTGACCCGCAGCATCACCACCGACACGGCGCTGGCCTCGGTGAACTCCCTGGTGGGGCTGGCCCAGGAGCTCAAGGGGATCGGTCCGGACCAGCTCACCATGGTCACCCTGCCGGTGGTGGCGGCCCCCGGCGACCCCAACCGCGTGGTCGCCGAGCAGCCGCAGGCGGACCAGCTCTGGGCGGCCCTGAAGGCGGACGGGGAGCTCCCGCGGGCGGTGCTGGGGGAACAGCCGGAGAACCCCGCCCTGGCGACCCCCACGGCCCCGGCCAAGGCCTCGCCCAAGGCGGCCGCGGGGACGGGCGCGGGTACCGGCTCGGGAGCGGGCGCCACCCGCTGACCCGGCCCGGAATATCCCGGAACGCTCCCCGGTTTGGGAAGAAGCGGCCGGTCCTGGCAGACTGGTCCGTCGGTCCCGGTTCACGTGCGGCACTCCAGCCGCCGACCCGGTGCCCTCCCGATCACTAGGAGAACCCCTTGAAGTCCAACGTTCACCCCGAGTACGTGGTCACCCGTGTGACCTGCACCTGCGGCAACGAGTTCACCACCCGCTCGACCGAGACCAGCGGCGAGATCCGCGCCGAGGTCTGCTCGCAGTGCCACCCGTTCTACACCGGCAAGCAGAAGATCCTCGACACCGGTGGCCGCGTGGCCCGCTTCGAGGCCCGCTTCGGCAAGCAGCACAGCGCGAAGGCCTAGCGCTCCCGCGGCGCCGGTTCCCGGTGCCCCCGTACTCGTTCCGGGGGCACTGGGGGCCGGCGCCGTTCGCGTCCCCCGGCGCGCGAGCGCCCCGCGACCCCACCACCACCCCATCTCACGGGAAGAAGGCCACCCATGTTCGAGGCAGTCGAAGAGCTCCTCGTCGAGCACGCCGACCTCGAAACGAGGCTGGCCGACCCGTCCGTCCACGCCGACCAGGCCAACGCCCGCAAGCTGGCCAAGCGCTATGCGGAGCTGACCCCGATCACCCGGGTCTACCGGGCGTGGCGGCAGGCCGGCGAGGACATCGAGGCCGCGCGTGAACTCGCCGCCGAGGACCCGGACTTCATCGCCGAGGTGAAGGACTCCGAGGCCCGCCGCGAGGAGCTGACCGAGGAGCTCCGGCTGCTGCTCGTGCCGCGTGACCCGAGCGACGACAAGGACGTCATCCTGGAGATCAAGGCGGGCGAGGGCGGTGAGGAGTCCGCGCTGTTCGCCGGCGACCTGCTGCGGATGTACCTGCGCTACGCCGAGCGGATCGGCTGGAAGACCGAGATCATCGACTCCAACGAGTCCGACCTCGGCGGCTACAAGGACGTCTCGGTGGCCGTGAAGACCAAGGGCGGCGCCGAGCCCGGCCAGGGCGTCTGGGCCCGCCTGAAGTACGAGGGCGGCGTGCACCGCGTGCAGCGCGTCCCCGCCACCGAGTCGCAGGGCCGCATCCACACCTCCGCGGCGGGCGTGCTGGTCACCCCCGAGGCGGAGGAGGTCGAGGTCGAGATCCTCGCCAACGACCTGCGGATCGACGTCTACCGCTCGTCCGGCCCCGGCGGCCAGTCGGTCAACACCACCGACTCCGCGGTCCGGATCACCCACCTGCCGACCGGTATCGTGGCGTCCTGCCAGAACGAGAAGAGCCAGCTGCAGAACAAGGAGCAGGCGATGCGCATCCTGCGGTCGCGGCTCCTGGCCGCCGCCCAGGAGGAGGCCGAGCGGGAGGCCTCGGACGCGCGCCGGAGCCAGGTCCGCACCGTGGACCGCTCCGAGCGGATCCGCACCTACAACTACCCCGAGAACCGCATCTCGGACCACCGCACGGGCTTCAAGTCGTACAACCTGGACCAGGTCCTGGACGGCGACCTGAACGCGGTGATCCAGTCCTGCGTGGACGCGGACGCGGCGGCCAAGCTCGCCGCGGCCCAACAGAACTGAGACCGGCGTCCGGGCACCACTGCCGTCAGTAGCCGGAGCGCAGAAACAAGAGGTCGTACGGATGAACCTGCTGCTCGCCGAGGTGGCCCAGGCCACCCAGCGGTTGGCCGCGGCCGGCGTGCCGTCGCCGCGCTTCGACGCGGAGGAGCTCGCCGCCCACGTCCACAACGTCAAGCGCAGCCAGCTGCACACGGTGAAGGACGCCGAGTTCGACGCCCGCTACTGGGAGGCCGTCTCCCGGCGCGAGGCGCGCGAGCCGCTGCAGCACATCACCGGGCGGGCGTTCTTCCGCTACCTGGAGCTGGAGGTCGGCCCCGGCGTCTTCGTGCCACGCCCGGAGACCGAGTCGGTCGTCGAGTGGGCCATAGACGCCGTGCGCGACATGGACGTCGCAGAGCCGCTGGTGGTCGACCTCTGCTCCGGCTCCGGCGCCATCGCGCTGGCCCTGGCCCAGGAGCTGCCGCGCTCCAGCGTGCACGCCTTCGAGCTGGACGAGGGCGCGCTGCGCTACACCCGGCGCAACATCGAGGCGAGCTCCGACCGGGCCCGGGTCACCCTGCACGCCGGCGACGCCACCCGCGCCTTCGAGGACGACCGCTCCTGGGACGGCCGCTTCGACCTGGTGATCTCCAACCCGCCGTACATCCCGCTCACCGAGTGGGAGTACGTGGCGCCCGAAGCGCGCGACCACGACCCGCAGATGTCGCTGTTCTCGGGCGAGGACGGCCTGGACACCATCCGCGGCATCGAGCGGGTCGCCGCCCGCCTGCTGCGCCCGGGCGGCGCCGTGGTGATCGAGCACGCCGACACCCAGGGCGGCCAGGTGCCGTGGATCTTCAACGAGGACGGTGGCTGGACGGACACCGCCGACCACCGCGACCTGAACAACCGCCCGCGCTTCACGACGGCCCGGAAGGCCTCGCTGTGACCGGCCGGCGCCGCACCACCGCGGGCAGGGCGGTGCCGCCGAGCCCGACCGCCCGCGTGACCAGCCATCTCGGAAGGGGACCGCACCGATGAGCCGCCGTTACGACTGTGCCGACGCCGGGGACCGTGCCACCGGCCTGCGCGAGGCCGCCTCGGCCATCCGCCGCGGCGAACTCGTCGTGCTGCCGACCGACACCCTGTACGGCGTCGGCGCGGACGCCTTCTCGCCCGATGCCGTCGCCGCGCTGCTGGCCGCGAAGGGCCGCGGCCGCAACATGCCCTCGCCGGTCCTGGTCGGCTCGCCGACCACCCTGCACGGGCTGGTCACCGACTTCTCCGAGCAGGCGTGGGAGCTGGTCGACGCCTTCTGGCCCGGCGGTCTCACCCTCGTCGCCCGGCACCAGCCCTCGCTGCGCTGGGACCTCGGCGAGACCCGCGGCACCGTCGCGGTCCGGATGCCGCTGCACCCGGTCGCGATCGAGCTGCTGAACACCACCGGCCCGCTGGCCGTCTCCAGCGCCAACAAGACCGGCGGCCCGTCCCCGTCCACCTGCGACGAGGCCCAGCAGCAGCTCGGCGACGCCATCTCGGTCTACCTGGACGGCGGTACGGCGGACCACGCCACCGCGTCCTCCATCGTCGACGTCACGGGCAAGGTCCCGGTCCTGCTGCGGGCCGGCGCGATCAGCGCCGAGCAGCTGAGGGAGGTCGTCCCCGACCTGGAGGCCGGCAGTTGACGGCCGCCTCCCTCCATGCCGGGCCCGGCATATCGCCGTACCTGAGCGTGGGTCCCAGGCCGCTGGACCACTTCCGGATCCTGTTCGTCTGCACGGGGAACATCTGCCGCTCGCCGATCGCCGAGCGGCTCACCCGGCGTGAGCTGGACACCCGGCTCAGCCCCCGGGTGGCCGGCCGGATCCTGGTGGAGAGCGCCGGCACCTGGGGCCACGAGGGCGCGCCGATGGAGGAGCACGCCGCCACGGTGCTGGACGAGTACGGTGCCGACAGCGGCGGCTTCACCGGCCGCGAGCTGCTGGACGAGCACGTGGTCGAGGCCGACCTCGTGCTCACCGCGACCCTGGACCACCGCGCCCAGGTGATCTCGATGGGCCACGAGGCCGGGCTGCGCACCTTCACCCTGAAGGAGTTCACCCGCCTGGTGCGGACGATAGACCCGGGCACCCTGCCCGACCCGCGCCGCGGCGCCGACGTCACCGAGCGCGCCCGCGCGCTGGTGCGGGCGGCGGCCGCGCTGCGCGGCTGGCTGCTCGCCGCCAGCCCGGAGTCGGACGAGGTGCACGACCCGTACGGCGCGCCGATCGGCATGTTCCGCAACTGCGGCGAGGAGATATTCCACGCGGTGGACCCGGTGGTCACGGCACTGACGGGCATCCCCGCGCCGCGCTAGGGCTGTAACACCGCGGCACCGGCGCGCCCTCCTTGCCGGGGCACTGCGGCACCGGGCGCTGGTCCCGGTGCCCTGCCGCCGGGTGGGTGCACCCGGTACGCGTCGGCAGGCCGGCCGGGAGGACCGGTCCTACGCTGGAGGAACCCTCACCCCAGCCTCCGGCCGGGAGGCGCCCCGATGCAGCCCGGGAGCCCCGCCATGACCGTCACCGATGCCGCGACCGGATCCGCCGGAACCACCGAGACGACCGAGCCGGCCGGTACCGGCGGCCGGTGGGCCTCCGAGGCGCTGCGCCGGGCCGACCCCCAGCTGGCCGACCTGCTCGCCGCCGAGGCCGAGCGCCGCGCCGAGAGCATCCAGCTGCTCGCGGGGGAGAACCTCACCAGTGCGGCCGTGCTGGCCGCGCTCACCGGTCCCCTGATCGACAAGTACGCCGAGGGTTACCCGGGCCGCCGCCACCACACCGGGTGCGCGCTGGCGGACGCCGCCGAGCTGCTGGCGGTCGACCGGGCCCGCGCACTGTTCGCCGCCCCGCACGCCAACGTCCAGCCCCGGTCGGCCACTTCGGCGATGCTCGCGGCCTACGCGGCACTGCTGCGGCCGGGCGACACGGTGCTGGCGATGTCGCTGGAGCACGGCGGCCACCTGAGCTGCGGCTCGCGCGCCAACTTCTCCGGTCGCTGGTTCGAGTTCGTCGGCTACGGGGTGCGCCGCGAGGACGGCCTGATCGATCTCGACGAGGTCCGCGCGCTCGCCCGGCTGCACCGGCCCAAGGCCATCGTGGCCGGCTCCATCTCCCACCCCCGGCACCCCGACTGGGCCGCCTTCCGGGAGATCGCCGACGAGGCGGACGCCTTCCTGATCGCCTCCGCCGCGCAGACCACCGGCCTGGTCGCGGCGGGTCTGGCGCCCTCCCCGGTGCCCTACGCGGACGTCACCGTGGCCGCCACCCACAAGCTGCTCCGCGGCCCGCGCGGCGGCCTGCTGCTCTCCACCGCCGAGCTGGCCGAGCGGATCGACCGGGCGGTCTTCCCGTTCAGCCAGGGCGGTGCGGCGATGAACGAGGTGGCCGGCAAGGCCGTGGCGCTGGCGGAGGCCGCGACGCCCGCGTACCGGGCCTACGCGGAGCGGACGGTGGCCGGGGCGCGGGTCCTCGCCAAGGGGCTCGCAGAGGCCGGAATGCGCCCGTTGACGGGCGGAACCGACACCCACCTGGTGACCGCGGACGTCTCCCCGCTCGGGGTCAGCGGCGCCGAGGCCGAGCGCCGCTGCGCCGCGGCAGGCGTACTGCTCGGCAAGTGCGCCGTGCCGTACGATCCCGCGCCGCCCGCCGAGACCTCGGGGATCCGGCTCGGGACCGGTACCGTGACCTCGCAGGGCATGGGCGAGGCCGAACTGGCCGAGATCGCCGGTCTGATCGGACGGCTGCTCACCGGTGGCACGGACGTGCGGATCGGGGCCCGCGTCCGGGAGCTCGCCCGGGCCTTCGCCGGTCGGCGATGAGCGGGCAACCCGATCTCCTACCCGGTGGGGCGAACCGCGATGCACGGCCCGGGCGTCCGACTCAATAAGGTGTGTGCCGTGGCGACGCACCTCGAACCCCGGACAGACACGGGAGTACCTTCGGTACCCACCCGTCGGACAGTGATGCAGGAGGCCAGTGGTGCGTGAGTATCTGCTGGTGCTGTTCTGCACCGCGGCCGTCACCTACCTGCTGACCGGGCCGGTCCGGAAGTTCGCGATCGCGGCCGGCGCGATGCCACCGCTGCGCGCCCGTGACGTGCACCGGGAGCCCACGCCGCGGCTCGGCGGCATCGCCATGTTCGGCGGCCTCTGCGCGGGCATCCTGGTCGCCTCGCAGCTGGACAACCTGTCCAAGGTCTTCTCCCAGGGCACCGACATCCGCGCGCTGCTCTCCGGCGCCGGGATCATGTGGCTGCTCGGCGTGCTCGACGACAAGTGGGGCGTGGACGCCCTGGTCAAGCTCGGCGGCCAGATGATCGCCGCCGGTGTGATGGTCTGGCAGGGGGTCACGGTGATCACCCTGCCGGTGCCCGGCGTGGGCGCGGTCGCGGTGAGCCCCACCCAGGGCATGGTCATCTCGGTCACCCTGGTGGTCGTCATGGTCAACGCGGTGAACTTCATCGACGGCCTGGACGGCCTGGCCGGCGGCATGGTCTGCATCGCCGCGATGGCGTTCTTCCTGTACTCCTACCGGCTCTGGTACGGCTACACGATCATGGACGCGGCCCCCGCCGTGCTCTTCAGCGTGCTGCTGATCGGCATGTGCATGGGCTTCCTGGCGCACAACCTGCACCCGGCCCGGATCTTCATGGGCGACTCCGGCTCGATGATGCTTGGCCTGATGCTCGCCGTCGCCGCGATCTCCATCACCGGCCGCGTCGACCCCGACCTGATCACCAGCGAGACCGGTTCGCAGACCGCCACCGTCCACGCCCTCGTGCCGATCTACATCCCGCTGCTGCTGCCGCTGACCGTCATCGCGCTGCCGCTGGCCGACCTGCTGCTCGCCGTGGTCCGCCGCACCTGGGCCGGACAGTCGCCGTTCGCCGCGGACAAACGCCACCTGCACCACCGCCTGTTGCAGGTCGGCCACTCGCACAGCCGGGCCGTGCTGATCATGTACTTCTGGGCGGCGCTGATCGCCTTCGGCACGGTCGCCTTCTCGGTGACCAACACCGGCCGCACGGTCGTGCTGACGCTGGCCGGGCTCTGCCTGGTCGGCCTGGTCGTGCTGCTGACCCCGCGGTTCCGCCCGCGGGCCCCGCGGGCCGTGCAGTCCTTCGTCCCGCCGCGCTACCGCCGCCGCCCCGTTGCCGGCCGCGCCGCCGCCGCGGCGGTCACCGGGAGTGAGGCCGCCGCGGTCGCGCCGGCCCCCGAACCGATGGCGGAACTGTCGGCGAAGGACAAGGAACTGCTCGGTGAACTCGGCAAGGGTTCGTCCGCGGTCTCCGGTCGGGGACATGGAAGCGGCCGTGGCCGGTAGGTGAATTGACGTACCGTCATACGGGTTCATCCAAACGGCGGCACTCTTGGTCCGTTGGTGTGACAGGTGCCACACATTCATGGTAAAGCTCTCATCAAATAGTTTGTGATACCGTTCACGAGTACCGAGAACACGCCGAAAGACCTCACAGGTGGATGACTTCCGTCCCTGGCCGGTCTCCCTCGACGGGCTCGCCGTCGAGCGGCCGGCCTGCGGCGCCCCCTCGGTCCGGTGTCACCCACCACGTTCTGTGCCCGTCCCCCTGTCACATCGACATGCCGCCGGAGTTGCCGACATGCCGTCCAACGACGCCCGGATCCTCCGAGGCGCCGCGATCCCCACTGCGGTCGCCGGAATCATCGCCATGGTGATCTCCTTTGCCGTCGCGGGTGGCAAGGGGCTGCTCGGCGCCCTCTTCGGAACGCTGCTGGTGATGGCGTTCTTCAGCTCCGGCCAGGTGGCGCTCGACCGGCTGACCAGGTCGAATCCGCACATCATGATGGCCGCGGCACTCCTGGTCTACACCACTCAGATCCTGCTGGTCGGCATCGTCCTCGCGGTCTTCAAGAACACCGACCTCTTCAACCGGCAGGCGTTCGCCTTCACCCTGCTGGGCTGCGCCCTGATCTGGACGGGTTTCCAGGTGCGCGGCGCACTCAAGGCCAAGACCTTCTACGTCGACCCCGACGCCACCGAAAGCAAGGCCGACAAGCCTTCCGACCCGGGCCGTCAACAGTGACGAGGCCGGGCTGTCCCCCCAACGAGGGGGGCGGTGTTTATGCCGCACTGACGGGCTGCTATCGTCCGTCGCAACAACGGAGTACGGGAAGAGGCCTGGTCTGTCCGATCGATGGACGGATCGCCCCCCGGACCCGCGCAGTCTTCGATGATCCCGCGACGGTGCGACGCACCGCCGCGCAGGGTCTGCGAGAAACCCATCAAGTACCAGTGCCGCTCCGTGGTCGCAGGCCACGCCGACACACCGAGGTTGCCGTAACCATGCGTCACGACGAAGGAGTCCGTGGTGAGTGCTGAACTCACGAAGCTCGCCTCAGGCAGTTGCCACTTCGGGGACGCAGGCTGCGGCTTCCCGGCCCCGGGTCTGAACGAGTTCCAGTTCAAGCCGATCTTCACGATCGGCAGCGTCGAGTTCAACAAGCCGATGCTGCTGTCGATGGTCGTCGCGCTGCTGGTCGTCGTCTTCTTCTGGTCGGCCTTCGCCAAGCCCCGCCTCGTTCCGGGCAAGCTGCAGCTGGTCGCCGAGATCGGCTACGACTTCGTCAAGCGGTCCATCGTGCTGGAGACGATCGGCAAGAAGGGCGAGAAGTACGTCCCGATGCTCGTCTCGATGTTCTTCTTCATCTGGCTGATGAACATCATGTCGATCATCCCGTTCGCCCAGTTCCCGGTCACCGCGGCGATCGCGTTCCCGGCCGGCCTCGCGGCCGTCGTCTGGGTCACCTACATGACGCTGACCTTCAAGAAGCACGGCTTCGTCGGCGGCTTCAAGAACCTCTGCTGGCCCTCGGGCATCCCCGGCTGGGTCATGTTCATCCTGGTGCCGATCGAGTTCTTCTCGAACATCTTCGTGCGCCCCTTCACGCTCGCGGTCCGAGCCTTCGCGAACATGTTCGCCGGCCACCTGCTGATCGTGATGTTCTCCATCGCCTCCTGGTACCTGCTCAGCCCGACCCTGGGTGCGCTCTACGGCTCGGCCTCGTTCATCGTCGCCGTCGCCCTGACCGCCTTCGAGCTGCTGGTCCAGTTCCTGCAGGCCTACATCTTCGTGATGCTGGCCAGCAGCTACATCGCCGGTGCCCTCGAAGAGGCGCACTGAGCCAGGGGGCCTCGGCCCTCCCTGAACCAACTCCCGGATCGCCCGGTGGCCAATCACCACCGGTTCACCACCCCTGCAAAGGACAACTGCAATGAGCTTCCTCGCTGAGGGCACTGTCTACGGTTCCGTCGCTTCCATCGGCTACGGCCTCGCCGCGATCGGCCCCGGCATCGGCGTCGGTCTCATCTTCGGTAACGGTGTCCAGGCCATGGCCCGTCAGCCCGAGGCTGCCGGTCTCATCCGTTCCAACATGTTCATCGGCTTCGCGCTGACCGAGGCGCTGGCCCTCATCGGCATCGTCATGCCGTTCGTCTTCGGCAACAAGTAATCCCGCCGCAGACCCTTTCGAGGAAGGTCCAGATATGAGCATGGGCATCGTGGCTCAGCTTGCGCAGGAAGAGGAGAAGATGAACCCTCTCCTCCCCGCGTGGCCCGAGATCATCATCGGCCTGCTCTGCTTCTTCATCGTCTTCGGCCTGCTCGGCAAGAAGCTCCTCCCCAGCATCGAGAAGGTGCTGTCGGAGCGCCGGGACGCCATCGAGGGCGGGATGGAGCGGGCCGAGGCCGCTCAGGCTGAGGCCCAGGCCCTGCTTGAGCAGTACCGCGCCGAGCTCGCCGAGGCGCGTCACGAGGCTGCCCGCATCGTCGAGCAGGCTCGCGAGCAGGGCGCGGCCCAGCTCGGCGAGATGCGCGAGGAGGGCCTGCGTCAGCGCGAGGCCATCGTCGCCGCCGGCCACGCCCAGATCGAGGCCGACAAGAAGCAGGCGACTGCCGCCCTGCGCCAGGACGTGGGTTCGCTGGCCTCGCAGCTGGCCTCCCGCATCGTGGGTGAGTCCCTTGAGGACCACGCGCGGCAGAGCGGCGTCATCGACCGCTTCCTGGACGAGCTGGAGGCCAAGGCCGCCGTTGCTCAGGGTGCGGCCAAGTGATCGGCGCTAGCCGCGAGGCCCTCGCCTCCGGGCGGCAGAACCTGGAGGGTCTGACCGACTCCACTTCGGTGGACGCGGCCAAGCTCGCCGAGGAGCTCACCGCCGTCACGGTCCTGCTGGACCGTGAGGTGTCGCTGCGCCGCGTCCTGACCGACCCGTCCCGGTCGGGTCAGGACAAGGCCCAGCTGGTCTCCTCGCTGCTGGCCGGCCAGGTCTCCGGCGAGACGGTGGACCTGGTCTCCGGCCTGGTCCGCTCCCGCTGGTCGGGTGCGCGCGACCTGGTCGACGCGACCGAGGAGCTGGCCGCGTACGCCGAGGCCATCGCCGCCGACAAGGCCGGTGTCCTGGACGACGTCGAGGACGAGCTGTTCCGGTTCGGCCGGGTGGTGAGCGGCTCGCACGAGCTGCGCACCGCGCTGACCGAGCCCAAGGCCGGTGCCGCCGCCAAGGCGGAGCTGATCAAGAAGCTGCTCGGCGGCCGCGCCAACGCGGGCACCGTCCGACTGGTGATCGCCCTGGTCAACCACCCGCGTGGCCGTAGCCTTGAGCAGGGCCTCGAGTCCTACTCGAAGCTCGCCGCCGCTCGGCGCGGGCGTGTGGTGGCCCTGGTCACCACCGCGGTGCCGCTGTCGGACGTCCAGAAGGAGCGCCTGTCGGCCGCTCTGGGCCGGATGCACGGCCGCCAGGTCCACCTGAACATCGACGTCGACCCCTCGGTCGTCGGTGGTGTCCGGGTCCAGATCGGCGACGAGATCATCGACGGCACCGTGTCGAGCCGCCTCGAAGGCGCTCGCCAGTCGCTCGAAGGCTGAGCACCGAAGCACATCCGACCCTCGGTCGGGACCCGGCTCCACCGGAGCCGGCAAATCGTACGGCCGGTTCGAGAGACCCGGCCGAGAGTCGAATACTTGCGGCCCTCAATGGCGGGCCGAGGATCGCAAACTAGGAGAGCAGGGAAGCCTGATGGCGGAGCTTACGATCCGTCCGGAGGAGATCCGGGACGCGCTGGCCGACTTTGTCCAGTCGTACCAGCCGGACGCCGCTTCTGTTGAAGAGGTCGGCACGGTCACCGAGGCCATGGACGGTATTGCCAAGGTCGAGGGTCTGCCCTCGGTCATGGCCAACGAGCTGCTGAAGTTCGAGGACGGCACGCTCGGCCTCGCGCTGAACCTCGACACCCGCGAGATCGGTGTCGTCGTCCTCGGCGAGTTCAGCGGCATCGAGGAGGGCCAGACGGTCCGCCGCACCGGCGAGGTCCTCTCGGTCCCGGTCGGCGACGGCTACCTGGGCCGCGTCGTGGACCCGCTGGGCAACCCGATCGACGGCCTGGGCGAGATCGCCGCCGAGTCCCGCCGCGCCCTGGAGCTGCAGGCCCCCGGCGTCATGGCCCGCAAGTCGGTCAAGCAGCCGCTGCAGACCGGCATCAAGGCCATCGACGCGATGACCCCGATCGGCCGTGGCCAGCGTCAGCTGATCATCGGTGACCGCCAGACCGGCAAGACCGCGGTGGCCGTCGACACGATCATCAACCAGCGCGACAACTGGCGCTCGGGCGACCCGGAGAAGCAGGTCCGCTGCATCTACGTCGCCGTGGGTCAGAAGGGCTCCACCATCGCGTCCGTCCGCGGCGCCCTGGAGGAGGCCGGCGCGCTGGAGTACACCACCATCGTGGCTGCTCCCGCCTCCGACCCGGCCGGCTTCAAGTACCTCGCCCCGTACACCGGTTCGGCCATCGGCCAGCACTGGATGTACGCCGGCAAGCACGTCCTGATCATCTTCGACGACCTGTCGAAGCAGGCCGAGGCCTACCGCTCCGTCTCCCTGCTGCTGCGCCGCCCGCCGGGCCGCGAGGCCTACCCGGGTGACGTCTTCTACCTGCACTCCCGCCTGCTGGAGCGCTGCGCCAAGCTGAACGACGAGCTGGGCGGCGGCTCGATGACCGGTCTGCCGATCATCGAGACCAAGGCGAACGACGTCTCGGCGTACATCCCGACCAACGTCATCTCCATCACCGACGGCCAGTGCTTCCTGGAGTCCGACCTGTTCAACGCCGGCATCCGCCCGGCCGTGAACGTCGGTATCTCGGTCTCCCGCGTCGGCGGCTCCGCCCAGATCAAGGCCATGCGCTCGGTCGCCGGCCGCCTGCGCCTGGACCTCGCCCAGTACCGTGAGCTTGAGGCCTTCGCCGGCTTCGGCTCCGACCTGGACGCGGCCTCCAAGGCCCAGCTGGAGCGCGGTGCCCGCATGGTCGAGCTGCTGAAGCAGGGCCAGTACCAGCCGTTCCCGGTCGAGGAGCAGGTCGTCTCCATCTGGGCCGGCACCACCGGCAAGCTGGACGACGTCCCGATCGCCGAGATCCGCCGCTTCGAGCGCGAGTTCCTCGACTACGTCCGCCTGCAGCACAAGGACCTGCTGGCCGGCATCGTCGAGACCGGTCTGCTGGCCGACGGCACCGTCGACGCGCTGACCAGCGCGATCGAGGCCTTCAAGCAGGGTTACCAGACCGCCGACGGCAAGCTGCTCTCCGAGCAGGCCTGAGTCCGGTAGCGAGGGAAAGGACGTAACGACCCATGGGAGCACAGCTTCGGGTCTACAAGCGCCGGATCCGCTCTGTCACCGCGACGAAGAAGATCACCAAGGCGATGGAGATGATCTCCGCGGCGCGCATCGGCAAGGCGCAGCGCGCGGTGGCGGCCTCCGCTCCGTACGCCGACGAGCTCACCCGGGCGGTGACGGCGGTGGCCACCCGGTCCAACGCCAAGCACCCGCTCACCACCGAGAACCCGAACGCCACGCGTGCGGCCGTCCTGCTGATCACGGCGGACCGCGGCCTGGCCGGCGGTTACTCGTCCAACGCCATCAAGGCCTCGCTGACGCTCACCGAGCGCCTGCGCGGCGAGGGCAAGGACGTCGTGACCTACGTCGTCGGTCGGAAGGGCCTGTCGTACTACACCTTCCGCGGCCTGGCGGTGGGCAACTCGTGGACGGGCTTCTCGGACAAGCCGACCTACGGTGACGCGAAGACGGTGGCGGCCGAGCTGATCGAGGCCTTCACGGCCGAGACGGACGGCGTGGACGAGCTGCACGTGGTCTCGACCGAGTTCGTGTCGATGCTCACGCAGGACGCCGTGGCGTCCCGGCTGCTGCCGCTGAAGCTGGACGAGGTCCAGCTGAGCGACCAGAAGCCGGCCAAGTCGGAGATCTTCCCGCTGTACGACTTCGAGCCGTCGGCGGAGGGCGTCCTGGACGCACTGCTGCCGCGGTACGTCGAGAGCCGGATCTACAACGCGCTGCTGCAGTCGGCAGCCTCCGAGCACGCCGCCCGCCGCCGCGCGATGAAGAGCGCGACGGACAACGCCGGCGAGCTCATCAAGTCGCTCACGCGGCTTGCCAACTCGGCCCGTCAGGCCGAGATCACCCAGGAAATCAGCGAGATCGTCGGTGGCGCCAACGCGCTCGCTGACGCGAGCCGCGGGAGCGAATGAGTATGACCACCACTGTTGAGCCGACCACGGCGACGGGCCGCGTCGCGCGGGTCATCGGCCCGGTCGTCGACGTGGAGTTCCCCGTCGACGCGATTCCGGACATGTTCAACGCCCTGCACGTCGAGGTCGACAACCCCGACGGCACGGGCAAGAAGACCCTGACCCTGGAGGTCGCCCAGCACCTCGGCGACGGTCTGGTCCGCGGCATCTCGATGCAGCCGACCGACGGCCTGATCCGTGGTGCGCAGGTCACCGACACCGGTGCCGCGATCTCGGTGCCGGTCGGCGACATCACCAAGGGCAAGGTCTTCAACGCCCTGGGTGAGGTCCTGAACGTGGACAAGGCGGAGTTCGACTCCCAGGTCCAGGTCCGCTGGCCGATCCACCGCAAGGCCCCGAACTTCTCCGAGCTCGAGTCGAAGACCGAGATGTTCGAGACCGGCATCAAGGTCATCGACCTGCTCACCCCGTACGTCCAGGGTGGCAAGATCGGTCTGTTCGGTGGTGCCGGTGTCGGCAAGACCGTTCTGATCCAGGAGATGATCTACCGCGTCGCCGAGAACTTCGGTGGTGTGTCGGTGTTCGCCGGCGTCGGCGAGCGCACCCGTGAGGGCAACGACCTCATCGACGAGATGGTCGACTCGGGCGTTCTGGACAAGACCGCGCTGGTCTTCGGCCAGATGGACGAGCCGCCGGGCACCCGTCTGCGCGTGGCCCTGTCCGCCCTGACCATGGCGGAGTACTTCCGCGATGTGCAGAAGCAGGACGTGCTGCTCTTCATCGACAACATCTTCCGGTTCACCCAGGCCGGTTCCGAGGTGTCGACCCTGCTCGGCCGCATGCCCTCCGCGGTGGGTTACCAGCCGAACCTGGCCGACGAGATGGGCCTCCTGCAGGAGCGCATCACCTCGACCCGCGGTCACTCGATCACCTCGATGCAGGCGATCTACGTCCCCGCCGACGACCTGACCGACCCGGCTCCCGCCACCACCTTCGCCCACCTGGACGCGACCACCGTTCTGTCGCGCCCGATCTCGGAGAAGGGCATCTACCCGGCCGTCGACCCGCTGGACTCCACGTCCCGCATCCTCGACCCGCGGTACATCGCGCAGAACCACTACGACACGGCCGTCCGTATCAAGGGGATCCTGCAGAAGTACAAGGACCTCCAGGACATCATCGCCATCCTCGGTATGGACGAGCTGTCCGAGGAAGACAAGATCACGGTCCACCGGGCCCGTCGCATCGAGCGCTTCCTCTCGCAGAACACCTACGTGGCGAAGCAGTTCACCGGTGTCGAGGGTTCGACCGTGCCGCTGTCGGAGACCATCGAGGCCTTCAACGCGATCGCGGACGGCAAGTACGACTCCGTCCCGGAGCAGGCCTTCTTCATGTGCGGTGGCATCGAGGACCTCGAGAAGAACGCCGCCGAGCTCGCGAAGAAGTAGTCGCGGCCGGTAGCAGCTGAGTGACCGTGAGGGGTGGCCCCCGAGCCTGGGGACCGCCCCTCACGTCGCATCGGCTGTGATTCCGGTCAAATCCGTGCCGCCGGTTTCATGCCGGAGGCGCGGGGCCGTTATTCTTACCGAAACTCCCGAGTAATCGGGGGTTGCATGAGCCTAGGAGCCCACGTTGGCTGAGCTGCACGTCGAGCTGGTCGCAGCCGACCGCAAGGTGTGGTCCGGTGCGGCCACCATCGTCGTCGCCCGTACGGCCTCCGGTGACACCGGCATCATGCCGGGCCACACCCCGGTGCTGAGCGTGCTGGAGACCGGTCCGGTCACCATCCGCACGGTGGACGGCGGCACCGTCATCGCCGCTGTGCACGGCGGCTTCATCTCCTTCGCCGACAACAAGCTGTCTCTGCTCGCGGAGATCGCCGAGCTGGCGGACGAGATCGACGTCGCGCGTGCCGAGCGCGCACTGGAGCAGGCCAAGTCGGACCTGGACCAGCACGCCGAGCGCCGCGCCGAGGTGCGGCTGTTCGCGGCGCGCGGTCTCAAGGCCCACGCCTGAGTGCGCCGGACCCCGGCTTGGCGGGGTCGACCGACGGTCCCGGGGACGCGTGAGCGTGACCCCGGGACTGTCGTCTCAGTTGGTAGGTCAACGCGGTCGCCTGATACGACCGATACGGGGAACGCGGGTAGCGAGGAGGTAGGTGAGCATGGTCCTCGCCCTTGTGGTGTGTGCGGCGGTCGTGGCGCTGGGTGTGATCGGCCTGGTCGCGTTCGCGGTACGCCGCCGTGTGATCCAGCGGGCGGGTGGCACCTTCGACTGCAGCTACCGGCTCAAAATGCCCGCCGACGCCTCCACGCAGCCCGACCTCGACGAGAACGGCAAGCCCACCTCAGCCCCGGTCCCCCAGACCGACGGCAAGGGGTGGGTTTTTGGTATCGGCCGCTACAGCGGCGACTCGATCGAGTGGTTCCGGGTCTTCTCGTACGCCCCGCGCCCGCGCAAGGTGCTGCCGCGCCGGGAGATCGAGGTGCTCGGCCGGCGCTACCCGGAGGGCCAGGAGGAACTGGCCCTGCTCTCCGGCTCGGTGGTGCTGCGCTGCCTGCACAACGGCGCGCCGCTGGAGCTGGCGATGAGCGAGGACGCGCTCACCGGCTTCCTCGCCTGGCTGGAAGCCGCCCCACCCGGGCAGAGGGTCAACGTCGCGTAGCGACGAGACCCTCGGGGTGGGGGTACCTCCCGGCCGGAGGCTGGGGGCGGTCAACGTCGCGTAGCGACGAGACCCTCGGGGTGGGGGTACCTCCCGGCCGGAGGCTGGGGGCGGTCAACGTCGCGTAGCGACGAGACCCTCGGGGTGAGGGGGTTAACGGCGCTTAACCGGCCCGGCTACGCTGGCCGCATGGTCAATCTGACGCGCATCTACACCCGTACCGGCGACGACGGCACCACCGCGCTGGGCGACATGAGCCGGACCACCAAGACCGACCCGCGCCTGGTCGCGTACGCCGACACCAACGAGGCGAACGCCGCGATCGGGGTCGCGATCGCCGCCGGCGGGCTCGGCGTGGACGTCGCCGCCGTGCTCACCCGGGTGCAGAACGACCTCTTCGACGTCGGCGCCGACCTGGCCACCCCGGTGGTGGAGGACCCGAAGTACCCGCCGCTGCGGGTCCTGCAGTCCTACATCGACAGGCTGGAGGAGGACTGCGACCGCTTCCTGGAGCCGCTGGAGAAGCTGCGCAGCTTCATCCTCCCCGGCGGCACCGTCGGCGCCGCCCACCTGCACCTGGCCTGTACGGTGGTGCGCCGGGCCGAGCGGGCCACCTGGGCCGCGATCGAGGAGCACGGGGACACCGTGAACCCGCTCACCGCCAAGTACCTCAACCGGCTCTCCGACCTGCTGTTCATCCTGGCCCGGACGGCCAACAAGGAGCAGGGCGACGTGCTCTGGGTGCCGGGCGAGAACCGCTGAGCCGCCGCCGCGGCCCGCGCGCCGGGCCGCGGCTCAGCGGCTCTGCGGGACCTTCCAGCCGACCACGTGCCCGTTCTCGACGATCGCGCCGGCCGGCGGCTCCTTGGGCCAGTGCGAGTAGCAGCCGGCCACGATCGCGTTGATCACGGCCGCCGTGCCCAGCTTCACGTACCAGCCGGTGAAGTCGGAGAAGTGGGCGGCGCCGGCGGAGAGCGTCACCAGCAGGGTGATCAGGGAGAGCGTGACGCCCGCCGAGACCGCCGTCCGGCCGGCGATCCGCCACTCGTGGCGGGTCCGCTCAGGCCCGTACTTGGGCGAGCGCGGGGGCTTGGGCCCGCCGGCGTAGCGGTGCTGGAACCGTCCGTCGGCCCAGCGGACGACGGACGGCCCGTAGCCGATCGAGAAGCCCGCGTAGCTCGCGGCCAGGGCGTGCGTCCAGCTCACGGCGGAGCCGCCGCGCAGGTCGAGGACGGTGAGGGCGAACAGGGTCAGGTCCACCACCGGCAGGCCGACCAGCAGCACGGTGTTCAGGGTCCGCAGCCGCAGCAGGTAGCGGGTGGCCAGGCCGAGGCCGAGCAGGACCCAGAAGGCGACCTCGGCCGCGACGATCAGTGTGACGATCATGATGAACACCCCGTTTCCACGATGCCTCCAGCCTCCCGGGCGCGGGCGCGCCCGGCGTCGTCGCCGGAGCCGAACCGGGCCTGCATCTTTCGATGTACCGCGGCTCCTCCGCGCACCCGAGCCGGGGGCCGGTCCGGAGATGATCTGATGGGTGTCGTGCGCAGACCGACACTCACCCCGCGGCAGGAGGACCGGGCGATCGCGCTCTTCGGGTTGCTCGGGGGGCTGCTGCTGATCGCCCTGAAGGCGTACGACCACACCTTGACGATCCCGCGCTGGGCGCCCGTCCCCGCGTTGCTGGTGATGGCCGTGCTGGAGCTGGTCCGGCGCACCCGGCCGGTGCTCGCCGTGACGGTCGGCGGGTTCGCCTTCGCGGCGAGCGTCTTCACCGGGGCCCTGCTGGCGACCAGCCTGATGTACACCGACCTGCTGTACGCCGCAGTGCTCTACGGCACCCCGAAGATGTCGCGGATCCTGCACCTGACCGGTGCGGCCTCGGTGCTGGCGCTCTCCACGCTGGTCCTGGTCTACAGCGACGCCTCCGACGCGGTGGCCGTCGTGGTGCTCGCCACGCTGATCTACCTGGCGCCGGTCTGGACCGGCGACCTGGTGCGCAAGCACCGCGAGGAGGCGGACACCCAGCGGCTGCGGGCCGAACAGACCGCGCTGCTCTCCGAGATGGACCGGCGGGAGGCGGTGAGTGCCGAACGGGCCCGGATGGCACGAGAGTTGCACGACGTGGTGGCCAACCACCTGTCGGCCATCGCGATCCACGCCACCGGCGCGCAGTCGGTGGCCCGGCGCCGCCACCGGCCCGAGGACGACCCGCTGGTGGAGGCGCTGGGCGTGATCCGGGAGAACAGCGTCCAGGGTTTGGCCGAAATGCGCCGCATGATCGGGCTGCTGCGGGACAGCGGCGGGGGCGAGGCCGACGAGTCCTACGCCGCGCCCGATCTGCAGGCCGTCGACGCGCTCCTGGCCAAGGCCAGGGCGGCCGGCCAGGACGTCGGACTGGACTTCGAGTTCACGGAGAGTGGCGAGCGGGGTGAGCTGGCCGTACCGGTCGGGCTGGCGGCCTACCGGATCGTGCAGGAGGCGCTGACCAACGCGCTCAAGCACGCCGGCCCGGGCCGGGTCCTGGTCCGGCTCGACTACCGGCCGGAGGAGCTGTGGATCGCCGTCGACAGCCCGTACCGCACGGGAGCGGGCCAGGAACTGCCCGGCGCCCGGGCGGGCATGGTCGGGATGCGGGAGCGGGCCGGCCTGCTCGGCGGCAGCTTCGCGGCCGGTCCTGAGGGCGACTGCTGGGAGGTGCGCGCGGTGCTGCCGCGGGCCCTGGTGACCGAGACCGAGGAGGGGCGGGCATGACGATCCGGGTGCTGGTGGCTGAGGACCAGGCGGCCGTGCGGGCCGCGCTGATGATGATCCTGCGGGCCGAGCCGGACCTGGAGGTGGTCGGGCAGGCCGCGGACGGGGAGGAGGCGGTGCGCCTCGCGCTGGAACTCAGGCCCGACGTGGTCCTGATGGACGTGCAGATGCCCCGCCTGGACGGGGTCTCGGCGACCCGCCAGGTGGTCTCCGCGGGGGCGGCCCAGGTGCTGGTGCTGACCACCTTCGACCTGGACGAGTACGTCTACGGCGCGTTGCGGGCCGGAGCGGCCGGGTTCCTGCTCAAGGACCTGGAGGCGGACGCCCTGGTCGAGGGCATCCGCACGGTGGCGCGCGGGGACGGCATGCTGGCCCCCTCCGTGACGAGGCGGCTGATCGGCACCTTCGCCCGCCCGGAGCGCACGGTCGGGCCCGCGGCGCGGGAGGCCGTGTCCGGCCTCACGCCACGCGAGCGGGAGGTGCTGGCCTGCATCGGGGCCGGGCTCTCCAACGGCGAGATCGCCGGGCGGTTGGCGATGGCGGAGGCGACCACCAAGACGCACGTCAGCCGGATCCTGGCCAAGCTGCAGCTGCGCAGCCGGGTGCAGGCGGCGATCCTGGCACAGGACGTCGGTCTGACCATCTGACCGACCGGCCCGCTCGTCCGACCGGTCGGTCACAGATCACACTCCCGGTTGGCACCACGGCGCGCCGATCGGCACTAAAGTCGCGCGGTGAGCGATGCGGCTCGTGGTGGGTGACCCCTGCGCTGAGCCGCCTTCAGGGCCCGCCCGCAGGGCGGCGACGTCATCGGGAGACCCAGCCATGAGCAATGCGTCCAGCAAGCAGATCGCCGTGATCGGCGCCGGCCTCATGGGAGCCGGCATCGCCCAGGTCTCCGCCCAGGCCGGCCACCCGGTGGTGCTGCGGGACGTGACCGAGGAGGCGCTGCAGCGCGGCCTCGCGGGCATCCGCGCCTCGTACGAGAAGTTCGTCTCCAAGGGCAGGCTGTCGGCCGAGGAGGCCGAGGCGGCGCTGGGCCGGATCACCACCACCACCGACCTGGGCGCGGTCGCCGAGGCCGACATCGTGGTCGAGGCCGTCTTCGAGCAGCTGGAGGTCAAGGAGGGCGTCTTCCGGGAGCTCGACAAGCTGGCCAAGGACGGCGCGGTGCTGGCCTCCAACACCTCGGCCATCCCGATCACCCGGATCGCCGCGGCCACTCAGCGCCCCGAGTCCGTCGTCGGCGTGCACTTCTTCTCCCCGGTGCCGCTGATGAAGCTGGTCGAGCTGGTCCGCGGCTACAAGACCAGTGACGAGACGCTGGCCACCGTCCGCGCCTTCGCCGAGGGCGTCGGCAAGGAGGTCGTGGTGGTCAACCGCGACGTCGCCGGCTTCGTGACCACCCGCCTGATCACCGCGCTGGTCGTCGAGGCCGCCAAGCTCTACGAGTCGGGCGTGGCCACCGCCGAGGACATCGACACCGCCTGCCGGCTCGGTTTCGGCCACCCGATGGGCCCGCTGGAGACCGCCGACCTGACCGGCGTCGACATCCTGCTGCACGCCGCCCGGAACATCTACGCCGAGACGCAGGACGAGAAGTTCGCCGCACCGGAGATCATGGCGCGCATGGTCACCGCCGGTGACCTGGGCCGCAAGAGCGGCCGGGGCTTCTACCCGCACCCGGCCAAGTGACCCGCCGGGGCAGGTGACGCGGCGGGCCGCGCGGTCGCAGGACCGTACGGCCCGTCCCGCCGGGGCGGGTGAGTTTCCTCACGCCGGGTGCCGCAGACGGGTGATTTGGGCGGTAATCGAGCGTAGGTGTGGAGAGTACCTGCGTATATTCCCTCGGACGAGTGAAGTTGCTTCAGATCTGGCCGGAACCAGCAACCTGCGGAGCTGGTTCCCCGTCAGATGAGGGGGAACCCGGCCCGGGCTGACGACGCCGCGGCCGGTCCCGGGCGCGGGGCTCAAGGCCCGCCCGGACGGACACCGCCCGACCCCGGACCCGGCACGGCCGGGGCGGGCCGACCTGTACCAGTGACCCGCCAGGCGGAGGAGGAGACCATGCGCATCACGGGCGACCACGCGGCGCTGGCCATCGAAGGCCGCCTCGACGTGCGCACCGCCGCCGACGCGCGGGTCCGGCTGCACCAGGCCGTCGACGGCGGGCGGGGCGATCTCGTCCTCGACCTCGCCCGGCTGGAGTTCTGGGACGCCACCGGCCTCGGCGTGATCATGGGTACCCACCGGCGGGCCGGCCGGATCGGCCGGCGGCTGGTGCTGCGTTCCGTCCCGGCCCAGCTCCAGCGGCTGCTGGTGGCCACCCGGCTGCACCGCATCCTCGCGGTGGAGGGCGTGGTCGCCGAGGCCCGCGGCGCTACCCTGCCCGCGCTGGGCCCCGCGCTGTAGGGCCTGCGCAGCCCTGCCGAGGGCCCCTGCCGCCGGCCCCGGACCGCCTCCGGGGCGGGACCCCCCTGCACGCGCGCGGGCGGATGTGCAAGAGTCTGCCGTCAGATGAACGGCCGCCGGGCCCGGGAGCGGCTCCCCGGCCCACCGCAGGGCGGGGTGCCCGGCCCGAGTGCGGCCGTACGCAGTGGCCGGCAGGACAAAGGGGCGGAGCAGATCGTGGGACAGCCATCCGGTGAGTTCCGGCAGGAGGCCGTGCGCACCCGAGGCGGTGAGCTGGTCTCCGGCGGCCTGCTGGTGACGGTCGGCACCCCGGACGGCTCCGAGGTCCGCCCCTGCCCCGAGGAGTGGCGCCCGCAGCCGCGCCGGATCGGACGCAGCGAGCCCGCCCGCGGCCCGGCCGGCGGCCCCGGCCGCGCGGTCGGCCCGCTCGCCCTCGGTGCCGGCCCCGCCGACCTGCCGCTGCTCGACCGCGAGGCGGACGTCGCCCAGTTGCTCGGTCTGCTCGCCGAGGGCCGCTCGATACGGCTGGTCGGCCAGGCCGGCTCGGGCCGCAGCGCCCTGCTCTCCGCCGTGGCCGAGGCGGCCGGCGACCTCGCGCCGGGCGGCGTCGTCCAGCTCTGCGGGCACCACCGCACCGCCGCCGACCTGCTCCAGGACCTCTTCGCCGCCACCCACCACGCGCCCGGCTTCCGCCCCGACCCCGGGCAGCTCGCAGGGCACCTCGCCCGGGTCGGCGCCGTCGTGGTGATCGACGAGGTCGAGCCCACCGGCGCCGAGCTGGAGCAACTGCTCGCGGCCGCGCCGGACTGCGCCTTCCTGATCTCCGCCGCGCCCGACGGTCCGCTGCTCCCGGCCGACTCCCGGCTCCAGGACCACCTGGTCGCAGGACTCTCCCGGGCCGCGTGCCTCGCGCTCACCGCCCGGCTGGCCGGGCGGCCCCTGGACGCGGCCGAGAAGGCCTGGGCGGTCGACCTCTGGTTCGAGTCCGAGGGGCTGCCGCTGCGCTTCGTCCAAGCCGCCGCGTTGCTGCGGCAGCGGGACGTCGCGGTGGACGCGCTGGTGGCGGCCGAGGAGGACCGGCTGGACGTCTTCGGCGCGGTCCGGGCGCCGGTCCACGACCCCGACCCGGCGGTGCGCGAGGGCGAGCTGCGCCGCAGCGTCCCGCTGCCGTCGGTGGCCGAGACCGCCTCGCCGGCGGTCCGGCTCGCCGAGGGGCTGAGCGAGCCGGCCCAGGCCGTGCTGCGGCTCGCGGTGGCGCTCGGCGGCGAGTGCCCGACCGCCCCGCACCTGCCCGCGCTGATCGACGTCGGCCAGGGCGAGAGCGCGCTGCACGAACTCGCCGACGCCGGGCTGGCGGTGTCCATCGGAGGCCACCACCGGCTGACCGCCGGCGCGCTCGAACTGCTCGCCCCGCACTGGCCGGCCCGCGGTTGCACCGACGGCGCCGCCCAGCACTTCGCCTGGTGGGTCGGGCACAGCTCGGTCTCGCTGGAGCAGATCGCGGCCGAGGCCGAGGTGGTGATCGGCGTCCTGCTGGCCGACCGGACCGCGGGCCGGCACGCCTCCGTCGTCCGGCTGGCCCGTGCGGCGGCCCCCGCGCTGGCGCTGGCGCTGCGCTGGGGAGCCTGGGAGCGGGCGCTGCGGCTGGGGCTGGACGCCGCCCGCGAGACCGGTTCCCGGGCCGACGAGGCCTGGTTCCACCACGAGCTGGGCGTGTTCGCGGTCTGCGTGCAGGAGCCCGGACGGGCGACGGCCGAGCTGGAGGCCGCACTGGCCCTGCGGGCGGCCGTCGGGGAGCCGCGGGGGGCCGCGGCCGCCCGCCGGATGCTCGACCTGCTGCGCGCCGAGGGGCGGCAGCTCCCGTCCGGGGAGCAGGCCGCCCCGACGCCGCCCCGACGCCCCGTCATCCGGGCGATCGCTCAGGTGCCGTGGCGCTTCAAGACGACCCCGGGCACGGTCGGGCGCACCCGGCGGACGGTGGTCGCCGCCTCGGCGGCGGTGCTGGCGATCGGGGTGCTCGGCACCGCGGTGGCGCTGACCGTGGCCGGGCCGGAGGAGCACCGGGGCGCCGATCCGCACAGCAGCCCGTACGACGGCACCGGCGTGCCCGTCGGGCCGCCCTCCCCGCGGCCGAGCCTCAGCCCGGCGGCGGGCGCGGCGTCCCCGGAGAGCCCGGGCGAGTCGCCGACCGCGGACGAGACCGAGCCGGAGCCCTCGGCGAGCACGAGCGGGCCGTCGCACTCGCCGTCGGCGTCGAGGAAGCCGAGCAGGTCGCCGGCCGCGGGCGAGACCGCGACCGCGGAGCCGTCCACCCCGGACCAGCCGGCCCCGCCGCCGGTCGTGCCGCCCGTGCAGACCCCGGTCCAGCCGGGCCCGCAGCCGTCGGTGACGCGCGGGCCGGCCCCGAGCCCGACCTCCGCGCCGACCACGCCGTCCACCTCGCCGTCGGCGAGCACCGGCCCCTCGGGCACGGTGACGCCGTCGGGCTCGCCGAGCCCGACGGCGTCACCGACCACCTCCTCCTCCTGACGGATCAGGGGGAGGTCCCGGTCAGAACAGCTTCAGCTTGTCGTCGTCGATGCCGCGCAGCCCGTCGTAGTCCAGCACCACGCAGCCGATGCCGCGGTCGGTGGCCAGCACGCGGGCCTGCGGCTTGATCTCCTGCGCGGCGAAGACGCCCTTCACCGGGGCGAGCAGCGGGTCGCGGTTGAGCAGCTCCAGGTAGCGGGTCAGCTGCTCGACGCCGTCGATCTCGCCGCGCCGCTTGATCTCGACGGCGACCGTGGTGCCGTCCGAGTCGCGGCAGAGGATGTCGACAGGGCCGATGGCGGTGGGGTACTCGCGGCGGATCAGCGACCAGCCCGCGCCCAGCACCTCCATCCGGTCCGCTAGCAGCTCCTGCAGGTGCGCCTCGACGCCGTCCTTGATCAGGCCCGGGTCCACCCCGAGCTCGTGGGACGAGTCGTGCAACACCTCCTCCAGCGTGATGATGAGCTTCTCGCCGGCCTTGTTCTCCACCGTCCAGACCCCGTCGGCCTCCTTGAGAGCGCACGGCGGGGACATCCAGTTGAGCGGCTTGTAGGCGCGGTCGTCGGCGTGGATGCTGACGCTGCCGTCGGCCTTGACCAGGATGAGCCTGGTGGCGGAGGGCAGGTGGGCGGAGAGCCGACCGGCGTAGTCGACTGAGCAGCGGGCAATTACGAGACGCACGGTCGACCACGCTAGCCCACCGGGGCCACTTGATGCGATTCCGCGACCACGGGGTGAAGAATCCGCGAACCCCCGCGACCGTGGGAGCCCCGGCGATCCGGCGAAGGTGCGTCGGCACCCTGGCGCGCACACCCATGGGCGGCTACCGTGTGTGACGGCATGCTCGCAGGTGCGCTGTCAACGGGGATGGAGACTTCAGATGAACGATCCGACGGTATCCGGCCAATCTGGTGCACCGAGGCGTATTTCCGGAGCAATCCGCAGGAACCACCGGCCTGGTCCGCCCCCGACTGCCACGCTGTTCTGAGCGGCCGGCGCTCCCGACGCGTCCCCGGACGCGTCCCGGACGCCGCCGCCTTCGCACGATGCCGGAAACAGCCGCCCGACGGCGTTCCGGACATCACGCGCGATGACGCCCACCACCCTCAGCTGCACCTACGCATCACCACCCGGGCGCCGCGCGGGTGGACTGTGAGAGGAGAACCCATGTCGCTCGACGTCTCACCGGCCCTGCTGGAGAAGGCCGAGCGGGGCGAGGTCGACGAGCGCGAATTCGTCGACTGCGTCCGCGTCTCCCTGCCGTACGCCTGGGAGCTGATCAGCTCCCTGGTCGCGCAGGCGAAGGTCGACGGCACCGACTTCGCCGACAACCAGGTACCGCCGCCCAGCGAGCAGGCCCGCGGCCAGCTCCTCCGGGCCCTCGCCAGCGACGCCATCCGGGGCGCCCTGCAGCGCCACTTCGGCGTCCGGCTGGCCTTCCAGAACTGTCACCGGGTGGCGGTGTTCCTGCCGTCGGACTCCAACCGGGCGCGGTTCGAGCGCTTCACCTCCGTCCGGGAGCAGCTGCTGAACCAGTCCGAGGAGCTCCGGGACTGCTGACCGGCCACCGGGCCCGCCGCGCAGCGGGCCGGACCGCCGACGGGCCGCCCCGCTCCCCTCGACGGGGGCGGGGCGCCGGCGTCAGCCCAGTTGCGGCAGGACCTCGGAGCCGAGCCGGGCGATGTTGTGCAGGGTCGCCTCGCGGTCGCCGCTGCCCTCGGCGAGCAGCGCGAAGCGGCGGATGCCGGTCCGCTCGGCGGTGGCCAGCAACCGGTCGGCGCACTGCTTCGGGGTTCCCACCGCGTGCAGGTCGCACAGGAGCTCGGTGTACTGGTGCGGGTCGCGCATCTTGCGCTCCCGGCCGTCGACGGTGCGGTGCGCGCCGAGCCCGTACTCGAACCAGCCCGGCATCGACCGCAGCAGGGTGTCCCGGGCCGTCGCGGTGCGGTCGTCCACCTGGGCCACGCCGGCCGCGACGTGCTGGCGCTCGACCCGGCGCAGCTGCTCCTCGCCGCGCCCGGCGGCCCGCCAGGCCTCCCGGTACAGCTCCAGCATCTGCAACTTGTCGTCGTCGCCGGAGTGCATGCCGAGCAGCATCGGCAGCCCGCGCTCGGCGGCCAGCCGGACCCCGCCGGGCGAGGTGCAGGCGACCACCACCGGCGGTCCGGCCACCGGGCGCCCCGCAGCGGTGAGTTCCCCGCCGGCGTCGTCCGCGTCGGCGTCCTTGCGCTGACGGGGGAACCGCAGCAGCCCGGACTGGTCGCCGAGGCCGAGCCAGGTGCCGAGGTCCGGCCGCCGCGGCGGCTCGGTGGCCCGCGGCACCACGGCCACCTCGGGGAAGCTGAACTGGGGCCCGTCCGCGCCGACCCGGGAGCCGCGCAACCACCGCAGCAGCAGGTCGAGCCGCTCCGGGAAGCCCTGTTCGAAGGCGTCCACGCCGCTGCCGAAGACGTCCAGGTCGATCCACGGGCCGCCGCGTCCCACGCCGAGGGTGAACCGGCCGCCGGATGTGAGGTGCAGCAGGGCGGCCTGTTCGCCCAGCGCGACCGGGTGGGCGGTGGACAGCACGCTGACCGCCGTGCCGACGCCGATCCGGCGGGTGCGGCCGAGCAGCAGTGCGGCGAGCGTGGCGGCGTTCGGACAGACCCCGTACGGGACGAAGTGGTGTTCGGCCAGCCAGACGCTGTCCAGACCCGCGTGCTCGGCCTCCACGGCGGCGCGGACGGTGCGGTCCAGCGCCTCACCGTGGGTCTGGCCGGGGAACTGCGCCGAGAGCAGGAAGACGCCGACGCGTACCGGCGCGGTGTCCGCGGGCAGGGCGGCGGAGCGCTGCGGCGCGGGCACCGGGGTGCCGGGGGCGGCGGTCACCGGGCCGGCGGGCGGTCGGACCCCGACGGACCGACGGGTCTGGGCGTGGGCGCTGGTCTTGGTCATGGGGTGGCCTCCTCGGGTGCGCGCAGGGTCTGCGGTCCCCGCCTGTCCCCTTGTGAGTAACCGATGTCATGTGCCAATGGCACGCGGAACCACGAATTTCACAGAAGAACGGGTGGATATCACCGGAAACACCGGAGTGTCGGGCGATGCCGTGATAGTGGCTCTGGGGAGGAGTCAACGGCCTTAGGCTGGAACGGTTCCGAGCCCCCCGAGAGAGGTAGCACCGACGTGTCGCCCCGCCGCAACCGGATCAAGAGCGCCGCCGATCGCGAGCCGGCGGAGCGGGCAGCCGCCCCGCTGGGCGGCTCGCTGCGCCGCACCGAGAACTACCGCGGCGACGACTGGGTGGTGCAGACGGTGGCCGGCACGGCCGGACGGCACTACCGCTGCCCGGGCTGCGACCAGGAGATCCCGCCCGGCGTCGGCCACGTGGTGGCCTGGCCGATGCACGGCGCCGGGGTGGACGACCGCCGGCACTGGCACCGGGCCTGCTGGGGCGCCCGCGAGCGACGGGCCTCCAACCTGCAGCGCGGACGCGGCGCCCCCCGCTACTAGCAGAGTCCTGCACGGGGGGCGCCGCGTCCGGAGGGCCGGTCAGGCGTCGCGCTTCTTCAGCACCAGTGCGCCGCCCACGAGGGCGGCCAGCGTCCAGGTCAGGCAGATCGCGAACCCGGCCCACGGGCCGTACGGCTGGCCGTGCTGTTCGTAGACCAGCAGCATCCGCGAGCCGGCGTAGTCCGGGAAGTAGTGGGCCAGCGTCTTGACCTTCGGCACCGCCGAGAGGATCGGCGAGAGCAGGAAGAAGAACGGCACCAGCACGCCGAGGGCCAGCGTCTGGTTGTGCAGCATCGCGGTGACGCCGGCCGAGAAGAGGCAGAGCATCGTCAGGTAGAGCGCGGCTCCGAACACCGCACGGAGCACGTGCGGCTCGGTGAGGCTGGTGGAGTGCTCGCCCAGCAGCGCCTGGCCGACGAAGAACGTGATGAACGCGGTGACCAGGGAGACGGCGAAGGCCAGGGCGCCGAGCACCACGGCCTTGCCGGTCAGCAGCGTGCCGCGCTGCGGGACGGCGGCCAGGGTGACCCGGATCATCCCGCTGCTGTACTCGTTGCCGATCGCCAGCACGCCGAAGACGATGATGGCGAGTTCGCCGAGAATGATGCCGGAGAAGGCCGTCCCGGTGGCGTCGAACGGGGTCTCCTCGCCGCGCCGGAACTCCGCGAAGTTGTTGTTGGTCAGCAGGGACAGCAGCGCGCCCAGGCCGACGGTGACGGCGAAGGCGAGGGCGAGCGTCCAGACCGTCGAGCGGACGCTGCGGATCTTGGTCCACTCGGAGCGCAGGATCGCCGGGAAGGACGCCATCTCAGTTCTCCTCCGTGCCGCGGGCGGCCGGCTGCCGCGCCGTACGGTCCTGCCAGCCGGTGCCCCAGGCGCCGCCCGCGTCGGCCGCGTCGCGGCCCTCGTTGGCCCCGGCGTGGTATTCCACCGAGTCGGCCGTCATCTGCATGAACGCCTCCTCCAGGGAGGCCTGTTGAGGGCTGAGCTCGTGGAGCACCACACCGTGGGCGGCGGCCAGTTCGCCGAGCTCGGCGAGGTCCCCGTCGACCACCTCGTACGAGCCGCCCGGGCCGGGCTCGGGCCGGATCCCGCCGCCGGCCAGCACGTCCAGCAGCCGCTCGGGGTGCGGGGTGCGCAGCCGCACCGCGGAGCGGGAGTTGTGCCGGATGAACTCGGCCATCGGCATGTCGGCGAGCAGTCGCCCCTTGCCGATGACGACCAGGTGGTCGGCGGTGACGGCCATCTCGCTCATCAGGTGGGAGGAGACGAAGACGGTCCGGCCCTCGCCGGCCAGCCGCTTCATCAGGTTGCGGATCCAGAGGATGCCCTCCGGGTCGAGCCCGTTGACCGGCTCGTCGAACATCACGATCTCGGGGTCGCCGAGCAGCGCCGAGGCGATGCCCAGACGCTGGCCCATGCCGAGCGAGAAGCCGCGGGCGCGCTTGCGTGCGACCGAGGTGAGGCCGACGAGGGAGAGCACCTCGTCGACCCGGGCGGTCGGGATGCGGTTGCTCTGGGCCAGCCAGAGCAGGTGGTCGCGGGCGGTGCGGCCGGGGTGGACCGCCTTGGCCTCCAGCAGCGCTCCGATGTACTTCAGGGGCTCGCTGAGCTGCCCGTACCTCCTGCCGTCGATGGTGACCCGGCCGGCCGTGGGCCGGTCCAGGTCGAGGATCATCCGCATGGTGGTGGACTTGCCCGCGCCGTTGGGACCGAGGAAGCCGGTGACCACCCCCTGCGGTACCCGGAAGCTCAGCCGGTCCACGGCGAGGGTCTTCCCGTAGCGTTTCGTCAGGTCGTGCAACTCGATCATTCGCGCTCCCTTACTCTCCGTCAGGCTATGACAAACCGGACGGGGCGGCCCGCTGAGTGGGCCCGCCGGGCGCACCGGAATACGGTGGGCCCCATGACCCAGCTCCCCTCCGCAGTGTCCGTCCGCGAGAGCGGTTCCGGAACACCCCTCGTGCTGCTGCACGCCTTCCCGCTCGACGCATCGATGTGGTCCGCCCAACTGGACGCCCTGCCCGGACCGACCGGCCACCGCGCCCGGGTGCTCGCCCCCGACCAGCGCGGGTTCGGCGGCACCGAGCTGGGCACCGGTGAGCCCTCGCTGGACGCGGTCGCCGACGACGTCGCCCTGCTGCTGGACGCGGCCGGGATCGAGCGGGCCGTGGTCGGCGGCCTCTCGATGGGCGGGTACGTCGCGCTGGCCTTCGCCCGCCGCCATCCGGACCGGCTGGCCGGCCTGTTGTTGGCCAACACCAGGGCCACCGCCGACGCCGAGGCGGTCCGCGTCAACCGGGAGCGGATCGCCGCCGCGGTGCTGGCCCGCGACAGCGTCCAGCTGCTGCTCGACGAGAAGGTGGCGGCGAACCAGCTCGGCCCGGACTCCGGTCACCTGGTCGAGCGGGTGCAGAAGATGGTCGCCGGGGCGGCGCCGGCCGCGGTTGCCTGGGCGCAGCGGGCGATGGCGGCCCGGCCGGAGGCCCTGGACGTGCTGGCCGGACTCCGGGTGCCGGCCGCGGTGGTGGCGGGGGAGCGGGACGGCCTGGTACCGCTCTCCGAGGCGGATCTGATGGTCCGGGCCCTGCCCGACGCCGAGCTGACCGTCGTCCCCGGTGTGGGCCACCTGAGCGCGCTGGAGGCGCCCGAGGAGTTCAACGCCGCGGTGTGCCGGCTGCTGGAGCGGGTGGCGGGATGAGCGGGCGCAGCGGGGAACGGGGTGGCGGGATGAACGAGCACGGCGGCGAGCCGGGTGCCTGGGACTTCTCGGCGCTGGAGGTCACCGGTCGGATGCCCGTCACCAACCGCGGGGAGAGCCTGGTCGAACTGACCCTGGAGCCGCTCGGCGAGGACTACTGGCTGCGCCCGGGGGAGACGTTCATCGTGACCTCGTACGGGGACTACGGCTCGGGGCACCCCTTCGAGGTGCAGTACTGGCCGGACTCGGTGTCGGTCTGGTGCACCTCGTGGTTCGGCACCGTCTCGGACGACGACGGCAACCAGCTCAGCTGCGGCCACCAGCGGCCGGACGGGGCCTACCCGCGCTGAGCCGCGGCGGGTCGGCGGACAGCGGAACGGGCCTCCGCCCCGGGAAGGGGTGGGGGCCCGTTCGGCCGGAGCGTCAGCGCGACTGCTGGGCGGGCACGCCCATGGTGTCGTCGTTCGGCAGGGAGGCGGCGGCCACGGCCGCGCCGGTCAGCGTCGCCAGCATCTCGCGGACGTTGGTCAGCTGGGCGTTGATGCTGTCGCGGCGGTTGGTGAGCGCCGCCAGCTCGCGCTCGGATTCGCTGCGGATCCGGTCGGCCTTGGCGTTGGCGTCGGCCACGATGTCCTCGGACTGGCGCTGGGCCGTCTCGACGGTCTGCCGGGCGCGACGCTCGGCGTCGGTGCGCAGCTTCTCCGCCTCCAGACGCAGCTGCTCGGCGCGGTGCTCGATCTCGGCCAGGCGCTTCTCGGCCTTGGCCTGACGGGCGGCCAGGTCACGCTCGGACTGCTCGCGGCGCTTGGCCAGGTTGGTCTCGAACTCCAGCGCGGCCTGGGCGGCCTTGGTGCGGGTCTCCTCGAAGAGGGCGTCCGCCTCCTCGCGCTTGTTCTGCGCGTCCTTGTTGGCCTCGGCGCGCAGCTGGGCGGCGTCGCTCTTGGCCTTGTCGACGATCCGCAGGCCCTCGTCCTCGGCCTTGGCCTTGCGGTCCTTGGCGTAGTTCTCGGCCTCGGTGCGGACCTGCTGCGCGGCGGCCTCGGCGAGCTCGCGGTGCTGCTCGGCGGCGCGGTGCGCCTCGTCGCGCAGGTCCTTGGCCTCCTCCTCGGCGAGACGCAGGATCTTCTCGACCCGGGCGCCGAGGCCGGCGTACGAGGGCTCCTGCTCGGCGACCGCCGCCTGGGCGGTCTGGGTCTCCAGGTGGAGCTCCTCGATGCGCTTCTCCAGCGCGCTGATCCGGGTCAGCGCACTGTCACGGTCGGCCACCAGCTTGGTGATCCGCTCGTCGACCTGGGCACGCTCGTACCCACGGCGCACCAGGTCGAAGCCGTGAGGGGAGTGACTGTCGCTCATGGGGTTCTGGGCTTCCTGTCGTCAAACCGCTGAGGTGGTTGAGGGAATCCTGACACGGTACCGGAGTGTCGACGGCGAAATGCCGTTGTCCCGCGGACAATGTCCGCTCAATCGGGTGGTGCGCTCTTGGAGCGATTGCCACCCGACCGGGGGGCACCAACTCCGGCACCCGCCTTGGCACCCCCGTCCTTCTTGCCACTGCTTCCCCCGTTGGCCTGGGCGACCGGTGACGGTGCCTCGAAGGCCTCCAGGGCGGACAGGACGTCCTGGACCCTGGAGATCTCGGTGTTGATGTCCTTCCGGCGGCGCACCAGCTCGTCCAGCTCGCGCCGGCCCTCGTCGGTGACCCGCTTGGCCTCGGCCCGCGCCTCGGCGAGCACGCGCTCCGCCTCGGCCTTCGCCAGCTCGATCTGCTCGTCCGCGGTCTCGTCGGCGGTGCGCAGCCGCTTCTCGGCCTCGGCCGCCGCGGACTCCAGCTTCTCCTCGGCCTCGTCCTGTGCCGACTTCAGCTTGGCCTCGGCCTTGACGATCAGGGCCTCGGCACGGTCGGTCGAGTCGGCGAGCTTGGTCTCGGCCTCCTTCAGCAGGCTCTCCGCCTTGCGGACCGCGGAGATCCGGACCTTGCTGGCCTCGGCGGACGCCTCCGAGGTCAGCTCGTTGGAGCGGTCCTCGGCGGCCGCGACCAGTGCCGCCGCCCGCTCCTCGGCCTCGGCGACGGTGGCCACCGCCTGCTCCTCGGCCTCGGTCAGCTGCTCCTGGGCGGCCGTCACCAGCGCGTCCACCCGCTCGCCGGCCGACTTCATGGCCTGCGCGTTCTCCTTGCGGGCACGCTCGTGCAGGGCCTCCACCTCGGCGTCGGTGCGCTCGCGCAGCTCCTCGGCGCGCTCGCGGATCGCGGTGGCGTCCCGGCGGGCCTCGGAGAGCAGCGCATCGGCGTCGGACCGGCCCTTCTCGATCTCGCCCTGCCCGGCCGCCTCGCCGGCGGCGACCAGCCGGTCGGCCTCCTTGCGGGCCGCAGCGACCATCGCGTCGGCCTGTTCCTCGGCGGCGGCGGTGGTCGCCAGCGCCGTGGTCTGGGCGTCCTCGCCCAGCGCCTCGGCGTCGGCGAAGGCCTTCTCCAGCACGGACTTGGCGTGCTCGCGGGTGGCCTTGTCGAACTGCTCGGCGGCCTCGCGGGTCTCGGCGTCGTAGGCGTCGGCACGGGCGCGGGTGGCCGCGTCGTACTCGTCCGCGAGGGTGCGGGTGGCGAGCGCGTACTCCTCGGCCTCGCCGCGCAGCGTGGCGGCGAACTCCTCGGCCTCGGCGACCGTGGCGGCGGCCCGCTCCTCGCCGGCGGCGACCGTCCGGGCGGCCTGCTCCTCGGCGTCGGCGCGGTGCTGCTCGGCGGCCTCCTGGGCGGCCTGCAGCTCGGCCTCGGCGTCGGCGCGCAGCCGTTCGTCGTAGGCCTGCGCCTCGGCGCGCCGGTGGGCCAGCTCGGCCTCGGCGGCCTCCCGCTCGGCGGCCAGCTCCTGCTCGGTCTGCTCGCGCAGGGCGGTCGTCTCGGCGGCGGTCCGGGCCCGCAGGTCGTCCGTCTCACGGTCGGCCTCGGCGCGCTGCTCGGCGGTCTCGCGCTCGGCCAGGGCCCGCTGCTCGGCGGTCTCGCGCTCGGCGGTCTCGCGCAGCTCGGCCACGGTGCGGTCGGTCCGCTCGCGCAGCTCCGCGCTCTCCCGCTCGGCCAGCTCGCGCAGCTCCGCGCTCTCCCGCTCGGCCGTGTCGCGCAGTTCGGCGGCGGCCTGCTCGGCCTCGCGGCGGGTCTCGGCGGCCTCCGCCTCGGCGGTGGCCCGGAGGTCGGCGATCTGCTGCGACGCGGCCTCGTGCATGCCGGCCACCGACTGGCGGACCTCGGCGGCCTCGTCCTCGCCGGCGGCGACCAGCCGGGCGGCCTCGGCCTTGCCGGCCGCGACCAGCTCCTCGCCGTCGGCGCGGGACCGGGCCAGCTCGGCCTCGGCCTCGGCGCGGACGGAGTCGGCGGTGGCGCGGGCCTGGGACAGCTCCCGGCCGGCCTCGGCGCGGACCGTCTCGGCCTGCTCGGAGGCCAGCGCGAGGTCGGCCTCGGCCCGCTCGCGCAGCGTTCCGGCGGTCTCCTCGGCCTCCGCCAGCCGCTGCTCGGCGGTGGCCCGGGCGCTCTCCAGCGCCTCCTCGGCCTCGGCGAGCCGCTGCTCGGCGGTGGCCCGGGCGCTCTCCAGCGCCTCCTCGGCCTCGGCGCGCAGCCGGGAGGTCTCGGTGGCGGTCTGCTCGGTCAGCTCGGAGGCGGTCCGCTCGGCCTCGGTGCGGACCCGGTCGGCGTACGCCTCGGCGCTCTCGCGCCGGGCCGCGGTGTCGGCCGCGGTGCGCTCGGTCAGCTCGGTGGCGGCCTGCTCGGCCTGCTCGCGTGCGGTGCGGGCGGCGGCCAGCTGCTCGGCGGTCTCCTCACGCTCACGGAGCAGTCCGGTGGAGGCCTCCTCGCGCTCGCGCCGGCTCTCCTCGCGCAGGGCCTCGGCGGCCGCTTCGGCCTCGCCCCGGAGGCGGGCCGCCTCGGTGCCGGCCTCGGTGCGCAGCCGCTCGGCGTCGGCGATCGCGGCGTCCCGGACGGCGGTGGCCTCGGCCTGGGCGTCGGTCCGCAGCACCTCCGCCGCGGCGCCCGCCTCGGCCCGCATCCGCTGGTCGAAATCGGTTGCCTCGCGGCGCAGTTCGGCGGTCTCCCGCTCGGCGGCGGCGCGGTTCTCGGCGGCCGCGGCCTTGGCGGCGGCGAGCGCGTCCTGGCCCTGCTGCTCGGCGGCGGCGACGGTCTTCTCGGCCTCGGCGCGGGCCCGCTCCAGGGTCTGCTCGGCGCGTCCCTGGGTCTCGGCGGCCTGCTCCTGGGCCTGCGCGCGCAGCCGCTCGATCTCGGCCGCCGCACCGGCGCGCAGCTCGTCCGCGTCGGTCTTGGCCTTGGTGAGCAGCTCCTCGGCGCTCTTGGCCGACTCCTCGATCTGGACGACGGCCTGGCGGCGGGCCTCGCCCCGGGTCCGGTCGGCCTCGGCGGCGGCCTGGGCGCGCAGCTCCTCCGCCTCGGCCCGCAGCCGGGCGGCCTCGTCCTGCATCTCCTGGATGCGCTCGCGGACGGCCGCGGCGTCGTCCAGGGCGGCGTTCTGGGCCTGCGCGACGGCGGCCCGCGCCTGCTCGCGCAGCCGCTCGGCCTCGGCGGCGGCCTCGGACCGGATCCGGTCGGCCTCGGCGGCGGCCTCGGACCGGGTGCTCGCGGCGTCCTGGTCGGCCCGGCCGAGCACCTCCTCGGCGGTCTTGGCGGCCTTGGCGAGGTGGACGGTGGCGTCCTTGGCGCCGGCCGCGCGGCCGGCCTCCTCCGCCTCGCTGCGCAGCCGCTCGGCGGCGGCCTCGGCCTGCGCCCGCAGCTCGGCGACGTCGCGCTCGGCCTCGGCCCGCATCCCGGCGATCGCGGCCTCGGCCTCGGCGCGCAGTTCCCCGGCCACCGACTCGGCGGTGGCGCGCAGCCGCTCGCCCTCCTCGGCGGCGGCGGCCTTGGCGGCGTCGGCCTCGGCCTGCTTGGTGGCGGCCTCGGCCTTGATGGCCTCGGCCTCCTTGGTCGCCTGGGCGACCATCCGGGCCACCTCGGCCCGGGCGGTCTGCGAGCGCTGCTCGCTGGCGGCCTCGCCGTCCGCGACCTTGCGCACGGCGGCAGCCTCGGCGTCGGCCTGCAGCTGCTCGGCGGCGGCCTCGGCCTGGGCGCGCAGCTCGGCGGCCTCCCGCCTGGTCCGCTCGGCCTCGGCGATCGCCTCGGCGCGCAGCCGCTCTATCTCGGCCTGGGCGTGGGCGAGGGCCTCCTGGGCGCGCTGCTGCTCGGCGGCGGCGGCCTCCTTGAGGCGGCCGATCTCGGCCTGCGCGGCGGCGAGCTGCTGCTCGGCGGCGGCGTGGGCGGCGGCCAGCTGCTGCTGGGCCTCACCGCGGGCGGCGGCCAGCTGTTGCTGGGCCTCGCCACGCGCGGCGTCGACGTCGGCGGCGGCCTGGGCACCGGCCTGCTGGGCCTGCTCGGAGGCGGCGCGCAGCAGCCGCTCGGCGTCGTTCTGGGCGCGCTGGAGGGCGGCCTCGGCGGCGGCCTGGGCCTCGCCACGGGCGGCGTCGACGTCGGCGGCGGTCTGCGCGCGGGCCTGGTCGGCCAGGGCGGCGGCCTCGGCACGGGCCGCGGCCATCAGCCGGTCGGCCTCGCCGCGGGCCTCCTGGAGCAGGCGCTGGGCCTCCTGCTCGTGGCCGGCCCGGGTCTGCTCGGCCCAGCTGACGTTCTCCTTGACGTGCTGCTCGGCGCTGCGCCGCAGCTCGGCGAGCTCGTCCTCCAGCTGGCGGCGGCGGGCGGCCAGCTCGGCCTCCAGCCGGGCGGTGCGCTCGGCGGCCTCCGCCATGATCCGCTGGGTCGCGGCCTGGGAGTCGCGCAGCTGGCGCTCGGCGTCGGCGCGCAACTGCTGGGCCTGCATCTCGGCGGTGCGGAGCATCTGCTCGGCCTGGCCGGAGACGGCGTCGAAGGCACGCGGCTGGGCGAGCATGCGGCGGGACTCGTGCAGCTTGGCCCGGAGCACCTCCACCTGGTAGGCGAGGTCCTCGGCATGCTCGACGGCCTTGTCCCGCTCCTTTCGAGTCCGATCCATCTCGGCCTCGAACTGGGAGAGGTGATCGTCAACCTCGTAGCGGTCGTAGCCCCGCACTCCGCGGTCCCATCCATCTCCTGGTCGCGTCCTCGACCCGGCCGTTCCCGGGCACCCGTTTGTCCGGGGCCCCGGTCCGACTGGTCCTTGCATCCGCGGCCGGTGGACGACCCCTCGCAGGGGCGTCCGCCGCGGTCGTCGGAGTCCTGGCGGGCGACGGAGCGCGGTCATGCCGCGTTCCCCCGTCCGGGTGGACTCCTGGGCGAACTCTTGCCTTGTGGAGAATGGTGACAGATCCGAACTGCGACTGTTCAGCCGTGCCCGCGTAATGGACTCCCCTGCGACGGCCCGGCCCCCGGAGGGCGGACGGGCCTGTCATCGGCCGTGCCCGACGTCCCCGTCCCCCGGAGTCTTCGCGCACCTGGGCATTGTAGTGGGAGTGTTCGGCCGGGGAATGGCCGCGTGGGAGTTTTCCGGGCATTGACCGACATTACTGACGGGTCACCGGCGGGTGCCGCCCGGGAGCGGCACCCGCCGGGCGGCTCAGTGGGCCTCGTGCGAGCCCGGTTCGGCCGAGGTGACCAGCTCGGTCAGCACGCCGCCGCAGTCCTTGGGGTGCAGGAACGTGATCCGCGAGCCCATCGAGCCGATCCGCGGCTCGTCGTAGAGCACCCGGACGCCCTTGCCCCGGATCGCGTCGGCGTCGCCGTCGACGTCGGCGGTGCCGAAGGCGATGTGGTGGACGCCCTCGCCGTTCTTCTCCAGCCACTTGGCGACGGTGGAGTCGGGCCGGGTGGGCTCCAGCAGCTGGAGGTAGGAGGCGCCGCCGTCGCCGGTGTCGTTGATCTTGAGCATGGCCTCGCGCACCCCCTGCTCCTCGTTGACCTCGCTGTGGAACACCTCGAAGCCGTAGGTGGCGCGGTAGAACTCGACGGTCTTGTCGAGGTCGCGGCAGGCGATGCCGATGTGGTCGATGCGGGTCAGCACGGTGGCCTCCGGTTCTGGGCGGGTGACGGGACGCCAACAGTGCAGCGCATGCGTCCTGGGCGCGCCAGTGGCGGAGGTGCGAGCCTGCTCACACGGCGGGCCGCGCGGCGGGGTTCACCCGGATCGCGTTGACACGGTGTTGACTGGACAGTGCCAGTGCGCTCGATCACACCGTCGGTCCGGTGACGGGCGGGTTACAGGTCAGTACATTGAGCGCATCCTCACCTGGCCACGACGTGCGAAGGGGCCCGTCCCATGACCAACACCACCTCTGTGATCGTTGCCGGTGCGCGGACCCCGATGGGTCGCCTGCTCGGCTCGCTCAAGGGCTTCTCCGGCGCCGAGCTCGGCGGCATCGCGATCAAGGGTGCCCTCGAGCGGGCCGGCGTCTCGGGCGACCAGGTCCAGTACGTGATCATGGGCCAGGTGCTGCAGGCCGGTGCCGGCCAGATCCCGGCCCGCCAGGCCGCCGTCAAGGCCGGCATCCCGATGAACGTGCCGGCGCTCAGCATCAACAAGGTCTGCCTCTCCGGCCTGGACGCCATCGCGCTCGCCGACCAGCTGATCCGTGCCGGCGAGTTCGACATCGTCGTGGCCGGCGGCCAGGAGTCGATGACCAACGCCCCGCACCTGCTGCCGAAGTCCCGCGAGGGCTTCAAGTACGGCGCGATCGAGATGCTGGACGCGATGGCGCACGACGGCCTGACCGACGCCTACGAGAACATCCCGATGGGCGAGTCCACCGAGAAGCACAACGCCCGCCTCGGCATCCCGCGCGACGTGCAGGACGAGATCGCCGCCGCCTCGCACCAGCGGGCCGCCAAGGCGCAGCAGAACGGCCTCTTCGAGGCCGAGATCGTCCCCGTCGAGATTCCGCAGCGCAAGGGCGAGCCGGTCGTCTTCAGCCAGGACGAGGGCATCCGCGCGGACACCACCGTCGAGGGCCTGGGCAGGCTGCGTCCGGCCTTCGCCAAGGACGGCACGATCACCGCCGGCACCTCCTCGCAGATCTCCGACGGCGCCGCCGCCGTGGTCGTGATGAGCAAGGCCAAGGCCGAGGAGCTGGGCCTGATCTGGATCGCCGAGATCGGCGCCCACGGCAACGTGGCCGGCCCGGACAACTCGCTGCAGTCGCAGCCGTCCAACGCGATCAAGCACGCGCTGGCGAAGGAGGGTCTGGAGGTCGGCGACCTCGACCTGATCGAGATCAACGAGGCCTTCGCGGCCGTCGCCCACCAGTCGATGAAGGACCTCGGCGTCTCCGCGGACATCGTCAACGTCAACGGCGGCGCGATCGCGCTCGGCCACCCGATCGGCATGTCCGGCGCCCGCGTGGTGCTGCACCTGGCCCTGGAGCTGCAGCGCCGCGGCGGCGGCGTCGGCGCGGCCGCGCTCTGCGGCGGCGGCGGCCAGGGCGACGCGCTGATCGTCCGGGTTCCGAAGGCCTGACGGGCCGACCCACCTCTCGGGGCTGCGGACCGCCACAAGCGGTCCGCAGCCCTTCGGCGCTAGGAGCTGCTGATGATGGATGTCGCGACGCTGGTCGAGCAGGCCCGACAGGGCCGTCCGCGCGCCGTGGCCCGGCTGATCTCGCTGGTCGAGAACGCCGCCCCCGAACTGCGCGAGGTGATGGCGGCGCTCGCGCCGTACACCGGCCGCGCCTACACCGTCGGCCTGACCGGTTCGCCGGGCGTGGGCAAGTCGACCTCCACCTCCGCCCTGGTCTCCGCGTACCGGCGGCTCGGCAAGCGGGTCGGCGTGCTGGCCGTCGACCCCTCCTCGCCGTTCTCCGGCGGCGCGTTGCTCGGCGACCGGGTCCGGATGCAGGACCACGCCACCGACCCCGAGGTCTTCATCCGCTCGATGGCCACCCGCGGCCACCTCGGCGGCCTCTCCTGGGCGGCCCCGCAGGCCCTGCGGGTGCTGGACGGGGCGGGCTGCGACGTGATCCTGGTCGAGACCGTCGGCGTGGGCCAGTCCGAGGTGGAGATCGCCGCCCAGGCGGACACCACCGTGGTGCTGCTGGCCCCCGGCATGGGGGACGGGATCCAGGCGGCCAAGGCCGGGATCCTGGAGATCGGCGACGTCTTCGTGGTGAACAAGGCAGACCGGGACGGTGCCGACGCCACCGCCCGGGAGCTGAACCACATGCTCGGCCTCGGCGAGGCCCGTGACGCGGGCGACTGGCGCCCGCCGATCGTGAAGACCGTCGCCGCCCGCGGCGAGGGCGTGGACGAGGTGGTCGAGGCGCTGGAGAAGCACCGCGCCTGGCTGGAGGAGCACGGTGAGCTGGCCGCGCGCCGGCGCCGCCGGGCCGCCGACGAGGTCGAGGCGATCGCCCTGGCCGTGCTGCGGGCCCGGATCGGCGACCTGCACGGCGACCGTCACCTGGCCACGCTGGCCGAGCGCGTGGTGGGCGGCGAGCTGGACCCGTACCGCGCGGCCGACGAGCTGGTCGCCGGGCTGACCCGGGGCTGACCCCGACGCGAACGAACGCCGGAGGGCGGGCTCCCGTCACGGGAGCCCGCCCTCCGGCGTTCGTCGGGGTGCTCGCTCAGGCACGCCCGCGCAGCCCGCGCAGGTGCTCGGCGACCGGGGCCAGCGCCTCGTACATCGCGTCGAGCTGCTCGGGCGTGAACCGGTCGATGAAGTGCGCGCGGACGCTGCGCACGTGGTCGGGCGCGACCCGCTGCATGGTCGCCCAGCCGTGCTCGGTCAGGTGGGCGTAGAGACCGCGCCGGTCGCCCGGGCACTCCTGCCGCAGCACCAGTCCGGCCGACTCCATCCGGGTGATCTGGTGCGAGAGCCGGCTCTTGGACTGCAGGGTCGCGGTGGCCAGGTCGGTCATCCGCATCCGCCGGTCGGGGGCCTCGGAGAGCACGACCAGGATCTCGTAGTCGTTGATCGCCAGGTTGTGCGGCTGGAGCTCGCGGCCGAGCTGGTAGTCCAGCAGCTTGGCGACCTCCAGATGGGCGCGCCACATCCGCTGCTCCCTGGCGGTCAGCCAGGGAGTCTCCTCCTCGGGTTCCGAGGGGGAGACGTCCGCGGCGTCGGCGATGTGCGTATCCATGCGGCCAGCATACCGCATTAGTTCAATCTTGTACGAGTTTACAGGCCGAAGCGGCGCCCCAGATCGCCCAGGTTGCCGAGCCCGGGGACGTTGACGTTGGGCAGCTGGCCGCCGTGGCCGGAGGCGTGCTGGGAGGGCACCCCGCCCATCGGCACGCCCGCCTCGGCGTGCACCTGGCCGACCGCGCGCTCGGCCATCAGCACCTCGGTGGACTGCAGCAGCACCTGGCCGGCGCCGATGAACTCGAACTGGTGCTCCTCGCCGGAGGCGCCGCCCAGCCCGGTGAGCCGGCGGATGCCGCCGATCACCCCGTGCATGTAGTCGTGGTCGTAGTGGTGGCACGGCGCCGGACAGTCCGCCCAGCCGACCAGAGCCTGCGGGTCCACCCGGACCGGCGGCTCGACGAAGTGCACCGGGCCGTTGGATGCGGCGACGAACTTGCCGGTGCCGATCAGCGTGAGGAAGCCCGGGATGATCGACTGCTTGAGCCTCAGCGTCGGCTCGAAGGCCAGCAGGTTGCCCGAGCGGACGGTGAGGTTGCCGTCCTCCAGGTCGTAGGAGTTGAGGTCGAAGGCGCGGTCGGCGAGCAGCAGCTTGCCCCGGCCCTCGGCGACCACCCAGTCCGCCGCGTGCATCGGCGAGTTGAAGTGCATGCCGAGCACCCGGTCGATCGCGCCGGCGCCCACGCCCTTGAAGGAGATGTCGCCGTAGTAGGCGATCATCTTGCCCTTCTGCAGGAAGTACGAGCCGTTCAGGTCGACCGAGAAGGCGTACGGGTTGACGTTGTCGTTGGCCGGCAGGCTGTGCGCGTCGTGCACCACCGGGCCGGAGCCGTCCTGCGCCTTGGGCAGCGGTGCCTGGGCGCCGCCGTACTGCTCCTGGGCGTACTGCTGCGGTGGCTGGGCCGGGTAGCCCTGCGGCGGCTGGGCCGGGTACCCCTGGCCGGGCGGCGGGCCGTAGCCGGGCGGCGGCGGGGCGGCCGGGAAGCCCGGCTGGGTGGGCTGGTTGTACGGGGAGGGCTGGCCGTACGGCGACTGGCCGTACGGGTCGTGCGGCTGCCCGTACGGGGGCTGCGGCGGGTAGGACATCAGAGCTTCTCCTCGCTCGCCTGCACGAACACCGTGCCGTTGCCGGACAGCTCCAGCTGGAACGCCTCGCCGGAGCCGCGGCCGATCATGTCGCGCCAACCCAGCGCGGTGGACAGCTTGTTCTGGACCTGGCCGCGGTGGGCGACGTAGGCCTGGGGGTCGACGTGCACCGGCTGGTGCGGGGTGATCGGCAGCTCGAAGACGCCGCCGTGCGCCATCACCGCGACCGCGCCGTGGCCCTCCAGCTTGGTGGTGAACAGGCCCTGGCCGGTCACCTGGCCGCGGACCATGCCCATCACGCCGCCCTGCGAGCCCATGAACATGGTGGACTGCTGCAGCGATCCCTCGAAGGCCAGCAGCCGGTCCGCCTCGACGTACAGGGTGTCGCCGTTCAGGTCGATCACGTGGACGTGGTGGCCGCCGTGGCCGAACATCACGCTGCCCTGGCCCTCGACCGTCATCAGCGGGGTGTCCTCGTTGGCCACCCGGCGGCCGATCATCGACATGACACCGCCCTGTCCGCCGGTGATGTTCGGGGTGAACCGCACCTCGCCGGTGTACGCGAGCATCGCGCCGCGCTGGCTGAACAGCCGCTGCCCCGGGACGACCCGGGCCTCGATCATCTTGCTGTTGATCCTGGTGAACGGCATCAGACGTCGCCCCCGATGGTCAGCTTCTCGGACGGCTGCACGTACACCAGACCCTCGCCGGTGAACTCCACCTGGACGGCCTCGCCGCCGCCCTCGCCGATGAAGGTGGTCCAGCCGGCGCCCGACTTCAGACTGCGGCTCAGGTTGCCCGTGTGCGCGACGTACGCCCCCGGGTCGACCCGCAGCGGCATGCCCTGGGAGACCCGCAGGATGACGGCGGGCCCCTTGGAGGTGACGGCGGCCCAGCCGTGGCCCTCGACCTTGGTGGTGAAGAGGCCGTTGCCGGAGGAGATGCCGTTGAGCCCGGTGAAGGTGGTGCCGGTCTTCAGCGTGCCCTCGGTGCAGAGCAGGTTGTCCGACTCGACGTAGAGCGTCTCGCCGTTCAGCCTGACCAGGTTGATCTCGGTCGCCCGGTCGGCGAAGTAGCAGGTGCCCTGCCCCTTCACCTCCATGACGACCATCTGCTCGCCGGTCAGGCGCCGGGTCACCATGCCGCGCAGGCCGTCGCCGCCGCCGGTGAGCTTCTTGAAGCTCATCTGGCCGGTGTAAGCGACCATCGAGCCGTTTCTGGCTTTGACGCCGTCGCCCGTCATGTCGACGGCGAGCGTCTTGGACCCTTGGAGTCGAAACTGTGCCACGGCCGAAATGTAGCGGGCCCCGGCCCGGCCCGGGGAGGGGGCGTCGGCGTTCTGGTACCGGTCTGCGACAAATGGGGCGGTCCGGCCGGGGCGGGCGGCGGGCCCGGGGCGGACCCCGGCCGCAGGCCCGGACGGGTGCTCGGTGATAATGGCGGGGATGCTTGTGCGCCGGTTCACAAGCGATCTCCGACCCCCATACGAGGTACCCATCGTGAACAGCAGCGCCGTCCACCGCCTGCGCCTGGTCTCCGGCCCCGAGGGCCTCTCCTTCCTCCTGCTCCTGCTCTGCTCGGTGCTCAAGCGCACCACCAGCTTCGACGCGGTGCCGGTGATGGGCATGGTCCACGGGATCCTGTTCATCCTGTACGTGGTCTTCTGGATCATGGCGTGGCAGGCGCAGAAGTGGGACGCCAGGCGCGGCATCCTGCTGTTCGTCCTCTCGGTGCTGCCCACCGGCGGCTTCTTCGCCGAGCGCACCCTGAAGAAGGAGGAGCGCGGCGGGCTCGCGCCGGCGCGCGAGCCCGCGGCCGCCTGACCCTCCCTCCGGCGAGCAGACAGGCTGCCGGGGCCCTCTCCCAGTGGCCCCGGCAGCCTGCTGCCGTTTCGGAGACGGTCCGGGTGCCCGTCGCCGGGCCCCGGACCCGTCGCCGGACTACTTGACGCTCACCGCGCTCCAGGCCGCGGCGACCGCCTTGTACTCGGTGCTGCCGGTGCCGCCGTACAGGTCCGACGCCGCCTTCAGGGTCGCCGTGCGGGCGGCCTTGTAGTTGGTGGTCGAGGTGAAGTAGGTGGTCAGCGCCCGGTACCAGATCGCGGCGGCCTTGGTCCGGCCGATGCCCTTGACGGTGGAGCCGTTGGAGGTCGGGCTGTTGTAGGCGACGCCGTTGATGGTCTTGGCGCCGCTGCCCTCGGCCAGCAGGTAGAAGAAGTGGTTGGCCACGCCCGAGGAGTAGTGGACGTCGATGTTGCCGACCCCGGAGTACCAGGCGTCCTTGGACTTGCCGTCCTTGGAGGGCTTGTCCATGTAGCGCAGCGGCTTGCCGTTGCCGAAGATGTTGATCTTCTCGCCGATCAGGTAGTCCGGCACGTCGCCCGGCAGGTTGGCGTACCACTCGACCATCGTGCCGAAGATGTCCGAGGTGGCCTCGTTGAGGCCGCCGGACTCGCCGGAGTAGACCAGCCCGGCGGTGGCGGACGTGACGCCGTGGGTCATCTCGTGGCCGGCCACGTCGATCGCGGTCAGCGGGTTGGCGTTGCCGGAGCCGTCGCCGTACGTCATGCAGAAGCACGAGTCGTTCCAGAACGCGTTCACGTAGGCGTTGCCGTAGTGCACGCGGCTGCTCGCGCCGACGCCGTTGTTCTTGATGCCGTTGCGGCCGAAGGTGTTCTTGTAGTAGTCCCAGGTGGCCGCCGCCCCGAACTGGGCGTCCACGGCGGCGGACTGGGTGTTGGAGGCCAGGCCGTTGCCCCAGACGTTGTCCGCGTCGGTGTACAGGGCGTTGCCGCTGGCCGCGTTGCCGGTCCACTGGTTGCCGCGGGAGGCGTCCTTGAGCTGGTAGGTCGAGCCGCTCTGGGTGGTGGTCAGCTTGACGGAGCCGACGTGGACGCCCTTGCCGCTGCCGGTCGCGGTCTGGAACTCCTCGTGGCTGGAGAGCAGGGCCCCGGTGGCGGCGTCGGTGACCAGCCGCTGGCTGCTCGGGGTGCCGTCGGCCCGCTGCCCGTGGACCACGGTCTGGTAGGCGAGCCGCGGGTCGCCGTCGGCGGCCCAGACGACCAGCTGCGCCGCGCCGGTGCCGTCGACCCGGCTGATCGCCGCCTCGTCCTCGTCGGCGGCGATGCCGACGGTCGCCCGGACCGCGCCGAGCGCCTGCGCGGAGGCCTTGTCGGCCGACAGTGCCGGGGTGAGGCTCGCCAGCGCGAGCCGGCCCTCGTAGGCCCGGTCCACCGAGGTGATCGTGCCGTTGGCCTTCTGGTGCACCACCAGGTCCCCGCCGAGCACCGGCAGGCCGCCCAGGGTCCGCTCGTAGCGCAGGTGCCGGTCTCCGTTGCCGTCCAGCACCACGTCCTTGACCACCAGCTTCTCCTGGCCGCCGAGCGCGAGCGCCCGCGCCACCGGGGCGGCCTCGCCGCCGGCCAGGGCGATCAGCGCCTCGCGCTGCTGGACGGGGGCCGGGGCGGCGGCCTGGGCGGGGGCGGCGGCGACCTGGATGGCGCCGGCCAGCAGGGCGGTGGCGGAGAGTACGGCTCCGGCTGTCAGCTTTCGCTTCACGTGCGGGGTTCCTTCCGGGAAACCGCGTGTGCGCGGTCGCGCCGCATACCGGGGCGCCGGGGTTGGCGCCGTGGGGCGGTAGGGCGCTGACGTGCTGCTCCCGTGCGGTCCTTGACGGGCCGTCGGAGGGTGGGGGCGACGGCCGTCGAACGGGGCTTGGTCAGAAGCATGACAACTTCGGTGCGGGAAAGGACAGGGCGATGGCCGGGATTGGCCAGGTCTCGCCAGTCGCCGGTGCCCGTGGTGCGGGTGGGGCGGATGTCCGGATCGGGCGATCTGCCCGCTGGCGGGATCCCGCCAGCGGGCGGGCTTGCCGGGGGCGGCGGCGCTTGCTAACCGTCCCGGCCGCCCGTCCGAGCCGCCCGTCCGAGCCGCCCGCCCGGTTCGCGTCGCCCGGCCGCGGGAACGCAGGAGCGCCCGGGGCCTCCCCTCCCAGTGAGGACCCCGGGCGCCCCTCCGGCGCTGGCGTCAGTTGACGTTGACGCCGCTCCAGGCGGCCGCCACCGCGTTGTACTCGGCGCTGCCCGCGCCGTACAGGTCGGCCGCCGCGCTCAGGGTGCCGGTGCGGGCGCCCTTGTAGTTGGTGGTGGAGGTCCAGTACACGGTCAGGGCGCGGTACCAGATGGCCGCGGCCTTGGTCCGGCCGATGCCCGTGACGGTGGAGCCGTTGGAGGTCGGGCTGTTGTAGGCGACGCCGTTGATGGTCTTGGCGCCGCTGCCCTCGGCCAGCAGGTAGAAGAAGTGGTTGGCCACGCCGGACGAGTAGTGGACGTCCAGGTTGCCCACGCCGGAGGACCAGTAGTCGGCGGAGCCGCCGTCCTTCGAGGGCTTGTCCATGTAGCGCAGCGGCGTGCCGTCACCGTTGATGTCGATCAGCTCGCCGATCAGGTAGTCCGGGGTGTCGGACGCCAGGTTGGCGGAGAACTCGACCATGCTGCCGAAGATGTCCGAGGTGGCCTCGTTCAGGCCGCCGGACTCGCCCGAGTAGTTGAGGCCCGCGGTGGCCGAGGTGACGCCGTGGGTCATCTCGTGGCCGGCCACGTCGAGCTCGGTCAGCGGGTGGGTGTTGCCGCTGCCGTCCCCGTAGGTCATGCAGAAGCAGGAGTCGTTCCAGAACGCGTTCACGTAGTTCCGGCCGTAGTGCACGCGGCTGGCGGCGCCGACGCCGTTGTTCTTGATGCCGAGGCGGCCGAAGGAGTTCTTGTAGTAGTCCCAGGTGGCCGCCGCCCCGAACTGCGCGTCCACCGCGGCCGACTGGCCGCTGGAGACGGTGCCGGTGCCCCAGACGTTGTCGGCGTCGGTGTACAGGGTGCCCGAGCCGTTGGTGCGGTTCTTGAGGTCGCTGGTGGACTGGCCGCCGCGGGTGGCGTCCTTGAGCTGGTAGGTCGAGCTGCTCAGGGTGGTCGTCAGCGGGACGGTGCCGACGAAGACGCCCTTGCCGGTGCCGGTCGCGGTCTGCACCTGCTCGTGGGTGGAGAGCACCTCGCCGGTTGCGGCGTCGGTGACCAGCAGCTGGCTCGACGGGGTGCCGTCGGCGCGCAGGCCCTCGACGGTCGTCCGGTACGCCAGGCGCGGGTTGCCGTCGGCGGCCCAGACCACCAGCTGGGCGGCGCCGGCCTGGTGGACCTCCTTCAGCGGGGACTCGTCCTTGTCGGCGGCGATGCCGACGGTCGCCTGGACCGCACCGGAGGCCTGGGCGGACGCCTGGTCGGCCGGGATCTTCGGGGTCAGGCTCGGCAGGGCGATCTGCGCGGTGACGGCCTTGTCCACGGACTTCACTGCGCCGTCGGCGGCCTGGTGCACGACCAGGTCGCCGCCGAGGACGGGCAGACCGGCGAAGGTGCGCTCGAAGCGGAGGTGGCGGGTCCCGTTGGCGTCCACCACGGCGTCCTTGGCGACCAGCTTCTCCTGGCCGCCCAGTGCCAGTGCCTTGGCCAGCGGGTCGGCCTGCCCCTTCGCCACCGAGAGGACGGCCTCGCGCTGCTGCGCGGCCTGGGCCTCGGCCGACGGGGTCGGGGCGGCCTGGGCGGCGGTGCTCACCTGGATGACGCCGGTGAGGAGGGCGGTGGCGGAGAGTACGGCGCCGGCTGCGAGCTTTCGCTTCACGTACAGGGTCCTTCCGGGAAACCGCGTGTGCGCGGTCGCACCGCGTTCCGGGGTGCCGGGGTTGGCACCTGAGGGGCGGAACGGGCGCTGACGTGCTGCTCCGTGCAGTCGAGCGGCGGGCCGCCATGAGTGGGGTGACGGCCTGCCGGACGGGGCTGGCCGAAAGCATGACAATCCAACAAGTGAAATGACAGGTCTGGTTCACCGATTGGCCAGGTCTCGCCAGTCCGGCGGATTGTGAACAGGGCGACAAAATCGGTCAAAACGCCCCGCCTTTCAGCGGGTTACCGCCCGAACCGACGCCTGGTCGCGGGCCGGACGCCCGTCCCGGCGTCAACCGCCCGCCTGTCGTGGACTGTTGCCGCCCGTTCACATCCGTGCAACGTGCTGGTACGGACCAGCGCGCCCCGCTGGCGGGATCCCGCCACGCCTCGCGCTTGTCCACCATCAGGACGCCTGGTAACACCCGTCCCGCCCGCCGGTACGGTAAGGAGGTGCCCAAGCCCCTCGCACTCGACTTCGACCCGATCGCCCGCGCCGACGAGCTCTGGACCCGCCGCTGGGGCTCCGTGCCCTCGATGGCGGCGATCACCTCGATCATGCGCGCCCACCAGATCCTGCTCTCGCGGGTGGACGCGGTGCTCAAGCCGTACGGGCTGACCTTCGCCCGCTACGAGGCGCTGGTGCTGCTCACCTTCAGCCGGACCGGCGAGCTCTCGCTGTCCAAGATCGGCGAGCGGCTCATGGTCCACCCGACCAGCGTCACCAACACCGTCGACCGCCTGGAGCGGGCCGGCCTGGTCGCCCGCCGCCCCAACCCGCTGGACGGCCGCGGTGTGCTCGCCGCGATCACCGCGCGCGGCCGCGAGGCGGTGGAGGACGCCACCCGGGAGCTGATGGCGATGGAGTTCGGCCTGGAGGAGTACGGCGCCGACCAGTGTCGGCAGGTCTTCGAGCTGCTCAAGCCGCTGCGGGTGGCCGCCGGCGACTTCACCGAGGAGGGCGGCGCCCCGGCCGAGTAGGGACCGGCCCGGGGCCGCCGTGATCCACGGGACAGGCCCGAGGCCGCTGCGCGGCGCACCCGTAAGCGGCGGCTACCCTCGTTCGGAGCGGTGCGCGGATCGGGGCGTACCGGCCGATCCTGCCGAGCGAGGCGATGTGAGTATGAAGGCGACCCCCCTGCTGGGCTGGTACCGGGCCCTGGCCGTGGCGACCGGTGTGGCGCTGCTGGTGTTCTGCGGCTTCATGGTGGCGAAGTACGGCTTCGACACCGCCGAGGACCTGACCACGTACGTGGCGATGCTGCACGGCTACCTCTACATCGGGTACTTCGTGGTGACCTTCCTGCTCGGCCAGAAGCTCAAGTGGCCGCTCGGCCGGATGGTCTTCACCCTGGCCGCCGGCTGCATCCCGTTCGCCTCCTTCTTCGCCGAGCGCCGGGTGGCCGCGGAGGCCGCCGCCAAGCTGCCGGCCGGCGGGGCCGCCCGGCAGGCCGCCGGCGTCTGAGCCGTAGCGCCTGAGAGGGCGCCCCTCCCCTGCCCGGGGGAGGGGCGCCCTCTCGCGTGTCCGCGGCCCGTCCGGACGTCCGGGGCCGTGTTGCCGTCGACAAGTACTAGGACGTCCGAGTAAATTAGTAGGACGTCCTAATAGCTGTGCCGCCCGATGCCGTGGCGGCCGTACGGAGCGGAGTTCTTGGCCATGGACGCCGAGGAGATCGAGCGCGGGCGGCAGCGCTGGCAGCAGCGGTACGACAGCGCCCGCAAGCGGGACGCGGACTTCACCACCCTCTCCGGCGACGAGGTCGAGCCGGTCTACGGGCCGGCCCCCGGGCAGGCCGTGCCGGGCTTCGAGCGGATCGGCTGGCCGGGTGAGTACCCCTTCACCCGGGGCCTGCACCCGACGGGCTACCGCGGGCGGACGTGGACCATCCGCCAGTTCGCCGGCTTCGGCAACGCGCAGCAGACCAACGAGCGCTACCGGATGATCCTGGAGGCGGGCGGCGGCGGCCTCTCGGTGGCCTTCGACATGCCCACCCTGATGGGTTACGACTCCGACGACGCGAAGTCGCTCGGCGAGGTCGGCCACTGCGGTGTGGCGATCGACTCGGCCGCCGACATGGAGGTGCTGTTCCAGGGCATCCCGCTCGGCGACGTCACCACCTCGATGACGATCAGCGGACCCGCCGTCCCGATCTTCTGCATGTACCTGGTCGCCGCCGAGCGCCAGGGCGTCGACCCGGCGGTGCTCAACGGCACCCTGCAGACGGACATCTTCAAGGAGTACATCGCCCAGAAGGAGTGGCTCTTCGCCCCCGAGCCGCACCTGCGCCTGATCGGCGACCTGATGGCGTACTGCGCCGAGGGCATCCCGGCGTACAAGCCGCTCTCGGTCTCCGGCTACCACATCCGCGAGGCCGGGGCGACGGCCGCGCAGGAGCTGGCGTACACGCTGGCGGACGGTTTCGCCTACGTCGAGCTGGGCCTCTCCCGCGGCCTGGACGTGGACGTCTTCGCGCCCGGCCTCTCGTTCTTCTTCGACGCCCACCTCGACTTCTTCGAGGAGATCGCCAAGTTCCGCGCCGCCCGCCGGATCTGGGCCCGCTGGATGCGCGACCGCTTCGGCGCCACGACGGACAAGGCGCAGTGGCTGCGCTTCCACACCCAGACCGCCGGCGTCTCGCTGACCGCACAGCAGCCGTACAACAACGTGGTCCGCACCGCCGTCGAGGCGCTCTCGGCGGTGCTCGGCGGCACCAACTCGCTGCACACCAACGCCCTGGACGAGACCCTGGCGCTCCCGTCCGAGCAGGCCGCCGAGATCGCCCTGCGCACCCAGCAGGTGCTGATGGAGGAGACCGGCATCACCAACGTGGCCGACCCGCTGGGCGGCTCCTGGTACGTCGAGGCGCTCACCGACCGGATCGAGGAGCAGGCCGAGGCGATCTTCCAGCGGATCCTGGACAAGGGCCGCGAGGACCACGAGATCGGCCCGATCACCTCCGGCATCCTGCGCGGGATCGAGGAGGGCTGGTTCACCGGGGAGATCGCCGAGGCGGCCTTCCAGTACCAGCAGGGGGTGGAGAAGGGCGAGAAGCGCGTCGTCGGCGTCAACTGCCACCCGCGCAGCGTCACCCCCGAGCTGGAGATCCTGCGGGTCAGCCACGAGGTCGAGCGCGAGCAGGTGCGCGTGCTGCGCGAGCGCAAGGCCGGCCGGGACGAGGCGGCGGTGCGCGCCGGGCTGGACGCCATGCTGGCGGCGGCGCGCTCCGGCGAGTCGATGATCCCGCCGATGCTGGACGCCGTCCGGGCGGAGGCGACCCTCGGCGAGATCTGCAACGCCCTGCGCGAGGAGTGGGGGATCTACCGGGAGCCCGCCGCCTTCTGACGGCTTCCCGGCCCCGCGTGCCGAAGCCGCCCCCGTACGGAATGCGCGGGGGCGGCTTCGGCGTGCCCGGACGCCGGACCGCGTGGGTCAGGGCACCAGGCTGGGGAACGGCCCGAGCAGCAGATCGGTGAACCGCCTGGTCCACTCGGCGGTGATCGGCTCACCGCTCACCAGCACCCGGTGCTCCACCGTCCCGGCGATGGTGTCGAAGATGATGTCCACCTCCTCGCAGGCCGCCGTCTCGTCGCAGTCCGGAGCCAGCTCACCGCGCACCTGCGCGGCCGCCCGGCCCTGCCGGACGAGGCGCTTCTGCGGGTCGACGATCGCCTCCCGGATCCGTCGCCGCAGCTGCGGGTCGCGGGTGCCCTCGGCGAACAGGGCGAGCAGCGCCGCCTGGGTCTCCGGCCGGGCCAGCAGGGCGGCGAACTGGGACACCACCGCCTCGATGTCGGCCCGCAGGCTGCCGAGGTCGGGCATCACCAGCTCGTCGAAGAGGCTCGCGACGGCGTCCACCACCAGCTCGTTCTTGGACGGCCAGCGGCGGTACAGGGTGGTCTTGGCGACCTTGGCCCGGGTGGCCACGTGGCCCATGGTCAGGCCGCCCCAGCCCAGCTCGGCCAGGGCCTCGCGGGTGGCGTCCAGGATGGCGCGGTCGGCGGCGGCGCTGCGCGGCCTGCCCTTGGCCCTGGCTGTGGTGCCGTCCGGGCTCTCCGGGGCTGCCGGGAGGCCGTCCCGGACGGTCGGCCGGTCCGGGGTCACGGGGGGCTGGGGGGCCGGCACCGCGCCTCCTTGCGATTTACTGGTAAGTAACATGGATGGGACCGGTAACGGTAGCGACTGCCCGCACTCCAGGTCAGCCCGGCCGCCCGGGAAAGTGGGGCAGCTCACGTCCCGGGAACGGTGGATGGGGTTGCGGCGGGGGCCCTCGATCCAGTTACGCTACGAGTCGTAGCGAAAGCAGTGACGACCAGGCGCCGCAGCCCCGTGGGACGGGGGCGGCGCGGGTGCGGGTGGGGATCCGCACCGAACGGTTCAGGTTTCAGGGGGTGGGCGTCAGCCCGGGAGGCCGGTGCCGCGCAGCCCGCGCGGGGCGGTTTTCCCAGGTTGGTGCCCGGGAGCGGCGCGGACGGGGGAGGATGGTGCCATGCAGCCACGGAATTCGCGTCCCAACAGTGCCGCCCTGCGCGGTGCGGTCGATCTCGCCGCAGTGAAGGCGGCCGGCGAGGCCGCCCAGAAGGCCGAGCAGGCCCGGGCCGAGCGGGCCCGCCAGGCGGCCGCCGCCGAGGCGGCCGGGGTGGCACCCGACCGGCCCGCGTACGAGCTCGTCATCGACGTCACCGAGGACACCTTCGAGTCCGAGGTCGTCCAGCGCTCCACCGAAGTGCCGGTGGTCATCGACTTCTGGGCCGAGTGGTGCGGCCCGTGCAAGCAGCTCAGCCCGATCCTGGAGCGGCTGGCCGACGAGTACGCCGGCCGGATCGTGCTCGCCAAGATCGACGTCGAGGCCAACCAGCTGCTCGCCCAGCAGTTCGGCATCCAGGGCATCCCGGCCGTGATGGCCGTGGTGGCCGGTCAGCTGGTCCCGCTGTTCCAGGGGGCCGAGAGCGAGGCCAACGTCCGCAAGGTGCTGGACCAGCTGATCCTGGTCGCCGAGCAGCGGTTCGGCGTGGTCGGCGGTTCCGGTGAGCCCGGTGCGGCCGGCGAGGCCGCGCCCGCGGTCCCGGAGGACCCGGCGCTGGCGGCCGCGCACGAGGCGCTGGACCGGGGTGACCTGGGCGGTGCGGTTCAGGCGTACCGGAACGTGCTGGCCGACCAGCCGGGCAACACCGAGGCCAGGCTCGGCCTGGCCCAGGCGGAGCTGCTCCACCGGGTCGAGGCGCTCGACCCGCAGGCGGTCCGGGCGGCGGCCGCGGCCGACCCCAAGGACGTCGAGGCGCAGCTGCGGGCGGCCGACCTGGACCTGGTCGGCGGGCACGTCGAGGACGCCTTCGGCCGGCTGGTGGACACCGTCGGCAAGACCTTCGGCGAGGACCGGGACACCGCCCGGCTCCGGCTGCTGGAGCTGTTCGAGGTGATCGGCCCCGAGGATCCGCGGGTGACGGCGGCGCGCACGGCGCTGGCCCGCGTGCTGTTCTGAGTCCGCTGCGCCGGGCCCGGCCGGACACCGCCTACGGCGCGTTCTGGCACCGGGGGTGACCTGCGGTGTCGCTGGTGATTTGGCGACAATCCGGTCATCGCGTGAGAGGTTTACCAAATCTTGACAACACCCGTGGGTGGTCACTTCCGGTGACCACCCACGGGTGTTTCGCAGGTGTTTCCGGCGGATTTCGTCGTCACGTTTCCTTCATTTCGTCACGCTGGGTGAGTGGTCGGCCGATTCCATGATCGCCGACGTGTGATGTTGGATTACCCGTCAGTAATGAACCCCTTGTGCTTCGCCCGGGATTCAAGCAGCATCGGCGACGCCCGGTCCCAGACTCCATACCCCGGCAGCCGGTCGGCGGACGGAGTGAGGGATCCCCACCGGGCGAGCCGTCGGTCACGGCCGACGGCAGGGAGGGCAGGGGGGTATCCGCGGTCCCACGGCGGTTCCTGTCCTTCGACCGGCCGCGCGGCCCGCGCGGTCGCTGGTTGTCGCTCGGGGGTGATCGCCGATGTCGTCGGTCCTGCCCGCCACCCCGCAGGGGTGGTCGGTGAAGGGACGGGAGTGCCGCTGTGTGCCGGCCGCTCCCGCGTCCGACGACGCCCACGGCGCTCTCCGCTACCGAGGACGTAGCTCTCTCCCATCCCAGGCCCCCATCGGTGCGGGACGCACCGCCGGGCGCCGGAGATGTACGTCCTAGAAGGAGGACTCGCATGTCCCAGACCTACGGCAAGACCCGCTGGAAGCGCTTCGCCCTCGTGATGGTGCCGGGCATCGCCGCCACCGCCGCGGTCGGCGTCGCGATGGCGAACAACGCGCTGGCGGCGTCGTTCAGCGTCTCCGGCCAGAGCTTCAAGGTCACCACGCAGGAGCTGCACGGCAAGAACTTCGCGCAGTTCGGCTCCATCGACGCCGAGGCCAACGGCACTCCGCACCCGGTCGCCGTCTCGGCCTTCGACTCGGCCACCATCAAGGGCCTCTGCCAGTCGGTGGTGACCGACCCGAACATCATCCCCGGCCTGCCGTGGAAGCTGCCCAAGATCACCCTGCGTCTGGAGGCCGGCTACTCCGACGACGTGGCGAAGCAGGTCTCCGCCAAGAACCTGCTGATCGACCTGGACCAGCTGAACGCGGACGCCGTGTTCACCAACATCAACATCGGCCAGGACGCCGCGACCCTCCAGGGCACCGCGACCGCGAAGTGGACGGGCGCGCTGCCGGGCAGCACCAAGCCCACCGGCAAGGTCGGCTTCGCCCAGGCGGCCGAGGCGGCCGACCTGTACAACGTGCAGCAGACCGCCTGGGCCACCTCGGCGGGCACCTTCACGCTGAACGGCCTGAAGCTCAACCTGCACACCGACGGCGGGCACGAGTGCTACTAGGCCGCTGACCGGCGGCGGGTCCTGCGACCCGTGGCCGAGCACGGCACCCGGGGGGCCGGGGACGGTGTGTGCGCCGTCCCCGGGCCTCCCCCTCCCGTTCCTCCCCTCGTTCACACCATCGAGGAGCTGCACCGTGTCCAGCGCCCTTGCCGAGCTGCGGCCCGCCGACCACGAGAACCCCGTCCAGTGGGTGCGCCGGGTGTTCCGTAACTTCCGCCGGTCCCGGCCGTTCTACGGCGGTTTGCTGGCCATGTTCGCCGGCGTCCCGATCATGTACTTCCCCTACGCCAAGCTCTCGCTGAACGGCATGACGGTGGCCATGGCCACCACGGCCGGCGCCGGTTCACTGATCATCGGCATCCTGCTGATCGTGCTCGGGCTGACCGCCTGGTTCCAGTCCGCCGTGCGGATCTTCGCCGGTGTCGCCACCATGCTGCTCACCCTGGTGTCTATCCCGGTCTCCAACCTCTCCGGCTTCGGCATGTCGCTGCTGCCGGGCCTGATCGGCGGCGGGCTGATGGTCGCCTGGGCGCCGAACCCCGTTGCGAGCGAGCCGGCCGTCGACACCGCCACCGCCGCGGCCGTCGCCGCCGACCCCGTCGCGGAGGCCGCCCCGGAGAAGGCCGCCCCGGAGAAGGCGGTCCCGCCGGCCGCCGAGGCCGCCACCGCGCCGCTGCCGGCCGTGCCCGGTCAGGGCGAGCGACCGGCCCTCGACAAGGCCCCGACCGCCGAGGGCACCCTCCCGCGGCAGCAGGGCGGCGACGCCGAGGAGGCACGGTGACCGCCCCGGAGGAGCAGCAGGGCAGGCCCGCCGGGCCGGAGCAGCGCTCCGGCCGGCACGCCGCACGCCGGACGCCGGTCCGGGTCAGGCTGCGGGGGCGGGCGCTGGCCATGGCCGCGGTGCCGACCGCGCTGCTGATGGCCGCCACCTACACGCCGAACGCGGCCGTCGCCGAGCCCGCCGCCGGGAAGCCCTGCGCCAGCGCGCCGGACACCCCGGTGCAGCCGCCCACGGTCGCCGAGACGCCCGTTCCGAAGAGCGAACTGCCCCCGCCGCTGCCCGGTCCGTCCGTGCCGCTCCCGGCGGACCCGACCACCGCACCGGCCGCGCCCTCGAAGGCGCCCGCGCCGACGGAGGCCTCCACGACTCCGGCGGCCCCGACGGCTCCGACGTCCGGGCCGAGCAGTCAGGCCCCGGCGCCCGCGTCGAGCCCGGCTTCGGCCCCGGTCCGGTCCGCGACCGCCGGGGGCTCCGGCGGGGTGGTCCAGGCCGGGCTGATCGACGACGTCGTCGGCGGCATCACCAACCTGCTGAACCCGAGCGCCTCGCCCAGCCCGTCGGCCTCCACCGGCAGCGCGGCGCCGGCGCCGGCCGCACCGTCCGCCGCCCCGGCGCCCGCCGGCGGCAACCGCGCGGTGGCGGCCCCGGCCCCGGGCACCCAGGCGCCCGCGCCGTCCTCCGTCGCAGGCCCGGCCCCCGCGGCCACGCCGTCCGGCGCCGCGTCGGGCGCGCCCAGCCCGGCGGCGTCCACCTCGGCGGGCAGCGGCAAGACCGCCGCGAAGCCGTCCGCCGGTACCAAGGCCACCGGCTCGGCGGCGCCGTCGTCCGGGGCCCGGACGCCGTCCGCCTCCGCCTCCGCCTCGCCGAGCGCGAACCCGAACTGTCTCGTCCCGCTGAAGGGCCTCTCGGCCGGGGACACTCCGGACAACCCGATCCTCGTCCCGGACCAGAACTGGACCCTGCAGACCAGCCGGCTGACGCTGAACCACGCCGTGCTGATGGGCGTGGTCAAGGTCCAGACGCCCACCGGCACCAAACGGGTGCTGAAGTTCGTGGTCGACAGCGTGGACATCGAGAACCTCGACATGTCGACACTGGAGGGCAACGGCAAGACCTTCCACGTCAAGGGCGCGCCGGGCTCGGTCTCCACCATGCGCAAGGGCCCGGTCACCATGTACGTGGAGCGGATGTCGGGCCACCTCTCCAAGGTGCTCGGCCTGCCGGTCCCGATCGACCTGGGCGAGCTCACCCTCACCCCGGACGGCCCGCTGCCGCAGTGGCTGTACGACCTGATCGGCAAGCTGGAGATCCCGCTCTGGCTGGAGATGACCGGGGTCACGGCGGTCCAGGCCGGCCAGTTCGGCGGCACGCTGAAGATCCCCGGCATGCGGCTCTACAACGACGACACGCCGTACGTCGGCAACCTCTAGGGCCGGGCGCGGGTCTCCGGGGCCGCCCGCACCGGCTCCGACAACGCCCGTGGGGCGGCCCCCTCCACAGTGGAGGGGGCCGCCCCACGGGCGTTCCCGGGCGACTACTCGCCGCGGGTGCCCAGGTGGTGGACCTGGACCATGTTGGTGTTGCCGGGGACGCCGGGCGGCGAGCCGGCGGTGACGATGACGGTGTCGCCCTCGCCCAGCTCGCCCATGCGCAGCAGCTCGCGGTCGACCTGCGCGACCATCTCGTCGGTCGACCCCACCTGCTCGGTCACGTACGCCTGCACGCCCCAGCTCAGCGACAGCTGGTTGCGGGTGGCGGTGTCCGGGGTGAACGCGATGACCGGGATCGGCGACCGGTAGCGGGAGAGCCGGCGCGCGGTGTCACCGGACTTGGTGAACGCGACCAGCGCCGTGCCGTTGAGGAAGTCGCCCAGCTCGCAGGCGGCGCGGGCGATCGAGCCGCCCTGGGTGCGCGGCTTGCGGCCCGGGTTCAGCGGCTGCAGGCCCTGGGCGAGCAGCTCCTCCTCGGCCTTCTCGCAGATCCGGCTCATGGTGCGGACCGTCTCGACCGGGTACTTGCCGACGCTGGACTCGGCGGAGAGCATCACCGCGTCGGCGCCGTCCAGGATGGCGTTGGCGACGTCGGAGACCTCGGCGCGGGTCGGGCGCGAGGCGTGGATCATCGACTCCATCATCTGGGTGGCGACGATGACCGGCTTGGCGTTCCGGCGGGCCAGGGTGATCAGCTGCTTCTGGACCAGCGGCACCCGCTCCAGCGGGTACTCGACCGCAAGGTCGCCACGGGCCACCATGATGGCGTCGAAGGCGAGGACGATCTCCTCCATGGCCTCGACGGCCTGCGGCTTCTCGATCTTGGCGATGACCGGCACGCGGATGCCGACCTCGTCCATGACCTCGTGGACGTCCTTGATGTCGGCCGCGTTCCGGACGAAGGAGAGGGCGATCATGTCGACGCCCAGCTCCAGGGCGAAGCGCAGGTCGTCCTTGTCCTTCTCGGACAGGGCGGGCACGTTCACGGCCGCGCCGGGCAGGTTGATGCCCTTGTTGTTCGAGAGCACGCCGCCCTCGACCACCACGGTCTTCACCCGCGGGCCGTCGACGCTGACGACCTCCAGGGCGATGACGCCGTCGTTGATCAGGATCGGGTCGCCGGGCTTCACGTCGCCGGGCAGGCCCTTGTAGGTGGTGCCGCAGATGTGCTGGTCGCCGGGGACGTCCTCGGTGGTGATGATGAACTCGTCGCCGTTGTCGACGGTCACCGGGCCGTTGGCGAAGGTCGCCAGACGGATCTTGGGACCCTGGAGGTCGGCAAGGACGCCGATGGCCTTGCCGGTGTCCTCCGAGACCTGGCGGACCTTGCGGTACCGCTCCTCGTGGTCCGCGTGGGTGCCGTGGCTCATGTTCAGTCGGGCGACGTTCATGCCCGCCTCGACGATGGCCTTCAGCTGTTCGTAGGAGTCCGTGGCCGGACCCAGGGTGCAGACAATTTTCGCTCGGCGCATATCGGTCAGTCTATCCGTTCGTGTTATAGGTGCATTCGGCGCGAATCGTGAGGAATCGCCGACGAAGGATTTCGCGGACCGAGACGACGGGGGGTCAGTCCGCGGACGTCCGGTGGACCAGGGCGAACGCCTGCCGCGCGATCTCCAGCTCCTCGTCGGTGGGCACCACGGCGACCGCCACCCGGGAGTACGCGGAGGAGATGATCCGGGGTTCGCCGGAGCGCACCGAGTTCAGCTCCGGGTCGACGGCGATCCCCAGCTCCTCCAGCCCGGCGGTGGCCGCCGCCCGTACCGGGGCCGCGTTCTCGCCGACGCCGGCGGTGAAGGCGATCGCGTCCACCCGGCCGAGCACCGCGTAGTAGCCGCCGATGTACTTGCGCAGCCGGTGGACGTACGCGTCGAAGGCCAGCCGGGCGTCCGCGTCGCCCTCCTCCGCGCGGCGCATGATCTCGCGCATGTCGTTGTCCCCGCAGAGGCCGAGCAGGCCGCTGCGGCGGTTGAGCAGGGTGTCGATCTCGTCCACGGACAGGCCTCCGACCCGGTGCAGGTGGAACACCACGCCCGCGTCGATATCACCCGAACGAGTGCCCATCACCAGGCCCTCCAGCGGGGTGAGGCCCATCGAGGTGTCGACGCAGCGCCCGCCGGAGACCGCGGAGGCGGAGGCGCCGTTGCCCAGGTGCAGCACGATCACGTTGACCTCGGCCGGGTCCTTGCCGAGCAGCCGGGCGGTGGCCCGCGAGACGTACTGGTGGGAGGTGCCGTGGAAGCCGTAGCGGCGCACCCGGTGTTCGTCCGCGACCGCCCGGTCGATCGCGTACCGGGCCGCGTGCTCGGGCATCGAGGCGTGGAAGGCGGTGTCGAAGACGGCCACCTGCGGCAGGTCCGGGCGCAGCGCGCGGGCCACCTCGATGCCGGTGATGTTGGCCGGGTTGTGCAGCGGGGCCACCGGGATGAGCCGGCGGATCTCCCGGAGCACCTCGTCGGTGACCACGGTCGGCTCGGTGAACCGGAGGCCGCCGTGGACCACCCGGTGACCGATCGCGGCCAGGTCGGGGGAGTCGAGACCGATGCCGTCGGCGGCCAGCTCCCGGGCGACGGCCTTCAGCGCGGCGTCGTGGTCGGCGAAGACCTGCACCGCCTCGCGCCTCCCGCCGGTACGCGGGGTGTGCACCAGCCGGCCACCGGCCTCGCCGATCCGCTCGACCAGTCCGGATGCCGGGCGCGAGCCGTCCAGCATGTCGATCAGCTGGTACTTCACCGACGAGGAGCCGGCGTTCAGGACCAGGACCCGGGTGCCTTCACTCACTGCTGTGCCTCCTGCGACGGGCCGTGCTCCTGCGACTGGATGGCCGTGATCGCGACGGTGTTGACGATGTCCTCGACCAGCGCCCCGCGCGAGAGGTCGTTGACGGGCTTGCGCAGACCCTGCAGGACCGGGCCGACCGCCACCGCGCCGGCCGAGCGCTGGACCGCCTTGTAGGTGTTGTTGCCGGTGTTGAGGTCCGGGAAGATCAACACGGTGGCCCGGCCTGCCACCGGCGAACCGGGCAGCTTGGTGGCCGCGACGTGCTCGTCCACCGCCGCGTCGTACTGGATCGGTCCCTCGACCAGGATGTCCGGGCGCAGCCGGCGGACCAGCTCGGTCGCCTTGCGGACCTTGTCGACGTCGGCGCCGGATCCGGAGGTGCCGGTCGAGTAGGAGAGCATCGCGACCCGCGGCTCGACGCCGAACTGTGCGGCGGTGGCGGCGGACTGGACGGCGATGTCGGCCAGCTGCTGGGCGTCCGGGTCCGGGTTGACCGCGCAGTCGCCGTAGACCAGCACCTTGTCGGCCAGGCACATGAAGAAGACGCTCGACACGATGGCCGCGCCCGGCGAGGTCTTGATCACCTCGAAGGCGGGCCGGATGGTGGCGGCGGTGGAGTGCACCGCACCGGAGACCATGCCGTCGGCTATGCCCTCCTGGACCATCAGGGTGCCGAAGTAGGAGACGTCGGTGACCACGTCGAGGGCCAGTTCGACCGTCATCCCCTTGTGTGCGCGCAGCTTCGCGTAGAGCTCGGCGAACTGGCGGCGCAGCGGGCTGGTGGCCGGGTCGACGATCCGGACCTGGGCGCGGTCGGCCGCCGGGTCCTCGACCGGCAGGGCGATGCCGAGGGCGGCCGCCTTGCGGCGGACGGCGTCGGGCTCGCCGAGCAGGGTGAGGTCGCAGATGTTGCGGCGGAGCAGGATCTCGGCGGCGCGCAGCACCCGCTCCTCGGTGCCCTCGGGGAGGACGACGTGCCGGCGGGCCGAGCGGGCCCGCTCCAGCAGCTCGTGCTCGAACATCATCGGGGTCACCCGCTCGGACCGGCCGACCTCGATCCGGTTGGTCAACTCGGCGGTGTCCACGTGCAGTTCGAAGAGCCCGAGGGCGATCTCGGCCTTCCTCGGGCTGGTCGCGGAGAGCTTGCCCTCCAGGTGGGTGAGGGCGGCGGCGGTGGGCCAGCTGCCCTCCGGGACGACCGCCACCGGGGTGCCGGGGGCCAGCCGGGCGGCCAGCGCCATGACGTTCGGGCCGGGGTGCTGGCCGAGCGTCAGCAGCACGCCGGCGATCGGCGGCGCGCCGGCGGCGTGCGCGGCCAGCGAGCCGATCACCAGGTCGGCACGGTCCCCGGGGGTGACCACCAGGGCGCCCTCGGTCAGTGCGTCCAGGAAGGTGGGCAGCATGGCGCCGCCGAAGACGAAGTCGCGGACGTCCCGGGCCAGGCCCGCCGCGTCTCCGGTGAGCACCTCGGCGCCGGTGGCCTCGACCAGCTGGGCGACGGTCGGTGCAGCCAGCGCCGGCTCCTCCGGGATGACGTACGCGGGGATCGCCAGCTTCTCGGTGAGCTTGCGCTGGATCCGCTGCTTGGCGGACGGGGCGACCCGGTTGGCGATCATCGCCAGCATCGCGCAGCCGAGGTCGGTGTAGGCGCGGTGGGCGTTGCGGACCTCGGCGATCACCGCCTCGGCGTCCTGGGTGTGGCCGCCGATCACCGGCAGCACGGCGGCGCCGAACTCGTTGGCGAGCCGGGCGTTGAAGGCCAGCTCGTCCGGGATGTTGGTGTCCGCGAAGTCGGTGCCCAGCACCAGCACGGCCTGGCAGCGCCGCTCCACCGCGCGGAAGCGGTCGACCAGGACGGAGACCAGCTCGTCCTGCCCCTGGGCGGCCTGCAGGGCGGCGGCCTCCTCGTAGGTGAGGCCGTACAGCTCGGAGGCCGGCAGGTCCAGCCGGTAGCGGGTCCGCAGCAGTTCCACCACGTGGTCGGAGCCGGCTTCCCCGGGCGCGTGCGCGTGCACCAGCGGCCGGAACACCCCCACGCGGTCCACCTGGCGGGTGAGCAGTTCCATGACCCCGAGTTCGACCGCCTGGCGGCCGTCCCCCCGGTCGATCCCGGTCACGTACACGCTGCGCGCCACGGCGGCTGTCTCCGTCCCGTCGTCCCAGAGAGTGGTCATCTCGACCATACCTTCGCACCACGATCACACGTCCGCGAGCAGGGGGCGGGCCCTGCGGGCAAGGGGCGAAAGGCCCGCGCGATCCCGTAGTGCCGCCCGTGCATGGCGTAGTGCGGTCGGTGGTCGTGGTCACCGCCGAGCTCTACCGCGCGGAGGAGATCCTCACCTCCGACCCCGGTGACATCGCGGCCTGTGCCGACGCGTACGGCTACGAGGTGCTGATCACCCCGGTGTAGGGCTCCGCCCGCGGCTCGTCGTGTGCTCTCGCCGGAAGGGGGCCGTCCGGAGTGGAGTCCACTCCGGACGGCCCCCTTCCGCCGGGTCCGGGCCTCAGGCCGGGCGGAGCCAGATGGTGGCGAGCGGGGGGAGGACCAGCTCGGCGCTGCGGGGCTGGCCGTTCCACCCGGTGGTCTCGGCCTTGACCGGGTGGGAGTTGCCGACGCCGCTGCCGCCGTAGGTCTCGGCGTCGGTGTTCAGCACCTCCTCCCAGAGCTGCTCGCGGCCGTCGAGCGCGGGCAGGCCCACCCGGTGGCCGTGCCGGACGACGGGGGAGAAGTTGCAGACGGCGACCAGCGGAGTGCCGTCCGCCGCGTGGCGGACGAAGGAGAACAGGTTGTCGTCGGCGGCCCCGCCGTCGAGCCAGCGGAAGCCGTCCGGGGTCGTGTCCTGCTCCCAGAGGGCCGGGGCGTCCAGGTACTGCCGGTTGAGGTCGCGGACCAGGCGGCGCACCCCGAGGTGCTCCTCGGCGGCCGGCCACGCCTCGTCGAGCACCCACCACTGCGGGCCGTGCTCGTGGTCCCACTCCGCCCCCTGGGCGAACTCCTGGCCCATGAAGAGCAGCTGCTTGCCCGGGTGCGCCCACATGAAGCCCAGGTACGCGCGGTGGTTGGCGCGCTGCTGCCACCAGTCGCCGGGCATCTTGGCGACCAGCGCCTGCTTGCCGTGCACCACCTCGTCGTGCGAGATCGGCAGGATGTAGTTCTCCGAGTAGGCGTACACCATCGAGAAGGTCATCTCGTTGTGGTGGTACTTGCGGTGCACCGGCTCCTTGGACATGTAGACCAGCGAGTCGTGCATCCAGCCCATGTTCCACTTCAGTCCGAAGCCGAGGCCGCCTCCGTCGGTGGGCCGGGTGACACCGTCCCAGGCGGTGGACTCCTCGGCGACGGTGACCACGCCGGGGCAGCGGCGGTAGACGGTGGCGTTCATCTCCTGGAGGAACGCGGCCGCGTCCAGGTTCTCCCGGCCGCCGTGCTGGTTGGGCGTCCAGGCGCCGCCCTCGCGGGAGTAGTCGAGGTAGAGCATCGAGGCGACGGCGTCCACCCGCAGGCCGTCGATGTGGAACTCCTCGCACCAGTACACCGCGTTGGCGACCAGGAAGTTGCGCACCTCGGTACGGCCGTAGTCGAACTCCAGGGTGCCCCAGTCCGGGTGCTCGGCCCGGAGCGGGTCGGCCGGTTCGTACAGCGGCTCGCCGTCGAACCGGGCCAGCGCGAAGTCGTCCTTGGGGAAGTGCGCGGGCACCCAGTCGACGATCACGCCGATGCCGTGCCGGTGCAGGGTGTCGACCAGGTGGCGGAAGTCGTCGGGGGCGCCGAGCCGGGCGGTGGGGGCGTAGTAGCCGGAGACCTGGTAGCCCCAGGAGCCGCCGAACGGGTGTTCCATCACCGGCATGAACTCCACGTGGGTGAAGTTCAACTCCTTGAGGTAGCGCGGGAGTTCCTCGGCGATCTCGCGGTAGGTGGTGAGGTCGGGCCGCCAGGACGGCAGGTGCAGCTCGTACACCGACATCGGTGCCCGGTGGTGTGCGGAGCGGGCCCGCCGGGCCATCCACTCGTCGTCCTGCCACCGGTACGAGGACGAGGTGACCACCGAGGCGGTGCCGGGCGGGCACTGGGCGGCCCGGGCCAGCGGGTCGGCCTTGTCGAGCACCCAACCCTGCCGGGTGTGGATCTCGTACTTGTACTGGGTGCCCTCGGCCAGGCCCGGCACGAACAGCTCCCAGATGCCGGAGGAGCCGAGCGAGCGCATCGGGTGCCCGGTGCCGTCCCAGTGGTTGAAGTCGCCGATCAGCCGGACGCCGACCGCGTTGGGAGCCCAGACCGCGAACGCGGTGCCGTGAACCCCGCCGACGGTGCGCACGTGCGAGCCGAGCGCCTTCCAGAGCTGCTCGTGCCGGCCCTCGGAGATCAGGTGCAGGTCCAGCTCGCCGAGGGTCGGCGGGGTGCGGTAGCCGTCGTGCTGGCACAGCGGTGCGCCGTCGGGATAGGTCACCAGCAGCCGGTAGTCGGGCACCTCGCCGCCGGCCAGCAGGCCGGTGAACAGACCGCCCTGCTGGTGGGTGAGCTCCGCCGGGCCGTGCGCGGTCTCCACCACCACCCGCTCGGCGAACGGGCGCAGCACCCGGATCGCGGTGCCGCCGTGCACCGGGTGTGCGCCGAGCAGGGCGTGCGGGTCGTGGTGCTTCCCGCCGACCAGCCGGTCCACCTCGGCGGGCGGAAGCGGCGCCTCGGGCAGGCGCAGTGCGCCCGCCGGCGCGGCGGGGCCCTCGTCCACCGCCGGCGGCTGCGGTTCGGCGCGCCGGGGCGCGGCGGGCGCCGCGGGCTCGCGCCGGGGGGAGTCCGCGGGCGCCAGGAAGGTGGCGGGGACGGTACGGGTGGTGCGGCCGGGCGGGTCGAGCGGCGTCACGGCGTGGTCCTCCTGCGGAATCGGGGTGGCCGCGGGAACGTCGGCGGCAAGGTGGGCCTGCTCCGGGGGCGGGAGCGGGGTGGAGCCGGGGGAACGTGGGCGGGGCGGGCGGCGGGGAAGGGGACGGGTGGGACGGACCGCCGGGGCGGGCGGCCGGGTTGCGGCCGGCCCGGGTCGGCCGGCCCCGGTTCAGACGGTCAGGGCGAGCCGGTTGATCGCGGCCAGCGGGATCGGAAGCCAGCTGGGCCGGTGCCGGGCCTCGTAGACCACCTCGTAGACCGCCTTGTCGATCTCCAGCGCGCGCATCAGCTCCGGCGAGGCGGCCGGGTCGGTGCCGCCGCCGGCGGTGTAGCCGGCGCAGAACGCGGTGCGGTTGCGCTGCGCCCAGGCGGCGGCCAGGTGGGCCAGCTCCGGGTCGGGCGGGCCGCCGGCCAGCAGGTGGGCGGCCGCGTAGTCGAAGGAGCGGAGCATCGCGGCGACGTCCCGCAGCGCGGTCTGCGGCTCGCGCCGCTCGGCCACCGACTTGGCCGGCTCGCCCTCGAAGTCCAGCAGCACCCAGCCGTGCGGGGTGCGCATCGCCTGGCCGAGGTGCAGGTCGCCGTGGATCCGCTGGACCGGCATCCCGTCCGGGTGGGCGTCGGCGAGCTGTTGGAAGGCGCTGCGCAGCGCGGCCCGGTAGCGCATCAGTCCGGGGACGGCGGCCACCGCGCTGTCCAGGCGGTCGGCCATCGCGGTGGCCAGCTGTCGGGTCTGGGCCCGGTCCAGCCGGGCCACCGGCATCGAGCGGGCCAGCACCCGGTGCACCTCCGCGGTGGCCCGGCCGAGCCGGTGCGCCTCGATCGCGAAGTTGCCGGGCGACGGGTCTCCCTTGAGCCGGCCGACCTGGTCCAGCGCCAGTTCCCAGCCGTCCTCGGCCTCCGGCAGGTAGCGCTGGAGCAGGCCGAGGGTGGCCGGCTCGGCCCGCTCCAGGCGGCTCTCGAACCAGGCGGCGACCCGGGGGATCCGGGTGGAGCCGGCCCGCGAGAGCGCCAGCGAGAGCTCCAGGTCCGGGTTGGTGCCGGGGTGGACGCGCCGGAACAGCTTGAGGATGTACGAGGTGCCGTAGATGACCGAGCTGTTGGACTGCTCGGCGGTGGAGGCGCGCCCGGGGAGGTTGGTGGGGAGGCCGGAGCCGGGGGTGCGGCGGAACGACAGCGCGCCGAACCGGTCGCCGGTGGCCAGGTGTTCCAGCAGCCGTCCGGTCAGCTCCGGGTCGTGCACCGCGTCGTAGAGCGTGGCGCCGTCGTACGGGCCCTGGCTGAGCCGGCCGAGCACCGCGGTCGGCTCGATGTCCGCCGGGCCCTGCGAGCGGACGCCGAGCAGCAGCTGGTAGAGGTCCCCGTGCGGGGCGCCGGCGGTGGCGGCGTGCTCGACCCGCAGCAGCAGGTGCAGCAGGGCGGGGTCGCCGACCTGGAGCGGGGTGCCGACCACCGGGGTCAGGCCGGTGATGGGCCGTCCCTTGCCGGCGTACCAGCGCTGGGTGGGGAGCCACTCGGCGATCAGCGGCAGCGCCGCCTGGACGAGTTCGCTGACCCCCAGTGCGGTTCTCCGGGCCCCGGCGCCCCGCGGGCCCGTCGGCACGGCGGTGCCGGCGGGGGTGTCGCGGTGCAGGTGGGCCTGAGAACGGGAGGTTTCGGACATGACTCCCTTTCCCCGGAAGCGGGCGGACTGCCCGACGGGTCTGGCCGGGTCCGTCAGTCTTCCGGATTTCGGCGGCGCGGCGGCTGCGGCACGCGAGCAGGGCGCTCGGGTGTCACGCCTTCGTGTGGGTGGCCGTTGGGCTGTTCTCCGTACGCGGTGGTGCAGAGAACTCCGGGGGCGCGGGGTTTCAACTCGCGCCCCCGGAGGGTCAGGTGGTGCTCGCGGTGCTGCCCGCGGTGGTGCGGTGACGCGGCCTCCGGCGGATCGTTACTTCGATCGCCTGGTCCCGCTCAGCCGCGGCGGCCGGCGGAGCTGGAACCAGTAGAAGCCGTGGCCGGCGAGGGTGAGCAGGTACGGCCACTCGCCGATCGAGGGGAAGCGCACCCCGCCGATCAGCTCCACCGGGTACCGCCCGCCGTACTGCCGCAGGTCCAGTTCGGTCGGCTGCGCGAACCGCGAGAAGTTGTTCACGCACATGACCAGGTCCCCCTCGTGCTCGCGCACGAAGGCCAGCACCGCGGGGTTGCTGGAGGGCAGCTCGGTGTACGTCCCGAGACCGAACGCCGGATTGAGCTTGCGGATCTCGATCATGCGACGCGTCCAGTGCAGCAGTGAACTCGAACTGCTCTGCTGAGCCTCGACGTTGGTCACCTGGTAGCCGTACACCGGATCCATGATGGGCGGCAGACTGAGCCTGCCCGGGTCGGCGGAGGAGAAACCCGCGTTGCGGTCCGGGGTCCACTGCATCGGCGTGCGCACGCCGTCCCGGTCGCCCAGCCAGATGTTGTCGCCCATGCCGATCTCGTCCCCGTAGTACAGCACCGGCGAGCCGGGCAGGGAGAGCAGCAGGGCGGTGAAGAGCTCGATCTGGTTGCGGTCGTTCTCCAGCAGCGGGGCGAGCCTGCGGCGGATGCCCACGTTGGCGCGCATCCGCGGGTCCTTGGCGTACTCCGCGTACATGTAGTCGCGCTCCTCGTCGGTGACCATCTCCAGGGTCAGCTCGTCGTGGTTGCGCAGGAAGATGCCCCACTGGCAGCCGTGCGGGATACGCGGGGTCTTGGCCAGGATCTCCGAAACGGGGTAGCGGGACTCCCGGCGGACCGCCATGAAGATGCGCGGCATCACCGGGAAGTGGAACGCCATGTGGCACTCGTCGCCGCCGGAGGCGAAGTCGCCGAAGTAGTCGACGACGTCCTCCGGCCACTGGTTGGCCTCCGCCAGCAGCACGGTGTCCGGGTAGTCGGCGTCGATCTCCTTGCGGACCCGCTGGAGGAACTCGTGGGTCTCCGGCAGGTTCTCGCAGTTGGTGCCCTCGCGGGCGAACAGGTACGGCACGGCGTCCAGCCGGAAGCCGTCGATGCCCAGGTCGAGCCAGAACCGGAGCGCGGCGATCATCTCGTCCTGGACCCGGGGGTTGTCGTAGTTGAGGTCCGGCTGGTGGGAGAAGAACCGGTGCCAGAAGTACTGCTTGCGCACCGGGTCGTAGGTCCAGTTGGAGGTCTCGGTGTCGACGAAGATGATCCGGGCGTCCGGGTACTGCTTGTCGTCGTCGGCCCACATGTAGAAATCGCCGTACGGGCCGTCCGGGTCCTCCCGGGAGGCCTGGAACCACGGGTGCTGGTCGCTGGTGTGGTTCATGACGAAGTCGATGACCACGCGCATGCCGCGCGCGTGCGCGGCGTCCACGAACTCCATGAAGTCGGCGAGGTCGCCGAACTCCGGCAGGACCGACTTGTAGTCGGCGACGTCGTACCCGCCGTCGCGCAGCGGCGAGGCGAAGAACGGCGGCAGCCAGAGGCAGTCGACCCCGAGCCACTGCAGGTAGTCGAGCTTGGACGTGAGCCCCTTGAGGTCCCCGACCCCGTCGCCGTTGCTGTCCTGGAAGGACCGCACCAGCACCTCGTAGAAGACCGCACGCTTGAACCACTCCGGGTCCAGGTTCTTCTTCGAGGTCTCGGGGAAGGTGTCGGGGACGGGCTCGTTCACTGTCACGCTGGGTTCCTCCGAACCGTGAGGAGGTGGGCCGGCTCGGCTGAGGGGTCGAGCCGGACGTAGTTGTGCCGGCCCCAGGTGTAGGCGGCGCCGGTGAGCTCGTCGTGCACCACGAAGGGCCCGTCCCCGTCGAGGGTGACGGTGGCCTCCTGGGTGTGGTGCGGGTCCAGGTTGACCACCGTGATGACGTGGTCGGTGAGGCCGTCCGGGGTGGTCGCGGTCTTGGAGTAGGCGAGCACCTGGTCGTTGTCGGTCGGGTGGAAGCGCAGGGCGCGCAGCTGCTGGAGGGCGGGGTGGCGGCGGCGCAGCCGGTTCAGCACGGTGAGCAGCGGGGCCAGGGTGTCGGTGCGGTTCCAGTCGCGCGGGCGGAGCTCGTACTTCTCCGAGTGCAGGTACTCCTCGGAGCCCGGGTGGGCCGGGTCGTTCTCGTACAGCTCGTAGCCGGCGTAGACGCCGTAGCTGGGGGAGAGGGTGGCGGCCAGGACGGCGCGGATCGCGAACGCCGCCCGGCCGCCGGTCTGGAGGTACGCGTGCAGGATGTCCGGCGTATTGGCGAAGAAGTTGGGCCGCATGTAGGCGGCTGAGTCACCGGAGAGCTCGGTGAGGTAGTCGGTGAGTTCCTGCTTGGTGTTGCGCCAGGTGAAGTACGTGTACGACTGGTGGAAGCCGATCTTCCCGAGCGTGTGCATCATCGCGGGCCGGGTGAAGGCCTCCGCCAGGAACACGACGTCCGGGTCGGTACGGGCGATGTCGCCGAGCACGCGCTCCCAGAACACCACGGGCTTGGTGTGCGGGTTGTCGACCCGGAAGATCCGCACTCCGTGGGACATCCAGAACCGGAGGATTCGAATCGTCTCCTTGACGATTCCGTCCATGTCCTGGTCGAAGTTGATCGGATAGATGTCCTGGTACTTCTTGGGCGGGTTCTCCGCGTAGGCGATGGTGCCGTCGGCGCGGTGGCTGAACCATTCCGGGTGCTTGTTCACCCACGGGTGGTCCGGCGAGCACTGCAGAGCGAAGTCCAGCGCCACCTCCAGGTGCAGCGCCGCGGCCTCGGCGACGAAGTGGTCGAAGTCCCCGAGGGTGCCGAGGTCCGGGTGGACGGCGTCGTGCCCGCCCTCCGGCGAGCCGATCGCCCACGGGGAGCCGACGTCGTGCGGACCGGCCGTCAGAGTGTTGTCCGGCCCCTTGCGGAAGGCCCGGCCGATCGGGTGGACCGGTGGCAGGTACACCACGTCGAAGCCCATCGCGGCGACCGCCGGAAGCCGCTCGGCGGCGCTGCGCAGGGTGCCCGAGCGCGGCGGCTCGACGCCCGCCGGGTCCACCACCGCGCCCTCCGAACGCGGGAAGAACTCGTACCAGGAGCCGAACAGCGCCCGCTCGCGGTCCACCTGAAGCGGCAGCGGGCGGGAGGCGCTCACCAGTTCGCGCAGCGGGTAGCGGGCCAGCAGGTCCAGCACCTCGGGGGCGAGTGCGGCGGCCAGCCGTGAGAGCGGCGGCATCCCGGCGTCGCGCAGCGCGTCCACCGCGGCCAGCACGTGGGCCCGGCCCTCCTTCTTCGGCACCCCGCCCGCGGCCCGTTCCAGCAGCAGCGCGCCCTCCTCCAGCACCAGTGCGGTGTCGATCCCGGCGGGCAGCTTCACGGCGGCGGTCCGGCGCCAGGTGGAGACCGGGTCGCTCCACGCCTCCACCAGGTACGACCAGCGGCCGGGCGCGGTCGGCGTGACGTACGCCCCCCAGCGGTCGGTGCCCTCGGCGAGCTCGCGCATCGGCGTCCAGGGGCCGCTGCGGCCGCGCGGGTCGCGCAGGACGACGTTGGCGTTCACCGCGTCGTGGCCCTCGCGGAACACGGTGGCGGTGACCAGGAAGGTCTCGCCGACCACGGCCTTGGCCGGGCGGCGGCCGGCGTCCACCAGGGGGTTGACGTCCAGGACGGGGATGCGGCCGATCACGGTGTCGCTCTCTGTCGTCTTGCGGGCGGCGGTCTTGCGGGCGGGGGAGGTCCGACCCGCCGCGGCCCGGGCGGGGGCCTTGCGGGGCGCTGCGCCGGCCTTCGCGGTGGCGGTCTCGGCGGTGGACGTGGCGGCCGTGGCGCTGCGCCGGGTGGTGGTGCGCTTGCGCGGTGCCGCGGGTCGGCTCTCCTCGGCCCCGGGTTGTCGGGCCGGCTCTGCCTGCTGCTCCGTACGGATAGCCCCGGCACCCCGGGGTCCCGGCATCGGCGCGTCTGTCCGAGTGTCAGAATCCATCCGTCCGGCGGATTCCGCGACCGCTGTGTCGAGGGTGTCGGCCACCGGTGTGGACTGGTCCCGCGTGTCGCCGTGCATGCCAAACTCCTGCCCGAGATCGGCGGCAGCTCCCGCGGGCCGCACGGGCCGGGGGGAGTACCGGGAGGACTGCTGGGTGGGGGAGGCCGTGCGACCGGAAGCCTGCCCGCGCCGCCGTCCCCGGCAACCTGCCCCGCTCCCGCCAAGCCCGTGGCGGGGAGCCCGAGAGCCCGCGCGCGTCCCGGCGCACGCCTCTCGGGGCCACGCCCCTGGGCGACCCAACCCACCCGTGAACGAGCAGGCCGAGGACGAGGACACGCACCGGTGCGCGGTGAGCGCCGAATGGGCTAAGGAGGATGAGGAACGATCAACGCGAAAAGGATTCGGACGTGCTGCTTCATGGGGGGCGCCACCCGTCGCCGCACTCCCCACAGCATCAACGACCTTGGTTCATAGTCGCATCGCGGACAAGACTTTCGCAGCGGTACGACAGTAGTTTCGACCCTTCTCCGGGTGGATGGGCCCGGTGGAAATGGATCTGTTCCACGGTGTTCATGCATTGGTAGCGCGAACCGCCGGAAAGTGCGCCTCGCGCGCCCCCCGTGCAGTCCAATGCGCCGAATGCGATCTCATCAATAGGCCGAATGGAGGCGCAATAGCCCACTTGACGCACCACCACGGCGGTGGCCGCGGCTACGCTTCACGCCGTGAAGGCAATCCGCAGATTCACCGTCCGCACCGTCCTGCCCGAACAGCTCCAGCCGCTGCACGAGCTGGCCCTCAATCTGCGCTGGTCCTGGCACCCCGAGACCAGGGACCTCTTCCGGTCCGTGGACCCGGAGGTCTGGGCCGCGACGGGTGAGGACCCGGTGCGCCTGCTCGGGGAGGTCCCGGCCGCCCGGCTCGCCGCGCTCGCCGCCGACCGGCGGTTCCTGCGCAGACTCGGCGACCTCGCCGACGACCTGCGGGAGTACCTGGCCGGGCCGCGCTGGTACCAGGCCGCCGAGCAGGCGGCCGTCGCCGCGCAGCCCGCCGCCGTCGCCTACTTCTCGCCCGAGTACGGCATCGCCGCCGCCCTGCCCCAGTACTCCGGCGGCCTCGGCATCCTGGCCGGCGACCACCTCAAGGCCGCCAGCGACCTCGGCGTCCCGATCATCGGCGTGGGGCTCTTCTACCGGCACGGCTACTTCCGCCAGTCCCTCGACCGGGACGGCTGGCAGCAGGAGCGCTACCCGCTGCTGGATCCGGACGAACTGGCCGTCACCCTGCTCCGGGAGACCGACGGCACCCCCTGCCGGGTCGACCTCGCCCTGCCCGGCGGCCGGACCCTCGCGGCGCACGTCTGGAAGGCCCAGGTCGGCCGCGTCCCGCTGCTGCTGCTCGACTCCGACATCGAGGCCAACTCGCCCGCCGAGCGGGACGTCACCGACCGCCTCTACGGCGGCGGCAGCGAGCACCGGCTGCTCCAGGAGATGCTGCTCGGCATCGGCGGCGTCCGCGCGGTCCGCGCCTACTGCCGGCTCACCGGCCACCCTGCCCCGGAGGTCTTCCACACCAACGAGGGCCACGCCGGCTTCCTCGGCGTCGAGCGGATCCGCGAGCTGATCGCCGACGGCACGGCCGGGCCCGGCCTCGACTTCGCCGCCGCCCTGGAGGCCGTCCGGGCCGGCACCCTGTTCACCACCCACACCCCCGTACCGGCCGGCATCGACCGGTTCGACCGCGACCTGGTCGCCCGCCACTTCGGCGGCGACGCCGCGCTGCCCGGCGTGCCGGTCGACCAGGTGCTCGCGCTCGGTGCCGAGTCCTGGCGCGGCGGGGACCCGAAGCTGTTCAACATGGCCGCCATGGGCCTGCGGCTCGCCCAGCGCGCCAACGGCGTCTCCACCCTGCACGGCGAGGTCAGCCGGTCGATGTTCAACGGCCTCTGGCCGGGCTTCGACCCCGCCGAGGTGCCGATCACCTCGGTCACCAACGGCGTGCACGCCGCCACCTGGATCGACCCGGCGGTGGTCCGCCTCGGGGCCGCCGAGATCGGTGCCGAGCGCGCCGAGTCCGCGATGACGACCGGCGACGCGCAGCGCTGGACCGGGCTGGAGAAGATCGCCAACACCGACGTCTGGGAGCTGCGCCGCACCCTGCGCTCCCAACTGGTCGACGAGGCCCGCAGCCGGCTGCGGGCCTCCTGGCGCCAGCGCGGCGCCGGCGAGGCCGAACTCGGCTGGGTCGCCTCCGCGCTCGACCCCGACGTGCTGACCATCGGTTTCGCCCGCCGGGTGCCCTCCTACAAGCGGCTCACCCTGATGCTGCGCGACCAGGACCGGCTGCGGACGCTGCTGCTGCACCCCACACGACCGGTGCAGATCGTGGTCGCCGGCAAGGCCCACCCGGCCGACGACGGCGGCAAGCGGCTCATCCAGCAGATGGTGGCCTTCGCCGACGACCCGTCGGTCCGCCACCGGATCGTCTTCCTGCCGGACTACGACATGGCGATGGCCCGGCATCTCTACCCCGGCTGCGACGTCTGGCTGAACAACCCGCTGCGCCCGCTGGAGGCCTGCGGCACCTCGGGGATGAAGGCCGCGCTGAACGGATGCCTCAACCTGTCCGTGCTGGACGGCTGGTGGGACGAGTGGTACGACGGCCAGAACGGCTGGGCGATCCCCACCGCCGACGAGGCCGGCGGCGTCCTCGACCCGGACAGCGGCGAGGCCGAGCGGCGGGACGACATCGAGGCCGCCGCGCTGTACGACCTGATCGAGCACCAGGTGGCCGCCCGTTTCTACGACCGGGGCGCGGACGGGCTGCCGCACCGCTGGATCGCGATGGTCCGGCACACCCTGGTCACCCTCGGGCCCAAGGTGCTCGCCGGGCGGATGGTCCGCGAGTACGTCGACCGGTTGTACACCCCGGCCGCCCTGGCCCAGCGGGAGCTGGCCGCCGCCGACCACGCCGGCGCGCGGGAGCTGGCCGACTGGAAGGCCCGGGTCCGGGAGGCCTGGCCGGCCGTCCGGGTCGAGCACGTCGAGGCGGAGTGCCCCGACGAGGCGCAGGAGCTGGGCAGCTCGCTGGCGCTGCGGGTGCAGGTCGCGCTCGGCACCCTGGAGCCCGGGGACGTCGAGGTGCAGGTGGTCTCCGGACGGGTCGACGAGTCGGACGGCATCTCGGACGCCCGGGTGCTCGCGCTCAAGCCGGTCGGCGGGCCGGACCTCGACGGCCGCACCCGCTACGAGGGCTCGCTGGAGCTCTCCCGGACCGGCCCGTTCGGGTACACCGTCCGGGTGCTGCCCGCGCACCCGCGGCTGGCCTCGCCGGCCGAGCTGGGCCTGGTCGCGCTGCCCGCCGAGTCGACCGGGATGGACGCCGGGCTGCTGCGCTGAGCGCTGGGCGGGGGCCGCGGATCCCCGCGGCCCCCGCCCCGTCGGGGCCCCTTCGGCAGGGGTGCGGCTCAGACCAGGCTGTCCCGCCAGGCCTGGTGCAGTTCGGCGAACCGGCCGGCACCGCCGATCAGCTCCTCCGGGGTGCCGTCCTCGACGATCCGGCCCTGGTCCATCACCAGGACGCGGTCGGCGATCTCGACCGTGGAGAGCCGGTGGGCGATGATCACCGCCGTCCGCCCGGCCAGCACCGTGCGCATCGCCCGCTGGACGGCCTGCTCGCCCGGCACGTCGAGGGAGCTGGTCGCCTCGTCCAGGATCAGCACCGCCGGGTCGGCCAGCAGCGCGCGGGCGAAGGCGACCAGCTGGCGCTGGCCGGCCGAGATCCGCCCGCCGCGCTTGCGCACGTCGGTGTCGAACCCGTCCGGCAGCGCGGCGATGAACTCGTACGCGCCGATGTCCCGGGCGGCCTGCTCGACCTCCTCGCGGGTGGCGCCGGGACGGCCGATCGCGATGTTCTCGGCGACGGTTCCGGAGAACAGGAAGGACTCCTGGGTCACCATCACCACCCCGCGCCTCAGGTCCGCGGTGGCGAGGTCGCGCAGGTCCACCCCGTCCAGGGTGATCCGGCCGTCGGTCGGGTCGTAGAAGCGGGCCAGCAGCTTGGCGACGGTCGACTTGCCCGCGCCGGTGGCGCCGACCACGGCCACCGTCCGTCCGGCCGGCAGCACCAGGTCGAAGGCGGGCAGCACCTCCTTGCCGGTGCGGTAGGCGAAGCGGGTCTTCTCGAAGCGGACCTCCCGGCCGACCACCCGGTCGCCCGCCGCACCGCGCGGCTCCGGCAGTTCCACGGGCTCGGCCGGCTCGACCACGGTCGGCTCGTGGGCGAGCAGGCCGGCGATCTTCTCCAGGGCGGCGGCGGCCGACTGGTAGCTGTTCAGGAACATCGCCAGGTGGTCGATCGGGTCGAACAGCCGGCGCAGGTAGAGGACGAAGCCGGTGAGCACGCCCAGCTCCACGGAGCCGTCGGTGACCAGGAAGGCACCGAGCAGCACCACCCCGGTGATCCAGACGTTGGCGGTGGTGCGGGAGAGGCCGACGTACCGGGCGATCTCCAGCAGGCCGTCCGCGGTGGCGGTGGCCGACTGCCGGTTGACCACGCCGAACGCGGCGTCGTTGGCCTGCTCGCGGCGGAACGCCTGCACGGGGCGGATGCCGTTCATGGTCTCGGTGAACCGGACGATCAGCGAGGCGGCCGAGGTGCGCGAGCGGCGGTAGACCCGGCGCGAGCGGCTCCGGAACGAACGGGCGATCAGGAACATCGGCACGAAGGAGGCCAGCGACACCAGACCGAGCCGCCAGTCCATCACCAGCAGCAGCACCGAGATGGAGCAGACCGAGAGGAAGACGGTCAGCAGCTCCTGGAGCCCCTCGGAGAGCAGCTCGCGCAGCGCGTCCACGTCGCTGGTGGCGCGGGAGATGATCCGCCCGGAGGTGTACCTCTCGTGGAAGTCCAGGCTGAGCCGCTGGGCGTGCCGGAAGATCCGGCCGCGCAGCTCCAGCAGGATGTCCTGGTTGATCCGGGCACTGATCCTGATGAACGCCCACTGCAGGGCGGTGCTCAGCAGCGCGAAGGAGAGGTAGGCGGAGATCACCGCGATCAGCGGTCCGGCGTCGTGCTCGCGCAGCGCCGGGATACCGCGGTCCATCGCGATCGCCACCAGCAGCGGGCCGGACTGCAGCGCGGCCTGCTGGAGCAGGATCACCGCCATCGCGACGGCGATCCGGGCCCGGTGCGGGCCGAGCAGCGCGCGCAGCAGTGCCCGGGGCGCACCCGGCGGGACGGGGATGTCCTCCTCGTCGGCAGGCGGCGGCGGGAGCTCCTCCTCCGGTGCGGCCGCGGTGCCCGCGCCGTCCCGGGTGTCCTTCGCCGTCCTCCGGTCGGGTTCGACGGTGGTGGTCATCGGGTGGGACTCCCCTCCGGGACGAGCGCCTCGGGTACGAGGGCGGACTCGCCCGACATCAGTTCGCGGTAGCGCGCCGAGCCGTGCAGCAGCTCCTGGTGGGTGCCGACGGCCTCGATCCGGCCGTCCGCGAGCACCGCGACCCGGTCGGCGAGCAGCACGGTGCTCGGCCGGTGGGCCACCACCAGCGCGGTGGTGGAGCCGAGGACCTGCCGCAGCGCCTTTTCGACCAGCGCCTCGGTGTGCACGTCCAGGGCCGAGAGCGGGTCGTCCAGGACGAGGAACTCGGGGTCGCCGACCACCGCGCGGGCCAGCGCGAGCCGCTGGCGCTGGCCGCCGGAGAGGCTGAGACCCTGCTCGCCGACCTCGGTCCCGACCCCCTCGGGCAGCTTCTCGACGAAGCCGGCCTGGGCGGTGGCGAGTGCGGCGGCCAGCCGCTCCGGGCCGGCGCCGGGCGCACCCATCAGCACGTTCTCCCGGACGGTGGCCGAGAACAGGGTGGGCTCCTCGAAGGCCACCGAGACCAGTTCGCGCAGCCGCTCCCGGGGCAGTTCGCGGACGTCCCGGCCGTCCAGGGTGATGGTGCCGGCGGTGGCGTCGTAGAGGCGGGGGAGCAGGGCGGTGAGCGTGGTCTTGCCGCTGCCGGTGGCGCCGACCAGGGCCATCGTCTCGCCGCTGCGGATGTGCAGGTCGATGCCGCGGAGCAGGTCGGGCTCGTCCGGCGGGGCGTCCGGGTAGCGGAAGCGGACGCCGGTAAGGCGGACGCCGTCGCGCACCCCGGCGTCCGGTCCGGAGGAGGAGGAGGAGGAGGCCGCCGCGGTCCCGGCGGTCCCGGCGGTCCCGGCGGTCTCCCCGGGGAGCGGTTCGTCCAGGACCTCGAAGAACCGGTCGGTCGCGGTGGCCGCCTCGTTGGCGTAGGCGAGCAGCCAGCCCAGCGACTCGACCGGCCAGCGCAGCGCCAGCGCGGTGGAGAGGAAGGCGACCAGGGTGCCGGCGCTCAGCTCGTCGTGCGCGACCAGGTAGCAGCCGGCCGCCAGCGCGCAGCCGAGCGCCAGCTCGGGCAGGCCGACGATGACCGCCCAGAGGTTGGCGAGCAGGCCGGCCTTGCGCAGTTCGGTGCGGCGCAGCGCGTGGGCCTGCCCGCGGAAGCGCTCGGCCATCGCCCGGTGGCGGCCGAAGGCCTTGAGGATGCGGATGCCGAGGACGGACTCCTCGATCACGGTGGCGAGGTCGCCGTTCTGGTCCTGGGCGCGGCGCGCGGCGCCGGAGTAGCCGGCCTCGAACTGCCGGGTCAGCAGCATCAGCGGGGCGGCGGGCAGCAGCGCGATCAGTGCGAGCCGCCAGTCCTGGGTGAACATCAGCGCGGTGCCGGCCAGGAAGGTCAGCGAGTTCACGATCAGGAAGACCAGCGGAAAGGTCAGGAACAGCCGCATGGTGTACATGTCGGCGGTGGCCCGGGAGAGCAGCTGGCCGGAGCCCCAGCGGTCGTGGAAGGCGATCGGCAGGCGCTGGAGCCGGGCGAAGAGGTCCCCGCGCATCGCCGTCTCCACCCCGGCCAGGGGGCGGGCCAGGACGACCCGCCGGGTGTAGAAGAGACCCGCCTCCAGCAGACCGAGCACCAGCAGCAGGATGATCAGCGGGGGGAGCGCGCCGAGGTCGTGGTCGGCGATCGGTCCGTCGACGATCCGGCCGAGCACCATCGGGACGAGCAGCAGGGCGAACGACGCGAGCAGGGCGGCGCCGACCGAGACGGCCAGCCGCAGCCGGATCGGCCGGGCGTAGGGCCACAGGCGGAGCAGCGAGCGGACCGTCGACCGGCGGGCGGGCGCGGGCGTGGGGGTTCGGTTCTCGGGCATCGCCGCGAGGGTAGGTCGTGACCGCGTCATTTCTCATCCGGTTTTCGGACCTGTCGACGAGAACCGGCCACCTGCGCGCAGGTGCCGGCCGGCCCACTCCGGCTCACTCCGGCGCGGGAGTGCGCAGCAGTCGCAGGGAGCGGCCGGGCAGGGTGACGGCGTCCTGCGGCCGGTGCGCGTGGCCGCCGTTGCCGGTCTCCTCGGCCGCGGTGTCCAGAACCGTTCGGTACCCGGGGTCCGGCGCGGCCCAGGGTTCACCCGGGAGGGTGAAGGCGACCGGGCCGGGGCCGGCGTTCAGCAGCAGCAGGAAGCTGTCGTCGCGCAGCGGGCGGCCGTACTGGTCGCGCTCCGACATCGCGGCGCCGGAGAGCAGCATGCCCAGGCAGGCGGTCGGGGTGAACCAGTCGGCCTCCGTCATCTCCTTGCCGCGCGGGGTGAACCAGGCCAGGTCGGGCTGGCCGCCGGGGGTGGCGGCCCGGCCGGAGAAGAAGGCCCGCTGCCGCAGCACCGGGTGGGCGCGGCGGAGCCGGACCAGCAGGGCGGTGAGGTCGCGCAACCCGGCCCAGCGGCGGTCCGCCAGCAGCGACCAGTCCAGCCAGCTGACCTCGTTGTCCTGGCAGTAGGCGTTGTTGTTGCCGCCCTGGGTCCGGCCGAACTCGTCCCCGGCGGTGATCATCGGGACGCCGGTGGAGAGCAGCAGGGTGGCCATCAGGTTGCGCAGCTGGCGCAGCCGCAGGGCGTTGACGGTCGGGTCGGCGGTCTCGCCCTCGGCGCCGTGGTTCCAGGAGCGGTTGTCGTCGGTGCCGTCCCGGTTGGCCTCGCCGTTGGCCTCGTTGTGCTTGCGGTCGTAGGAGACCAGGTCGCGCAGGGTGAAGCCGTCGTGCGCGGTGACGAAGTTGACCGAGGCGTACGGGCGGCGGCCACCGCACTGGTAGAGGTCGGAGGAGCCGGAGAGCCGGTAGCCGAGCTCGCGCACGTCCGGGCGGGCGCCGCGCCAGAAGTCCCGGACCGTGTCGCGGTACTTGTCGTTCCACTCGGCCCACAGCGGCGGGAAGCCGCCCACCCGGTAGCCGCCCGCGCCGACGTCCCACGGCTCGGCGATCAGCTTGACCCGGCTGAGCAACGGGTCCTGCGAGACGGCGGCGAGGAACGGGTGGTCCATGTCGACGGCGTCGCTGCCGCGGGCGAGGGCGGCCGCGAGGTCGAAGCGGAAGCCGTCCACGCCCATCTCGGTGACCCAGTACCGCAGCGAGTCGGTGATCAGCCGGACGACCTGCGGGCGGCGGGTGTCCAGGGTGTTCCCGCAGCCGGTGTAGTCGGCGTAGCCGCGCGGGCGGTTGAGCGGCAGCCGGTAGTAGGCGGCGTTGTCGATGCCGCGCAGCGAGAGGCTGGGGCCGAGCTCGCCGGCCTCGGCGGTGTGGTTGTAGACCACGTCGAGGATCACCTCGATGCCGGCGGCGTGCAGTGCGCGGACCATCCGCTTGAACTCGCCGACCTGGCCGCCGCGGCTGCCCGAGGCCGAGTAGCCGGCGTGCGGGGCGAAGTAGCCGACGGTGTTGTAGCCCCAGTAGTTGGCCAGCCCGCGGGACTGCAGGTGGTCCTCGCTGGCGTACTGGTGGACCGGCAGCAGCTCGACGGCGGTGACCCCGAGGCCGGTGAGGTGTTCGACGGCGGCCGGGTGGGCGAGGCCCGCGTAGGTGCCGCGAAGCTCGGGCGGGACGCCGGGGTGGCGCATGGTGAAGCCGCGTACGTGCAGCTCGTACAGGACGGTCTCGGCCCACGGGGTCTTGGGGCGCTGGTCGTCGTACCAGTCGTCGTCGTCGTGGACCACCACGGATCTGGGCACGTACCGGGCCGAGTCGCGGTTGTCCCGGACGGTGTCGGCGACGTCGGCCTCGGGCCAGTTGCGGACGGCGGCGCAGACCGCGTCGTGCGCGGTGTAGCAGCCGTCGACGGCGCGGGCGTAGGGGTCGAGCAGCAGTTTGGCCGGGTTCCAGCGGGCGCCGGTCCACGGGTCCCAGCGGCCGTGGACGCGGAAGCCGTACCGGGTGCCGGGCAGCACGCCGGGCAGGAAGCCGTGCCAGGTCTGGAAGTCCTGTTCGGTGAGCCGGTGCCTGGCCTCCCGGCCGTCCTCGTCGAACAGACAGAGGTCGACGGCCTCGGCGCCGGCCGCCCAGAGAGCGAAGTTGGTGCCCTGCCGCCCCCGGGCGTCGGTCCTGAACCGGGCGCCGAGCGGCTGCCAGCTGCCGGGCCACGGCGGCTCGGCGGTGGGCCCGCCGTGCGACCGTACCCCGGCTTCCAGCTCCTGCCCTGACGCCATGGCCGTGCCCTCCCTGCATCGGGGTGTCCCGGACCCCGTTCACCTTCTTCTTCCCTGATCCAGCTGACCGGAAGCCCGCTGAACGGAGGCTTACCGGCGGATGGCCCCGAGGAGGAGCGGCCCGGAGGGCGCGGGCGCGGGACGTGCCGTACCACCGGGGGGCGGCGGGCCCGGCCCCGCCGCGTGTCCTGCCGGGACCGTCCTCGTTGTCCGGGTGATCGGACGGAAACGGCGGGAGGCCCCGGGATGCGGCCCCGAGGACGGGTTTGGGCACGGCGTGCGGGGGCGCTGGCCTGGTGCCTGGCGGTGCTGACCGGCTGCACGGCCGGGGGCGGCGAATCCCGGGCCGGCGGTGCGCCCGCCGCGAGCCGCACGGAGCCGCCGCCGGCCTCCCGGGCGGCCGTCACCGTGCTGCCCGCCGACGGCGCCCGGGACGTCCCGCCCGAGGGGCCGGTCCGGGTCACCGCCGACGGGGGCCGGCTGGTCTCGGTCCGGCTGGCGGACGCCAAGGGTGCCGAGGTGGCCGGGACGGTCTCCGACGACGGCTCGACCTGGATGCCGGACGGCCTGCTCCCGCTCGGAGCCGCCCTCACCCTGGACGCGGAGGCCGAGGACGACCGGGGCCGCAGGGCGGTGCGGCGCACCGCGTTCTCGACGGTCGCCCGCGCCCGCACCTTCGTCGCCTTCTTCACCCCGGACGACGGCGCCACGGTCGGCGTCGGCATGCCCGTCTCGCTGCGCTTCAGCCGCCCGATCGCCAACCGCGCGGCGGTCGAGAAGGCGATCGCGGTGACGACCGACCCGCCGGTGGAGGTGGCCGGGCACTGGTTCGGCAACGACCGGCTGGACTTCCGTCCGCAGACGTACTGGGCGCCCGGCACCAGGGTCGCGCTCGCGCTGCGGCTGAAGGGCGTGCAGGGCGCGCCGGGCGAGTTCGGCACCCAGGCCAAGGAGGTCCGCTTCACCATCGGCCGGGCCCGGGTCTCCACGGTGGACCTGGACGCCCACACCCTGACCGTCCGGGCAGGCCGGGGCGGCGAGGTGGTGCGCACGCTCAAGGTCTCCGGGGGAGACCCGGACCACGCCACCTACCGGGGCGTCCTGGTGGTCTCCGAGAAGCACGGGGTGACCAGGATGAACTCGCAGACCGTGGGTCTGGGTGACGAGTACGACATCAAGGACGTCCCGCACGCGATGCGGCTGACCGCCTCGGGCACGTTCATCCACGGCAACTACTGGGCCGACCCGGAGGTGTTCGGCACCGCCAACACCAGCCACGGCTGCATCGGCCTGGCCGACACCCAGGGCGGGACGGGCCGGGACACCCCGGCGGGCTGGCTGTTCGAGCACACCATCGCGGGGGACGTGCTGGAGGTGACGGCCTCGGCGGGGGAGGTCGTCCCGCCGCAGAACGGGCTCAACGGCTGGAACCTGCCCTGGGAGCAGTGGGTCGCGGGAAGCGCGCTCGCGGAGCACTGACCCCGGCACGTCGGACCGGTCCGGTGTGGCGTTCTTCACTTCCGTTGCACCACTGGTTCACCGGACTCCCCCCGGGATTCACTCATCCGGTCCCGTTATCCTCGGATTCGCGTGCCGAAGTCCGGCGCGAAAGATGGCCGGTGGGGTGCAACCCGTCCGGGTGAACGCGCGTCCATCAGGGTGGACACCGGGAGGGGAGAGATCGTGAAGCCGGTTTGGGTGGCGGACGCCGCGATACGTAGGACCGATCGTCGGGTGCACCGTGGAGCGGTGGCGCTGTTGGTGGGTGGTGCGCTGCTGCTGACCGCGGCGTGCGGCGACGACAAGGCTGCTGACAAGCCCGCGGGCGGTGACGCCGTCGCGACGGCAGGGGACACCGCCGGCGCGAACGCGCAGGGCACGTCGTCGCCGAAGAACTCGGCGGCGGTGCTGAGCGTCGAGCCGAAGGACGGCGCGCAGGACGTGTCGCCGACCAACGCGCTGAAGGTCGCGGTGGCGAACGGCAAGCTGGCCTCGGTCGAGGTGACCGACAAGGACGGAAAGCCGGTGGCGGGCGAGATGACGCCCGACGGCACCGGCTGGGCACCGAGCGGCCCGCTCGCGGTCGGCATGGTGTACAAGGTGAACGCCCAGGCCAAGGATGCCGAGGGCCTGGTGGCCGCGTCCACCACCTCGTTCACCACGCTGACGCCCGAGAAGAAGGTGTCGACGAACGACAACATCGCCGACAACGGCACCTACGGCGTCGGCATGATCGTCTCGGTGGAGTTCAACAAGGACATCAAGAACAAGGACGCCGTCGCCAAGGGCATCACCTTCGAGACCGACAACGGCACCGTGGTGAAGGGCCACTGGTTCGGCGCCCGCCGGATCGACTTCCGCCCGGCCGACTACTGGAAGTCGGGCACCAAGGTCACCATCCACTACCGGCTGAAGAACGTCGAGGTCTCACCCGGCGTCTACGGCGACGTGGAGAAGGACGAGCCGTTCACCATCGGCCGCTCGCAGGTCTCCACGGCCGACGCCGCGTCGCACATGATGACGGTCGTCCGGGACGGTGTGACCAGCACGATCCCGGTCACGCTGGGTGCGGACGCGACCCCGTCGTGGGGCGGCACGATGGTGGTCATGTCCAAGGAGAAGGTCACCCACATGAACTCGCAGACCGTGGGTCTGGGCGGCGAGTACGACATCGACGACGTCCCGCACGCGATGCGGCTGACCAGGTCGGGCACCTACGTGCACGGCAACTACTGGGCCAACCCGTTCGGCAAGAGCAACGGCAGCCACGGCTGCATCGCGATGCAGGACACGAAGGGCGGCAGCGACGCCTCGGTCGCCGGCAAGTTCTTCAACGGCTCGATGATCGGCGACGTCATGAAGGTCGTGAACACCAAGGAGAAGACGGTCGCCCCCGACAACGGTCTGGGCGGCTGGAACCTCCCCTGGGCGAACTGGTAAGCGATCCCCGAACGCGCGGCCGAAGGCCGGCGGCCGGCGGCCGGACCCGAGGTCCTACCCGCGGGCGCTCCCGGTAGTCCCGGTTCGATAACGACCGGCCCGATCCTCACTCGTTGGGGTCGGGCCGGTCGTCGTTCATGGGGTAATTGCCGCTCGAATGGCGCAACCTTTCCGTTGGCCGCGGCGTGTATCTGTCGGACCCCGCCGGGACCGCGGGCGGGATCGAGGGAGGGAGTCGACGTGAGGTCGATACGCAAGGTCATGGCCGCCGGCTTTCTCGGCGGCGCGCTGGTGCTGACCAGCGCCTGCAGCGGCGGCGGCAGCGGGAACGCGGCCAAGGCCGAACTGGGGGGTGGCGCGGCCGCGGGGGCCGCGTCGACCGCGTCGGCGTCCGCCCCGGGCGGGTCGGCCGCACCGTCCGCCGCCGCCACGCCGAAGGTGTCGGCCGCGGTGGTCGACATCCAGCCGAGGAACGGCTCGGTGGACGTCGCCCCGAACGGCGCGCTGAAGGTCGCCGTCGCGGGCGGCAAGCTCACCACCGTCAAGGTGAGCGACAGGGCCGGCAAGGAGGTCGCCGGCACCATCGCCGCCGACGGGGGCAGCTGGACCCCGTCCGCCGGCCTCGCGGTCGGGACCGCCTACCAGGTGAGCGCGATGGCGGCGGACGCCGACGGCGTGGTCGCCACGGCGGACAGCAGCTTCACCACGCTCACGCCGGAGCGGGAGGCGAAGGCCCGCGACAACGTCGAGGACAACGCCACCTACGGCGTCGGCATGATCGTCTCGGTGGACTTCGACCGGAGCGTCAAGAACAAGGACGCCGTCGCCAAGGGCATCACCTTCGAGACCGACAACGGCACCGTGGTGAAGGGCCACTGGTTCGGCGACCGCCGGCTGGACTTCCGCCCCGAGGAGTACTGGAAGCCGGGCACCAAGGTGACCGTGCACTACCGCCTGAAGAGCGTCGAGATCGCGCCGGGGATCTACGGGGGCGTGGACCGGGACGAGCCCTTCACGATCGGGCGATCGCAGGTCTCGACGGTTGACGCCAAGACCCACCGGATGACGGTGGTGCGCGACGGGCAGTCCTCCGTCATCGACGTCACCTCCGGTGCGCCGGACCACCCGACCTGGAACGGCACCATGGTGATCATGTCGAAGGAGGGTGTGGTGCGCATGCAGTCCAGCACCCTGCCCGGCATGACCGGTGCCCCCTACGACCTGCAGGTGCCGCACTCGATGCGGCTGACCACCTCCGGTACGTACATCCACGGCAACTACTGGAGCGACGCGTTCGGAGAGGACAACGTCAGCCACGGCTGCGTCGGCCTGAAGGACGTCAAGGGCGGCGGCGACTCGACGTCGATGGGCAGGTTCTACGACGGCTCGATCATCGGTGACGTGGTGAAGGTGCAGAATTCCACGCGCGGCCAGGTCCAGCCGGACAACGGCCTGAGCGGTTGGAACCTGGGCTGGAGTTCCTGGTAGGAGGCCGTTCGTGGCAACCCGGGCTTGACGGCCCCGGGGCCCGGGTTGCACGCGGCATATGCCGATCGAACGGTGATCGTTTGCTCATTGTCCGTACGCGGCTGCTTGCGTTCCGCAATGATGGGTCGCATGGCGGGTTGGGGCGAAACAGATCAGTCATCACTACCCGGGGCGGGCCTGGTCGCCGACGCGTCGCCGGCGTGCTTCCAGGGTGCGCTGGAGGCCCTGGAACGACTCAGCTCGGAGGAGCTGGAGCAGATGTATTCCGGCAGGCTGTCCGACCAGTCCGAGGCGGGCGAAGTCCGGTTGCCGTCGCGGCCGGAGTCCGGCCCGGTGGCCCGCCGACTGGTGCTCTCGGTGCTGGAGTCCTGGGAACTGCACCAGCAGCTGGAGGTCGGCGAGCTCCTCACCGGGGAGCTGGTCGCCAACGCGGTGCGGCACGCCGCCGGGCGGACCATCGGCCTCCAGGTGACCCGGAAGCCGGGCTGGCTGAGGGTGGAGGTGCGGGACTCCTCGCGGGCGCTTCCTTGCCTGATCCTGGCCGAGCCGCTGCCGCCGACCGACGGCGGGCGGGGGCTGAGGATCGTCGACGACCTCGCGGACCGCTGGGGCGCGGACCTGCTGCCGCGCGGCAAGGGCGTCTGGTTCGAGCTGAAGGTGCGGGAGCGGTCCTGACCGGCAGGGTGCCGGGAGAACCGGGCCGCCTGGGGAGCGGGGCGCGGCGGCCGGGGAACGCGCAGGGCCCCCGATGCGCCGTGGTCTCGGCGGCTGGGGGCCCCTGCAAGTCATCGCGCCGGCCAAGGGGGTGCGTGCCGCGCGATGGGCGACGGCCGTGCCAGGTCGGGCCAGCCGTAGTCGGTGCGCCTGCGGCGGGGGCGCGAGGACGTCTCGCGGGCGCCCGCCGTCGGGCTGCTTCGACTATCGCACGGATCTCAGCATGTGGGCAAACCGGGAATCTTGGATTGCAAGGCTTGTAACCTGGTTCGCCTTTGGATTTTGCATAGGTTAACGCCCGCGCCTGAGATTATTCATGATCGATGCAAACTGGGCAGGGCTGCGAGCCAGCCTGTGGGGTGGTTGCGTGCGCTAGGCGGGGCGGCCGCCGACGTTCCGGATCAACTGGTGCAGCACTCTCACGGTGGTGGCCCAGTCGGCGTCGTCGATACCCCGGAGGATCCGTTCGCGAACGGCCGGGGCGTGCTCCGCGAGGTCGGCGCGGGCGGCCTCGCCCGCCTCGGTGATCCACAGCCGTCCCGCCTCGTCGCTCCTCAGCCAGCCGAGCTCCACGAGCGTCGCCGCCTCCGCGCCCACCTCGGCACCGGGGCCGAGGTGGGCGCGCAGGGCCTGCCGGAGTTCGGGGACGGTCAGGCCGCGCCCGTCGGGCGAGAGGTCCTGCGCCGACAGGAGGCGCAGCAGCCAGAACTGCGCTTCGGTGAAGCCGAGGTCGGCCCGCCGGGCCCGGATGAACGCCGTGAGGGCCGTATGGGCCGCCCCGGTCCAGTACGCGGCGGACTGCGTGGCCGGCTCCGGATCGGAGAGCTGCCGGTTCGTCATCTGTTCCCCCTGGATGATCGCTTGCTGCATGGCACGGTAAGACCAGCAGCTCACCCGGAGTCAAGAACTTTACACACGGTCACGAGGCGGGTACGGTGCCCGCCGCGCTTTCGGCTGGGCCCGGATGGCCGAGGGCGAGGCCCGGTCGCCCCGGGCCGGGAGGGCGGTGTGTTCGACTCCGGCGCCTGCCGCACCGACCGCACCGCGTCCGTGGAGATCGTCCGGCCGGGAGGCCCCCGCCGTGCGGCCGGCGGCGACGGCGGTGCGGCCGGCGCCGAGGGCCCCACCGCACTCGGCCCGGTGGCCCCGCTGCCGAGCCGGTCCTCGTCGTTGCAGCCCCGGGCGACACCGCCCGCGCCTGCTGATCGCGGCCGCGCGGGAAGTCGGGCGGGCCGACCTCCCGTGCGGGCCGGGCCCGTGCCCCGGCGGGCGGCCGTTCAGAGCGCGGCGAGGAAGGTGCGGACGGCCTCGGCGAAGGCCTCGGGGGCGGCGGTGTGGACGAGGTGGTCGGCGTCCAGCCCGACGGCCGTGGTGCCCGGGCGGCGCTCGACCATGGCGCGGACCTGTTCGGCGGGGATCACGCCCTCGGTGCCGTGGACCAGCAGGGCGGGGCAGTCGGTGGCCGTCCAGTCGGCCCAGTGGTCGCCGTGCACCGCGTCCTCGGACCGGTACATCTCCTGCGGGTGGAAGGGCAGCCGCCAGCTGCCGTCGGCGTTGCGCCGCAGGCGGTCGGCGAAGTAGGGGGCGGCCGGGCCGAGGCCGGCGAGGAGCGCCTCGCGGGTGGGGGCGTCGTACGGGAGGTTCAGCAGGAAGCCGAAGGGGTTGGAGCCGTCCAGGCCGAGTGCGGCCGGGCCCTCGGCGTTGACCAGGGCGTCGACCCGCTCGGGGTGGCGGGCGGCGAACTGGTAGGCGTTGACGGCGCCGAGCGAGTGGCCGAGCAGGACGGTCCGGTCCAGGCCCAGGTGGTCCAGGAGGGCCGCGACATCCGCGAGGTAGCCCTCACGGGAGTAGTCGGCGGTGCGGTCGGACTCGCCCTGGCCGCGCTGGTCCGGGGCGATGACCCGCCACTCGGGGCCGAGGGCCCGGGCGAGGTCGGTGAAGGTGGCGCCCTCGGAGAGGTGGCCGTGCAGCGCGACCAGCGGACGGCCGGTGCCCCCGAAGTCCAGGTAGGAGAGCCGGCGGCCGTCGATCAGCAGCTCGGAGCGAAGGGCGGTCGCGGTGGTCGGGTCGGTCGTGGCGTTCATCGTGGTTCCCCCTCGTGTGGTTGACGGGTGAAACCATAGCCCGGAGTTGCACGCGCGTGCAAGACGTTCGTTTGAGACGATTGTTCTAGTGCTGGATCGGCGGCGGGCTACCATGCGGCCGTGGGGATCACCGAACAGCCGCTGCCGCCCGAGGGGCTCGCCGACGCCGCACTGGCCGCCTTCGTCGAAGCCGTCCGCCGCGACGCCGGGCCGACGGCGCGGGAGTCAGGTGCGGAGGCGGTGCGCGCGGCCCAGCGGCTCCGGGTGCGGAGCCGCCCGATCGGGCCCGAGGTCGCGGAGGTCGGGGAGGTGGCGGTGGGCCGGCGCGGACTGCCCGTCCGCCGCTACCGGTCCGCGCCCGACCCGCGCGGGGTGGTGGTGTTCCTGCACGGGGGCATGTGGACGATCGGCGACCTGGACTCGCACGACCGGCTCTGCCGCCGGCTGGCCCTGGCCACCGGTGCGGTGGTGGCGGCCGTCGACTACCGCCGCGCGCCGGAGCACCCCGCGCCGGCCGCGGTGGACGACGCGGTGGACGCCGTCCGCTGGGCCGCCGCTGAGCAGGTCCGGGGCGGCGAGCCGCTGATCGTCATGGGTGACAGCGCCGGCGGGCACCTCGCGGCGCTGGCCTGCCTGCGCCTGCGGGACGAGGGCGGCCCGCTCCCGCAGGGCCAGGTGCTCGCCTACCCCAACACCGACCTGACCCTCTCCCACCCCAGCGTGCGGGAGAAGGGCGCCGGCTGGGGGCTCTCCGCCGACGACCTGGCCTGGGGCGTCGAGGGGTGGGTGCCGGACCCGGCGCTGCGCGCGGACCCGTCGGTCAGCCCGCTGCACGCCGCGGACCACTCGGGACTGCCGCCCGCGGTCGTGGTCACCGCCGAGCACGATCCGCTGCGCGACGAGGGCGACGCCTACGCCGCGGTGCTGGCGGCCGCGGGCGTGCCGGTCCTGCACCGCCGGGAGCCGGGCGTGGTGCACGGCTTTCTCACCATGGACACCCTCTCCCCGGCGGCCGCCGCCCTGGGGGACCGCCTGTTCGCGGACGTGACCGGGCTGATCGCCGGGGCGTCGGCCGCCGGGGCCGACGCCGGGGCGTAGACCGGCACCCGGCGGGAGGGGCCGACCGCGTGCCCGGTGCCCCGGTCCCGGGGCGGCTTCCGGGGCCCGGGCCGGGGAGCACGGGTTCGGGAACGGCCCGCCGGGACCGCCGGCGTCAGCACTCGATGACGTTCACGGCGAGGCCGCCGCGCGAGGTCTCCTTGTACTTGATCTTCATGTCCGCGCCGGTCTCCTTCATGGTCTTGATCGCCTTGTCGAGGGAGACGTGGTGCCGGCCGTCGCCGCGCAGCGCCATCCGGGCCGCGGTGACGGCCTTCACGGACGCCATGCCGTTGCGCTCGATGCAGGGGATCTGGACCAGGCCGCCGACCGGGTCGCAGGTGAGGCCGAGGTTGTGTTCGATGCCGATCTCGGCGGCGTTCTCGACCTGCTCTGGGCTGCCGCCGAGGACCTCGGCGAGGCCGCCGGCCGCCATCGAGCAGGCGGAGCCCACCTCGCCCTGGCAGCCGACCTCGGCGCCGGAGATGGAGGCGTTCTCCTTGAACAGCATGCCGATCGCGCCGGCCGCGAGGAGGAAGCGGACGATGCCGTCGTCGTCGGCGCCCGGGATGAAGTTCAGGTAGTAGTGCAGGGTCGCGGGGATGATCCCGGCCGCGCCGTTGGTCGGCGCGGTGACCACCCGGCGGCCGGAGGCGTTCTCCTCGTTGACCGCCATCGCGTAGAGGGTCACCCACTCCATCGCGTTCGCCGGGCCGATGCCCTCGGCGCGCAGCGCGCGGGCCGCGGCCGCCGCCCGGCGGCGCACCTTGAGGCCGCCCGGCAGGATGCCCTCGCGGGACATGCCGGCCCGGACGCACTCCTGCATCACGCGCCAGATCTCCAGCAGGCCGGCCCGGATCTCCTCCTCGGTCCGCCAGGCCTTCTCGTTCTCCAGCATCAGGCCGGAGATGGACAGGCCGGTCTCCCGGGTGAGGCGCAGCAGCTCCTCGCCGGTGCGGAAGGGGTAGCGGAGCACGGTGTCGTCGGGCTTGACCCGCTCCGCGCCGATGGCGTCCTCGTCCACCACGAAGCCGCCGCCGACCGAGTAGTAGGTCTTCTCCAGCAGGGTGGAGCCGTCGGCGGCGAAGGCCCACAGGGTCATGCCGTTGGCGTGGTACGGCAGGGAGCGCCGCCGGTGCAGGACCAGCTGGGTGTCCGGATCGAAGTCGATGGCGTGGCTGCCGAGCAGGTGGATCCGCTTCTCGGCGGTGATCCGCTCGACGTCCCGGTCGGCCTGGTCGACGTCGACGGTGCGCGGGGAGTTGTTCTCCAGGCCCAGCAGTACCGCCTTGGGGGTGCCGTGGCCGTGCCCGGTGGCGCCGAGCGAGCCGAACAGCTCGGCACGTACGCCCGCCACGTCCGTCAGCAGGCCCTCCGACTTCAGTCGGCGGGCGAACATCCGGGCGGCGCGCATCGGGCCGACGGTGTGGGAGCTCGACGGGCCGATGCCGATGGAGAAGAGGTCGAAGACGCTGATGGCCACGGAGGACGTCCTTGTCTGGTCTCGTGGAAGGACCGGCAGACGGGGGCTGACGGGCGGGGGGCCGACACGGGACGGGGCACCGCGCGCACTGTCCAGTGTGCGCGGTGCCCCGGAAACTGCGGGTGGCGCGGCGGGGTGAGGCCGGTCACCTGGGCCCGAACGATCGGGTCAGAGGTTCGGGTACAGCGGGTACTTCCCGGCGAGGGCGGTGACCCGGGCCTTCAGCGCGGCGGCGACGGTCTCGTCGAAGGCCGGCTTCAGGGCCTCGGCGATGATGTCGGCGACCTCGCGGAAGTCCTCGGCCTGGAAGCCGCGGGTGGCCAGCGCCGGGGTGCCGATCCGCAGGCCGGAGGTGACCATCGGCGGGCGCGGGTCGTTCGGGATGGCGTTGCGGTTGACCGTGATGCCGACCTCGTGCAGGCGGTCCTCGGCCTGCTGGCCGTCGAGCTGGCTGTTGCGCAGGTCGACCAGGACCAGGTGCACGTCGGTGCCGCCGGAGAGCACGGAGGCGCCGGCCTCGGCGACGTCCGCCTGGAGCAGGCGCTCGGCGAGGATGCGGGCGCCGTCCAGGGTGCGCTGCTGGCGCTCCTTGAACTCCTCCGACGCGGCGACCTTGAAGGCGACCGCCTTGCCGGCGATCACGTGCTCCAGCGGACCGCCCTGCTGGCCGGGGAAGACCGCGGAGTTGATCTTCTTGGCCCACTCGGCCTTGGAGAGGATGACGCCGCCGCGCGGGCCGCCCAGGGTCTTGTGGGTGGTCGTGGTGACCACGTCCGCGAACGGCACCGGGTTGGGGTGCAGGCCCGCGGCGACCAGGCCGGCGAAGTGCGCCATGTCGACCATCAGCAGGGCGCCGACCTCGTCCGCGATGCGGCGGAACTCGGCGAAGTCCAGCTGGCGCGGGTAGGCGGACCAGCCGGCGATGATCAGCTTCGGCTGGTGCTCCTTGGCGAGGCGCTCGACCTCGGCCATGTCGACCTGGCTGGACTTCTCGTCCACGTGGTACGCGGCCACGTTGTAGAGCTTGCCGGAGAAGTTGATCTTCATGCCGTGGGTCAGGTGGCCGCCGTGGGCCAGGCTCAGGCCCAGGATCGTGTCGCCCGGCTGGATCAGGGCGAACATGGCGGCGGCGTTGGCCTGCGCGCCGGAGTGCGGCTGGACGTTGGCGTGCTCGGCGCCGAACAGGGCCTTGATCCGGTCGATCGCGATCTGCTCGACGACGTCGACGTGCTCGCAGCCGCCGTAGTAGCGGCGGCCGGGGTAGCCCTCGGCGTACTTGTTGGTCAGCACCGAGCCCTGGGCCTCCATGACCGCCACCGGGGCGAAGTTCTCGGAGGCGATCATTTCCAGGGTGGTCTGCTGGCGGTGCAGCTCGGCGTCGACCGCGGCGGCGATCTCCGGGTCGAGGGCGTGCAGGGACTGGTTGAGAACCGTCATGGTGTGGTCTTCCCGGGAGGAGGGAGTACGGGAGGGCGGGGCCGGCGCCGGGGCGGCCGCGGTGCGGCGGCCGCCCCGGCAGGGCTCAGGCCTGCGGGTTGGTCAGCGCGTCGTACTCGTCGGCGCTCAGCAGCTCGTCGGTGGCCTCGACGCGGACCTTGAACAGCCAGCCGCCCTCGAACGGGGCGCTGTTGACCAGCGAGTTGTCGTCCAGGACGTCCTGGTTGACCTCGGTGACCTCACCGGTGACCGGGGAGTACAGGTCGCTGACCGACTTGGTCGACTCCAGCTCGCCACAGGTCTCACCGGCGGTCACGGCGTCGCCGACCTCGGGCAGCTGCACGTAGACGATGTCACCGAGCGCATCGGCCGCGTGCGCGGTGATGCCGACCGTGGAGACACCGCCCTCGGCGGCGGTCAGCCACTCGTGCTCCTTGGTGTACTGCAGGTGCTGGGGGTTGCTCATGGCGTCATTCTCCAGGATGGGAAGCGGGTACGACGAAGCGGCCCGTCGGGCGGACGCGCCTCGGGAAGGGGAAGGGGTCAGCGAGCGCGCTTGTAGAAGGGCAGCGCCACGACCCGGACCGGCTCGTGCTTGCCGCGCACGTCCACCGCGACGGTGGTGCCGGGGGCGGCGTGCGCCGCGTCCACGTACGCGATCGCGATCGGCTTGCCCAGCGTGGGGGAGGGGGCGCCGGAGGTGATCCGGCCGATCGGCTCGCCCTCGGTGGAGACCACGGTGTACTCGGCGCGCGGCACCCGCTTGCCCTCGGAGACCAGGCCGACCAGGACCCGCGGCGGGTTGGCCTCGGCCTCGGCGGCGGCCTTCTCCAGTGCCTTCCGGCCGACGAACGCGCCCTCGTTGGTGGTCTTGTCGAACCGGACGACCCGGCCGAGGCCGGCGTCGAACGGGGTCAGCTCGGTGGAGAGCTCGTGCCCGTACAGGGGCATGCCGGCCTCCAGACGCAGCGTGTCGCGGCAGGACAGGCCGCAGGGGACGAGGCCGCGGTCGGCGCCGGCCTCGGTCAGGGCGTTCCAGATCTGCTCGGCGTCGCCCGGGTTGCAGAAGATCTCGAAGCCGTCCTCGCCGGTGTAGCCGGTGCGGGCGAGCAGCACGTCGCGGCCGGCCACCTGGGCCGGGAGGATGGCGTAGTACTTGAGGCCGGGCAGGTCGGCCTCGGTGGTGGCGGCCAGGATGCCGGTGGCCTCCGGGCCCTGGACGGCGATCAGCGCGTAGGTGTCGCGGTCGTCGGTGACGACGGCGTCGTAGCCCTTGGCGCGGGCGATCAGCTCGTCCAGCACCAGCTGGGCGTTGGAGGCGTTGGCGACGACCAGGAAGGCGTCCTCGCGCAGGCGGTAGACGATCAGGTCGTCCAGGATGCCGCCGTCCTCGGCGCAGATCATGGTGTAGCGGGCGCGGAGCACGCCGAGCGCGGAGACGAAGCCGACCAGCGCGTGGTCCAGCATCTCGCCGGCCTGCGGGCCGGTGACGGTGATCTCGCCCATGTGGGAGAGGTCGAACAGGCCGGCCTTGGTGCGGACGGCGAGGTGCTCCTCGCGCTCGCTGCCGTAGCGCAGCGGCATGTCCCAGCCGGCGAAGTCGGTCATGGTGGCGCCGAGACGGCGGTGAAGCGCGTCGAGCGCGGTGAGGCGGAGGGACGACATGGCCTGGAACTCCTCGGTCTGGGCACTCAGGGGTGCGCACGCCGGACCGGACCCGCTCGGGGAGGGACCTGACCTGCGCGCGGGCATGCGGCGGCTGGGTCTCCCCATCTGTCGTCGAACCTGAGAGCTTCACCGCAACACGGGCCCGCAGCTGTTTCCAGCTAACAGGACAGCATGGCGGCTTGCACCGTGGGTGGGCGCGCGGCAGGGCCGTGCACCGCTTTCCAGATCTGCCTAACCCGTGCGGTAGGGGGGCCTGAGAGATTCCGGGGAGGACTTGCTCCTTCGGCGCCGGCTGTGCCGCCCCTCGGGGGGCACTCCGGACTCTCCCGCGCGGGTTCGAGCGGCCGGTATGGAGTTTGGGATCGGCCTCCGCGGGAACGCGTAGCCGCGCACATCATGGCACGTCCGGCGCCCGGGCGGGAGAGGGGCCCCGGTCGGCCCGCTAGGCTGCACGCGTCGACGAGCCAGTGAGGCGGTACTAGGGGCACATGGGGTACCCGGTGGAGCAGCAGCAGGGGTGGGGCGGCCCGGAGTCGGTGCCGCCGGGCGGGGGATGGCCCGCCAACGAGCTGGAGCAGGTGCTCACCGCCGCGCTCGGCGATCCGGGCGCGACCCCGCGGGTGATCGAGGTGCTGGCCCGTAGCCAGGTGTGGGTGCCGCTGCCGGCCGGGGCCGACCCGCAGGGCCAGGCGCTGGACCTTCCGACCATCGAGCTGGCCGGTGACCCGTACGTGCCGGTCTTCTCCTCGCAGGAGGTGTTCCTGCAGCAGGCACCGGGGATGGCCTTCGCGATCGCGCCGGTCCGGGAGTTCGCCCGCGGGCTGCCGCTGGGCGTGGGCATCGCGGTGAACCCGGAGGCGGCGGTCGGCATCCCGGTGCCGCCGCAGGGCGTGGCCGAGCTGCGGCGCGGGCCGCGCGACGACCGCTGGGAGGCCGCCGACGCGCCGACCGGCGGGCGGGTGGCGCTGCGCGAGCCGGTGCCCGGCGAGGATCCGGAGGACTTCCTGGCCGCGTGCCGCTCGGAGCTCTCGGCGCTGCCGGGCGTGCTGACCGCCCGGCGGGCGCTGGCCAGTGTCGAGGGCGAGCCGACCGTGATGTTCGTCGGCGTCCAGCTGGACCCGGCGGCCCCGGCCGACCCGGCCGCGGTGAACGGGGCGCTGGGCCGGGCGCTGGGAACCGCGCCGCTGCCCGGTGGCGTCCACCTCGTGCTGCTCGACCTCGCGGAGGACCCCGTGGTCGAGTGGTTGCTCAACCGGGTCCAGCCGTTCTACACACGGATGTGACGCACCCCTCCCCGCCCGCGGTCGGGCGGCCCGCGCACGGGTCGGAGGGGCCAGGCAGGCACGCCGGCATGGCGGTGGTGGGTGGCGCCCCATAGGGTGCGTGCAGACACTCCGCCGGGGCCGGCGGCCAGGTGAGGGAAGAAGAGGCGCAGCGAGGTGGGCGCATGAGTGCGGGAGCGGTAGCGGGCGGTGCACCGGGGCCCTGGGGCCAGGCACCCGCCGGGCGCCCCGGCGCGGATCCGAGGGCCCTGGAGCACGCCCTGCGCGAGGTCGCGCCGGAGCGCTGGGAGGCGTACGAGGCGCTGCTGCAGGCGCTGGCCGTCGGCCAGGTCTGGATGCTGCTCTGGCACGGGACGCCGGGGAGCCCGGACGCCCAGTACGGGAACATGGAGATCAGCGGGCACGGCTACGCGCCGGCGGTCACCTCGCCCGAACAGCTCGCGGCCTCCGGCTGGACGCGGGCGCACGAGGTGATCTCCGGGCGCGAGATCGCCGCCTCCCTCTACCGGACCCGCTGGGGCCTCTGGCTGAATCCACACGCCCCCGGCGGCGGCGTCGGGGTGCCCTGGGCGGACCTGCGGCGGATCGCGGCCGGACTGGACCGGCTGCCGGCCGGCCCGCTGAAGCTGAGTGAGCCGCAGGTGCCGGCGCAGCAGTTCTTCGCGCTGCTGGAGCGCCAGGCGGTCGAGGTGCGGGCGGTCCGCTCGCTCCGCCGGGCCTGGGTGCAGCCCTCGGTGGGGGAGCCGTACCTGGCCATCGGGCTGGACCTGTACGAGAGTTCGCCGCCGACCGTGGAGGCCGTCCGGGCGCTGATGCAGCGGGCGATCGCGGTCGCGCCGGAGGGGCTGGCGGTCTCCACGGTGGCGATGGGGGACGAGTACGACCCGGTGGCGCTCTGGATGCGCGCCAACGCGCGGCCGTTCTACGACCGGGAGGCGGGCGGCCAGGGCCGGCCGGCGACCGGGCCGTACCCGCCGGTGCCCCCGCCGCCGTACCCCTCGCAGACGGGGCCGGGCTACGCCTACGGGACGCAGCCGCCCGCGCAGGGCTGGCAGGGCCAGCCGCCGCCGCAGCAGCCGTGGCCCGGCTACCCCGGGCGCTGACCCGCAAAACCCCCCGACGAGGGCCTGTCTGACGTGATGTCAGGCGGGCCCTCGCGCATATCCGGACGATTTCCGGGAAGTCCTGGCAGGCATATTGACATGCTTGGTGCAGCTGTGTGAAGAGGGGTATGCCGGTGATCCGGGAGGTGCATGTCGACAGATCACAGTTGGGCATCTGTCGGTTGGCAGGTCTGGCGCAAGCCAGTTCGGATGGCAGAGAGTTCTGCAACAACGCACCGCGCGTGGTTGGCGCCTCACAAAGGCGAACGCGCAGGCGGACAGCTTGATCCACGCGATGCCCATCCCGCGTGGCGGCAGTACCCGCGCACGCAGGACCGCACGACGTACCGCCGAGATCCACCGCACCCGTACCTCCGCATGTCCGTACCTCCGCACGTCCGCACCAGCCGTACCGCCGATCCGGCGACCGGCACCCGTGGGCCGGCCACCGTCGGCGAGGGGACCGAACTGACCATGACCGCACTCACCAAGACCGCCGGGAACGAGCCGGAGGCAGACGCCGCCGCCAGCCCGGCCAAGAAGATCGAGGGCCGCTCGCTCGGCCAGATCGCCTGGACCCGCTTCAAGCGGGACAAGGCCGCCGTCGCCGGCGGCGTCGTGGTGATCCTGCTGATCCTGCTCGCCGTGCTGGCCAAGCCGATCGAGTCGGTCTTCGGCCTGGACCCCGACGCGCTCAACCAGGACCTGCTGGACGCCAACCTCGGCGGCCTGCCGATGGGCGACTGGGGCGGCATGAGCGCCGACCACCCGCTGGGCGTCGACCCGCTGCAGGGGCGCGACCTGCTCTCCCGCATCGTCGAGGGCTCCTGGGTCTCCCTGCTGGTCGCCTTCGGCGCGACCCTGCTCTCCAACACCATCGGCACCGTGCTCGGCGTGATGGCCGGTTACTACGGCGGCTGGGTGGACACCCTGATCAGCCGGGTGATGGACGTGTTCCTCGCCTTCCCGCTGCTGCTCTTCGCCATCGCGATCTCCGCCTCGCTCCAGGGCGGCGCGTTCGGCCTGCACGGCCTCCCGCTGCACATCATGGTGCTGATCTTCGTGATCGGCTTCTTCAACTGGCCCTACATGGGCCGGATCGTGCGCGGCCAGACCCTCTCGCTGCGTGAGCGCGAGTTCGTCTACGCCGCCCGCAGCCTGGGTGCCCGTGGGCCGTTCATCCTGTTCAAGGAGCTGCTGCCGAACCTGGTCGGTCCGATCCTGGTCTACTCGACCCTGCTGATCCCGACCAACATCCTCTTCGAGGCGGGGCTCAGCTTCCTCGGCGTCGGCATCCAGGCCCCGCAGGCCTCCTGGGGCGGGATGCTCAACGACGCGATCAAGTACTACCAGGTGGACCCCCAGTACATGGTGGTCCCCGGTCTGGCGATCTTCCTCACCGTGCTCGCCTTCAACCTGCTCGGCGACGGGCTGCGTGACGCCCTCGATCCCAAGAGCAACTGACCCAGCGTCAGGATCCCTCGTTTCGCCTCCACTTCCTCAAGGGGTTGATTTCACCCATGCGTAGGTCCCGTACCGTCGCGCTGACCGCCGCGGCCGCTGCTGCGGTCCTGGTCGTCACCGGCTGCTCCTCCAGCTCGAAGAGCGACGACAGCTCCTCCTCCGCGTCCGGCAGCAGCGCCGGCGCCGGTGCCGACGCGGCCACCAAGGGCATCGTCAACGCCTCCGACAAGAAGGGCGGCACCGTCACCTTCGAGATGCGCGGTACGCCGGACTCCCTCGACCCCGGCAACACGTACTACGCGTACATCTACAACTTCTCCCGCCTGTACGCCCGCCCGCTGACCACCTTCCAGCCGGCCGCCGGCGAGGAGGGCAACAAGCTGGTCCCGGACCTCGCCGAGTCCCTGGGCACGCCCAGCGCGGACGGCCTGTCCTGGACGTACAAGCTGCGCGCGGGTCTGAAGTACGACGACGGCACGCCGATCACCTCCAAGGACGTCAAGTACGCCGTGGAGCGCTCCAACTTCGCGCCGGACGTGAACTCCAACGGCCCGACGTACTTCAAGGAGCTGCTGGTCGACAACGAGACCCCGTACGAGGGTCCGTACAAGGACAAGACCGGTGACCTGAAGTCGATCGAGACGCCGGACGACCTGACCATCGTCTTCCACCTGAAGCACGCCTTCGCGGACTTCGACTACCTGGTGAGCGCCCCGCAGACCGCGCCGGTCCCGCAGGCCAAGGACACCGGCGCCGACTACGTCAAGCACGTGGTCTCCTCGGGCACCTACAAGTTCGAGAGCTACGAGGACGGCAAGCAGGCCGTCCTGGTGCCGAACACCAACTGGGACAAGAGCACCGACCCGATCCGCAAGCAGCTCGCGGACAAGCTCGTGCTCAAGATGAACATCGACCAGGCCACCGTCGACAAGGACCTGCTGGCGGGCAACGCCCAGGTGGACCTCGTCGGCGCCGGTGTCGACCCGCAGACGCAGGCGCAGATCCTGCGCGACCCGAAGCTCAAGGCCAAGACCGACAACGCCTACGGCGGCCGTCTGGTCTACACCGCGATCAACACCAAGGTCGCGCCGTTCGACAACCTCGACTGCCGCAAGGCCGTCCAGTACGCGATCGACAAGGTGTCGGTGCAGACCGCGCTCGGCGGCCCGATCCGCGGCTCGATCGCGACCACGGTGCTCCCGCCGGACATCCCGGGCCACCAGGACTTCAACCTCTACGAGACCAAGGACAACAAGGGCGACGAGGCCAAGGCCAAGGACGCCCTCAAGGCCTGTGGCAAGCCCGACGGCTTCAGCACCGTCCTGACCGCCCGCACCGAGCGCGCCACCGAGGTCGCCGCCGCGACCTCGATCCAGGCCGCGCTGAAGAAGGTCGGCATCAACGCCGAGATCCAGCAGTTCCCGCAGGGCAAGTACCTCACCGACAGCGCCGGTGCCCCGCAGTTCACCCAGGACCACAACATCGGTCTGATGATGATGCAGTGGGGTGCCGACTGGCCGACCGGCTACGGCTTCCTGCAGCAGATCGTCGACGGCCGCGCGATCAAGGCCTCCGGCAACAGCAACCTGGCCCAGCTGAACGACCCCGAGGTCAACAAGCTGCTCGACGAGGCCGCGGTGAACCCCGACCGCGCGGCCCGCGAGAAGATCTACGCCCAGATCGACAAGAAGGTCATGGAGCAGGCCGTCTACGTCCCGCTGACCGACTTCAAGGTCTTCATGTACCGCCCGGACAGCGCCACCAACCTCGCTTCGACGCCGGCCTTCTCGGGTGAGTACGACTACCTGAACATCGGCACCACCAAGTAAGAGCCTGGCTCCGCAATCCCTGAAGGCAGGTGAAGGCAGCGGCGCCCGCCGCCGTCCGGAGGATCCCGGACGGCGGCGGGCCGCCGGAGCCGCCCAACTGTGTTTGCCTACATCATCCGCAGGATCCTCGCGGCCGCGGTGCTGCTGCTGGTGGTCAGCGCGGTCACCTTCGCGATCTTCTTCCTGCTCCCGCGCCTGGCCGGTGAGACGACCGACCAGCTGGCCGCGCAGTACATCGGGAAGAACCCCTCGCCCGACGCGATCGCCGCGGTCAAGAAGAACCTCGGGTTCGACCAGCCGCTGTACACCCAGTACTGGCACTTCCTGAAGTCCCTGGTCAGCGGCGCCGAGTACAAGTTCGGCCCGGAACCGGCCACCTGCCACGTGCCGTGCTTCGGCTACTCGTTCAAGAACCACCTGGAGGTGTGGCCGGAGCTGACCAAGCGCGTCCCGGTCACCATCTCGCTGGCCATCGGCGCGGCGGTGCTCTGGCTGCTCTCCGGTGTCACCACCGGTGTCATCTCGGCGCTCAAGCCGAAGTCGATCTTCGACCGGCTCTCCATGGGCGTCGCGCTGGCCGGCGTCTCGCTGCCGGTCTTCTTCACCGGTGCGCTGCTGCTCACGCTCTTCAGCTACGAGTGGCCGATCCTGGACAACCTGCAGTACGTCAACTTCACCGACGACCCGCTGATGTGGGCCCGAAACCTGATCCTCCCGTGGGTCTCGCTGGCCTTCCTCTACTCCGCGCTCTACGCCCGGCTCACCCGGGCCGGAATGCTGGAGACGATGAGCGAGGACTACATCCGCACCGCCCGGGCGAAGGGCCTGATCGAGCGCAAGGTCGTCGTCAAGCACGGGCTGCGCTCCGCGCTCACCCCGATCGTCACCATCTTCGGCATGGACCTCGGCCTGCTGCTCGGTGGGGCGATGATCACCGAGCAGGTCTTCTCGCTCCAGGGCGTCGGCTTCTTCGCGGTCTCCGCGATCACCGACAACGACCTGCCGAAGATCCTCGGCGTCACGCTGCTCGCCGCCTTCTTCATCGTCCTCTGCAACCTCGTGGTTGACCTCCTGTACGCCGCTGTCGACCCCCGGGTGAGGCTGTCGTGACCGAGCTCCAGAAGACCCCGGCGGACGCCGCGCAGGCTCCGGCCGGCGAGGCGAAGGCCCCGACCGGGACGCCGTTCCTCTCCGTCCGGGACCTGCGGATCCACTTCGACACCGACGACGGCCTGGTCCGCTCGGTCGACGGGGTCAGCTTCGACCTGCACAAGGGCCGGACCCTCGGCATCGTCGGCGAGTCCGGCTCGGGCAAGTCCGTGACCTCGCTCGGCATCATGGGCCTGCACCGCTCCAAGCGGGCCCGGATCAGCGGCGAGATCCACCTCGACGGCGAGGAGCTGATCGCGGCCGGTCCCGACCGGGTCCGCCAGCTGCGCGGCCGCTCGATGGCGATGATCTTCCAGGACCCGCTGACCGCCATGCACCCCTACTACACGGTCGGGGCGCAGATCGTCGAGGCGTACCGGGTGCACCACCCCGAGGCGAGCAAGAAGCAGGCCCGGGCCCGTGCGGTCGAGATGCTCGACCGGGTCGGCATCCCGCAGCCCGACCGCCGGGTGGACGACTACCCGCACCAGTTCTCCGGCGGCATGCGTCAGCGCGCCATGATCGCCATGGCCCTGGTCAACGACCCCTCGCTGCTGATCGCCGACGAGCCGACCACCGCCCTGGACGTCACCGTCCAGGCGCAGATCCTGGACCTCATCCGGGACCTCCAGGAGGAGTTCGGCTCGGCCGTCATCATCATCACCCACGACCTCGGGGTGGTCGCCGAACTCGCGGACGACATCCTGGTCATGTACGGCGGCAAGTGCGTCGAGCGCGGCCCCGCCGACACCCTGTTCGACGCGCCCGAGCATCCCTACACCTGGGGCCTGCTGGGCTCGATGCCGCGGCTCGACCGCGAGCTCCAGGACCGGCTCGTCCCGGTCAAGGGCACCCCTCCCAGCCTGATCAACGTGCCGTCCGGCTGCGCGTTCCACCCGCGCTGCCCGTACGCGGAGCTGACCGGCGGGCGCTCGACCACCGAGGTCCCGGTCCTGGCCGAGGCCGCCCCCGGGCACCACGCGGCCTGCCACCTCAAGGCCGCCGACCGGCACCGCATCTTCACCGAAGAGATCGCGCCCCGGCTGTGAACCCGGCTGTGACCCCGGATTCGTACCACCATTCTGGAGAGAACCGATGACGGACACCCAGGCGGCCGTGATCCCCACGCCCGCGCCCGCCTCCGACCGCGAGCCCCTGCTCCGGGTCAGCGGCCTGACGCGGCACTTCCCGATCCGCGGCGGGCTGCTGCGGCGCCAGACCGGCGCGGTGCGGGCCGTCGACGGCATCGACTTCACGGTCAACGCGGGCGAGACCCTGGGCGTCGTCGGCGAGTCCGGCTGCGGCAAGTCGACCATGGGCCGGCTGGTCACCCGCCTCGACGAGCCGACCGGCGGGAAGATCGAGTTCGACGGCCACGACATCAGCCACCTGGGCGTCGGCGCGATGCGGCCGCTGCGTCGCGACCTCCAGATGATCTTCCAGGACCCGTACTCCTCCCTGAACCCCCGGCACACCGTCGGCACCATCGTCGGCGCGCCCTTCAAGCTGCAGAAGGCGGAGCCGGCCGGCGGCGTCAAGAAGGCGGTCCAGGAGCTGCTGGAGCTCTGCGGGCTCAGCCCCGAGCACTACAACCGCTACCCGCACGAGTTCTCCGGCGGCCAGCGCCAGCGCATCGGCATCGCCCGGGCGCTCGCCCTGCGGCCGAAGATGATCGTCGCGGACGAGCCGGTCTCCGCGCTCGACGTCTCCATCCAGGCGCAGGTCGTCAACCTGCTGGACGACCTCCAGCAGGAGCTCGGGCTGACCTACCTGATCATCGCGCACGACCTCTCGGTGGTCCGGCACGTCTCGGACCGGGTGGCGGTGATGTACCTCGGCAAGGTCGTCGAGATCGCCGACCGGGACTCGCTCTACGCGAGCCCGATGCACCCGTACACCAACGCGCTGATGTCCGCGGTGCCGGTGCCCGACCCGCGCCGCCGGCACAGCGGCGGGCGCGAGCGGATCCTGCTGAAGGGCGACGTGCCCTCGCCGATCAACCCGCCCTCCGGCTGCCGGTTCCGCACGCGGTGCTGGAAGGCGCAGGAGATCTGCGCCGCCCAGGAGCCGCCGCTCGTCGCGCGGAAGACGGGGCACCAGGTCGCCTGTCACTTCCCCGAGCTCGGCGAGGGGAACGAATAGCACGGCCCGGCGAACGCGCCCGGGGCGGCGCGGCGGAGAAGACGCCCGCCCCGGCGCGCGGCCCGTCCGACGGGGACGCCACCGGCCGCCGTTGACGGCAGATCGCCGAACACGCCCCGCCGGGCCGCGCGCGGGTGCTAGCTTCCGAACCATGCAGCCGGAGAAGCACCTCGCGGTCGACGCCCTGACCGCGGACTTCATCGTCGACATGGCCAACGTCATCCGCAACCGCGGGCTGCTCGGCCCGCGCGAGGCCGACCTCGCCCGCTTCACCGCACTCCTGGACGCGCTCGCCCGCCATGCCCGGGACGACTCCGTCCAGATCTACGCGGTCTGCGACCACGCCGTCCTGCTCGACGGCCGGCACACCGCCGCCGAGCGCGCCCAGCTGCGCGCCTGGCAGGCCGAGGGCCGGATCGAGGTCCTGCCGAAGGCCGACGACCGCGTCCTCGAACTCGCCGACAGCACCGGCCGACCCGTCGTCAGCGAGGACAACTTCGCGGAGTACCACCGCAGGTACCGGTGGATCCCGGGCTGCGCCGACCGCTTCCTGCGGCCGGTCGCCGTCGACGCGCCGCCCGGGATCGCCGTGCGCCGCCGGGTCGTCCCCGTCCCCGCCGAGTGGCAGGTCTCGAAGAAGGAGGAGGAGGGCCTGCTGCTCGCCGCCGGGCTCTACGACCGGCGCGGCTCCGGCGGGCCCCGCCGGGATCTGCTCAGCCGTCGCTGGGGCTGTCCCGAGCCCGACTGTCCCGCCTTCGGCACCCGCCCCAGGGCCACCGGGCCGGTGCCGCTGCGGCGCAGCGGCACCGTCACCTGCCCGACCCACCTGAAGCCGCTCACCGATCTCGGCCCGGCCCCGCACCGCAGCCAGATCAAGGTCCGCATCGACGGCACCGTCCGGGTCCGGCGGCTGATCACCGAGGGCGCCGACCTGGTCGTCGGCCGGGCCCCGGCCGAGGGCCCGGGCGGCCTCGCGCTCGCCGCCTGGCTCGGGCCGCGGGCGCTCGACTGGATCAGCCGAAGCCATGTGACCATCAGCCACACCGGTTCCGGGGGGCTCGTGGTGCGGGACACCAGCGCCAACGGCACCGTGGTCCGGCGCCGCGGCGGTGAGGTGGTCCGGCTGCGCGGCCAGTCCTGGACGCTCCGCCGCGACGACGTCGTCCTGCTCCACGACGAGGTCGAACTGATGCCGAGCGGGAGGGAGTTCGCCTTCGGAGAGGAGTCCGGGGACGGTGCGGAGGGGCCCGGCGGCGGCGCGGGGGCGGCCCTGACGGGTGAGGAGTACCGGGCGACCTGGATCGTGCCCCCGCCGAGGCCGCCCCGCCCCTCCGGTCCGGCGGGGCGCCGGCGGCGCGGCAGGCGGAAGTGAGGCGGCGATGGCGCGAACGGACGGGCGGATGATCGCCGCCGGCACCCTGCTGGGCGGCCGCTACCGGCTCGTCCGCCCGCTCGGCCGGGGCGGATTCGGCACGGTCTTCCTCGGCACGGACGAGAACCTGCCCCGCTGGGTGGCCGTCAAGCTGCTCGACTCCTCGCGTCACGCCCCGGCCGAACTCCCCATGCTGCGCGGCCGGTTCGACCGCGAGGCCCGGCTGATGGCCGGACTCCAGCACCCCGGCATCGTCTCCGTGCTCGACCGAGGCAGCCACCAGGACACCCCGTTCATCGTCATGGAGCACCTGGCCGGCCCCGACCTGGCCGCCGTGCTCGGCGACGGTCCGCTGCCGATCGGCGACCTCCTGCGGCACGCCGCGCGGATCGCCGACGCCCTGCACTACGCGCACACCCAGCCCGACCCGGTCGTCCACCGCGACCTCAAGCCGTCCAACCTGATGCTCGACGCACGCGGCGAGGTCAAGATCCTCGACTTCGGCATCGCCGCCGCGCCCACCTCCGACCTCACCGCCTACACCCGCATCGGCACCCGGCTCGGCACCCGGATCTTCATGTCCCCCGAGCAACTGCGCGGCGAGCCGGCCGCGGTCGGCTGCGACCTCTACGCCTTCGGGGCCGTGCTCTACAACCTGCTGGCCGGTCGGCCGCCCTTCCTGCCCACGCGCGGGGACGTCGAGCTGGAGCGCCAGGTGCTCTCCGAGCGGCCCCCGCCGGTCACCCACTACCGGCCGGAGACACCGGCCTGGCTGGCCGCCCTCGTCCACGCCCTGCTGGCCAAGGACGCCGCGAAGCGGCCGTCGGCCGCCGAGGCCGTGGCGCGGCTGACCACGGGCGACCCGGCCGAGCGGTTCGTCGCGGAGCAGCGCGAGGTGGTGACGGGCGCCGGCGGAGGTGACGCGGGGCGGTTCGTCGCCGCCCAGCGGGAGCTACCGACCGGCGGGGGCGCGCGCGGCTCCGCCGCGGCCGGGGCGGAGTCGGCCGGGGCGCAGGAGGCGCACCTGATGCCGGCCCGGCCGGCCGGCCCGCAGGGGAGCAACGGCCGGGCCCCGCGGAGCCCCGCCCGCCGGCCGGCGTCACCACCACCCCCGCCCGTCCGGGCCGAGGCCCGCGGCCGCGCCGCGGCGGACACCGTCCCGGAGTACTGGCGGGAACTGGAGCAGGCCGAGGCGGATCTGGTCGCGGGCCGCTTCGCGCTCGCCGACCGCCGGTTCGCGGCCGTCGCCGCACGCTGCTACGAGCAGGGCGCGCACACCCACCCGGCGATGCTGGCCGCCTCGTTCGGCCGGGTCCGGGCCCGGGAAGGGCTGGGCCAGGCCGAGGACGCGGCGGCCCGCCTCGCCCGCCTGAGCGCGAGGATCGCCGCGACCCTGGGCCGGGACCACCCGCTCACCCGCGCCGTGCTCACGCACGGGCCGCGTCCGCCCGCGGGCTGAGCGCGGCGCGCCCCGCCGCGTCCGTGCGGCGGTCGGCCCTACCTCCGACGGCCGGTGTTCGAGCGGCGGGCGGCCGGGGGCTCGGAGAGCCTGTTCAGCGCGTCCTTGTGCGCGGCCGCCCGGGCCCGGTGTTCGCTGTCCCAGAGCCGGGTGGACCAGGCCGCGGCGACGAAGCAGAGGAGCGCCCCCGCCATGGCGAGCAGCCACAGGATCCGCCAGCCGAAGTCCGCGAAGAAGTCGTCGAGCGGCCCCGGCTCGCGGTAGGCGAGGGAGCCGAGGGCCACCAGCGCCAGACCGGGTACCGTCCAGAGCCAGGACCAGCCGTTGCCACCGGCCTCCTCGGCCCGCCACCGCTCGGCCGACAGGAACGGGGGCCGGTACGCGCCGCCCAGCTTCCAGATCGTGCCGGCGCGCAGGAGGAGGCAGAGGCCGGACGCCCAGCCGATGCCGGTCGCGAGGTGCCAGCCGAGGTGCGGGTTGTCGAAGAGCCGCGGCACCGCCAGCAGCGCCAGCAGCACTCCCGGCCCGGCCCAGCACGCCACCCAGCCGGCCGCCCGTGCCAGCGCGGCCGTCCGCGAGCGGAACGAGAGCCGCTGCTCCTCCTCCGCCCGCCACTCCTTGACCAGTGCCGAGCGCCGGGCCTTGCGGGCCTTCCGGGCGGCGTCCTGCGCCTGTTTCTCGGCCTGCGCCTTCTCCCGCGCCCGCACCGCGGCCTGCTCCTGCGCCTGCTTCTGGGCGGCGGCCCTCGCCCGCGTGCCGGCGGCGGCGGCCGCCGCCGGCCCGTGTACCAGCTGGACCAGGTCGGAGATGCCCGGCGCCGCTCTCCGAGCGGCGGCCAGGGCCCCGCGGTACGGCGGGTACTGGTCGGCCTCCGGCGGGACGACCCGGCGCCGGAGCCTGGTCAGTGCCCGCTCCGCCGGCTGCCCGAGGGCGGCGAGCAGCACCAGGTGCCGGATCTCGGGGGCGGGGCCGCCCTTGCCGCCCGCACCCTCCCAGCCGTCCGCCGCACTCGCGAAGCCCGTCTCCCAGGCCCGGGCGAGCACCTGCCGGCGCTGGGCGACACCGCGCAGCTCGCGCAGATCGGGGAACTCGGCGAGCGCGTCGAGGACGCCGGGCCGGGAGACGTCGGCCAGCAGCTCGGAGCTCTCCCACTTCTTTCCGTTGGCGACGCCCAGGCACTCGCCGATCAGCGCCTCGGCGGTCACCGTGCGACCGCGCAGGGCCGGCGGCGTCGTCGGGTCGAGCCAGCGGAGCAGGTAGATCACCTTGACGTCGGGGGTGTGGTCGACGGTCAGCTGCTGGTCGATGAGCCGGATCCGGCCCTCGACGTCGTCCACGTCCGGGTCGTCGAACTGGCGTATCCACTGCCGCAGCGTGGACCAGCCGTCGCCGGGGGACTCGGGCGTGCCCATCCGGGCGAAGAAGGTCCGGCCGGCCTGCGTCTGGTGCTCGCGCACGGCGCGGGCCAGACCGGCCCGGTCGGTGAACCTCCGGCCGGCGAAGGGCAGCGCCCGCAGCGGGCCGGCCGTTCCGGCCGGGCCGCCCCGGACCACGTGGGCCGCGGCGCCCCGGCGGGCCTCGGCGACCTCGGGCGCCACCGCCGGGGCCGGGGCCGACGGGGGCTTCGACCCGCCGGGCACCACCCGGGTCGTCGCGAGCCCCGGCCGGGGAGCCGGCCGCTCGCCGTTCAGCCAGGCCAGTACCTCGGGGCCGCGCCAGCGCCGCTCCGGATCCCGCTGGAGCAGGCCCGCGCAGAGCTCGCGCAGCTCGGCGGGGACGTGCGAGACGTCCTGGTCGCGGTGGCGCAGAGCGGCGACGACCTGGGCGGAGTCCTGGCCCGCGTACGGGGTGGCGCCGGTGGCGAGCTGCCGGACGATCATGCCGAGCGACCACCAGTCGGAGGGCTCGCCGTACCGCCCGTCCAGCGCCTCCGGTGGGGCGTAGGCGAGGGTCATCGAGGTGGTCGCGCGGGCCCGGGTGACGTCGGCGGCGCGGCTGATGCCGAAGTCGGCGATGACCACGTCCCGGACGCCGGTGCGGACCAGCAGGTTGTCCGGCTTGAGGTCGCGGTGGACGATGCGGGCGGCGTGCAGGCAGTTGATGCCGCCGGTGAGCCGGCTGACGAAGGTGCGCAGGAGGGCGGTGCGCAGCGGCGAGCCGTCCCAGAACCGCTGCAGCGAGCCGTGCGGGAAGTACGGGAACACCTCGAAGTCGCGCCCGGCGGTGGTGGTGCCCCGGTCGAGCACCGGGATCACCGCCGGGTGCCGGAGGTGGTCGAGCCGGCGCCAGACGGCCCGGTCGGCGGCGTTGCCGGGCAGGTAGTGCTTGACCACGACCTGCTCGCCGCCGGCCTCCCGGGCCAGGACGAGCTCCGCCTCGGCGGCGCCCCGGTCGAGGCGGCGGACGGCGGTGAGGCGGTGGGCGAGTTCGGCCGGCAGCCGGACCCCGTCGGGCCGGTGCTGCTCGGTGCCGTCGGTCGGCATCGGGTGTTCCCCCCTTCGGCCCGGCGGGCCGGGGCTCAGCCGGACGCGCCGTGGTCGACGATGCGGAGCCCGGCGCGGATGTCCATCGCGAGGCGGAGCCGGTCGCCGGAGCGGACCGGGGACGGCGTCCGGGGAGTGAGCCGCACCCCGTTGACGTAGGTGTGGTTGGTGGAGCCGAGGTCCGTCACCCAGGCGCTGCCGTCGGTGCGCAGTGCGACCACCAGGTGGCGGTGGGAGACGGTGTCGTCGGTCAGCAGGTGGGCGTACGGGGAGGTGGCCGGGTCCCGGCCGAGCTCGACCTCCTCGCCGGCGGCGAGCTCGACGGTGCCGCCGTCGAAGACGATCTCCAGGCGGTGGGCGATCCTGGCCCGGCGGGTGGCGAGGATCGTCCTCGGCGGGCGGCCGAGGGCGAGCGGGGTGAGGCACGTCCGGCAGACCAGCTGGTCGGGAAGGGCCGGTGCGGTGCCGCAGCCACACGGCTCGTGCGCTGCTGCTCCTGCCACCCGCGGCCCCCGTCCACGCCGTGTCCGACTGCCCGGATCATACCCGAGAGGGGTCTGACCGGGCCTCAAGTGCGCCCGTTCGTGCGATGGTTGGTGATCTTGGCGAGGTGGCGGGGGGCGGCCGCGGGGCGGAGGGGGGGCGGCGCCGGAGCCGAACGCCGGTCGGCCGCCGGGCGCGCCGGGCCGCCGCCCGGTCCGCTCCCCGTCGGCGTCCGGCCTGCGGCCGCCCGGGGCCCGGTGCAGTACAAGCCGGACAAGCGGTACATAGTTGTGCGGTGAGCTCGCAGATCTTCCCGTCCGACGTCCAGCAGTCCCTCGACCTGGTCGGCATCTTCGTCTTCGCCCTCTCCGGGGGCCTCCTCGCCGTCCGCAAGAACATGGACATCTTCGGGATCTGTGTGCTCGCCGAGGTCACCGCGCTGGGCGGTGGCGTGATGCGCGACCTCGTGATCGGGGCCACGCCGGTGGCGGCGTTCACCAACCTCGGTTACTTCCTCACCCCGCTGGTGGCGGGCCTGGTGGTCTTCTTCCTGCACCCCGAGGTCGAGCGGATCAACCGGGCCGTGCAGACCCTGGACGCGCTCGGCCTCGGCCTGTTCTGCGTCACCGGGACGGCCAAGGCGCACGACTACGGCCTCGGTGCCGTCGCCGCGATGGCGCTCGGCATGGTGACGGCGGCCGGCGGCGGCGTGATGCGCGACGTGCTGGCCGGGGAGATCCCCTCGCTGCTCCGCTGGGACCGGGAGATCTACGCCGTGCCCGCCCTGGTCGGCTCGGCCCTGGTGGTGGTGCTGATCGGGCTGGACCGGCTGACCGCCGCCACCGGCACGGCCGCCGCGCTGACCGCGTTCGTGCTGCGGGTGCTCGCCCTCAAGTACGGCTGGCGCGCTCCGCGGGCGTGGCACCGCAACGGTTCTCGCACCAGCGAGGAGTAGGCGAGCCGCCGTACGCCAGGGAGATCGCCTCGGCGGTGCAGAGCAGTTCGGGCAGCATCCGGAACAGCTCGACCGGCGCCACCCGGTCGGTCGGGGCGCTCACCGCGCAGGCGGCGATCGGCCGCCCGGCGCTGCCGGCCACCGGGGCGGCCACGCAGGCCACCGCCTCCCGGTGCTCGGCCGGCTCCGCCGCCCAGCCCTGGCGGCGGACCCCGGCCAGATCGGCGGGCAGCTCGTCCTCGGGCAGGCCGTCCTCGGGCAGGCCGGCCAGCAGCACCCGGCCGATCGCGGTGCCGGACGCCGGGGCGCGGCGCCCGATCCGGGACGGCCGGGCGGCGCTGCCGGGCCCGGACCGGCGGCCGGCCAGCTCGTCCAGGTACAGCACCTCGCCGTCCTGCAGCACCGCCAACTGCACGGTCAGGCCGGATCGCCGGTTCAGCGCGGACAGGTAGGGCGCGGCGATCTGCCGGACGTCGGTCTCCTCCAGTGCCCGGTGGGCGAGCGAGAGGAGCCGGCCGCCGAGCCGGTAGCGCCGGTCCGACTGGCGGTGGACGAAGCCGTGCTCCTCCAGCCTGCGGAGCAGGCGCAGAGCGGTGGACTTGTGGACGCCGATGCTGGTGGCGGCCTGTTCGAGGGTCACCGGGCCGTCGCCGAGGGAGCCGAGCAGGGTGAGGGCGCGATCGACCGACTGCGGCACTTCGTCCCCCTCCTCATCCTCCGGTCGTGGTTGCTCCGGCTCGTGCGACGCGGTGCGACGCGGCTCCGGTGGTGCCCGGCGTACCGGAGGCGTCCGCCCCCTTCGGCCTTCCCGACCGTCCGGCCGATCACGAGCGGCCGCCAGGCTAACCGCCGGCCCCGACGGCGGCGCAAACCGCCCCCGGACGCCGGCGTCCGCCCAACGGAGCCACGCCGGTGGGGTGTCGGGGTGGCGGGCGGGGTAGGCGTGGGGCGTGGGCGGTACAGGTGACGGCCGGTTCGTTCGCGCGGCCCCGGGCACGACGCCGGCCCGGGGGCGGTCCGGCGGCCCTCTACAATCGGATGGTTATGCCATACCTGGACCATGCGGCGACCACGCCGATGCTGCCCGAGGCGATCGCCGCGATGACGGCGCACCTGGGGGTCGTCGGCAACGCCTCCTCCCTGCACGCTGCCGGTCGGCGGGCCCGCCGCGTGGTCGAGGAGGCCCGTGAGTCGCTGGCCGAGTCGCTGGGCGCTCGCCCCAGCGAGATCGTCCTCACCGGCGGCGGCACCGAGTCCGACAACCTGGCCGTGAAGGGCCTGTACTGGGCCCGGCGGGCTGCCGATCCGGCCCGGACCAGGGTGCTCAGCAGCCCGGTCGAGCACCACGCGGTGCTGGACGCGGTGCACTGGCTCTCCGAGCACGAGGGCGCGACGGTCGAGTACCTGCCGGTCGACGGCCTCGGCCGGGTCCACCCGACGGCGCTGCGCGAGGCGATCGAGCGCGACCCGGCGTCGGTCGCGCTGGTCACCGTGATGTGGGCCAACAACGAGGTCGGCACTGTCCAGCCGGTCGCCGAACTGGCATCCATCGCAGCCGAGTTCGGCATCCCGATGCACGCCGACGCGGTCCAGGCGCTCGGTCAGGTGCCGGTCTCCTTCGCCGAGTCGGGGCTCACCGCGCTCACCGTCACCGGTCACAAGATCGGCGGCCCGTTCGGCATCGGCGCGCTGCTGCTGTCGCGCGGCGCCGCTCCGGTTCCGCTGCTGCACGGCGGTGGCCAGGAGCGCGACGTCCGCTCCGGCACGCTGGACGCCCCGGCGTCCGCCGGCTTCGCGACCGCGGCGGCACTGGCCGTCGAGCGGCGGGCGGAGCACGCGGCGGTGCTCGGCGGGCTGCGGGACGAACTGGTCGCCGCGGTGCTGGCCGCCGTCCCGGACGCGGTGCTCAACGGCGACCCGGCGGCCGAGGGCCGGCTGCCGGCCAACGCGCACTTCTCCTTCCCCGGCTGCGAGGGCGACGCGCTGCTGATGCTGCTCGACGCGCAGGGCATCGAGTGCTCCACCGGCTCGGCCTGCTCGGCCGGGGTGCCGCAGCCCAGCCACGTCCTGCTGGCGATGGGCGTCGACCCGGTGTCGGCCCGGGCCTCGCTGCGGTTCTCGCTCGGCCACACATCCACCCGCGACGACGTCGACGCGCTCGCCGCGGCGATCGCCCCGGCCGTCCAGCGGGCCCGCAACGCCGGTCTGGCGGCGGCCGCGCGCGCCCGGTGATCCCGGCGGTGCGTCCGCGCCGAGCACGTACTCTTGGAGGCATCATGACTGACTTCCCCGGTGCCCCGACCGCCCCGTCCACAGGCCGCCTGCGGGTGCTCGCCGCGATGTCCGGCGGGGTGGACTCCGCCGTCGCCGCCGCCCGTGCGGTCGAAGCCGGGCACGAGGTCACCGGCGTGCACCTGGCGTTGTCGGCCAATCCGCAGTCCTTCCGTACCGGGGCCCGCGGCTGCTGCACGATCGAGGACTCCCGCGACGCCCGCCGGGCCGCCGACGTGATCGGCATCCCCTTCTACGTCTGGGACCTCGCCGAGCGGTTCCGCGAGGACGTCATCGACGACTTCGTCGCCGAGTACGCGGCCGGCCGCACGCCCAACCCGTGCCTGCGCTGCAACGAGAAGATCAAGTTCGCCGCCCTGCTGGACAAGGCGATCGCGCTCGGCTTCGACGCCGTCTGCACCGGCCACTACGCCCGGATCGTCGACCTGCCCTCGGGGGAGCGGCAGCTGCACCGCGCCGCGGACGCGGCCAAGGACCAGTCCTACGTGCTCGGCGTGCTCGACGCCGACCAGCTGGCCCACTCGCTCTTCCCGCTCGGCGACACCACCAAGGACGCCATCCGCGAGGAGGCCGAGCGCCGGGGCCTGGCCGTCGCGAAGAAGCCGGACAGCCACGACATCTGCTTCATCGCGGACGGCGACACCCAGGGCTTCCTGGCCAAGCACCTCGGTTCCGCGACCGGCGACATCCTCGACGTGGACGGCACCAAGCTCGGCGAGCACGACGGCGCGTACGGCTTCACCATCGGCCAGCGCAAGGGCCTGCGGATCGGCCGCCCGGCGGCCGACGGCAAGCCGCGGTACGTGCTCGACATCTCGCCGGTGAACAACACCGTCACGGTCGGACCGGTCGAGGGCCTGGACGTGACCGCGCTGACCGCCATCCGTCCGCGCTGGTGCGGCACCGAGCCGCTGGCCGACGGCCGCTACACGGCGCAGCTGCGCGCCCACGGCGGCGAGGTGCCGGTCGAGGCCTCGGTCGTCGACGGCGAACTCCGCGTCCGACTGGACACCCCGGCCCGCGGCATCGCCGCCGGCCAGGCCGTGGTCCTGTACGACGGCACCCGGGTCGTGGGCTCCGCCACCATCGCGACGACGGAACGGCCCGCCGTCAAGGCCTGACGGCTCCGGCCACCCGTGCGGGGTGGTCCAGCCAGGTCCACTGCCGTCGGCCGGTGACGGTCAGGCCGAAACGCTCGGGCCCCGGGCTGCCGTGCTCCTCCCACCAGCGGTGGGCGGCCTCGACCTCGTCCCAGAGCCGGCGCGGGCCGTGCTGCCAGACGGTGAAGCCGGCGTCGTCCCGGTCGACGGCCGCCCAGGAGCGCGCGTCCGTCGTCGCGACCCAGAGCCGCTCCTCGCCGTCCTCCCAGGCGGTCCACACGTCGCCGAGGCGCAGTCCGACGGCGAAACGGGCCTCCCAGCGGTCTCCGGTGATCTTCGACGGCGACAGCGTCGTCCTGGACTCGTCGGGGACGTGGTCGTCCCGGACCACATCGCGGAAGATCCGCAGGTCCTGCCGCTGGCTGCGCATGAGCATGAACGCCGAGTGCGGGCTGAACCGGCCCTGGGCTCGGTCCTGGTCGACGGTGAGGCGGAGCAGACCCCAGCAGATCATCGGGTTGTCCCATGGGGTGAGGATGACGCCTCCGGGCCTGGTCTGGTCGATCCAGGGCCAGGGCACGCGGCGGACCGAGCAGGTCGAGATGATGCGGTCGTACGGCTGCCGGTGGCCCCAGCCGAGGGAGCCGTCCCCGCAGAGGACGTCCACATCCAGGCCTGCCGCGTTCAGCGACGCCCCGGCCTGCCGCGTTCAGCGACGCCCCGGCCTGCCGTGCGGCCTCGGGGTCGATCTCGACCGAGGCGACGCTCCCGGCGCCGAGGCGGTGGGCGAGGAGTGCGGCGTTCCAGCCCGTACCGGTGCCGATCTCCAGTACCTTCATGCCGGGCCGGACGTCGAGGCCGTGGAGCATCCGGACGACGATCGAGGGAGCCGAGGCGGAGGAGGAGGGCCGGACATCCGCCGGATCGGCCGGGTCGTCCGATGCCTGGCCGTCATTGACCTGGGTGACGATCGGCAGGTCCGAGTAGGCCGCGTCGAACCACCGCTCGTGATCGGCTTCGAGGTCGCACGGCTCGTAGCCGCCGTGGCCGTCCTCCAGCCAGATCCGCTCGGGGAGGAAGCGATGGCGCGGGACAGCCTTGATCGCTTCCTTCCACTCGCTGGGAACCGGGCCGCCGAGTGCTTCGCCGACGGCCCGGAGCAGGCCGCGGGTGGCGGCCTGCTCCGGTCGATGCGCGGGGTTCGTCACTTCTTGCCCCCGTGCTTGCCGCCGCTGTTCTTGTCGGTTCCCCAGGCCATGGGCTCTCCAGGTGTTTCGTCGCCGGTTGTCGGGTGCTGGTGTGGCGTGCCGCTACCGGTCCGGCGGCCGGGGCGTGGGCGGGCTGGACGGCTTGGGGCGAGCCGGTTTCGGTTCGGATTCGGGCATGAAGGTGCTCCCTGTCGGAGGGGACGTGCGTGGTGATCCCGCCCGCGCCGCCCCGACGGCGCGGGCGGGGGATCAGTGGGTGCGGTTGATCAGCACCAGGGCCGCGACGACAAGGTGGAGCCCGGCCGCCGCGGACACTCCGTAAGCAGCCCAGACCTGAACGGGCTCGGGGACGGAGGGCGGCGGATCGTCGAAGCCGGGACTGCGGTCCGGCAGCTTCGCGTTCACCGGGAATCCGGCTCGGAGGCCGTGAGGTCGGCGTGAATGACCTTCCCGAGGGGAAGGGGAGTGACGCCCCAGCGGCCGGCCGTGAGTTTGTGGACCATCGCCAGGCCTCGGCCGGAGGTGTGGCCGGGCCCGGTCTCGACCATCACGGGCATCGAACGGGAGCCGTCGCCCACGAGGATGCGGACGACTCGGTCGCTTGGCCGCCGCACGCCAACGAGCATGCGGGTCAAGCAGCCTGTCTTCACGGCGTTGGTAGCCAGCTCACTGACGATCACGGTGGCGTCGTCCATCAAGTCGTCCAGACTCCACTCCCTGAACTTCGCCGTGACGAAGCGACGCGCAGCGGCGACGGACTCGGGCCGGTACGGCAGGCGGACGGTCGCCGGTGCGACGGCCATGGGGGCTCTCGGGCTCTGGTTCCGTCGGAGCAAGGCGCTGTCGCTCACGGCTTCCGGGAGGAGGGTCATCAGCGCTTCTCCTTGTGAATGGGGGTGAGGCTGCTGACGACTAGGCAACTGCACTTCGATGCACTGGGGTTGGGTCGCAAGCGCGCTGTGCATGACTCATGCAGATCATGCATCACTGGTTGTTGCGGGGCGACTACGCTTGGCGTATCGGGTGTGATCGGTGTCAGCAGGAGAAGCCCATGTCGTGGACGGCCAGCACACATTCCGCTGCGCTCTCGCCCAGCGAGGTTATTCGCCGGGCGAGGGTGCTCAGCGGCCGATCTCAGGCAGATGTGGCTTCCGAGCTGGGATACCACCAGTCGAAGATCAGCCGCCTGGAGAGTGGCAACGGGACGCATGACGTTGGCGTCCTGCGGGCTGTTGCAGCCGTGCTTGACATTCCCCTGGCCAGCCTCGGCCTCGCATTCAGCAGTACGGACAGTAGGGCGGACGATATGCACCGTCGCAGCTTTCTGGCCGCGAGTGTCGTTGCACTCGCGGCTCCGGCAAGCCATCCGTGTGTGGGCGTGGACCTCGTTCAGGAGCTTCTACCGGGGCCCGTCCGCTCTGATCGCCCACCACAGTCACGAACTGCGCTCGCGGCCCGGTTGTCTCGGGCCCGCAGGCACTTCTACTCCTGCCGATACGCTGAACTTGAAGCTACCTGGACTAATCGCAGTGAGTGGTGTGCATCGTGAAGGTGCAGGTCACAGGCCTGGTGTGCGTCGATGTCGGCGTGCTCGCGCTGGTCATGGGCGGATGACTTCGGCGAAGATCGTCGGTCAGCGGGCGACTTCCCGGTTCGTCAGGACCAGCAGGGCCCGCACCAGCGCGGTCGCCCACTTCGGGTCGGTGCGGACCTTGCCGAGCACGCGCCAGTTCTTCAGGTGCGCGAAGCCGTGCTCGACCGGGGCCCGGACCGCGGCCAACGCCTTGTTGGACAGCTTCTGCCCCCTGGTCAGGGGTCGGTTGCGGGCGGCCTTGTAGCCGGTGATCACCGCCGGGTCGGTGTCCGGGGCGCTGTCGTCGAGGCCGACGAAACCCAGGTCGGCGATCGCGCCGAGGCCGGCCGCGCGCAGATGAGCGGTGAGTTTGTCGTGGCGGCAGGCGGTGATCTCCGAGGTGCGTCCGGGCCGGACCGCGGAGATCCACACGAGTCGACCCCGGTCGTCGGTGAGTGCGATCACGAGCAGGCCGTGGCACTTGTGCTTGCCGGAGTAGTTCTTCCGGTTCGCGGTCCCGGTGCGGCGGCGGGTGCGTATCAGGGAGCCGTCCAGCAGCACCACCCCGCCACCCGATCGGGCGATCTTCTTCAACGCCCGGTCCAGGCGCGGGGCACGGGCGGCCAACAGTCCGACGACCTCCCGCACCCACCGGGTGACGGTGGTGCGATGCACCCCGTTCCCGCCGGCCAGGTCGCCGGGCCGCTGGTCACAGCGCAGCACCGCCAGCACGATCCCGGCGATCCTTCCCGCGGGCAGGGCCCGCCACCTGGAGCCGATCTTCTTGCAGTGGCCGCGTATCAGGTCGGCGAGCCAGTTCAAGGTGGCGCTCGACAGCGGCAGGCGGGCGGTGTAGACAAGACCGTCAGGGCCCTCGGCGAGACCGTTGTCTTTCTTCACACCAAACTCAACCGCCGTCGAGGGCCCGCTGGTTACGCCTCACGGGTGCCTGCATCCGGCGCGGCTACAGGCGTGCGGTGAACTTCCCGTCGCCGCGTTTGTGCAGCCAGCCGCGGTCAGCGAGTTTGACCAGCTTCGCCCGCAGCGGCTCCAGCTTCCCGCGCACCTCCACCTGAAGGCCCAGCTCCTCGCCCACCGCCCGCACCTGCACCGGACCGCCGGCAGCCCGCACGATCGACAGAATCCGGCGGTAGTCACCGGGAAGCGCGGCCTCGTTCACGCCGTCGCTCCGGTGCGGGACAAGCAGCACCGCACGCCCGCCGACCTGCGCCGACGTCGGCGCGGCGGCAGCCCGCTCCTCGGCGATCCGCTCGCCCATCCGTGCCAGGACCCGCTCGGTGACCGCGAGTTCGTCCCGCTCGGCCCGCACCCGGTCCAGCTGCTTGACCAGCCCTTCTTCCAGTCCGTCCAGTTCCGCGCGGCGCGCGGCGATCCGTTCCAGCACCTCGGGGTCCACCATGCCCGGGAGCGTACGAGCATCGCGGACGGGAACAGACCAGAACCCGCGAAGACCTCCCTGCCAGACGATCTACCCGACAGACTGCCGCCCGCGACCAGCACGAGCATCCCGCCACGGAATCACACCAGGCCCGTGACCTGCACCTTCACGATGCACACCACTCAGTGCACCGGGCTTCAGCCCGGTGGTGAAGCGATTCTGAACCCTGCTCTGACCTGTGCGGTGGGCACCCTCCCGCACTGTGGACGGTGCCCACCGCAGACCGTCAAGCCGGACGGTTCTGCTGCTCGATGTACTGCCGGACTATCGACAGCGGCGCGCCGCCGACTGATCCGGCGAAGTACGAACCGGACCACAGACGCTGTGCCCGCCAGTAGTGCTTGACCAGCTCGGGGTACTCCTGCCGCAGCCGGCGCGAGCTGACGCCTTTGAGCGAGTTGACCAGCTTGGACAGGGCGACCTTCGGCGGGAAGTTCACCAGCAGGTGGACGTGGTTGTTCTCGCCGTTGAACTCGACCAACTCCACCTCGAAGTCGGCGCACACGTCCCGCATGATCTCTTCGAGCCGGGTCAGATGCCGCTCGGCGAACACCTTGTGACGGTACTTCGTCACGAAAACCAAGTGCGCATGCAGGGCGAAAGCGCAGTGCCGACCAGTGCGGATGTTCTGATACTCAGCCATAAACCAAAATGGTACGGTGCTGACCGTGCAGCTCAGGTACAGCTTCCGCGTGTACCCGAACGGGCCTCAGCGTTCCGCGCTGGCCAGGGCGTTCGGGTGTGCACGGGTGGCCTTCAATGATGCCCTCCGGGCACGTGAGACCGCCCGCGCCGCCGGGCTGCCGTTCATCCCGTCCGGCGAGCTGTCCAAGCAGCTCACGGCCGCGAAGAACACCCCCGAACGGGCATGGCTCGGCGAGGTGTCCGCCGTGGTGCTGCAACAGTCCCTCCGGGACCTGGACACCGCCTACCGGAACTTCTTCGACGGCCTCAAGGGCATGCGCCCGAAGATGGGACCGCCCCGGTTCAAGTCCCGCAAGGACACCCGGCAGGCGATCCGCTTCACCGCGAACGCCCGATGGAAGATCACACCGGGCGGCGACCTATCGCTGCCGAAGATCGGCGACGTGCGGGTGAAGTGGTCCCGCGCCTTGCCGTCCGTGCCATCCTCGGTGACGGTGATCAAGGACAGCGCAGGCCGGTACTTCGCCAGCTTCGTTGTCGAGACGGACCCCGAGATCCTTCCCGAGACCGAACCGGTCACCGGTCTCGATCTCGGCCTCGGACACTTCGCCGTCCTCTCGGACGGGCGGAAGATCGACGCCCCGAAGTTCCTCCGGCGCGCAGAGAAGAAGCTCAAACGCGCACAGCAAGCCCTGTCCCGTAAGGCCAAGGGCAGCAAGAACCGCGAGAAGGCCCGTCACAAGGTCGCTCGCAACCACGCACGGGTGGCCGACGCCCGGCGCGAGTTCCACCACCAGGTCTCCACCGGACTGATTCGCGAGAACCAAGCAATCGCGGTGGAAGACCTGGCGGTCAAGGGACTCGCCCGCACACGGCTCGCCAAGTCCGTGCACGACGCCGGATGGTCGGCGTTCGTCACCATGCTGGAGTACAAGGCCGCGAAGTACGGCCGGAACCTGATCAAGATCGGCCGCTTCGAGCCGACCTCCCAGGTTTGCTCCCACTGCGGCGTCAAGGACGGCCCCAAGCCGCTGAACATCCGCGTCTGGCAGTGCCAGGCGTGCGGCGTCTGGCTGGACCGGGACGTCAACGCCGCCGTCAACATAGCCACGGCCGCCGGACTGGCGGTGTCAGCCTGTCGAGCGCGGGTAAGCCGGGGACCCGTCCCCGCACAGCGCGAAGAAGCAGGAACCCACCGAGACGGTCAGACGACCGTGGTAGGAATCCCCGCCCTTTAGGGCCTGTTCCAAGTTCGGATCATTCGGGTTTGAGGCTGCGGAGCCAGATGACGGCACCGCGCAGGTGGAGTCCGGCGAGGTAGCTGGCGGGGGTCTTGTCATAGCGCGTGGCCAGGCCCCGCCACTCCTTGATCTTGTTGATGCAGCGTTCGACGGTGCTGCGCTCCTTGTAGAGCTCCTGATCGTGGGCAACGGGGCGACCGCCGCGTGAACCCCGCTTCTTACGATTGGCGGCCTGGTCGGCCTTCTCCGGGATGACCGCCCTGATCCGGCGGCGGCGCAGGTAGTTGCGGTTGGCGCGGGAGGAGTAGGCCTTGTCGCCGGCTATCGCGTCGGGTCGGGTGCGGGGTCGGCCGACCGGGACGCGGACCTTGATTCGCTCGACCACCTCGATGAAGCGCGGGCTGTCAGCAGACTGTCCGGGCGTGAGGACGAACGACAGTGGCCGGCAGCGGCGCTCGGCCGCGAGGTGGGTCTTGGTGGTCAGCCCACCGCGCGAGCGGCCCAGTTCGGCCGCCCGTAGCCGGGCTCTACGGCGCCGGCGGACACGGCGGCGTTCCTCACGTGCCGGGTCGTCGACAGGGGGTGCCGCCTCCGCTAACGAGGCATTTTGCCCCTTTCGCGAAGCCCCTTTTCCTCCGCGACGGCCTTCTCCAGCTCCTCCAGGAGCGCGGAGTCGACGACCATACCGGCCGCGTGGTGGTGTGCGCGGGCGACTGTGGAGTCCACGCTGACCAGGCTGAGATCGACCTGCCCCCGAGCGGCGGCCTCGGCGATCATCCCGTCCATCAGCGTCTGGAAGGTGCCCGACAGCGCCCAGAGCTGGAACCGGCCATAGACGGTCGACCAGGAGCCGTAGCGTTCAGGGATGTCACGCCACGGACTCCCGGTCCGAAACCGCCACATCACCGCGTTGAAGTGCCTGCGCAGGTCCGGGATCGGGCCGCGCTCGCCCAACGGCAGAAACGGCTCCACCAACTCCCACTCGGCATCAGTCAGATCACCACGCGTCACGCCGAACTTCTACCAGGACGCAACCGCCGAGCGTCCGGAAACGGCGAAACCGAAGATCTGAACTTGAAACAGGCCCTAGGGCGGGGAGCGGAAGTCAATCTGCCGCAGTTGATCGCCGATCTCCGGCAAGCCCAGCAGGTGGCCCTAGGTGACGATCAGACTTTGTCCGGCATGCTGGCGACGGCCTACCAAACCGCGGTGAGCCTGCTGCTCAAGCTCGGTGATCAAGGCACCGCCTGGCTTGCGGTCGGTCGGGCCATCGCTGAGGCAGAACGGAGCGGTGATCCGGTGGTGGTGGCTTCCAGCGTTCGCGTCCAGGCGCACGCCCTTGCTCGCGATCGGCACATGGTGCCCGCCGTTGGCCTGATCCGTCACACGGCAGACCAACTCGCCGGTGGCTACGACCGGAGATCGCCCCAGTACCTCGCCGCGTTCGGGCTCCTGCTTCTCCGCGGCGTCACCGCAGCGAGCGCGGGCGGCGACCGCGCGACAGCTGCGGGATTCCTGGCCGAAGCCAAGGAGGTCGCGCGTTATGTCAACCTCGACGGCCCGGACTCCTGGGCGAACTTCAGCCCCACCAACGTCGCGCTCCATGCAGTCAGCTCCGCTGTGGTTCTCGGCGACGCAGGCGTGGCGCTGGAGGCCGCCCAACCCCTGATGCGCCGCCGCATCCCCGTTCCAGAGCGACGGGCTGCGCTCTGGGTGGACGCTGCACGCGCCTACAGTCAACAAGGAAGACTGGCCGAAGGATGCCGAGCGCTCAGGATCGCTGAGAGCTGTGCATCAGAGGACATTCGCCGACGTCCGAGCGTTCTGGATCTGGTCGGCGACATGGCCGCGCGTGACAGGCGCGGTACGGTCCCGGAGCTTCAACGTTTCTGCAAGGAGTTGGGAGTCGAGGTTTGATCGAGCACCGTGATGCGTTCCTCTATGTCGTCGTCTGCGCTTCGGGCATCGCCGACGGCGTGGGCGAGCTGATCGCAGCCGCCCACGCCGAGAGTTGGAAGGTCGGCGTGATCGTCACCCCCAGCGCCCTCGACTTCATTGACCAGAAGGCCATCGAGGCCCAGACCGGCTATCCGATCCGCTCGGCTTGGCGCACGCCGAGCACCCCGCAGCCGCTGCCCCCGGCCGACGCCATCGCGGTCGCCCCTGCCACGTTCAACACAATCAACAAGTGGGCCGCAGGGATCTCTGACACGCTCGCGCTCGGCATCCTCTGCGAGGCATACGGACTGGGCATCCCGGTGGCCGTCCAGCCCTACGTGAACTCCGCCCAGGCCGCCCACCCGGCGTACGGGGAGAGCTTGGGGCGCCTCCGGTCGATGGGCGTCCTGATCGGCGACTACGTGCCCCACAAGCCCAAGTCTGTTGGAGGGCGCGACAAGTACAACTGGACCTACGTTCTCGATCTCCTCCGCCCCAAGGTCGCCGGACGTGAGTTCCGTGCCCACTGACACCGACGCCTGGAGCGCCCATCTCGCCGAGGGCAATGCCCGGCAGGCCCGCAAGCGTGTCGCGGCGGACGTGATCCTGCGTGACCAGGCCGGTCGCGTCTGACCGTCAACCCGATCTACAAGGAGGGCTGGGACCTCCCGGGGGCATGGTGGAGGCCAACGAGCCACCGGACGAGGCCGCAGTACGCGAACTGCGTGAAGAGCTGGGCGTGGGAGATCACCATCCATCGCCTGCTGGTCGTGGACTGGGTGGCACCGCACGGGCCGTGGGACGACCAGATCGCGTTCATCTTTGACGCGGGCATCCTCGGGCCGAACCTGGCAGCAGGGGTGCGCCCATGCGACGACGAGTTGTCCGAGGCAGTGTTCCTCCCGGCGGCTGAGGTAGCCGACCGCTTGCGGGCACGCCAACGGAACCGGCTGAACGCCGCCCTCCGGGCGATCACAGACGGCGGCATCCGATATCTGCGTGACGGTGTAGAGGCGTGGTGACGGGACCGGGCGCGGCGAAAGGGCAGTAATGACAGAAGGCGGGCAGGCGAAGGGTACGGCGGGCTACCTCTTCGAGGCGGGGGTGCTCAAGCGGGCGAAGCGGTCGGGCTGGTGGATCGCCGGGGTGAAGGACCCCGAGACGATCGCCGAACACTCCTTCCGTACCGGGGTCGTCGGTGCGGTCCTCGCGATGATGGAGGGCGCCGATCCGGCGAAGGTCGCGCTGCTCTGCCTCTTCCATGACACGCAGGAGACCCGCGTCGGCGACATCCCGCACATCGGGCGGCGATACCTGACCGCCGCCTCCAATGAGCGGGTCACCGCCGATCAGGTCAGCGCTGCCCACCCAGCCGTAGTGGCCGGTGTCCAGGCGATCGTCGAGGAGTACGAGAACGGCGAGAGCCTGGAGGTGGTCGTCGCGCACGATGCCGACAAGCTGGAATGTCTGATCCAGGCCGTCGAGTACCGGGAACAGGGCTATCGGAACGTGCAGCCCTGGATCGACAGCAGTCTCGGCAGCCTGAAGACCGACTCGGCTCGGCAACTCGCCGAGGCGGCGCTCTCGATGACCTCGCTGGAGTGGCAGAAGGTCTACCTCGGGTAGTCCCGCACCTATGCTCGTGGCCATGACCGATATCGCCCCGGACGCGTCGCCGCTCTACTCGGTCTCCGTCGCGGGTGTGGTGGTGCGCGAGGACGGCCGGGTGCTGGCGATTCGGCGTGCGGACAACGGTACTTGGGAGCCTCCGGGTGGGGTCCTGGAGCTCTCGGGGGCGCCGGAGGAGGGGGTGCGGCGTGAAGTGTTCGAGGAGACCGGGATCAAGGTCCGGGTGGAGCGCTTGACCGGGGTCTACAAGAACGTGGCCCGCGGCATCGTCGCGCTGGTGTTCCGCTGCCGCCCAGAGGGGGGCGTCGAGCGGCTCTCGGACGAGTCGATCGGCGTCGACTGGCTCCTGCCGGCCGAGGTGTCGGAGTGCATGGCCGAGGTCTACGCCGTACGGATGCTGGATGCTCTCCGGGTGGACGACGCCGCACCGAGCATCCGGACGCATGACGGCCGGCGCCTGCCCGGGGGGGCAGGTGCCTCCCGTCGGGTAGCCGCCCGTCACGGGTCGAGGCGGATGGAGTGGACCGGGCCGAGGTCGGCGGCGACCCAGCTGCCGGCGGGAATGGTGGGGCCGGTGCAGTCGCCGCCGTCGAAGCGGTGGCAGAGCGTCGCGCCGGCGCCGCCGTGCCGGTTGTTGACCACCCAGTGCCAGCCGTAGTGGTCGGACAGGTTGTGGGCGCCGGCCGACCAGTAGGTGTCGGTCAGGGTGCCGCTGCCGGCGGGCTGGTCCCGGGCGTAGATGCAGACGGCACCGGACGGGCAGCCGTAGAGGTCGGTGGCGTGGACGCGGTCGGTCCCCGGCAGGCGGGTCATCAGGGTCCCCTTCGCGGGTGCGTGCGCGGCGAACCGTCGTTCACCAGCCACGACAATGGCGTGAATATGACAACTACCACGCCCGTGACGCCACCGGGTAGTGGGCGAACCACTCCCGGTGCGGGGGAGGACCGGTGGGGCGGAAAAGGCCGTGAGTGGGCGCCGGGCACGTGATAGACCGATGACCACTATGAACATCACTGTCTTCTGCTCCGCGTACTCCCTCGACGACCGCTACACCGCCCCCGCCGCCGAGTTCGCCCGGCTCCTCGGCGAGGGCGGGCACACCCTGGTGTGGGGCGGCTCCGCCGCCGGACTGATGGGCCTGCTCGCCGACGGGGTGAAGGCGGCCGGCGGGCGGCTCGTCGGTGTGCAGGTCGAACTGCTCAAGCACAAGGGCTACGACGGCGCCGACGAGTTCGTCGTCACCCGCGACCTGGCCGAGCGGAAGGCGCAGCTGCTGATGCGCGCCGACGCGGTCGTCGTCCTGGTCGGCGGCCTCGGCACCCTCGACGAGGTCACCGAGGTGCTGGAGCTGAAGAAGCACGCGCTGCACGAGAAGCCGGTGGTCGTGCTGGACACCGAGGGCTTCTACGCCGGCCTGCGGACCCAGCTGGAGCGGATGGACGCCGAGGGCTTCCTGCCCCGCCCGCTCGGCGAGCTGATCACCTTCGCCGACACCCCCGCCGAGGTCTTCGCGCAGCTCAAGGCCTGAGAGGATCGACGCCATGGCTGCACATCTGATCACCGGCGCGGGCTCCGGCATCGGCGCCGTCCTGGCCGAGCGCCTCGCCGAGCGCGGGGACGACCTCTGGCTGCTGGCCCGCGACGCCCGCCGGGCCGCCGAACTGCGCGAGCGCTTCCCCGGGGCGAAGACCCTGGTCGGCGACCTCGCCGACCCGGCCAAGCTCTCCTGGGCCTTCGGCCACCAGGCGCTGCCCGTCGAGCTGGACTCGCTGCTGCACGTCGCCGGCGTGGTCGAGCTGGGCCCGGTCGGCGAGCTGCCGGTCAAGGCCTGGCAGCAGACCCTGAACGTCAACCTGGTCGCCCCCGCGGAGCTGACCCGGCTGCTGCTGCCCTCGCTGCGGCTGGCCAGGGGCCACGTGGTCTTCGTCAACTCCGGCGCCGGCCTCAACGCCCACGCCGACTGGTCGGCGTACGCGGCCAGCAAGCACGGGCTGAAGGCGCTCGCCGACTCGCTGCGCCTGGAGGAGTCCGCCGCCGGCATCCGGGTCACCTCCGTCTACCCGGGCCGCACCGCCACCCCGATGCAGGCCAAGGTGCACCAGCAGGAGGGCCGGGAGTACGACGCCGGGCGCTGGATCGCGCCGGAGTCGGTGGCCAAGGCCGTGATCGCCGCACTGGAGGCCTCCCGCGACGCGCACGTCACCGAGATCACCGTCCGTCCCGGGAGCTGAACCCCGGGCGCCGGGTCCCGGAGCGGGAAGTCGCCGGTCCGGCTTCCCGCTCCCGCGCACTAGGCTCGGGCAGGTGAGCAACGGACATCCCTTCCCCGATCTGCACGGCGCCGCCACCGGCGTCGGCTCGCTGCCCGGCACCGACGCGCGGGAGGCCGCGAAGACCTCCACCGGGGCCCTGGAGCACCTGCCGTTCCTCCCCGAGCTGCCCGCCCGCGGGCCGGGGGCGGACATGATCGGGCGCAGTGCCGGCCTGCTGGTCGAGCTGTTCGCACAGACCGAGCCCAGCGGCTGGCGCTTCACCGACCGTCCCGGCCGCGACACCCGCCGCGCCCACTCCTGGCTCGGCGAGGACCTCGACGCGCTGGAGGAGTTCACCCAGGGCCACCGGGGTGCGCTGAAGGTCCAGGCCGTCGGTCCGTGGACGCTGGCCGCCTCGGTCGAGCTCAAGCACGGCGAGAAGGCGCTCGCCGACCCCGGCGCCTGCCGCGACATCGCCGGCTCGCTCGCCGAGGGCCTGCGCCGCCACCTCGCCGACGTCCGCAAGCGGATCCCCGGCGCCGAGGTGGTGCTCCAGCTCGACGAGCCCTCGCTGCCGGCCGTGCTGGCCGGCTCGGTGAAGACCGCCAGCGGCTTCCAGCGGCTGCGCGCGGTCGACCGGCAGATCGCCGAGGAGAACCTGCGCGAACTGATCCGCGGCGTCGACGCACCGGTGGTGGTGCACAGCTGCGCGCCGCAGGTGCCGATCCCGCTGCTGCGCCGGGCCGGGGCCGCCGGGATCTCGCTCGACTTCTCGCTGCTGACGGAGCGTGAGGACGACGACCTCGGCGAGGCGGTCGAGGGCGGCACCGCGATCCTCGCCGGCGTGGTCCCGGCCACCGACCAGGCCGCCGCTCAATCAAAGGCGGTGTCGGACCCTGCCGGTAGTGTCCAGGGTGTCAGGACGTTGTGGCGCAGGCTCGGGTTCTCCCCGGAGCTGCTGGGCCGGCGCGTGCTGGTGACGCCTGCCTGCGGGCTGGCCGGGGCCTCCCCGTCCTACGCGCGCCAGGCACTGTCACTCAGCGTGCGGGCGGCGCAGAGCCTGGTGGACAACCCGGAATGAGACGTTAACGGAGGGCTTGCGGTGGTGGCTGTCGAGGGCTGGGAGGACGTCCCGGCGGAGGTGCGCAGGCGGCACGCCGAGCTGGCGGCCGAGATCGAGGACCACCGCGCCCGCTACTACGAGCAGGACGCGCCGATCGTCAGCGACGCCGAGTTCGACGCCCTGATGCGCGAGCTGGAGGGACTGGAGGACGAGCACCCGGCGCTGCGCACGCCGGACTCGCCGAGCCGGAAGGTCGGCGGCGCGGTCGTCGCCGACCTCTTCGCCGCGGTCGAGCACCGCGAGCGGCTGCTCAGCCTGGACAACGCGATGGACGACGACGAGCTCGCCGCCTGGGCCGAGCGGGTCGCGGCCGAGCTGGCCGGCATCGAGTACCACTACCTCTGCGAGCTCAAGGTGGACGGCCTGGCCGTCAACCTCACCTACGAGAACGGGACGTTGGTGCAGGCCGCGACCCGCGGCGACGGCCGGGTCGGCGAGGACATCACGGCCAACGTCCGCACCATCAAGGAGATCCCGCACCAGCTCAAGGGGGAGAACGTCCCCGAGCTGGTCGAGATCCGCGGCGAGGTCTACTTCCCGACCGAGGCGTTCGAGGCGCTCAACGCCTCGTTCTCGGAGGAGAACGAGCGCCGCCGGCAGGAGAACGAGGAGCGCGCCAGGGAGGGCAAGCGCCCCCGGGCGATGATCCGGCTGTTCATGAACCCGCGCAACGCCGCCGCCGGCTCGCTGCGGCAGAAGGACCCGCACGTCACCGCTTCCCGTCCGCTGCACATGGTGGTGCACGGCATCGGCGCCCGGGTCGGCCTCGACATCGACAACCAGTCGCACGCCTACCGGCTGCTCCACGACTGGGGGCTGCCGACCGCCCGGCACAACAAGGTGGTGGGGACGCTCGACGAGGTCCGCGCCTTCATCAGGCAGTTCGGCGAGCAGCGGCACTCGGTCGAGCACGAGATCGACGGCGTCGTGGTCAAGGTGGACGAGATCGCCCTCCAGGGCCGGCTCGGCTCCACCTCCAAGTCCCCGCGCTGGGCGATCGCCTGGAAGTACCCGCCGGAGGAGGTCACCGGCAAGCTGGCCGCGATCAAGGTCGGCATCGGCCGCACCGGCCGGGCCACCCCGTACGCGGTGCTGGCCGAGCCGGTGAAGGTGGCCGGCTCGATGGTCCAGTACGCGACGCTGCACAACCAGCAGATCGTCAAGGCCAAGGACGTGCTGCTCGGCGACACCGTGGTGCTGCGCAAGGCCGGCGACGTCATCCCGGAGATCCTCGGCCCGGTCTACGACCTGCGGGACGGCACCGAGCAGGAGTTCGTGATGCCCTCGCACTGCCACGAGTGCGGGGCCGAACTGCGCCCGATGGCCGAGGGCGACATCGACCTGCGCTGCCCGAACGCCCAGTTCTGCCCGGCCCAGATCCGCGAGCGGATCGCCTTTCTGGGCGGCCGCTCGGCGCTGGACATCGAGGGCCTCGGCTACGTCGCGGCCACCGCGCTGACCCAGCCGCTGGAGCCGGCCGAGGCCCCGGTCAAGGACGAGGGGGACATCTTCGGCCTGACCGACGAGCAGCTGCTGCCGATCAAGGTGCTGGTTCGCGACCCGAAGACCGGCATGCCCAAGCTGGACGACAAGACCGCCGAGGAGAAGAAGGTCTCCTTCTTCGCCACCACCACCGGCACGCCGAAGAAGTCGCTCCAGACGCTCCTGGACAATCTGGAGAAGGCCAGGGACCGGCCGCTGGCGCGATTCCTCAACGGACTGTCGATCCGTCACGTCGGCCCGGTCGCCGCGCAGGAGCTGGCCCGCGAGTTCCGGGACCTGGACCGGATCTTCGGGGCGAGCGAGGAGGAGCTGGCCGCGGTCGAGGGTGTCGGGCCGATCATCGCCCGCTCGATCAAGGAGTGGTACGAGGAGGAGTGGCACCGCGGGATCCTGGAGAAGTGGCGCGCCGCCGGCGTCCGCTTCACCGAGGAGGCGGGCGACGAGGAGCAGGGCGAGCGTCCGCTGGAGGGGCTGACCGTGGTCGTCACCGGGACGCTCGACGGGCACACCCGGGACGGCGCCAAGGAGGCGCTGACCTCGCGCGGGGCCAAGGTCACCGGCTCGGTGTCGAAGAAGACCCACTTCGTGGTGGCCGGCGACAACCCCGGCTCCAAGTACGACAGGGCCGTCCAGCTCGGGCTGCCGATCCTGGACGACGCGGGCTTCGCCGTGCTGCTGGAGCAGGGTGCGGCGGCGGCCCGGGTGCATCTGGGCCTCCCGCCGGAGCCCGAGGAGGCGGAGCCGGTGAAGAAGGCGCCCGCGAAGAAGTCCCCCCGCAAGGCCCCCGGGCAGCCCGTCGAGGATGCGGTCGGGGACACCGCCGGGGACACCGCCGGGGAGGCCCCCGCGGAGGGCTGACCCGCGCGCGGAGCCGTCGAATCCGTCTTGTTATCGTCCTGATGCAACGTCATCGGGTGCCGCACGCCGGGAGCGGGCATGGTGTCACCGTGCGGCACTCGGACGGGGTGGCGCGTTTCCGGTTGTCCGAAAGTCTGCCCGCCGGGTGGAGCCCGGAATACCCTGGAGCGCAACAGAGTGTCAGCAGGGGTGGGGGCACCGGCTGAGCCGGTCTCCGCGGGGTCACTCATGCCCGGCAGCTGCCGGCACCGGCACGGTGCCTCACCGTAAGGCGGCCTGACGGGGCGGGCCCGACGGAGGACAGGGCTTATGGATCGTACGACCGGCGGCGCGCCCACACGCCCGCCGCAGGGAGTGGCGGGTGCGGTCCTGCTGCTCGGCGTACTGCTGGCCGGCGCCGCACCGCTCATCCCGCTGGCCGTCCTGGTGTACCGGTACGAGCCCGAGCTGCTTCCGCTGTTCGCGGTGCCGCTGGCGGTCCTGGTCGCCGCCTGGCGGATCGCCCGCGACCGGGCCCGGGACCAGCTCACCGATGCTCTGACCGACCTGCCCAACCGCCAGGCGCTGCTGCTGGCCGCCCAGGAGGCGATCGCCGAGCACGAGCAGGGCTACAGCGTGGGCCTGATCCTGCTCGACCTGGACCGGTTCCGGTCGCTCAACGACACCCTCGGGCACACCGCCGGGGACCGGCTGCTGGTGCACATCGCCCGCCGGCTGCACCGGGCGCTGCGCTCGGGCGGCCCGGCCGGCAGCGCCACCCGGGAGTCGATCGACGACGTCTTCGCCGGGCTGCCCCGGCACTACCGGGGCGGACGGCCGCTGGTGGCGCGGATGGGAGGCGACGAGTTCGCCGTCCTGCTGCCCGGCGTGGGCTGCCCGGGCACCCTGGAGCGGGTCGCCAAGGCGTTGATCGCCGAGCTGGCCGCACCGATCCGGCTGGACGGGCTGCTGCTCGTCCTGGAGGCGAGTGCCGGGGTCTGCGTCTACCCGCAGCACGCCCAGGACGCCGAGGCGCTGCTGCGCCGCGCCGACGTCGCGATGGGCCACGCCCAGCGCGGCCGGACCTCGGTCGAGTGCTACGACGAGGCCCAGGACGCCGACACGCCCTACCGGATAGGGCTGCTCGGGGACCTCCGGCGGGCGCTGGAGACCGGCGAGGTGCAGCTGCACTACCAGCCGAAGGTGGCCTTCGACGGCCGGGTGGTCGGGCTGGAGGCGCTGCTGCGCTGGGAGCGGCCCGGCCAGGGCAAGGTCTCACCGGACGAGTTCGTCGGGCTGGCCGAGTCCAGCGGGCTGATGCCCCGGCTGACCGACTACGTGCTGGAGGCGGCCGTCGGCCAGCTCGCCCACTGGCGGGAGCAGGGCCTCCAGGTGCAGGTCGCGGTCAACGTCTCGCCGCGGGACGTGCTCAACCCCGGCTTCGCCCAGCGGGTCGCCGGCCATCTGGTCCGCCACCAGGTGCCGGCCCACGCACTGCAGCTGGAGATCACCGAACGGTTGCTGCTGGACGACTCCCGGCGGGCCGCCGACACCCTGGCCGAGCTGCGCGGCTACGGCGTCGGGATGTCCCTGGACGACTTCGGCACCGGCCACTCCTCGCTGGTGCGGCTGCGCAGCCTCCCGGTCGGCGAGCTGAAGATCGACCGCTCCTTCGTCTCCCGGATGGTCGCCGACGACCACGACGCGGCGGTGGTCCGCTGCTCGGTGGAGCTGGCGCACTCGCTGGGCCTGACCGTGGTCGCCGAGGGCGTCGAGGACGACGAGACCTGGGAGCAGTTGCAGGGGCTGGGTGTGGACGCCGTGCAGGGCTGGCTGGTGTCGGCGGCACTGCCGGCCGATCAGGCCACCGCCTGGCTGCGGGTGCACCGCACCGGCGCCCCGCCGGTGGAGCGGATGGCCGCCGCGACGCTGCCGCCGGCCGCGCCGCCGGTGCTCCCGCCGTCCCTGCAGGCGCCGCTCCCGGCGCCGTTGCAGTCGCGGCAGCCGTTACCACCGCTGCCGCAGCCCGTGCCGGCGCCGGTCGCCTCGTCCGCGCAGCCGGTCGCGGCGGCCTTCCCGGCGTCCTCGTTCCCGAAGCCCCCGGTGCCGGCGGCGTCCGTGGCGGCGGCCTCCGTCGCCGCATCCGCGCAGGCCTCGGGGCGCCACTCCTCCCCGCTTCCGGCGTCCGTGCCGACGTCCGCCTCGGCGACGGTACCGTCGGCCGCCACGCCCGCCGTGCCGCAGGCGCGACCGCCGGTGCTGCCGCCGGTGGTCCAGGCGGCGCAGGCCGCACAGCTGGAGATCCAGGCCCCGGCCACCCCGAACTGGGCTCCCACCGGGCCGCAGTAGCGCCCGCGGGCGCCGGGGTGACCGGACCCGCCCGTTACTCGTTGGCCGGTGGCCGGGCCGTGCCCCATAGGATGGGGGCCACAGACCAAGAGGACGGGAGCGCCGAGCCGGCTGCTCCCGCCCGGGCCCGGTACCGCCCCACGGCACCGCCGGGCCTCACCAGAACTCACCCTGAGGATCGCTGCATGCCTGGCATCACGCGCGAGGAGGTCGCCCACCTCGCTCGGCTGTCGCGTCTTGAGTTGCAGGCCGAAGAGCTGGACCACTTCGCCGAGCAGCTCGACGTGATCATCGGCGCGGTCGCCCGCGTTTCCGAGGTCGCCGGACAGGACGTCCCGCCGACCTCCCACCCGCTGCCGCTGACCAACGTCATGCGCGCGGACGAGGTGCGGCCGTCGCTCACCCCGGAGCAGGCGCTGGCCGGTGCCCCGGCCGCCGAGGAGCAGCGTTTCCGCGTTCCCCAGATCCTCGGGGAGGACTGACCGAGATGACCGAGCTGAACCGCACCCCCATCATCAAGTGGGGCGCCGCCGAGACCGCGGGCGCCATCGCCAAGGGCGAGGTCTCCGCCGTCGAGGTCGCCCAGGCCCACCTGGACCGCATCGAGGCCGTCGACAAGAAGGTCAACGCCTTCCTGCACGTCGACACCGAGGGCGCGCTGAACGCGGCCAAGGCCGTCGACGAGAAGCGCGCCCGGGGCGAGGAGTTGGGCCCGCTGGCTGGCGTCCCGCTCGCGCTCAAGGACGTCTTCACCACCAAGGGCGTGCCGACCACCTGCGGCTCCAAGATCCTCGAAGGCTGGATCCCGCCGTACGACGCCACCCTGACCAGGCGTCTCAAGGACGCCGGCGTGGTCATCCTCGGCAAGACCAACATGGACGAGTTCGCGATGGGCTCCTCCACCGAGAACTCCGCCTTCGGCACCACCGGCAACCCGTGGGACCTCTCCCGCATCCCCGGTGGCTCCGGCGGCGGCTCGGCCGCCGCGCTGGCCGCCTTCGAGGCCCCGCTGGCGATCGGCACCGACACCGGCGGCTCGATCCGACAGCCCGGCGCCGTCACCGGCACCGTCGGCGTGAAGCCGACCTACGGTTCGGTCTCCCGCTACGGCCTGGTGGCCTTCTCCAGCAGCCTGGACCAGGGCGGCCCGTGCGCGCGGACCGTGCTGGACGCGGCGCTGCTGCACGAGGCCATCGCCGGCCACGACCCGCTGGATTCCACCTCGATCGACGCGCCGGTCCCGGCCGTGGTCGAGGCCGCGAAGATGCGCGACATCCGCGGCATGCGGATCGGCGTCGTCAAGGAGTTCGCCGGCGAGGGCTACCAGGCCGGCGTGATGCAGCGCTTCCACGAGTCCGTGGAGCTGCTGCGCGAGCTGGGCGCCGAGGTCGTCGAGGTCTCCTGCCCGTCGTTCAACCTGGCGCTGCCCGCGTACTACCTGATCGCGCCCAGCGAGGCGTCGTCCAACCTGGCCCGCTTCGACGCGATGCGCTACGGCCTGCGGGTCGGCGACGACGGCACCCGCTCGGCCGAGGACGTCACCGCCCTGACCCGTGAGGCCGGTTTCGGCCCCGAGGTGAAGCGCCGCATCATCCTCGGCACCTACGCCCTCTCCTCGGGCTACTACGACGCCTACTACGGCTCGGCCCAGAAGGTGCGCACGCTCATCTCGCGCGACTTCGACGCCGCCTTCGCCGGCGTGGACGTGCTGGTCTCCCCGACCACCCCGACCACCGCCTTCCCGATCGGCGAGCGTGCCGACGACCCGATGGCGATGTACCTGGCCGACCTCTGCACGATTCCGTCGAACCTCGCGGGCAACGCGGCCATGTCGCTGCCCTGCGGGCTGGCCCCGGAGGACAATCTCCCGGTCGGCCTGCAGATCATCGCACCCGCGATGGCGGACGACCGCCTGTACCGCGTGGGCGGCGCCGTCGAGGCCGCACTCAACGACAAGTGGGGGCACCCCCTGCTGGAGGAGGCACCGGCACTGTGAGCAAGATCGAGAAGGCCAAGGCCCCGAGCTCCCTGAAGGGTTTCAAGCACTCGAAGCCCGGCCTCTGGCTGTCCATCGGCACCAGCGCCTTCGGTGCGATCTCGGTGGTCAAGGACGTCCGGAAGGCCCGCGAGGAGAGCGACACCCTCAAGCTGATCAACGCCCTGGTCGGCGCCGCGGCCCTGGTCACCGGTACCGCCCTGCTGGTGCGCGAGCTGCGCCGCCTCGGCGACGACGACGTGCTGCTGGGCTGAGCAAGCCCTCGGCCCGGCCCGCACCCACCGTGCGCGGCCGGGCCCGTACCTCCACAGACTTTTAGCGAAGGGGACGCTGTGAGCGTCATGAACCTGGTCTCCTACGAGGACGCTCTCGCGTCGTACGACCCGGTGATGGGCCTTGAGGTCCACGTCGAGCTGGGCACCAAGACCAAGATGTTCTGCGGTTGCTCGACCGAGCTGGGTGCCGAGCCGAACAGCCAGGTCTGCCCGACCTGCCTGGGCCTGCCCGGCTCGCTGCCCGTGGTCAACTCGGTCGGCGTGGAGTCGGCCGTCAAGATCGGCCTGGCGCTGAACTGCGAGATCGCCGAGTGGTGCCGGTTCGCCCGGAAGAACTACTTCTATCCGGACATGCCGAAGAACTTCCAGACCTCGCAGTACGACGAGCCGATCGCCTTCAACGGCTACCTCGACGTGCAGCTGGAGGACGGCTCGACCTTCCGCGTGGAGATCGAGCGTGCCCACATGGAGGAGGACACCGGCAAGTCCAGCCACGTCGGTGGCGCGACCGGCCGCATCCACGGTGCCACCCACTCGCTGCTGGACTACAACCGGGCCGGCATCCCGCTGATCGAGATCGTCACCAAGCCGATCGTCGGCGCCGGCGAGCGCGCGCCCGAGGTGGCCCGCGCGTACGTGGCCGAGCTGCGTGAGCTGATCAAGGCGCTGGGCGTCTCCGAGGCCCGGATGGACAAGGGCCAGATGCGCTGCGACGTCAACCTGTCGCTGCGCCCGAACGGCACCGAGACCTTCGGCACCCGCTCCGAGACCAAGAACGTCAACTCGCTGCGCAGCGTCGAGCGGGCGGCCCGGTTCGAGATCCAGCGGCACGCCACCGTGCTGATCGACGGCGGCACCATCGTCCAGGAGACCCGGCACTTCCACGAGGAGGACGGCAGCACCACCTCGGGCCGGATCAAGGACAACGCCGAGGACTACCGCTACTTCCCCGAGCCGGACCTCGTGCCGATCGCGCCCGCGCGCGAGTGGGTCGAGGAGCTGCGCGCCGCGCTGCCGGAGCTGCCGCGCGTGCGCCGGGCCCGGCTGCAGTCCGAGTGGGGTCTGTCCGACAAGGACATGCAGGCGGTGCTGAACGCCGGTGCGGTCGAGCCGATCCAGGAGACCATCGCCGCCGGGGCCCCGGCGGACCAGGCCCGCAAGTGGTGGATGGGCGAGCTGGCCCGCCGCGCCAACGAGACCGGCACCGAGCTGAGCGAGCAGCCGATCACCCCGGCGCAGGTCGCCCGGGTCACCGCGCTGGTCGCCGAGGGCAAGCTGAACGACAAGCTGGCCCGCCAGGTCATCGAGGCCGTGCTGGCCGGCGAGGGCGAGCCGGACGAGGTCGTCGAGAAGCGCGGCCTGGCCGTCGTCTCGGACGACTCCGCGCTCGGCGCCGCCGTCGACCAGGCCATCGCCGAGAACGAGGCGATCGCCGCCAAGATCCGCGACGGCAAGGTCGCCGCGGTGGGTGCGCTGGTCGGTGCGGTCATGAAGGCCACCCGCGGCCAGGCCGACGCGGCCCGCGTGAAGGACCTGATCCTGGAGCGCCTCGGCGCGGCAGGACAGTAGGCACAGCCTGGAGCGCCTCGGCGCGGCAGGACAGTAGGCACAGCCTGGAGCGCCTCGGCGCGGCAGGACAGTAGGCACAGCCTGGAGAAGCTGGGCGCCTCTGCCTGATCTTCCTAAGGTGCCTAAGGCGTCTAAGGCCACCTAAGTAGGGCCTAAGGCCCGGTTCCACCTCCGAATCGGAGTGGGACCGGGCCTCTGCCGTTTCCCGGGGCCCCGTCTAAGGCATCCGGGGCCCGGAAGATCGGTCAGGCTCCCGATGTGGCGGCCCCGCCTGGGGGAGGAAGCTCTTACTCGACAGCGAAACGCAGTGAAACCCAAAAGGGGAAACCGAAGTGATCGAGTACGAGCTCATCCAGCAGCAGGCACGCGAGCTGCACGCCCGCGCCGAGCACCAGCGCCTGGTCCGCGAGGCCAAGGAGGGCAGCCGCGGCTGGCGTCGGCAGCCGTCCACCCGTGCCGTGCGGCGCACCCAGCGCCTGCAGGAATGCTGACGGACCGGCACCCCCGGGGTGCCGAAGGGACTCTCGAAGGGGAGGCGCTGCAGGCGAGCGCCTCCCCTTCCGGGCGTTCGGGAGCCGGGATAACCGCTCGGCCGGGTGGATCGGCATATGGCATGCTCGCCTCCATGCAGCAGATATCGGTGAGTCCCGTCTTCGTCGGCCGCGGCAGCGAGATCACCGAACTGACCGACGCGCTGCGGCGGGCCGGGGCGGGGAGCCCGCAGACCGTCCTGATCGGCGGCGAGGCGGGCGTCGGCAAGACCAGGCTGCTGGAGGAGTTCCTCGACCGGGCCCGCTCCGCCGGCGGGGGAGTGGCGGCCACGGTCGGCGGCTGTCCGGAGGTCGGCGCCGAGGGCCTGCCGTACGCACCGCTGGCCACCGCGCTGCGCCGCCTGCACCGGAGCCTGGGCGCCGAACTGGAGGCCGCGGCCGCCGGCCTGGAAGGCCATCTCGCCAGACTGCTGCCCGACTTCGGCGAGGAGGACGGCGGACCCAACGACGAGTACGGCCGGGCCCGGCTGTTCGAGCACACCGCGAGGCTGTTCGAACGGCTCGGCGCGGACCGTACCCTCGTACTCGCCGTCGAGGACCTGCACTGGGCCGACCGCTCCACCCGGGAGCTGCTCGCCTACCTGGTCCGCACCCTGCACCGGGCCAGGGTCCTGCTGGTCGCCACCTACCGCACCGACGACCTGCACCGCCGTCACCCGCTGCGACCCTTCCTCGCGGAGCTGGAACGGCTGCGCACCGTCCGGCGGTTGGAGCTGGAGCGGTTCGGTCCGGGCGAGGTCGCCGCGCAGCTGGCGGGCATCCTCGGCACCGCCGCGCCCGACCGGCAGCTGGTCGACCGGATCCACCGCCGCTCCGAGGGCAACCCGTTCTTCGTCGAGGAGCTGGCCACCTCCTACCGGGAGGGCTGCTCCGCCGGGCTCACCGACTCGCTGCGGGACATCCTGCTGGTCCGGGTCGAGGCGCTGGACGAGGAGACCCAGCGGGTGCTGCGGATCGCCGCCGAGGGCGGCTCCTACGTCGAACACGCGCTGCTGGCCGCGGTGCTGGAGGACGAGGAGGCGCTGATCGAGTCGCTGCGCACGGCCGTCGGCGCCAGCATCCTGCGTCCGGACACCGACGGCGACGGCTACCGTTTCCGGCACGCACTGGTCCGCGAAGCCGTCTCGGACGACCTGCTGCCCGGGGAGCGGCACCGGATCAACCGCCGCTTCGCCAGCGTCCTGGAGGAGCAACCGCACCTGGTCGGCGCCGACGTCCGCCCGGCCCGGCTGGCCAACTACTGGTACCACGCGCACGATCCGGCCCGGGCCCTGCCGACGGCGCTGGACGCCGCCCGGGCCGCCCGGCGGCGCAACGCCTTCGCCGAGCAGCTGCGGATGCTGGAGCGGGCCCTGGAGCTGTGGGACGAGGTCTCCGAGGACGTCCTGGCGAACACCCTGCGCCCGTACGACTGGGCCGAGACCTACCCGCCCGGTTCCTGCGACCACAGCGCCGAGGACCAGGACTGCGGCCGGATCCAGCTGATCGACGTGCTGGCCGAGGCGGTGGTCGCGGCCCGGCGCAGCGGCGACCGGGAGCGCGGGCTGAGCCTGGCCAAACGCGGGCTGAAGCTGGTCGACGAGACCGAGCACCCGGTGCGCGCGGCCTGGTTCCGGATGAACCGGGCCCGGATGCTCGGTCACCTGAACCGGGCCGGGAACCACGACGAGGCGGCGCACGCCCGGCGGCTGGTGGAGAACCTGCCCCCGTCCGCGGTGCAGGCCGAGGTGCTGGCGCTGAGCGCCGGCATCGCGATGCTCACCGACCCGACCGAGGAGGACGTCCACCTCGCCCAGCGGGCCGCGGAGATCGCCCGCGAGGTCGGGGCGCACGCGATCGAGCAGCACGCCCGGATGACGCTCGGCTCGCTCCGCAGCGACCTGCACCACGACCCGGAGCGGGGCATCGCAGAGCTGGCCGAGGCGGTCGCCGCCACCCGCGGGCTCGGTGTTCCGGACGTCCTGTTGCGCGGCATCAACAACCTCGCCAGCATGCTGCAGTCGCTCGGCCGCGCCGAGGAGGCGGTGGCGCTGGCCCGGGAGGGACTGGAGGCGGCCGACGGCAACGGGCTGCTGCGCAACGTGGGCACGATCCTGACCGGCAACCTCGCCGAGGCGCTGCTCGACCTCGGCCGGGTCGACGAGGCGACCGCACTGCTGGCCGACTCCGAGCAGGTCGACCCGCCGGGCAGCCACGCCGAGTTCCTGGACAGGCTGCGCGGCGACCTCGCGGTCCGGCGCGGGGACCTCGCCGCCGCGGCCGGCATGCTGGCCCAGGCCCGGGCGTCCAAGCAGAACTGCCAGTTCCAGCACAGCGTCCCGATCTCCCGGCTGGCGATGGTGCTCGCGGCCCGCGCCGGTCGGCCGGCGGAGGCCCGGGCCGAACTCCTCGCCGTCATCGAGGGCCACCTCCCGGCCGGGAACGAGGCCTCGCTGTACCCGCTGCTGGCGCTGGGCGCGGGCGTGGAGGCGGACCACCGCGGCCTGCCGGAGCTGGACCGGGACCGGCCCGCGGTGCTCGCGCGGATCGCCGCGGCGGTGGCCGGGCTGACCCCGAAGGCGCCGCTGCACGAGGGCTGGGCCCGGCTGTTGGAGGCCGAGCTGGCCCGCGCCGAGGGGACGGACACCCCGGCGCACTGGGAGGCCGCTGTCGCGGTGCTGCGGCCGACCGGGCTGCCGTACCCGCTGGCGCTGGTGCTGCTGCGGGCAGGCGAGGCCGAGGTGTTGGCCGGGCGGCGCGAGGCCGGTGCGGAGCGGCTGCGCGAGGCGCGGGAGCTGGCCGGGGTGCGGGGCGACAGCTGGCTGCGGGCGGAGATCGACGCACTGGCCGAGCGGGCCGGGCTGGTGCTCACCACGCGCCCGGCGGCCGCCGCCCCCGCGCGGCCGTCGCCGGCCGGCGACTCCTTCGGCCTCACCCCCCGTGAGCGGGACGTGCTCCGGTTGCTCGCGCGGGGCCGGACGAACCGGCAGATCGCGGAGGAGCTGTACATCTCGCCGAAGACGGCGAGCGTGCACGTCTCCAACATCCTCGGCAAGCTCGGGGTGGCCGGCCGGGGTGAGGCCGCCGCACTGGCCCACCGGTTGCGCCTGTTCCCCGAGGAGTTGGTGCCGGCCGGGCGGTGACGCGGGCCGAGCCTCGGTCCGGCCCCGGTGGCGCCCCGGGCGGTCCGGCGGTCGGAGGGCGCTGACCCGTGCTCCCGTGCGCGCCGCGTGAGCCCCCTCGTGCGCGCCCCCGCCAACCGGCCCGTTCCGGCGGAATCGGGTGCAATTCCCCACTCCGGCACCATTACTCTAAGTGGAGTGTGCGTGTCATTGAGTGACCGAAGTGGTGTAGGGTCCGGAGTGGGAGCATCGGTGCGGTGTGTCGGCCGGCAGGCCGTCCACCCCCTGGGTCGCCACCCTGGCGGGGCGGCAGGTCACCGCGTACGGCCACCAGCTGCGCGGCCGGTGGTCCGTGGCCGGGGCGCCGGGCCCCGCGCCGGAGGGGGAGAGGTCGAGTGAGCTCCACCGAAGCGGTGCTGCCCGGAACCGGACGGCCGGGGGCGCCGGACGCCGACGCGGGCCCGGCCGTCGACCGGCGCGGACCGGCGCGCCGGCTGCTGGACAGCCGCAGCCTGCCCGGCGTCGTCCTCGGCGGGCTCTGCCTGGCCTACGCGCTGGGCGCAGCCTTCGGTTGGGGCTCCCGCCAACTCGCCGTCTTCATGGGGGACTTCGGTCTGGCGGCGGCGGCCCTCGCGGCGGCGCTCTCCTGCCTCGCCTACGGCTGCACGGTCGGCGGCCACGCCCGCCCGGCCTGGCTGCTGTTCGGCCTCTCCTCACTCATGGTCGCCTTCGGGAACGGCACCTGGGGCTGGTACGAGCTGGTCGAGCGAACCCAGCTCCCGCAGGACTCGCTGGCCGAGTACGCGTTCCTGCTCTTCGCCCCGCTCGCCATCACCGGCGTCCTGGTGCTCGCCCAGCGCCCGCGCAGTGCGGCCGGCTGGCTCTGCCTGATGCTGGACGGCTGGCTGGTGGCCGGCTCGCTGTTCACGCTCAGCTGGAGCCTGGCGCTGGGCCGGATCGCCGCCGGCGAGGACGGCTCCGCGCTGCGGCTGGCGCTCAACCTGGCCTACCCGGTGCTGGACATCCTGTTGGTCAGCCTGGTGGTCGGGCTGCGCTTCGGCGGCCGGGACGGCAACCGGGCCGCGGTGCACACCGCCATGATCGGCCTGGCCGTCACGGTGCTCTGCGACGCCCTGTTCACCTCGCCCGAGCTGCGCAACAGCTACCACTCGGGGGAGCTGCTGGACGCCGGCTGGTTCGCCGGCAGCCTGCTGCTGGCCTGGGCGCCGTGGTCGCCGCGCTGGCGCCGGCCGCTGCGCGAGCACCCCTCCGCCGGCGGTCTGCCGCGCCGCCGGGTGGCCACCACCTTCAGCGCCCTCACCCCGTACGCGGCGGCCGCCGTCTGCACCGCGGGCATCCTCTACAACGCCCTCGGCGGGCGCCCGTTGGACCGGGTGGTGGCCGCGGCCGCCTGCACGGTCGGGCTGGCACTGATCCTGCGCCAGGGCGTCATGCTGCTGGACAACCTCTCGCTGGCCCAGGAACTCGCCCACAAGGAGGCACACTTCCGGTCCCTGGTGCAGGGCTCCAGCGACGTCATCATGATCGCCGGCGCCAACGGTGTGCTCTCCTACGTCTCCCCGGCCGCGCTCGGCGTCTACGGCCGCGACCCGGAGGAGCTGGTCGGCGGCAACCTGCTGGACCTCGTCCACCCCGAGGACGTGGACCGCGTGTTGATGGAGGTCCGCCGCTTCCTGGCCCGCGGCCGGCTGCTGGTCCACCGATCGCCGGGCGCCGCCGGCGAGTCCTCCCCGACCCGGGTGGAGTGCCGGATCAGCTCCGGCTCCGGCGAGTGGCTGTACGTCGAGTCGACCGTCGACCGGTACCGCGACGGCCTGATCCTGAACAGCCGGGACGTCACCGAACGCGTGATGCTGCAGGCCCAGTTGCAGCACAACGCCTCCCACGACCCGCTCACCGACCTGCCCAACCGCGCGCTCTTCGCCCATCGGCTCCGGGCCTCCCTGGCCACCCGCGGGCCGCAGGAGGGGGCCGGCGCCGGCATCGCGGTGCTCTTCCTCGACCTCGACGGTTTCAAGGCGGTCAACGACAGCGCCGGCCACCAGGTCGGCGACGAGCTGCTGGTCCAGGCCGCCCGCAGGCTGCAGGGCGCCGTGCGCAGCGGGGACACCGTCGCCCGGTTCGGCGGCGACGAGTTCGCCGCACTGGTCTGCGGACCGCTCGGCCGGCTCCAGGTGCAGGAGCTCGCCGAGCGGCTGCGGGTGGCGCTCTCCGAGCCGTACTGGATCGGCGGGGCCGAGCTGAGCGTCGCGGCCAGCATCGGCATCGCCTTCGGTACTCCCGAGCGCGGCCCGGCCGCCGACCCGAGAGCCGCCACCGACGAGCTGATGCGCAACGCCGACCTCGCGATGTACCGGGCCAAGTCCGAGGGCAAGGGCCGGGTGGTGCTCTACACCCCGGCTATGCGGGCCGACCTGGAGCGCCGCACCGAGCTGGACGAGCGGCTGCGGGTCGCCGTCCGCGAGGGCGGCTTCACGCTGCTGCACCAGCCCGTGGTCGACCTCGCCACCGGCACCGTCACCGGTGTCGAGGCGCAGGCCCGCTGGCGCTCGGCGCAGGGCCTGCTGCTCACCCCCGCCGAGTTCCTGCGCTCCGCCGAGCACGGCGACGCGGCCGCCCGGTTCTCCCGCTGGCTGATCCACGAGGCGGTGGGGGCCGCCGCGCGGCGGCGCGGGCCGGCGGACCGGGCCCGCTCGGGACCTTCACCGGTCCCGGTCTCGGTCCGTCTCTCGGCCGAACGGCTCTGCTCGCCCGGCACCTACGAGGCGGTGGTCGCGGCTCTGCGCGACAGCGGGCTGCCGGCCGGCCAGCTGGTCGTCGAGGTGGCCCGGATGGGCTCGGACGCGCTCGCCGACGAGCTCGGCAGGCGGCTGGCCGCGCTGCGCAGGCTGGGCGTCTCCACCGCGCTGGCCGGACTCGGGGCCGGCAGCGGCTCGCTCGGAGCGCTGGCCCGGCTGCCCTTCGACTCGCTCAAGCTGGACCGCACGCTGGTCCAGGACCTCGGCGAGCCCGGGCTCGGCAGAACCCTGGCCGGACACGCCCTGCGGCTCGGCCGGGACCTCGGGTTGGGCACCGCCGCCGAGGGGGTGGACCTGCCGCGCCAGGCCGCCGTGCTGCAGGAGCTCGGCTGCCGGCAGGGGCAGGGCTCGGCCTTCGCCCCGCCGCTGGACGAGACCGGACTGCGCCGTGCGCTGGCCCGGCGGGCGTACCCGCTGCCGCGACCGCTCGGCCCGCTCACGGCCCGCCGCGGCTTCCTCGCCGCCGACACCCGTCCGGGTGGCCGGGGGGAGTCCGGTGCAGGGCGTGTCGAACATCACCACGGTGCCTCCGACCTGCCCGAACACCGTGCCGTGGCGGGTCCAGGGCGGGGTCCGCATGGCGAGACTGTCGTCCCACCTGCTTGACAGTCGGCCCCGCACGGGAGGAAGGTCGTTGCCATGCGCACCCGAATTCTCGTACTTGGCGGGCGCGTCGGCTGAGCGGGCCATGCCCTGCTCGTGAGAGACCGACGCGCCACCCCTCGCATGCCCTTGGCACGAGGGGTTTTTTGTTGCACTGACGCTGTTCCACCAGGCAAGACCCCCTGGCCCCGATCGCCCGAACTGCTCCGATTTACCAGGAAAAAGCGGGACGATTGGGGCAGAGCCGGCGATCGGCCCGACCAGCGGTACCCCACCCTCGACAACCGGGGACCGCAGCCACCAGGGCCGGCAGAAACCGAGAAGAGACAGGCAGATGACTGAGCACGCCGCATCCCCCCGCCGCGGGGACACCCCGGCCGCCCACGCTCCCCAGCACGTCGTCGAGACCATGACCGGCGCCCAGTCGCTCATCCGCTCGCTTGAGGCCGTGGGCGCGGACACCGTCTTCGGCATCCCGGGCGGGGCCATCCTTCCGGCGTACGACCCGCTGATGGACTCGTCCAAGGTGCGCCACATCCTGGTCCGCCACGAGCAGGGCGCCGGCCACGCCGCCACCGGATACGCGCAGGCGACCGGCAAGGTCGGCGTCTGCATGGCCACCTCCGGCCCGGGCGCGACCAACCTGGTGACCCCGATCGCCGACGCCTACATGGACTCGGTGCCGATCGTCGCCATCACCGGCCAGGTCGCCTCCAAGGCGATCGGCACGGACGCCTTCCAGGAGGCGGACATCTGCGGCATCACGATGCCGATCACCAAGCACAACTTCCTGGTCACCGACCCGGCCGAGATCCCGCGCGTGATCACCGAGGCCTTCCACATCGCCGCCACCGGCCGTCCCGGTCCGGTCCTGGTCGACATCGCCAAGGACGCCCTGCAGGCCACCACCACCTTCCGCTGGCCGGCCGAGACCTCGCTGCCCGGCTACCGCCCGGTCACCAAGCCGCACGCCAAGCAGATCCGCGAGGCCGCGAAGATGCTGGTGAGCGCCAGGCGCCCGGTGCTGTACGTCGGCGGCGGCGTGCTCAAGGCGCACGCCACGGCCGAGCTGCGGATCCTCGCCGAGCTGACCGGCGCCCCGGTGGTCACCACCCTGATGGCGCTCGGCGCCTTCCCGGACAGCCACCCGCAGCACCTGGGCATGCCCGGCATGCACGGCAGCGTCCCCGCGGTCACCGCGCTGCAGAAGTCGGACCTGCTGTTCACCCTGGGAGCCCGCTTCGACGACCGCGTCACCGGCAAGCTGGACAGCTTCGCCCCGTACGCCAAGATCGTCCACGCGGACATCGACCCGGCCGAGATCGGCAAGAACCGCCCGGCCGACGTGCCGATCGTCGGCGACGCCCGCGAGGTCCTGGCCGACCTGATCGTCGCGGTCCAGGCCGAGTTCGACGCCGGCCACAAGGCCGACTACGCCGACTGGTGGACCAAGCTCAACGAGTGGAAGCAGACCTACCCGCTGGGCTACGAGCCGGCCCCGTCCGGGCAGCTCTCCCCGCAGCAGGTCATCGAGCGGATCGGCAAGCTGGTCGGCCCGGACGCGATCTACGCCGCGGGCGTCGGCCAGCACCAGATGTGGAGCTCGCAGTTCATCCAGTTCGAGAAGCCGGGCACCTGGCTCAACTCGGGCGGCGCGGGGACCATGGGCTACGCCGTCCCGGCCGCGATGGGCGCCAAGGCGGGTCTGCCGGACGCCGCGGTCTGGGCGATCGACGGCGACGGCTGCTTCCAGATGACCAACCAGGAGCTGGTCACCTGTGCCCTGAACGGGATCCCGATCAAGGTCGCGGTCATCAACAACGGCTCGCTGGGCATGGTCCGCCAGTGGCAGACCCTCTTCTACAACCAGCGCTACTCCAACACGGTGCTGCACGCCGGCCCCGACCACGACGGTGTCGAGCCGCCGGTCCAGGGCGGCACCAGGATCCCGGACTTCGTGATGCTCTCGGAGGCGATGGGCTGCGCCGGCCTGCGCTGCGAGCGCCCCGAGGACCTCGACGCGGTCATCAAGCAGGCGATGGAGATCGAGGACCGCCCGGTGGTCATCGACTTCATCGTCCACCAGGACGCCATGGTCTGGCCGATGGTCGCGGCCGGCACCAGCAACGACGAGATCCAGTTCGCCAAGGGCGTCCGGCCCGACTTCGGCGACGACACCGACTGACGGCCCACCCGTCCCGCCGCCACCCCTCTTACGACCGGCTCGCCGGACCCCCCTAGCGACCGAGGAAACAGAGACACATGTCCAAGCACACCCTCTCCGTCCTGGTCGAGAACAAGCCCGGCGTGCTCGCCCGCATCGCCTCGCTGTTCTCCCGTCGGGGTTTCAACATCGACTCCCTCGCCGTCGGCCCGACGGAGCACCCGGACGTGTCCCGGATGACCATCGTGGTCAACGTCGAGGACCTTCCGCTGGAACAGGTCACGAAGCAGCTCAACAAGCTCGTCAACGTGATAAAGATCGTCGAGCTCGACCAGGCCGCTGCGATCCAGCGGGAACTGGTCCTGGTGAAGGTCCGCGCCGACAACGAGACCCGGTCGCAGATCGTCGAGATCGTCCAGCTGTTCCGCGCCAAGACGGTCGACGTGTCCCCGGACGCCGTGACCATCGAGGCCACCGGCAGCTCGGACAAGCTGGAGGCGATGCTCCGGATGCTGGAGCCGTACGGCATCAAGGAGCTGGTCCAGTCCGGCCTGGTCGCCATCGGACGCGGCGCCCGGTCGATCACCGACCGCTCGCTGCGCGCCCTCGACCGCAGCGCGTGACCCCCGGGAACGGCGCGCCCACCACCGGCGTGACCACCGCCGACGCGCGCCGTCTCACCCCCTGAAGCACCGCCCCACACCCCCGCCGGGTCCACGTACCGTAGGAAACGCAGTACCCGGCAAGACCATCACGCAAGGAGATGTGCCCCCGTGGCCGAGCTGTTCTACGAAGACGACGCCGACCTGTCCATCATCCAGGGCCGCAAGGTCGCGGTCATCGGCTACGGCAGCCAGGGCCACGCCCACGCGCTGTCCCTGCGCGACTCCGGTGCGGACGTCCGGGTCGGCCTGAAGCCGGAGTCGAAGTCCCGCCAGAAGGCCGAGGAGGCCGGTCTGCGCGTGGTCACCCCCGCCGAGGCCGCGGCCGAGGCCGACGTCATCATGATCCTGGTCCCGGACCCGATCCAGGCCGACGTCTACGCCCAGGACATCGCGCCGCACCTGAAGGCCGGCGACGCCCTGTTCTTCGGCCACGGCCTGAACATCCGCTACGGCTTCATCAAGCCGCCGGCCGACGTCGACGTCTGCATGGTCGCCCCGAAGGGCCCGGGCCACCTGGTCCGCCGCCAGTACGAGGAGGGCCGCGGCGTCCCCGCGATCGTCGCCGTCGAGCAGGACGCCACCGGCAACGCCTTCGCCCTGGCGCTCTCCTACGCCAAGGGCCTGGGCGCCACCAAGGCCGGCGTCATCAAGACCACCTTCACCGAGGAGACCGAGACCGACCTGTTCGGTGAGCAGGCCGTCCTCTGCGGTGGCACCGCCGCCCTGGTGAAGGCCGGGTTCGAGACCCTGGTCGAGGCCGGCTACCAGCCGGAGATCGCCTACTTCGAGTGCCTGCACGAGCTGAAGCTCATCGTCGACCTGATGTACGAGGGCGGCCTGGAGAAGATGCGCTGGTCGGTCTCCGAGACCGCCGAGTGGGGCGACTACGTCACCGGTCCGCGCATCATCACCGACGCCACCAAGGCCGAGATGAAGAAGGTCCTCGAGGAGATCCAGGACGGCACCTTCGCCAACACCTGGATCGCCGAGTACAAGGCCGGTCTGCCGAAGTACAACGAGTACAAGAAGGCCGACGAGGACCACCTGCTGGAGACCACCGGCAAGAAGCTCCGCTCGCTGATGAGCTGGGTGAACGAGAAGGCCTGAGCCTGCCCGGACTCCGGTCCGACGACGGTCCTGCCGCATTCTGCAGGGTCCTTGTACAACTAGGCTGCTCCCGTCCGGGTGATTTCGCCGGACGGGAGCAGCCTGGCACCCAGCCCGTCGATACACTTCCGAGTGCGCGTCAGGCCCACAGCGTCGTGCGTCTACCTACGCGGCATGCCACCTTCCCCCGCCTTCCACGCCACCTACGTGCCGGGGAGAACCGGACAGTTAAGGACACACTGTCGTGAGCACTGCTAACACTGTGACAACCGGCGTTGTGCTGATCGCCGAAGAGCTGTCGCCCGCCACCGTCGACGCCCTCGGCCCCGACTTCGAGATCCGCCACTGCAACGGTGCGGACCGTACCGAGCTGCTGACCGCGATCGCCGACGTGGACGCCATCCTGATCCGCTCCGCCACCAAGGTGGACGCCGAGGCGCTGGCCGCCGCCCGCAAGCTCAAGGTGGTCGCCCGGGCCGGCGTCGGCCTGGACAACGTGGACGTCTCGGCCGCCACCAAGGCCGGCGTGATGGTCGTCAACGCGCCGACCTCCAACATCGTCACCGCCGCCGAGCTCGCCTGCGGCCTGCTGATCTCCGTCGCCCGCAACATCGCGCCGGCCAACGCCGCGCTCAAGCAGGGCGAGTGGAAGCGCAACAAGTACACCGGCGTCGAGCTCAGCGAGAAGGTCCTCGGCGTCGTCGGCCTGGGCCGGATCGGCGTCCTGGTCGCCCAGCGGATGTCGGCGTTCGGCATGAAGATCGTCGCGTACGACCCCTACATCCAGGCCGCCCGCGCCGCGCAGATGGGCGTCAAGCTGGTCTCGCTGGAGGAGCTGCTGGAGGTCTCGGACTTCATCACCGTCCACCTCCCGAAGACCCCGGAGACCATCGGCCTGATCGGCGACGAGGCGCTGCACAAGGTCAAGCCGACCGTCCGCATCGTCAACGCCGCCCGCGGCGGCATCGTGGACGAGGAGGCGCTCGCCAGTGCCCTGCGCGACGGCCGGGTGGCCGGGGCGGGCCTGGACGTCTACGCCAAGGAGCCGTGCACCGACTCCCCGCTGTTCGCCTTCGACAACGTGGTCGCCACCCCGCACCTCGGCGCCTCCACCGACGAGGCGCAGGAGAAGGCCGGCATCGCCGTCGCCAGGTCGGTGCGCCTGGCGCTGGCCGGCGAGCTCGTCCCGGACGCGGTCAACGTCCAGGGCGGCGTGATCGCCGAGGACGTCCGCCCGGGTCTGCCGCTGGCCGAGAAGCTCGGCCGGATCTTCACCGCGCTGGCCGGCGAGGTGGCCGTCCGCCTCGACGTCGAGGTCCGCGGCGAGATCACCCAGCACGACGTCAAGGTGCTCGAACTCTCCGCTCTCAAGGGTGTGTTCGAGGACGTCGTGGCGGAGACGGTGTCCTACGTCAACGCCCCGCTGTTCGCTCAGGAGCGCGGTGTCGAGGTACGCCTGACCACCTCCAGCGAGAGCCCCGAGCACCGCAACGTGATCACCGTCCGCGGCACCCTGGCCGACGGCGGCGAGATCGCCATCTCCGGCACCCTGGCGGGCCCGAAGCAGACCCAGAAGATCGTCGGCGTGGACGCCTTCGACGTGGACGTGGCGCTCACCGACCACATGGCGTTCTTCAAGTACGAGGACCGCCCCGGCGTGGTCGGCGTCCTCGGCCGCCACCTCGGCGACGCCGGCATCAACATCGCCGGCATGCAGGTGGCCCGCGACGGCGGCGGCGCACTGGCGTCCATCACCGTGGACAGCCAGATCCCGCAGGAGGTGCTGTCGGCCATCGCCGCCGAGATCGGTGCGCGCTTCGCCCGCTCGGTCGACCTGGGCGCCTGAGCACGCCCCGGGGCCGCCCGGGAGCCACGCAGGGCCCGTACCGCCGCCGGCGGTACGGGCCCTGCGGCGTTCGGGGGCGGCGTGTTCGAGGGCGTGTTCGGCGCTTCGGGTGACACCCCCGTCTCAGATACTAGGAAATCCAAGTATTCGTGCAGACACGGCAGGGGCGTGGCCGTACCGTGGAAGAGCCATACGGTGTGCCGCCCCTGTAGCCAGGGCCTGCGGCCCGTGTGCGCCCGTGCGCCCCGAGGGCAGGCGACCCCTGCCCCGCGCACCGTCCCGTCGCCCGTCCCACCCTCTTTGCGACGCGCTCCGCACGGCACCTCCTGTGCCTCACCCCCTCCACGCGCCCCGCGTGCCCCTCTTCGCCAAGGAGCCCGGTATGCCCCCCACCGCAGACCGCCACGCCACTCCCGCCCCCGCCACCGCCGCCCGCGCCCCGCGCCGCCGCCGCGCGGCCGAGCGGACGCCGTTCGCGGCCGCCGCGCTGCAGCGCGCGCTGGACCGCCGCGACAACGGCGGCGTCACCGGCCACCTCTGAGCGGTCTTCGCGGCCCGGCGCGTCCGCCGCGGCGTTCATCCGCCCATTGACCCGTCCGGGCTGACACCTTGTCACCCGGGAGAGTGCAAGTGGCCCCCGTTGGAGGGATGTTGCTCGCACTGCCCTTCCCGGGCCTCCTATATGTGGGGCCCGGGAAGGGTGATCGGCGTCCGCGCGGGCGGGCGTCAGCGACACGGCGTGCGGATCAGTCCCCCTTGCCGGGGGAGAGGGCCCAGTGCGTCAGCCACCCGTCCGTCGTCCGATCGTCCGGATCGGCCTCACCCTGGCCCTGCTGTCAGGGCCGGCACTGTTCACCGCCGCCCCGGCGGCCGGCAGTCCGCCGACGGCCGCACCGCCGGGCGCGCGGGAGGCCTCGGTCCTGCTGGAGCTCGGTACCGAGGCCGCCGGCCCCGCCTGGCGCCGGGCCGCCGCCGAGGCCCGGCGGGCCCAGCGCTCCCCGGAGGCCGTGCGCCGCGAGGCCGCCGCGGCCGGGGCCGGGCAGCGGTCCCGCGCCCAGGACGCGCTCGACCGGCTGGCCGCGGCCGTCCACGGCGCGGTGCCCACCGCCCGTGAGCTCTACCGCACCCGTACCCTGCTCACCGGTCTCGCCGTGACGGTGCCGGCCGACCGGCTGCCCGCCCTGCGCGCGCTGCCCGGGGTCGAGGCCGTCCACCCGATCGTCCGCAAGCAGCGGGACAACGCGCACTCCGTGCCGCTGACCGGCGCGCCCGGCGTCTGGGCCGGGCCGTCCGCGGAGGCCGGCGCCGGGAACACCGGGCAGGGGGTGCGGATCGGCATCGTCGACAGCGGCATCGACTACACCCACGCGGACTTCGGCGGCCCCGGCACCGAGCAGGCGTTCAAGGCGGTCGACGGGGCCCGGACGGCGCCGGCCGACCTCTTCCCCAGCGCCAAGGTGGTCGGCGGCCGCGACCTGGTCGGCGACGACTACAACCCGGACCCGTCCTCGCCCGCCTACCAGCCCGAACCGCACCCCGACGACAACCCGATCGACTGCGCGCTCAACGGGCACGGCACCCACGTGGCCGGCACCGCCGCCGGGCTCGGCGTCACCGCCGACGGCAAGCCGTACGCCGGCCCCTACCGGCCGGGCCTCGACCCGGCCGGCTTCCGGGTCGGCCCCGGCGCCGCCCCCGGCGCGCAGCTCTACGCGATCCGGGTCTTCGGCTGCGACGGTGCCACCGACCAGCTCACCCAGGCGCTCGACGTCGCCGCCGACCCGAACGGCGACGGCGACCTCGGCGACCGGCTGGACGTCGTCAACCTCTCCCTCGGCAGCCGCTTCGGCTCGCCCGACGACGCCGACGCGATCGCGGTCGACCACCTCGCCGAGCTGGGCACCGTGGTGGTGGCCGCGGCCGGCAACGAGGGCGACGTCCACGGCATCGGCGGCAGCCCCGGCACCGCACCCCGGGCGATCGCCGTCGCCGCCTCCGTCGACCCGCACAGCGACGCCGACGGCGTCACCGTGCTCGCCCCCGACCCGCTGGCCGGGGTCGTCCCGTCCCACTGGAGCGGCCGCTACCAGGACTGGGCCACCGCCGACGTCAGCGGGCTGCTCGCCCTGCCCGCCGACCAGTCGGACGGCTGCACGGCCTTCACCGGGGCGGACCGGCAACGGCTCGCCGGGAAGATCGCCGTGCTCGCCTGGAGCACCCGCGAGTCCGAGCGCGCCTGCGGCTCCGGCCCGCGGGCCGACCACGCGGCCGACGCCGGCGCGGTCGGCGCCCTGCTGGCCGCCGACGACGACCACCTCGCCGAGATCGCCGGTAACGACCGCATCCCGGTCGCCCTGCTCGGCCACGCCGACGGCGAGCGGCTGCGGGCCGGCGCGGCCGACGGCCCGGTACAGGTCCGGCTCGCCGCCCCCGGCAACGCGCTGCACGGCGTCGTCCCCCAGGACCAGCCGCAGCGCACCGACACCCTCACCGACTTCACCTCGCGAGGGATCGGTGTGCCGGGTGTGGTCAAGCCCGACCTCGCCGCGCCCGGCGAGACCATCTGGTCCGCCAAGGTCGGCAGCGGCACCGGGGGTCAGCGCGAGGACGGCACCTCGATGGCCACACCGCTGGTGGCCGGCCTGGCCGCGCTGGTCCGTGCCGCCCACCCCGACCGGACGGTCGAGCAGGTCAAGGCCGCGCTGATGAACACCGCCGGCGACACCTGGCTCGGCGACGGCGGCACCGGCCCGGTCTACGGCCCCGAGCGCACCGGCGCAGGCCGGGTCCGGGTGGGCGGAGCCGTCCGCACCCCCGCGGTGGCCTACGCGGCCGGCGAGGGCGCGGTCGAGGGCGCCGTCGGCGTCTCCTTCGGCCCGGTCCCGGTCGGCGGTGCGTACAGCGATGCGCGTGAGGTGGAGGTCCGCAACCTCTCCGGGACGGCCGCGGTGTACCGCACCGGCTACGCGGCCGCCACCGAACTGCCGGGCGCCGCCTTCGCGGTGACGCCCGAACGGATCGAGGTCCCGGCCGGCGGCACCGCCCGGGTCCGGGTCGCGCTGACCGTCCCCGGGCGGCTCGGCCGGGCCCCCGACCCCACCATCGCCACCCTCCAGGGCGGCAAGGCCCGCAGCTACCGGGGCGAGCTCTCCGGCCGGCTGCTGCTCACCCCCGAGTCCGACCCGGCGCTGCCCGGGCTGCGGGTGCCGGTCTTCGCCGCCCCGCGGCCGGCCTCCGACCTGACCGCGGCGGCGCCCACCCGGCTCACCCGCTCCGGCGTGCTGGCCGCCCTCGTCGGCACCCCGGCCCCGGCCGAACAGCCCGGACTGCTCAGCGCGTTCGCCCTCGGCGGCGAGGGCGTCCGCTGGCCCGACTGCCCGCCCGCCAGCGGCGCCGCCGTCGGCCCGGGCGCGGGCATCGTCCCGGAGGACAGCACCGAGGCGCAGGCCCCGGACGCCGTCTGCGTCGAACGCCCCGGTGACCGGGCGGCCAACCTGCGCGCGGCGGGTGCCGCCTCCGACGCCCCGGCCGCGCCGGACGGCCAGGGGATGCTCTACCTCGGCGCCCAGGTCTGGGCGCCCGCCGCCACGCCGGTCGGGTTGTTCGCCGTCCGGGCCTCGCTGGACACCGACGGCGACGGCGTCACGGACGCGGTGGTCAAGGCCGACCGGCAGCGCGGCAGTGACGTCCTGGTGGCACGGACCCTGGACGCCCGCACCGGCGCCGAGTTGGGCGTCCAGCCGCTGAACGCCCGCTGGGGCGACACCGACACCGCGCTGCTGGACAGCGACGTGCTGGTGCTCCCCGTCCGGCTGAGCGCCCTCCCCGGTGTGAAGGCCGGCCACAGCACCGTCCGCTACGGTCTCTGGACGGGCGTCGCCACGACCGGCAAGCCGGACCCGGCGGAGGCCTTCTCGGCGATCGGCCTGCGCGGCACCCGGCCGACGCTCACCATCGACGTGCTGCACCCCGCCGTCGACGTCCGGACCGGACCGGGCGGGCCCGCCGCGGTGGCCGCCGCCCTGCCACCGGGCACCGTCCTCGACATCCACCGGGCCGACGGCGACACGTCGCGGGTCCTCCTGTTCCACCACTTCAACCGGGACGGGCGGCGCGGCCAGATCCTCGCCCTGCCCTGACCCACCCCGCGCTCGGCCGATCCCCCGGAGCCCCCACCCGCCCCGGGGGCTCCGGGGCGTTCCTCCGGGAGGTCAGCCGGACCGCGGGCCCGACACACCCTCGTGCCGGGCCCGCCCGGCCGCCCGGCGGTGCAGGCGCCGTGGCGGTCGGGCGGGACGGTGACGGAGGCGGCCGACGACGCCGGCGAGCGTCGTGACGGCGGCCGCGGCCAGGGCCGCGGTCAGCCCCTCGTCGAGGCCGGGCGGGCGGAACGAGCAGCCGATCCGGTCCGCACCGGCGCCCAGCGGCACGCCGACCATGCCGAGGACGGAGTCGGGCGCCCGGTGGCGGCCGCCGCCCGCCGCACAGCTCCACCCGGCGGCGGCCGGGACGGAGAGCAATGCCGTTCCGGTGCTGCCGGGCGGCAGCACGGCCGTGACGGTGTGGCCGCCGGCGGCCACCCGGGTCGCGCCGGTCAGGGTCAGCCGGGCGACCGCCGCCTCCAGCGCGCCTGGCCGCAGACAGCCGATCGGCCGGGCGGGTACCTGGGTGACGGCGTCCGCGTGCAGCACCACCCGGACCCGGCCGTCGGCGGGTACCGGCCCGAGCTCGTGGATCGGCACGGCGGTGGTCGGCTGCTCACCGTCGCTGCGGTAGGCCGTCCCGAGGCCGCTCACCGTGCCGGCGAACCAGACCCCGTGGAAGTACGCCGTACCGCCCGGCGTGCAGGCCGCCGCAAAAGCGGTGCCGTCAGCCCCGGCCGGGGTCGCGGGGACGGACCAGCCGCTGGTGCCGTGCGCGGCGGGGGCCGGGCCGCCGTCCGGGACCGGTTCGGGGACGTCGTACACCGGGGAGCCGAGCAGCGACTCCTGCCGGGACCAGACCGAGGAGGTGTCCGGCGCACCGCCCGGTGGCAGCACGGTGACCAGCGGGGGCGCGGTCGCGGCCCGGACCACCGTGAAGCCGGCCGGCGGCGGTCCGTCGGCCAGCTGGGTGCGGACGGCGAACAGCGCCCGCCCGACCGGGTCGGTGACGCTCGCGGTCTGCCGCCCGCCGGCCCTCCAGCCCGCGCCGAGGTCGTGCAGGAGCAGGGCGGTGACGGTGGGCAGGTAGCCGCTGGCGTAGCCGCCGCCCTGGCCGTCCAGCAGCAGCGGGTCGTTCGGGGTGAAGGCGTGCGGCCCGGGATCGGTCCGGGCACGCGGCCAGCCGGCGGACTGCCGCACCGCCGCGTACGCCGCCCGGACCGACGCCCCGGTGGCGCTCGCCCCCGCCGGGCCGCCCAGCGCCGAGTACGCGGACCAGACCAGGCCGCCGAGGACCGCGCAGCCCAGGACCGCGGTGGCGGCCGCGCCCGCCCGCCGGTCGGCGTGCCGCAGCTCCAGCGTCCCGAGCGCAGCGAGCAGGACGGCGCCGCCGGCCGCCGGCAGTACCCAGGTGGTGGCGGGCACCGTCCGCCGGGCGGCCGCGATCCCGGCCACCAGCAGGACGACCGCGGCGCCGCCGAGCAGGGTCCACCGGTCCGGCCGGTGCGCGAGCGAGACCCACCCGGCCAGCACCAGCAGGCCGCTGAGCACGAAGGCCACCCGGTAGGGGCCGCCGGCCGGGATGGCCAGCCCGTGCCAGACCAGCACGGTGGGCGTCCGGACGAAGCTCAGCACCACCAGCGCCAGCAGCCCGCACCAGACGGCCCGCTCCCGGGCCCGGACCCTCCGGTTGAACGGCAGCCCGGCCACCAGCAGCAGGCCGAACAGGCCGATCGATACGTCCGGGACCGGCGGCCCGCTGCCCGTGACCGGCAGCAGCCGCGCCAGGTGCCCGCCGAGGCCGGACGGGCCGAGCGGCTGCACCGGGGACTCCGGCTGCGCCTCCTGCGCGGCCCGGACGGCGGTGAACAGCACCGGCGCGGCGAGCGCGACCCCAGCGGCGGTCATGGTGACCGCCCGCCCGGTGGCCCGGACCGAGGCCTTGAACGGCCGCCGCACCGCGAGCAGCCGCACCGCCAGGACCAGGCCGGCGGTGACGGTGGCCATGGCGGCGGTGTAGAGGTTGCCCGCCCAGGCCACCGCGACGCAGAGCGAGCCGGCCACCCAGCGCCGCTCGTGCAGGCACCAGTCCCCGGCCAGCACCAGCAGCGGCAGCGAGACCAGGCCCCAGAGCCACATCGGCGCCGCCCCGCCGACCGTCGGTACCCAGGTGCAGAGTCCGTAGCCGAGCGCGGTCACCGCCCGCAGCCAGTGCGGCCCGGCGTGCAGCCGGCCCAGCACGTGGGCCATCAGGGCGGTGCCCAGCCCGATGCTGAGCGTCGCGGTCAGGAAGACCGCGAGCTGCCCCTGGCCGCGCGGCAGCAGGACGGCGAGCCAGGAGAACGGGTTCATCAGGTGGGCGAAGAAGTCGGCCAGGAAGGGCGCCCCGTAGCCGCTGTTCCAGGTGAACAGCAGATCGCCGGGGGCGCGTCCGTGGGCGAGGTCCCAGAGCTGGGCGTGGAAGGGCACCGCGACCTCCGCCGCCCCCGGCGGCCAGGCGCCGCGCAGCGCCGCCGCGAGCGCGTACCCCGCCGCCGCCGCGCCGCCCGCCACCCCGCAGACCCGTGCCTCCCGCCACCGCGTGACCATGGTGTTCTGCCCCGTTCTGCGAGCAATGCCGGATCCGGATGCCCGCGAGCATAGGCGCGCCCCCGGCGCGGACGCCGCCTCACGCGCTCCCTCGTGGGAGGGACGTACGGGGGGAAGGCCGCCGAGTAGCCTGAGGGCGGCCGTCGGGAACGAGCTGGACCCGGCCACCCAGTCGTACGGTCTGACCGGTATCCACCACAAGCAGGTGAAGCTCGAACGGCCGTTCCCGGTCGACATCGACCTCGCCTGATCGTTCGTCCGGATAGTGGACAGCAGGTGTCAGTGAATGGGACGGCGGAGTAGGGTCCGAGCATGTCTCGCACCATTCGTCTCGCAGTTGTCCCCGGTGACGGCATCGGCCAGGAAGTGGTGGCCGAAGGCCTCAAGGTCCTCGAAGCCGCACTGCCCGCCGACGTCAAGCTGGAGACCACCGAGTACGACCTCGGCGCCCGGCGCTACCACCGCACCGGCGAGACGCTGCCGGACAGCGTGCTGGCGGAGCTGAAGACCCACGACGCCATCCTGCTCGGCGCGATCGGCGACCCGAGCGTGCCGTCCGGCGTGCTGGAGCGCGGGCTGCTGCTGAAGCTGCGGTTCGCCTTCGACCACCACATCAACCTCCGCCCGGGCCGGCTCTTCCCCGGGGTGAAGTCCCCGCTGGCCGGCGAGCCGGAGATCGACTTCGTGGTCGTCCGCGAGGGCACCGAGGGCCCGTACGTCGGCAACGGCGGCACGCTGCGGACCGGGACCGAGCACGAGGTGGCCACCGAGGTCAGCCTCAACACCGCGTACGGCATCGAGCGGGTCGTCCGGGACGCCTACCGGCGGGCCCAGGCGCGGCCGCGCAAGAAGCTCACCCTGGTCCACAAGAACAACGTGCTGGTCCACGCCGGCCACCTGTGGACGCGGATCTTCGAGCAGGTCGGCCGGGAGTTCCCCGAGGTCACCACCGACTACCTGCACGTCGACGCGGCGACCATCTTCTTCGTCACCCAGCCCGAGCGGTTCGACGTCATCGTCACCGACAACCTGTTCGGCGACATCCTGACCGACCTGGCCGCCGCCGTCACCGGCGGTATCGGCCTGGCCGCCAGCGGCAACATCAACCCCGGCGGGGACTTCCCGTCGATGTTCGAGCCGGTGCACGGCTCGGCCCCGGACATCGCGGGCCAGGGCAAGGCCGACCCGACCGCCACCGTGCTCTCGGTCGCCATGCTGCTGGACCACCTCGGCTTCGCCGCCGAGGCCGCCGCGGTGGAGGCCGCGGTCGCCGCTGACCTCGCCGAGCGCTCGGGCACCCGGACCACGTCCCAGGTCGGCGACGCGCTCGCCGCCCGAGTATCCGGCTGACGGGCCGGAACCGACAAGCGGTGTTCCGGCTGACGGGGCCGGAGCGCACACGCGCATAACCGCAGCTTGCAGCTTCCCAAGGAGCTGGCAACTGTTCGGCACGGCCCTCTGGATGCGAGTATCGACAGTGGGCCGTGCCGTTGTGCGTCCGTTTCGGGGCCGTTGTGCCGAAACGTTCACCTGCGGAGGCGGCCCGGACCAACCCCACGGTGAAGGACACACAGCCATGAGCACGCCCACCCAGGCGCCCATCACGTTCGACCTCAAGCCCTCCGCCCACCCGCTGTCCAGCGCGGAGCGCGAGGCCCGGCTGGTCAACCCCGGCTTCGGACGCATCTTCACCGACCACATGGTCACCATCCGCTGGACCGAAGGCCGGGGCTGGCACGATGCGCAGCTGCAGCCGTACGCGCCGATCGAGATCGACCCGGCCAACATGACGCTCCACTACGGCCAGGCGATCTTCGAGGGCCTCAAGGCCTACCGCCAGACCGACGGGTCGATCGCGACCTTCCGCCCGGAGGCCAACGCCGAGCGCTTCCAGGCCTCCGCCCGCCGCCTGGCCATGCCGGAGCTGCCCGTCGAGGCCTTCGTCGAGGCCGTCGAGCTGCTGGTCCAGCAGGAGCAGAACTGGGTGCCGAACGAGCCGGAGCAGAGCCTCTACCTGCGCCCGTTCATGTTCGCGACCGAGGTCGGCCTGGGTGTCCGGCCGTCCAACTCCTACCTCTTCATGCTGATCGCCTCGCCGGCCGGCGCCTACTTCCCCGGTGGCGTCAAGCCGGTCTCGGTCTGGCTGTCCGAGGACTACGTCCGGGCCGCGCCGGGCGGCACCGGCGCCGCCAAGTGCGCAGGCAACTACGCCGCCTCGCTGGTCGCCCAGGCCGAGGCCGCCGCCAAGGGCTGCGACCAGGTGGTCTGGCTCGACGCCGCCGAGCACCGGTGGGTCGAGGAGATGGGCGGCATGAACCTCTACTTCGTCTTCGGCGAGGGCGAGGACGCGAAGATCGTCACCCCCGCGCTCTCCGGCGCGCTGCTGCCCGGCATCACCCGCGCCTCGCTGCTGCAGCTCGCCACCGACCTCGGCTACGCGGTCGAGGAGCGGAAGATCTCCACCGAGGAGTGGAAGCAGGGCAACGCGGACGGCACCCTCACCGAGGTCTTCGCCTGCGGCACCGCCGCCGTCATCACCCCGGTCGGCTCGGTCAAGTCCCAGGGCGGCGACTGGACCGTCGGCGCCGGCGAGCCCGGCCCGGTGACCATGGAGCTCCGGAAGGCGCTGCTCGCCATCCAGGGCGGCCAGGCCCCCGACACCCACGGCTGGCTGCACAAGATCGTCTGATGCCGGACCGCCTCCGGCCCGGCCGTTTCGGATGCCGAGACGGCCGGGCCGGATTCCGGATCGCTGTGCCAGACTGCGAGCGTGTCCTCGCTTTCGCTGATTATTAGCAGCAGGCGCGCCGGTCCGCAGTGACCGCTCCGCAGTACCCGATGCGGAGCGACCACCAGCGTCCAGACCCGCGCGCAGACCTCTCGCACCCGCGAGGGGTCTTTTTGTTTCCCCGGACCGGCCGGGAGCCCCCACAAGGGGCCCAGGGACACCGGGGCCGCGCGCGGGATGCTGGACAGTGGAGCCGGGACTCGCAATCCGGCAGAGCAGTACCAACTCCCCGAACGGAGAACCAAGGGCCATGACCGAGGTCAGCCGTACCGACGACGGCTTCCACGTGTTCGACACCACCCTGCGCGACGGCGCGCAGCGGGAGGGCATCAACCTGACGGTCGCCGACAAGCTGGCCATCGCCCGGCACCTGGACGAGTTCGGGGTCGGCTTCATCGAGGGCGGCTGGCCCGGCGCGAACCCCCGCGACACCGAGTTCTTCGCCCGGGCCGCGGACGAGCTGGACCTCCGGCACGCCCAGCTGGTCGCCTTCGGCGCCACCCGCCGGGCGGGTGGCCGGGCGGCCGACGACCCGCAGCTGGCCGCCCTGGTCAACTCGGGCGCACCGGTCGTCACCCTGGTCGCCAAGTCCCACGACCGGCACGTCGAGCTGGCGCTGCGCACCACCCTGGACGAGAACCTGGAGATGGTCCGGGACAGCGTGGCGTACCTGCGTGCCGAGGGCCGCCGGGTCTTCATCGACTGCGAGCACTTCTTCGACGGCTACAAGGCCAACCGCGACTACGCCCTCGCGGTGGTCCGCGCCGCGCACGAGGCCGGCGCGGACGTCGTCGTGCTCTGCGACACCAACGGCGGGATGCTGCCGGCCGGCGTCTGCGACATCGTGGCCGACGTGCTCGCCGCGACCGGAGCCCGGCTCGGCATCCACGCCCAGGACGACACCGGCTGTGCGGTGGCCAACACCCTGGCCGCGGTGGACGCCGGCGCGACGCACGTCCAGTGCACCGCCAACGGCTACGGCGAGCGGGTCGGCAACGCCAACCTCTTCCCGGTGGTCGGTGCACTGGAGATCAAGTACGACCGCCGGGTGCTGCCGGCCGGCAGCCTCGCCGAGATGACCCGGATCTCGCACGCCATCGCCGAGCTGGTCAACCTGACCCCCTCCACCCACCAGCCGTACGTCGGCCATTCCGCCTTCGCGCACAAGGCCGGGCTGCACGCCTCCGCGATCAAGGTCGACCCGGACCTCTACCAGCACATCGCCCCGGAGACGGTCGGCAACACCATGCGGATGCTGGTCTCCGACATGGCGGGCCGGGCCTCGGTCGAGCTCAAGGGCAAGGAGCTCGGCTACGACCTCTCCACCGACCGCGACCTCGCCGGCCGGGTGGTCGCCAAGGTCAAGGAGCAGGAGAACCTCGGCTACACCTACGAGTCCGCCGACGCCTCCTTCGAGCTGCTGCTCCGTGACGAGGTGCGCGGCAGCCGCGAGCGCTTCTACACCCTGGAGTCCTGGCGGACCATCAGCGAGCAGGGCCCCAACGGGTTCACCGGCAACGAGGCCACCGTCAAGCTCTGGGCCAAGGGCGAGCGGCGGATCGCCACCGGTGAGGGCAACGGCCCGGTCGACGCCCTGGACAAGGCGCTGCGCACCGCACTTGACCGGATCTACCCACAGCTGGCCGAGCTGGAGCTGGTGGACTACAAGGTCCGCATCCTGGAGGGCCAGCACGGCACCGGCTCCAAGACCCGGGTGCTGATCGAGTCCACCGACGGCACCGCCGCCTGGTCCACGGTCGGGGTGGCCGACAACGTGGTCGCCGCCTCCTGGCTGGCCCTGGAGGACGCCTACACCTACGGCCTGCTGCGGGCCGGCCTGGAGCCCGCCGAGTAGACCGGCGGACGCCGGCGGCCCACGGACTCCCGGACGGGGGCCGTGGGCCGCATCGGTTCCGCGGCGAACCGCGGCACCGCCTCCCGGCCGGCCTGCCTAGCGCAGGCGGGCGAGGAGGGCGTGTTCGACGAGGGTGATGAGGGTGCTCTTGGCGCTGTCCCGTCGACGGGCGTCGAGGGCGACGATGGGGGTGTCGGGGCCGAGCTGGAGGGCTTCCCGGACCTCGTCGGGGGTGTGGGGCTGGTGGCCGTCGAAGCCGTTGAGGGCGACGACGAAGGGCAGTCCGCTGTTCTCGAAGTAGTCGAGGGCGGGGAAGCAGTCGGCGAGGCGTCGGGTGTCGACGAGGACGACGGCTCCGATGGCGCCTCGGACGAGGTCGTCCCACATGAACCAGAAGCGGTCCTGTCCGGGGGTGCCGAACAGGTAGAGGATGAGGTCCTCGTCGAGGGTGATGCGGCCGAAGTCCATGGCGACGGTGGTGGTCGTCTTGCCGGAGACCTGGCTGATGTCGTCGATGCCGGCGGAGGCGCTGGTCATGACGGCTTCGGTGCGCAGCGGGTTGATCTCGGAGACGGCGCCGACGAGCGTGGTCTTGCCGACACCGAAGCCGCCGGCGACGACGATCTTCGCCGAGGTGGTTGCGCGGGTGGGGGCGGCCGCGTTAGAGCTTGCGAAGTCCACTGAGGACCCTTTCGAGCAGCGTGACGTCGGGCTGGTTTCCGGATTCGCCCCCGGAAGCGGGCTGGTGGATGGCGACCAGGCCGGCCTCGGCCAGGTCGGCGACGAGGATGCGGGCCACTCCCAGCGGAAGCGAGAGCAGGGCCGAGACCTCGGCGACGGACTTGACTTCCGTGCACAGGGTGCAGATCCGCTGGTGCTCCGGGAGGAGGGTGGCCAGGCGCTGCGGATCGACGCTGGCCGAGACCAGTGCCTCCAGGGCCAGCTCGTACCGGGGCCGGGTGCGCCCGCCGGTCATCGCGAACGGCCGGATCAGCGGGCCGGAGTCGTGGTCGTCCTCGAACTCCTCGATGTGGCCGGGCTCCTGGGCCGGTGCGTAGCCGGGGCCGGGCTCGGGGCCGCGCTGCGGGGCGGGCCCCTGCCCGGGCCCGCCGTGGCCGGCGTGCCGGCCGGACAGGTGGCCCTGCGCCGGGTAGCCGGAGGCGTGCGGGTCGTACGGGGGCTGCGGCTGGGCGTACTGGCCGTACTGCTCCTGCGCGTACTGCTGGCCGAACTGCTCCTGGCCGTACGGCTGGCCGTACTGCTGACCGTGGCCGACGACGCCGGGTGCTCCGAAGGCGTCATGGCCTGTGCCAGGGTACGGAACGCCGTACTGGCCGCTGCGGTCGTCGGGCGGTGTCACGGTTCCTCTCCTCACAGGGTGCGGCGGTGCGGTGCGAGCTCGGGTGCGGATCCGGAGCCGGTGGTGCGAAGGCCGTACAACGTCCGAACCCGAGCCCGCCGAAGCGGGCCCGGGACGGGCGCGGAGGTGCTTCGGATACCAGGACGGTATCCGACGAACCGTCAGTGCAGGAGACTGCCCTGAAGTTCTGCGCGGAGTGCGGGGGTGAGGACGGCGCCGGCGCGGTCGACGAGCAGGGCCATCTCGTAGCCGACGAGGCCGATGTCGCTGTCCGGGGAGGCCAGCACGGCGAGGGCGGAGCCGTCGCTGACGGCCATCAGGAACAGGAAGCCGCGCTCCATCTCGACGACGGTCTGGTTGACCTCGCCGCCCTCGAAGATCCGGCTCGCGCCGGAGGTGAGGGAGGTGAGGCCGGAGGCGACCGCGGCGAGCTGGTCGGCGCGGTCACGTGGGAATCCCTCGGACATGCACAGCAGGAGGCCGTCCGCGGAGACCACCACCGTGTGCGACACCCCGGGGGTGTTGTCCACGAAATTGGTGATCAGCCAGTTCAGGTTCTGTGCGGCCTGGCTCATCTGAGTCAACTCAACGCTCCTGGTGGTTCGAGCCGCCGAAGAGATCGGTGCTGCGGTTCTGCTGTCCGTTGCCGGACTGGTCTACCTGATCGGGGTCGATCCGGAAACTTCCGGTGCTGCCGGCACTGCGGCCCTGCTCCACACCGCGGCGCAGGTTGGTGAGGCGGCCACGGACCTCCTCGGGGCTGCGGGAGACCTGCGGCCCGTCCTGCGGGGTGGGCTTGGCGTTGCCGGCCACCAGGTTCTGCTTGGGCACCCGGCGGGGGAGCCCGGAGGCGGTGGTGCCGCCGGACGCGGGCTCACGGAGCTGCTCGGCACGCTGCCAGGCGCCGTCGTTGGGCGACTGCCAGGCGGCGCCGGTCGGTCCGGTGGGGCCGTAGCCGCCGAGCGAGGACACCTCGTGGCCGCGGGACTCGTTCGGTGTCGAGGTGTCCTTGGCACCGGCGAACCAGTTCGGGGTCTCGCCGCCGCCCTGCGAAGGGTCGGCACCCGCTCCGCCGCCGGCCAGCTGCTGGCCGGGGCGGCGCTGCGGCAGCCCCGACGCCAGGGAGGTGGAGGAGTCGGCCGCCGGCAGCGCGGGCTGCTCCGGGCTGTACGGGTGGCCGGCCGGGGACTCCTCGGCCTGCTGGCCGTACTGGTCGTCGGCGTAGCCGTCGTAGTCCTGGTAGTCCTGGTACTGGCCGTACTGGCCGCCGTCCTGGCCCGGGGCGTACCGGTCGTCGGCGTAGCCCTGCTGCGGGACCCGGCCGTAGGCGTCCTGCCCGTAGTCGTTCCCGGCGTACTCGCCCTCGGCGTACCCGTTGCCGTCGTAGCCGTACTGGTCGTCGGCGTAGCCGTTCTGGTCGTAGCCCTGCCGGCCGTACTGGCCGTCCTGGGCGAAGGCCTCGTCGTTGCGCCGGCCGTACGCCGGGTACTCGTCCTCGACCTCGGCGTCGACCACGGGCTGCTGCTGGGTGGCCTCCGGACCGGCCTCCAGGGCGGCGCGGCGGACCTGGTCGAGCCGCTGCGAGCGCTGGACGGCGTCCAGGGCCGGGCTGAAGCCGGTGGAACCGTTGCCGTTGCCGGTGAGGTGGTCGTCGAAGCCGAGCTCGGCGGCGCTGCGCGGCTGGCCGAGGCCGTCCACGGACCACTCGGCGGTCGGCTCCTGGTCGGCGAAGATCCGGGAGACGGTGAACTGCTCCTCCGGCTCCGGAGCCGCGCCCATCTGGGTCAGGAACGGCGGGAGCATGACCAGCGAGGTGGTGCCCGCGGACTCGCCCGAGGGGCGGAGCTGGACGCGGACGTCGTGCCGCTGGGAGAGCCGGCCGACCACGAAGAGGCCCATGCGGCGGGAGATGGTGGCGTCGACCGTCGGCGGCTCGGCGAGCTTCTCGTTGATCTCGGCGAAGTCGTCGGCGGTGAGGCCGATGCCCTTGTCGTGGATCTCGACCAGCACGCGGCCGTCCGGCAGGCGGGTGGCGTTGACCAGGACCCGGGTCTGCGGGCTGGAGAACGAGGTGGCGTTCTCCAGCAGCTCGGCGAGCAGGTGGACGAGGTCGGTCACGGCGGCGCCGACGACCTCGACCTCCGGGATGCCGGCGAGCTCGACACGCTCGTACTGCTCCACCTCGGAGGCGGCGGCGCGGAGCACGTCGACCAGCGGGACGGGGGTGTTCCAGCGGCGGCCGGCCTCCTCACCCGCGAGGACGAGGAGGTTCTCACCGTTGCGGCGCATACGGGTGGCCAGGTGGTCCAGCTTGAAGAGGTTCTCCAGCTGGTCCGGGTCGGCCTCGTTGTTCTCAAGGTCGGTGATCAGCGCCAGCTGGCGCTGGATGAGGCCCTGGCTGCGGCGCGAGAGGTTGGTGAAGATCGCGTTGACGTTCCCTCGCAGCAGCGCCTGCTCGGCGGCGAGCTCGACCGCCTGGCGGTGGACCTGGTCGAAGGCCCGGGCGACCTCGCCGATCTCGTCCTTGCCGTGCAGCGGGATCGGGGTGACCGAGGTGTCCACCCGGTCCGGGTCGGTCTTGGAGAGCTTCTCGACCAGATCCGGCAGGCGGCGGTCGGCGATCTCCAGGGCGGCGTTGCGCAGGGTGCGCATGCCGAGAATCATCGAGCGGGCCACGTAGCCGGTGAGCACACCGGCGAGGATCAGTGCGGCGAGCACGATCGCCGAGTTGAGGATGGCGTCGTAGAGCGCGTTGTCCCGCAGGTCGGCGGCGTCGTGGAGCACGTCGTCCAGCAGCGCGACCTCGGTGCTGCGCAGCGTGGCGATGTGGGTGTTGGCGGCCTGTTCCCAGTTCTCCTTGCTCAGACCGGCGTCCTTGGCCTCCTTGTAGGCGGCGTCGGCGGCGGCCTTGCCCTTGGACTGGCCGTCCGCGGCGGCCTGGCTGTAGGCGGCGCCGAGGGCCATCAGGCCCTGCATGGTGGGCACGCTGCCGTTGGGCATCCGGAAGGCGGCGCGCTGGTCGGCGGCGGCCTGGGCGACCTGGGCGTCGGCGTACTTCCGGGCGTCCTCGGGGGCGCTGCCGGTGTTGAACTCGGAGAGGGAGACCTGCTCCAGCTTCTGCGAGACCAGCAGCTGCTGGATCAGGTCGACGTTCTCGTACCGGGTGGTGGACTGGGCGGAGATGCCGACCAGCAGGTGGAGCATCAGCGCGCGCTGGGTCGAGGCCGAGGCCTTGGCCAGCGACATGGCGTAGATCGCGCGGCCCTTGCTGGTGATGTTGGTGCTGCCGAGGCCGACCGAGTTGTCGTAGGCGAGCAGCGGCGCGAGCATCACGGAGTAGGCGGACTGCGTCGCGGTCGCGAACAGCTCCGGCTTGTAGGCGTTGTCGCGAAGGTGCGGCAGGAACGCGACGAGCTGCTGGAAGGCCGAGTGGCGGTGGGGGAGCTCACCGGACTTGTCGGTGGCCTCGTAGGCCGCGTTGTACGCCTTGAGGGCGGCGTCGGTGGTCCCGCGCGTCTTGGTGAGGTCGCCGTTCGGGTCCTGGCCGGTGAGGATCGGCGAGAGCGACTTGTCGCGCTCGTTCTCCAGGGCCTCGGCGAGCTCGGTGGCCGCCTTGGCCAGGCGGGCGGTCTTCTCGGCCCGGGAGGCCTTGACGTAGCCGTCGACCGAGGTGTTGACGCGCAGGCCGCCGAAGACCAGGCCGATGACGACCGGGATGAGGAGGATGGCTATCAGACGCGCCGGCACGCGCCAGTTGCGCGGCCGGAGGAAGTCGTACCGGCTGTCGCCGTCCTTGCCGTCCTTGCCGTCCTTGCCGCCGGCGGCGTCCGCCGGACCGGCGCTGCGGCGCTCGGTGGAGGCGGTCGGCGGCTTCGGCGCGACGGCCGGGCGTTCCTCGGTGGGTGTGAACGCGGAGAATCCGGCCGGGCCCGTTGCGTTACCGTTCGGCCCGCTCTGGCGGGGCTCGGAGCGCCGCTGCGGGGCGACCTGCTGCTTACGCCTCACTCGACAACAACCTCTCGGCCGATCGCGGCCATGGATCAATCCAGCGCTACCCCTGAGAGCGGCCCGCTGGTGGGTGGTGGGACTGCCGTACGGGATTCAGGGGTAGCTGGAATTTCAGCACGTGCAGGGATGGGGGACAAACAGCCGCCGAGGACGGTCGACGGTGGAGCAATTAGGACATTTGCCGACATAGAAGCGCAAAACCGTGGTCATCTGGCGCTGAGTGACGCTGATTCGCTACAGACAGCCACTGTTGATCACAAAATGCCTACCGAACTGTTATCCGCCGCTTATCCGGGGGTCTTGCGCGCTCTGCACCGGCGACACCGGTCCGTAAGCCGAGGTGCCCCGGCGCCCCGTCGCCGGGACGGGGTGCCGGGGCTGCCGACCTGCGGTTTCCGCCTAGCGCAGGCGGGCGAGGAGGGCGTGTTCGACGAGGGTGATGAGGGCGCTCTTGGCGCTGTCCCGTCGACGGGCGTCGAGGGTGACGATGGGGGTGTCGGGGCCGAGTTGGAGGGCTTCCCGGACCTCGTCGGGGGTGTGGGGCTGGTGGCCGTCGAAGCCGTTGAGGGCGACGACGAAGGGCAGTCCGCTGTTCTCGAAGTAGTCGAGGGCGGGGAAGCAGTCGGCGAGGCGTCGGGTGTCGACGAGGACGACGGCTCCGATGGCGCCTCGGACGAGGTCGTCCCACATGAACCAGAAGCGGTCCTGTCCGGGGGTGCCGAACAGGTAGAGGATGAGGTCCTCGTCGAGGGTGATGCGGCCGAAGTCCATGGCGACGGTGGTGGTCGTCTTGCCGGAGACCTGGCTGATGTCGTCGATGCCGGCGGAGGCGCTGGTCATGACGGCTTCGGTGCGCAGCGGGTTGATCTCGGAGACGGCGCCGACGAGCGTGGTCTTGCCGACACCGAAGCCGCCGGCGACGACGATCTTCGCCGAGGTCGTGGCGCGGGTGGCTCCGTTAGAGCTTGCGAAGTCCACTGAGGACCCTTTCGAGCAGCGTGACGTCGGGCGTTCCGCCCGACTCGCCCGCGGCGGCGGGCTGGTGGATGGCGACGAGACCGGCCTCGGCCAGGTCGGCAACGAGGATGCGGGCCACACCGAGCGGCACGCCGGCCAGTGCGGAGATCTCCGCGATGGACTTGACCTCACGGCAGAGGTTCACGATCCGAGCGTGCTCGGGCAGCAGGCCGCCGGACCGCTCGGCCGAGCCGGTCGTCGAGATCAGCGCCTCGATGGCGAGCTGGTACCGGGGCCGCGTGCGGCCACCGGTCATCGCGTACGGGCGGACCAGCGGCTGCTGCTCGTAGCCGTCGGACTGCTGCCCGCCGTAGCCGCTGCCGTACCCGTTGCCGTACGGGCCGGCGGGTGTCGAAGGCGGGGTCATGGGTCCTCCTAGTGCTGCAGCCTTGGGCAGCCGGTTCCAGCTGGGTGGTGCCAGCTGAGGCGAAATCAGCTGCCTGAGGGTAGCTGAGGGTGAGGCGCCGGGTCCGGTCGGGTCAGACCCGGCGGGGAGGTGGGACGGGTGGTGTCGCCGCGCAGGCCTCAGTGCAGGAGACTGCCCTGGAGCTCTGCGCGGAGTGCGGGGGTGAGGACGGCGCCGGCGCGGTCGACGAGCAGGGCCATCTCGTAGCCGACGAGGCCGATGTCGCTGTCCGGGGAGGCCAGCACGGCGAGGGCGGAGCCGTCGCTGATGGCCATCAGGAACAGGAAGCCGCGCTCCATCTCGACGACGGTCTGGTTGACCTCGCCGCCCTCGAAGATCCGGCTCGCGCCGGAGGTGAGGGAGGTGAGGCCGGAGGCGACCGCGGCGAGCTGGTCGGCGCGGTCGCGTGGGAATCCCTCGGACATGCACAGCAGGAGGCCGTCCGCGGAGACCACCACCGTGTGCGACACCCCGGGGGTGTTGTCCACGAAATTGGTGATCAGCCAGTTCAGGTTCTGTGCGGCCTGGCTCATCTGATTCAACTTCAACGCTCCTGATGATCTGCGCCGTTGCCGTCGGTCCGGCCACCGAAACTATCGAACCCGGGCTGCTGGGCACCATGGTGGAAGCCAGGGTTTCCCTGGCCGGAGGTCTGCTCCGCACCGGCCCGGCGGCCCTGCTGGATGCCGCGGCGCAGGTTGGTGAGCCGGCCGCGCACCTCCTCGGGCGCACGGGACACCTGGGGGCCGGTCATCGGCGACGCCTCGGCGGTGCCGGAGACCAGGTTGGCCTGCGGGGTCCGCCGCGGGAGGCCGGACATGGTGACCCCGCTGGTCGAGGGCTCGCGGACCTGTTCGGCCCGGCGCCAGCGCTCGTCGTTGGCGGACGGGCGCCACGGAGCCTCGCCGGCCTGGCCCTGCTGGCCCTGCTGGGCCTGCTGGGCCTGCTGGTCCTCGAAGCCCGGAGCGGTGGTCCCCGGCCGGCGCGGCTGGTAGTGCTGCCCACGGCCCTGCGCGGCCTCGCCCGGCTGGCCCTGCTGCGGCTGGGGCCGGGCCTGGTCCGGAGACTCGAAGCCCGGGGCACCGCCCTGCGAGGGACCGGTCGGCAGCGCCATCGGCTCCTGGCGGACCGGCTCCTGGCGGACCGGCTCCGGACGGGCCGGGTTCGGCACGTCCGGCAGCACCGGCTCGACCAGGCCGAGGCCGAGCGGGTCGCGCGGGTCGATCTCACTGGCCTCGAAGCGCGGCCGGGCGAACTGCGCGGTGCTCTCCATCGCGGACTCGGCCGCCGGAAGCGGCTGGGCCTGCTGGGCCGGGAGCTGCGGCGGCTGGGCCTGCTGCGGCTGCTGGGGCTGGGCCTGCTGGGCCGGGAGCTGCTGGGGGCGTCCCTGCTGCTGCGGACCCGGGCGCTGCGGCCGGCGAGGACCCTGCGGGGCCTGGCCGCCGGGGCCCTGCGGGGCCTGGCCGGGACGGCCGCGCTGCGGCAGGCCGTCCTGCGGGCGGTTGCCCGGACGGGCGGCGCCCTGCGGCCCACCCGGACGACCCGACTGGTCGGCCCAGCCGTGCTGGGGCTGCTCGCCGGTCCGGGGGCCCGGACCGGGCTGCTGCTGGCCGCGGCGGGGCAGGCCGCCGGGCGCACCCGGCGCACCGGGGCCGCCCTGCGGCGGGCCCTGGCGGCCAGGGGTGCGCTGCGGCAGACCGCCCTGCTGGTTCTGCTGCTGGTTCTGCTGCTGGTTCTGCTGGGGGTTCCGCTGGGGCGCCCGGCCCGGCGGGACCGTCGGGTTGTCGCGCAGCGCCTTGCCGACCTGTCGGGTCGGCAGACCGCCGTTGCGCCCGCCCTGGCCCGCACCCGGGCCGCCCGGCGCATCGGGACCGCCCTGGCCGAGCTGCGGACGGCCCTGCGGGGCGCCGCCCGCCGGACCCTGGCCGAGCGCGGCCTGGCCGCCGCCCGGGCCACCGGGCATCTGGCGCTGCTGGCGCGGCGTCGGGGCGACCCCGCGCTGCTGCTTGGCCTGCGCCGGGCCGGGGCGGCCGGGGGCACGGCGGTCGGCGGAGTTGGTCACGTCCACCGGGAGCATGACCAGCGCGGTGGTGCCGCCGGAGTCGCTGGGGCGCAGCTGGATCCGGATGCCGTGGCGGAGCGAGAGGCGACCGACCACGAAGAGGCCCATGCGGCGGGAGACCGAGACGTCCACCGTCGGCGGGTTGGCGAGGCGCTCGTTGATCTCGGAGAGGTCGTCGGGGCTGAGGCCGATACCGGTGTCGTGGATCTCGACCAGCACCCGGCCGTCCGGCAGGGCGTGGCCGGTGACCCGGACGCGGGTCTGCGGGCTGGAGAACGAGGTCGCGTTCTCCAGCAGCTCGGCGAGCAGGTGGACGAGGTCGTTGACGACGCGGCCGGCGACCTCGGCCGACGGCACCGAGGCGAGCTCGATGCGCTCGTACTGCTCCACCTCGGAGGCGGCGGCGCGGAGCACGTCGACCAGCGGAACGGGTCGGGTCCAGCGGCGGCCCGGGTCCTCACCGGCGAGGACGAGGAGGTTTTCGCCGTTGCGGCGCATGCGGGTCGCGAGGTGGTCGAGCTTGAAGAGGTTGGCCAGCTGGTCCGGGTCGGCCTCGCGGCTCTCCAGCTCGGAGATGAGCGACAGCTGGCGCTGGATGAGGCCCTGGCTGCGGCGCGACAGGTTGGTGAACATCGCGTTGATGTTGCCGCGGAGGAGGGCCTGCTCGGCGGCGAGGCGGACGGCCTCGCTGTGCACCATGTCGAACGCGTGCGCCACGTGGCCGATCTCGTCCGTGGAGTCGACGGCCACGGGTTCGACGGTGACGTCGACGTCGTGCGGGTCGCTCTCGGAGAGCGTCTTGACCAGCTCGGGCAGTCGCCGCTCGGCGACGTCCTCGGCCGCGGCCTGGAGGCGGGTCAGCGAGCGCACCATCGAGCGGGCGATGACGGCGGCGCCACCGAGGGCGACGAGCAGCACCAGGGCGACGGCGGCACCGGTGATCAGGGCCTCGGTGTCGGCCGCGGCCTGCAGGTCCTGGGCCTTACCGTCGAGGTCCTCGATCAGCTTCGCCTCGATCCGGCGCTCGGCCGTGATCTTGGCGGTGATCTTCTCGTACCAGTCCTTGTAGCTGACCGGCTCGGTCTGGTGGATACCGCTCTGCTGGAGGATCGAGCGCGCGTAGCGGTCGGCGTCGGCGACGACGTTGTTGTAGCTGAGCTGGCCGCGCAGGTTGTCCAGGTCGTGCGAGGTGTAGATGTTGTTGAACCCGGTGAGCGCGTTGTCGTAGGACGTGCGCAGGCGGATACCGAACGACTCGTCGCTCAGGCTGAGGTCCGGGTTCTTGGGGTTCGCGAGCGCGGCGCTGATCAGCGCGCGCTGCTGCGAGGTGACGTTCTTGGCCAGCGAGAACTGCTGGAGTGCGCGGGTGGCGCGCACCAGGTCGCGGTTGTTGGACGCGAGCGCGATGTCCTGGGAGATCGCCAGCAGGTCGCGGATGATCACGTCGTAGGCGGTGATCGTGGCCTGGATGTTCTGGTTGTTCTGGTACGGGTTGCCGCGCGCGTCGGAGATCGAGTTCAGGTCACGGCGGATCTGGAACAGCAGGGCCTTACCGCCGGAGAGTTCGAGGTTCTCGAACTTGTCCGAGGAGGCCGTGAAGGTGCGGTTCAGGTCGTCGGTGATCTTGCGGGCGTTGACGATGTCGTCGTCGAGCGGCGCGTTCGGGTCGTGGGTGATCGGTCCGGCGCTGACGTCGCGCTCGTTCTGCAGGGCGTCGGCGAGGCTGGTCGCCTTCTTGGCCAGGTCGGAGAGGTTGGCCATCTGGGCGAGCTGCTGCGAGGCCTCAAGCGAGGTCTGGATGCGCAGGCCACCGAGGACGAGCGCGACCAGCACGGGGAGGGTGAGCAGGGCGATCAGGCGGGTGCGGATCCGCCAGTTGCGCATCGCCAGTCGGCTCACACCGGTGGCGCGCCGCCGGGTGAGGGTCTTGCGCAGCTTGTCCCGGGCGGACTTCCGGTCGTCCCGGCTGTCGTCGGGGCGGCCGCCCACTTCTGGCGCCGGCTCGGCCGGGCCACCGAGCGCCGCCGCCTGCTGGGGGGCTGCCACAGGCTCACGCGACTCCGGGTCACCCGCGGCGCCGCTACCCCTTTTGAAACGTCCCTGCACTGGCGTCGCAACCTCTGGACCGGGCGTCCCGCCGCGTCGCCGCGGCCTGGACGGTGTGGAGTTTCCATCCGCTCCCCGGCCGGTCCGGGAGAGCGGGTCACCGGGGTGGACTGCTCCCTACCCACGGTCCGTGGCATTCCAGCACAGCCGGGGAATCCCAACAAGGGCCGCCAGGGTGCGCGCGGCGGCGCTACCGACCGCGCGCACGATTTCACAGACTGTGCGGTAACCGGACCGGAATACCACCTTTTTCGGACACTCGACGCATACATGCCAAGTTGGCCCTAGATCAACAGGGCGAGCAGACCTTCCCGAATGTCCGGAATGTGCATTATGTCGGCGAAACCTGATGCGGCGACATGTCGGATATTTGAGAATTGATTTCCAATTTGTGAGCAAAATCACAGGCCAATGTGTAGCTTTGGTCACGGTGGCTGTGGAATGAGATCCGTAACCTGGCTGTATCCGGAGCACGGCCTCGATTCAGCCTGCCCGCAATCCCCCGAACCACTCAGGCCGGTGCCGATCCGTAGCGGTGCGCCGGTCGCGACCCCGAGGTGCTGACGCGATGTCCCAGGCGAAGAAGGCCGCCACCAAGTCCACGCTGTCCTGCCGCTCGACGGCGAACCCGCGCCGGACCACGCTGGCCTCGGTCGAGGACTTCAGCAAGATCCCGGGTGCCCGCAAGTCCGAGGACGTGGTGACCTACGGCATCGAGCTGCCGTCGAGCACCGCCAACCCGCGTCGCACCAAGCTGATGGTCGCCCCGGTCGTCGCCGTCCCGCAGGACTGAACCCGGCCGGCCCGCGAGGGCCGAACCCACCCGCGTCCCAGGGCGCCGTGGCCGCACCTGTTCCGGTGCCGCGACGGCGCCCTCGGTCGTCCTCGGCCGCAACCCGCGCTGAACAGGGGCAAAGCGGACGGCGAGGGGCCCGCGCGATAGCCTGGACGACGATTGACGGGGCCGCGCCCACCAAGGGCGGGGCGCCCACCAGCGCCCGGGCGCGCCCCGGGCGGCCGACGAAGCGAGGGGTAGCCCAGCCGTGCGCATTGCCAGGTTTTCCGTCCGGGAGGGGAGTCCTGCCGCCGGCAGCGTCTCCTTCGGCGTGGTCGAGGGCGATCCCGCCCGGCCCGAGTCTCTGGTCGTCCACGCGCTGGCCGGCCACCCGTTCGGTCAGCCCCAGCCGACCGGCGAGAGCTACCGCCTCCAGGACGTCCGGCTGCTCAGCCCGATGCTGCCCAACAAGATCGTGGCGGTGGGCCGCAACTACGCGGCGCACGCGGCGGAGCTCGGCAACGACGTCCCCGACGTCCCGCTGACCTTCTTCAAGCCGTCCACCGCGGTGATCGGCCCGACCGAGTCGATCGCCTACCCGCCGTTCTCCTCGGACGTCCACCACGAGGCCGAACTGGCCGTGGTGATCGGCCGGATGTGCCGCGAGGTGCCGCTGGACCGGGTGTCCGAGGTGATCCTCGGTTACACCTGCGCCAACGACGTCACCGCACGCGACGTCCAGCAGCGCGAGGGCCAGTGGGCCCGGGCCAAGGGCTTCGACACGGCGTGCCCGCTCGGCCCGTGGATCGAGACCGACCTCGACCCGGCCGACCTCGCCGTCACCTGCACCGTCAACGGCGAGCTGCGGCAGACCGGACGCACCTCCCTGATGATCCGCTCGGTGGCCGAGCTGATCGTCCACGTCTCCGAGGCCATGACGCTGCTGCCCGGCGACGTCATCCTCACCGGCACACCCGCTGGGGTGGGCCCGCTCAACGTCGGCGACGAGGTCGCCGTCTCCATCGAAGGCATCGGCACTCTCACCAACAAGGTGATCAAGCGTGGCTAACACTGACCCGAGCGTTCGGGTTCGCTTCTGTCCCTCCCCGACCGGGAACCCGCACGTGGGCCTGGTCCGCACCGCCCTCTTCAACTGGGCCTTCGCCCGCCACAACGGCGGCACGCTGGTCTTCCGGATCGAGGACACGGACTCCGCCCGCGACTCCGAGGAGTCGTACGACCAGCTGCTCGACGCCATGCGCTGGCTCGGCTTCGACTGGGACGAGGGTCCGGAGATCGGCGGTCCGCACGCGCCGTACCGGCAGTCGCAGCGGATGGGCATCTACGCCGACGTCGCGCGCCGTCTGCACGAGGCCGGTCACGCCTACCACTGCTACTGCTCCACCGAGGAGCTGGACGCCCGCCGCGAGGCCGCCCGCGCGGCCGGCAAGCCGTCCGGCTACGACGGCCACTGCCGGAACCTGACGGACGACCAGGTCGCCGTCTACAAGCTGGAGAAGCGCGAGCCGATCCTGCGCTTCCGGATGCCCGACCGCACCATCGCCTTCGACGACCTGGTGCGCGGCACGCTCACCTTCGAGCCGGAGAACGTGCCCGACTACGGCATCGTCCGGGCCAACGGCGCGCCGCTCTACACCCTGGTCAACCCGGTCGACGACGCGCTGATGGGCATCACCCACGTGCTCCGCGGCGAGGACCTGCTCTCCTCCACCCCGCGCCAGATCGCGCTCTACGCGGCGCTCGCCGAGATCGGCGTCGGCAACGGCACCACCCCGCGCTTCGGCCACCTGCCGTACGTGATGGGCGAGGGCAACAAGAAGCTCTCCAAGCGCGACCCGCAGGCCTCGCTCAACCTCTACCGCGAGCGCGGCTTCATTCCCGAGGGCCTGCTCAACTACCTGTCGCTGCTGGGCTGGTCGCTCTCCGCCGAGGATGACGTCTTCAGCACGGAGCAGCTGGTCGCGGCGTTCGACATCGCGGATGTGAACGCCAACCCGGCCCGCTTCGACCTGAAGAAGTGCGAGCACATCAACGCCGAGCACGTGCGCAGGCTCGCGCCCGAGGAGTTCGTCCGCCGCCTGGTGCCGTACCTGCAGGCCCCCGGTCTGCTGCCGGCCGAGCCGAGCGCCGAGCAGCTGGAGCTGCTGGCCAAGGTGGCGCCGCTCACCCAGGAGCGGATGGTCGTGCTCAGCGAGATCGTGAACATGGCCGGCTTCCTCTTCGTCGACCCGGCGGACTTCGCGGTCGACCCGGACGACGCGGCCAAGGTGCTCACCGCCGACGCCCGCCCGGTGCTGGAGGCCAGCATCAAGGCGCTGGAGTCGCTGGCGGACTTCGCCCCGGAGCCGATCCAGGCCGCGCTCCGCGAGGCCCTGGTGGACGGCCTGGGCATCAAGCCCAAGTTCGCCTTCACGCCGCTGCGGGTGGCCGTCACCGGCCGCAGGGTCTCGCCCCCGCTGTTCGAGTCGATGGAACTGCTCGGGCGCCCCGAGACGCTGCGCCGGCTGGGCGCCGCCCTGGCGGCCGTCCCGGCTGCCTGAGGCCCCTCCGCGGACGGCTGCGGGCCGGGTTCCGACCTGGTCCGCAGCCGCCCCGGCCACGGCCTGGGGTTATCGATTTTGGAGCCAGGCCAGACGTCGGGTAATGTTCTTTCTGCGCCGCCCGGGAGGGAACGGACGAGGGAGCGAAACCCCCGCCGGTTCCGAACGAGAGGCGCAACGCCTGAGCGGGGCCCGACGAGGGTTCAACTCTGGTGGGGTATGGTGTAATTGGCAGCACGAGTGATTCTGGTTCATTTAGTCTAGGTTCGAGTCCTGGTACCCCAGCGCAGTACCCTGAAGTACGAGCAGTGCGAGCAGGACAACTGAAGATCAAGCCCCCGTTGTGTAGCGGCCTAGCACGCTGCCCTCTCACGGCAGTAGCGCCGGTTCGAATCCGGTCGGGGGTACTGATCCCGCAAGGGATCGCCAGGAAGCCCCCGTTGTGTAGCGGCCTAGCACGCTGCCCTCTCACGGCAGTAGCGCCGGTTCGAATCCGGTCGGGGGTACTGATCCCGCAAGGGATCGCCAGGAAGCCCCCGTTGTGTAGCGGCCTAGCACGCTGCCCTCTCACGGCAGTAGCGCCGGTTCGAATCCGGTCGGGGGTACCAGAGCGGAAGCCGGTGGTTGTCGTCTTCTAGGAGACGCGCCCATCGGCTGAATGCTTTGTTGGGGTATGGTGTAATTGGCAGCACGAGTGATTCTGGTTCATTTAGTCTAGGTTCGAGTCCTGGTACCCCAGCCAGAGAAATGCAGGCCCCGGTGATCCGGGGCCTTTCGCATTTCCGGGTATTCCTGCGGAAAGGGTCCGCGCACGGTGTGCGCGGACCCTTTCGGCCGGTTCGGCGGCTCAGCCGCGGCGCAGGGCCTCGGTGAGCCGGTTGGCGGCCTCGATGATGGCCTGGGCGTGCAGCCGGCCCGGGTGGCGGGTCAGGCGCTCGATCGGGCCGGAGACGGAGACGGCGGCCACCACCCGGTTGGAGGGGCCGCGCACGGGCGCGGAGACGGATGCGACGCCCGGCTCGCGCTCGCCGATGGACTGTGCCCAGCCCCGTCGCCGGACGCCGCTCAGCGCGGTGGCGGTGAATCGGGCGCCCTGGAGGCCGCGGTGGAGCCGCTCGGGCTCCTCCCAGGCGAGCAGGACCTGGGCGGCCGAGCCCGCCTTCATCGGCAGGGTGCTGCCGACCGGGACGGTGTCCCGCAGGCCGGAGAGCCGCTCGGCGGCGGCTACGCAGATCCGCATCTCGCCCTGCCGGCGGTAGAGCTGTGCGCTCTCGCCGGTGACGTCGCGCAGGTGGGTCAGGACCGGGCCCGCGGTGGCGAGCAGCCGGTCCTCACCCGCCGCGGCGGAGAGTTCGGAGAGACGGGGGCCGAGGATGAACCGGCCCTGCATGTCTCTGGTGACCAGTCGGTGGTGTTCGAGTGCGACGGCGAGTCTGTGGGCCGTGGGCCGCGCCAGACCGGTGGCGGCGACCAGCCCCGCCAACGTGGCGGGGCCCGACTCCAGTGCGCTCAGCACCAGAGCGGCCTTGTCGAGAACGCCGACGCCGCTAGAGTTGTCCATGCCCTAAGACTGCAGTCTCATTCCGCGAGACGCAAGTTCAATCCTCCGCGAAAAGCGCCACTCTGGATGCAGCAGCCCGGGAGACATCCAGGATGCGACCTCGACAGAGTGTCCGCATCGTGGACACCGATCCGGCGTGCAGGTCGCGCGACGCGAGCCTTCACAGGGCGGCGAAAGCACTGACCCGACGACACGAGAAGGCCGGCAACGCGGCCGGCTGGAGGGAATCCGATGGGACGGACACTCGCAGAGAAGGTCTGGGACGACCACGTCGTGCGGCGCGCCGAGGGCGAGCCCGACCTGCTCTTCATCGACCTGCACCTGCTCCACGAGGTGACCAGCCCGCAGGCCTTCGACGGTCTCCGGCTGGCCGGGCGAAAGGTCCGCCGCACCGACCTCACCATCGCCACCGAGGACCACAACACCCCGACCCTCGACATCGACAAGCCGATCGCCGACCCGGTCTCCAAGGTCCAGCTGGAGACGCTGCGCCGCAACGCCGCCGAGTTCGGCGTCCGGATCCACTCGCTGGGCGACGTCGAGCAGGGCGTCGTGCACGTGGTCGGCCCGCAGCTGGGCCTGACCCAGCCCGGCACGACCGTGGTCTGCGGCGACTCCCACACCTCCACCCACGGCGCCTTCGGAGCCCTCGCGTTCGGCATCGGCACCAGCCAGGTCGAGCACGTGCTGGCCACTCAGACGCTGCCGCTCGCGCCGTTCAGGACGATGGCGATCACCGTCGAGGGCGAGCTGCCCGAGGGCGTGACCGCCAAGGACCTGATCCTGGCGATCATCGCGCGGATCGGCACCGGCGGCGGCCAGGGCTACGTCCTGGAGTACCGCGGCTCGGCCATCCGCAGCCTCTCCATGGAGGCCCGGATGACCGTCTGCAACATGTCGATCGAGGCGGGCGCCCGGGCCGGCATGATCGCCCCCGACCAGACCACGTTCGACTACCTGGAGGGCCGTCCGCACGCCCCGAAGGGTGAGGACTGGGACGCCGCGGTGGCGTACTGGAAGACCCTGGTCACCGACGAGGACGCGGTCTTCGACCACGAGATCTTCATCGACGCGAACGAGCTGACGCCGTTCGTCACCTGGGGCACCAACCCGGGCCAGGGCGCGCCGCTCGGCTCGTCCGTGCCGGACCCGGCCTCCTTCGCCGACCCGCAGGAGCGGATCGCCGCCGAGAACGCCCTGGCCTACATGGGCCTGGAGGCCGGTACCCCGCTGCGCGGGGTCGCGGTCGACGCCGTCTTCGTCGGCTCCTGCACCAACGGCCGGATCGAGGACCTGCGCGCCGCCGCGGCGATCCTGGACGGCCGCCGGATCGCCGACGGCGTGCGGATGCTGGTCGTACCGGGCTCGGTGCGGGTCGCCCTGCAGGCCGTCGAGGAGGGCCTGGACAAGGTCTTCACCGCCGCGGGCGCCGAGTGGCGCCACGCAGGCTGCTCGATGTGCCTGGGCATGAACCCCGACCAGCTGGCGCCCGGCGAGCGCTGCGCCTCCACCTCGAACCGCAACTTCGAGGGCCGCCAGGGCAAGGGCGGCCGCACCCACCTGGTCTCCCCGCAGGTCGCCGCCGCGACCGCCGTCCTGGGCCGACTGGCCGCGCCCGCCGATCTCTCGTCCGACGTCGCTGTGGAGGCCTGAGCAGCATGGAGAAGTTCACCACCCACACGGGTCGCGCCGTTCCGCTGCGCCGCAGCAACGTCGACACCGACCAGATCATCCCGGCCCACTGGCTGAAGAAGGTCACCCGTTCCGGTTTCGAGGACGGCCTGTTCGAGGCCTGGCGCAAGGACGACTCGTTCATCCTCAACCGGCCCGAGCGGCAGGGCGCCACGGTGCTGGTGGCCGGCCCCGAATTCGGCACCGGCTCCTCCCGCGAGCACGCCGTCTGGGCGCTGCAGAACTACGGCTTCCACGCCGTGATCTCGACCCGGTTCGCCGACATCTTCCGCGGCAACTCCCTGAAGAACGGCCTGCTCACGGTGGTTCTGCCGCAGGACGTCGTGGAGCGGCTCTGGGAGCTCACCGAGGCCGACCCGACCGCCGAGATCACGGTGGACCTGGAGGCCCGCGAGGTGCGCGCGGAGGGCGTCACGGCCTCTTTCGAGCTGGACGACAACGTCCGCTGGCGGCTGCTGAACGGCCTGGACGACATCAGCATCACCCTCCAGAACGAGGCCGACATCGCCGCCTTCGAGGCGACCCGGCCGGCCTTCAAACCGCGTACGCTGCCAGCGGCCTGAGCCGCGTCGGAGAACAGGCATTCTGACGTTCTGCCGGATGGCCCGCCTCCCCTCGGGGGGGCGGGCCATCCGCCGTTCCGGCCCCGGAGTTAGCCACTCCGGCCCACTGCCGATTGCCGATTTGGCAATGGCGCACAGGGGCCCGCGCAAGCACAACTGCGGGTAGATGGCACAATCAGTACATGCACCGGCACCATGAACCTCCGTACGCGGGCGGCGAACCCGCGTCACCGGAGTCCACGGGCCGGGGAGCCGAACGCCGAATTGACGATCGGCCGGACGCCGCCACCTCACCTGCTGAGGGGCTGGACGACCCGGAAGTCGCAGCGCTCTACGCGCTTGTGGCCGAGCGGTTGAAGCAAGCTCACGCCCGCGTGCATGCGCTGAACGTGTCTGCCGATGCAAAGACCGCTCTCACCCGACAACTCCTGATCGTCACCGAGACCGCCAAGCGCGATCTTCCGGAGGCGGCAAGGCGGTTGAGTCGCTTTGTCCAGGGCCTCGACGACGGGCGCCCGCCCGTCGTCTGAGGTCGCCGACGCGCAAATCCATTGCGACACTAGGGTGATTCGCGCGTTTGGTAATTGAAAGTCCGCAGATACATACCTAACGTGCGAAATGAACGGATGGAATCATCCGGCGCCCGTTTCCGAAGGGGAAGACGTGAACAAGGCTCAGCTTGTCGAAGCGGTGGCCGAGCAGCTGGGCGGTCGCAAGGCTGCCGCAGAGGCCGTCGACGCAGTGCTCGACACCATGGTCCGCGCCGTCGTGGCCGGCGACCGGGTGTCGGTCACCGGTTTCGGCACCTTTGAGAAGGTGGAGCGCTCCGCGCGCTTCGCCCGCAACCCGCAGACCGGCGAGAAGGTCAAGGTCAAGAAGACCTCGGTGCCCCGCTTCCGTCCCGGCCAGGGCTTCAAGGACCTGGTCAGCGGCAGCAAGAAGCTGCCGAAGGAAGGCCCCTCGGTGAAGAAGGCCCCCAAGGGCTCCCTCACCCCGGGCAAGAGCGGCGTCGCCGCGACCCCGGCCGCCAAGCGCGCCGCCAGCAAGCGTGCCGCCGCCGCGACCCCGGCCGCCGCCAAGAAGACCACGGCCGCTGCCAAGAAGACGGCGACCACCGCCGCCGCCAAGAAGACCACCGCGGCCGCCGCCAAGAAGGCGACCGCCGCCAAGAAGGCCACCACGGCCGCGGCGAAGAAGACCACCGCGACCGCCGCCAAGAAGACCACGGCCGCTGCCAAGAAGACGGCGACCACCGCCGCCGCCAAGAAGACCACCGCGGCCGCCGCCAAGAAGGCGACCGCCACGGCCAAGAAGACGGCTCCGGCGAAGAAGACCGCCACCCGCAAGACCACCGCGCGCAAGACCACCGCGAAGTAGGTCCGCGGACGGCTTTCCTGAGCCGTGGCGCACCCCTCCCGGAGCTCCGGGGGCGGGCCGCCACGGCTCTTCGCTTTCCGGGCGCGGCCGGGCGCGGCCGGGCGTGGCGGGGCGTGGCGGGGCGTGACGGGGGTGTCGGGCGTTCGGGCACCGCACCGCGGAACGGCGCTGCCCGGGCCGGCCCGCCACGGGAAGTGCGACAAGGGCGGCGGTGCGGCGGGCGCGCGGGGGTGTGACAGGGGCGCGCGGCGGCGCCGATGCGCCTCTTTGGTTGGCGCACCTCTTCAGCGCCCGCTGTCGGACGGCCCGCTGTCGGACGGCCCTGTGCCGGCCGGACCCGGAGGTCGCCCGAGGCGTCAGGCCTCGGCCGGGTCGGGGAAGGTCTGCAGCGTCACGAAGACGACCCGGCGGGCCTCGCCGGTGCCCTCGGTGCGGATCCGCACCCGCTGGCCGGGGCGCAGCAGCCGCAGGCCGCCGGCGTCGAAGGCGGCCGCGTCGAACGGCACCGGGGTCCCGTCGTCGAGCAGCACGGAGCCGGCCCGGGTGGCGGGGTCGAAGGTGAACGCGGTGGCCTGCATGGCAGCAGCATAGCGAGCGCTGCGGCCCGGCCCCGGAGCCGTCTCAGCGCTGCCCGGTGGGCGGGGCGGGGGAGTAGCCGAGCCGGGCCGACAGGGCTGCGGTGTGCGGGCCGACGCCGAGCGCGAGGGCCTCGCCGAGGTCGGCTCCGGTGTCGACGTCCCGGCGCACCGAATCCACGCCGGCCAGGCGGAGTTCACGGGCGCCGCCGGCCGCGTGGCGCTCCCGGGAGCCGTCGCCGAACGCGGGCGCGAGCGGGCTGCCCGGGGCGCAGGCCAGCAGCGTGGTGCCCAGGCCGGGGGTGTCCGCGAGGAACGCCCGGCCGGTCGGCGGCACCTCGGCCAGCACCCGGGCCAGTTCGGTCGGGCGCAGGGCCGGCAGGTCGGCCGAGAGCGTGGCCAGCGGCGCGTGCGGGGCCAGTGCCAGCGCGGCCGCCGCGCCGTGCGCCAGGGCCTGGTTGAGCCCGCCCCCGGGTTCGTCGGCGACCACCGCGGCACCGAGCGCGGCGAGCCGGGCGCCGGCCGCCGCGTCCCGGGTGACGACCAGGACCCGGGCCACGCCGGGTGTGGCCAGCGCGGCTGCGACGGTGTCCAGGGCGAAGCAGAGCGCGAGGTCCGCGCGGTGCTCTCCGGCGAAGGGCGCGAGCCGGGTCTTCGCCAGGGCCGGTGGCTTGAGCGGCAGTACCAGCGACCAGTCGGAGGCGGGTGCGGGGGGCGCGACGGCCCCGGTGGGGCGTACGGTGTCCTGGGTCATCGGCGTCATTGTGGCGCCGGTCCCGGAACCCTCGCCAGGCCGTCCGAGCTGTACGGACGTGCGTTTGGTCACGCCCGCCGGAGGTGCTGGCGGGCTTGCTCGACAGCCGGTCGGCGGTGGGGCGAGACTGTTCCGCGCCCGCGCCCGCGCCCCGCACCGGGGCCCGCGGGCGGCGAGAGAACCTGCGGCACCCCGGGTGCCGCACCGGATGAGGAGGACCTGGGGTGGCCCGCCGCTCGTACGCCAGCTTCGGCAACGCCGACTACGGCATCTGGTACCGCTTCGCGGCCGTGCTGGTGAAGCCGGTGACGACCGCGCTGGTGAAGCCCGACTGGCGGGGCTGGGAGCACCTCCCGAAGGAGGGCGGCTTCATCGCCGCGGTCAACCACAACTCGATCATCGACCCGGTGGTGTACGCGCACTGGCAGTACAACAGCGGGCGACCGCCGCGGATCCTCGGCAAGTCCTCGCTGTTCTCGATCCCGTTCATCGGTTTCATGCTGCGCAAGACCGGCCAGATCCCGGTGTTCCGCGAGTCGACCGACGCCGCGCAGGCGTTCCGGGCCGCGATCGACGCGGTGAACAGGGGCCAGTGCGTGCAGTTCTACCCGGAGGGCACGCTCACCCGGGACCCGGACCTGTGGCCGATGACCGGCAAGAGCGGGGTGGCCCGGGTGGCGCTGATGACCGGTGCGCCGGTGATCCCGGTGGCGCACTGGGGCGCGCACGAGATCATCCCGCCGTACGGCAAGGGCGGCGCCGGCAAGGGGAAGTTCAACCTCTTCCCGCGCCACCGGGTGACCGTGGCGGCCGGGCCGGCGGTGGACCTGAGCAGGTACCAGGGCCAGGAGCTGACCCCGCAGGTGCTCAAGGACGCCACCGAGGACATCATGGAGGCCATCACCACCGTCCTCGCCGGCATCCGCGGCGAGGAGCCGCCGGCCGAGCGCTACGACATGCGCGCGGCGGCCCGGCACCGGGCCGAGGCGGCCGCCGCCGAGCGGCAGCGCGCGGCCGGCAAGCGCGGCAACGGTGACGAGGAGGCCGGCAAGTGACCCGCTGTGCCGTGTTCGGGACGGGCTCCTGGGGGACGGCGTTCGCGCTGGTCCTCGCCGACGCCGGCTGCGAGGTGGTGCTCTGGGGCCGCCGCAAGGAGCTGGTCGACGCCGTCAACACCACCCGGGTGAACCCGGACTACCTGCCGCAGGTGTCGCTGCCGGACTCGGTCCGGGCCACCACGGACGCCGCCGAGGCGCTGGCCGGAGCGGACTTCGCGGTGCTCGCCGTGCCCTCGCAGACGCTGCGGGAGAACCTGGGCGCCTGGGCCCCGCTGATCGAGCCGCAGACCGTGCTGGTGAGCCTGATGAAGGGCATCGAACTCGGCACCGCCAAGCGGATGAGCGAGGTCATCGCCGAGGTCGCCGGGGTCGGGCCGGAGCGGGTCGCGGTGGTCAGCGGCCCCAACCTGGCCCGCGAGATCGCCAACCGGCAGCCCGCGGCGAGCGTGGTGGCCTGCGCCGACGAGGCGGTCGCCAAGCGGCTCCAGGCGGCCTGCCACACGCCGTACTTCCGCCCGTACACCAACACCGACGTGGTCGGCTGCGAGCTGGGCGGCGCGGTGAAGAACGTGATCGGCCTGGCGGTCGGCATGGCCGACGGCATGGGCCTGGGCGACAACACCAAGGCGACGCTGATCACCCGCGGCCTGGCCGAGACCACCCGGCTGGGGCTGGCGCTGGGCGCCGACCCGTACACCTTCGCCGGGCTCGCCGGCATGGGCGACCTGGTGGCGACCTGTTCCTCGCCGCTCTCCCGCAACCACACCTTCGGCACCAACCTGGGCCGGGGGATGTCGCTGGCGGAGACCATCGCCGCCACCCGGCAGACCGCGGAGGGCGTGAAGTCCTGCGAGTCCGTGCTCGACCTGGCCCGGCGCAACGGCGTTGACATGCCGATCGTCGAGGCCGTCGTGGACGTCGTGCACAACGGGCGTCCCACCCAGGAGGCGCTGCAGGCGCTGATGTCCCGCTCGGCCAAGGCCGAGCGGCACTGATACCGCCTCCACCGGTCGGGGCCGTACCGGTCCGGGCCGCACCGGTACGAACGGCACCGGTTCGAACGGCAACGGTGGCGGCCGGGGCGCCGGCCGCCACCGGGGCGTCGGAGGCGCTTCCCGGGCGGTCCGTCGCCCGCCCGGCGGTGCCCCGGGGCGGCTGACTTTCCGGAAACACCTCGCACGGTAGTCTCGAACGCGATATGAGCATCGAACAGACCTCCCCGAACCCGTCCGCGAAGCCGCGTGTTGCGCTGGTCTTCGGCGGGCGCAGCTCCGAGCACGCCATCTCGGTGTCCACCGCGGGCAGCGTGCTCAGGGCGATCGACCGCGAGAAGTACGACGTGCTGCCGATCGGCATCACCCACGAGGGCCGCTGGGCGCTGGTGAGCGACGAGCCGTCCCGGATGGCCATCACCGACGGACGGCTGCCGGACGTCGCCCACGTCGCCGAGGCCGTCGAGGGCCAGGTGTCCCTGCCGGTCGCCCCGGGCAGCCGTGAGGTGGTCCTCAGCGAGCCGGGGACCGCCCCCAAGGTGCTCGGCGAGGTCGACGTGGTGTTCCCGCTGCTGCACGGCCCCTGGGGCGAGGACGGCACCCTCCAGGGCCTGCTGGAGCTCTCCGGCGTGCCGTACGTCGGCAACGGCGTGCTCGCCAGCGCGGTCGGCATGGACAAGGAGTTCACCAAGCGGATCCTGGCCTCGCACGGCCTGGGCGTCGGCCGGTACACCATCGTCCGCCCGCGCGACTGGGAGACCGCGGCCGGCCGGGACGCGGTGCGCGAGCGTGCCGCCGGGCTGGGCCTGCCGCTGTTCGTGAAGCCCTGCCGGGCCGGTTCCAGCATCGGCATCACCAAGGTCAAGGACCTCGCCGACCTCGACGCCGCGATCGAGGAGGCCCGCCGGCACGACCCCAAGCTGATCATCGAGGCGGGCGTGGCCGGCCGCGAGATCGAGTGCGGCGTGCTGGAGTTCGAGGACGGCCTGCGCGCCAGCGTGCCGGGCGAGGTCCTGGTCGGCGGCGGCTACGAGTTCTACGACTTCGAGGCCAAGTACATCGACTCCTCCGAGGTGCGGATCCCGGCGGACCTGACCGCCGAGGAGACCGCGGAGATCCGCCGCCAGGCGATCGCCGCGTTCGAGGCGCTCGGCTGCGAGGGCCTGGCCCGCGTCGACTTCTTCCTGCTGGAGGACGGCAGCTGGATGGTCAACGAGGTCAACACCATGCCCGGCTTCACCCCGATCTCGGCCTACCCGAAGATGTGGGAGGCCACCGGGCTGGCCTACCCGGAGCTGATCGACCGGCTGCTGCAGGCGGCGCTGCGCCGCTCGACCGGCCTGCGGTAGCCCGCGCACGACGACGAGGGCGGGCCGGGAGCTGCTCCCGGCCCGCCCTCCGTCGGTGCCGCTGCTGCGGGGAACGCCCGCTGCGGGGTCTCCGCCGCTACGGGATGTTCGCCTTCACCGCTGCGCTGAGCGCGGCGACCGGGTCGAACGGGTTGGCGAAGGCCCCGCCGGGGACGGTCACCTCGACGTACGCCTTGCGCATGGTCGAGGTGAACCGGTAGCCACCGTCGTCGAGCTTCTGCGGCCACCAGGTGACGTCGTCGATGGTGGGGGAGTAGTCCTTGGCGGCCTCGCCGTTCAGCTGCTCCGGGCGGTCCACGCCGCAGCGCAGCACGATGCGCGGAGAACCGGCCCACGCGGCCACGTACGGCGAGGCCGGCGACGGGTCCTTTCGGGCGTGGCCGAGCAGTTCCTGCGGCAGCGCGGTGGCCAGGTCCCGGCAGTAGCCGGCCGCCTTGGGGGTCGGTTCCGGCACCTCGATCCGCTCCGCGGACCAACTGCCGAGCAGCACCACGACCGTGCAGGTCAGCGCGACCGGCAGCGCCAGCCAGCGGATCGGGGCCGGCAGCGCTGCCAGGAAGCCGGGCACTCGGAGTTCTTTGGGCACCCGCCGATGGTAGCCGGGCCTTACAGGTGGACCACCGGACAGGTGAGGGTGCGGGTGATGCCCTCGATCTGCTGCACCTTGGCCACGACCAGGCGGCCCAGCGCGTCGACGGTCTCGGCCTCGGCCCTGACGATCACGTCGTAGGGGCCGGTCACGTCCTCGGCCTGGAGGACTCCGGCGATCTTGGTGATCGCGTCGGCCACCGCGGTGGCCTTTCCGACCTCGGTCTGGATCAGGATGTATGCCTGTACCACGGAAGGACCTCCCGGCGGCTGGGTACGGGGATCTGCGCCGTGATCGCCCGGTCAGGCGTCGGGGGTGGAACGGGCTCACCGGCAGTCTGATCACCACGCTACCGCGCGGGGCCCCGGGGAGGGAGACCTCTGCGCCGTCGGAGGGCGTACGCTGCGCGCGGGGGGAGCGCGTACCGCAGGAGTTCTTATTTCAAACGCGAGAGGACGGCAGATGCAGGGGACCGTGGGCGAGCTCGGCGAGTTCGGCCTCATCAGGGAGCTGACCGCCCGGGTACCGCTCACCGCCGCGGTCGACCTCGGCCCGGGCGACGACGCCGCCGTGGTGAAGGCGCCGGACGGCCGGGTGGTGGCCACCACGGACGTGCTGATCGAGAACCGGCACTTCCGCCGCGACTGGTCGACCGCCTACGACGTGGGCCGCAAGGCCGCCGCACAGAACCTCGCCGACGTGGCGGCGATGGGCGCGGTGCCGACCGCGATACTGCTCGGCCTGGTCGCCCCGGCCGACCTGCCGACCACCTGGGCCACCGAACTGATGGACGGCCTGCGGGACGAGTGCCAGGTGGCCGGCGCGACGGTGGTCGGCGGTGACGTGGTGCGCGGGGACGTCATCACGCTGGCCATCACGGCGCTCGGGGATCTCCAGGGGCGTGCGCCCGTGACGCGCGCTGGGGCGAAGGTGGGCGACGTGGTCGCGGTCACCGGCTGGCTGGGCTGGTCCGCCGCCGGACTGACCGTGCTGCAGCGCGGCTTCCGCTCGCCGCGTGCCTTCGTCGAGGCGCACCGCCGGCCCGAGCCGCCGTACCACGCGGGACCGGCCGCGGCCGAGTTGGGCGCCACCGCGATGGTCGACGTGAGCGACGGGCTGGTGGCCGACCTCGGCCACGTCGCGCGCGCCAGCGGGGTGGACATCGACCTGCGCGCCGCGGACTTCGACGTGCCGGCGCAGATGGCCGACATCGGCCAGGCCGTCGGCGTGGACCCGCTGGTCTGGGTACTGTCCGGCGGTGAGGACCACGCGATCGTGGCGGCCTTCCCGCGCGGTGTCCAACTCCCCGCCCGCTGGCGGGTGGTGGGCGAGGTGACGGCCCCGGCGCGGGCGGCCCGCGGCGGCCGGGTGACGGTGGACGGCGAGGCCTGGGACCGGGTCGGCGGCTGGGACCACTTCGCGGAGTGACCGCGCCGTTCGCCGAGTGGCCCGGCCGGCGGGGCGGTTGAGGCCCCGCCGGGTGCCCCGGGTCGCTCCGTCGGCCGGACCCGCGGTCCCACGGGCTCCCCGGCGCACGTCCCCGGCGCGTGGTGCAACGCCGCGCGCCCATCCCCTGGGCGAAGCGCCCGGCCGCGGCCGGGGCCGGCGCGTACGCTGGCGGTGAACCGAGCCCGCCCGCCCGTCCGGTGCGGGTGGTCCGAACCACTGCGGAGCGGGAGAGTCCACCCATCATGCGCATCGGTGTCCTGACCAGCGGCGGCGACTGCCCGGGCCTCAACGCCGTGATCCGCTCCGTGGTGCACCGCGGCACGGATGTGCACGGTGACGAGATCGTCGGCATCGAGGACGGCTTCCTCGGCCTGATCGAGGGCCGCACCCGCCCGGTCTCGCACGACGACGTCACCGGTCTGCTGACGCTGGGCGGCACCATCCTCGGCTCGGCCCGGGTCCAGCGCGACCGGATCGCCTGGGCGGTGGACAACGCACGGACCCTCGCCCGGGACGTCGGCATCGACGCGCTGATCACGATCGGCGGCGAGGGCACGCTGACCGCCGCGAAGATGTTCAGCGACGCCGGACTGCCGGTGGTCGGGGTGCCGAAGACCATCGACAACGACATCGACGCCACCGACGTCACCTTCGGCTTCGACACCGCGGTGCACGTCGCGACCGAGGCGATCGACCGGCTGAAGACCACCGCCGAGTCCCACCAGCGCGTCATGGTCGTGGAGCTGATGGGCCGCCACACCGGCTGGATCACCCTGACCGCCGGGATGGCGGGGGGCGCGCACGGCATCCTGATCCCGGAGAAGCCCTTCGACATCGAGGCGGTGGCCCGGATGGTCGAGGACCGGTTCTCCCGCGGCAAGAAGTTCGCCATCATCGCCGTCGCGGAGGGTGCGGCGCCGTTGCCGGGGACGCTGCGCTTCGACCACGGCGCGGTCGACCAGTACGGCCACCAGACCTTCGGCGGGATCGGCAACCGGCTCGCCCACGAGCTGGAGGACCTGCTCGGCAAGGAGGCCCGCCCGGTCATCCTCGGTCACACCCAGCGCGGGGGCACCCCCACCGCCCGCGACCGGGTGCTCGCCACCCGGTTCGGCTGGCACGCGGTCGAGGCCGTCCACCAGGGCGCGTTCGGCCACTTCACCGCGCTGCGCCGCAACGAGATCCGGCTGGTGCCGGTGGGGGACGCGGTCACCCGCCTCAAGACGGTGCCGAAGGACCGCTGGGCGGAATCGGAGGCCGTGCTCTGAGCGGCCGGGGGTAGGTTGGGCCCATGGTTTCGACTGCACCCCCCCGCGTCCTCACGGTGGCCGGATCCGACTCCGGCGGCGGCGCCGGCATCCAGGCCGACCTGAAGGCCATGCTCGCCCTCGGCGTCCACGGCATGAGCGTGATCACCGCCGTCACCGCACAGAACTCGCTCGGCGTCCAGGGCTACTGGGAGCTGCCGGCCGAGGCCGTCCGGGCGCAGTTCCGCAGTGTGGTGGACGACATCGGCGTGCAGGCGGTGAAGACCGGGATGCTCGCCTCGATCGAGCTGGTCGAGACCGTCTCCGAGCTGCTCGCCGGGGTGGACGCCCCGGTGGTGGTCGACCCGGTCGGCGTCTCCAAGCACGGTGACGCGCTGCTCGCCGCCGAGGCGGTGGCCACCGTCCGGGAGCGGCTGCTGCCGGTCGCCACCCTCGCCACGCCGAACCTCCACGAAGTGACGCAGCTCACCGGCCGGACCGTCGAGCACGAGGGCCAGATGCTGGACGCGGCCAAGGCGCTGCTCGACCTCGGGCCGCGCTGGGTCCTGGTGAAGGGCGGCCACCTGGAGGGTGAGGCGGCGGACCTGCTCTACGGCGGCGCGGGGGAGGAGCACTGGTACCGCGCGCCCCGGTACGACAACCGGCACACCCACGGCACGGGCTGCACGCTGGCCAGCTCGGTCGCGGCCGGGCTCGCCAAGGGCGAGTCGCTGCCGGAGGCGGTGGCCTCCGCGAAGGAGTACGTCACCGGCGCGATCGCCGGCGGCTTCGCGCTCGGTGCGGGGATCGGCCCGGTGGACCACGCCTGGCGCTGGCGCTGAACGGCGGTGGGCGGGCCCCAGGGCCCGCCCACCCGGGCGCGGCGGCTCGCCGTCGCGGCCCGGCGGGCGGACCCGGCACGGGACGGGCGGCCCGGAAAGACAGGAAGCCGGTCCATCCGAGGATGAACCGGCTTACTGGAGGACCGGCGTACCGGTCTGCGCGTCAGCGCGAGACCTTACCGGCCTTGATGCACGAGGTGCAGACGTTGAGCCGCTTCGGCGTCCGCCCAACCACAGCGCGCACCGTCTGGATGTTGGGGTTCCAACGACGGGAGGTGCGGCGGTGAGAGTGGGAGATGCTGTTGCCGAAGCCCGGCCCCTTGCCGCAGACGTCGCAGTTGGCAGCCACAGGAGTCACTCCAAGACTTCAGATCACTTACATTCGAAACCCCGCAGGACCAGCGGAGCACTCACGTGAACCGAGCCGGACCGAGGGGTGAGCCCGGACTGTTCCAGGCAACCGGAAGAGCATACAACGCTTGCTCCCGTTCAACGAAACTACCACGATCCGGCAGCTGATCGCTCCGCTCGCCGCCCCCGGCGCCGCCCTCCGGCCCCCGATAACCTGCCAGGTATCACCCCTCGCCGTTCACCCTCAGGCCATCGCGGCGTCCCATCCGGAGGAGACCTGGTGCTGCACACGCTCGACGCCCCGGCCGTGCGCAGCTGGTGCCAGCTGGCCCTGCGTGCACTCGGCCAGGCCCGCGAGGAGATCGACGCACTCAACGTCTACCCCGTCCCGGACGGCGACACCGGCACCAACCTCTACCTGACCGTGGAGTCCGCCGCCGCCGAGGTGGAGAGCCGCTTCGCCGACCCCGCCGCCGGCCCGCCGCCGGGGCTGGCCGAGACGGTCCGGGCGATGGCCCGCGGCGCGCTGATCGGCGCGCGCGGCAACTCCGGCGTGATCCTGGCCCAGTGGCTGCGCGGCGCCGCCGAGACGCTCGCCGAGGGCGGCGGCGCCGACCGGCTGCGCGCCGCGCTCCAGCGGGCCGCCGACTCCGCGTACCAGGCCGTCGCCGAACCGGTCGAGGGCACGCTGCTGACCGTCGCCCGGGTCGCCGCCCGGGAGGCCGTCCGGGCCGGAGGCGGGCTCGCCCAGGTCGCCGACACCGCCCACCGGGCCGCCCGGGACGCGTTGCGGCACACCCCGGAGCAACTCGCCGTCCTGGCCGAGGCCGGGGTGGTGGACGCCGGCGGGCGCGGTCTGGTCGCCGTCCTCGGCGCGCTCGCCGACGCCGTCGCCGGACACCAGCCGATGGGCCCGGTCGCGCTGCGCGGGGACGTCCGGGTCGAGCGGTGCGAGACGCACCTGAGGCCTCCTGGCCCAGGCCACCCCGCCTTCGAGGTCATCTACCTGCTGGACGCCCCCGACGACGCGCTGCCCGCGCTGCGCGAGACGCTCGGCGGGCTCGGCGACTCCCTGGTGGTCGGCGGCGGCGACGGCCTCTGGAACGTCCACGTGCACGTGGACGACGCGGGCGCCGCCGTCGAGGCCGGGGTCCGGGCCGGGCGGCCGCACCAGATCCGGATCACCCACTTCGCCGAGGCCGCCGCCCGCTCCGGCACCGCCGCCGACCGGGGCGAGCGCGAGGAGCGCACGCGCGCGGTGCTCTCGGTGGTCTCCGGCAGCGGGCTGGCCGAGCTCTGCGAGCAGTCCGGCGCGGTCGTCCTGCACGCCGATCCGGACCGCCCGCCGGCCAGCGCCGAACTGGCCGCCGCGGTCCGCCGGGCCGGCGCCAGGGAGGTCGTGCTGCTGCTCAACGACCCCGAGCTGCGGGCCGCCGCCGGCGCCGCCGCCGACCAGCTGCGCGAGGAGGGCGTGCGGATCGCCGTGCTGCCCACCCGCTCGCCGGTCCAGGGTCTGGCCGCGCTCGCCGTGCACGAGGCCGGGCGGCGCTTCGACGAGGACGTGGTCGCCATGACCTCGGCCGCCGGCGCCACCCGGTACGCCGAACTCGCCGTCGCCGAGGGGGAGTCCTGGACGATGGCCGGGGTCTGCCAGGCCGGTGACGTGCTCGGCCTGATCGACGGCGACGTGGCGCTGATCGGCGCGGACCTCGCCGAGGTCGGCAGCAGCGTGCTGGACCGGATGCTCGGCGCCGGCGGCGAACTGGTCACCCTGGTGCTCGGCGGGGACGTGCCCGACGGGCTCGCCGAGACGCTGGTCGCGCACGCCCGCCACCGGCGGCCGGAGGTCGACGCGGTGGTGTTCCACGGCGGGCCGGAGTCGGCGCCGGTGCTCATCGGGGTCGAGTGACCGCGGACCGGCCGGGGGCGGGCGCGGATCACGGGCGGGGAACGCCCGGAATGTCGGTGCGGTGGTGTAAACAGGGGCCTGATGGGCGCTCTCGATGAACCACTGACCAAGCTCGTCGGCGACCGCACCGCCAAGGTGCTCGCCGACGGCCTCAAGCTGCGCACGGTCGGCGACCTGCTGCACCACTATCCCCGCCGCTACGTCGAACGCGGCCAGCTCACCAGCCTGGACGAGCTGGAGATCGACGAGCACGTCACCGTGCTGGCCCGGATCGAGAAGGTCACCCTGATCCCGTTCCGCGGGCGCAAGGGCGACCGCCTGGAGGTCGTCGTCACCGACGGCCGCAGCCGGCTCTCGCTGGTCTTCTTCAACCAGGGCTGGCGGCAGAAGGAGCTGAAGGCGGGCGCCCAGGGGCTGTTCGCCGGCAAGGTCGGCGTCTTCAACCGGAGCCGCCAGCTCGTCTCGCCGGACTACCAGCTGCTGGACGAGGACGCCGGCTCCGACGCGGCCCGGCAGTTCGCCGGCCGGCTCATCCCGGTGTACGGCGCCAGCGCCCAGATGCCCAGCTGGAAGCTGTCCATCTGCATCGAGACCGCTCTCACCAAGCACCTGGCCGACGTCGGCGAGCCGCTGCCCGCCGAACTGCGCGAGCGGCACGACCTGATCCCACTGCCCGAGGCGCTGGAGCTGATCCACCGGCCGCGCAGTCACGCAGACCGCGAGCGGGCCCAGAGCCGGCTCCGCTGGGACGAGGCCTTCGTCCTCCAGGTCGCCCTCGCCCGGCGCCGGGCCGCCGACTCCGCACTGCCCGCCGTCCCGCGCAGGCCGCGTGCGGACGGCCTGCTGGACGCCTTCGACGCCCGGCTCCCGTTCACCCTCACCGAGGGCCAGCAGAAGGTCTCCGCCGAGATCGCCGCCGACCTGGCGAGCGAGCACCCGATGCACCGGCTGCTCCAGGGCGAGGTCGGCTCCGGGAAGACGCTCGTCGCGCTCCGGGCCATGCTCGCCGTGGTCGACGCGGGCGGCCAGGCCGTGCTGCTGGCGCCCACCGAGGTCCTCGCGCAGCAGCACCACCGCTCGATCGTCGAGATGATGGGCGACCTCGCCGAGGGCGGCATGCTCGGGGGCTCGGACCTCGGCACCCGGGTCGTGCTGCTGACCGGCTCGATGGGCGTCCCGGCGCGTCGTCAGGCGCTGCTCGACATGGCCTGCGGCGACGCCGGCATCGCGATCGGCACCCATGCGCTGATCGAGGACAAGGTGCAGTTCCAGGACCTGGGCCTGGTCGTGGTGGACGAGCAGCACCGCTTCGGCGTCGAGCAGCGGGACGCGCTGCGGGCCAAGGGCGGACAGCCGCCGCACCTGTTGGTGATGACGGCCACTCCGATCCCGCGCACGGTCGCGATGACCGTCTTCGGGGACTTGGAGACGTCGGTGCTGGACCAGCTGCCGGCCGGCCGCTCGCCGATCTCCACACACGTCGTCCCGGCCGTGGAGAAGCCCAGCTTCCTGGCCCGCGCCTGGGAGCGGGTCCGCGAGGAGGTGGCCAAGGGCCACCAGGCGTACGTGGTCTGCCCCCGGATCGGGGACGAGGAGCCCGCCGAGCCGAAGAAGCGGCGCAAGGCCGTCGAGGAGGACCTGGAGGACGTCGCGGACGTCGGCGCCGACGGGCGCCGGCCCCCGCTCTCCGTCGTGGAGACCGCCGAGATGCTGGTGAAGGGACCGCTGGCCGGGCTGCGGGTGGAGATCCTGCACGGCCGGCTGGCCCCGGACGCCAAGGACGAGGTGATGCGCCGGTTCGCCGCCGGCGAGGTCGACGTGCTGGTGGCCACCACGGTGATCGAGGTCGGCGTGAACGTGCCGAACTCCACCGCCATGGTGATCATGGACGCCGACCGGTTCGGCGTCTCCCAACTGCACCAGCTGCGCGGCCGGGTCGGGCGCGGCAGTGCGGCCGGCCTCTGCCTGCTGGTCAGCGACATGCCCGCGGCCAGCGCGGCCCGGGCCCGGCTGGACGCGGTGGCCGGCACCCTGGACGGCTTCGAGCTCTCCCGGATCGACCTCGAACAGCGCCGCGAGGGCGACGTGCTGGGGCAGGCGCAGTCCGGGGTGAAGTCCTCGCTGAAGGTGCTCTCCGTGCTGGAGGACGAGGAGGTCATCGTGACCGCACGCGCCGAGGCCGCCCGGCTGGTCGCCGCGGACCCCGACCTGACCGCCCATCCGGAGCTGCGCACCGCGCTGGAGAGCCTGCTCGACGCGGACCGCGCGGCCTACATGGAGAAGGGCTGAGGGCGGGCGCGCGGGCCGCCGCGATGTCAGACCCCCGGGAGAGAATGTAGTTGTTCGGGACGCACCCTCAAGGTGCTTACCCGGCACGACATTTGGGGGTCCTGCCATGGCATTCCGTCATCTCAACGAGCTCCCGCTGGGCGACAAGGTCTTCCGGATCGAACTCGCCAGCGACGACGACCGCGAGGTCACCCTCACCCTGACCGGCTGGCGCGAGGGAGAGGCCACCGCGCCCCTCGCCTCGGGCAAGCTCCGCCTGCCGGTCGAGGACGTCGCCTCGCTGCGGATCGCGCTGAACCGGGCGCTCCGGGCCCTGGCGATCGTCGCCGACGTCTCCGAGCCCATCCCCGACCGCGACGTGCTGCGCGAGCTCTACCCCGGCCACGGCGCCCCCTGGGTGCCGCAGCACGAGGAGGAGCTGGTCCGGCGGTTCCACGACGGCGAGACCGTCGCCCGGATCGCCGCCCGCTTCGGCCGCACGCCCGACTCCGTCCGCACCAAGCTGCGCGAGCTCGGGCACGACCCGCGCCGCCCCGAGTTCTGCCCGCCCGACGGCTGCCTCTCCTGGTCCCGCTACGCCTCTCCGGCGCTCCTCGGTGCGGCGGTCCCGGCCCGGCCCACGGGGACGGACGCGGGCTGAGCCACCCGCCCCGCACGGCCCGCACGGCCCCGCCGGTCCGTCCGGCGGGGCCGTGCGCCGTCCGGGGCGCGGGCCCCCACCCGGGTCCGGGGCGGGATAGCGTGGTCGGGCAGCGACGAAAGGACCTTCCACCACCATGACCCGCGTCATCGCCGGGGCGGCCGGCGGCCGCCGGCTGGCCGTACCGCCCGGCCGGGGCACCCGCCCGACCTCCGACAAGGCCCGCGAGGCGATGTTCTCCACCCTGGAGTCGCTGCGCGGCACCCTGCACGGGGCCCGGATGCTGGACCTGTTCGGCGGGTCGGGCGCGGTCGGTCTGGAGGCGCTGTCCCGCGGGGCCGAGCACGTCCTGCTGGTCGAGGCGGACGCCCAGGCGGCCCGGGTGATCCGGGAGAACGTCCGGACCGTCGGCCTGTCCGGGGCACTGGTGAAGTCGGCCCGGGCCGAGAAGGTGATCGCCGGGCCCGCCCCGGAGGCCCCGTACGACCTGGTCTTCCTCGACCCGCCGTACGCCGTCACCGACGACGAGGTGCGGGAGATGCTGATCACACTGTCGGCGGGGGGCTGGCTCGCGGACGACGCACTCGTCACCGTGGAGCGCAGCACCCGCGGCGGTGAGTTCGGCTGGCCCGGCGGCTTCGAGGTGCTGCGCTCCCGCCGCTACGGCGAGGGCACCCTCTGGTACGGTCGCGCCGCCGCCGAGACCCGCCACCACCCCTAGCGGGCCGAGGAGGCCCGCAGCACCCGCCACCCACGAGGGAGCACCACGCCATGCGCCGCGCCGTCTGCCCCGGTTCGTTCGACCCGATCACCAACGGTCACCTCGACATCATCGAGCGGGCCTCGAAGCTGTACGACGTGGTGCACGTCGCGGTCGCGGTCAACCGGAACAAGCAGGGCATGTTCACCATCGACGAGCGGATCGCCCTGATCGAGGAGGTCACGGCGCCCTACGGGAACATCGTGGTCGAGTCCCACCTCGGCCTGCTGGTGGACTTCTGCCGGGACCGCGGCATCCCGGCGATCGTCAAGGGGCTGCGCGCGGTCAGCGACTTCGACTACGAGTTGCAGATGGCCCAGATGAACCACGGCCTGACCGGTGTCGAGACGCTCTTCGTGCCCACCTCGCCGACCTACAGCTTCCTGTCCTCCACGCTGGTCAAGGAGGTCGCCTCGTACGGGGGCGACGTCTCGCACCTGCTGCCCGAGGTGGTGCACCGCCGGCTGGTCGAGCGGATCGCGGAGCGTAAGGCGGAGCAGTAGGCGGTCCACCTGCCGGGCGCCCGGCGGGCGGTCCTTTTCTGCCGGTTCGTCACCACTTGTCCCGGGCCCGGGCGGGCGCCGGGGTCCGGTCGTTGTGACCTCGGCCCGGAGTGGCCGTACAGTCTGTAGTCCTGCCCTGCGGTGAGTTCCACCGCGCCGGGCCTGCCTCCGCCGGAGCGTCGGCGGCACACGGAAAGACGGAGTCCCGTGGACGTGCAGAACAAGGTCGACGAGATCGTCTCGGCCGTCGAGAACGCCCGCTCGATGCCCATGTCGGCCTCCTGCGTGGTGAACCGGGCCGAGCTGATCGGCCTGCTCCAGGAGCTCAGGGAGGCGCTGCCCGCCGAGCTGGCCCAGGCCCAGTCGGTGATGGCCGACCACGAGCAGGTGGTGGCCGACGCCCAGGCCGAGGCCGAGCGGATCATCCACGGCGCGCACACCGAGCGCGGTTCGCTGATCTCCGACACCGAGGTGGTCCGCCGGGCCCAGGCCGAGGCCGACCGGATCCTCGCCGAGGCCCGCGCGGAGGTCGACACCAAGCGCGCCGAGGCCGACGACTACGTGGACAGCAAGCTGGCCAACTTCGAGGTCGTGCTCACCAAGACGCTCGGTGCGGTCGGCCGCGGCCGGACCAAGCTGCGCGGCGACTCCAGCGTCTTCGAGGCCGACCACGACGGCGAGACCGACGGCGAGGAGTTCCAGCCGCAGCGGATCAGCCCGAGCCCGGAGGTCGACGAGTACGTCGATGTGAAGCTGGCCACCCTGGAGAACGTGCTCGGCGCGACCCTGGAGGCGGTCGGCAAGGGCCGGGACAAGCTGCTCGGCAAGCGCCCGATCGACGAGCTGGGCGCCTACCTGGCCGCCGCCGACCAGGCCCAGCAGGCCAAGGACCGCGCCGAGGCGGTCGCGGCGGGCTTCGCCACCGACGCCGACGGCGAGGAGGTGCCGTGGTACCGCGAGGAGGTGCCGCAGCAGCAGACCTGGCCCGAGCAGACGCCGGCCGCGGCCGGCTGGCAGCAGCCCGGCGTCGACCAGTACGGGGCCGCGCAGCAGCCCGGCGGCCAGTACGCCGAGGTGTACGGCGGCGGCTTCGACCCGGTCGGCCAGGCCGACCCGTACGGCGCGCAGTACGGCTACCCGCAGCAGCAGCCGCAGCAGGGCTACCAGGACGGCGGCCAGCAGGGCGGCTACGGCTACCCGCAGCCCCAGCAGGGCTACCAGGCGCAGCAGTACGACGAGTGGGGCCAGCCCCGGCCGGAGGCCGGTGGGGGCTACCCGCAGCAGCCGGCCGTCCCGCCGGCCGTGCCGCACCAGCAGGCCGGCCTGGACGAGACCAGCTTCTTCGACACCAGCATGATCGACATGACCAGGCTGCGGGAGCTCGGCGGCCGCTGACGGGCGTGCTCCGCCGGGGCCGATCGGGACCGAAGTTGGGCCTGGCCGGAGACTCCGGTAGTCTGACCACTCCGGCCTCTCCGTGTCGGGCCGTCGGTCTGCCCGCGCATCGTCCGGCGAGCAGCGCCGCGCATCAGTTCCCTCAGGAAGTCAGGACACCTTGAACCGCCTCGACCACCGCGACCCCCTCGTGTTCGACACGCACGAGCTGGGACGTCGCCCGGGCTCGCTGCGCAAGGTGTCCCGCACCCTGGAGGCCCCCGGGGGCTTCGGGATCATCGATGTGATCGGCGTCCCGGAGAACAGCGAGATCCGGCTGGACCTCCGCCTGGAGTCGGTGGTCGAGGGCGTGCTGGTGACCGGCACCGCCGAGACCCACGTCGAGGGCGAGTGCGTGCGGTGCCTGGAGCCCGTCGACTTCGACGTCGACGTGGACTTCCAGGAGCTGTACTACTACCCGGAGTCCGACGAGCGCCATCGCGCCCGGACCGCCGGGACCGAGGACCTCGACGAGGACTCGGAGGAAGAGACTTACCGTCTGGAGGGCGACTTCTTCGACCTCCGGCCGGTGCTGCGTGACGCGGTGGTGCTCGCACTGCCGCTGCAGCCGGTGTGCCAGGAAGACTGCCTGGGCCTGTGCTCCGAGTGCGGAGCGCGCCTGAGCGACGACCCGGCACACCACCACGACGCCGTCGACCCCCGGTGGGCGGCTCTGCAGGGACTCTCCGCCGACCACGGCGACGAGGCCCGCGGCGACGTCGCTGATCGGCGGCGGGGAATCAAGAACAGCGACACCCGTGAGGGTCTCGCCGAGAACCAGGAGAAGTAGCCGTGGCTGTTCCGAAGCGGAAGATGTCGCGCAGCAACACGCGCCACCGCCGTTCCAACTGGAAGGCCGTTGCCCCGGCCCTCGTGGCGTGCGACCGCTGCCACGAGCCGAAGCTGGCGCACATCGCGTGCCCGAGCTGCGGCACGTACAACCGTCGCCAGGTCCTCTCGGTCTGATCGGCGGGGTGCACGGATCGATGTCGGACGGTAACTCCTCCCGCAAGGCGGCCACCGCCTCGAAGGCTACTTCGGGCGGCGGAAAGGCCGGCGGGCCGGCTTCGACCGAATACGACGTCCTGGAAGGGCGCCTCGGGTACGTACTTGAGCGCGCCCTTCTGGTACGTGCACTGACCCACCGCTCGTACGCGTACGAGAACGGCGGGCTGCCCACCAACGAGCGCCTGGAGTTCCTCGGCGACTCGGTGCTGGGCCTGGTGGTGACCGACACCCTCTACCGCGTCCACCCGGACGTCCCGGAGGGCACGCTCGCCAAGCTGCGCGCCGCGGTGGTCAACTCGCGGGCGCTGGCCGATGTCGGCCGAGGCCTGGAGCTCGGCTCGTTCATCCGCCTCGGCAAGGGCGAGGAGGGCACCGGCGGCCGCGACAAGTCGTCGATCCTCGCCGACACCGTCGAGGCAGTGATCGGCGCCATCTACCTGGACCAGGGCCTGGAGGCGGCGACCGAGTTCGTCCACCGCCTGTTCGACCCGCTGATCGAGGAGTCCTCTCAGCTGGGCGCCGGCCTGGACTGGAAGACCAGCCTCCAGGAGCTCACCGCCTCGGTGGGCATCGGGGTGCCGGAGTACGTGGTCGAGGAGTCCGGCCCGGACCACGAGAAGACCTTCACCGCGGCGGCCCGGGTGGCCGGCGAGGACTTCGGCAGCGGCGTCGGCCGCTCGAAGAAGGAAGCCGAGCAGAAGGCCGCGGAGAGCGCCTGGCGGGCGATCAAGGAGAAGTACGCCGACCGCCTGCCCGACGGCGCCGCCTGAGCACGCAGTACCCTTCCTCCTGCCCGTTCCCGCGTGCCGGAAGGCTGTCGAGGTGCCTGAACTCCCCGAGGTAGAGGTCGTCCGCCGTGGCCTGGCCAACTGGGTCGCCGGGCGGACGGTGGCCGGTGTCGACGTGCTGCACCCGCGTGCGGTGCGCCGCCAGCCAGCCGGGGCGGCGGACTTCGCCGCCCGGCTCACCGGCACCGTGCTCGGCCCCGCGCAGCGCCGCGGCAAGTACCTCTGGCTGCCGCTGGCCGGCTCCGGGGCGGGCTTCTCGCTGATCGGCCACCTCGGGATGAGCGGCCAGCTCCTCGTGCAGGACCCCGCGGTGCCGGACGAGACCCACCTGCGGGTGCGGCTGCGGTTCACCGACGGCGGGCGCGAACTGCGCTTCGTCGACCAGCGGACCTTCGGCGGCCTGGCGGTCGAGGAGGCCGAGCCGGACGACCCCGAGGGCACGCCGGTCTCCATCGCGCACATCGCCCGTGACCCGCTCGACCGGCGATTCGACGACGCCGCGTTCGTGGCCGCGCTGCGGACGAGGCGCACCACGGTCAAGCGGGCCCTGCTGGACCAGACCCTGATCAGCGGCGTGGGCAACATCTACGCGGACGAGGCGCTCTGGCGCTCCCGGCTGCACTACGACCGCCCGACCGCCTCGCTGACCCGCCCGCAGGCCGCGCTCCTGCTGGCCAGCGCCCGGGACGTGATGACCGCGGCCCTGGCCGTCGGCGGCACCAGTTTCGACAGCCTCTACGTCAACGTGAACGGCGAGAGCGGCTACTTCTCCCGCGACCTGGACGCCTACGGCCGGGAGGCGGAGCCGTGCCGCCGCTGCGGCACGGCGATCCGGCGGGCCGCCTGGATGAACCGGTCCAGCTACTTCTGCCCCCGCTGCCAGCGCATCCCGCGCGCCCGCAGCGGGAGCCGGGCACCGCTCAGCTCTTCGTGAGTTCGGGCTCGGACGGGGTGACGGGCTCGGCGGTGCCGTGGCTGTCCTGGCCGAAGTAGGCGACGCCCACCGCCGAGACGACGGCGAGCAGGAAGCCGGCCACGCCGAGCCAGGCCAGGCCGTCCTTGGAGCCGTCCCCGAGCCACAGGACGCCGACCGCACCGGGCAGCACCGTCTCGCCGACCACCAGGGCGGCGGTGGCCCCGTTCACCGAGCCGATCTGCAGCGCGACGGTGTGCACGTACATGCCGCCGATGCCGCCGATCAGGATCGCGTACAGCGCCGGGTCGGAGAGCAGCGCGCCGAGGTCGAACGGCTCGATGCCGTCGAGGATGCGCACGCCGACGCCGAGCGCGCCGAAGCCGAGGCCGGAGAGCAGACCGGCGACGATCGCCCCGTTGGCGCCCATCCGCCGTACCAGCAGGCTGCCGCCGACCAGCAGCGCGGTGGTGACCAGCAGCAGCCACCAGTGGAAGGACATGTCCGCGTGGTGGCCGCCCTCCGGGCCGGCCGAGACGGCGAGCAGCACCAGCGCCGAGCAGAGCACGCCGATCGAGGCCCACTCCAGTTGCTTGAGCCGGATGCCGAGCAGCTTGATGCTGAGCACCGCGGTGATCACCAGGTTGGCGCTGATGATGGTCTGCGAGAGGAACAGCGGCAGCAGCCGCGCGGCCAGCGCGCCGAGCCCGAAGCCGATGAAGTCCAGCACCGTGCCGAGGATGAACTCCCAGGTGACGGCGGCCTTCGCGGTGGAGGCGAGGCTGGGCCCGCCGTGCGCGGTGGTGCCGGCCGAGGCGCCCCCGGCGGCGGCCTCCTCCCGGGCGGAGCGACGCGATCCGACGGCCTGCAGGACCGAACCGGTGCCGTAGCAGGCGGAGGCCGCCACGGCGGTGACGAGGCCGATGAACACCCAGTGCTCCGATCGAGAGAAGGTCAGGAGGAGAAGGTCAAGAGAAGGTCATGGGAACCAGGCCCGGCCACCACTATGCCTGGTCCCGCGGTACGGTCGGACCGCCCCGCGTGCTGCCCGGGCCCCGCCGGGACGTACGTCCGGGCCGGCGGCCGGGTTCCCGCCGCGGGCGGGGTTCAGGGGCGGTCGGGCGAACATCATCCCCGAGGAGGGGGCGGCCCCCGGCGGACGGTGGGGTCGGTTCCGGGAAGTGGTACGCGAGCGGTATGCCCTGCCGGTGCGCCGCCGGCTGTAGCGTCGGTGGCATGGGAACCCTTGCTCCACGACGTTCCCGGAGCGCCGGGCCGCTGGCCCTGGTGGCGGCGCTGCTGGGGCTGTTGTTCCTGCTGGCCCCCGCGGCCTCCGCCGCGGGCGGGTTGGACGACGCGGCCGCCTCGCTCAAGCAGGGCCGGGTGTACGTCGACCCGGCGATGGCGGGCCGGTTCAGCCAGGGCCAGGCCGACGCCCTGACCGAGAAGATCCGCAAGACGGACAAGCCGATCTTCATCGCGGTGGTCCCGGCCGCCGATCCGTACGGCGCCACGACGGTCTTCAACGACCTGCGCACCAAGGTCGGCATCACCGGCACCTACGGCACCTGGCGCGGCGACCAGTTCCAGGCCCGCTCGGACGAGGCGGCGCTGCCGCGCCAGAGCGCCGAGCGGATCGCCGGCGCGTCCTTCCGCTCGCACCCCGGCGACATCGACGCCGTCCTGAACGACTTCGTGGACACCGCCGCACCGCAGGTCAAGGGCCACGGGGTGGACAGCTCCGCGGGCGGCGTCTCCACCGCTGCGGTCGTCGTCCCGCTGGCCCTGCTGGCGCTGGCCGGCACGGGCGTGTTCCTGCTGTTCCGCCGGGCGAAGAAGCGCAAGGAGGAACAGCGCCGGGTCGAGCTGGAGCAGCTGCGCCGGGTGGTGGACGAGGACATCACGGCCTTCGGTGAGGAGCTCGACCGGCTCGACTTCGATCCGGGCGCCGCGGACGCCGACGACGTCCAGCGCGCCGACTACTCGCACGCCCTCGACTCCTACGAGCGGGCCAAGCGGAGCATGGACGGGGCGAAGGGCCCGGAGGACGTCAAGCCGGTCACCGAGGCGCTGGAGGACGGCCGCTTCGCGCTGGCCACGCTGGCCGCCCGGCGGGACGGCAAGCCGCTGCCGGACCGCCGCCCGCCGTGCTTCTTCGACCCCCGGCACGGTCCCTCGGAGCAGGACGCCGACTGGGCACCGGCCGGCGGCGCCGTGCGCACCGTCCCGGTCTGCCGGGCCGACGCGGACCGGCTGGCGGCCGGCCGGGATCCGGACATCCGGACCGTCCCGACCGACCACGGCCCGCAGCCGTACTGGAACGCCGGCCCGGCGTACGGCCCGTGGGCGGGCGGGTACTTCGGCGGCTACGGCGGCGGCCTGCTTCCCGGCCTGCTGGTGGGCACCGCGCTCGGCTCGATGATGGGCTCCCCGGCGTACGCGGCCCCGGTCGACGCCGGCGCGGACTACGACGGCGGGGACTACTCCGGTGCCGATTACGACTCCTCCGACTTCGGCGGTGGGTTCGGCGGCGGGGACTTCGGCGGTGGTGGCGACTTCGGCGGCGGCGGGGACTTCGGCGGCGGGTTCTGACCGGCCGCCGGACCCGGACCCGCGGCGCCCGCCCGGTACGCACCGGGCGGGCGCCGTCGCGTCCGCGGCCGGCGGACGACGCGTTTGAGGACGCGACCCCGTGTGGCAGGCTGGCGCTGTGACCTCCAGCACGCCCCCGGCCCCGCCCGTCCTCCCCGGGCGGCCCTGCTCGATCGCCGCCGCGCTCCACGTGGTCGGCGAGAAATGGGCACTGCTCGCCGTCCGCGAGCTGTTCTACGGCAACCACCGCTTCGACCGGATCGCCCGCAACACCGGTGCGCCGCGCGACCGGCTCACCGCCCGGCTGCGGGCACTGGAGGAGGCCGGGGTGGTCGAGCGCCGCGCGTACAGCGAGCGGCCGCCCCGCTACGAGTACCACCTCACCGAGGCCGGCCGGGACCTCGCGCCGCTCGTCCACGCCCTGCGTGCCTGGGGCGACCGCTGGCAGCTGCCCGAGCACCCGGTCGGGCTCCGGCACGAGCCCGAGGGCCACGAGCCTCACCCGTACGATCCGGCGTGGGTCTGCCGCGGCTGCGGCGAGGAGGCGCGGCGCGGGGAGCTGCGGGTCGAGATCCACAGCCCGGGGTGGACCGTCGAAGGCCCCGTCGCCGCACCGTGAAGCGGGCCACCCCCGCTGCGGATAGGGTCGGCCCCATGCACGGTCGTGAAGCGCACAGCGGTGAACCGGTCCGGGTGACCGCCTGGGTCCGGGGGAAGGTCCAGCAGGTCGGGTTCCGCTGGTGGACCAGGGCGCGGGCGCTGGAGATAGGTCTGACCGGCTACGCGAGCAACCTCGGCGACGGCCGGGTCCAGGTGGTGGCCGAGGGCCTCGCCCTTGAGTGCGAGCAGCTGCTGGCCCTGCTGCGCGGCCCCGACACGCCCGGCAGTGTCAGCGGAGTGACCGAGATCTGGACCGCCGTCGGCTCCGGCTACGAGGGTTTCGAGATCCGCTGAGGCCTGCCGAGGCCCGCCGAGCCCGCTGTTCAGGCGGGTTCCGGCGGATCGCGGACCGGGCGGGCACGAAACGATCGGCAACAGCCGGTGTCATACGGTTGCCATCGGGGCAGACTCGTGGTTGACTCCGCATCGAACGATGATCCACGAGCCCCATGGTGGACCGGCCCGAGGCCGCCCGGCGTGACCACACCGCCAGGCAGGTGACAGGGGCGCGGTAGCGTGCGGTGATCGTGTTGACCCTTTCCGTCTTTGGTGAGACGCTGGAAGCCCGCGCACACGAGCGCGTTATTCCGGTAGGCGTATGCCCTCGTGAGCCCAGCTCACGGCGGTTGCGCCGTAGTGCCCAGCCAGCACTGCCGGTGCGCGCCGCGCGTGCGTCCCCCTTCCCCCTAGACCTGTACCGTTCCGGTTCGGTCACTCAGCGTGGAGGACCATTCATCATGGCAAAGGCGCTTCTCGGGTACGTCGGCGGCCCCGACCCGCGAATGCTCTCCGAGATGCGACGGCTTCAGCGGCGCGTCCAGGACCTCGAAGCGGAGCTCCTTCGGATGCAGGCTGAGAACGACGCGCTCACCGCTGTCGCTGACGAGCACTCGCTGCTCAACAGCATCGATCTGGACCAGCGGGAGCCGGCTCTCACCTGAGTCCCGCCCGGTCACCGAAGATCGACGCCGTTGTGCACTGAGCCGCCCCGCTAGGGACGCAGCTTGCAAGGGACGCCTCGTGGCGTCCCTTCGTCGTGTCCGGGAGCGTTCGCGCCGGTCATGGCCGGATACAGTCGCCGCGGGAGCCCTGGTTTGTCGAGGGCCCCGGCGAGCGAAGAGGAGTCCGGCGCGTGCACCTGAAGAGCCTGACCCTGCGCGGGTTCAAGTCCTTCGCCTCCGCCACCACCCTGCGGTTCGAGCCCGGCATCACCTGCGTGGTGGGGCCCAACGGCTCCGGCAAGTCCAACGTGGTGGACGCACTCTCCTGGGTCATGGGGGAGCAGGGCGCCAAGTCGCTGCGCGGCGGCAAGATGGAGGACGTCATCTTCGCCGGGACCAGTGGGCGCGCCCCGCTCGGTCGCGCCGAGGTCAGCCTCACCATCGACAACTCCGACGGCGCGCTGCCGATCGAGTACGCCGAGGTGACCATCACCCGGACCATGTTCCGCAACGGCGGCAGCGAGTACGCGCTCAACGGCGACACCTGCCGGCTCCTCGACATCCAGGAGCTGCTCTCCGACTCCGGCATCGGCCGTGAGATGCACGTCATCGTCGGACAGGGGCAGCTCGACTCCGTCCTGCACGCCGACCCGATGGGCCGCCGCGCCTTCATCGAGGAGGCCGCCGGTGTCCTCAAGCACCGCAAGCGCAAGGAGAAGGCGCTGCGGAAGCTGGACGCGATGCAGGTCAACCTCAACCGCGTCCAGGACCTGGTGGCCGAGCTGCGCCGCCAACTCGGCCCGCTCGGCCGGCAGGCGAAGATCGCCCGGCGTGCCGCGGGTATCCAGGCGGACCTGCGTGACGCCCGGCTGCGCCTGCTCGCCGACGACCTCCTCACCCTGCGCAGGGCCGTCGAGGCCGAGGTCGCCGACGAGCTGGCGCTGAAGCTGCGCCGCTCCACCGTCGAGCAGGAGCTGGCCCGGGCGATCCAGCGCGAGGCCGTCCTGGAGGCGCAGGTCCAGCAGCTCGGCCCGGGCCTGGAGGCGGCCCGGCAGACCTGGTACCGGCTCTCCGCACTGGCCGAGCGCACCCGCGGCACGGTCGGCCTGGCCGAGGCGCGGGCCCGGCACGCGGCCGCCGGCGGAGTGGCGGAGGAGCGGCGCGGGCGGGATCCGGAGGAGCTGGAGCGGGAGGCCGAGCGGGTCCGGGAGGAGGAGGCCGCGCTGGCCGAGGCGCTGGAGGAGGCCCGGTACGCGCTCGCCGAGGCGGTCGAGACCCGGGGTGGGCTGGAGCGCGAGCTCGCCACGGAGGAGCGGCGGCTGAAGGACGCCGCCCGGGCGATCGCGGACCGCCGGGAGGGCCTGGCCCGCCTCCAGGGGCGGGCCGCGGCCGCGCGCTCCGAGGCGGCCGCGGCCGCGGCCGAGATCGGCAGGCTCGCTCAGGCCCGGGACGAGGCGCTGCTGCGCGCCGAGGCGGCCCGGCAGGAGTACGAGGAGCTGCGCGGGCAGGTCGACGGCGCGGCCGGGGAGGACCAGCGGGCCGACGCCGCGTACGAGGCCGCCCGGGAGCGCCTGGCCGCCGTCGAGCAGGACCTCGCCGCCGCCCGGGAGGCGGCCGGCGCCGCCGAGCGCGAGCGGGCCGGGCTGACCGCACGGCACGAGGCACTGGCGCTGGGGCTGCGCCGCAAGGACGGCACCGGGGCCCTGCTGGCGGCCGACGACCGGCTGGCCGGCCTGCTCGGCCCCGCCGCGGCGCTGCTGCGGATCGCCCCCGGCCACGAGACCGCCCTCGCGGCGGCGTTCGGCGCGGCGGCCGACGCGGTGGCGGTCGACTCGCCCGGCACCGCCGCCGAGGCGCTGCGCCTGCTGCGCAAGGAGGACGCCGGCCGGGCCGCCCTGCTGATCGCCGGTGCGCCCGAACCGTCCACCCCGGCGGGGCGGTTGCCGGCCGGAGCCCGCTGGGCGGCCGAACTGGTGGACGGGCCGGCCGAGTTGCTTCCGGCCGTGCGGGCGCTGCTGGCCGGTGTCGCGGTGGTCGGCTCGCTCGACGAGGCGCTGGCGCTGGTGGCCGCCGACCCCGCCCTGACCGCGGTCACCGCCGAGGGCGATCGACTCGGCGCGGGCGCCGCGTACGGCGGCGCGGGCGGCGCACCGAGCCTGCTGGAGACCCAGGCGGCGGTCGACGAGACCGCCCGCGCGATCGAACAGCTGGCCGGCCGCTGCGCCGGGTCGGCCGAGCGGCTGGCCGAACTCACCGAGCTGCGCCGGGTATCGGCGGCCGAGCGGGAGCAGCTGGGCGCCGAGCGGCGGCAGGCCGAGAGGGAGCGCGCCGACGTCGCCGGTGCGCTCGGCCGGCTCGGCGGGCAGTCCCGGGCCGCCGCCGGCGAGGCCGAACGCCTCACCGCGGCCGCCGGCCGGGCGGAGGAGGGCCTGGCCGGGCTGCTGGCCGCCGCCGAGGAGCTGGCCGAGCGGCTCGCGGTCGCCGAGCAGTCGGCGGAGGAGGGCGAGGACGAGCCGGACCCGGCCGAGCAGCAGCGCCTGGCCGGCGCCGCGACCGCCGCCCGGCAGGGTGAGCTGGAGGCGCGGCTCGCCGTGCGCACCCACGAGGAGCGGGTGCGGGCCCTGAACGGCCGTGCGGACCAGCTGGACAGGGCCGCCCGGGCCGAGCGCGAGGCGCGGGCCCGGGCCGCCGAGCGCCGCCGGCGGGCCGAGCACGACCGCGGGGTGGCGAACGCCGTCGCGGCGGGGGCCCGGCAGCTGCTCGCCTGCCTGGAGGTGTCGCTGGCCCGTGCGGACACCGGCCGGGCGGCCGTCGAGCAGGCGCGCGCCGAGCGCGAGGCGGAGCTCAAGGAGCACCGTGAACACGGGCGCGAGCTCAAGTCGGAGCTGGACAAGCTGGTCGACGCCGGGCATCGGGACGAGGTGCTGCGGGCCGAGAAGCGGCTGCGGATCGAGCAGCTGGAGTCGCGTGCCCTGGAGGAGTTCGGCATCGAGGGCGGCGAGCTGCTCGCCTCGTACGGCCCGGACCGGCTCGTCCCGCCGTCGGCCGCCGACGGGGCCACCGAGGACGGCCGGGAGGTCGGCGAGCCGCGCCCGTACGACCGGGCCGAGCAGGAGAAGCGGCTGAGGGCGGCCGAGAAGGCCTTCCAACAGCTCGGCAAGGTGAACCCGCTCGCCCTGGAGGAGTTCGCGGCGCTGGAGGAGCGGCACCGGTTCCTCGGCGAGCAACTGGACGACCTCAAGCGGAGTCGGCGCGACCTGCTGGACATCGTCAAGGACGTGGACGAGCGGGTCGAGCAGCTGTTCACCTCGGCGTTCCACGACACCGCGGCCCAGTTCGAGGGCGTCTTCGCGCGGCTGTTCCCGGGCGGCGAGGGCCGGCTGGTGCTGACCGATCCGGAGTCGATGCTGACCACCGGCGTCGAGGTGGAGGCCCGTCCGCCGGGCAAGAAGGTCAAGCGACTCTCGCTGCTCTCCGGTGGCGAGCGCTCGCTGACCGCCGTGGCGATGCTGGTGTCGATCTTCAAGGCCCGGCCCAGCCCGTTCTACGTCATGGACGAGGTCGAGGCCGCGCTCGACGAGACCAACCTGCGCCGGCTGGTCGCGATCATGGAGGAGTTGCGGGAGAGTTCCCAGCTGATCGTGATCACCCACCAGAAGCTCACCATGGAGTCCGCCGACGCCCTGTACGGCGTGACCATGAAGGGCGACGGCATCTCCCAGGTGATCAGCCAGCGCCTGCGGTAGGTCGGGGCCGACCGTCCGCGGAGCGCGGCGGGCCGTCCTCCGGTCCCCGGGGCGGCCCGAGGCGCATCGGTGTAGCCCGGCTGCGGTTCATCCGGAGCCCCGTCACGGATACTGGGTTCCGTTATGGAATACGTGATTCTTGCCGTAGTCATCGCCGTGGTCGCCATTGCCGCGATCGCCGGCCTCGTCGTTTCCGGCAGACGACGCCAGCAGCTGCCCCCGAAGTCGCAGGCGCCGGTCATCACGGCGCCCAAGCCCACCCCGAGCGAGCCCCAGGTCGGCGAGGAGGCCGCGCCGCCGACCGAGGAGCCCCGCCGCACCGTCGAGGAGGTGGAGCTTCCCGAGGCCGAGGCCGTGACCGTCCCCGAGACGGTCGAGGAGGAGGTCCCGGCCCTCGAAGTCCCCGAGCCCACTGCCGGCCGGCTGGTCCGGCTGCGGTCCCGGCTCTCGCGTTCGCAGAACTCGCTCGGCAAGGGCCTGCTCTCGCTGCTCTCCCGGGAGCACCTGGACGAGGACACCTGGGAGGAGATCGAGGAGACCCTGCTCACCGCCGATGTCGGCGTGGCCCCCACCCAGGAGCTGGTCGAGCGGCTCCGCACCCGGGTGAAGGTGCTCGGCACCCGCACCCCGGAGGAGCTGCGCGGGCTGCTGCGCGAGGAGCTCGTCGAGCTGATCGGCAAGGACGCCGACCGCACCGTCCACTCCACCAAGCACCAGGAGGGTCCGGCGGTCGTCCTGGTCGTCGGCGTCAACGGCGTCGGCAAGACCACCACCACCGGCAAGCTGGCCCGGGTGCTGGTCGCCGACGGGCGCAAGGTGGTGCTCGGCGCGGCCGACACGTTCCGTGCCGCCGCCGCGGACCAGTTGCAGACCTGGGGCGAGCGGGTCGGCGCGCGGACCGTGCGCGGTCCCGAGGGCGGCGACCCGGCCTCGATCGCGTTCGACGCGGTCAAGGAGGGCATCGCCGAGGGCGCCGACACCGTGCTGGTCGACACCGCCGGCCGACTGCACACCAAGACCGGCCTGATGGACGAGCTGGGCAAGGTCAAGCGGGTCGTCGAGAAGCACGGCCCGGTGGACGAGGTGCTGCTGGTGCTGGACGCCACCACCGGTCAGAACGGCCTGATCCAGGCCCGGGTCTTCGCCGAGGTGGTCGACATCACCGGCATCGTGCTGACCAAGCTGGACGGTACGGCGAAGGGCGGCATCGTGGTCGCGGTCCAGCGCGAGCTGGGCGTGCCGGTCAAGCTGATCGGTCTCGGCGAGGGCGCGGACGACCTGGCGCCGTTCGAACCGGGTGCCTTCGTGGACGCGCTGATCGGGGACTGAGCCCCGGCCGTCACCGCTGAAGGGTCCGCTCCACGGGGGGCGGGCCCTTCGTCGTACCCGCCGTCGTACGGCGGGGAAGCGGGGGACCGTGCGGAGCCGCGCCGCCGGGCAGGCGATGCTACGACGCGAGCCAGGCGGGTTCGGTGGTGCGCTCGCGGCCGCGGTGGCAGGCGTAGGCGAGGGTGCCGAGGAGCAGTCGGGCCTCGGGCGGGCAGCCGGCGTTGTCGCGGGTGGGGCGGCGCAGCCAGCGGACCGGGCCGAGGCCGCCGAGCACGGTGGGCGGCGCGGCGACGTAGCTGCCCTCGCCGTGGCAGGTGAGGTCGAGGGCGGCGTCGTCCCAGCCCATCCGGTACAGCAGGTCGGGCAGCCTGCGGGCGGTGCCGGCGGCGACCAGGAACTGCAGCCGGCCGGTGGGCGCGGCCAGGACCGGGCCGACCTGGGTGCCCATCCGCTCCAGCCGGACCAGGGCCTGCAGGCCGGCCTGCTCGGGGACGTCCAGGACGTCGAAGGCGCGGCCGGTGGGGAACAGCACCGAGACGTCGGCGCCGGATCGGGCGGCGGGCTCGTCGCCGGGGACCGGGTGCAGGCCGGGGGCGCCGCAGCGGGGGGTGCCGCACTTGCAGCGGGCCGGGTCGCCGGTCGGCGCGGCCGGGGTGCCGACGGCGACCGCCCAGCCCCAGCGGCCGGTGTACTCCGCGGCGGCCTGGGACGCGGTGACCCGGGTGCGGCGGCGCACCCCCAGCGGGGCCAACCGCAGGTGCCCCAGTCGAAGTTCGCCGAACAGGTTGTCCATGCCTCCCCCAACAGGTTCTCGTTGCCGATGGTTACGGGACGGTGACTTTGTGTTGATTGTCCGTTGCGTGGTGCGTTGTGCGGTGGCGGCGCGCAGCGCGTGGCGCGCGCCTGTTGCGGCGGTGTGCCTCGGGCGCCCCTTGTGGCGGGCGGGGCCGATGCCGGATCGTCGTGTGCGCGAGACGGTCGTCGATCAGGGCGGGCGGCAAACTCGCCTGTGGCTGCTGTGGGTTGCCGTGCTGAGCCGGATGCCGGTGAGGGCTTGGCGGCCCGCATATGCCGGACCGTCGGGACTACCCAGTGAAGCGTGTGCGGACTTGGTCCGGTTCACTCCTGGGGGTGGCGAAAGGTGGCGTTTCGCCAGGGCCGCTCCCCGGGCCGCCGTGCGGGGCACTACGTTCGGCTCGCGGATGTCGTCGGCGAGTCCGCTCCTGGCCCAGGGGGCGCGGGAGTTGAGGAAACTGACGCAGCGTCCGCGACGATGGCACACCAGTGCGACCAGTGGTTCGGTGTGCGGTTCCGACCGCACCTCAGGTACGGCACGTCTGGCAAGAGCCCGCAACCGTCGGGCGGTCACGATCGGGGCCCCGGAGCAGGGGCCGGGCGGGATGGGGACGTTACCCATGGCAGAGAAGCAACCCAATGAGAAGCTGACCACGTGGTTCGCCCGCAGCGGCTGGTCCAAGGGGGAGTTGGCCCGCCAGGTCAACCGCCGGGCCCGCCAGATCGGCGCCCATCACGTCTCCACCGACACCTCCCGGGTGCGCCGCTGGCTGGACGGCGAGCAGCCCCGCGAGCCGATCCCGAAGATCATGTCGGAGCTGTTCTCGGAGCGCTTCGGTTCGGTGGTCTCCATCGAGGACCTCGGGTTGCGGGCCGCCGTCCCGGTCTCCACCGTCGGCGGGGGCGTCGACCTGCCGTGGAGCGCGCCGCAGACCGTCCAGCTGATCAGCGACTACTCGCGCAGCGACCTGATGCTCAACCGGCGCGGCTTCCTGGGCACCTCGCTCGCCCTGACGGCCGGCGCCGCGCTGATCGAGCCGATGCAGCGCTGGCTCGCCCCCGGCCCGACCGGCGCGCCCACCCCGATCCTGGCCGCGGCCAACGGCGGCGAGGCGTTCACCGGCCGGCTCTCCGAGCCCGAGCTGGAACTGCTGGAGCAGACCACGGTCATGTTCCGGCAGTGGGACGCGCAGAACGGCGGCGGCCTGCGCCGCAAGGCCGTCGTCGGCCAGCTCCACGAGGTCACCGACCTGCTCCAGGAGACCTACCCCGAGGCGACCACCAGGCGGCTGTTCCGGCTCACCGCCGAGCTGGCCCACCTGGCCGGCTGGATGTCGTACGACGTGGGCATGCACCCGAGCGCGCAGAAGTACTACGTGCTGGCGCTGCACGCGGCCAAGGAGGCCGGAGACCGCCCGTTCGGCGCACTGATCCTCACCGACATGAGCCGCCAGATGATCCACCTGAACCGGGGCGAGGACGCCCTGGAGCTCATCCACCTGGCCCAGTACGGCAGCCGGGACACCGCCACCCCGCGCCAGCAGTCGCTGCTCTACGCGATGGAGGCGCGCGCCTACGCCACCATCGGCGAGGTCAACCGCTGCGCCCGGGCGGTCCGGCTGGCCGAGGACACCTTCACCGACATCCGCGAGAGCGACGGCGACCCGGACTGGCTGAAGTTCTTCTCGCCGGCCGAGCTGAACGCCGAGAACGCGCACTCCTTCCGCGACCTCGCCTACCACTCCGACAACGCCGCGCTGTACGCCTCGATGTCGGCCCCGGTGATGGAGCGCGCGGTGGACCTCTTCCGCCAGGACGGCGACCACGTCCGCTCCTACGCCTTCAACCTGATCGGTATGGCCAGCGTCCACCTTCTGCAGAACGAGGCGGAGCAGGCCGCGGTGATGGCCGAGCAGGCGGTGGACATCGCCGGCAAGGTCCGCTCGGAGCGGCTGAACTCCCGGGTGCGCAAGACCACCGAGTCCGCCGCGGCCCGGTTCAAGGGCGTGGACGCGGTGAACCGGCTCCAGGAGCGGGTGGTCCAGGACATCCCGGAGTACGTCTCGGTGGTCTGATCCCGGCCCTCCCGGATTCCCCTCCGGTCCGGCCCTCCCTTCTCCGACCCCGCCGACCGTGCCGGCCGCCGCCGCCACGGTCGGTGGCCGTTTCCGGCGGGCTCCCCGTGCCGGCCGGCTGCCGCCACGGTCGGTGGCCGACACCGCACTCCGTGTGCCGGGCGGCGGAACGGTAGCCCATCCGGCGCCTCGGCGTGGCCGTGGTTCACGCAGGTGTAACCCCGCCGTCGCCGCCGTCACGGCCGTGAAACAACCGGCCGCATCGGCGGAAACCAGCCTTCGGCACTCTCCTTCTCATCGCCGACACCCCGGGTGGCACGGGACAGGTAACCCGGGTGTGGAGCGGCTTCCATTCATGAGGAGACGCCGATGCCGGACGGCTTCAGCGCGGGCGATACCGCCTTCGTGCTCATTTGTGCGGCCCTGGTCATGGTGATGACCCCGGGCCTGGCCTTCTTCTACGGAGGCATGGTCAGGGCGAAGAGCACGCTCAACATGCTGGCGATGAGCTTCCTCTCGCTGGGCATCGTCAGCGTGCTCTGGGTCCTCTACGGGTACTCGCTCAGCTTCGGGCCCGACTCGGGCGCCGGCCTGATCGGGAACCTGGACTACCTGGGGATGCGCGGCATCGGCCTGGACGACCTCTCCGGGACGATCCCGGTGACCGCGTTCTCCGCCTTCCAGCTGATGTTCGCGATCATCACGCCGGCGCTGATCAGCGGCGCCATCGCGGACCGGGCCAAGTTCACCGCCTGGGGCCTGTTCATCGCGCTCTGGGTGACCGTCGTGTACTTCCCGGTGGCGCACTGGGTCTTCTTCTTCGACGGCGGGAACGGCGGCTGGCTCGGCGACCGCAACGGCGTGATCGACTTCGCCGGCGGCACCGCCGTGCACATCAACGCGGGCGTGGCGGGCCTGGCACTCTGCCTGGTCCTCGGCAAGCGGATCGGCTTCAAGAAGGACCCGATGCGCCCGCACAGCCTGCCGCTGGTGATGCTCGGCTCCGGGCTGCTCTGGTTCGGCTGGTTCGGCTTCAACGCCGGCTCGGCGCTGGCCGCCAACGGCGTCGCCGCGATGGCACTGGTCAACACCCAGGTCGCCACGGGGGCCGCACTGGTCGGCTGGCTGATCTACGAGAAGCTGCGGCACGGCGCGTTCACGACGCTGGGCGCCGCCTCCGGCGCGGTGGCCGGTCTGGTCGCGATCACCCCGGCCTGCGGCTCGGTCAGCCCGCTCGGCGCGGTGGCGATCGGCCTGATCGCGGGCGCCGTCTGCGCCGCGGCGATCAGCCTCAAGTACCGCTTCGGCTTCGACGACTCGCTCGACGTGGTCGGCGTGCACGCGGTCGGCGGCGCGATCGGCTCGCTCCTGGTCGGCCTCTTCGCCACCGGCACCGTCGGCCAGACCGCCAAGGGCCTGTTCTACGGCGGCGGCCTGGAGCAGCTCGGCAAGCAGGCGATGGGCGTGGCCGTGGTCGCCGTCTACTCCTTCGTGCTCTCCTGGCTGCTCGCCAAGGCGATCGACCTGACGGTCGGCTTCCGGGTCGCCGAGGAGGTCGAGCTGGCCGGCATCGACCAGGCCGAGCACGCCGAGTCCGCGTACGACTTCAGCGCGGTGGGCGCCGGTCTGGCCCGCACCGTCGTGGCCCCGACCGCTTCCGCAACCGCCGCCGAGCCCGCCGCCGTTGCCGGCAGCGCGGCGAAGGGCGCCGCGAAGAGCACGGCGACCAGCACCGCGAAGAACACCGAGAAGACCGAGGTCGACGCCTGATGAAGCTCATCACCGCAGTCATCAAGCCGCACCGTCTGGACGACGTGAAGGCCGCCCTGCAGGCCTTCGGGGTGCACGGCCTGACCGTGACCGAGGCCAGCGGCTACGGCCGCCAGCGCGGCCACACGGAGGTCTACCGGGGCGCGGAGTACACCGTGGACCTGGTGCCCAAGGTGAGAATCGAGGTCCTGGTCGAGGACGACGACGCCGATCAGCTGATCGACGTACTGGTGAAGGCGGCCAGGACCGGCAAGATCGGCGACGGCAAGGTCTGGAGCGTCCCGGTCGACACGGCCGTCCGGGTGCGGACCGGTGAGCGCGGCCCCGACGCCCTCTAGCGGCCCGAGGCCCTCCCTCTAGCATTCAGCTCGATCGACCCGCAGGCGGGCCTGCGACCACCCCGTGGTCGCAGGTCCGCTGACGGCGTATCAGTGCCGATCGATCAACCGTACGACGACGGACGGGGACTCCGCATGGCCACCGAAACCGACCCGCCCCTCCTGCCCGCCGACGGACCGGGCGCGTCGCCCGGTCGCCGGCCGGACCGCGAGGAGCTCCCCGACTACGGCGCCGCCCGGGCCCGGCTGCTGGAACGGCCCGACCTCACCGGGAGCGCCCGTCGCACCGCCCTGGCCGCGCTCACCGACGACTGGCTGGCGGGCCTGCTCGCCGCGGCCGGCGCCCCGGCCGGCGTGGCCCTGGTCGCGGTCGGCGGCTACGGGCGCGGCGAGCTCTCCCCGCGCAGCGACCTCGACGTCCTGCTGCTGCACGACGGCCCGCTCGACCCGGAGCTGCCCGAGCGGATCTGGTACCCGGTCTGGGACTCCGGCGCCGCGCTCGACCACGCGGTGCGCACCCCCGCCGAGGCCCGCGCGGTCGCCGCCGCCGACCTCAAGGCGCAGCTGGGCCTGCTGGACGCCCGGCACGTCGCCGGCGACCCGGCGCTCACCGCCGGGCTGCGCTCCGCCGTTCTGGCCGACTGGCGGGCCGGCGCCGCCGACCGCCTGCCGGGGCTGCGCGAGCTCGGCCGGGAACGGGCCGAGCGCCACGGCGAACTGTCCTTCCTGCTGGAGCCGGACCTCAAGGAGGCCCGCGGCGGCCTGCGGGACGTCGTCGCGCTCGACGCGGTCGCCGCCACCTGGCTGGCGGACGCCCCGCGCGACGGCCTGGACGCCGCCGCGCTGCGGCTCGCCGACGTCCGGGACGCGCTGCACCTGGCCACCGGCCGGGCCACCGAGCGGCTCAGCCTCCAGGACCAGGACCAGGTCGCCGAGCGGCTCGGCGTGCTGGACGCCGACACCCTGCTGCGCCAGGTCTACGAGGCCGCCCGCACCATCGCCTACGCGAGCGACGTCACCTGGCGGGCGGTGGACCGGGTGCTGGCGGCCCGATCCGGCCGCGGCCGCCGGATGTCCCGGCTCGCCTTCCCGTTCACCGGAGCCGGGCGCGGCGCCGGGGCGGTCGCCCGGGGCGCGGTCGAGCGCCGCCCGCTCGCGGAGGGCGTCGTCGAGCAGGACGGCGAGGCGGTGCTGGCCCAGGGTGCCCGGCCGGCCGCCGACCCGGTGCTGCCGCTGCGCGCCGCGGCGGCCGCGGCCCAGAACGGGCTGACCGTCTCCTACGCGACCGTGCGCCGGCTGGCCGCCGAGTGCCGCCCGCTGCCGGTGCCCTGGCCGGACGAGGCGCGCGAGCAGCTGGTCACCCTGCTCGGCGCGGGCGAGGCATGCCTGCCGGTCTGGGAGGCGCTGGAGGCGGAGGGGCTGATCACCCGGCTCCTGCCGGACTGGGAGCGGGTCCGCTGCCGGCCGCAGCGCAACGCGGTGCACCGCTGGACGGTGGACCGGCACCTGGTGGAGACGGCGGTGCGGGCCGCCGCGATGACCCGCCGGGTGGCCCGGCCGGACCTGCTGCTGGTGGCCGCTCTGCTGCACGACATCGGCAAGGGCTGGCCCGGCGACCACAGCGAGGCCGGCGAGGTGATCGTCCGCGACGTCGCGGTCCGGATGGGCTTCGACCGGGAGTCGGTGGAGACGCTGGCGATGCTGGTCCGCCACCACCTGACCCTGGTGGACACCGCGACCCGGCGGGACCCGGACGACCCGGCCACCGTGGAGGCGATCACCAAGGTGGTGGCCACCCTGCCGCAACTGGAGCTGCTGCACGCGCTGACCGAGGCCGACGCCACCGCGACCGGTCCGGCCGCGTGGAGCCGCTGGCGGGCCTCGCTGGTGGACGGGCTGACCGCCCGCGCCGCCGCCCGGCTGGCCGGCGGCCACCCCCTGCCGGCCTCCGGCACCGGCCGTCAGGAGGAGCCGACCGCGGAGCAGGAGCGGTTGGCGGTGGAGGCCGCCCGAACCGGCGGGCCGGCGCTCTCGCTGCTGGCCCAGGCCGAGACGTCGGCCCGGGCGGAGGCCCCGGGCCGGGCCGGGGAGGGCACGGCGGGGCCGGGCGCGGGGGAGGAGGGGCCGGAGCCGATGGGTGTCCGGCTGACCCTCGCCGTCCCCGACCGGCCGGGTCTGCTCGGGACCGTCGCCGGGGTGCTGGCGCTGCATCGGCTGACCGTCCGCTCGGCCGGCCTGCGCGAGCTGGACCCGATCGGCGCCGGTCCGGTCCTGCTGCTGTCCTGGACGGTGGCCGCCGAGTTCGGTGAGCTGCCGGAGGCGGCCCGGCTCCGGGCCGACCTGCGCCGGGCGCTGGAGGGCTCGCTGGACGTGGCGCGCCGGCTCGCCGAGCGCGACGCGGCCGCCCCGCTCCGCCGCGGCATCCCCACCCCGCCGCCGCTGGTCGCGGTGGCCCCGGCGGTGGCCTCGGCCACCGCGACCGTGCTGGAGGTGCGCGCCCACGACGCGCCGGGCCTGCTGCACCGGATCGGACGGGCACTGGACGGGGCCGGCGTCCGGGTCCGGACCGCGCACGTCAGCACCCTCGGGGCGGACGCCGTCGACTCCTTCTACCTGACCGACGACGCGGGCCGCCCGCTCAGCCCGCAGCGGGCCGGGGAGGTGGCGGCGGCGGTGCGGGCGGCGCTGGGCTGAGCCCGGGGCGTGCCGGGGCGCCCGGCTCCTCCCCGGGCGTCGCCGAGTACCTCCCCGCCGTCGGCGGGGAGGCGTGCACGGGTCGTGCGGGGGCCGTGGCGGGGCGTCCACCCGGGGGTGGAGACCGTTCCCGGGGCGGCCGGATACCCTTGGGGGCGACGACCGTACCGATACCGATGCCGCAGAGGACCCGCGACGACGTGTTCGACACCCTTTCCGATCGCCTCGCAGCGACGTTCAAGAACCTCCGGGGCAAGGGCCGCCTCAGCGAGGCGGACATCGACGCCACCACCCGCGAGATCCGCATCGCGCTGCTGGAGGCGGACGTCGCGCTGCCGGTCGTGCGGGCCTTCATCAAGCAGGTCAAGGAGCGCGCCCTCGGTTCCGAGGTCTCCGGCGCGCTGAACCCGGCCCAGCAGATCGTCAAGATCGTCAACGAGGAGCTCATCGCCATCCTCGGTGGCGAGACCCGCCGGGTGAAGTTCGCCAAGAACGGCCCGACGGTGATCATGCTCGCCGGTCTCCAGGGCGCCGGTAAGACCACCCTCGCGGGCAAGCTCGGCCACTGGCTGAAGAAGCAGAAGCACACCCCGCTGCTGGTCGCCTGCGACCTCCAGCGCCCCAACGCCGTCAACCAGCTGCAGGTCGTCGCCGAGCGCGCGGGCGTGGCCTTCTACGGCCCGCAGCCGGGCAACGGCGTCGGCGATCCGGTGCAGGTCGCCCGCGACTCGATCGAGTACGCGAAGCAGAAGCAGTACGACGTCGTCATCGTCGACACCGCCGGCCGCCTCGGCATCGACGCCGAGCTGATGCAGCAGGCCGCCGACATCCGGGCCGCGGTGAACCCGGACGAGGTCCTGTTCGTCGTCGACGCGATGATCGGCCAGGACGCTGTCACCACCGCCCAGGCCTTCCTCGACGGCGTCGACTTCACCGGTGTGGTGCTCTCCAAGCTCGACGGCGACGCCCGCGGTGGTGCCGCGCTGTCGGTCGCGCACGTCACCGGCCGGCAGATCATGTTCGCCTCCAACGGCGAGAAGGTCGACGACTTCGACGCCTTCCACCCCGACCGGATGGCCTCCCGCATCCTCGGCATGGGCGACGTGCTCTCGCTGATCGAGAAGGCCGAGCAGACCTTCTCGCAGGCCGAGGCCGAGAAGATCGCCTCCAAGCTGCAGGGCGGCGGCAAGGACTTCACGCTCGACGACTTCCTGGCCCAGCTGGAACAGGTCCGGAAGATGGGCTCGATCTCCAAGCTGCTGGGCATGCTGCCCGGCATGGGTCAGATCCGCGAGCAGATCAACAACATCGACGACAAGGACGTCGACCGGGTCGGCGCCATCATCAAGTCGATGACCCCTGCCGAGCGGACCGACCCGAAGATCATCAACGGCTCGCGCCGGCTGCGCATCGCCAAGGGTTCCGGCGTCCAGGTCGGCGAGGTCAACAACCTGGTCGAGCGGTTCTTCGACGCCCGCAAGATGATGTCCGCGATGGCCTCCGGCAAGGGCATCCCGGGCATGCCGGGCATCCCCGGCATGGGCGGCGGCTCGAAGAAGTCCGCCAAGAAGGCCCCGGTGGCCAAGGGCAAGCGCAAGAGCGGCAACCCGCTGAAGCGGGCGCAGGAGGAGGCCGCGGCCGCCGAGCGCCGCGCCCTCGGTGCCGGCCAGGGTCCGGCCCAGGACGGCGGCGCCTTCGGTCTCGGCGCGGGCAAGGGCCCGGCCGACTTCGAGCTCCCCAAGGAGTTCAAGGACCTGCTGTAGGCCCGAGACCCGTGGATCCCGGGCCGGCAGGTCGGGCCACGCTGCGGGTCCCCACTCCACGCGCGCGGCCCGCCGCCCGGTTCCCCGGGCGGCGGGCCGTTCGCATGTCCGATGATGGTGGGGTGAGAGTGACGATCAGGGCCCCGCGGGCCGGGGACGAGGCGGCTTACTCCGAGGCGGTCCGGCGGTCCGCCGAACACATCGGTCAGTGGAACCCGGTCGAGCCGGACGGACTCCCGGACCTCCTGGAGCGACAGGGGGCGGGCCTGCGAACGTTCCTGATCATCGATCAGGAGACCGCTGGGATCGTCGGCAAGGTGAACGTCGCCAACATCGTGATGGGCCGGTTCTGCAACGCATCGCTCGGCTACGACTCCTACCTGCCGTTCGCCGGCACCGGCCGGATGACCGAGGGCGTCCGCCTGGTGGTCGACCGCTGCTTCGCCGCGCAGACCGCCGGGGGGCTGGGGCTGCACCGGCTGGAGATCAACGTCCAGCCGGAGAACGAGCGTTCGATCGGGCTCGTGAAGCGGCTGGGTTTCCGGCACGAGGGGTTCACGCCCCGGATGCTGTTCCTGGGGGGCGCCTGGCGGGACCACGAACGGTTCGCGCTGACCGCGGAGGAGTGGCCGGGCGCGGGGGCGTAGCCGGGCGCGGCGTGGCCGGGCCGGCGCGAGCGGGCCGGTACGGGTGTGGCGGCCGGGTCGGTGCGGGCGTCGCCCCGGTGAGGTCCGCTCCTCCGCGGTCAGCTCCTCCGCGGTCAGCGCGGCTGCTCGGCGATCAGGTACCGGAAGACGTTCTCCATCCGCACCGAGCCGTCCGGGCGCAGGTACGGATGCAGCGCCTCCTCCAGCTCCTTCGCCACCAGCGAGAGCCCGGAGAACTCCGCCGCGGCGTCGTACAGGCCGGTGGAGAGCAGCCCGCGCACCGCGCTGTCGAGGTCCGGGTAGGCGAACGGGCAGCCCACCCGGCCGCTGCCGGCGGGTCGCAGGCCGGCGGGGGCGAGCAGGTCCTCCAGGGCGCCGGGCGTGCTCAGCCCGAACGGGTCGCGCGCGGTGGTCCGCCCGGCCATCCGCCGCGCCACGTCCAGCACGGCCGCGCTCTCGCACCGCTCCGGCGGCCCCCACGCGGCCAGCACCACGTGCCCGCCGCGGAGCGTCAGCCGGGCCGCCTCGGCGACCACCCGCCCCGGTTCGGCGGCCCCCGGCAGCTGCTCGAAAACAGTGACCAGCGAATGGGCCGAGCGGGGGACGCCCGGCGCCGGCCGGACGCCCGCGCCGACCTTCAGTCGCCGGCCCCGGGCCAGCGCGCGCAGCTCGTCCTGCGGCTCCAGGCCGGCGACCTGTGCACCCCGTTCGGCGGCCAGCAGCAGGGCCAGGCCGGACCGGCACCCCAGGCCCAGGACACTGGTCGCCGGGCCGACCTCCAGCCGGTCGTAGACCGCCTCGTACAGCGGTACCAGCATGCGTTCCTGGATCTCCGCCCAGTCGCGCGCCCGCTCGGGCCACGCGGTCGCGGGCAGCGGGTCGTGTGGTCGTGCGCCCGCGGGTCGTACGGTCGTGCCGGTCGTCCGAGCTGAAGCCATCGAGGCCTCCCATCCGGTCCTTCGGTGTGCTGCTACGGCTCCCCCAAAGTCCCGCCCCACTCCAGCGAACAGCGGCTCGGGCGCGGCGTCCAGAGGGGTGCAGGGTGGTGCGCGCGTGTCGCGGTCGTGCGCCCCCTGGCGGGAGGCCGTCCGGCGGCCCCCGCGGGCATCCGATTCGAAGTCAGGGCCCCGCTCCCCGTACCATTCGCCCCATGGCAAAGGCACCCGTTCTCACCCCCCAGGCGGACGACTTCCCGCGCTGGTACCAGGACCTCATCAACAAGGCCGAGCTGGCCGACAACGGTCCGGTGCGCGGCACCATGGTCATCCGACCGTACGGCTACGGCCTGTGGGAGCGGATGCAGCAGGAGATGGACGCGCGGATCAAGAAGGCCGGCGCGCAGAACGCGTACTTCCCGATGTTCATCCCGCAGTCCTACCTGACCAAGGAGGCCGAGCACGTCGAGGGCTTCGCCCCCGAGCTCGCGGTGGTCACCCACGGCGGCGGCAAGCAGCTGGAGGAGCCGGTCGTCGTCCGGCCCACCTCCGAGACGATCATCAACGAGTACTTCTCCAAGTGGGTGCAGAGCCACCGCGACCTGCCCCTGCTGATCAACCAGTGGGCCAACGTGGTCCGCTGGGAGCTGCGCCCGCGCGTCTTCCTGCGCACCACCGAGTTCCTCTGGCAGGAGGGCCACACCGCCCACGCCACCTACGAGGACGCCCGTGACTACGCGTCGATGATCCACACCCAGGTCTACGGCGACTTCATGACGAACGTGCTCGGCATCGACGTCGTGCTCGGCCGCAAGACCGCCAAGGAGCGCTTCGCCGGCGCCATCAACACCCTCACCCTGGAGGGCATGATGGGTGACGGCAAGGCGCTGCAGATGGGCACCAGCCACGAGCTGGGCCAGAACTTCGCCAGGGCGTTCAACACCACGTACCAGCTCCAGGGCGCCGAGCGCGAGTACGTCTGGCAGACCTCCTGGGGCGTCTCGACCCGCATGGTCGGCGGTCTGATCATGTCCCACGGCGACGACAACGGCCTGCGCGTCCCGCCGCGCCTGGCCGCCGTCCAGGCCGTCGTCCTCGCCATCAAGGGCGACGACGCGGTGATCGCCAAGGTCCGCGAGATCGGTGCCCAGCTGGAGGCCGTCGGCATCCGGGTGGTCGTCGACGACCGCACCGACACCCCGTTCGGCCGCCGGGCGGTCGACTGGGAGCTCAAGGGCGTGCCGCTGCGCATCGAGGTCGGTCCGCGCGACCTGGAGAACGGCACCGCGATGCTCGCCCGCCGGATCCCCGGCGGCAAGGAGCCGGTCTCGATCGACGCCCTGGCCGCGCTCCTCCCGGGCGTCCTGGAGGAGGACCAGGCGCTGCTGCTGCGCCAGTCCCGCGAGCGCCGCGAGGCCCGTACCGTCGACGTGAAGACCATCGACGAGGCCATCGAGGCCGCGGCCACCGGCTGGGGCCGGATCTCCTGGGCCGAGCTGGGCCCGGAGGGCGAGGCCAAGCTGGCCGAGCAGGGCGTCTCGGTGCGGTGCATCGTGGCCGCCGACGGCTCGGTGCCGCAGACGGACGACCAGGAGGGCAACATCGCCATCGTGGCGCGCGCGTACTGACGCGCGGGGATCCACCGGCCCGGACGCCCCTGCCGCCGCCCTGTGCGGCGGGGGCGTCCGGTCGCGTTCCGGGCCCTTGCGCGCGGCGCGGGGCCGTCCGGGCGGCCTTCCGCGGCCCTCCGGGTGCATCGGGATGCATCGGGCGCTTGCGGGGCGCGCCGGGGCCGCCGGGCCGTATCGTGGCGCGCCGGCGCGGGTTTCGGGGGCCGTCCGGGCCGTCCGGGGCTCCGGTGCGGGTTGGGGGCCGCCGAGGCCTCGGTCGGTTGTTCCCGCGGCTTCCGCAAGTGCTCGGGAGGGGGGCCCACGGGTGCGTTCAGGGGCTTCCGGGGCGCTTTTGAGCGCTTTCGGCCGTGTCACAGTGCTGTCCCGGCGGCGTCTCCGGGGTGTCGTACCGGTGTCGCAAACGGACCGGTACTGGCGAGTATGGACAGGCAACGACATCGGCCGTCCGGAATTCGGCTCGTAACCGTCCAGGCGTCGTCTCGCATGGCGGCATACCTACTGGCCGGTCAACTGCCGGTATTAACGGAATAGCGGTACGGTGTACGGCCCGTGGCCCTGTCAACTCGACAGGATCATGGGTCGTACGTACGTCCTGGGAGCGACAGCCCGTTCCCGGACGGAAATGACGAGGCTCGCCGAGTTGCGACGGGCCCAAACCGGCAGGGGGTTGGTCTTGCGTCAGATCCGGAACGCGCGAATTGCACGCGCTCGTACATTCCTGAGAGTTTCCTGGGAATTCCCGGAGATCGGGAACGCGCGGAACATCGGCTCTCACTCCATCGTTGGTCTAGCGTGAGCACGACACAGCCCCTCGTCCTCGCGGCCGAACTGGCCGCCGCCTGGAGCGACATCCAGGCCTTCCATCAGGACCTCCCCGACCTCGCCTCGCCCGAGGCGCTGATCGGCGAGTCCTCCTCGGCCTGTGGCACCCGGCTCGGCTTCGAGCGGCTCCTCCACGAGGCCGCCCATGGTCTGGCCGCGGCCCGGGACATCCGGGACACCTCGCGGGCCGGCCGCTACCACAACCGGCGCTTCCTGCTCCTCGCCTCCGAGCTGGGCCTGGCCCACCCGGTCGAACCGCACGCCAGCAGCGGCTTCTCCCAGGTGACCATGCTCAAGGAGACGCGGGAGCGGTACGCGGAGACCATCGAACGCCTGGACCGGGCCCTCGGTGCCCACCAGGAGGCGGTGGCCGGTGACGGTGCCACTCGCGCCTTCCGCGGCCCGGCGGCCCGACACGGCTCCTCCGGGGGCGGCGTCCGGGTCAAGGCGGTGTGCGGCTGCGGGCGCAACGTCCGCGTCGTTCCCTCGGTGCTCGCGCAGGCGTCCATCGTCTGCGGCGCGTGCCAGCAGCCCTTCAAGATCGCCTGACGGCGGAACCAGCAGTACCGGCAGTACCAGCAGTACCGGCCGACGGCTGTGCGGGCAGCGGTGCGGTCGGAACGGCCGCCGGTGGTGACCGGCGGTGTCGACCGTCGGTTTCGGCCGGCGCGGATCGACTTCGGATGGTGTGGACGGACGGTGCGGGCGGCAGGTCTGCCGCGCGTGCCGGGACGCGGAGGACGCGGAGGACGCGCCGGGCGTGTTCGGGCTGACCGGGAGCGGGGGCTCCCGGTCGGACCTGCGAAGGTCCGGTGAAGCCTGTCGCCGCCGATATGGCAGAATGGACAGCTGAGTACTCGGCAGCCGAGCAGGACCCCTCTCTCCTACGGCTGGCGTGTCCCCTGAACGGTCCGCCCCGCAACCCCACGCGACGGCGAGGCTGCTCACCCACGTCAACACCAGGAGATTCCACTCCCGTGGCAGTCAAGATCAAGCTCAAGCGTCTCGGCAAGATTCGCTCCCCGCACTACCGCATCGTCGTCGCCGACGCCCGCACCAAGCGTGACGGCCGCGCGATCGAGGAGATCGGCATCTACCAGCCGACCTACAACCCCTCGAAGATCGAGGTCGACAGCGACCGCGCCCAGTACTGGCTGTCCGTCGGCGCCCAGCCGACCGAGCCGGTGCTCGCCATCCTCAAGCTGACCGGCGACTGGCAGAAGTTCAAGGGCCTGCCGGCTCCGGAGCCGCTGAAGGTCGCCGAGCCGAAGGTCGAGGACTTCTCGCACCTGTTCGCGAAGGCCGTCGCCGGCTTCGAGGACGCCACCACCGGTGTCGCCATCACCCCGAAGGCCAAGAAGTCGGACAAGGCCGAGGCTGAGGCCGACGCCGCCGCCGAGGCCTGATCGTGATCGAGGACGCCCTCGACCACCTGGTGAAGGGCATCGTCGAGCACCCCGACGAGGTGCAGGTGCGTTCGCGCAACCTGCGTCGGGGTAACACCATCGAGGTGCGGGTGCACCCCGATGATCTCGGCAAGGTGATCGGCCGGGGCGGCCGCACGGCGCGCGCACTGCGCACCGTGGTCGGCGCCCTCGGCGGTCGCAACGTCCGGGTCGACCTGGTCGACGTGGACAGCATTCGCTGACGCCGCTGCTCGTTCAGCCGTCAGGGCTTGAGGCCGACCGGGACGCATGCGTCCCGGTCGGCCTTCTCCGTTCTGCGCCGTTCGTGCACCCTTCCGAAGGGCGCCGCCGGCGCGGCGGGCATTGCAGCGCCGCAGCGCCCGAGCAATGCAGCAGCACCGCAGCACCCCGGCACCGCTTTCCGCGGCCACGCACCACCGCACCCACGCACCACCGCACCCACAGCACCGATCCAGGAGAACGATCACCGTGCAGCTCGTCGTCGGCAAGATCGGCCGCGCCCACGGCATCAGGGGGGACGTCAGCGTCGAGGTCCGCACCGACGAGCCGGAGCTCCGGCTCGGCCCTGGTGCCGTCCTACTCACCGACCCCGTGTCGGCCGGGCCGCTGACCGTCGAGTCCGGCAAGGTGCACAGCGGCCGTCTGCTGCTGCGTTTCGCCGGCGTCAAGGACCGCAACGCCGCCGAGGCGCTGCGCGGCACCATCCTGATCGCCGAGGTCGACCCGGAGGAGCGCCCGGATGACCCGGAGGAGTACTACGACCACCAGCTGATCGGCCTGGACGTGGTGCTGCTCGACGGCACCCCGGTCGGCGAGCTGACCGAGGTCGTCCACCTGCCCTACCAGGACCTGCTGACGGTGAAGAAGCCGGACGGGACGGAGGTGCTGGTGCCGTTCGTCAGCCGCATCGTGCCGACCATCGACCTGGAGAACCAGCGCGCGGTGCTCGACCCGCCGCCCGGCCTGATCGACCCGGAGGAGGCCGAGGTCGCGCGTGGCGCGTCCGAGGGCTCGGGCGAGGCGGCGGGCGCGGAGGACGCCGAGGGCGTCGACGGCGCGGGGCCGGCGGAGGGCTCGACGGAGTCCGGGGCGGAGGAGCCGGCGTGAGCGCCATCGAAGCCTCGCCGGGCGCGGAGGGTCTGCCGGACACGGCGGGAGCGTCGGGCGCATCCGGCGCATCCGGCGCATCGGCCGTCCAGGACGGCATGCGGATAGACGTCGTCACGATCTTCCCCGAGTACCTGGAGCCGCTGAACATCTCGCTGGTCGGCAAGGCCCGCGCCCGCGGCCAGCTCGACGTGCACGTCCACGACCTGCGTGACTGGACGTACGACGTCCACCGGACGGTGGACGACAGCCCGTACGGCGGCGGCCCCGGCATGGTGATGAAGCCCGAGCCGTGGGGTGAGGCCCTGGACGCGGTGATCGGCAAGGGGCCGGCGGGTGAGGTGCCCACGCTCGTGGTGCCCACTCCCAGCGGTCGTCCGTTCACCCAGGAGCTGGCGCAGGAGCTCGCCGGCCGCCCGTGGCTGACGTTCACCCCCGCCCGCTACGAGGGCATCGACCGCCGGGTGATCGAGGAGGCCGCCACCCGGATGCCGGTGGTCGAGGCGTCGATCGGCGACTACGTGCTGGCCGGCGGTGAGGTCGCCGTTCTGGTGATGGTCGAGGCGATCGCCCGGCTGCTGCCCGGTGTGCTCGGCAACGCGGAGTCGCACCGCGACGACTCCTTCGCACCGGGGGCGATGGCCGACCTGCTGGAGGGGCCGGTCTACACGAAGCCCGCCGAGTGGCGCGGCCGGACGGTGCCGGACGTCCTGCTCAGCGGCAATCACGGCCGGATCGCCCGCTGGCGGCGCGAGCAGGCGTTCGCCCGTACCCTGGCGAACCGCCCCGACCTGGTCGCACGATGGCAGTACGGCGCCTTCGACAAGAAGGAGCGCGAGGCGCTCAGCATCCTCGGGCTGGCCTGGGACGAGGGCCTCGGCCGATTTCGGTCCGTGGCCGATGATGTGGAAGAATAGGCCGCTGCTGTCTGTCGCTGGGCCCCTCCCGTAGGGGTCACGTGGACCGGTGCCCCCGCCACGGGGGGATCACCGCCCTCCGATGCGGCCCGCAGCAGACCCCATTGTGACGAACTTCCGTGGGCGGCCCGTGGCGCCTGCGATGGAGAGCAACATGAGCAACAAGCTCGCTGCTGTCGACGCGGCCTCGCTGCGTAGCGACATCCCGGCCTTCCGCGCCGGTGACACCCTGAAGGTCCACGTCCGGGTCATCGAGGGCAACCGCTCCCGTGTCCAGGTCTTCCAGGGCGTCGTCATCCGCCGCCACGGCGCCGGTGTCGGCGAGACCTTCACCGTTCGCAAGGTCAGCTTCAACGTCGGCGTGGAGCGCACCTTCCCGGTGCACACCCCGGTCGTCGAGAAGATCGAGGTCGTGACCCGCGGTGCGGTTCGCCGCGCCAAGCTGTACTACCTGCGTGACCTCCGCGGCAAGGCCGCGAAGATCAAGGAGAAGCGCGACCGCTGATCCACCGTCTCCCGGCCTTGTCGGGGGATCGGATCGCTCTGGGGAGGGCGGCTGCCGCAAGGTAAGCTCAGCCTCCGATGAGCACGCACGAACCATCCGCGGACCGCGACGGCCGTCCCGCACCCATTGGTGCGGACTTGCCGCCGCGGTCCGCGGCTGTTTCCGGGGAGCTCGACAGGCCCGGAGCGGCCCGGCAGCCGGGTGCAGCCGGGGAGGTGGAGGAGACCGGCGAGGCGAGAGGGGCCGGGGATCCGGAGGCCGCCGGCGACTCCGGCGAGCCCGAAGAGCCGGAGGAGCCGGAAGCCGCCGAGGAGGAGCTCCGGTCACGGTGGCGCTCGCGTGATCTGCTGCTGCTCGCGGGTATCTGCCTGCTCACCCTGTTGCTGGTGAACGCCTTCGTGGCGAGGCCGTTCTCGGTGCCGTCCGCCTCGATGGAGAACAGCCTGCGCTCGGGCGACCGCCTGGTCGCGAACAAGCTCGCCTACGCCTTCGGGGGTCACCCCGAGCGCGGCGACGTCGTGGTCTTCGACGGGACGGGCTCCTTCCGGCGTGGACCGGCCAAGCCGACCGGCTTCGGGGACTCGCTGCGTGCGTTCGCCCAGAACCTGGGCCTGGCCCCGGCCGGCGACTCCGTGTACGTGAAGCGGGTCATCGGCGTCGGCGGCGACCGGGTGACCAGCACCGGTCCGGGCGGGCGGATCACCGTCAACGGCGTGCCGATCGACGAGTCCTCCTACCTGACGCCGGGGGACGAACCGTCGGACGTGGCATTCGACGTGGTCGTCCCGGCCGGAAAGCTCTTCGTGATGGGCGACCACCGGAGCGCCTCCCGCGATTCGCGTGACCACCTGGGCGAGCCCGGCGGAGGCTTCGTCCCGGAGGGCAGGGTGATCGGCCGGGCGGACTGGGTGGTCTACCCGATCGGCCACTGGGCCGGTGGCCTGGGCCGGTCGTCGGCGTTCGCAGCGGCAGGGGGGACCGGTGGCCATGGGGACCAGAGGTAGAGGACGTGTAGCCGACCGCCCCGCCGACCGCTCCGCGGCCCGGTCCACCGCCGGCCCCGCCGCCCGTCCGGCCGGACGGGCGGATGCCGCGGGACCGGCCGACGCGGAGGTGGCGATACCCGCCCGCGGCAGGGCCGATCGGCGCCGCACCGCGCGCCGGGCGGCGCGTCGCCGCAAGCGCTCGCTGCTGCGTGAGTTCCCGCTGATCGTCCTCGTCGCGCTGCTGGTGGCGCTGGTGATGAAGTCGTTTCTGGTGCAGGTCTTCGTGATCCCCTCCGGGTCGATGGAGCAGACCATCCAGATCGGGGACCGGGTGCTGGTGGACAAGTTCACCCCCTGGTTCGGTGCCGAGCCGGAGCGCGGCGACGTCGTGGTGTTCAAGGACCCGGGGGGCTGGCTGGAGTCCGATCACCAGCCCTCCGCGGACGGGCCGGTGCTGCGTGGGGCCAAGCAGGTCCTCACCTTCGTCGGGCTGCTGCCGTCCGACAGCGAGCAGGATCTGATCAAGCGTGTGATCGGCGTCGGTGGGGACACCGTGGAGTGCTGCGACGACCAGGGCCGCGTCAGTGTGAACGGCACCCCGATCGACGAGCCGTACCTGGCGGCGGGCAATCCGCCCTCCCGGCAGCCCTTCGAGGTGAAGGTCCCGCAGGGGCGGCTCTGGGTCATGGGCGACCACCGGGACGTGTCCGCCGACTCCCGCTTCCACATGGGGAATCCGGGGCAGGGCACGATCCCGCTGAGTGGTGTGGTCGGCCGAGCCTTCACGATCGTCTGGCCGGTGAGCCGGATCAATCAACTTGATGCGCCGAGTTCACTCTCCAAGCTGGCCAAGGCCCCGCAGGCCCGTGACGCTGCGCCGGATTCGCCGGGCGCGGGGCCGGTTCCGATGGAACCTCCGCTCGTTATGGGTGTGTTGGGCATCCTTCCGCTCGTCGGCCGTCGGCCGGGGCGGCGTCCGGCCTAGCCCCGCCCGGCCCGGCGGCCGGTCGGGCCGCGCGTGTGGGAGCGCGAGCCGGATGCCTGGGAGTGATAGAGAAGTCCTGATGCGGCCGGTACCCGACAACGGCCGCGTCCGAGGCTGTGCTGGTGTCAGGTGTCGCCCGGAGGGCAGCCCCTGGGGCGTTCACGGTCGGTGGTGGAAGTGTGGTGCCCGCTGTGCGGCACTGTGAGCGCGGGCGCGCGGGCGTCCGCACAGCAGGGAGGAGACGTTGTGGGGGATTTGGTGATCGGCGCCCGCTCAGGCGCCGGAGAGCCCGAGGGCTCCGGCGGCCGGGCGACCCGGTCCACGGGGTCCGCGGTGCCCTCGTCCGCCGAGGACGCGGCGGCCCAGTCCGCCGACGACCAGGGCAACGGCACGGGTGACGCCCCCGACGGCCTCCGCGACGAGAGCTCCTTGGAGGAGAGTCCGGAGAAGCCGGAGGACAAGGAGCGCAAGCCGCGCTCCTTCTGGAAGGAGCTGCCGATCCTGGTCGGCATCGCGCTCGTCCTCGCGCTCGTGATCAAGACCTTCTTCGTCCAGGCGTTCTCCATTCCGTCGGAGTCGATGCAGAACACGCTTCAGGTCGGCGATCGCGTGCTGGTGGACAAGCTCACGCCGTGGTTCGGTGCCGAGCCGGAACGCGGCGAGGTCGTGGTGTTCAAGGACCCGGGCGGCTGGCTCGCCGACGAACCCACCAAGCAGAGCGGCAACTCCTTCGTCCGCGGCGTCCAGGACGTGCTCAGCTTCGTCGGCCTGATGCCCTCCGACAACGAGAAGGACCTGATCAAGCGGGTCATCGCGGTCGGCGGGGACACCGTCGAGTGCGAGGGCGACGGTCCGGTCAAGGTCAACGGGATCGCGCTCAACGAGCCGTACGTCTACCCCGGCAACACGCCCTGCCAGATGAAGGACTTCGGCCCGGTGAAGGTGCCGGAAGGCCGGATCTGGGTGATGGGCGACCACCGCGGCGACTCGCTGGACTCCCGCTTCCACATGGACCAGCCGGGCGGCGGCACCGTCTCGGTGGACGACGTGATCGGCCGCGCGTTCGTGGTGGCCTGGCCGCTGAACCGCTGGGCGACGCTCCCGGTGCCGGAGACCTTCGACCAGAAGGGCCTCGCGGCGCGCGTGCCGCTGGTGCCGCCCGCAGCCGGTGCGGTCGGAGCCGTCGCCCTGCTCCCGGTGGTGCGCCGGCTGCGGGACCGCGCGGAGCGCCGGCAGCAGTCCTGACCCCAGCCAGGGCGCCCCGAGGTCTTGCGCGGGCCGTGGTACCGACGAGTAATCTGCTCGGACGTGCCACGGCCCGCCGGGTTCTCCACCTGTGGCCCCGGCGCGCCGTGAGCGTTTCCGGTTCGGTCGGGGTTGGACGGTGTCGATGAGCAGCAGTGTCGTGGAAGAGGCGGCCGAGCGCCCGGCCCCCGTCACGCGGCCCCGGCGCAGACCGGCGGCGGTCCTCCAGAGCGTACTGATCGGGCTCGGCCTGCTGCTCCTGGTCGGCGGCTTCGCCGTCATGGCCGTCGACTACCGGCCGTACGGCATTCCGACCGGCTCGATGTCCCCCACGCTGAAGTCCGGGGACACCGTGCTGGCGCGGGAGGTCGGGGGTTCGACCGTCGGCCGCGGGGACGTCGTGGTCTTCCGTGACCAGGCCTGGGGCGGCCAGCTCATGGTGAAGCGGGTCGTCGCCGTCGGCGGCGACACGGTGGCCACCACGGGCGACGGCGGACGGCTGACCGTCAACGGCAAGCCGGTGGAGGAGCCGTACCTGGCGTCGCAGGGCCCGCAGGGCAGCACTTTCAGCGTGGACGTGCCGCCCGGGCGGCTCTTCGTGCTCGGCGACAACCGACAGGGCTCGCTGGACTCCCGCGTCCACCTGGAGATCGACGGCGGCACCATCGCCGCGAGCGAGGTCGAGGCCCGGGTGGAGGCCACCGTCCTGCCGTTCGGCCGGACCGGTCTGTTCGCCCGCACCTCCGCCTTCGACGCGATCGGCGGCGCGAAGGCCGGGGAACCGGGACCGCTGGAGCCGGCCTTCTACGCCTGCGTTGCCGGTGGAGCGTTGATCGTGCTGATCTCCGCCGTGGGCGGCGTCGCTGGTCTGACCCGCCGGCTCCGGCGCCGCCGGGCGGCCTGACCACCGGCGCCACCACGGCGTGCGCGGTCCGCTCGTCCACGGACGAGGCCGCCGGGGCCGCCCCGCCCGCCCGCGCGGCTCTGGCGAACATCGCCCGCGACGGTCGCGCCGGGTGGCAGGATCGGGGGAGCCGCCGCGAGGACCGAGGGGAGGGGGGAGCGCCGCCATGGAGCCGAAACGACGCAGGGCCGCACGGATCCTGCTGCTGGACGGGCAGGACCGCATCCTGCTCTTCCGGGCCTCGGACCCGGCGGTGCCGGAGGTGACCTGGTGGTTCACCCCCGGCGGCGGCTTGGAACCCGGCGAGAGCGTCCGCGATGCGGCGGTGCGCGAGCTCGCGGAGGAGACCGGGCTGAGGGGCGTGGAGCTGGGGCCGGTGGTGGCGCACGGCACGGCTTCGTTCTCCTTTCGGGGACAGCGCTACGACCAGGAGCAGTGGTTCCACCTGGCGCGGACCGCGCAGACGGCGCTCGACCACTCCGGCATGGGGGCGGACGAGCACGCGGAGCTGCTCGCGGCGCGTTGGTGGACGATCGACGAGCTCAGGACCACTGCCGAGACGGTCTACCCGGTCGGATTGGCGGACTTCCTGGAACTCCTGGTGACCGAGGGGCCGCCGGTCACTCCGGTAAGGCTCTGAGGGCAGGTGCGGTGGTCCACAATGGGTGGACGTGACAAGTTGAGGGGACGCCTGGATGAGTGCCGAAGATCTCGAAAAGTACGAGACCGAGATGGAGCTCAAGCTCTACCGGGAGTACCGGGACGTCGTCGGCCTGTTCAAGTACGTGATCGAGACCGAGCGACGTTTCTACCTCACCAACGACTACGAGCTGCAGGTGCACTCGGTCCAGGGCGAGGTCTTCTTCGAGGTGTCGATGGCGGATGCGTGGGTCTGGGACATGTACCGGCCGGCCCGGTTCGTCCGCAAGGTCCGGGTGCTGACCTTCAAGGACGTGAACATCGAGGAGCTCGCGAAGAGCGATCTTGAGCTGCCCTCGGACGATTCCGGCTTCGGGAACTGACGTTGGACCCCCTGGTGTCCGGATGTCCAGGGGAATTTCGGGTATTCCGGGATTCTCACCCCTGCGGGTGACAGAGGTTATCCACAGGCCTGAGTTGTCCACAGGAAAGAACGATCCCCTGGCCCGGCCCCGGGCTGCGCGGCAACCTCCCCGGCGGAGGTGGTCACCGTGCAGGACACCAAACGCAGCACGTGCGGCACACGCACCGTGCGAAAGAAGACCGAGTCGCCGAAGGCCCGCCCGGGCCGGCCTGCGAGCCCGGTCGCACCGGATCCGGTTCTGCCGGACCTGGTCGTGCCGGACGAGCTTCTGGCGGACCCGGGCGGGGCCGGTCCGCACCTTCCCGCGCCCGACCTGCCGGTTCCCCACGAGCGCACCGGCGTCCGGGATCGGCCGGGCGTCCCGGCCCGACCCTGCGTCCGGGCCGTCCGGCCCGGCGCCGCGGGGCGGAGCTCGAACAACGGCCTCGGCCGCTACGGGGAGCGTGTCGCCGCCCGCCAGCTGGCCGAGAGCGGGCTCCGGATCCTGGACCGGAACTGGCGCTGCGTCGAGGGCGAGCTCGACATCGTCGCCCTCGACGGGGACACCCTCGCCGTCTGCGAGGTGAAGACCCGTTCCGAGCGGGGCTTCCAGCAGCCCGGCGAGGCGATCGGCCGGGCCAAGGCCGCCAGGCTGCAGCGGCTGGCGGAGCGCTGGATGGCCGAGCGCTGGCCCGGCCACTTCGCCGAGCTCGTCGGGACCGGCCACCAGCGGTCGCCCGCCGATCCGCAGCGGCCGCCCGTTCCGCCCGGTGGCGTCCGGATCGACCTCGTGGCCGTCGTGAACCGGACGCGGGGCGCCGCCTCGGTCGAACACCTGCGGGGGGTGGTCTGAGATGGCCTTCGCCCGCACCTGCTCGGTCGCCCTGGTCGGTGTCGACGGCGTGATCGTCGAGGTCCAGGCCGACCTCGAACCGGGCGTCGCCGCGTTCACCCTGGTCGGCCTGCCCGACAAGGCGCTGTCCGAGGCCCGCGACCGGGTGCGCGCGGCCGTCGTCAACAGCGGCGAGGCGTGGCCGCAGCGGAAGCTGACGGTCGGGCTCAGCCCGGCCTCGGTGCCCAAGAGCGGCAGCGGCTTCGACCTCGCCGTCGCCTGCGCGGTGCTCGCGGCCGCCGAACGGCTGGACCCGTCGTCCATCGCCGACCTGCTGATCATCGGTGAGCTGGGGCTGGACGGACGGGTGCGTCCGGTGCGCGGCGTGCTCCCCTCGGTACTGGCCGCGGCGGACGCCGGCTACCAGCGGGTCGTGGTGGCCGAGCAGACCGCTGCCGAGGCCTCACTGGTCCCCGGGGTCACCGTGATCGGCGTGCGCAGCCTGCGCCAGCTGGTCGCCGTCCTCACCGGAATGCCGGAGCCGGAGGAGCCACCGGACCCGATCGGCGGCCGCCCCGATCCACTGATGGCCGGCCTGATGCTGCCCACCGCCGGGGTTCGCGGTCTGCCGGACGACAAGGCGGCCCGCCTCGACCTGGCCGACGTGGCCGGCCAGTACGAGGCCCGCCGGGCACTGGAGATCGCCGCCGCCGGCGGCCACCACCTCTATCTCAAGGGGCCGCCCGGCGCGGGGAAGACCATGCTGGCCGAGCGGCTCCCGGCACTGCTGCCGCCGCTCACCCAGAAGGAGGCGCTGGAGGTGACCGCCGTGCACTCCGTGGCGGGCCTGCTCCCCGCCGGGCGACCGCTGATCGACAGCCCGCCCTACTGCGCCCCGCACCACTCCACCACCATGCCGGCCATCGTCGGCGGCGGCAGTGGCCTGCCCCGGCCGGGCGCGGTCTCGTTGGCGCACCGCGGGGTGCTCTTCCTCGACGAAGCACCCGAGTTCCCCGTCCGGGTGCTCGACGCGTTGCGCCAGCCGCTGGAGTCGGGCGAGGTGGTGATCGCCCGATCGGCCGGATCGCTCCGGCTCCCGGCCAGGTTCCTGCTCTGCCTGGCGGCGAATCCGTGCCCGTGCGGGCGCCACTCGCGGCGGGGCGAGGGCTGCGAGTGCACCCCGGCGATGGTCGGCCGGTACCAGGGGAGGTTGTCCGGGCCGCTGCTCGACCGGGTCGACCTCCAGGTCCAGGTGGCCCCGGTCACCCGGGCCGAACTGATGGAGCGGGACAGCACGGCGGAGAGCACCGAGACCGTCGCGGCGCGGGTGCTGGCGGCGCGGGAGCGCGCGGCGGCCCGGTTGGCCAACACGCCGTGGCGGACCAACGCGGAGGTTCCCGGCCATGAACTGCGCACCCGCTGGCAGCTCACGCCCGGGGCGCTCGACGACGCCGCGCGCCAACTGGAGCGCGGCCTGCTGACCGCCCGCGGCCTGGACCGGGTGCTCCGGGTCGCGTGGACGGTCGCCGATCTCGCCGGGCACGACCGACCGGACCAGCGGGACGTCCGGACGGCCCTGGTGCTGCGCACCGGCGTGGAGCAGGGGATGCCGCTGCCCGAGGGCTCCATCTCCCGGTTCGGCACGCCCGGCCGATTGGGCGGAGGTGAACCGCGGACGGACCAGCCCGGGACCGCGAAACGGACGCAGTCGCGTACCCGGCGTTCCGCGGCCGCGACGGCGTCCGGTGCGATGGCCGACCAGCCGTCCGAAGGCGAAGGCGAAGGGGACGAGGCATGAGCCGGACGTTGAACCTCCCTCAGGGCCCCGCCGAGGGCGCCCCGGGCGACGGGGACGGTTCCGGGGCCGCTGCCGGCCGGGAGACCGAGCGGCGGGCCAGGGCGGTGCTGACCAGGCTCACCGAACCGGGTGACGCCGTGGTGGGCCGCTGGCTGGCAGAGCTACCCGCCGCCGACGTGGTCCGGACGATCCGGGACGGCACCGTACCCGACCACCCGGGTCCGGACGCGAGCCGGCTGGCCGCCTACCGGGCCAGGCTGGTCGACGTCGATCCGGCCGCCGATCTGGAGCGGGTGCGAACCGCCGGCGGGCGGTTCATCATTCCGGGCGACACCGAGTGGCCGAGCCAGCTGGACGACCTGGGGGACGGGCGTCCGATCGGACTCTGGGTGGCGGGAACGGGCTCGCTGCGCCTGCTCGCCCTCCGCTCGGTGGCGGTCGTCGGGGCGCGGGCCTGCACCGCTTACGGCGCGCACGTGGCTGGGGAGCTCTCCGCCCAGCTCGCCGAACGGGGCTGGGTGGTGACGTCCGGCGCGGCCTACGGGATCGACGCCTGCGCGCACCGGGGCGCGTTGGCCGTGGGCGGCATGACCATCGGCGTCCTGGCCTGTGGGGTGGACGTGGCCTACCCCCGCGGCAACACCGAGCTGATCCGGCGGATCGCCGGCCAGGGCCTGCTGGTGAGCGAACTTCCGCCGGGCGAGCACCCGACGAGGTTCCGGTTCGTACTGCGCAACCGAGTCATCGCCGCCCTCACCCGGGGCACCGTGGTGGTGGAGGCGGCGCTGCGCAGTGGCGCGCTCAGTACGGCCAGACGTGCCCGAGACCTCAACCGGCACACCATGGGCGTCGCGGGTCCGGTGACCTCGGACCTCTCCGCCGGAGTGCACGCCCTGATCCGCAGTGGCGGCGCAGGACTGGTCACCGATGCGGCCGAGGTGGTCGAGCTGATCGGGGCGATCGGTGACGATCTGGCGCCGCAGCGAAGCGGGCCGGTGGTGCCCAGGGACCTGCTGGAGCCGGCGGTCGCCCGGGTGCTGGAGGCTGTGCCGGCCACGGCGGAGGGTGCACCCGTGGAGCGGTTGGCCCGTCAGTCCGGCCTGCCGCCGGACGAAGTGCTCCATCGGCTCTACGAGTTGGGATCGCTCGGCTTCGTCGAACGGCACGGCGCGCACTGGCGGTTGGTGCGGCGGAGAGGGGGCGGTTGAGCGGAGGCGGAAGGCGGCGTGCGGCCCGGCCCGTGCTCCCGTGCCCGGATCCGGTGACACGAACGCCACCGGATCGGGGGACGACCGAGTGGCGGTAGCACAATGCAGCGACTCGGTCACGCTACGCTCGCCATGCCTTCCCTATCAGCACATGACTCGGCAGAACGGCGCAGACCAACGCATGCCCAGACACATTCCCGGACACAGAGTGACCGGTGGCGCCCGGTCCTCGGGAGGGCCGCGGACCGAGCGGCGCCCCGTGACCGAGTTCCCGCCCAAGGCGACGGGTGCGATGGGGGGCCTGACGCGGCAGGGTGGTGGCCGGCCGGCCCCGAACGGGGAGCGCACCGGGTGGCCGGACGAGCAGGGTGCGCAGGAGCCCACCGGCCAGTCGGCCGCTCCGGGCCAGCCGGTTCCCGTCACCGGGTCACCTGTCGTCCCGGGCCCGGCGGGGGGCGTCCCGGGCCCGGAGGCAGGCGCCCCCGGCCCGGCCACGGCGGCCGCCGAAACGCCTGCTCCCCGGCGGGGGCCGGCCGGTCACGAACGCACGGCGCTGGAAGCGCTCTGGCGCTCCTACAAGGAGACGGGTGATCAGCGGCTGCGGGAGCAGCTGATCCTGCACTACTCCCCGCTCGTCAAGTACGTGGCGGGCCGCGTCGGGGTCGGCCTGCCGTCCAACGTCGAGCAGGCCGACTTCGTCTCCTCCGGCGTCTTCGGCCTGATCGACGCGATCGAGAAGTTCGACATCGACCGGGCCATCAAGTTCGAGACGTACGCCATCAGCCGGATCCGCGGTGCGATCATCGACGAGCTGCGGGCGCTGGACTGGATCCCGCGCTCGGTGCGGCAGAAGGCCAAGGCGGTCGAGCGCACCTACGCGACGCTGGAGGCCCGACTGCGCCGGACGCCGCACGAACCCGAGGTCGCGGCGGAGATGGGCATCGCGATCGAGGACCTGCACGCCATCTTCAGCCAGCTCTCGCTCGCCAATGTGGTGGCGCTGGACGAACTGCTGCACCCGGTCGGCGGCGACGGGGACCGGCTGAGTCTGATGGACACCCTGGAGGACCACGGCGCGGACAACCCCGTCGAGGTGGCCGAGGACAGGGAGCTGCGCCGGTTGCTCGCCCAGGCCGTCAACACGCTCCCGGAGCGGGAGAAGACGGTGGTGACGCTCTACTACTACGAGGGGCTGACCCTCGCCGAGATCGGACAGGTCCTCGGGGTGACGGAGAGCCGGGTGAGCCAGATCCACACCAAGTCGGTCCTCCAACTGCGCGCCAAGCTGTCGGACATCCGGTAGCCCCTCGGCGGCACCACCGACGGGCCGAGTCGTGCGCTTTTCGTGCGGTGCCGTGTCCAGCGGGTGTAGGGCTCCGTAGAGTGAGAGGGTGCCGAAGATCCGTGCGGCCACCTTGGCCGAGCACCGCCAGCAGCAGCGGGCTGCCCTACTCGATGCTGCCCGCAGTCTCCTCACCGCGGGAGGCATGGAGGCCCTGACCTTTCCCGCGCTCGCGGCACGCACCGGACTGGCCCGCTCCTCGGTCTACGAGTACTTCCGTTCCCGCGCCGCCGTGGTCGAGGCGCTGTGCGAGGTCGACTTCCCGCTCTGGGCGGCCGAGATCGAGGCCGGGATGGAAAGCTGTGACACCGCGGTCGACCGGATCGACGCGTACGTCCGGGGGCAGCTCGCACTGGCCGGGGATCCGCGGCACCGGGCGGTGATGGCGATCTCGGCGCTGGAGCTGGACGAGGCGGCGCGCGAACGCATCCGGACCGCACACGGCAAGCTGGTCGGGCTCGTCGTCCAGGCCCTGGAAGACCTCGGGCACGCGAGTCCGCGGCTGGCGGCGGCGCTGCTCCAGGGGATCGTGGAGGCCGCGGTGCGGCAGGCCGAGCAGAGCGCCGCAGGCGGCTGCGCCGAGAGCCCCGGCGCCATTGCGGACGCGGCCGTCGCCCTCGCCCTGCGCGGCCTCGACCGGCGCTGACGTGGTCGGTGCGCTGACGCGGTCAGTACGCTCACACGGTCGGCGTGCCTCCGAGCCTGCCCGACCGGCCCGCTCCGGGCCGGCTCAACCGGCGTGCCCGAGCGGGAGCAGCCGCGAGGCACCGGCCCCGAACAGGGCCGGCGGGTCGAGGTAGCGATCGCCGCGCAGCAGGCCCCAGTGCAGGCAGTCGTTGCCGCCGCAGTGGCCGGTGCCGGTGCTGCCCGCGACGTGTCCGATCACCTGACCGGCTGCGACCGTGGTGCCCACCGGGACGGCACCGGTGACCGGCAGGTAGGTGGTCCGCAGGGGTGGAGTGCCGGAGGCCGGGTGGATGACGGTGACCACCGGTCGGCCGGCCACCGGACCGGAGTACGAGACCACTCCGGGTGCCGCAGCACGGACGGCCGAGCCGGGTGCGGCAGCCAGGTCGACGCCCCGGTGGCCGGCCGCCCACGGCTTCGGCGGGGCCTCGAACCGGGCGAGCACGCCCTCCGGCCCACCCGCCGGCCACGCCCGCCCGGGATCGGTTCCGGCCGTGGACCCGTGAGCGCCCCCGCCTGCGGTGCCCCCGCCGTCCGCGCCACTGCCCGAGCCGCCCGAGCCGCCCGAGCGGCCCGCGCGGCCGGCCGCGTGACTCGCCGGCCCCGGTGCACCGGCCGGCAACGACGTCAGAAGCAGCGCCGCGAGCACCACCAGCACCGGCCTCCGGCACCGAAGCCGAAGCCGAACCCGGGCCCGAAGCCGAGCCCGAACCCGGGCCCGAACCCGGGCCCGAAGCCGAGCCCGAGCCCGAGCCCGAACCCGGAGCCAGCGCCAGGGCCGAACCCGGAACGGAAGCCGGAGCACAGGAGCCGAACCGGCGCCCCCGACAGCAGTAGTCACGCGGACAGCACTCATACGGCCGAGGCTTCCGGTGGTCGGCCGCCCCCACCAGCCCGCCCCCGATTCCTGTGGACAATCCGGGCCCTGTGGACAAAGGGGGTCCCCCGCAGGACGTCGCTTCCACCCCCACGATTGCCGCCGTCACTCCCGAGGGTGTACAGCCCTGGGGATGTGCAGCGCCCGCGCTGCCCCACCCGCACGCTCGCACCGGCCGTCGACCCCACACGCCAGCCCCGCCCCACCTCCGCCCCACCTCCGCCCCCCTCCGCCCCGCCCCCGAGCCCGTTGGAGTCGCCCGGCGCTCGGCGCTTCCCGTACACTTCACACGCGACCCGGTCCGCCGGGTCGACTTCGCACGCCCCGCCACCGGTGGACGGATGCGGCTCGGCCGCCGCCCCCGCCAGGTGCGAGTGCCGCTCGGTCCGCCGAGCCCGACCGGTCCCCGGACCGCTCGGGTGGAAGCGGCTCGGCACGTTCGGGGCGTCAGGCGTGGCTGTCACCTGGCCGCCACGGACAAAACCGAGCCTGACCCGGCCGTTCGCAGACGCCCGAGCGGGAGCGCCGCCGTGCGCACCGTGACGACGACTGCGCGAGATCCGGGCGCAACACCTGAGGAGCACGGCTATGGCCGTCGTCACGATGCGGGAGCTGCTGGAGAGCGGCGTCCACTTCGGTCACCAGACCCGCCGCTGGAACCCGAAGATGAAGCGCTTCATCATCACCGAGCGCAACGGCATCTACATCATCGACCTCCTGCAGTCGCTGAACTACATCGACCGCGCCTTCGAGTTCATCAAGGAGACCGTTGCCCACGGCGGCAGCGTCCTCTTCGTCGGCACGAAGAAGCAGGCCCAGGAGGCCATCGCCGAGCAGGCCACCCGCGTGGGCATGCCCTACGTGAACCAGCGCTGGCTCGGCGGCATGCTGACCAACTTCTCGACCGTCTACAAGCGCCTGCAGCGCCTCAAGGAGCTCGGCGAGCTGGACTTCTCGGACGTGGCCGGTTCCGGCCTCACCAAGAAGGAGCTCCTGGTCCTGCAGCGCGAGCACGACAAGCTGGAGAAGACCCTCGGCGGTATCCGCGACATGCAGCGCGTTCCCAGCGCCGTCTGGATCGTGGACACCAAGAAGGAGCACATCGCGGTCGGCGAGGCCCGGAAGCTCAACATCCCGGTCGTCGCCATCCTCGACACCAACTGCGACCCCGACGAGGTCGACTACAAGATCCCGGGCAACGACGACGCGATCCGCTCCGTCACCCTGCTGACCCGTGTGATCGCCGACGCCGTCGCCGAGGGCCTCAAGGCCCGCGCGGGTGTCGCCAAGGGCGACGCGAAGGCCGAGCCGGGCGCCGACCAGCCGCTGGCCGACTGGGAGAAGGACCTCCTGGAGGGCGAGAAGAAGGCTGACGAGGCCCCCGCCGCCGCCGAGGCCCCCGCCGCCGAGGCTCCCGCCGCCGAGGCTCCGGCCGAGCAGGCCTGACGTACCAAGGGTGAGGGGCACCCGCCGGTACGACACCGGTAGGTGCCCCTCTCTCCCGCGCCGGGACCGAACCAGCGGTCCCGGCGCAACCCCACGCAGACACGCGAGACGCGAGAAGAGATTCACACCATGGCGAACTTCACCGCCGCGGACGTCAAGAAGCTCCGTGAGCTCACCGGCGCCGGCATGATGGACTGCAAGAAGGCCCTGGACGAGGCCGAGGGCGACGTCCAGAAGGCCGTCGAGCTCCTGCGCATCAAGGGCCAGAAGGGCGTTGCCAAGCGCGAGGGCCGCGACGCCTCCAACGGCGCCGTTGCCGCGCTGATCGCCGAGGACAAGAAGTCCGGCGTTCTGGTCGAGCTGAACTGCGAGACCGACTTCGTCGCCAAGGGTGACAACTTCGTCAAGGTCGCCGACGCGATCGCCGCGCACGTCGCGAAGACCGCCCCGGCCGACCTGGACGCCGCCCTGGCTTCCGAGATCGAGGCCGGCAAGACCGTCCAGCAGTTCGTCGACGAGGCCAACGCGACCCTGGGCGAGAAGATCGTCTTCCGTCGCTTCGCCCAGTTCGACGGTGACGGCTTCGTGGCGGTCTACCTGCACAAGACCAGCCCCGACCTGCCGCCGGCCGTCGGCGTCCTGGTCGAGCTGGACAAGGAGAACGCCGAGGTCGCCAAGGACGTCGCGCAGCACATCGCCGCCTTCGCCCCGAAGTACCTGTCCCGCGAGGACATCCCGGCCGAGGACCTTGAGAACGAGCGCCGCGTCGCCGAGGCCACCGCTCGCGAGGAGGGCAAGCCCGAGGCCGCCCTGCCGAAGATCGTCGAGGGTCGCGTCACCGGCTTCGTGAAGGAGAACTCCGTCCTGGAGCAGGCCTTCGCCAAGGACAACAAGAAGTCCGTCGCCAAGGTCCTCGAGGAGAACGGCGTCGCCCTCAAGCGCTTCGCCCGGTTCCGCGTCGGCGCCTGAGCCACGTTCCACCGGACTCCCGGCGCGCTTAGGCTGGGAACCGCCCCCGCCCGCTGACCAGGGCGGGAGGGACGCCGAACGGGCTCGCCCAGCGTCATCCGTCTGAGGGCGGGCCGCGTCGGCACCATGAACGACGAGGAGGCCATTGCCGTGCAGGACACCGTACCGGTTCCCGCGGCAGTGGCCTCCTCGCGTGTACGCGCAGGCCGGGAGACCCGCACACCCGCGCCTGTGAACCAGTAGGTGTAGAAGGAGAAGTCCATGCAGGAGACGCAGGAGACCGCGCTGGACCCGCAGGCCGGCTCGCGCCGCCGGGTGCTGCTGAAGCTGTCCGGTGAGGCCTTCGCCGGCGGCGGCGGACTCGGCGTCGACCCGGACGTCGTGCACGCGATCGCCCGTGAGATCGCCACGGTCGTCCGCGCCGGTACCGAGGTAGCCGTGGTCATCGGCGGCGGCAACTTCTTCCGTGGTGCGGAGCTGCAGGTCCGCGGCATGGACCGGGCCCGCTCCGACTACATGGGCATGCTCGGCACCGTGATGAACTGCCTCGCCCTCCAGGACTTCCTGGTCAAGGAAGGCATCGAGACCCGCGTCCAGACCGCCATCACCATGGGCCAGGTCGCCGAGCCCTACCTGCCCCTGCGGGCCGTCCGGCACCTGGAGAAGGGCCGTGTGGTGATCTTCGGCGCCGGTATGGGCATGCCGTACTTCTCCACCGACACCACGGCGGTCCAGCGTGCGCTGGAGATCCACGCCGACGTCCTGCTGATGGGCAAGAACGGCGTGGACGGCGTCTACGACTCGGACCCCCGGACCAACCCGGACGCGGTCAAGTTCGACGCGCTGGAGTACTCCGAGGTCATCGCGCGCGACCTCAAGGTCGCCGACCTCACCGCGATCACGCTCTGCAAGGACAACAACCTCCCGATGCTGGTCTTCGAGCTGCTGGCCGAGGGCAATATCGCGCGGGCGGTGAAGAGTGAGAAGATCGGCACACTCATCAGCCAGGATTCTGTCCGGGCCTGAGCAGCACACAGCCGTACGGGGCGGCGTCGGCACCGCGGTCGCCGGTCCCCGCAGCGTGACCGGCCTCGACGCCGCCATCGGTCGGGACAACAGCAGATGAACCGGACAGGGAGTACACAGTGATCGAAGAGACCCTCCTCGAGGCCGAGGAGAAGATGGAGAAGGCCGTCAACGTCGCCAAGGACGACCTGGCCGCCATCCGCACCGGCCGCGCCCACCCGGCGATGTTCGCCAAGATCGTGGCCGAGTACTACGGCGCCGTGACGCCGATCAACCAGCTGGCCTCCTTCTCCGTGCCGGAGCCGCGGATGGCGGTCGTCTCGCCGTTCGACAAGACCGCGCTGAAGGCCATCGAGCAGGCGATCCGCGACTCCGACCTGGGCGTCAACCCGTCCAACGACGGTTCCATCATCCGGGTGGTGCTCCCCGAGCTCACCGAGGAGCGCCGTCGCGAGTACATCAAGCTCGCCCGTAGCAAGGGCGAGGACGCCAAGGTCTCGATCCGCGCCGTGCGCCGCAAGGCCAAGGACGCCATCGACAAGCTGGTCAAGGACGGCGAGGTCGGCGAGGACGACGGCCGCCGCGCGGAGAAGGAGCTCGACGACACCACGGCGAAGTACGTGGCGACCGTCGACGAGCTGCTGAAGCACAAGGAAGCCGAGCTGCTCGAAGTCTGATGAACGACGCCCCTGACGCCCCTGGCTACTGGGGCCCATCCGACCAGCAGTACCAGCAGTACCGGCCGTACCAGCCCGCAGCGGAGCCGGGTGTTCCCGGCGCCGCTGCGGGTGACCCCGGCCACCGAACGGGTCACTCGCAGCAGCCTCCGGTGTCCTGGCGCGGCGACGCGGAGCAGACTCAGGTCATGCCTCCCGTACCGGCCGATCCCGGGCCCGACCCCGTCGAGGGGCCGGCCCGGGAGGCCGGGCGGCTGAGCGGCCCGCTGTTCCGGGACGAGCAGCCCGCGGCGGCGGTGCCGGGTGCGGCGGAGACGGTCGTGCTGCGCGCGATCGCCGACGACGCCGCGCCCACCCCCGGTCCCGGCGGTCAGCCGTACCCGGGGGCGTCGGCGTATCCCGCGCCGCCGCAGAACCACCCGGCGGCGGGGCAGCCCCACCCCGTGCCGTCGTTCCACCCAGGGCAGGAGACACCCGTGGCCCAGCCCGACCCGCAGCCGCAGCAGCAGCAGCGCAAGCAGCGCGGCGGTCGCAACCTCCAGGCCGCGATAGGCGTCGGGGTCGGCCTCGGCGCCGTGATCATCGCCTCGCTGTTCGTCGTCAAGGCGCTGTTCCTGGTCGTGGTGATGGCAGCGGTCTCGGTCGGCATCTGGGAGCTGACCAGCCGGCTGTCCGAGCGCAAGCAGATCAAGGCGCCGTTGGTCCCGCTGGTCGCGGGTGGCATCGCGATGATCGCCACCGGCTACTGGTCCGGCGTGCAGTGGGCGGCGGCCTCGCTGGCGCTGACCGGGCTCGCGGTGATGGTCTGGCGGATGGCCGAACCGCCGGAGAACTACCTCCGGGACATAACGGCGGGCGTGTTCACCGCCTTCTACGTGCCGTTCCTGGCCACTTTCGTCGCGATGATGCTGGCGGCGGACGACGGCGCGCAGCGCATCGTGCTCTTCCTGATCGTCACGATCTGCAGCGACACCGGCGCCTACGCCGTCGGCTACAAGTTCGGCAAGACCAAGCTGGCGCCCACGATCAGCCCGGGCAAGACCCGCGAGGGCCTGGCCGGCGGCATCGCGCTGTCGATGCTGGCGGGCGCATTGCTGATGCAGCTGATCATCGACGACGGCAGCTGGTGGCAGGGCCTGATCCTGGGGGGCTGCGCGGCGGTCACCGCCACCCTGGGCGACCTGGGCGAGTCGATGATCAAGCGCGACCTCGGCATCAAGGACATGGGCACGCTGCTGCCCGGCCACGGCGGGATCATGGACCGGCTGGACTCGCTCCTGCCGACCGCCCCGGTGGTCTGGCTGCTCCTGGCGGCCTTCGTCGGCAGCTAGCCGGACGGCACCCACGGCCTGCCCGGCCGCACACCCCGGCCGCACACCCCGGCCACACCTTCCGGCCGCGAGGGCCCCGGACGCCCAAGGCGGTCTCCCGGGGCCCTCGCGCTTGTCCGGCGAGCCCGCGCGGTCTGCGACACTGGATGGACCATGCCTAAGCCCGGAGAACTCACGTTTGTCGCGCCGCGCGGCGCCAAGCCCCCGCGACACCTCGCCGACCTCAGCCCCGCCGAGCGCAAGGAGGCCGTCGCCGAGCTGGGCGAGCAGCCGTTCCGCGCGAAGCAGCTCTCCAACCACTACTTCGGCCGGATGTCGAACGACCCGGCGAGCTGGACGGACATCCCCGCCGCCAGCCGGGAGAAGCTCACCGAGGGCCTGCTGCCCGAGCTGATGTCGGTGGTCCGGCACGTCTCGTGCGACGACGACACCACCCGCAAGACGCTCTGGAAGCTGTTCGACGGCACGCTCGTCGAGTCGGTGCTGATGCGCTATCCGGACCGGGTCACCATGTGCATCAGCTCGCAGGCCGGCTGCGGCATGAACTGTCCGTTCTGCGCGACCGGCCAGGCCGGTCTGACCCGCAACCTCTCCACCGCCGAGATCGTGGAGCAGATCGCCGCCGGCATGCGGGCGCTCAAGGGCGGCGAGATCCCGGGCGGCGAGGCCAGGCTCTCCAACGTGGTCTTCATGGGCATGGGCGAGCCGCTCGCCAACTACAACCGGGTGCTGGCCGCGATCCGCCGGCTGACCGACCCGGCGCCGGACGGCTTCGGCCTCTCCCAGCGAGGCATCACCGTCTCGACGGTCGGTCTCGTCCCGGCGATGAACCGGCTGGCGGACGAGGGGCTCTCCTGCCGCCTCGCGCTCTCCCTGCACGCACCGGACGACGAGCTGCGCGACGAGCTGGTGCCCGTGAACACCCGGTGGAAGGTCGCCGAGGTGCTCGACGCCGCGTGGAACTACGCGGAGAAGTCCGGCCGCCGCATCTCCATCGAGTACGCGCTGATCAAGGACATCAACGACCAGGCGTGGCGGGCGGACCTGCTCGGCCGCCTGATCAAGAACCACCGGGTGCACGTCAACCTGATCCCGCTGAACCCGACCCCGGGTTCGAAGTGGACGGCCTCCCGTCCCGAGGACGAGCGCGAGTTCGTCCGCCGGCTGCAGGCGCACGGCGTGCCGACCACCGTTCGGGACACTCGCGGCCAGGAGATCGACGGGGCCTGCGGCCAGCTCGCCGCTGCGGGCTGAGCCGACCGCGCCGCACCAGGGAGTGTCCCCGGGCCGCCACGCCCCGGCGTGGCGGCCTCAGTGCAGCCCGGCGGCCGCCAGGACGGCGGTCAGACCGCCGGTGACCAGCAGCACGGTGCCGACTGCCAGTACCCGCAGCGCGACCGCCCCGACCAGGAGCCGTGGCGCGGCGCCGAGCATCAGCAGCGCGTCGGCGACGTCCTGGCGGTCGGTGCGCAGCTCGGCGAGCCGGGAGACCACCGCGGCCGCCGTGCAGCCGAGCACCAGTCCGGCCTCCACGGCGGGCAGGGCGTCGGCACTGCCGGGTTCGCCGATCCAGTAGCGGATGGTGGTGAGTACCAGCGCGAGCGCGAGGGCGAGGACGGCCAGCGGAGGGCCGAGCCGACGGGCCTGGGCGGTCAAGCCCCTTCCGGCGAGCAGCCGCAGCGGGGTCGGCCGGCCGAGCGCGAGCAGCCGCCCGGCCCAGTAGAGCAGTGGGCCGGTCAGCATCGCGAGGCCGAGGGCGCACGCCGCCCAGCCGCCGAGAGCGGCCACGCTGGTCGTGCCGAGTCCGGCCGGCAGGTGGACCGGTCGGCCGTCGACGGCGGCGCCGGTGCGCAGCGCGATCAGCTCCAGCGCGAGGCCGCTCACGGCCAGGCCGACCGGCAGCGCGATCCGCAGCACACCGAAGCCGGTCCGGGTGGGCCGGCGGCGGCCGGGCAGGGTCTCGGCGAGCGGGACGGCCCCGGCGGCGGCGACGCCGGCGGTGAACGGCACCAGGGCGAGCAGGGCGACGGGGGCGGCGGCGGGCAGTGCGACGCCCATGCCGAGTTCGGGGGCGAGCGAGGGGCCGGCGATGTCGTTGCGCAGGACCAGGAAGAGCAGCAGGGTCAGCGCCGAGCCGAGGGTGCAGGCGAGCGCGACCTCGCCGGCGATCAGGGCGCGGATCCGGGCCGCGCCGGCCCCGGCGGTGGTGAGACCGGTGATCCGCTCGGGCCGTCGGGTGGGCACGGCGCGGGCGGCGACGGCGGCGAACCAGGCGACCGCGGCCAGCGGTGGCAGGCACCAGAGCAGGCGCGCGAGGGCGGCGGTGCCGTCGGCAGGGTCGCTCATCGCCCGGCCGAGGGCGCGCAGCAGGAAGGCGGCGACGACCGCGCCGGCCAGTGCGGTCAGCAGCCAGCGGCCGAGGTCGAGCACCCGGTAGCCCCGGGCGAGGCGGAGATAGAACACGTCGACTCTTTCAGCGGCGGGGCGGCGTCAGCGGCGCGTGGCCGACACGGCGGACGCCCCGGCGGCATCCGTCGAGGCGGCATCCGGCGAAGCGCTCCCCGTCGAGGCGGCATCCGGTGCGGCGGTCCCGGCCATCCCCGGTGTCGCGGTGGCGTGGCGCCGGACGGGCGCGGCGGGTGCGGCGAGCCGCCCGTCGACGAGGGCGACGGAGCGGTCGGCGTACCGGACGAGCTCGGGGTCGTGGGTCGCCAGGACGAGGGTGAGCTGGTGCGAGCGCGCCGCGCTGGTGAGTATCCGCAGCACCTGGTCGGCGGCCTCGCGGTGCAGCGGGGCGGTGGGGTCGTCGGCGAAGACGACCGGCGGCAGCGGGGCGAGCGCGCGGGCGACGGCGATCCGCTGCCGCTGGCTCTGGACCAGCCGGTCGGGCCGGATCCGGCCGACCTCGCCGACGTCGAGGCGTTCCAGCCACTCGTCGGCCGCGGTGTAGGCGGCCTTGTTGCCGGCGCCGGCGAGCAGCAGCGGCAGGGCGACGTTCTCGCGTGCCGTCAGCTCCGGCACCAGGTGCGGCTCGGAGCCGACGAAGCCGAAGCGATCGCGGCGCAGCCGCTCGCGTCCGGCCCGGCCGAGGGTGTGCACCGGGGCGCTGTTGAACCAGACCTCGCCGTCGTCGACCGGGAGGAGGGCGGAGAGGCAGCCGAGCAGTGTGCTCTTGCCGGAGCCGCGCGGTCCGGTGACGGCGAGGACCTCGCCCTCCCGGATGCCGAGCGAGATTCCGCGCAGGGCGGGGGTGCCGTGATGGGACTTGACGATCCCCCGGGCCCACAGCACGTCGTTGTCAGGCGGGGCCGCTGACATGAGGTTCCATCCTGGATGGCCGCAGGGATATGACAGTCGTCAGATTAGAACGATCGGGCCCTGGCGCGGTTGCGGCGCACTGGCCCATCAAGGGCAAATCACCCGCAATCAGGCGTGTTTGGTGCGGGCGATCGTCCGAAAACACCGAAGGACGGCCCCGCGGGAGGCGGGACCGCCCTTCGGCGGAGGGTGGGGAAGGAGGATCTGGGGGATCAGAGCTTCGCCCATGCGTCGGTGAGGCTGGTCCGCAGGATCTGCTCGATCTCGTCGAAGGTCGACTGGTCGGAGATCAGCGGCGGGGCCAGCTGGACGACCGGGTCGCCACGGTCGTCGGCGCGGCAGTACAGGCCGTTGTCGAAGAGCGCCTTCGACAGGAAGCCGTAGAGCACGCGCTCGGTCTCGTCGTCGTTGAAGGTCTCCTTGGTGACCTTGTCCTTGACGAGCTCGATGCCGTAGAAGTACCCGTTGCCGCGGACGTCGCCGACGATCGGCAGGTCGCGCAGCTTGCTCAGGGTGTTCAGGAAACGCGACTCGTTGTCGAGCACGTGCTGGTTCAGGCCCTCGCGCTCGAAGATGTCGAGGTTGGCGAGCGCCACGGCCGAGGAGACCGGGTGGCCGGCGAAGGTGTAGCCGTGCAGGAAGGTGTTGTCGCCCTTGTAGAACGGTTCGGCGATGCGGTCCGAGATGATCGTGGCGCCGATCGGGGAGTAGCCCGAGGTCATGCCCTTGGCGCAGGTGATCATGTCCGGCACGTAGCCGAACTTGTCGGCGCCGAACATGGTGCCGAGGCGGCCGAAGGCGCAGATGACCTCGTCCGAGACCATCAGCACGTCGTGGCGGTCGCAGATCTCGCGCAGGCGCTGGAAGTACCCGGGCGGCGGCGGGAAGCAGCCGCCGGCGTTCTGCACCGGCTCGACGAAGACGGCGGCGACGGTCTCGGGGCCCTCGAAGAGGATGGCCTCCTCGACCTGGTCGGCGCACCAGCGGCCGTACGCCTCGGGGTCGACGGTGCCGTCGGGGCCTTCGAGGTAGTGCGGGGCGCGGTAGATGTTGGTGTTCGGGGCCTTGTGGGTGCCCGGCACCAGGGGCTCGAACGGGGCCTTCAGGCCCGGCAGGCCGGTGATCGACAGGGCGCCCTGCGGGGTGCCGTGGTAGGCGATGGCGCGCGAGATGACCTTGTACTTGGTCGGCTTGCCGATGAGCTTGAAGTACTGCTTGGCAAGCTTCCAGGCGGTCTCGACGGCCTCGCCGCCACCGGTGGAGAAGAAGACCTTGTTCAGGTCGCCCGGGGCGTAGTTGGCCAGGCGCTCGGCCAGCTCGACGGCCTTGGGGTGCGCGTAGCTCCAGATCGGGAAGAACGCGAGTTCCTTGGCCTGCTTGGCGGCGACCTCGGCGAGCTCGGTGCGGCCGTGACCGGCCTGCACGACGAACAGGCCGGCCAGGCCGTCGATGTACTTCCGGCCCTTGTCGTCCCAGATGTAGGTGCCTTCGCCCTTGACGATCGTCGGCACGGGGGAGTTCTCGTACGACGACATGCGGGTGAAGTGCATCCACAGGTGGTCGTAGGCGGTCTTGGAAAGGTCCTTCTGCGCCGGGTCGGCTGTCATCGGGTGCCCCAGGTGTAGGTCTGTTTCCGGAGCTTCAGGTAAACGAAGCTCTCGGTGCTCCGCACGCCGGGAAGCGCGCGGATGCGCTTGTTGATCAGTTCGAGCAGGTGCTCGTCGTCCTCGCAGACCAGTTCGGCCAGGAGATCGAACGAGCCTGCGGTGCAGACGACGTAGTCGACCTCGTCGAGGGCGGCCAACGCGTCGGCGACGGGCTCGATGTCACCCTCGACCCGGATCCCGACCATCGCCTGGCGGGTGAAGCCGACGGTGAGCGGGTCGGTGACGGCGACGATCTGCATCACGCCCTGGTCGAGCAGCTTCTGGACGCGCTGCCGCACTGCCGCCTCGGACAGGCCGACGGCCTTGCCGATGGCGGCGTACGGGCGGCGCCCGTCCTCCTGGAGCTGTTCGATGATCGCCTTGGAGGCGGCGTCGAGGGGAACGCTGGCGTTCCGGTCGCGGTTGGCCACGCCGCCACTGTGCCCGATCGTTCCCCTGTTCGCAAGCGCGGAAACTGCTGATTTCGTCGCGATCTTGGAAATCGCATACGGATTTCATCGCTTTAGCGGACTTGGCCTGTCGAATCCGGCAGTGATCCGGCTACCCTGGCCGCGGTACGCGCGCAGCCCCGCAGCCCCGCGCGCGTTCCGCCGAACCAGTGGACCGCGCCGCAGTGGGCCCGGCCACTCGGCGCCTTCGTCCGGCGGGCCCGTCGACGTACCATGGCGCCGGAATCTGCAATGCCGCAGGCCCAGACCGAGGAGAGACCCGTGAGCGACCTTCGCACGCTGCGCAACTACATCAACGGTGAGTTCGTCGATGCGGCGGACGGCCGCACGCTCGACATCGTCGACCCCACCACCGGTGAGGTGTACGCGACCTCTCCGCTGTCCGGCGCGGGCGACGTGGACGCCGCCATGGCCTCGGCGGACGCCGCCTTCCCGGCCTGGCGCGACGCCACCCCGAGCACCCGGCAGAAGCTGCTCCTCAAGATCGCGGACGCGGTCGAGGCCCGTGCCGACGAGATCGTCGACGCCGAGGTGCGCAACACCGGAAAGCCCCGCGGGCTGACCCTCTCCGAGGAGATCGGCCCGATGGTGGACCAGATCCGCTTCTTCGCCGGCGCCGCCCGCCTGCTGGAGGGCAAGGCCGCGGGCGAGTACATGGACGGGATGACCTCGATCATCCGCCGCGAGCCGGTCGGCGTCTGCGCCCAGGTCGCACCGTGGAACTACCCGATGATGATGGCGGTCTGGAAGTTCGCCCCCGCCATCGCCGCGGGCAACACCGTCGTGCTCAAGCCGTCCGACACCACCCCGGCCTCCACCGTTCTGCTGGCCGAGATCATCGGCGGCATCCTCAAGGACATGGAGCTGCCGGCCGGCGTCTTCAACGTCATCTGCGGTGACCGCGAGACCGGCAAGCTGATGGTCGAGCACAAGACCCCGGCGATGGCCTCCATCACCGGCTCGGTGCGCGCCGGCATCTCGGTCGCCGAGTCCGCCTCCAAGGACGTCAAGCGTGTCCACCTGGAGCTGGGCGGCAAGGCGCCGGTCGTGGTCTTCGAGGACGCCGACATCGCCGAGGCCGTCGAGGGCATCTCGGTCGCGGGCTTCTTCAACGCCGGCCAGGACTGCACCGCCGCCACCCGCGTGCTGGTGCACGAGTCGATCCACGACGCCTTCGTCGAGGCGCTGGCCAAGGCCGCGGCCGAGACCAAGACCGGTGGCGTGGACGACGAGGACGTGCTCTACGGCCCGCTGAACAACGCCAACCAGCTGAAGCAGGTCTCCGGCTTCATCGAGCGCCTGCCCTCCCACGCCAAGGTCGAGGCCGGTGGCCACCAGGTCGGCGACAAGGGCTACTTCTACGCCCCGACCGTCGTCTCCGGCCTGAACCAGGACGACGAGATCATCCAGAACGAGGTCTTCGGCCCGGTCATCACCGTGCAGAAGTTCTCCGACGAGGACCAGGCCGTCGGCTACGCCAACGGGGTGGAGTACGCCCTGGCCTCCTCGGTGTGGACCAAGGACCACGCCCGCGCCATGCGGATGTCGCGCCGCCTGGACTTCGGCTGCGTCTGGATCAACACCCACATCCCGCTGGTCGCCGAGATGCCGCACGGTGGCTTCAAGAAGTCCGGCTACGGCAAGGACCTCTCCTCCTACGGCTTCGAGGACTACACCCGCGTGAAGCACGTGATGACGGCCATCTGAGTGCGGCTGCCGACCGTGTGATCGCCGACCGTGTGATCGCCGATCCCCCGATCAGGTGATCCGACAACGGGCCCGGGTCGTTTCGACCCGGGCCCTGTGTCTTGTCACCCTGTCGGCTGCCCGCCCGACCGCCTGACAAGATGGACCTGCCCCTCGGGGGCCGGACTCCATAGCCTTGCCGCATGAGCATCCCCACCGCTGACTCAGCCGCCGGCCAGGCCGTCAAGGCCGCCGACCGCGCGCACGTCTTCCACTCGTGGTCCGCCCAGGCGCTGATCGACCCCCTCGCGGTGGCCGGCGCCGAGGGCTCGTACTTCTGGGACTACGAGGGCAACCGCTACCTCGACTTCTCCTCCCAGCTGGTGAACACCAACATCGGGCACCAGCACCCGAAGGTCGTCGCCGCGATCCAGGAACAGGCCGCGAAGCTCTGCACCATGGCGCCCGGCTTCGCCGTCGAGCCCCGCAGCGAGGCGGCCCGGCTGATCGCCGAGCGCACGCCCGGCGACCTCGACAAGATCTTCTTCACCAACGGCGGCGCCGAGGCGAACGAGAACGCCATCCGGCTGGCGCGGCTGCACACCGGGCGGCAGAAGGTCATGTCGACCTACCGGTCGTACCACGGCGCCACCGCCAACGCGATCGCCCTCACCGGCGACCCGCGCCGCTGGGCCAACGAGACCGGCGTCTCCGGCGTGGTCCACTTCTGGGGCCCGTACGCCTACCGCTCCAACTTCCACGCCGAGAACGAGGCGCAGGAGTGCGAGCGCGCGCTGGAGCACCTGGAGCAGGTGATCGCGTTCGAGGGCCCGGGGACGATCGCGGCGATCATCCTGGAGACGGTGGTCGGCACCGCCGGCATCCTGATCCCGCCGGCCGGCTACCTGGCCGGGGTCCGGGAGATCTGCGACCGGTACGGGATCGTCTTCATCCTGGACGAGGTGATGGCCGGCTTCGGCCGCACCGGCGCCTGGTTCGCCGCCGACCACTGGGGCGTCACCCCGGACCTGCTGACCTTCGCCAAGGGCGTCAACTCGGGCTACGTCCCGCTCGGCGGCGTGGCGATCAGCGGGGAGATCGCCGCGACCTTCGCCGAGCGGCCGTTCCCCGGCGGGCTCACCTACTCGGGACACCCGCTCGCCTGCGCCTCGGCCGTCGCCACGATCAACACCATGGCGGAGGAGGGCATCGTCGAGAACGCCCGGAGCATCGGCGAGAACGTCCTCGGCCCCGGCCTGCGCGAGCTGGCCGAGCGTCACCCGTCGATCGGTGAGGTCCGCGGCCTCGGCGTGTTCTGGGCGCTGGACCTGGTGAAGGACCGCGGGACCCGTGAGCCGCTGGTGCCGTACAACGCGGCCGGCGCCGCCAACGCGCCGATGGCCGAGCTGGCCGCCGCCTGCAAGCAGCGCGGGCTCTGGCCGTTCGTCAACATGAACCGCTTCCACGTCGTCCCGCCGTGCACCGTCACCGAGGAGGAGGCGAAGGCCGGCCTCGCGGTCCTCGACGAGGTGCTGTCGCTGACCGACGCGCACGCTGTCTGACACACCGAAGAGGACGGCCCCGGGTGCCCGTGCGCCCGGGGCCGTCCCACGCTCCGGAGGCCCCACCATGCCCAGCCCCACCATGCCCAGCACCACCCTGCCCCGCCGCCCGACCGGTGCCCGCCGTCCGAGCCGCCGCGGCGTCCTCGGCGCCGCCGGACTGTTCGGGGCCGGCGCCCTGACCGGCTGCGGCATCCCGGCCGCCTACGTGGCCGAGGACCGCCGCTCGGTCCCCGACCGCTCGGAGGGCGAGAAGCGGCTGGGCTTCTCCAACTGGACGCAGTACATCGACACGGACGACGACGGCCGGCGCCCGACCCTGGACGCCTTCACCGAGCGGACCGGGATCGAGGTCACCTACACCGAGGACATCAACGACAACGACGAGTTCTTCGGCAAGATGGGCCCGGTGCTCACCCAGGGCACCGACCCCGGCCGCGACCTGATGGTGGTCAGCGACTGGATGGCCGGCCGGTACGTCTCGCTCGGCTGGGTGCAGACCCTGGACCGGGCCAACCTGCCCAACGTCACAGCCCAGCTGGACCCACAGCTGGCCGACCCGGCGTTCGACCCCGGCCGGCGGCGCAGCGTGCCCTGGCAGTCCGGGATCACCGGCATCGCCTACAACCGCAAGGAGCTCGGCCGGGAGCTGGCGTCCGTCACCGACCTCTGGGCGCCGGACCTGAAGGGCCGGGTCACCCTCTTCGCCGGGCTGGACGAGGCGCTCGGCCTGCTGATGCTCTCCCACGGCGCCGACATCTCGGCCTTCACCGGGGACGACGCGCACCGGGCGATGGACCAGGTGCAGCGGATGGTCGACAGCCGGCACATCCGGCGCTTCACCGGCAACGACTACACCAGCGACCTCGCCTCCGGCGCCGCGCTGGCCTGCCAGGCGTACTCCGGCGACGCCGTCCAGCTCACCGCCGAGAACCCGGACATCGCCTTCGTGGTGCCCGAGGAGGGCGGCGAGCTCTGGGCGGAGAGCCTGCTGGTCCCCAACCGGGCCGGGCACAAGCGCAACGCCGAACTGCTGATCGACCACTACTACCGGCCGGAGGTGGCGGCCGAGCTGGCCGCCGCCGTGCAGTACATCTGCCCGGTGCCGGCCGCCCGCGAGGTGCTGGCCGACAGCGGGGACCGGGAGACGGCCGAGCTGGCGGAGCACCCGCTCGTCTTCCCGACCGAGGAGATGCGGGCCCGGCTGCACACCATGCGCGACGTCTCCGCCGCCGAGCGGCCGGACCTGCACAAGGTCTGGACCCGCATCACCGGGGTGTAGCCGCCCGGTCCCGGCCCGTCGTCCCGGCCCGTCGTCCCGGGCCGGGGGTCACCGGGCCCGCCGGGGGCGCGCCGGGGCCCAGGGCTACCGGCGCACGGCGTCCAGCGCCAGCAGGGCCACGTGCAGGGAGAGGCAGGACTCGACCTGGTCGAGGTCGACGCCGAGGATCCGCTCGACCTTGTGCAGCCGGTCGTAGAAGGACGGCCGGGACAGGTGCGCGGCGTCCGCCGCCGCGGACTTGTTCCGGCCCTGCTCCAGGTAGATCCGCAGCATCTGCACCAGCTGGCCGTTGTGCTCCGCGTCGTACGCGAGCAGCGGGCCCAGCTCGCGCTCCACGTAGGTCTGCAGCCGGGCGTCGTCGCGCAGCAGGTGGAGCAGGCCGCGCAGGCGGACGTCGGGCAGCCGGTAGTACGCGGCCGCCCGGCCGCCGGGCGCGTCGTGCAGCGCGGCGTCGGCGACCTGGGTGGCCTCCAGCAGGGTGCGCCGGGCGTCGCGGACCGATCCGACCGAGGAGCCGACCGCGATGACCGGGGCCGGCGCGGGCGCGGCGTCCCGGGAGGACTCCGCGGTCAGCCGGCGCAGCGCGGCGGCGAAGGCGTCCAGCGCGGTGTGCTCGTCCTGCTGGGCACCGAGCGCGATCAGCACGCCCACGCCCTCGTCGTCCAGCGCGCCGACCAGGGCGGACAGCCGGCAGCCGCGGACGGCACCGGCGGCCAGCTCGGTGAAGTCGCGTAGCCGGGCCTGGGCCTCCAGCGCCGCCGGGATCGGCCCGCGCCGCTGCCGCAGCACCACGCCGACCAGGCGCCGGCCCTCCAGCGGCACACCCAGCGCCTGCGCGCGCAGGGCCACCTCGGAGACGGTCAGCGCGTGGGTGAGGATGCCGGAGAGCAGGGTGCGGTGGGTCTGCCGCTCCAGGCTCTCCCGGTCCCGGACCACCAGCCGGTTCAGCGCCAGGGCGGAGGCCCCGCGCTCCAGCAGCATGGTGTGCGGGTGCGGGTCGCCGTCCGGCAACGCCCCCGGGTCCTGCACCAACACCAGCCGCCCCCAGTCCTGGCCGCGGGCGCCGACCGTGGTCACCAGCCAGCCGCTGCGCGGGTCGTGGCCGGTCCGCCCGGCCGGGCGGACACCGCGTGAGCGGCGCTCCCAGTCCTCCAGCAGCTCGGTCTCCGGCCGGCCCGCGGCGTCGTGCGCCAGCACCTGGTGGGCGAGGTTCTCCAGGACCACCGGTGCGCCGGCCATCCGGGCCACCTGCCGCACCACCTCGGCCGGCTCGGCGCCCTCCACCACCAGTTCGTTGAAGACCTGGTGGACCGCCTCCGAGGTGCGCAGCTGCTCCAGCTGGGCGTTGACCACCAGCGCGTGCACGGCCTCGGTGACGGCGACGAAGCGCAGTTCGCGGCGGAGGGCGATCAGCGGCAGGCCGCGCTGCTCGGCGGCGTGGACCAGGGCGCGCGGCAGCGAGTCGAAGTAGCGCCGGCCGAACTCGATGACCAGCCCGGCCACGCCGACCTCGTCCAGCTCGCGCACGTACCGGGCCAGGCCCTCGCGGTCCCCGGGCAGGGCGATCCCGGTGGTCAGGACCAGCTCGCCGCCCTGGAGCACGCCGGCGACGTCGGGCAGCTCGCTGACGTGGACCCAGCGGACGGGGCGCTCCAGCCGGTCGGCGCCGGCCACCACCTGGGGGAGGCCGCGGCGCATCACCTCCAGGTCGAGCACACGGGCGACGGTGGGGAGCATCGCGGGGCCTCCAGGGTTCAGAGTGTCAGGTAAATCATCCATCGCGGCGACGACCTGTTGCCCTGCCCGAAGCCTTGCACCTTGTAAGGCGCTTCGCCCCGAGGTTGTCGGAGTGACCCTTGTCACGCGGCGGCGGCAGCGGGCATGGTCAGCGGGTCGGCTGTGGCGAGCCCCGGACAGCACCGTCGGAATCCGTCGCGTGACCAGAACGCAACGGCGGAATCCCTTGTCGGGTGTCCGGCGGGCCTGCCAGGATCGCGCTCCCCGGTGATCGACCGGACGGATTCCCCCGCACCCCGAGCGCGGCGGCTCGACCAGCCGTACGACGCCGGTGCGGGCCCTCGGCCCGTCGGCGCGTGCAGCACGACGGGGGCCGACGCGGCCGTCCGTGCGGCACTCGAACCACCGGGACTTGGAGGAACCAGATGGACCTGACCCACTTCGGCGCGGGCGCGCAGTACATCGCGGGCCGGCAGAGCCGGGGGAGCGGTGATCCCTTCCAGGTCGTCAACCCCGCCGACGGCAGCGTCGTCGAGGAGCTCGCGCTGGCCTCCGCCGGCCAGGTCGACGAGGCCGTCGCCGCCGCCCGGTCCGCCCTGCCCGGGTGGGCCGGGGCCACGCCCGCTGCGCGTTCCGAGGTGCTGACCCGGCTGGCCGCCGTCCTCACCGACGCGGCCGCCGACCTCGCCCGGGTGGAGACCTCGCAGACCGGCAAGCCGATCAAGCTCTCCACCGAGTTCGACGTCCCCGGCACCATCGACAACACCGCCTTCTTCGCCGGGGCCGCCCGCAACCTGGAGGGCAGGGCGGCCGGCGAGTACTCCGGCGACCACACCTCGTACGTGCGGCGCGAGGCGATCGGCGTGGTCGGCTCGATCTCGCCCTGGAACTACCCGCTGCAGATGGCCGCCTGGAAGATCCTCCCGGCGATCGCCGCCGGCAACACGATCGTCCTCAAGCCGGCCGAGCTGACCCCGCTCACCTCGCTGATGTTCGCCCGCGCCTGCACCCTGGCCGGCGTCCCGGACGGCGTGGTCAACGTCGTCACCGGTGCCGGCCGGGTCGCGGGGGAGCACCTGGTCGTGCACCCGGACGTCGCGATGGTCTCCTTCACCGGCTCCACCCAGGTCGGCAAGCGGGTCGCCGAACTCGCCACCGCGACCGTCAAGCGCACCCACCTGGAGCTCGGCGGCAAGGCCCCGTTCGTCGTCTTCGACGACGCCGACCTGGACGCCGCCGTGCACGGCGCGGTCGCCGCCTCGCTGATCAACAGCGGTCAGGACTGCACCGCGGCGACCCGCGCCTACGTCCAGCGGCCGCTCTACGACGCGTTCGTGGCCGGCGTGGCCGAGCTGTACGGCGCGATCCGGCTGGGCGACCCGCTCGACCCGCAGACCGACCTCGGCCCGCTGGTCTCCTTCACCCACCGCGACCGGGTGGCCGGCTTCGTCGAGCGCGCCCGCGGGTACGCGACCGTGGTCACCGGCGGCGCCGCGCCGGAGAAGGGCCACGACGGCACCGACCTCACCCGCGGCGCCTACTACCGCCCCACCCTGATCACCGGCGCCGCCCAGGACAGCGAGGTCGTCCAGGGCGAGGTCTTCGGCCCGGTCCTGGTCGTACTGCCCTTCGACGGCGACGACGAGGGCCTGCGGCTGGCCAACGACACCCCCTACGGCCTGGCCGCCTCGGCCTGGACCGGCAACGTCCACCGGTCGCTGCGGGCCACCCGCGAGCTCGCGGCCGGCTGCGTCTGGGTCAACGACCACATCCCGATCATCAGCGAGATGCCCCACGGCGGCTACAAGTCCTCCGGCTACGGCAAGGACATGTCGCAGTACTCGCTGGACGAGTACACCCAGGTCAAGCACGTCATGTTCGACACCACCGCGGTCGCCCGCAAGGACTGGCACCGCACCGTCTTCGGAGACAGATAACCGGACCCGGGTGGTCCCCACACCCCCCCTTCGCCCCCCAGGAGGCCCGTCCCATGGCGTTCAACGAGCTCACCGACGGATTGTCGGAACCGGTCCGCAAGGCCTGGGAACGCAGTCTGACCAGCGGCCGGGCCGCCCTCAGCCGGCGCACCGTGCTGCGCGCCGCCGCCCTCACCGCCGGCGCGGGTTCGCTGGCCGCCTGCGGTATCCCGCCGGCCAGGAGCACCGACGGGACCGGCGAGTCCACCGCGAACGCCGCCGAGGACCTCTCGGACAGCGAGAAGGAGGTGAACTTCTCCAACTGGCCGCTCTACGTCGACACCGACGAGAACGACACGGAGAAGCACGGCACCCTGGAGGCCTTCACCGCCGCCACCGGGATCAAGGTCAAGTACACCGAGGACGTCAACGACAACGTCGAGTTCTTCGGCAAGGTGAAGCCGCAGCTCGCGGCGGGCCAGGACACCGGCCGCGACCTGATGGTGCTCACCGACTGGATGGCCGCCCGGCTGATCCGCTTCGGCTGGGCGCAGAAGCTCAACCCGGCCAACCTCACCACCGCCATCACCAACGTCGAGTCCCGCTTCCGCGCCCCGGACTGGGACCCGGGCCGGCTCTACAGCTACCCGTGGGCCGGCATCCAGGTGGTCATCGCCTACAACAAGAAGGCCACCAAGGGGAAGGAGGTCACCAGCGTCTCCCAGCTGCTGGAGGACCCCGACCTCAAGGGCCGGGTGACCTTCCTCTCCGAGATGCGCGACAGCATCGGCATCACCCTGCTGGACATGGGCAAGGACCCGGCGAAGTTCACCGCCGACGACTACGGCGCCGCGATCGCCCGGCTGCAGAAGGCCGTCGACAGCAAGCAGATCCGTCGCTTCACCGGCAACGACTACGGCCAGGAGCTCTCCTCCGGAGACATCGCCGCCTGCGTCGCCTGGGGCGGTGACCTGATCCAACTGCGCGCCGACAACCCGGACATCGAGTTCGTCATCCCCGAGAAGGGCTTCGTGACCAGTACCGACAACCTGCTGGTCCCGGCCAAGGCCCAGCACAAGACGAACGCCGAGAAGCTGATCGACTTCTACTATCAGCCGAAGATCGCGGCGCAGCTGACCGCGGGCATCGGCTTCGTCTCCGCCGTCACCGGCGTGAAGGAGGAACTGGCCACCCTCGCCCCGGACAGCGCGGCCAACCCGCTGGTCGTCCCCACCCCCGAGATGGCGGCCAAGGCGCACGTCTTCCGGAGCCTCACCGAGACCGAGGAGAGCGACTTCGAGGAGAAGTTCTCCAAGCTCATCGGCGCCTGACCCCCACTGACGGCAGAGAAACCAGAGAGACAGCACCCATGACAGAGCAGCAGAGCTCCGCGGCCGCCGGCGGCGACGTCCGCCTCACCGGCATCGGCAAGACCTACGGCTCCTTCACCGCGGTCCACCCGCTGGACCTGACCATCCCGCAGGGGTCCTTCTTCGCCCTGCTCGGCGCCTCCGGCTGTGGCAAGACCACCACGCTGCGGATGATCGCCGGCCTGGAGGAGCCCACCACCGGCACCGTCCTGATCGGCGGCCAGGACGTCACCGCCCTGCCCCCGTACAAGCGGCCGGTGAACACCGTCTTCCAGAGCTACGCGCTCTTCCCGCACCTCGACATCTTCGAGAACGTCGCCTTCGGCCTGCGCCGGCGCGGCAAGAAGGACGTCAAGAAGCAGGTCGACGAGATGCTCGAACTCGTCGAACTCGGCCAGTACGCCCGGCGCAAGCCGCACCAGCTCTCCGGCGGCCAGCAGCAGCGCGTCGCCGTCGCCCGCGCGCTGATCAACCACCCGCAGGTGCTGCTCCTCGACGAGCCGCTCGGCGCCCTCGACCTCAAGCTCCGCCGCCAGATGCAGCTGGAGCTCAAGCGGATCCAGACCGAGGTCGGCATCACCTTCGTCCACGTCACCCACGACCAGGAGGAGGCCATGACCATGGCCGACACCATCGCGGTGATGAACGGAGGCCAGGTCGAGCAGCTCGGCGCCCCCGCCGACCTCTACGAGAACCCCGGCACCACCTTCGTGGCCAACTTCCTCGGCCAGTCCAACCTGCTGCCCGCCGACGTCAGCGGCAGCGAGGGCGGCGACCTGCTGCTCACCGCCGCCGGCGTCCGGCTCGCCGTCCCGAAGGCCCGCTGCGCCACCGACGCCACCAAGGTCCACCTCGGCGTGCGGCCGGAGAAGATCACCATCGAGCACGCCTCCGCCGAGGTCGGCGACGGCCGCAACCGGCTGGCCGGCACCGTGCTCGACTCCAGTTTCATCGGCGTCTCCACCCAGTACGTGGTGCGCACCGACGGCGGCCAGGAGGTGACGGTCTTCGAGCAGAACATGGAGCGCGACGCCCGGATCGTCCCAGGCGCGCCCGTCGTCCTGCACTGGAACCCCGCGCACTCCTTCGCCCTGGACGCCTCCCAGGCGATCGACGCGGGCACCGGGGAGGCCGCGGCATGACCACCACCACCGCGGCCGCGCCGCCGCAGGCCATACCCCCCGACGGCGGCACGCCCCCGGCGCCCGCCCCGAGGACGCGGCGCAAGCTCACCCCGTACTGGCTGCTGCTGCCCGGCATCGCCTGGCTGGTCGTCTTCTTCGCGGTGCCGATGGTCTACCAGGCCTCCACCTCGCTGCAGACCGGCTCGCTGGAGGACGGCTTCCGCGTCACCTGGCACGTCTCCACCTACTGGGACGCCCTGGTCGAGTACCGCTGGCACTTCGTCCGATCGTTCGGCTACGCCGCCACCGCGACCCTGCTCTGCCTGGCCGTCGGCTACCCGCTCGCGTACACGATCGCCTTCAAGGCCGGGAAGCGCTGGCGCAACGTCATCCTGATCCTGGTGATCGCGCCGTTCTTCACCAGCTTCCTGATCCGCACGCTGGCCTGGAAGACCATCCTCTCGGACGGCGGCCCGGTGGTCGGCGCCCTCAACGCGCTGCACGTCCTGGACGTCACCAGTGCGCTCGGCCTCACCTCCGGCGACCGCGTGCTGGCCACACCGCTCGCCGTGGTCTGCGGCCTCACCTACAACTTCCTGCCGTTCATGATCCTGCCGTTGTACACCTCGCTGGAGCGGATCGACCCGCGCCTGCACGAGGCGGCCGGCGACCTCTACGCCCGCCCGTTCACCACCTTCCGCAAGGTGACCTTCCCGATCTCGCTCCCCGGCGTGGTCGCGGGCACGCTGCTCACCTTCATCCCGGCCTCCGGCGACTACATCAACGCCCAGCTGCTGGGCTCGCCGAGCGAGCAGATGGTCGGCAACGGCATCCAGAAGCAGTTCCTGAACGTGCTCGACTACCCCACGGCCGCCGCGCTCAGCTTCATCCTGATGGCCCTGATCCTGGGCATGGTGACGGTCTACATGCGCAAGGCCGGGACGGAGGAACTGGTCTGATGTCCCGAGTGTTCACGTGGATCCGCGCCCACCTGGTGGTGCTGGCAGGCCTGCTGGCCCTGGCCTACCTGGTGCTGCCCAACCTGGTGGTCCTCGCCTTCTCGTTCAACAAGCCGGTCGGCAAGTTCAACTACGAGTGGAACGAGTTCTCCACCGACGCCTGGACCGACCCCTGCGGCGTCGCCGACATGTGCCAGTCGCTCTCGCTGAGCCTCCAGGTCGCCGTGCTCGCCACGATCGGCGCCACCGTGCTCGGCACCATGGTCGCCTTCGCGCTGGCCCGCTACCGCTTCCGCGGCCGCTCCGCCACCACCGCGATGATCTTCCTGCCGATGGCCATGCCCGAGGTGGTCATGGCCGCCTCGCTCGGCACGCTGTTCCTCAACATGCGCATCCCGTTCGGCTTCACCACGATCCTCATCGCGCACATCATGTTCTGCCTGAGCTTCGTGGTGACGGCGGTCAAGGCCCGCGTGATGAGCATGGACCCGAGGCTCGAACAGGCCGCCCAGGACCTCTACGCCACGCCGACCCAGACCTTCCTGCGGATCACCCTGCCCCTCGCCGCCCCCGGCATCGCGGCCGGCGCGCTGCTCAGCTTCGCGCTCTCCTTCGACGACTTCATCATCACCCAGTTCAACTCGGGCCCGACCACGGTCACCTTCCCGATGTTCGTCTGGGGCGCCTCGCAGCGCGGCATCCCGGTGCAGGTGAACGTCATCGGCACCGCGATGTTCATCGCCGCCGTCGTGCTCACCGTCGCCGGTCAGTGGCTCGGGAACCGCCGGAAGGCCGCTGCCTGACCACCCCGGCCGTCTCCCCGGCGTACCGTCGGGGAGACGGCCGGACAACCACCACCAATGTGCAGAAAGTGGCTGATAATGCATGGACTCCGCCCGCGCACTCAGTGACGCCAGGCCCACCCCCTTCTGGCTGGAGGACCCGGGCCGGCCGGCGGCACTGCCCGCCCTGGTCGGCGGCACCACCTGCGACCTGCTGGTCGTCGGCGGCGGCTACTCCGGCCTCTGGACCGCCCTCATCGCCAAGGAGCGCGACCCCTCGCTGGACGTCGTCCTGGTCGAGGGCAAGGAGGTGGGGTGGGCGGCCTCCGGGCGCAACGGCGGATTCTGCGCGGCCAGCCTGACCCACGGCTTCGGCAACGGCCTGCAGCGCTGGCCCGCCGAGCTCGGCCACCTGGAGCGCCTCGGTGCCGCCAACCTGGACGGCATCGAGGCGACCCTCGGGCGCTACGGCATCGACGCCGAGTGGGAGCGCACCGGCGAGATCGACGTCGCCACCCAGCCGCACCAGCTCGACGAACTGCACGAGGTGGCCGAGGCCGTCGCCCGGCACGGCCTCGACGTCACCGTGCTCGACCGCGACGAGCTGCGCGCCCAGGTCGACTCGCCGACCTTCCTCGGCGGGATCTGGGACCGGGACGGCGTGGCGATGGTCCACCCGGCGAAGCTGGCCTGGGGCCTCAAGGAGGCCTGCCTCGGCCAGGGCGTGCGGATCTTCGAGCACACCCCGGCCAACGCCCTGAGCGAGCACGGCAGCGGCATGGCCGTCCGCACCCCCTACGGACAGGTCTTCGCCCGCCGCGTCGCGCTCGGCACCAACGCCTTCCCGTCCCTGGTCAAGCGCGTCCGCCCGTACATCGTCCCGGTGTACGACTACGCCCTGATGACCGAGCCGCTCAGCGCCGAGCAGCTGGCCGCGATCGGCTGGAAGGGCCGGCAGGGCCTCAGCGACAGCGCCAACAAGTTCCACTACTTCCGGCTCTCCGCCGACAACCGGATCCTCTGGGGCGGCTACGACGCGGTCTACCACTACGGCGGGCACGTCCGGAACGAGTACGACCAGCGGCCGGAGACCTTCCGCACCCTGGCGCACAACTTCTTCCGCTGCTTCCCGCAGCTGGAGGGCCTGCGCTTCACGCACGCCTGGGGCGGCGCGATCGACACCTGCAGCCGGTTCTCGGCCTTCTTCGACACCGCCTACCGCGGCAGGGTCGCCTACGCCGCCGGCTACACCGGACTCGGCGTCGGCGCCACCCGGTTCGGCGCCGAGGTGATGCTCGACCTGCTGGAGGGCACCCGGACCGAGCGCACCTCGCTGGAGATGGTCCGCAGCAAGCCGCTGCCGTTCCCGCCCGAGCCGGTGCGCTGGGCCGGCATCGAGATCACCACCCGCTCCCTGGAGCGGGCCGACCGCACCGGCGGCCACCGCAACCTCTGGCTGCGCACGCTCGACCGGCTCGGGCTCGGCTTCGACAGCTGATCCGCTCGGACCCGTCCGCACCGTTCGGTCGGCTCACCTGCGCGGGGGACGCCGACCGGCTCCCGCGCAGGTGAACGTGGCTTCCGGGACCACCGGCCGCCGTTCCCCGGGCAAGCCCCTGTACCCGTGTAAGAGATGCCCGCCGTCCGCCTCTCGTCGTTGACGGCGGGTCTCTCGTTCCCGCCGCACGACGGCCAGCAGTCACGCTGGGGGACGGGAGACGCCATGGAGCGCAAGGGACACGACACGGAGCACGCCGGACTGCACTGGCTCGCCGAAGCCGCACCGGACCCGCAGGCCTGCCGGGCGCAGTGGGAGCGCATCGGGGCGGGACCGGTGCTGCTGCCCGCCGGCCACCGCTGGGACGTCCTCTCGGTGCCCGGCCGGCTCGGCCACCCGGCCCTCGACATCCTGGACACCGGCTTCTGCGGACCGGCTCTCACCGACCCCGCCGGCGAGAGCGTCGGCTTCCTGGTGCCCGTCGGAACCGCCGCCCGCTGGGTCGGCACCGGCGTGCGCACCGCGGGCAGGGGCACCTGGATCGTCGTCCCGCACCCCGAGCGGCGCAGCCGGGGCGTGCGCTGGCTCGTCCCGCCCGACGGCTCCGGCCGGCTCAACGACCCGGTGCTGCTGGAACTCGCCCTGCACGAGGCCGCCGCCCGGCTCAGCGACCTGTGAGGCTCACGGGTGCCCTTGCGGTCGGCCTCCCCCGCGGCGGTCGACCGTGGACGCGCGGAGCGGCCTGCCGCGTCAGACTGGAAGCGTGACCACCGTCCCGGACGCCGTCGACGCCGCCCCCCACCCGGGCCCGCCTCAGCTACGGCTCGCCGACCTGGCCGCGCCCGTCTGCGACCGGCTCGGGCTAGCCCTCGCCGGTGGGCACGCGCTGCGCGCCCACGGGGTGCGGGCCTGCGCCCAGGACGGGCTCACCCTTGTGACGAGCGGCGCGACCGACCTGCCGGAGGCCGCCGCCGACCTTGCCACCGCCTACCGGGCGGCCGGCGGCGAGGTCGCCGACCGCCCCGGCACCCCGCGCCTCGAACAGCTCTCGGTGCGGCTGACCCTCGGCGGGCGGTCGCACACGGTGGAGCTGCGCAAGGAACCGCTGGGCCACCGGCCGGTCCGGCTCGACCTCGGCGTTCCCGCGCCCGGGGAGCCGGCCGTGGCCGTGCCGGTCGTCGCGTTGGAGGACGCGGCGGCGCTGACCACCGCGCTGCTCGTCGACCGTGGCATGCCGCGGGACCTGATCGACGTCCACGCGCTGACCGCCTGGTACCGGGAGGGCGAGCTGGTGGCGTTGGCCACCGCGCTCGACGCGGACTTCCAGCTCACCGTGCTTGCCGACCGCCTGGAGACGCTGGCCGAGGCCGCGGACGGGCGGTTCCGCGCCCGGGGGCTCCCGGCCGGCGCGGTCGACGGGCTGAAGCGGTGGGCCCTGGCCTGGTCGCAGGACCTCCGGCTCGATCTGCTGGAGACCCAGGAGGCACCGGACGGGCTGCACGACCCCTACCTGGAGGCCGCGGAGGAGGACGCCGACGGGGACCCAGCGGGGACGCCCACAAGTCCGCGGACGCCTGACGGACTTCCTTCGACGGCTCCGCCCGCGCCCGTTCGGCGGAGTCGGCCGACGACCTGTAAGGCTGAATCCCGGATCCCCGTCAGCCTGTTCGTTGAGGCGCGCGTCGACGGAGACCAGACTGGGTGGTGAGCGCGGTAGCCCCGTGATCCCGTCGCCCGGCCCACCCGCGGGCGGCGCCAGACAAGGGACCGGCGGCACGATGCCGCCCGGGACTTCGGAGGCAGACGGACCTTGAGCAAGCACATCACCCACTGGATCGGCGGCGAGCCGGTCGCCACCGCCGGCGCCACGCCCCGTCGCGGTGACATCTTCGACCCGGCCACCGGCCAGGTCACGGGCCACGTCGACTTCGCGGAGATCGCCGAGGTCGACCAGGCGGTCGCCGCCGCGGCCTCGGCCTTCGCCGAGTGGCGCAACGCCTCGATCGCCAGGCGCACCACGGTGCTCTTCAACTTCCGTGAGCTGCTCAACGCGCGCCGGGACGAGCTGGCCTCGATCATCGTGTCCGAGCACGGCAAGGTGCACTCGGACGCGCTCGGCGAGATCGCCCGCGGCCTGGAGGTCGTCGAGTACGCCTGCGGCATCCCGCAGCTGGTCAAGGGCGGCTTCAGCGAGCAGGCCTCCACCGGTATCGACGTCTACTCGATCCGCCAGCCGCTCGGCCCGGTCGCGATCATCTCGCCGTTCAACTTCCCGGCCATGGTGCCGATGTGGTTCTTCCCGATCGCCATCGCGGCCGGCAACACCGTGGTCGTGAAGCCCTCGGAGAAGGATCCGTCCGCCGCCAACTTCCTGGCCGGGCTGTGGAAGGAGGCGGGCCTGCCGGCCGGCGTCTTCAACGTGGTCCACGGCGACAAGGTCGCCGTCGACCGCCTCCTGGAGCACCCCGACGTCAAGGCGGTCAGCTTCGTCGGTTCGACCCCGATCGCCCGCTACGTCTACGAGACCGGCACCCGCTACGGCAAGCGCGTCCAGGCGCTCGGCGGCGCCAAGAACCACATGCTGGTCCTGCCGGACGCCGACCTCGACCTCAGCGCGGACGCTGCCATCAACGCAGGCTTCGGCGCGGCGGGCGAGCGCTGCATGGCCGTCTCGGTCCTGGTCGCGGTGGATCCGATCGGTGATGAGCTGGTCGAGAAGATCAAGCAGCGAATGGCCACCCTGAAGGTCGGCCCCGGTTGTAACGGCGACTCCGAGATGGGACCGCTGGTCACCGGGCAGCACCGGGACAAGGTCACCTCCTACGTGGAGTCCGGCGTCGCCGACGGTGCGGAGCTCGCCGTCGACGGCCGCAAGCACCCGGTCGCCACCGAGGACAAGAACGGCGCCCCGACCGCGGACGGCTTCTGGCTCGGCCCCACGCTGTTCGACCACGTGAAGCCCGGCATGTCCGTCTACAACGACGAGATCTTCGGCCCCGTACTGTCCGTCGTGCGCGTCGCCTCGTACGAGGAGGGCATCGACCTCATCAATGCCAACCCGTACGGCAACGGCACCGCCATCTTCACCAACGACGGCGGCGCGGCCCGGCGGTTCCAGCACGACGTGGAGGTCGGCATGGTCGGCATCAACGTGCCGATCCCGGTCCCGGTCGCCTACTACTCCTTCGGCGGCTGGAAGGCCTCGCTGTTCGGCGACTCCCACGCCTACGGCCCGGACGGCGTGCACTTCTTCACCCGGGGCAAGGCCGTGACCCAGCGCTGGCTCGACCCGTCGCACGGTGGCATCAACCTCGGCTTCCCGACCAACAGCTGAACCACCCCGAAACCCCCCGAAACCGTCGGCCGGACCCCGTTCCCCTCGGAGGTCCGGCCGGCGGCGTCTCCAAGCACCGTTTGCATCCGACCGGGGATCGGCGTAGTGTTCCCTAGTCGCTCGGCAGGGAGCACCGGACACGCATCGGCGCGGACGGTCCCGGGGCGGCCAATCCCTTGGAACACCACTCCTTCCCTTTCGGGCTGGATTGCGTCTTGTCGCTTTCCTGTTCGGGGCGGGGTCTATTCGGTGTGTGCGTTTATGGGGATTGCGGCCGGATTCGCCTTTCGGGGCGGGGATCGGCTAGAGTTTGAAACGTCGGACGGGGCGTCAAGCCCGGGAAGGCGCTGGCGAGTTGGATGAAGGAAGCCCCGGAAAACGGAGCGGAAATCGTCTGATAAGCTGGAAACACGAAAGAACGAAGCGCCCGGAGGGCCGGTGTGAGAGCCGCCTGAAGGAAGTGTCCGTTCCTTGAGAACTCAACAGCGTGCCAAAAGTCAACGCCAGATATGTTGACATCCCCGGCCCCGGATTATCCGGGGTTGGAGATTCCTTTTGAAATAACACTAGCGAGGACGCAGTGCGCGGGGCCGCCCTATTCCGGTGGTTGCCGTGCCGCTCAACGCGGGTGTTTCGCTCGATTACGGGCAAGCATTCACGGAGAGTTTGATCCTGGCTCAGGACGAACGCTGGCGGCGTGCTTAACACATGCAAGTCGAACGGTGAAGCCCTTCGGGGTGGATCAGTGGCGAACGGGTGAGTAACACGTGGGCAATCTGCCCTGCACTCTGGGACAAGCCCTGGAAACGGGGTCTAATACCGGATATGACCTTCCTCTGCATGGGGGTTGGTGGAAAGCTCCGGCGGTGCAGGATGAGCCCGCGGCCTATCAGCTTGTTGGTGGGGTAATGGCCTACCAAGGCGACGACGGGTAGCCGGCCTGAGAGGGCGACCGGCCACACTGGGACTGAGACACGGCCCAGACTCCTACGGGAGGCAGCAGTGGGGAATATTGCACAATGGGCGAAAGCCTGATGCAGCGACGCCGCGTGAGGGATGACGGCCTTCGGGTTGTAAACCTCTTTCAGCAGGGAAGAAGCGCAAGTGACGGTACCTGCAGAAGAAGCACCGGCTAACTACGTGCCAGCAGCCGCGGTAATACGTAGGGTGCGAGCGTTGTCCGGAATTATTGGGCGTAAAGAGCTCGTAGGCGGCCTGTCGCGTCGGATGTGAAAGCCCGGGGCTTAACCCCGGGTCTGCATTCGATACGGGCAGGCTAGAGTGTGGTAGGGGAGATCGGAATTCCTGGTGTAGCGGTGAAATGCGCAGATATCAGGAGGAACACCGGTGGCGAAGGCGGATCTCTGGGCCATTACTGACGCTGAGGAGCGAAAGCGTGGGGAGCGAACAGGATTAGATACCCTGGTAGTCCACGCCGTAAACGTTGGGAACTAGGTGTTGGCGACATTCCACGTCGTCGGTGCCGCAGCTAACGCATTAAGTTCCCCGCCTGGGGAGTACGGCCGCAAGGCTAAAACTCAAAGGAATTGACGGGGGCCCGCACAAGCAGCGGAGCATGTGGCTTAATCGACGCAACGCGAAGAACCTTACCAAGGCTTGACATATGCCGGAAACGTCTAGAGATAGGCGCCCCCTTGTGGTCGGTATACAGGTGGTGCATGGTTGTCGTCAGCTCGTGTCGTGAGATGTTGGGTTAAGTCCCGCAACGAGCGCAACCCTTGTTCTGTGTTGCCAGCGAGTAATGTCGGGGACTCACAGGAGACTGCCGGGGTCAACTCGGAGGAAGGTGGGGACGACGTCAAATCATCATGCCCCTTATGTCTTGGGCTGCACACGTGCTACAATGGTCGGTACAAAGGGCTGCGATGCCGCGAGGCGGAGCGAATCCCAAAAAGCCGGCCTCAGTTCGGATTGGGGTCTGCAACTCGACCCCATGAAGTTGGAGTTGCTAGTAATCGCAGATCAGCATGCTGCGGTGAATACGTTCCCGGGCCTTGTACACACCGCCCGTCACGTCACGAAAGTCGGTAACACCCGAAGCCGGTGGCCTAACCCGTAAGGGGAGGAGCCGTCGAAGGTGGGACCAGCGATTGGGACGAAGTCGTAACAAGGTAGCCGTACCGGAAGGTGCGGCTGGATCACCTCCTTTCTAAGGAGCACATAGCAGCTTCGGGCGAATGTCCCGGAGTGCTCGCTCATGGGTGGAACGTTGACTATTCGGCACACTGGGTTGGGATTCGTTAGTACTGCTTCGGCGTGGAACGCGGATTGTTGATCGGGTGTGTCGGGCACGTTGTTGGGTCCTGAGGGAACGGCTGTATGGTCGTTGCTTCAGAGTTGCCGGTCTCACTGAAGAGGTGCCTTCGGGTTCTTGGAGGTGGGTGACTGGTCGTTGTTTGAGAACTGCACAGTGGACGCGAGCATCTGTGGCCAAGTTTTTAAGGGCGCACGGTGGATGCCTTGGCACCAGGAACCGATGAAGGACGTGGGAGGCCGCGATAGGCCCCGGGGAGCTGTCAACCGAGCTTTGATCCGGGGGTGTCCGAATGGGGAAACCCGGCAGTCGTCATGGGCTGTCACCCGCTGCTGAACACATAGGCAGTGTGGAGGGAACGCGGGGAAGTGAAACATCTCAGTACCCGCAGGAAGAGAAAACAACCGTGATTCCGGGAGTAGTGGCGAGCGAAACCGGATGAGGCTAAACCTAGGTGGTGTGAGACCCGGCAGGGGTTGCCGCTTGGGGGTTGTGGGAATGAGCTTCAGTCGTCTGCCGGCGGCTGGGCGAGTCAGAAACCGTATGGATAGTCGAAGGACATGCGAAAGGTCCGGCGTAGAGGGTAAGACCCCCGTAGGCGAAATCTGTACGGCTTGCTTGCTCATCTCCCAAGTAGCACGGGGCCCGAGAAATCCCGTGTGAATCTGGCGGGACCACCCGCTAAGCCTAAATATTCCCTGGTGACCGATAGCGGATAGTACCGTGAGGGAATGGTGAAAAGTACCGCGGGAGCGGAGTGAAATAGTACCTGAAACCGTGTGCCTACAAGCCGTGGGAGCGTCGTCATCAGCTTGCTGGTGGCCGTGACTGCGTGCCTTTTGAAGAATGAGCCTGCGAGTTTGCGGTGTGTAGCGAGGTTAACCCGTGTGGGGTAGCCGTAGCGAAAGCGAGTCCGAATAGGGCGACCCAGTTGCATGCCCAAGACCCGAAGCGGAGTGATCTAGCCATGGGCAGGTTGAAGCGCGGGTAAGACCGTGTGGAGGACCGAACCCACCAGGGTTGAAAACCTGGGGGATGACCTGTGGTTAGGGGTGAAAGGCCAATCAAACTCCGTGATAGCTGGTTCTCCCCGAAATGCATTTAGGTGCAGCGTCACGTGTTTCTTGCCGGAGGTAGAGCACTGGATAGGCGATGGGCCTCACCGGGTTACTGACCTTAGCCAAACTCCGAATGCCGGTAAGTGAGAGCGTGGCAGTGAGACTGTGGGGGATAAGCTCCATGGTCGAGAGGGAAACAGCCCAGAACACCGACTAAGGTCCCTAAGCGTGTGCTAAGTGGGAAAGGATGTGGAGTCGCAGAGACAACCAGGAGGTTGGCTTAGAAGCAGCCACCCTTGAAAGAGTGCGTAATAGCTCACTGGTCAAGTGATTCCGCGCCGACAATGTAGCGGGGCTCAAGCACACCACCGAAGTCGTGTCATTCACATAATAGGCCCAACGGCTGTGTGGATGGGTAGGGGAGCGTCGTGTGCCGGGTGAAGCGGCCGAGGAATCGAGTCGTGGACGGTATACGAGTGAGAATGCAGGCATGAGTAGCGATACAAGAGTGGGAAACTCTTGCGCCGATTGACCAAGGGTTCCTGGGTCAAGCTGATCTGCCCAGGGTAAGTCGGGACCTAAGGCGAGGCCGACAGGCGTAGTCGATGGACAACGGGTTGATATTCCCGTACCCGCTTTGAAGCGCCAACGCTGAACCTCTTGATGCTAAGCCCGTGAAGCCGGCCCGGAGTCTTCGGATGATGGGACGTGGTGGAGCCGGTGACCCAACGGGGTAGTAGGTGAGCGATGGGGTGACGCAGGAAGGTAGTCCAGCCCGGGCGGTGGTTGTCCCGGGGTAAGGGTGTAGGGCGTTGTGTAGGCAAATCCGCACAACATGTAGCCTGAGACCTGATGCCGAGCCGATTGTGGTGAAGTGGATGATCCTATGCTGTCGAGAAAAGCCTCTAGCGAGTTTCATGGCGGCCCGTACCCCAAACCGACTCAGGTGGTCAGGTAGAGAATACCGAGGCGTTCGGGTGAACTATGGTTAAGGAACTCGGCAAAATGCCCCCGTAACTTCGGGAGAAGGGGGGCCATTCCTGGTGATGACACGTGCTGTCTGAGCTGGGGGTGGCCGCAGAGACCAGCGAGAAGCGACTGTTTACTAAAAACACAGGTCCGTGCGAAGCCGTAAGGCGATGTATACGGACTGACGCCTGCCCGGTGCTGGAACGTTAAGGGGACCGGTTAGCTAGAGTTCGCTCTGGCGAAGCTGAGAACTTAAGCGCCAGTAAACGGCGGTGGTAACTATAACCATCCTAAGGTAGCGAAATTCCTTGTCGGGTAAGTTCCGACCTGCACGAATGGCGTAACGACTTCTCGACTGTCTCAACCATAGGCCCGGTGAAATTGCATTACGAGTAAAGATGCTCGTTTCGCGCAGCAGGACGGAAAGACCCCGGGACCTTTACTATAGCTTGATATTGGTGTTCGGTTCGGCTTGTGTAGGATAGGTGGGAGACTTTGAAGCGGCAACGCCAGTTGTTGTGGAGTCGTCGTTGAAATACCACTCTGGTCGTGCTGGATGTCTAACCTGGGTCCGTGATCCGGATCAGGGACAGTGTCTGGTGGGTAGTTTAACTGGGGCGGTTGCCTCCTAAAGGGTAACGGAGGCGCCCAAAGGTTCCCTCAGCCTGGTTGGCAATCAGGTGTTGAGTGTAAGTGCACAAGGGAGCTTGACTGTGAGACTGACGGGTCGAGCAGGTACGAAAGTAGGGACTAGTGATCCGGCGGTGGCTTGTGGAAGCGCCGTCGCTCAACGGATAAAAGGTACCCCGGGGATAACAGGCTGATCTTCCCCAAGAGTCCATATCGACGGGATGGTTTGGCACCTCGATGTCGGCTCGTCGCATCCTGGGGCTGGAGTAGGTCCCAAGGGTTGGGCTGTTCGCCCATTAAAGCGGTACGCGAGCTGGGTTTAGAACGTCGTGAGACAGTTCGGTCCCTATCCGCTGTGCGCGTAGGAGTGTTGAGAAGGGCTGTCCCTAGTACGAGAGGACCGGGACGGACGAACCTCTGGTGTGCCAGTTGTTCTGCCAAGGGCATGGCTGGTTGGCTACGTTCGGGAGGGATAACCGCTGAAAGCATCTAAGCGGGAAGCCTGCTTCGAGATGAGCACTCCCACCTCCTTGAGAGGGTAAGGCTCCCAGTAGACGACTGGGTTGATAGGCCGGATATGGAAGCCCTGTGAGGGGTGGAGTTGACCGGTACTAATAGGCCGAGGGCTTGTCCTCAGTTGCTCGCGTCCACTGTGTTGTTCTGAAACAACGACCCCCGCCATCGATGGGTGGGCGGTAGATAGTTTCATAGTGTTTCGGTGGTCATAGCGTGAGGGAAACGCCCGGTTACATTCCGAACCCGGAAGCTAAGCCTCACAGCGCCGATGGTACTGCAGGGGGGACCCTGTGGGAGAGTAGGACGCCGCCGAACAATCATTCCGAAATGGCCCCCTCCAATGTTGGAGGGGGCCATTTTGCGTTAACGTCTCTGCCACCACACCTCGGCTCGGCGGAGAGGCGCGCACCGTTGCAGAATCTGACCCTTACCTGGCAGTCCGCCGGGGGCGCCGCGGCCGCGCTCTACGGGGGCTCCTACGCGGCGGCGAGGTGGCGGCGTGGTCCGCTGCCGGCGTTGCTGCGGGAGGCCGGCACGCTGCTGGCGTTGTTCGCGCTGTGGCAGCTGGTGGGGAAGCTCTCGCTGATGAGCACCGAGCACGCGCTGGACCGGGCGCGCTGGATCCACCGGGCGGAGCTGGTGGTCGGCTTGCCGGACGAGGCGGCCTGGCAGGCCGCCGTGACGCCCTACCCGGTCCTGGTGCGGGCGGCGAACTACTACTACGCCGCCATGCACTTCACGGTGATGCTGGCGGTGCTGGCCTGGGTGTACCTCCGGCACCGGACGCGGTACACGTGGGTACGGACGACCGTGGTGATCACGACCGCGGTCTGCCTCCTCGTGCAGTTCATCCCGGTGGCGCCGCCCAGGATGCTGCCGCAGGACGGGTTCGTCGACGTGGCGGCGGAGTACGGGCAGTCGGTGTACGGCGGCGCGGTCGGCGGGGTGGTGCCCGCGCAGTTGTCGGCGATGCCCTCGGTCCACGTGGCCTGGTGCGTGCTGGCGGCGGTGGCGGTGATCAAGGTGTCGCCGAGTCCACTGCGCTGGCTGGTGGTGCTGCATCCGGTGCTGACGGTCGCGGTCGTGGTCGTCACGGCCAACCACTTCTGGGCGGACGGCCTGGTCGCCGTCGCCATCCTGCTCCTCTCCTACGCGGCCCAGGCGGGCTTCGCCCGCCGGCAGGACCGCCGGGCGGCGGCTCGGGCCACGGCCGGCCGGGCGGCCGGTGCGTCCACCGCGGAGCGGGCCGACACCCGCGGCTGAGCCGCGGCGACACACGCCGGTGGGCCGGACCTCCCCGCGCGGGGAGGTCCGGCCCACCGGCGTTTCTCCGGCTACTTGACCGGCAGGACGGTCCGGCCCCACGCGCTGTTGGTCAGCGACGCGGTGGCCCAGTACCAGGCGACGAGCCCGGAGGCCGCGGCGACCCAGCCGGCGAACTTGGCGAGACCGCCGGAGGTGTTGAAGCTGGCGAAGGCGGAGAGCACCAGGGAGACGGTCAGCAGCCCGTAGACGGCACGGCCGAACAGGCCCGCGTTCCAGCTGGCCGCGGTGAGGGTGAGGGCGAGCAGGGCCCACAGGAGCAGGAACAGCCCGGCGGCGTTCTTGCCGGCACCTCCGGCCGCGGACCAGGTGGCCCAGAAGGCCCCGAGGCTGGTGAAGGCCGTCCCGGTGAAGCCCTCGCCGCCGCGGAGCTGCCAGATACCGGCGACGAACAGGGTGAGACCGCCGACGAGGTGGGCGAGGTGTGCCGAGTCCCCTACCCCGGTGCCACTGAGGAGGCCGGTGGAGAGAAGACCGTAGGCGAGGAGAGTCAGGCCGAGGGCGAGGTAGCCGAGGTTACCCGCGTCGGCTCCGGTGGAGCGGGCGTTCTGTGCCCCGGTAGCGTCGTTGCTCACCGGAGGCTCCTTTCACTCTGGGCGCGCGCAGGGCGCGATCGACCACAGGGGGATGTTCGATGAGGTGGATGCGCGCGACCGCGCCGAGGGCGCACGGCTGGAGCGTGCGACGGCTGCGGTCAGAATGACGGCTCAGCGGAGAACCGCTGGTCGTGTCCCCGCCGGGGGATTCCCCGGTGAGATCGGTGTACCCGGCCCGGCGAGCTTGTACCCTTGTGAATCGTACAATTTGTCACGCTGTCAGCTGTGGAACGCTCACGATCGCTCATCGATGGCACGCCGAAGGTCCCGGACGGGGCCACGGAGAGCCCGGGAGAAGAGCCCGGACCTCAGCCGGTGCGCTGGGTGGGCACCCGCAGGGTGAGGATCGCCATGTCGTCGGAGGGCGGCTCCGGGGCGAACCGCTCGACCGCCCGCTGCACCCGCAGGGCCACCGCACCCGCGGTCAGCCCGGTGCAGCCGGTGAGGACCTCCGCGAGGCCGTCGTCGCCAAGCATCCGTCGACCCTCCCGACGCTCGGTGACGCCGTCGGTGACGCAGAGCAGGACCTCGCCGGGGGCGAGCACCAACCGCTCGGCGGTGAGCTCGAGTTCGTCCAGGACGCCGAGCAGCGGTTGCGGGGTGGCGGCCCGGTCGACCTGGCCGTCGGTGCGCAGCCGCAGCGGCAGCGGGTGGCCGGCGCAGACCAGCGAGAGCTCGGTGCTGCCGTCCGGCTGCGGGGTCAGCTCGCCGTAGAGCAGGGTGAGGAAGCGGCTGCGCGAACCCTCGTCCAGGATGGCCGCGTTGAGCCGGCTGAGGACCTGTGGCGCGTCCAGGCCCTCGCGGGCGAGCAGGCGCAGCGAGTGGCGGGCGAGGCCGGTCACGGAGGCGGCCTCGGGGCCGGTGCCGCAGACGTCGCCGATGGCGAAGCCGTAGGTGCCCTCGCGGATGGTGAAGAGGTCGTAGAAGTCGCCGCCGACCTCGTTCCCCTCGCCGGCGGCCTGGTAGTAGACGTCCACCTCGACGCCCGGGATCTCGGGCAGGTCCGGCGGCAGCAGACTGCGCTGCAGGGCCTGGCTGGTGGCGGTGCGCTCGGAGTAGAGCCGGGAGTTGTCGAGCGCGAGGGCAGCCCGGCGGGAGAGGTCCTCGGCGAGCTCCAGGATCTCCTGGCGGAACCGGATGCCGGCCGGCGAGCCGAGCGCGAGCAGGCCGATGACGCGGTTGCGGGCGGTGAGCGGCAGGACCACCGTCTCGCCCAGCAGACCGCCGAGTTCGGGGCTGTCGGCGAGTCCGCCGGCGCGGGCGGTGTCGCTCGGGGCGGTCCAGAAGCGGACGCCGTGGGTGGGGCCGGACTCGGGGACCGAGGTCTTGTCGAGCAGGGCGCGCAGCGGGTCGATCCGGTCCTCGTCCTCGTGCAGGACGAAGGCGAGGGAGGCCGGGGCACCGTGGTCGCCGTTGGTGTAGACGGCGCACCAGGACGCCAGGGTGGGGACGGCCATCTGCGCCATCAGGGCGAGCGTCTGCTCGTGCTGCAGGGTGCCGGCCAGCAGGTCGGAGGCCTCGACGAGGAAGGAGAGCGAGCCGCGGCGGAGCCGTTCGAGCTCGGTGAGCCGGGTGCTCTCGATGGCGAGGGCGACCCGGTCGGCGGCGAACTGCAGCCGCAGCGCGTCCTCGTTGTCGTAGCGGCCGGGTGCCGCGGCGGCGATGCCGAGCGAGCCGATCAGCCGTCCCTCGACCTTGAGCGGGACGGTGAGCAGGGAACGCAGTCCGCTGTTGGCGAGGAGGGCGAGGCCGGTGGGGCGGGTGCTGAGGTCCTCGTGGACGGACGGCATCCGGGCGGAGTCGTAGCGGTTGCCGGTCTCGACCGGGAAGCGGGCGTGGCGGCGGTGCCCGGTGGTGAGGCCGGTGGCGGCGCGGACCTCGAACTCCGTCTCGTCCTCGGTGGTGAGCAGCACGTAGGCGGCGTCGGCGTCGAGGAGGTCGCGGGCGCGTTCGACGGTGCGCTGGAGCAGGGTGCCGAGGTCGTCGGTGCCGGCCGAGCCGGTGAGCAGGTCGAGCCGCGCGCCACCCTGTTCGGTCTTGTCGCCGGGCAGGGTGCGGGCGGGGGAGCGGAGCACCGCGCGGTCGGGTTCGAGGACGAGCAGACAGAGCGTGGAGGGGATGCCGTCGGTGTCGCGGACGCGGACCTGCACGCCGTAGACCTCGACGGTGCGGCCGTCGGAACGCCGCAGGCCGAAGCTGCCCTCCCAGCGGGCCAGCCGGAGGGTGGCGGCCAGGCCGAGGCCGAGACCGGTGCCGGGGCCCTGGGGCCAGACGGCGAGGTCGGCCCAGGGGCGGCCGAGGACGGTGTCGGCCGGGTGCTGGAAGAGCGCCTCGGCGTCGGGGTTCCAGGCGAGGACACGGCCGTCGTCGTCGAGTTGGACCACGGCGACGCGCAGTGGGCTGGTACTGCTGGGAAGTTCGCTGCCGGGGGTGGCGGGCACGGCGTACCGGGTGCCGGTGACGTGGGCCGGCAGCGGGAGGCGGAACCAGACGGTCTTGCTGCCCGCGCCGTACTCGACGCCCCAGCGTTCGGCCAGGGCGGAGCACATCAGCAGGCCGCGGCCGCCCTCGCCGTCGGGATCGGCGTAGCGGTCGGAGGCGGTGACGGGGACGTCGGCGTAGGCGGGCAGGCCGCGTTCGGGGTGGTGGTCGGTGACCTCGATCCGGACGGTCTCCGCCTCGCGCAGGCAGCAGACCTCGGCGGCGGTGCCCGCGTGCACGACGGCGTTGGTGACCAGTTCGCTGACCAGGACCACGGCGTCGTCGACCACCTCGGGCAGGCCCCAGCCGAGCAGCGCGTCCCGGACGAACGCCCGTGCGGCCCCGGCGGACCGGCCGACGGGTTCGAAGGTGGCGGCTGCGCGCGCGGTGACCACGTTGCCACTTCTCCTCTGCTCTGGCCCTGGCTGTCCGGGTGCGGCGCCGACTCCCCGGACGCGCCGGCGGGGTGAGCGGCGGCGCTGGGTCGGGTTGTGGCCCGGTGCAGCGCTCCACCCTACTTTCCGGTTGGTTCCCCGCGGGGGCGGGGCGTCGAAACGGGCACCTGAGGGTGATTCTGCCCACCTGTTTCGGCCGGGGCGGTACCAACCGAGCGCAACCGGCCGTATACCCGGCGCAGGTGCTGCCAGACTGGGGGGTCCGCGACGGCCGTCCGGAGCAGTACGGTCGATGCGGGTTCCGGTCGGCCGCGCGGTCGCCGGGACGCAGATACGCCGGACCGGTGTCCGGTTCCGGGCCCGTACGGGCCGCGGTCGGACGCCGGGCAGTTCACGATCTGGGAGGGGCCCGTTGAGTTCGGCCACCAAGGACGCAACCGGTACGACGCCGCCCGCTCAGCGTGGCGGGCGGTCCGGGGCCGCGCCGCGGAGCGCGGCCGGCCGGCGAGCCAACCACAGCCGGGGAGCCGAGCCCGCCGAGCTGCGCAAGCTGCTGGCGGCGCTCACCGCGATGCGGGACGGCAACTTCCGGCGGCGGTTGACGGTGCCGGGTGACGGACCGCTGGCGGAGATCGCCGCGGTGTTCAACGAGGTCGCCGAGCGCAACCAGCACCTGACGGGCGAGCTGGCCCGGGTGCGCCGGGCGGTGGGCCGCGAGGGCCGGTTGAACGAGCGGCTGGAGACCGGTGCCGGCGAGGGCGCCTGGATGGCGGCGGTCGACAACTGCAATTCGCTGATCGACGACCTGGCCCGGCCGATGGCCGACGTCGGCCGGGTGCTGGCGTCGATCGCCGAGGGCGATCTGGACCAGAAGATGGAGCTGCGCTCGCTGCACGGCAACGGGGTGAGCCACCCGCTGCGCGGCGAGTACCTGAAGATCGGCCGGACCGTCAACGGCCTGGTGGACCAGCTGTCGGAGTTCACCGACGAGGTGACCCGGGTGGCCCGTGAGGTCGGTACCGAGGGCAAGCTCGGCGGCCAGGCCAAGGTGCGCAGCGTCTCGGGCAGTTGGAAGGACCTCGCGGACTCGGTCAACACGATGGCCGGCCGGCTGACCGCGCAGGTGCGCAACATCGCCCAGGTGACGACCGCGGTGGCCAAGGGCGACCTGTCGCGCAAGGTCACGGTCGAGGTGGCCGGCGAGATGCTGGAGCTGAAGAACACCGTCAACACGATGGTGGACCAGCTCAACGGCTTCGCCGCGCAGGTGACCCGGGTGGCTCTGGACGTGGGTACGGAGGGCCGGCTGGGCGGTCAGGCGCAGGTGCCGGGCGTCGCCGGGGTCTGGCGGGACCTGACCGACTCGGTGAACTTCATGGCCGACAACCTGACCGGCCAGGTCCGCAACATCGCGCAGGTGACGACCGCCGTGGCGCGCGGGGACCTCTCGCAGAAGATCGAGGTGGACGCGCGCGGCGAGATCCTGGAGCTGAAGAACACCATCAACACGATGGTGGACCAGCTGTCGGGCTTCGCCGAGCAGGTGACCCGGGTGGCCCGCCAGGTCGGTACCGAGGGCCGGCTGGGCGGTCAGGCGCAGGTGCCGGGCGCGGCCGGGGTCTGGCGGGACCTGACCGACAACGTCAACTTCATGGCGAACAACCTCACCGACCAGGTCCGCAACATCGCCCAGGTGACGACGGCGGTCGCCCGGGGCGACCTGTCGCAGAAGATCCAGGTGGACGCGCGCGGCGAGATCCTGGAGCTGAAGAACACCATCAACACGATGGTGGACCAGCTCGGGGCCTTCGCGGACGAGGTGACCCGGGTCGCCCGGGACGTCGGCACCGAGGGCATCCTCGGCGGTCAGGCGAGCGTGCCGGGGGTGTCCGGGACGTGGAAGGACCTCACCAACAGCGTCAACCTGATGGCCAACAACCTGACCAGCCAGGTGCGCAACATCGCCGAGGTGACCACGGCGGTGGCGCGCGGCGACGTGTCGAAGAAGATCACCGTCGACGCCCGGGGCGAGATCCTGGAGCTGGTCACCACCGTCAACACGATGGTCGACCAGCTCTCGGCGTTCGCCGACGAGGTGACCCGGGTCGCCCGCGAGGTGGGCACCGAGGGCATCCTGGGCGGCCAGGCGCGGGTGCGCGGGGTGTCGGGCATCTGGAAGGACCTGACCGACAACGTCAACCTGATGGCGAACAACCTGACCAGTCAGGTCCGCAACATCGCCGAGGTCGCCACCGCGGTCGCCCGCGGTGATCTTTCCAAGAAGATCGACATCGAGGCGCAGGGCGAGGTCGCGGCGCTGGCCGGCACCCTGAACACGATGGTCGACCAGCTCTCCGCCTTCGCGGTGGAGGTGACCCGGGTCGCCCGCGAGGTGGGTACCGACGGCACGCTGGGCGGTCAGGCGAGCGTGCCGGGGGTGGCCGGCATCTGGAAGGACCTGACCGACAACGTCAACCTGATGGCCAACAACCTCACCGGCCAGGTCCGCAACATCGCGCTGGTGATCACCGCCGTGGCCCGCGGCGACCTCTCGCAGAAGATCGACGTGGATGCGCGGGGCGAGATCCTCCAGCTCAAGACGAGCATCAACACGATGGTCGACCAGCTGGGCTCGTTCGCCGACGAGGTGACCCGGGTCGCCCGCGAGGTGGGCACCGACGGTCGGCTCGGCGGCCAGGCCCGGGTGCCGGGCGTGGACGGCACCTGGCAGGACCTCACCGAGTCGGTGAACGAGCTGGCCAACAACCTGACCCGGCAGGTGCGGGCGATCGCGCAGGTCGCGACGGCGGTGACCAGGGGCGACCTGTCGCTGCGGATCGACGTGGACGCCGCCGGGGAGCTCGACGAGCTCAAGGACAACATCAACCAGATGATCGCCAACCTGCGCGAGACCACCCGTACCAACCAGGAGCAGGACTGGCTCAAGACCAACCTGGCCCGGATCTCCGGCCTGCTGCAGGGCCGCCGCGACCTGGAGGCGGTCGCCTCACTGATCATGACCGAGCTGACGCCGGTGGTCTCGGCCCAGCACGGCGCGTTCTTCCTGGCCCAGCCGGCCGGCCGGACCGCCGAGCTGATCACCGAGGACGACGACGAGAACGACACGGTGCTGCGGTTGATCGGCAGCTACGGCTATCAGCGCCGGGCGATGCCGACCACCTTCCGGCCCGGCGAGTCGCTGATCGGCCAGGCGGCCGTGGAGAAGCGGGCGATCATCCTCAAGGAGGCCCCGCCCGGGTACCTCAAGATCGCGTCCGGTCTGGGCGAGGCCTCGCCGGCCCACATCGTGGTGCTGCCGGTGCTGTTCGAGGGCCGGCTGCTGGGCGTGATCGAGCTGGCCACCTTCAGCTCCTTCACCACCGTCGCCCTGGACTTCCTCAACCAGATCGCCGACCTGATCGGCGTCACCGTCAACACCATCAGCGTCAACACCAAGACCGAGGGCCTGCTGCTGGAGTCCCAGCGGCTGACCGCGGAACTCTCCATGCGGTCGGCCGAGTTGGAGGCGCGCCAGGAGGAGCTGGAGCGGACCAACGAGGAGTTGCAGGAGAAGGCCTCGCAGCTCGCCCAGCAGAACCGCGACATCGAGATCAAGAACGGCGAGATCGAGGAGGCGCGGCAGGTCCTGGAGGAGCGCGCCGAGCAGCTGGCGCTGGCGTCCCGGTACAAGAGCGAGTTCCTCGCCAACATGTCGCACGAGCTGCGCACGCCGCTCAACTCGCTGCTGATCCTGGCCAAGCTGCTCTCGGACAACAACGAGGGCAACCTCTCGCCCAAGCAGGTCGAGTTCGCCGACACCATCCACGGCGCCGGCTCCGACCTGCTCCAGCTGATCAACGACATCCTGGACCTCTCCAAGGTCGAGGCCGGGAAGATGGACGTCCGCCCCGCCCGGATCGCCCTGGTCCAGCTGGTCGACTACGTGGAGGCCACCTTCCAGCCGGTCGCGCTGGACAAGAACCTGGACTTCGCCGTCCGGGTCTCGCCCGCCCTGCCGGTCACCCTGCACACCGACGAGCAGCGGCTCCAGCAGGTGCTGCGCAACCTGATCTCCAACGCGGTGAAGTTCACCGACGCCGGCGCGGTCGACTTCTCGATCAGGCCGGCCGGTCCGGGCGTCCCGCAGCACGTGCGGGAGCGTCTGCTGGAGGCCGGCACGATCCAGGGCCCGGACGACGCGCTGATCGCCTTCGCCGTCTCGGACACCGGCATCGGCATCCCCGGCAACAAGCTGCGGGAGATCTTCGAGCCGTTCCGGCAGGCCGACGGCACCACCAGCCGCAAGTACGGCGGCACCGGCCTCGGCCTGTCGATCAGCCGCGAGATCGCCCGCCTGCTCGGCGGTGAGATCCACGCCGAGAGCGAGCTGGGCCGGGGCTCCACGTTCACGCTGTACCTGCCGCTGTACACCCAGGCCCCGGACGCCGGCCCGGCCACCGCGCCGCCGCCCGCGGCGAACGCCTCGCCGGTGCGCGCCTCGGTGGCGGTCACCCCGGCCGGTACGCCCGTCCCGGTCGGCGACAACCCGGCCGACCACTGGGCGCAGGAGGTCCGCGAACTCGCCGAGGAGCGTCGCCGCGGTGCCGTGGAGCGCCGTCGCGCCGTCGCGCAGGCCGTCCCCGCCGAGGTCCGCGCCCCGGCCGCCGCGCCGGCGGTCCGCCCGGCCGGCCGCGTGGACGCCCGGTTCGACGGCCAGCAGGTGCTGATCGTGGACGACGACGTCCGCAACGTCTTCGCGCTCACCAGCGTCCTGGAACAGCACGGTCTGACCGTGCTGTACGCCGAGAACGGCCGCGAGGGCATCGAGATGCTGGAGCAGCACGAGAACGTCGCGCTGGTCCTGATGGACATCATGATGCCGGAGATGGACGGCTACGCGACCACCGAGGCGATCCGCCGGATGCCCCAGTTCGCAGGTCTGCCGATCATCGCGCTGACCGCCAAGGCGATGAAGGGCGACCGGGAGAAGTCGCTGGAGGCCGGCGCCACCGATCACATCACCAAGCCGGTCGAGACCGACCACCTGTTGTCCGTGATGCACGACTGGCTGAACGGCGGGCGGCCCTGAACGTCCGCAGGGGCGCGAACACCGGGGCCCGCTCCGGGGTTCGCGCCACTCGGCGGCCGGTTTGCTGGCGGGGAGGGCCGGGAACCCGGTAGGGTCACCGATCGTTGCGAACAGTGACCGGTCGGCAACGCACTGCTGAGCGTGCGCCGGAGCACTGGCTGCGTGCTGTTCCGAACCGGGTCGCGACGGAGCGGTGTGCCGGGCGAGGGGGTGCGGCTAGCATGACCGGGGTAATGGTGGGCAGTACGCGGGTGCCTTCCCCAGGCAGGCAGGCGACAGGAGGGCGGGTCGGAATGCAGAAGGCGAAGATCCTCCTGGTCGACGACCGGCCGGAGAACCTTCTGGCGCTGGAGGCGATCCTCTCCGCGCTGGACCAGACGCTGGTGCGCGCCGCGTCCGGTGAGGAGGCGCTCAAGGCGCTGCTCACCGACGATTTCGCGGTGATCCTGCTGGACGTCCAGATGCCCGGCATGGACGGCTTCGAGACGGCCGCCCACATCAAGCGGCGCGAGCGCACCCGGGACATCCCGATCATCTTCCTGACCGCGATCAACCACGGGCCGCACCACACCTTCCGCGGCTACGCGGCCGGTGCCGTCGACTACATCTCGAAGCCCTTCGACCCCTGGGTGCTGCGCGCCAAGGTCTCCGTCTTCGTCGACCTCTACATGAAGAACTGCCAGCTCAAGGAGCAGGCCGCGCTGCTGCGGCTGCAGCTGGAGGCCGGCGGCGGGCAGCCGGCCATCGGCGGCGCGCTGCTGGGCGAGCTGTCGGCACGGCTGGCCTCGGTGGAGGAGCAGGCCGAGGCGCTGGTCAAACAGCTGGACGGCACCGAGGACGGCGGGGTGGCCGCCACCGCGGCCCACCTGGAGCGGAAGCTGGGCGGCCTGCGCCGGGCGCTGGACGCGCTCCGTCCCGGCGTCGAGTGAGCGCGGCCCCTTTCACACCTTCGGGTGGATTCCGACCGCTGTGACGGTGTGTCTGCGACACGTCCGGGGAGCAGGGTCGGTCACATGTGCTCAGTCCGCCGACCCCGGTAGGCTGCTGAGCCATGGCCACACGTTCGCCCGGTAGCGCGGCAAGCACATCGAGCCCGGGACCGTCCAAGAAGGCCGCGGCGAAGGCTCCGGCCAAGCCGCCCGCGAAGAAGGCTGCCGCCAAGAAGGCCGCTCCGGCGAAGAAGGCCGCTGCCAAGGCCGCACCGCCGCCGCCCCCGCAGCCGCTGCTCTTCCGCGCCGTCCGGGCCGTCTGGCTGGGCCTGGCGCACGCCCTGGGCGCGGTCTTCCGCGGCTTCGGCGACGGCGCCAAGAACCTCGATCCGGCGCACCGCAAGGACGGCGTCGGCCTGCTGCTCTTCGCGTTGGCGCTGGTCACCGCCGCCGGCACCTGGTTCAGCCCCCAGGGCTGGCTCGGCGAGGCGGCCACCAACGTGGTCTCCGGCCTGTTCGGCCGGCTGGACGTGCTGGTGCCGTTCCTGCTGTTGGCGATCGCGGTCCGGCTGATGCGCCATCCGGAGCTGCCGGAGGCCAACGGGCGGATCATGATCGGCCTGAGCGCACTGGTGGTCGGCGTGCTCGGCCTGGTCCACATCGGCTGCGGCGCCCCCATGATGGGCAGCGGCGCGACCCGGATAAGGGCGGCGGGCGGCATCGTCGGCTGGGCCGTCTCGACCCCGATGATGGCCGCCGCCGGGCCGCCGCTCGCGGTGCCGCTGCTCCTGCTGCTGGCCTTCTTCGGCCTGCTGGTCACCACCGCCACCCCGGTCAACCGGATCCCGGAGCGGCTGCGCGCCGTCGGGGTCCGGCTCGGCGTGGTCGAGCCCGGCCCGCAGGACCGGCTTCCCGGGGGGCGTGCGCCGGAGCGCGAGTTCTCCACCGAGCCGCCCGAGGACGCCGACCCGTCGGCGCTGCCGTTCACCGTGGACACCGGTGACACCCCGGAGGACGAGGTGGGCGCACGCCGGCGCCGCCGCCGGCGCAAGCAGGCGGCCGAGGCCGGGCCGGACGCCGCGGTCCCCGACATGTTCACCAAGGAGCCGCTCGCCCCCGACACCGAGGACCCCTACGCCACCCGGGACCTCGCCGCCGGCGCCGCCGCCGATCTGGACGGCGCGCTGGTCTACGGCGTGCCCGCCTCCTCGGCGGTGGCGGACATGATGCACCAGGTGCAGGACCGCACCGCTGCGCCGGAGGAGCCCGCCGTCCCGGCCGCCCGCAGCGGCGGCACGGGCCCGGGGGCCCCGGACGAGCACGGCCCGGCGCCGGTGCGGATGGAGCAGCTCCGGCTCTCCGGCGACACCACCTACCGGCTCCCCTCGCTCGACCTGCTGGAGCGCGGCGGCCCGGCCAAGGCCCGCAGCGCCCTCAACGACGAGGTGGTGGCCCAGCTCACCGGAACCTTCGCCGAGTTCAAGGTGGACGCGCGGGTCACCGGCTTCACCCGCGGTCCGACGGTCACCCGGTACGAGGTCGAGCTCGGCCCGGCGGTCAAGGTCGAGCGGATCACCGCGCTCGCCAAGAACATCGCGTACGCGGTGGCCAGTCCCGACGTGCGGATCATCAGTCCGATCCCGGGAAAGTCCGCGGTCGGCATCGAGATCCCCAACCGGGACCGCGAGATGGTCAACCTGGGCGACCTGCTGCGCTCGCGCGCGGCCGCCGAGGACACCCACCCGATGGTGGTCGGGATGGGCAAGGACGTCGAGGGCCACACGGTGATGGCCAACCTCGCCAAGATGCCCCACATCCTGGTGGCCGGCGCGACCGGCGCGGGCAAGTCGTCCTGCATCAACTGCCTCATCACCTCGGTGCTGGCCCGGGCCACCCCGGACGAGGTCCGGATGGTGCTGGTCGACCCCAAGCGGGTCGAGCTGACCGCGTACGAGGGCATCCCGCACCTGATCACGCCGATCATCACCAATCCGAAGAAGGCCGCCGAGGCCCTCCAGTGGGTGGTGCGCGAGATGGACCTGCGCTACGACGACCTCGCCGCGTTCGGCTTCCGGCACGTGGACGACTTCAACGCGGCGGTGCGGGCCGGCAAGGTCACCCCGCCGCCCGGCAGTGAGCGCGAGCTGACGCCGTACCCGTACCTGCTGGTCATCGTCGACGAGCTGGCCGACCTGATGATGGTCGCCCCGCGCGACGTCGAGGACTCGGTGGTCCGGATCACCCAGCTGGCCCGGGCCGCCGGCATCCACCTGGTGCTGGCGACCCAGCGGCCCTCGGTCGACGTGGTGACCGGCCTGATCAAGGCCAACGTGCCGTCCCGGCTGGCGTTCGCGACCTCGGCGATGGCCGACTCGCGGGTCATCCTGGACCAGCCGGGCGCCGAGAAGCTGATCGGCAAGGGCGACGCGCTGTTCCTGCCGATGGGCGCGAGCAAGCCGATCCGGATGCAGGGCGCGTTCGTCACCGAGGCGGAGATCGCCGCGGTGGTGCAGCACTGCAAGGACCAGCTGTCCGCGGTCTACCGGGACGACGTGACGGTCGGCGGCGGTCCGAAGAAGGAGATCGACGAGGAGATCGGCGACGACCTGGACCTCCTCATCCAGGCGGCCGAGCTGGTGGTCTCCACCCAGTTCGGCTCCACCTCGATGCTCCAGCGCAAACTGCGGGTCGGCTTCGCCAAGGCGGGCCGGCTGATGGACCTGATGGAGTCGCGCGGGATCGTCGGGCCGAGCGAGGGCTCCAAGGCCCGGGACGTCCTGGTGAAGCCGGACGAGCTGGACGGGGTGCTCCTGAGCATCCGCGGCTGACGGGGCGTCCCCCGGGGCCGTTCTTCACCCGGACGGAGGAGGGGGGAACGGTGAGCGGAACCGAGCGGGGAGACATCGCGTCCCAGGGCGGAAGGAACGGTTCCGTGTACCGCGGCCGCCACCCCTGACGACCGTTCGGCGGCGGGCCGGGGCCCGGTCCGGCCGGCCGCGCGCATTCGGTCCTGTTCCGCTTGAGAAACGATCCGCCCACGCCCCTAGACTGTTCCCCAGCAGGTGGCCATCCGCTCGAAAGGCGTGCCCCGTGACCATCGGCAAGTCCCCCGACCGCGAGAACGCCCCGTCGTCCGCCCAGCCGTCCGGCGGCGCGGAGCAGACGGCCGATGCCGTGAGCATCGGCCGGGTGCTCTCCGCTGCCCGGATCGAGGCCCGACTCACGGTGGATCAGGTGAGTACCGCCACCCGGGTCCGGGTGCCGATCGTGCATGCCATCGAGGAGGACGACTTCGCCCGCTGCGGCGGCGACTTCTACGCCCGTGGCCATATCCGCTCCATCGCCCGGGCGGTGGGCGTCGACGGCGAGGCCCTGGTGGAGCGCTACGACGCCGCGCACGGCGGTGCCCCGGCCTCCAAGCGCCCGACCCAGCTGATCGAGAACGCCCCGATCAAGGTGCCCAACCGCGGCCGGCCGAACTGGACCGTCGCGATGGTCGCCGCGATCGTCGCGGTGGTCGCCCTGATCGGCTTCAACCTGGTGAGCGGCAAGACCGGCGGCACCACGGCCGGCTCCGCCAGCGCGCCGCTGCCCAGCGGCTCCGGCACCGGCTCCCTCGCCGCGGCGCCGTCGCCCAGCGTCCAGCCGCCCGCTCCGGCGCCCAGCGTCGCGGCGATCGCGGCCGCCCCGGCGGACAAGGTCACCGTGAAACTGGTGGCCGAGAAGGACACCAGCTGGGTCTCCGCGCTGGACGGCAACGGCAAGTCGCTCTTCCAGAACAACATCGAGGAGGGTCAGGACCAGACCTTCACCGACCCCAAGCAGATCAAGCTGGTGATCGGCAACGCCGGAGCCGTGCACGTGTACGTCAACGGCAAGGACCTCGGTCCGGCGGGCAAGAACGGCCAGGTGGTGCACGTCACGTACACCCCCGGCGACCCGCAGGCGGGCTGACCGCAGGGGCCCTGCGAGCCCTGTGAAGATCCGGTAATCGGTGGCGCGCGGCCTCCGGGGCAAACGGCTCCGGCGGCCGCGCGTTAATCTTGGCCCTATGCCTGAACGCCGTACTGTCGCCCTTGTCACGCTCGGATGCGCCCGCAACGAGGTGGACTCCGAGGAACTCGCCGGGCGACTGGAAGCCGACGGCTGGTTGCTGGTCGACGACGCCGCCGAAGCCGACGTCGCCGTCGTCAACACCTGCGGCTTCGTCGAAGCCGCCAAGAAGGACTCCGTGGACGCCCTGCTGGAGGCCAACGACCTCAAGGGCCACGGCCGTACCCAGGCCGTCGTGGCCGTGGGATGCATGGCCGAGCGCTACGGCAAGGAACTCGCCGACGCGCTCCCCGAGGCCGACGGCGTGCTCGGCTTCGACGACTACTCCGACATCTCCGACCGCCTGCAGACCATCCTCTCCGGTGGCCACCACGCCCCGCACATCCCGCGCGACCGCCGCAAGCTGCTGCCGCTGAGCCCGGTCGAGCGCCAGGCGGCCGCCGCCGAGGTCGCCCTGCCGGGCCACGGTGCCCAGTCCGAGGCCGAGCCCATCGCCGACCTCCCGGACGGCCTCGCCCCCGCCTCCGGCCCGCGCACCCTGCGCAAGCGGCTGGACGACAGCCCGGTGGCCTCCGTGAAGCTCGCCTCCGGCTGCGACCGCCGCTGCTCCTTCTGCGCCATTCCGGCCTTCCGCGGCTCCTTCATCTCGCGCCGCCCCTCCGACGTGCTGCAGGAGGCCCAGTGGCTGGCCTCGCAGGGCGTCCGCGAGGTCGTCCTGGTCAGCGAGAACAACACCTCGTACGGCAAGGACCTCGGCGACATCCGGCTGCTGGAGACGCTGCTCGGAGAGATCTCGGCCATCGAGGGCGTCGAGCGGGTCCGGGTCTCCTACCTGCAGCCGGCCGAGATGCGGCCGGGGCTGATCGACGCGATGACCGGCACCACCGACGTGGTGCCCTACTTCGACCTCTCGTTCCAGCACTCGGCGCCCGCCGTGCTGCGCCGGATGCGCCGCTTCGGCTCCACCGACCAGTTCCTGGAACTGCTCGGGACCATCCGCGGCAAGGCCCCGCAGGCCGGCGCCCGGTCCAACTTCATCGTCGGCTTCCCGGGTGAGACCGAGGAGGACTTCGCGGAGCTGGAGCGGTTCGTCACGCACGCCGGCCTGGACGCGATCGGCGTCTTCGGCTACTCCGACGAGGACGGCACCGAGGCCGCCACCTACGACGGCAAGCTGCCCGAGGACGTGGTCGCGGACCGGCTGAACCGGCTCTCCAGGCTCGCCGAGGAGATGACCGCCCAGCGGGCCGAGCAGCGGATCGGCACCGAGGTCGAGGTGTTGATCGAGTCCGTGGACGGCGACCTGGTCGAGGGCCGCGCCGCCCACCAGGCGCCCGAGACGGACGGCCAGACCACGCTCACCGGCGTGGACCACCCCGAGGTCGGCCAGTTCTACCGGGCCCGCGTGGTCGCCAGCGAGGGCGTCGACCTGGTCGCCGAGGCGCTGGAGCAGGTGCGGCTGCCGAGGACGTCGGGGGCCGAGGCGCCGGGGGTCGGGGCATGATCCAGGGGCCAGGCGCCCCGACCGCGGCCCACCCGGGCAGACCGGCGGCCGCGGTGCCGCCGTCGCCGGGGATCTGGAACATCGCCAACATGCTCACGATGCTCCGGCTGCTGCTGGTGCCGGTCTTCGTGGCGCTGCTCTTCGCCGACGGCGGGCACGACCCGAAGTGGCGCTCGGTCGCCTGGGCCGCGTTCGCCATCGCGATGATCACCGACCTGTTCGACGGCGAGCTGGCCCGGCGCAAGGGCCTGGTCACCGACTTCGGGAAGATCGCGGACCCGATCGCCGACAAGGCGATCATGGGCTCGGCGCTGATCGGGCTGTCGATCCTGGGTGACCTGCCGTGGTGGGTCACCGTGGTGATCCTGGCCCGCGAGCTCGGCATCACCCTGATGCGGTTCTGGGTGATCCGCTACGGCGTCATCCCGGCCAGCCGGGGCGGCAAGCTGAAGACGCTCACCCAGGGCATCGCGGTCGGCATGTACGTCCTGGAGCTGACCGGCTGGCTGGCCACCGCCCGGGCCGTACTGATGGGGCTGGCGGTGCTGCTGACCGTCGGCACCGCACTGGACTACGTGGGTCAGGCGCTGCGCCTGCGCCGCGAGGGGCTGGCCGCGGAGCGCGCCGGCAGGTGAGAGGGGCGGACGGGGTGGACGACAGGGACTTCGAGCTGGCGGCGAAGGCGCACGCCGCGCTGCGCGGCGAGGGCAGCACGGTGGCGGTGGCCGAGTCGCTCACCGGCGGGCTCCTGGCGGCCGCACTGGTGGACGTCCCCGGGGCGTCCGCGACCTTCCGGGGGTCGGTCACCGCGTACGCGACCGAGCTGAAGGCCTCGGTGCTGGGCGTCGACGAGGGACTGCTGGCCGTGCACGGCGCCGTCCACCCGGTGGTGGCGCGGCAGATGGCGGAGGGCGTGCGGCTGCTGCTGGGGGCCACGTACGGGCTCGCGACGACCGGGGTCGCCGGTCCGGAGCCGCAGGACGGGCAGCCGGTGGGCACCGTACACCTGGCGGTCGCCGGTCCGGGGGGAACTCTGGTCAGTTCGCCCCGGCTGACGGGCGAGCGTGCCACAATCCGTCACGGGGCGGTGACCGCCGCCCTGGAGCTGCTCGTCGGGCGGCTCCCGTCCGGATCGTCCGCACGCTGACCCGTCGCCAGACGCCTCTGCGCTGCTCCAACGGTCCCGGTACCGCGCCGGTTTCGCCGGAGCTTCGCAGGAACTTCTCAGGAAACCCCCTGCTGGGGCAGATCTCCACCGAACCGAGATCTGCCGAACCGGCATCCGGGCACGGTGCGACGGGAGGATCGTGTTACATCGAAGGGCCTGGTTGGGCAGAAACCAGGTGGCGAACGAGTGGCTTGGCGGTGGCCGGGTGCCGCGCGGAGGGCGCGGGGACGTGCCCGTCGGTCCGGATTCGACACCGAGACAGGGGAGGGGACAGCCTTGCAGCCCAGAGTGAACACGACCATGGTCCCCGCACGCGAAGCGGGCAAGGCGGTACGGTGGGGGCGTGACATCTCGATCCGCAGTCCGAGGAGGGAGGCACCGATGATCCTGCTCCGTCGCCTACTGGGCGATGTACTGCGTCGGCAGCGCCAGCGCCAGGGCCGCACACTCCGCGAGGTGTCGGCGGCCGCCAGGGTTTCGCTCGGGTACCTCTCCGAGGTCGAGCGGGGACAGAAGGAGGCCTCCTCGGAGCTGCTCTCCGCGATCTGCGACGCACTCGACGTCCGTATGTCCGAGGTCATGCGCGAGGTCAGCGACGAACTGTCGCTCGCCGAACTTGCGGCGATGGCCACCCTCTCCGAAGGTGAACTGCTGAGGCCGGTGCTCGAACCGGTACCGCTGCCCGCCCCCGGCGCCGACCGGGCGAACCTCTCGCCCAAGACCGCCGCGATGGACGTGGTCGCCGCCTGATCCGGCCTCGATGCCCGGGCGCCCGGTGCCCGGGACGAGCCGAGGAGGGCGGTCGTGCGGAGAGCTGCGACAGCGCGAGGCGGTGCCCGAATACGGGTGCGGCGGCCGGTGCCCCGGCCACTGAGGCTGGTCCTTCCGTTGTTGGCGGTCGGGTCCGGTCTCTGGTTGTTCGTGATCCAGGGCCAGCCGGCGGACGGTGCCGCGCTGGGGCTGCTCGCGGCCGGCGGTTGGGGGCTGGGGCTGATCCCGATCCATGCGGACTGGTGCTCCACCGGTCCGGTGCGGCGCCGAACGGGTGAGCCGGAGGCCCGGACGGAGGCGGAGCCTCCGATCGGGTGACCAGGAGTCGTGCGGTACTGGGGCGCAGTCGTGCGTCCTGAGGCCGTGAGGCGGGATCCCGCCTCACGGCCTTCGTCGTGTCCGGAACCGGTTCGTTCCGGGCCGGGGCCTGCCGGGCCCGCCCTGAGCCCCTGGCGGGCCCGAGCTCAGGGCCGTAGGCGCAGCCCGCGCGGGGTGGCGTGGAAGCCTGCCTCCTCCAACGCGGTGCCGAGCGCCGAGCCCAGGGCCTGCTCGCCGTTGGCCCGCTCGACCGTGACGCTGCCGAGCGCGCCCTGCCGGACGGCCGAGGCCAGCGCTGCGGCGGCCGCCGCGACGGTGGCCTCCTGTTGCGCCCACGCCAGCAGGGACTTGCCGCCGCGCTCGACGTAGAGGGCCAGCTCGCCGTCGACCAGGACCACCAGGGCGCCCGCCTTGCGGCCGGGCCGGTGCGCCTTGGCCTCCCTGGCGCCCGGGGCGGTGGGCGGATCGGGCCAGGGCAGGGCGGCGCCGTACGCGTTGGCCGGGTCGGCGGCCGCCAGCACCAGCACCTGGGGCGGTTCGGCCGCCGGGCCGGCCGGCCACTCGGCGGCCCGGGCCCGCTCCAGCCGCCCGTTGACCGAGCGCAGCCGGTCCGCGGCGCCCTCCATGGCGAACTGGGCGCCGCCCAGCCCCTCCACGAAGTACCCCCGGCGGGCCCGACCGCGCTCCTCCATCGCGGCCAGCACGCGGTAGACGCCGGCGAAGCCGCCCGGGACCCGTTCGGCCGCCACCGTGCCCCGGGTGAGCAGGCCGTGCCGGTCCAGCAGGTTCTGCGCCTGGGCGGTGGCCCGGACGGTCGGGTCGGCGGCGAGCGCCGGCAGCAGCGACCAGCGGCCGGCCGCCGACGGCGGGCCGCCGCGCAGGGCTCCGCCGGCCCGGCCGAACGGACGGCCCGCCCCGCCGTAGCGGCCGCGCGGGGCGGCCCGGGGTGCCCGGTGGGCCGTCGACCCGGCCGTGCGGCCCGAGCCGAGCAGGGCGCGCAGCGGGGCCAGCGTGTCGTTGCTGACGTAGCCGGCCCAGACCAGGTCCCAGAGGGCTTCGACGAGCTCGGGCTCGGGGGTGTCCGGGAGGTGGGCGACCAGTTGGCGGAAGAACAGGCCGTAGCCGCCCGCCAGCGCCTCCATCAGCGCGGTGTGCACCGGGGTGACGGCGGGCGCCACCGGATCGGGGCGCAGCAGGTGGGCGTTCTCGGCGAGGTGCAGGCTGATCCATCCGTCCTTGCCGGGCAGGGCGCCGGCGCCGGACCAGCCGATCTCGCCGGCCGCCATCAGCCCGTCCAGCAGGCCGGGGGTGTAGTCGGCGAGCCGGGCCGGGAGGATCAGCTTCTCCAGCGCGGAGGCGGGGAGGGCGGTGCCCTGGAGCTGCTCGACCACCCGGAGCAGCCCGTCGGGGCCGCGCAGCCGGTGGCCGGCCAGGTGCTGCCACTGGGGGAGGAAGGCGGCCAGGGCGCGTGGCGGCACGGGCTCGACCTCCTGGCGCAGTGCCGCCAGCGAACGGCGGCGCAGCCGGCGCAGCACCTCCGCGTCGCACCACTCGACGGTGGCGGTGCGGCCGTCGAGGGCGCCCGCGCCCGGGGTCTCCCCGGCGGGGAGGTGGGCGCCGGGCGGGCGGAACTCGCCCTGGACCAGGCGGCCGGAGGCGGTGAGCCGGTGCAGGGCGCCGGTGACCACGGCGGCGCCCAGGCCGAAGCGGGCGGCGGCCTCGGAGGCGGTGAACGGGCCGTGTGTGCGGGCGTACCGGGCGAGGAGGTCGCCGAGCGGGTCCTTGACCGGCTCGGTGAAGGCCTCCGGGACGCCGACCGGCAGCGGGGTGCCGAGGGCGTCGCGCAGGCGCCCGGCGTCCTCGACGGCGGCCCAGCGCTGCTCGCCGGCGATGCGGACCGCGATCACCCGGCGGGCGGCCTCCAGCTCCAGGGCCCAGAACGGCTCGGCGCCGCGGGCGGTGAGCTCGGCCTCGGAGAGCGGGCCGAGCAGCCGCAGGGCGTCGGCGACGCCCTCGGCGTCCTTGATCCGTCGGTCGGGGGTGAGGCGCTGGAGCTCGGCCTCCAGTTCGGCGAGGACCTGCGGGTCGAGCAGTTCGCGCAGCTCAGCCTGGCCGAGCAGCTCGGAGAGCAGGCGCGAGTCGAGCGAGAGGGCGGCGGCGCGGCGCTCCGCCAGCGGGGAGTCGCCCTCGTAGAGGAACTGCGCGACGTAGCCGAAGAGCAGGGAGCGGGCGAACGGGGAGGGCTCGGGGGTGGTGACCTCGACCAGGCGGACGGCCCGGGATTCGAGGTCCCCCATGAGCTCGACCAACCCGGGGACGTCGAAGACGTCCTGGAGGCACTCCCGGACCGCCTCCAGGACGATCGGGAAGGAGCCGTACTCGGAGGCGACTTCGAGGAGCTGGGCGGCGCGCTGGCGCTGCTGCCAGAGCGGGGTGCGCTTGCCGGGATTGCGGCGCGGGAGCAGCAGCGCGCGCCCCGCGCACTCGCGGAACCGGGAGGCGAACAGCGCCGAGCCGCCGACCTGGTCGGTGACGAGCTGCTCGATCTCGCCCGGGTCGAAGAGGGCGGCGTCGGCGCCGACCGGGGCGTCGTCGCCGGCCGGTCTCCCGGCCGGGCGGCCGAAGTCGAAGTCGGGGGCCAGCAGGTCGGCGTCCGGGAGCCGGAGCACGATGCCGTCGTCGGCGTGCATGACCTGCGGGTCGAGACCGTGCTTCTCGCGCAGCCGGGCGCCGAGGGCGAGGGCCCAGGGCGCGTGCACCTGGGCGCCGAAGGGGGAGTGGATGACGATCCGCCAGTCGCCCAGTTCGTCGCGGAAGCGCTCCACCACGATGGTGCGGTCGTCCGGGAGGTGGCCGCAGGCGGTGCGCTGCTCGGCGAGGTAGTCGAGCAGGTTGGCGGCGGCCCAGTCGTCCAGCCCGGCCTGCTTGAGCCGCGCGGTGGCGGCCTCGGGGGCGAGGGCGCCCAGCTCGCGGGTGAAGGCGCCGAGGGCCCGCCCCAGTTCGAGCGGGCGGCCGAGGGTGTCGCCCTTCCAGAACGGGAGCCGGCCGGGCACGCCGGGGGCCGGGGTGACCAGCACCTTGTCGTGGGTGATCTCCTGGATCCGCCAGGAGGTGGTGCCCAGGGTGAAGACGTCGCCGACGCGGGACTCGTAGACCATCTCCTCGTCGAGCTCCCCGACCCGGCCGCCGCCCTTCTTGGGGTCAGCCCCGGCGATGAAGACGCCGAACAGGCCGCGGTCGGGGATCGTCCCGCCGGAGGTGACGGCGAGCCGCTGGGCGCCGGGGCGGCCGGTGACGGTGCCGGCCACCCGGTCCCAGACCAGGCGGGGGCGCAGCTCGGCGAAGGCGTCCGAGGGATAGCGGCCGGCCAGCATGTCGAGCACGGCGTCGAAGGCGGACTGCGGCAGGGTGGCGAACGGCGCCGCCCGGCGGACCACGGCGAGGAGGTCGTCGACCGGCCAGGCGTCCAGCGCCGTCATCGCCACCAGCTGCTGGGCGAGCACGTCCAGCGGGTTGCGCGGGATGCGCAGCGCCTCGATCCGGCCCGACCGCATCCGCTCGGTGACGACGGCCGACTGGACGAGGTCCCCCCGGTACTTGGGGAAGAAGACGCCGGTGGAGACGGCGCCGACCTGGTGGCCGGCCCGGCCGACCCGCTGGAGGCCGGAGGCGACCGAGGGCGGGGACTCGACCTGGACCACCAGCTCGACGGCGCCCATGTCGATGCCGAGCTCCAGGCTGGAGGTGGCGACCACGGCGGGCAGCCGGCCGGCCTTGAGCTCCTCCTCGACCAGTGCGCGCTGCTCCTTGGAGACCGAGCCGTGGTGGGCCCGGGCGATCACTGCCGGGACGCCCCTGGCGGCGCCGGAGCCGCCCATCAGCTGGGCCGGGGCGTGGGCCTCGGGTGCGGTGGACCCGGTGGCCCGTTCGTGGGCGATCTCGTTGAGCCGGTTGCAGAGCCGCTCGGCGAGGCGGCGGGAGTTGGCGAAGACGATGGTCGAGCGGTGCGCCGCGACCAGGTCGACGATCCGCTCCTCGACGTGCGGCCAGATCGACGCCTGCCGGGCCGGGTCGGTCTCCGCACCCGGGCCGGCCGGTGCGGCGGGCAGGTCGTCGAGGTCCGGGACGGGGACGACCACGGAGAGGTCGAACTCCTTGGCGGCGGCCGGCTGGACCACGGCGGCGCCGCGCCGCGGGCTGAGGAAGCGGGCCACCTCCTCGACCGGGCGGACGGTGGCGGAGAGGCCGATCCGGCGGGCCGGGCGGTCCAGCAGTTCGTCCAGCCGCTCAAGCGAGAGCGCGAGGTGGGCGCCGCGCTTGGTGCCGGCGACGGCGTGCACCTCGTCCAGGATCACCGTGTCGATGCCGCGCAGAGCCTCGCGGGAGGCGGAGGTGAGCAGCAGGAAGAGCGACTCGGGGGTGGTGATCAGGATGTCCGGCGGGTGGGTGGCGAAGCGTCGGCGGTCGGCGGCGGGGGTGTCGCCGGAGCGGATGCCGACCTCGACGTCGGGCTCGGGCAGGCCGAGCCGGACGGCGGCCTGGTGCAGGCCGGCCAACGGGGCGCGCAGGTTCCGCTCGACGTCGACGGCGAGGGCCTTGAGCGGCGAGACGTAGAGCACCCGGCAGCGGCGCTTGGGTTCGGCGGGAGGCGGGGTGCTGCTGAGGCGGTCGAGTGCGGAGAGGAAGGCCGCGAGCGTCTTGCCGGAGCCGGTGGGGGCGACCACCAGGACGTCCGTCCCCCGGCCGATGGCCTGCCAGGCCTCGGCCTGCGCGGTGGTGGGCGCGTGGAAGGCGCCCGTGAACCAGGCCCGGGTGGCCGGGGCGAAGCCGGCCAGCGGGTCGGCGGGCGGCTGGGTGCGGTTCTGCGGCGCCATGCCCCCATGGTGCCGGGTGGCACCGACATCGGGGGCCGGCCGTCGTCACCGAGCGGATGCGGTCGGGCCGGGACGGGCAGAGCAGCCGGGAAGGCAGAATGGACAAACAGCTCATATGGTGATGACTCAGACACATGATCCTTCCGTGGCCGCCGGGCCTCCCCGGTGGCCCGACCCTCCCTGACCACCGGGACCGACGAGCGGAGACCGTGCGATGGCGCAGGCGCACCCGTCCGGCAGTGGTCCCGCCCGGCGCCGCCGGGGGCGGGCCCAGGGGCCCCTCCGGGCGCTGCTCGCCATGCTGCTCACCGCGCTGGTGGTCGGGGGCGCCGTCCCGTACGTGGCCGGGCCGGGTCGGTCCTACCTCAGCTACCTCGTGCTGGCCGAGCAGGCGGACGCCGCCGGCGCGGCCCGGGTCGGCGGCGAGGCCCGGGCGGCCGGGGGCCAGGTCGTCCAGGAGTACCCGCAGATCGGGGTGGTGCTCGCGTACGGCACCGGGGGGTTCGCCGACAAGGTCCGGGCCAGGCCCGGGGTGGCCATGGTCGGCGCCACCCGGACCGCTCCGGTGCCCAGTCCGCCCCGACCGCTCGACGGCGCGGGGGACTTCCGCGCGGGGATCGGCGTCGACCGCGCCGACGGCGGGCGCAGCACCGACGGCGGAGCCGAGAACGGACACGGCGCCGGGGGACCGGGCGTCCTCGCCGGACACGGCACCGAAGGGTCCGGGGACTTCGGCGGCAGCCGCACGGCGGACGGCGCGGACGACACCACCGCGACCGTGGCCGACCCCGGCGAGCGCGACGCCTGGAACCTCGCCATGCTCGGCGTCGTCGGCGGCCCGGGCGGCGACACCTCACCCACGGTGCTGCGCACGCCCTCGCCCGGCCCCGGCGCACCGGCGGCCGACGCGCTGCGTCGGGTGCTGGTCGCCGTCCTCGACTCCGGCGTCGACGACACCCACCCGGACCTGCGGGCCGCCGTCGACCCGAAGAGCTCCGCCTCCTGCGCCGACGGCCGCCCCGACGCCCGGACCGGCGCCTGGCGGCCCGACCCCGGAGTGGGCGAGAGCGGCCACGGCACCCACGTCGCCGGGATCGTCGGCGCCGCCCGGGACGGCCACGGCGTCAGCGGGGTGGCGCCGGGTGTGCGGATCGCCGCCGTCCGGCTGCTCGGCCCGCTCGGCCAGTACTACGCGGAGAACATCGTCTGCGGCATGCTCTGGTCCGCCGACCACGGCGCCAAGGCGATCAACAACAGCTACTTCGCCGACCCGTGGAAGTACAACTGCCCGCAGGACCGCGACCAGGCCGCGCTGACCGCAGCGGTGGACCGCGCGGTCGGCTACGCCCGGCGGCAGGGCGCCGTGGTCGTGGCCTCGGCCGGCAACGACGGGCAGGACCTCGGCGCCCCCCGCGCCGACGACCGCAGCCCCAACGACCGTACGTCCGGTCCGGCGCAGTCCCGCTACCTCGGCACCGAGTGCGTCCGGTTGCCGGGCGAGCTGCCCGGGGTGGTCACGGTGACCGCCCTCAACCGGGACGGCCACCCCTCGGCGTACTCCAACTACGGACGCGGCCGGGTCTCGCTGGCCGCGCCCGGCGGGGACCCGGACGGCGGCCCGCAGGGCGCGATCGTCTCCGACTGGCCCGACGGGCAGTACGCGGCCCTGGCCGGCACCTCGATGGCGGCGGCGCACGTGACCGGCGCGGTCGCGGTGGCCGCGGCGCTCCACCCGGACTGGGGCTCGGACCGGCTCGCCGAACTGCTGGCGACGACCGCGGCCGCCTCCTGTCCGCCGGGGCCGCAGGCCTGCGGGGACCGCCAGTACTACGGGGCGGGCACGCTGATGCTCCCGCACTGAGCGTCGGAGGGGCCTGACGGCGGGGTGCCGGGCGGGCGCCGGAGGGCGGCGGGTCGGGGGCGGAAAACCCGGTGACGGGCGGGCGGGCCGTGGGCGAGGATCGGGGGATGGACGTCCACCTCACCACCGAACGGCTGGTCCTGCGCCGGTTCACCGCGGCCGACACCGACCGGTTGGTCGAGCTGGACGGCGATCCCGAGGTGATGCGCTACCTGACCGGCGGCCGGGCCACTCCGCGGCAGCAGGTCGAGGACACCCTGCTGCCGCTCTACTTCGACCACTACGAGCGCTACGGCGACCTCGGCTGGTGGGCGGCCGAGGAGCGGGACGGCGGGGCCTTCCTCGGCTGGTTCGAGTTCCGTCCGCCGGACCGGGAGGACCCGGGCGAGATCGAGCTCGGCTACCGGTTGCGCCGGCCGGCCTGGGGGCGTGGCTACGCCACCGAGGGCGCGCGGGCGCTGGTCGACCAGGGTTTCGCCCGGCTCGGCGTGCGCCGGGTGGTGGCGTACACGATGGCGGTCAACAGCGGCTCGCGCCGGGTGATGGAGAAGGCCGGGCTCCGCTACGTCCGGACCTTCCACGAGGACCATCCGGAGCCGATCCCGGGCACCGAGCTGGGCGAGGTCGAGTACGCGCTGGACGCGGCGGACTGGCGGCCGCCCGCGCCGGGGACCGGTCCGGGATACTGGTCGGCATGAGGCTGACCGAGTTCTGGCGACGGATGTACGCCCACTTCGGCGAGGCGTACGCGGAGTCCTTCGCCACCGACCACGTGATGGCCGAGCTGGGCGGGCGGACGGTGCGCCAGGCGCTGGACGCGGGCTGGGAGGCCAAGGACGTCTGGCGCGTGGTCTGCGACACCCAGGGCGTCTCGGCGCTGCTGCGCTGACGCGTCCGGGCACCGGCCGCCGGGTGCCCGCGGCGGCCGGTGCCCGGTGCCCGGGCGGGTTGCGGGCATGGGCCAGACTGTTCGGGTGGCAAGCAGCGCAGAACCCCAGAATTCGGACAGGCCGGCGCGGGTCGCCGACGAGGCCGCGGGCCCGCAGCCCGCTCCGGAAGCCGCCTCCGATCCCGGCGTGGTCGCCGATCCCGGCGCGGCCGGCGGGCTCTGGGGCGCGGGGATGCCGCGCTGGCTGCCGCGTGCGATGGTGCTCGCGCTGGTGATGGTCGGGCTGTTCAAGCTCGCCGACTGGGCCTTCCACCAGCTGATCGACCTCTTCGTGATGCTGCTGGTCTCCTTCTTCCTCTCGCTGGCGCTGGAGCCGGCGGTGGACCGGATGGCGGCCCGCGGCGTGCGCCGGGGCGTCGGCACCTTCCTGGTCTTCGTCGCGGTGGCGATCGCGGTGGCGGGCTTCCTGGCCGCGCTCGGCACCCTGCTGGTCGACCAGGTCGCGAAGATCGCCGGCGACCTCCCGCACCTGCTCGACAACCTGATCGGCTGGATCAACCGGACCTTCCACCAGGACCTCTCGCTGGACGAACTGCAGAAGAAGCTGCTCAAGGACTCCGGCGCGATCGAGTCCTACGCCCAGCAGGCCGCCGACAACGTCTGGGGCGTCTCCTCCACCCTGATCGGCGGGCTCTTCCAGGCCTTCACCGTCGGCCTCTTCACCTTCTACTTCACGGCCGACGGCCCCCGGGTGCGGCGGACCGTCTGCTCGCTGCTGCCGCCCGCCAGGCAGGGCGAGGTGCTCCGGGCCTGGGAGATCGCGCTGGCCAAGACCGGCGGCTACCTGTACTCGCGGGCGCTGCTCGCGGTCGCGTCGGCGGCCGCGCACTGGGTGATGTTCGCCCTCCTGGACCTCCCGTACTCGGCCGCGCTGGCCGTCTGGGTCGGCGTCATGTCGCAGTTCGTGCCCACCATCGGGACGTACCTGGCCGGCGCGCTCCCGGTGCTGGTCGCGCTCACCGTCGAGCCGGTGGACGCCCTGTGGGTGCTGGTGTTCGTGGTGGTCTACCAGCAGGTCGAGAACTACCTGCTGCACCCGCGGATCACCGCGAGGACGGTGGACGTGCACCCCGCCGTGGCGTTCGGCTCGGTGATCGCGGGCGCGGCACTGCTGGGCGCGGTGGGCGCGCTGATCGCGATCCCGGCGGCGGCCACGCTGCAGGGCTTCGTCGGCACCTACGTCCGGCGCTACGAGGTGGCGACCGACCCGCGGATCGACCGGGGGGCGCAGCGGCGGGCCCGGCGGGAGCTGCGCCGGGAGGCCGCGCGCCGGCTGCGGCGGATGGTCGGGGCGGGCGCGGAGCCCGGCTCCGGCTCGGACCCGGCCGCCGGTGCCGGCGCGGGTCGGGAGTCGCAGGGCGGCGGCGGGGAGCGCTAGGGCGGGCCGGGCCGGGTCGAACGGGTCCGGCCCGGACGGGTCCGGGTCGAACGGGTCCGGGTCGAACGGGCTCCGGCTTGAATCGAACAGATGTTCTTTGTACTCTCCGGCGAGGAGTTTTCCACAGGCCGAGCCCGGTCGGGGCCGTTTGTCAGTGGGACGCGCTAGCGTCGAGGACGATGAAGCGCACAGCACAGAACCCGAGGGTGGAAGCCATGGCAGGTACGGACCGCGAGAAGGCCCTTGAGACCGCACTCGCCCAGATCGAGCGGCAGTTCGGCAAGGGCTCGGTGATGCGCCTCGGCGAGAAGGCCAACGAGCCGATCGACGTGATCTCCACCGGGTCCACCGCCCTGGACGTCGCCCTCGGCGTCGGCGGCATTCCGCGCGGCCGAGTGATCGAGATCTACGGCCCCGAGTCCTCCGGCAAGACCACGCTGACCCTGCACCTGGCGGCCAACGCCCAGCGGGCCGGTGGCACGGTCGCCTTCGTCGACGCGGAGCACGCGCTCGACCCGGAGTACGCCAAGAAGCTCGGCGTGGACACCGACGCCCTGCTGGTCAGCCAGCCGGACACCGGCGAGCAGGCCCTGGAGATCACCGACATGCTGATCCGCTCCGGCGCGATCGACCTGGTGATCATCGACTCGGTGGCTGCGCTCGTCCCGCGCGCCGAGATCGAGGGCGAGATGGGCGACTCCCACGTCGGCCTGCAGGCCCGGCTCATGAGCCAGGCGCTGCGAAAGATCGCCGGTGCGCTGAACCAGTCGAACACCACCGCGGTGTTCATCAACCAGCTCCGCGAGAAGATCGGCGTCATGTTCGGTTCGCCGGAGACCACGACCGGCGGCCGGGCGCTGAAGTTCTACGCCTCCGTCCGGCTGGACATCCGCCGGATCGAGACCCTGAAGGACGGCACCGAGGCGGTCGGTAACCGCACCCGGGTGAAGGTCGTCAAGAACAAGGTCGCCGCGCCGTTCAAGCAGGCCGAGTTCGACATCCTCTACGGCGTGGGCATCAGCCGCGAGGGCGGCCTGATCGACATGGGCGTCGAGCACGGGTTCATCCGCAAGTCGGGTGCCTGGTACACGTACGAGGGCGACCAGCTCGGCCAGGGCAAGGAGAACGCCCGCAACTTCCTGCGCGACAACCCGCAGCTGGCCGACGAGATCGAGCGCAAGATCAAGGGCAAGCTGGGCATCGGCCCGAAGACGGAGGAGCCCGCCGAGGGCAAGGAGCCGGCCGCCGACGCCGCTGCCAAGCCGATCACCGCGACCGCCGCCAAGACGGCCGCGGCGAAGAAGACGGCGGCGGCCGCGAAGGCCTGAGCCGTTGACGCAGCACAGCACGGCGGCCGGCGGCGGCCCGGCGGACGACGACCACGGCCCGCCGGACTGGTTCGCCGCGGTGGCCGAACCGGAGCCCGAGCCGGAAGCCGAGCCGCAGTCCTCGCGCGGGCGCAGGTACGGGCGTGGGCCGGAAGCCGAGCCCGACCCCCGGCCCGAGTCCGCTCGTGCGCCGGGCCGGGTGAGGCCTTCGGCGCGGCGCGGTCCGGGCGTGCCGGAGGTCCAGGACGGCCCCGGGCTGCTGGGCGGCGGGCTCGGGCTGGTGCCGGCGTCCGAGCTGCCCGGTGGGCGGCGACGGCGCCGCTCGGCGCTCGCGGAGGAGACGATCGCCGACCACCGGACGGTGGGTGAGGCGGCCGGTCACGGGGGTGCGGCCGCCTCGTTCCCGCCCGCGTCCGGTCGGCCGGGTGGCCGGCGTGCCCGCAAGCGGTCCGAGCCGGTCGACGAGGAGTACGGGTTCGGCCCGGGGCGCGCTCCGGGCCGGGGCGACCGCGGCAGCGCCCTTCCGGCCGGCGACGTGCCCCCCGGCGACGACACCCTGGACAGCGATGGCCCGGGCACCTGCGACCCGGACAGCGACGACCCGGGCGGCGCCGGGTCGCGCGGGCACGCGGGGCGGCGCGGGGCCCAGCGCTCCCGCCGCTCGGAGCAGCCCCGCCGGGCTGCCGCGGAGGAGTCGGCCGACCCGGAGGCCCGGGCGCGGGACATCTGTCTGCGGCTGCTCACCGGAGCGGCCAAGACCCGCAAGCAGCTCGCCGACGCCCTGCGCCAGCGGGAGATCCCGGAGGACGTCGCCGACGGGGTGCTGAGCCGGCTGGAAGAGGTCGGGCTGATCGACGACGCGGCCTTCGCCCGGTCCTGGGTGGAGTCCCGGCACACCGTGCGCGGGCTGTCCCGGCGTGCGCTGGCCCAGGAACTGCGGACCAAGGGCGTGGCCGGCGAACTCGCCGAGCAGGCGCTCGCGCAGCTCGACCAGGACGACGAGACCGAGGCGGCCCGCGAGCTCGTCGAGCGCCGGCTCCGGACGACCCGGGGCCTGGAGCGGCAGGCCCGGATGCGCCGGCTGGTCGGCATGCTGGCCCGCCGCGGCTACTCCGAGGGTCTGGCCTTCCGGGTGGTGCGCGAGGCGCTGGATGCGGAGAGGACCGGGGCCGGTCCGGACGGAGAGGACGTGGACGGACCGTCCGCCCACGGGTGGGACTGATGGCGGCTCGGTGTGAGGGTTCGCCAACTCCCGGGCCAGTCTTGACCGTTTCGTAACCTGCGCTTAGCCTCGCACTCAGTGCGGGAGCGCGTCGATCACTCCTCGGCCACGCCTCGGGCAGGCCTGCCCGGACCCGGTCGCGGTTGCCCCGGACGGCGTGCCGTGCAGGGACGGGGAGTGGCCAGGATGAGGATCGCGCTGAGCACCGGATCGGTCACCTCCCTGCTGTCGGCGGTGGCGTTGATCGCCGTCGTGACGGCGGCCTGGCTGATGGTCCGGCGGCTCCAGGCGGCGCAGCGGCGCGCCGCGGCCGAGACCGAGCGGGCCCGGCGGTGGGCCGAGGGTCAGGCCGCCCAGTTGCGGGCCGAACTCGACCGGCGCGAGGAGCGGTTGACCGAGGAGCTGCGCCGACTGGACCTCCGCGAGGGCGAACTCGCCGAGCGGACCGCCGACGTGGCGCGGGCCCGGGGCGAGGCCGACGAACTTCTGCGGCGCCGGGAGGCGGAGCTGGAGCGCACCGCCGGGCTCTCGGCCGACCAGGCACGGGCCCAGCTCGTCCGGGAGGCCGAGGCACAGGCCCGGCGGGAGGCGGCCGTCACGGTCCGGGAGATCGAGCGGACCGCCAAGGAGGAGGGCGAGGAGCGGGCCCGGACGATCGTCGCCGGGGCGATCCAGCGGCTGGCGGCCGCGCAGACCGCCGAGACCGCGGTGTCGGTGTTCCGGCTGCCCAACGAGGAGATGAAGGGCCGGATCATCGGCCGCGAGGGCCGCAACATCCGCAGCTTCGAGGCGGTCACCGGCGTCAACCTGATCATCGACGACACCCCGGCCTCGGTGCAGCTGTCCTGCTTCGACCCGGTTCGCCGGGAGACCGCCCGGCTCACCCTGGAACAGCTGGTCGAGGACGGCCGCATCCATCCGCTGCGGATCGAGCACGTCCACGAGCGCAGCCGCGAGGAGGTCGAGCGGCGGTGCGTCCGGGCCGGCGAGGACGCGCTGCTGGCGGTACGGGTCGGCGGGATGCACCCGGAGCTGGTCCGCACCCTCGGCACCCTGCGCTACCGGGCCTCGTACGGGCAGAACGTGCTGGGGCACCTGGTGGAGTCGGCGCACCTGGCCGGGATGATGGCGGCCGAACTCGGGGTGGACCCGGAGCCGGCGCGGCGTGCGGCACTCCTGCACGACATCGGCAAGGCGATGACGCACGAGGTCGACGGCAGCCACGCGGCGATCGGGGCGGAGTGCGCCCGGCGGTTCGGCGAGTCGGAGGATGTGGTGCACGCGATCGCCGCGCACCACGGCGAGGTGGAGCCACAGACGGTCGAGGCGGTGCTGGTCCAGGCGGCGGACGCGTGTTCGGGCGGCCGGCCGGGGGCCCGCAAGGAGTCGCTGGAGGTCTACGTCCGCCGGTTGGAGCGGCTGGAGGAGATCGCCCGGGCACACGAGGGGGTGGCCGCGGTGTACGCGATGCAGGCCGGCCGTGAGGTGCGGGTGATGGTGCGCCCGGAGGTGGTGGACGATCTCGGTGCGCAGGTGATCGCCCGCGAGGTCGCCAAGCAGGTGTCGGAGGAGCTGACCTACCCGGGCCAGATCCGGGTGACGGTGGTCCGGGAGAGCCGGGTCACCGAGGTGGCCCGCTAGCGGAGTCCACCGCGGGGGCGGCAGGCTCGGCCACGGCGTCGCCGGGCGTGCCGTCCGTCGAACCGGGACGGCCGCCGTCCGCCGCGGCCTCGGCCGTCCCGCTCAGCGGCTGCGGCCCGCCGCGGGCCCCGTCGGCCAGCGCCTGGAGGTCCTCGGCCGCCGCGCCCTGGGTGACGCCGACCAGATGGCCGTCCGGCCGGATCAGCAGCACGGTGTGCGGCCCCGCCCCCGGGTACTCCTCGGTGACCAGGACCTCGGCCGGCACCGGCAGCGCCGCCGCGACCTCGGCGAGCCGGGGCATCAGCCCGGCACCCAGCCAGTGCTCGGTGGACCAGACGGCGGTGCCGGGAGCGACCAGCAGCAGCAGGAAGGCCGAGCCGAGCCGCGCGTGCAGCCGGTCCGGCGTGCCGTCGGTGGCCAGCACCGGGAGGTCCGGCACCAGGACACCGGGCGCGGTGGCGGGCAGCAGTTCGCTGAGCGAGGTGGTGCTGCGGCCGCCGCGCTGGACCGGCACCCGCCCGGGAACGCCGGAGGGGGCCGCCGGGTAGGCCGGGGGGCCGCCGAACCGGCCGGTGCCGAGCTGGCCGTCGGCCAGCAGCGGCGCGTGCTTGCGGAACGAGCCGGTGAGCAGCGAGCGGCGGGTGGCCTGCCAGCCTCGCAGCGGGCGCAGCAGCGGCATGGCCTGGTCGACGGCGCGCAGCCGGGCGCCGACCGCGCCGCGCCGCTCGGCCTCGTAGCCGTCCAGCAGGGTACCGCCGGGCTGGGGGCCGCCGGTGTGGAGGTGCCAGGCGAGGGCGAGGCGCCAGGCGAGGTTGTCGGCGTCGCGCAGCCCGTCGGCGAGGTTCTGCATGCCGAGCGCGCCGTGCAGGTGGGCGGCGTCGCCGGCGAGGAAGCAGCGGCCGTCACGGAAGCGGGCGGCGAGTCGTTGCTGGGCGGTGTGGTCGGCGGCGGCGAGCAGTTCGTACCGGGGGAGTTCGCCGCACCAGGCGGTGAGGGTGGCGGTGACACGGGTGAGCAGGGTGTCGCCGGTGACGATGCCGGGCCAGGTGGCGTGCGGGTCGACCGGTTCGCTGGGCGCCGGTCTGCCCGGGGGCAGCCGCCAGTCGATCCGCCAGACGCCGTCCGGCAGCGGGCGGGCGGAGGCCTCGCGGTCGCCGCGCCACGGCGGCTCGCGGTGCAGCCGGGCCTCGGTGAAGGGCAGGTCGACCCGGACGGTGGCGACGGCGTTGCGGTCGACGGCGGGCCGGCCGGGGAAGCGGATCTTCAGCAGCTTGCGGACGGTGGAGCGGGCGCCGTCGCAGCCGACCAGGTGGCTGCCGCGCCACCAGGTCTCGGTGCCGTCCTGCGGGTTGCGGGTGTGGACGCTGACGCCGTCGCGGTCCTGTTCGAGCTTGCCGACCCGGCTCAGCGGGACCAGTCTGACCAGCGGGGTGCCGGTCAGGGCGTCGCGCAGGCCGCGCTGGAGCCGGTGCTGGGGCAGGTGCAGGACGGGGCTGTCGGCGAGGTCGATCCGCAGCACCTCCTGGCGGCGGCGCCAGACGGTGAAGGCGTCCCACCGGGCGGCGTCGGAGACGGCCCGGGGGTAGCCGATGCGGGTCAGGAAGCCGGCCGTGTCGGGCCCGAGGACGACGCTGCGCGGGCCCTCGGGGCAGAGCCCGGAGCCCTCGTCCAGGACGACGGACGGCACCTCGTGCCGGGCGAGTGCGAGCGCCAGGGCCAGACCGACCGGTCCGGCCCCGACGACGATCACCGGGTCCATGCCGGGCCCTCCGGACACGGCCGGGCCGGGGCGGTGTGCTCACGTACCTCCGGGCACGGCCGGGCCGACGGGGTGGCGTCATATGCCGCGAGGATGGTCCCGGATGGTGTCACGAAGAGCAATGCAACAGTTCACCTGCGTGTCCGTCAAGCAGCAGCTGATGTGCGCCGGTTCGCGCCGCGACGGCCACGTGCTTCGATCCACCGGGCGAGCGCCGTGAGCAGCAGGCACATCGCGATGTAGATCGGGCCGATCACCAGGACCACCGGGATGTAGGGGAAGCCCGCGGCGTTCAGCGGCTGGCTGGCGATCGCCTTACCGACGAACAGCAGCTCATGGTAGGTGATGATGAAGCCGAGCGAGGTGTCCTTGAGGGTGACGACCAGCTGGCCGATCATCGAGGGCAGCATCGAGCGGATCGCCTGCGGGACCAGGATGAGGGTCATCACCTGGGTCTTGCCCATGCCGAGCGCGTAGGCGGCCTCGCCCTGGCCGCGCGGGACGGCGTTGACACCGCTGCGGATGATCTCCGCCTGGACGGAGCCGTTGTAGAGGGTGAGCCCGAGCACCAGGGCCCACATCGGCTCCTTGGCGAAGAACGCGTAGTAGAGCGCGACGATCAGGATCAGCAGCGGCATCGCCCGGAAGAACTGGACGACCGAGACCGTCGCCCAGCGCACCGGCTTGTGGTCGGAGAGCTGCCCGGCGGCGAGCAGTGCGCCCAGCACGAGCGAGAACAGCGCTGCCAGCCCGAAGGCCTCCAGGGTGGCCAGCAGGCCGTCGACGATCCGCTGCTGGACGGCGTTGTACTGGAACGCGTCCCAGAGCTGGGGGTCGAACTGGCCGTTCTCGTCGAGTGCCGAGTAGGCGTACCAGAGCAGTCCGGCGATGCCGGCCAGTGCCAGCACGCCGAGGATCCGGTTGCGGCTGCGGGCCCGGGGGCCCGGGGCGTCGTAGAGGACGCTGGCCGCGGAGGCGCGGGTGAAGAGGGAGCTCATGCGGCCACCTCGTTCCGCTCGGCAGGGGCAGTCACCGGCGCGCACCTTTCGATGGTTCGCTCGCTCCGCTCGCTCATCGGGCCACCGCCAGGCGGTCTTCCAGGAAGCGGAACACGAGGGCGACGGTGGCGCTGATCACCAGATAGGCGCAGGCCACCCAGAAGAAGATGGCGAAGATCGAGTAGCCGCGCTCGGAGAGCGTCTGCTGCACGCTGTACAGCTCGGGGACGCTGAACGCGCCGGCGATCGCCGAGTTCCTCGGCAGCGCGATGAACACGCTGCTCATCGGGGCCAGCACGGTCCGGGCGGCCTGCGGCAGGACGACCGAGGTGAGGGTCTGGCCGAAGGTCAGGCCGAGGCTGCGGGCCGCCTCGGCCTGACCGAGCGGCACGGTGTTGATGCCCGAGCGCAGCACCTCGCAGACGAACGAGGCGGTGTAGCCGCCGAGCGCCAGCACCGCGAAGACGAGGTGGCTGAAGTGCACGCCGAGCCGGGGGAGCCCGAACGCGACGGCGAAGAACAGCAGGGTCAGCGGGGTGTTGCGGAACAGCGTCACCCAGGCGGTGCCGAAGCCGCGCAGCACCGGCACGGGGGAGACCCGGAAGGCCGCCAGCAGGGTGCCCAGCAGCAGGGCGAGCAGCGCGCTGAGTGCGCTCAGCTCGATCGTCTGCAGGAAACCGTCGCGGAACAGAGCGAAGTTGTCGTCCTCGAACAGTATGCCCATCTGGCGGCCCTCCTCTCAGAATCGGTCAGGAACGGATCAGGTCCGACGTGGGTCGGGCCCGACGGGGGATCAGTAGCGCTCCAGGGCCGGCGGCTCCGGCGCGGTGGAGCCGGAGAGGCCGAGGGTGGCGTCGTAGGCCTTCTTCCAGTCGCCGTTGTCCTGGTGGGCCTTCAGGGCGTCGCTGATGGCGCCGCGCAGCGCCGCGTCGTCCTTGGCCAGGCCGACGCCGTAGTTCTCCTTGGTGAACGCCTTGCCGACCACCTTGAGCTTGGGCGCGAACTTGGAGGCGTAGCCCTTGAGGATCGCGTCGTCGGTGGTGACCGCGTCGACCTCGCCGGCCAGCAGCTTGTCGACGCAGGCGGAGTAGCTGTCGAACTGGGTGATCTTCGGCGAGTACTGCTGGATGTTCTTGATCGACGTCGAGCCGGTCGCGGTGCAGACGTTCTTGCCGTTGACCGACTCCGGGCCGGTGATCGTGGTGTTGTCGGCCTTGACCAGCAGGTCCTGGCCGGCGATGTAGTACGGGCCGGCGAAGGAGACCGTCTTCTTGCGCTCGTCGTTGATGCTGTAGGTGCCGACGTAGAAGTCGATCTGGCCCTTGTCGATGGCGGGCTCGCGCTGCGAGGAGACCAGGGTCTGCCACTTGATCTGCTGCGGGGTGAAGCCGAGGTCGGCGGCGATCATCTTGGCGATCTCGATGTCGAAGCCGCTGCGGTCGCCGGTGGCGACGTCCTCGAAGCCGAGGAACGGCTGGTCGGCCTTGGCGCCGATGATCAGCTGACCGCGCTTCTTGGCCTCGGCGAGCCGGGGCGAGTCCACCGTGACGTCGGTCTTGACGGTGTAGGTGGGCAGCTGGGGAGCGGGCGTGCCGCCGGCGCCGGTGGCCGCGGTGCTGCTCGGCGAGCCGTCCTTGCCGCAGGCGGCGGTGGCGGTGAGCGCGATGACACAGAGCGCGACGGCGAAGGTGCGACGAGTCCTCATGGGGGTAGCTCTCCTCGGGCGAAGCCACGGATCGACCGGGCTCTGGCGACAGGAAGTTGGCCGGGCAGGCCGGGGTGGCGGCGGCGTTCTCGCCGTCGTCGCCCGTTGGCCGGCCCGATGGGTCCGGTGGGGGTCAGTGGTGCAGGATCTTGGAGAGGAAGTCCTTCGCGCGGTCGCTGCGCGGCGCGGTGAAGAAGGCCTCGGGGGTGTTCTGCTCGACGATCCGGCCGTCGGCCATGAACAGCACGCGGTTGGCGGCGGAGCGGGCGAACCCCATCTCGTGGGTGACGACGACCATCGTCATGCCGTCGGCGGCCAGTTGGCGCATGACCTCCAGCACCTCGTTGATCATCTCCGGGTCCAGCGCCGAGGTGGGCTCGTCGAAGAGCATCACCTTGGGGTTCATCGCCAGGGCCCGGGCGATCGCGACGCGCTGCTGCTGGCCGCCGGAGAGCTGGGCCGGGAACTTGTCCGCCTGCGCACCGACACCGACCCGCTCCAGCAGCTCGCGGGCGGTCCGCACCGCCCGGTCGCGGTTGATCTTGCGGACCTTGACCTGGCCGAGCACCACGTTCTCCAGCACGGTCTTGTGCGCGAAGAGGTTGAAGCTCTGGAAGACCATGCCGACCTCGGCCCGCAGCCGGGCCAGTTCGCGGCCCTCGGCGGGCAGCGGCCGGCCGTCGATGGTGATCGTTCCGGAGTCGACGGTCTCAAGCCGGTTGATCGTCCGGCAGAGCGTGGACTTGCCGGAGCCGGACGGGCCGATCAGCACGACCACCTCGCCCTGCGCGATCTCCAGGTTGATGTCCTGGAGCACGTGCAGCGCGCCGAAGTGCTTGTTCACCCCGCTCAGCACCACCAGGGGGGCGTTCGCAGCGCTGGAGTCCCTGGCGAAGCTCTCGGTCATCGTGCCTGCTCCCTGGGTTCGGCCCGAGAGCTGAACTCCCTTGGGCGGCAATGGTGGTGGGTGGAGCCGGGGGCCTCGGCCGGCGGAGCCGCGGCCCCCGGTGGAAGGTGACCATAGGAGCCATGACGATGGCACGCCAGCAGATCTGAGCGGAACTTGAGGATCACGATCCGGCCACACGCCGGGCGCGGACCGTTCACCCCGTCCCCGCAGGGGCGTGTGACACCGGTGGCGCCGCGTGGTGACAGCGGGCGCCCGCCCCGGCGCACGCCGTCCCGGAGGGTCCCGGGACGTGGCCGAGCCTGGCGTCCGGCGCTCCACTGGCCCATACTGCGCAGGACCGGGACCTGCCCGGTGGGGCCCGCGAACACCACGCAACACCCCGGGGAACGTCGGGGAAAGGAGGAACGATGCGACTGCTGCTCGTCGAGGACGACGAACGCGTGGCCGCCGCGCTGGTCGCGGTGCTGGGACGGCACGGCTTCCAGGTCAGGCACGCCCGCAGCGGGCACGAGGCGCTCGACGCGCTGGTGCCGGACGGCAACGACCCGTACCGGGTGGTGCTGCTCGACCTCGGGCTGCCCGACCGCGACGGCTTCGAGGTGTGCAGCCGGATCCGGGCCGGCAGCGGCGTGCCCGTGATCATGGTCACCGCGCGGGCCGACATCCGTTCCCGGATCCACGGCCTCAACCTCGGCGCCGACGACTACGTCACCAAGCCCTACGACATGGGCGAGCTGCTCGCCCGGATCCACGCCGTCGCCCGCCGCGGCGCCGCCCCCGCCGCGGTCTCGGTCCCCACGCCCGACGCCGTCCCGCAGCAGCGGGGCCCGCTGGAGTCCCGCGGCATCACGATCGACCGCGAGCGTCGCCGGGTCAGCGTCGACGGCCGGGACGTCCCGCTCACCCGCAAGGAGTTCGACCTGCTGGCGCTGCTCGCCCAGAGCCCCGGCGTGGTCTACCGCCGCGAGCAGATCTTCAGCGAGGTCTGGCGCAGCGGCTGGGAGGGCAACGGCCGCACCCTGGAGGTGCACATCGGCTCGCTGCGCACCAAGCTCGCCCTGCCCGGCCTGGTCGAAGCCGTCCGGGGCGTCGGCTACCGGCTGATCCCCGAGTCCCCGGCGGCTGCCGCGGACGCCCCCCAGGCCCGCGCGGAGCACTGACCGCACGTGCGCACCCGCCTGCTCGGCATCCTGCTCGCGCTGATGCTCTGCGTCCTGGCCGCCCTCGGGCTGCCGCTCGCCGCGGCGGTCGCGGCCGCCGAGCAGAGCCGGGTGGTGGTCGACCGGCTCGACGACGCCGCCCGGTTCGCCCAGGACCTGCCCACCTCCGGCGTCTCCGGCCTGGAGTCCGCCCTCAAGGGCGACCCCGAGCCGGCCCCCGGCGACCTCAGCCGCCGGCACGCCCTGGACGCCGAGGTGGCCCGCTACCACGAGCTGTACGGCGTACGGCTCGGCATCTTCCAGCGCGACGGCATCCCGATCGCCACCGCGCCGGCCGACTGGCGGGTTCCCGCCGGCGGCTGGGGCGAGCAGGCCTTCCAGGAGGCGCTGGACGGGCGGCGCAGCCACAACCCGCCGCAGGTCTGGCCGTGGACCTCTGACCGCACGCTCACCATCGCCACCCCGGTGGTCCGCGACGGCGACGTGGTCGCGGTGGTGCTCAGCGAGTCCCCGACCGGTGCGCTGCGCACCCGGATGCTGCACAGCTGGCTGGTGATCGGGGCCGGTGAGGCGGCCGCGATGATCGTCGCGGTGCTGCTGGCCGTCCGGCTCACCGAGTGGGTGCTGCGCCCGGTCCGGACGCTGGACCGGGCCACCCACGACATCGCCACCGGCCGGATGAACGCCCGGGTCGCACCCGGCGGCGGACCGCCCGAACTACAGCGCCTGGCCCACTCGTTCAACGACATGGCCGACCACGTGGTGCTCGCCCTGGACCAGCAGAAGGCCTTCGTCGCGGACGCCTCGCACCAGCTGCGCAACCCGCTCGCGGCACTGCTGCTGCGGGTCGAGGTACTCGGCCTGGAGCTGCCCGAGGGGCACGAGGAGGAGCTCGGCGGGGTGCGCGAGGAGGGCGCCCGGCTGGCCAGGGTGCTGGACGACCTGCTCGGCCTGGCCACCGCCGAGCACGCCCGCCCCGCGCCCGAGCCGACCGACCTGGCCGCGCTCAGCCTGGCCCGGGTGGACGCCTGGCGGCCGGTGGCCGTCCAGCGCGGGATCGAGCTCGCCTGGGAGGGGCCGGCGGTGGCGCTCGGCATGGCCGACCCGATCGGCTTCGGCAGCGCCCTGGACGCGGTGGTCGACAACGCCCTGAAGTTCGGGCCGTCCGGCAGCCGGGTGCGGGTGCTGGTCGCCGTCCGGAGCGCCGAGGTCGCGGTGACCGTCTCGGACGGCGGGCCCGGTCTCACCGAGGAGGAGCTGGCCCGGGCCGGCGACCGCTTCTGGCGCAGTGCGCGCCACCAGAACGTGGACGGCTCCGGCCTCGGCCTCTCGATCGCCCGCACCCTGCTGCAGGCCGCCGGCGGCTCGCTCACCTTCGCCCCGGTGCAGCCGACCGGTCTCGCCGTGACCCTGGCGGTGCCGCGGGCGGAGGGCCCGGGTCGGGCCTGAGCGGGCCCGGCGGGGCCTGGGCGCGCCCGGCGGGGCCGCTTCTAGGGCTTCACCGAGCGGTAGTAGCGCATGGCGCCCTCGTGCAGCGGGAGCGGGTCGGTGTAGACCGCGGTGCGCAGGTCCACCAGCTGGGCGGCGTGCACCTGGGAGCCGATCTGGTCGCGGCTGTCTATCACCGCCCGGGTCATGCCCTCGACGAGGGCGGTGTCCACGTCGCTGCGGGTGATCAGCAGGTTGGGCACGGCCACCGTGGCGACCGGCTCCTTGGGCTCGGCGTTGGGGTAGGTGCCCTTCGGCATGGTGGCCGCCCGGTAGGCGTCGGTGCCGCCGCCCTCGACCATGTGCACGGCCTCGGCGAGGTCGCCGAGCGGGACGAGCCGGATCCGGACGTGGTCGGAGAGGTCGGTGAGCGCGCTGGTGGGCAGCCCGCCGGACCAGAAGAAGGCGTCCAGCTCGCCGGACCGCAGCCGGTCGGCCGCGTCGCCGACGCCCAGCATCACCGGCCGGATGTCGCGGTCCGGGTCCAGCCCGGCCGAGGCCAGCAGCCGGCGGGTCACCAGGTTCACCCCCGACTGCGGCAGGCCCACGCCCACCCGCAGGCCCTTGAGATCGGCCGTGCGGTGCACCGGTGAGGACGCCGGGACGATCAGCTGGAGGTAGTCGTCGTAGAGCCGGGCGATCGCCCGCAACCGGTCCTTGCCGGGGCCGGAGTACTCCGCCACCGCGTCGGCGGTGGCGATCGCGAAGTCGTCCTGGCCGCTGGTCACCCGGGCCAGGTTGTCGATCGAGCCCTGGGTGTTGTCCAGCCGCAGCTGCACCCCGGGCATCGCCCTGCCGATGTGGGACTCCAGCAGCTGCCCGTAGCGGTCGTAGACGCCCCGCTGCACGCCGGTGGCGAAGCCGGTCTCGCCGCGCGGGTAACCGGCCGGGCGGCCGGCCGACAGCCACCAGCCGCCGATCCCCGCCAGCACCAGCACCAGGACCAGCACCGTCCGCCACAGCGGGCTGCGGGCCGCTGCGCGGAGGGCGCCGGGTCGGGGGTGGGAGCTGGGGGCCATGCAGGGATAGTGCCAGGCGCGCCGGGCGAACGGGAGGGGCGAACCGGAGGACGGACACCCGGGCGCGGGTACTCGGCGCACTCGCGCCGGAGCGGAGCCCCGGGGAAAGCCAGGGGAAATCCGCTTCGCGGCTGCCCGTACCCTGGTCTGGTGAGCGGTGAGAGCGGATTGAAGAGCTACAAGGTCGTCACGCACGGCTGCCAGATGAACGTCCACGACTCCGAGCGGCTGGCCGGCCTGCTGGAGGAGGCGGGCTACGTCAAGGCCGGGACCGACGGCGACCCGGACCTGGTGGTGTTCAACACCTGCGCCGTGCGGGAGAACGCCGACAACAAGCTGTACGGCAACCTCGGCCAGCTGGCGCCGGCCAAGAGCCGCAACCGGGGCATGCAGATCGCCGTCGGCGGCTGCCTGGCGCAGAAGGACCGCGACAGCATCGTCCAGCGGGCCCCCTGGGTCGACGTGGTGTTCGGCACCCACAACATCGGCCACCTGCCGGCGCTGCTGGAGCGGGCCGCGGTCGAGAAGAAGGCCCAGGTCGAGATCCTGGAGTCGCTGGAGACCTTCCCCTCCACCCTGCCGACCCGCCGCGAGTCCGCCTACGCCGCCTGGGTCTCCATCTCGGTCGGCTGCAACAACACCTGCACCTTCTGCATCGTCCCCGCGCTCCGCGGCAAGGAGGAGGACCGCCGCCCCGGCGACGTCCTCGCCGAGATCGAGGCGCTGGTGGACGAGGGCGTCATCGAGGTCACCCTGCTCGGCCAGAACGTCAACGCCTACGGCTCCGACCTGGGCGACCGCGAGGCCTTCTCCAAGCTGCTGCGCGCAGCCGGGCAGATCGAGGGCCTGGAGCGGATCCGCTTCACGTCGCCGCACCCGCGCGACTTCACCGACGACGTGATCGCCGCGATGGCCGAGACCCCGAACGTGATGCACCAGCTGCACATGCCGCTGCAGTCGGGCTCCGACGCCGTGCTCAAGGCGATGCGCCGCTCCTACCGGCAGGAGCGCTTCCTGGGGATCATCCGGAAGGTCCGCGAGGCGATGCCGGACGCCGCGATCTCCACCGACATCATCGTGGGCTTCCCCGGTGAGACCGAGGAGGACTTCGAGCAGACCATGCACGTGGTCCGCGAGGCGCGCTTCACCAACGCCTTCACCTTCCAGTACTCCAAGCGCCCCGGCACCCCGGCCGCCGAGATGGCGGACCAGGTCCCGAAGGCCGTCGTCCAGGCCCGCTACGACCGGCTGATCGCCCTCCAGGAGGAGATCTCCTGGGAGGAGAACAAGAAGCAGGTCGGCCGCACCCTGGAGGTCCTGGTGGCGGAGGGCGAGGGCAAGAAGGACGACCGGACCGACCGGCTCTCCGGCCGCGCCCCCGACAACCGGCTGGTGCACTTCACCCGGCCCGCCGAGCCGGTGCGGCCGGGCGACACGGTGACCGTCGAGATCACCTACGCCGCCCCGCACCACCTGCTGGCCGAGGGCCCCACGCTCGCGGTGCGCCGCACCCGGGCCGGTGACGCCTGGGAGAAGCGCCGGGCCGCGCCCGCCGCCAAGCCGGCCGGCGTGATGCTCGGCCTGCCGACCGTCGGCGCCCCCGCGGCCCTGCCGTCGGCCGCCCCGGCGGGCGGCTGCTGCGGCGACTGACGGCTCCGGACACCGGGCGGGGGGGGGGGGGGGGGTGGGTGAGGGGGGGGGGGGGGGGGGGTTTTTTTCCCCCCCCCGCCTCCGTTCCCGGCCGGGGCCCGTCCGGTGGATCAGGCCTGGTCCGGCCCGATCCACGGGACAGGCCCTAAAGTGATCCACATGCTGGTTGCCGCTGCCGTCTGTCCCTGCCCGCCGCTGCTCGTCCCGGAGGTCGCCGCCGGTGCGGCCGCCGAGCTGGAGGCGCTGCGCGCGGCCTGCGACGAGGCGCTGGCCGCGCTGGTCGCGGCCCGGCCGGAGCTGGTCGTGGTGGTCGGCACCGGGCCCGAGGCCGAGGTGTGGACCGAGGGTGGGGCCGGCTCCTTCCACCGCTACGGCGTGCCGCTGGTGGTCCGGCTCCCGGTCGGCGGGGTCGAGGGGCCGGAGCTGGCACCCTCGCTGACCGTCGGCGCCTGGTTGCTGGAGCGGGCCGGCGTGAAGCTGCCCACGCACGCCTGCGCCGTCCCCGCGGACGCGCCCGCCGACCGGATGCTCGGGCTGGGCCAGGGCCTGGCCCAGCTGGCCGACCGGGTCGCCCTGCTGGTGATGGGCGACGGCAGCGCCTGCCGCTCGCTGAAGGCGCCGGGCTACCTGGACGAGCGGGCCGAGGGTTTCGACGCGGCCCTCGCCGCGGCGCTGGGCTCGGCGGACCTGGCCGCACTGGCGGCGCTGGAGCCGGGCCTGGCCGCGGAGCTGCAGGCGGAGGGCCGCGCCCCCTGGCAGGTCCTGGCCGGCGCCGCCGAGGGCGCCGGCCTCACCGCGAGCCTCGGCTACCAAGACGCGCCGTACGGCGTCGGGTACGTCGTCGCCACCTGGGACTGACGCCGCCCCCGCCGGTTCAGGCGTTCGGGCCCCGGCCGCCGTCGGGGGCCGGGCCGGTCGGGTCGCCGGGAGCACCGGTCCCCTTGGGCTTGTGGGCGAAGTCGTCCACCGCACCCTTGGCCTTGATGGTGCCGTGCTCGATCTTCTCGGTGTACTTGCCCTTGGTGGCCTTGTCGATCGCCCCGCCGGCCTTGTCCACCGCGTGCTCGATCTGGTCGCTGTGCTTGCCGGCCAGTTCACTGGCCTTCTCCTTCAGCTCCCCGGCCTTGCCCTTGAGGTTGTCCATCAGACCCATGGTGCTCTCACCGTTCCTCTCCGTCTCCTGCTCTTGCTCAACGTTCGTCGTGGCCGAACCGTTCGCAACTGCGGAAATGGCCGAAATCAGTCATATCGTCGTCCAGTGGGACCGGCTTGGCGCGGAGGTCACCGGCGCGGCGGCGGTTTTGCGAGACTGGTCCGGTGAGCACCTCCCGTACCACCGTCCCGCCCCGTCCCGCCCGGCCCCGCGTGGTCTCCGTCGTGGGCGCGACCGCCGCCGGCAAGTCCGACCTGGCCGTCGCCATCGCCCGCAGCCTCGGCGGCGAGGTGATCAACACCGACTCGATGCAGCTCTACCGCGGCATGGACATCGGCACCGCCAAGCTCGCCCTCGACGAGCGCGGCGGCGTCCCGCACCACCTGCTGGACATCTGGGACGTGACGGAGGCGGCGAGCGTCGCCGAGTACCAGCGGCTCGCCCGCACCGAGATGGACCGGCTGCTCGCCGCGGGCCGCACCCCCGTCCTGGTCGGCGGCTCCGGGCTGTACGTCCGGGCGGCGATCGACGAGATGGAGTTCCCCGGCACCGACCCCGTGGTCCGGGCCCGACTGGAGGCCGAGCTGGAGGAGCTCGGCCCCTACGCGCTCCACCGGCGGCTGGCCGATCTGGACCCGGCGGCCGCCGAGGCGATCCTGACGGGCAACGGGCGGCGGATCGTCCGGGCCCTGGAGGTCATCGAGATCACCGGGCAGCCGTTCACCGCCAGCCTGCCGAGCAACACCGCCGTCTACGACGCGGTGCAGATCGGGGTCGCGGTGCCGCGCCCCGAACTCGACGAGCGGATCACCCTGCGGGTCGACCGGATGTGGGAGGCCGGACTGCTGGACGAGGTGCGTGCGCTGGAGAAGCGCGGGCTGCGCGAGGGCCGGACGGCCTCCCGGGCGCTCGGCTACCAGCAGGTCCTGGACCACTTCGCCGGGGAGTGCACCGAGGACGAGGCGCGGGCCGAGACCGTCCGGGCGACCAAGCGCTTCGCCCGCCGTCAGGAGTCCTGGTTCCGTCGCGACGACCGGATCCACTGGCTCTCCCGCCCGGCCGGCGCCGACCCCGCCGAGCTGCTCGCCCGCTCCCTGGAGCTGATCGACCGTCAGGAATCCGCCGCGCCGTAGACGGGATCCGGCCAATCGGCGGTGCACCTGCGCGCGCAGGTGGCCGTGCAGGACGAACCGGGGGTTACGGCCCGATCACGTGATGGCCACGGATCACCCGACGACCCCGGTCAGGCCCGGAACGCACCCCTGGACATGCCATCATCGAGGTCATAAGGGTCGGTCCGGACGGGCCGACCGTGCCCGGCCGCGAGTGCACACTCGTGTCGAACTGTCAGGGGAGGCCGCGTGTCCACGGGTACCGGCCCCGAAGCCGGCCAGAGCGGCAGGCCGACGAGTGGCGGGGCCACCGCGCAGGCCGACGACCTCGACGCGGCCACCCTGCCGGATCTGCCCGTGCTGCCGGGACTCGACGCCCCCACGTCGTACGCCGTCGCGCTGCCCGTGCTGGACGGCGCCTCCTCCGGTGCCGTGCACGAGCGCGAGATCCGTCCGCGCCGCCGGCTGCGCTGGTGGCAGACGCTGCCGATCGCGCTGCTGGCCACCGCCGGCTCGCTGATGTTCGCCTTCCCGCTCGCCTTCGGCTCCGCCGGGGCGGGCTCGGCGATGGTCGGGATGCTCGGCCTGCTGCTCACCGCCGCCTCGGTCGGCTGGGGTGCGATGGCCGCCCGGCACGCCGGGTACAAGTGGCCGGGCCTGCCCCGCCGGGGCTCCGGCCGGCGGGCCGGCTGGAAGGCGATCGTGATCTACACCCTGATCGTGCTGGCCGCCTGCGCGCTGGCGCTCTGGCGCGTCGTCCACCTGCGCTGACCCCGCTCCGGGTAGCCGTACGGGCCGCCCGACAGGCCGTCCGGTGCGCGGTCCGACAGGTGGTCCGCCGGGCCGGGACGGGCGCCCGCTCAGTACCATCGGGAGGGTGAGCGAATCCTCCCAGCAGCCCGCCGGCCTGCCCTTCCTCAAGGGGCACGGCACCCAGAACGACTTCGTCATCGTGCCGGACCCGGACGGCCGGCTGGTGATCGGTCCCGAGGCCGTCGCCGCGCTCTGCGACCGCCGGGCCGGCATCGGCGCCGACGGACTGCTGCGCGTGGTGCGTTCGGCCGCGGACCCGGCCGCGGCCGACCAGGCCGACCGGGCCGAGTGGTTCATGGACTACCGCAACGCCGACGGTTCGATCGCCGAGATGTGCGGCAACGGCGTACGCGTCTTCGCCCGCTACCTGGTCGACGCCGGGCTGGCCGAGCCCGGCGAGCTGGCCGTCGCCACCCGGGCCGGCGTGCGGACGGTGCGGATCGCGGCGGACGCCGCGGACGGTACGCCGGGCGACGTCACCGTCGGGATGGGCCGCGCGGAGCTGCCCGGCCCGGACGGGATCGAGGTCGCGGTCGGCGAGCGGCGCTGGCCGGCCCGCAACGTCAACATGGGCAACCCGCACGCGGTCGCCTTCGTGGAGAGCCTGGACCACGCCGGTGAGCTGCGCAGCGCGCCGCTCACCAGCCCCGCCGGGGCCTACCCGGACGGCGTCAACGTCGAGTTCGTGGTGGACCGCGGGCCGCGGCACGTCGCGATGCGGGTGCACGAGCGCGGCTCCGGCGAGACCCTCTCCTGCGGCACCGGCGCCTGCGCCGTCGCGGTCGCCGCGATCCGCCGGGACGGCCTCGACCCGGCGGTCACCGGTGAGGCCGTCAGCTACACCGTGGACGTGCCGGGCGGGCGGCTGGTGATCACCGAGTACCCGGACGGCCGGGTGGAGAAGACCGGCCCGGCGGTGATCGTGGCCCGCGGCGAGCTCGACGCGGGGTGGCTGGCGGCTCTTCAGGGCTGAACCGCGGGCGGTTTGCCCATTTCGCGCGGCGGTGAATCCCCCCGTTCGGGTGATCCGGCTCGCGGAAGGGAAGTAGGGCGTCGCGGAACGTGGTCTGCTCGGTAGCATGGACCACCGGGTCGATCACCCCGCGTCGGGGTAGCAGGCAACCGGTGACTGCTGCCGGAGGCGCTGATGACCATCGAAGCCGGGCAGCCCCTGGCGGGGCAGCCGACGTCCGCACGGCAGGCCGGGGCCAGGCGCCCCCTGGGCGGGCTCGGCCGGGTCGCGCTGGGCCGGGCCGGACGCGCCGCCCTGCTGGCCACCGGCCGCCCGCCGGTGCCGGACGCGATCGAGCCGCTCGTCCGGGTCCACCGCCGCCACCACCCGCAGGCCGACCTCGGCCTGCTCGGCCGGGCCTACCGGCTGGCCGAGGCGAGCCACCGCGGGCAGAAGCGCAAGAGCGGCGAGCCCTACATCACCCACCCGCTGGCCGTCACCATGATCCTGGCCCAACTCGGCGCCGGGACGACCACCTTGGTCGCCTCTCTGCTCCACGACACCGTGGAGGACACCGATCTGACGCTCGATCAGGTGGGCGAGGGCTTCGGGCCCGAAGTCGCCTACCTGGTCGACGGGGTGACGAAGCTGGAGAAGGTCGACTTCGGCGCGGCCGCCGAGGCCGAGACCTTCCGCAAGATGCTGGTCGCCACCGGGGACGACGTCCGGGTGATGGTGATCAAGCTCGCCGACCGGCTGCACAACATGCGCACCATCCGGCACATGAAGCCGGCCAGCCAGCTGCGGATCGCCAAGGTCACCCGGGACGTGCTGATCCCGCTCGCCGAGCGGCTCGGCATCCAGGTGCTGAAGGCGGAGCTGGAGGACATCGTCTTCGCCACCCTCCACCCCGAGGAGTGCCGGCGCACCCGCGCCCTGCTGGCCGGGCACGAGAACGGACCGGACACCCTGCTCGAACCCTTCGCCCGGACCCTCGCCCGCCAGTTGGCGGAGGCGGGGGTGGCCGCCGAGGTGACCGTCCGCCCCCGGCACTGCGTCTCGCTGCACCGGGTACTGCTCAAACGGGCCGCCGCGCCCGGTCCGGACGGGCGGCCGCAGGGGCCGCAGCCCGCCGACTTCGGCCGGCTGCTGGTGGTGGTGGAGGAGAACGCGGACTGCTACGCCGTCCTCGGCGAGCTGCACACCTGCTGGACGCCGCTGCCGGGCGAGTTCAAGGACTTCGTGGCGGCCCCCAAGTTCAACCTGTACCAGTCGCTGCACACCGCGGTGGCGCTGGAGGGCGGCGCGGTGGTGGAGGTGCTGGTCCGCACCCGGCGGATGCACGAGGTCGCCGAGACCGGCGTGGTCGCCCTGGGCGACCCGCGGCAGCCGGGGGCCGGCGCCGACCAGGGCGGCGGTGACGAGCTGGACCGCACCGACCCGGCCCGGCCCGGCTGGCTCAGCCGGCTGCTGGAGTGGCAGCAGGAGACGCCGGACCCGGACGCCTTCTGGTCCGCCCTCACCGCCGACCTCGCCGGGGACCGCGAGATCACCGTCGTCACGGAGACCGGCGAAACGCTTCAGCTGAGGGCCGGCGCCAGCTGCGTCGACGCCGCCTACCTGCTCGGGGAGGAGACCGGCCACCGATGTATCGGCGCCCGGGTCAACGGCCGGCTCACCGCGCTCTCCACCGTGCTCCAGGACGGCGACCTGGTCGCCATCCTGACCGAGCAGGGCGACCCGGCGGCCCGGCCGTCCGGCCCGGCGCCCGATTGGCTGGCGCACGCCCGGACCCCGGCCGCCCGGCTGGCCATCGAGCGGTGGCTGGCGGACCACCCGGCCCGCGTCCCGGTGGTCCGCACCGGCCCCTCGGCCGGCCAGCCGGCGCCGCCCGCGCACCGGGCCGCCGAGCGCGGCGCCGCCCCGGTGGCGGTGGCCGGCCGGCCCGGTGCGCCGGTCCGGCTGGCCCGGTGCTGCACCCCGGTGCCGCCGGACGAGGTCAGCGGCTTCGCGATCCGCGGCGGCACGGTCGCCGTGCACCGCACCGGCTGCCCGGCCGGGGAGCGGATGCGGGCGGACGGTCGCGGCGCCCTGGAGATCCACTGGCAGCCCGGCGGCGCCCCGCCGTCCGGCTACCGGGCCACCCTGCGGGCCGAGGCGCTCAACCGGCCCCGGCTGCTGGCCGACCTCACCGCGGCGATCTCCGGCGAGGGCGTCGGGATCGTCTCGGCCGAGGTGGAGCCGCCGCAGGAGCTGCGGGTGCGGCACACCTACACCCTGGAGCTGCCCGACCCGGCGGTGCTGGCCGTGGTGATGCGGGCGATGCTGCGGGTCTCCGGGGTGTACGACGTCAGCCGGCCGCACGCCCCCGAGGGCGGCGCCTCCGCGCGCACCCCGGCCGGTGCGGCCGAGCCGGCGCCGCCCGGAGAGGGTGCGGAGCCCGGGGCGGGGGCGGCGTCCGGGGGAAATGGGGGTGACCCGCCCGCGCCGGGCGTGCGACCATCAGGGGGAATTCACGGCCGGTCCGCGGCGTTCACCGGGCAATGGGAGAACCTGCCCGCACGGGTCCGCGGTCCCGAGGGGTAGCTCACACCTCGCCCGAGCGGTAGACGGGGCGGCAGCTGGGCAGACTCCGGGTGTGACCGTCCGGTACGGTCACGCAGACAGGCCTTCCGACCAGCAGCCAAAGGACAGAATGACCTCCACGTTCGACACCCGCGACCACGCCGACGCCCCGCGCCGCATCGACGGCCGGCGAGCGGACGCCCTCATGGACGAGGACCTCGCGGCCATCGACGAGGACCTCGGCCACCACTACGACGGCGACCAGTACGACCGCAGTGAGCGTGCCGCCCTGCGGCGCGTCGCCGGACTCTCCACCGAACTCCAGGACGTCACCGAGGTCGAGTACCGCCAGCTCCGTCTGGAGCGCGTGGTGCTCGTCGGCGTCTGGACCGACGGCACGGTCGAGGAGGCGGAGAACTCGCTCGCCGAGCTCGCCGCGCTCGCCGAGACCGCCGGCTCCCAGGTGCTGGACGGCGTCATCCAGCGCCGTGACAAGCCCGACGCGGCCACCTACATCGGCTCCGGCAAGGCCAGGGAGCTGCGCGACATCGTCGCGGCGACCGGTGCCGACACCGTGGTCTGCGACGGTGAGCTCACCCCGGGCCAGCTGATCCACCTGGAGGACGTGGTCAAGGTCAAGGTCGTCGACCGGACGGCCCTGATCCTCGACATCTTCGCCCAGCACGCCAAGTCCCGCGAGGGCAAGGCGCAGGTCTCGCTCGCGCAGATGCAGTACATGCTGCCGCGCCTGCGCGGCTGGGGTCAGTCGCTCTCCCGGCAGATGGGTGGTGGTGGCTCCGGCTCGTCCGGCGGCGGCATGGCCACCCGTGGCCCCGGTGAGACCAAGATCGAGACCGACCGGCGCCGGATCCGCGAGAAGATGGCGAAGCTCCGCAAGGAGATCGCCGACATGAAGAAGGGCCGCGACACCAAGCGCCAGGAGCGCAAGCGGCACCAGGTGCCGTCCGTGGCCATCGCCGGCTACACCAACGCCGGCAAGTCCTCCCTGCTCAACCGTCTCACCGGTGCGGGCGTGCTGGTGGAGAACGCGCTGTTCGCCACCCTGGACCCGACCGTGCGCCGGGCGCAGACCCCGAGCGGCCGGCTCTACACCCTGGCCGACACCGTCGGCTTCGTCCGGCACCTGCCGCACCACCTGGTCGAGGCGTTCCGCTCGACCATGGAGGAGGTCGCCGACGCCGACCTGATCCTGCACGTGGTGGACGGCTCGCACCCCGAGCCGGAGACGCAGCTGGCGGCCGTCCGCGAGGTCATCGTCTCGGTCGACGCACAGAACGTGCCGGAGATCGTGGTGATCAACAAGGCCGACGCGGCCGACCCGCTCGTGCTGCAGCGGCTGCTGCGCCGCGAGCCGCACGCCATCGTGGTGTCGGCCCGCAGCGGCCAGGGCATGGACGAGCTGCTGAAGCTCATCGACGACGAGCTCCCGCGGCCCGCCGTCGAGGTGCAGGCGCTCGTGCCGTACACCCAGGGGGGCCTGGTCTCCCGGGTGCACGCCGAGGGCGAGTTGCTCTCCACCGAGCACACCGCCGAGGGCACCCTGGTGCACGCCAAGGTCCCGGCCGAGCTGGCCGCCGAGCTGGAGCACTTCGCGGTCGCGACCGCGTAGGGCCGGCCGGATGCCCGGGCCGAGCGCTCCGGGCCGCCCGGGCCGAGCGCCTGGGCCGGGCGTCCGCGCGTGCAGGCCGACCGGCGTTACCTGGCGTTCTTGGAGAAGTAGTCGAAGGCCTGCTTCGCCTGCTCCTGGAGGGAGGGGCCGGCCATGTACTCGGACGGGTTACGGTTGCCGATCGAGTTGACGCTGATCAGGTTCGGCTTGCCGTCCTTGGTGATGAACCAGCCGCCGCCGCTGGAGCCGCCGGTCATGGTGCAGCCGATCACGTACATCGGCGGGCGGGTCTGGTCGAAGGAGAGCCTGCCCGGGCGGACGGCCGAGTCGCAGTGGTTGAGCTCCATGCCGTCGAACGGCCGCTCGGCGGGGTAGCCGTAGGAGAACGCCGAGGTGATCTGCTCGTGCGGTGCGTTGAACCAGATCGGGATCGAGCCGCCGACCGCCTCCTCCAGCGAGAGGCCGGAGCCGTTCTCGTTGCGGACCCGGATGATCCCGTAGTCGTACTGGGAGTTCGCGCCGACGCCGCTCTCCTTCACCCAGTTCGGCGAGACCAGTGCCTTGACCGCCGTCCACCGGCCGTAGGGGGAGACCTGCTGCTCGGTGTACCGCTTGCCCCGGCTGGCCTGGCCGTCCCGGTTGTAGCCGGGGACGAAGACGATGTTCTTCAGCCAGGTGCCGCCCTTGCCGTCGTGCAGGCAGTGCGCGGCGGTGTAGACGAGGTTGCTGCGGCCCGGGTTGGCCGGGTCGGAGACCACGGTGCCCGAGCACATCGAGTCGCCCTCGGGCGCAGTCATGAAGATCTTGCCGACGACGGCCGTCGCCGGACTGTACGGGTGCGGCTGCGGCTTGGCCGGGATCGCGGCCGGGGGCTCGTCGCGCTGGACCGAGCTGCCGGCCGACTTGTGCGAGTACTCCGGGGTGGCCCGGCCCTTGGCGTCCTCCATCTTGGCGATCGACCAGAAGCCCTGGGCGACCTCGTTGACGAAGGCGTTGTCGCCGATGAACCGCGCCCAGTCGTCCAGCTTCCAGCCGGCGACGTCCTGCAGGCCGGTGGGAAGCGCGGGCTTGCCGCCCCCGGGCGCGGCCGCGGTGGCCGAGGCCGGCGGCCCCCCGGCGTCGGTGCTCTTCTCGTTGTCCGGTCCGCAGGCGGTCGCGGTGAGCGCGAGCGCGGCCAGCACGGCCGCCGCCGGCGCGGCCCGGCGGCCGCCCCGCGGTCGGCCGTCCGGCTCCCCGGGCGCCGGCACCGCGGTGGTCAGTGCCCTGGTCGACCGTGCCCTGATGGTCAGTCGCATGGTGGTCGGTCCCCGTCGGTCGTGCGGTCGGTCGGACGCGGGTGGCGCTACTTCTGCTTCCGCGAGATGTACTCCAGCGCCTGCTTGGCGACCGTCTCCAGGTACGGGCCGCTCAGCGAGGTGTGGTCCTGCGTGCCGATGGAGGTGTTGCTGACCAGCGCGAGCTTGCCGTCGGGCATCTTCGCGAACCAGCCGCCGCCGCTGGAGCCCTGGGTCATGTTGCAGCCGATGGTGAGCATCGACGGCCGCTTCGGGTCGAAGGAGAGCCGGACCGGCTTGCCGCCGTCGCACTTGTACAGCTCCTGCCCGTCGAAGGGCTTGTAGAGCGGGTAGCCGACGGCCGAGACGGAGAGCTTGTCGCGCGGGGCGTCGAACCAGACCGGGACGGCCGAGCCGACCGTCTCCTCCAACGACTTGCCGGTGTCGTTCTGGTTCTGCACCCGCATGACCGCGAAGTCGTACTGGCTGGCCGCGTCACCGGTGCCGCCGCCCTCGACCGTCCACTGCGGCGAGGTCACCACGTCCTTGGCCCACCAGGTGCCCAGCGGTGCCAGCTCCGCCAGGGGGGCCTTCTTGCCGCCGCTGGAGGCACCGGAGTTGTTGTAGGCGGGCACGAAGACGAGGTCCTTGAAGAAGTTGCCGCCCTTGCCCTGGTGCACGCAGTGCCCGGCCGTCCAGACCAGGTTGCTCTTGCCGGGGTGCGCCGGGTCCGCGATCACGGTGGCCGAGCAGTTGCCCCGGCCGCCCTCGGCGCTGAAGAACACCTTCCCGGACGGCTGCTTGGTGTAGGGGCGGGCCATCGGGACGGCCTTGACCACCGGCGGCTCGGGGTCGGTGACCCCGGCGTCGCCGGCCGGCTTGGCGGTGGGCGGCGCCGGGTCGGCCGGCTTGGAGTCGCCCATCTTGTCCGGGTTCCAGAAGTCCTTGACGACCGGGTTGTTGAAGACGTGCTTGGAGGCCCAGTTGTCCCAGTCCTCGAACTTCCACTTCTTCAGGTCGTCCCAGCTCTTCGGCAGGCCCTCCAGCAGGCTGGTCGGGATGCCCGTCGGCAGGGTGAGGCCGCCGATCACGCCGCCGCCGCCCGCGGCGGAGCCGGTGGCGCTCGCCGAGGCCGGCGGAGGCGCGGCGCTCGTGCCGCCGGCGTCCCCGGACGGACCGTCCGGGCCGCAGGCGCTCACGGCGAACAGCGTTCCGGCGGCGAGGGCCGCGGCCACGGCTGACCTGTGGATCGATGGCATGGTGTCGCTTCCCCCAGCTAGTCCTTGTTTCCCGGCCGTTCCGCTGCGGCGCCGGCCGGCCGCCTTGGAGTCTCCCACTGGCCACCAGGACGGCCCCGGGCGGCCCCCGGGTTCCGGAACCGACGGGAGGTCATCGATCTGTGACGAACGCCGGGCCGGCTCGTTGCCGCGACAGGCAGGGGCGATCATCCCACGGGTGAACAATCACCGGTCTTCACCCGGACGAGTGAGTCGTTCTTGTGATCACCCGTCAGGGATAGGTAACCCTTACCTGACGCGACGGTGCGAGCGCCCGCCAGCCCCTCCACCACCCGTGCGCGTCCGCACCCACGCGCCCCAAGGAGCAGCCTTGAGCACCGCCCTCACCGGAGCCCCGCCCGACGTTGCGGCGCGCCGTCCCGCCCCGGCCCGCCCCGTCGCGGCCGCCGCCGTCGGCCCCGACCCGCTGCTGCACCCGGATCCGGCCGTCGCCGCCGAACAGGCCGGCCTGGAAGCCCTGTTGCGGTGCTGGGCCCGGGAGACCGGCGCCGTGCCCGGCGCGGACGGCCGGCTGCGGATCGCCGTCCTCGGCGGCGCGGCCCGGCTCTGCGCACCGGTCCGGTACTGGTCTCCGGCCGGCTGGCACCGCTTCGGCCCGGCCACCCTCTCGGCCGGCGAGGCCACCGCCGACGCTCCGGTGGACGCCGTCACCGCCGCCGCCCTGATCGCCGCCGCGGCCGCCGACCGGCCCGACCCCGGCCAGGTCGCGGACCTCGCCGCGCGGGTCGCCGACTCGGTGGTCCGCACCGCCGACATCCTCGCCCACCGCCGGACCGCCGCCGCCCCCGGCGGGCCGGAGGCCTCGCACTTCCTCGCCGCCGAGCAGTCGCTGCTGCTCGGCCACCCGCTGCACCCCACGCCCAAGAGCCGTGACGGGCTCGGCCCGGCCCAGAGCGCCGCATACTCCCCGGAACTCCACGGCTCCTTCCAACTCCACTGGTACGCCGTCGAACGCGAGCTGCTCGCCGCCGGATCCGCGCTGACCGAGAGCGCCGACCGGATCACCGCGGAGCTGCTCGGCGGACGCACGGCGCTGCCCCCCGGCACCGCCGCCCTGCCGCTACACCCCTGGCAGGCCCGCGAACTGGCACTGCGCCCGGCCGTCGCGGATCTGTTGGCCGACGGCCTGCTGCACGACCTCGGCCCGGCCGGCGAGGCCTGGTACCCGACCTCGTCGGTGCGCACCGTCTACCGGCCCGGCACACCGTGGATGCTGAAGCTCTCGCTCGGCCTGCGGATCACCAACTCCCGCCGGGAGAACCTCCGCAAGGAGCTGCACCGCGGCCTGGAGATGCACCGGCTGCTGGAGAGCGGCCTCGCCGACGAGTGGCGGGCCGCCCACCCGGGCTTCGACGTCGTCCGCGACCCGGCCTGGATCGGGGTCGACCACCCCGCCCTCGGCGACCCCGGAGGACTGGACACCGTGCTGCGCGCCCAGCCCTTCGCCCCCGCCGACCGCGCGCTCTGCGTCGCCGGACTGGTCGCCGAGCAACCGCTCGGCACCGGCGAGGCCGTCCCCTCCCGGCTCGGCGACACCCTGCGGGCCCTCGCCGCCCGCAGCGGGCGCCCGTTGCGCACCGTGGCCGCCGAATGGTTCCTGCGCTACCTGGACGCGGTCGTGCTGCCCGTCCTCTGGCTCGACGGCCGCGCCGGCATCGCGCTGGAAGCCCACCAGCAGAACAGCCTCGTCCTGCTGGACGCCGACGGCTGGCCGAGCGGCGGGCGCTACCGCGACAACCAGGGTTTCTACTACCGGCAGAGCGCCGCCGACCGGCTCACCGACCGGCTGCCCGGCCTCGGTGTGCGCAGCGACACCTTCCTCGCCGACGAGGTGATCGACCATCACTTCGCCTACTACCTCGGCATCAACCACGTGCTGGGCCTGATCGGCGCCCTCGGCTCCCAGGGCCTGGCCGACGAGGCGGTGCTGCTGGCCGCGCTCCGCGGCTTCCTGGCCGGCCCCCGGGCCGCCGCCACCGGCTCCGCGCTGCCCGGCCTCCTGCTGGACGCCGCCACGCTGCCGTGCAAGGCCAACCTGCTGACCCGGATCAACGGCATGGACGAACTGGTCGGGCCGGTCGCCACCCAGTCCGTCTACGTTGACATCCCCAACCCGGTGGCCGGCGCGTGAGCACTCCCCCGACCCTGGCCGGCGAGGTCGCCGGCTGGGGCGCCATGCCCACCGGCGCCGGCGAGTTCCGGCTCCGCCCGGTCCGGCTCCCCGCAGACCTGGAGCTCCTCGCCGGCTGGATGAACGACCCCGAGACCGCCGCGTTCTGGGAGCTGGCCGGCCCGACCGCCGCCACCGAGCGGCACGTTCGCGGTCAGCTCGACGGCGACGGCCGCAGTGCTCCCTGCCTCGGCCTGCTCGACGGCACCCCGATGAGCTACTGGGAGGTCTACCGCGCCGACCTCGACCCGCTCGCCGGGTACTACCCGGCCCGCCCCCAGGACACCGGGGTGCACCTCCTGCTCGGCCCGGCCGACCACCGCGGCCGGGGCCTCGGTGCCATCCTGATCGCCGCTCTGGCCGACCGCATCCTGCGCGAACGGCCGGGCTGTGAGCGCGTGGTGGCCGAGCCCGACGTCCGGAACCGGCGCTCCGTCCGCGCCTTCGAACGGGCCGGGTTCAGGCCGGCCGCCGAGCTCGACCTGCCCGGCAAGCGCGCCGCCCTGATGGTCCGCGACCGCGACCGCGACCGTGACTCTGGTCCCGGTCCCGGTCCCGGCCCCGGGCCCGGCCGCCCCGGCCGCCCCGACCCGAACCGACCCGCCTAGGACACCGCCCACCCCATGGACACCCCAGAGGACACCCCGGAATCCCGGCCGGCGCCGTACGACCTGCTCGGCGTCGGCATCGGCCCCTTCAACCTCTCGCTCGCCGCGCTCGCCGACCCCGTCCCCGGCCTGCGCACCCTCTTCTGCGACCAGCGCCCGGAGTTCCGCTGGCACCCCGGCATGCTGGTCGACGGGGCCCGGATGCAGGTGCCGTTCCTCGCCGACCTGGTCTCCCTGGTCGACCCGGCCAACCGCTGGTCCTTCCTCAACTACCTGCGCGAGCAGGACCGGCTCTTCCCCTTCTACTTCGCCGAGCGCTTCCACCTGCCCCGCCGGGAGTACGACCACTACTGCCGGTGGGCCGCCGAGCGGCTCGCCAACTGCCGCTTCGGCACCGAGGTCACCGCCCTGCACTGGGCCGGCGACCGCTACCGCGTCGAACTGCGGGACACCGCCACCGGGCGGCGCGAGGAGGTGTGGGCGCGCAACCTCGCGCTCGGCGTCGGCACCCGGCCGGTCCTGCCCGAGGCCTTCGCCGCCCTCGCGGGGCACCCGCGCGCCTTCCACTCGGCCGACTACCTGGACCGCCGCGGCGACCTCGCCGGCGCCCGCGACATCACCGTGGTCGGCAGCGGCCAGTCCGGCGCGGAGGTCTTCCTCGACCTGCTGCGCCGCCACGGCGACGACGGCGTCCGGCTGCGCTGGCTCACCCGGACCAGGGCGCTGGCGCCTATGGAGTACTCCAGGCTCGGGCTGGAGCACTTCACCCCCGACTACACCCGCTACTTCCACGGCCTTCCCGAGCCGGTCCGGGACACCCTGATCGACGCCCAGTGGCAGCTGCACAAGGCCGCCAGCGCCGAGACCCTGGCCGAGATCCACGACCACCTGTACGAGCGGACGATCGGCCGGCCGATGGACGCCGCACCGGTCGAGATCACCCCCGGCACGGCCGTCGCCGAGGCCCGACCCGGGCCCTGCGGCGGCCTCGAACTGGACTGCCGGCACACCGACTCCGGCACGCGGCACCTGCTGCGCACCGATGCCGTGGTCCTCGCCACGGGCTACCGCGCCGCCCGCCCGGCGGCCCTCGAACCGCTCGCCCACCTGATCGACTGGGACCGGTCCGGGCGCTACCGGGTCGACCTCGACCACCGGGTGGCCACCCGGTCCGAGCTCACCGGCGGGCTCTACGTCCAGAACGCCGAGCTGCACACCCACGGCGTCGGCACGCCCGACCTGGGCCTCGGCGCCCACCGGGCCGCCGTCATCCTCAACGCCGTGACCGGCCGCACCCTCCACCGGCTGCCCACCCGCACCGCCTGGACCGGTTTCGCCCCACCGCGCGCCGAGCCGCAGGCCGCACCGCACGCCGGGGGACCGGCGGCGCCGGGCACCGGGCAGCGGGACGAGCCGAAGACCCCGCCGCGCGCCGCGGCACCCACCCCCGAACCGGCCGCCCACCAACCCGCCCCTGCCGTTCCCCGTCCCCAGGAGTCGACCCGTGCCGCAGCCGCCGGCCGCTGAACCGCCGCTCTACCTGCCACCGCAGCTCACCCCCGGGCACTGGCAGCGGGCCGGGCGCACGCTCCTGGCCAAGATGCTCGGCGAGTTCGCCTACGAGGAGCTGATCACCCCCGAGCCCGGCACCGCCGAGGGCACCTACCTGCTCCGGCTGGACGGCGCCGAGTACCGCTTCCTCGCCCGCCGCGGCGCCTACGGCAGCTGGCAGGTCGACGAGGACTCGGTCCGCTGCTCGGTGCCCGACGGCCTCGACCCGCTGCGCTTCCTCCCGTACGCCCGGCGCGTGCTGGGCATGCCCGGCGACACCACCGGCCACCTGGTCCGCGAGCTCACCGCCACCCTGATCTCCGACGCCCACCAGCTCGCCACCGCGCTCACCGCCGCCGAGCTGGCCGACCTCGGCCACACCGACCTGGAGGGCCGGCAGGGCGGCCATCCCTGGATCGTCCCCAACAAGGGCCGGCTCGGCTTCTCCGCCCGCGACGCCGCCCGCTGGGCCCCCGAGGCGCGTACCCCGCGGCCGCTCCCCTGGATCGCGGTCCACCGCCGGCTCGCCGAGTACCGCGGCGTCCCCGGCCTCGCCGATCCCGACCTGCTCTACGCCCGCGAGCTCGACGACCCCGAGGCCCTCCGGGCCGCCCTCGGCCCGGACGCCGACGACTACCTGCTGCTGCCCGTCCACCCCTGGCAGTGGGACGAGACCGTCGTCCCGCTGTTCGCGCCGTGGATCGCCTCCGGCGAGATCGTCCCGCTGCCCTCCGACGGCGACCTGCGACTGCCCCAGCAGTCCATCCGCTCGTTCTTCAACCAGAGCCGCCCGGACCGCTGCACGGTCAAGCTGCCGCTCGCCGTCCTCAACACCCTGGTCTGGCGCGGCCTCCCGACCGAGCGCACGCTGGCGGCACCCGCCGTCACCGCCTGGATCCACGGCCTGCGCGACGCCGACCCGTTCCTGCGCGACGAGTGCCGGGTCGTCCTGCTCGGCGAGATCGCCTCCGTCACCGTCGACCACCCGCTCTACCGTGAGCTGCCCGAGGCGCCGTACCAGTACAAGGAGCTGCTGGGCGCCATCTGGCGCGAGCCGCTCGGCCCGGCCCTGGACCCCGGCGAGCGCGGCCGCACCCTGGCCGCCCTGCTGCAGACCGGCTCCGACGGCCGGGCCCTGGCCGCCGAGCTGATCTCCCGCTCCGGGCTCGCCCCCGCGGCCTGGACCGCCCGGCTGTTCGCCGCCATGCTGCCGCCGCTGCTGCACTTCCTCTACCGCTACGGTCTGGTCTTCTCCCCGCACGGCGAGAACGCCATCGTGGTCTTCGACGCCGCAGACACCCCCGTCCGGCTGGCCGTCAAGGACTTCGTCGACGACGTCAACCTCAGCGACCAGGACCTGCCCGAACTGCGCGGCCTGCCCGCCGAGGTGGCCGAGGTGCTGCTGCGCGAGGACCCGCAGGGCCTCTGCCAGTTCCTCCACTCCGGCCTCTTCATCGGCGTCTACCGCTACCTCGCACCGCTGCTGGAGGCCCAGACCGGCCTGCCCGAGGCGGAGTTCTGGGCCCTGCTGCGCGCCGAGATCCTCCGCCACCAGGAACGCTTCCCCGAACTGGCGGAGCGGTTCGCGCTCTTCGACCTCTTCCGCCCGCGGATCGACCGGCTCTGCCTCAACCGCAACCGGCTGCTGCTGGACGGCTACGGCGACCGCCCGCACCGCCCGCACGCCGCCCGGCACGGCACCGTCCCCAACGCGCTGGCCCCGGAGGGACCGGCCGCGCTGCCCGGACGACGGGACCGGATTGTCACCCCCGCCCCGTAGGGTGGGAGGGTCATGACGAACGACTCCGAATCCCAGCTCCCCGCCGACGCAGCCGAGGACGCCGCCGACGATTCGGCCGCCCACGACGCCGTCCCGCGGGCCCAGCTCCCCGAGCTGCTGCACGCTGCCGTCGCCGCCGTCGGCGGCGTCGAGCGCCCCGGCCAGGTCCGGATGGCCGAGGCCGTCGCCGACGCCGTCGACCACGGCGAGCACCTGCTGGTGCAGGCCGGCACCGGCACCGGCAAGTCCCTGGCCTACCTGGTGCCGGCCCTCGCCCACGGGGACCGCGTGGTGGTCGCCACCGCCACCCTGGCGCTCCAGCGGCAGCTGGTCGAGCGGGACCTGCCGCGCACGGTGGAGGCCCTGCACCCGGTGCTGCGCCGCCGCCCGCTCTTCGCGATGCTCAAGGGCCGCTCCAACTACCTCTGCCTGCACCGGGCCAACGAGGGCACCCCGAGCGACGAGGGCGAGGGCCTGTTCGACCCGGTCGAGGCGATGGGCGGGCCCGCCGGCAAGCTCGGCCAGGAGGTGCTGCGGCTGCGCGAGTGGGCGGACGAGACCGAGACCGGGGACCGGGACGACATGACCCCGGGCGTCTCCGACAAGGCCTGGGCGCAGCTCTCGGTCACCTCCAAGGAGTGCCTGGGCGCGACCCGCTGCGCGTACGGGCAGGAGTGCTTCGCGGAGAAGGCGCGCGAGCGGGCCAAGCTGGCCGACGTCGTGGTCACCAACCACGCGATGCTGGCGATCGACGCCATCGAGGGCGCGCCGGTGCTGCCCGAGCACGGGCTGCTGATCGTCGACGAGGCCCACGAGCTGGTCAACCGGGTCACCGGCGCGGCCACCGCCGAGCTGACCGTCGGCGCGGTCAACCGGGCGGTCAAGCGGGCCGCCCGGCTGGCCAACGAGAAGGCCGTGGACGCCCTCCAGGCCGCAGCCGAGAACTACCACGGCCTGATGGAGACCGCCCAGCCCGGCCGGGTGGAGGAACTGCCCGAGTACCTGGCGTACGCCGTCACCGCGATCCGGGACGCCAGCCGCCAGGTGATCACCTCTCTCGGCGAGACCAGGGACAAGGGGCTCAGCGACGAGGACGCCGTGCGCAAGCAGACGATGGCCGCCGCCGAGACGCTGCACGAGACGGCGGAGCGGCTGCTGGCCGACTCCGAGTACGACGTGGTCTGGATCGAGCGCAGCGACCGGTTCGGTCTGGGCACCGGCTCGCTGCGGGTCGCCCCGTTGAGCGTCTCCGGACTGCTGCGGGAGGGCCTCTACAAGGAGCGCTCGGTGGTGCTCACCTCGGCCACCCTCAAGCTCGGCGGGGACTTCAACGGCGTGGCCGCCTCGGTCGGGCTGCCCTCCGACGCCCGGCTGCCGGACGTCCGCACCCCGGGGGACGAGCCGGATCCCGGTGGCTTCGGGGACGACCCGGTGCCGTTCTGGCGGGGCATCGACGTCGGCTCGCCGTTCAAGTACCCGAAGCAGGGCATCCTCTACGTCGCCAGGCACCTGGCCGACCCGGGCCGCGACCCGGAACGCCCGGACATGCTGGACGAGCTGGCGGAGCTGATCGGCGCGGCCGGTGGGCGGACGCTCGGCCTGTTCTCCTCCATGCGCGGCGCCCAGGCGGCCGCGGAGGCGATGCGCGAACGGCTGGACAACCGGATCCTGCTCCAGGGGGAGGACACCCTGGGCGAGCTGATCCGGGAGTTCGCCTCGGACGCCACCACCTGCCTGTTCGGCACGCTCTCGCTCTGGCAGGGCGTCGACGTGCCCGGCTCGGCCTGCCAGTTGGTGGTGATGGACCGGGTCCCGTTCCCGCGCCCGGACGACCCGCTGATGAGCGCCAGGCAGAAGGACGTCGAGCAGCGCGGCGGGAACGGCTTCATGGCCGTCGCGGCGACGCACGCGGCGCTGCTGATGGCGCAGGGCGCGGGCCGGCTGGTCCGCGCGGCGGACGACCGCGGTGTGGTCGCGGTACTGGACCCGCGGGTGGAGACCAAGCGGTACGGGGGCTTCTTCCGCTCGTCGATGCCGGAGTTCTGGTACACCACCGACCGTAACCAGGTGCGGCGCTCGCTGGCGGCGATCGACGCCTCGGCGCCGCCGATCCGGCCGGTGGTCCGGCGGGGCTGAGGACGCGGCCCCGGGCCGGTGCTGCCCGGCCGAGCGGGACGGCCGGGCGGGACGGCCGGGCGCCGGGCCGCCGGCCCGGAGAGCGGCCGGCGGGCTCCCGCGGAGGGGGCCGCTGCACGGTCCGGAAACGCCGGAGGGGCTCCCCGCAGTGCGGTCGAGCCCCTTCCCGGTCTGCGCCCCGGCAGGCCGCTCAGAGGCGGCGCAGGACCGCGACGACCTTGCCCAGGATGGTCGCGTGGTCGCCGTTGATCGGCTCGTACGCGGGGTTGTGCGGCATCAGCCAGATCCGCCCGTCCTCGCGCTTGAGGCGCTTCACGGTGGCCTCGCCGTCGATCATCGCGGCCACGATGTCGCCGTTCTCGGCGACAGGCTGGCGCCGGACGGTGACCCAGTCCCCGTCGCAGATGGCTGCCTCGATCATCGAGTCGCCGCGCACGGTGAGCGCGAACAGCTCGCCCTCGCCGACCAGTTGGCGGGGCAGCGGGAAGACGTCCTCGACCGTCTGCTCGGCCAGGATCGGCCCGCCGGCGGCGATCCGGCCGACCAGCGGCACGTACGAGGTGGACGGGCGGCCGGCCGTCTCGGCGGTGTTGGGCCGGGCCACCTCCACGCCGCGGACCTCGTAGGCGCGCGGGCGGTGCGGGTCGCGCCGGAGGAAGCCCTTGCGCTCCAGGGCCATCAGCTGGTGGGCGACCGAGGAGGTGCTGGACAGGCCGACGGCCTGGCCGATCTCGCGCATGGACGGCGGGTAGCCGCGGCGCTGGACGGAGTCCCTGATGACCTCGATCACCCGGCGCTGCCGCTCGGTCAGCCCGGCCTCGTCGGTGCGGATGCCGGGGGGGCGCCCGGGCATCGAACGCGCCGGCGCCGGGTGGGTGTCGTCGAGCGCGGGGGCGTGCTCGATGGCCTGGTCGGGAACGCGGCTCGCGTGGGGAATGGCCGGGCCGGAGAGTCGGTGCTGTTCGCTACGGTCCATGCTGACGTCCACACTCTGCTGGTTCGTGGTGCGCTGGCCCACCTTGAGCTGGGAGTGTTCCTGCACCGGGATGGTGTTGCTTTCGATCGTGTTCACGGCGGCCCCTCTCGACGGCTGTCCTCTCCCTTTTCCAGCCCAACGGCACCTCCTATCGAAAGGTTGCGCCAAACACACGTTCGAGTGAATTATTCGGGAGTTGGCTGACTCGATCAAGGCTTTGTTGTACATCGATTAAATGTTCGATCCGAGATCGACGCCGGAAGTCTAGTCCGCGCCGACACGCCAGGGGTGTCACTTCCCCCGAAGACCTACATGTAGTGGCTACAGTCCACATCGTGCCCAGTACTAGTGGTCACGTCGCATGATCAGCTTGCCGAGGACGGGTCGGCATCGCATAGACTCGACAAGTCCGCACGTTCCGCCAGGGAGGGATCCTCAGGTGCACTGCCCCTTCTGCCGGCACTCCGACAGCCGCGTCGTCGACAGCCGGACCACCGAGGACGGCAGCTGCATCCGCCGTCGTCGGCAGTGCCCGGACTGCGGCCGCCGCTTCACCACGGTGGAGACGGCCGCGCTGATGGTCATCAAGCGCAGCGGCGTCACCGAGCCGTTCTCCCGGGAGAAGGTCATCTCCGGAGTCCGCAAGGCCTGCCAGGGCCGCCCGGTCACCGAGGACGCCCTCGCCCAGCTCGGCCAGCGGGTCGAGGAGTGCGTACGGGCCACCGGCAACGCCGAGCTCACCACCCACGACGTCGGGCTGGCCATACTCGGACCGCTGAAGGAGCTCGACGTGGTCGCCTTCCTGCGGTTCGCCAGCGTGTACCAGGCGTACGACGGACTGGAAGACTTCGAGGCCGCCATCGCGGAACTCCGCCGCGAACGGCCCGCCCCCGCGGCGGACGGCACCCCCGTGCCCGTCCCCGCCGCCGCGCCCTAGCGGCCCGGCGGAGCACACGGCCCCACGGGGCCGATCACCACAACCGGCCCCCGGCGGGGGTCGGCGACACACCGGCCCCCTACCGGGGTCGACGCGTGCCCGGAAGCGGTGCACGGAACATCACAAACCGTGCGGTACCAGGCGGGTCCTCGCCTGTCCGCACACCGGAAGAGCGAACCAGCGGTGCCCGGACTTTTCGGGGCACTTTGGGCGTTTGCCCAGGAGGAGGAGCGAGAAGTGACAGACACCACGAGCGGTTCCGCACGCGGGTCGAAGTCCGACAAGACCGCGGCCAAGGGCGCCGGCAAGGCCCCCAAGGGCGGTCTGCGGATCGAGCGCATCTACACCACCCCTGGCGTCCACCCGTACGACGAGGTCCGCTGGGAGCGCCGCGACGTCGTGATGACCAACTGGCGCGACGGGTCGATCAACTTCGAGCAGCGCGGCGTCGAGTTCCCCGACTTCTGGTCGGTGAACGCGGTCAACATCGTCACGTCCAAGTACTTCCGCGGCGCCGTCGGGACCCCGCAGCGCGAGTGGAGCCTCAAGCAGATCATCGACCGCGTGGTGCTCACCTACCGCGCCGCCGGTGAGAAGAACGGCTACTTCGCCACCCCGGACGACGCCGAGATCTTCGAGCACGAGCTGACCCACGCCCTCCTCCACCAGGTGTTCAGCTTCAACTCGCCGGTCTGGTTCAACGTCGGCACCAAGCAGCCCCAGCAGGTCAGCGCCTGCTTCATCCTGGCCGTCGACGACTCCATGGAGTCGATCCTCGACTGGTACAAGGAAGAGGGCATGATCTTCAAGGGTGGCTCCGGCGCCGGCCTCAACCTCTCCCGGATCCGCTCCTCCAAGGAGCTGCTCTCCTCCGGCGGCAACGCCTCCGGCCCGGTCTCCTTCATGCGCGGCGCCGACGCCTCCGCCGGCACCATCAAGTCCGGCGGCGCCACCCGCCGCGCGGCCAAGATGGTCGTCCTGGACGTCGACCACCCGGACGTCGAGGCCTTCATCGAGACCAAGGTGAAGGAGGAGGAGAAGATCCGCGCCCTGCGCGACGCGGGCTTCGACATGGACCTCGGCGGGGACGACATCACCTCCGTCCAGTACCAGAACGCCAACAACTCGGTCCGCGTCAACGACGAATTCATGACCGCGGTCGAGAACGGCACCGAATTCGGCCTGCGTGCCAGGATGACCGGCGAGGTCATCGAGACCGTCGACGCGAAGAGGCTCTTCCGCAAGATGGCCGAGGCCGCCTGGGCCTGCGCCGACCCCGGCATCCAGTACGACTCCACGATCAACCACTGGCACACCTGCCCGGAGTCCGGCCGCATCAACGCGTCCAACCCCTGCTCCGAGTACATGCACCTGGACAACTCCAGCTGCAACCTCGCCTCGCTGAACCTGATGAAGTTCCTGCGCGACGACGACTCCTTCGACGCCGTCACCTTCGCCAAGGTCGTCGAGCTGGTCATCACCGCGATGGACATCTCCATCTGCTTCGCCGACTTCCCGACCGAGAAGATCGGCGAGACCACCCGCGCCTACCGCCAGCTGGGCATCGGCTACGCCAACCTCGGCGCCCTGCTGATGGCCACCGGCCACGCGTACGACAGCGAGGGCGGCCGCGCCCTGGCCGGCGCCATCACCTCGCTGATGACCGGCACCGCCTACCGCCGCGGCGCCGAACTCGCCGGCGTCGTCGGCCCGTACGACGGCTACGCCCGCAACGCCGCCCCGCACCAGCGGGTCATGAAGCAGCACGCCGACGCCTCGGTTGCCGCCGTCTCGGTCGACGACCTGGACGCCCCGGTCTGGGCCGCGGCGAACGACACCTGGCAGGACGTGCTCCGCATCGGTGCGGAGAACGGTTTCCGCAACGCCCAGGCCTCGGTTCTCGCCCCGACCGGCACCATCGGCCTGATGATGGACTGCGACACCACCGGCGTCGAGCCCGACCTGGCCCTGGTCAAGTTCAAGAAGCTCGTCGGCGGCGGCTCGATGCAGATCGTCAACGGCACCGTCCCGCGCGCCCTCAAGCGCCTCGGCTACCAGGACGAGCAGATCGAGGCGGTCGTCGCCCACATCGCCGAGCACGGCAACGTGGTCGACGCGCCCGGTCTGAAGGGCGAGCACTACGAGGTCTTCGACTGCGCGATGGGCGAGCGCACCATCTCCCCGATGGGCCACGTGCGGATGATGTCGGCGATCCAGCCGTGGATTTCGGGCGCCATCTCCAAGACGGTGAACATGCCGGCCTCCGCGACCGTCGAGGACGTCGAGGAGATCTACTTCGAGGCGTGGAAGATGGGCGTGAAGGCGCTCGCGATCTACCGTGAGAACTCGAAGGTCGGCCAGCCGCTCTCGGCCAAGAAGAAGGACGAGGAGAAGGCCGCCGAGGCCGCCCCGGCCGCGGTCGAGAAGGTCGTCGAGTACCGCCCGGTCCGCAAGCGCCTGCCCAAGGGCCGTCCGGGCATCACCACCTCCTTCACGGTCGGTGGGGCCGAGGGCTACATGACCGCCAACTCCTACCCGGACGACGGCCTGGGCGAGGTCTTCCTGAAGATGTCCAAGCAGGGTTCGACCCTCGCGGGCATGATGGACGCCTTCTCGATCGCCGTCTCGGTCGGCCTCCAGTACGGCGTTCCGCTGGAGACCTACGTCTCGAAGTTCACCAACATGCGCTTCGAGCCGGCCGGCCTGACCGACGACCCGGACGTGCGGATGGCGCAGTCGATCGTCGACTACATCTTCCGCCGCCTGGCGCTGGACTTCCTGCCGTTCGAGACCCGCTCGGCGCTCGGCATCCACTCCGTCGAGGAGCGCCAGCGTCACCTGGAGACCGGTTCCTACGAGCCGCTGGAGGCCGAGGAGCTCGACACCGAGACCCTGGCCCAGTCCGCGCCGGTGACCAAGCCGGCCGCTCCGGCGGCCCCGGCGGTCGAGGCCCCCAAGGCCGCCCCGGCGCAGGCCCACAACTCCACGGAGCTGCTGGAGATCCAGCTCGGCCTCAACGCCGACGCGCCGCTCTGCTTCTCCTGCGGCACCAAGATGCGTCGCGCCGGCAGCTGCTACCTCTGCGAGGGCTGCGGCTCCACCAGCGGCTGCAGCTGAGTCCGGCCGTCCACCGATTGGACCCTGCCTCTCCGGCCCGGCGGTCGCCTGACTGATCGTCGGGCCCCGGAGCCCGGCCGGCAGGAGTGTCCCCCCGGAGTACTGAATCTCCGGGGGGACACTCCTGTTGAGGGGGGTGGGGAAGACGTGGGTCCGGTGGTGCGGACGCGCGAGCCGGTCGCCGCCGTCATCGAGACCGTCCTCGGAGGCCTCCTCCGCTCACCCCGCTACCCTCGCGGGGCGGCGACCCGGTCCCGCCCCGAGGTGTCGTGGACGGGCCTGTCGACCAGGCCCGCCACGAACGCCTCGAAGTTCTCCGCGACGAAGGTGATCGCGAAGTCGTTCTCCTGGTCGACGTGGACCACCGCGGGCTCGCCGTGCCTGCCGCGCGCTCGGTAGTCGAGGGCGAGCATGTCGTGGCCGGCCGAGGGCGTGTCGCCGAAGTAGACGCCGATGTCGGGGTGCTCCCACATGTCGATCCAGAACCGGCTGCCGAACTCGCCGCCGAGCGAGTGGGGCCGGTCCCGTCCGATGCCCCGGAGACCGTTGATCTCCAGGTGGTCGACGGCCCGGGAGGCCGCCTGCGGCATGGGGAAGTGGTTTCGGGCCGGAACGCCGCCGTTGTGCGCGGCCATCAGGGCCACGCAGGAGTCGGGCGGGCGGTATCCGCCGAGCTCCTCCTCCGGCGACGCGATCAACTCCGGTGAGGGTGGGGCCTCCTCCACGTACTCCGCCAGCGCGTACGCGGAGTCGTCCCAGAACCCGGCAGCGTCGAAGCCGTCGAACCGTCCCACTTCGCCCCCTTCTGCCTCCTCGCCCGGCGATTGTGCGGTCGGCGCCCGGACGCGGCCGCGGACGCCCGCGGCGGCAGGACGTGCGGGGCCTGTTCGGATCCGGCCGGTGGTCGACCGCCGCCCCCGGCCGGCCGAGTGCCGGAGCGAAGGCGGATCCCGGTCTGGAGGGCGAGGGCCGTGGGCGGGATCGAGCGACCGGCGAGGGGCGATGGCGTCCGGAACCGCAGACTCGCGGGGCAGGCGGGCAGGCAGGCGGGCGGGTGGACGGCTGAAGGCGAGGGCCGGGCGGGGTCCGGCTCGACAGGGGGCAGCCGCCTCTTTCGCGCGCTCCGCGTCAACCAGGGTTGACACCATCCCGGTTGTCAACCTATGTTGACGGCATGAGCGAGAACGGTGAGCTTGCGGCTGCCGCCGGCAGTCGGGATCCGGCGGTCGGGCTGCGTGCGGTCCGGGCGTTGCGGGATCTGGCGGACCGGCTGGAGGGGCTGCAGGTCGGGAACGCCCGGGACCAGGGGTGGTCCTGGCAGGACATCGCGGTCTGCCTCGGGGTGAGCAGGCAGGCGGTGCACAAGAAGTACGCCCGGCGCGGGGCCGGGGGATCCGGTGGGGACAGGGACGGAGACTGAGCGATGTTCGAGCGGTTCACCGAGGATGCGCGGCGTGCGGTGGTGCAGGCGCGGGAGGAGGCGGCGGGGCTGGGGCACGGGTACATCGGGACGGAGCACCTGTTGCTGTCGGTCCTCGCCTGGCCGGAGGACCCGTCGGCCGCGGTGCTGGTCGAGGCGGGGCTGGACCACGCGACCGCCCGGCAGGCCGTGCGGCGGCTGCTGGGGGAGGGGCGCGACGCGCAGGCGCTCGCCTCGATCGGCGTGGACCTGGACGCCGTCCGGGAGGCGGTGGAGTCGGTGTTCGGGGCGGGGGTGCTGGATGCGCCGGCCGAGGAGCCGGAGCCGCGGCGGCGGGGCTGGTTCCGCTCCGACGCCAAGGCCGGGCGGGTGCCGTTCACTGCCCGGGCGAGGAAGGCGCTGGAGCTCTCGTTGCGGGAGTCGCTGCGGCTGAAGTCGGGTCACATCGCGGTCGGGCACCTGGTGCTCGGTGTGATCCGGGAGGGCGAGGGCCTCGGTGCGAAGGTCATCGCCGACCACGGCCTGGACGCCGCGGAGCTGCGGCGGGCGATCGAGGCGAAGACCGGCTGAACCCCGTGGGGGAGTGGCGGTGGTCGTGTGTGCGGAGCGTGCCTGAACGAGACTGAGCGTCAACTCTCCAGTTGAGGCGAACAGCTGAATGGATATGATCGGCCGAAAGTGTGAACCGATCAGCCCGCCCGGAGACGTTTCACCACGTCGGCCGGGCGGTGGCGCGTTCGCCCGCCCCCGCTGTCGGCGTCCGTTCGTGGACGCCGCTGTTGCCGAGGACCGCACCGATGAGAGAACGCACCAGCCCCGTCGCCCCGTCGTGGCGGCGGATCGCCCCGCGGACCGCGGCCCTGACGGCGGCGGCCTGTCTGCTGGCGGCGATCGCCGGACCGGTGGCGGTCCTCCGGGCGGTGGACGCCCACCAGCCGCTGACCGCCGTCGCGGTCTGTGCCGTCACCGTGCTCTGGCTCATCGCGGTCTGGACGGCGGCCACCGCCACCGAGCGCGCCCGCCGGCTGGACGGCGAGCTCGGCGTGGGCGAGGAAGAGGCGATGACCGCGCTGGTCGTGGCCGGCGCCGCGAAGCAGGCGGAGGCGGCCGCGAAGGCGCGGGCCTCCGCCGCGGAGGCCGAGCGCGAAGCCGCCCGGGCCGAGGTGGCCCGGGCCGAGGCGGACGCCGCGGCCGTCCGGGCCGACCTGGCCGCCGCGCGGGCCGAGATCGAGACCGAGAGGGCCGGGCGCGCCCAGCTCGACCGGCTGGCCGAGGACGTCCTGCCCGAGGTGGTGAAGCGGCTGCGTGACGGCGCGTCCGTCGACAGTGCGCTCGCCGCGCACCGCAAGCATCCCCAGTACGCGCTGCTGCGCGTCGTCGCCGAGGAGATCGGTCGGGGCGAGCGGCTGCGGGCCGCGGCCCTCGCGGTCTGTGCGACGGCCGCCGGGCGGGTCCAGGCGCTGGCCACGAGCATGCACGCGGAGCTGCGCGAGATGCAGCACCGGCACGACGAGGAGGTGCTCGGCGACCTGCTGCGGCTGGACCACTCCACCGCACAGGCCGGCCGGATGGCGGACGGCATCGCGGTGCTCACCGGCGCCCGCTCCGGCCGCCGCTGGGCCAAGCCGATCGCCGTGGAGTCGGTGCTGCGCGGTGCGCTCGGCCGGATCGGCGCCTACCAGCGGGTCCGGCTGCACAACGCCAGCACGGCCGCGGTGGCCGGGTTCGCCGCCGAGGGCGTCATGCACGCGCTCGCCGAGATCCTCGACAACGCCACCAACTTCTCCGCCCCGCCGGCAGAGGTGCACGTCTACGTCGAGGAGGTGCCGGCCGGGCTGGCGATCGCCGTCGAGGACAGCGGCCTCGGGCTGAGCGAGAGCTGGCTGCGCCGGGCCGAACGGGCCGTCTCCGCCGAGCCGCTGGACCTCACCACGCTTTCCGCGGGGACACGGCTCGGCCTCGCGGTGGTCGGCTCGCTGGCCCGCAAGCACGGGTTGCAGGTCTCCTTCCGACCATCGGCACGTGGCGGTACCGGGGTGGTGATGCTGATCCCGCAGCAGTTGGTGACGCACCCCGCGCCGGAGCCCGCCCCGGCGCCCGTGCCGGCCCGAGCGATCGTCCAGACCGCTGCACGCCCGGCGCTCGGCCCAGTGCCCGCTCCGGCCCCGGCCCCCGCGCGCGCCGTGCCGTCGGCCGCCCCGGTGCCCCCGGCCGAGCCCGTCACCCCGGTGACCCCGGCCGACGCCGCGTCGGCCGCCCCGGCGCCCGTCCGGGTCACCGACAGCGGCCTGCCGCAGCGCCGCCGCGGTCAGACGCTGGCCGCCACCGCCCCGGCGGCCACGGCCACGGCCCCGGCCGCCGAGCCGGCGCGCAGCGACAGCGCGACCGCCGCGGCCCGGTTCGGCGCGTTCCGCAGGGCCGCCCAGCAGGCCAGGACCGGCGCCACCCCGGCCGGGGAGGCACCGCCGCCCGCGGCCGCCAGCCCGGCGCCCGTGGCCGCCGTTCCGGTCACCTCCGCCGCCCCGGCCGCCGCCACCGATGCCTCCCCCGCCACCGCACCCCCCACCACCCCCGACGCCTCCCCCGTCGCCGAGTGAAGGACTCCTGATGAGCAGCGCCACCGATCGTGACCTCGACTGGCTGTTGGAAAACCTCCTGACGGCCACCCCCGGCACCCGGCACGCCCTGGTGCTCTCCGCCGACGGCCTGAAGCTCTGCCACACCTCCGGCCTCGGCGCCGACCAGGCGGACCAACTGGCCGCGATCGCCTCCGGGATGCAGAGCCTGGCGCACGGCGCCTCGATCGAGTTCGGCGACGGCAGCGGCGGTGTGCGGCAGTCGATGACCGAGTTCCACGGCGGCATCCTCTGCATCGTGGCGGCCGGCGAGGGCGCGCACCTCGCCGTGGTCACCGACGACGACGCGGACGTCGGCGTGGTCGGCCACAACATGCACGGGCTGATCGAGCAGATCGGCGTCCACCTGAGCGCCCCGGCCCGGGAGGCCGTGGCCGACGGCGACGGTGCACGGACCGGCGGGGACGTCGGCACGGCGGCCCGCGAGGACGCGCCGGCATGACCGGCCGGCCGGTCATGCCGGGCCGTGACGACGACCCGGACCGCCTCTACACCATCACCCGCGGCCGAAGCCGGTCCCCGGAGAACGCCTTCGACCTGGTCACCCTGATCGTCTCGGAGCGGGAGCCGGCCCCGGGCATGCAGTCGGAGCACGTCCGCATCCTGCAGATGTGCGGGGCCCCGACCGCCGTCGTGGAGGTCGCCGCAGAGCTGGCGCTGCCGGTCTCGGTGGTGAAGATCCTGCTCGGCGACCTGCTGGAGAGCGGGGCGGTCACCGCCCGTCACCCCCGGTTCGCGCCCACCAAGGCCCGGCTGCCCGATCTCGACACGCTGAAGCAGGTGCTGCATGGACTCCAACGGCTCTGAGCTGCCGGACGCCCGTCCGGCCGGGCGGACCCCGTTGCGCGGTACCGCCGACAACGCTCTGAAGATCGTCGTGGTCGGCGGCTTCGGCGTGGGGAAGACCACCCTGGTCGGCGCGGTCAGCGAGATCCGTCCGCTGAACACCGAGGAGACCATGACCAAGGCGGGCGAGGGGATCGACGACCCCTCGGGCGCCTGGGGCAAGCGCTCCACCACGGTCGCGTTCGACTTCGGCCGGATCACGCTCTCGGAGCGCCAGGTGCTCTACCTGTTCGGCGCGCCGGGGCAGGAGCGGTTCTGGTTCCTCTGGGACCGGCTGTTCAGCGGCGCGCTCGGCGCCGTCGTCCTGGTCGACACCCGGCGGCTGGAGGAATCCTGGTACGCCATCGACCGGCTGGAGCACCACGGCACGCCGTTCATCGTCGCCCGGAACAACTTCGGCGAGCCGACCCACACCCTGGAGCAGGTCCGGGAGGCGCTCGACCTGCCGGCCGAGGTGCCGCTGGTGGACTGCGACGCGCGGGACCGCGAGTCGAGCAAGCAGGTGCTGATCGAGCTGGTCCGCCACCTGGCCGCCCGGGTGGAGGCCGCCGCGCAGGCCGGGGCTCCGGTCGCCCCGCTCACCGCCGAAGGCACCACCGACCCGTCCCCGTACGAGGAGAGCACCCCGTGACCGAGCCCGCCGCCACCCCGCCGCCGGGCTGCCCGGCGCACGCCGGCGCCACCCCGCTGTACGGGCCGCGCTTCCAGACCGACCCGGCTCAGCTCTACCGCGAGCTGCGGGCCGCCCATGGCCCGGTCGCCCCGGTCGAGCTGGCCGGCGGCGTGCCGGCCTGGCTGGTGATCGGCTACCGCGAGCTGCAGCTGGTGACCGGCCAGCCGCAGCTGTTCGGCCGTGACTCCACCCGCTGGAACGCCTGGGAGTCGATCCCCGAGGACTGGCCGCTGCGGCCGATGATGGCCCCGGTGCCGTCGATCCTCTACGCCGAGGGCGAGGAGCACGTCCGCCGCTCCCGGGCGGTCACCGACGCGCTCGCCGCAGTCGACCCGTACGAGCTGCGCAAGCACGCCGAGGAGATCGCCGACCGGCTGATCGACGAGTTCGCGGGGCGCGGCGAGGCCGACCTGGTCGCCGAGTACGCACACCGGATGCCGCTGCTGGTGCTCTGCCGGCTGCTCGGGCTGAGCGAGGAGCAGGCGCCGGTCCTGACCGACGGTCTGCTGGCGATGCTGGACGGCGGGCCGGACGCGCCCGCCGGCGCGCAGCGGCTGCTGGGCGTGATGCTCGACCTGGTGCGGGAGAAGGCCGAGCACCCGACCGAGGACATCGCCTCGCGGATGCTGGCACACGCCGCGGGCCTGGACCACGAGGAGGTCATGCGCGACCTGCGGGTGCTGCTGATCGCCGGCCACCAGCCCACCTCGTACTGGATCTCGAACGCGATGCGGCTGATGCTCACCGACGAGCGGTTCGCCGCCTCGCTCTCCGGCGGCCGGCGCAGTATCAGCCAGGCGCTGAACGAGGCGCTCTGGGAGGACACTCCGACGCAGATCTTCGCCGGCCGGTGGGCGACCCGGGACACCCAGCTCGCCGGTCAGCGGATCGCGTCCGGTGACATGGTGCTTCTGGGCTTCGCGGGGGCCAACTCGGACCCGTCGGTGCGGCAGCCGGACGGGCGCCCGGCCGAGGGCAACCGGGCGCACATGAGCTACTCGTACGGCGAGCACGGCTGTCCGTTCCCGGCGCAGGAGGCGGCCGAGGTGATCGCCGCCACCGCGATCGAGGTGCTGCTGGACCGGCTGCCGGACCTGCGGCTGGCGGTGGCCGAGCACGCGCTGGTGTGGCGGCCGTCGGCGTGGGTGCGCGGGCTGGTGGCGCTGCCGGTGTCGTTCACGCCGGGTTACCGGGGCTGATCCGGGCCGGGCGGTCCGCCGCGTCGCCACCGCCCGTCCGCGCCCGTGCATGACTGTTCAAGAACGAGGAACCGAAGGAGAGTTGTGCCGATGACCGCGCTGATGGCCCTCGACCCGCTGGCCCGCGACAACGCCGCCGAGGGTGCGCTGCTGCGTGCCGCAGGGCCGGCGGTGGCGGTGGAGCTGCCCGGCGGCGTCGCCGCCTGGGCGGTGACGCAGCACGCGGCCGCCCGTGACCTGCTGACGGACACCCGGCTGGTGAAGGACGCCGCGCACTGGGCGGCCTACCAGCGCGGCGAGGTGCCGAAGACCTGGCCGCTGATCGGCCTGGCGGTGCCCGGCCCGAGCATGGTGACCACCGACGGCGCCGAGCACCGCCGGCTGCGGGCCCTGGTGGCGCAGGCGTTCACGCCGCGCCGGGTGGAGCTGATGCGTCCGCGCGTCGAGGAGATCACCCACGGTCTGCTGGACGCCCTGGCAGCGGGGGAGCGGGTGGTGGACCTCAAGTCGGTCTTCGCCTTCCCGCTGCCGATGACGGTGATCTGCTCGCTGCTGGGGGTACCGGAGTCCGACCACGGCCACCTGCGTGACCTCTACGAGAAGTTCTTCGGGATCCGCCCGAACCCGGAGGGCATCCAGGCGACCATCGCCGGGCTGAACGCCTTCGTCAACGACCTGGTGGCGCAGCGCCGTTCGGTTCCGGGCGACGATCTGGCGAGCGTGCTGCTGGCGGCGGACACCGAGGGCGGGGCGCTGAGCGACGCGGAGGCGGCGGCCACGCTGCGGGTGATCATCGCGGCGGGCCACGAGACCACGGTGAACCTGATCGGCAACGCCGTCCGGGCGCTGCTGGCCCACCCGGACCAGCTGGAGCTGGTCCGGTCGGGGCAGGTCGGCTGGGACGCGGTGGTCGAGGAGTCGCTCCGCTGGACGCCGCCGACCAGCAACTTCCTGTTCCGGTTCACCACCGAGGACGTCGCGGTCGGCGGGACGGTCATCCCCGCGGGCGAACCGGTGCTGATCTCCTACAACGCGATCGGGCGGGACCCTGCCCAGCACGGCGTGACGGCCGAACTGTTCGACGTCACCAGGGACCCGATCCGGCACCTGTCGTTCGGCCACGGCCCGCACGTCTGCCCGGGGTCGCCGCTGGCCCGGCTGGAGGCGGGGGTCGCGCTGCCCGCGCTGTTCGAGCGGTTCCCGGAGCTCCAGCTGGCGGTGCCGGACGAGCAGCTGCGGCCGAGCCCGTCGCTGGTGGTCAACTCGCTGCGGGAGCTGCCGGTCCGGCTGTACTGACACCGGCCGCGCCGCCGCGTCCCCGGTGGCGGTGCGCCCCCTACGGGCCCTGCGAACGGGGCCGTGCCCCGGGCCGCGCCCGTGCCCGGACCGGCGCCCGGTGCCGCGCGCCTGCGCCCCGCCGGCCCCGTCCGCTCCCGGACGGGGCCGGCGGCGTTCCACGCCGGGCGAACGGGGTCACGACCGCGGAACCTGCCGATGAAGGTCGAACGCGGACCTTGGCGCGGGGTGCCGGCTGCGTTAACGTCGTCAAATCGGCCTGCCGCCGCGTTCATGTCGATCTCCGGTACAGCGCAATGTCGTTCCGTCGTACTGCCGGCGTTTCGCGCCCTGGCGAGGAGGACCGCATTGACCCCGACCCCGACCGTGCCGTCCACCCGTTCCCGACGGTTGGCAGCCGTGCCCGCCCTGCTGGCGGCACTGGCGCTGACCGCGGCCTGTTCCAACAGTTCGGACTCCGGCGGCTCGGGCGGTGGTGACGGCGGGGGCAGGGCCCTGACCGGCGACTGCGCCGAGTTCCAGCCGTACGCCGGGCATGCGGGCACCACGGTGACCGTCTTCGCCTCGATCCTCAGCCCCGAGTCGGACAACCTGGAGAAGTCCTGGTCCGGGTTCAGCTCGTGCACCGGCATCAGGATCAGCTACGAGGGCTCCAACGACTTCGAGTCCCAGCTGCCGGTCCGGGTCACCGGCGGCAACGCGCCGGACTTCGCGATCATCCCGCAGCCCGGTCTGCTGGCGCAGATGGTCAAGAGCGGCAAGGTGGTGAAGCCGCCCGCGCAGACGGTGGCCAACCAGGACAAGTGGAGCCCGGTCTGGAAGACCTACGGCTCGGTGAACGGAACCTTCTACGCGGCGCCGATGAGCGCCAACATGAAGTCGCTGGTCTGGTACTCGCCGAAGGCGTTCAAGCAGGCCGGCTACGAAGTGCCGAAGAGCTGGTCGGCGCTCATGGAGCTCAGCGACCGGATCGCCGGGGCGGGCGGCGGCCGACCGTGGTGCGGCGGCATCGCCTCCGGGACCGCCACCGGCTGGCCGGCCACCGACTGGCTGGAGGAGGTGGTGCTGGGCTCGTACGGCGGCGAGGTGTACGACCAGTGGGTGAGCCACGAGGTGAAGTTCTCGGACGAGAAGATCACCGCGGCGATGAAGACGGTCGCGGGCTGGATGCAGAACCCCGCCTGGGTCAACGGCGGCTACGGTGACGTGAAGTCGATCGCCACCACGACCTTCCAGGACGCGGGCGCGCCGATCCTCACCGGCAAGTGCTTCATGCTCCAGCAGGCGTCCTTCTACAAGGCGCAGTGGCCCAAGGACACCAAGGTCGGTCCGGACGGCGACGTCTTCGCCTTCCAGCTGCCGGCGGTGAACCCGGGCGTACCCAACCCGGTCGAGGGCGGCGGTGAGTTCCTGACGGCGTTCGCGAGCCGGCCCGAAGTGCAGGCGGTGCAGAACTACCTGTCCAGCCCGGAGTGGGCGAGCAGCCGGGTGAGGACCGCCACCGGCTGGGTCTCGGCCAACCAGGGCGTCGACAAGAGCCTCTACACCGACCCGATCGACCGGCTCTCCGCCGACGCGCTCACCGACCCGGCGGCGACCTTCCGCTTCGACGGCTCGGACCTGATGCCCGCGGCGGTCGGCTCCGGGCAGGAGTGGAAGTCGCTGACGGCCTGGTTCGCCGAGGGGCAGTCGATCCAGAAGACGGCCGCCGACATCGACGCCGCCTGGCCGCACTAGCACTAGCACCAGCGGCGGCGCGGCTCGTCACGGCCGCGGGGCTCGCCGGCGAAGGCACGGCGAAGTCCACCGACGAAGTCCACCGACGAGGTCCACCGACGAGGTTCACCGACCAGGTTCGCCAGGGACCACCTGCCGAGGGCGGTGCGGGACCACCCACCCGCACCGCCCGCCCCCTTCCCCTCCGGACGGGAGGATGCACCGCCATGTCCTTATCCGGCACCGCACTCGCCACGGCCGGCGCCGCCTCGCTCGGCGCGCCGGCCCCCTTCGGCACCGCCACGCCCCTGGGCGACGCCACGTCCGTGGGCGGCGCCCCGGGCTTCGGCGGCACCGCCCTGGCCGCGGGGGCCTGGGGCGACGCGGCCGTGAAGTTCGGCAACACCGTCGGCGCCGTCGCCGGGTTCCTCGGCATCCTGCTGCTGGTCTTCCTGATCGCCGGCCGCGCCTCCGGGCGGCTCGCCCGGCCGCTGTCCGTCGCCGTCTTCCTCGGTCCGGCGGTGGTGCTGCTGCTGGTCGGCCTGGTCGTGCCGCTGGTGCGCACCGTCTACCTGAGCCTGCAGAACGACGACAGCACCGGATTCGTCGGCGGTGAGAACTTCGGTTGGGCTTTCACCACCGACTCGGTGCAGAAGGTCCTGGTCACCACCCTGCTCTGGCTGGTGGTCGCCCCACTGGCCGCGACCGGACTCGGCCTGGTGCTGGCGCTGCTGGTGGACCGGATGCGCGGCCAGGCGGTCTACAAGTCGCTGATCTTCATGCCGATGGCGATCTCGCTGGTCGGTGCCTCGATCATCTTCAAGTTCGTCTACGAGTCCCGGGACGCCTCCCAGCAGCAGATCGGCCTGCTCAGCCAGGTGGCGATCTCCCTCGGCTGGGAGCACCCGCCGAACTGGATGCTCTCCCAGCCGCTCAACACCTTCCTGCTGATGGCGGTGATGGTCTGGGTGCAGACCGGCTTCGCGATGGTCGTCCTCTCGGCGGCGATCAAGGCGATCCCCGACGAGGTCACCGAGGCCGCCCGGCTGGACGGCGCGGGCGGGGTGCGGCTGTTCTGGTACGTCACCGTGCCGATGATCCGCACCACGGTGGTGGTGGTCCTCACCACCGTCATGATCACCACTCTCAAGGCCTTCGACATCGTCCGCACCATGACCGGCGGCAACTTCGGCACGCAGGTGCTGGCCAACGAGATGTACTCGCAGTCCTTCGTGCAGTTCAACACCGGGCGGGGCAGCGCGCTCGCGGTGATCCTCTTCCTCGGGGTGCTGCCCCTGGTGGCCTACAACATCGTCCAGCTGCGGAAGGAGCGCGGGGTCCGATGAGCGTGCACCGCCCGACGGGCGTCCGGACCGGGCGCGGCCCGGTCCGGAAGGCCTTCAGCAGCCCGCTCGCGTCGGGCTTCGTGATCGCGGTGACCGTCCTGTGGACCGTCCCCACCCTCGGCCTGCTGGCCACCTCGCTGCGCCCCAAGCAGGACGTGACGGCCGACGGCTGGTGGAACGTCCTCCTCCACCCGGACCTCGGCCTCTCCAACTACCACACCGTGCTGTTCGAGGGCGGCTCCGGCGTCTCCACCGGGCTGATGCCGTTCCTGGTGAACTCGCTGGCGATCAGCATCCCGGCCACCCTCTTCCCGCTGGTGCTGGCGGCGATGGCCGCGTACGGCCTGGCCTGGGTGCGGTTCCGGGGGAGCGACACGGTCTTCTTCGTGGTCTTCGCCCTGCAGGTGGTGCCGATCCAGATGGCGCTGATCCCGTTGCTGCAGCTGTTCTCGGGCGGCGCCCACCTGGGTCCGCTGACGCTGATCCCGGCGGTGGACCTCAAGGGCACCTACGCGCCGGTCTGGCTGGCGCACACCATGTTCGCGCTGCCGTTGGCGATCTTCCTGCTGCACAACTTCATCGCCCAGCTGCCGCGTGACCTGATGGAGGCGGCGGTGGTGGACGGCGCCTCGCACTTCAAGATCTTCCGGTCGATCGTGCTGCCGCTCTGCACCCCGGCGCTGGCCTCGTTCGCCATCTTCCAGTTCCTCTGGGTCTGGAACGACCTGCTGGTGGCGCTCACCTTCGCCGGCGGTACCCCCGAGGTGGCGCCGATGACGGTCCGGTTGGCGCAGCTCTCCGGCTCCTTCGGCGGGCGCTGGGAGCTGCTGACGGCGGGGGCGTTCCTCTCGATCATCGTTCCGCTGACGGTCTTCTTCGGCCTGCAGCGGTACTTCGTCCGCGGTCTGCTGGCCGGATCCGTCAAGGGGTAGGACGGACCGGCGGAGGGATTGCGGCGGTTCCGTGGACAGGGCCGAAGCGCAACCGGTACACCGGTAAAGGCAGTTGCCGAAGCGCGAGGGGGCGGTCATGGCAGGTGCAGTCGTATGCTCGGGCAGCCGGTGGCGGAGGAGAATCGGGGCGCTGCTGGCGGTCCTCGGCACGGCGGCGGCGCTGACCGCCGGCCCCGGGGCCGCGACGGCGGCGGCTGCCACGGCCACCCTGGGCACCACGGCGGTCGGTCCGTCCACCGACACCGCCGATTCCAACTACCTGAACGCGTCGCGGTACGTCACCGGCGCGGCGGGCGGCACGGTCAGCAGCGTCAGCGTGTACGTGGGCGCCGTGGACGCGGCGCCGAACAACCGGTTCCAGGTGGCGGTCTACCGGGACAACGCGGGCAGCCCGGGCTCCCTGCTGGCCGCCAGCTCGTCCGCGACGCTCACCGCCGACAGCTGGAACACGGTGCCGCTGACGGCCGCGCTGAGCGCCAACACCGCGTACTGGCTGGCCTACAACAGCAACGGCGGGAGCGCCGCCGTCAACAACCTGCGGTACGGCCCCGGCGGCACCAGCGTGTACGGCAACGGCGGTCGGGCGTTCGGTAGTTGGCCCGCCGACTTCGGCGCGGCGACCTCCGGCGGCCTCAGCTTCTCGATCTACGCGACGTACACCGCGGACGAGACCCCGCCGCCCCCGCCGCCGGGCTCCGGCCCGGGCGGGGAGGGACCGATCCTGCTGGTCACCAGCCAGGCCAACCCGTACACCCGCTACCTCGGCGAGATCCTGAAGGCGGAGGGCCTCAACTACTACCGCACGGTGGACGTCTCGGCGGTGACCGGTTCGCTGCTCGCCTCCTCCGACGTGGTGCTGCTCGGAGAGACGCCGCTCACCGCCGCGCAGGCCGCGATGTTCACCACCTGGACCAACGGCGGGGGCCGCCTGGTGGCGATGCGGCCGGACCGCCAGCTCGCCCCGCTGTTCGGCCTCACCCCGGCCGGCGGCACCCGCTCCGACGCCTACCTCAAGGTGGACACCGGCGCCGCCCCCGGCACGGGGATCACCGGCGACACCATGGGCTACCACGGCCCCGCCGACCTCTACACACTCAGCGGCGCCACCGCCGTCGCCGCCCTCTACAGCGACGCCGGCACGGCCACCGCCAATCCGGCCGTCACCCTGCGCACGGCGGGCAGCGGCCGGGCCGCCGCGTTCAGCTACGACCTGGCGAGGTCGGTGGTGCAGACCCGGCAGGGCAACGCCGCCTGGGCCGGCCAGCAGCGGGACGGCACCGACGGCTACGAGGCCAGCGAGATGTTCTTCGGCACCGGCGGCCAGCCGGACTGGAACAACCTCGACAAGGCGCTGATCCCGGTCGCCGACGAGCAGCAGCGGCTGCTGGCCAACCTGATCGCCCTGGTCGACGCCGCCAACAAGCCGCTGCCGCGGTTCTGGTACTTCCCCCGGGACGTCAAGGCGGTCGTCGTGATGACCGGCGACGACCACGGCATCGGCGGCACCGCCGGGCGCTGGAACGGTTACATCGCGCAGAGCCCGCCCGGCTGCAACGTGGCCAACTGGGAGTGCGTGCGCGGCTCCTCGTACATCTACACCGACGACCCGCTGACCCCGGCGCAGGCCGAGGCCTACACCGACCAGGGCTTCGAGGTGGGCGTTCACGTCACCACCAACTGCCGCCCGTGGGGCACCGCCGCCGCCCTCCAGGGCTACTACCGCGACCAGTTGGCGAACTGGCGGGCCAAGTACGCGGCGCTGCCCGCCCCTTCGAGCAGCCGAACGCACTGCGTCGAGTGGGACGACTGGGCTACCCAGGCGAAGACCAAGCTGGCCAACGGGATCCGGCTGGACACCGACTACTACTTCTACCCGTCCAACTTCACCAAGGACCGGCCCGGCTACTTCAACGGCACCGCCCAGATCATGCGTTTCGCCGACACCGACGGCAGCGTGATCGACGAGTACCAGGCCACCACCCAGCTGACCGACGAGTCCGGCCAGTCCTACCCCGGCACCATCAGCACGCTGCTCGATGCGGCCTACGGCGCCAAGGGCTACTACGCGGCGCTGACCGCCAACATCCACACCGACTACGCCGCCTCCGCCGCCTCGGACGCGGTCGTCGCCGCCGCCAAGGCCCGCGGCGTCCCGGTGGTCTCCGGGCGGCAGATGCTCACCTGGCTGGACGGGCGCAACGGCTCGGCCTTCTCCGGGCTCTCCTGGAACGGGAGTGCGCTGACCTTCGAGATCACCGGCGGGGCCAACGGGCTCCGCGCGATGGTGCCGGTCTCCGCCGCCTCCGGCACGCTGACCGGCATCACGTCGGGCGGCCGCGCGGTGCCGTACCGCATCGAGACGGTGAAGGGGGTGTCGTACGCCTTCTTCGACGGCGCGGTGGGCTCCTACACCGCCTCCTACGGCCGGGACACCACCGCGCCGACCGTCACCGGCACCACCCCGGCCGCCGGCGCCACCGGGGTGGCCCCCGGCACGGCGGTGCGCTTCTCGTTCAGCGAGCCGCTGGACCCGGCGAGCGTCACCGCCTCCTCCGTCACCCTGCGCACCGCGAGCGGCGGCGCCGTCGCAGGGACGGTGGCGTACGACGCGGCCGCCAACGGCGTGGTCTTCACACCCGGCTCCCCGCTGGCCCAGACCACCGGCCACACCGCGACCGTGCAGGGCGTGCGGGACACCTCGGGCAACGCCCTGGCGAGTCCGTTCACGCTCTCCTTCACCACCGGGGGAGCGCCGCCGCGGACCCTCGGCAGCACGGTGGTGGGCTCGCTGGTCGACGACACCGACTCGAACCACCTCAACGGCAGCCGGGTCACCACGGGGTCGAGCCCGGTGCCGCTCACGGCGCTCAGCGTTCACGTCGGGCCGGTCAGCGCGGCCCCCAACAACCAGTACCAGCTGGCCGTCTACACCGACGCGGGCGGCTCGCCCGGCACCCTGGTGACGACCGCGGCGGTCGGCACGCTCACTCCCAACGCCTGGAACTCGCTGCCGGTCACCACCACGCTGAGCGCCAACACCGCTTACTGGTTCGTCTACAACAGCAACGGCACGGGCGCCACGGTCAACAACATGAACTGTTCCACCGGCCCGGCCGGCTCCGGCGCCTACAGCAATGCGGTGGTGCCCTTCGGAACGTGGCCGACGGACTTCGGGCCGGCGGTGAAGGACACGCTGCTGTACTCGCTCTACGGATCCTACTGAGCCGCTGACCCGACCTCAGGAACGGGGCGAACGGCGCGGGGCGCCTCCGTCACAGCCGCGTGACGGAGGCGCCTCGACGTTTTTGAACTTGTTCAGAATGGTCTACAGTCGGCTGCAGCCGCGGTGCCCGAGGCGACTTCAGCGGACTGCCCCCGGGGCGGCTTCCGCATGCCCACCCAACCTCCGAGGGGGAACCCATGTCCGGCCTCTCCACGCCCGCTCCAGCCGACGAGCCGTCCGAACCGGCGGTATCCGAGGCTTCCGGGCCGGGCGGGCCCGGGGCGCCCGAGGAGGTTGCTCCGGAGGCGTCCGGTCCGGCCGGGCCGAAGGCGGCCGTGCCCGGGCCCGGCGGTGCGGGTCCGCGCGGGGCCGCGGGTACGTCCGGCAGCGACTCCTTCGCCGCGCCCGGAGCGGCCGCCGGGTTCGACCCGTACCGCGGTCCGGCTGATCCCGCCAACCCGTACCGGCCACCGGTCGGACCGCCGCCGAAGCCCCACCAGTGGCTGCGGCCGAGCGACCCGCCCGCCAAGGCCCCGGCCGGGCCCCGCGCCCTGCTCGCCGCCCTGCTGACCGGCCTGCTGACGGCCTGGCTGCTCGGCGACGGCCTCGGCGTCAACCTGCTGATCTGCGGCGCGGTCACCTCCGCCGGGGCCGGCCTGGCCGCCCGGTCGGCAGGCCGGAAGCCGCGCGCCTGGACGCTGGTGTGGAGCGTCCTCGCACTGGCCCTGCTCACCGTGCCCGCACTCTTCGAGGCCGGTTGGCCGGTAGCCCTCGCCACCGCCTGCGCGCTGGGCCTGGCCTCGCTCGCCCTGCACGGCGGCCGACGCTGGGCCGGGGTGCTGCTCGCCCTGCCGGGCATCCTCTGGCAGCTCGGCCCCGGCCTGCTCTGGGCCCGGGACGGCCTGCGCCGGCTCAGTCTGCCAGGCCGGGGCAAGGCGGTGCCGGTGCTCAAGGCGGTGGCGGTGACGGCCGTGCTGCTGACCGTCTTCGGCTGGCTCTTCGCCAGCGCCGACGCAGCGATGGCGGACGTCATGACGAGCCTCGCCCCGAGCCTGGAGGCCGGTGAACTCCCGCTGCGCCTCGTGCTCTTCCTGCTGGGCCTGCTCACCGCCCTGGGCTTCGCCCATATCGCAGCCGGTCCGCGCCGCTGGGACCGCACCGTCGTCCGGCCGGGCCGCGAGCGCGGGCGCCTGGAGTGGGCGCTGCCGCTGGGCGCGCTCAACCTGATGTTCGGTGCCTTCGCGCTGGTCCAGGCCGTGGTCGTGCTCGGCGGCCGGGACTCGATCATGGAGAACACCGGGATGAGCCGCTCCGAGTACGCCCGGCAGGGCTTCTGGCAGCTGATGGCCGTCACCGTGCTGACCCTGGTGGTGGTCGGCGTGGCCAAGCGCTGGGCCCCGCGCAGCTCGGAGGCCGACCGCCGGCTGGCGCGCATCCTGCTCGGCGTCCTCTGCCTGCTCACCCTGGTCGTGGTCGCCTCGGCGCTCGGCCGGATGTGGTTCTACGTCGACGCCTCCGGGCTGACCAGGCTGCGGCTCTGGGTGCTGGTCGTCGAGGTCTGGCTGGGCGTCGTCTTCCTGATGCTGATCACGGCCGGGCTGGTCCGCTCGGTGGCCTGGCTGCCGCGCGCCGTCGTCCTGAGCGGGATGCTCACCGCCGCCGTCTACGGTCTGATGGGCCCGGACGCGATCGTCGCCGAGCAGAACGTGGCCCGCTTCGAGCGCACCCACCAGATCGACCTGCGCAACGTCCGCGACCTCTCCCTCGACGCCGTTCCGGCCCTGGACCGGCTGCCCGAGGACTACCGCACCTGTGCGCTGGACCTGATGCGGGTGGAGCTCGCCGACGACTCGACCCCGTGGTACGCGACCAGCCGCGCCGCCGCACGGGCCCGGGGCATCGTCGCCGAGCGCCCGCTGCCCGCCGGTTCGCTCGCGGCGCGCAACGCCTGCGACAAGGCGGGGCTGCGGGAGAGCTCCGTCTTCGACCGGTACTGACGGCCGGCCGGGGTGCCTCCGGTCCGGAGGGCCGTGAGGGCCGTGAGGGCCGGCTGGGAGCGGGTGCTCCCGGCCGGCCCTCGCCGGTCGTACCCGGCCCGGCGTCCGACGCCGGGCCGGCAGGTCGGGACGCGCGGTCAGTGCAGCGCGACGCCCGAGGTGTTCGAGGCCAGGTCCTCGGCCTTGGCCCTGACCACGACGAGCGCGATCACGGCGGCCAGGGCGGCCAGCACCGCGCCGACGATGAAGCCGTGCGAGATGCCCTGGGCGAGCACCTCGTTCGCCGCTCCGGTGCCCTTGGGGAACTCGTGCTTCTCCAGGAACGCGGCCTTCTGTTCCGGCGTGGCCGTGGCCAGGAAGCCGGGCAGCTGCACCTTGGCCTCCGCCGTCGCGTAGTGCGCGAAGACGGTGGTCAGGATCGACAGGCCCAGCGAACCGCCGATCTGCTGCATCGAGTTGAGCAGGCCGGAGGCCGCTCCGGTGTCCTCGCCGGCGACGCCCGCGACGGCGAGGAGCATCACCGGGACGAAGACCAGACCCATGCCGAAGCCGAACACCACCGTGGGGCCGAGGACCCCGTCCAGGTAGCCGCTGTCGGCGTCCATCAGGGTCAGCCAGCTCAGGCCGATGGTGACCAGCACCGAGCCTCCGGCCATGAACGGCTTGGGGCCGTACTTGGCCTGAAGGGTCGACGCGATCTGCGCGGCGATGATGATCGACACGCTGATCGGCAGGAAGGCGAAGCCGGCCTTCAGCGGGCTGTAGTCGAGCGGTCCCTGCACGAACAGCGTGATGTAGAAGAAGATGCCGAACATGGCCGCGGCCAGGCAGAGCATCATCACCAGGCCGCCGGTGCGGTTCCGGTCGGCGAAGAGGTGGAGCGGGGTGATCGGCTGCGCGGTTCGGTTCTCGATCACCACGAACGCGGCCACCAGCACGATGCCGGCGGCGAAGGAGCCGAGCGTCACGGGGTCCGTCCAGCCGTCCGAGGCCGCCCGGATGAACCCGTAGACCAGCCCGACCAGGCCGAGCGTGGAGGTGAGCGCGCCGGGCAGGTCGAAGCGGCCCGGGTGGCGCTCCGACTCGGCGATGTAGCGCGGCGCGGCCACGGCGATCAGGACCGCGATCGGCACGTTGACGAAGAACACCCAGCGCCAGTCCAGGTACTCGGTGAGCAGACCGCCGGCCAGCAGGCCGATCGCCGCACCCGAACCCGCCACCGCGGAGAAGACGCCGAAGGCCCTGTTGCGCTCGGGGCCCTCGTCGAAGTTGGTCGCGATCAGGGCGAACGCCGTGGGCGAGCAGATCGCCCCGCCGATGCCCTGGAGCGCACGGGCGGCCAGCAGCATGCCGCCGTCCTGTGCGAAGCCGCCCAGCAGCGAGGCCAGCCCGAAGAGCAGCGTGCCGGCGATGAAGACCCGGCGGCGGCCGAGGATGTCGCCCGCGCGGCCACCGAGCAGCAGCAGGCCGCCGAAGGTCAGCGTGTAGGCGTTGATCACCCACGACAGATTGGTGGTCGAGAACTCCAGCGCGTCCCTGATCTGCGGCAACGCGATGTTCACGATGGTGGCGTCGAGCACCACCATCAGCTGCGTGGCCGCGATGACGGCCAGGGTGATGCCCTTGTTCCGGCCCTGGCTGCCCTGCGGTGGAGAGTTCTTGCTGAGCGTGTCGGAGATAGCCAAGTTGATGCCCCCTGCTGGCTATTGCTACGTGTGCTGCGTATGCCGTCGGCCCGGGTTGCTTCGTGTGCTGTGGACCCGGGGCCCGGCGCGGTCCCTGCGGCGTCCCGCGAGCTAGGAAGGAACGGGATCGTTCACTACTCTGGACGATATCCTGGGCGAGATTGTGAACGCAAGCGTTCCTTAAGGTTGGTGAGCATGGATCAGTTGGTGCGGCGCCAGGCGGCGGACCGGACGGGCGGTCGGGCGGCGGAGCAGGCCGCGGGGAGAGTCGCCGAGTCCCCGGCCGGACCTGCGGCCGCACCCGGGCCGAGGGTCGACGGGCCCGGGTCGGGGCCCGCCGCGGCCGCCGCCGTGCCCGCCGCGGCCGCCGCCGTGCCCGTCGCGGCCGCCGCCGTGCCCGTCGCGCGCTGCGCGGTGCAGAAGGCGGCCGAGGTGCTGTCCCGGCCGGTGCGCCGCCGGGGGAAGGAGTTGGAGCGGGCGATCTTCGAGGCTGCGCTCGACCAGCTCACCTCCGGCGGATTTGCGCGGCTGACGATGGAAGGCGTCGCCGCTGCCGCGCGGACCGGGAAGGCCGCGCTGTACCGGCGTTGGGCGTCCAAGGTCGAACTGGTCATCGACGCCCTGGACTCCACTCTCCCACGGCCCACGGACACCCCCGACCTCGGGTCCACCCGTCGTGAATTGCTGCTGCTCATCGAGGGTTTCGCCGGGGCGATCAACTCCAGGGCGGGCGGTGCGATGCAGGCGCTGATGGGTGAGCTGGACCACGAACAGGCCGAGCTGTTCAAGGACTTCATCATCCAGCGGGTGATCGTGCCGACCCGGGGCACCATCGTGGACATCCTCCGGCGGGGCGTCGAGCGCGGGGAGGTCCGGCCCGGCGCGGACACCTCGATGGCCGTCGACGTGGCCCCGGCGATGCTGATGTACCGGGTGAAGACCTGTGGCCGGCAGTTCGGCCCGGAGTTCGCGGTGGAGCTGGTGGACGACGTGCTGGTCCCGATGATCCGGCCCTGAAGGCCTGAGGGCTCGCGCCGGGGCCCGGGGTGTCGTGGGGTTCGCGGGGCGGGCGTTGTCGGTCGCCCGGATCGCCCGGGCCTGCCGCCGCCGTCGCCGTCGCCGTCGCCGGAAGGCGGTCGGGGCGGCCTCGGGCGGGGCTTAGGCTGGTGTCGCCACCGCTGAACGGACACCGAGATGCCCATCGTCCCGCCGACCCACTCCGTCGAACGCTCGCTCCGCCGAGCCGGCGCCAAGATCGTCGTAGGCCTGGACGAGGTCGGGCGCGGAGCCTGGGCCGGCCCCGTCACCGTGGGTGCGGCCGTCACCGGGCTCCGCCGGCCCCCGGAGGGCCTGACCGACTCCAAGCTGCTCACCGAGCTGCGCCGCGAGGCGCTGGCCCCGGTGCTGGCCGACTGGGTCACCGCGTACGCGCTCGGTCACGCCACGGCTCCGGAGTGCGACGAGCTGGGGATGACCGCGGCCCTCCGGCTGGCCGCCGTCCGCGCCCTGGAGGCGCTGCCGGTGGAGCCCGACGCGGTGATACTCGACGGCAAGCACGACTACCTGGGCGGCCCTTGGCGGGTGCGCACCGTGATCAAGGGCGACCAGTCCTGCATCTGCGTCTCCGCCGCCTCGGTGCTCGCCAAGGTGCACCGCGACGGTCTGATGGCCGATCTGGGCGAGCTCCACCCCGAGTACGGCTTCGGTGACAACGCCGGCTACCCGTCCCCCGTCCACCGGGCGGCGCTGGAGGAGTTCGGGCCCACCGAGCAGCACCGGGTCTCCTGGGCCTTCATGGACGGCCTCCCCAAGTGGCGCCACCTGAAGCGGATCCGGGTCGTCGAGGGGGGCGGCGGTGCCGGTCCGGAGGCTCCGGCGGGCGAGCAGTTGACGCTCGGTTTCTGACGGTCCGTCGGGAATTGCCCGGGGTGGGGGCGGAAGGTTCGTGGGGCCCAATAGGTGGGGCGCCCGTGCGCGTCCGACCGGCATTTGATAGATATCCGGGTATGCCTGTCTTCCCCGAGGAGCCGGAGATTCACGAGAGCCTCCCGGGCCCCGGCGTTCCCTTCCCCCGAGAGTCGGACGCACAAGCCCTCCGCACGGCTGCCGCCGGCAGCTCGACCCCTTCCGCACCGTCGGCCGTCGCGGCCGCGCCGGCCCCGGTACCGGGCCCCCGTCCCGGGGTTCCCCGGCCGGCTCCGCCACGTGCCGCCCGGTCCGCTCCGCCGCCGCGCCCGGGCCAGATCCCCATGCCCGGCCCGCGCCGTACCGCGCCCGCCGCTCCGCAGGTCGCGGTCCGGCTCGTGGCCGCCGCCGCGGCCGAGGCCGTGGAGCGCGCCGACGAGGCGGTAGACCTGTTGCTGGACGCCGGCCGCGAGCCGGGCGACATCCTGGTCCTGACCGTGGGTGATGCGCACCCCTGGCAGCAGCACGAGCTGACCTTCGGTGAGGAGCGCTACTGGGCGCAGCTCGCGGAGGGCGGTGACGTGTTCTACGCCGACGCCGCGCTGACCCGCCCGGCCCGCCGCGAGGTCGTCGTGCTGGCCGTCAACGGCGGTACCGCCCGCCGTGCCGCCGAGGCGTTCACCAAGGCGCTCGGCCACGCCGTGGGCCTCCTGGTGGTCTGTGGCGACGCCGGTCCGGCCGCCGCGGCCGCCGCCGGTGCGCCCGCCGGACGTCCGGTGCGCGCCTGACGTCCGGTGCGCGCCTGACGTCCGGTGCCGGCGACCGGCCGAGCGCCGGTTGAGCACACGAGTCCTGCCGGCCGCCCGGGCCCGGTGCCGAGTGGCACCGGGCCCGGATCGCGCGCGGCGCGCTTCCGGGCCGTCCGTCCCGGGCGGCGGCGCCGCGGCCGCGCTGCTCGGCCGGCCGCCCTGGTCGCCCCGCCGTGCGTGCCGCGGTGTGGGCCGTGGCGAGGTTGCAGCGCCCCCCGGTGTGCTCCCCGGTGTGCCCGCCGGTCGGGTCAGCGGGTGCCGGTGCGCCGGGCCGGCTCGATCGCCGCAACCCGGGCCGGCGTCCAGGGCAGCTCGGCCGGCCGGGAGCGCTGCGAGCGGTCCCCGTGCTGGGCCGCCCGCTCCGAGGTCTGGCGCAGTGCCGACCGTGGCGCCAGCTCCGTCACGGTGTGGACCGGCCCGTCCGCCCAGGAGCCCGCGTGCGGGTTGCGCCCGCTCCGCCCGTCGCCGAGGATCTGCCAGCCCGCCGGCGTCAGCGTGATGTAGGAGCCGCAGCGCAGGCCGTGCAGGACGGCCGCGTCCTGCAGCGCCCACATCCAGGCGCCGTCCTGCTCCGTCCAGCCGGCCGCACCCTCCCGGCAGCGCAGGAGGACGGCCGTCCGGCTCGGCGCCGGCTGTCGCAGGTCGTGCGGGGTGACCTGGCGCAGGTGTCCGAGGAGCGCGTTGCGGTGCTGCCAGCCGTCGGTGTCGTGGGGCCAGGGCGCGAACGAGGCCGAGGCGGTCAGCCGGTGCGAGGCGTCCAGGACGGCGATCACGACTGTGCCCGGCTGTGGCAGGTGCCGCTGGTGGAGCTCCAGGACGAACTCGTGCGGATCGCGGAGCAACGGGGTCCCCGCGGTCGCCCACGCCTCCAGATCCAGCACCCGTCTGGGCGACGAGCTCCGGGCGAGGGGATACTGACCTCGGCCGATACCGTTGATCACGATCCTCCTTCCCGACCCACGGGCGCGCTGGTGCGCACGTACGCCAAAGGCCTGGTCCGTCGGACCGGGTTACGGGTACCGTCCAATTCTCAGGGCAGACGGGGCGGAGCGGCAACGATGAAATGATGAACGCCGCCCGAAAGTCATCGTTCTGCCGGATATATTCCACGCTTGGGCGGAAACCACTCGGGCGGCACGGGATTGTGGTCCCGGCGACCTGAAGGGCACCGCGAAGTGCCTGGAGCACGGGCTCTTCCTCCCATTCGTGGATCGCCTTGCGTTCCGTTCGGCCGTGTGGCCGCCGCAGTACAGTGCCGGACGCCATTACTCCATTCGGGTGATGGCGCCACCTCCAGATCTTTCCGCGGGACCGTGCCGCCCGCTGTTTCCCCTCGGTGCCGGGCCAGCTCAGCCCTGCACGGCCAGCACCAGCGGCAGGACGGCGCTCGCCCCGGCCCTGCGCAGCAGCCGTGCGGCCACGGTGACCGTCCACCCCGAGTCGACCAGGTCGTCCACCAGCAGCACGGGCCCGCCCGCCGCCGTCACTGCGTCCGCCAGCTCCGGGGGCAGCACGAGCGTGCCGGCCAGCGAGTGCAGCCGCTGGGCGCTGTTGCTGCGCGCGCCGTGCGGGGGCTGGCCGGTCGCGTACTCGATCCGCCCGAGCAGCGGCAGGCGGCCGATCTCGGCGATCCGGGCGCCGAGGCTGCCGACCAGCCGGGGGCGGGTGGCCGAGGCCATGGTCACCACGCCGACCGGCCGGTCCAGTCGGGTGCCCTCGGCCGTCTCGGTCCCGGCCCAGCCGCCGGGGCCGCGCGCCCAGTCGGCCAGCACGGCCACCAGTGCGTCCACGGCCTCGCCGGGCACGGGCACGTCGGGGGCCTGGCCGGCCAGCAGGGTGCGCAGCCGGTTGCCCCAGCCGATGTCGGAGAGCCGGCCGAGGGCGCGCCCGGTCTCGGCCTGCTCGCCGGCCGGGATGCGGCCCTTGAGCGGCACTCCGAGCGCGTCCATGCCCGTGGGCCAGAGCCGGCGCGGCTCGAAGCTCACGCCCGGTCGGCCGAGCGCCGCCCGGGCCGCCTCCAGGGCCTCGGCGGAGACCTCCGGGGTGTGCAGCGGCCCGGCGCAGTTGTCGCAGCGGCCGCACGGCGCGGCCTGCTCGTCGTCGAGCTGCCGCCGCAGGAACTCCATCCGGCAGCCGGTGGCCGCCGCGTACTCGCGCATGGCCCGCTGCTCGGCCTCGCGGGAGGCGGCGACCTTGGCGTAGCGCGCGGTGTCGTACTCCCAGCTCTGCCCGGTGGCCGTCCAGCCGCCCTTGACCCGGCGGACCGCCCCGTCCACGTCGAGCACCTTGAGCATGGTCTCCAGCCGGGCGCGGCGCAGATCCACCCGGGGCTCAAGCGCGGCCGTGGAGAGCGGCCGGCCGGCCTCGGCGAGCGCGTCGATGGTACGGCGCACCTGCTCCTCCGGGGGGAAGGCCAGCGAGGCGAAGTAGCGCCAGATCGCCTCGTCCTCCCGCCCGGGGAGGAGCAGGACCTCGGCCCGGTCGACGCCGCGGCCGGCCCGGCCCACCTGCTGGTAGTAGGCGATCGGCGAGCTGGGCGAGCCCAGGTGGACCACGAAGCCGAGGTCGGGCTTGTCGAAGCCCATGCCGAGCGCGGACGTCGCGACCAGCGCCTTGACCCGGTTGGCCAGCAGGTCGGCCTCGGCCGTCCGGCGCTCGGCGTCCTCGGTGCGGCCCGAGTAGGAGGCCACCGCGAAGCCGCGCTCGCGCAGGAAGGCCGTCACCTCGTCGGCCGCGGCGACCGTCAGGGTGTAGACGATGCCGGAGCCGGGGAGCCGGTCGAGGTGGTCGGCAAGCCAGGCCAGCCGGTGGGCCGGATCGGGCAGGCCGAGGACGCCGAGGGTGAGGCTCTCGCGGTCCAGCGGGCCGCGCAGCACCAGGGCGCGCTCGTCGGTGCCGCCCGTGCCGAGCTGCTCGGCGACGTCGGCGGTGACCCGGGCGTTCGCCGTGGCGGTGGTGGCGAGCACCGGGACGCCCGGCGAGAGGTCGGCGAGCATGGTCCGCAGCCGGCGGTAGTCGGGGCGGAAGTCGTGGCCCCAGTCTGAGATGCAGTGGGCCTCGTCGACCACCAGCAGGCCGGTGGAGGCGGCGAGCTTGGGCAGCACCTGGTCGCGGAAGTCGGGGTTGTTCAGCCGCTCGGGGCTGACCAGCAGGATGTCCACCGCGCCGGCCGCCACCTCGGCCTGGATCGCGTCCCACTCGTTGGTGTTGGCCGAGTTGATGGTGCGGGCGTGGATGCCGGCCCGGGCCGCCGACTCCACCTGGTTGCGCATGAGGGCGAGCAGCGGCGAGACGATCACCGTCGGCCCGGCCCCGCGGGCACGCAGCAGGGCGGTCGCGATGAAGTAGACGGCGGACTTCCCCCACCCGGTGCGCTGCACCACGAGGGCGCGGCGGTGGTCGACGACCAGCGCCTCGATGGCCGTCCACTGGTCCTCGCGGAGCGTGGCGGAGGGGCCGGCGAGCTCGCGCAGGACGGCCTCGGCCCGCCCTCGGACCTCGGTGCGGTCGGCGTCCGTCGCGCCCCCGGCGTCGGTCGGACCGGTACCGGCCGTGGCGGGGGCCGCGCTGTCGGTGCTGTGGGTCTGCGGCTGCTTCATGCCGTCCATGAAACCCCGAGGTGCCGACAACGGGCGAACGGCGAGGGGCCACGGCGGTTCACGGCCGGGCGGAGCACCGCATCATTTCATCCGCTCTCCAGCTGAATCGGCGTCAGATATCCCTCGGGAGAGTGGCGAAGGGTGGCTCGAAAGGAGGACGTTTTATCCACAGGCGGGAGTTGTCCACAGGGAATCCGAAAGATTCGGGACCGTTCGCGAAATGGCTGCACTCTTCCCGCCATGAACGACGCACGCATTCCGCTGCCCTTCGGCCCCGCCGGGCCGCGAACGGTCACCATGCGGGGCCCGGCCGACATGGCCGAGCTGCTGCCCTACCTGCTGGGGTTCCACCCCGACGACAGCATCGTCGCCGTCGGTCTCCAGGGGCCGGACCTCCACCAGGGCGGGGTGATCCGGCTGGATCTCCCCGACTCGCCCGGGGAGTGGCCCGCCGCCGCCGCCGAGACGGCCGCCCTGCTGGTCGGCCTGTCCGAGCGGCGTGACCACCGCCCGGCCCAGGTGCTCCTCTACCTCTGCCAGGATCCCGGCCCCGATCCGGGCACCACGCACGGCCCGCCCGTCCGCGAGCGGCTCGGCCCGCTGGCGGCGGAGCTGCAGACGGCCTTCGAGACCAGGGGGGTGGCGGTGAAGGAGTCGCTCTGCGTCTCTGGCGGCCGCTGGTGGTCGTTCCTCTGCCGCCGCCAGGGGTGCTGCGATCCGGCCGGCCACCCGGTCCGGCACACCCCCGGCCCGGGCCCGGCCGCCGTGGCGGCCACCGTCGCGGGCCTGGCGCCGCGCGGCAGCCGCAAGTCGATCGTCGCCGGGCTGGCTCCGATCGGCCCGCCCGGCTCGGACGTCCAGCGGCGCGCGCTCGCCCGGGCGGAGCGCGCCATGGGCGCTGCGCGCGGGCGGCAGCGGGCCGAGCAGCGGGGCGCCGCGCTGGTCGACCAGGCCGTCGCCGAGTTCGCGACCGGCGCCGGCGAGCTCGACGAGCTCCGGGCGGCCCGCCTGCTCGTCGCACTCCAGGACCGCCGGGTCCGGGACCGCGCCGCGGAGTACACGAGGCCGGCCGAGCTCGCGCCCGCCCAGCGGCTCTGGCGCTTCCTCGCCCGGCGCTGCGTGCCGCCCTACACGGGCTACGCCTCGCCCCCGCTCACCCTGTTCGCCTGGCTGTCCTGGGTGGCCGGGGACACCGCGACGGCCAGGGTGGTGCTCGCCCACACGTTGCGCCTCGATCCCTCGTACCTGCTGGCCCAGCTGCTCCACGAGTCGCTGAACGCCGGCCTCTCGCCGGCCCCGCTCCTCGCCCGCGCCGACGCCGAGCGGCGTCGCCGGAGCAGCCCGGCCGGGGGTGGCCCGGGGGCCACCGGGTGCGCGGCCGCCGAGGCGACGGAGGACGGTGGCGTGGCCGGGAGCGGTGGGCCGGACGCGGACGGGGAGCCGTCGGCGGTGCCGGTGTCGCCCGGCGGGCCGGCGCGCGGTGCTGCGGGGCCCGGTTCGACGGTCGGGGCGGCCGAGCCGGAACGGGACGAAGGGCCCGCGGCCGGGCCGGGGGCCGATCCGGCGCACGGCCCGGGTGGGCCGGGAGGGCCGGGAGGGCCGGGCTCCGCGCGTGCCCGCCGGCGTCGTGCCCGGCGGGAGACCACGGCACCGCCCGCACCCGGGGCTCCTGATCCCGGTCAGGCGCCCGGGCCGAGCCTCCCGCCCGCCCGCCGCCCGGCCGGGGCCGACCACGGGACGGGCCACGGGCACGCCGGGGGCTGCCCGAGCGCCGGGCCGCTGCCGCGCCGAGGCGTGCCGCCGGGGCGTCGCCCGCCCTCCTCCGCGGCCCACGGCCCCGGGCAGCGGCTCGGCCGCCCCTCGCCCCGGGTGGCCGGCGTGCTCGCGCCCGCCCCGCAGGCCGGCCGGCGGGGCCGGTGCCACGGCGTCCGGGGCCCGGGGGTCGGGCCTCGGCACGCGCTGTGAGCCCCGGGGCACCGGTGCCGGCCGGAGCGCCGGTGCGGGCAGGAGCACCCGTGCCGGCAGGAGCACCCGGCTCCGGCCGGGCCGGGCGGTCACCCGGATCGGCGGGCCCGCCGATCCGCCGGCGGGTCCGCCGATCCGGCCCGTGCTCCGCCCCGGGACGCTCCCGCCCGCTACACCTCGTCGCGCATCATGGCGATCAGCCGGTCGAGCACCTTGCCCCCGCTCACCCGCAGGCCGTCGTGCTCCCACTCGTTGGTGATCCACGTCCGCAGGCCGCGCACCGCGCGGGCGGTCTGCAGGGAATCGGCCGTGTCCACGTACATGTCGTCGTGGTAGACGGCCGCCACCACCGGCACCTCGTTGGCGGCCAGCCGCGCCGGGTCGTAGAGGTCGGCCCAGCCGGTGCGGGCGGCGAGCAGGTCCGCGGCCTCCTTGATCGGGCGCAGCGCCGGGTCGGTGTCGAACATCCAGGGGTAGATCATCTCCCCGGTGAACAGGACCGGCGCGCCGGACTCCAGAGCCGTGCGGGCGTCGAACTCCGGGAACTCCTTGCGGACGCGGTCGGCCGACCAGGCCGTCCCGCCCGGCTCCACCGAGCGCTGGCCGTAGATCGACTCGTGCAGCACGGCGTAGAGCGGTCCTTCGGCGAAGGAGAGCTTGGCCTGCGCACCGGCGAGGAAGGTGTCCGACAGCTCCGGCCCGGCCGCACCCTCCACCCAGGCCTCCTCCAGGAGGTAGTGCAGGGTGCCGGATCCGCTCCCGGCGCCGAGCATCAGCCCCAGCGACTGGAACGCCTCGACGGTGAGCAGTCCGCCGTCCGGCAGGGTCGCGGGGGAGTCGGCCAGGTGCGCGGCGATCCGCCGGACCGCCCCGACGTCCTGCGGGTAGCGGGCGTAGTGCTCCTCGTTCTTGCGGACGACCCGGGGGTAGGCCGCCCGGTAGACGTCGTCGGCCGAGCTGCGCAGGCCGGCCAGACCGCCGGTGACGAAGGCCTCGTGCAGGCCCTCGGGCGCGATCGAGAGGTAGGTGAGGGTGCAGAAACCGCCGAAGCTCTGGCCGAGCACGCTCCAGCGGCGGTCGCCGACCAGCCGACGGCGGATCAGCTCGGCGTCCCGGACGATCGAGTCCGCGCGGAAGTGCGCCAGGTAGTCCGCCTGCTCCCGGGCGCCGCCGCGCCGGGCGAGGCTCTGCCGGTTGGCGGGCGTGGACCGCCCGGTGCCGCGCTGGTCGAGCAGGAGCACCCGGTAGTCGTCGAGGGCGCGCTCCAGCCACCCGTCCCGGCCGAGCGGGCGCCCGGCCTTGCCGCCCGGTCCGCCCTGGAGGAAGAGCAGCCAGGGCAGGTCGTCCCTCTCGCGGCCCGACGCCACCACCTCGCGGGCGTACACGTCGATCTGCTCCCCCTGCGGGGCGGCGTGGTCGAGGGGCAGCTGGAAGACGTGGTCGGTCGTGACGATCCCGGGCAGCCGGCTGGCGGTAGACATACAACTCCTCGGTATGTGCAGGTCACAGCGGTCGCGTCGCCGTCAGCGGTGTCGCCGGTGCAGGCGCCGCGACCCCCGCACCGTATCCTGACGGCGGTCGGAGACCGGTTCGGCGGTGGCCCGTCGTCGGTCACCGGCCGACGGCACCGGGGGCGGAACGGACGTCGGCTCCACCAGGGGGGATCCGCCCCGGGCGGGTTCGTTTCGCAACGTCACCGTTCGGGCGCGCACCGCCCGACGGCAGCGGCGCCCCGGGCGAGCGCGCCCGGGTCCGGCCGGCCGGATCGGAGCGCAGGGCGTTACCTGGGCCCGGTCTGCGGCGTTCAACCCGGGGGCACTGCGCCCGGACGGCCTCCGGCCCACCGGTGGGCACGCGTGGCCGGGGCGTCCACGGCGGTCGGTCGGCGGCGAGCCGGCCGGGCCGTCGTCGGCGCGCCGGACTCCGGAGCGCCGGACGGGGATGCACCGCCGAACCCGTCCCGGTGGTCGGCGGTGCGGCGGTTCCGGCCGTGGTGCGGCGTCAGGGTGGTGCCGGACACCGGACATGACGACGTGCCGGGCACAAAGGGGTGCCCGGGGCGGGAGGCGGAGCGGGTGCCGCAGCGGTACCGCGCACCGCATGGCACGACCCCTCGGCGGGTACGGCCAGCACGGCACACATGCCGACGGGCACCCCCGTCGGCCCGGCACCATCAGTACGCGATAGAGCATCTCGCGGCCCACCGGCCTGACCGGCCACCGGACCGCCGAGGGAGGAGAGTCCGGTGACCGCGATGAGGCCACCACAGGCCGTGCCGGCCGAGAGCGTGGTCGGCGCGCCCCCCAGGCCGGTCGGCCGGCCCGACCAGGCCCAGGGGGCCGGACCCGCCGGCCAGGCCCGGCCTGCCGCACCGCCGCGTCCCCAGCCGGCCGCCGCCCACCACGCGGTGCTCTGCGTGAACGCGCCCGCGATGGCCGCCTCGGGCCCGGACGGACAGCTGCGCGGCCACGGCCTCCACGGCTTCTACCGCTCCGGTCTGCGGGTGGTGGCGCGGATGGAGCTGCGGATCGGCGGCATGGAGCCGCTGCCGCTCCAGGGGACCCTCACCACGTCGGCGCAGGCCCGTTTCCTCGGCGCCGTCCGCATCCCCGGCGACCTCGACCCGGACCCGGCGCTCACCGTCGAGCGGCTGCGTCACGCCGACGGCGTGGAGACCGTGACCGTGCGCAACACCGGCAGCCGTCCTGCCCGGCTGCCGCTGGAGATCGCGCTCGGCACCGACCTCGGCCCGGTCGGCGAGATCGCCGCCGGCCACCGCCCGCCGGACCTGCCCGGGCAGGTGCAGTCCGCCGGGCTGCGCTGGGTCGGTCCCACCCACAGCGCGGTGGTCAGCGCCAAGCCGTCGCCGCACGCCGTGCTCGCGGGCGCGGGCGTGCTGCGCTGGGACCTCGAAGTGCAGCCCGGCGCCCGCTGGTCGGTGGAGCTCCGCGTCGAGCTGGAGACCACCGCCCCCGGGCCGCGCCCGCCGGGCGGCCGGGGCACCGGCGTCCCGCTGCCCTGGGCGGAGCCCGAGGTCCGCAGCGACGACTCCCGGGCCGGAACGCTGGTCGCCCGCTCGCTGGAGGCGCTCGGCGGCCTGCTGTTCGCCGACCCGGACCGCCCCACCGACCTCTATCCGGCCTCCGGCGCGCCCTGGCGGTTCGGCCTCACCCCGGCCGACGCGCTCTGGGCGGCCCGGCTGACCCTCCCGCTGGGCACCCGGCTGGCCGCCGGCACCCTGCGGGCGCTGGCCCGCCGCCAGCAGCTGCACCCCGCCGCCGGCCCCGGCGCGCCCGGCGGCCCCGGCCGGCGTCCCGAGGGACTGCTGCCGGGCGCACTCCGGCACGGCGGCCCCGAGCTGCCTCCCACCTGCACCGCCACCGAAGCGACCCTGCTGTTCGTCACGGTGCTGGCCGAGGCCTGGCGGTGGGGCCTGCCCCGGCAGGAGGTGACCGAGCTGCTCCCGGCCGCCGAGCGCGCCCTCGGCGCCCTGCGCGGTGGCCTGGTCGACGGCTTCGTCACGGACCTGAGCCGACCGGTGGAGGAACGCTCCGCCCACCCGGTGGCGGCCCGAGCCGAGGTCCAGGCGCAGGCGCACCGGGCCGCCCTGCACGGGGCCGAGCTGCTGGAGGCCTTCGGCCGCCCGGGCGCCGAGGAGTGGCGCGGCTGGGCCGCCGAGCTGCGCGGGCGCTTCCGGGACCGGTTCTGGATCGACGACCTCTCCGGCGGGCGCCCGGCGGCCGGTCTCGCCCCGGGTGGCCAGCCGCTGCCCGCGGTCGCCTCCACCATCGTCCACCTCCTCGATCCGGGGCTCTCGGCCGACGGCGGTCGCCACGAGAGCCTGCTGGACCGCGAGCAGACCAGGCTGCTCGCCCAGCGGCTGGCCGCGCCCGAGCTGGACAGCGGCTGGGGCCTGCGCACGCTCAGCGCCAAATCGCCCCGGTTCAACCCGCTCGGCCACCGGAGCGGCGCGGTGCGGGTCCACGAGACCGCCCTGGCCGTCGCCGGGCTGGCGGAGGCCGGCCACGAGAACGAGGCCGGCGCCCTGCTGGAGGGCCTGCTGGGCGCGGCCGCCCACTTCGAGGGGCGACTGCCCGAGATGTACGCGGGGGAGCAGCGCACGCCGGGCTGCCCGCCGGTGCCGCATCCGGGAGCCTGCCGGCCGGCGGCGGTGTCGGCGGCCGGGGCGGTGCACGCGGTGTTCGCGCTCGCCGGGGTCCGGCCCGATGCCCCGGGCGGGCGGGTGCTGGTCCGCCCGGCCAGCACGGCACCGCTCGGCGAGCTGCAGCTGACCGGGCTGCGGGTGGCCGGTGAGCCGTTCTCGGTCCGGGTGAGCCGGATCGGCGTGGCCATGGTGGAGGAGGCGTCCGCCGACCTGCAGCTGGTCGCCCGCTGACGGCCGCCCGCTGACGCGCCCTCCGCCGCACGGGCGGGGCGGGGGCCGGTCGGAGCGGAGCTGGTCGGGGCCGGAGGGCGGGCCTCGCCCGGCCGCCCCCGCGCGGCCCGCCCGTCGGCGGCGCTGTGTCGTCCGCCCCGCAGCGCCGCCGGAAGCGGTCAGGTACCGCCGCGGCACGGTCCGTGCACAGGGCCTGTGCTTATCGTCAGAAAGACGACTATGATCGTCGCCATGTCGCGTTATGACCCGTCGGCCTTCCCCCCGTTCGCTGTCACGGTCGACCTGGTGGTGCTGACGGTTCGGGACCATGAGCTCTGCGCCCTGCTGGTCCGCCGGGGCGAGCCGCCCTTCCAGGGCTACTGGGCCCTGCCCGGCGGCTTCGTCCGCCCGGACGAGGGCCTGGCCGAGGCGGCCTCCCGGGAACTCGCCGAGGAGACCGGCCTGCGTGCGTACTCCGCCCCCGGCCACGAGACGGCCGGCCCGGGCGCGGCCGGCGCCCACCTTGAACAGCTCGCCACCTACGGTCACCCGCAGCGCGACCCGCGGATGAGGGTGGTCAGCGTCGCCTACCTCGTCCTGGCGCCCGACCTGCCGACTCCGCGGGCCGGCGGCGACGCCAGCAGCGCCCGCTGGGCACCCGTCACCGAGCTGCTCGGGAAGAGCCCGGCGGACGGTGTCCCGCTCGCCTTCGACCACGGCCTCATCCTGGCCGACGGGGTCGAGCGCGCCCGCTCCAAGATCGAGTACTCCTCGCTCGCCACGGCCTTCTGCCCGACCGAGTTCACCGTCGGCGAGCTGCGCCGGGTCTACGAGGCCGTGTGGGGCGTGGTGCTCGACCCGCGGAACTTCCACCGCAAGGTCACCGGCACGCCGGGCTTCCTGCTGCCCTCCGGCGGTACGACGACCCGTCAGGGCGGCCGCCCGGCACAGCTGTTCACCGCCGGCGGCGCCACCGTCCTCAACCCGCCCATGCTGCGCCCGGAGTCCTGACACGGCCGACCGGAGGGTCCGCCGCTCGGTCGCAGGATCGGATTGTCCCCTGATCGGGTGAGGTGCGCGGACGGCGGGCCCGTGCCGCTCCCGCAATGCCCGGAATCGTCCCCGCAGCCCCCTAGTGTGCTGGCGCGGGGGCGGCGCGGGGCGTCCCGCGCCGTACAGGCGCCGGTCGGCCGAGGGCATGGGAGCAGCCAGCGATGATCCAGATCACCGGACTGACCAAGGTCTACCGCAGAGGTACTCCGCCGGCGGTGCTCGATCTGACCTTCGACGCCCGGGCGGGAGCCGTCACGGCGCTGCTCGGCCCCGAGGACGCGGGCAAGTCCACCGCGCTGCGGCTCATGCTCGGACTCGAACGCGGCCAGGGCCTGGCGCTCTTCGACGGCCGTCCGTACCGGCGGATGCGGCGGCCCGAGCGTGAGGTCGGCGTCCTGCTGGCGGGGCCCGGCGGCACCGGCGCCGCGAATTCCGCCGGGGTCGCGGCCGGGCACCCGGGCCTGCGGGCGCAGAACCACCTGAGGATGCTGGCGGCAGCGGTGGGCGTCCCGTCCCGCCGGGCCGACGAACTGCTGGAGCAGACCCGGCTGGCCGCCGTCGGCGACCAGAGGCTGCGGACCTTCTCGCCCGGCATGCACCGCCGGCTCGCGCTCGCCGCGGCTCTGCTCGGAGACCCCGGCACCCTCGTCCTCGACGCGCCCACCGACGGCCTCTCGCCCCGCAACGCGGAGTGGTTCCACTCCTTCCTGCGCTCCTTCGGAGCCGCGGGCGGGACGGTCCTGGTGACCACCCGGGCGCCGAAGGAGGCGGCCGAGCTCGCGGACCGGGTGATCACACTCGACCGGGGTCGGCTGGTGGCCGACCAGCCGGTGAACGAGTTCCGCCGCACGCGGCTCAGCCCCGAGGTGGCGGTGCGCGGACCGCAGATGGCCCGGCTCGCCGATCTGCTTGTGGGCCAGGGCGCGAAGGTGCGGCGCGACGGCGGGGCGGGCATCGCGGTCGCCGGGATCGGCCGGACCGAGATCGGTGAACTCGCCTACCGCAACGGCATCCTGCTGCACGAACTCGCGGACCGGGTGGTCGAGCAGCCCGCCCCGCGCGTCACGCTGCCGGTGGCCTCGGGCCGTTCGGGGCGCGTCCGCGTCCAGCCGCCGCCCGCCGGCCCGCTGCCCGCCGACTCGGCCTCCGGCCCGGTGCCGGTCGAGCCGCGGCCGGCCGGCGCGGTGCTGTCCGGGCAGCGGTCGGCGGAGCCCGAGCACCGGCCGTCGCTCCAGTCCGATGCCGGGCCCGAGCCGCTGCGCGAGCGTCAGCCCGAGGACGCGGCGGGCGCCGAGTCCGGGCCCACGCCTGCCGGTCCGGTCCGTACGGCGGAGTCGCACGGGGCCGCGTCTGCCAGGATGCCCCGGCCGGCCGCTGAAGCGTCGTCCTCGCCTCCGCCCACCGGCGGCGGGGTGCTGCCCGCCCTCGCCCTCCCCGCGGCCGCTGCCGTGAGCGTCGCCCCGGCCGCCATGACCGCCACGGCCTCCTCCAGCACCTCGGCCGGCTCGGCCACCGCGGCCACCGCGGCCACCGCGTCGGTCCGACCCGTCGCCGGAGCGCCGCGGCCCGCACGGCCGGAGTCGGACCCCTTCGACGAGACCAAGCCGAGCGTCGCCGTGGACCGCCTCTTCCGGGACGGCCTCAACAGCCTGGCCTGGTCCGAGGGTGGCGGCGACGGGAGCGGCGGCGACGGCGGTCCGCCCGCCCCCGCCACCGGCCGGCGCGAGGACGCCTCGGCCGGTGACCTGCTGACCGCCGACACCGTCCGCCTCGGCCGGCCGGCGGTCCCCACCGAGGCGACCACCACCCCCACCACCCCCAGCACCCCCGACCCCCGGAGCGAGTGAACCGTGCGTGCCCTGGCCTACGAGCTGCGCCGGCTGCGCGGCCTCCGTTCCACCTGGCTGCTCCTCGCCGCCGTGCTGCTCTGCGACGCCGTGGTGGCCGCGGTCCTGGCCGCCCAGACACCCTCCGGGTCGCTCTCCGGGCCGGCCGGTGTCCGACTGCTGACGGCTGCCGTGCCGCTCATCCCGCTGCCGTTCGCGGCGCTCGGCGCCGGGATCCTGGGCGCCCTCTCCTACGGGCACGAGGTCCGGTACCCGGGGCTGCCGGCCTCCCGGGTCTCGTACCTGCGCCGGGTCCGGCTGCTGCTGGCCAAGCTGACGGTGACCGGGGCGGCCGCGCTGCTGCTCGCACCGCTCACGCTGGCGGTCGACGCCGTGGCCGCCCACCTCGCGCTGCCGGGCGGGGTGACGGTGGCGGCCTGGTCGGATCCGGGTGCGCTCTCGGACCGGCTCGCCGCGGCGCTCTCCTCGGCCGGTCTCGCGGCGCCCGCCGACCTGCCCGCAGCGCTCGCCCCGGCGGCGCTCGGAGCGGGCCACGGCGGCCCGGCCGCACTGGCGGCCTTCGTCCTGCTGACCGTGGTGGCGGCCTGGACCGGGGTGCTGACGGCCTCGCTGACCCGGAGCGCCGCGGCCGGCGTCCTGCTGCTCTGCGCCCTGCCGCCGCTGCTGGAGACCGGGGTGGCGCTGCTGCTGCGCCAGACAGGCACGCCCTGGCCGTCGCGAGCGGTGGAGCTGCTGCCGTTCCAGTCGGGTGTGGAGTGGGCGTACGGATGGGTGTACGGCGGGGACCGCCGGGTTGCGGCGAGCGGGTCGGCGCTGACGGATCCCGCGCTGCTGGCCGCGGTGTCGGCACCGGCGTTCGTCCTGCTGCTCGCCGCCCTCCTGGTACAGGTCCGCCGTCGCGCGCTCTGACCCCTCGGGCGGTGGTTCGGCTGACGCTCCGCCAAGATCGACCACCTGTGACCGCAATGCGCGGTTCTTCCTGATAAGAAGTCAATTATCCAGTCGCGGTCGATCACCCTTTCGTGTGCTTTTCACGAGAATTCTCAAGCTGCGCCCGCCGATCGCCGACAAAGGACCTGTGAGTACCCTTGCGCACCCCACCATGACCCCCGCCCGCTCCGCCGACAGCGCCATCCCCGGCGCCGGCGAACTGGACCGCTTCTCGTACGCCGACCGGCCGACCCCGCCGGCGCCCCGCTGGGAGGGCGCCGAGTCGGACCTGGCCCGGGTCGGCCGCAAGACCACCAGCAGCCGCGGCCGCGGCCTGCACGGCCAGCTCGTCCAGCAGCTCGGTCAGATGATCGTCTCCGGCGACCTCGGTGCCGACCGCCCGCTCGTCCCGGAGGAGATCGGCCAGCGGTTCGAGGTCTCCCGCACCGTCGTCCGCGAGTCGCTGCGCGTGCTGGAGGCCAAGGGCCTCGTCAGCGCCCGGCCGAACGTCGGCACCCGGGTCCGCCCGGTCGGCGACTGGAACCTCCTCGACCCGGACATCATCGAGTGGCGCGCCTTCGGCCCGCAGCGCGACGAGCAGCGCAGGGAGCTGTTCGAGCTCCGCTGGGCGATCGAGCCGCTCGCGGCCCGGCTCGCCGCGGGGCACGGTCGCGAGGACGTCCAGCAGCGGCTGGTCGAGCTGGTCGAGATCATGGGCCACGCGTCCGCGCAGGCGGATCACTCCACCTACACCCGGGCCGACGCCGAGCTGCACGCCCTGGTCCTGCAGATGGCGGGCAACCGCATGCTGGAGCACCTCTCCGGGATCGTCTCCTGCGCGCTCCAGGTGTCCGGCGGTCCGGCGACCTCCTGCGAGCGGCCCTCGGAGGCCTCGGTCAGCCTCCACGCCCGGCTGGTCGACGCGCTCGGCACGGGCGACGGCACCGCGGGCGAGGTCGCGATGCGGGCGCTGCTCACCGTGCACCCCGAGATCGAGCCGTCCGTCCCGGCGCCCCGCGAGCACTGAGCCGCCCATCCGGCGACCGAGCGGCTCCCGCGAACCCCCGGCCCTCCGGCCGCACCGCATCGCACGGCGCGGTCGGAGGGCCTTCCCGCGCGCCGGCGCGCGGGCTCGTCCGCCTCCGCCCTCCGGTCCGCACCCGCTGGCCGCGAGGCCTCCCCGCGGCCCCGCTCCGCCGGGCCCCGCCGCGCACCGGCGAGACGCTCCAGGAAATATCCTGCCCATGTCAACCGTCTTCGGCGCGAGTGCGCGATGATGGAAGTCGGCCCCGGGCCGCAGGCGCCGAGTGGTGTGACCCGCGACACGAAGGCCATGCGTAACACTTGACGCGTAGCAGCGATGTGTCCTGAGCGGAAGCAGCTCCGGAATACCCCAACATGTCAGAATGCTGTGTTGGTCTGCGGCGCTGCTGCCGTCCTGCAAACCCAGTCCTCAAGCCCGAGTCGGTCGGAATCGACACCGCGCGTCCGATGCGCGATTTCCTTCCCCGCCCGCTCGGGCGGCCGGTACGGGTTCGAGTCCACTCATCGTCCGAGAGGTTGTTCGTGTCGGCCAGCACATCCCGTTCGCTTCCCCCCGAGATCGCCGAGTCCGCGGCACTGCTGGCGCTCATCGAGCGGGGCAAGGCCCAGGGGCAGATCGCCGGTGACGACGTGCGCCAGGCGTTCGAGGCGGACCAGATCCCGGTCACCAAGTGGAAGAACGTCATGCGCAGCCTCAACCAGGTGCTGATTGAGGAGGGGGTGGACCTCATGGTCAGCGCGGCCGAGCCGGCCGGCGCCAAGCGCAAGAGCGTTGCGGCCAAGAGCCCCACCAAGCGCACCGCCACCAAGGCGGTCACCACCCGGACCCCGGCCGCGTCGTCGGCCCCGACCAAGCCCCCCGTGCGGATCGCGCCCGGCGCCACCGTCTCCGCCCCGGCGGTCGCGGCCGCTGCGGCCCCGGTCGGCACGGTGTCCGCCGACATCACCGCCGGAGAGGCGGCCTCGGCCGCCACCGAGGTGAAGGCGGCGCCGGCGAAGAAGGCCGCCCCGGCGAAGAAGGCCGCGGCCAAGAAGACCGCCGCCCCGGCCAAGAAGGCCGCGGCCAAGAAGACCACCACCGCCAAGGCCGGCAAGGGTGCGGACGAGGAGCTGCTCGGCGAGGAGGAGCTGCTTGAGGACGTGGCCCTGCCCGGTGACAAGTCCGGCACCGAGGGCGACGCCCCGGAGGAGGAGTCGGAGGGCTTCGTCCTCTCCGACGACGACGAGGACGACGCGCCGGCCCAGCAGGTCGCCGTCGCCGGTGCCACCGCCGACCCGGTCAAGGACTACCTGAAGCAGATCGGCAAGGTCCCGCTGCTCAATGCCGAGCAGGAGGTCGAGCTCGCCAAGCGCATCGAGGCCGGTCTGTTCGCCGAGGACAAGCTCTCGGCCGCCGACAAGCTGGCGCCGAAGCTCAAGCGCGAGCTGGAGATCATCGCCGAGGACGGCCGCCGGGCCAAGAACCACCTGCTGGAGGCCAACCTCCGCCTGGTGGTCTCGCTGGCCAAGCGCTACACCGGCCGCGGCATGCTCTTCCTGGACCTGATCCAGGAGGGCAACCTCGGCCTGATCCGTGCGGTCGAGAAGTTCGACTACACCAAGGGTTACAAGTTCTCGACCTACGCGACGTGGTGGATCCGTCAGGCGATCACCCGAGCCATGGCCGACCAGGCCCGCACCATCCGTATCCCGGTGCACATGGTCGAGGTCATCAACAAGCTGGCCCGCGTCCAGCGCCAGATGCTCCAGGACCTGGGCCGCGAGCCCACCCCGGAGGAGCTGGCCAAGGAGCTCGACATGACCCCCGAGAAGGTCATCGAGGTCCAGAAGTACGGCCGTGAGCCCATCTCGCTGCACACCCCGCTGGGTGAGGACGGCGACAGCGAGTTCGGTGACCTGATCGAGGACTCCGAGGCGGTCGTCCCGGCCGACGCGGTCTCCTTCACGCTGCTCCAGGAGCAGCTGCACTCGGTACTGGACACCCTGTCCGAGCGCGAGGCCGGCGTCGTCTCGATGCGCTTCGGTCTGACGGACGGTCAGCCGAAGACGCTGGACGAGATCGGCAAGGTGTACGGGGTCACCCGTGAGCGCATCCGCCAGATCGAGTCCAAGACCATGTCGAAGCTGCGCCACCCGTCGCGGTCCCAGGTGCTGCGCGACTACCTGGACTGATCGGCAGACCTTCCGCAGGGCCCGGCCCTGCGGCGAAGGGGCCCGGAGCACGTCGCTCCGGGCCCCTTCGCACGTCCGGGCGGCTCGGGGCCGGGTGCGTCAGCGTCCGGGTGGCCGTTGTCGCTCGTCCGGGTGGCCGCGCGGCGGGACGCGGTCGCGGCGCGTAGTCGGTCACCTACGCTGTGCCGGTTGCCTGCTGCCGAGCCACCTGGAGTCACGGTGCTGCCCACCCCGGATCGTCCGGACCGCCCGGATCTGCCGACCGCCGCCGGCGCCCCGGCCGGGCCGCCGGTACGCGCGACCGCCCGGCCCGGCGGTCGGCGGCGGCGGGCCGCCGCACTGGCGCTGCTCGCGGCGCTGCCCGCGCCGCTGGTCGTGCTCGGCCCCGGAGCCGCATCCGCGGAGGCACAGCGCCGGATCATCGGCGGGAACGCGGCGTCGACGGCCGACCACCCGTGGATGGTGGCGCTCTCCAGCCGGCCGCAGTTCGGCAACGGCCGGTCCGGCCAGTTCTGCGGCGGCGCGCTGGTCACCCCGACCAAGGTGGTGACGGCGGCGCACTGCTTCTACGACGAGTCCAGGGGAAGGCGGGTCGACCGGCCGGCGCTGAAGGTCGTGCTCGGCCGGGACGACCTGCGCGGCTCCGCCGGCCGCGAGGTGCCGGTCGAGTCGGTCTGGATCCACCCCGACTACTCGTTCTCCGCCAACATGAACGACATCGCGGTGCTCTCGCTCGCGGAGTCGCAGGGTGCCCGGCAGGTGCTCGACCTGGTCGGCCAGGGCGAGACCGAGCCCTACCGGCCGGGGACGCCGGCCCGGGTCTTCGGCTGGGGGGACACCACCGCGAGGGGTGACTACTCGCCCACGCTGCGCGGCGTGGACGTGTCGACCATCGCCGACCAGACCTGTGCGAAGGCCTACCCGGGCGGGCCGGACGGGCGGTTCGACGCCCGCGGCATGGTCTGTGCGGGGGAGGAGAAGGGTGGCCGGGACGCCTGTCAGGGGGACAGCGGCGGCCCGCTGGTCGTCGCGGGCCGGCTGGTCGGGCTGGTCTCCTGGGGGACCGGCTGTGCGGAGGCGGCGCACCCGGGCGTCTACACCCGGGTGAGCAGCGTCGCGGACGCCGTGCGCTCCGTGCTGTAGCGGCCTGTCACCGCCGTAGCCGGTCGCCCGGTGGCCGTGTCGGCAACGCGGCCCTGCGACCCGTGGTCGTGCGATCGCCTGCCGGCGTGGAAACAGCGAAGCCGGGCGACCGGTCCCCGGAGGGGGACCCGCCGCCCGGCCCGACCGGTCGCGCGCAGTGTGCGACCGGACACAGCTCGTGGTCTGGCTGCTGCTGTGGCGCCCGGAATCAGCGCTCGTCGTCCGCGGCCGTGGCCGTGGTGCTGGTGAGACGGCCGCTCTCGTCCTGTATCTCCACGGCGATCTTCTTGAGCTCGGGCTCGAACTTCCGGCCGTGGTGGGCACAGAAGAGCAGCTCTCCGCCGCTGGCGAGTACGACGCGCAGGTAGGCCTGGGCGCCGCAGCGGTCGCAGCGGTCAGCCGCGGTGAGCGGGCTCGCAGGTGTCAGAACAGTAGTCACGTCGCCTCTTCTCTAGCTCGACGAGCTGTCGTACCAGGGTCAACATCCAACCAGGCCGAAAACGTTCCCGCTCGTGGCTTTTCTTCTTTGAGGATTCTGCTGTGTTGATGAGGACGTGCCCCGGGGGCCGGTGGTTCATGCGTGCCGGGTCCCAGGATCCGCCCACCCCTCGAACGCCCGATCGGAACGGGGTGCGGGGTCCGCGTAGCATAATCCTCTGCCGGGTTGGAGCATAAGCCCCGTCCCGGACCCCGGTAGCCTGCATAACGGCAGTTCCGGAGCCTGCACCCGGCCCCACGGTCCGCCAGGACCGGTGGTACCGGGAGGAGATGGCGCCCCGGCGCCCCCCGTCGGGTGCGGCGCTTGTTCGCGCAGCGCGTACAAGCTGCGCGGGACCGGCTCGCCGTGCTGTGCACCCACCGGAGGGGTGTGCACACGCAGCGGAGCGGCTGTCGGTGCGATGTGCTGCACTGGCGGCCGAGCCGGATGCGACCGGTGTGACCGACGAGACAGAACCTGACCTGAGGAGAGTGCCGCGTGAGTGCCGAAACGACCGTGCCGTCCGCACTGCTGGCCGGCGACGACGGTTCCAACTACACCGCTCGGCACCTGCTCGTCCTGGAGGGCCTGGAGGCGGTTCGCAAGCGCCCCGGCATGTACATCGGGTCCACCGACAGCCGCGGCCTGATGCACTGCCTCTGGGAGATCATCGACAACTCGGTCGACGAGGCCCTCGGCGGCCACTGCGACCGTATCGAGGTCGTCCTGCACGACGACGCCTCGGTGGAGGTCCGGGACAACGGCCGCGGCATCCCGGTAGACGTCGAGCCCAAGACCGGGCTGTCCGGTGTCGAGGTCGTGATGACCAAGCTGCACGCCGGCGGAAAGTTCGGCGGCGGGTCCTACGCGGCCTCCGGCGGTCTGCACGGCGTCGGGGCCTCCGTGGTGAACGCGCTCTCCGCCCGCCTGGACGTCGAGGTCGACCGCGGCGGCCACACCCACGCGATCAGCTTCCGCCGCGGCACCCCCGGCATCTTCACCGAGACCAGCCCGGATGCCCCGTTCGAGCCGGCCAACGGGCTGACCAAGGTCCGCAAGGTGCCCAAGGCCCGCGCCGGGACCAGGATCCGCTACTGGGCGGACCGGCAGATCTTCCTCAAGGACGCCCGGCTCTCGCTGGAGCACCTGCACAACCGGGCCCGGCAGACCGCCTTCCTGGTCCCCGGCCTGACCATCGTCGTCCGTGACGAGCGGCTGACCGAGAGCGACCAGGTCGAGGAGGCGACGTTCCGCTACGACGGCGGCATCGCCGAGTTCTGCGAGTTCCTGGCGCCCGACAAGCCGGTCTGCGACGTGCTGCGACTGCGCGGGGAGGGCACCTTCAAGGAGACCGTCCCCGTCCTCGACGACCTCGGGCACATGACGCCCACCGAGGTCACCCGCCACCTCGGCGTGGACATCGCGCTGCGCTGGGGCGCCGGCTACGACACCACCCTGCGCTCCTTCGTGAACATCATCGCCACCCCCAAGGGCGGTACCCACGTCACCGGGTTCGAGCGCTCACTCGCCAAGACGGTCAACGAGGTGCTGCGCTCCGCCAAGCTGCTGCGCGTCGCCGAGGACGACATCACCAAGGACGACGCCACCGAGGGCCTCACCGCCGTGGTCACCGTCCGGCTCGCCGAACCGCAGTTCGAGGGCCAGACCAAGGAGGTGCTGGGCACCTCGGCGGCCAACCGGATCGTCGCGGCCGTGGTCGCCAAGGAGCTCAAGGCCTTCCTCACCTCGGCCAAGAAGGACGAGAAGCTGCAGGCCCGCGCCGTGCTGGAGAAGGTCGTCGCGGCTGCCCGCACCCGCGTCGCCGCCCGCCAGCACAAGGAGGCCCAGCGCCGCAAGACCGCGCTGGAGACCAGCTCGCTGCCGGCCAAGCTGGCCGACTGCCGCAGCGACGACGTCGACCGCAGCGAGCTCTTCATCGTCGAGGGCGACTCCGCGCTCGGCACCGCCAAGCTCGCCCGCAACTCCGAGTTCCAGGCCCTGCTGCCGATCCGCGGCAAGATCCTCAACGTGCAGAAGGCGTCCGTGAGCGACATGCTCAAGAACGCCGAGTGCGCCGCAATCATCCAGGTGATAGGGGCCGGTTCGGGCCGCACCTTCGACATCGACCAGGCCCGCTACGGCAGGGTCATCTTCATGGCCGACGCCGACGTCGACGGATCGCACATCCGCTGTCTGCTGCTGACGCTGTTCCAGCGGTACATGCGGCCGATGGTCGAGCAGGGCCGGGTCTTCGCGGCCGTCCCGCCGCTGCACCGGATCGAGCTCACCAACCCCAAGCGCGGCCAGGAGAAGTACCACTACACCTACTCCGACGCCGAGCTGCGCTCCACCCTGCTGGAGTTCCAGCGCAAGGGCCTGCGCTGGAAGGACCCGGTGCAGCGCTACAAGGGCCTCGGTGAGATGGACGCCGACCAGCTGGCCGAGACCACCATGGACCCGCGCCACCGCACCCTGCGCCGGATCAACCTGGGCGACCTGGAACAGGCCGAGCGGATCTTCGACCTGCTGATGGGCAACGACGTCGCCCCGCGCAAGGAGTTCATCGTGGACTCGGCGGCCACCCTGGACCGCTCCCGCATCGACGCCTGATCCCGGCACCGACCACGAGGGCTCTCCACCCACGGGTGGAGGGCCCTCTGCCGTCGTTTCCACCCGGGTCCGTCCCCGGTCCACCCCGGCTCCGATCACCCGGCGGGGCCGGATCCGTAGCGTCGGTGAGGTCAGCCCAGCCAGCCTTCCGTCGGGACGGAGAGTCCGATGACCGCCCTCGCCAACGTCCTTGTGATCATCGTGGTGATGGTCCTGGTGGTCCAACGTCAGATGCGTGCGCAACGCCTGGACTCCGGCCGCCGCGCCTGGCTGCTCCCGGTGGTCCTCGGCGTGCTCGCGCTGCGGGACCCGCAGCTCGTCGACCGCGCCCACCCCGGGACGTCCGTCGCCCTGCTGGCCTGCTCGCTGCTGGCCGTGCTCGCGATGGGCTGCGTCTGGGGCTGGACCGTCCGGCTCTGGCGCGGCGAGGACGGCGCGGTCTGGGCCAAGGGCACCAAGGCCACGGTGGCCGCCTGGTCGGGCATGATCGCGATCCGGCTCTGCCTGTTCGGCCTCGGCGCGGCCCTGCACGTCCGCCAGACCGGCAGCGCGCTGCTGCTCGGCCTGGCGGTCCTGCTGCTGGTCAGGTCGCTCGTGGTGAACTGGAGGGCGCGGACCCTGGCGCCCTCGTACGGGGCCACCGCGGCCCACTGACCGCACCCGACCCGCGCGGTCGCGGGCCCGACCGGCGCCCGCCGACCGCACCACCGAAGAGCCCCGGAGGAGACGCCCGTGCCCGAGTGGTCCTGGACCCGCTGGCCGTCCCGTGAGGGGCTGGAGCGGGAGGCCGAGAGCCGACCGCGGCGGATCCTCACCGTGGCCGGCCGGCTCGTGCTGCTGGTCACGGTGATCTGGGGGATGTACTCCCGCGGCGGGTACACCGGGTGGACCGCGGTCGCGGCGGTCGCGGGCCTGATCGCGACGATCCTGGTGGTGGCGGCCTTCCTGCGGGTCAGCCGGGAACAGCGGCTGCTCGCCTCGCTCGCCCTGGCAGGCGTCCTGATCGGCGGCGCCTGGCTCGCCGAGTGGGGGCGGGCGTACGTCCTGGCCGACTTCACCTGGGCCGGGCTCGCCGTGGCCGCCCTGGTCCGGCTGCCGATGGGCGCCGCGCTGGCCACGGCGGCGGCCGCCTTCGGCTCGTACACGGCCGCCAGCTGGGAGAGCTGGCTCGCCGTCTGCGCCACGGTCGGCGGGCTGACCGTCCTCGGCTACCTGCTGCGCCTCGACACCGAGGCCCGCGGCACCGCGCGCCGGCTGCTCGCCCAGGAGCGGGCCGCCCGGGCCGCCGAGGCGGAGGCCGCCGCCCTCGCCGAACGGGCCAGGATCGCCCGGGAGATCCACGACGTGCTCGCCCACAGCCTCTCCGCCCAGCTGGTCCACCTGGAGGCGGCCCGGCTGATGCTGGACGCGGGCACCGACCGGGAGCAGGTCCGCGAGCGGGTGGTCGCCGCCCGCCGGATGGCGCAGGACGGACTGGCCGAGACCCGGCAGGCGCTCTCCGCGCTGCGCGGCGAGTTCACTCCGGTCGGGGAGTTCCTGGTGGACCTGACGACGCGTGAGCGGGCCGCGTTCTCGGTGACCGGGACGCCGCGCCCGCTCGCCGCCGAGGCGGGGCTCGCGGTGCGGCGCACGGTGCAGGAAGCGCTGACCAACGTGCGCAAGCACGCCCCCGGAGCGCGCTGCACCGTCGAACTGCGCTACCTGCCCGAGGTGGTGGAGCTGGAGGTCCGCAACACCACGGCCCGCCCCGACCGCACGGGTGAGCTGGCCGCCAGCGGCAGCGGGTACGGTCTGCTGGGGATGCGCGAACGCGCGGAACTGCTCGGCGGCACGCTGCTGGCGGGCCGGGACGAGGGAGGGTGGCGCGTGCTGCTGCGGGTGCCGGCGTGAGCGGGCAGGACGGGCCGGGCCCGACCAGGGTGCTGGTGGCGGACGACCAGACGGTGGTGCGCGAGGGAATCGTGATGCTGCTCGGACTGCTGCCCGGCATCGAGGTGGTGGGCGCCGCAGCGGACGGCGTGGAGGCCGTCGCCCTGGTGGAGCGACACCACCCGGACGTGGTGCTGATGGACCTGCGGATGCCCCGTTGCGACGGCGTCGAGGCGACCAGGCGGATCCGGGCCGCTCATCCGGAGACCGAGGTGGTCGTGCTCACCACGTACGCCGACGACGACTCGCTGTTCCCCGCGCTGCGGGCCGGTGCGCGCGGCTACCTCACCAAGGACGCGGGCGGCGAGGAGATCGCCCGCGCCATCGCGGACGTCCGCTCGGGTGCTGCCGGGCTCTCACCGCAGGTCCAGCTGCGCCTGCTGGAGCGGCTGGCGGACGCGGCCGGGGCCGCCGCCCCGCCGCCCGCCGTACCGCCCGCCGCGGCTCCGCCGGGCCCGGCCGCCGCCTCGTCGGCGGAGCTGCCGGACGGGCTGACCGCCCGTGAGGCCGAGGTGCTGGCGCTGATCGCCGAGGGACTCTCCAACACCGAGATCGCCCAACGGCTGTTCGTCAGCCCGGCCACCGTGAAGACCCACATCAACAACCTCTTCGCCAAAACGGCCGTCCGGGACCGGGCGCAGGCCGTCGCGTACGCCTTCCGGCACGGAATCACCGGTACGCAGCAGTAGTCGCATGAGCGTCTGTCGGATCATCGATCACCTCATCGAGTGAACGTATCTGCATTGGGAGTTGGCGGGGTTGGCGGGCCTCCATCATGGTTCGGTCAGCACACCCCCCGGTCCAGGAGCAGCAGTGCCACAGCAGCAGACGAGCAGTCCCGGGCAGGGGCAGCGTTTCGGCTGGTGGGCCGCTCCCGCCGGCGCACCCCGGGCCGAACGGCCGGAGCCCGAGGCCGCGCGGCGGATGCCACAGCACGACCGCTCGGTGGCCGAGCCGGGCCGGCCGGTGCCGGTCCGGCCCGCCGCCGGACCCGTGCAGCCCGTCCGGGCCGCCCAGCCGGTGGCGTCCGCCCACCCCGTTCCGCCCGCCCGGCTCCGGCCCCTCGCCGAGGAGACCGAGCCGGCCGCCGACAGCAGAACCGAGGTGTACCGGGCGGTCCAGGCCAGTGAGGCGTTCCAGGAGATCAAGCGCGGCTACCGGGCGTTCGTGTTCCCCGCCGGCGGCGCCTTCCTCGGCTGGTACCTGATGTACGTGGCCGCCCAGGCGGTCGCCCCCGCGGTGATGCGCAGCCAGGTGGCCGGCCCGGTGAACGTGGCGTGGCTGCTCGGCCTGATGCAGTTCGCCACGACCTTCCTGCTCACCTGGCTCTACGCCCGCAACGCCCGCACCAAGCGCGACCGCGCCGCCCTGTCGCTGCGCTGGGACACCCAGGACCAGCTGCGATGAGGACCGCCACCCCGCCGCCCGTCGCCCCCACCGGGGACCACCACGACCTGGCCATCGCACTGTTCGCCGTGATCGTCCTGGTCACCCTGGCCATCACCGTCTGGGTGGGCCGCCGCGGCAGCGCCGCCGAGGACTTCTATGCCGGCGGGCGCGACTTCACCCCGCTGCAGAACGGCTTCGCGCTCTCCGGCGACTACCTCTCCGCCGCCTCCTTCCTCGGCGTCGCCGGGCTGATCGCGCTCTACGGCTACGACGGCGTGCTCTACAGCATCGGCTTCCTGGTCGCCTGGCTGGTGGTGCTGATGCTCGTCGCCGAGCTCGTCCGCAACGCCGGCCGGTACACCCTGGCCGACGTGCTCGCGCTGCGGCTGCGCCGGCGGAAGGTCAGGGCGGCCGCCGGCGGCGCCAGCGTCGTCGTCACGCTCTTCTACCTGGTCGCCCAGATGGTCGGCGCCGGCAGCCTGGTGGCCCTGCTGCTCGGCACCAACAGCTCCGGAGCGCGGACCTGGACCATCGTGGCGGTCGGCGGCCTGATGATCGTCTACGTCACGGTGGGCGGCATGCGGGCCACCACCTGGATCCAGATCGTCAAGGCCGTCCTGCTGGTCGCCGGTTCGGTGCTGCTCACCGTGCTGCTGATGGTGCGCTTCCACGGCGACGTCGCCGAGCTGATGCGGCAGGCCGCGCAGCACAGCGGCGCCGGGCGGCGGTACCTGGAGCCGGGGCTCAAGTACGGCGCGAGCGGCACCAGCCGGCTGGACTTCTTCAGCCTCGGACTGGCCCTGGTGCTGGGCACCGCCGGCCTGCCGCACATCCTCTCCCGCTTCTACACCGTACCCACCGCACGGGCCGCGCGGCGCTCCACGATGTGGGCGATCGGGCTGGTCGGCGGCTTCTACCTGATGGCCATCGCGCTCGGCCTGGGCGCCACCGCGCTGGTCGGCTCGGCCGAGGTGCGGCAAGCGAACCCGGCGGGCAACACCGCCGTGCCGCTGCTCGCCCTGGTGCTGGGCGGCGGAAACGGGAGCACCGGCGGCGTGGTGCTGTTCGCGCTGATCTCGGCGATCGCGTTCGCCACCATCCTGGCCGTGGTGGCCGGTCTGACGCTCGCCTCCTCGGCGGCCTTCGCGCACGACATCTGGGCGGGCGCCTGGCGCGGCCGTCCGCGTCGCGGCGGTCGCCGGGCCGCCGTGCCGGCCTCCCGGAGGACGCGCGGGGGACGGGCACGCGGCGAGCACGTACTCGGGGGCGCCACCGAGCGCGAGGAGGTCGGCGTGGCCCGGATCGCCGCGGTGGTGATCGGGGCGGTCGCGATCGCGCTCAGCCTCTTCGCCCAGCAGATGAACGTCGCCTTCCTGGTCGGCCTGGCCTTCGCGGTCGCGGCCTCGGCCAACCTGCCGGTGCTGCTGTACAGCCTGTTCTGGCGGCGGTTCACCGTCCGCGGCGCGGTCTGGTCGGTGTACGGCGGGCTGGTCCCGGCGGTGCTGCTGGTGGCCTTCTCCCCGGTGGTCTCCGGGAGCAAGGCGGCGCTCTTCCCGGGGGTGGACTTCCACTGGTTCCCGCTGGAGAACCCCGGCATCGTCTCCATCCCGCTGGGCTTCCTGGCCGGCTGGATCGGCACCCTCACCTCGCCCGAGCCGGCCGACGCGGACCGCTACGCCGAGCTGGAGGTCCGCTCCCTCACCGGAGCCGGGGCGGCCTGAGCCGAACACCCCGCAGGCGCGCACCCCGGTGGTCCCAGGACCGCCGGGGTGCGGTGCGTCCACGGCGGGTCCGGCTCGGGCTCCGCTCCGGGAGGCCGGCGCACCCGGGCCGTCACCGCCGGCCGGGCTCCCGGCTCAGCTGCGGGCGGCCAGCCCGTAGCGGTGCTCGGGGCGGCCGGTGTCGCCGTAGCGCAGGGTCAGCCGCAGCCGGCTGTCGCGCTCCAGCTGCTTGAGGTAGCGCTGCGCGGTGGAGCGGCTCAGCCCGGTGGCGTCCGCGACCTCCTGGGCGGAGAGCGGCCGGCCGGCCCGGCGCAGCACCCCGAGCACCAGGTCGGTGGTGGGCGCCGAGTGCCCCTTGGGCAGTGCGGCCGCCGGGGCCGCCGCGCTGCGCAGGGTGGCGAACAGCCGGTCCACCTCGTCCTGGCCGGCCTCGCGGGCGGCCGGTCCGGCCAGCGCGTGCCGCAGCTGCGCGTAGGCGACGAGCTTCTCCCGCAGACCGGCGAAGGTGAACGGTTTGACCAGGTACTGCAGGGCGCCGTGCTGCATGGCCGCGTGCACGGTGGAGACGTCCCGGGCGGCGGTCACCATCATCACGTCGCAGGCCACCTGCCGTTCGCGCAGCCGCCGGACGAGGGCGAGGCCGGTCTCGTCCGGCAGGTGGTGGTCGAGCAGCAGCAGGTCGACCGGGCGCCGCTCCAGGGCGGCCAGCGCCTCGGCGGCCGAGTGCGCGGTGCCGGTGACCCGGAAGCCGGGCACCTTGGCCACGTACGCGGCGTGCACGTCGGCCACCCGGAAGTCGTCGTCCACCACGAGTACGTCGATCATCACGCCTCCACGAGCGGTCCGGCGGGCCGATGGCCCTCACGGGCGTCCGGGCCCGCGCCGGGCAGAGCCGCGGTGTGCAGGGCCTCGGGCAGCTCCACGGTGAACCGGGCCCCGCCGAGCGGCCCCGCGTCCAGCACGATCCGGCCGCCGGTCCGCTCGACCAGCCGCCGCACCATGGCCAGCCCCAGCCCGCGCGGCCGGTGAGCGGGCGCGTCCTTGCTGCTCCACCCCTCCTCGAAGACCCGTTCACGCAGCCCCTCCGGAACCCCCGGGCCGCTGTCGGAGACCTCCACGACCAGGGTGGCGCCGGCCGCGGCCAGGACCACCTCCACCCGGCCGCCGCCCGGCGCCAGCGCGTCCACGGCGTTGTCGACCAGGTTGCCGAGGACGGTGACCAACGCCCGGGCGTCCACCACCGCGTCCGGCAGGTGCGTGGCCGGGGTGACCGCCAGCCGGACGCCGCGCTCGCCGGCCACCGCGGTCTTGCCCGCGAGCAGCGCGGCCACGTGCGGGTCCTGGACCTGCTCGGCGATCCGGGCCGCGACCGCCGCGTGCGAGCCCGACTGCTCGGAGATGAACTCCACGGCCTGCTCGTGCCGGCCGAGCTCCAGCAGGCCGAGCAGGGTGTGCATCCGGTTGGCGTGCTCGTGGTCCTGGGCCCGCAGCGCCTCGGTGAGGCTGCGGGTGGTGTCCAGCTCGCGGACCAGCGACTCCAGCTCGGTGCGGTCGCGCAGGGTCACCACCGCGTCGCCCTCGGCCGTGGTCATCCGGTTCACCACCAGCACGCGGTCGTCCCGGACGGCCGGCAGGTCGGTGCCGGCGATCCGCCCGGCCAGCACGTCGGCCAGCCGCCCGGGCGGCAGCACTGCGTCGATCGGCCGGCCGGCGCTGCCCGCGGGCAGGCCGAGCAGACGTACCGCCTCGTCGTTGGCCAGTCGGATCCGGCCGTGCTCGTCCAGCGCCACCATGCCCTCGCGGATGCCGTGCAGCATGGCCTCGCGCTCCACCAGCAGCGCCGAGATGTCGGCCAGCGCGATGTTGTGGGTGCGGCGCTTCATCCGCCGGGCCAGTACCAGGGTGGCGACGGTGCCGGCGGCGAGGCCGGCGCCGGCGCAGAGCAGGATGCCGGTGAGCATCTTCAGCAGCCGGCGCCGGATCGAGTCGTCGCTGATGCCGACCGACACCTCGCCGACGATCCGCCCGTCGGCGATCCGCAGCGGCACCTTGCCGCGGGCCGTGCGGCCCAGCGTGCCCTCCTGGATGGCGGTGATGCTGCGGCCGCTGAGCGCGGGCTCGGGGTCGGTGGAGACCCGTTGGCCGATCCGGCCCGGGTCGGTGTGCGAGAGCCGGATCCCGTCCACGTCGGTGACCACGACGAAGCTGGCGCCGGTGGCCAGCCGGATCTCCTCGGCGTTGCGCTGCGCGGTGGCGGAGTCGCGGGCCTCGGCGGCCCGGGCGATCGTCTCGTCGCCTGCGGTGGCCTGGGCGATCGACAGCGCGCGCTGCATCGCGTCGTGGTCCAGCTCGGAGCTGACCGGAGCGAGGAACAGCCCGGCCGTCACCACGGTGACGCCGACGGTGACGACGGTCTGGCTCAGCAGGAGCTGGGCGAAGACCCGGCGGGGGCGGCGGGGGTGCTTCATCCGGGGCCTCCTCTCCTGTGGTCGGCCCTGTGGTCGGCACACCCTACGTTTCCGAGGTGCTCCTGTCAGCCGCGTCCCCGCTGTTGTAGCGGAAGCAAAACGAGCAGAACACCCCTCAACGCGGAGAACCCGCACTACGCCGAGAAGGCTCCCGCCGCCGCCCGGCCCGCTCCTAGCCTCCCGGGGCAAGCACAGACCCGGGAGGTCACATGCGCACAACCCCGGTGCCGGATCCGACGCCGGCTCCCGCGATCGAGTTGAGCGGCGCCACCAAGCGCTTCCGAACCCCGTCCGGGGCGCTGCACACCGCCGTCCGCGATCTCGACCTGACCGTCGCGCAGGGCGAGTTCGTCGCCGTCGTCGGCCCCACCGGCTGCGGCAAGTCCACCACGCTGACGCTGGTCAGCGGCCTGGAGGAGCCCACCGAGGGCGACGTCCGGGTGTACGGGGAGCCGGTCGGCGGGATCAACCCGCAGGTCGGCTTCGTCTTCCAGCAGGACGCCGTCTTCCCCTGGCGGACCGTCCTGTCCAACGTCGCGGCCGGCCCGCGGTTCCGCGGCGTCCCGGCCGCCGAGGCCCGGGAACGGGCCCGCGACTGGCTGGCCCGGGTCGGCCTGGCCGCCTTCGAGGACCGCTACCCCCACCAGCTCTCCGGCGGCATGCGCAAGCGGGTCGCGCTGGCCCAGACCTTCGTCAACGACCCGGGGATCCTGCTGATGGACGAGCCGTTCTCGGCGCTCGACGTGCAGACCCGCGCCCTGATGTCCGACCAACTGCTGGAGCTCTGGGCCGGCACCGGCTCGTCGGTCGTCTTCGTCACCCACGACCTGGACGAGGCCATCGCGCTGGCCGACCGGGTCGTCGTGATGACCGCCGGCCCGGCCACCGTGAAGGAGGTCTTCACCGTCGACCTGCCCCGCCCGCGCACCGTGGAGGCCGTCCGGCTGGAGCCGCGGTTCGTCGAGCTGTACCGCGAGATCTGGGCCTCGCTCGGCGAAGAGGTGCGCATCACCCGCGAGAGAGGAGCGGGTCGTGCCGCTTGAGACCACCGTGGCCGCGGCCAAGCCCCCGGCCGCCGCCCCCGCCAGCCGTACCGAGGCCCGCGAACGGGCCGCCCGCAACCGCAGGTTGAGCGTCCACGGGGCCCGGGTCGCCGTCCTGCTCGCCTTCCTCGGCCTCTGGGAACTCTGCGCCCGCACCGAGGTCGTCGACCCGTTCAACTTCTCCCAGCCGTCGCGGATCTGGGCGCAGATCTGGCAGTGGATCACCCACGGCACCGCCCAGGGCTCGCTCGCCGAACAGATCGGCTACACCCTCTACGAGGCCCTCAGCGGCTGGGTGCTCGGTGTCACCGGCGGCGTGCTGCTGGGCATCGCGCTCGGCCGGATCCGCTTCCTGGCCGACGTGTTCGGGCCCTACATCAAGGTGCTGAACGCCATCCCGCGCATCGTGCTGGCGCCGATCTTCCTGATCTGGTTCGGCCTCGGCCCGGCCTCCAAGGTCGCCTCCGCCGTCGTGCTGGTGTTCTTCCCGGTCTTCTTCAACGCCTTCCAGGGCGCCCGCGAGGTGGACCGCAACCTCGTCGCCAACGCCCGCATCCTGGGTGCGAACAACCGCAAGGTCACCCTGCAGGTGGTCATCCCCGCCGCCACCACCTGGATCTTCACCAGCCTGCACGTCAGCTTCGGCTTCGCGCTGATCGGCGCCATCGTCGGCGAGTACATCGGTGCCACCAAGGGCCTCGGCCTGCTCGTCGCGGCTGCCCAGGGCACCTTCAACGCGGCCGGTGTGTACGCCGCGATGACGATCCTGGCCGTCGTCGCGCTACTCACCGAGGGGCTGCTGACCTTCGCCGAGAAGAAGCTGTTCCGCTGGAAGCCCGCCGACTCCGGCGACGGCCGCTGACCCCCACCCCGCGACCGTCACCGTCCCGCCCACCCTCCGCCCCCTCCATCCCTCCGCCCCGTCCCTCCGCAGAGAGGCCCCCACCCATGCGCCCGAACCCGACCGGCAGAGCCGCCGCCACCGCCCTCGCCGCCGTCCTGCTGCTCCCCCTCACCGCCTGCGCCAACGACGCCGCCTCCGCCTCCCACGCCGCCGCCGTCCCGGCCGGGCAGCAGGTCGACGGCCCCAAGGTCAAGATCATGGTCGGCGGCCTGGACAAGGTCATCTACCTGCCCGCCATGCTCACCCAGCGCCTCGGGTACTTCGGCGAGGCCGGCGTCAACGTCGAGCTGCTGAGCGAGCCCGCCGGCGTCAACGCCACCACGGCGCTGCTCGCCGGCGACGTCCAGGGCGCGGTCGGCTTCTACGACCACACCATCGACCTGCAGGCCAAGGGCAAGAACGTCGAGTCCGTGGTCCAGTTCTCGCAGGCCCCCGGCGAGGTCGAGATCGTCTCCACCAAGCAGGCCGGGGCCATCGGGTCCGGTGCCGACTTCAAGGGGCGCAAGCTCGGCGTCACCAGCATCGGCTCCTCCACCGACTTCCTCACCAAGTACCTCGCCGTCAAGAACGGCACGGCCGTCAGCGAGTTCAGCCCGATCGCGGTCGGCGCCGGCCAGACCTTCATCGCAGCCCTCCAGCAGGGCAGCATCGACGCCGGCATGACCACCGACCCGACGGTGGCCACCGTGCTGGACAAGGGTCTCGGCAAGATCCTCTACGACATGCGCACCCCGCAGGGCTCGCGCGACGCGCTCGGCGGGCTCTACCCGTCGTCCTCGCTCTACATGAAGACCGACTGGGTGGAGAAGAACAAGGACACCACCCAGAAGCTCGCCAACGCCTTCGTGAAGACCCTCAAGTGGATGTCCAGCCACACCCCGGAGGAGATCGCCGCGAAGATGCCCGCCGACTACGCGCAGGGCGGGGCCGAGCAGTACGCGGCCGCGATCAAGGCGACGCTGCCGATGTTCACCACCGACGGGGTGATGCCGGCCGACGGCCCCGGGACGGTGCTCGCCGTGCTCGCGGCGTTCCACCCGGACGTCAGGGGCAAGGAGGCCACGATCGACCTCGCCCGCACCTACACCACCGAGTTCGTCGGCAAGGCCGCCACCGGCTGAGCCGCCCCCGACGGAACGGCCCCGCGCCACCCCGGACAGCGGGCGCGGGGCCGTTCACCTCACCGGCGGTCCCGCGCCCACCCCCACGGGCGCGGGGCCGTTGCACCGAGGAGCCGTTGTCCCGCGGGGCCGTCGCGGTGCGAGGCCGTCGCGGTGCCGGGCCGTCGCGGTGCGAGGCCGGCACGCGCCCGGGACCGGCGCCCCGGCTACGCCACCTGCCGCACCGCCGTCACGTCCATCCGCGACGGCGTCCCCGCCGCCTTGCCGCAGCTCTCCGGCCGGGCCGGCTCGCTCACGCCCTCGACCACCTCGACCTCCCAGACGCGGCCGTCCTCGTGCACCACCCCGACCAGCCAGCGCCCCTCGCCCGCCGACCGCTGCGTCACCGTCAGCACGTCCACCGCGGTCTCCCCGGTGGCCACCCGTACCGCATGGTCGGCCGCCTGGCCCGGACGGTCCCAGCCCGAGCGGCCCCGCGACCACTCCGGCACCATGTGCCCGGCCGCAGTCGCCGCCAGCACGTCCTTGGCGCTCCCCGCCGTCAGCCGCCCGTACGCGTAGCCGTACGGCAGCACCAGCATCGTGGGGGAGAAGCGGTGCCCGCCGAGGTGCGTCACCTCCCACACCTCGCTGTGCCCGGCGGTCGCCAACTCCGCCGCCAGCGGCCGTCCCAGCAGCGCGCAGCAGCGGTCCCGGCGCCCGTTCGTGCAGACCAGCGCGATCGGCCCGCCCACGTGCTCGGCGCCGAACCCGCCGTGATCACCGGCGCCCAGCGCCTCGAAGTCCAGCTCCAGCAACTCCGCCGGATCGGCCACCGCCGCCCGGCGCACCCAGCTCCGGCCCGGCACCGCGTGCGCCACGAGCACCTCGTGCCGCGCGGCCGGCAGGCAGTCCGCGTGCCGCCCGGGCCGGCGGATCAGTGCCACCCGCACCCCGGTCCCGGCGGCGGCCGCCTCCAGCGCCCGCCCCACCGCAGCGTCAAGATGGCTCTCACCCAGCGCCTTCGCCCCCCACGGACCGTTCTGTTCCACCAGCAGCCAGGTGGTGGCGGTCGCCGCGGTGGCGGCAAGCGGCTCGGACAGCTCCCGCGACAACGTCGCACACGTGCTCACGCAGGAAAGGCTACCCGTACCGAAAAGCCCGCGGCGGACCACCCGGAGATGTCCCGCCGCGGGCCGCGAACCCGTACCGGGCGCCGCTACGCCGGGCCGGCCACCACCGCGATCGGCGCCGTCACGGGCGTGCCCGAGCCGTCCCGCCGCGGGTCCCGCTCCGGCAGCTCGACCGGCGCGCCCTTGGCCGACGCCGCCTTGGCCGGCGCCGCGCCCGCCCAGGCGAAGGAGAGTGCGTCCTCACCGCGCAGGAAGCGCTGACAGCGGACACCGCCGGTGGCCCGCCCCTTGCGCGGGTACTGCTCGAACGGCGTGACCTTCCACGTCGACTGCGCCTCGCCGGTCAGCGTGCCCGAGGCACCGGCCACCGAGACGACCACCGCGTCCGCCGCCGGATCGACCGCGGTGAACGACAGCACCCGGGCACCGTCCGACAGCTTGATCCCCGCCATGCCGCCCGCCGGCCGGCCCTGCGGACGGACCTGGCCCGCCGGATAGCGCAGCAGCTGGGCGTCCGAGGTGATGAAGACCAAGTCCTCCTCACCCGTGCGCAGTTCCACCGCGCCGACCAGCTCGTCGCCCTCCTTGAGCGCGATCACCTCGAACTCGTCCTTGTTCGCCGGCCACTCCGGGACCACCCGCTTCACCACGCCCTGCACGGTGCCCAGTGCCAGCCCCGGCGAGGACTCGTCCAGCGTGGTCAGCGCCAGCACCCGCTCACCCGCCTCCAGACGCAGGAACTCGTCCACCGCGGCACCGCCCGCCAGCGTCGGCGACGGCGTCGGCGGCAGCGCCGGCAGATCGATCACCGGCAGCCGCAGCACCCGGCCCGCCGACGTCACCACGCCCACGTCCGCCCGCGCCGTGGCCGGCACCGCCGACACGATCACATCGTGCTTCGCCCGCTTCTCGGACAGCTCGAACGGCTCGCCGTCCGCCGTCCGCGCCAGCAGACCCGTCGACGACAGCAGCACCCGGCACGGGTCGTCCGCCACCTCCAGCGGCACCGACAGCGCCGCCGACGGCGCTGCGCCCGCCTCCAGCAACACCGTCCGCCGCTCGGTGCCGAACTGCTTCGACACCGCGCCCAGCTCGCCCGACACCACGCTGCGCAGCCGCGCGTCCGACTCCAGGATCTCCGTCAGCTCCGCGATCTCCGCGGTCAGCTTCGCCTGCTCCTCCTCCAGCTCCACCCGGTCGAACCGGGTCAGCCGCCGCAGGGGGGTGTCCAGGATGTACGCCGTCTGCGTCTCCGACAGCGAGAAGCGCTCCATCAGGCGCTCCTTCGCCTGCGCCGCGTTGTCGCTGGACCGGATGATCGCGATGACCTCGTCGATGTCGACCAGCGCCACCAGCAGGCCCTCGACCAGGTGCAGCCGCTCCTGGCGCTTGCGGCGGCGGAAGTCGCTGCGCCGGCGCACCACGTTGAAGCGGTGGTCGACGTAGACCTCCAGCAACTCCTTCAGACCCAGCGTCAGCGGCTGGCCGTCCACCAGCGCCACGTTGTTGATGCCGAAGGTCTCCTCCATCGGCGTCAGCTTGTACAGCTGCTCCAGCAGCGCCTCCGGCACGAAGCCGTTCTTCACCTCGATCACCAGCCGCAGCCCGTGTTCGCGGTCGGTGAGGTCCTTGACGTCCGCGATGCCCTGCAGCTTCTTCGCGTTGACCAGGTCCTTGATCTTCGAGATCACCTTCTCCGGGCCGACGTTGTACGGCAGCTCGGTGACCACGATGCCCTTGCGGCGGGCCGTCACCGCCTCCACCGTCGCCGTCGCCCGGATCTTGAAGGTGCCGCGGCCCGACTCGTAGGCGTCCCGGATCCCCGACAGGCCGACGATCCGCCCGCCCGTCGGCAGGTCCGGACCGGGCACGAACCGCATCAGCGTGTCCAGGTCCGCGTTCGGGTGCTTGATCAGGTGCCGGGCGGCCGCCACCACCTCGGACAGGTTGTGCGGCGGCATGTTGGTCGCCATGCCGACCGCGATCCCCGTCGCGCCGTTCACCAGCAGGTTCGGGAACGCGGCCGGCAGCGCGATCGGCTCCTGCTCGCTGCCGTCGTAGTTCGGACCGAAGTCGACCGTGTCCTCGTGGATCGACTCCACCATCGCCATCGACGCGGCCGTCAGCCGCGACTCGGTGTAGCGCATCGCGGCCGGCGGGTCGTCGTTGCCCAGCGAACCGAAGTTCCCGTGGCCGTCGATCAGCGGCAGCCGCATCGAGAACGGCTGCGCCATGCGGACGACCGAGTCGTAGATCGACGCGTCACCGTGGGGGTGCAGCCGGCCCATCACCTCGCCCACCAGGCGGGCGCACTTCACGTGCCCCCGCTCCGGGCGCAGTCCCATCTCGTTGGCCTGGTACAGGATCCGCCGGTGCACCGGCTTCAGACCGTCCCGCGCGTCCGGCAGCGCGCGCGAGTAGATCACCGAGTAGGCGTACTCCAGGAAGGAGCCCTGCATCTCGTCCACGACGTCGACGTCGAGGATCCGCTCCTCGAAATCTCCGGGCGGCGGGGTCTGCGAACTGCGGCGGGCCATCGCGGCGGGGCTCCCTTGCGTCTTGTCTGCGTCTGCGGTTCTGCTCTGCTTCGGATCACGGCTCAGCGCCCCCATTGTGGACCCTCCCGCAGACAATCCCCGCCGCCGCCCCTCTTCCGCCCCTGGCGAACGCCCCGCCAGCGCGGACACATCCGCGCCCTTCGCGCGTTGCACCACAATGGGGACGCCACACGAACCCCCGACATCGACGACGGGAAGGACCCGAGCGCATGGCCAACCCGGCCCCCGCCTCAACCCGAGGCATCGCCATCACCGAGCACCGCCTGGCCAACGGCCTGCGCGTCGTCCTCTCCGAGGACCACCTCACCCCGGTCGCCGCCGTCTGCCTCTGGTACGACGTGGGCTCCCGCCACGAGGTGAAGGGCCGTACCGGCCTGGCCCACCTGTTCGAGCACCTCATGTTCCAGGGCTCCGCCAACGTCTCGAACAACGGCCACTTCGAGCTCGTCCAGGGCGCAGGCGGTTCGCTCAACGGCACCACCAGCTTCGAGCGCACCAACTACTTCGAGACCATGCCCGCCCACCAGCTGGAGCTCGCCCTCTGGCTGGAGGCCGACCGGATGGGCTCGCTGCTCGCCGCCCTCGACGACGCCTCGATGGAGAACCAGCGCGACGTCGTCAAGAACGAGCGCCGCCAGCGTTACGACAACGTCCCCTACGGCACCGCCTTCGAGAAGCTCACCGCGCTCTCCTTCCCCGACGGCCACCCCTACCACCACACCCCCATCGGCTCGATGGCCGACCTGGACGCCGCCACGCTGGAGGACGCCCGCACGTTCTTCCGCACCTACTACGCGCCCAACAACGCCGTCCTCTCCGTCGTCGGCGACATCGACCCCGAGCAGACCATCGCCTGGGTCGAGAAGTACTTCGGCACCATCCCCGCCCACGACGCCAAACAGCCCCCGCGCGACGGCACCCTGCCCGACACCATCGGCGGCGAACTGCGCGAACTCATCCGCGAGGACGTCCCCTCCCGCGCCCTGATGGCCGCCTACCGCCTCCCGCACGACGGCACCCGCGAGGCCGACGCCGCCGACCTCGCCCTCACCATCCTCGGCAGCGGCGAGTCCAGCCGCCTCTACAACCGCCTCGTCCGCCGCGACCGCACCGCCGTCGCCGCCGGCTTCGGCCTGCTCCGCCTCGCCGGCGCCCCCAGCCTCGGCTGGCTCGACGTCAAGACCTCCGGCGACGCCACCGTCGAGCAGATCGACACCGCCGTCGACGAGGAGCTCGCCCGCTTCGCCGCCGAAGGCCCCACCGCCGCCGAACTTGAGCGCGCCCAGGCCCAGATCGAGCGCGAATGGCTCGACCGGCTCACCACCGTCGCCGGCCGCGCCGACGAACTCTGCCGCTACGCCGTCCTCTTCGGCGACCCGAAGCTGCTCAACGAAGCCCTCCCCAAGGTGCTCGACGTCACCGCCGAGGAGGTGCAGGCCGTCGCCCAGGCCCGCCTGCACCCGCGCAACCGGGCCGTCCTCGTCTACGAGCCCACCCCCGCCGACGACACCGACACCACCGCCGCCACCGACGAGGAGGGCACCGCCGCATGAGCACGGACCACGTCCCCGCCATGACGTTCCACCCCCAGCCCAAGCCCGGCACCCCCAGCCCGTGGGCCTTCCCGGCCCCCGAACGCGCCGCCCTCGGCAACGGCATCACCGTCCTGCACTGCCACCGCCCCGGCCAGCAGCTGGTCGCCGTCGACGTCCTGCTCGACGCCCCGCTCGCCGCCGAACCCGACGGCCTCGACGGCATCGCGGGCATCCTCGCCCGCGCCCTCAGCGAGGGCACCGACACCCTCACCGCCGAGGAGTTCGCCGCCGAGCTGGAGCGCGCCGGCGCCACCCTCGACGCGCACGCCGACCACCCCTGCATCCGGGTCTCGCTCGAAGTCCCCGCCAGCCGGCTCCAGCGCGGGCTCAGCCTGCTCGCCGACGCCCTGCGGGCCCCCGCACTGCCCGAGGACGAGATCGAGCGCCTCGTCGCCAACCGCCTCGACGAGATCGTCCACGAGCAGGCCAACCCCGCCCGCCGTGCGGCCAAGGCCCTCTACGCCGAGCTCTTCGACGGCGCCGACCGCCTCTCCCGCCCCCGCGGCGGCACCGCCGAGACGGTCAAGTCCATCGACCGCGGCGGCGTCAAGGCCTTCTACGACACCCACATCCGGCCCGCCACCACCACCGTCGTCGTGGTCGGCGACCTCACCGGCACCGACCTGCCCGCGCTGCTGGAGAACACCCTCGGCACCTGGACCGCCGCCCCCGCCGAGGCCGGCGTCCACGCCCCGGTCACCGCCGACGACACCGGCCGCGTCGTCATCGTCGACCGGCCGGGCTCGGTCCAGACCCAGCTGCTCATCGGCCGCATCGGCCCGGACCGCCACGACCCCGCCTGGGCCGCCCAGATCCTCGGCACCTACTGCCTCGGCGGCACCCTCACCTCCCGCCTCGACCGGGTGCTGCGCGAGGAGAAGGGCTACACCTACGGAGTCCGGGCCTTCGCCCAGCCGCTGCGCTCCGCCGCCGACGGCAGCGGCCGCGCGCTGCTCGCGATCAGCGGCTCGGTGGACACCGCCTCCACCGCCCCGGCGCTCGCCGACACCTGGACCATCCTGCGCACCCTCGCCGCCGAGGGCCTCACCGACGCCGAGCGCGACGAGGCCGTGCAGTTCCTGGTCGGCGTCGCGCCGCTGAAGTACGAGACCGCGGGCTCCGTCGCCGGCACCCTGGCCGACCAGGTCGAGCAGCACCTGCCGGACGACTACCAGGCCGAGGTCTACCGGCAGATGGCCGAACTCCCCACCGCCGCCGCCACCGATGCCGTGGTCGCCGCCTTCCCGCCGGACCGCCTGGTCACCGTGCTGGTCGGCGACGCGTCGGCGTTCGCGGAGCAGGTGCGCGGGCTCGGCATCGGCGAGGTCACCGTGATCAGCGCCTGAGACCGCCGAACCCCGGTACGGGCAGGGCCCGGTGGAGCACTCCGCTCCGCCGGGCCCGCCGTCGTTAATGCCTTGCGGGGCGCGAGCGCGCTGTGGGTAGATATCCCCCGGGCAGCCGGTACACACCGGCACACACACGGAGAGGAGGCGGTCACCATGCGGGTCGAGCCGACCATACTGCGCTCCCCGAGGCCGTCGTCCTCCCGACGCCGCCCCTCCGCAGTCTGAGCACTGCCCCTGATCTTCCCCGAGCCGCGCCGGGACTCTTCGCGCGGCACCACACCTACGCTTGAACCAACCGACCTTTGGAGGTCGTTCAACCATGTCGTACACCGAGGTGCCCGGCATCCGGGTCCCGATCCGGATGTGGACCGACCCGGCCACCGTCGAGGGCCAGGCCATGCAGCAGCTGCGCAACATCAGCTCGCTGCCCTGGCTGCACGGCCTCGCCGTGATGCCGGACGTCCACCTGGGCAAGGGCGCGACCGTCGGCTCCGTGATCGCGATGAAGGGTGCCGTCTGCCCGGCGGCGGTCGGCGTGGACATCGGCTGCGGGATGAGTGCGGTGAAGACCTCGCTGACCGCGAAGGACCTGCCGGACGACCTGTCCCGCCTCCGCTCCAAGATCGAGCAGGCCATCCCGGTCGGCCGCGGTCTCCACACCGACCCGGTCGACCCGCGCAAGCTGCACGGCTTCGCGACGGCGGGCTGGGACGACTTCTGGCAGCGCTTCGACGGGGTGGCCCCGGAGGTCAAGTGGCGCCGCGAACGGGCCATGCAGCAGATGGGAACGCTCGGAAGTGGAAACCACTTCTCGGAGTTGTGCATTGATGACACCGGTTCTGTCTGGTTGATGCTGCATTCCGGATCGCGCAACATCGGTAAGGAGCTGGCCGAGCACCACATGGGGGTGGCGCGCTCACTTCCGCACAACCAGGGCTTGGTCGACCGTGATCTCGCGGTGTTCATTTCGGACACCCCGCAGATGGCGGCCTACCGTCAGGACCTCTTCTGGGCGCAGGAGTACGCCAAGAACAACCGCGCGGTGATGATGGCACTGTTCCAGGACGTCGTCCGCCGAGAGTTCGCCAAGGCGAGGGTCGCCTTCGACGAGGTCATCAGCTGCCACCACAACTACGTGGCGGAGGAGCAGTACGACGGCGTCGACCTGCTGGTGACCCGCAAGGGCGCGATCAGGGCTGGCTCCGGCGACTACGGGATCATCCCCGGCTCGATGGGGACGGGTTCGTACATCGTCCGCGGCCTCGGAAACGAGGCGGCGTTCAACTCGGCCTCGCACGGTGCCGGCCGGAAGATGAGCCGCAGCGCGGCGAAGAAGCGGTTCACCACTCAGGACCTGGTCGAGCAGACCAAGGGCGTGGAGTGCCGCAAGGACTCCGGTGTCGTGGACGAGATCCCGGGTGCCTACAAGTCCATCGAGAAGGTCATCGAGCAGCAGAAGGACCTGGTCGAGATCGTGGCCCACCTGAAGCAGGTCGTCTGCGTCAAGGGCTGATACATGGAGGAGGCCCCCGGGGGACCCGGGGGCCTCCTCCATGGGGCCTTCGAGGCTCACGAACGGGAGGTCCTGCGAGTGCGTCCCACCGAGCCGTCGGCATCGACCAAGCCCCTCGCGTAGTCGCGCTCGGAGAAGGGGACGGTCGGTGGCACGACGGTCTCGGACTGCCGCCCCGCGGGCAGGCCCAGTGCCTGAAGCTCCTCCCGGAACCCGCGGGCGCAGACGGTCCACACCGCCGAGGTGTACTCCGCCTTGGAATGCGTGTCGCGGGTCCGGTGGCGAATGCTCCCGTTGTACGGGCAGAGCCGCTGGAACTCCTCCAGGATCGGGGCGGCGCGCGCCGGGAGCCCCACGGTGAGCCGGCCGCGATTGCGGGACTGCTCTGTGAGGTGTCCGTCCGCCCGGAGAAAGGCGGACAGGTGTGCGTGGTCGGGTCGTTCGAGGTCGAGGAACGTCCTGCGGCGAGCATCTGTGCGATCGGTCACCGCTGTGGGCCGATCGCTCACCGGTTCGCCCGATGGTGTGGATGCGGCCGGGTGTGCGAGCAGAAGCGTCCGGCAGTGCTAGGCACTGCCGGACGCTTTCTGCTGGCCGGACCCGCTCAGGCGGCGGCGGGGAGTTCGTCGAGGCCTTCGGTGACGAGCTTGGCGAGGCGGTCCAGGGCCTGGTCGGCGCCGTCGGCGTCGGAGGCGAGGACGACCTCGTCGCCGCCCTGGGCGCCGATGCCGAGCAGGCCGAGCAGCGAGGCGGCGTTGACCGGGACGCCGCCCGGCTTGGCGATGGTGATCGGCACGCCGGTGGCCGCCACGGCCTTGACGAAGACGGCGGCGGGACGGGCGTGCAGGCCCTCGGCCCAACCGATGGTGACGCGGCGCTCAGCCATGAGACGTGCCTTTCCGGTGAAGCTGGTCATGGCCGGGCTTGGGGGAGGCGGCCATGTTGTCTAGACCAGTGTTGCACGCAGGGGACTTCTCCGAGCCGCCCCGTTCGGGAGTTGTGATTGTTTCTTTCGGGGGCATAAGAAGGGGCTCAAGACCCGGCCGGCGGACCCCTCGGGCCCTGTCCACCCTGCCCCGGGTGCATGCCCGGCGCCATTCGGCTCGTCGCCGGATAACCTGACGAATGTGGACGACGCCGCGGTACCGCACCCCGAGCAGAGCGAGCCGGACTACCCGCAGCACTGGGAGGCCGACATCCTCCTGCGTGACGGCGGCACGGCCCGGATCCGGCCGATCACGCCCGACGACGCCGGCCGCCTGGTCGAGTTCTACGAGCAGGTCTCCGACCAGTCCAAGTACTTCCGCTTCTTCGCGCCCTACCCCCGGCTCTCCGACAAGGACGTCCGCCGCTTCACCCACCACGACTTCGTGAACCGGGTCGGCCTCGCCGTGGTGATCCGCGACCGCTTCATCGCCACCGTCCGCTACGACCGGATCGACGCAGAGGGCCGCCCCTCCGAGACCGGTACCGACGCCGAGGTCGCCTTCCTGGTGCAGGACGCCCACCAGGGCCGCGGGGTCGCCTCCGCGCTGCTGGAGCACATCGCCGCGGTCGCGCAGGAGCGCGGGATCCGCCGCTTCCAGGCCGAGGTGCTGCCGGAGAACCGGAAGATGGTGAAGGTCTTCACGGACGCCGGCTACACCCAGCACCGCAGCTTCGCCGACGGCGTGGTCCACCTGGAGCTCGACCTGGAGCCGACCGCGGCCTCGCTCGCCGTCATGCGGGCGCGCGAGCACCGCGCCGAGGCGAGGTCGGTGCAGCGGCTGCTCACCCCGCGCTCGGTGGCGGTCCTGGGCGCCTCGCGCAACCCGCAGACCGTCGGCCGGGCGCTCCTGCGCGACCTGCTGGTCGGCTTCGAGGCCGGCGGCAAGGACGACGACCGCCGGATCTACGCGGTGAACCGCAACGCCCCGGCCGGTACCGAGGTCGACGGCGTCCCGGTGCACCGCTCGATCCTGGACATCCCAGGCCCGGTGGACCTCGCGGTGATCGCCGTCCCGGCCGGCGCCGTCCCCGACGCCGTCGCCGAGTGCGGCGCGCACGGTGTGCAGGGCCTGGTGGTGGTCACGGCCGGCTACGCCGAGACCGGCCCCGAGGGCCGCGACCGCCAGCGCGCCCTGGTCCGCCAGGCCCGTGCGGCCGGCATGCGGGTGATCGGGCCGAACGCCTTCGGCCTGATCAACACCGATCCCGAGCACCCGCTCAACGCCTCGCTCGCGCCCGCCCTGCCGCAGCGCGGCGGCTTCGGGATCTTCTGCCAGTCGGGCGCGATCGGCGTCGCCCTGCTGGAGGCCGCCCACCGCCGCGGCCTCGGGGTCTCCTCCTTCGCCTCGGTCGGCAATCGCGCCGACGTCTCCGGCAACGACCTCCTCCAGTACTGGGCCGAGGACCCGGCCACCGACGTGGTGCTGCTCTACCTGGAGTCCTTCGGCAATCCCCGCAAGTTCACCCGGATCGCCCGCCGGCTGGCCGCCGCCAAGCCGATCGTGGTGGTCAAGGGCGCCCGCCACACCGGCAGCCTGCCCCCCGGCCACACCGTCCCGGCCACCGCCACCGGGCTGCGCGACGCCACCGTCGACGCGCTGTTCGAGCAGGCCGGCGTCACCCGGGTGGAGACCATCACCGAGCTGTACGACACCGGGGAACTGCTCGCCCTGCAGCCGCTGCCGCCGGGTGACCGGGTCGCCGTCGTCGGCAACTCCGACTCGCTCGGCCTGCTCACCCACGACGCCTGCCTCAGCGCCGGGCTGCGCCCCCGCACCCCCGTCGACCTGACCACCGCCGCCACCGGCGAGAACTTCCGGATCGCACTGGACGTGGCCCTGGAGGACCAGGCCGTGGACGCGGTGATCGCGGTGGCCATCCCGCCGATCGGCACCTCCGCGCACGCTTTCATGGGCGGCCGGCTGGCCGGCCCGGACGACCCGGAGATGGGCTCCGACGACCCCGAGATCGCCGCAGCCCTGCTCGAAGCCGGTGACCGCGCCCGCGAGTTGGGCAAGCCGCTGCTGCTGACCCACCTGGCGCTCACCGACCTGCCGAACCGGCTGCGGCCCGGCGGCATCCCCGCCTACCCGGCCCCCGAGCGGGCCGTCCGCGCCCTCGCCCACGCGGTGCACTACGCCCACTGGCGCCGCCGGACGGTCGTGGCCGAGGAGACCGCCCGCGTTCCCGAGCTGGACCGGATCGACGAGGGCGCCGCCCGGGCCCGGGTCGGGGCCGTGCTCTCCACCCGCACGGCTGCCCGCCCGTCGCCCGCCACCACCCTTGACCGTGGCGCTGCGCGCCAGGGCTTCTTCGCCCGCACCCAGCCCGGCGGGGCGCGGATCACCCTGCCGGACACCGAGGCCGCCGCGCTGCTGGCCGACTACGGCATCGACGTCTCGCCGACCCTGCCCGCCCCCGACGAGGAGTCCGCCGTCCGCGCCGCGGCGGCGATCGGCTACCCCGTCGCGCTCAAGGCCACCGCCCCGCACCTGCGCCACCGGCCCGACCTGGGCAGCGTCCGGCTGGACCTGACCGGCGAACCGGGGCTGCGCCGCGCCCACCGCGAGCTGGACGCCCTGCTCGGCGGGGCCGCCCAGGCGGAGCTGGTCGTCCAGCGGCTGGCCCCGCGCGGGGTGGACACCGTGATCGGCGCCACGGTCGACCCCGCGGTCGGCGCGATCCTCTCCTTCGGTCTGGCCGGCGCCCCCGCCGAGCTGCTCGGCGACGTCGCGCACCGGCTCGTCCCGGCCACCGACCAGGACGTGGCAGGGCTGATCCGCGAGGTCCGGGCGGCGCCGCTGCTGTTCGGCTGGCGCGGGGCCGAGGCGGTGGACACCGGTGCCCTGGAGGAGCTGCTGCTGCGGGTCTCCCGGCTGGTCGACGACCTGCCGGAGGTCACCTCGGTGGATCTCGAACCCGTGGTCGTGGCCCCGCACGGACTGGCGATCCTGGGGGCGCGAGTGCGGCTCGCGCCCCTGCCCGTCCGCAGCGATCTGGGCCCGCGCGCCATGAGCACCCTGTAACCTTCCTTGGTTGCGCCCCGCCCCGGGGCGCTGTTGCCCGGAAGCTCGGCGCCGCGCCGCCCGCTTCGTCGGCGGACCATGCCAGGATGGAGTTATGGCGAAGACCGGTACCACCACCACTCAGGACCTGCGCTCGGCGATCGAGCGCAGCGGCTACTACCCGGCCCTGGTGTCCGAGGCGGTCGAGTCCGCGGTGGGTCCCGAGCCGATCAGCTCCTACCTGGTGCACCAGGAGACCACCTTCGACGCCAACGAGGTCCGCCGGCACGTCACCGTGCTCGTGCTGACCCCGACCCGCTTCGTGGTGAGCCACACCGACGAGCAGTCCGGTGACGGCGCCGGTGCGGCGGTGCCCTTCGCGACGACCTCCACCGAGAGCGTCCGGCTGGACCGGATCGGTTCGGTCGTGGTGAGCCGGATGGTCGCCAACCCGGAGACGTACACCCCGGGCACGCTGCCGCGCGAGGTCGTGCTGACCATCGGCTGGGGCGCGGTGCAGCGGCTCGACCTGGAGCCGGCCGGCTGCTCGGACCCGAACTGCGAGGCGGACCACGGCTACACCGGGTCGGCCACCGCTGACGACCTGTCACTTCGGGTCAGTGAGGCGGGCGACGGCCCGGAGACGGTCGCCCAGGCACTGGTGTTCGCCCGCGCGCTCTCCGACGCGACGATCAGCAACGGCCCGCGGGTCTGAGTCCCGGGCCGTGCGGCACGCGCCGCACGGCCGTGCGACCCACCGGCCACGCAACGGAAGCCAGGAAGCCAGCCTCTCAGCCATGTCCTTCGCACCCGACGGCCACGACGCCTTCGAGATCCTCGACCCCGCCACCGCCCCGGCGCCCCCGTACGGAGGCGGCTCGCTCTGCGACCTGCTGCCCTCGGTGGCGGCCGGCCTCGGTGTGCCCGGCTTCACGGCGACGCTGCCGATCGAGCCCGCCGACCGGGTGGTGGTGTTCCTGGTCGACGGCCTCGGCTGGGAGCTACTGCTGCGCCACCCCGAGTACGCGCCGTTCCTCTCCTCGCTGGCCGGTAGCTCGCTCGGCGGCTCCGGCCGCCCGCTGACCGCGGGCTTCCCGTCCACCACCGCCACCTCGCTGGCCTCGGTGGGCACCGGGACGCCGCCCGGCCTGCACGGTCTGGCCGGCTACACGGTGGCCGTTCCGGGCGCAGGCTACCTGATGAACCAGCTCCGCTGGCAGCCGCACACGGACCCGGCGGTCTGGCAGCCCTATCCGACGGTGTTCGAGCAGACCCATCTGGCGGGGGTGGCGACGGCGCAGGTCTCGTCACCGCTGTTCGCCCAGACCCCGCTGACCCGGGTGGCGCTCTCGGGCGGCAGCTTCCTCGGCCGCACCACGGGCGAGGAGCGGATGGACCGGGCCGCCGCCTGGCTGGCCGAGCACGACCGCGCCCTCGTGTACACCTACGTGAGCGAGCTGGACGGCGCCGGTCACCGGTTCGGGGTGGACTCCGACGAGTGGCGGATGACGCTGGACGCGGTGGACCGCCTGGCCCGCCGGCTCGCCGAGCAGCTGCCGCCCCGCTCGGCGATGTACGTCACCGCCGACCACGGCATGATCGACATCGCGCCGGAGGACCGGATCGACTTCGACGAGGACTGGGAGCTCGGGGCCGGCGTGGCGCTGCTCGGCGGGGAGGGCCGGGCCCGGCACGTGTACGCCGTGCCGGGGGCGGCCACCGACGTGCACACGGTCTGGAGCGAGGTGCTCGGCGACCGGATGTGGGTGGCCACCCGGGACGAGGCGATCGCCGCCGGCTGGTTCGGCCCGTCGGTGGACGAGCGGGTCTACCACCGGATCGGCGACGTGGTGGCCGCCGCCCGTGACGACGTCGCCGTGATCGCCTCCCGCAACGAGCCCGGTGAGTCCGCGATGATCGGTCTGCACGGCTCGATGACCGCGGTGGAGCAGTTCGTGCCGCTGCTCGAAGTCCGCCGCTGAACCCCCCTTCCTCTGAAAGGCCTCTGCACCACCCATGGCTGAACTGGTGTTCTTCTCGGGCACGATGGACTGCGGCAAGTCGACGCTCGCGCTCCAGATGGACCACAACCACGCCGCCCGCGGCCGACAGGGGATCATCCTCACCCGTCACGACCGGGCCGGTGCGGCCACCATCTCCAGCCGGCTCGGGCTGCGTGCGGAGGCGGTCGAGGTCGCGGACGACTTCGACTTCCACGCCCATGTGGTGCACCGGCTCTCGGCCGGCGGCCGGGTGGACTACCTGATCTGCGACGAGGCCCAGTTCTTCGCCGCCGAGCAGGTCGACCAGTTGGCCCGGGTGGTGGACGAACTCGGCATCGACGTCTTCACGTTCGGGATCACCACGGACTTCCGGACCAGGCTCTTCCCCGGCTCGCAGCGGCTGATCGAGCTCGCCGACCGGGTCGAGGTGCTCCAGGTCGAGGCGCTCTGCTGGTGCGGTGCGCGGGCCACCCACAACGCCCGCACGGTGGGCGGCGTGATGGTGGTCGAGGGCGCCCAGGTCGTCATCGGCGACATCTCGGTGAGCGAGGACGAGGTCGGCTACGAGGTGCTCTGCCGCCGCCACCACCGCCGTCGGCTGACCGCGGCCACCGCCCGTGCCTCGGTGCTCTCCCCGGACGTGCTCCCGTTCGAGGAGCAGCAGGCCTGAGACCGGGGACGCCCCCGGGTCAGGGCTCCAGGACCGAGAAGTGGCCGCCCTGCGGGTCGGCCAGCCGGGCGGCCCGGCCGCGCGCGGTCGCGTGCGGCTCCACCAGCACCCGACCGCCGAGCTCGACCGCCCGACGCGCCGTCCACCCGGCGTCCCGGACGGCGAAGTGGACCCGCCAGCGCGGCGGGTGACCGCGCAGCTCGGTGCCGGGGCGCAGACCCGCCACCGGCCGCCCGTCCACCAGCAGTGCGGACCCGCCGTCGGCGGCGGTGACCGGTCGGCCCAGCACCGTGCCGTAGAAGGCCGCCGCGCCCGCCTCGTCCGGGGTGAGCAGCTCGGCCCAGGCTGGCCCGCCGGGCTCGGGGCCGGCCTCCCGGCCGGTGTGCTCCTCGCCCTGCCAGAGTCCGAAGACCGCGCCGGACACGTCGGCCGCGATCGCCAGCCGCCCGGCCCGTTCGGCCTGGAGGGGGCCGACCGCGACCGTGCCGCCGCACTCGTGCACCAGCTGGGCCGTCCGGTCGGCGCTGTCCACGGCGAAGTAGGTGGTCCACTGCACGGGGAAGCCCGGCACCGACGAGACGCCCAGCCCGGCCACCGGCTCCCCGGCCGATTCGGCCCGCACGTAGTCGCCGAGCTGGCCGGGGCCGGGCGTGTACGTCCAGCCGAGCAGCTCGCCGTAGAACGCCCGGGCGCCGGCCAGGTCGTCGGTCATCAGGCTGAACCAGCACGGTGTGCCCTGGGCCAGCCGGAGCTTCACCGCAGGCATGCGGGCCTCCTCCTCACGGGGCGGTCGGCGCACGGAGCGGCGCACGTGAGGGTGATCGTTCCACCCTGGCGCACGTCGAACCCTCGGGCCGCGCGGAAAGTCCGGCAAAGACCGCACAAAGAGCGGCGAGTTGGCGGTGCTGCGCGAGAATGGCCGGCATGACCACCTCTTACGACGAATCCCCGCTGGTTTCGGCGGTCGGGCTGAGCGAGGTGCTGGCCTCGTCCCGCCCGCCGGTCCTGCTCGACGTGCGCTGGCAGCTCGGCGGCCCGCCCGGTATCGAGGACTACGCGGTCGGCCACCTGCCCGGCGCGCACTTCGTCGCGCTGGACGCCGACCTCGCGGCCCCGGCCGGCCCGCCCGGGCGCGGCGGCCGCCACCCACTGCCGGACCCGGAGGAGTTCGGTGCCGCGATGCGCCGGTTCGGGGTCCGCGCGGACCGGCCGGTCGTGGTGTACGACGGCGCCACCTCGATGGCCGCGGCGAGGGCCTGGTGGCTGCTGCGCTGGGCCGGTCACCGGGATGTGCGGGTGCTGGACGGGGGCTTCGCGGCCTGGCAGGCGGCCGGGCTGCCGGTGACCACCGAGGTACCGGTGTCGGAGGAGGGCGACTTCAAGCCGGTGCCGGGGCAGCTGCCGACGGTGGACGGTGACGGTGCCGCGGCCTGGGCGCGGAGCGGTCTGCTGCTGGACGCCCGGGCGGGGGAGCGGTACCGGGGTGAGACCGAGCCGATCGATCCGCGGGCCGGGCACGTCCCGGGGGCGGTCTCCGCGCCGACCACCGGGAACGTCGGCCCGGACGGGCGGTTCCGACCGGCCGCCGAGCTCGCCGAGCGGTTCCGTGCGCTGGGCGCGGGGGAGCGGGAGACCGCGGTGTACTGCGGTTCGGGGGTGACGGCGGCGCACCAGATCCTGGCCCTGGCGGTGGCGGGTCTGCCGGCCACGCTGTATCCGGGTTCGTGGAGCGAGTGGTCGAGCGACGCCGGCCGGCCGGTGGCGGTCACCGACCAGCCGGGCTGAGCCGCCCGCCGTACGCGTGGTGTTCCGCTACTCCTGTTTCTTGCGCCGGCTGCCGAAGACGATCTCGTCCCAGCTGGGCACGGTGGCCCGGCGCCCGGGGCGGACGCCGTCCGCCTCGGCCTGCCGGTCGGTCGTGCCGACGAGCCGCTCGCGGTGCGGGGCGACGGCGCGCGGCATCAGGATGTCCGCGTACGCCGAGCCGGCTCCGACGGCGGGTGCGCCCGCCGCGGCCGCCGCGGCGGCCTCCTCGCTCTCCTCGGCGACCTCGGTCGGCACCGGCTCGATGGACGGCGGGGCGCCGACCGCGAGGTCGCCGCGGAAGGCGGGGACGACGTCGAGCAGGCTGGTCAGCGAGTCGCGGGACTCCGCGGTGGCCTCGCGGGCCTCGCGCACCTCGCGGCCGGACATGATGCGGTCGGCCGAGGGGCGGTCGATCATCGGGCGGGGCGGCCGGTCCTGGGGGAGCCGGGCGATCCGCGGGATGAACGGGAAGACCGACTCCTCCTCGCGCTCGACGTTCTCGCCGATCAGCGCGCGGGCCTCGTCGTCGTTGGGCTGGACCAGGCGTCGGGGCGGGTCGTACGTCCAGGACGCGGAGCGGCCCTCGCCGTCGGCGCGGTAGGAGAGGATGACCTCCCACGTGCCGTCGTCGCGGCGCCAGGAGTCCCAGCGCTCGGTGTCCTTCTCGGCGCCGCGCAGCGCGAGCCGCTCGGCCACGGCCTCGCCGAGCTGAGGGCCGGGGGACTCGCCGTGCCGGCGGATCGCGGTCTTGCGGGCCCGCTCGGCCATGAAGGCGCGCTCGGCGAGCACCGGCCCCTCGAAGCGGCGGACCCGGTCGACGGAGATGCCGGCGGCCTGCGCGACCTCCTCGGCGGAGGCACCGGCTCGTATCCGCGCCTGGATGTCACGGGGGCGGAGGTGGCTCTCGACCTCGATCTCGATCTGGCCGAGGCGGGGGCGGTCGCCCCGGATGGCGGCGCGCAGCCGCTCGTCGATGGGGAGGGTGTACTCCGTGCTGTCGGCAGCCTTGAGCACCAGCCGTGTGCCGTCGTTGCTGACGGCCACAACCCGCAGTTCGGGCACGGTTACCTCCCGGGTGGTGCCTGCCGACGTCACCTGCGTCGCTGCTCCCGTACTGAGTGTGGCCTGCCCACTCGCGACTGGCCACAACCTTGCTGAGTTCCCCGGCGTGTCGGGCTTACGCCCGGCCACGCCGCTGTGGCACGGTTGCCTTTTTGCCACGCCATCCGTCGACGTCGCGCCTGGGTGTCCCGGCCGTCCTCGCACGAGCAGTGAACGCGACGTTCCGGGACGGGCGTCGCCGTGCGTGCCCGCCCCGTGGCTCTTTGTCAAGCTGCCGGTTGATGGGCAGTCGACAAGTCGACCCAGGGCTCAGGCTTTACGAACAGTACTCCATTCGTGGCATCCAAAGGGGCGGCTCGCCGCTCAAGTCTCCCGCGATTCACGGGAATCTCAAGAGCGCACTCCCCCGATGGTCGACGATCGACCACGGAACGGTGATCATCTTCACATATATCTCCGGCCTGCAACCGCATTTTCGTCCCTTGTGTCCTTCTTTGCGCAAGATGGAGTGACTTGTTCGAAGGACAGTCGTACTGACGAGGGATGTCGATGCCGGAGCAGAAGCCCGCCGCCGAGGAGGAGAAGAAGGTGGGTCGCAGGCGAATTGATCTGAGTGTGGCTCAGGTCGCCGCGAGTGCACTCGCCGCCGTGGTGGGGGCGGTGCTCGCCTCCGAACTCGGCGTCTACGGCACCATTCTGGGCGCCGCGGTGGTGAGTGCCGGTGCGACCACGGGCAGTGCGGTCTTCCAACACCTCTTCAGACGCACCGGCGAGCAGCTGCGCGAGGCGGTGGAGCGGACCGGGCCGGGGGTGGAGGTGAACGCGCTGCGCCAGGTGCCGGCCGGGTCGGTGTCCGGGGCGGCGTTCGAGTCGGTGTCCGCGGCGGGGCGTCCACGACTCCCCTCGGAGTGGAGCGAGCCGCGGACGGCGCGGGCGCGCCGGCGGTGGACGTGGAGGACCCTCGCCGCCGTGTCCGGCCTGGTGTTCGTGCTGGCGATGACGCCGATCGTCGCCTTCGAACTGGCCACCGGTCAGCCGGTGTCGGCGACGGTGCAGGGGGAGTCCGGCAGCGGCACGTCGTTCGGCGGCACGGTCGCCCCGAAGCCGTCGGGTCCGTCGGGGCGTTCGGACCGGCCGGATCCGTGGAGCCCGTCGAAGCCGGCCGACGTGCCGGCCGGTGCTCCGCCGGACGGCTCCGGTGGTGCCGGTGCTCCGTCGGGCACCGCGTCGCCGGGCGGTGGCGGCTCGTCGCCGTCGGCCGGGCGGGGCGACGCCGCCTCGCCCTCGGCCGCCCCGAGTGCGAGCCCGAGCGCCGGCGGCGGCGGTGACTCCTCGCCGTCGGCGGGCGGGAGCTCGACCCCGACGGCCGGCCCGACGGGCGGGGTCCCGCCGAGCGGCGGCGCGTCGAAGCCAGCCGGCGGGTCGACCCCGCAGCCGCCGGCCCCGAGCGCGGCGGCCACCCCGGCCGCCCCGGCACCGACCGGGGGCTGACGCGGCTCAGGCGCCCAGTACCCGGCGCAGGTAGTCGTTGCCGAAGACGCGCTGCGGGTCGACCTCGTCCCGCAGCGCGGTGAAGTCGGCGAAGTGGGGGTAGACCCCGGCGAGGTAGCCGGCGTCGCGGGTGTGCAGTTTGCCCCAGTGCGGGCGGCCGCGGTGGGCCGTCATCAGCTTCTCCACCTCGGTGAAGTAGCCCTGCTCGGCGGAGCCCCGGTAGAGGTGGACGGCGATGTAGGCGCTGTCGCGGCCGTTCGCGGTGGAGAGCCAGAGGTCGTCGGCCGGTGCGAACCGCACCTCGACCGGGAAGCTGATCCGCCAGTCGGATCGCTCGACCATGGCCTTCAGCTCGCGCAGCACCTCGCCGACGGCCTCGCGCGGCACCGCGTACTCCATCTCCGTGAAGCGGACCTTCCGCGGGCTGGTGTACACCTTGTACGCGGTGTCGGTGTAGCTGCGGTCCGACCAGGCGCGGCTGGCCAGCGAGGCGATCGTGGGAACGGTGGCGGGGAAGCGTCGGCCGATCCGGCAGGCACCCTCCCAGACGGTGTTCGAGAGGAAGTCGTCCTCCAGCCATTCCTTGAACCGGGGGAGCGGGGCGGCCGGGCCCTGGCTGCGGTTGTTCCGCTTGGTCGAGCAGCGGTCCGTGTGCGGGAACCAGTAGAACTCGAAGTGCTCGTTGACGGCCGTGAGGTCGTCGAGCCGGTCGAGCACCTCGTCGAAGCTCATCGGCTGTTCGTGCGCGGTGAGCAGGAAAGCCGGTTCGACCGCGAAGGTGAGCGCGGTGATCACGCCGAGGGCGCCGAGGCCGAGCCGGGCGCCCTGGAAGAGCCGCGGGTTCTCGGTGGGGGAGCAGTGCCGGATGTCGCCGTCGGCGAGGACGATCTCCAGTGACCGGATCTGGGCGGCGAGCGAGCCGGAGTCCCGGCCGGTGCCGTGGGTGCCGGTGCTGGTCGCGCCGGCGACGGTCTGCACCTCGATGTCGCCCATGTTGGTGAGCGAGAGCCCGGCGGTGGTGAGCAGCCGGTTGAGCCGGGCCAGCGGGAGTCCGGCCTCGACGGTGACGGTGCCGGCCTCGCGGTCGACCGCCCGGACGGCGGTCATCGCGTGCGGGCGGACGAGGATGCCGTCGCCGGCCGAAGCGATGGAGGTGAAGGAATGGCCGGAACCGACCGCCTTGACGGTACGGCCCTGGTCGGCGGCGCGCAGGATCTCCTTGGCCAGCTCCTCCGCCGTCCCGGGGGTGACCACCCGGGACGGGTGGGCGCTCTGGTTGCCGGCCCAGTTGGTCCAGCGGGTGCGGGGTGCGGTACTGGCCTGGGGCATTGCGGTTGCCTCCTGCTCCGTGGCCGAACGGCGTCGGCTCGCTCCGGGGCGGTCGGCCCGCCCTGCGGTCTCCCTACCCGCGGGTAGGGCCGCGGGTAGGGAGAGAGTAGTCAGTTCACCGTTCGAGGTCTACGGTCTGTCCGGCCGGCTCGGGGGCTTCGGGAGCGGCGATGCCGGACTGCAGGCGGCGCAGCCCGGTGAGGGCGGCGAGGACGCCGAACGCCCCGGCGACCAGGGGCACCCAGTATCCGCCGGCCGCGCCGGCGGCGTCGACCACCCAGCCGCCGGCCGCGGAGCCGAACGCGACCCCGAGGGCGAGCCCGGTGGTGGTCCAGGCCATGCCCTCGGTCAGCTGGGAGGCCGGGACGAGGCGTTCGACCAGGGCCATCGCGGAGATCAGGGTGGGGGAGATGGCGACACCGGCGATCAGCAGGGCGGCGCCGACGGCGAGCAGGCCGGTCATGCCCTGCACGGTCGAGGCGACGAGCAGGACCGGGATCATGCTGAGCGCCATCATCAGCACCCCGGCGAAGAAACGGTTCGCCAGCGAGCCCTTCGGCTTGAGGGTGCCGTAGACCATGCCGGCCAGGCCGGAGCCGAGCGCCCACACGGCGAGGACCGTGCCGGCGAGCCCCTCGTGGCCCTGGGCCTTGGCGAACGCGACGGTGACGATCTCGACCGAGCCGAAGATCGCGCCGGTGGCGATGAAGGTCAGCACCAGGACGGCCAGGCCGCCGTTGCGGATGGCGCTGCTGCTGCTGTGGGCGGAGGCCGGGTGGACCGGCGGTTCGGTGCGGCGCTGGGCGGTGAACAGGGCGACGCCGACGGTGAACGCGACGACGGCCGCGAGCACGCCGGACTCGGGGAAGGCGTTGGTGGCCAGGCTGACGGCGACGATGGGGCCGACCATGAAGCAGAACTCGTCGACCACCGCTTCGAGGGAGTAGGCGGTGTGCAGCTTGGCCGGTTCGTCCCGGTAGAGGTGGGCCCAGCGGGCGCGGACCATCGCGCCGGCGCTGGGCATCACGCCCATGCCGACGGCGAAGAGGAACAGCGTCCAGGCCGGTGCCTCGAAGTGTGCGCAGAGCAGCAGCCCGATCGCGGCGGCCACGGTGAGCGCGGCGGCGGGGAGGGCGACCCGGCGCTGCCCGTGGCGGTCGATCAGCCAGGAGACCGCCGGGCCCAGCACGCCGGCGGCGATCGCCAGCGTGGCCGACACCGCGCCCGCCACGCCGAACGACCCTCTCTGCTCGGAGAGCATGGTCACGATGCCGATGCCGGTCATCGATATCGGCAGCCGGGCTAGGAAGCCGGCGGACGAGAAGGCCAGACTGCCGGGTGCGGCGAAGATCTGGCGGTAGCTGGACAGCACGGGGGAGCTCCGCGGGAGTAAGGAACGAGGCTGGTCAACACAGCTTACGTACCTTGGCAATCGGTATATTCCGGACGCCTGACGCGGCCCTGTCCGCGCGGCCCGGCCCCTCAATGGCAGGATCGGTCCCATGTCCGACGTGCGCAATCCCTCGCCCTCCGGCGCCGCTCCGGTCGCGGCCCCGCCGTACGACGCCCTGCTGCTGCTCTCCTTCGGCGGGCCCGAGGCCCCGGAGGACGTGGTGCCCTTCCTGGAGAACGTCACCCGGGGCCGGGGCATCCCCAAGGAGCGGCTCAAGGAGGTGGGCAAGCACTACTTCATGTTCGGCGGTGTGAGCCCGATCAACGAGCAGAACCGGGACCTGCTGGCCGCGCTGCGCAAGGACTTCGCCGAGCACGGCCTGGACCTGCCGGTCTACTGGGGCAACCGCAACTGGACGCCGTACCTGGTCGACACCCTGCGGGAGATCGCCGCCGACGGGCACCGCCGCGTCGCCGTCCTCGCCACCAGCGCCTACGCCGGCTACTCCGGCTGCCGCCAGTACCGGGAGAACCTCGCGGACGCCCTGACGACGCTCGCCGAGGAGGGGCTGCCCGCCCTGACGGTCGACAAGCTGCGCCACTTCTACAACCACCCCGGCTTCGTCGAGCCGATGATCGACGCCACCATGGCCGCGCTGGAGGGGCTGCCCGCGGAGGTCCGCGACGGCGCCCGGCTGGCGTTCACCACCCACTCCATCCCGGAGACCATGGCGGAGAGCTCCGGTGACCCGGAGGACCCGGCCCGCGGCCGGCCCGGCGGCGCCTACGTCGCCCAGCACCGGGACGTCGCCCGGCTGATCGCCGAGGCCGTCGCCGAGCGCACCGGCGTCGCCGACCGGCGCTGCGAGCTGGTGTTCCAGAGCCGCAGCGGAGCCCCGCACATCCCGTGGCTGGAGCCCGACATCTGCGACCACCTGGAGGCGCAGCACGCCGACGGCGCGCCCGCCGTGGTGATGGTCCCGATCGGCTTCGTCTCCGACCACATGGAGGTCAAGTACGACCTGGACACCGAGGCGGCGGCGAAGGCCGCGGAGCTGGGCCTGCCGGTCGCGCGTGCGGCCACCGTCGGTGCCGACCCGCGGTTCACCGCCGCGGTGCGCGAGCTCGTCCTGGAGCGGGCCGCCGCCGAACGCGGCGAGGCCGTGACCCGGTGCGCGACCGGCAGGCTCGGTCCCAGCCACGACGTCTGCGCGGTGGCCTGCTGCCCCAACCCGCGCGCACCGCGCCCGGCCGCCGCCGAGCGCTGACGATCCCGTCCCGAGCCGACGACCCCGTCCCGAGGAGGACCCCGTGCCCAGCCCCGAACTGCTCGACGAACTGCTCGACGTCGCCCTGGACGCCGCCCGGCAGGCGGGCACCCTGCTGCGCGACGGCCGGCCCGCCGACCTGAGCGTGGCGGGGACCAAGAGCAGCCCGGTCGACGTGGTCACCGAGATGGACCTCGCCTCCGAGAAGCTGATCGTCGAGCTGATCGGCGACCGCCGCCCGGCGGACGGCTACCTCGGCGAGGAGGGCGCCGAGCGGCCCGGCACCAGCGGGGTCCGCTGGGTCGTCGACCCGCTCGACGGAACCGTCAACTACCTGTACGGGCTGCCCTCCTGGGCCGTCAGCGTGGCCGCCGAGATCGACGGCCGGGCGGTCGTCGGCGTGGTGTACGCGCCGGCGCGCGGCGAGCTGTTCCAGGCCGTCCTCGGCCGTGGCGCCCTCCTGGACGGCCGCCCGGTTGCGGCCCGCCCGGCCCCGCCGTGGGGGCAGGCACTGATCGCCACCGGCTTCAACTACGTCCGCGAGGTGCGGGCCCGTCAGGCCGCGATCCTGCTCGCGCTGATGCCGGAGGTCCGCGACATCCGCCGGGGCGGGGCCGCCGCCGTGGACCTGTGCGACGTGGCCGCGGGCCGCCTGGACGGCTACTACGAGCGAGGGCTCGCCCCCTGGGACCGCGCCGCGGGCTGCCTGATCGCCGCCGAGGCCGGTGCCCTGGTCGGCGGCCGCCCGGGGCACGGCCCCGACGGCGACCTCACCGTCGCGGCCGCGCCGGGCGTCTACGAGCCGCTCCGGGAACGCCTGGCCGAGCTCCGCGCCTGGGCGGACCAGGGCCCGGGTGGACTTGAGCCCGGGCGGGAATGAGTCCGGGCCGTCACCGCGGGACACCCGGTGACGGGTGCCCCGCGGGCGAACGAAGAGCCCTGGCATACGGGGGATGCCAGGGCTTGGGATCTCGCACGGCCCCCACAGGGCCGCTGGTGCCGGAGGACCGGCGTCGGGTCGGGCGGGTCGGGCGGTTCAGGCCGCGGTGCGGTGGCGTTCCAGCACCGTGTCGACGCCGTGTTCGGCGGCGAGCCGGCGGAGATCGTCCAGCTCGGACTGCTCCACCTCGGCCAGGAACTCGTCCCCGGCCTCGATCGCGCGGTGCAGATCCTGCTCGGCGTTGGCTATGCGCTGCAGGATTCCGGCGGTGAAGGCGTCCATGCGGGCCCCCTTACTGTGTCGGACGTGCACGTTGTGCGTCCCCCGCCCCAGGGTCGTGGTGGCCAGCGGAAGCGCCCGGTCCGGTCGGTGGTGAGCTCCGGACGGGCGCGGAGACGGCCCTCGGCCGCTCCCGGTGACGCCCCAACCCCAGGGCCGGCGCGGATGAACGCACGGCGGGTGGGTGCGATCGGCCAATAGCCAGATCGCGGGTGTGCACCTGTCCTCCCCGCCCCCGGCCCGGGGAAACCTACCGCCGCGAGAAAGTTGCCTGTGTCACAGGCCAAGCGGAGTGCTCCGGGTGCGAATCGGGCCCCGGGCGGTGATCACGGCGGTCGACGTCGGAGCGGCGTCCCTGCCTCCGGGGCAGCTTATCGCTGCTTTACCGCGGGACCAGGCAGGATGGAGGCACCGTCGGAGCCGTGCGTCCGCTTCCGGGGCCGGCCTGGAGAAGGGACAACGACCGTGCGGGTTCTCGTCGTCGAGGACGAGCAGCTGCTTGCCGAGGCCGTCGCGACCGGCCTGCGCCGCGAGGCGATGGCCGTCGACGTGGTGTACGACGGGGAGGCCGCGCTCCAGCGCATCGCGGTCAACGACTACGACGTGGTGGTACTCGACCGCGACCTGCCGCTGGTCCACGGGGACGACGTCTGCCGCAGCGTGGTCGACCAGGGCCTGGCCACCCGCGTGATCATGCTGACCGCCTCCGGCGACATCAGCGACCGGGTCGAGGGCCTGGAGATCGGCGCCGACGACTACCTCCCGAAACCGTTCGCCTTCAGCGAGCTCGTCGCCCGGGTCAGGGCGCTGGGCCGCCGCGCGACCGTCCCGCTGCCGCCGGTGCTGGAGCGCGCCGGCATCTCGCTCGACCCCGGTCGCCGCGAGGTGATCCGCGACGGGCGGACCGTCCAGCTGGCCCCCAAGGAGTTCGCCGTCCTGGAGGTGCTGATGCGGGCCGGCGGTGCCGTCGTCTCCGCCGAGCAGCTGCTGGAGAAGGCCTGGGACGAGCACACCGACCCGTTCACCAACGTCGTCCGGGTCACCGTGATGACCCTGCGCCGCAAGCTCGGCGACCCGCCGGTGATCGTCACCGTCCCCGGATCCGGCTACCGGATCTGACCCCTCCGGCCGCCGCGCCGGACCCACCGCTCCCGCCGCCCGGCGGACGTCCCGAGAGGAACACCATGACGACCCCGCCCCCGGCCGGCGGGCCCTCCGGCGCGCCCGCCGGCGGCTCGCGCGCCGTTCCGCCGAAGCCGGTCCAGCCCAAGCCGGTCCCGCCCAAGCCCGCGCACCTGCCACGGGTGCCCCGGCTGCACTCCGCGTCACGCGAGACCTACGTCCCCGGCGACGGCATGCTCGCCTGGCTGCCCTTCCGCCCCACCATCCGGATGCGGCTCACCCTGCTCTACGGCGGGATGTTCCTGATGGCGGGGGTGGTGCTGCTGCTCCTGATGTACTTCTTCGTCCGGCAGGCACTGCACGACGTCGCACCGCCGTCCTTCGTGTTCGGCAAGGACATCACCGTCAACGGCGTGCCGATGACCAGCGAGCAGTTCAACCAGTACCTCGCCAACCGGCACGACCTGGCGTCCAACTCGGCCCTCAACACCCTGCTGCGCAAGTCCCTCACGGTGCTGGTCTGCCTGGCCGTGATCGCCTTCGCGGCCGGCTACGCGATGGCCGGCCGGGTGCTGCGCCCGCTCGGGCGGATCACCCGCACCGCCCGCGAGGTGGCCTCCTCCGACCTGCACCGCAGGATCGAGCTGGACGGGCCGGACGACGAGCTCAAGGAGCTCGCCGACACCTTCGACGACATGCTGGACCGCCTGGACCGCTCGTTCGACTCCCAGCGCCGCTTCGTCGCCAACGCCTCGCACGAGCTGCGCACTCCGCTGGCGATCAACCGCACCCTGCTGGAGGTCCAGCTCTCCGACCCGGCCGCCTCCCCCGACCTTCAGCAGCTCGGCAAGACCCTCCTGGCCACCAACGAGCGCAGCGAGCAGCTGGTCGAGGGCCTGCTGCTGCTCGCGCGCAGCGAGAACGAGCTGACCGACCGCCGTGCGGTGGAGCTCTCCGAGGTGGCCACCCGGGCGCTGGAGCAGACCCGGGCCGAGGCCGGCAAACGCGATGTGGAGCTGCGCTCCGAGCTCGGCCCGGCCGTGGTCGCCGGCAACGGCGTGCTGCTGGAGCGCCTGGCCCTCAACCTGCTGCAGAACGCCGTGCGCTACAACACCGCCGGCGGCTGGGTGGAGATCACCACCGCCGGCGTGCCCGGTGGCGGCGGCGAGCTGGTGGTGTCCAACACCGGGCCGGTCGTGCCCGGCTACGAGCTGGAGCACATCTTCGAGCCGTTCCGCCGGGTGAAGGGCGCCGACCGGACCCGCAGCGACAAGGGGGTCGGTCTCGGCCTCTCCATCGTCCGCTCGGTCGTCCGCGCGCACGGAGGCACCGTCGACGCCACTCCGCGCGCCGGTGGCGGCCTCACCATGCGGGTGCGTATCCCGGGAGCCTGACCGCCGCCGCAGGGCCCTCCTGGGCCCGTTACGCCGTCCGGGTGTGCCGCGCTCCGTGCGCCGACCGATTCCGCCGCCCCCGTCAGGCCTGTCAAGACGACATAAGGCCTGGCGGGGGCGGCTTGTCATTTCCGGTCCGGGCAACTTACGGTGTCGTAACCTACGCAACCGTAAGTGCGTCCCGACAGAGCGCGTCCCGCGCCCGCCCCCAACGCGCCCGTCCCCGTGCGTGCCGTCCCCCAGGAGCAAGACTCGTGACCATCGCCCCCGTGCAGCGCACCGCCTCGCTCGGTTCGAGCGCCTGGACCGACGCGCGACTGATCATGGCCCTCGAAGAGGTGGTGGAGAAGGAGCTCAACCGCCACCTGAAGGTCGCCAAGGACTGGATGCCGCACGAGTTCATCCCGTGGAGCCAGGGCCGCGACTTCGACGGCGTGCTGGGCGGCGAGGCCTGGTCGGTGGAGCAGTCCAAGGTGACCCCGCTCGGGCGGGTCTCGCTCGTGGTCAACCTGCTGACCGAGGACAACCTCCCCAGCTACCACCACGAGATCGCCACCATGTTCGGCCGCGAGGGCGCCTGGGGCACCTGGGTGCACCGCTGGACCGCGGAGGAGGGCCGGCACGGCATAGCCATCCGGGACTACCTGATCGCCACCCGCGCCGTCGACCCGAACGAGCTGGAGCGGGCCCGGATGGCCCACATGTCGGAGGGCTTCGAGTCCGACAACTCCCACAGCATGCTGCACTCGGTCGCCTACGTGGCCTTCCAGGAGCTGGCCACCCGCATCTCGCACCGCAACACCGGGCACTTCGCCGGCGACCCGCTCTGCGACCAGCTGCTCGCGAAGATCGCCAACGACGAGAACCTGCACATGGTCTTCTACCGGAACCTGCTGAAGGCGGCCCTGGAGATCGCGCCCGACCAGGCCATGCGCGCCATCGCCGACGTGGTCACCGACTTCCGGATGCCCGGCCACGGCATCCCCGGCTTCGAGCGGGCCGCCGCCCAGATCGCCATCGGCGGCGTCTACAACCTGCGCATCCACCACGACGACGTGCTGCAGCCGGTGCTGCGCCACCTCAAGGTGATGGAGGTCGCCGACCTGGGGCCGACGGGGCAGCAGGCCCAGGACGAGCTCGGCGCCTTCCTCGGCGGCCTGGACGAGCAGGCGCGCAAGTTCGAGGAGCGTCAGGCCGCCCTGCTGGCCCGCCGTGCCGCGCGGGCCGGCGGCCGGTAGCGGGCGCCGCCGGCGGCGGGCCGGACGGGCCCCCGGCGGGCCCGTCCGGGGGCCCCGACCGCAGGAGCGGCCGGACACGAACCGCGGGGTGCCGCGGGCCCGGGATCCGGCTGTTCCGCTTGGGGGGATTTTCCGCGGTTTGCCCCGGAAGATTCGGAACGTGACCAAGCTCACACCGTGTCGCTCCGCGAGTCGACCCGACCCCGGAGCGTGATCATGGTGGGTGGTCCCAAGGTTGCCGTGCGTGAGGGAATCCCGGGCGGCCCCTGTCCGGCCGGATCGACTCTCATGGCTGGTGGGCAAGGGAGTTGGCGGACGCCGGCGCGGTCGATGATCACTGTGCGTATCCGGCGGGCGGGCCTCCTCGCCGGTCGACGATGGCCCAGCGTGAGGCCTCCCGAGCCCGAGTGGATCACCCCAACGGACCCCTGGCTGAGTGTCGATTGAGTAACAGGGCTTGAAGTAAGGCAAAATCTCCGCCTCGGGTCGGGCACAAGACCGACCCCCCATGCGTTACGTGCGCTGGAGATACCGCACACCGCACAACCCGGAGGGGGAGAGCGAACAATGGCAACGGACTACGACACCCCACGCAAGACCGATGACGACCTCAACGAGGACAGCATCGAGGAACTGAAGGCTCGGCGGAACGAGAAGACCGGCAGCTCGGTCGACGTCGACGAGTTCGAGGCGGCCGAGGGCCTGGAACTCCCGGGCGCCGACCTCTCGAACGAGGAGCTCTCCGTCCGGGTGCTGCCGCGCCAGGCCGACGAGTTCACCTGCATGAGCTGCTTCCTGGTGCACCACCGCAGCCAGCTGTACAGCGAGAAGAACGGCAACCCGATCTGCCGGGACTGCGGCGCCTGAGCGCGAGGGCGGCCATGGTCCGGTCCTCGCGGCCTGCCGCGAGACCGGCACACCGCCCCTTCCGGCCCCGGGCAGCGGGGCCGGAAGGCAGTTTCGGCGGCCGTCGAGGCGGACGCACCAGCAGTACGGAGCCGGGTAGTACCAGCGCAGTACCGCGTCCCGCACCGGGTGCCCCCTCGGGCGGCACCCCGGGCGCTACCGAAATCGAAGGGACGGTCCCGCACCGCGGGACCGTCCCTTCTCCGTTCTCCGGCTGTCCGGCTTCCGGCCGGTGCCGCTCGGGCCCGCCGTCCGCTCAGGTGCGGGCGCCGCGCCGGGCCTCCTCCAGTGCCTCGGCCAGCTTCATCGGCGAACGGGTGGAGAGATAGAGGTACGGCGTGGGGTCGGCCGGATCGCTGACCTCGACCCGCAGGGCGGTCGGCACGTAGCTGCGCAGCAGCATGAAGGCGCGCGGGTCGGACTTCGGCCCGCGCCAGGCCACCGCCTCGGCGGGGCCGAGCGGCTGCGCGGTGCCGAGGGCGTCGACCGGGATCCGGGCCGTGCCCGCGACCAGCGAGCCCTGCACCACGCGGATCCGGGCGGAGCCGTAGCTGCTGATCGCGGCGGCGCCGGCGGCGATGCCGACCACCAGGCCGACCAGCGCGCCCACGGCGGTGAGACGCAGCATGATCAACGCGAGCGTGAGCCCGATCGCGACCGGGAGCAGCCACCAGGAGCGCGGCACGGTGAGGCGTTCGTCGTACATGCCCCCATTGTGGGCGCCGTTACGGCCGGCCCGGGACGCCACCCCCGGAACCAAGCCACCTACCGGTCGGTAGGGTTGTCCGCCGTGACCGGTTCCATAGCCCCCACCACCCCCACCGCGCAGCCGGCGCCGACCCAGCCGCTGTCGCCGACCACGCCCCCGCCGGACGCCGTGCTGCCGCCGCGCGCCCCGGAGGCCCCCGCGCCGGGTACCAGACTCGGCTCGCACTACGAACACTGCTTCGGCTGCGGGCCGCAGCACCCCGGCGGTCTCCGGATCGACGCCGTTGCCGGAGAGGGGCTCGACGTCACCGCCGAGCTCACCGTGCGCTCGGTACACCAGGGCGGCCCCGGCCTCGCCCACGGCGGCCTGCTCACCACGGCGATGGACGAGACGCTCGGCACGCTGAACTGGCTGCTGCACGCCCCGGCCGTCACCGGCCGGCTGGAGACCGACTTCCTCTGCCCCGTCCCCGTCGACTCGGTGCTGCACCTGCGCGCCTGGGTCACCGGCGTGCACGGCCGCAAGATCTACAGCGCCGGCGAGGCGCGCATCGGCGGGCCGGACGGGCCGGTCGCCGTGCGCGCGCAGGCACTCTTCATCCAGGTGAAGCTGGAACACTTCACCAAGCACGGTCGTCCCGAGGACATCGACAAGGTCCTCGACGATCCGGATCTGATGAAGCGCGCCCGAGCCTTTGAGGTGAAC
>NZ_CP171642.1:2300000-2630000 GCF_043950205.1 Kitasatospora hibisci | reverse complement strand
GCTGATCTGCCCAGGGTAAGTCGGGACCTAAGGCGAGGCCGACAGGCGTAGTCGATGGACAACGGGTTGATATTCCCGTACCCGCTTTGAAGCGCCAACGCTGAACCAGGTGATGCTAAAGCCGTGAAGCCGGCCCGGAGTCTTCGGATGATGGGACGTGGTGGAGCCGCTGAACCAAGCCTGTAGTAGGTGAGCGATGGGGTGACGCAGGAAGGTAGTCCAGCCCGGGCGGTGGTTGTCCCGGGGTAAGGGTGTAGGGCGTTGTGTAGGCAAATCCGCACAACATGTAGCCTGAGACCTGATGCCGAGCCGATTGTGGTGAAGTGGATGATCCTATGCTGTCGAGAAAAGCCTCTAGCGAGTTTCATGGCGGCCCGTACCCCAAACCGACTCAGGTGGTCAGGTAGAGAATACCGAGGCGTTCGGGTGAACTATGGTTAAGGAACTCGGCAAAATGCCCCCGTAACTTCGGGAGAAGGGGGGCCATTCCTGGTGATGACACGTGCTGTCTGAGCTGGGGGTGGCCGCAGAGACCAGCGAGAAGCGACTGTTTACTAAAAACACAGGTCCGTGCGAAGCCGTAAGGCGATGTATACGGACTGACGCCTGCCCGGTGCTGGAACGTTAAGGGGACCGGTTAGCTAGAGTTCGCTCTGGCGAAGCTGAGAACTTAAGCGCCAGTAAACGGCGGTGGTAACTATAACCATCCTAAGGTAGCGAAATTCCTTGTCGGGTAAGTTCCGACCTGCACGAATGGCGTAACGACTTCTCGACTGTCTCAACCATAGGCCCGGTGAAATTGCATTACGAGTAAAGATGCTCGTTTCGCGCAGCAGGACGGAAAGACCCCGGGACCTTTACTATAGCTTGATATTGGTGTTCGGTTCGGCTTGTGTAGGATAGGTGGGAGACTTTGAAGCGGCAACGCCAGTTGTTGTGGAGTCGTCGTTGAAATACCACTCTGGTCGTGCTGGATGTCTAACCTGGGTCCGTGATCCGGATCAGGGACAGTGTCTGGTGGGTAGTTTAACTGGGGCGGTTGCCTCCTAAAGGGTAACGGAGGCGCCCAAAGGTTCCCTCAGCCTGGTTGGCAATCAGGTGTTGAGTGTAAGTGCACAAGGGAGCTTGACTGTGAGACTGACGGGTCGAGCAGGTACGAAAGTAGGGACTAGTGATCCGGCGGTGGCTTGTGGAAGCGCCGTCGCTCAACGGATAAAAGGTACCCCGGGGATAACAGGCTGATCTTCCCCAAGAGTCCATATCGACGGGATGGTTTGGCACCTCGATGTCGGCTCGTCGCATCCTGGGGCTGGAGTAGGTCCCAAGGGTTGGGCTGTTCGCCCATTAAAGCGGTACGCGAGCTGGGTTTAGAACGTCGTGAGACAGTTCGGTCCCTATCCGCTGTGCGCGTAGGAGTGTTGAGAAGGGCTGTCCCTAGTACGAGAGGACCGGGACGGACGAACCTCTGGTGTGCCAGTTGTTCTGCCAAGGGCATGGCTGGTTGGCTACGTTCGGGAGGGATAACCGCTGAAAGCATCTAAGCGGGAAGCCTGCTTCGAGATGAGCACTCCCACCTCCTTGAGAGGGTAAGGCTCCCAGTAGACGACTGGGTTGATAGGCCGGATATGGAAGCCCTGTGAGGGGTGGAGTTGACCGGTACTAATAGGCCGAGGGCTTGTCCTCAGTTGCTCGCGTCCACTGTGTTGTTCTGAAACAACGACCCCCGCCCGTGTGGTGGGCGGTAGATAGTTTCATAGTGTTTCGGTGGTCATAGCGTGAGGGAAACGCCCGGTTACATTCCGAACCCGGAAGCTAAGCCTCACAGCGCCGATGGTACTGCAGGGGGGACCCTGTGGGAGAGTAGGACGCCGCCGAACAATTCTTCTGAAGAACCCCCGGTCCGGGAACGGATCGGGGGTTCTTCGCATTTCCGGACGATCAGGGCTTGAGTTTGAACCCGAGGTGCGAGGCGACGAATCCGAGGCGCTCGTAGAAGCGGTGGGCGTCGGTGCGGGTCGCGTCGGAGGTGAGCTGGACGAGGTCGGCGTCGAGCTCGCGGGAGCGGTCGATCGCCCAGCGGATCAGCTCGGTCCCGAGCCCGCTCCCGCGTTCGTCGGCGTGGATCCGGACCGCCTCGATGATCGTGCGGGTGGAGCCCTTGCGGGAGAGGCCTGGGACGACGGTCAGCTGGAGGGTGCCCACGGCCCGGCCGGCGCGCTCGGCGACGACGAGGTGCTGGTTCGGGTCGGCGTCGATCCGGGCGAAGGCCGTTCGGTAGGGGGTCAGGTCGTCGGGGCTCTCGCGGGTGGCACCCAGGGGGTCGTCGGCGAGCATGGCCACCATTGCCGGCAGGTCGCCGGCGGTGGCCCGGCGGATCGTCAGGTCGGTCATGATCACAGCCTAAGCGGAGCCGTAGGCGCCGCTGCAGCCCGTTACCGGCACGCACGGGCCCGGTCGGCCCCCTTTTGTTCGCTGTTGTCCTCGTCGGCGCCCTGGGGGCCCCTCCAGGCCCTTCGGGCCCCGCGTGACGGGCTCGACGAGGCGGCCGAGCGGGTGAGCTCCTGTCACCCGCTCGACGCCGCACTGGTGATGACGGCGAACACGGCACCGTACGGGTCGGCGAGCTGGGCGAGCCGGCCGACGCCGTGCACGTCCGTCGGTCCCGTCCGGACCGTCGCGTGGAGCCGTTCGGCGAGGGCCACGGCCGCGTCCACGTTGGGGACCTCGAAGTAGGGGAGCCAGTGCGAGCCGGTGCCCGCGGCGGTGTGCGCGGGGCTGAGCTGCATCAGACCGCCGTGGGCGTCGTCGGTGCCCCCGCCGGCCGGGGTCAGGACGGTGTACATCTCCTCGCCGAACGGGACGTCCTGCTCCTGCCAGGAGAACACGGCGCGGTAGAAGGCCTTGGCCGCCTCGGCGTCGACGCTGTAGCACTCGGCCCAGCAGAACGTGCCGGGCTCGGTGACGGCCTCCAGGCCGGGGGTCCGGCCGGGCTGCCGGACGGCGAACCGGGCCCCGGTGGTGTCGGTGCAGTGGATCGTCCGGGCTCCGGCCAGGGTGGCGAGCGGGGCGGCGGCCGCGGCGGCGGTCGCCGCGGCGTCGGACGCGGTGGTGTGGACGAGGCCGCCGGCGGTCTCGACCAGCTCGGCGGTCCGGTCGACGTCGAGGCTGCAGAAGGAGATCGTCCAGGCCGGGTCGCCGTCGTCGGAGCCGATCGGGCCGAGGGCGGCGACGGTGCGGCCGTGCTGCTGGAAGAGCCCGTGACCGCCGTCCTCCGGGTCGGTGGCGGCGAAGGTCCAGCCGAGCACGGTCGCGTAGAAGGTCGCGGAGTCGGCGGTGTCCGGGCTGGTGAGGTCGAGCCAGTTCGGCGACCCGGGGGTGACGGCGGTGGTGAGCATGGCGGCACGGCTCCTTGGGCGGGCCCGTCGCCGCGGGGTCGCGGCCGGGGCGGGGGGATCCCCCTCTACCGGTACCAGCCTGGCATCCGGCCACCGGCTGTCGCACCCGGGCGGTACGGTGCGTAGCGGAAGTGCACCCGTACTGGTAGAGGGGGCTGGGTGGCCGGGCAGTCGCAGCAGCAGTCGACGGCGGGCCGGGCGGACCAGCCGCGCCAGCTCGCGCAGGTCGAGGGCGTGCTGGAGCGCATCACCTACGCGAACGAGGAGACGGGCTACACGGTGGCCCGGGTGGACACGGGACGCGGGAGCAACGACCTGCTCACGGTGGTCGGTGCCCTGCTGGGCGCGCAGCCGGGGGAGTCGCTGAGGCTGCACGGGCGCTGGGGGTCGCACCCGCAGTACGGGCGGCAGTTCGTGGTGGAGAACTACACGACGGTGCTGCCGGCGACCGTCCAGGGGATCCGGCGCTACCTCGGGTCGGGGCTGATCAAGGGCATCGGGCCGCGGTTCGCCGAGCGGATCGTGGAGCGGTTCGGGGTGGACACCCTGGAGGTGATCGAGAACGAGCCGGGCCGCCTGATCGAGGTGCCGGGGCTCGGGCCGAAGCGGACGAAGAAGATCGCGGTGGCCTGGGAGGAGCAGAAGTCCATCAAGGAGGTCATGGTCTTCCTCCAGGGCGTCGGTGTGTCGACGTCGCTCGCGGTGCGGATCTACAAGCAGTACGGGGACGGCTCGATCGGGGTGGTGAGGCAGGAGCCGTACCGGCTGGCGTCGGACGTGTGGGGCATCGGCTTCCTGACGGCGGACCGGATCGCGCAGGCGGTCGGCATCCCGCACGACAGCCCGGAGCGGGTGAAGGCGGGGCTGCAGTACGCGCTGTCGCAGAGCAGCGACCAGGGGCACTGCTACCTGCCGGAGGAGCGGCTGATCGCGGACGGGGTGAAGCTGCTCCAGGTGGACGTGGGGCTGGTGATCGACTGCCTGGCGGAGCTGGTGGCGGCGGAGGGGGTGGTGCGGGAGACGGTGCCGTCGGACGACGGCGAGCCGATCACCGCCGTGTACCTGGTGCCGTTCCACCGGGCGGAGATCTCGCTCTCCAACCAGCTGCTGCGGCTGCTGCGGGCGGACGCGGACCGGATGCCGTGGTTCGCGGACGTGGACTGGCCGGTGGCGCTGGGGTGGTTGGCGAAGCAGACGGGGGCTGAGCTGGCTCAGGAGCAGGAGCAGTCGGTACGGCTGGCGCTGACCGAGAAGGTCGCGGTGCTGACGGGCGGTCCGGGCTGCGGGAAGTCGTTCACGGTGAAGTCGATCGTGACGCTGGCGCTGGCGAAACGGGCGAAGGTGGTGCTGGCGGCGCCGACCGGCCGGGCGGCGAAGCGGCTGTCGGAGCTGACGGGGGTGGAGGCCTCCACGGTGCACCGGCTGTTGGAGCTGAAGCCGGGCGGGGACGCGGCGTACGACCGGGACCGGCCGCTGGACGCGGACCTGGTGGTGGTGGACGAGGCCTCGATGCTGGACCTGATCCTGGCGAACAAGCTGGTCAAGGCTGTGGCGCCGGGGGCGCACCTGCTGTTCGTGGGGGATGTGGACCAGTTGCCCTCGGTCGGTGCCGGCGAGGTGCTGCGGGACCTGCTGGCGGAGCGGAGCCCGATCCCGTCGGTGCGGCTGACCAGGATCTTCCGGCAGGCGCAGCAGTCCGGGGTGGTGACCAACGCGCACCGGATCAACGAGGGGCTGCCGCCGCTGACGGAGGGGATGTCGGACTTCTTCCTGTTCGTGGAGGACGACGCCGAGCGGGCGGCGGGGCTGACGGTGGACGTGGTCGCGCGGCGGATCCCGCAGCGGTTCGGCTTCGACGCCCGGCGGGACGTCCAGGTGCTGGCACCCATGCACCGCGGACCGGCGGGCGCGGGGAACCTGAACACGTTGCTGCAGGCCGCGGTGACGCCGGCCCGGGAGGGGCTGGCCGAGCGGCGGTTCGGGGGGCGGACGTTCCGGGTGGGGGATAAGGTCACCCAGATCCGCAACAACTACGACAAGGGGCGCAACGGGGTCTTCAACGGCACAGTGGGGGTGGTGACCGCGCTCAGCGTGGACGACCAGCGGTTGACCGTGCTGACCGACGAGGACGAGGAGGTGCCGTACGACTTCGACGAGTTGGACGAGCTGGCGCACGCGTACGCGGTGACGATCCACCGGTCGCAGGGGAGCGAGTATCCGGTGGTGGTGATTCCGGTCACCACGTCCGCGTGGACGATGCTCCAGCGCAACCTGCTCTACACGGCCGTGACCAGGGCGAGGAAACTGGTGGTGCTGGTGGGGTCACGGAAGGCGATCGGGCAGGCCGTTCGGGCTGTCAGCGCAGGTCGGAGGCATGCCGCTCTGGATCATCGGCTGGCCACTGGATGATTCTCCAACGGATGGTTGCCTCTATTGTTCTCTTGACGTGAAGAGATTTACGACAGAGCCTGGGGTGGTGCCGATCTTGTCCGGTTCGTACCGGCTGGGGCGGCAGGTTTTGTAGGGGTGGTCCCTTTCGGGCCACCCCGGGTGCGCGGCTGTCCTCCAGATGGGGGATGGTAGAGACAGTCAGGGCACCTTGGAAGAGGATTCATTTCGTCGGTGAGGAAGACGTGAGCGACAACTCGGTAGTACTGCGGTACCAGGACGGCGAGTACGAGTACCCCGTCGTCGAGAGCACTGCGGGCAACGCCGGCTTCGACATCTCGAAGCTGCTCCCGCAGACCGGCCTGGTCACCCTGGACAACGGCTTCGGTAACACCGCCGCGTACAAGTCCGCGATCACCTTCGTGGACGGCGACAACGGCATCCTGCGGTACCGCGGCTACCCGATCGAGCAGCTCGCCGAGCGGGGCGGCTTCATCGAGACCGCGTACCTCCTGATCAACGGCGAGCTCCCGACGGCCGACCAGCTGTCGGAGTTCAACCGCGAGATCACCCAGCACACCCTGCTGCACGAGGACGTCAAGCGCTTCTTCCAGGGTTTCCCGCGGGACGCCCACCCGATGGCGATGCTGTCCTCGGTGGTCGGCGCGCTCTCCACCTTCTACCCGGAGAGCCACAACCCGTTCGACGCCGCCCAGCGGCACCTGTCGACGGTCCGCCTGCTGGCGAAGCTCCCGACCATCGCGGCGTACGCGTACAAGAAGGCGATGGGCCAGCCCTTCGTCTACCCGCGCAACGACCTGAGCTACGTCGAGAACCTGCTGCGGATGACGTTCGCCGTCCCCGCGGAGGACTACGAGCTCAACCCGGTCGTGGTCAACGCCCTGGACAAGCTGCTGATCCTGCACGCGGACCACGAGCAGAACTGCTCGACGTCCACCGTGCGCCTGGTCGGCTCCAGCCACGCCAACCTGTTCGCCTCGATCTCGGCCGGCATCTCGGCGCTCTGGGGCCCGCTGCACGGCGGCGCCAACCAGGCGGTGCTGGAGATGCTGGAGAGCATCCAGAAGGACGGCGGCGACGTCGACGCGTTCATCCGCAAGGTGAAGAACCGCGAGGACGGCGTCAAGCTGATGGGCTTCGGCCATCGCGTGTACAAGGCGTTCGACCCGCGTGCCGCGCAGGTCAAGCAGCTGGCGCACGAGGTCCTCAGCCAGCTCGGCAAGTCCGACGAGCTGCTGGAGATCGCGCTCAAGCTGGAGGAGCACGCGCTCAAGGACGACTTCTTCGTCTCGCGCAAGCTCTACCCGAACGTGGACTTCTACACCGGCCTGATCTACCGCGCCATGGGCTTCCCGACCAGCATGTTCACCGTGCTGTTCGCCCTCGGCCGGCTGCCGGGCTGGATCGCCCACTGGCACGAGATGATCAACGACCCGACCAGCCGGATCGGTCGTCCGCGCCAGATCTACACCGGCACCGCGATCCGCGACTACGTCGAGCTCGGCGACCGCTGATCCGCGACCGGTCACTGGCGCCTGACCGGTCGCTGACCAGGCCCCGCTGAGCCGGGGCCGCCGACGTGGGACCTCGAAGGGCCCGGCCGCACTGGCCGGGCCCTTCGCCGTCCCGTCGCGAGGACGGGGGACAGACGGCGCACGACTCCGGGGCGGCCGCGGCCCGGGACGGCCGCTCAAAGCGTCCCTGACCCGCCACACCCCGGCGCCGTGCGCGAAGGCCGCCGAACTCGGCGACCGTCCCGGGGCCCGCCGGAGCCCCGTCGGCGGCAGCGGGTCGCCGTGCGGTGACGTGAAGCCGTTCACCACGCCGCCGCCCACCGAATACTGCCGCACTACCAACCTAAGACGTATCAGGGTGCGAGAAGTTACGCCCGTGGGGTGTGAGCTGCCTCTCGCCACGCTCCGTGTCCGCGCGGTGTCCCGCCCATACCACACCTTCCGGCGGCGGCGACGTCACCCTCCCCGCAGTCACGGCAACCGAGCGTGATAGGAATCGTGGCATTCCGGTACGGACCGCCCCGCACCCTCGCAGCGTGGCGGCGGAACTGGGGAGGGAGTGCGCAGATGGCCAGGAACGTGGTTGTCACCGGCGGTGGCACGGGGATCGGGTACGAGGTGGCGCGCCGCTTCGCCGACGCGGGCGAACGGGTCGTGATCGTGGGCCGCCGGCGAGCGGTGCTCGAACAGGCCGCGGCCGACCTGGGAGCGAACGTCACCCCGCTGGTCTGCGACCTCGCGGATCCGGACGCCGTCGAGGCGGCACTCGGCGAACTGCCCGAGCAGATCGACGTGCTGGTCAACAACGCCGGCAGCCGGGAGACCGTGATCGGCGGCGGCCCGCACGCCCTGCTGGCCCGCTGGCGCGGCGACTTCGAGCGCAACGTGCTGACCGTGGTGCTGCTCACCGAGTCCATCCGAGACCGGCTCACCCCGGGCTCCGGCCGGGTGGTCACCATCAGCTCGATCGCCGCGCTGCGCGGTGCCGGCTCCTTCGGGGCCGCCAAGGCCTCGCTGCACGCCTGGAACCACTTCCTCGCCGCCCAGCTCGGCACCTCCGGCATCACGGCCAACATCGTCGCCCCGGGCACGGTGGCCGGCACCGAGTTCTTCGGCCCGCGGCTGGACGAGGCGGAGGTCTCCCGCCGGGCGGCCCGGACGCTGCTCGGCCGGATCGGGGAGACCGGCGAGGTCGCGGCGGCGGTCCACTTCCTGGCCTCGCCGGAGGCCGGCTTCATCACCGGGGAGATCCTGCACTGCAACGGCGGCGAGCTGCTCGGCCGCTGAGCCGCGAGCCGGTCATGGCGAAGGCCCGTACCACGCGGTACGGGCCTTCGCCATGACGGACTCACGCCATGGCGGACTCAGGAGGGCCGGAAGCGACGCAGCCGGAGGCTGTTGGTGACCACGAAGACGGAGGAGAAGGCCATCGCGGCGCCGGCGATCATCGGGTTGAGCAGGCCGGCGGCGGCGAGCGGGAGGGCGGCGACGTTGTAGCCGAAGGCCCAGAAGAGGTTGCCCTTGATGGTGGCGAGGGTGCGGCGGGAGAGGCGGATGGCGTCGGCGGCGGCGCGCAGGTCGCCGCGGACGAGGGTGAGGTCGGCGGCCTCGATGGCGGCGTCGGTGCCGGTGCCCATGGCCAGGCCGAGGTCGGCCTGGGCGAGTGCGGCCGCGTCGTTGACGCCGTCGCCGACCATCGCGACGACCTTGCCCTCGTCCTGGAGTCGCCGGACGATGTCGACCTTCTGCTCCGGCAGCACCTCGGCGACCACGTGCTCCGGGGGGATGCCGACCTCGGCGGCGACCGCGGCGGCCACCGCCGTGTTGTCCCCGGTGAGCAGCATCGGGGTCAGCCCGAGGGTCCGCAGCCCGGCGATCGCCTCGGCGCTGGTCGGCCTGACCGCGTCGGCGATCTCCAGGACGGCCCGCGCGGCGCCGTCCCAGCCGACCGCGACGGCGGTCCGGCCGGTGGCCTCGGCGGCGCGCCTGGCCTCCGCCAGCGCCGGTGGGAGCGGCTGGGCGCGCTCCGCCAGCAGGTCCGCACGGCCGGCGACCACGCGGTGGCCGTCCACCACGCCCTGGACGCCGAGGCCGGGGAGGCTCTCGAAGTCCTGGACGGCGGGCGGGGTGCCGGTGCGTTCGGCGGCCGCGGCCGCGACGGCGGCGGCGATCGGGTGCTCGGAGGCGTGCTCCAGCGCGCCGGCCAGCCGCAGTGCCTCGTGCTCGGTGACGCCCTCGGCGGTGTGGACGGCGAGCAGGGTCATCCGGCCGGTGGTGACGGTGCCGGTCTTGTCCAGCACGACGGTGTCGACCCTGCGGGTGGTCTCCAGGACCTCGGGGCCCTTGATCAGGACGCCGAGCTGGGCGCCGCGCCCGGTGCCGACCATCAGCGCGGTCGGGGTGGCCAGGCCGAGGGCGCACGGGCACGCGATGATCAGCACGGCCACGGCCGCGGTGAACGCCTCGGTGGGGCTGTCCGTGACCAGCAGCCAGCCGACCAGCGTGCCGAGCGCGATCAGGATCACCACGGGCACGAAGACGGCGGAGATCCGGTCGGCCAGCCGCTGGGCTGCGGCCTTGCCGTTCTGGGCGTCCTCCACCAGCTTGGCCATCCTGGCGAGCTGGGTGTCCGCGCCGACCCGGGTGGCCTCGACCACCAGCCGGCCGCCGGCGTTCACGGTGGCACCGGTGACCGCGTCGCCCACCGCGACCTCGACCGGGACGGACTCACCGGTCAGCATCGAGGCGTCCACGGCCGAGGCGCCCTCGACCACGGTGCCGTCGGTGGCGATCTTCTCGCCCGGACGCACCACGAAGCGCATCCCCACGGTCAACCGGTCGACCGGCAGCCGGACCTCGCGGCCGTTCTCCAGCACCGAGACGTCCCTGGCGCCCAGGTCGAGCAGCGCGTGCAGCGCGGCGCCGGCCCGGCGCTTGGAACGGGCCTCGAAGTAGCGGCCGAGCAGGATCAGCACGGTGACGGCGGCGGCCGTCTCCAGGTACAGCGCGGAGGAGGCGTCGGTGGCGCCGACGGAGAGCGAGAACTCGTGCCGCATGCCCGGCATGCCGGCGTGGCCCCAGAACAGCGCCCAGGAGGACCAGCCGAAGGCCGCCAGGGTGCCGAGCGAGACGAGGGTGTCCATGGTCGCCGCGCCGTGCCGGAGGTTGGTCCAGGCGGCCCGGTGGAACGGCAGCCCGCCGTGGACGACCACCGGGCCGGTGAGCGCGAACGCCAGCCACTGCCAGTTGGTGAACTGCAGGGCGGGGACCATCGAGAGCAGGACCACCGGGACGCTGAGCACGGCGCTGATCAGCAGCCGGTCCAGCAGCGGGTCGGCCGGGTGCTGCTCCGCGGCGGCGCCGGCCGGTTCACCCGGTGCCGTAACGGGCGGCGGGGGGAGCTCCGCGGTGTAGCCGGTGTTCTCGACGGTGGCGATCAGGTCCGCGACGCCGACCCCGGGCCCGAAGTCGATCCGGGCCCTCTCGGTGGCGAAGTTGACGGTGGCCTCGACGCCGTCCATCCGGTTGAGCTTCTTCTCGATCCGGGCCGCGCAGGACGCGCAGGTCATTCCGCCGATCGACAGCTCGACGCGGTCCCGGGTGCCCGACCGGCGGTCGCCCTCGGCCGCGGCGGCGTCCGGGGCGGCGGTGCCCGGTGTGGAGGTGCTCATGGCGGATCAGCTCCTTGGTGAGGACAGAGGGCGGGGGCGAGGGGCGGGAGCCCGGGGTGGCGGGACCCCCGCCGCGCGGCGCGGCCCGGGCTCAGGCAGCCGGGCCGACGAGCTCGTAGCCGGCCTCGTCGACGGCGGCGCGGACCAGCTCCTCGTCGAGCGGGGCCGCGGAGGAGACCGTCACGGTGCCGGCCTTGGCGTCGGCCGCCACCTCGGTGACGCCGGCCAGGGCGGAGAGCTCCTTGGAGACCGAGCTCTCGCAGTGGCCGCAGCTCATGCCGGTCACGGTGTAGGTGATGGTGCTGGACATCGGGGCCTCCGGTCTGTGCCGCCGCGGGCGGGCTGCCCGGGCTCTTCCTCTGATAACACCATACCCCTGCGGGGTATCTCCAGCGGGCGGGGGCGGTGTGGTCCGGATCACCGGGTCGGCCGCGCCGCGGCCCGGGCTCCGAGAGCAGAGCGTATGCGCCTGGACACGCGGCGCTCGAATCCGCAGCCGGGGTGGCGTGCGGATTCCCCCCTTGTGCGGCTGCTCGGTCGCGCTGCGCGGCGGACCGGGCGGGTGCGGATCGGCCCGGCGGGGGAGGTGGCGGGACCGCCCCCGCGGTCGGTGCACGATCGGGCGGACGTGCGCGGGTGGGGGCGCTGAACGTCCGTTATGTTCGATATGTGTTCTCGATCCGCCGATTCCGGTTGCCCGCGCTCCCCACGGCCGCGGGGCTGTCGCCGGAGCGGCGCCGCGGCGCGCTGCTGGCCACCGACCTCCAGGACATCCCGTTCTGGCTCCGGGCCACCCCCGCGCTGCTCGCGATCGCCCTGATCGGCACGGCCGACCTGCTCTCCAGCAAGGACCGCTACCTCGCGCCGCTGATGACGGTGGTGCCCGCCATCGCCGCACTCACCCTGCGGCCGGTCGAGCTGCTGCTCGTCTGCTCGCTCGGCTTCCTCGCGGTCTTCGGCCTCAGCCACTACGACGAGGTCGACAACGTCGACGACGAGCGCTTCCTCTACGGTGCCCTGGTCACCTACGTGCTGCTGACCCTGTTCTCCGCCTGGGTCGCCAAGATCAGGATGCGCCGGGCGGCGGCCTTCGCGGCCGTCAGCTCGGTCGCCGAGGCCGCCCAGCGGGCGCTGCTCCGGCTTCCCGGCCCGGAGGTCGGACCGCTGCGCCTCGCCGTCCGGTACGTCTCCGCGGCGGACGCCTCGCGGATCGGCGGCGACCTCTACTCGGTGCTGGAGACCCCGCACGGCACCCGGGTGGCGGTCGGGGACGTGCGCGGCAAGGGGCTCGGCGCGGTGCAGACCGCCGCCGTGGTGCTCGGTGCGTTCCGCGAGGCCGCCTACGACGAGGCCGGGCTGCGCGGGGTGGCCGCCCGGATCGAGGCCAGCGTCGAGCGGCACGCCCCCGACGGGGAGTTCACCACCGCGCTGTTCGCCGAGTTCCGCACGCCGGGGGTGGTGGAGCTGCTCCAGTACGGACACGTCGCGCCGATCCGGGTGGGCCCGGACGGCGGGGTGCACGTCCTCGACGCGCCCGACCCCTGGGTGCCGCTCGGCCTCGGGCGGCTGGCCGCGGGCGAGCCGACCGCCTGGGACCAGCCGTTCGGGCACGAGGACGTGCTGGTGCTCTGCACCGACGGCGTGATCGAGGCCCGGCACCGGGAGAACGGAGAGTTCTACCCGCTGTCGGAGCGGGTCGGCCCGCTGGTCCGGGGCGCGGCCCGCTCCTCGGCGGAGCTGGAGGCGGCGGTCGGCCGGGTCTACGCCGACCTGCTGGAGCACACCGGCGGGGACCTGCGGGACGACGCCCTGCTGCTCCTGATCACCCGGACCGATCGGGTCTGACGCGGCCGGCGGGCCCGATGCGGACCGACGCGGACCGACGGCGGGCGGTCGTGGCCTCGGGTCAGGGCCTGGTGACGTCGGCGAGGGCGCGGAACAGCAGGGCGGTGGAGGTCGCGCCCGGGTCCTGGTGGCCGACGCTGCGCGGGCCCAGGTAGGAGGCGCGACCCTTGCGGGCCTGGAGCGGCACGGTGTCCCGGGCTCCCCGCTCGGCCGCGTCCGCCGCCGCGGCGGCGGCCCTGGGCAGGTCGGCGCCGGCCGCAACCGCCGCACGGAAGGCGGCCAGGGCCGGGGTGTAGGCGTCCACGATGGTCTTGTCCCCGGGTTCGGCCTTGCCGAGGTCCCGGACCGCCTGCAGGCCGGCCGCCAGTGCGTCGCCGAAGCCGGCCGGGTCGGCGGGCCCCGGCAGGGCCGCGCCCAGGGCGCGGAATGCCTTCCCGTACAGCGGCCCGGCGGCGCCGCCGACCTTCGAGATCAGTGTCGTGCCGGTCCTGGTCAGCACCGCGCCGGGACCGGCCGGGTCGAGCCCGTCCAGCGCGGCCATCACGGCCGTGAACCCGCGCTGCATGTTGCTGCCGTGGTCGCCGTCGCCGATCGCGGAGTCCAGCTCGGTGAGCCGCTCCTGCTCCTTGTCGACGGCGGCGGCCGCCGCGCGGACCCAGGCCTCCGCGAGGCGGGTGTCGAAGTCCATGCCCTCTCCTTCCAGCGTTCCTGCGATCGGTCCCGGCGGCTCGATCGCGCGGTCAGGCCCGCTTGAGCGCGGGGGTGTCCGCAGGGGCGTCCCAGAGTTCCAGCAGCCGGCTGTCGGCCTTGGTCAGGGTGAGGGAGAAGCCCGCCATGTCCAGGCTGGTCACGTAGTTGCCGACCAGGTTCCGGGCCACCCTGATACCGTGCTCGGACAGCCGCGCCGCCACCTCGCCGAAGACGATGTACAGCTCCAGCAGCGGGGTGCCGCCGAGGCCGTTGACCAGGGCGATCACCTCGTCGCCTGCGGCCAGGTGGTGGTCGGCGAGGACGGTCTCCACCACCTCCGCGGCCAGGTCGCAGGCGGGGCGGAGCTTCTCACGGCGGCGGCCGGGTTCGCCGTGGATCCCGACGCCGACCTCGATCTCGTCCTCCGGCAGGTCGAAGCCGGGCTTGCCGGCCGCCGGGACGGTCGCGGCGGTCAGCGCGATCGCGAAGGACCGGGAGGCGGCGTTCACCCGCTCGCCCAGGGCGGCCACCTCGTCCAGCGGGGCGCCGCGCTCGGCCAGGGCGCCGGCGATCTTCTCCACCAGCACGGTCGCGCCGGTGCCGCGGCGGCCGGCCGTCCAGGTCGAGTCCTCGACGGCGACGTCGTCGTCGACCAGCACCGTGCGGACCTCGATGCCCTCCTCGGCGGCCAGCTCGGCGGCGAGTTCGAAGTTCATCACGTCGCCGGTGTAGTTCTTGACCACGAAGACCACGCCGGCGCCGGAGTCCACGGCCTTGGCGGCGGTCAGCATCTGGTCCGGCACCGGGGAGGTGAACACCTCGCCCGGGCAGGCGGCGTCCAGCATGCCCCGGCCGACGAAGCCGCCGTGCAGCGGCTCGTGACCCGAGCCGCCGCCGGAGACCAGGGCGACCTTCGGCGTGCTCGGGCGGACCGCTCGGGTGATCACCCGGTTGGCGAGGTCCACCGTCAACTCGGGGTGTGCGGCGGCGACTCCGGCCAGCGCGTCCTCCAGGACGCTCTCCGGGGTGTTGATCAGCTTCTTCAAAGCGCTTCGCTCCCTCGGCAGACGCTGCTGACCCGACGCTACGCCAGATGGTGGGGCGGGGGGCGGTGCTGCGACACGCGGGTGACGGGGTGGGCCGGACGTGGCGGACGTGACGGGTGCCGGGCCGCGTCGGGAGGGGCGGGCGGCGGGGACACGCCGTCGGGTCACCCTTGCGGAGCAGCCGGTGGGCCGTAGGGTCGGCGGTATGAGCGACTACGTGGGCATCGTCCTGGTCTCGCACAGTCCGCAGTTGGCCGCCGGCCTGCGGCAGCTGCTGGGGGAGCTCGCCTCGGACGCGGTGCGGGTGGTGGCGGCGGCCGGGACCGAGGACGGCGGGCTCGGCACGAGCTACGACCTGATCGCCGGAGCGGTCGCGGAGGCGGACGGCGGGGCGGGCGTCGTGGTCGTCCCCGACCTCGGCAGCTCGGTGCTGACCGCCGTCACGGTGCTGGAGGACGAGCACCGGCCCGGAGTGGTGCTGGTGGACGCGCCGTTCGTGGAGGGCGCGGTCTCGGCCGCGGTCACCGCCGCGACCGGGGCGGGGCTGGCGGAGGTGGTGGCCGCCGCCGAGGAGGCCCGCGGCTTCCGCAAGCTGTAGCGCCTTCCCTCCGGTGCGCCCGGCCGGCCGCCCGCCGGCCGGCCGACTCGCCCCGCCTACTTGGCGTCCGCGTAGCAGTCCACCACCGCAGTGGTCAGCGGGAAGCGGACGGGGGTGTCCCCGAAGACCAGCAGCCGGGCCTCGTCGGCCGCGGCGGCGACGGCGTCGGCCACCCCGTCCGCGAGGTTGGCCGGGGTGTGCACCACCACCTCGTCGTGCTGGAAGAAGACCAGGTGCGGGCGTTCGGCGGGGCCGGCCACCGGCAGGGCGTTCAGCCTGCGGCGCAGCGCGGCGAGCAGGGCGAGCGCCCAGTCGGCGGCGCTGGCCTGGATCACGAAGTTGCGGGTGAAGCGCCCCCGGGCGCGGGCCGAGCGCCCGCCGGCGTCGCCGGCCGTCTCCGCCGCCTCGGTGAGGTCGAGCCAGTCGGCGGAGGGCGGCGGGCAGACCCGGCCCAGTCGGGAGGCGACCACGCCGCCGTCCTCGCCGGTGCGGGCGGCCGCCTCGACGTAGCCCATGGCGGCGGGGTAGCGATGGCGCAGGGTGTTCAGCAGCGGGCCGATGTCGCCGCTGGTCTGGCCGTACATGGCGCCGAGCAGGCCGAGCTTGGCCTTGTCGCGGTCCCCGTGGAAGGCGGTGGCGGCCAGCGCCTCGTACAGGTCGCCGCCGGCGGCGGTGCGGGCCAGACCGGCGTCCTGGGAGAGGGCGGCGAGGACGCGCGGTTCCAGCTGGGCGGCATCGGCGACGACCAGCAGCCAACCCGGGTCGGCGACCACGGCGCGGCGCAGGATGCGCGGGATCTGCAGGGCGCCGCCGCCGCGGCTGGCCCAGCGTCCGGACACCACGCCGCCGACCACGTACTCGGGGCGGAAGCGGCCGCCGCGGGCCCAGGCGTCCTGCCAGGCCCAGCCGTGCGCGGTGTGGATCCGGGAGAGCTCCTTGTACCGGACCAGCAGCCGGGCGGCCGGGTGGTTCACCTCCTTCAGCTCCCAGGAGCGGGTCGAGCCGAGCTGGATTCCGCGGTCGGCGAAGGCGCGCAGCACCTGGGTGTGCGAGTCGGGGTTGAACGGGCGCCCGCCGAGGGCCTGCCGGAGCTCGGCGGCGAGGTCGGCGAGGAGCTTGGGCCGGGCGCCGGGGACACCCGGGCGCGGGCCGAGCAGCTCGGTGAGCAGCCGGTCGTGGATGTCGGCGCGCCACGGCAGGCCGTCGTACGCCATCTCGGCGGCCACCAGGGCTCCCGCCGACTCGGCGGCGACCAGCAGCCGGAACCGGGCGCGGGCGCCGTCGTCCTGGATCGCGGCGAGCCGGCGCTGCTGTTCGGCGTGGACGGCGACCACCGCGGCCAGCGGGTCGGCCCCGGGCGGCAGCTGGAGCCGGTCGGGGGCGAAGAGGGTGTCCTGGCCGTCGTCGGACTCGGCGGAGCCGGGCTCGGGAAGGTCGGGCGGGACGGGCAGGCCGCGGAGCCGCGCCCAGGCGGCGCCGAGCGAGCGCGGCGCGCCGAACCGGCCCTCGTGGGCCAGCAGCAGCGCCTCGACCAGCCGCAGGTCGTGGCAGCGGGCGAGCCGGTCGGGCAGCCGGGGGAGGAGGGGTGCGTAGGCGCTGTCGGCGGCGGCCCAGACCCACCGGACGGTGCCGTCCCGCTCGGCGGCGGTGACGGCGGCCGCGAGGTCGGGGGCCTCGGCAGGCGGGCCGAGCGGGGTGCCGGCGTCGTCAAGGGGCTGCAGCCGGCCGCCCGGGCCGTGCGGGTCGGGGACGAGGGCGATCCGGGGCGCCACGCGGGCTCCTCCTCTCGGGCGGACGGACGGGGACCTCGACGGTAACCGGTGGGTACGACAGCCGGTCGGAGGGCGGGGCGCCGCAGGTCGGCCGGGGTCGACGCGGCGGGGGCGCGTGGGAGGGGCGTGGCTCGGGCGCGTGGCTCGGGCACGCGGTCCGGGTGGCGCGCCGGGGCCGGTGCGGTGCGCCGTCGAGCCGACCGGGCGGCGTAGGCAGGGCCGGTGCCAACGCGTAGGGTCGGCCGAATGACGGAGAACCCCTTCTTCAAGCCCAGCACCCTGGTCTACGAACTGCCGCCCTTCGCCGAGATCCGGGAAGAGCACTACCTGCCCGCCTTCGAGCGCGGAATGGCCGAGCAGCTCGCGGAGATCGGTGAGATCACCACCAACCAGGAGCCGCCGACCTTCGAGAACACGCTGATCGCGCTGGAGCGCTCCGGGGCCCTGCTGCGCCGGGTCCGGGTGGTCTTCCAGAACCAGAGCTCCGCGGACACCACGCCCGGGGTGGACCGGGTGGACGCCGAGATCAGCCCGCTGCTGGCGGCGCACCGGGACGCGATCCACCTGGACGCGGCCCTGTTCGCCCGGGTCGAGGAGCTGTACGCGCGCCGCGCCGAGCTGGGGCTGGACCCGGAGTCGCTGCGGCTGCTGGAGCGGTGGCACACGGCCTTCGTCCGGGCCGGCGCACGGCTGGACGCCGACCGGCAGCAGCGGCTGCGCGAGCTGAACGCCGAACTGGCCACCGCGTCCGCGGTGTTCCGGCAGAACGTGGCGGCCGACTCGAATGCCCGGGCGCTGGTGGTGGACTCCGCCGAGGAGCTGGCCGGCCTCTCGCCGGACGAGATCGCCGCCGCGGCCGAGAACGGCCGGGCGCTCGGGCACGACGGCAGGTACGTGCTCAGCCTGAAGAACTTCTCCAACCAGAGCGAGCTGGCCTCCCTCACCGACCGCTCGGTGCGCGAGCGCCTGCTGGCGGCCTCGCTGGGCCGTGCCGTCGCGACCAACGGGCCGCTGGCGATCCGGATGTCCGCGCTGCGCGCCGAGCGGGCCCGGCTGCTCGGGTACGACACACACGCCGCCTACGTGGTGGCGGACGAGACCGCGGGCAGCGTCGACGCGGTGGACGCCCTGCTGGCCCGGCTGGTGCCGCCGGCGGTGGCCAACGCCCGCCGGGAGGCCGCCGAGCTGGCCAAGCTGGCCGCGGCCGACGGGATCGAGGAGATCGCCGCGCACGACTGGGCGTACTACTCGGAGCAGGTCCGGCAGTCCTCGTACCAGGTGGACGCCGGGGCGCTGCGCCCGTACTTCGAGCTGGAGCGGGTGCTGCGGGACGGCGTCTTCTTCGCCGCCAACCTGGCCTACGGGGTGACCTTCACCGAGCGCACCGACCTTGTCGCCTACCACCCGGACGTGCGGGTCTTCGAGGTGTTCGAGGAGGACGGCCGTCCGCTGGGTCTGTTCCTCGGGGACTTCCACGCCCGGGCGTCCAAGCGCGGCGGGGCCTGGATGGACGAACTGGTCACCCAGTCGGGGCTGCTGGGACAGCGGCCGGTGGTGTACAACAACCTGAACGTCGCCCGCCCGGCGCCGGGTGAGCCGGTGCTGCTCTCCTGGGACGAGGTGCGCACGCTGTTCCACGAGTTCGGGCACGCGCTGCACGGGCTCTTCTCGGACGTGCGCTACCCGTACTTCGCCGGCACCGACGTGCCGCGGGACTTCGTCGAGTTCCCCTCGCAGGTGAACGAGATGTGGATGGTCCGGCCGGAGGTGCTGGCCAACTACGCCCGGCACCACGTGACGGGGGAGCCGCTGCCGGCCGAGCTGGTCGAGCGGATGGCGGCGGCCGAGGGCTTCGGGCAGGGCTTCCGGACCGTCGAGTACCTGGCGGCGGCGCTGCTGGACTGGGCCTGGCACAGCGTGCCGGAGGGCCAGGAGGTCGCGGACGCCGAGGAGTTCGAGGCCACGGCACTGGCGAAGGCGGGGCTGTCGGTGGCGGCGATCCCGCCGCGCTACCGGACGGCGTACTTCTCGCACATCTTCTCGGGAGGCTACAGCGCGGGCTACTACGCGTACATCTGGTCCGAGGTGCTGGACGCCGAGACGGTGGACTGGTTCGAGCGGAACGGCCGCAGCGTGCGGGAGAGCGGCGAGGTGTTCCGCCGCGAGCTGCTCTCGCGCGGGGACAGCCGGGACGCGCTGGAGTCCTTCCGCGCGGTGGTCGGGCGCGACCCGCAGCCCGGCCCGCTGCTGGCCCGCCGCGGCCTGGCGTAGGCGCTTCGGGGCGGCCCGCCCGTGCGCGGCGGGCCGCCCGGGCTCAGCGGGGGGTGAGGGTGACCGTGACCGGGGTGCCCGGCCGGGCGTGCGGGAGGCGGATCCGGGCGGTGCCGGCGCGGTCGCCGGCCGGCTGGTCGATCTCGACCCGGGCTCCGGCGGGCACCACGGCGACCCGCGCGCCGGTGGGGAACGCCGAGGCGGGCAGGGTGAGTTCGGTGCTGTGGCCGGTGCCGTCGGCGCGGTAGCGCACGGTGTGGCCGTCCGGGCCGGCCGTGGTGGCCGGGTCCGAGCCGGCGACCGCCACCGGGTAGGGGCCGAAGACGGGCTCGTCCCCGGGGGCGGGCCGGCCGGCCGGGTCGAGGGCGCAGTAGCCGCCGTTGCCGCGGCACCAGTACCACATGGCCCAGCCGGCGGCGAAGCCGTCCATGGCCGCGACCTGGCGGCGGACCAGCTGGGTGTTGCCGGGCCTGCGGGAGTCGGGCGGGCCCCACTCGCCGACCAGGACCGGCAGCCGGTGTTCGGCCGGGTACGCGGTGATCGCGGCGGTGTAGTCCTCGACGAAGCCGCCGGCAGGGTCCCAGTCGGCGCCGGATTCGACGGCGGTGTCGTAGAAGTGCGGCGCGTAGCCGATCCGGGTCGCGCCGGGGCGGGGGTCGGTGAAACCGGGCAGCCGGGTGGGCACGCCCTGGCCGACCAGGACGGTGGGCTCGACGAACAGCCAGGCGCGGGTGTCGGCCCGGCGCACGGCCCGGATCAACCGGCGGTACATGTCGGCGAGCCGGCCCTGTTCGAGGGCGGCCGCGGAGGCGGCGAGGACGGCCGGGTCGGTCGGGTCGCCGTCCACCGGGCCGAACGGTTCGTTGAACAGGTCGTAGCCCAACAGTGAGCGGTGGCGGCGCAGTTCGCGGGCGAGTCGGGTGTAGAAGTCGGCCTGCCAGGTGCGCAGGTCGGGGTCGTCGTAGAGGTGGCGGAAGGCGGCCTGGACGGCGGGTTGGAAGTAGCCGGCGAACCAGTCGTCCGGGTCCGGGGTGAACGGCAGGTCGTCGTCGCGGGTGGCCCAGACCGGGATGCCGCGGTCGCCGCCGCCGAACTTCGGCCCGTAGACGTCCTGGTGGAAGTCGACCAGGGCCAGCAGGCCGTACCGGTCTGCCCAGCCGAGGACGCGGTGCAGCCGGTTCAGCTCGGCCTCGTCGAGGCGGCCGCGCTGCGGCTCCAGCCTGGTCCAGGAGACGGCGACCCGGATCAGGGTGAAGCCCCGGTCGGCGAGGCCCTCGACGTCCTGCTCGGTGGCCTCGGCGTACTTGTCGAGGTTGAAGCCGCGCAGTTGCAGGCGGCGGCCTGCGGAATCGGTGAGGCTGGTGCGGTCGGCGGTGGTGGCCGTGCCGGTCGGGTAGGCGGCTTCACGGGGTGCCGACCGGGCCTCGGCCGGGCCGGCGGTGAACGGGGTCGCGGCGGCGGTGGCGGCGAGCAGGAGGGCAACGACGGTGCGGCGTAAGCGCATCGGGACCTCTGGGGGATCGCTCGGGCTGGGGTGGGGCCCGATGATGCCCGGATCGTCGTGTACCGCACAAGAGTCTTGTACCGCACGGGAGCCGGGACTTCGGCCGAGTCCCGGCCGCCGGCGGGGGCCCCGGGGGCGCCGGGGCGGCTCAGACCGGCGGGGCCTCCGCGGCCGGGGCCGGCAGGACGGCGGTGGGGAGGTCGGCGGCAGCCGCGAGCCGGCCCCAGAGCAGGTCGGCGAGCGCCTGGACCATCCGGGTCCGCGAGCAGGGCCTGGTCTCCAGCCACCAGTCCCCGGCCGCCAGGACCATGCCGGTGATGCCCCGCCCCCAGGCCTCGGCGAGGAGTTCGCGGTCGGCGCCGAGGTCGACCTGGCTGTCGACGGCCCGGGTGATCTCCTCGGCGATCTGCCGCAGTGCCGGGGCGAGCGCGTGCCCGGCGCCGCTCGGGTCGCCGGGCTCGGGGTGGGTGAGCAGCCGGTAGACCTGCGGGCGGGCCTCGATGCCGGACAGGTAGGTGTCCAGCACGTGCTCGACCCGGTCGCGCCGTTCCAGCGGCTCGTTGAGCGCGGCCCGGACGGCGGCCAGCAGGCCGCTGGTGTGGCGCTCGGTCAGGGCCCGGATCAGCCCGTTCCGGTCGCCGAAGTGGCGGTACAGGATCGGCTTGGTGATGCCGGCCTCGGCGGCGATGGCGTTCATGCTGGCGCCCGGGCCGTCCCGCTGGATCACCCGGTCGGCGGCGTTGAGCAGCTGCTCCCGGCGCGGTTCGTCGGCGGGCGGCATGGGGGCTCCTGACGGGTCTGGCCGGCGGGGTCGCGGCTGAGGGGTCGTGGTCCGCCGTGGTCCGGGCGGTGTCGTGCGGGGCGTTGACATTCCTACCTATGAGTAGCAGACTCCGGCGATGTTACCGCCGGTAACACCTGACCGACACCGCTTCAGCGCTCCCCGCCCGCCAGGAGTCCGGGCCGGGGGCCGCCGCTCCCACCGGAGGCATCATGAGCACGTTCTCGCTGGACCCGGGCGCGGACCAGCTCGCCGTACGCGACTGGCTGCACGGCTTCGCCGCCGACGTGATGCGCCCGGCCGCGGCCGAGTGGGACGAGCGGGAGGAGACCCCGTGGCCGGTCATCCAGGAAGCGGCCAAGCTCGGCATCTACTCCCTGGACTTCTACGCCCAGCAGTACTTCGACCCCTCCGGCGTCGGCATCCCGATCGCCATGGAGGAGCTGTTCTGGGGCGACGCCGGCATCGGCCTGTCCATCGTCGGCACCACGCTCGCGGCGGTCGCCGTCCTCGCCAACGGCACCGAGGAGCAGATCGGCACCTGGGCCCCGCAGATGTTCGGCACGCCGGAGGACGTCAAGGTGGCCGCGTTCTGCTCCTCCGAGCCCGACGCCGGCTCGGACGTCTCGGCACTGCGCACCCGGGCCGTCTACGACGAGGCCAAGGACGAGTGGGTGCTCAACGGCACGAAGACCTGGGCCACCAACGGCGGGATCGCCGCCGTGCACGTGGTGGTGGCCGCCGTCGACCCGGCGCTCGGGGCGCGCGGCCAGGCCTCCTTCGTGGTGCCGCCGGGCACGCCCGGGCTGAGCCAGGGGCAGAAGTTCAAGAAGCACGGCATCCGCGCCTCGCACACCGCCGAGGTCGTCCTGGACGGCGTCCGGCTGCCCGGCCACTGCCTGCTCGGAGGCAAGGAGAAGCTGGACGAGCGGCTGGCCCGGGCCCGCGAGGGCGCGAAGCGCGCGGCCGGCAAGGGCAACGCCGCGATGGCCACCTTCGAGGCCTCCCGGCCGGCGGTCGGGGCCCAGGCGATCGGCATCGCGCGCGCCGCGTACGAGGTGGCTCTGGACTACGCCAGGACCCGCGTGCAGTTCGGCCGTCCGATCATCGACAACCAGGGCGTGGCCTTCCAGCTGGCCGACATGAAGACCCGGATCGACGCCGCCCGGCTGCTGGTCTGGCGCGCGTCCTGGATGGCGGCCAACAACCAGCCGTTCACCGCGGCCGAGGGCTCGATGTCCAAGCTGTACGCGGGCGAGACCGCCAAGTGGGTCACCGCCCAGGCGATGCAGATCCTCGGCGGCAACGGGTTCACCCGCGAGTACCCGGTGGAGCGGATGCACCGGGACAGCGCGATCTACTCGATCTTCGAGGGCACCAGCGAGATCCAGCGCCTGGTCATCGCCCGCGCCATCTCGGGCATGCCCATCCGCTGACCACTCCCGACGGCCCGGCGACGGCCCGGCCCCCGACGGCCCGGCCCCCGGCTCCGGCCGGACGCCGGGCCGTCGCCGTCCGCGGTCCGGGCGCGGGGGCTCAGAAACGGGGCGGGCGGCCTTCGAGGAAGGCGGCGAGGCCCTCGTGGGTGTCGGAGGCCTCGCGGGACCGGCGCTCCCAGGGACGCAGCGCCTCGGCCGCCTGCTCCGGCGGGACGGCCAGAGCCGCCCTGACCGCGCCGATGGTCTGCGGCGAGCGCCGGGTCAGCAGGCGGGCGAACTCCAGGGCGCCGGCGTCGAGCTCGGCATCCGGCAGGGCGCGTTCGGCGAGGCCGAGCGCGACGTTCTCCCGGCCGGTCACCAACTCACCGGAGAACAGCAGCAGCTTCGCCCGGGCCGGGCCGACCAGCCGGGCCAGCCGCAGGGTCGGCACCGCCGGGTAGACCACGCCGAGCCTGGCCGGGGTGATGCCCATCCGGGCGGTCTCGGCGACGAACCGCAGGTCGCAGGCGACGGCCAGCTGGCAGCCGCCGCCGACGCAGGCCCCGTGCACCACCGCGATCGTGGGGTGCGGGAAGGCCGCGAGCGCCTCCTCGGCGGCGACGTTGGTGGCGTGGTAGGCGTCGGCGAGGTCCGGATCGCCGTAGACCTCGGACAGCTCGGTGATGTCCGCGCCGGCGCTGAAGGTGCCGCCGGCGCCGGTGACCAGCAGAGCGCGCACGCCCGGCTGCTCGGCCAGCTGCTGCAGCACCTTCGGCAGGGCCTGCCAGATCGCCAGGGTGATCGCGTTACGCCGGTGCGGCCGGGCGAACTCCAGTACCGCGACGCCGTCCTCGCCGGTCCGGGCGTTGAGGCCCTCGACGTGCGTGGGCAACGGGGAGCGGTCCCGCGTGAGCAGCGGCTGGTCGTCCATGCGCACCTCCGGTGATCGTGGTGCGCCCACTCTCTCAGGAACGCCCGGCGGCACTCCCCGGCGGTCGGGGTGCCGCCCGGCCGCCGAGCCGCCGGTGCCCGCCGCCCGGGCGGGGGCGGCGGGCGGGGCCCGGTGGACGGCCGTCCACCGGGCCCTTCGTCGTTCCGAGGGGCCGGGCGCCGTGGGCGACGACGCCGGGTCGCCGGGGTGCCGGGTCGCCGGGGTGCTGAGGGTGTGACGGGTGCCGCGGTGTCAGGCAGGGGCAGGCTGCCACTCGTGCGCCAGGACGGACCAGATCTGCGAGTCCTGGAAGACGCCGTTGTTCAGGTAGGACTCCCGCAGGGTGCCGTCCAGCGTCATGCCCACCCGCCGGGCGAGCGCCTGGCTGCGGACGTTGTCCGGGCTGGTGTGCCACTCCAGCCGGTGCAGTCCGCGGACGGTGAAGGCGTACTCGATCAGGTGGCGGACGGCGGCGCCGACCAGGCCACGGCCCTCGCCGGCGGGCTCCGTCCAGACGCCGATCTCGGCGGTGGAGGTGGCGGTGCTGAAGCTCACGAACATCGTGCCGCCGACCAGCGTTCCGTCCAGCCAGATGCCGAAGAGCCGGCCGGCGTCGGCGGCCTGACGGTCGGCGTAGCCCTGCAGGGTGGCACGGGCCGAGTCCAGGTCGGTGGAGCGTCCGGCCCAGCCGATCCACGGGTCCATGTGGGCGCGGGCCCGCTCGATGTGGGCGAAGAACTCGGGAGCCTGCCAGGGCTCCAGCGGACGCAGCTCGGCATTGTCGGCCAGAGGGATGGCGAACATGGGTGGGCCTTTCGAAGGAGCGCGGGTCGGTGGTCCCCGCATCCGTAACAAACGTTTGGTATGTACGATAGCTCCATGACGCCTGCCCGTGGAGACCATGCCGCCCGACGACTGGAGGTCTCCGAGGCAGTGTGGCGGGTGCTCTCGTCGCGCGGCTTCGGCGGGTTGACCCTGCGCGCGGTCGCCGCCGAAATGGGCGCCTCCACCGGCCTGTTGACGCACTACTTCCCCAACAAGCGGGCGCTGGTGGCGTACGCGCTGGACGAGCTCGACCGGCGCTCGCTGGACCGACCGCGCCGCAACGCCCCGGCGGACGGCGCGCCGCTGCCGCCCGCGGGGCTGCCCCGCCTGCGGGCCGCGCTGCTCGACATCCTCCCGCTGGACGACGCTGCCACGGCCGGCAACCGGATCTGGGTCGGCTCCTGGGACGCCTCGCTGGCCGATCCCGACCTGGCCGCCGCCCATGCCGTCCGGTACGCGCGGGCACGGGAGATGCTGGCGGAACACGTGGCGGCCGCCCAGCGGCTCGGCGAGCTGCCGGACCGGCTCGCGCCGGCCGAGCTGGCGGCCGGGGCGCAGGCCTTCGTCCTGGGGTTGGTGGTGCAGGCGCTGCTCGCCCCGTCGGCGTACCCGCCCGAGCGGCAGACGGCGCTGCTGGACGCCTACCTGGCCGGCCTGGCCGCGACCCCGGCGGGTCCCGGCATCTCCTGACCGGTGCCGGCAGGCGGCTGCCGCCGGGGTGTCCCGCCGGTGCGAGCCCGGTGACTATGCCAACGGAATTTGCCCTGGGTGTAGTCGCGCGGTGACGCACCGCAAAACACCCCTGATTATCGCTCGGGGTGTTCGCGCATTCACCGTGAGTTCGCACCGGATTCCGGGCGGGTTGTCGGCCGGTAAGGGCCGGGAACTCGGCCGCGGATGCGGCCGGGCGGAGGGGGACGCCCGCTCCGGGCGGGCCGGCCCCGTCGATGTGTGCCCCCAGCAGGATTCGAACCTGCGACCTACCGCTTAGAAGGCGGGTGCTCTATCCGCTGAGCTATGGGGGCGGGACGGACGGCGCCCTGATGGGCGTGACCGTTGCCGGGATCGGGTGACGGACGCGTGCCGCGCCCGCCGTCCGGCCCCGTACCTGAGGGTGGGGTTGGGGGTTGGCGGGCCCTCGTCCTGTCGGGGACAGGATAAGGGTGCCCAGTTCCTCGGCCGGCTGTAACGGCACCGTTGCGGGTGTGTCGGCCTCGGTGGAGCGGTCCGATAATCGCAGGTGAAGGCCGTGCGTGCAGCGGTCTGGCGGTCTTCGGGGCCGGACGTTGTGCAGTCGTTACGGGGCTGCCGCCCCACCCGTTATGGATTCGGCACGGAGAAAGAGTCACCCTCGGAGCGGGTGGGGGGTCGTATTCGGGTTCGTTCGGTCGGATGACGTGCGGGGACGTCCGATGCACCCACCCTTGGGGGTGCCGAGGCAGGGTGGGAAGCGGGTCGATTGTTGTCATGGCCAGCGCAGATCAGGGGCGGAGGGAGCGCGGAAGGCTGAAATTCACCCCTGGGGGTGACGACGGTTTTCCGCCTGCCCGAGTTGTCCACCGGATTTCGGATCCCCCCTCGGCAAGGATTTCCCGGGAAGTGCACTCTCAACCCGTGCCGGTCGATTTCGTACGGTGCATTCGAGGGAGCAGAGCGTGTTCCGTGGGCGGGGTCGGAGCGGTGGTGATCGGTGAATCCCGCGACCAATGCGGCCGGAGCGACCGAAGCGGCCCGCCTCGGGCGGCCGGAGGCGTGTCGGTGGCGAACTCCGCCGGCGCCGACAGGGTGCCGTTGCGGTCGGAGGCGGGGTCCCGGCCGCGACCGGAAGCAGAGGTGCCGCTGCGACCGGCAGGGGAGGGGTGGGCGGTGAAACCCCGTGGGCGGCGGTGCCCGCCGGAGGGTGCCGGCCTGACCCGGGGTCGAGCTCAACTGTCGACAAATATGTTGATCGAGAAGGTAGTTGTCTCTGCCTGTGCAATCATCCACGGGTTAAGCGAAAGATCCACACTTTCTGGCTGATCGTCAGCTTGTGTGGATGCTGGGACCGTTGATAACGATCCAGATACGGAATCGTCCTGATTTCGCATGGGGGTTTGCGGGCCCGCGGGCGTCAATAGGATTCGTCTGGTTCACACACGTGCAGCGGCGCCACAGGGGGCGCGGCAATGCAAGGCGGGTCGCCCTTCGGTGCGGCCTGGCCCGGAGGGATCCCAGATGTTCCAGATGCAGGGGCGGAGTCTTCCGCGCATATCCACTGTCATGCTCACGACCGGCATCGCGCTGGGCGGAAGCCTGTTCGCGACCGGTGCGGCGGTTGCGGCCGACGCCCCCGGCGCGGGTGTCACGGCAGTGATCCAGCCCACGCTGCTGAGCGAGGAGATCGCCATCGAGGGCAGCCACCCCATCCAGGGTGGCCTGTTCACCCTCAAGACGCCCAACGGCGAGATCAAGACGTACTGCATCGACATCGACCACCCGGTCGACATCACCAGCGGTGTCGAGTACCAGGAGTCCGACTGGAAGTCGAGCTCGCTGGGCGGCAAGGGCAAGGCCGAGGCCGCCGCCAAGATCCGCTGGATCCTGGAGAACTCCTACCCGCAGGTCAAGGCCGAGGACCTCCCGAAGCTGGCCAAGGCCGCGGGTGTCCAGGGCGAGCTGACCAAGGAGGACGCCGCCGCGGGCACCCAGGCCGCGATCTGGAAGTTCTCCGACGGCAAGAACGCCATCCCGACCGACCCGCAGGCCAAGCAGCTGCGCGACTACCTCGTCAGCGACGCCAACAAGGGCATCGCCGCCGAGCCCAAGCCCTCGCTGAGCCTCACCCCGGACTCGGTGTCGGGCAAGCCGGGCAACAAGCTCGGTCCGTTCACCATCAACTCCAGCGCCAACGAGGTGAAGCTCGCGGTCTCCGGCGACGCCGCGGACAAGGTGAAGCTGGTCGACAAGGACGGCAAGCCGGTCACCGGTCTGACCGGCCCGGTGGCCAAGGACACCCAGCTCTTCCTGGACGTGCCGGCCGGCACCCCGGACGGCGCCGCCACCGTGAAGGCCTCGGCCGAGACCGTCGTGCCCAGCGGCCGCGTCTTCCTGAGCAAGGGGTACACCCCCGCGAAGCACAGCCAGACCATGATCCTGGCCGGCTCCACCAAGCTCAGCGTCGCCGACGCCGCCAAGGCCGTCTGGAAGCAGGGCAAGGGCGCGCAGGTCGACAGCATCTCCCAGGTCGAGTGTGACAACAACGGCGTCCGCGTCTCCGTCGCCAACGGCGGCGACGAGCCGGCCAGCGTCACGGTGAAGCCGGGCAAGACCCTCACCGTCCAGCCGGGCAAGGTCGAGAGCGTCCTCGTCCCGGTCGCCGAGGACACCGCCTACGACATCACCGTCACCGGCCCGAACGGCTTCACCAAGGAGTTCAAGGGCATCCTGGACTGCAAGGTGACCAGCGGCACCACGCCGACCGGCACCCCGTCGCCGAGCAAGAGCGCCTCGGCCACCCCGGCGCCCACCGGCACCCCGAGCACCACCCCGTCGGCCTCCGCCACCACCACCGCCGCCCACCCGGCTCCGGCCACCACCACCCCGGCCGGCACCACCGGCCTGGCCCAGACCGGTGGTAACGACGCCACCCCGATCATCGCCGCCGTCGCCGGTGGCCTGGTCGTGGCCGGCGGCGCCGCGGTCTTCGTCCTGCGCCGTCGCGGCCGCCACAGCGGCACCGCCGCCTGAGCACGGTCCGGACCGCACCTGAGGTCCTGAACCACGGGGTCTGAGGCCCCTGGCTCGCCAGCGCCGACCCGGCCCGGCCCGGCTCCCCGCAGCGATGCGGGGAGCCGGGCCGGGTCGCGTCCGGAGCCGGGCGGGGGCGCGGCGGGCGCGGGCCCGGCGCGGACGTCCGCCGTGGAGAGCGCGGGAGAGCCGGCCGGATACCCCGGTGGGGCAGGGCGGGCGGTCGGGGCTCCGGGCCGGGTGCGGCACAATGGAACGCTGCAAGCCGAATACTCCCGACGACGCCGGAGCGATCTCACGTGGCGGAATACATCTACACGATGCGCAAGGTGCGCAAGGCGCACGGAGACAAGGTCATCCTTGACGACGTGACGCTCAGCTTCCTCCCGGGAGCGAAGATCGGTGTCGTCGGCCCCAACGGCGCCGGCAAGTCCACCGTGCTGAAGATGATGGCCGGCCTGGAGCAGCCCTCCAACGGCGACGCCTTCCTCTCGCCCGGCTTCACCGTCGGCATGCTGCTCCAGGAGCCGCCGCTCGACGAGAGCAAGACCGTCCTGGAGAACGTCGAGGACGGCGTCAAGGAGATCAAGGGGAAGCTCGACCGCTTCAACGAGATCGCCGAGCTGATGGCGACCGACTACTCGGACGCGCTGCTGGACGAGATGGGCAAGCTCCAGGAGGAGCTGGACCACGCCGAGGCCTGGGACCTGGACGCCCAGCTGGAGCAGGCCATGGACGCCCTGGGCTGCCCGCCCGGCGACTGGCCGGTCACCAAGCTCTCCGGTGGCGAGAAGCGCCGCGTCGCGCTCTGCAAGCTGCTGCTGGAGGCCCCCGACCTGCTGCTGCTCGACGAGCCCACCAACCACCTCGACGCCGAGTCGGTGAACTGGCTGGAGCAGCACCTGGAGAAGTACAAGGGCACCGTCGTGGCCGTGACCCACGACCGGTACTTCCTGGACAACGTCGCCCAGTGGATCCTGGAGCTCGACCGCGGCCGCGCCTACCCCTACGAGGGCAACTACTCCACCTACCTGGAGACCAAGCAGTCCCGTCTCAAGGTCGAGGGGCAGAAGGACGCCAAGCGCGCCAAGCGCCTCAAGGAAGAGCTGGAGTGGGTCCGCTCCAACGCCAAGGGCCGCCAGGCCAAGTCCAAGGCCCGTCTCGCCCGTTACGAGGAGATGGCGGCCGAGGCCGACAAGATGCGGAAGCTGGACTTCGAGGAGATCCAGATCCCGCCGGGCCCGCGCCTGGGCAGCGTCGTCATCGAGGTCGAGAACCTCAACAAGGCCTTCGGCGAGAAGGTCCTGATCGACGACCTCAGCTTCACCCTGCCGCGCAACGGCATCGTCGGCATCATCGGTCCGAACGGCGCCGGCAAGACCACGCTCTTCAAGATGCTCCAGGACCTGGAGACCCCGGACAGCGGCACGGTCAAGGTCGGCGAGACCGTCAAGATCAGCTACGTCGACCAGACCCGGTCCAACATCGACCCGAAGAAGACCCTCTGGGAGGTCGTCTCCGACGGTCTGGACTGGATCAACGTCGGCCAGGTCGAGATGCCGTCCCGCGCCTACGTGTCGGCCTTCGGCTTCAAGGGCCCGGACCAGCAGAAGCCGGCCGGCGTGCTCTCCGGCGGTGAGCGCAACCGCCTGAACCTGGCGCTCACCCTCAAGCAGGGCGGCAACCTGCTGCTCCTCGACGAGCCCACCAACGACCTCGACGTCGAGACCCTGTCCTCGCTGGAGAACGCGCTGCTGGAGTTCCCCGGCTGCGCCGTGGTCATCTCCCACGACCGCTGGTTCCTGGACCGGGTGGCCACCCACATCCTCGCCTACGAGGGCGAGAGCAAGTGGTTCTGGTTCGAGGGCAACTTCGAGTCGTACGAGAAGAACAAGGTCGAGCGGCTGGGCGCCGACGCCGCCCGTCCGCACCGGGCCACCTACAAGAAGCTGACCCGAGGCTGACACCCAGCCGTCACGACGGCCCGGCCGACCGCCCTCCGGGGCGGCCTGCCGGGCCGCGGCCCGCCGGCCACCACCGGTCGGCGGGAACCGGACGTCGAGGAGATTCCGTGGCCCGCCACATCTACGCCTGCCCGCTGCGCTGGTCCGACATGGACGCGTTCGGGCACGTCAACAACGTGGTCTTCCTGCGCTACCTGGAGGAGGCCCGGATCGACTTCATGTTCACCCAGGCCGCCGAGGCCGGCGCCGGGGAGTTCGCGGGCGGCTCGGTGGTGGCGCGCCACGAGATCGACTACAAGCGGCCGCTGGTGCACCGGCCCGAGCCGGTCACCATCGAGACCTGGGTGACCAAGATCGGCGTCGCCTCGCTGACCGTCGCGTACGAGATCAAGGACACCGCCGAGGACGGCACCGAGACGGTCTACGTCCGGGCGTCCACCGTGGTCGTCCCCTACGACCTGGCGGAGGGCCGGCCGCGCCGGATCAGCGCCGTGGAGCGGGACTTCCTCTCCCGCTACGCGGACGACGACCAGGATGGCGCCGTCGCGGACCGGTCGGCCGGGGCGCGCGCCGTCGCGGCCGTCTGACCAGCGGGCACCGCACCCCCCGCCGGGTACCGCACCCCCCGCTGGGCACCGCACCCCCCGCTGGGCACCGCACCCCCGCCGGGCACCGCACCACGACCCCGGACCACCACCACCGACCCACGGATTCGAGCTGAACACGTTGACCGGTACCGCCCCCCTCGCCCTCGCCGACGCCGGGGAGGCCGCCGACCTCGCGGCGTTCCTGGTCCGCCTGCTGCGGTTCGACCGGGCGGCGGCGGTGCGCCTGCAGGCGGTGCCGGCGGCGGACGGCTCGGACTCGGGCGTGCTGGCGGTCTTCGGACGGCTGCCGCTGGGCGGCTCCGGCGCGCTGGCGATCCGTACCGCGCGGCTGTCCGGGAGCGTCGAACCGGTCGACCGGACGGTCTCCGCGGGCCAGCTGCTGGACGGCCTGGACGGCGGGGCCGACACCGTCGCCCTGCCGGCCGCCGTCACCGGACCGGCCTGGGCCGGCCTGCTGCCGCCGCGCGCCGGCTGGCGGCCGGTCGGGGAGCCGCCGGTGGCCGAGGTCTACCCCGAACTGATGTCCGGGGTGCGGGAGTTCCGCGAGCGCAGCGAGGCCGTTCCGGAGCACCACCGCAGCCGCGCGGTGCTGGACGCGCTCGCCGACGAGATCTGGTCGCGGCCGGTGACCGCGCTGCCCGAACTGCCCCTGCGCGCCGCACACGCGGCCTACGTGATCGGCTTCCTGAAGCCGGACGCCCCGCTGACCGTGCACCGGGCGGGCGGCTGGCTGCGGCTGAGCGCCCCGGCCGGGTCGGTGGCGGTCCGTACGGCGGCCGCGCCCGGAGCAGGCCTGGGCCTCAGCCCCGCCCGCTAGGCCCGGTCCGCCCGCGGGCCCCGGGCGCCGACGCCGCTCAGCCCTCGGTGTTGACCATCGAGGCGGCGGCGTACGTCAGGTACTCCCAGAGCTGCCGCTCGGCCTCGGCCGGCAGCGCCAGCTCGTCCACCGCCGTCCGCATGTGCCGCAGCCAGGCGTCGTGCGCCGCGCGGTCCACCCGGAACGGCACGTGGCGCATCCGGAGCCGAGGGTGCCCGCGCTCCTCGCTGTAGGTGCGGGGGCCGCCCCAGTACTGCATCAGGAACAGCGCCAGGCGCTCCTCGGCCGGGCCCAGGTCCTCCTCCGGGTACATCGGCCGCAGCAACTCGTCCTCGGCGACGCCCTGGTAGAACCGGTGCACCAGCCGCCGGAAGGTCGGCTCGCCGCCGACCTGGTCGAAGAAGGTCTCCTCGCTGAGCGTGCCACGCCGGATCTCGTTCACCCGACCATGGTCGCAGACGGCGGCGGGGCCGTACACCGGGACCCGGGACCCGGGACCGCGGGCGTACGACCCCGCACACCTCTCGGCGGTACGCCCGCCGTTACGCGTCCTCCCAGCGGAAGAACCGCCACGCGATCGCGGTGACGACGGCGGCGAAGGCCAGCAGCCCGCCCATGGCCGGCAGCGCGTCCATCACGCCGCCGCCCCGGGACAGCACCGACTGCGCGGCGGTGACCAGGTGCTTGAGCGGCAGTGCGTTGGAGATCGCCTTCAGCCAGGCCGGCATGTCGTCGGTGGGGAAGAACGAGCCGGAGAGGAAGGACATCGGCAGCACGATGATCTGCGAGATGCCGTTGGCCGCCTCCTCGGTCTTGGCGAGCGACCCGGCCAGCAGGCCGATCGACATGAAGGCGACGGTCGCGCAGACCACCAACGGGACGATCAGCCACCAGTTGCCGGTCAGCTTGAGCCCGAAGAACGGGGTGGTGGCGACCACCAGGAAGATCGCGGTCTGGGCCAGCGCCGTGATCACCGAGACCGCGACCCGGGAGGAGATGATGGCCCCCGCGCTCACCGGCGCCAGCCGCAGCCGGCGCAGCACCATCTTCTTCCGCCAGGACACCAGGGTCAGCGAGGCGCTGAACACCGCACCGGTGGCCACCGCCCAGCCCAGCAGGCCGGGGGTGAGGAACTGGATCGGCTTCAGCGACTCGTCCTCGACCCGGCTCACGTCCAGCGAGAAGGCCGGCGGCTTGCCGGTGGCGGCCTGGTTGGCCTGCTGGACGACCGAGTTGACGATGCCCTGGACGGAGCCCGCGCGGACCTGGTCGGCGGCGCTGAACCGCAGCACCACCCGGCCGTCCGGGCCCTGCGTGATCACCGCGTCGAGGTCGCCCTTGCGGACCTTCTGGACGGCGGCGGCCTCGTCGTCGCTGCGGCTGATGGTCAGGACCTTCTCCAGCTCGGCCCGGCCGTCGCCCTGCACCGCGTCCAGCACCTGGACCGGGCCGACCTGCACCACCTTGGCGTGCGGGCTGCTGGCGCCCTTGAGGAGGGTGCCGAACAGCATCAGGAACATCAGCGGGAAGAGGAGCACGAAGAAGACGGCGGCCTTGTCGCGGAGGAAGGAGACCAGCATCACCCGGGACAGGCTCGCGAAGGCGCTGACCCGCTCGCGCTCCGGCTGCTCACCGGGTGCGGTGGGGCCGGCGGTTCCGCGCTGGGCCGGGACGGCCGCCCCGCGGGTGCGTTCGTCGGCGGTCATGCGCGGTACTCCCGTCCGGTGAGCTGGAGGAAGACGTCCTCCAGGGTGGCGCCGCGGACCTCCAGGCCACGCAGGGCGTTCTGTTCGGCCAGCACGGCGAGTACCGGGGCCGGCAGGCGGGTGGCGACGGAGAGCGAGACGCCGTCGTCGTCCACGGCGGAGACCTCGGCGCCGACCGCGGCCAGCAGCTCGCGGGCCCGCTCGGCGGTGAGCAGCCCGGACTCCACGCTGATCCGGACGGTGTCGTCGATCTCGCGGACCAGGGCGGCCGGTGCGCCGGTGCGCAGGATCTTCCCGCGGTCCATCACCGAGACGCGGTCGCAGAGCACCTCGGCCTCGTCCAGGTAGTGGGTGGTCAGGACGACCGTGCGGCCCTCGGCGTTGATGGTCCGCAGCAGGTCCCAGAGGTTGCGGCGGGCCTGCGGGTCGAGGCCGGTGGTCGGCTCGTCGAGGAAGACCAGCTCCGGGTCGTGGACCAGCGCGCACGCGATGGAGAGCCGCTGGGCCTGGCCGCCGGACATCTTGTCGGTCATCACCCCGGCCGACTCGGTCAGGCCGACCCGTTCCAGCATCGCGTCGGCCCGCTTGGGGCCGACGCCGTAGAAGGAGCCGAAGGAGCGGATGGTCTCACGCGCCGTCAGCTTGTTGAAGAAGGCCGAGGCCTGGAACTGCACGCCGATGCGCGGCAGCAGCTTCCTGTTGCGGGGCCAGGGCGCCAGCCCCAGCAGCTCGATGCGCCCTTCGTCGGGCTTGCGGATCCCTTCCAGGATCTCCAGTGTGGTGGTCTTCCCGGCGCCGTTGGGGCCCAGGATCCCGTAGAACTCGCCGGCCTCGACGGTGAGTGACACGCCGTCGACCGCTTGTACGTCCCCGTACCGCTGACGGATACCGTCGGCGGATATTGCTGCAGTCATGGATCCTGAGACTAAGGGGCGGCGGGCGCACCGCGGCAGCGATCCGGGCGATTTGAAGATCATTTTCCCAAAGTGTGCCCGAGCTGTGTCCGGCCGGGCCGGGCGGGCGGCGGCTCAGGCGCGGTGCACGCTGATGGTGGTCCAGGCCCCGATGTGGATCCGGTCGCCGTCGTTCAGCGGGATCGCGGTGTGCGGGGTGACCGGTTCGGCGCCGCCGTTCAGCGTGGTGCCGTTGGTGGAGTCCTGGTCGACCAGCACCCAGCTGCCGTCCGCCTGCTCGGCGAGCAGCGCGTGCTGGTGCGAGGCGCCCGGGTCCTCCGGCGGGACGGAGAGGTCGATCTCCGGCACGGTCCCGCGGTGCTGGCTGCGCCGCCCGATCCGCAGCTGGCCGCGGCCGGTCAGCGGGACGCGCCGCTCGGGGCAGTACGGCGGGAAGAACAGGCCCGCCGCCTCCGGGCCGCTGCGGGCCATCATCTCGGTGAAGTAGTCGCGGTCGGCCGCGACCACCGCGATCCAGTTGGACCGGACCGGCTCCGGCGGGGCGGCCTGGGGCTGCTCCGACTGCGGGGGCATCGGCGGGGCCAGGTTGAACGAGGTGCCGAACTCGCCGCCGCGCCCGGTCGGACCGGGCTGGGCGTAGACCGGGCCGGACTCCTCGCGCGGCAGCTGCTCGGGGTAGGCCGGCTGACCGAACCCGGGCTGACCGTGGCTCGGTTCGCCGAACCCGGGCTGGCCGTGGCCCGGTTCGCCGAACCCCGGCTCCTGGTAGGGGTAGGGGGCGCCGGATGCGGGCGCGGCCGGCGGGTAGCCGTAGCCGGAGGGCGCACCGGCCGGCTGGACGGGCTGCGGCTGGGCGTGCGGCTGCACCGGCGGCTGGAGGTGCGGGGCCGGCGGCTGCGGGCCGCCGTACGCCGCGGGGATGTTCGGCGGGGCCGGGACCGGGCCGGGCCCGGGCACCGGGGCACCGGCGGCCGGGGGCTGACGGCGGGAGGGGGCGGAGAGGTCGTAGTCGTACCCGCACTCCTCACAGAACCGCCCGGTCTGCGGGCTGCGGCAGATCGGGCAGACCACCAGGCCCTCGGTGAGCTCCGGATAGGCCGGGGCACCCGGCGGCGGTACGGCACCCGGTGGTGGAGGCGGCGGGGGGTACGACCCCGCGGCCGGGCCGGCGTGGCCGTGGCCGGTGGGCGCAGTGCCGGGGTTGGTGGGCGGCGGCGGTGGCACCGGCGATGTCGTCGGCGGTGTCATCGGGAAGCCGCAGAAGTCGCACCAGTCCTCGGCCTGCGACTCATGGCCCCTCGGGCAGATCGGCATCAGGTCCCCCCTCAATTCCAGCCAGCTGGGGCGGTGTCCGGCCGGGCCCCGGCCCGGTCAGCTCTTCAGCGGTCACTTCTTCACACGCACTGTCTTGGTCGACCGGGTCTCAAGGGTCATCGAGTCGGCCTCGCTCACGTTCTTACGGAACCGAACCGTACCCTCCTTGGGGTCGACCACGTCCACCACCTTCTGCAGCAGCTTGAACGTGCCCTCGTTGCCGGTGGCGTGGGCGATCCGAACGGCCGCCCCCAGTTTGGCCGTCGCGCGGTCGACGTCCCCGGCGCGGTGCGCCTCCAGGCCCTCCTGGATGGACGAGGCCAGCTCGGCCTGCCCGGTGTAGTGGGCGACCTGCGGGCTGATCCGGGTGGACGAGGCCAGGTCGTCCGTCCAGACCGCCTTGACCAGGCCCTGGGAGAGCACCTCGGCCGTGGCGCCGGCCTGCGGCGGCAGCACCAGGCTGACCCGTGCGGCGAGCATCTCGTCGCCCACGGCGGCGGCCGGGACCTCGACGCAGACGTGGTAGTCCCGGCTCTCGTCCCCCCAGGAGCCGGTCGGGTAGTCGCCCACCCGTCGCCCGCCGCCGCCCCCGTTCGAGGCGCTCTGCGCCGCCGCTCCCTCGCGCGGGCCGGCCTCGGTGCGGCGGCCGGTGAGGTCCTCCACCGAAGGGGCGACCTGCTTGACGAACCTGACCACCGCGTTGGCCGGCGTCCAGATCCGCAGCGCGACGTCGGCCACCTGTTTGTTCATCGCGCCGGCCGTCATCGAGCGGAAGTCGTCGGCCAGGCCGGCGGGCTCGGCGACGATGTCGACGGTGCCGAGCAGCGCGGAGGAGATCTTCCGCAGCTCGTCGACCCGCCAGTCGGTGCCGACACCCCGGCAGTCGGCGGTGAAGTGGCCGGTGACCTGCTCGATGGTGCGGTCCAGGTCGGCCGCCGACTGGTGCTCGTTGTTGCCGTCGGTGAGCAGGATGGCGTGCCGGATGGCGATGTCCCGGCGGGTCAGGAAGAGCTGGTCGGCCTTGGTCAGCCAGGTGCCCATCGCGGTGCCGCCGGCGGCGGTGAGGCGGCGCAGCGTCTCCTTGGCCCGGGACCGGGTGTCCGGCGAGGCGATCGCGAGGGTGCCGTCGCCGGGGAAGACGTCCCGGGCCTCGTGGGTGCCGGCGACCACGGCGAAGGCGACGCCGTCGCGGACGGTGTCGATGGCCGCCGCGGTGGCCTCCCGGGCACCGCGCATCTTGCTGGCCGGGTAGTCCATGGAGCCGGAGCAGTCCACCATGATCACCACCGCGGCGGACTGCGCGTCCGCACCGAACGGGCCGGCGTCGGCCACCCCGAGCGGGCGGCCGCCGGAGGTGCCGCCGCCGGTGGCGGTGACGGTGACGATGGCGTTCACCTCGCGGGCGCCGTCCGCGAGGAACTCGTTCTGGAAGATCTCGACGTCGAACCTGGGCAGGTTCGGCTTCGCGAGTGTGGCCATGGGCCGATGGCTCCCGTCGGGTGGTCGGATGGTGCGAGCGGTCGGTGGCGGCGGGCGTCAGCCCACCGGGGGGTGCGTCGGTCGCGGCGGCGTGACCGGCGGTCCGGGCGGGACCGGAGGCAGCGGGGCGGCGGGCGAGCCGATCACCGGGAGGTCCGGCAGCGTCGGGTCGTGGTCCTCCTCCTCGGCGGGCCCGGCCGCGCCCCCGCCGGGCCGGACGACCGGCAGGTCCACGGCGGTGGCGGTCCGGGCGGCCTCGCCGGCGGCCGGGCGCTCCGCGCCGGCGAGCCCGACCGGCGGGTCGATCGGCAGGACGGCGACGGTGATGTTGTCGTGCCCGCCGGCGGCGACCGCGAACTTCACCAGGCTCTGGGCGGCCGCGAGCGGTTCGGTCCGGGCGTCCGGGCGGACGTAGTACGCGAGGTCGGTGGCGGCCTCGGCGTAGTTCCAGAGACCGTCGGTGCAGATCAACAGCACCCCCGGGACGTGCGGGGTGAAGTCCAGGGTGTGCGGGACGACCTCCTCGGCGTCGGCGCCGAGCCAGCCGGTGATGGCGTGGGCGCGGGGGTCCGCGTAGGCCTCGGCCTCACCCATCAGGCCGGCCTCGACCATCCGGGCGGCCCAGGAGTCGTCCTGGGTGAGCCGGAACGGCTCGGCCGACACCCGGTCGTCCGGGATCCAGTACGCCCGGGTGTCGCCGACCCAGCCGATGGTGACCCGGCCGCCGGCGGCGACCGCGCTGACGTAGGTGCAGGCAGGCGCGTTGATGTCGGGCCGCCGCGGCGAGGCGCCGTCGGCGGCGAGGCCGGCCACGGCGGCGGCCGCGTCGGCGATCGCCTGTCGCATCGCGGCGTTCGGGTCGCGGCCGGCCTCCAGCGCGGTGAGCAGCGACTCGGAGGCGGCGTCGACCGCGGTCTCGGAGGCCTCGTCGGGCCGGTCGGAGGAGGAGACGCCGTCGCAGACCACGGCCACCACGACCGGCTCGCCGCCGGGCAGCGAGGAGGCCGCGACGGTGAACGAGTCCTCGTTGCGGTGGTGGCGCACGCCCCGGTCGCTGACCCCGGCGACGCCCGCCAGGGCCTTCTCCATGTGGTCGCGCGGGCGCGGCTGGGCGCGGCCGCAGGCCTCGCAGTAGCCGTCGGCGGTGACCTGTGGCATGCCGCAGTGCGCGCAGGCGGGCCCGCTCTGGGCGGGCACGGCGAGCGTCGGCGGGTGGTCGGCCCCGCCCGGGGCGGCCGACCAGCTCGGCGGCATCGCGCCGGCGGCGGGTCGGGCGTCCCGGCCGTGGCCGCAGGAGCCGCAATAGACGTCCTCCGGGTCCAGCGGCTCGGAACAGCTCTGGCACACGGTCTGCTGCGGCATCGGCTACACCCACGTCCTGGGGCGGACGCGGTTGGCCCGCTCCACCATCTCGATCCTGGTCTCGGCCCGGTCGGCCAACCGGGCGAGTACCCGGTAGGACTGCTCCAGTGCGAACCGCAGTTCCCGCTCCACCGCAGGTCGTCCCAGCACGGTGACCTCGCCGGTGCTCCGGCCGAGGCCGGTCTCGCCGGGCGAGCCGGCGGCGACCCAGCCGAGCGCGGCGCCGAGCACCTCGACCGAGAGCTCCTCGCGGCGGCGGTCGTCCAGCCGGAGCGCCGTCAGCTGGTCGGAGCCGGCGCCGAGGTCGGGGCCGAGCGGGTCGGTGGACGGCCGCTCGCGCAGCCGGGCCCGGACGGCGGCGATCCGGGCGGCGGTGTACTGGCTGGAGGTGGCCGGCACCGACTCCAGGACGGCGACCGCGCCCGCCCGGTCGCCGTCGGCGAGGCGGACCCGGGCCAGCCCGAAGGCGGCGCTCAGGTAGGCCTGGTCGGTGGCCCACACCAGCCGGTAGAACTCGGCCGCGTCCGCGCCGTCGCCGAGGAGTTCGGCGCAGATGCCGAGGGCCAGCTTGGGGGCGCACTCGCCGGGGAACGCGTCGTAGACGGCGTCGAAGGCCTCGGCGGCGGCGCGCAGCCCGTCCTCGTCGGCGGTCCCGCCGGCGGCCGCGACCAGCGTGGCGAGGCCGCGGTACCAGACCACCCGCCAGTCGTCCGGGTGGTCCTTCTGCAGGGCGGTCAGGGCTTCCTCGGCCGGTACGCCGCCGCCGAGTTCGAGGTGGGCGCGCAGCTCGCGCAGCCGGCGCTCGACGGAGTCGGCGGGCGCGCCGGCCAGGGCGGTGAGCGCCTCCTCCGGATCGGTGGCGAGCAGGGTCGCCAGGAAGCCGGCGTTCGGGTCGGCCGGGTCGACCCGCGGGACGGGCAGGCCCAGCGCGGCGGCGGCCGGGTCCAGCGCGGTCACCCGCAGCTCGCCGGGGGTGCGGGGCGGCTGCACCAGTTCGGTGTCCACCACCCGCAGCTCGGGGCCGAACAGGGTGGACAGCGCCGGGCGCGGCCGGCCGTCCTGGAGTGCCAGCACCTCCCTGAGCACGCCGGTGAGCTGGTCGGCCATCTCCTCGGCGGAGGCGAACCGGCGGGCCGGGTCGCGGTCGGTGGCGCGGACCAGCAGGCGGTAGTAGGACTCGTACGCGGCGAAGGCCGGGACGGTCTCCGGGCCGGGCAGCGAGTCGCGGTAGGTCGTGCTGTAGCCCTGGAAGTCGAAGCTGAGCACCGCCAGGGTGCGGGCCACGGTGTAGAGGTCGGAGGCGGGGGAGGGGCCGTCGGTGGCGATCTCCGGTGCCTGGTAGCCGATGGTGCCGTAGATCGGGCCCTCGTCGTCGAAGCGGCGGACGGCGCCCATGTCGATGACCTTGAGGCTGTCGCCGCTCTGGATCACGTTGTCGATCTTGAAGTCGCAGTAGACCAGGCCGCGGCCGTGCAGGTAGCCGAGCGCCGGCAGGGCCTCCAGTGCGTACGCGATCGCCTGCTCCACCGGGAGCGGCTCGCGCCGGTCGTCGGGGGTGCGACGCGCGTTGGCGATGTCCTTGAGCGACTTGCCGCCGACGTACTCCATCACGATGTAGCCGTCGGTGGCGCCGGTGCGCAGGTCCGGGTGCTCGGCGAAGTTGATGATGCGGACGATGTTGGGGTGGTCCACCTCGGCCAGGAACCGCCGCTCGGCGACGGCCACGGCGAGCGCTTCCTCGTCGCCGGTGTCCAGCAGGCCCTTCAGCACCACCCACTTGTCGTTGACCCGCCGGTCCACCGCCAGGTAGATCCAGCCGAGCCCGCCGTGTGCCAGGCAGCCCACCACCTCGTACTGTCCGCCGACGAGGTCGCCCCGGCGCAGCTTGGGCGTGAACGAGTACGGCGTGCCGCACTTGGTGCAGAAGCCGTCCGGGCGGCCCGTCCGCCCGCCCTTGGTCCGGCCCACCGGGGCGTCGCACTTGGAGCAGAACCGCTTGCGCTCCGGCACCTGGGGGTCGGCCATCACCGCCTGCAGCGGGTCCGCGGTCGGGACGGTCGGGACCGTCACCAGGCCGGCGCCGAGCCGGTTGCGGGTGCCGGCGCTGGTGCTGCGGCGGGCGCTGACCACCGACACCGAGCGGCTGCCGTCGGTGCGGGTCGAGCGGTGGCTGCGGGAGCGGCCGGACATCGAGCGGGCCGAGCCGGTGCGGGTGGAGCGGGCCGAGTCCCGGGCGGCCCGGGCGGAGGGCACGTGGGGCTGGGTGAGGCCGGTGTCGGCGCCGGGGGCGGCGAGGCCGCACTCGTCGCAGTAGCCGTCCGGGTCGATGGTGCCGGAGCACTCGCGCGGGCAGACGGAGCCCGGGGCCGGGCCCGCGCTCGTGCGGCCGGTGCCGGTACCCGCGCCCGCGCCCGTACCGGTGCCCGCGCTGCCGGTGCGCGCCGGTGCGCGCCCGCACTCGTCGCAGTAGCCGTCCGCGTCGATCGTCCCGCCGCCGGTGCACTCCGGCCGCTCGCACGCCTCGCCCATGAACCTCAGCCCCCCAGTCCGCGTTCCTGTGCCTGTCCGTCGACCTGCGCGCCGCCGGGCCGTTCGGCCTGCGCCGGACGCAGCGACTGCTGGAAGCGGGACACCGCCGCCGCGGCCGCCCGCAGGTCGCAGGGTGCGCTCCAGAGCAGCCAGCGCGCCTTCTCGTACCGCTCGACCACTTCCGGGTCCTCGGCCACCCGCAGCCGGGCCGCCATCGCCTTGTACGCGTCCAGCCGCCCGCGCAGCTCGGCCCGGACGGCCAGCGGCTGGGTCACCTCGGTCAGCGACTGCCGGGCCCGGGCCAGCTCCTTGGCGGCCGCGTCCTCCAGCGCGTCCAGCAGCGGCGCCAGCCGGTGCCACTGGCCGCCCTGGCGCAACTCCAGCGCCACCACGATCCGTTCGCGCAGCGCCGAGGCCGGGCCGGGCACCGCGGGCACCTCGGTGGCGGCTATCTTCGCCAGCACCTCGCCGCGCGCCCGGCGCGCCTCGGCCAGCGTGGCGTCCGCCCGCTGGAGCAGGTCGCCGACGCCCTGGAGCCGCTCCTCGGCGTCGTCACGCAGCCGCAGCAGGTCCTCCAGCTCCAGCCGGACGCCGTCCAGCGCCCGGCCGGCCCGGTCGAACCGCTCGGTGTCGACCACGCCGGAGGGCGTGGCCAGCGCGGTGCCGTCCGGGACGGTGCCCCGCTGGGCGGGCACCCGGGCCGGCCGCCAGAGTGCCAGCGGGTCCCCGCGCACCTCGGTCCGCAGCCCGGTCAGATCGGCCTCCAGCCCGGCCAGGTCGTCGCCGAGCGGGTGGCTGCCCGGGTGCACGCCGAGCGAGCCGGCCAGCGTCTGCACCCGGCGCAGCTCGGCCAGCAGCAGGTCGATCCGGGCGGGCAGCGCCGACCAGACCGCGTCCGCGGCGCAGACCACCTCCAGCACGGTGGCGTACCACGAGTTCATCCGGGCCACCAGCTCGTCCAGGCTGATCCGCTCGACCAGCCTGGCGGGTGCGCCGAGCAGCTGCGGGCCGTCCGGCACCGCGCCGCCGGGCACGGTGACCGCATCGCCGGTCAGCAGCTCGCTCAGCTCGGCGAGTTCGGCCGCGCCCGGCCGGGTCTTGCGGGCCCGCACCGCGCGGGCCGAGGCCAGCGCCTCCGAGTACCGGTCGAACAGCGCCCAGAGCAGTGGCAGGCCCTGCCCGGCGACGGCCCAGCGCTCCTGGGTGCGCCCGGTCAGCTCGGCGCCGTCGAGCAGCCGCAGTCCCGCGTGGTCCTGGAGCGAGAGCAGCGCCGACTCGACCGCGTCGCGCTCCGCGCCGAGGCGCGCGAGTGCGCGGTCCACCTCCTCCCGGCTCAGCACCGGGCCAGCAGAAGCCGCCAACGCCGTTTCCCCTTCGTCGTCCTGGTGGTCCGTCCCGGACCGGTTCCCGACCCTAGCCTGCGGCCTTCGGAGCCGGTCCTGGCCGGTCGTCGAGGAGCCGCCGGAGCGCTGCCGGGCGTCCCGGCGGCCCGCCGCTCAGTGCTGCACCGGCCAGTAGTGGTCGGCGTCGTTCAGCAGGTACGGCTTGAGCCAGCGGTCGTACGTGCCGCGCCAGGCGCCGCTCCCGTAGTAGTCGGCGAGCACCTGGTTGACCCGGGCGGTGAGGTCGGTGCTGGTCCTGAGCATCGCGACGCCCAGCACGCCCGGGCGGATCTCGCCGTCCACCACCCGGACGGTCTGGTCCTGGGCCGCCTGGCTGGCCGCCAGGGCGTCGTCGGTCATGGTGGCGTCGACCTTGCCCAGCTGCATCAGCACCAGGCAGTCCAGGTGGTTCTCCGGGGAGACGACCTGCTTGACCGGGTGGTTCTTCAGCTCGTCCTGGGCCGAGGAGCCGGCCGCGGCGCAGACGGTCGCGCCGTTCAGCGCCTCGTCGAGGTTGCGCGCCGTGGACGACTTGGGTACCACCACCCGCTGGCTGGTAATGAAGTACGGTCGGGAGAAGGCCACTTGCTCCAACCGGTCGCAGGTGATCGTCATGGTGCGGACGATCATGTCGACCCGGCCCTCCTGGATGAACCTGATCCGCTCGGCGGTGGGCACCGCCTTGAGGGTCACCTTGTCCGGGTCGCCCATGATGGCGGTACCGATCGCCCGGGCGAGGTCGATGTCGAAGCCTTCGAGCTGGCCGGTGTCCGGGTTGCGGGCGCCCCAGCGGTAGCTGTTCAGGTCGATGCCGACGACCAGGCTGCGCTTGGCCTTGATGGCCTTCACCGCCGGGCCGTCCTCGGCGCTCGGCGGGACGCTCTGGTACACGTCGCAGTCGCCGCCGGCCTGCTCCTGCTGTCCCCGTTGCGGTGCCTGCGCCGCCCGCTGCGCCCCGGGCAGCACCGCGCCCTGCGGGCCGCCGGCGCCGAGCACCGCCGCGCAGGAGGCCAGCAGCGCCACCGCCGCCACCGATCGGGCCCGTCCGTTCCTGCCGCCCATGCCGCGCATCATGTCCGTTCCCCCTCTACCGGTACTCGGCCAGCCGCCGGCCGAGGCCGCGGACCGCCGAGGCGGCCGCCACCAGGGCCGGCACCGCGACCGCCACGGCGGCGGTGCGCAGGTCCCCGTCCGTTCCCTCGGCCGCCCGCCGGAACTGCGCGAGCTCGGCCCCGGCCGCCTCCGCCAGCTTTCGGTCGGTGGCGCTGAACGAGGCGTCGGCCGTCCTCGCCGCGTCCTCGGGCTCGGCGGCCACCGTGGCGTTCAGCGCCGCCTGGTAGTCCCCGTCGACGGTCTCCAGCCTGCTCGCCGCGGCGTGCTGGTCGCGCCAGTGCCGGTACTGCTCCCCCGCTGCGGCGACGGCGGCGCGCGCCTCGGCAGGGGCCAGCACCTGGGCCTCGCCCAGGGTTCCGGCCGGCTCGCCCCGGGAGCCCGTGGCGGACAGGTGCTCGGTCGTCTTCGACCAGAGCTCGGCGTACGTGGTGCTGGAGCCGCGGGCGACGAAGTGCAGGTTCTCCGCCAGCCGGGCGGTCAGCACGTCGACCCGGGCCGCGTTGAGCGCCCGCAGCGGGGCGGCGCCGCGCTGCTCGCTGCGCTGCAGCGCAGAGTCGGCGGTGGTGCCGGCCACGGTCAGCCAGAGGACGGCGGACAGCACGGCGGCGGTCGCGGCCACCAGCCCGAGGTTGAACACCCGGTTGGTCCGCCGGAACAGCACCGCCTGCACCCAGACCAGCACGGCCAGCGACAGCACGCCCAGCCCGTACGCCGCCCACGGAACCGACCGGGCCGCGGCGTAGTCGTCCGCCAGTTCCTGGTTCTCGGCGGTGCCGAGCTGTGCGGCGGCCGGCAGCAGCACGGTGCGCATCTGGTCGGAGGCGTACCGCAGGTAGGCGCCGCCGAGCGGGTAGCCCAGCCGGTTGTTGGCCCGCGCCGTCTCCACCAGGCCGGCGTAGACCGGGACGTGCTGGTTGAGGGTGGCGAGCCAGCCCTGGGCGGGGGAGGAGGCGGTGGTCCGCGCCGCCGCCTCCGCGATCAGCCGGGACGCCGTCGCGAGGTCCTGCTCGTAGCGTTCCCGGACGGCCTTCGGCTCGGCGCCGGCCAGCAGGAAGCCGGTGGCCGCCGTGGCGTCCGCGTCGGCCAGCGAGCGGTGGATGTCGGCCGCCGCCTGGCTCAGCGGCTGGCTGTACGAGACGACCCGCTCGGCCGCCCGCGCCCGGGCGTCGACCTGCCAGGCCGTGAGCGTGCCGAACGCGACGGTGACCACCGCCAGCAGCGCTCCGGCCAGCCGCAGCCGGCCCGGCGCCGTCCGGGTGGCCAGGTCCAGCCAGGCCACCGGATGCGGGCGACCCGCTGCGACCGGGCCGTCCGGTCGCGCCGGTGCGCCCGCCCCCTCCGTACGTACTGGTGTCGCCACCCCGCCTCACCCTCCCCTGTGGCCCGCCCCGTGGCGACGGGGCCCGGCCGTTGCCAGCAGTATGGCCGTCACTCCCCGCGGCCACACCCGACTTGCGCCGATCTTGAGCATCTTCGAGCCCGTCCGGGAACGGGGGCGAACGCGTTCGTGCGGGCGCCGCCGGGAGCCGTTCCGGGCGCGCGGTCGAGCACGGTGGTCGAGCACTTCCAGGGCCCGCCGCCCCGGTGCGGGGCGGGCGGCGACCGGGTCGACGCCGGATGCACCCTATGCGGTTCCCCGTGCAGTCGGAGGGGAGGGGTCCGCTTGTGTGCGGCTGCGGTGGACGGTGCTGCGGGGAGCCGTCGCGCGCCGCCGTCCGCGCCCGTGCGCCGCCGCACGCCGCGCTGCCCGTGGTGCCGGTGTCGCCGCGAGGCCGCCGCCGACGGGGCACCCGCTCCGTACCATGGCGGTATGCGCCTGATGGGAACGATCTCCGCCGACCGCCCGCTCGTCGTCGTCGCCGTCCGGGAGGAGGCCGCCTACCTCGGGGACAGGCTCCCGGTGCTGCTCACCGGCATCGGCAAGGTCAACGCGGCCGCCGCGCTCGCCACCGTGCTGGCCCGGGGCGAGCACCCGTCCGAGGTGCTCAACCTCGGCACCGCCGGCGCCCTGCGGCCCGGTTGGGAGGGCACCCACACCGTGACCCAGGTCATCCAGCACGACCTGGACAGCCCGGCCCTGGAGGAGCTCACCGGCCGCGTCTACGGCGCCCCGCTGGTCGTCGGCAAGGGCGAGGGCCCGATCCTGGCCACCGGCGACCTCTTCGTCTCCTCCGCCGCCGCCCGCGAGCGGCTGGCCGAGCACGCCGACCTGGTCGACATGGAGGGCTACGCCGTCGCCTCCGTCGCCCACCGGGCCGGAGTGTCGGTCCGGCTGGTCAAGCACGTCAGCGACGAGGCCGGCGACGGCGCCGTGCACACCTGGCGCGAGTCGGTCGACGACTGCGCCCGTCACCTCGCGGACTGGCTGCACGGCCAGGGGTGGTGACGCGCCGTCAGCATGCCTGGCTAGGCTGGCGGGCGTGACCGAGAACACCGCCGCGCGCAAGCGCTCCGACGCCCGCCCGCCCGGCCTCAACGCCGACGAGCCGACCACCCTGCTGACCTTCCTCGACTACCTGCGCGAGTCCGTCATCGGCAAGGCCGCGGACCTCTCCGACGAGGACGCCCGCCGCCCCGGCGTCGCCTCCGGCACCAGCCTGCTCTGGCTGGTCCGCCACCTCACCGCGGTCGAACTCAACTGGTTCCTCTGGGCCTACCGGGGCGACGACGTCGAGCCGTGGGACGACGACGCCCCCTCGCCCGGCGACGAGACCGTCGTGGAGTCGGTCGCCGCCTACCGCGCGGCGATCGCCCGCGCCAACGAGGTCGCCGCCGCGGCCGCCGGCGATCTCGACCGCCCCGGGGTCCGCTCGCTGCGCCCCAACGCCGAGCCCCCGTCGATGCGTTGGCTGCTGGTCCACATGATCGAGGAGACCGGCCGGCACGCCGGCCACGCCGACATCATCCGCGAGCAGCTGGACGGCGCGGTCGGGCGCTGACGCGGTCCACCCGGGGGCGGGTGGGCGGCGTGCTGATGGACAGTGGAATACTCCCCCGCGCACCGCGGTGCCGCCTCGACGGCCGCGCCGCGCGTTTTCCAACAGGGGGATCAGAAGTCCATGTCATCGTCAGTCAGAAGCGCGGGCCGTTCCGCCGTGCGTGCCGTCCGCTCCGCCCGGACCGTCCGGACCGCCCTCGGCGCCTCGGTCCTCGCCCTCGCCCTGCTCGGCACCTCGGCCTGCGGGCCGGACAACGAGGGCTCCGCCGACGCCGCCGCCGCGGCGGCGGCGCCCAACCTGGGACTGCCGGCCAACCTCGACGACCTGAAGAAGTGGAAGTTCGAGGACTGGGAGAAGTGGGCGAAGGACTACGCCCTCCCGGCCGCCTCGAAGGGCTTCTGGACGCTGGAGAAGCTGCTCCAGGCCAAGCCGGACGAGCCGATCGCGCCGCCGGCCGCGCCCGCCGAGCCGTCGCAGCCGGGCCAGCCGTCCGCCCAGCCGTCGCAACCCGGCAAGCCGTCGGCTCCGGCGCCCGCCACCACCGCGCCGGGTGCCAAGCCGCCGGCCGGCCAGCCGACCACCCCGGCCGCGCCGAAGCCGTCCAACACCCAGCAGCCGGCCTCGCAGGCCCCCGCGCCGCCCGAGTCGCAGCCGCCGGCCCAGCCCACCCAGCCCCCGGCCGCGCAGCCGTCGCAGCCGGGCCAGCCGCCGGCGCAGCCCGCCCAGCCGGGCGACAACGGCAACGACCCGCTGCCGAAGACCGTCAACGCCCAGCCGGTCCAGCACCCGTACACGAAGTTCGCCGTGCACGGCAAGCTGTTCGCGGACGCGCCGGGCGCCGGCGCGGGCGCCGCCGGCGGCCTCAACCACAACCAGTGCTCGGCGACCGTGGTGGCCGACCCGGCCCACCCCGGTAAGAGCAACCTGGTGTGGACCGCCGGCCACTGCGTCCACCAGGGCAAGGGCGGCTCGTTCTACAGCAACATCACCTTCATCCCGGCCTTCAACAGCAACGCCGCCCTGAGCGGCGGCAAGCAGGCCGACGAGTCCCAGTACGCGCCGTACGGCATCTGGCCCGGGACGCAGGCCGTCACCTCCCCGCAGTGGAAGGCCGAGGGCGGGAAGACCGGTGACGCGGCCACCCACTACGACTTCGCGATCATCCGGGTGAAGCCCGCGGACAACGGCAAGTCGCTGGAGGAGACGGTCGGCGGCGCGCTGCCGGTCTGGTTCAACGCCCCGCGCGACCAGCTCAGCATCTCCGAGTTCGGTTTCCCGGCGGCCCCGCCGTACGACGGCATGGAGCTCAACCACTGCGAGAGCGGCAAGCCGACCCGGCTGTCGTTCGACCCGAGCCGCCCGCCGATGCTGGCGATCGGCTGCACCATGACCGCCGGCTCCAGCGGCGGCGGCTGGCTGGCGGTGAAGGACGGCAAGCCCGTCCTGGTCAGCAACGTCTCGGTCGGCAAGCACACCGGAGACCCGAAGTTCCAGGCCGGTCCGTACCTGGACGACGTGGCGGCGGGCGCGTACGACTTCCTGTCGAAGAAGGGCTGATCCCGGCCCCACACGCCGCCGACGCGGCCGCTCCCGCACGGAAGTCCGTGCGGGAGCGGCCGTGCGTCCGCCGGCTCAGTTCTCGAACGGCGTCACGTCGAGGGCGCGCAGCCGCTCGGGGTCGGTCAGCACGTCGATGGCCGCGATCGTGCCGTCGACCACGGTGAACGCCATGATCGACACCAGCTTGCCGTTGGCACCGATCACCACGACGCCGGCCGCGCCGTTGATCAGCGCCGGGCGGACGTACGGGGCCAGCGAGCGGTACAGGACCGCCTGGCTCGCCACCGTCAGGGCGCCGGAGAGCACCACGGTCTGCCGGATCCGGCCGACGTCGCCGTCTGCGCGCAGCACGACCTCGGGATCGAGCACCGAGAGCAGCGCCTCCAGGTCCCCGGTCCGGGTGGCGGCGAAGAACGCGTCCACGGCCGCCCGCTGCCGGGCGAGGTCGCGGTCGGGCGCCGGCGCCTGGCCCTGGACCTTGCGGCGGGCCCGGCTGGCCAGCTGTCGGGTGGCGGCCGAGGTCTTCTCGATCAGCGGGGCGATCTCCTCGAACGGCACCTGGAACATGTCGTGCAGCACGAACGCCACCCGCTCGGCCGGCGACAGCGACTCCAGCACCACCATCAGCGCCAGTCCGACCGAGTCCGCGAGCAGCACCTCCTGTTCCGGGTCCACCACGCCCTCGCGGCCGAGCACCGGATCCGGCATCCGCGACTCCAGCGACTCCTCGCGCCGCTGCGCGCGGGAGCGCAGCAGGTTCAGGCAGATCCGCCCGACCACCGTGGTGAGCCACCCGCCGAGGTTCTCCACCCCTGAGGTGTCCGTCCGGTCGTAGCGCAGCCAGGTCTCCTGGACCGCGTCCTCGGCCTCGCTGAGCGAGCCCAGCATCCGGTACGCCACGGCGCGCAGATGCGACCGGTGCTGCTCGAAGAGCCCGGTCCGTGCGTCGGCCGGTCTGCCGGCCGGCAAAGAATTCCCGATCACCGTGTCACATTCCTCCGTTGCCCCGGGTCATCGCTGCAGAACCACGTACTGCAGGACCACGAGACCTAACGGCCGAGGCCGGGGATCCACTCCCGGCCGGACGAATCGGAGACGATCATGGCGAACTCCCCGCTCCTCGTGACCGGCGGCACCGGCACCCTCGGCGGCCACGTCCTCCCGCTGCTGCGCGCGGCCGGCCGCGACGTCCGGGTGCTCACCCGCACCGCACGCCCGTCCGCCGACGGCGTGACCTACGTGACCGGCGACCTGCTGGGGGACGAGGGGATCGACGCGGCGGTGGCCGGCGTCGGGACGGTGCTCCACCTCGCGGGCGGCGCCAAGGGCGACGACGTGGCCACCCGGAACCTGGTGCGCGCCGCTGGGCGGGCCGGGGTGGAGCACGTGGTCCTCATCTCGGTGATCGGTGCGGACCGGCTCCCGCTCGGCTACTTCCGTTCCAAGCTCGGTGCGGAGCAGGCCGTCGCCGACTCCGGCATCCCGTACACCACGCTGCGCGCGGCCCAGTTCCACGACCTGGCGCTCAAGGTGGCCACCGGGATGGCGAAGATACCGGTGGTCCCGGCGCCGGGCGGGATCCGCTGGCAGCCGGTCGACTCGCGCGAGGTGGCGGCCCGGCTGGTCGAGCTGGCGCTGGACGAGCCGGCCGGCCTGGTGCCCGACCTGGCCGGGCCGACCGTGTACCCGATGGCCGAGCTGGTCCGCGGCTACCTCCGGGCGAGCGGCCGGCGCCGGCCGATGCTGCCGGTCCGCGTCCCGGGCAGGGTCGGCCGCGCCTACCGGGCCGGCGACAACCTGACCCTGATCGGCGCGCAGACCGGTCGGCGCACCTGGGAGGAGTTCCTGGCCGAGCGGGTGGGCTGACGTGACGGCGGCACCACGTCGGCCCACCGGGTGCCGGACCTACCGGGCGCCGGCCGCGGCCGGCCGACCGGCCCCGGCCGCGGCGACCACGGTCTCGGTGCCGACCACCTTGGCGAACCGCATCGCGTGCAGCACCGTGCTGGTGGCGCGGGCGAGTTCGGCGGCCGGCACGGTGACGCCGTCGGGGCCGGTCATGTCGAAGGCGTGCATCGCGTCGGCGGGGAAGATCGCGTCGTAGCCGAGGTTGCCGGCCATCCGGGCCGTGGTCTCGTTGCACACGTTGGTGATGATCCCGGTGATGACCACCTGCCGGGCGCCCCGCTGCTGCAGCCAGTCGTGCAGGTCGGGCGTGCCGTAGAAGGCGCTGTTCACCTGCTTGGTGATGTGCAGGTCGGACTTGGCCGCCGCGACGAAGTCCTTCAGCTCGTAGCCCGGGGTGCCCGGCACGAGCGGACCGCCCGCCGAGGCGTGCTGCACGGTGACGATCGGGCGGCCGGTGGCCTCCCACACGTCGATCAGCTCGGCGATCCGCTGCTCGGCCTCGGGGTTGTCCCGCTCGCCCCAGAACGCGTAGTCCTCGAAGCCCTTCTGGACGTCGATGACGACGAGGACGGCATCGGAGTCGATGGTGAGCGGGGCGTCGAAAGCGCTGGTGTTCGTCATGCGTCCATCGTGCTGCGGCCGGGTCGGGGGCCGTGAGGGGCGCTGCCGCCACCCATCGATCAAATCCTGCCACCGCGGCGGCCCGGCGGCGTAGGTTTGCTGCCATGCGTACGGTGGCTTGCCTGATCTTCGACGGTGTGCGGGCGTTCGACTATGCGGTGATCAACGAGGTCTGGTCGAACCGGTCCACCCGGCCCGGGCTGCCCGCGTTCGACCTGCGGGTGTGCGGGCCGGCCGGGGCCCGGGTGCGGCTGGGCGGCGGGCTGGAACGGGTACCGGACTTCGGACTGGACGAGCTCGGCGCGTGCGACCTTGTCGTCGTCCCGGGCCTGGAGAGCGTCCGGGAGCCCTGCGACCCGGCCGTGCTGGCGGCGCTGCGGGCCGCCCACGAGCAGGGGGTGACCGTCGCCTCGCTCTGCGCGGGCGCCTTCGTGCTCGCCGAGGCCGGCCTGCTGGACGGTCGCCGGGCCACCACGCACTGGGCGCTCAGCGCCGAACTCGCCCGCCGGTTCCCGGAGGTGGACGTACACCGGGAGGTGCTCTTCACCGGCGAGGGCGACCTCTGGACCTCCGCCGGGGTGGCGGCCGGCATCGACCTCTGCCTGCACCTCGTCCGGGCCGCCCACGGGCAGCAGGCCGCCGCCACCATCGCCCGGGCCATGGTCACCGCGCCCTTCCGCGCGGGCGGGCAGGCCCAGTTCATCCCCTCGCCCGTCCCCGAGGACGCCGGCCGGGGCGACGACGCCCTGGCCCGGGCGCGCGCCGACGTCCTGGCCGCACTCGACACCCCGTGGACGGTCGCCCGGATGGCCGGGCTGGCCCTGATGTCGGAGCGCTCCTTCGCCCGCCGGTTCGTCGAGGCGACCGGGACGACGCCGCTGCGCTGGCTGCTGGAGCAGCGCGTGCTGCTCGCCCAGCGGCTGTTGGAGGAGACGGACCTGCCGGTGGACGCGGTCGCCGTCCGCTGCGGGTTCGGCTCCGCGGTCTCGCTGCGCCCGGCGTTCACCTCGCGCGTCGGCGTCGCCCCGCGGGAGTACCGCCGCACCTTCCGGGGGCGGGAGGCCGGGTAGCGGGCCCGGGGCCGGTCAGGCCCGGTCGTGCTCGGCGCCAGCCCGCTCGATGCGGGCGGTCAGGCCGTCCAGCAGGTTGGCCAGGCCGAACTCGAACAGCGCGTCCAGGTCCAGGTCGTAGCCGTCCGGCAGGGCGGCCGTCAGCCGGGTGTACGCCGGGAAGCGGCCCGAGGCGATGAGCGCGCCCAAGGCCGGCGTCCGGCTGTCCATCCACTCCTGCTCGGTGAGACCGGTGGCGGCCCGCGCCTGGGCCTCGCGCTCCAGGTTGACGGCGATCCCCTCGACGTAGCTGTACAGCAGCACATGGGTGTCCAGCGCGGTCGTGGCGTCCAGGCCGTGACCCTCCAGGGCGGCGAGCGCCCACTCCGCGTGCGCCATCAGGTTGGGCAGCACCAGCGGCCGGGTGACCGGGCTGAGCTGCGCCAGCCAGGGGTGCCGGCGGAACAGCGACCAGAGGGTGCGCGCTCCCAGCTCCAGCCGGGCCCGCCAGCCCGCGGGCGGGTCGGCGGGGTAGGCCGCCTCGCCGAAGGCCAGGTCGGCCGTGAGCAGGACGAGCTCGTCCTTGCTGGTGACGTAGCGGTACGGGGACATCGCGGAGACGCCGAGCCGGGCCGCGACGGCCCGCATCGAGAGCGCGGCCAGGCCCTCGGCGTCGGCCAGCTCCAGCGCGGCCCGGAGGATCCGCTCGCGGTTCAACTCGCTCTCGGGCGCGTCGGAGGGGCGGTGCCGCCGCCCGGGCGCGTGGTCCGTCGGGACGCCGGGCGCCGCCGCGGCGCCGGCCGCCGGTCCGGCGGGTGTCGCCACCACGGTGCCGACCCGGGGCAGGGCCTCCACCAGGCCCTCCAGGCGCAGCACGGTGAGTGCCTTGGTGGCGGTGGCCAGTGCGACGCCCCAGTCCTGGGCGATCCGCCGGGTGGAGGGCACCCGCTCGCCGGGCGCCAGCTCCCCGGTGGCGATGCGTCGGCGGATCTCGGTGGCGATGCGCTGGAAGGGCGGCTCCGTCTCCGGTGCCATGGTGCCGACTCCTCGGAGTATCGCTGTGCCGCCGGCCGCTCTGTACCGGCCCGTACGGGACCGGCCCGTACGGGCTCAGACCCTACCAGCGTGGATGCGCGTCGCAGCCGCTCACGCCGCGGTGGCCGGCGGCCCCGGCGACGGCCCGGCGGGCCTACGGCGCGGCCGCCCCCGCGGTCCGGCCGGGCGAGGCGCCCTGCGTGGGCGCGCTCCCCTGGGCCGGCGTGGCGCCCTGGGCGGGGACCGCGTCCGGGGTGGGCGGGCCGGTGAGCAGGGCGCCGGTCTCGGAGTAGGGCCACCCGTTGGGGACGCAGCCGTTCAGGCCCTTGATCTGCTGCTGCATCACCGGTGCCGGCGCACCCTGGCCGGGGCAGTCGACGTGCCCGTTGCCGAGGATGTGGCCGACCTCGTGGTTGACGGCGAGGGCGTGGTAGAGCTCGGGACGGCCGACGTAGAACTCGGAGAGCTCGGTCCAGCGCTTGACGTTGATGACCACCTGGTGGCCGGCGCCGCAGTTCACCCAGCCGCCGGTGTCGAGCCCGTACTGGCCGCATATCCGGTCGGTGGACTTCGGGGTGGCCAGGTAGACCGTGAAGTCCACCGGGTCGGCGGCCACGCGCTGGAAGGACACCTCACCGCCCGCGGCCCAGCCGAGCTTGACGTTCCCGAGGACGGCGTCCACCTCGGCGGCGAACTGCTCGGGCCGTTCGGGGAGCCCGTCCTCCACCCGCACCTTGTAGCGGTAGAGGTGCGCCCCGGTGCCGAATCGCTCGGAACCGCCGGTGGCGGAGGTGAACTTCAGCGGCTTCGGACCGGCGGCCTTCTTCTCGCTCCACGGGTGCCACCACAGCAGCCCCGCCGCCACGGCGGCGACCAGCAGCAGCGTGAGTGCGCCCTTCACGGCCCTGCCGCGGCTGGGCTTCTCCTGGCGGGCGTCTGTCGGACGGGTCTCTCCCCGGCCTGCTTCCCCGTGCTGGGCTGCCCCGTGGCGGTGGCTGGTGTCGTGGACGGACATGGCGATGGCAACTCCTGGACGTCGGCGATCGGCCTCGGCGGACGATCGGGATCCATCTGAATCACGCTCAGGGAGCGCCGGAGGTTCACTCCTTTTCGTACCAAATCGATCATGAGTGCTCTCTTCCGGGCGCCGACGCCGGGCGGGTCGCGGCGACTGCTGTGCCATCTGTACTAGTACAGGTGATCCCCGTGGGCCCTGCTGGTTCGCTTGAACTCTCTGAATTTACGTCGTACATTCAGTTCGTCGCTTACGGCGTACAGGCAGAAATCGCACCGACCTGAACCAGGGAGTCCCCGTGCACACCGTGCTCATCTCCGGCGGCGGCATCGCCGGCACCGCGCTCGCCCGTCTGCTGCGCCGTCAGGGCTTCGCCCCGACCGTGGTGGAGCTCGCCCCCGGCCCGCGCCGCGGCGGCCAGGCGGTCGACATCCGGGGCGTCGCCCTCGAAGTGATCGGCCGGATGGGCCTGACCGGGCAGGTCCGCGCCGTGCGTACGCGGATGCGCGGCATGTCCGTGCTCGACGGCGACGGCACCGAGGTGCACCACTCCACCGAGGCGACCTTCAGCAGTGGCCGGCTGGACAGCGGGGACGTCGAGCTGCTGCGCGAGGACCTGGTCGCGATACTCGCCGGACGGGTGGCGGACGAAGTCGAGTTCGTCTGGGGCGACGCCGTCACCGGGCTGCGGGAGGACGAGCGCGGCGTCCACGTCACCTTCCGGCACGCGCAGCCCCGCACCTTCGACCTGGTGGTCGGCGCGGACGGCCTGCACTCCCGCGTTCGCCGGCTGGCCTTCGGCCCCGAGGAGCAGTACCTGAACCGCCTCGGGATGCACGTCGCCATATTCGGCGCGGACAACTTCCTCGGTCTGGAGGACTGGCAGGTCTGGCAGCGCGACGGTGACGCCGGCTACGGCATCTACCCGGTGCGCGGCAACAGCGAGCTGCGGGTCGCCTTCGGCTGGGCGAGCGAGGAGCCGGCCGTCCGGGACGCCGATGAGGCCAAGGCCCGGGTCGCCGAGCGGATGGCGGCGCTGCGCTGGGAGACCCCGCGGCTGCTGGAGGCGCTGCACCGCGCCCCCGACTTCTATGCCGACGAGATGGCCCAGGTCCGCATGGACCGCTGGTCGGCCGGCCGTGCCGTCCTGGTCGGTGACTCCGGCTACTGCGCTTCCCCGCTGTCCGGGCAGGGCACCAGCCTCGCCCTCGTCGGCGCCCACCTGCTCGCCGACGAGCTCGGCCGGGCCGCGGCCGCCGGCGAGGACCACCGCGCCGCGTTCGAGCGCTACGAGGAGCGGATGCGCCCCTTCGTCGCCCTCAACCAGGCGCTGGCCACCGAGAACCCCGGCGGCCCGGCCTCGGAGGAGTCGGTGGAGAAGGCCAAGAACGCCATCAGCCTGGACCGTTGAGTGCAGGGCTCCGGCAGCGGAGCCGGCCGGTGGGAGTGGCCGGACGCGCGCCGGGTGCGGGTTCGGCCGGTGAACTCGACTCGGTCGAGCCGGTGTTCGGGGCGGCGGCCCTCAGCTCCGCCGCCCCGGCCGGGACTTGCGTCGGATGGGGCATCGGCACCCGCACGCCGATCGGTTGAGCCAAACCCCACGTTGGGGGGAAGTCGGTGTGCAGAGGGGAGGGATGCACCGATCCGTGCCGCCCGCCGGACGGCCGGTGGCGCCTCGTGAATTGACCCAGGGTTCCGGCGTTGGAATGAACCATACCGGTGGTCTTTCGGCCTCGTAGAGTTGTGTCACAAGGCCACGGCGGAACGCCGGAGCCGCCACTGACCAGGGGAGATCCACTGTGAGCAGCGCCGCCGCCAAGCCTGTTCTGACCCGCGCCGCCACCGCCGAGACCACCAGCGACCCGAGCAGCGTGATGACCCTGCTGGCCGACTGCGGCACCGGCGGCAGCCCGATCACCAGCTACCGTTCCACCTTCGCCGAAGGCGCCGTCGGCGCGCCGGCCCACTTCCACACCCGGGCCTCGGAGCTGTTCTTCGTCATCGGCGGCTCGCTCCAGGTGCTCGTCGACGAGGACGTGACGGTGCTCGACGAGGGCGACTTCCTGCTCGTCCCGCCGCACACCCCGCACGCCTTCGCCGCCGCCCCCGGCTCGACCGCCGACGTGCTCTTCACCTTCACCCCCGGCATGCCCCGCTTCGACTACCTGCGCCTGCTCGGCCGGGTGATGCGCGGCGAGGCGAGCCCGCAGGAGATCAAGGACTCCTCCGAGCTGTACGACAACCACTACGTGGACAGCCCGCTCTGGCGCGCCACCCTGGAGACGGCCGCGAAGTAGTGGTGGACGAGTTGGATCCGCGGGCGCGGGAGCGGCGCCGGTCACGGGTGGCCCGGTCAGACGTGGGCGAAGAGCGTGCTCGCGAGGGCCACGTGCACGGCGGTTCCGCCCAGGATGCTCAGCACCGCGTTGCGCCGCCACAGGTGCAGGCCGAGGGTGGCGGCCAGGGCGAGGAGGGTGGGCGCGGCCCGGAGCGGACTGGCGACGGGCAGGTCGCGCAGCGAGTAGACGGTGAGGATCACCATCACCCCGACCGGCATACGCACACTCAGGAAGTGCAGGACGGCACTGGCTCGCAGCGGGGCGAGGGCGGCGAACGGCAGAGCGCGCAGCCCCCAGGTGACGGCGGCCGAGACGCCGATGGCGGCGAGCAGGTAGGGCGTGTCAGGCACGGGCCGGCTCCTTCGCGGTTGCGGTCGGGGTCGTGGGCCCGGTCGGGGCATCCGGCGTGCGGTGCTCCGCGCGGGCGTACCGGACCAGCAGACCGGCGGTGAACAGCCCGGTGGCGGCGAGCAGCATCTGACCCGGCAGGACGAAGCGTGCGGCCAGCGCGCAGACCAGGGCCAGAGCAGGCGTGGCGATGTCCCGCCGGGCCCGGTAGGCATCGACGGTCAGGACGACGAACAGCGCGGTGAGCGCGAAGTCCAGTCCGACCAGACGCGCGGGCACCAGCGCCCCGAACAGCGCGCCGGCCGTACCGCCGGCCACCCAGTAGACCTGGCAGAGCACCTGGAGCCAGATGATCCGCCGGCCGTTCCAGGACCGGGCGCCCGCTCCGGTGGTCAGTGCATAGGCCTCGTCCGTCATGCCGAAGGTGCTGTACGCCTTGCCGAGACGCCCCTGCACCCGGTGCAGCGGGAAGGACAGTGCGTAGAACACGTGACGGAAATTCACCAGGAAAGCGGTGAGCGCGATCTGGGCGAGCGGGGTGACGGCGACGACGAGCCCCACGAGCAGGAATTCCAGCGACCCGGCGTAGACCAGGGCCGTGAATGCGGTGGCCCACCACCAGTCCAGACCCGCGTGGGCGACGAGCACGCCGAACGCGATCCCGAGCGGGAACAGGCCCAGCCCCACCGAGCTGGAGTCCCGCAGCGCCGCCGGCAGGTCGGCCCGTGGCCCGGGGGCGGGGGCGGGGACAGGGGTGGGAGGGGGCGGGGGCGGGGGCGGGGGCGGCGAGGACGGGGAATCGAGGCGCGTGAACGTCCCGACGGATGCGGAATCCATACCGGAAATTCTAGGGCGAATTGCGGGTAATATGGTTTCCAATCATTGCCTTGAAGCTGTGGAATGAGCAACGAAGAAATGCTGGATGCCATCGATCGTGAAATATTGTTCCAGCTGCGCCGGGACGGTCGGCTGACCAACGTCGAGTTGGCCAAGCGGGTCGGCCTCACCCCGCCGCCCTGTCTCCGCCGGGTCAAGCGGTTGGAGGAGGCCGGGATCATCGCGGGCTACCGGGCCCGGATCGACCCGGCCGCCGCCGGTCGCGGCTTCGAGGTCGTGGTAGCGGTCGAGATCGGCGTCAACGACCTCCAGACGGTTGAGGAGTTCGAGTCGACGGTGGCCTCCTACGAGGAGGTGGTCGAGTTCCGCAGGCTCTTCGGCCGGCCCGACTACTTCGTCAGCGTCGCGGTCGAGGACCATGCCGCCTACGAGAGCTTCCTGACCGCCCGGCTCATGGGGCTGCCGGCCGTCACCCGGGTCGATTCGCACCTGACCATGAAGATCATCAAGAACGACGGCTGAGCGGGCTGCGGTTCCGGCGGATGACTCCGGTGGATGACGGGGTGGCGGCGGGCGGCGCCGCCACCCCGCTCGTCCCGTCCGGCTGGTGGGGGTCAGGCGTTGGCGCAGATCACGTACACGCTGATGCCCACGGTGCCGTAGGCGTTCTGGCGGCCGACTCCGACCCAGCCCCTGCCGTCGGGAGTCGGGAAGCTGCCCGTCAGGACGGCCTCGTTGCCCTGCACCTCGGCGCCGCCGCCGAGGGCCTTCTTCCCGGTCGGGCAGTGGACGGTGCGGCGCCGGAAGTTCGGCACGTCGGCGTTGGGCAGGGTGACCAGCTGATAGCCGTCCACGGCCTGGACGGCGGCTGCCGAGTCACGGGCGGGCGGGTTGTCGGTGGTCACGTCGTTCGCGTCGGCCCGCACGACCCAGCCCGTCCCGACGGCCAGTGCCGCCGCCAACAGGCCCGCTCCAAGGGCGCGCTTGCTCCGCAGCATGATGTGTCCCCATTCGTGTCGGCGGTCCGCGGGGGCGGACCTGTGCCGAATGGGGCATCGGTCGTGGGCGGACGGGGGGTTGAGCCAAACCCCACCTTGGGGGGAACGCGGTGCGGGCGGTGGTGCGGAGTGCGCGGGTCGGCGCCGTGGTCAGACCGAGACGGCCGACCGGGCCGGGGCGACGGCAGGGTCGGCGAAGCCGGGCGCGGGGCCGACCAGCGCCCAGACGAACTTGCCGACCCCACCCGCGCGCGGGCAGCAACCCCAGCGCTCGGCGAGCTCGTCGACGAGGAAGAGCCCGCGGCCGCGCTCGTCGTCGGTGGAGGCGGCGCGCGGGGTGGGACGGCCACTGCCCGCATCGTGCACCTCGACGCGCAGCCGGCCGGCGATCAGCGCGAACCGGACCTCGACCAGGCGGTCCGGCGGCGCGTCGCTGTGCTGGACGGCGTTGGCGAAGAGCTCGCCGAGCAGCAACTCGGCGATGTCGGCGTAGCGTTCACCCTGTGGCATGCCGGCGAGGTAGGCGCGGAGGAGGAGCCGGGCGAGCGGGGTGGAGTCGGGCCGCGGGCGCAGTCGAGCGGCGAACTCGCGGGGTCGGTGGTGGGGACAGGTCTCGGGCATGGCGGGGCAGCCTCCGGGCGTGACGGGCGAAGGGGGTTGTGGAAGCGGCTCGCGGCAGGGGCGCACACCTCACGCTGCGCAGGCAGACGATCGCGTTCCGGTCTCAATCATCGGCCCACGGAGGTACGGTGACGGCCGATTGGCAGTGCATGGCACATCCGGCACGTGAGGGAGTCGGCATGTCACACCGGCGCGCGAAGCAGGGGCCCACGGCGAGCTCGGCCGTGATGTTCGGCGAGGAACTGCGCTTCTACCGCGAGATGCTGGGCTGCACGCAGGAGGAGCTGGGCAAGCTGCTCCATTGCAACCGGACCAACATCACCCGGTACGAGAGCGGCAAGCGGCGCATGCCGGCCGACTCGGTCGAGGACGCCGACCGGGTGCTGAAGACGGGCGGCCTGCTGAAGCGGCTCTGGGACCGGGTCGACTGGGACGCGGAGGTTGAGCACCCGGACTGGTTCCGGGACCACGCGGACATGGAAGCCGAGGCGGCTGCGGTCCGGGTGTTCCAGTACGGCTTCATGCACGGACTCTTGCAGTGCCGGGACTATGCGCGGGCGATGTTCGAAGCAGGTGATGCCGCCGGGAACCCCAAGCTCGTCGAGGAACGGATTGCTGCGAGGCTTGCGCGGCAGCAGCGGTTTCTTGAGCCCGGTGGGCCGCTGCTGCTAGCCGTCCTGGACGAGAGCGCGATCCGGTCGGTCGTCGGTGGGCCGAGGGTGATGTGGCGCCAGATGGAACATCTCCTGCGCGTTGCCGAGTTCTCGAATGTCGTCATCCAAGTCGCACCGTTCACGTCCCGGCGAACGATCATCAACACATCGATGGTGCTGTTGGCCATGCCCGATGGGCAGCACTGGGTCTATTCGGAGAGCCTCGACCGGGGCTATCCGAGCAATGTTCCGGCGATCGTGAACGGGCATCAGCGCACATATGACCTGCTGCGCGGTGAGGTGCTGTCAGTGTGTGACTCGCTTGCACTGATCTCCGATGCGCTGGAAGGGTACAGGCATGACGAGCAGCGAGTTCGCCGCGGCTGCCTGGCGCAAGAGCAGCTACAGCGGCACCAACGGCGGCGACTGCATCGAAATGGCCCCCGGATTCCCCGGCGTCGTTCCGGTGCGTGACTCCAAGGACCCCCAGGGCCCGGCCCTCCTCTTCTCCGTCACTGCCTGGGAGTCCTTCCTCGCCGCCGTCCGGGCCGGCGACTTCGGCTGACCGATCGCGTTCCGTCAGGCCCCGTCCCGCCCGGACACTTTCGACCACTCTCGGTCACGGCCTGGTGCCCTCCGTAACCGAACCGATACCGTCGCCCTGCGCGCGCTGATGATCGCTCCTCACCACGACAGAGGCGGTACTCATGGCACAGGAACCCCGGATCGACGTCGCCCTCACGCTCCTCGGGCGCGAGACCGAGCCCACCGAAGCCGAGCGGGCCGAGCTGGCCGCGTCGCTGAGGCCCGAAGTCTGGTTCGCGACCGCCCCGCAGCGCATCGACGCCGGAACGTCACGCCCGGCCGACTTCACCTGGGACCTGGTCGGTGCTCCGTACAAGGGCGAGACCCCGACCGGCCAGGCGGCCGTCTACCTCGCCAACCCGAAGCTGGGCCTCAAGCGCCCGTTCCTCTTCGCGGACGGCTTCAACTACGGTCCCAGCGACCTCCCCGGCCTCTTCGCCCACTTCAACGCCCCCTACCAGCAGGGCACGCCGGGCTTCTTCGACCAGCTGCTCGCCCACGGCATCGACGTCGTCCTGATCGGCTTCGAGAAGCGCCACACCCACATCCAGGCCAACGCCGGCATCGCGATCAGCGCCATCATGCGGGTGATCGCCGAACGCGTCGGGGACGCCCCGCTCACCGTCGGCGGTGTCAGCATGGGCGGCATCGTCACCCGCTACGCGCTCGCCAAGCTGGAGCACGAGGGCATCGACCACCAGACCGCCACCTACCTCTCCTACGACTCCCCGCACAACGGCGCGTGGATCCCGCTGGTCCTCCAGCAGATGGCGTACTTCTTCGAGGACTTCACACCGGCCGAGCCCGGCCAGCCCAAGCAGGCCGAGCTGATCCGCAGCGAGGCCGCGCAGCAGCTGCTCTGGGCCTGGGTGGAGGACTCCAGGTACTCCGGCCCGGTGGCCGTCTCCAGTCCGCTGCGCCAGGAGTTCCTGGCGGACCTGGCGCGGGTCGGCAACTTCCCGCAGCGCCCGCTCCGGCTCGGCGTCTCCAACGGCCGCCGGGACGGCATCGGCCTCCCGCTGCCCCCCGGCGAGGTGGCCTTCGACTGGCAGGCCCTGATCGCCAGCGCCACCGCCCGCTTCCAGCCGGAGCGCGGCGAGGCGCAGAAGATCGGCGGCATGCACCTCGGCCTGGCGGTGCGGCGCAGCACCACCACCGAGGTTCCGGCGCTGGACGGCGCGCCCGGCGGCACTCTGGACTCCTTCGGCAGGGTCGCGGACGCGCTGAAGGCGAAGATCTCCGACGAGTGCCGCAGCGGTACCTTCGTACCGTCCGTCAGTGCGGCCGCGCTGGACTTCGACCCGGTCCGGTGGAACGTCGAGCCGGCCCTCTCCATCACCGACGCCGACCTCGCCGCCGGCCACCTTGACGACGTCGCCTTCGACACCGACAACACCGAGCACAGTCACGTCTCCGGCGCCCTGATCGAGTGGATCCTGGAGCGCGTGACCCGCTGACGTGGGCCGTTCCGCGGGGGTGCCGGGAAACCTGGTTCGGAGCACCCCCGCGGATGGGCTAAGCTTTAGCCCATCACCAGATGCGCGGGTGGCGGAATAGGCAGACGCGCTGGATTCAGGTTCCAGTGCCCGCAAGGGCGTGGGGGTTCAACTCCCCCCTCGCGCACAACGGTGAAGGGCTCCTCACGGCTTCGTGAGGGGCCCTTCGCGTTCCCCGCCGCGTTCTCCGCGGCCCGCCGCGGCCGGCCACGCGACCGCTGGGAGGCGGCCGGAGCGGGCCCGGTTCCGGGTCGGGCCGGCTCCGCGGGCCGGGAGGGGTGGGGACGGACTCAGGGCCGGCCCGCGCCGGCCGAGGGCGCGCCCGCCCGGTCGGCGCCCACCCTCGGCCTCGGCCCGGAGCGGGCCCGGCCGGCGGCCAGTGGCGCCAGGGCGAAGCCGATGCCGGCGGCGAGGAGGTGGCCGACCGTCGTGAAGTCCGGCAGCGGCCCGCTCCAGTCGGCTCCGCCGAGCGGCCAGCCGAGCACGAAGACCGCCCAGGGCAGCCGGGTGCGGCGCGGCAGCAGGGCCGTGGCGGCCGCCATGACGGCCTGGGCGCCGTAACTGACGCCGAAGTCCGAGGCCTGACGCACGCTCTCCGGGTACCACCCCTGCCCGAGCGCGGCCGTGATGACCAGGGCGGTGAGCAGTGTCGCCCCGATGTGCCCGGCGAGGAAGACCCCGAACGCCCGCGCGGTGCCCAGCCGGTACTCCAGCCGGGCCAGGCAGACGGCGACGCCGATGCAAAGGGTGATGAACGTGCTCACGAAGCTGGACGAACCGACGTCGGTGAGGGTGCCGTCGAAGAACAGGGCGCTGCCGAACAGGGCGGAGAGCGGGTGGTCTGCGAGGTTGTCCAGGTTGGTGCTGACGTGGCGCAACAGGACGGCCGAGTTGTCGGCCGGCAGCACGGACTCGACCCAGACGTGGGTGAGCAGCAGCAGGCACACGTAGGCGAAGGTCAGCGGTGATCGCCTCGGGTAGGCCCGGACGGCGAGCGGGAGGCGGCCCATGGCTTCGGTTCCGTTCTCTTGCGGACGGGGCGTCGGCCGCGGGAGCCCGTCCCGGGGCCGACGCCCCGCCCCCGGTGCGGGGAGGGCTGGGGAGCTGCGTGTTCCGGTGCTCAGCCGGCCTCGGCGGCCAGCGCCTCGGCCCGGTCGGCCCGGTCGGCCCGGTCGGTGCGGGCGGCCTCGCCGGTCCGGTGGGTCCGGTCGGCCGGGGCGGGGGTCAGGCCGGCGACCAGGTCGGCGATCACGTCCAGCGCACGATAGGCCTCCAGTTCGGTACGCAGCTCCTCGGCACGCCGACGGTACCCGGGATCGGTCAGGACCCGCTCGACCGCGGCTGCCACGGCCTCCGCGGACGGCCGTCCGGTGCGCAGATTGACCCCGGTGCCGGCCCACTCCACCCGGGCGGCGACCTCCGGCTTGTCCTCGCTCCCGCCGGCGACCACCAGCGGCACGCCGTGCCCCAGCGCGGTGTGCACGCCACCGTAACCGCCGTTGCTGACCAGTACGTCCGCGTGCGGCAGCAGCGCGTCGAACGGGACGTACCCGGCCGCCCGGGCGTTGGCGGGCAGCCCGGACACCTCGGCGGCCAGCAGCCGCTCCCCGTCCCGGCGGCCGGTGGCCGCGATGACCAGAAGGTCCGACCGCCCGCCCAGCGCACGCACCGTCGGTGCCAGCAGCGCCGTCACATCCCCGTTGGCGGTGGTGCCCTGGGTGACCACGACGACCTTGCGGCCCTCCGCCCCGGCCCGGGTGAGCTCGGGCCACCACACCGGCAGCGGCGCGCCGTCCGGCGCGGGCAGCGGCAGGGCGCCGACGAACCGCACGTTGGCGGGCAGGTCGCCGCGCGGGTACTCGAAGCCGGGCACGGTCAACTGCAGGAAGTGGTCGGCGGCCTCGGTGACGGCCCGGGCCCGCTCGCCGGCGGGCAGCTCCACGCCGGCGGCGGCGAAGGCCCGGCGCAGGTGCTCGGCCACCGGCCGGTCCCGCTCGGCCAACTGCTCGGCGAGCGCCGCGTAGCGGGCCCGCTCGGCCTCGTCCGTCGGAGGGAGCAGACCCGGGCCGAACGGTGCGGTGTCCCGGCTGTCCACCATCACCGGGAGGGTGCCGACGGCGACCACGACCGGGCGGTCACCGGCCTTCCGCTCCAGCGCCAGGGCGGCCCCGCCCAGGAAGAGGCTGTCGTAGATCAGGACGGCCGTCGGGAACCGGGCCAGCAGCTCGTGCAGGACGGCCAGTTGGGCCGGCACCGGGTCGCCGAAGATGTGCCTGGCGTCCCAGGCGGTCCGTTCCGGGCCGGGAGGCACCAGCTCCCGCTCCGGGAAGCTGACGGCGAGGTCGCGGTCGTCGAAGTCGGCCTCCGAGGGCAACGCGCGGAAGCCGAGGCCGGCCGCTGCCACCGGCTCGGCGAAGCGTGCGCCGCCCAGGAACACCACGTCGTGGCCCAGACCGGCGAGGTGGCCGGCGATCCGCAGCAGCGGACCGGTGTGCCCGGCGGCGGGCGTGGCCGCGACGATGACCTTGGGCATGGGGGGTTCCCTTCAGGGGGAGTGCGGCGGCCGGGGGAGCAGGCGCCGTCGGCAGGGGGGGGACGACGGCTCCGGGGCCGTCGGCACCACCGTGGCCGAGCGGAATGAACATCCGATCAACGTCCGATCGCCGCGGCAGGGGCCGGGGAGCCGGCCGGCTCCTGGCAGCCGCGGCGAGCACACCATGCTGACGGCCGTCCGGCGGTCGCGTCACCATGTCACCGGCGGCCGTCCGTCCGCTGATCCGCCGGTCTGTCGGGCGCGCCCTGCGGCAGCTCCTGCTCGGCCCAGATGGTCTTGCCGTGCCGGGTGTAGCGGCTGCCCCAGCGGTCGGTGAGCTGGGCGACCAGGTAGAGGCCACGGCCGCCCTCGTCGGTGACCCGGGCCCGGCGCATCCGGGGCTGGGTGGCGCTGGGGTCGGACACCTCGCAGGTCAGCCGCTCGGCATGGATCAGCCGGACCTCCACCGGGCCGCCCGCGTAGCGGATGGCGTTGGTGACCAGCTCGCTGAGCACCAGCTCGGTGGTGAAGATCAGGTCCTCCAGCCCCCAGGAAGTCAGGTACTCCGCGGTCCGCTCGCGGACGGCGGCGACGGCGGCCGGGTCGGCCTCCACCGACCAGGTCGCGGTGGACTCGGGTGGCACGGCCCGGGTGCGGGCCAGCAGCAGCGTGACGTCGTCGGCGAGCCGGTCCGCCGGGCGGCCGTCGACCAGCTCCCGGCCGAGCTCCGGCAGCGCGGCGGTGGTGGTGCCGGGCCGGGCGAGGCGGCGACGCAGCTCGGCCATGCCCTGGTCGAGGTCGATCTCGCCGCCGCGGCCGTGGATCAGGCCGTCGGTGTAGAGCGCGAGGAGGCTGCCGGGGGCGACCTCGACCTCGGCCACCTCGAACGGCAGTCCGCCGACGCCGAGCGGCGGACCGGGGCGCACCGGCACGTACTCGACGCTGCCGTCCGGTGCGGCCACGGCGGGCGGCGGATGGCCGGCCGAGGCGACCGCCAGCCGCCGGGACACCGGGTCGTAGACGGCGAAGACGCAGGTCGCGCCGAACGCGACGGCGCGGCGGGGAGCGGGCCACTCGTCGCCGTCCGCCGGGCCGCCCGGCGCGGACGCTCCGGTGCCGGAGCGGGACGCCTCGCCGTGCCCGCCGCCGACCCGGTGGCTCCCGCCGTGGTCGAGCGTGTGCCCCCACCCCTGGTCGAGGCCGCCGCCGGGCGCCTCGGGGGCGTAGGGCTCGTCCTCGTCGGCCAGCAGCCGGGAGACCAGGTCGTCGAGGTGGACGAGCAGTTCGTCCGGCTCCAGGTCGAGGTCGGCGAGCGTGCGGACGGCGGTGCGCAGCCGGCCCATGGTGGCGCTGGCCTCCAGCCCGTGGCCGACCACGTCGCCGGTGACCAGGGCGACCCGGGCGGAGGAGAGCGGGATCACGTCGAACCAGTCGCCGCCGACGCCGGTGGCGGTGTCGGTCGGCAGGTAGACGCTCGCGGTGCTGACGGCGGCGGTCTCGGTCTGCGCCGGCGGCAGCAGGCTCCGCTGCAGGCCGACGGCGGCGCGGCGCTCGCGCGTGTAGCGGCGGGCGTTGTCGAGCGCCAGCGCGGCGCGGGCGGCGATCTCGCGCAGCAGGTCGTGGTCGGCCGGCCCGTACGGCGGGCGGCGCGGGCCGCGGCGGACGGTCACCCGGCCCAGCAGGGTGCCGCGTGCGCGCAGCGGTGCGGTCATCGCGGTGGCGGGGTCGTCGGCGGGGTCGTCGGCGGGGGCCTCGGCGGTGGGCGCGGCGATGTCGGAGCCGCCCGGCGGGTCGGTGGCGTCGACCAGGACCTGTTCGGCTGCGGCCGGCACGGCGAAGGCGTCGACGCCGGAGCCGGGGTGCCGGTCGAGGGCGACGGCGGCCCGCCGGAGCAGCAGCCGGCCGTCGCGGTCCGGTACCGGCTCGTCGCCGCTGAAGACCGCCTCGGCGACCTCGACCACCGCGAGGTCGGCCAGTCCGGGCGCGAGCACCGCGGCCAGTTCCTCGGCCGTCCTGGCGACCGAGAGCGAGCTGCCGACCGCGGCGGTGGCGCGGTGCAGGACGGCGAGGCGTTCACCCGTCCGGTGGAGCTCGGTCACGTCCGTGAACAGCGCGGTGACGCCGATCGCGTTGCCGTCGGGCGCCTGCAGCCGGAAGGCCGAGACGGCCATCACCGCGCCGCGGCCCGGGTCGTCGATCGTGCGGACCAGTTCCTCGGCCAGCACCAGCGGCCGGCCGGACTCCAGCACCTCGTGCAGGTGACGTTCGACCGCCGCCGCGTCCGCGGCCTGCAGGAAGTCGCCCAGGCGGTGGCCGCCGAGGTCGGGCGGGAGTCCGGTGTAGGGGAGCAGGTGGGTGTTGGTCCTGACCAGCCGGAGCCGTTCGTCGAAGACGGCGAGGCCCACCCGGTCCTGGAGGAACAGCTCGCGGGTGAACGCCTGGTCCTGGCGCCACTGGGAGACCAGGCCGGCGGGGGCGGCGAGCACGAAGTAGCGCGGCTCCGCCCTGCCGGGGTCTCCCGTGGCGGTGGTGTCGGTGGTGTCGGTGGTGGCGGCGGCCTCGGCGGCGGGGCCGGGGGCGGCGAGCGGGAGGACCTGGAAGACGACCCCCAGGTCGTCGCCTTCGCCGGAGCGCACCACGGCCTGGCCGGACCAGGTGCCCGGCAGCCGGCCCGCCAGCAGCGCGGGCCAGGTGGCCGGGTCCGCGAGCAGTCTCCGGACCGATCGGCCGCAGACCTCGTCGGCTCGCAGGGACAGCAGCCGCTCGGCCTCCGGCGTCCAGCGGGTGATCCGGCCGGCCGCGTCGAGCAGCGCGCCGGCCGCGCGGTCGACGTAGGGGAACCGCCGGCTGTCCATGTGCACACCTCGGATGTGTCTCGCCCGTGTCCCGCCGACCGGCCGCCCGCCGTCCGACGGTCGTGACCGCGACCGGCCGGCGACCGACCGTGCTGCTCGTGCCACCCGTCCGCTCCCGGTCGTGCACGCCCACCCCGCCATCATCCCTCCGACGGGCGCAGCCGCCAGCGGTACGGCACGGCGCGGGCACGGCGCGCAGTGCGGCGGGCACGAGGCGTGGCGGCGGGAGGAGTGGCCGCGCGAGGGGTTCTCGGGCCGGGGCTCTTATTGTACTCTCCGTCAATAAGCGGGGTCGGCGGGGACCTCGCAGGCCACGCACCTGGAGGCAGCCATGACCCGGACCGGTACGGCGGCACGGTTCCACGGCCACACCGCGGCCGACGACGACGTCTCGAAGCGGCTTCTGGAGTCGGCCGCGACCCTCTCCTACGACCCGGCGGCCGAGATCGACTGGGAGGCGCCGCTCCCCGACGGCCACTACGGTCTCAACCCCGAGTGGAGCACGCTGTACGGCACCCGCCTCTGGGGCGAGATGTCGGAGGAACAACGGGTCACCCTCACCCGGCACGAGGTCTGCTCGATCATGACGACCGGGATCTGGTTCGAGATGATCCTTCAGCAGATGGTGCTGCGCGACCAGTACCTGAAGGACCCGGGCAGCGCCGAGTTCCGCTTCGCGCTCACCGAGATCGCCGACGAGTGCCGGCACTCGATCATGTTCGCCCGGGCCTGCGAGAAGATGGGCGTCCCGCAGTACCGGCCGAGTCGGCTGATCGCCCAGGCGGGCCGCCTCTACAAGGCCACCGCCCGCGGCGAACTCGCCTACGGCGGCATCCTCGTGGCCGAGGAGGTGCTCGACGTCATGCAGCGCGACTGGATGCGCGGCGAGAACGTCCTGGAGATCGTCCGCGGGACGTCCCGGATCCACGTGGTCGAGGAGTCCCGGCACATGAAGTTCGCCCGCCAGGAGATCCGCGAGCGGCTGCGGGGCGCGAGCCCGGCACGGCGCAGGGCCGCGGCGACCGGCATCGCCGCCGGCGCGTTCGTCATCGTCAGCAGCATGGTCCACCCCGGCGTCTACCGGGCCGCGGGCCTGGACGTCGAGCGGGCGATCGCCGAGGTCCGCGGCAGCGAGCACCGCAGGGCGATGATGCGCACCAGCTCGCGCCACCTGATGGCGTTCCTGGCCGAGGCCGGGCTGCTCACCCGCGCCTCGACGGCGATCTACCGCCGCATCCACATGCTCTGATCCCGGCACCTGCGCCGAGTCCGGGCCGGGCCGCGGTGCCGGCGGCCCGGCACCGCAGCCCGCCCCGATCGGACCACCCCCCACGCAGCGAGGACCCCACCCCGGCCATGGCCTACGCGATCACCCAGACCTGCTGCAACGACGCCTCCTGCGTCTCCGTCTGCCCGGTCAACTGCATCCACCCGACACCCGGCGAGCCCGCGTTCGGCAGCACGGACATGCTGTACATCGACCCGGCCGCCTGCATCGACTGCGGCGCCTGCGCCGACGCCTGCCCGGTCGACGCCGTCTTCCCGGTCGACCGGCTCGCCGGCCCCGACGCCGTCTTCGGCGACCTCAACCGGCAGTACTTCCGGGACCACCCCGGCGACCACGCCTGGAGCGCGCCGACCTTCCCCCGCAGCCTGCCCGACGGCCTCGGCCCGCTGCGCGTCGCCATCGTCGGCACCGGCCCCTCCGCGGGCTACACCGCGCAGTCGCTGCTCCGCACCACCGGCGCCGACATCACGATGATCGACCGCCTGCCCGTGGCCGGCGGGCTGCTGCGCCACGGCGTGGCCCCCGACCACCAGGCCACCAAGCGGATCGCCGAGAGCTTCGCCTCCGTCTTCCACCACCCCCGGCTCACCGTCCACCTCAACGTGGAGGTCGGCCGCGACCTCAGCCACGCCGAACTGGCCGCCCACCACCACGCGGTGGTCTACGCGGTCGGGGCCGCCGCGGACCGCCGGCTCGGCCTCCCCGGCGAGGACCTGCCCGGCAGTCTGCCCGCGACCACCGTCGTCGGCTGGTACAACGCCGACCCGACCGTGCCGGCCGACGCCGTCGACCTCTCCGCCGAACGGGTCGTCGTGATCGGCAACGGCAACGTCGCCGTGGACGTCGCGCGGATCCTGCTGCTCGACCCGGACCGGCTGGCCGCCACCGACATCGCCGACCACGCGCTGGCCGCGCTGCGCGGCAGCCGGGTCCGCGAGGTGGTGCTGCTGGCCCGCCGCGGGCCGGAACAGGCGGCCTGGACCAGGCCGGAGTTCCTCGCCCTGCGGCAGTTGCCCGGCGTCGAGGTGGTGGTGGAGGACCACCCGCAGGTCCGGGCCGCGCTCGCCGGCGCCGCCCCCGGCTCCAAGGCGGCCCTGCTGGCCGGGCTGCCGCTGGAGGCGGTCGACACCGCCGCGCCGCCTCGCCCCGGAAAGCGGATCGTGCTGCGCTTCCTCGCCGCGCCCGCGGCCCTGGTCGGTGACGGCCGGGTGGAGGGGCTGCGCGTCGAGGACGGCCGGGGTGGCGGGGGGACGGTGGCGGCCGGCCTGGTGGTGCGGTCCATCGGCTACCGGGGCGTGCCCGTGCCCGGCCTCCCCTTCGACGTGGACGCCGCGGCCGTCCCGCAGCGCGCCGGCCGGGTGGTCGACCCGGCGACCGGCGAACCGCTGCCGGGCACGTACGTGGTGGGCTGGGCCAAGCGCGGCCCGTCGGGCGGGATCGGCGCGAACCGGGCCTGCGCCCAGGAGACCGTGGACGCCTTCCTGGACGACGCGGCCGCCGGTGTGCTTCCCGTGCCGACCGGTGGCGGCAAGGATCTCGCCCGGCTGGTCCGCAGCCGCCGGCCGGACGCCCTCGGTCTGAAGGAGCTGCGCGCCATCGACCGCACCGAGCGCGACCTCGGCCGGGCCGCCGGCCGCCCTCGGGTCAAGTTCACCACCGTCCCCGCGCTCCTCGCCGCCACCCGCCGCCGCCCCCGCTGACCCGCGAGTCCGTGGGTGCACCGACGGCCCGCGCAGGAAGTCGCCGCTCCGGCCCGCCCGACTCCGCCACGCCGCTGCCCTTCCCGCCCCCGGTCCGATCCGCGGCACCCCACCGAGCGGGCTCGCTGCACGAAGAGCCGGGGAGACCCGGCCCCGGGCGGCGGGAGGGGCGGGCGCGGGCCGCCGCCACGCCGGTGCTCCCGGCGGCTCCGGGCGGGTCGGAGCCGCCCGCGGCAGCGCGAGAAGTCGGACCGGCCGACTTCTCGCGCAGCGCCGGTGGCACCACAGTCGCCGCCACCAGCGGGAACGCCACCACCAGTGCGTAGGCCGCACCGTAGCCGACCGCTCCGACGAGCGCGCCCACAGCCGGGGCGACGCAGGCCGCGACCGCGTTCTGCACGGTGGTGTGCACGCCCAGCGCCCGCCCGGCCCAGGCCGGACCCGCGTACTCGGCCACAGCCGTGAAGGACAGGCCGTTGGTCGACACCGTCAGCACTCCGGCCGCCGCCAGCGCCACCACCGCGACCGCCGAGCCGGTGAAGGCGGCGACCGCGAGCACCGCCAGCACCCCGGCCGCGGTCAGCGCCAGCCGCCGCATCGGGCCCACCCGGCTGCCGGCGACGTCCGACCAGCGCCCGGCCGCCAGCCGCGCGCCTGCCCCGGCCACCTGCACGCAGGCCAGCAGCGGACCGGCCGCCTCGGGCGGCCACCCGCGCTCGTCCACCAGGAAGACCAGTGCGAACACCGACACCGTGAACTGCGGTACCACCAGCAGCGTCGCCGCCCCGTGCAGCCGCCACAGCACCGGCGTCCGGTACGGGTTGCCGGCGCGCCTCCCGTCACCGGCCGCCGGCCGCGCCGGATCGCGGACGGCCGCCGCCACCAGCAACGCCGCCCCCAGGCTCAACCCGCCCAGCACGACCAGCGCGGTCGCCCGCCCGTGCCCGGCCAGCGGCGGCAGCAGCAGCGCCGCGACGGCGACGCCCAGCGGCAGCGAGGTCTGCCGCAGGCCCATCGCCGACCCGCGCTGGCGCGCCGGAAACCAGCCGAGGATCAGCCGCCCGCTGGAGGCGTGCGCGGACGCCCCGGCCGCGCCTGCCAGCAGGAAGCCGGCCCCGAGCCCGACCGTGCTGTGCACCCGCGCCGTCCCCAGCAGCACCAGCCCGCCGAGCCCCAGCCCGGACGCCAGCACCCACCGCTCACCCCACCGGTCCGCGGCCGCCCCCCACGGGGTGAGCGTCAGCACCAGGCCGATCGTCGGGCACGCGGCCAGCAGGCCCGCCTGAGAGAGCGACAGCCCCTCGTCCCGCAGCGCGGGGATCAGGTACGGCAGCCCGAACTGGAACGCGCAGCCGGAGGTCATCGCGAACATCCCGACCGCCAGCACCAGCCAGCGCCGCGGATCGCCCTGCTCCTCGTCCATGCGGGGCAGCTCATCAGATGAGCGACGGATTCAGTAGAGCCGCCCACCTGGCGGACCGCGGGCTGCAAGACTTGGCGCCGTGCCTGATCCGACACGCAACCGGATGACCGGCGGAACGGTCAACGGCCAGCTCATCCAGGCGAACCACGTCAACCTCACGTTCGAGGCGGCGCAGGGACCGCCGGGCCCGCGGTGGCCGCATCAGGTGGGCGTCGTCCCGACCGTCGCCGACGCCTTCCAGACGCGTGGCCTGGTCGCGGCCATCGCCGAGGCCGGGGCCGTCGTCCTCGTGGGCATGGGCGGCATCGGCAAGACCCAGCTCGCGGCCCACCACGCCCACGCGGAGCTGCACGACGGCCATGTCGACCTTCTCGTCTGGGTCACCGCCGTCGACCGCCAGGCCGTCCGGCAGACGTACGCGCAGGCGTCCGTCGAACTCGGACTCGCCCCCACCGGGGACCCTGACCGCTTCCTCGCCTGGCTCAACACGACCGACTGCCGGTGGCTCGTCGTCCTCGACGACCTCCAGGACCCGGCCGACCTACGCGGACTCTGGCCCCCGGGCACGGCGACGGGGCATCTGGTCGCCACCACCCGTCGCCGTGACCCGGCCCTGCGCACGGCCGGGCGCGCCGTCCTCGACGTGGAGCTCTTCTCGCCCGAGGAGTCCCTCGCCTACCTCACCGAGCGCCTCGACCTCCACGGCCTCGCCGAACCCGACGACGAACTCGCCGCGCTCGCCGAGGACCTGGGCCGCCTCCCGCTCGCCCTCGCCCAGGCCGCCGCCTATCTGATCGACCTCGCCGACACCGGCCACACCGCCGCCGACTACCGCGCCGGGCTCCGCGCCCGCCGCCCGTTGGCCGAGCTCGCCCCCGGACCGGCCGCCCTCCCCGACGACCAGAGCGCGACCCTGGCGGCCGTCCTGGCGCTCTCACTGGAACGCGCCGACGCCGCGACGGCCGGCCTGGCCACCCCGATGCTCCAACTCGCCTCGGTGCTCGACCCCAACGGCATCCCGGTCGCCGTCCTGGTCGCGGAGAAGGCCCGAACCCATCTCGGGCCGGACGTGAGCGGGGCAGCCGCCGAGGAGGTCCTCCGGAGCCTCTCCCGTCTCTGCCTCGCCGATCGCATCATGCCGACGCCCGAGCACCGTCCCGACCTGTTCCGGGTCCACGTCCTCACGCAGCACGCCGCCCACGACACGGTCCCGAACGAGGACGCGCGCGCCGCGCTCCTGGAACGTGCCACGGGTGCTCTGGTCGACGCGTGGACAGAGGCCTTCGACCGCCAGGAGATCTCAAGGGTCATGGCGGCCAACTCCGCCGTCCTGCGTCATCGCGACACCGAGGCGTGGTGGAACGACACCGGCAAGGCGCTGGCGCGGATCGAGGGCGTCGTCCTGGGGACCTCAGGGTGCGGCGGTGACGCCGCTGAGCACTTCGGGCGACTCGCGGCCGCGGCCTGTGCCCGGCTCGGGCCCGATGACGGCTACTCGTGTGAGATCCGAGGTCTGCACGCCTACCACCTCGGGCTGGCGGGGGACCCGGACGGTGCCGCCGCTCTCCTGGAAGACCTCCTGGCCGATCAGCTCCGGCTCCTCGGACCCGAGCACACGGACGTTCTGACCACCCGCCGGGACCTCTGCCGGTTCCTCGGCGACCAGCCCGGTGAGCTGGAGGCGGCCCGCTGCCTGGCGGCCGAGCTGACCCGGCAGCACGGCAGTGCGGACCAGCGGGCGTGGGCCGCCCGGATGGAGGTGGCCGGCTATCTGATGCGCCACGGCGACTTCGCGGCCGCTGCGGCGGAGATGGCCGAGACCGGGGCCCCGGAGGTATCGGAGGGCCTCGATCCGAGGGAGCTGGATGTCCTGTCCTCGGCCGTGCAACTCCTCGTGCAGCTCCTGTCCGACAGATCGGACGCCGCCGCGCAGCACGCCTTGATCGCACTGTCGGAGGAGCACGGCCGGTGCGCAGGGACGTCAGGTGACCTCCACCTGCTGGTCCGGACGCTCCTGGGGATGGGTCTGCTGTTCAGCGGTCGCACTGACGTCGGACGCGAGGAAGTGGAGCAGGTGCTGCCCGACCTCTTGCGGATGCTCGGCGCCGACCACGCCGCCTCGAAGGCGGCTCAGGAGATCCTGGACGTCCTGGGGCCGGGGCCGTCACGGGTGATAGAGCTCGGCGATGCGGATGACGCGGCCCTGTGAGTCCTGGACGAGGTCGTACTTGTCGCCGTAGCAGCCGTACGGGGCGGCCGGGGTGCGCTTGGCGAGGCAGTCGTCGGCGTGCTGGACCAGGACGGTGAGCGGGACGGGCTTCGCGCCCTCGCCGTGTCCGAGGTCGACCAGGGTGGCCGTCGCGGTGGGGGCGAGGGTGTACTGGGCCGGCTCGCCCGTCGCCTCGTAGTAGCCGTCGCTCGGGACGTCCGGGCCGCAGACGAATCGGGTCGGGCGGGCGGTCAGCGCGGTCGGGCCGACGCTGGCGAGCTGGACGACCCGGTGTCCGGCCCGGTACGCGGCGGAGGCGCAGGCCGGGGTCGGCGTGGCCGGGACCGCGGGTGTGGACGCGGTGGTCGGTGCGGTGGTCGGTGCGGCGGTGGCGGTGGCCGACGGCGCGTCCGACGACGGCGCGGCGGGTGCGGCCTGCGGCGCGTCCGACGACGGCGCGGCGGGTGCGGCCCGCGGCGCGTCGTCCGCCGGGCCGCAGGCGGTGAGCGCGGCGCAGCAGAGCAGGGCGGCGGCGAGGAGGCGGCGCGAAGAGGCGGGCATGGCGGAGGTCCCCCGAGACGTGGCCGACGATCAGTACTGGAGTACACGCCGTGGACCCCCCGCTGCGTTCCCGTCCCCGCCATGTTTCCGCACCCGCCGGTTGCCACCCGGCGGGTTCCCGTTCCCGCCGGGTGTGCGGACCCGGCGGGAACGGAGCCGGGGAGGAGGCGCCGGCAATCGCCGCGGCCGCTACGCCGCCACGCGCCGCGCCGGGTCGTACGCCTCCCGGACCCTCGCCTGGGCGGCCGGGTCGGCCCCGAGGTGGTCGAGGCCGAGCAGGGCCGCGCCCAGCACGGGCGGTGCGACGACCACGCGCGGCTCGGCCAGCGGCGCCGCCGCGGCCAGCCGGGTGGTGACGTTGTCCAGCAGCAGCGGCTGCCGGGAGGCGAGCACCCCGCCGCCCAGCACCACCGGGGTGGGCTCGTCCAGCAGGTCCAGCCGTCTCAGCGCGACGACGGCGAGCCGGACGATCTCGTCGGCCTGCCGGTCGATCAGCTCCCGGGCGACCTGGTCGCCGCCCTCGGCCACCGCGAACAGCACCCGGACGATCTCGTGCAGCCGGGCGAACGGCAGCTCCCCGAGGTGGACGGCCTCGGCGACGGCGCCGGTGCTGGGCAGCGCGAAGTGCTCGGCGATGGCCGGGGCCAGTGCGGTGGGCCCGCCTCGGCCGTCCTCGGCGCGCACGGCGTGCCACATGCTGCTGACGGCGAGGCCGCTGCCGCCGCCCCAGTCGCCGGTCAGCTCGCCGAGGGCGGGGAACCGGGCGGTGCGGCCGTCGGGAAGCAGTCCGACGCAGTTGATCCCGGCGCCGCAGACGACGGCGATTCCGCGCGGGCCGTCGGTGCCGGCCCGGAGGAGCCCGAAGGTGTCGTTGGCGACGGTGGTGCTACGCCCCCAGGGGTGGGACTCCAGGGCGGCGCGCAGCGACTCCTCCTCGACCGGCAGGTCGGCGTTGGCCAGGCAGGCGCTGACGTGGCTGGTCAGCACGCCGCTGCGGAGGGAGAGGCCGGCAGCCGCCGCGGCCTCCTCGACCAGGGGTGCGAGGCCGGCGACGGCGGCCGCGCCGCCGATGGTCTGGGGAGCGAAGCCGCCGCCCCGGGCGGAGCCGTGGACGGTGCCGTCGGCGCCGATCAGGGCGACGTCGGTCTTGGAGTTGCCCGCGTCGATGGCGAGGACGCCGGGCAGGAGCGGTTCGGGCTGGTGGGTCATGAGGTCCCCGCGGCTCGTCAGTGGCCCGGCCGTGGTCCCCGGCCGGGGGTGGTGGGTCTCCTCGCGGCCCGGCCCGCGGGGCCCTCCGCACAGGGGCGGACGGGGCGCGCGGGCCGGGTGCGGCGGGCCGGTCAGGCCCAGGCGAGGTGCTCGCGGTTGTGGGCGAGCAGCCGGTCCGTCAGCTGGTCGGCGAGTTCGATCTGGCCGACCAGCGGGTGGGCGAGGAGGGCGTCGAAGACGCGGCCGCGGCCGCCGTGCAGGGCGGCGTCGAGGGCGAGGTGCTCGTAGGCGGTGACGGCCGCGATCAGGCCGGCGTACAGCGGCTCGACGGGCCGCTGCGGCAGCGGGCGCACGCCCGCCGCGTCGACCTCGGCCGGCACCTCGATGACGGCGTCGTCGGGCAGGAACGGCAGCACGCCCCCGTTGCGGGCGTTCACCACCTGTACCGACGTGCCGCCGCCGGTGCCCAGCAGGGCGGCGATCAGCTGCACCGCGGCCTCGGAGTAGAACGCGCCGCCGCGCTTGCCGAGCAGTTCGGGCTTGGTGTCCAGCGTGGGGTCGGCGTACAGCTCCAGCAGCTGCCGCTCGATCGCGGCGACCTCGGCGGCGCGGGAGCCCTTGGTCCTCAACTCCGCCACCACGGCGTCGTGCTGGTAGAAGTAGCGCAGGTAGTAGGAGGGGACGACGCCGAGGCGCTCGATCACCCGCTGCGGCAGCAGCAGGTCCTCGGCGATCTCCTTGCCGAAGCCGCCGAGCAGTTCGGGCAGCACCTCCCGGCCGGTGGCCGCGCCGGGGGCGTCGAGCAGGGTGACGCCGCGCTCCCAGGTGAGGTGGTTGAGGCCGACGTGGTCGAGGCGGATCAGCTCCGGGTCGACGCCGAGGTGCCCGGCGAACCGCCGCTGGAAGCCGATGGCGACGTTGCAGAGGCCGACGGCCCGGTGCCCGGCGTTCTGCAGCGCGCGGGTGACGATGCCGACGGGGTTGGTGAAGTCGACGATCCAGGCGTCCGGGTTGGCACGGCGGACCTTCTCGGCGATGTCCAGCACCACCGGGACGGTGCGCAGCGCCTTGGCGAGGCCGCCGGCCCCGGTGGTCTCCTGGCCGACGCAGCCGCACTCCAGCGGCCAGGTCTCGTCCTGGTCGCGGGCCGCCTGGCCGCCGACGCGCAGCTGCAGCAGCACCGCGTCGGCGCCGGCGACGCCGGCCTCGACGTCGGTGACGGTCGTGACGGTGGCGCCGTGGCCCTGCTTGGCGAAGATCCGCCGGGCGAGCCCGCCGATCAGCTCCAGCCGGTCGGCTGCCGGGTCGACGAGCACCAGCTCGCCGATCGGCAGGGTGTCCCGCAACCGGGCGAAGCCGTCGATCAGCTCCGGGGTGTACGTCGAACCTCCGCCGACGATGGCCAGCTTGAGTGAGGACATCAGCCCTTGACCCCTGTCAGTGTCACGCCTTCGATGAAGGCTTTCTGCGCGAAGAAGAAGAGGAGGATCACCGGCGCCATCACCAGCAGGGTGGCGGCCATGGTGAGGTTCCAGTTGGTGTGGTGGGCGCCCTTGAACGACTCCAGGCCGTAGGAGAGGGTCCAGGCGCCGGGGTTGTTGCTGGCGTAGATCTGCGGGCCGAAGTAGTCGTTCCAGCAGTAGAAGAACTGGAACAGCGCGACGGCCGCGACGGCCGGCCTGGCCATCGGCAGGACCACCCGGAGCAGGGTGCGCAGGTCGCCGCAGCCGTCGATCCGGGCGGCCTCGATGTACTCCTTGGGGATGGTCAGCAGGAACTGGCGCAGCAGGAAGATCGAGAAGGCGTCGCCGAAGGCCATCGGGACGATCAGCGGCCAGAGCGAGCCGCCGAGGCCGAGCTGCTTCGCCCAGAACAGGTACATCGGGATGACGGTGACCTGCGGCGGCAGCATCATCATCGCGATCACGGCCGTCAGGGCGAGGTTGCGGCCGCGGAAACGGAACTTGGCGAGCGCGTAGGCGACCGGCAGGCTGGAGACGATGGTCAGCACGGTGCCGAGGCCCGCGTAGAGCAGGGTGTTGCGCCACCAGGTGAGGAAGCCGGGCGTCTCCCAGACCTCGGCGAAGTTGCCCCACTCCCACGAGGTGGGCCAGTAGTCGGTGGTGAGCGCCTGGCTGTCCGTCATCACCGCGGTGAGGAAGGCGAAGACGAACGGCAGCAGGAAGAACAGGGCGGCGGCGATCGCCAGCGCGTGGACGGCCACCCAGTTGAGGATCGTGCGCCGGCGGGCGGCGCGGGCGGCGGCGGTGGGTACGCGGCGGGCGGGCCCCTGTGCGGGCGCCTCGGCGGCGAGGGTCGGGCTGAGAGTCATGATCGGGTCCTCACTGTCCGCTAGTCGTCGCTCGCCATGAAGCCGGACTTGCGGCGGAGCAGGATCGAGGTGACGGCCATCGAGATGGCGAACAGCACCAGGGCGACGACGCACGCCGCGCCGTAGTTGAAGCGCTGGAAGCCGAGGTTGTAGACCATCTGGGGCAGGGTCCAGGTGGAGCCCTGCGGGTAGCCGGGCTCGAACTGCTGCCCGGAGTTGCCCGCGATGCCGCCGGCGACCTTCCCGGCGACGATCGCCTGGGTGTAGTACTGCATGGTCTGGATCACCCCGGTGACCACGGCGAACATGATGATCGGCGAGATGTTCGGCAGGGTGACGTACCGGAACCGCTGGAACGGGCCGGCCCCGTCCAGCTCGGCGGCCTCGTACTGCTCCTTGGGGACGTCCAGCAGCGAGGCCATGAAGATGACCATCAGGTCGCCGATGCCCCACAGGGCGAGCATGGTGAGCGCGGGCTTCGACCACTCCGGGTCGGCGAACCAGCCCGGCTGGGGCAGGCCCAGCTCGCCCAGGAGGTGGTTGAGCGGGCCGGTGCCGGGGTTGAGCAGGAAGGCGAAGGCGACCGTGGCGGCCACCGGTGGGGCCAGGTAGGGCAGGTAGAACACGGTGCGGAAGAAGCCGACGCCGGTCTTGATCCTGGTGATCAGCAGGCCGATGCCGAGGCCGAACGCCACCCGCAGGCCCACCATGACGACGACCAGCCAGAGGGTGTTCCGCAGGCCCTGCCAGAACGCCGGGAGGTCGTTGAGGACGTAGTCCCAGTTCTTCAGGCCGTTGAAGGTGGGCGTGCCGAAGCCGTTGTACCTGGTGAACGAGAAGTAGACGGTGGAGATCAGCGGGTACAGGAAGAAGACGCCGAAGCCGATCAGCCAGGGGGAGAGGAAGGCGAGGGTGCGGGCCGCCTCCCGGCGGCGCTTCCGGCGCAGCAGGTGCTGCGTGGAGGGCGCCGCCGGGTCGGTCGGTCCGGTGCCCCTGCGGGTGCCGAACGCGAGTGACATGGGAGCTCCGTGGGCCGTTCCCGCTACTTCGCCTGGGCGATGGCGGCGTCGATCTCCTTGGCGGTGGCGGCGAGGCCGGCCTGGAGGTCGGCCTGCTTGCCGGACTCGTAGTCGTAGCCGAGGTTCTGCAGGGAGACGATGTAGCCGCCGCCGTTGACGCTCGCCGGGGTGGTGCCCGAGTGGGGGTTCTTGGCGACGTCCAGGAAGGTCTTGAAGTTCGGGTCGCTGACCAGCTTGGGCGAGTTGAGCGCCTCGAAGGTGCTGGGCACGTTGTGGATCGCGTTGGCGAAGGAGACGACCGCTTCGGTGTCGGTGGTCAGGTACTTGACCAGCTCCCAGGCGGCGGCCTGCTTCTTGCTGGTGCTGGCGATGCCGACGATGGTGCCGGTCTGGTAGCCGCGGCCGTAGGTGTCGGCCTGGTCGTCCGGGACGGGGAACGGCGCGGTGGCCCACTCGAAGTCGGGCTTGTCCTCGGCGAGCGAGGCGGTGCGCCACTCGCCGTCGATGGCCATCGCGACCTGGCCGGTGTGGAAGGGGTTCTTGGCGCTGAACTCCTCGCCGAAGGTGGCCCGGTACTTGTCCAGCTTGGCGTAGCCGCCGAGCTTGTCGACCAGGCCCTTCTGCCACGTCAGCATCGCGGCGACCTTGGGGTCGGTGGCGAGGCTGGACTTGCCGTCGGTGCCGAAGTAGGTCGGGCCGTACTGGCCGAGGAAGTGCTCGGTGGTGGACTCGTAGCCGTGGTACAGCGGCATGAAGCCGAGCTGCTTGTAGGAGTCGCCGTCGGCGACGGTCAGCTTGGCGGCGGCGTCGGCGAACTCGCTGAAGGTCTTCGGCGGGCCCGGGATGCCGGCGGCGGCGAAGGCCTTCAGGTTGTAGTAGAGGCCGTAGGCGTCGCCGAGCAGCGGCAGCGAGCACTGGTTGCCCTGGAACTGCGTGTAGCCGAGCATCGCGGCCGGGAAGGTCTTGGCGGGGTCGATGCCGCTCTTGGCCAGGAAGGGCTTGAGGTCGACGAAGGCCTTGGTCGAGCAGAACATGCCGACGTTGTTGGTCGTGAAGGAGGAGACCACGTCCGGGGCGTCGTCGCCGCCGGCCCGCAGGGACTGGTTGATCTTGTCGTCGGCGATGTTGCCGACGGTCTTCACGTGGATGTTCGGATGGGCCTTCTGGAAGGCGGCGACGTTCTCGTCGATCGCCTTCACCTCGGACTCCTGGCTCCAGCCGTGCCAGAAGGTGATGGTGACGTCCCTGCCGCTCGCCGAGTCGTCGTTGCCGCCGGCGTCGCTGCTGCCGGTGCAGGCGGAGGCGAACAGGGCCAGGACGGCGGTGCCGGCGACGGCGGCGAGCGTACGGCGGCCTCTGCGGGGGGTGTTGGCGTGCACTTCGAGGTCCTCCTGGGGGTGCGCGGGCAGGCGTCATCGCCTCCGGGCCCGCGTTCGGGGGTTGGGGGAGAGGTGTGCAGGGTGCGGGTCGGTGGTGTCGGCGGGCGCGGTCCGAGGACGGGCTGCGGTGCGGGCGGTGGACGGGCTGCGGTGCGGGCGGTGCGTGGCGCCGGTGGGCTCCGGGCGGTCAGTGGGTGGAGAAGACCGCCTCCCGGGCGGCCGACAGCGCGCGTTGCAGCGCGCCGAGCAGCACGGGGGAGCCGGTCAGGGCGCTGCTGCGGACCTCCGGCCGGGCGATCGAGATCCGGGCCAGCTCCTCCTCGACGAGCGCGCGCAGCCGTTCGCCGCCCGCCGTCGGCACACCGCCGGAGACCACCACCAGCTGGGGGTCGACGACGGCGACGATGACGGCCAGGCCGACGGCGAGCCGCCCGGCCAGCGCCGCGAGGAAGTCGTCCCCGGCCCCCGGGGTCTCCAGGGCCCTCGCGACCGACCCCTCCGCGGTGGGCGCGCCGAGCCCGTGCTCCCGGGCCAGGGCGCGGACGGCGGGCGCGCCGACCAGCTCCTGGAACCCGCCGGAGTTGCGCCGCCGGACGTCCCTCAGCACCGGGGCACCGGGCACCGGCATGTAGCCGACCTCCCCGGCGCCGCCGGTGAAGCCGCGGTGCAGCCGGCCGGCGATCACGATCGCGGCGCCGGTGCCCTCGCCGGCCCAGAGCAGGACGAAGTCCTCCGAGCCCCGGGCCGCACCGGAGGCCTGCTCGGCGACGGCGGCGAGGTTCACGTCGTTCTCGATCGACACCGGGGCGCCGATCGCCGCGCTCAGCTCCCGGAGCAGCTTCGGTGCGTGCCAGCCGGGCAGGTGGGAGGCGTAGCGGAGCTTGCCGGTGACCGGGTCGGGCGCACCGCCGACGCCGATGGTCACGGTGTGCAGGATGCCCTCGGCGAGCCCGGCGGCGCGGACGGTCTCGGCGACCGCCCCGGCCACCCGGGCCACCGTCTCGGAGGCCGGCCAGCCCTTGGTGGGGGCGGTGTGCTCGGCCAGGGTGGTGCCGGTGATGTCGGCGACGGCGACCCGCACCTCGCTGGTGGTGACGTCCAGCCCGGCGACGTACCCGGCGGCCGGATTCACCTGGTACAGCTGCGCGTTGGGCCCGGGGCCGCCGGCGGTGGTGCCGACCGGCAGGACCAGCCCGGCTGCCTCCAGCCGGGCCAGCAGCTGGGAGGCGGTGGGCTTGGAGAGCCCGGTCAGGGTGCCGATCTGGGTACGGGAGAGCGGTCCGTTCTCCAGCAGCAGTTCGAGGGCCGCGCGGTCGTTGATGGCGCGCAGCAGGCTGGGGGTCCCGGCGAGGGGGGCCTTGGCGGTCGACTTGGTCACGCGGAGATCCTCCCTCTTCCGGCTGGTCGCGGCGGCCGGCGGGCCGACTCGGCGCGAACTGTTAGGAAACTTTCCAGTCGCTTGGCACAGGACCGTACGGCGCCCGTCCGGAGGGTGTCAATGGCCCTTCCGGTGGAGGATGCCGAAGCGTTACCGGGCAGCACGAGGCCCCGCCCCCGAGCGTTCGGGAGGGCGGGGCCTGCGTCCGGTCGATCCGCGGCTTCGCGGGCCGTCAGGGCGTCTTGGTGCCGTCGTCGGCCGGCTTGACCGGGGCCGGTATCGGCGCCGTCGCGAGGTAGCGCGGCGAGGTCGGGTCGGCCAGCGCGGACGGCGGGGCGGCGTCGGTGGCCCCCGTGGCCGCCGCCGTGAGCACCACCGCGGCGGCGGCCGTACCGGCGGCGGCAGCGGCGGCCCCGGCCGAGGCGGCCTCCTCCTTGACCTTGATCCCGGCCAGGTCGAAGGCCGCCTTCAGACGCTGCCGCAGCGCCCGCGCCACGCTCAGCGACTTGCCCGGCGCCGTCCGGGCCTCCACCCGCAGCACCACCGAGTCCGCGGCGACCGACTCCATGCCCAGGATCGACACCGGCGCCCAGACCAGCTCGTCGAACGGGGCCTCCTTGGCCATCGCCTCCGCCGTCTCCCGGATCAGCGCCTCGGCCCGGTCGAGGTTCTCCTTGTAGGCGATCTGGACGTCCACGGTGGCGGTCGACCAGCCCTGGCTCATGTTGGCGATCCGCTTCACCTCGCCGTTGCGGATGTACCAGATCTCCCCGTTCGCCCCGCGCAGCTTGGTGACCCGCAGGCCGACCTCCAGCACCGTGCCGGTGGCCACCCCGGTGTCGATCTCGTCGCCGACGCCGTACTGGTCCTCCATGATCATGAAGACCCCGGAGAGGAAGTCGGTGACCAGGTTGCGGGCGCCGAAACCGATCGCCACACCGGCCACACCGGCGCTCGCCAGCAGCGGCGCGAGGTTCACCCCGAGTGCGGAGAGGACCATCAGCGCCGCGGTGCCCAGGATGGTGAACGAGGCGACGCTGCGCAGCACCGAGCCGATCGCCTCCGAGCGCTGCTGTCGGCGCTCCGGGTTGACCACCCCGGTGTTGGCCAGCAGCCCGCCGAGCATGCCCGGCTCGTCGGGGCTCTCGGCCGGTTTGATCATCCGCGCTATCAGCTGGGTGATCAGCTTGCGCACCACGGCGCGCAGCACCAGCGCCAGCACGACGATGAAGACGATCCGGATCCCGCTCGCCAGCCACTCCTGCCAGTGCGAGTCGAACCAGCTGGCCGCCTGCTTCGTGGTGTCGCTGACCTCCTGCGCACTGGTCGGGATTCTGAGGTCGAGCTGCGGCACCGCCGGGGCCGTCGGACTCGGCGACGGGCTCGACGCCGTGGAGGTGGGCGTCGTCGTGGACGCGTCGGCCAGGAGACCGGCGTGACCGGAGCTGAACACAGGCGGGACCTTCCTGCAGGGTGTGTGGCCCGGCCCGCCGGCGCGGAAGACATGCCGTGGCCTGTGGGCCGTCCGCCTTAGCCTATCGGCCGCCGGAGCGCCCCCCGGACACGCCGGGAGGCCGCCCGGGGGCGGCATGACCGCAGGTCGCGCGCGGTTTTCGGGCCGTCCCGGGCCCCTTCAACGGCGCGCGGAGACGGCCCGAACGCCCCGTCAACGCTTCTGCACGCCCCTGTGACGCCCCTGGACAGGGCCCGGCCCCGCCCCGCACCCGGACTGCTCCGACCGGCCGAGCCGTCCCCCGGGCGGGCGCGGGAGGGCGCCGGCGGGCACCCGCGTGCAACCCGTCCGTCCCCCGGGCATACCGGGTATGACAGAAGCCACACCCGGAGTTCACGTCAGGTCCGTTACACAGGAGTGGTGGCGCCGTACGAAGGCGTAAGGCGACACTGGGGGAGATCACGCACCCGTTGTGTGATCCAACCGCTCGTCCCGGCGCGAGCCACGCGCCGCAGGCGTCCAAGGAGGCATCCGTGCCGCATGTCCTGGTCCTCAACGCGTCCTACGAGCCACTCGGCGTCGTATCGATGCGCCGCGCACTCATCCTGGTCCTCAACCACAAGGCGGTCAGCCTTGAGGACTCGGGAGTCACTCTGCACAGCGCCACCAGCGCCCTTCCGGCGCCGTCCGTCGTCCGCCTGACCCGCTTCGTCCGGGTTCCGTTCTGCGGGCCCGTCCCGCTCACCCGCCGGGCGCTGTTCGCCCGCGACCACGGCCGCTGCGTCTACTGCGGGGCCGCCGCCACCAGCGTCGACCACGTCATCCCGCGTAGCCGGGGCGGCCAGCACCGGTGGGACAACGTCGTGGCGGCCTGCCGCCGCTGCAACCACACCAAGGCCGATCGCCACCTGACCGAACTCGGCTGGCGGATGAAGCGCCCGCCGGCCCCGCCCAGCGGCCTCGCCTGGCGCATCATCGGCACCGGGATCAAGGACCCGCGCTGGCGGCCCTACCTGGAGCCCTACGGCGGCGCCGACCAGTTGCGCGCCCCGCAGTGGGGCGAGTACGAGCACCACGACCATACCGAGGCGCACCCCGTCCCGCTCGGGCGCGCCCACGCCGCCCACCCCGCCACCGTCCGCCGCGGCGAGCAGCCCGAACCGCTCTCCGCCTGACCCCCGCTCCACAAGGGCCTGCCCGTCACGACTTCCGGTACGCCTCATGGGCCGCCGCGCACCCCGCACGGGGAGCGCGGCGGCCCGCCGTCGTACGGGGCCCGTCAGGGCTTCTGCGGCGGCGCGCTCGGCGTGGTCGGGGCGGTCGGGGCGGTCGTCGGCTGCGCGGCCGGCGGCTGGCTGGGCGGGGCGGTCGGTTCCTGCCCGGCCGGCGGGGGCGTCGGGGCCGGCGGGGTGACGGCGTAGACCTCGATCCCGTAGAGCGAGTAGCCGAACTTGGTGGCCCGGGCGACGCCCTGCACCCGGAGGAACTTCGCCCCCGGCGCGTCGAAGCGCACCGTCTCGTTGCCGCCCTTGCCGTCGTTCACCGTGGCCACCGTGGTCCAGGAGACACCGTCGGCCGAGGTCTGGATCTTGTACGAGGACGCGTACGCGGACTGCCAGTGGAGCACCGCCGAGCCCAGGTGAGCGGCCTTCGGCAGCTCCAGCTGCACCCAGGCGTCGTCCTTGGCGGGCGAGGACCAGCGGGTCTTCGGGTCGCCGTCGGCCACCGCCGAGGCGGGGAAGTTCGGCGTCTCGTCGGCCGAGGAGCTCGCCTGTGCGGTGGTGGCCAGGTCCGGCCCACCGGCCGGCGGCACCACGTGCACCTGCAGCACCTGCCGGACCGTGGTCGAGCCGGAGACGAACAGCACCGGCACCTGGTACGTCCCGGCCGGGGTGTCGGCGGCGGCGCTGACCTGCAGCGGCACGCCCACCTTGCCGCCGCGCGGCACGGTCACCCCGCTGACCGGGGCGATCGTCAGGCCCTTCGCTGCGGCCGGCACCTCGGTGCGCAGCTCGCCGGTCGCGCCCTCCGGGCGGCCGGCCTCGACCACCGCGCGGGCCTGCGCCGGCGCGGCCGCACCGGTCACCACGTCCAGTGAGGCGTCGGCCAGGCTGAGCCGGGCCGCCGGGACGTCCGAGTACCAGGGGATCACCTGGTTGACCACCGGAGGCTCGCCGCCGGCCTTCCAGGCCAGCCGGAACGCGTCCGCGCTCTGGCCGCCGGCCGCGAGCTCGTTGTAGCCGGGCTGGACGGTGCCGATCTCCACCCACGTCCCGTCGGCGCGGCGCAGCGAGACGGTGGCGCTGGCCCGCACGGACGGGTCGGTGAGGATGGTCAGCCGGTCCAGCGGCCGGGCCGCGCCCAGTTCCACGGTGAGCGGTTCGTCCGCGACGGTGGGCGCGGTCGCCGCCCGGTACGCGGTGTCGGGGTTGCCGTCCAGGACGGCGGAGGCCGAGGCACCGGGCAGCGCGGCCGGTCCGCCGGAGACGCTGGCCGGGGCCTCGTCGGGCGCGGTCACGGTGAACTCGCGCACCGCCACGGCGGTCTTCTGGGCGGCGGTGGCGCGCAGCCGCACCCCCCGGAGCACCGTGCCGGCGGGCACCTGGGCGCTGATGTTCTTCTGGTTCTTCACCACCGAGAGCTGCTTCCAGCCGCCCTCGCCGGTGGAGTACTCCAGCACGCCGTCGCGGATGTAGTCGTCCATCGCGGTCCGGCCGTCCGGGCCGCTGCCCCAGGAGCCCATCAGCACGGTGACGGTGCCGACCGGGCGGCCGCCGCCGAGGTCCAGGCCGACCGAGTCGCCGGGCTGCGGGGGCGCCGAGCTCCAGTAGAAGGTGTCGGCCACGCCGTCGGTCATCAGCGCGGGCAGGTGGTCGTGCGCGGTGCCCATGCTGGTGGTGGGCGTGATGCCGCCGCCGACCACGCCGGCCCAGTTGTCGGCGGCCTGCGCGGCGCGCTCCAGGAACGGGCCGAGCACGCCCGCGCCGACCGTCGCCGGGCTCTGGCCGAGCTGCTCGCGCAGCCTGTTCAGCTCGACCCGGGCCTTCCAGGCGGCCGCACCGTCGCCGCCGCGCTGGGCGAGCAGCATGTCCAGCGCGGACTGGCCGGCCAGGCCGTAGTCGTGCAGCGAGGCCAGCCACGGGCCGGACTCGGCTGCGAGCGCGGCGGTGGCCGGGGTGGCGGCCAGCGTCCGCCGGGCGTTCGCCATCGCGGCGAAGGCGTCCCGCAGCGGGGCTGCCGCCTCTATCAGCTTGGCGAGGTCCGGAGCGGCGCCGGAGTTCGGCTCGGCGGCCGCCCAGAACCGATCCAGCAGCGGCGCGAGGTAGCCGGACTCCTGCTTGGAGAGCGGGGAGGAGGAGCTGTTGCCGGCCAGCGCGGTGACGGCCGCCAGAGCCTCCCCGGCGGGCGTGGCGGAGGTGCCGGTCGGGCCGGCCAGCGAGCGCAGCGCGGCCCGCCAGGACTCCTCCGGCTTGTACCCGGCCGGGTTCCAGGCGAAGTCGCCCGCGGTGGCCAGCGCGACCCGGGAGGCGACCGGCTGCTGCATCGCGCCGGTCAGCAGCACGGCCGAGCGGGTGGCGACCTCGGTGTCGCGCCCGCCGTAGGCGCCGAGGAAGAGCCGGTCCGGGTTGGCGTCGTTGACCGGGTAGTTGTCCATGGTGACCAGCGGACGCCCGTACAGGTCCGCGGTCTCCGAGGTCTGAGCGCCGGTGATCTTCTCCGGGATCACCCCGCCACCGCTCCAGGCCACCTGGACGGCGTCCGGCAGCGCCGCCGCCAGCGCCTTGCGGTACGGGGTGGCGCCCTGCTTGTGGTACTCGGTCGGGACGATCGACAGCGGCGCCAGCCCAGGGGTCCGGGCGATCAGCCGCTCGTGCACCTTGGCCGCCAGCTCGGCCTGCGCCTTGGCGGCGGCGGCCGGGCCGGTGCCGTACTTGGAGCGGTCGTCGCCGCAGTGCCACTCGTCGTAGGAGACGTCCAGGAACTGCAGCTGGAAGGCGGTGAAACCGAGCTTGCGCAGCCCGTCCAGCTTGGCCACCAGCGCGTCCGCGTCCTTGGCCGAGCTGTAGCAGAAGGCCTGCCCGGGGTCGATCGCGTACCCGAGCGTGACGTGGTTCTTCCGGGCGCGGGCGCCCAGCGCCTTCAGCTCCTCGGCCTTGGCGGCCGGGTAGCCGTCGCGCCAGCGGGAGAGCCGGTACGGGTCGTCGCCCGAGGCGTACAGGTAGAAGTTCTGCTTCGACCGGCCGAGGAAGTCGACCTGGTCCAGCCGCTGCTGCTGGGTCCACGGGGTGCCGTAGAAGGCCTCCGCCGTCCCGCGTACCGGCGCGCCGGTGGGCCAGTCGCGCAGCGTGATCCCGGGCAGTCCGAGCCCGGCCGCACCGGAGTCCGGGCCCTGCCCGGCCGGTACCGCGGCCAGCAGCTGGCGCATGGACTGCGCCGCGTAGTAGGTGCCCGCGGCGTCCGCGCCGGCCAGCACCACCACGCCGTACGTCCCGCCGCCCTGGGCCGGCAGCTGGCCCGCCGACAGCACGTAGCCGCCGGCCGGCATCCCGGCGGTGGACGGCGCGGCGCCGTCCTTGCCGGCCGCGGCGGCCAGCTCGCCCAGCACCCGGTCCGCCTCGCCGCCGGCGCCCTCGGCGGCCCCGCCGACGTACACCACCAGCGAACCGGCGGCCGGCGTACCCGCGTCCGCCTGCGGCGTCACCGACGTCGCGCCGGCCACACCCAGTACCTCACGCACCACGTCCACCGCGCCGAGGTCCGCCTTCGGGGCGGTCACCAGGGTCACCGCGGCGGGCACCGCGACCGGCTTGCCGGCCACCGTCTGCTCCTGCGGCCGCGGGAACACCTGCGGGTCGCTCATGCTGCCCAGCGGCGTCTGCGACGCGGTGCTCACCACGTCGGGCGCCGGGCTGTACGCGTACGCGGGCGGCCCGCTCACCAGCAGCCCGCCGACCACGGCCGCCGCCGACAGCGTCGCGGCCATCTGCAGGGTGCGCCGGCTCGGCGCCCCCGGCCGGGCGGCCGCGGCCCGTTCGGCCCGGACGGACGCCAGCAGCGGCTCCGTCCCCTTGAGGTCCGCGATCAGCCGGTCCGCCGTCCTGGGCGCCAGCTGACGGCACGTCCGCGCGGTCGCCCGGCGGGCCGCGATCGCCGCGGGGTGGTACAAAACGTCGCGCAGCGCCGGGCTCTGCTCCAGCTGCTGCCGCAGCCGCCGACCTGCCGCGACGGACACTCGGGCTTGCACAGGAGCCTCCTCGCGGGCGGATACGACATCGCCGCCAAAGCCCACCAGCTGGCCCAGCCGGTGTCAATGTGACAGACAGCTATGACCGGTTTGTCGTATTTGCTCTCCTTCTCCGTTCATCCGTGTGCCATCCGTGCGCAGCCTCCTGACACTCCGTCGCCCATCGCGGCCCCGGCTCATCCACAAGCCGCGCGGTCGTGTCGCACTGGGTGATCGAGGCGTTACGCGGGTAGGACTGTGGCTGTTCTGACCGGGCGTTGCCGAGACACCGCAGGAGCCGCGAGTGGCCGCTTATCTCGATCGTGACGGAGCCGAGGGCCTGGAGGTGCCGGTGCAGGACGCCCCGCCGCCCCCGGCCGAACTGGTGGCGCTGGCGCAGGCGTACGGAGTGGACACGACCCACCGGCCCTCGGCGCGGACGCTGGTCGCGGTGCTGGCCGCCCTGGGGCTGGAGGCGGGGACGCCCGAGGCCGCACGGGAGACCCTGGAGCGTCACCGGGCCGAGCAGCGGGCGCGGTTGCTGCCGCCGACCGTGGTCGTGCGACAGGGACGCCGGACGGCGCTGGACGTGCCGGCGGACGCGCGGCTCGCGGTCGAGCTGGAGGAGGGCGGTGTCTGGGAGCTGCCGTGCGGTCACTCGCACTGGCTGCCGGCCGACCTGCCGCTCGGCCGGCACGCCCTCAGGGCGGTGACGAACGGGACGGAGCAGCGCGCCCACCTGATCGTCGCCCCCGAGCGCCTGCCGCGGCTCCCCGGCCGCAGCTGGGGCTTCCTCGCGCAGCTCTACTCCGTCCTGTCGGACCGCTCCTGGGGCATGGGCGACCTCGGTGACCTCGGCGAACTCGCCCAGTGGGCGGCGAGCCTCGGCGCCGGGTTCGTACAGATCAACCCGCTGCACGCGGCCCTCCCCGTGACCCCCTCCGACCCGTCGCCCTACCGCCCCTCCTCCCGCCGCTTCGCCGACCCCGTCCACCTGCGGGTCGAGGCCGTCCCCGAGTACGCCTACCTGGCCGGCGAGCAGCGCGCCGAGGCCGACGAACTGGTCCGGCGTGCCGCCCGGCTCCGCGCCGAGGTGCTGTCCCACGACGGCCTGATCGACCGGGACGCGGTCTGGGCACTGAAGCGCCGGGCCCTGGAACTGCTGCACGAGGTGCCGCGCGGCGCCGGACGCCGGGCCGCGTACGAGGCGTACCGGCGGCGGGAGGGCGAGTGGCTGGAGCGGTACGCGCTCTGGAACGCCCTCGCCGAGGTGCACGGCGCAGACCGGCACACCTGGCCGAAGGGCCTGCGCCACCCGGACAGCCCGCACGTCAGGCTGGCGGCGGAGGAGCACGCGGAGGCCGTCGAGTTCCACCGCTGGCTCGCCTGGCAGGTGGACCAGCAGCTCGCCGGGGCCCAGCAGGCGGCCCGCACCGCGGGCATGCCGGTCGGCCTGATCCACGACCTCGCCGTCGGGGCGCACCCGGACGGGGCCGACGCCTGGGCGCTGCAGGACGTGCTCGCCACCGGCATCTCGGTCGGCGCGCCGCCGGACGCCTTCAACGCCCACGGCCAGGACTGGGGCCTGCCGCCCTGGCGCCCGGACGCCCTGGCCGCGGCGGGCTACGCCCCGTACGCGGAGCTGCTCCGTTCGGCGGCCCGGCACGCGGGCGCGATCCGGATCGACCACGTGATGGGCCTGTTCCGGCTCTGGTGGGTGCCGGCCGGCCACGCGCCGACCGAGGGCGCGTACGTCCGCTACGACGCGGAGGCGATGCTCGGCGTGCTGGCCCTGGAGGCGCACCGCGCGGGCACGGCGGTGATCGGCGAGGACCTCGGCACGGTGGAGCCGGGGGTCCGGGAGGAGCTGGCGGCGCGCGGCATCCTCGGCACCTCCGTGCTCTGGTTCGAGCGGGACTGGCAGGCGAAGGGCGAGATCCTCGCCCCGGAGCGGTGGCGGCCGGGCAGCCTGGCCACCCTGACCACCCACGACCTGCCGAGCACCGCGGCCCGGTTGTCCGGCGAGCACGTCGAACTGCGACACCGGCTCGGCCTGCTGGCCCGCACGCTCGGCGAGGAGCAGACGGAGGCGGCGACGGAGCTGGCCGACTGGCGGGCGGAGCTGGCCTCGCTCGGCCTGCTGGGCGAGGACGAGCCGCTCTCCGCGCAGGCGCTGTACCGGTTCCTGCGGGCCACCCCGGCCGAGCTGGTCGGGGTCTGGCTGCCGGACCTGGTGGGCGATCCGCGCCCGCAGAACCTCCCCGGCACGTGGGACCAGTACCCGAACTGGCGGCTGCCGATCGCGGACGGCGCCGGTGACCCGGTGACCCTGGACGGGCTGGCCGCGGACCGCGCGGCCGCCGCGCTCGTATCCGTCCTGCTCGACGGGCCCGAAAGGCCGACCCCGCCGCGCGCGGCGACGTAAGCGGCGGGTAAGTTGGGCGACGTGGACAAGAGGAACGCTTTGCGAGCCGGCGCGGTCACCGCAACGGTCACGCTGATGATGCTGCTGTCGTCGCCCGCCATGGCCCTCACCCGGGACGACGGCGACGACCCGGGTACGAGCCTGAGCGTCGCCCAGACCCTCGGCCTGTTCGTGCTCCTGCCGATCGGCCTCTTCGTGGTCATCGCCGCGCTGGCCGGGATGCCGTACGGCGCCAAGGACAAGAAGAAGTAGCCGCGGGCCCTCCACCCAGCCCCGTACCACGCCCGAGGGGGCGCCGGACAGCACGTCCGGCGCCCCCTCCGGCGTTTCCGCGGCGTCCGGGCGGCCGGCGGCCCCCGGTACCCGTGGGGGCCGCGGGTTCCGCCCGCGGCCCCCACGGCGGACGTCAGTGCCCCGGCGCCCGGGCGCCGGCCGCGCGGTCCGCCGCCTGCGCCTTCAGCGCGCGCTCGACCCCGGCCCGCGCCTCGACGACCTGCCGGCGCAGCGCCGGAGCCGGCTCGGCCGCGGCCAGCCAGGCGTCGGTCGCGTCCAGCGTGGCCTGCTCGACCTGGAGCGACGGGTACAGGCCGACGATGATCTGCTGCGAGATCTCGTGGCTGCGGGTCTCCCAGACGCCCTTGACGGCCGCGAAGTACTTCGCGGCGTACGGCGCCAGCAGCTCCCGCTGGTCGGCCTGCTGGAAGCCGGCGATCACGGCCTCCTGGACGTAGTTGGTGAGCTTGTCCGACTCCACCACCGAGGCCCAGGCCTCCGCCTTGGCCTCGGCCGTCGGCCGGGCGGCGCGGCAGGTGGCGGCGTGTTCCTGGCCGGCGGCGGTGTTGTCCCGCTCCAGCTCGGCCGCGATCGCGGCCTCGTCGGCGCGCCCGGTGGCCGCCAGCCGACCGAGCAGCGACCAGCGCAGCTCGGTGTCGACGGCCAGGCCCTTGACCTCGACCGAGCCGTCCAGCAGCCCGGCGAGCAGGCCCAGCTGCCCCTCGGTGCGGGCGACCGCGGCGAGCGCACGGGCCCAGGCCAGCTGGAGGTCGCTGCCCGGCTCGGCGGCGCGCAGCTGCGCCTCGGCGGTCTCGGCCCAGCGGGCCAGGCCCTGCTCGCGCCAGGCCGGGTCGGCGTAGGCGTCCAGGGCGAGCTTGACCTGGCGGTGCACCGACTGGACGACGCCGATGTCGGACTCCCGGCCGAGGCCGGAGACGGCCAGCGCCAGGTAGTCGCGGGCGGCCATCTCGCCGTCGCGGGTCATGTCCCAGGCGGAGGCCCAGCAGAGCGCGCGGGGCAGCGAGTCGGTGAAGTCGCCGAGGTGCTCGGCGACGACGGCCAGCGAGTCCTCGTCGAGGCGGACCTTGGCGTAGGAGAGGTCGTCGTCGTTGAGCAGGACGACGGCCGGGCGGTGGCGGCCGACCAGCTGCGGCACCTCGGTGCGCGGGCCGTCGACGTCGAGCTCGATCCGGTCGGTGCGCACCAGGGCGCCGTCGGCCAGCTCGTACAGGCCGATGGCGATCCGGTGCGGGCGCAGCACCGCCTCGCCCTTGGCGCCGACCGGCAGCGCGGGTGCCTCCTGGAGGACGGCGAAGGACTCGATCTCGCCGTCGGTGTTGAGGGTGACGGCCGGGCGCAGCACGTTGATGCCGGCCGTCTCCAGCCAGGCCTTGGACCAGGCCTTGAGGTCGCGTCCGCTGGCCTCCTCCAGGGCGCCGAGCAGGTCGCTCAGGCGGGTGTTGCCCCAGGCGTGCCGCTTGAAGTAGGCCCGCACGCCCTCGAAGAAGGCGTCCTGGCCGACGTAGGCCACCAGCTGCTTGAGCACCGAGGCGCCCTTGGCGTAGGTGATGCCGTCGAAGTTGACCTGGACGTCCTCCAGGTCGTTGATGTCGGCCATGATCGGGTGGGTGGACGGCAGCTGGTCCTGCCGGTACGCCCAGGTCTTCATCTGGTTGGCGAAGGTGGTCCACGAGTGCGGCCACCGCGAGCCGGGCGCCTCGGCCTGGCAGACGGCCTCGGCGTAGGTGGCGAACGACTCGTTCAGCCAGAGGTCGTTCCACCACTCCATGGTGACGAGGTCGCCGAACCACATGTGGGCGAGTTCGTGGAGGATCGTGGCGGCCCGCGCCTCGTACGCGGCGTCGGTCACCTTGGAGCGGAACACGTACTGGTCGCGCAGGGTGACGGCGCCGGCGTTCTCCATCGCGCCGGCGTTGAACTCCGGCACGAACAGCTGGTCGTACTTGGCGAACGGGTAGCGGTAGTCGAACTTCTCCTGGAAGTAGTCGAAGCCCTGCTTGGTGACCTCGAAGACGGCCTCGGCGTCCAGGAACTCGCGCAGCGAGGGGCGGCAGTAGACGCCCAGCGGCACCTTCTGGTCGCCGTTCTCGTAGGCGTCGAAGACGCCGACGTACGGGCCGGCGATCAGCGCGGTGATGTAGCTGGAGATCCGGCCGGTCGGCTCGAAGGTCCACGTCCGGGTCGGGCCGTCGCCGGCCGGGGCCGGGGTGGGGGAGTTGGAGACCACGACCCAGCCCTCGGGCGCGGTCACGGTGAAGGCGAACGAGGCCTTGAGGTCGGGCTGTTCGAAGGAGGCGAAGACTCGGCGGGCGTCCGGCACCTCGAACTGGGTGTAGAGGTAGGTCTCGCCGTCGACCGGGTCGACGAACCGGTGCAGGCCCTCACCGGTGTTGGTGTAGGCGCAGTCGGCCACGACCTTCAGCTCGTTCTCGGCGGCGAGGTTCGGCAGCGTGATCCGGCCGTCGGCGAAGTTGGCGTTGTCGAGCCGCTCGCCGTTGAGGGTGATCTCCTCGACGCCGGGGGCGACGAGGTCGATGAAGGTGGCCGCGCCGGGGGTGGTGGCGGTGAACCGGACCACGGTGGTGGACCGGAAGGTGCCTCCCTCACGGGCCGAGCTCAGGTCGAGCTCGATGTCGTACGCATCCACGTGCAGGAGGTCGGCCCGGGTGCGGGCCTCCTCACGGGTCAGGTTGGTGCCGGGCACTCGCTGGACTCCTTCGTCAGGCTGGTGGTCCGCATCCTCCCATGCCCACCGTGCCGCTCCGGGGGAAACGGGCCCGGGCGGGTGGAGCGTCAACGGTGTCGGCGCGTCACTTCTTCGCGTACTTCAGCACCGAGGAGTCGGAGCTGGAGCTGCGGGAGAACCCGTACAGCGAGCCGTCCGACTGCAGCACGTACTCGGTGCTGGTGATGCTGATGAAGTCGGTGCTCTTCTGCGACGTGATGGTGCCGAGGTCGGTCGGCTTGCCGTCAGCCGGTGAGAGCGTGACCAGCTTGGCGTCCTTGTTGTAGCCCATGTCCATCACCGCGCGGACCTTGCCGTCCTTGTCGGTGCCGGAGACCAGCCGGATGTCGTCGTCGTTGCCGCCGTTGGAGGACCAGAGCCGCTTGCCGGTGGTCAGGTCGTAGGCGTTGATGGCCGGCTTGCTCGGGTTGACCTGGACGTAGAGCGTGTTGCCGCTGACCACGTTCTGGGTGAACGCGTCGGACTGGCCGGAGAGGCGCAGGCTGTCGGCGCCGGGCTCCTTGACCGACATCGGGGTCATCGGCTTGGTGCTCTTGTCGAACGGCAGGATGTAGTCGCCGTTGGGGCCGTTGGTCATCAGCAGCACCAGCGGCTGGTCCGAGATGACCTTGTCGACCCGCTCGATGCTGCCGGCGAGCGTGATCGGCGCGGAGGTGGCGGTCTTGCCGGTGTCGGCGTCCACCACGACCAGCTGGGACTTGGTGGTGGTGCCGGAGCCGTAGCAGCGGTCGCTGACCGCGATCTGGGAGCCGGCCGCCTTGCCGTAGATGCTGCAGTCCTTCTCACGCGGCTGGAACTGCCAGGCCGGCGAGCCGTCGGAGACGTTCAGCGCGCCGACCACGTTGGTGGTGCCGATGCCGATGACCTTCTCGGTGACGGTCAGGGTCGGGTAGGACATCCGCTCCTGGCTGGCCTTGGCGGTCCAGAGCAGCTTGCCGGTGCTGACGTCGACCGCGCCGACGGTGGAGCAGTCGCTGTCACCGGTGTTGAGCGCGACGGCGGCGATGTGCTTGGAGTTGACCCCGTACGAGGCGGCGCAGAACTCCTTGCTGCCGGACGGCGGCGCGATGTTCCACAGCTCCTTGCCGTCGGCCGCGTTGAGGCCGCGGATGCCGTAGCTGTCGGCGCGCACCACGGTCTTGTCGGCGCCCCAGATGCCGAGCAGCTGCGAACCGCCGGCCGCGGCGGTCGGCTTGGGGGCGCTCCAGGCGAGGTTGTAGGCGCCGGCCTTGCCGCCGCCACCGCCCGAGCCGCCGCTCGAACCGCCCGGGCCCGACGAGGCGCTGGGGTCGGTGTTGGTGCCGCCGGAGGTGCTCGTCCCGCCGTTGGCGGTCGGGTTGTCCGGCTTGTCGTTCTGGGTGAACAGGACGACCAGGCCGGCGATGATGGCGATCGCCAGCACACCGCCGATGATGCCGCCCCAGAGCATCACCGGGTTGCGCTGCTTGGGCGGCTGCGGCACCGGGGCGCCGGGGTAGCCGTACCCGGCCTGCTGCTGCGGGTAGCCGTAGCCGCCGTCGGCCTGCTGCTGGCCCGGGTAGCCGTAGCCCTGACCGTTGGTCGGGGCCGGGTCGTACGGGCCGACGGGTGCGGCGGCCGGCGGCGGGGCCTGGGCGGGGAAGCCGGCGGCGGCGGTGGGCGCGTAGGCGTACTCGCTGCCCGGTGCCGGCGGCCGGGCCGGAGGCTGTGGCGGGGTGCCGGGCGCAGCCGGTGCGGCCGGGCCGCCCTGACCCGGGACCGGTGCTCCGTCAAGCCGTGTCATCTGGTCCGCCACGGCCGCCGGGTCGACGCCCGCCTTGCGTCCGAGCGATACGCCCCGGTTGTCCACCGGACTGCTGCCGGGCGAGTCGCCCGCCCCTGGAGTAGGGTGATCCCCTGCCATATGATGCCCCGTCATGTCTTGAATCGCCCCCGGCCGGATCACATCCGTGGGCCGTGGGGCGGGTGAGATTGGGCACCATGGTACGGGTGGCCCGATTTCACCCGGTCGCAGGAGCCCCGCAGCGCCCCCGTCATCCCGCTGAGCTGCCGGGCTTCCCCGCTGTCCGCTCCCCGCCCGCCCGGGCGTGTCGCCGCGCCGGGCGCCGCCGTCCGACCGCTTCCCGCAGGTCGTCGTGGCGCCCGGGCGCGCCCCGGCCCCCCACCCGCCTCGCCGGTCGCCGCACCGTCCGGACGCGTCAGGGCCTAGGCTTCAGGAGTTGAAAGGGGAATACCCGGCCGAGCGGTTCCCCTGCCCTTGGGAGGGTGGATCATGTCGACGGACACACCGGGCTCGCAGTCCTCACTGCACCGGGCGAACCTGGAGCGGGTGCTCCGTGCGGTACGGATGGCCGGCTCGCTGACCCAGGCCGAGATCGCGCGCAGCACCGGGCTCTCCGCGGCCACCGTGTCCAACATCGTCCGGGAGCTCAAGGAGAGCGGCACCGTCGTGGTGGCCGACACCTCCTCCGGGGGCCGCCGCGCCCGCAGCGTGTCGCTCAGCGGCGACGCCGGCATCGTGGTGGGGATCGATTTCGGCCACACCCACCTCAGGGTCGCCGTCGGCAACCTCGCGCACCGCGTGCTCGCCGAGGAGAGCGCCCCGATCGACGTCGACGTCTCCGCCGCCCAGGGCTTCGACCGCGCCGAGGCGCTGGTCGAGCGGCTGCTCCAGCAGGCGGGCTTCCGCCCGGACAAGGTGATCGGCGTCGGCCTCGGCGTCCCCGGCCCGATCGACGTGGAGACCGGTGCGCTCGGCTCGACCGCGATCCTGCCCGGCTGGACCGGCATCGCCCCCGGCCACGAGCTGGCCGAGCGCCTGGGTATGCCGGTGCACGTGGACAACGACGCCAACCTCGGCGCGCTCGGCGAGCTGGTCTGGGGCGCCGGCCGCGGCCTGAGCGACCTCGCCTACATCAAGGTGGCCAGCGGTGTCGGCGCCGGCCTGGTGGTCAACGGCCAGATCTACCGCGGACCGGGCGGCACCGCCGGCGAGATAGGGCACATCACCCTGGACGAGGCCGGCCCGGTCTGCCGTTGTGGCAACCGCGGCTGCCTGGAGACCTTCGTCGGCTCCCGCTACCTGCTGGGCCTGCTCACCTCCACCCTCGGACCGGACCTCACCCTGCCCCGGGTGGTCGAGCTGGCCCACCAGGGCGACCTCGGCTGCCGCCGGGTGATCGCCGACGCCGGCCGGCAGATCGGCACCGGCGTGGCGACCCTGTGCAACCTGCTCAACCCCCGCCGGGTGATCCTCGGCGGCGACCTCGCCGACGCCGGAGAGCTGGTGCTGGCCCCGATCCGGGATTCGGTGGCCCGCTACGCCATCCCGAGCGCCGCCCGCCAGCTCTCGGTGGTCCCCGGCACCCTGGGCGGCCGGGCCGAGGTGCTCGGCGCGCTGGCACTGGTGATGAGCGAGATGGGTGACTCCGGGGCGCTCGGCCGGCCCGCACAGGCGTCCGCCGCGCCCGGCTTCGTGGCGAGAACCGCAGGATGAGGGGGGTTACCGGCGCACCGCACCGGGCACCCCGCAAGGCGTCCGGTGGGCGGACATTAGACTCGACCGGTCGGCACCGACCGAGACGACCGTCGGAGCGCGTCGGCACACCGGGCAGCGACGCCCGCCGGACCGCCCGCGGTCCGCGACTTTGAACGAGGAGGAACGGGTGGCCCTGCTGACCCGCATTCGGGGACCGCGCGATCTCGACCGGCTCACGCCCGCACAGCTGGCCACCCTGGCCGAGGAGATCCGGACCTTCCTGGTGACGGAGGTCTCCAAGACGGGCGGCCACCTCGGCCCCAACCTCGGCGTGGTGGAGCTCACCATCGCGCTGCACCGGGTCTTCGACTCGCCGCGCGACCGCATCCTCTTCGACACCGGCCACCAGAGCTACGTCCACAAGCTGCTCACCGGCCGCCAGGACTTCTCCCGGCTGAAGATGAGCGGCGGCCTGTCCGGCTACCCCTCGCGCACCGAGTCCGAGCACGACGTGATCGAGAACTCGCACGCCTCCACCGTCATCTCCTACGCCGACGGCCTGGCCAAGGCCAACAAGATCCTCGGCAAGTCGGACCCGGTCGTGGCCGTCATCGGCGACGGCGCGCTCACCGGCGGCATGGCCTGGGAGGCGCTCAACAACCTGGCCGACGCCCAGGACCTGCCGGTCGTCATCGTCGTCAACGACAACGAGCGCTCCTACTCCCCGACCATCGGCGGCCTCGCCAACCACCTCGCCACGCTGCGCACCACCCAGGGCTACGAGCGCTTCCTGTCCTGGGGCAAGGACGCCCTGCAGCGCACCCCGGTGGTCGGCCAGCAGCTGTTCGACACGCTGCACGGCGCCAAGAAGGGCCTCAAGGACTTCATCGCCCCGCAGGGCATGTTCGAGGACCTCGGTCTCAAGTACATCGGCCCGATCGACGGCCACGACCTCGCCGCGCTGGAGTCCGCGCTCACCAAGGCGCGCGGCTTCGGCGGGCCGGTGATCGTGCACTGCCTCACCGAGAAGGGCCGCGGTTACCACGCCGCCGAGAACAACGAGGAGGACCGCTTCCACGCGGTCGGGGTGATCCACCCGGACACCGGCCTGCCGGTGAAGAGCTCGGGCAAGGACTGGACCTCGGTCTTCGGCGAGGAGATGGTCGCGCTCGGTCACGAGCGCGAGGACATCGTCGGCATCACCGCCGCGATGCTCCACCCGGTCGGGCTCGCGCCCTTCGCCAAGGCGTTCCCGGACCGCATCTTCGACGTCGGCATCGCCGAGCAGCACGCCGTCACCAGCGCGGCCGGCCTCGCCACCAACGGCCTGCACCCGGTCTTCGCGGTCTACGCGACCTTCCTCAACCGGGCCTTCGACCAGGTCCTGATGGACGTCGCGCTGCACAAGCTCGGCGTCACCTTCGTGCTGGACCGGGCCGGCGTCACCGGCACCGACGGCGCCTCGCACAACGGCATGTGGGACATGTCGATCCTCCAGGTCGTCCCGGGCCTGCGGATGGCCGCGCCGCGCGACGCCGACCAGGTGCGCGCCCAGCTGCGCGAGGCCGTCGAGGTCAAGGACGCCCCGACCGTGGTCCGCTACTCCAAGGGCACGGTCGGCCCGGCCGTCCCCGCGATCGGCCGGATCGGCGGCATGGACGTGCTGCGCGCCGACGAGGACGGCACCGAGGGCCGCCGCGCCGACGTGCTGATCGTCTCGGTCGGCGCGATGGCCCAGACCAGCCTGGAGGTGGCCGAGCTGCTCGCCGCCCAGGGCATCACCTCGACCGTGGTGGACCCGCGCTGGGTGAAGCCGGTCGACCCCGCCCTGCCGGGTCTGGCCGCCGAGCACCGGGCGGTCGTCACCATCGAGGACAACGGCCGGGTCGGCGGTGTGGGCGCCGCGGTCGCGCAGGCGCTGCGCGACGCCGAGGTGGACGTCCCGCTGCGTGACTTCGGCATCCCGCAGGAGTTCCTGGACCACGCCTCGCGGGGCGAGATCCTCGCCGAGATCGGCCTCAACGGCCCGGACATCGCCCGCCAGGTGACCGCCCTGGTCTCCCGGCTCGCCCGTCTGGACGTGGCGGCCGTCGAGGCCTGACCCGTTCGACCCACGGCCGCCGTTTGCGACAACTGGGCAACAGTTCCCCGGGGAACAGGCCGATAATCGCACCGAAAGGCGGGAACGGCGCAGCCCGCGCCGGTCCCGCCCGGTAGGTTGTCATCCGTGCCGACCCCCACCCGCCCCCGCCTCGCCGGGCTCGCCGAGCGCCTGCCCGACCGCGTCCGCCAGGGTTACTGGACGAGGCTGGTGCCGGTGCTGGCCCTGGTTGCGCTCGTCACCCACATCCCGTCCTTCGTCCGGCCGGTCTGGAGCCCCGACGAGGGCTTCCTGGCCACCCAGGCCCGGATGCTGGCCGACGGCGGCGTGCTGTACGACACCGTGGTCGACCGGAAGCCTCCGCTGCTGCCCTGGCTCTACCAGGCCTGCTTCGCGGTCTTCGGCTCGGCCTCGCTCTGGCCGCTGCGCACCCTGGCGGTGGCCGCCCACCTGGTCACCGCGATCCTGCTGGCCTCGATCGCCCGCGGCCGCTGGGGCAACCGGGCCGGCGCCGGCGCGGGCCTGCTCTATCTGCTGGTCTCCATCGGGCTCTCGCCGGAGGACACCCAGGCGGCGACCTTCGAGGTCTTCATGCTGCCCGCCATGGTGGCGGCCTTCCGGTACGCCGAGCGGCGCCGCTGGCTGGCCGCGGGCATCGCGGTGGCGCTCTGCTCACTGACCAAGCAGACCGGCGGAGCGGTGCTGCTGCCGGTGCTCTGGATGCTCTTCCAGGACGCCCGCCGGCGCGGCGTGCACTGGCCGCCCGCGCTGTTCAAGATCGGATTCGGCTTCACGCTGCCGATAGCGCTGGTCGCGGTGATCCTCACCAAGCCCAAGGGCTTCCTGTTCTGGGTGGTCACCGGCAGCGGCGACTACGCCTCCTTCGGCGGCGCATGGCTGCAGATGACCGGCCGGGCGCTGGGCAACTCCGCGATCCTGGCCGCGGCCGGGCTGGGCTTCCTGCTGCCGGTCGGCCGCCGGCTCTGGCTGAAGCACCGGCACCGGCCGCTTCCGGTCGCCGGGGAGGAGCACGGCTCCACCGCCGACCTCTGGGTCTGGCTGCTCTCCTCGGCCGTCGCGGTCAGCGTGGGCTTCCACTTCTTCGGCCACTACTACCTGCAGCTGATGCCGCCGCTGGTGCTGCTGGGCACCGGCGCGGTCGCCACCTCGGCGGTCCGCTGGAAGCCCGTCCTGGTGTACACCACGGTCGCCGCGACGGCCTTCTGGACACTGGCGCTGGCCTGGCCGGGGGAGCGGCTGGACCGGACCACGGAGGTGGCCACCGCGGTCGCCGCGCAGACCACCCCCAAGGACACCGTGCTGGTCTGGGGCATGCACCCAGAGCTGTACTGGCTGGCCGACCGGAAGCCGGCCACCCGCTACCTGACCGCGGGTTTCCTGACCAACTACAGCGGCGGCAAGGACGGCAACCTCAACGTCGGCGAGCAGTTCAGCGTCAGCAACGCCTGGCAGACCTTCGACAAGGAGCTGGTGGACAACGGCCTGCCCGAGGTGGTCGTGGACGACTCCGGCCTGGCGCCGTACCAGCCCACCCAGATCCCGAAGATCGAGAACCTGCTGGACACCCACTACGAGATGGTCGGCGTCTTCGCCGACACCGTGGTCTACCGCCTCAAGCGCTGAGGCCCGCCCCGGCGCCGGGCCCCAGCCCCGGCGCGCGGACGCCCGCCCCGGCGCACGGGCGCCCTTCCGTACCACTGCTAGGCGGGCACCGAGGCCACACCCGGGGCGAGGAACCGCTTGCCGTTCACCCGCTCCGAGACGCCCTCACGGTCCAGGTACGGGGTGATCCCGCCCAGGTGGAAGGGCCAGCCGGCACCGGTGATCATGCAGAGGTCGATGTCCTGGGCCTCGCCGACGACACCCTCCTCCAGCATCAGGCCGATCTCCTGCGCCACGGCGTCCAGAGCGCGGTTCAGGACCTGCTCCTCGGTCAGCACGCTGTCGCCGAAGGAGAGCAGCTCCAGCACCTCGGGGTCGAGCACCTGCTTGCCGTCGACCCAGGTGTAGAAGCCGCGCTTGCCGGCCTTGACCACCTTGCCGAGGTTCTCGGAGACGGCGAACCGCTCCGGGAAGGCGCCGTGCAGGGTCTCCGAGACGTGCAGCGCGATGGCCGGGCCGACCAGCTCCAGCAGCATGATCGGCGACATCGGCAGGCCGAGCGGCTCGACGCCCTTCTCGACCGTGGCGATCGGGGTGCCCTCGTCGATGATGCCCTGGATCTCGCCCATGAAGCGGGTCAGGATCCGGTTCACCACGAACGCCGGGGCGTCCTTGCACAGCACCGCGGTCTTCTTCAGCTTCTTCGAGACGCCGAAGGCGGTGGCCAGCGAGGCGTCGTCGGTCTGCTCGCCGCGGACGATCTCCAGCAGCGGCAGGATCGCGACCGGGTTGAAGAAGTGGAAGCCGACGACCCGCTCGGGGTGCTTCAGCTTCGAGGCCATCTCGGTGACCGAGAGGGAGGAGGTGTTGGTCGCCAGCACGCAGGTCGGCGAGACCACGTTCTCCAGGTCGGCGAAGACGGTCTGCTTGACGCCCATCTCCTCGAACACGGCCTCGATCACGAAGTCCGCGTCGGCGAAGCCGGCGGCCTTGTCGAGCGAGCCGGTGACCAGGCCCTTGAGGCGGTTGGCCTTGTCCTGGCCGATCCGGCCCTTGCCGAGCAGCTTGTCGATCTCGGCGTGGACGTAGCCGACGCCCTTGTCGATGCGCTCCTGGTCGATGTCGGTGAGGACCACCGGCACCTCCATGCGACGGGCGAACAGCAGCGCCAGCTGCGAGGCCATCAGACCGGCGCCCACGACGCCGACCTTGGTGACCGGGCGGGCCAGCGACTTGTCCGGGGCGCCGAACGGCTTCTTCGCCCGGCGCTGCACCAGGTTGAAGGCGTAGATGCCGCTGCGCAGCTCGCCGCTCATGATGAGGTCGGCCAGGGCCGCGTCCTCGGCGTCGAAGCCGGCCTGCAGGTCCTCGTCCTTGACCTGGGCGATGATGTCCAGCGCCTTGTAGGCGGCCGGCGCGGCACCGTGCACCTTGGCGTCGGCGACCAGCCGGCCCCAGGCGACGGCGTCGTCCCAGGCCTTGCCGCGGTCGATCTCCTCGCGCTCGACGACCACGTCGCCCTTGAGGACCTTGGCGGCCCAGAGCAGCGACTGCTCCAGGAAGTCGGCCGGCTCGAAGATCGCGTCGGCGATGCCGAGCTCGAAGACGTCCTTGCCCTTGAGCTGCTTGTTCTGGCTCATCGAGTTCTCGATGATGACCTTGACGGCCTTCGCCGGACCGATCAGGTTCGGCAGGATGGTGCAGCCGCCCCATCCGGGGACGAGGCCCAGGAAGACCTCCGGCAGCGAGAAGGCCGGAACGCCCGCGCTGACCGTGCGGTAGGTGCAGTGCAGGCCGACCTCGACGCCGCCGCCCATCGCCGCGCCGTTGTAGAACGCGAAGGACGGGACGGGCAGCGCGGCGATCCGCTTGAAGACCTCGTGGCCGCCCTTGCCGATGGCCAGTGCGTCCGCGTGCTCCTTGAGCAGCTCGACGCCCTTGAGGTCGGCGCCGACCGCGAAGATGAACGGCTTGCCGGTGACGGCGACGCCGACGATCTTGCCCTCGGCGGCCTCGGCCTCGACCTGGTCCAGCGCCGCGTCCAGCTTCAGCAGCGAGCCCGGGCCGAAGGTGGTCGGCTTGGTGTGGTCGAAGCCGTTGTCCAGGGTGACCAGCGCCAGCCTGCCGGCCTGCAGCGGCAGGTCCAGGTGGCGGACGTGGGCGGTGGTGACGACCTCGCCGGGGAACAGCTCGGCGCCACGGGTCAGCAGCTCGGTCGTGGTGCTCATGATCACTTACCGCCCTCGGACTCGGTCTGCTGGGTCGCTCCGCTCCAGTGGGGGTTCTCCCAGATGATGGTGCCGCCCATGCCGAAGCCGATGCACATCGTGGTGAGGCCGTAGCGGACGTCCGGGCGCTGCTCGAAGCGGCGCGCCAGCTGGTTCATCAGACGCACTCCGGAGGAGGCCAGCGGGTGGCCGAAGGCGATCGCGCCGCCGAACGGGTTGACCCGCTCGTCGTCGTCCGCGATGCCGTAGTGGTCCAGGAAGGCCAGCACCTGGACGGCGAAGGCCTCGTTGACCTCGAAGGCCTGGATGTCGTCGATGGTCAGACCGGCCTTGGCCAGCGCCTTCTCGGTGGCCGGCACCGGGCCGATGCCCATCACCTCGGGCTCGACGCCCGCGAAGGCGTACGAGACCAGGCGCATCTTGACCGGGAGGCCGAGCTCCTCGGCGACGTCCTCGGCGGCCAGCAGGGAGGCGGTGGCGCCGTCGTTCAGACCGGCCGAGTTGCCCGCGGTGATGTTGCCGTGCGGGCGGAACGGGGTCTTCAGGTTGGCCAGGGACTCCATCGTGGTGCCCGGGCGCAGCGGCTCGTCCACGGTGGCCAGGCCCCAGCCGGTCTCGCCGACCTCGGGGTTGGTGTTGCGGATCGAGATCGGCACCAGGTCCGGCTGGATGTCGCCGTTGGCGTAGGCCTTGGCGGCCTTCTCCTGCGAGCGCACGGCGTAGGCGTCGCAGCGCTCCTTGGTGATGTGCGGGAACCGGTCGTGCAGGTTCTCCGCGGTCATGCCCATGAACAGGGCGGACTCGTCGACGAGCTTCTCGGAGACGAAGCGCGGGTTCGGGTCGACGCCCTCGCCCATCGGGTGGCGGCCCATGTGCTCGACGCCGCCGGCCACGACCACGTCGTACGCGCCGAAGGCGATGCCGCCGGCGGTGGTGGTCACGGCGGTCAGCGCGCCGGCGCACATGCGGTCGATCGCGTAGCCCGGAACGGACTTCGGCAGGCCGGACAGCAGGGCCGCGGTGCGGCCGATGGTCAGACCCTGGTCGCCGATCTGCGTGGTGGCCGCGACGGCGACCTCGTCGATCCGCTCGACGGGCAGGTTCGGGTTACGGCGCACGAGTTCCCGGATGCACTTGACGACGAGGTCGTCGGCGCGCGTCTCGTGGTAGATGCCCTTCGGGCCGGCCTTGCCGAACGGGGTGCGGACGCCATCGACGAAGACGACGTCCCTCGCGGTACGAGGCACGGGGGCTCTCCTCCCAGGGACCAACAGGTTGAGGTGGGCAGGCTGCCGCCGTCCGTCGCAGTCGGGACGTGAGCGGCGCCGCTTCACGGTCATGCTACCCGTCGGTAACCAGCCTGCCCAGGCCCGGCGGCCGGATCTCCGGATGTGTCCCGCGACACGTCCCCCCGGGACGCCGCTGCAGGTCCGCGGGGACGGCGAAGGGGATGCCGTCCTCGGACGACATCCCCTTCGGTGCAATGCGGCCGAACGGTGCGGCGGTGCGGCGGTGCCGCGGCGGCTGCCGCCCGGCGGGCGCCGACCGTCCTCAGTCCGCCTGCGGCGGCTGGGCCGCGGCCTTGGCGAAGGCCGCGGCGACCACCGGGGCCACCAGGTCGACCTGCCACTGCCGGGCGCCGAGCCGGCGCAGCGCGGCGGCCACGTTGGCGGCGCTCGGGTCGGCCGGCGGCTCCCACGAGACGCGGCGGACCAGGTCCGGGGTGATCAGGTTCTCGGCCGGGAGGTTGTGCGCCTCGGCCAGCTCGGTGACCCCGGCCCGGGCCCCGGACAGTCGGGCGGCCGCCACCGGGTCCTTCTCGGCCCAGGCGCGCGGCGGCGGCGGGCCGTCGTGCGGCGCGGTGGCCGGCGGCAGCTGGTTCTCCGGGACGTCCCGGCCCCGCTGCACGGCGGCCAGCCACTGCTCCAGCTGCCGCCGGTGCACCCGCGGCCCGAAGCCCTGGACGGCCTGCAGCGCGGCGAGGTTGAGCGGCATGGCCAGCGCGGCGTTGACGATCGCGGCGTCGGAGATCACCCGGCCCGGCGAGACGTCGCGCTCCTGCGCCATCCGGTCGCGGGCGAGCCAGAGCTCGCGCACCACGGCCAGCTGGCGGCGCCGGCGGACCTTGTGCAGCTGGGAGGTGCGGCGCCAGGGGTCGGTGCGCGGCGCCGGGCGGGGCGCGGCGGCGATGGCGGCGAACTCCTCCATCGCCCAGCCGAGCTTGCCCTGGGCGTCCAGCTCCTGTTCGAGTGCGTCGCGCAGCTCGACCAGCACCTCGACGTCCAGAGCGGCGTAGCGCAGCCACGGCTCGGGCAGCGGCCGGGTGGACCAGTCGACCGCCGAGTGCTCCTTGGCGAGGCTCAGCCCGAGCACGCTCTCGGTCATCGGCCCGAGGCCGACCCGGGCGAAGCCGGCGATCCGGCCGGCCAGCTCGGTGTCGAACAGCAGCTTCGGGCGCATGCCGACCTCGGCGAGGCAGGGGAGGTCCTGGGTGGCCGCGTGCACGACCCACTCGGCGTCCGCCAGGGCCGCGCCCAGCGCGGCCAGGTCGGGGCAGGCGATCGGGTCGATCAGCGCGGTCCCGGCGCCCGCGCGGCGCAGCTGGATGAGGTACGCCCGCTGTCCGTAGCGGTAGCCGGAGGCCCGCTCGGCGTCGACGGCGACCGGTCCGGTACCCGCGGCGAAGGCGGCGACGACGGCGGCCAGCGTCCGCTCGTCCGCCACCACCGGCGGGATCCCCTCCTTCGGTTCGAGGAGTGGGACCGGGGCTGCTTCTTCTGGGATGGCTGCTACGGCGTCGGTCACCCACCAAGGGTACGACGGTCCTCGCGGCCGGGAGTGTTGTCGGACTGGTCAGACCGGGAGTCCGCATATGCCCTTGTGCTCGCCCGGACGCCGACCGGGGCGGACACGACCGCTGCGGCGGTCTTGAAGGAACGTTCCTCCAAGACCGCCGCAGCGGTCCTGCCGGGTGATCAGTGGATGATGCCGGTGCGCAGCGCGACCGCGACCATGCCGGCCCGGTCCCCGGTGCCCAGCTTGCGGGCGATGCGGGCGAGGTGGCTCTTGACGGTGAGTGCGGACAGTCCCATCGCGACGCCGATCGCCTTGTTCGACTGCCCTTCGGCGACCAGTCGCAGCACCTCGACCTCGCGGCCGGAGAGCTCGCGGTAGGCGGCCTGCTGCGCGCCCGGCGCACCGGGGGCCCCGGGGGCGCCCGGCACACCGGCCGCACCCGGCACGCCCGGCATGCCGGGACGGCGCATCCGGCCGGCCAGGCCGCCGGCGCCGAGCGGCAGTCCGGGGCGGCCGGGCATGGCGACGTTGGTGCGGGTGCCGGTGACCACGTAGCCCTTGACGCCGCCGGCCAGCGCGCTGCGGACCGCGCCGATGTCGTCGGCGGCGGAGAGCGCCAGGCCGTTGGGCCAGCCCGCGGCGCGGGTCTCGGCCAGGATGGTCAGCCCGGAGCCGTCCGGCAGGTGCACGTCGGCGACGCAGATGTCGCGCGGGGTGGAGACCCGGGGGCGGGCCTCGGCGATCGAGGACACCTCGATCACGTCCCGGACGCCGAGCGCCCACAGGTGGCGGGTGACGGTGTTGCGGACACGCGGATCGGCGATGACCACCATGGCGGTGGGCTTGGTCGGACGGTAGGCGACCACGTTTGCGGGGTGCTCAAGAAGGACCGACACCAGGCCTCCTGCGGGGAGTGGCGGACGGAACCCCGATGGGGGCGGTCGGAGTGTTCCGCGTTTGGAAAGGGTCACAGTCTGCTTCGGCAGCTACCGTGCCCGGCTTTAGCGAAAGATCACGATCTAGTGAGTAACAATACGGACAAATCGCGCAGGTGACTGATACGACATGCCTGGAATTCGCACAAAATCGATCACATCTGGAGCGAATCGGTCGACCTTGACCGGACAATTGACGCGGAGCTGATCCGAAGTCACACTCTGTCAGCCCTGGGGGTGGCGCCGGACCCCGCCGACGCCGACCGGCCCGGACGCCACTCGTCAGTGCGAGCGCGGACGCCGGCGGGCGGGCATCGGGACCACTCCGCCGAGTGACGGCACGTCGGCCGCGGGCTGCGGCCCGGGGGCGGCCGGCGGCAGGCCGGCGCTGATGCAGAGCAGGTCCCCCCAGGCCGCGAGGTGCCGTTCGAACCGGCCGTCGGCCGGCGTCCAGGAGGCCCGGATCTCGATCTCGGTGGACGACGCACGGTCCGCCAGCGCGCCGAAGTACTGCGAGGCGCACCTGGTCACCGTGCCGGACGGCTCCGCGTACCCGGCGCCGTGGGCCTGCAGCGCGTCCAGCAGCCAGGCCCAGCCGACCTCGGAGAGCATCGGGTCGCCGGCCATCTCGGGCTCCAGCTCGGCGCGGGTCATCGTCACCACGCGGAAGTCCCCGTTCCAGGCCTCCTGCCCGGCCGGGTCGTGGAGCAGCACCAGCCGGCCGTCGGCCAGCTCCTCGCCGTCCACCTCCACCGCGGCGGTCAGCGCGAAGGCGTGCGGGGCGAGCCGGCGGGGCGCCGGAGCGGGGGAGAGCTCGATCTCGGGGCGCAGCCGCGCCCCCCGCAGAGCCTCGACCGCGGCCCGGAACTCGCTCGGCGCCGCCTCCCGATCCGTCCCGCCACCTGTTCCGCCACCCTGCGCTGGGTGCCCGCCGACCGCTGCCATGACCCGAAGACTAGGTCGAAAACGCGGGTAATCGCCGCAACTTCTGCCTGCGCGGCGTGCCGGGACGGCAAACCGCCCAGATCTTGGAGGAACCGACGAGCCCGCCTGGGAAGGGCGGTGCGGGGCGCGTGCGAAGATTTGAACCGTGAGCGAGACTACGGCAGACACCACGGCGGCCACCCGGGCAGGCGCCCCGGCCGGCGCCGCCCCCGGCCAGCAGCCCCCCGCGCGCCGCGGCGCCGCGCACGACTCGGCGTTCCTGCGCGCCTGCCGGCAGGAGCCGGTACCGCACACGCCGGTCTGGTTCATGCGCCAGGCGGGCCGCTCGTTGCCCGAGTACCTGAAGGTCCGCGAGGGCATCCCCATGCTGGAGTCCTGCATGCGGCCCGAGCTGGTCAAGGAGATCACCCTGCAGCCGGTGCGCCGGCACAAGGTGGACGCGGCCATCTTCTTCAGCGACATCGTGGTGCCGCTCAAGGCGATCGGCATCGACGTCGACATCAAGCCCGGCATCGGCCCGGTCATCGCCGACCCGATCCGGACCGCCGAGGACCTCCGGCGGCTCCGCCCGCTGGAACCGGACGACGTCCCCTACATCACCGAGGCGGTCGGCCTGCTCGTCGACGAGCTCGGCTCCACCCCGCTGATCGGCTTCGCCGGCGCCCCCTACACGCTGGCCAGCTACCTGGTCGAGGGCGGCCCGTCCAAGAACCACGAGAACACCAAGGCCATGATGTACGGGCAGCCCGAGCTCTGGGCCGCCCTGGTCGACCGGCTGGCCGACATCACCTCCGCCTTCCTCAAGGTGCAGATCGAGGCCGGAGCCTCGGCCGTCCAGCTCTTCGACTCCTGGGTCGGTTCGCTCGCCCCGGACGACTACCGCCGCTCGGTGATGCCCGCCAGCGCCAAGGTGTTCGACGCGGTGGCCGACTACGGCGTGCCGCGGATCCACTTCGGCGTCGGCACCGGCGAGCTGCTGGGACTGATGGGCCAGGCCGGCGCGGACATCGTCGGCGTCGACTGGCGGGTGCCGCTGAACGTCGCGGCCGAGCGGGTCGGCCCCGGCAAGGGCCTGCAGGGCAACCTCGACCCGGCGGTGCTGTTCGCGCCGACCAAGGCCGTCGAGACCAAGGCCCGCGAGGTGCTGCACGCCGCCCAGGCGCTCGGCACCAGCGGCCACATCTTCAACCTCGGCCACGGCGTGCTCCCGAGCATGGACCCGGACGCGCTCAGCCGGCTGGTCGAGTTCGTGCACGAGGCCAGCGCGCGCTGACGCCGGTCCGGTCGGCACGACCCGGTGGCGGGCTCCCTCCGAGGGGAGGGGCCCGCCAGGGCCGTACCGGGTGCGCTCAGGCCTTCCGGCGCTCCCCGTCCGCCTCCTCCCGCGGGCCCGGGAGGTGCTCCGGCATCGGCGGCACCGGCTGCACCGCGGAGCCGGCGGTGCGGGCCCGGCGCCGCCGGAGCAGCAGGACCGCCAGCGCCGCAGGCCCGGCCACCAGCAGGAACGGCGCCGCCGCCGCGAGGGCCATGGCCAGCACGCGGACCACCGTGACCAGGGCGTGCCAGCCGCCGCCCAGCGCGGAGCCGACCGAGGACCAGAAGCCCTCGTCCTGCCCCTTCCTGACGTCCGGCTGGTCGTGGACGGGCTTCGGCTCCCGCCGCACGTCCAGCGTGATGGTGGAGAGCGACGTCCGGGCGGAGAGCTCCTTCAGCTGCTTCTGCAGCGATTCGAGATCCGCCTCGCGCCGGCTCAGCTCACCCTCCAGGCTGGTGATCTCGGCCAGCGTGCCGGCCTGCGCCATCAACGCCCGGACCCGGTCGACGCTCGCCTGCTGGGTCTGCAGCCGGCTCGACACGTCCGCCACCTGCTGGGTCAGGTCGTCCGCCTGGCTCCGCCGCGACAGCACCTCGCCGAGCGCGGCGAACTGGTCCAGCGTCTGCTGGAACGTCGCCGACGGCACCTTGACCGTGAGCTGGCCGGTCTGCCCGGCGTTCTCGTCGCCCCCGCCGCTCAGCGTCTCGCCGCCGACGTAGCCCCCGGCGGCCGAGGTCAGCTCGCGTGCCTTCGCCAGCACCGAGGCGACGTCCTCGCCGCGCAGCGACAGCTGCGCCGTGTAGGCGATCAGGCGGTTGTCCGCCACCTGGACGGTGCTCGGCTGCCCCGCCCCGCCGGCGGGCCTGCCCGCTGACTCGCCGGCCGCGGCGCCCGCGCCGGCCCCGCCCGGCGAGGCCGCCACCGGGGGCGCGGCCGCCGGCGCGGCGGCGTCGCGCTTGGCGCTGTCGCTCGCCACGACGGACCCGCCGCCGGCGCTGCACCCCCCGACCAGCACCGCCGCCGCGACCACCACGGCCGCCGCCGCCCCGGCTCTGCGCCCTGCCCCGCGCACTTCTCGCACCACGATCGAGCCCTCCCCAAGTCCCTTGGCCGGCGCCCGGATCCGGACGCTCAGCCCATTGGACGGAGCCCCCGTCCGATCGGACCCGCCCCGGAGGTCGCAACTCCGTCACGGCTCGGCCGCGGCCCGGACAAGGCCCCGGGCACGGGCCGGTCTCGCTACTGTTGGGCTCATGAGCGAGCTGCCGGAGTGGATGTACCCGCCCAGAGAAGAGGGCTGGATCGCCGACGACCTCGACCACCTGCCGCAGGCGCCGCGGCACACCGAACTGATCGACGGAGCCCTGGTCTTCATGATGTCCCCGCAGCGCTCCTGGCACAGCCGAGCAGTCACCGGGCTCACCGCCGCGCTGGAAGACCTCGTCCCGGACGGCGTCCTGGCCGAGCGCGAGATGACGATCAAGCTGGACCGGCGCAACCGTCCCGAACCGGACCTGGTGGCGGCGGAGGCCGAGTACGACCCGGACCGTACCTGGTACGCGCCGTCCGACGTGGTGCTCGTCGTCGAGGTCGTCTCGCCGGAGTCCGCCGATCGTGACCGCAACGTGAAGGTGCGGAAGTACGCGGAGGCCGGTATCCCGCACTACTGGGTGATCGAGGAGGAGAACGGCCTGCCGGTCGCGCACGTCTTCGAGCTGGAGACCTGCACGGCCTCGTACGTCTCGGCCGGGATCTTCCGGGGCCGGCTGAAGCGGCCCGTGCCGTTCCCGGTCGACATCGACCTCGATGCCCTGGTGCCGGTGCCGAAGCGGACCAAGCGGGCGGATTGAGTCGTCGGTGTAAGGACCTGCGAGACTGCGGGGCATGGCGCAAGCACAGGTCGTGGTGATCGGTGGCGGGATCGCGGGGTTGGCCGCTGCCGCGTTTCTGAGTGGGGCCGCGGGCGGGCCCGCGCGGGCCCGGGTGACGCTGCTGGAGGCGTCCGAACGGCTCGGCGGGAAGCTGCGGGGCGGAGAGGTCGGCGGGGTCCGGGTGGACCTGGGGGCCGAGTCGATGCTGGCACGGCGGCCGGAGGCGGTCGACCTGGCCAGGGCGGTCGGGCTGGGCACGGAGCTGGAGCCGCCGACCACCGCCAAGGCCGCGATCTGGACGCGCGGCGCGCTGCGCCCGCTGCCCGGCGGCCAGGTGATGGGCGTCCCCGGCGACCTCGACGCGCTGGCCGCCGCCGGGGTGCTCACGTCCGAGGGTCTGGAGCGGGCCCGGCACGAGGCCGCCGGCGAGGCCGTCGCGGACGACGTGGCGATCGGGAGGTTCGTCGCCGACCGGCTGGGCCGCGAGGTGGTGGACCGCCTCGTCGAGCCGCTGCTCGGCGGCGTCTACGCCGGGCACGCGGACGAGATCTCGCTGCGCGCCGCCGTGCCGCAGCTGCTGGAGATCGCCCGGAGCGGCGGCCCGCTGGTCGAGGGCGTGCACGGGCTGGCCACCCGCCCGCAGACCGCCGCCACTCCGGTCTTCCAGGGCCTGCGAGGCGGCCTCGGTACCCTGCCCGAGGCGGTCGCCGCGGCCTGCGCCGCGGCCGGCGTCGAGCTGCGCACCCGGACGGCCGTGGACGAGCTGCGCCGCACCCCGGACGGCTGGCGGGTGGTGACCGGCGGCGGCGAGGTGCTGCACGCGGACGCCGTGGTGCTGGCCGTGCCCGCGCCGGCCGCCGCCCGGCTGCTGAAGGCGGACGCGCCGGCGGCGGCCGCCGAACTGGACGGCATCGAGTACGCGGGGATGGCGCTGGTCACCATGGCGTTCCGGCGGGCCGACCTGCCCGAGCCGCCGGCCGGCAGCGGTTTCCTGGTGCCGCCGGTGGACGGACGCCGGATCAAGGCCTCCACCTTCTCGTCCAACAAGTGGGGCTGGCTGGAGCGCTCGGCCCCGGACACCTTCCTCCTGCGCACCTCGCTCGGCCGGCTGCGTGAGGAGCAGCCGCTGGAGCTCCCGGACGAGGAGCTGGTGGCGCGGTCGCTGGCCGATCTGGGTGAGGCGATCGGCCTCACCGCCCGGCCGTACGACACCGCGGTGACCCGTTGGGGCGCGGGCCTGCCGCAGTACCCGGTCGGGCATCTCGACCGGGTGGGGCGGATCCGGGCGGCGGCCGCCCGGGCGGGCGCGCTGGCGCTCTGCGGGGCCGCGTACGACGGGGTGGGGATCCCGGCCTGCATCGCGAGCGCGCGGGCGGCCGTCGCCGAGCTAAACACGCTGTTGACCCCGCCGAGCGGGGAACACGTCACGGAGAGGACAATGGGCGCATGACTGAGAGCGTTGAGCAGCAGCCGGAGCAGCAGCCCGAGAAGAAGAAGGCCCGCGACCTGAACCAGGTCATCCGCTACACCATGTGGTCGGTGTTCAAGCTCACGGGCACGCTGCCCGAGGACCGTAGCGCGGTGGCCGCCGAGGTGGACGAGCTGTTCGCCCAGCTCGCCGCGAAGGACGTCACGGTGCGCGGCACCTACGACGTGTCCGGCCTGCGCGCCGACGCCGACATCCTGGTCTGGTGGCACGCGGCCGACTCGGACGACCTGCAGGAGGCGTACAACCGCTTCCGCCGCACCTGCCTGGGCCGGGTGCTGGAGCCGGTCTGGTCGAACATGGCGCTGCACCGCCCGGCCGAGTTCAACAAGTCGCACATCCCGGCGTTCCTCGCGGACGAGCGGCCGCGCGACTACGTCTGCGTCTACCCGTTCGTCCGCTCCTACGAGTGGTACCTGCTGCCGGACGCCGAACGGCGCGCGATGCTCGCCGAGCACGGCCAGATGGCGCGCGGCTACCCGGACGTGCGGGCCAACACGGTGGCCTCGTTCGCGCTCGGCGACTACGAGTGGCTGCTCGCCTTCGAGGCGGACGAGCTGCACCGGATCGTCGACCTGATGCGCGACCTGCGCCCGTCCCGGGCCCGGCTCCACGTCCGCGAGGAGGTGCCGTTCTTCACCGGCCGCCGCAAGCCGGTCAGCGAGCTGCTCAACGGCCTGGTCTGAGCACGGTCCGGCGAAGGCCCGGCTCCGGAGCCGGGCCTTCGGCGTGTCCGGGGCAGGCCGCGGCCCGGTCAGCGGCGGTGCGGCCGCAGGGCCGCGCGCAGGCGCGCGTCGGGCAGGGCGGCGGAGCCGAGCATCGCGACGGCGGTGAGGAGTTCACGCTCGTCGTCGTCGGTGAGGCCGTGCTGGCGCTGCGGCCGGACCTCGCGCAGCACCTCCTGGCCGATCGGGGAGGCCCAGCGGGTGTACGGGTAGACGTCGACCCGGGCCATCAGCAGCGTGCCGGAGGTCAGCACCAGCGGCAGCGAGAACCAGGCGAGCGCCGCCGAGGCGCTGCCGTCCGCGAGGCCGTCGACGACCAGCGCGGTGGCCAGCAGCACCACCGAGAGCAGCAGCGCCTGCCGGACCTGGCGGACCGCCAGCACCGTGTTCCGCTGCACGGCCGCAGGGGTCGCCAGGCCGGCCAGCGAGAGCCGGCTGCCGATCTCCAGCACGGTGGGGTGGGCCGCCATCGCCCGGCGCAGCTCGTCGGTGCGGCACTGGCCCTCCGGCCCGACGGCGGCCACCACGGCCCGCTCCAGCCGGCTGCGGCCCCGCGGGTCGACGACGGTGGTCCAGCCGGTGTGGGCGAGGTGCAGTCGGCCCCGGGAGGCCATCAGCACGAGGGCCAGTTCGACCACCCGGTCCGGGCCGCCGGCCAGGTACGCCGTCTCGTACAGCCCGATCCCGACCGCCTCGGGCGGTCGGGGGCCCTCCTGCTCGGCCAGCGCGTCGGCGGTGGCGGTCATCCGGACCAGCCGGATACAGGAGAGCACCGCGGCGGCACAGGCCGGGATCAGGAAGAGCAACCACATGGGCTTGTTGTAGTCCGGTGCCGGGCGGGTGCGGAACGGAGTTTCGAATCGCGATACCGAACTGTGACGCCAGCCGGTGCCGCCGGGCTCAGCTGCCGCAGCCGCCGCCCCCGCAGCTGGAGCCGCAGCTGGAGGACGAGGAGCCGCAGCTGGAGGACGAGGAACTGCAGCCGCTGGAGCCGGAGCTGCAGCTCGACGACGAGGAGCCGCAACCGCTGCTGCCGCAGCTCGACGACGAGGAGCCCGAGTCGGAGGAGGAACCGCACCAGGTGGCCGCGCCGGCACAGGAGGAGGACGACGAGGACGAGGACGAGGACGAGGACGAGAGCGATCCGGCGGCGATCGCCCGGACCTGCTCATCGGCCGCGGCCGCGGCGAGCATGGCCTCCTGGAGCTCCTCGTCGCCGAGCCCGGCCGCGGCCAGCCCGCCGAGCGCGACCGCCCCGAGCAACAGGCCGCTGTTGGCCGAGGAGAGCCCGGCGCTGGGCTTCCACGGCTTGCCGGCGGTGGACATCAGACCGAGCTGGCGGACCCCGGCCGGGGTGATCCGGCTCTTGAACGGCCGCGTGGCGACCAGCGAGACCAGCCCGACGGCGACGAGGAGCAGCGGGAACCAGAACGCCGGGCGCTCCGCGTCTCCCCGGTCGAGCAGGTAGGCGAGCGCGGTGGTGAGCACCACGGCGAGCAGGGCGAGCCAGATCCGCCGGTGTGCCGCCCGAGCCCGGGCCATCCGCCGCGGGTTGCGCAGCAGCCCGCGGTCGGCGAGCTTGTCGCCCAGCTCCTGGACGGCCGCCGAGCGCATCACCGCACGCCGCAGCGGGGCGAGTTCGCGCTGCTTGCCGGGGCCGATCGCCTCGATGACGGCGAGGTCCACGGCGTCGTACGGCCGGCCGGTGGTGAGGGTGACCAGACCGCCGCGGTTGACCACGACCAGGCCGGCCTGGTGCATCCGGACCAGCGCGGTGTCGAAGACCCGGCCGGGACCGCCGGCCAGGAACGCGGCGTCCAGCAGCGGCAGTCCGCGGCCGGGCAGGCCCTTGGCCTGCGGGACCCGCTTGACCCACTGCTTGGACTGCGACGCGTGGAGCACGGCTGCCGTCAGCAGCACGGTGGGTACGAGGAAGTAGATGTTGTGCCACATGGGCTGTCCCCCGGATGGTGAAACGGTGCGAGGAGATGTCGGGTCAGGGCCGGCGCCGGCCGGGCAGCAGGGCCCGGCCCAGGCGGGCGAGCGGCCCGGGTCGCGGTGCGGCGGGGCCGTGGAGCCACTGCTCCAGGGCCCGGCGCTGTTCGGGGCCGAGCCGCCCGCCGGCCTCCGGTGCGGTGTCGGCCAGCGCCCAGGCGGCGAAGGCCCGGGCGTCGGCGCGGTACCCGCCGGTCTGCGGGTGCGCGGCCGCGTAGGCCAGGAAGAGCGGTCCGTAGGGCCGGCCGAGCAGCCGGGGCAGCTCCGGCGCCACCTTGGCGACGGTGTCGCGGCGCTTGGCGGCCAGTGCGGCGGCCTGGCTGCGGACGTGGGACGCGTCGAAGCCGTCCGGAACCGGACCGCCGGCCACCAGGGCGGCCAGCAGCTCCTCCTGACGGCGGGCAAGCCGGACGCGAGCGGCGGTCGCGTCCCGGACCGCGGCCTCAGCCACGGCGCCCGGCCCCGGCCAGCACGGCCCGGATGGCGTCCAGTTCCTCGGCCAGCTCGGCCGGCGGCGGGAAGTTCGCGTCCCGTTCGAGCAGCACGCCGGGCGGGTCGACCCGGGCGCAGAGCTCGGCGAGCACCTCCAGCACCGGCTCGGTGACGGGGTGGGCGTGGGTGTCGTGCCAGACGCCGCCCACCAGTTGCCCGCCCGCCACGTGGACGTAGGCGAGGGCCTCCAGCGGCAGGAGGTCCAGCTCGGCGGCCGGGTCCAGGCCGAGGTTGACCCGGTTGGTGTGCAGGTTGGCGACGTCGATCAGCAGCCGGACACCGGTGCGCTCGACCAGCTCGGCGAGGAACTGGCCCTCGGTCAGCTCGTCGTCCGGCCAGGCCAGCTGGGCGGCGATGTTCTCCAGCGCCAGCGGCACCGGCAGCTGGTCCTGCGCGATCCGGACGTTCTCGGCGACGACCGCGAGGGCGTCGCGGGAGCGCGGCACCGGCAGCAGGTGCCCGGCCTCCAGACCGCCGGCCCGGACGAACGCCAGGTGCTCGGTGACCAGCGGCGAGCCGAGCGCGGTGGCGGTCTCGGCGAGCCTGGCGAGCCGGTCCGGGTCGGGCCGGTCGGCGCCGCCGAGCCCGAGCGCGACGCCGTGCGGGACGACGGTCACGCCGCGCGTCAGCAGGATCTGCAGCGACTCGGGCAGGTGGCCGGCGCAGATGTTCTCGGCGACCACCTCGACCCAGTCCAGGCCTGGCTGGCGCTCGACCACGACGTCGATCTCGCTTCGCCAGCCGAGGCCGACGCCGAGGGGCGTGCTGCGGGTGGGCGCGCTCGGGGCAGGGGAAGTCATCGGTGCGCCCCCTTCTGAGGGCTGGGTGGGAAGCCGTCGGTCGGCGCGGGCATCGTCGCCAGGGCCGGACCGGGCCGTGTTGCTGAGGATGTCCCCGGGCGGGAAGCCTGCCAAGCCTCATCCGGTCTTCTCAGAGGATTATTTGAGCTTGTCGGCCCGGTGATCACGATCGTATCCCGGCGGTCGGTGCATCCCCGCAGGTGGGGCCCGATATTCGGAGGCGGGAGAGGTTGTTCGGGGTCTATCGTGTCGCCCCTATGCCGACACTGACGATTCGTGGCTTCCGCACCGGCGACGCCGAGGCCGCCGCAGCCGCCCACCGTGCCGGGCGCGACCACCTGGTGCTGACGCCCGAGGTCTTCGCCTGGCTGAACAGCCACCAGTCCGAGGGCGCGCACTACCGCTGCCTGGTCGCCGAAGTGGACGGCCGGGTGGTCGGCTCGGTCCGCTGCGGGGTGGTCACCGGGACGACGACCCGGGGCATCGGCTACGCCAACGGCAGCGTGCTGCCCGGGTACCGCCGGCGCGGCGCGTTCACCGCCCTGCTGGCGGCGGCGGAGCGGCACCTGGCCGAGCACGGCGTGGTGGAGGTGCACAGCTGGGTGGACGAGGAGCCGGGTTCGCTGGCCTTCGCGGCCGCGCGCGGCTACACCGAGGGCAGGCTGGCGCACTTCGGCGGCCGGGACCTCGCGCTGCCGCTGCCCGCGGCCCCCGTGCTGCCCGCCGGCGTGGAGCTGCGCCCGGCGAGCGACTGGGCGGACGACCCGTACCCGATCTTCCTGGTCGAGGCGGACGCGATCCGCGACGAGCCCGGTGAGGTCGAGATGGACGCCGCGGACTACGAGGAGTTCCTGAACGGCGACTGGGCCCGCCCGGACCTCGACCGCGACCTCACCGTCGTGGCCGTGGCGGACGGCGAGCCGGTCGCGTTCAGCGCGGCCCAGACGGACGGCGTGGACCGCTACCTGGACTAGGGCCTGTTTCAAGTTCAGATCTTCGGTTTCGCCGTTTCCGGACGCTCGGCGGTTGCGTCCTGGTAGAAGTTCGGCGTGACGCGTGGTGATCTGACTGATGCCGAGTGGGAGTTGGTGGAGCCGTTTCTGCCGTTGGGCGAGCGCGGCCCGATCCCGGACCTGCGCAGGCACTTCAACGCGGTGATGTGGCGGTTTCGGACCGGGAGTCCGTGGCGTGACATCCCTGAACGCTACGGCTCCTGGTCGACCGTCTATGGCCGGTTCCAGCTCTGGGCGCTGTCGGGCACCTTCCAGACGCTGATGGACGGGATGATCGCCGAGGCCGCCGCTCGGGGGCAGGTCGATCTCAGCCTGGTCAGCGTGGACTCCACAGTCGCCCGCGCACACCACCACGCGGCCGGTATGGTCGTCGACTCCGCGCTCCTGGAGGAGCTGGAGAAGGCCGTCGCGGAGGAAAAGGGGCTTCGCGAAAGGGGCAAAATGCCTCGTTAGCGGAGGCGGCACCCCCTGTCGACGACCCGGCACGTGAGGAACGCCGCCGTGTCCGCCGGCGCCGTAGAGCCCGGCTACGGGCGGCCGAACTGGGCCGCTCGCGCGGTGGGCTGACCACCAAGACCCACCTCGCGGCCGAGCGCCGCTGCCGGCCACTGTCGTTCGTCCTCACGCCCGGACAGTCTGCTGACAGCCCGCGCTTCATCGAGGTGGTCGAGCGAATCAAGGTCCGCGTCCCGGTCGGCCGACCCCGCACCCGACCCGACGCGATAGCCGGCGACAAGGCCTACTCCTCCCGCGCCAACCGCAACTACCTGCGCCGCCGCCGGATCAGGGCGGTCATCCCGGAGAAGGCCGACCAGGCCGCCAACCGCAAGAAGCGGGGTTCACGCGGCGGTCGCCCCGTTGCCCACGATCAGGAGCTCTACAAGGAGCGCAGCACCGTCGAACGCTGCATCAACAAGATCAAGGAGTGGCGGGGCCTGGCCACACGCTATGACAAGACCCCCGCCAGCTACCTCGCCGGACTCCACCTGCGCGGTGCCGTCATCTGGCTCCGCAGCCTCAAACCCGAATGATCCGAACTTGGAACAGGCCCTAATCGCAGTGCACCGGGCTTCAGCCCGGTGGTGAAGCGATTCTGAACCCTGCTCTGACCTGTGCGGTGGGCACCCTCCCGCACTGTGGACGGTGCCCACCGCAGACCGTCAAGCCGGACGGTTCTGCTGCTCGATGTACTGCCGGACTATCGACAGCGGCGCGCCGCCGACTGATCCGGCGAAGTACGAACCGGACCACAGACGCTGTGCGCGCCAGTAGTGCTTGACCAGCTCGGGGTACTCCTGCCGCAGCCGGCGCGAGCTGACGCCTTTGAGCGAGTTGACCAGCTTGGACAGGGCGACCTTCGGCGGGAAGTTCACCAGCAGGTGGACGTGGTTGTTCTCGCCGTTGAACTCGACCAACTCCACCTCGAAGTCGGCGCACACGTCCCGCATGATCTCTTCGAGCCGGGTCAGATGCCGCTCGGCGAACACCTTGTGACGGTACTTCGTCACGAAAACCAAGTGCGCATGCAGGGCGAAAGCGCAGTGCCGACCAGTGCGGATGTTCTGATACTCAGCCATAAACCAAAATGGTACGGTGCTGACCGTGCAGCTCAGGTACAGCTTCCGCGTGTACCCGAACGGGCCTCAGCGTTCCGCGCTGGCCAGGGCGTTCGGGTGTGCACGGGTGGCCTTCAATGATGCCCTCCGGGCACGTGAGACCGCCCGCGCCGCCGGGCTGCCGTTCATCCCGTCCGGCGAGCTGTCCAAGCAGCTCACGGCCGCGAAGAACACCCCCGAACGGGCATGGCTCGGCGAGGTGTCCGCCGTGGTGCTGCAACAGTCCCTCCGGGACCTGGACACCGCCTACCGGAACTTCTTCGACGGCCTCAAGGGCATGCGCCCGAAGATGGGACCGCCCCGGTTCAAGTCCCGCAAGGACACCCGGCAGGCGATCCGCTTCACCGCGAACGCCCGATGGAAGATCACACCGGGCGGCGACCTATCGCTGCCGAAGATCGGCGACGTGCGGGTGAAGTGGTCCCGCGCCTTGCCGTCCGTGCCATCCTCGGTGACGGTGATCAAGGACAGCGCAGGCCGGTACTTCGCCAGCTTCGTTGTCGAGACGGACCCCGAGATCCTTCCCGAGACCGAACCGGTCACCGGTCTCGATCTCGGCCTCGGACACTTCGCCGTCCTCTCGGACGGGCGGAAGATCGACGCCCCGAAGTTCCTCCGGCGCGCAGAGAAGAAGCTCAAACGCGCACAGCAAGCCCTGTCCCGTAAGGCCAAGGGCAGCAAGAACCGCGAGAAGGCCCGTCACAAGGTCGCTCGCAACCACGCACGGGTGGCCGACGCCCGGCGCGAGTTCCACCACCAGGTCTCCACCGGACTGATTCGCGAGAACCAAGCAATCGCGGTGGAAGACCTGGCGGTCAAGGGACTCGCCCGCACACGGCTCGCCAAGTCCGTGCACGACGCCGGATGGTCGGCGTTCGTCACCATGCTGGAGTACAAGGCCGCGAAGTACGGCCGGAACCTGATCAAGATCGGCCGCTTCGAGCCGACCTCACAGGTTTGCTCCCACTGCGGCGTCAAGGACGGCCCCAAGCCGCCGAACATCCGCGTCTGGCAGTGCCAGGCGTGCGGCGTCTGGCTGGACCGGGACGTCAACGCCGCCGTCAACATAGCCACGGCCGCCGGACTGGCGGTGTCAGCCTGTCGAGCGCGGGTAAGCCGGGGACCCGTCCCCGCACAGCGCGAAGAAGCAGGAACCCACCGAGACGGTCAGACGACCGTGGTAGGAATCCCCGCCCTTTAGGGCGGGGAGCGGAAGTCAATGGTCTGCGTTCACCGCCTGCCGCCGGGCGTTCCGCGGCCGGGGGCTGACCAAGCTGGCCAAGCTGGAGTCGCTGCGCCGGGCCCGGGAGGCCGGCTACCGCCGCGCGTACACGAGCAACGACGCGACCAACGCGCCGATGCTGGCTATCAACGCCTGGCTCGGCTACGAGCGGTGCGCGAGCGAGCGGAAGTTCACCAAGCGGCTCGACGGCTGATCCGCCGCCGCACCGGTCGCGCGGGCGCCGCGCCGCGCGGCCGGGGTGCGTGCCCCGGGGCCGGGGCGGGTGCTGCGGGGCCGGGGCGGGTGCTGCGGTCGTCCTCCGGCGCATCACCACCGCACCCCCACGCATCACGGCTGTCTGACGGGGCATCACCGCACCGCAGACCGTTCGTGCCCGAGTCTTCCGCGCGGGGGATGGTATGGAGATCCTGCTTCAGGTCCTGGTCGGGTTCGTTCCGGCCGTGATCGGCTTCCTGGCGGCCCGCTTCCTCGCCCGCACCCGGCTGTTCCTGCGGTACGGCTTCCTGCGGGCGATGCTCGCGCCGTACGGCCGGGTCCAGATCATCACCCCGAGCATCGAGGTGGCGGAGTTCACCTTCGCCAAGGACGGCCGCAGGCTGACCAGCCGGGGCCCGCGGAACGTGCTGTTCATGCCGATGGCCGAGGCCCGCGCGATCGCCCAACTCATAGACCTGCTGCGTAAGGTGAACCGGAAGGCGACGATCGAGCTGGTCGCGGCCGGCGCCCAGGACCCGCGGATGCCGACGTTCTCGATCGGCGGGCCGAGCGTCAACACGTACTCGGCGGGCGTACTCGGTGCCGCCTTCCCGGACTTCCGCGTGGACTACCCGGAGGCGGCGCGGGCGCGGTGGGGCGGGATGACCTTCGAGGCGCAGTACAACGCGGCCGACGAACTGATCCGGGACCACGGCTTCGTCTTCGTGACCCGGACGCCCCGGCACGCGCCCTGCGTCGTGCTCTGCGGGGTATTCGCCTTCGGCTCGGCGATGGCGGTGGAGGCGCTGGCGGCGGCGAGCCGGAAGTCGCCGCTGGCGGCGCTGTTCCGGTCGGGGGAGAAAGGATTCGCCGCGGTCGAGGGCCGGGTGATCGGCCTGGACACCGTGGACGTGACCGTCGAGGTCTGCCGCGTCCTGCCGGTGGTGTGAGGGGCCGGGTCGCCGCGCCGTCGCGCCGGCGCGCCCGCCGGGTAACCGCGTTCGCTGCGCCCGGTGGGGCAGAATGGTCCAGACCGTGATACGGACAATCCGGACGGGTCGGGTGAGTTCGGGGCGGGACGTGGCTGGAATCGCAAGGGTTTCACCTCGCCGCAGTCACATCATCGGCATAATCGCGCCCATGACGACCAGCCGCGCGAACGTGAGCGCGATTGCCGAAGACCTGTACGTGTGGCTCCCGCCGAAGCGGGGCTGGGGGTTGGCCAACTGCGGTCTGCTGGCCTCGCCGAGGACCGCGCTCTGGATCGACACCCCCTACGACCCCTCCCTCGCCGCGGAGTTCCTCGCCGAGAGCCGCACGCGGCTGCCCGAGGGCGTCGACGTCGACCGCGTGGTCGTCACCCACGCCAACGGCGACCACCTGTGGGGCGCCGGCGTGCTCCCCGATGCCGAGGTGATCGCCACCCACGAGGCGCTGGAGCACATCCACTACGAGCCGGCCCCGAAACAGCAGCACGCGCTGGTCGCCGGCGGTGATCCCGACTCGCCGCTCGGCGGCTACCTGCAGCGCCATTTCGGACAGTTCGACTGGTCGCAGACCGAGCCGGTGCACCCGCACACCGTCTTCCGCGGCGAGCTGGAACTGCGGGTGGGGAAGTACCCCGTGCAGATCACCGGCCTGCCCTCCGCGCACACCGGCGGCGACCTGATGGTCCACCTGCCCTACCAGCGCGCCGTGTTCACCGGTGACGTGGTCTTCGGCTCGACGCCCGAGCAGCCCGGCGACCACCCCTCGCACTGGTCCGGCCCGCTGGAGAACATCATCGGCGCCTGCGAGCAGGCCCTGGCCACCGGAGCGGAGATCTTCGTCCCCGGCCACGGCCCGGTGCTCGACCGCTCCGGCGTCCAGGCGCACATCGCCTACCTCGCCCACGTGCGCGAGCGCGCGCACGCGTTGCACGCCGAGGGCACGCCCGCGCTGGACGCCGCCCGGCGGATCATCGCCGAGCGGCGCTACCCCGAACTCGGCCTGCCCGAGCGGCTGGTGCTCACCGTGTCCGCCGAGTACCGGCACCTGGACGGCAGCGCCGTGCCGAACGTGCTGGAGGCGATGACCCAGGTGGCGCTGGTGGCCCGTGAGATCGAGGCACCGGCGGGACAGCCCGGCGGCACCCCGGGGCCGCGCTCCGGACAGGACGCCGCCGCCCCCGCCTGACCCGGCCGCGACCGGCCGGTCCGCCGTCGGACGCGCACGTCCCGGTCCGGCGGTCGCCGGCCCGGGGCGGCGCCACCCGTCCATCCGCGCGCCACCCGTCCGGCCCCGCGCCACCCCTCCAGCCCCTTCGACCGAGGACCTCCGAGGACTTCGATGACGCAGATCGCGCTGCTCGCCCTGGCCGTGACGGCGGTCGCCGCGCTCGCGGCGGCCGGTCTCCTCGCCCGCGGACGGTCCCGGGCCCTCGGCCGCGCCGGCGCGGCCGAGACGGCCGCCGCCCACGGCGAGGAGCGCGCCCGCGCCGCCGACGCCCGGCTGGCCCGGGGCGAGCAACAGCTCCGCGACGCGCAGGCGGTCACCCGCCGGGCCACCGAGGAGACCAAGCGCGCCGAGACCCGTGCGCTGGCCGCCGAGGGCCGGGTCCGTGAGGCGGACCAGCGCACCGCGACGGCGGAGCACCGGGCAGCCGAGGCCGAACTGCACGCCCGCGCCGCCGAGGACCGCACCGCCGAGGCCGGGCGCCTGCTCGCGGCCGCCGAGGAGCGCACCGCGGCACTGCTGGCGGAGATCGGTCACCTGGCCGAGGAACGGGTGTCCACCGCCGCGCTGCGGCTCAGCCACCCCAACGCCCCCGCCGCCGGGCCGCTGGACGCCGAGGCGGTCGGCCCGGAGGCGGTCCGGCTCCTGGAGACCGTGCTGGACGCCTCGGCCGCCGCCGTGACCGAGGAGCGCGAGCGGGTCGACGCCGCCGCCCGGGCCGCGATGCGCGGTGCCACCTCCAAGATCCAAACCCTGCTCTACCAGATCCAGAGCCTCGTCCAGCAGCTCCAGAACGACAACGACGACCCACGGCTGCTGGAGGTCGACTTCCGCAACGAGGTCGCGCTGCGCCGGATCCAGACCGTCGCCGTGCTCTGCGAGGCCTGGCCGGGCCTGGCCAGGACCGATTCACCGCTGGCCGAGGTGGTGATCGGCGCGCTCTCCCGGGTGCCCGGCTACGCCCGGATCAAGGTGGCCAACCACCTGCGGGAGAACCGGCTGTCCGTGGTGGCCCGTGCCGCCGAGCCGCTCGCCATCACCATCGCCGAGCTGCTCGCCAACGCCACCTCGTACTCGCACCCGGAGACGGACGTGCCGGTCACCGTTCAGCAGGGCGGCCGCGGGGCGCTGGTGATCGTCGACGACAGCGGGATCGGGATGGAGGAGGACCAGTTGGGCCGGGCCCGCCGACTGCTGGCCGGCCCGCCCGAGGTGCTGCTGACCGAGCTGGGCAACCCGCCGAAGACCGGCTTCGCGGTGGTCGGCAAGCTCGCCCGGCAGTACGGCTTCTCCTGCCACATCGAGCCCTCGCCGTACGGCGGCATGCGGACCATCGTGCGGATCCCGGCCGCGCTGCTGACGCTGGTCGACGGTGAGCAGCCGCTCTCCGTGCTGACCCCGCTGCCGCTGCGGGCCGGATCCGGCCCGGCCCCCACCGTGCAGACGCTGCCCACGCGGCGGGGCGGGTCGGACGAACCGGCCGGGCACGAGGTGCCGGACCGGCAGCACGCGCCGGCCATGCACGTCGTGCCGTCGGTGCACGCCGTGCCGGACGACGGCAGCGGACTGCCCAGTCGGCGCCGGCGGCAGCCGCTCGCCCACCGTCCGCAGCCCGCCGACGGCGCTGCCGCGGCGGACCCGGTGACGGGGGTCGGGCCGGGGACTCCGACGGCCGACGGCCCGGCGGACGCGGACGCGCGGACACCCGAGCAGGCGGCCGCCCGCTGGCAGGCGCTGCAGCAGGGCACCGGCTCCGGCCGGGCCGCCGTCGCAGCGGCCGCAGCCGCCGACGGGGCCGCAGCCGTCGGTCAGGCCGCGACCGACCCGGCCCCCGCCGTCGACCCCGTGACCGACCGCGTCCCCGTGACCGCCCCCGCTCCCGTCCCCGCGACCGACCCGGCTCCCGCGACCGACCCGGCCCCCGTGGCCGGCACCGCCCCCGCCCCGACCACCACGCAGCCCCTCACTGCGAGGACCAGCACCGACGCCCGGGCCGCCGACCACGGCGACCCCGACGGCGGCGCGGCCGACCACACCGGCCCCGCCGCCCGCACGGGCCAGACCGGCCACCGTCCCGCCCCGTCCCCCGAAGGAGCCGAGCAGTGAGCAGCACGTCCAGCCCCACCGCCACCGACGAGATCTCGTGGGTGCTGACCCCGCTGCTGGAGCTGCCGGGCGTCCTGCACGCGGTCATCGCCACCGGTGACGGTCTCGTCGAGGGTGCCTCGGACGGCCTCGGCCGCGCCTCCGCCGAGCGGGTCGCCGCGATGACGGCCACCCTGCACGCCGCCTCCCGGGCGTTCACCACCTCGTTCACCGACGTCGAACAGCCGCGGCTGGCCCAGACCGTGGTCGAGTCCGACCTGGGCTTCGCCATCGTCGTACCGGCCGGCGAGAACACCTCGCTGGCGGTGTTCACCACATCGGAAGCCCAACTCGGCAACGTGGCTTACCAGATGCAGGTCCAGGTGGCCGCCCTCGGCCGCGCCCTGGCGAGCCCGGCCAGGCGGCAGGACGCGACAGCGCGGTCATGACCGCCGTCCCCCGCAGGCGGATGGTCCCCGCCTACCTGGCCACCGGCGGCCGGTCCCGGCCGGGCACCACCGGTTTCGAGCGGCTCACCGTGCTGTGCGCGACGGGCACCGCGCCGTCGCCGGAGTCACCGGAGCTGGAGGCCGAGCACCAGCGGCTCTGGGAGCTGCTGAGGCCCGGCGCACTGACCGTGGTGGAGGCCGCCGCGCACCTGCGGCTCCCGGTGAGCGCCACCGTCTTCCTCGCGGCCGATCTGGTCGAGGCGGGCTGCCTTCGCGCCCGCGCCCCGATCCCCCGCGCCCAGCAGACCGACCGCACCATCGTCGAGAGGCTCCTCGTTGGACTCCGCGCACTCCGGTAGCCCGGCCGACCGCACCGGTCGGGCGAGCCGTGTGGGCTACCTGCCCGACCGGGACCAGACCCTGATGAAGCTGGTCGTCGCCGGCCCGTTCGGCGTCGGCAAGACGACGCTGATCCGCACCCTGTCGGAGATCGCGACCCTCCACACCGAGGAGGCGATGACCGAGACCGGGGCGCCCGTCGACGACGCCGCGCTGCTGCCGGGCAAGCGCACCACCACGGTCGCGGTCGACTTCGGCCGCCTCACGCTGCCCGGCCAGGTGGTGCTGTACCTGTTCGGCACGCCCGGACAGCGCCGGTTCTTCCCGCTCTGGCAGGACATCGCCCGGGGCGCCGTGGGCGCGCTGGTGCTGGCCGACACCCGTCGGCTGGCGGACTCCTTCGAGATCATGGACATGGTCGAGGAGCAGGGCCTGCCCTACGCGGTGGCCGTCAACGGCTTCCCCGACGCGCCGGTGCACTCCGTCGACGTGCTCCGGGCCCACCTGGACCTGCACCCCGCCACTCCGCTGGTGCTCTGCGACGCCCGTGAGCGCCGTTCCAGCCTGGACGCGCTGATCGCGCTCGCCGAGCACGTCCTGCACGGCCTGCCCCCAGCCCCCGATCCCGCCCCGGAGGGGCCGTGACCGACATCCGAACCGACACCGACACCCGAACCGACACCGACGTCCCGGCCGCGGACGTCACCCCCGCGCCGGCCCCGGGCCCCGCCGCCCCCGCGCCGGCCGAGCGGCCGACCCCGATCTACGGCCCGGCGTTCGCCGCCGACCCGCAGCTCGTCTACGACCGGCTGCGCCGGCACGGCGCCGTCGCCCCGGTGGAGATCGCCCCCGGCGTCGGGGCCCTGCTGGTCACCGACTACCAGGCGGCGCTGGACCTGTTGCGCGACACCGACACCTTCTCGAAGGACTCCCGGGCCTGGCAGCAGACCGTTCCGCCGACCTCCCCGCTGCTGCCGATGCTCGGCTACCGCCCCACCGCCCTGTTCAGCGACGGCGAGGTCCACGCCCGCTACCGCCGGGTGATCACCGACGGGCTCGCCCTGCTCGAACCGCACCTGCTCCAGCGCCGGGTGGCCGAGGTCGCCCACCGGCTGATCGGCGCCTTCGAAGCGGTCGGCAGCGCGGACCTGATCGCCGAGTACGCCAGGCAGTTGCCGGTGTCCGTCGTCACCACCTGGTTCGGCGTGCCCGAGGAGCACAGCGCGCGGCTGGTGGCCGGCATCGCCGGGATGATCGAGTCCACCGAGAAGGCCGTGGCCGCCTACGGGGACCTCGTCGCGGTGGTCACCGCCATGGTCGCCGAGCGGCGTGAACGCCCCCGGCACGACCTCACCTCGTGGTTCGTCACCCACCCCGCCGGGCTGGACAACGACGAGGTGATCCGGCAGATCACCCTGACCATGATCGCCGGGCACGAGCCGACCACCAACCTGATCGGCAACGCCCTGCTGCGCCTGCTCACCGACGCCCGCTACGCCGGCTCGCTGATCGGCGGCGCGATGACCGCCTACCAGGCGATCGACGAGGTGCTCTGGCACGAGCCGCCGATGGCCAACCTCTCGGCGCACTACCCGCGGTACGACATCACCTTCCACGGCCGGGAGATCCCGGCCGGCTCGCTGGTGCTGGTCTCCTACGCGGCCGCCAACTCCCAGGCCGCGCCGCCCGCGGAGGGCACCGGCCTGCGCAGCGGCGAGTCGGCGCACCTGGCCTGGGCGGCCGGCCCGCACGCCTGCCCGGCCCGCGACCCCGCGCTGCTGATCGCGATCACCGCGATCGAGCAGCTCACCAGCCGGCTGAGCGACCTCGAACTGGCCACCCCCGCCACGGAACTGCTCTGGCGCCCGGGCCCGTTCCACCGCGCCCTGGTCCACCTCCCGGTCCGCTTCCACCCGGTCTCCGGGTAGCACGCGGGCCCGGGAGCCGGCGGCCGGCTCCCGGGCCTGCGGCCCCGCTTCGTCAGGCCCGGTCGGCCGGCTTCAGCGTCAGCGAGATGCTGTTGATGCAGTACCGCTGGTCGGTGGGCGTGCCGTAGCCCTCGCCCTCGAAGACGTGGCCGAGGTGCCCGCCGCAGCGGGCGCAGCGGACCTCGACCCGGCGCATGCCGAGCGAGGTGTCCTCGATGTACTGGACGCGGTCCTCGGCCAGTGGCGCGAAGTAGGACGGCCAGCCGCAGTGGCTGTCGAACTTGGTCTCCGAGCTGAACAGCTCGGCGCCGCAGGCCCGGCAGCCGTAGACGCCGACCGTCTTGGTGTCGGTGTACTCGCCGGTGAAGGGGCGCTCGGTGCCGGCCTCGCGGAGGACGTGGTACTCCTCCGGCGTGAGCTGGGCGCGCCACTCGGCGTCGGACTTCTCGATCTCGTAGCTCATCACGGCTCCCGTCGGGCGGACTCAGACGTTGGTGGCAACGCTTTCGAGGTGCTGAAGGCCCCTCTCCAATTCTTCCAGGACGGCCGGGCCCAGGTTGGTGACGTCGCCGGCACCCATGGTGAGCAGCAGGTCGCCCGGGCGGGCCAGGCCGGCCAGCAGTGCGGGGGCGGCGTCGAAGGCGTGCTCGGCGGTGACGTCGGCGCCGGCCCGGCGGGCCGCGTCGATGATCAGCTCGCTGGTGACGCCGGGGATCGGGTCCTCGCGGGCCGGGTAGATGTCGAGCACCACCGAGGCGTCGGCGAGGGCGAGCGCCCGGCCCATCTCCTCGGCGAGCTGCTGGGTGCGGCTGAACAGGTGCGGCTGGAAGACCACCAGCACCCGGCCGGTCCCCTCCAGGCCCTCGCGGATCGCCTCCAGGTCGGCGGTCATCTCGGTCGGGTGGTGGGCGTAGGAGTCGACCACCTGCACGCCGCCGGCCTCGCCCTTGAGCTGGAGCCGGCGCCGCACGCCGATGTAGGAGCCGAGCGCCTTGGCCAGGTCGGCGGCCGGGACGCCGAGGGCCACGCCGGCGGCCAGCGCGGCGACCGCGTTGTGGGCGTAGTGGCGGCCGGGGACCGAGACGGTGAAGGCCAGCTCCTCGCCGTCCAGCAGGACGGTGACCTCGCTGGTCATGCCACGGGCGGTGACCGACAGGACGCGGACGTCGGCGTCCTCGGCGGCGCCGACGGTGACCACGTTCAGGCCCTCGCGGCCGGCCACCCGCGAGGTCAGCTCGCGGGCGCCGTCGTGGTCGGCGGAGACGACCAGGGTGCCGCCGGGGGTGATCCGGCCGACGAAGGTCTCGAAGGACTCGTAGATCTCGTCGATCGAGGCGTAGTTGGCGTGGTGGTCCAGCTCCACGTTGAGCACGATCGCCACCTCGGGCGCGTACTTGTGGAAGCTGCGGTCGCTCTCGTCGGCCTCGGCGACGAAGATCTCGCCGGTGCCGTGGTGGGCGTTGGAGCCGGGGGCGTCGAGGTCGCCGCCGATCGCGTACGAGGGGTCGAGGCCCAGCTCGCCGAGGGCGACGGCGAGCATGCTGGTGGTGGTGGTCTTGCCGTGGGTGCCGGCCACCGCCAGCGCCCGGCGGCCGCCCATCAGCGCCGCCAGTGCGTCGGAGCGGTGGACGACCGGGATGCCGCGCTCGCGGGCGGCGGCCAGCTCCGGGTTGTCCGCGCGGATCGCGCTGGAGACGACGACGCTGCTGACGCCGTCCGGGACGTGCTCGGCGGCGTGGCCGATGTGCACGCTGGCGCCGAGCGCGCGCAGCGCGAGGACGGTCTCGGACTCCTTGGAGTCGCTGCCGGAGACGCTGGCGCCGCGCACCGCGAGGATCTTCGCCAGGCCGGACATCCCGGCGCCGCCGATGCCGATGAAGTGCGGGGCGTGCAGGTCGTGCGCGGCGTCGTTCAAGGCGGGGCTCCGTACAAGCGATGGGCCCCTCCCGCCCGTACGGCGGGCAAGGAGGGAAGGACAGGTGTGCGGCGGGGTCCGCGAGCCGATGTGCGAATCGTCCTCGCGGGCGGACCGCAAGGACGATTCTGCACCACGCGCGCGTCCGGTCAGGAGTCGCTGGCGAACAGCCGCAGGACCGGGACGCCCACCTTGTGCCGGGCCTGGGAGGCCCAGTCGCGGTGGAAGAACTCCTCCACGAAGTGCGGCGAGGTGAGCACGACGACCTCGTCGGCCCGGTGCTCCTCGACCACCGAGCGCAGCCGGTCCAGCGGCTTGTCCTCGACCAGCTCGCCGACCGCCTCGGCCCCGGCGGCCCGCAGGTGGCGCAGGCTGTGCGCCAGCGACTCGTCGCCCACCGACGGCCCGCTCTCGGACTCGTCGTGCTCGTGCACCACCTTGTCCAGGTGGCCGAGGGCGACGTCGTCCAGCGCCCGCAGCAGCTCGTCCTGCTTGCCGCGCGGCTGCATCAGGACGACGAAGGACACCTTCTCGTCGCTGTGGAGCGTGGTGACCAGCTCCACGTCGGCGTCGGAGAGCGCCTTCTCGATCATCAGTACCGTCTTGAACACGTGAGTCCCTTCCAGTGGCCGGCCCCCGGGCCCCGGCATCGCATCCCATACTGCCCGGCGGAAGCTTTCCGCACGCTGCTCCGCGGGCCACCCGGGCCGCGCGGGCCGTCCCCGGAGGGAGTGCGGCCACGTCCGGCGATCAGGGGGCCGAGGAGGCGGACTGCGGGTGAAGACGCAGGTAGCGGGTGAAGAGGAATCCTTTCTGCTCGATCAATGAGACCAGTCGCATCCGTTGCACGTCAGGCATTTCCGCATCGCGGATGATCCTCGGCGCGTCGCCGGCCGTGACCAGCGGCGCGACCGACAGGCACAGCTCGTCCAGCAGCCCCGCCGCGGCCAGCCGGCCGAGCAGCCGCGGGCCGCCCTCGGTCAGCAGCCGTGTCCAGCCCCGGTCGGCCAGTGCCGTCACCGCCGCCGCCAGGTCCACCGAACCCCGGCCGGCGACGATCACGTCGGCCGCCCCGGCGACCTCGGCGAGGCGCGCGGGGGGCGCGTCCTCGACGGTGATCACCACCGTCCGGACCAGCGGCTCGGTGAACAGCGGCGCCGCCAGGTCCAGCCCCAGCGAGCGGCTGACCACCGCGATCGCCGGTGCCGGGGCCTGCCCGGCCGCACGGCGCGCCGCGGCGAACTCGGCCCGCGCCCGCCCGGGCCGGTAGCCCTCGGCGCGGACCGTCTCGGCGCCGACCAGCACCACGTCGGACAGCGCCCGCAGCACCCCGAAGATCCGCTTGTCGGCGTCCCCGGAGAGGCCCTCCGAGAGCCCGTCCAGCTTCGCCGCCCCGTCCAGACCGGCCACCATGTTGGCGCGCAGCCACGGCCGGCCCCGATTCACCTGGTCGGGGTACGCGTAGACGGCGGCCAGTGACTCCAGCGAGGCGGGATCGGCGAACGGCTCGGCCAGCGGGCTGATCAACTGATGCATGCCACCAGTCTTCCACCGGCTCCCGCCGGCGGCCCCGAACGGGCCGCTGCGCGACCAGGCGTACCCTCTAGTACCGTGCCCGCAGCAGCCCCACACCCCGACGCCGCGACCGAGTCCATAGCGACCGCCGCCCCGTCGGCAGCCCCCACCGCCCTGACCGACCGGCGCCCCGTCGTCCCCGCCGAGCGCCTGGTGGCCGAGATGGTCCCGCCGCCGCGCTTCTCCGACGTCAGCTTCGGGACGTACCTCCCGGACCCTGGCCAGCCCAGCCAGCACGAGGCCGTGCAGGTCCTGGAGCAGTTCGCGGGTGGTCTCAACGGGGGAGACGGTTCCGCGCCCAGGCGCAGCTGGTTCCGTCGCAGCGCCCCCGCGCCCGCCGGCCCGGCCGGCGTCTACCTCGACGGCGGCTACGGCGTCGGCAAGACCCACCTGCTCGCCTCGCTCTGGCACGCCGCCCCCGGCCCCAAGGCCTTCGGCACCTTCGTCGAGCTCACCAACCTGGTCGGCGCGCTGGGCTTCCAGCAGGCCGTGACCACCCTCTCCGGGCACAAGCTGCTCTGCATCGACGAGTTCGAGCTGGACGACCCGGGCGACACCGTGCTGGTCTCCACCCTGCTCGGCCGGCTGGTCGACAACGGGGTCAAGCTCTGCGCCACCTCCAACACCCTGCCCGAGAAGCTCGGCGAGGGCCGGTTCGCCGCCGCCGACTTCCTGCGCGAGATCCAGGGCCTGTCCGCGCACTTCCGCCCGATGCGGATCGACGGTCAGGACTACCGCCACCGTGGCCTGCCGGACGCCCCGCCGCCGTACACCGACGCCCGCGTCGAGGCCGTGGCCGCCGGTACCCCGGGCGCCTCGCTGGACGACTTCGGCGCGCTGCTCGACCACCTGTCCGCCGTCCACCCCAGCCGCTACGGTGCGCTGCTGGACGACGTGACCGCGGTCTGCCTGCGCGGCGTGCGCCAGGTCGACGACCAGTCCACCGCGCTGCGCCTGGTCGTCCTCGCCGACCGGATGTACGACCGCGAGCTGCCGATCACCGCCTCCGGCGTCCCCTTCGACCAGGTGTTCCCGGAGGAGATGCTGCTCGGCGGCTACCGGAAGAAGTACCTCCGGGCGATCTCCCGCCTGGTCGCCCTGGCCCGGGACAGCGCCCGGTAGGGCGCCACGGGGGAGCTCCCCGCCAACCGCGGGCCGGGCACCGGTCTCGCGGAGCGGGCCGTCTTTGTCGGTGGTGGGTCGTACGGTGGACACGTGCGACCCATCACGAGCATTGAGCGGTCAGTGGCGCCCTTCGAGGTCGTCAGTCCCTACCAGCCCAACGGCGACCAGCCCGCGGCCATCGCCGAGTTGGAGCGCCGGATCCGCGCGGGGGAGAAGGACGTCGTCCTGCTCGGCGCCACCGGCACCGGCAAGTCGGCCACCACGGCCTGGATGATCGAGAAGCTGCAGCGCCCCACCCTGGTGATGGCGCCGAACAAGACGCTGGCCGCCCAGCTGGCCAACGAGTTCCGCGAGCTGCTGCCGAACAACGCCGTCGAGTACTTCGTCTCGTACTACGACTACTACCAGCCCGAGGCGTACGTCCCGCAGACGGACACCTACATCGAGAAGGACTCCTCGATCAACGAGGAGGTCGAGCGGCTGCGCCACTCCGCCACCAACTCGCTGCTCACCCGCCGGGACGTGGTCGTGGTCGCCTCCGTCTCCTGTATCTACGGCCTCGGCACCCCGCAGGAGTACGTCGACCGGATGGTCCAGCTCAAGGTCGGCGAGGAGATCGACCGCGACGTGCTGCTGCGCCGGTTCGTCGACATCCAGTACACCCGCAACGACCTCGCCTTCACCCGCGGCACCTTCCGGGTCCGCGGCGACACCATCGAGATCTTCCCGGTGTACGAGGAGCTCGCCGTCCGGATCGAGATGTTCGGCGACGAGATCGAGGCGCTGTACACGCTGCACCCGCTCACCGGCGAGATCATCAGCCAGGACGACGCCGTCCACGTCTTCCCCGCCTCGCACTACGTGGCCGGGCCGGAGCGGATGGAGCGCGCCGTCAACGGCATCGAGCAGGAGCTGGAGCAGACGCTCGCCAGGCTGGAGAAGCAGGGCAAGCTGCTGGAGGCCCAGCGGCTGCGGATGCGCACCACCTACGACATCGAGATGCTCCGCCAGATCGGCACCTGCTCCGGTGTCGAGAACTACTCGATGCACTTCGACGGCCGCGAGCCCGGCTCGCCGCCGAACACCCTGCTCGACTACTTCCCGGAGGACTTCCTCCTGGTCGTCGACGAGTCGCACGTCACCGTCCCGCAGATCGGCGCGATGTACGAGGGCGACGCCTCGCGCAAGCGGACCCTGGTCGAGCACGGCTTCCGGCTGCCCTCCGCGATGGACAACCGCCCGCTGAAGTGGGAGGAGTTCCTGGGGCGGATCGACCAGACCGTCTACCTCTCGGCCACCCCCGGCCCGTACGAGCTGTCCCGCGGCGACGGCCAGGTCGAGCAGATCATCCGCCCGACCGGCCTGATCGACCCCGAGGTGATCGTCAAGCCCACCGAGGGCCAGATCGACGACCTGGTGCACGAGGTCCGCAAGCGGGTGGAGCGGGACGAGCGCGTCCTGGTCACCACGCTCACCAAGAAGATGGCCGAGGACCTCACCGACTACATGCTCGGCCTGGACATCCGGGTCCGCTACCTGCACAGCGACGTCGACACGCTGCGCCGGGTCGAGCTGCTGCGCGAGCTGCGGGCGGGCAAGTACGACGTGCTGGTCGGCATCAACCTGCTCCGTGAGGGTCTCGACCTGCCGGAGGTCTCCCTGGTGGCGATCCTGGACGCGGACAAGGAGGGCTTCCTGCGCTCCGGGACCTCGCTGATCCAGACCATCGGCCGCGCCGCCCGCAACGTCTCCGGCCAGGTCCACATGTACGCGGACCGGATCACCCCCTCGATGGAGAAGGCGATCGAGGAGACCAACCGCCGCCGGGCCGTGCAGCAGGCCTACAACAAGGAGCACGGGATCGACCCGCAGCCGCTGCGGAAGAAGATCGGCGACATCCTGGACACCCTCGCCCGCGAGGACGTCGACACCGACGAGCTGCTCTCCACCGGGTACCGGGGTGCGGCGGCCAAGGGCAAGGCCCCGGTGCCGGCGCTGGGCGCGGACCGCAAGCCGGCCAAGTCGATGCCGGCCGCCGAGCTGGCCGAGCTGATCCAGTCGATGACGGACCGCATGCACGCCGCCGCGACGGACCTCCAGTTCGAGGTCGCGGCCCGGCTGCGGGACGAGGTCAAGGAGCTGAAGAAGGAGCTGCGGCAGATGCGCGAGGCCGGGATCGCGTAGGGCCCGTCCAGGGGCCTGCACCCGCCGGGCTCGGCCGGTTCCGGCACCGGCCGAGTCCGGCGGTGTCCCGTGCTTGGCGCGATCGGGTGGGCGGCGGGCGAAGTGCCGGGCCGCAGGCCCTAGGCTTTCCTGCGGTGCCGCCTCCGGGACGGGGCGGGAGCACCAGGGGGCCTCAGCCGGGGGACGGCAACGGGGTGTTCCACCGTGGAGCCGGCGCGGCGAACCGCCGCGCGGCCGGGCAGAGAGGACGACGCCGTGTCGGTGAACCTTGCCAAGGGGCAGCAGGTCAGCCTGCAGAAGGGGACGGGCGAGTCGCTGACAGTCGTCCGGATGGGGCTGGGCTGGAAGGCGGCGCCCAAGCGGGGCCTGTTCGGCAGCCGGACCAGGCAGATCGACCTGGACGCCTCGGCGCTGCTCTACGCCGAGCAGACGCCGTCCGACGTGGTCTTCTTCCAGCACCTGGAGAGCGACGACGGCTCGGTCAGGCACACGGGGGACAACCTGGTCGGCGGCACCGGCGCGGGCGGAGACGACGAGTCGATCCTGGTCGACCTGGTGCACGTGCCGGCGCACATCACCCAGGTGGTGTTCACGGTGAGCTCCTACACCGGGCAGACCTTCGACGAGGTGCAGAACGCCTACTGCAGGCTGGTGGACGAGTCCACGGGGCTGGAGCTCGCCCGCTACGAGCTCGCCGGCGGCGGGCTGCACACCGGGCAGATCATGGCCAAGGTCTTCCGCGAGCCGTCCGGCGGATGGGGGATGCAGGCGATCGGTGCGCCCGCCCGCGGCCGGACCTTCCAGGACCTGCTGCCGGCCATCGAGCCGTTCCTCTAGGCGGCTGACGTCCCGTCCCGCCAAGGGGTTCTTTACCTTCTTTACCTTTCCTTGGATTCCCTGTTACCCTCGATGGCAGCGGAGGGGAGTATTCCCTGCAGTAGTCCCGTCATCACGGGCGCCCTGGAAGCGGCGTCCCGGGGCGCTGGTCCGAGCGCTCGCGGTCGCGAGCCCCACGGGCGGAAGAGACCTCCGGCAGTGACGATGACTGTCTCGCCTACCTGCCGGAGGAGCAGTATGGACGTTTCCGTAAGCATGTGGGTCGGCACGATCGGTGTGCTGTTGGCGCTGATCGTGGCCGACTTCTTCATCGGCGGCCGCAAGCCGCACGAGGTCTCGATCAAGGAAGCGGGAATCTGGACCACGGTCTGGATCGTGCTCGCCGTGGTCTTCGGCGGATTCCTCTGGTGGCATTCCGGTTCGCAGCCGGCCGGTGAGTTCTTCGCCGGCTACATCACCGAGAAGTCGCTCAGCGTCGACAACCTCTTCGTGTTCATCCTGATCATGAGCAAGTTCGCGGTGCCGAGGATCTACCAGCAGCGCGTGCTGATGTTCGGCGTGATCATCGCCCTTGTGCTGCGCGCGGTCTTCATCGCCGGCGGCGCGGCCCTGGTGGCCCAGTTCTCGTGGGTGTTCTTCATCTTCGGCGGCTTCCTGGTCTGGACGGCGTGGAAGCTGATCAAGGAGGCCCGGGCCGAGGAGGAGGACGAGGAGTTCGAGGAGAACCGCCTGCTCAAGTCGATCGAGCGGCGCTTCCCGTCCACCGACAAGTACCACGGCACCAAGCTCTTCGTCCGGGAGAACGGCCGTCGCCTGATGACGCCGATGCTGATCGTGATGCTGGCGATCGGCACCACCGACGTGCTGTTCGCGCTGGACTCGATCCCCGCGATCTTCGGTCTGACCCAGGACCCGTACGTCGTCTTCACCGCCAACGCCTTCGCCCTGATGGGTCTGCGCCAGCTGTACTTCCTGATCGGCGGGCTGCTGAAGAAGCTGGTCCACCTCTCGTACGGCCTGTCGGTGATCCTCGGCTTCATCGGGGTGAAGCTGGTGCTGCACGCGCTGCACGAGCAGGGTGTGCACGTGCCGGAGATCGGCATCCCGTTCTCCCTGGGCTTCATCGTGGCGGTGCTCGCCGTCACCACCGTGACCAGCCTGATGGCCGCGAAGAAGCAGGAGCGGGAGGTGGTCGAGCAGGCGGAGAAGGTCGACGCCTGATCCTCGCCCGGCCCCTCGAACGGCGGTGGCCCCCTCGACCGGTGACGGTCGCGGGGGCCGCCGCGCGTTCGGGGTTCACCAGCCGCGCTCGCGCCACTCCCGGAGGTGCGGGCGCTCGGCCCCGAGCGTGGTGTCGTTGCCGTGCCCGGGGTAGACCCAGGCCTCGTCCGGCAGGACGTCGAAGATCTTCTCGTTGACGTCCTTGTACAGGCTCTCGAAGGCCGCCGGGTCGCCCCAGGTGTTGCCCACCCCGCCGGGGAACAGGCAGTCGCCGGTGAAGACGTGCGGGTGGCCCTGCGGGTCGTCGTAGACCAGCACGATCGCCCCCGGGGTGTGGCCGACCAGGTGCCGGACGGTCAGCTCGACCTGGCCGACCCGCAGCCGGTCGCCGTCGGCCAGCCGCAGCTCGGTCGGGACGTCGATGCCCTCGGCGTCGTGCTCGCCCGCCGCCGTCCGGGCGCCGGTGGTGGCGACCACCTCGGCGAGCGCTCCCCAGTGGTCGTGGTGGCGGTGCGTGGTGACCACGGTGGCGAGGTCGTCGCCGACGGTCTCCAGCAGGACGGGCGCATCGGCCGCGGCGTCGATCAGCAGCTGTTCGTCGGTGGCCCGGCAGCGCAGCAGGTACGCGTTGTTGTCGTACGGGCCTACGGCCACCTTGGTGATGATCAGGTGGGCCAGTTCGCGCACGTCCGGCGGTCCGCCGACCTTGACCGCTCCGTGGTACGTCATCCGTCCGCTCCTCGCTCTGTCGGTCCTGGGATCATCCTCGCGCGGTCAGCCCATGGGGGGAAGCTGGGGGAGCGCGGCGTCGGGGGTGCGGCGCAGGCCGTCGCCGTCGGAGCGGCCGGAGAGCCAGGCGAGCAGCGCCCGGACCGGCCCCTCGACGGTCAGCGACGGGGTGCCGGTGCCGATCACGCCGCGGTCCTCGGTGTCTTCGGCGATCAGCTCGACGGCGGGCAGGTCGGCGCCGGCCAGCCGTGCGGAGAGCTTGCGGAACTCGGTGACCGCGAACAGCTCCGGCCAGTGCGCCGGGGTGTAGCCGGCGTCCAGGTCCACGTGGTGGTACTCGACCTCGGCGAGGCGCTTCCAGGGGATGTCGGAGGCCGGGAAGACGTAGCCGGCACGGTGGCGGACGTCGGCCGTCCAGGCCTCGGCGGGCAGCAGCGCGGCGGCGGCGACGAAGCGCTCGTCCGAGGTGCGCAGGTCGGCCAGCTGGACGTCCACCGGGCGCGGGGCGCCGTCCTCGATGCCCTGGTTGCGCGCCTCGCTGCTGGCGTACTGCGGGATGTCGGTGCCGGTGCGGGCGCCGTCCAGGAGGTTGACCAGGGAGTCGGCGTTGCGGGCGACGTGCGCCAGTACGTGGCCCCTGGTCCAGCCGGGGAGCGCGGAGGGCTCGGCGACGGCCTCGGGCTTCAGTCCGGAGACGGTGTGCAGCAGGTGCCGGGTGCCCTCCTCGACCAGGCTCAGCCGGGCGGCGGCGAGGGCGGCGGCGGTCTGCGGGTCGGTCATCGAATCGGCCTTCCGGTAGAGGCGGTGCGTGCCCACGGGGGGCACCGCTCGTTCACCAGGTGACGCTATCGCCGATCCGGGCCCTGAGCAGGTGCTTTCCTTGGGCGTGCGCGGACGGTCGGAGACGGGGCGTCACTCGTTCGGGTGGACTCCGCTTGACGAGCTCGATAATCGAACGCCTGAGCTATAGGCTGGCTGCCGCATCCTGGAAGAAGAACACCTCTCACCGCAAGCCGTCTCGCCCCGGAGAAAGGCGCCAGAAGCAGTGGCCGACCGCCTCATCGTCCGCGGTGCTCGCGAGCACAACCTCAAGAACGTCTCGCTCGACCTGCCTCGCGACTCCCTCATCGTCTTCACGGGCCTCTCCGGCTCCGGCAAGTCCTCGCTGGCCTTCGACACGATCTTCGCCGAGGGTCAGCGCCGCTACGTCGAATCGCTGTCCTCCTACGCCCGGCAGTTCCTCGGGCAGATGGACAAGCCCGACGTCGACTTCATCGAGGGCCTCTCCCCGGCCGTCTCGATCGACCAGAAGTCCACCAACCGCAACCCGCGCTCGACCGTCGGCACCATCACCGAGGTCTACGACTACCTGCGCCTGCTGTTCGCGCGGATCGGCAAGCCGCACTGCCCGCACTGCGGCCGCCCGATCGCCAAGCAGTCCCCGCAGGCCATCGTGGACAAGGTGCTGGAGCTCGCCGAGGGCACCCGGTTCCAGGTGCTCAGCCCGGTGGTGCGCGAGCGCAAGGGCGAGTTCGTCGACCTCTTCGCGGACCTCCAGTCCAAGGGCTACGCCCGCGCCCGGGTGGACGGCGCGACGATCCAGCTCGCCGAGCCGCCCAAGCTCAAGAAGCAGGAGAAGCACACGGTCGAGGTGGTCATCGACCGGCTCACCGTCAAGGAGGGCGCCAAGCGGCGGCTGACCGACTCGGTGGAGACGGCCCTGCGGCTGGGCGGCGGCATGGTCGTGCTCGACTTCGTCGACCTCCCGGAGGACGACCAGGAGCGCGAGCGGATGTACTCCGAGCACCTCTACTGCCCGTACGACGACGTGTCCTTCGAGGAGCTGGAGCCGCGCTCGTTCTCCTTCAACTCGCCGTTCGGCGCCTGCCCGGACTGCTCCGGCCTCGGCAACCGGATGGAGGTGGACCCGGAGCTGGTCGTCCCGGACGAGGAGCGGTCGCTGGACGAGGGCGCCATCCACCCGTGGTCCGGCGGCCACACCAAGGAGTACTTCCAGCGTCTGATCGACGCCCTCGCCGGCGAGCTGGGCTTCCGCACCGACATCCCCTGGGCCGGGCTGCCGGCCCGCGCCAAGAAGGCGCTGCTCTACGGGCACAAGCACCAGGTCGAGGTGCGCTACCGCAACCGCTACGGCCGGGACCGCTCGTACACCACGGGCTTCGAGGGCGCGGTGCCGTTCATCCAGCGCCGGCACGGCGAGGCGGAGAGCGACTCCAGCCGCGAGCGCTTCGAGGGCTACATGCGCGAGGTGCCCTGCCCGACCTGTGAGGGCACCCGGCTCAAGCCGATCGTGCTCGCGGTGACGGTCGAGGGCCGGTCCATCGCCGACGTCTCGGCGATGTCGATCAGCGACTGCTCCGAGTTCCTGGGCGCGATGAAGCTCAACGCCCGCGACAAGAAGATCGCCGAGCGGGTCCTCAAGGAGGTCAACGAGCGGCTCCGCTTCCTGGTCGACGTCGGGCTGGACTACCTCTCGCTCAACCGCGCGGCCGGCACCCTCTCCGGCGGCGAGGCCCAGCGCATCCGGCTCGCCACCCAGATCGGCTCCGGCCTGGTCGGCGTGCTCTACGTGCTGGACGAGCCGTCGATCGGCCTGCACCAGCGGGACAACCACCGCCTGATCGAGACGCTGGTCCGCCTGCGGGACATCGGCAACACCCTGATCGTCGTCGAGCACGACGAGGACACCATCAAGACGGCCGACTGGGTGGTCGACATCGGCCCCGGCGCCGGCGAGCACGGTGGCAAGGTGGTGCACTCGGGCTCGCTGAAGGAACTGCTCGGCAACAAGGAGTCGCTCACCGGCCAGTACCTCTCCGGCAAGCGCAGCATCCCGATCCCGGCCGCCCGCCGCCCGCGGGAAGCCAAGCGCCAGCTGACCGTCCACGGCGCCCGCGAGCACAACCTCAAGGACGTCACGGTCGGCTTCCCGCTCGGCACCTTCACCGCGATCACCGGTGTCTCCGGCTCCGGCAAGTCGACGCTGGTCAACGACATCCTCTACACCCACCTCGCGCGGGAGCTGAACGGCGCCCGCAGCGTGCCCGGCCGGCACACCCGGATCACCGGCACCGACCTGGTGGACAAGGTGGTGCACGTCGACCAGTCGCCGATCGGCCGGACCCCGCGCTCCAACCCGGCCACCTACACCGGCGTGTTCGACCACGTCCGGCGGCTCTTCGCGGAGACGCAGGAGGCCAAGGTCCGCGGATACCTGCCCGGCCGGTTCTCGTTCAACGTCAAGGGCGGCCGCTGCGAGAACTGCTCCGGCGACGGCACCATCAAGATCGAGATGAACTTCCTGCCCGACGTCTACGTGCCGTGCGAGGTCTGCCACGGCGCCCGGTACAACCGGGAGACGCTGGAGGTGCACTACAAGGGCAAGTCCATCGCCGAGGTGCTGGACATGCCGATCGAGGAGGCGCTGCACTTCTTCGAGGCCGTCCCGGCGATCGCGCGGCATCTGCGGACGCTCAACGACGTCGGCCTCGGCTACGTCCGGCTCGGCCAGTCCGCGCCGACGCTCTCCGGCGGTGAGGCGCAGCGCGTCAAGCTCGCCTCCGAGCTGCAGAAGCGCTCCACCGGGCGGACGGTCTACGTGCTGGACGAGCCGACCACCGGTCTGCACTTCGAGGACATCAGCAAGCTGATCAAGGTCCTCTCCGGCCTGGTGGAGAAGGGCAACACGGTGATCGTCATCGAGCACAACCTCGATGTGATCAAGACCGCCGACTGGATCGTCGACATGGGGCCCGAGGGCGGCTCCGGCGGTGGCACGGTGGTCGCCGAGGGCACCCCGGAGCAGATCGCCGCCGTCCCGGACAGCCACACCGGCAAGTTCCTGCGGGACATCCTGCCGGGGGAGTTCAACGACGCCCCGGTCGCGGTGAAGGCCCCGCGCAAGCGGGCCGCCGCCAAGAAGTAGCCGGCCCGGCACGGCCGGCAGCCCTTCCGGTGCCGCACCCGGCCGTCCCGCCACGGGACGGCCGGGTGCGGCGCATAGACTGCCGCTGACCGTCGACGCCCCCACCCCCCCCCGAGGAGCAGCCACCGATGTCCGAGGCCCCCGAGAGCCCCGCCGCCTCCCGTCGCACCGTGCTCTGCGGTGCCGCCGCCGTCCTGGCCGCCGGGGGCACGGTCGCCCTTTCCGGCTGTGCCTCCGGCGGCTCCTCCACCGCCAAGACCTCGGCCCCCGCCAAGCCCAAGGAGCCGGTGGTGGTCGGCCCGGCCGCGGACGTGCCGGTGGGCGGCGGCAAGGTCTACCGGGAGCAGAAGATCGTCGTCACCCAGCCGTCCGCCGGCCAGTACGAGGCCTTCAGCGCGGTCTGCACCCACGCCGGGTGCGTGGTCGACAAGGTCGAGGACCAGCTGATCAAGTGCCCGTGCCACGGCAGTTCGTTCAACATGTCCACCGGCGCCCGCGTCGAGGGCCCGGCCAAGCTGCCGCTGCCCGAGTACCAGGTGGCCGTCGACGGCGACAACCTCAGGGTGACCCCGGTCTGAGCGGCCGCGCCCACCGCCGGGCCACCTCGGTGCCCCGTCTCGCCGCCCCACCCCCGTCGGGGCGGCGAGACCTCCTGCACGACTCCATCGTGCGGTGGCCGGGCCGTGCAGCGACAGACATTTCGGCCCAGGCTTAAAGCTCCTGCTGGACGGCGCACGGCGGGGAGCGCGAGACTTCCGGCAGCGGCGGAGGCATGGGAGGGACTTCGGTGCTGCGGATCCACTTCACGGCCGACGACCTGGCGCGGACGAGGACGGTCTCCACGGTCGGGGCGGCGACCGAGACCGGCCACGCGCTGAGGCTGCTGACCTGTCCGAACGTCCCCGCGGTCTTCCGTCCCTGGCGCCAGGGCCTGCGCGGCCGGCTGGACGCCCCGTTGAGCCGCCGGCTGCGCCCGCTCGCCTCGCTGTTACCGCACAGCGGGCCGGGCCTCGACCTGATCGCCCTGACCGGCACCGAGCCGACCATCGAGTCCGGCGTCGACCGCCTGCTGAGCACCTCCGACACCGTGCTGCGGCTGGAGTTGGAGCACGTCTCGCTGCCCCGGGCCGCCCCGGGGTGGCTGCGGGCGCTGGCGGACGGCGACCAGGAGGCCCGGGGCGTCCTCGCCGACTCGCTGGACGCCGGCTACCGCGCGGTGGTGCAGCCCCACTGGCAGCGGATGCGCGGGCAGTTGGACGCCGTCCGGGCCGACTGGGCGCGCACCGTGCTGGAGGGCGGCATCGAGCGGCTTCTGGAGACGGTCTCCCCGACGCTGGTCCGGTGGGAGGCCCCCGTGCTGAAGGTCCGCTTCCCCCGGGAGCAGGACGTCCGCCTGAACGGCCGCGGGTTGGTCCTGGTGCCGACGGTGTTCCTGGTCGGCCACGTGGAACTGCTGACCGACCTCACCGACGAGAGCGCACCGCCGATCCTGGCCGTGCCCGCCCTCGCCGATCCGCTCGCCGCGGCCGCGTTCTGGGGGGACGGGGAGCCCGATCGCAGTCGCAAGCCCCTCGGCGCGCTGCTCGGCCGGACCAGGGCCGCCGCCCTGGGCGTGGTCGCGGAGGGCTGCAGCACCGGCGAACTGGCCCGCCGGCTCAACATCTCGGCCGCGGCGGCGAGCCAGCACGCGGGCGTCCTGCGCGAGGCGAACCTGATCACCACGCGGCGCCGCGGCGGCGCCGTCCTGCACTCGATCACCCCGCTCGGCACGGACCTGCTCAACCGGGGCGGCGGCCGGTGACCGCGCGCACCCCGGCCGCCGGCCGCGTCCCCCGCCGGGCCAGCGCCCGAGCTGCGGACCGGCCCACGGGACGCCCCGCCGACTGGGTACGGTGGACCCATGGCTGACCCGTCCACCTACCGCCCGGCGCCCGGCGCGATCCCGACGTCGCCGGGGGTCTACAAGTTCCGCGACGCCCACGGGCGGGTCATCTACGTCGGCAAGGCCAAGAGCCTGCGCCCCCGGCTGTCGTCCTACTTCCAGGATCTCGCCGGGCTGCACCCGCGCACCGCGACGATGGTCACCACCGCGGCGTCGGTGGAGTGGACGGTGGTCACCACCGAGGTCGAGGCGCTCCAGCTGGAGTACTCCTGGATCAAGGAGTTCGACCCCCGTTTCAACGTCAAGTACCGTGACGACAAGAGCTATCCGGAGCTCGCGGTCACCCTCAACGAGGAGTACCCGCGGGTCCAGGTGATGCGCGGGGCGCACAGGAAGGGTGTGCGTTACTTCGGCCCCTACGGCCATGCCTGGGCGATCCGCGAGACGGTCGACCTGCTGCTGCGCGTCTTCCCCGTCCGCACCTGCTCCAACGGCGTCTTCAAGCGCGCCAGCCAGGTCGGCCGGCCCTGCCTGCTCGGCTACATCGGCAAGTGCGCCGCACCCTGCGTCGGCAAGGTCTCGGCGGACGAACACCGCGCGCTGGCCGCGGACTTCTGCGACTTCATGGCCGGCCGCACCGGCAACTACCTGCGCCGGCTGGAAGAGCAGATGCAGGAGGCCGCCGCGGAGATGGAGTACGAGAAGGCCGCCCGGTTGCGCGACGACATCGGAGCCCTCAAGCGCGCGATGGAGAAGAACGCGATCGTCCTCGCCGACGCCACCGACGCCGACCTGCTCGCCGTCGCCGAGGACGAACTGGAGGCGGCTGTCCAGATCTTCCACGTCCGCGGCGGCCGGGTCCGCGGCCAGCGCGGCTGGGTCACCGACAAGGTCGAGGACGTCGACACCGCCGGCCTGGTCGAGCACGCCCTGCAACAGCTCTACGGCGGTGCCAGTGCGGAGGAGCGGAGCGAGTCCGTCCCGCGCGAGGTGCTGGTGCCCGCGCTGCCCGAGCCGGTCGAGCCGGTCCGCGACTGGCTGTCCGGGCTGCGGGGCAGCCAGGTCGATCTGCGCGTCCCGCAGCGGGGCGACAAGAAGGACCTGATGGCCACCGTGCAGCGCAACGCCCAGCAGGCGCTGGCGCTGCACAAGACCAAGCGCGCCTCCGACCTCACCACCCGCAGCCGCGCCCTCCAGGAGATCGCCGACGCCCTGGAGCTGGACTCCGTCCCGCTGCGCATCGAGTGCTTCGACATCTCGCACCTCCAGGGCGAGGACGTGGTCGCCTCGATGGTGGTCTTCGAGGACGGTCTGGCCCGCAAGAGCGAGTACCGCCGGTTCCAGATCAAGGGCTTCGAGGGCCAGGACGACGTCCGCTCGATGCACGAGGTGATCAGCCGGCGGTTCCGCCGCTACCTGCAGGAGCGCGAGCAGACGGGGGAGTGGGCCGTCCCCGAGGCCGAGGAGCCGGTCGGTCCGGACGGCGTGGTCGGCGCGGACCGGCCAGGTCCGGACGGCGCCGAGGCCCCGGCCGGCCCGGTCGACCCCGACACCGGCCGCCCGCGCCGCTTCGCCTACCCGCCGCAGCTGCTGGTCGTCGACGGCGGGCAGCCGCAGGTCGCCGCCGCCAGGCGCGCCCTGGACGAGCTGGGCATCGACGACGTCGCCCTCTGCGGCCTGGCCAAGCGGCTGGAGGAGGTCTGGCTGCCCGGCGAGGACGACCCGGTGGTCCTGCCGCGCAGCAGCGAGGGCCTCTACCTGCTCCAGCGGGTCCGCGACGAGGCCCACCGGTTCGCGATCACCTACCAGCGCAACAGGCGTTCCAAGCGACTCACCGCCGGGGAACTGGACTCCGTCCCCGGCCTCGGCGAGACTCGCCGCCAGGCACTGCTCAAGCACTTCGGCTCGCTGAAGAAGCTCCGGGCGGCCACCGTCGACGAACTCTGCGCCGTCCCCGGCATCGGACGCCGGACGGCGGAGACTGTTGCGGCAGCGTTGTCGTCCCGTACACCCGCGGCACCCGCAGTGAACACCGCCACCGGCGAGATCATCGATGACAGCGCGGACGCGACCGGCCCGGCCGGCGACAGCGCGGCCGACGCAGCGCCCCAGACCGCACCATCCCAGGAGACGCCATGACGGCCGACGCCGCCCGTCAGCCGGCGCGCCCCGAGCTCACTCGCCCGAGTGAGCCGGGGAAGCGTGCCCGCGCGACGCGCGTTCTCCTCAGCAGAACCACCGAGAGCGGGGAACCGAAGTGAGCATGTCCGACGATGGGGGCGCCCGGCCGATGGCCGGCGAGGAGAACGCCCCGGAGCTGGTGATCATCTCCGGTATGTCCGGAGCCGGCCGGTCCACCGCCGCCAAGTGCCTGGAGGACCTGGGCTGGTTCGTGGTGGACAACCTGCCGCCGGCCCTGATCCCGACCATGGTGGACCTCGGAGCCCGCTCCCAGGGCAACGTGGCCCGGATCGGCGTCGTGGTGGACGTCCGCGGCCGGCAGTTCTTCGACGACCTGCTCACGTCCCTGGACGAGCTGGAGAAGCGCGGCGTCCGGCTCCGGGTCGTCTTCCTCGACTCCTCCGACGACGCGCTGGTCCGCCGCTTCGAGAACGTCCGCCGCCCGCACCCGCTGCAGGCCGACGGCCGGATCGTCGACGGGATCGCCCAGGAGCGCGATCTGCTGCGCGATCTGCGCGGCGAGGCCGACCTGGTGATCGACACCTCCAACCTCAACGTGCACCAGCTGCGGGCCAAGCTCGACGCCCAGTTCGCCGACCACGACGAGCCCGAGCTGCGCGCCACCGTGATGTCCTTCGGCTTCAAGTACGGTCTTCCGGTCGACGCCGACCTCGTGGTGGACTGTCGCTTCCTGCCGAACCCGCACTGGGTTCCCGAGCTGCGGGCCCGTACCGGCACCGACGCCGACGTCGCCGACTACGTGTTCCAGCAGCCCGGGGCCAACGAGTTCCTCGACGGCTACGCGGAGCTGCTGCGCATCGTCGCCGAGGGGTACCGGCGCGAGGGGAAGCGCTACATGACCCTTGCCGTAGGCTGCACCGGTGGGAAGCACCGCAGCGTCGCGATGTCCGAGCGCCTGACCAAGCGCCTCATCGCCGACGGTGTGGAAACGGTGCTGGTCCACCGTGACATGGGACGGGAGTAGCCGCCGCACCCTGCCGGACCGCCGGTGGAGGCCGGCGGCCGGCAAGTTGGAACGCGAGGTGGGTGTGACGGGATACGTGCCCGGGCGGCAGCTGCAGACCAGGACCGCCGACCGGACGGGGGTCCCGCCGCGAGCCGCGGCGCCCAGCCGGGCGCGCACCGGGCCGGTCCGCACCAGCCAGAGCCGTGCCGGCCAGGCACCCCGCCCCAACCAGGCCCCCCGGATCACCGCCCTCGGCGGCGGCCAGGGCCTGTCCGCCTCGCTCTCCGCACTGCGCCGGCTCACCACCGACCTCACCGCGGTCGTCACGGTGGCCGACGACGGCGGTTCCAGCGGCCGGCTGCGCTCGGAGCTCGGCGTGCTGCCCCCGGGCGACCTGCGCAAGGCGCTGGCCGCGCTCTGCGGCGACGACGACTGGGGCCGGACGTGGTCCGAGGTGATCCAGCAGCGCTTCACCGGCACCGGCGACCTGGGCGGCCACGCCGTCGGCAACCTGCTGATCGTCGCGCTCTGGGAGAAGCTGGGCGACCCGGTCGCCGCGCTGGACTGGGTGGGGCGGCTGCTCAACGTCCAGGGCCGGGTGCTGCCGATGTCGGCGGTCCCGCTGGACATCGAGGCGGTCGTCCGGGGCCACGACCCGGCCAACCCCGCCGAGCTGTCCGCCGTACGCGGCCAGGCCAGCGTCGCGGTGACGCCCGGCACCGTGCAGTCGATCCGGCTGCTGCCGGACGAGCCGCCGGCCGTCCCGGAGGCCGTCACCGCCGTCCGCGAGGCGGACTGGGTGGTGCTCGGCCCGGGTTCCTGGTTCACCAGCGTGCTGCCGCACCTGCTGGTGCCCGAGCTGGCCAAGGCGCTCACCGAGACCCGTGCCCGCCGCCTGCTCACCCTGAACCTCGCCCCGCAGCCCGGCGAGACGGAAGGCTTCACCCCGCAGCGCCACCTGGAGGTCATCGCCGACCACGCCCCGGACCTCGCGGTGGATGCGATCCTGGTGGACGAGCGCGCCGTCTCGGGCGGCGCCTTCGGCCAGGCGGACCTGGCCGGTCTGGAGAAGGCCGCCGAGCGGATGGGCGCCGCCCTGGTGCTCGGCCGGGTCGCCCGCGCGGACGGCACCCCGCGACACGACCCGGAGCTCTTGGCCGCCGCGTACGACCGGATTTTCCGGACACATGGAAGGATCGGGCCATGGCGATGACTCCAGCGGTGAAGGACGAAATCAGCCGGCTCCCGGTCACCCGGGCGTGCTGCCGCAAGGCGGAGGTGTCGGCGATCCTGCGATTCGCGGGCGGGCTGCACATCGTGAGCGGCCGCATCGTGATCGAGGCGGAGCTCGACACCGGAGCGGCGGCCCGGCGGCTGCGCAAGGACCTCCTGGAGATCTTCGGGCACTCCTCCGACCTCGTCGTGATGGCCCCCGGTGGCCTGCGCCGCGGCAGCCGCTACGTGGTCCGGGTGGTCAAGGACGGCGAACTCCTCGCCCGCCAGACCGGTCTGGTCGACGGCCGCGGTCGACCGATCCGGGGCCTGCCCCCGGCCGTGGTCTCCGGGGCGACCTGCGACGCCGAGGCCGCCTGGCGCGGAGCCTTCCTGGCGCACGGCTCGCTCACCGAGCCCGGCCGCTCGTCCTCCCTGGAGATCACCTGCCCCGGCTCCGAGGCCGCCCTGGCGCTGGTCGGTGCCGCCCGCCGGCTGGGCATCCCGGCCAAGGCCCGTGAGGTTCGCGGCGTGGACCGGGTGGTGATCCGCGACGGCGACGCCATCGGCGCGCTGCTGACCCGGCTCGGCGCCCACGAGTCGGTGCTGGCCTGGGAGGAGCGCCGGATGCGGCGCGAGGTCCGCGCCACCGCCAACCGCCTGGCCAACTTCGACGACGCCAACCTGCGCCGCTCGGCCCGCGCCGCCGTGGCGGCCGGCGCGCGGGTGCAGCGCGCGCTGGAGATCCTCGGCGACGAGGTGCCCGAGCACCTGGCCGCCGCCGGGCAGCTGCGGATGCAGCACAAGCAGGCCTCGCTGGAGGAGCTGGGTGCGCTGGCCGACCCGCCGCTCACCAAGGACGCGGTGGCCGGCCGGATCCGCCGTCTGCTGGCGATGGCCGACAAGCGCGCCTCCGAGCTGGGGTTGCCCAGTACCGAGGCCAATCTGACCGACGAGATGGCGCTCAACTGACGCCCGCGCGCAGCCGCGGCGAACGGCCGGTGCCCCGGGTGTCCGGGGCACCGGCCGTTTCGTGTCCGAACCGTGGGACGGCGCGGTCCGCGCGCGGCCCCGCGCCGCGCGCCCCAACTTTCAAACCGGACAAGGGTGGACGACCTGGTCACATCCTCTTGACACGCCACGCCCGGGCGGCGTACCGGGCGTGATGTGCCCAACCAGGCTTTGGAGGGGTAGGGTCGGAGGCGGTCGGGGACATCCCAAAATTCCACCCCGTCGGCTTAGCTCCGGCGTACCTAACGAGGAGATCGGTTCGTGACGATCCGGGTAGGCATCAACGGATTCGGCCGCATCGGCCGCAACTTCTTCCGGGCGGTGAAGTCCCAGGGCGCGGACATCGAGATCGTCGGTGTCAACGACCTCACCGACACGAAGACCCTGGCGCACCTTCTCAAGTACGACTCGATCCTGGGCACCTTCCCGGGCGAGGTGTCCCACACCGCGGACAGCATCACCGTCGACGGCAAGACCTTCAAGGTCGTCGCCGAGCGCGACCCGGCGAACCTGCCCTGGGGCGAGCTCGGTGCCGACATCGTCATCGAGTCCACCGGCATCTTCACCAAGGCCGAGGCGGCCCGCAAGCACGTCGCCGCCGGCGCCAAGAAGGTCATCATCTCGGCGCCCGCCACCGACGAGGACATCACCATCGTCATGGGCGTCAACGACGACAAGTACGACCCCGCCCAGCACACGATCATCTCCAACGCCTCCTGCACCACCAACTGCGTGGCGCCGCTGGCCAAGGTGCTGAACGAGAGCTTCGGCATCGTCAAGGGTCTGATGACCACGGTGCACGCGTACACCAACGACCAGGTCACCCTGGACTTCCCGCACAAGGACCTGCGGCGCGCCCGTGCCGCGGCCCTCAACATCATCCCGACGTCGACCGGTGCCGCCAAGGCGACCGCGCTCGTCCTGCCGGAGCTCAAGGGCAAGCTGGACGGCACCTCGCTGCGCGTCCCGGTGCCGACCGGCTCGATCACCGACCTGGTGGTGACGCTGGAGCGCGACGTCACCGCCGCCGAGGTCAACGAGGCCTTCAAGAAGGCCTCGGAGAGCTCGCTCAACGGCATCCTGCAGTACACCGAGGACCCGATCGTCTCCTCCGACATCGTCAACTCGCCGTTCTCCACGATCTTCGACTCGCTGCTGACCATGGCCCAGGGCAACCAGGTCAAGGTCTTCGGCTGGTACGACAACGAGTGGGGCTACTCGAACCGCCTCGTCAACCTGACCGCCCTCGTCGGCGGCCGGCTTTGACGCAGCGGGAGCTGAAGTGAAGTAAGGGGGAGGGCCCGGAAGGCTTCGACGCCGTCCGGGCCCTCGTCTGCGCACCCTCAACTCCCCCTTGACGGCCCACCGTTGTGCCGTCGCCTGCTCCACACTCTCCCCAGGAGACCGAAGACCGTGAAGACCATCGAAGACCTCGACGTCGCCGGCAAGCGCGTGTTCGTGCGCGCTGACCTGAACGTGCCGCTGTCCGGCGGGACGATCACCGACGACGGCCGGATCCGCGCTGTCGCCCCGACCATCGCCAAGCTCCTGGAGCGCGGTGCCAAGGTCGTGGTCGCCTCCCACCTCGGCCGCCCCAAGGGCGAGCCGGACCCGCAGTTCTCCCTCGCCCCGGTCGCCGTCCGGCTGGGCGAGATCCTCGGCAAGCCGGTCGCGTTCGCGGCCGACACCGTGGGCGAGAGCGCGAAGGCCACCGTCGCCGCCCTGGCCGACGGCGAGGTCACGCTGCTCGAAAACCTGCGCTTCAACGCCGGCGAGACCAGCAAGGACGACGCCGAGCGCGGCGCGTTCGCGGACGAGCTCGCCCGGCTTGCCGACCTGTACGTCGGCGACGGCTTCGGTGCGGTGCACCGCAAGCACGCCTCCGTCTACGACCTGCCGGCCCGCCTGCCGCACGCCGTCGGCGACCTGATCGCCACCGAGGTGGGCGTGCTCAAGCGCCTCACCGAGGAGGTCGAGCGCCCGTACGTGGTCGTGCTCGGCGGCTCCAAGGTGTCCGACAAGGTCGGCGTGATCGACAACCTGCTCGGCAAGGCCGACCGCATCCTGATCGGCGGCGGCATGGCGTACACCTTCCTGTACGCGCTGGGCAACGAGGTCGGCATCTCGCTGCTGCAGAAGGACCAGGTCCCGACCGTTCTGGAGTACCTGGAGCGGGGCAAGCAGAACAACGTCGAGTTCGTGCTCCCGGTGGACGTCGCGGTCTCCGCGAGCTTCCCGGACACCAGGACGCACGCCCCGGTCGAGGACTTCGAGGTCGTCGACGCGGACGGGATCCCGGCCGACAAGGAGGGTCTGGACATCGGCCCGAAGACCCGGGCCCTGTTCGCTGAGAAGCTGGCCGACGCGAAGACGGTGTTCTGGAACGGCCCGGTGGGCGTGTTCGAGCACCCCACCTTCGCCGAGGGCACCAAGGCCGTCGCGCAGGCCCTGACCGACAGCGACGCGTTCACCGTGGTCGGCGGCGGCGACTCCGCCGCGGCCGTCCGCATCCTGGGCTTCGACGAGGAGAAGTTCGGGCACATCTCGACCGGCGGTGGCGCGAGCCTTGAGTACCTGGAGGGCAAGACGCTCCCCGGTCTCGCCGCCCTGGAAGGCTGAAGCAATGACTGAGCGTCTCCCGCTGATGGCGGGCAACTGGAAGATGAACCTCAACCACCTTGAGGCCATCCAGCACACCCAGAAGCTGGCCTTCGCGCTGGCCGACAAGGACTACGAGTCGGTCGAGGTCGCGGTGCTGGTGCCGTTCACCGACCTGCGCTCGGTGCAGACCCTGGTCGACGGCGACAAGCTGAAGATCAAGTACGGCTCGCAGGACATCTCGCAGCACGACTCCGGTGCCTACACCGGCGAGGTCTCCGGCCCGATGCTGTCCAAGCTGAAGTGCACCTACGCGGTGATCGGCCACTCGGAGCGCCGCCAGTACCACGGCGAGAACGAGGAGATCGTCAACGCCAAGGTGAAGGCCGCCTTCCGCAGCGGGATCGTCCCGATCCTCTGCATCGGCGAGCCGCTGGACATCCGCAAGGCCGGCACCCACGTCGAGCACACCCTGGCCCAGCTCGACGGCGCCCTCCAGGACATCCCGGCCGCCCAGGCCGAGACCCTGGTGGTGGCCTACGAGCCGGTCTGGGCGATCGGCACCGGCGAGGTGGCGACCCCCGAGGACGCCCAGGAGGTCTGCGCCGCGATCCGCGCGCGGCTCGCCGAGCTCTACAGCGCCGAGCTTGCCCGCAAGGTCCGGGTGCTCTACGGCGGTTCGGTCAAGTCCTCCAGTGCGGCCGGCCTGATGGCCAAGCCCGACATCGACGGCGGCCTGATCGGCGGTGCCTCCCTGGACGCCGACGAGTTCGTCAAGATCGTGCGCTACCGTGAGCAGGCAGTAGGCTAACGCCGCCGCAGCAACGTAGGCTTTGGGGCCGGACCGCCAATCACGGGTCCGGCCCCTTCGCCGAAGATACGAGAGAGTTGGTCCCGTCGTGGTTATCGGGTTCTCGATTGCCCTGATCATCTTCAGCCTGCTGATGATCCTCCTGGTGCTGCTGCACAAGGGGAAGGGCGGCGGCCTGTCCGACATGTTCGGCGGCGGTGCGATGTCCACCGGCGGTGGTTCGGCGGTGGCCGAGCGCAACCTGGACCGCATCACCATCGTGATCGGTGTTGCCTGGTTCGCCTGCATCGTCGTGCTCGGCCTGGTGCTGAAGTACAAGAGCTGACGTATCTCTGACGTCCCGTCGCCCCGCGGCCTATGCTGGAACGGTCCGGGGCGGAGCCGGTGGGTGGTACATCCTTAACTCCTGCTTACACTAGGACGACTTTCGTCACCGACGCGCACCGCGGCGGGTCGGCGCACCAGCACGCAGGGAGTCAGACCGTGGCAAGTGGCAACGCCATCCGTGGCAGCAGGGTCGGAGCCGGCCCGATGGGGGAGGCGGAGCGCGGCGAGTCCGCCCCGCGCAACCGGATCTCCTTCTGGTGTGCCAACAAGCACGAGACCCGCCCCAGCTTCGCCGCCGAAGCGGTCATCCCGGACACCTGGGACTGCCCGCGCTGCGGCTTCCCGGCCGGCCAGGACGAGCACAACCCGCCCGCCCCCTCGCGCAACGAGCCCTACAAGACCCACCTGGCCTACGTCCGCGAGCGGCGCACCGACGCGGACGGCGAGGCGATCCTCGCCGAGGCGCTGGCCAAGCTGCGCGGCGAGATCTGAGCCCTGTCCGGCGAGTGACGAGCAACGGCGAAGGGCGCCACCGTCTTCCGACGGGGGCGCCCTTCGGTGTCTCCCGGTCCGGGGCCGGTCAGGCCGAGGCCGGCGGGTAGAGCTGGGGCGGGATGCGGTCCGCCGCGGCCCGGTCCAGCAGCCACAGCGTGCGGGCCCGCCCGTACGCGCCCGAGGCGGGCGCCTGCAGCGCGCCGGGGCCGGACAGGGTGAGCGCGACGGCGTCCGCCTTGTCCTCGCCCGCCGCCAGCAGCCAGACCTCGCGGGCCGCCCGGATCGCCGGGAGGGTCAGCGAGACCCGGGTCGGCGGGGGCTTCGGTGCGCCCCGCACCCCGACCACCGTCAGCTCGGTCTCCCGGACGCCCGGGTGCTCGGGGAAGAGCGAGGCGACGTGGGTGTCCGGGCCGACGCCGAGCAGCAGCACGTCGAAGGTCGGGACGCCGAGCCGGTCGCCCGGCCCGGCCGCCGCGGCCAGCTCCTCGGCGTAGCGGGCGGCGGCCGCCTCCACGTCCGAGCCGTCCACCCCGTCCGAGGCGGGCATCTCGTGCACCCGCGACGGGTCGAGCGGGACGGCGTCGAGCAGTTCCGCCCGGGCCTGCACGGCGTTGCGCTCCGGGTCTCCGGAGGGCACGAAGCGCTCGTCGCCCCACCAGAGGTCCAGCCGGCCCCAGTCCACCGCGTCCCGGGCCGGGGATGCGGCGATGGCGGCCAGCAGGGCATTGCCGTTGCGCCCGCCGGTGAGCACCACCGAGGCGGTGCCGCGGGCGGCCTGGGCGTCCACGATCCGGGTGATCAGCCGGGCCGCGGCCGCCTGGGCCATCAGTTCCTTGTCCCGGTGGACGACCAGCTGGGGGGTGGCGGCGGTCATGCCCCCTCCCCGTGCCGCCGGTCGGCGCCGGGCCGGCCGGGCGACCACGTGACGGTGAACCCGCTGCGCCGGTTCACGAGTCGCTCTTCCGGGTCGTGCGCTTGCCCGCCGTCTTCGCCGGGCTCTTGGCCGCGGCGCCGCCATCGGCCGCCGCGGGCTCGGCCGCGTCGGTCCCGGCCGCCGGGAGCTTGGCGGTCACCCGCGCCGGGGCGGCCACCGAGGCCTCGGAGACCGCCGCCGCGGCCCTCTCGGCCGCCGCGGTCTCGGCGTTGCCCGGCTCGCGCAGCCGGTCCACGGGGGTGCGCACGGCCGCCGCGTAGATGTCGTCCGGGTCGAGCCGGCGCAGCTCCTCCGCGATCAGCTCGGAGGTCTCGCGCCGCTTGAGCGCCACCTGGCGGTCCGGCGAGCCGGGCATGGACAGCGTGCCCATCAGGCCGTCCGGGCGGTCCAGGGTGATGTCCCCGTCCTTGGTGCGCAGGTGCACCGCGGTGATGCCCGGGCCGCCGGTGACGACCCGCTCGACCGGTACGTGCAGCCGGCTGTGCAGCCAGAGGCCGAGCAGCTCGACGCTGGGGTTGTACGACTCGCCCTCGACCACCGCGGAGGTGATCGTGGAGGGCCGCTGGTCCAGCGCGGCGGCCAGCATCGAGCGCCAGCCGGTGATCCGGGTCCAGGCCAGGTCGGTGTCGCCGGGAGTGTAGCTCTCGGCCCGCTGGGCGAGCTGTCCGACCGGGGACTCGGCGGTGACGGCGTCGCTGATCCGGCGCTGGGCGATCGAGCCCAGCGGGTCCTGCGCCGGGTGCAGCGGGGCGTTGTCCGGCCACCAGACCACCACCGGGGCGTCCGGCAGCAGCAGCGGCAGGACGACCGACTGCGCGTGCGAGGCGAGCTCGCCGTGCATGCGCAGGATGACCGTCTCGCCGGAGCCGGCGTCGGAGCCGACCAGGATCTCGGCGTCCAGGCGGGTCTCGGCGCGGGCCCGGGGCGAGCGCCCGGCGCGCTTGATGACCGCCAGGGTGCGCGACGGGTGCTCGCGGGAGGCGTCGTTGGCGGCCTTGAGGGCGTCGTACGCGCTGCCCTCGTCGGTCACGATCACCAGGGTGAGCACCATGCCGGCCGCGGTGGAGCCGCTGGCCCGCCGCGCCGCCATCAGCGCGGCGTTGATCTTGCCGGACGTGGTGTCCGTGAGGTCGATCTTCATGGCCGGCGCCAGCTCCTGCCGTCTCGTGCGAGCATCTCGTCCGCCTCGACGGGGCCCCAGGTCCCCGCCGCGTACTGGGCGGGCTTGCCGTGGGCGTCCCAGTACTCCTCGATCGGGTCGAGGATCTGCCAGGAGAGCTCGACCTCCTGGTGCCGCGGGAACAGGTTGGCGTCGCCGAGCAGCACGTCGAGGATGAGCCGCTCGTACGCCTCCGGGCTGGACTCGGTGAAGGACTCGCCGTAGGCGAAGTCCATCGTGACGTCCCGGACCTCGAAGGAGGTGCCCGGCACCTTGGACCCGAACCGCACCGTCACGCCCTCGTCCGGCTGCACCCGGATGACCAGGGCGTTCTGGCCCAGTTCCTCGGTCGCGTAGGAGTCGAACGGCAGGTACGGCGCGCGCTGGAAGACCACCGCGATCTCGGTGACCCGGCGGCCCAGCCGCTTGCCGGTGCGCAGGTAGAAGGGCACGCCCGCCCAGCGGCGGTTGTTGATCTCCAGCTTGATGGCGGCGTAGGTGTCGGTCTTGGAGTCCGGGTTGATGCCGTCCTCGTCGAGGTAGCCGACGACCTCCTCGCCGCCCTGCCAGCCGGACGCGTACTGGCCGCGCACGGTGTGCTTGCCGAGGTCGGCCGGGAGCTTGACGGCGCTGAGCACCTTGAGCTTCTCGGCCACCAGCGCCTTCGGGTGGAAGGACGCCGGCTCCTCGATGGCGGTGAGCGCCATCAGCTGCAGCAGGTGGTTCTGGATGACGTCCCGGGCGGAGCCGATGCCGTCGTAGTAGCCGGCACGGCCGCCGATGCCGATGTCCTCGGCCATGGTGATCTGCACGTGGTCGACGTACGACCGGTTCCAGATCGGCTCGAACATCTGGTTGGCGAAGCGGAGCGCCAGGATGTTCTGGACCGTCTCCTTGCCCAGGTAGTGGTCGATCCGGAAGACCTCGTCCCGGGGGAAGACCTCGTGGACGATCCGGTTCAGCTCCTGGGCGCTCTCCAGGTTGTGGCCGAAGGGCTTCTCGATGACGGCGCGCCGCCAGGAGCCCTGCGGCGGGTCGGCCAGGCCGTGCTTCTTCAGCTGCTGGACGACGGTGGGGAAGAACTTCGGCGGGACGGACAGGTAGAAGGCGAAGTTGCCGCTGGTGCCCTGTGCCTTGTCGAGCTCTTCGATGGTCTCGCGGAGCTTGTCGAAGGCGTCGTCGTCGCCGAAGTCGCCCTGGACGAAGCGCATGCCCTTGGCGAGCTGCTGCCAGACCTCCTCGCGGAACTGGGTCCGCGCGTGCTCCTTGACCGCGTCGTGGACCTCCTTCGCGAAGTCCTCGTCCTCCCACTCGCGGCGGGCGAAGCCGACGAGCGAGAAGCCCGGCGGCAGCAGGCCGCGGTTGGCCAGGTCGTAGATGGCCGGCATCAGCTTCTTGCGGGACAGGTCGCCGGTGACCCCGAAGATGACCAGACCGGACGGCCCCGCGATGCGCGGGAGCCGCCGGTCTGCCGGGTCACGAAGCGGGTTGACGGGGGTCGGCTGGGAGTTGCCCGCGTCCGAGTCCGACGTCAACTCAGGGAAATCATTGCTCACTTGATGTGCTCCGCTTTCGTGCGCTGACTGTGAGCAGGAATCACTTCTCGGCGGCGAAGGAGGCCAGCGAGGCGGTGACGGTGTCGAGCAGTTCGTTCCAGGACTGCTCGAACTTCTCGACGCCCTCGTCCTCCAGGACCTGGACGACGTCGTCGTAGTCCACGCCGGCGGCCGCGATCGCGTCCATGACGGCCTTGGCGTCGGCGTAGTTCGGCACGATGGTGCCGCCGGTGACGACGCCGTGGTCGCCGGTGGCGTCCAGGGTGGCCTCGGGCATGGTGTTGACGGTGCCCGGTGCGACCAGCTCGGTCACGTACAGGGTGTCCGGCAGAGCCGGGTCCTTGACGCCGGTGGAGGCCCAGAGCGGGCGCTGCGGCTTGGCGCCGGCGGCCTCCAGGGCCTTCCAGCGGTCGCTGCCGGCGGTCTTGCCGTCGACGGTGCCGAAGACCTCCTCGTACGCCTGGTAGGCGAGGCGGGCGTTGGCCAGGGCCGCCTTGGAACGCAGGTCCTTGGCGTCGCCGCCGATCTTGTCCAGGCGCTTGTCGATCTCGGTGTCCACGCGGGAGACGAAGAACGAGGCGACCGACTCGATCTGGGAGAGGTCCAGGCCCTTGGCCTTGGCGGCCTCCAGACCGGTCAGGTAGGCGTCCATGACGGCCTTGTAGCGGTCGAGCGAGAAGATCAGCGTGACGTTGACGCTGATGCCCTTGCCGATGACCTCGCTGATCGCGGGCAGGCCGGCCTTGGTGGCGGGGATCTTGATGAACACGTTAGGGCGGTCCACCAGCCACCACAGCTGCTTGGCCTCGGCCACGGTGGCCGCGGTCTCGTGGGCCAGGCGGGGGTCGACCTCGATGGAGACCCGGCCGTCGCGGCCGTTGGAGGCGTCGTAGACCGGGCGCAGCACGTCGGCGGCGTCGCGCACGTCCGAGGTGGTGATCATACGGACGGCCTCGTCCGTGGTGACCTTGCGGACGGCGAGGTCGCGCAGCTGGCCGTCGTAGGAGCTGTCGCCGCTGCCGGCGATGGCCTTCTGGAAGATGGTCGGGTTGGTGGTGACACCGACCACGTGCTTGTTCTGCACCAGCTCGGCCAGGTTGCCGGTGTTCAGTCGCTTGCGGCTGAGGTCGTCCAGCCAGATCGCCACGCCTTCGTCGCTGAGGCGCTTCAGTGCGTCAGTCATGGTGCTTCAGTCCTTATTTCTTCTGTTCTTCGTGGGGTAGATCAGAGGGCCGCGCACCCGCTGTGCGGGCGAGCGCGCGGCCGTGGGCCCGCAGGGGGCCGGGGCGACCGCTAGCGGTTGACGGCTTCCAGCGAGCGCAGCGCGTTGTGGGCCTCGGCGACGACGCGCTCGGCGGTCAGGCCGAACTCCTCGAACAGCACCTTGTAGTCGGCGGAGGCACCGAAGTGCTCCAGCGAGACGATCCGGCCGTGGTCGCCGACCAGCTCGCGCCAGCCCTGGGCGATGCCGGCCTCGACCGAGACGCGGGCCTTGACCGACGGCGGCAGCACGCTGTCGCGGTAGGCCTGGTCCTGCTCCTGGAACCACTCGAAGGACGGCATCGAGACGACGCGGACCGCCACGCCCTCGGCCTCCAGGACCTCACGGGCCTTGACCGCCAGCTGGACCTCGGATCCGGTGCCGATCAGGATCACCTGCGGGTCGCCGTTGGAGGCCTCGGCCAGGATGTAGCCGCCCTTCGCGGTGCCCTCGGCGGAGCCGAACACCTCACGGTCGAAGGTCGGGACGTTCTGGCGGGTGAGTGCCAGGCCGACCGGGCCGGGGTGGCTGGTCTGCCGCTCGATGACCGTGCGCCAGGCGACGGCCGTCTCGTTGGCGTCGGCCGGGCGGACCATGGCGAGGCCCGGGATGGCGCGCAGCGAGGCAAGGTGCTCGACCGGCTGGTGGGTCGGGCCGTCCTCGCCGAGGCCGATCGAGTCGTGCGTCCAGACGTAGGTGACCGGCAGCTTCATCAGTGCGGCCAGGCGGACGGCCGGGCGCATGTAGTCGGCGAAGACCAGGAAGGTGCCGCCGAACACGCGGGTCCGGCCGTGCAGCGCGATGCCGTTCATGGTCGAGCCCATGGCGTGCTCGCGGATGCCGAAGTGGATCGTCCGGCCGTACGGGCTGGCGCTCTTCAGCGGGTTGCCCTCGGGCAGGAAGGAGCTGTCCTCGTCGATCGTGGTGAGGTTGGACTCCGCGAGGTCGGCCGAGCCGCCCCACAGCTCCGGGATCACCGCGCCGATCGCCTTGAGGGTCTCGCCGGACGCCTTGCGGGTGGCGACCTCCTTGCCGGCCTCGAAGACCGGGACGGCCTTCTTCCAGCCCTCGGGCAGCTCGCCCGCCTGGATGCGGTCGAACTCGGAGGCGCGGTGCGGGTGGGCCGCACGCCAGACCTCGAAGGACTGCTGCCACGCGTCGCGGGCGGCCTTGCCGCGCTTGATCACCTGACGGGCGTGCTCGATCACCTTGTCGCTGACCTCGAAGGTCTTCTCCGGGTCGAAGCCCAGGACCTTCTTGGTGGCGGCGATCTCGGCGGCGCCGAGTGCGGAGCCGTGGGCCTTGGCGGTGTTCTGGGCGTCCGGGGCCGGCCAGGCGATGATCGTGCGCATAGCGATCATCGACGGGCGGGAGGTCTCGGCCTTGGCGGCGGCCAGCGCGTCGGCCAGCGCGGCGACGTCGATGTCGCCGTTGGGCTTCGGCGTCACCCGCTGGACGTGCCAGCCGTAGGCCTCGTAGCGCTTGAGGACGTCCTCGGAGAAGGCGGTCTCGGTGTCGCCCTCGATCGAGATGTGGTTGTCGTCGTACAGGGCGACGAGGTTGCCCAGCTTCTGGTGGCCGGCCAGCGAGGAGGCCTCGGCGGAGATGCCCTCCTCCAGGTCGCCGTCGGAGACGATGGCCCAGATGGTGTGGTCGAACGGGGACTCGCCGGCCGGTGCGTCCGGGTCGAAGAGGCCGCGCTCGTAGCGGGCGGCCATCGCCATGCCCACGGCGTTGGCGATGCCCTGGCCGAGCGGGCCGGTGGTGGTCTCGACGCCCGCGGTGTGGCCGTGCTCAGGGTGGCCCGGGGTGCGGCTGCCGGCGACCCGGAAGGCCTTGAGGTCGTCCAGCTCCAGGCCGTAGCCGGAGAAGTAGAGCTGGGTGTAGAGCGTCAGGCTGGTGTGCCCGGGGGAGAGGACGAACCGGTCCCGACCGGCCCAGGACGGGTCGGTCGGGTCGTGGCGCAGGAAGCGCTGGAAGATCAGGTACGCGGCCGGGGCCAGCGACATGGCCGTCCCGGGGTGCCCGTTGCCGACCTTCTGGACCGCGTCCATGGCCAGGACGCGCGCCGTGTCCACGGTCCGCTCGTCGAGTTCGGACCACTCGAATGCATTCGTCGGCGTCGTGCTCACCCTGTCTCAGGGCTCCTTCCGTATTGAAGAGTGACCCCGTGAGGGGGACCGGGTCGGCCACGTCGCTGGGGCCTGACGCTTGGTGGTGCCGGTCACGGAGGGTAGATCCCGCTTCTCGGTGTGAGCCTACCGTCCGGGCCGAGGCTCACCCTCCGTGCTGAGAGAACGGTGATTTCGGTATGGCGATTCCCACGAGAGCCCTGTGGGCGGGTTTGTCCCAGGCTCTCCTGTTTTCGCGGCCTCCGCCTGCCCGAGGGCCGGGACGGGGGACCGGTGCCGCACGGAACCAGCTTCGTCTGTTCACCCAGGGGTGTGCGTTACGCCTCGCCGGGGGACCCCGGAGCCGGTGGGGAGATATGGAGCGTCTAAGGTGGCGTGGTACGCGCAGAGCGGACGATTCGGGAACTTCGTTCCGGAGGACGCCTGCGAAGGTTCATCTTCAGTTGGGGTGTTAGTGACCGCCGTCGAATCCCGTCCCGCCGGGGTCACCGGGGCGACGCCTGCGCACCGGCCGTTCGGGGCCCGTGTCGGCGCATTCGTCGCACTGACCAAGCCTCGGATCATCGAGCTGCTGCTGATCACCACCGTACCGGTGATGTTCCTGGCGCAGCGCGGTGTTCCGGATCCGCTGCTGGTGCTGAAGGTGGTCATCGGCGGCTACCTCTCGGCGGGCGGCGCCAACGCCCTCAACATGTACATCGACCGGGACATCGACGCGGTCATGTCGCGCACCGAGCGGCGTCCGCTCGTCACGGGCATGGTGTCGCCGCGCGAGGCGCTGGTCTTCGGCATCACGCTGGCGGTCGGCTCGACGCTCTGGCTGGCCGCGCTGGTCAACCCGCTGTCGTCGCTGCTGGCGCTGTCGGCACTGCTCTTCTACGTCTTCGTCTACACCCTGGGCCTGAAGCGGCGCACCGCGCAGAACATCGTCTGGGGCGGCATCGCCGGCTGCATGCCGGTCTTCGTCGGCTGGGCGGCGGTCACCAACTCGGTGTCCTGGTCGGCCCTGGTGCTCTTCCTCGTCATCTTCTTCTGGACGCCGCCGCACTACTGGCCGCTGTCGATGAAGGTGCGCGAGGACTACGAGCGGGCCGGCGTCCCGATGCTCCCGGTGATCAAGGGCAACCTGGCGGTCGCCAAGCAGATCGTCGCCTACTCCTGGGTGATGGTGGCCGTCTCGCTGGCGCTCTGGCCGCTGGCGCAGACCAGCTGGCTGTACCCGGTCTCCGCGGTGGTGCTGGGCGGCGCCTGGCTGAAGGAGGCGCACGGGCTCTACGCCCGGGCCAAGGCCGGGATCGTCGGCGCCAAGCTGAAGGAGATGCGGCTGTTCCACTGGTCGATCACCTACCTGACGCTGCTCTTCGTGGTGATCGCGATCGACCCGTTCGTGAAGTAGCCCCGTTCGTCAGGAGGGCCCCGGTCTGCGGACCGGGGCCCTCCGGCGTTCCGCGACACGGCGGGTTCCGGTGCGGCGCCCCTCAGCGGGGCGGGAGTTCGGACGGGCCGACGTGCCCGTCCAGCCAGTCCTTGAGCGGCTGGGAGGCACGCAGGAAGGCGGTGATCCGCTGGTACGCCGTCCTGGTGCCGAGCCACTTCGCCGGCGGCCACTCCTGCCAGGCGATCAGCCCCTTGTGGCGGAGCAGCTCGATCCGGGGGTGGTCCTTGGGGTAGCCGCGCGGGGCGGACTTCAGGCTGTCCCGGCCGACCACCTGCGGGCCGGCCGCGCGGACGGCGTCGATCACCCGCTCCAGCTCGGCGCCGGTGACGTCCTCGGCGACGGCCGCCCGGTAGCGCTCCAGCTGGTCGGGGGCGAGCTGGTAGAGACCGTTGCCGCAGGCCAGGCCGTCGGCGGAGAGCTGTACGTAGCCGCCGGCCGTGAGGTGGGCGCCGATGTGCGTCTTGTACGGCGACTTGTCGGCGCTGAACCGGACGTCGCGGTTGGGGCGGAAGATCTTCCCCGGACCGAACTCCGGCTCCAGCTCGGCCAGCAGCCGCTCCATCGGCTCGCGGACGGTCTGCTCGTACTGCTCCTTGTGGGACTGCCAGAAGGTCCTGGAGTTGTCGGCCTCCAGGTGTTCGTAGAAGTCGAGGGCCTCGGCGGGCCAGCCTTGGAAGGTCACGCCACCAGTATGTGGCCCGGTGCACAGCCCGCTCCCGTCGCCAGCGCCGCTACCGATGGGTAGCATGCGGGCATGAGCAGCGCAGAGACCGCCACCCCCGCCGCGCCGGACGCCCGCGCCGAGCGCCGCGCCAAGCGCATCGCCAAGTACCTGACCAGCTTCGCCGAGCAGCACGGCGGCAGCGCCGACGGTGTCGTCGAGTACGTCGGCGGCGTCGCCACCCGGATCGTCGTGGTCGGCGCGGACGGCGCCTGGGGCGACCAGGTCGCGCCGAGCTACGCGGTCGGCCGGCGGGCCGCCGAGCTGGCCGGGATCACCCTGCACGACGACTTCGAGGGCGAGCTGGCCCTCAAGGTGAAGACCGGTCCGTACGAGTGGAAGCGCATGGCCGGCATCCAGGTCGGCGGCTGACCGCCCCGGTCGTACGAACGCCGCAGGGCCCCCGGTCTCGTCGACCGGAGGCCCTGCTTCGTGCTCGGCCCGCTCGGGGCCTGGTGCGGCCGGGCGGTGATCAGACCGCTGCGGGCCGGCGTTCGTCGGCGGGGCGGAAGACCGCGGGCGCGCCGTCCGTGCGGACCCGCAGAGCCAGCGGGACGCGCAGCACGGCGATCCAGGTGAGCGCGGCGCCCAGCATGTGCAGGCCGACCAGGAGCTCCGGGACGTCGGTGAAGTACTGGACGAAACCGAGCACGCCCTGGAGCAGCAGCACCGCGAGCAGTTCCTTGGCCCTTGCGCGGGCGGCCGGCGGGGCCTTCACCGCGGCGAACACGAAGACCACCGCGACGGCGAGGCCGACGGAGAGGAAGGCCAGGTCTGCGTGGGCCTGGGCGAGGCGGTCGTAGTCGATCGGGATGCGCGGGACGATCTTGTTGTCCCGCGGGGTGCCCGGGTGGTGGCCGGCGCCGGTGACCAGGCTGCCTGCGGCGACCAGCAGGCCGACCACGGCGACCAGGACGTACGAGAGCCGGATGATCGGCCGGGCCACCGCGGGCTGCGCCGGGCCGTCGCCCTCCTTGGCGCGCTCCCACATCAGCAGGGCGACCCAGACCAGCGCCATCGCGGAGATCAGGTGCACCGCGACGGTGTACGGGTTGAGGCCGGTCAGCACGGTGATGCCACCGATCACGGCGTTGCTCATCACCAGCCAGAACTGTGCCCAGCCGAGCTTGGTGAGGCTGCGCCGCCAAGGGGTGCCGGACCCCTCGGCCGAGGGCCGGCGGTGGCAGCGGGCGGCGAGGATGGCCCAGCCGACCGCTGCGCTCAGCACGTAGGTGAGCATCCGGTTGGTGAACTCCACGATGCCGTGGAAGCCCATCTCGGGGGTGGGTGTCAGGCTCTCGCCGGTGCAGCGGGGCCAGGTGGTGCAGCCGAGGCCGGAGGCGGTGAGCCGGACGGCGCCGCCGGTGACCACGATCACCACGCTCATCACCAGCGCGGCGAGCGCGGCGCGCCTGACCGTAGCGGCGGAGGGCTGCCAGCGCTCGGCGAGCAGGGAAAAGGGGGTACGCACGGGGTCAATCGTAGGCGGCTTTACAGGCGATCTTGGGGCGGGGCCGGGCCGGTGCGGCGCGGCCCCGCCGTTTCACGGGCGCAGGCCGCGACCTGCGGGTGCACCCGTGTAAAAGGGATCATTCGGGCGAGGTGGCGATTGGTCTTGACCAATCGGCGAGATGGCCGAAAGAGTGCAGGTTGGTCCAGACCATTCCTCGGGCCTTCCACCCACCCCGCACGTCCCAGCGGAGATCCTGCACATGCGCATACCCGTACCCGCCGCCGCGCTCGCGCTCGGCGGATCCCTCGCCCTGGCCGGCCTCGCCGCCCCGATCGCCCTCGTCGTCCCGGCGGCGCACGCCGCCGGGCCCGGTGCGGCCGGCGCCTCCGCTGCGCCGTGCCGGAGCCTCGGCGTCGCCAGCCTCTACGGCGAGTTCGTCGAGGGCGACGACACCCACACCCCGGACGCCGAGGGCGCGGTCGCGGTCGGCGGCAACGCCGACTTCACCGGCGGCTTCTCGGTCGGCCAGGAGCTGACCCCCGAGCAGGTCGCCGCACTGCCGGGCGGGAACGCGCTGGTCGTGGCCGGCACCGTGACCGGGCACAGCACCCAGGTGATGAAGGGCAACGGCGTCTACGGCGCGAAGGCCCCCGGCGCCGTGGTCGAGGCGCACCAGGGCCGGGTCGGCCAGGGCGTGTCGCCGATCGACTTCAAGGCCGAGTTCGCCGCGCTGCGGGCCGCCTCCGCCGCGCTCGGCGCCGTGTCGCAGACCGCCGCGGCCACCGTCGAGGCCAAGGGAGCCGACCTCTACCTGGGCGGCACCGGCACCGGGCTGAACACCTTCACCGTCACCGCGGAGAGGCTCCAGGGCGCCACCGACGTGTACGTGAAGGTTCCGGCAGGCTCGGTCACCGTGGTCAACGTGACCGGCGACACGTACGACATGGCGGCGGCGAAGACCACCGGCTTCCACCTCTGGGACGAGGGCCGGAAGGCCTACGTCCTGGATGACAAGCTGCAGAGCGCCGCGGGCGGGGCCGTCCGCGCCAAGCTGCTCTGGAACTTCCCGACCGCCGGCAAGGTGGTCAAGAACAGCGCGGCGGCCTGGGCCGGGACCGTGCTCGCGCCGAACGCCGCCTTCGACCTCGGCAGTGGCGGCCCGGTCAACGGCTCGGTGATCGCCAAGTCGCTGACCGGCAAGGGCGGCGCGGAGACGCACCACTACCCGTTCACCGGCTGCCTGCCGGCCGTCGTCCCGGCGCCGACCACCGTCCCGACGGTGCCGCCGACGACGGTGCCGACCGTGCCGCCGGTGGTCCCGGGCGGTTCGCCTTCGGCGACCGCGCCCTCGACCGCGCCGGGTGTCCCCGGTACGCCGTCCGGCTCCGGCAGCCCGTCCGCCCCGGTGAGCGGGCGGCCGACCCCGGGTGCTTCGGGCGTCCCGTCGGCCTCCCCCTCGGCCTCCGCCCCCGGGAGCGTGCCGAGTGCCTCCGTGAGCCCGTCCGCCACGCCGACCGCCGGGGGCAACCTCGCGCACACCGGCTCCGGCCCGGTCGTCCCGCTGGCGATCGGCGGCGCGGTCGTCCTCGCCGCGGGCGGCGCGATCGTGGTGGCCACCCGCCGACGGGCGGCCAGGAAGGCCTGACCGGTCCGCGGTTGACCGCTCCGACGCCCCCGGTGGCCGGGCCCGACCACCGGGGGCGTCGTTTTCCGGCCGGTGTGACGGAACCCGATCAAGTGTGTCGATCCGGTGTTCTCCGAGGTCACGGATGTGATGGGCTTCCGATGCACATCCGGGGCCGGACGGACAGCCGAAATCCGGTCGCGCGGTGGGGTGTGGGGAGGCGTGGGAGTGCCGGTAGAGTCCCCCGGACAGTCGTAGCGGGCCACCGCCAGACCACTCAACAAGCCTGCTGCACAAGACCGTTCGGAGGAGACAACGAAATGGCGCGACAGCAGCGGCAGCGGGGGATCAGGGGCGCGGCACTGGCCGGGACGGCGGCGGCCGCCGTCCTGCTGCCCCTCGCCCTGGCGGCGGACGCCTCGGCGCACACTCCCAAGTGGCAGGTGACCTGCGACAAGATCGTGATCGACCTGACCAACTACAGCGACAAGGCGGGTGTGAAGAACGTCGTCAGCCTGACGGTCGACGGCGAGAAGGTCCTGGACCAGAAGGTGTTCGGCAGGGAGTTCCACGAGACGTTCCCCGTGAAGGACCACGACAAGCCGGTCAGCGCGACCTTCGTCGTCACCACCACCGAGGACCCGAAGAACGGCGACTGGAACAAGAGCGAGACCAAGACGATCGAGGTCTGCCACACGCCGACCCCGACCCCGACCCCCACGCCCACCAAGACGCCCACCCCGACGGCCACTCCCACGGTGACGCCCACCCCCACCCCGACTGTCACCCCCACCCCGACCCCGACTCCCACCGGGACGCCCTCGCCCACCGCGACCGTCAGCCCGACGGCGACGGCGACGGCGACCCCCGCCCCGACCCGCACGCCCGCCCCGGCGCCGACCACCCCGGCCCCGGTCCCCGCGCTCGCCGCGACGGGTAGCAGCGACGCCACCCCGCTGATCGCCGCCGTCGGCGGCGGCGTCCTCCTCCTCGGCGGCGCCCTCGTCCTCGTCGCCCGCAAGCGCCGCGGCAGCAGCGAGAACTGACAGCGCTTGGAAGCATGCACGGCGGCCCCTTGCTCACGCCATCGAGCGAGGGGCCGCCGACGTTCGGAGGGCGCCTCGTCGAGGCGCCCACATGAGTACGAGTACTCATGTACAGCACAAGCCGGGCCCGGCAGACTTTCGGCATCGCGACACTGACTCGACGCACAGGGGGGAACCGTGCCGAATCCAGATCTCGCTTCCGAGTTAAAGGTCAATCCCGCGGCGCTGGAGGGCTGCGGGCAGACCGCCCAGCACATAGCGGGACAGGTGCCGGGAGAGACGGTGAAGATCATCGCGCCGAGCGATCAGGCAGCCGCTACGCTTCAGGGCTGGCTCACGGCAGGCGCTGTACACAATTGCGGCACGAACTGGAAGGCACTGCTGGACAAGCTCTCCGGCGACATGTCGGACGTCGGCTCCAAGCTCGTCAAGACGGCGGCCTTGTATCGGCAGGGGGAGCAGAGCGTTTACGCGCATCTCCGCGGCACTGCAGGCCCTGCGCAGGGCGGCGCGACGCCGCCCCCGGCGACCGACCCGTTCGGGACGGTCGTGGCCTCCGGGAACACCTCTGGCGCCGAGAAGGCGCGGGCCGCCGCCGAGCGGAAGGCGCAGTAGCCGATGGACATCGCCACGCTCTACAACGCCAACATCAACAACATCGCCATCGCGAAGAACGCTTTCGACGCACTGGCCACCGCCTTCGGGCAGCACGTTGAAGCCTGGCAGCACGAGGTGGCGGATCGGCTCGGCGCGTCGCACTGGACCGGACCCACCTCCGACACGGCTCAGGGGCGCATCAAGGATCTGGGTGGCGAGCTCCAGGCCGCCCGCCAGGAGCTCTCCTTCGTCAGCAAGGCACTCGACAACGCTGCCGAACAGTTCGCGCTGGCGCAGTCGCACTTGATCAGCGCCCTCGACGACGCCAGGAACGCGAAGCTCAATGTGGGCCCCGACGGCCGTATCACCTGGGACAACGAGCCCAGCTCCCCGAACTTCGCCGGCGCGGGTGCCGAGGCGCGCGCCGTAGCGGTCAGCAACCGCATCACCGCCGCACTCAACGACGCCGTCCACGCCGACCAGGAGATCAGCGCGCGATTGAGCCGTCTGGCGGCGAATGCGAGCAGCGGCACCGGACTGAACGCCGCCACTGTGGCACAGGACCAGGCTGCCGAGACCGCCCGCGAGAACATTCCCGCTGTGGGCACCGATCCGAACAGTGTCAAGCAGTGGTGGAGCGGCCTCACCGAGGCTCAGCAGCAGAGGTTCGTCGACGCCCACCCCGACCAGATCGGCAACCTCGACGGCATCCCGGCCATCGCCCGCGACCGCGCCAACCGCATCACCCTGCAGCAGGCGAAGCAGAACCTCCAGCTCCAGCTCGACCACCTGGGGCCCGAGCCGCCCGCGAAGATCGCAGGCATGAGCGGTGCCGTGTCGAACCCGGCCCACGACGAGTGGGAGAGGAGGAAGGCCCTCCTGCAGGAGCAGCTCACCGGAGTGAACGCCATCGAGAAGCGACTGGTGACCAAGGTCGATGACGCGCATCCGCCCACCTACCTGCTCGGCTTCGACACCAAGGGCAACGGCCACGCCATCGTCGCGGTCAACAACCCTGACACTGCCGACTATGTCTCGACATATGTCCCCGGCACTGGAGCGCGGCTCGGTGAAATCAACGGTGACATCATTCGGTCGGATCGCATGGTCGCCTCGGCGGATGAAGCCACCAAGCGGTCGAAGACCACGTCATCGATCACGTGGGTCGGCTACGACGCACCGCAGTCGATCGTTCCGGATGCGACGCTCGACACCTACGCGAAGAGCGCGGCGAATAGCCTTCACAGCTTCGAGTCGGGACTTCGTGCGACACACGAGGGAGATCCTTCGAGCAATACGATTCTCGCCCACAGCTACGGAACCACGACCGTCGGCCATGCCATGCGCGACAAAGGTCTTCCGGTGGACAACGTCGTCCTCATCGCCAGCCCCGGCGTCGGCGTCGAACATGCCCGCGATCTCGGTGTCGATCCGTCCCACGTCTTCGTCGCGAAGGGTGACATCGACAAGATCGATATGGCGTTTCCCCAGACCGCGGACAAGCTGGCGAGTAATGGAGGCAACAACCTCGGCACGTGGTACGGGTTGATTCAGAATCCCGACCATCACCTGATTCACGGGCGGGATCCCATGATTCCAGACTTCGGTGCTCGGAAAATTCCGACCAGTCCGGATACGGGCCACTCTGACTACTGGAACGAAAACTCGCGCTCGCTCGCGGCGATGGGGGAGATCATTGTGGGGAAGTGGAACTCGTGAGGGCTGTCGGGCGCACCCCTGAAGCTTCGCCGTGGCTCCGTCGGATGACTGTCATTGCTGGGCTGACCGTTTCGGCGATGACTCTGAGCTCCTGTGGGGCGGATACCATTGCGGAACGGAGAAAGGCAACCATCACGCTTGAGCAGGCAAAGTCTCAGGTCGACAGCTACCTCGCGGAGATCCAGGCGAAGCTGCCGGTTCAGCCCCTGGCGAGCACCTTGAGCGACTTCAGCGACCTGGAGTGCGATCACAACGACGTCGGTCCGCACGGCAGGAAAGAGACTGCGCGAGGGTACGGGTTCGGAGATGTTCCGCTGGAGGCGAAGGCGGAGGCCAACGCCGCCTTCAGGTCCCTTCTGATGGGGAAGGGGTTCGAGTTGGCCCCGGATGCCACTACCGACTGGGTGAAGCTGAAGAATCCGAAGAACAAGTTCATAGCGGTTCTCAGCGGAGTGTCTGACGGCAGCCGCAATCTCTCACTGAAGGTCAGCACACCCTGCGTCTGGCCGAATGGGACCCCGTCGCCCTGACGTTGGGGCAGGTGGAGCCGGTCTGCCTGGACGTCGGGGTGGCTGGCGGTGGCCTGAACTCCTTCCCACGCTCGGTGATGAACCAGGTGGGTGGGAATCAGTGGCGTGGAGCGTGAGATGGTCGAGTTCGCTGACAGAGAGGGGACCGGCCCGTCCTGTAGGTCCCCAAGTGAAGGGAACTGAGAGATGACTGGGAACGAGGGTAGCCGACTCCTTGGGCTGGACATGCAAATGCGACTGGTGGAGGGCGGACCGGTCCGTTATGCGTTCCGAACCGAGAAGCCCGTCGAGTATGTGGCGGTTGCCAGCGATAGCACCGGGATCCTCGGTTACCTGTGGGCGTGCGACGCGGACGACGCCGCAGGCTGGGTGGACCGGCCCGCTGCCGGTGCCGTCGCCATGAACAGTGGCAGTTACTGGTACGGAAAGCTGCGTGAGGCCAAGGCCCGTGGGCTGCTGCCGTCGCTGGCCTTGGCTGAGCTGTCCGCTGACACCGAAGGCGGCTGGTCGGGGCAGGTCCTGCCTGGTTCTCGGACAAGGGCGGGGAGTATCGCCGAACTGCAGGAGAAGGCTCGCGAGGGGTGGGAGCCGCCTGCGGAGCCCGAGGAGCCTCGCCGCCGCGGCCGCTGAATCGATGGTGGTGACCCCTGGATCCAGGGGTCACCACGGGAGGAAGGCCATTCTCATATGGGGGAGCGCACGCCCTCGGCGAACCGCCGGAGATCATCGAGCGGGAAGGTGAGGGACGTCGGACTCGCGGGGTTGAGTCGTAGGTCCAGCCCTTCGAACGTGGTGGCAAGACTACGGCCGGAGAGCCGGACGCAGTCCGGCCAGTGCCTCGGAACGTGGCTTCGTGAGGTGCATGCGTCCACGCCGTCCTTGCCGTTGGCTCCGGTCGTCACCAACACCGCACCTGTCCGGGCGTCAGGGCACACCAGCAGTTCGGCGTCCAGCAGTGCCGTGAGCAGTTCTGATGGGTTTCCCTCGCCGGACGCCAATCTGATCAGTGCGGCCTCGGCAAGGCTTCGGGAGTGGATGAGGGCCCGAACGGTCGGATCCGGCTCGTCGATCAATGCCGGCCCGGCAAGACTCCACGCCTTGGCGATCCAGCTGCTCGGCTCAGCAGCAAGCGCGCTGGTGACCGCTACCGGGTCGGCATGCGCCAGCAATTCGACGTCTTCGAGTACCTCGCCCGCCATACCCGCGCGGATCGCCTGGCGCAGGACGAGACCCAGCTCTGTCGGGTCGGCATGCGTGTAGTCGGGAGAACGGTCGGGGAGGCGGGGAATGGTTCCGGCCAGAGCCCTCGCAAGTTCAGCCGGGTCGGCCGGGTCTGCACCGGCAGTGACCGTGTCCCTCAGTGGCCCTGCTGGTAACCACCACGTACCGCCTGCGCTCGGGTCGGTAGGAAGCAGCTGAGCCGCAGCCTCGACGGACTCGGGACCCGCGATGGCCGACCACTGGACGAGGGTGAGCGGCTGCTCCGCACCGGCGAGCGCGGCAAACGCCGGACGCGCCTCGTCTCCGACAGCAGCCCACCACGCAGAACGCACATCCACGGCTGGCTGTCCGGACACTCCGGCCGGAACCATCGCAGCGAGCTCCGCCAGGCCCGGACTGGGGTAGACATCCGCAGCCCGGAATGGAGAATTGCCTCGCTGCTTCTCGTACCAGGCCGAGAACCGCGGAGGGTCGGTCCATCGGGGCTCGTCCAGGTCAAGAACAGCAGCCTCTGGGAGGGCATCCCTCACACCGTCTACGCTCTCGGCCACCACCCGTAGCCTCGGCACGTCCCGAAGCCGCCCCAGCACCTGCAGCGCAATGACGTCAGGCTCGGTCGAACGGTCGAGATCCCACAGCAGCAACAGCCTCGGACGGTCGCTCTTCTGCAGAGCCAGCACGAGATCCGAAGCAGTACGCGCATAGACGCCCAGCCGGGCTGCCAACATCCAGACCGTCGCGTCCGCCGTCATTCCCGACAGCGAGAGCGCGACATCCGGTCGACGGCCGGCCGGACTGTCAGAGCCGCTGCAGGCGTCGGCCAACCAGGTCAGCAAGTGGGACTTGCCGATGCCCGGCGGCCCCGCAACAACGCAGAGCTGTGGAGCTCTCGGGTCATCCAGCATCTTCAGCAACGCAAGCCCGGCAGGTTGTCGCCCGGCTCGCAGCGGAGGCAGTTCACGCTCCGTTTCGCTCACGAACCCCCCAATCCCAGGCGTGTACGGCCGTGAAGAGTCTACGCATTCACAAGCGGCGCGGTGCTGATGGTCGCAGTCCTGGTGACGGTGATCGTCTAGTGTCGGCGCCGGCCGGTGGGCAGTCAGTGACTGATCTTGAATTGCGTGTCCGTCGGCGAGACTGCCGGGCTGCCCGACGGTCCGCTCAAGACGAGAGAGACGAGCACCCACGTGATGACCGCACCCGTGATTCGCATCGATGCCCCCGGATCCTTCGCCTGGGGCGTGTTCCACGAGCGCCACCCGAAGCTCGTCCAGCAGGTTCTCGATGCACGGCCGTACGGCCCTGCCGAGCGCGCAGCGGTGGAGCGGCTTCTGGCGGACAGCACCACCGGCGTTCTGGAGCCGCCGGCGGAGAGCGACCACGACCACGCCCAGTGGCTGGAGTGGGGCGCGGGCCTGTGGGGCCGACCCTGGAGCGATGTGCCGTTCCTGTGGGCCGAGAGCTACTTCTACCGTCGGCTGCTCGACGCCATCGGCTACTTCCGGCCCGGTGCCTGGCAGGGTGTCGACCCGTTCGCGCCGTTCAAGAGCGCGGAGCTGGCCGGGGCGGCGGTGGACGAGGAGCTGGCCGCTCTGAGCGAACTCGACGGTCTGTCGACCACGCGGAGGGCAGATGCCCTGCTGTCGTCCGCGCTGTGGGGCAACCGGGCGGATCTCAGCTTCCAGATCACCGCCGAGGCCGGCGGGCCGACCGCGTCCGATCTGGTTGCCGACGAGCGTGCGATTCTCTGGTCCGAGCTGGAGCGTACGAGGGGCGGGCGGATCTGCGTCGTCGCGGACAACGCCGGCCGGGAGCTGCTGCCGGACCTGGTGCTGATCGACCACCTCCTGGGCGGCGGCCTGTCCGCTCAAGTCGTCCTGTACGTGAAGCCCCAGCCGTACTTCGTGTCGGACGCGACGATGGCCGACGTCCTCGCCTCGGTCGAACGGCTGCGCACCGCGCCCTCGGAGGTCGCTGCGGCGGTCGGCAGGCGGCTGTGGCACGCGATGAACAGCGGCGCTCTCGTGGTCCGTACGCATCCGTTCTTCTGTGCACCGCTGCCGTACCGCGACATGCCCGCCGACCTCCGGGCCGAGTTCACCGGTACGGCGATGACGATCCTCAAGGGCGACCTCAACTACCGCCGCCTGGTCGGCGATCAGCTCTGGCCGCCGACCACCTCCTTCACCGAGACGGCCGGCCACTTCCCCACGTCCGTCACGGCCCTGCGAACGCTGAAGTCGGACGTGATCGTCGGCGTTGCCATGGACACCGTGACCCACCTCGACAGCACCGGGACGCCGTGACGGACCAGCGGCCGCCACGCCGTCGTCCAGGTCGCCCTCCACCGGTAGCCGGAACGCGCGCAGAGGCTTCGACGATCAGCAGGTGATCGCGGAGGTCGTCAGCGCGGAGTTGCCGCTCAGCTGTCCAGCGGCAGTCGCGCAGTAACGAAGGGTGTTCGATCTGCTCGCGTCGAGCGCCCTGTATGACACGGACGCCCGCAGACTTCTCCTCGCAGCAGCTCAGACCTGGATCTGAGAAGTCATCGGAATGCTCGGGAACGTGCAACAGAGACAACAGGGCCTCCGGGAACCACTCGGAATGGGATCGCAGCCCCGAGCTACCTGGAGGCCCTGCTTTCACGCGCGGAAACCGCCGCGATCACCCGATCGAGACTCCCGTTCGATCGACAGCCTTCGAGGTCGGTACGGGCGGCAACCACTCACGTGCCGGGGTGCTCCGGCAGGGCGAGCCAGTCCGACCAGGAGATCTCGCGGCCGAGGAAGCGCGGCTGCTCGAACGGCCAGTCGGCGGCGATCCACTGCGGCACCAGCGCGTCGAAGGCCTGCTCGATCTTGCTGCCGACCAGCTCGTCCACCACCCACCAGGAGATCTCGCCGTCCGCGCCGGCCCTCTCCGGTGGGTCGATGTAGACACAGCCGAGCAGAGCCGTCTCCGCCGCGTCGAACAGCGCGTAGTTGAAGGACTGGTGTGCGGCGATCTCCTTCTCGTGCCGCAACAGGTCGGCCTGGTCGGCCTCGTAGGTCATGGTGGCCGCGGGCCAGCCCCAGGCCGGGCCGAACATGGCCCACAGGCGCTCGCGCGAACCCATCACAGCCGGATAGTCGAGCGGGGTGTCCGCCTCCCGGATCGGCCGCAGGTGATGGCCACCGCCCGGCAGCGGTACCAGGACGGGGTGGACGAAGTCATCGGGAAGCCAGCTCATGGCACGCGACCGTAGCAGCGCGCGGCCGTCCGCTCCCCTGGACCTCCCCCTGTACCGGCAGGCCCTGCGCTCATGCCGGGCAGGGCCCGCGATCACCCGATCGAGACTCCCGTTCGATCGACAGACTCCATGATCGGTATGGCAACGGCTGCTTGAGAGGACATCTCATCTGGGGGCTTAAAAGCGGGTGCGAGAGTTCCGGTCCGGGTGATACAAGGCCTGCGTGACTGAGCATCTCCACTTCCCCGCTCTGCTGCGGATGATTGACGAGCGGTCCGCCGCGTTCCGCGCCGCCGTCGCCGCGGCCCCCAGCCTCGACGCCGACGTCCCGTCCTGCCCGGGCTGGACGCTGTACGACCTGGCGAACCACCTCAGTGAGGGGGACCGCTTCTGGGCCTACATCGTGCGGAACACCGCGCCGGGCGACGAGCGGCCGAGCAAGGACGGGCTGGCGGCGCCCCGGGAGCGCGAGGCCCTCATAGCCTGGCTGGCCGACTCGACGGAACAGCTGCTCACTGCTCTGCGCGAGGCCGGCCCGGACCGGGGCTGCTGGGCCTGGTGGGAGCCGCTGGCCTCGTTGCACACGGTGGCCGCCGCGGCCCGCCGCCGCGTCCCGGAGTCGCTGATCCACACCTACGACGCTCAGCTGGCCTCCGGCACCCCGCAGGAGCTGCCGACGATCGAGGCGGTCGACGCCATCGAGGAGTTCCTCGCCACCGTCTGCACCGTCACGGTCCCGTGGCCGGGCGAGCCCGCCACCATGGACTACCACGCAGCCGAGGCCGGCTCCTGGCGCCAGACGGTGGACGCCGCCGGTTCCCGCTTCACCCGCCTCACCGCGGCGGAGGCCGCCGAGAGCAAGCCCACCGCCGCCATCTACGGCACGGCGAGTGAGATGGCCCTGCTCATGTACATGCGCATCCCGGCCGGCTCGCTGCGGATGGAGGGCGATGCCGACCTGCTCCAGCGACTGCAGAACTGGGGCTAAGGGCCGAGCGGGTGCAGATGATGGCTGCCGCGATGCCGGCGAAGGCGGCGAAGTGGTCGGCCTTGCGCTCGTAGCGGCGGTGCAGCCGACGGAAGCCGCCGAGCCGGGCGTTAGTGCGCCCGATCACCCAGCGGTGCCGGCCGAGGTGGTTGGAGGTCTCGCTCCCACGGCGGGCGGTGCGGGCTGGATGTCCTCCAAGGGTTCCTGAGCATTTCGCCCCGCCGAGCGTCAGTTCGGCGGGGCGAATGCTGTGAGGTGGGCCGGAGGCCGGCGTAGGAAGTCGGCGGGTCCAACTTCCTACGCCGGGACGGGCTGCTGGGGGCAATCAGTTGGCGTGCTGGTCGAGCTCGCCGGCTTTGATGGCTTGGACGAGCTTGGCGAAGTTGGCGGGGGTGGTGCGGAGGATGGTGTCGGCGTCGTCGGACTCGCGGAGTTCGATCAGGCCGTCAGCGGTGCGCACCTCGACGCAAGCGTTATTGGCACTGGAGTAGCTGGACTTCTGCCACGCGGGACTATCCATTCCTGCCCTCGATCTCCTTCTTGATGGAGAGGATGAACTCGCGTGAGTCCTCCTCGGTGAGAGCCACGGACGCCATGCGAGTCAGGATCTCCCTGTAATTTGCGAGTTGCGTCGGAGCGTCGAGTAGAAGGTGGCCGTAGCTGACGTCCATCTGGATGGTGTCGAGCTCGGGGACCGGGCCTCTTGCATAGGTGAAGTTCTCGCTGGGGCCGGGAAGGGACTCGATCTCGAACGGTACGACGCGAACGGTGATGCTCGGGCTATCGGAGTCCTTGACGAGGGAGCCGAGCTGCTCCGAAAGGACTGTCGGCCCGCTGAACTGCATTCGGAGCGCGGCTTCGTGAATGAAGGCCGAGTATCCGGATTTGCCGGACCGAACGAGGTCCTGCCTCCGCAGACGGAATGCCAGCCTGGTGTCGACTTCATGTTGGGGCAGGGGCGGGATCGCCCGATTGAACACCGAGGTGGCATACGACTTGGTTTGAAGCAGTCCTGGAATGAATGTGATGGTGTACGTGGTGATCCCCTCCGCGTAGCCTTCCAGCTCTGCCACATCGAGGAAGGCTGCGCCCAAGGTTCCCCGGTACTCGTCCCACCAGTTCCTCGTCCGCTCGGCTGCCATCTCGGCCAGGGCGTTGATGAGTGGCTGGTTGGTGCACCCGCAGGCTGCTGCGAAGGTCCGGAGCCGGTCTGAGCTGACGCTGCTCTTCCCGGTCTCCAGCTGGGTTACATGGGCCGCACTCACAGAGAGCGTACGGGCGAGTTCGCTGCCACCGAGGCCGGCTTGTTCTCGCATCCTCCGCAACTCAGCACCCAGGCGGCGCTGACGAAGGGTCGGGTTGTGGCGACCGGGCATGGCGTCCTCTCACGTCTCGTGGGACCAGTCTGCCGCTCTGTCCGTCTGCAGGACCATCTGTCCCCCTGGGGAGGTAACTTCCCCGATCGCTACTTAATTTTAGGTAGTGCTGCGCTATGGTCTACATCACAGCGATCCGACGGATCGTCAGTAATGCCTGTTCCCTTGGCAGTAGGCGCCTGCTGCCCAGTGCGCCGCAGAGCAGCCAGGCGTGTCCGTTCCGGTCCCGCTCCAGCTTGGCTCACGGCGATGTCTCCGCCGGATCTCCTCGCACCCCACCTCGCTCGGAGGTTTCCCATGTGTGCCCTCAACCCGCCTGACTGGTCCGCCGCCCGGGACGAGCTGCGTGACACGCTCACCGCCGCCGGCTGGCCCGACGACCTCATCCACGACGCCGAGCTCGCCCTGCACGAGCTGTACGTCAACGCCTGGCGCCACGGCGGCAGCCCGGCGCCGATGGTCGTCCTCGTCCTCTCCTCCGACCGCACCGTCCGTGTCTCCGTCGCGGACGACAGCCCGGTGCTCCCGGAACCCCGCATCTCCGCCGACCCCTACGCGCTCTCCGGGCGGGGCCTGCACCTCGTCCGCTCGCTCACCCACCGTTTCGGCGCCGCCCCGCGCAAGCGCGGCAAGGGCAAGTGCGTCTGGTTCGAGCTGGACTGCGCCGCGTGAACGTCCTGGTCGGCGCGGCGCTCCTCACCCTGCTCGCGCTCGCCTTCGTCACCGTCGCCCTCGGCGTCGTCACTGCCGTCAGGGTGAACGGCGACGCCCCGAAGCCGATCACCCCCCACGGCCGGTGGGAGCTGCGCCCGCTTCCCGACGGCACCCACGAGTACGCCTGGATCGCCCGGCAGGCCGGTCGCTTCGGTCCCGAGATCCCCAAGCCGCCCACCGCAACCGGCCGGCACCGCATACCGACCTGAGCAGCCAACGCGAAGGCCCCCGCCAGTGGGACGGGGGCCTCGCGACAAGCTCACGCGCGGGGCTACTCCCAGCGGAAGAAGCGGGCCGCGGCCGCGAGTCCGAGCACGGCCCAGGCGCCCAGGATGCCGAGGTCGGCCCACGGCACCCCGGCGCCGGTCTGGAGCACCGAGCGCAGGCCGTCGGAGAGGGCGGCGATGGGCAGCAGCTCCAGGACGGACTGGACGGCCGAGGGGAACTTGCTCAGCGGGACGATCACCCCGCCCGCCAGCAGCAGCAGGATGAAGACCAGGTTCGCCGCGGCCAGCGTGGCCTCGGCCTTCAGCGTGCCGGCCATCAGCAGGCCGAGCCCCGAGAAGGCCGCGGTGCCGAGGACGAGAAGGGCCAGCACGGACAGGACATCGCCCTGCGGGGACCAGCCCAGCGCCAGCGCGATCACCGACAGCAGCGCCACCTGCAGCGCCTCCGTCACCAGCACGCACCCCGTCTTCGCGGTGAGCAGCGCCCAGCGCGGCAGCGGGCTGGCGCCCAGCCGCTTCAGCACCCCGTAACGCCGCTCGAAGCCGGTGGCGATGGCCTGTCCGGTGAAGGCGGTGGACATCACGGCCAGCGCCAGCAGCCCCGGCGCCAGGAAGTCGACCCGCTTGCCGGGGCCGTCCACCGCGACGATGTCCACGGCAGAGAAGAGCACCAGCAGCACGGTCGGGATGACCACGGTCAGCAGCAGCTGCTCACCGTTGCGCAGCAGCATCTTCGTCTCGAACGCCGTCTGGGCGAGCAGCATGCGGCCGACGGGCGCGGCGCCCGGTTTGGGGGAGTAGTCCACAGAGGTCACGAGCGCAGGTCCCGTCCGGTCAGGTCGAGGAAGACGTCTTCGAGGCTGCGGCGCTGCACGGTGAGCCGCTCGGGCAGGATGCCGGAGGCCGCGCACCAGCCGGTGACGGTGGCCAGCAGCTGCGGGTCGACGGGCGCCTCGATGCGGTAGCTGCCGGGGGCCGGTTCGTCGGCGGTGGCGCCCTCGGGCAGCTCCTTGAGCAGCGGGCCGAGGTCGAGACCGGGCGGGCCGTCGAAGCGCAGCGAGGACTCGGCGCCGCCGCGGCAGAGTTCCTCCGTCGTCCCCTCAGCGATCACGCGGCCGCGGTCGACGATCGCGACCCGGTCGGCCAGCTGCTCGGCCTCGTCCATGTGGTGGGTGGTGACGACCACGGTGACGCCGTCCCGGCGCAGGTCGCGGACGAGGTCCCAGGTGGCGCGGCGGGCCTGCGGGTCGAGGCCGGCGGTGGGCTCGTCCAGGAAGACCAGCTCGGGGCGGCCGACCACGGCCATCGCCAGGGCGAGCCGCTGCTGCTGGCCGCCGGAGAGCCGGCGGTAGGTGGTGCGGCCGCAGGAGCCGAGGCCGAGCCGTTCCACCAGCGCGTCCACGTCCAGCGGGTGGGCGTGCAGCTTCGCGGTGTGCCGCAGCATCTCGACGGCGCGGGCGCCCGCGTAGACGCCGCCGGACTGCAGCATCACGCCGATCCGAGGGCGCAGCGCGGCGCTCTGCGCGACCGGGTCGAGACCGAGCACCCGGACGGTGCCGGCGTCGGGGCGGCGGTAGCCCTCGCAGGTCTCGATGGTGGTCGTCTTGCCGGCGCCGTTGGGGCCGAGCACGGCGGTGATGGCGCCGCGGGGGATGGTGAGGTCGAGGCCGTCCACCGCGGTCTTCTCGCCGTAGCGCTTGACCAGCCCGGTGATCTGGACCGCGGGTTCGGAGTGCATACGGGCGAGTCTAAGAGGGTGAACACGGCGCCCCGCGCCGAGGCCACGTCGAGGCGTGGCGGACGCGCGGCGGACGCACGGCCACCCCCGCCCGGCCCGACCCGGAGCTCCGCAGGTCAGCCCGCTGAAGCCCGGGACGGCTCCGGCCCGACCGGGTGGGACGGCGCCCGCCGCGATCGTTCTCGCAGGTCAGGTAAGCCTTACCTGCGTGACAGATGACACGAGTGAGGCCTGCATCACGGCTTGTCTCGCCGGAAGTAATTACGCAACAATCGTGTTGTGAAAAACATGCGCGAGCACGCCCCGCAGCAGGAGGCCGAGTCGGCCCCCGGCTGTGCCGTGCCCGCGACGGCGGCCGAGGTGCTGCTGGACGGCCACCGCGCCACCCGGGACCGGGTCGCCCGGTCGATCCTCGACCACGGTCCCTCCTCCGCCGCCGACCTGGCGAGCCGGCTCGGCCTCACCGCCGCCGCCGTCCGCCGTCACCTGGACGGACTGACCGCCGCCGGCCTGGTCGACGCCCGCGAGCAGCGGGTGTACGGCAGCCGTGGCCGGGGGCGCCCGGCCAAGGTCTTCGCCCTCACCGACGCCGGCCGGGACGCCTTCTACCAGGCGTACGACCAGCTCGCCGCCGACGCGCTGCGCTGGATCTCGGACGCCGTGGGCGGCGGCACGGCCGGCGAGGAGGCCGTCGCCGCCTTCGCCCGGGCCCGGTTCGGGCGGCAGGGCGAGCGCTACCTCGACGCCGTGCGTCGGGCCGAGGCGGGGGAGCGCACCGAGGCGCTCGCCCAGGCCCTGAGCGCCGACGGGTACGCTGCCACGGTGCGGCGGGTCCCGTCGGCCGCGGCGAAAGCCCCGGCGGGCGCCCAGCTCTGCCAGCACCACTGCCCGGTCGCGCACATCGCCGAGCAGTTCCCGCAGCTGTGCGAGGCGGAGACCGAGGTCTTCTCCCAGCTGCTGGGCACCCATGTGCAACGGCTGGCCACCATCGCCCACGGCGACGGGGTCTGCACCACCTATGTGCCGGCACCCGGTGCCGCATCGTCGCCCACCCTGCGTTCCGCGGGCGGTTCCGATGCAGTGCCGACTGCCGGTACGTCCACCGAAGACTCAGCGTCCGCGCGTTAGGAAGCTCGCATGACTGACACCGTTTCGCACCCGGAGCTCGAAGGCCTGGGCACCTACGAGTACGGCTGGGCCGACCCGGACACCGCGGGTGCCGCTGCCAAGCGCGGTCTCAGCGAGGACGTCGTCCGCGACATCTCCGCGAAGAAGAACGAGTCCGAGTGGATGCTGAACCTGCGGCTCAAGGGCCTCAAGCTGTTCGGCAAGAAGCCCATGCCGACCTGGGGCTCCGACCTCTCCGGCATCGACTTCGACAACATCAAGTACTTCGTCCGCTCGACCGAGAAGCAGGCCGAGTCCTGGGAGGACCTGCCCGCGGACATCAAGGCGACGTACGACAAGCTGGGCATCCCGGAGGCGGAGAAGCAGCGCCTGGTCGCCGGTGTCGCCGCGCAGTACGAGTCCGAGGTCGTCTACCACCAGATCCGCGAGGACCTGGAGGAGCAGGGCGTCATCTTCCTGGACACCGACACCGCGCTGCGCGAGCACCCGGAGATCTTCAAGGAGTACTTCGGCACCGTCATCCCGGCCGGCGACAACAAGTTCGCCGCGCTGAACACCGCGGTGTGGTCCGGCGGCTCCTTCATCTACGTGCCGAAGGGTGTCCACGTCGACATCCCGCTGCAGGCCTACTTCCGGATCAACACCGAGAACATGGGCCAGTTCGAGCGGACGCTGATCATCGTCGACGAGGACGCCTACGTCCACTACGTCGAGGGCTGCACCGCGCCGATCTACTCCTCGGACTCGCTGCACTCCGCGGTCGTCGAGATCATCGTCAAGAAGGGCGGCCGCTGCCGCTACACGACGATCCAGAACTGGTCGAACAACGTCTACAACCTGGTCACCAAGCGCGCCGTGGCGTACGAGGGCGCGACCATGGAGTGGATCGACGGCAACATCGGCTCCAAGGTCACCATGAAGTACCCGGCCGTCTACCTGATGGGCGAGCACGCCAAGGGCGAGACCCTGTCGATCGCCTTCGCCGGTGAGGGCCAGCACCAGGACGCCGGCGCCAAGATGGTCCACATGGCGCCGAACACCTCCTCCAACATCGTCTCCAAGTCGGTGGCGCGGGGCGGCGGCCGTACCTCCTACCGCGGTCTGATCGAGATCGGTGAGGGCTCGAAGGGCGCCAAGTCCAACGTGCTCTGCGACGCGCTGCTGGTCGACACCATCTCCCGCTCGGACACCTACCCGTACGTGGACGTCCGCGAGGACGACGTGTCCATGGGCCACGAGGCGACGGTCTCCAAGGTCAGCGAGGACCAGCTCTTCTACCTGATGAGCCGCGGCATGACCGAGTTCGAGGCGATGGCGATGATCGTCCGCGGCTTCGTCGAGCCGATCGCGCGTGAGCTGCCGATGGAGTACGCGCTGGAGCTGAACCGGCTGATCGAGCTGCAGATGGAGGGCTCCGTCGGCTGACGCGAAGCCGCACGCAGTCCTTGTCCGCATTCTTAGGAAGAGAGCACTACGACAGCCATGGCTGACGTCAACACCCCCACCGGCTCCACCACCGCCGGGTCGATCGAGGTCGGTACGGCCGGCGCGGGCGCGCAGCTCGCCGGCCCCGGCACCGGCCGTGCCACCGTCCAGCAGCCGATCGACGCCCGCGTCGCGGTCAAGCCCTCCTACGAGGTCGGCGACTTCCCGGTGCCGACCGGCCGCGAGGAGGACTGGCGGTTCACCCCGCTGCACCGCCTCGGCGGCCTGCACGACGGCAGCGCCGTCGGTGCGGAGAAGGGCGAGGACAAGGTCGAGCTGAGCCTGCCGGACGGCGTCACCGCCGAGACCGTCGGCCGCGACGACGCCCGCCTGGGCAAGGCCGGCAAGCCGGTCGACCGGGTCGCCGCGCAGGCGTTCAGCGCCTTCGAGCAGGCACTGGTCGTCACCGTCCCCAAGGAGACGGTGCTCACCGAGCCGGTCAAGATCGACGTGCACGGCGAGGGCGGCACCCGCTTCGCCCACGTGGTCATCGACGTCAAGCCGTTCGCCGAGGCCGTCGTGGTGCTGAACCACACCGGCACCGGCACCCGCGCCGCCAACGTCGAGCTGCTGCTCGGCGACGGCGCCAAGCTGACCTTCGTCTCGGTCCAGGACTGGGACCGGGACGCGGTGCACGCCGCCCAGCAGACCGCCCTGGTCGGCCGGGACGCCTCGCTGAAGTCCGTGGTCGTCACCTTCGGCGGCGACCTGGTCCGCATCCACCCGCGGGTCACCTACGCGGCGCCCGGCGGCGAGGCCGAGCTGTTCGGCCTCTACTTCGCCGACGCCGGCCAGCACCTGGAGCACCGTCTGGTCATCGACCACGACACCCCGCACTGCCGCTCCAACGTCGTCTACAAGGGCGCGCTGCAGGGTCAGGACGCGCACGCGGTCTGGGTCGGCGACGTGCTGATCCGCGCGGCCGCCGAGGGCACCGACACCTACGAGCACAACCGCAACCTGGTGCTCACCGACGGCGCCCGGGTCGACTCGATCCCCAACCTGGAGATCGAGACCGGCGAGATCGTCGGCGCCGGACACGCCTCCGCCACCGGCCGGTTCGACGACGAGCAGCTGTTCTACCTGCAGGCCCGCGGCATCCCGGCCGACGAGGCCCGCCGCCTGGTGGTGCGCGGCTTCTTCGCCGAGCTGGTCCAGCAGATCGGTGTCGCCGAGATCCAGGACCACCTGATGGAGAAGATCGAGGCCGAGCTGGAAGCGGCGGTCTGAACCCGATGAGTTTTCTCCGCGCCTGCGCGCTCAGTGAGCTGGCCGAGGACGTGCCCAAGCGGGTCGACCTCAACGGCGTTCCGGTGTCCGTCGTCCGCACCGACGAGGGGGTGTTCGCGATCAACGACATCTGCTCGCACGCGAACGTCTCGCTCTCCGAGGGCGAGGTCGAGGACTGCATGATCGAGTGCTGGCTGCACGGCTCCAGCTTCGACCTGCGCACCGGCAAGCCCTCCGGCCTGCCTGCCACCAAGCCGGTCGCTGTCTACCCCGTAAAGATCGAAGGGGACGATGTGCTCGTCTCCGTCAACCAGGAGTCCTGAGTACACATGGCAACCCTTGAAATCCGTGACCTGCACGTCTCCGTCGAGGCGGAGAACGGCCCCCGGGAGATCCTGAAGGGCGTCGACCTGACCGTGAAGCAGGGCGAGACCCACGCCATCATGGGTCCGAACGGCTCCGGCAAGTCCACCCTGGCTTACTCGCTCGCCGGCCACCCCAAGTACACCGTCACCGGCGGCTCGGTGCTGCTGGACGGTGAGGACGTGCTGGAGATGTCGGTCGACGAGCGCGCCCGCGCCGGCGTCTTCCTGGCGATGCAGTACCCGGTCGAGGTCCCCGGCGTCTCGGTCTCCAACTTCCTGCGCACCGCCGCCACCGCGGTCCGCGGCGAGGCCCCCAAGCTGCGCACCTGGGTGAAGGAGGTCAAGGAGGCGATGGCCGCCCTCCAGATGGACCCGGCCTTCGCCGAGCGCAACGTCAACGAGGGCTTCTCCGGCGGTGAGAAGAAGCGCCACGAGATCCTCCAGCTGGAGCTGCTCAAGCCGAAGATCGCGATCCTCGACGAGACCGACTCCGGCCTGGACGTCGACGCGCTGCGCATCGTGTCCGAGGGCATCAACCGGGTCCGCGAGACCGGTGAGGTCGGCACCCTGCTGGTGACCCACTACACCCGCATCCTGCGCTACATCAAGCCCGACCACGTCCACGTCTTCGCGGGCGGCCGCATCGTCGAGTCCGGCGGTGCCGAGCTGGCCGACAAGCTGGAGGAGGAGGGCTACGAGGCCTACGTGAAGGGGGGCGCTTCCGAGTGACCCGTGCTCACGAGTCGGCGGCTCTGAAGGGCCTGCTCGACACCGACGCGATCCGCAAGGACTTCCCCGTCCTGCAGCGGCTGCTGCACGAGGAGAAGCCGCTCGTCTACCTGGACAACGCGGCCACCTCGCAGAAGCCGCGCCAGGTGCTGGACGCACTGACCGCCTACTACGAGCGGCACAACGCCAACGTCCACCGCGGCGTGCACGTGCTGGCCGAGGAGGCCACGGCGCTGTACGAGGGCGCCCGTGACAAGGTCGCGGCGTTCATCAACGCGCCCAGCCGCAACGAGGTGATCTTCACCAAGAACGCCTCGGAGTCGCTGAACCTGGTCGCCAACATGCTCGGCTGGGCCGACGAGCCCTACCGGGTGGACCAGGACTCCGAGATCGTCATCACGGAGATGGAGCACCACTCCAACATCGTGCCGTGGCAGCTGCTCTCGCAGCGCACCGGCGCGAAGCTGAAGTGGTTCGGGCTGACCGACGAGGGCCGGCTCGACCTCTCCACCATCGACGAGCTGATCACCGAGAAGACCAAGGTGGTCTCCTTCACCCTGGTCTCCAACCTGCTCGGCACCGTCAACCCGGTCGAGACGATCGTGCGCAAGGCCCAGTCGGTCGGCGCGCTGGTCTTGATCGACGCCTCGCAGGCCGCGCCGCACATGGTGCTGGACGTGCAGGCGCTGGAGGCCGACTTCGTCGCCTTCACCGGCCACAAGATGCTGGCCCCGACCGGCATCGGCGTCCTCTGGGGCCGCCAGGAGCTGCTGGAGGACCTCCCGCCGTTCCTCGGCGGCGGGGAGATGATCGAGACCGTCACCATGGGCTCGTCCACCTACGCCCCCGCGCCGCACAAGTTCGAGGCCGGCACCCCGCCGATCGCCCAGGCGGTCGGGCTGGGCGCGGCCGTCGACTACCTGTCCGGCATCGGCATGGAGAAGATCGCCGCCCACGAGCACGCGATCACCGCGTACGCGGTCGAGCGCCTGCTGGAGGTCCCGGACCTGCGGATCATCGGCCCGCGCACGGCCGTGGACCGCGGTGCCGCGATCTCGTTCACGCTGGGCGACATCCACCCGCACGACGTCGGTCAGGTGCTGGACGAGCAGGGCATCGCCGTCCGGGTCGGCCACCACTGCGCGCGGCCGGTCTGCCTGCGGTACGGAATTCCGGCGACCACGCGGGCGTCGTTCTATCTGTACTCGACGCCGGGCGAGGTCGACGCCCTGATCGCCGGCCTGCACCACGTCCGGAACTTCTTCGGCTGACGGGACGGGGCACAGCGATCATGAAGCTCGACTCGATGTACCAGGACATCATCCTGGACCACTACCGCAACCCCCACGGCAAGGGGCTGCGGGACGGCGACGCCGAGGTGCACCACGTCAACCCGACCTGCGGCGACGAGATCACCTTGCGGGTGAAGCTCGACGGCGCCAAGGTCGCGGACGTCTCGTACGAGTCGCAGGGGTGTTCCATCAGCCAGGCCAGCGCGTCGGTGCTGAACGACCTGGTGGTCGGCAAGACCGTGGGCGAGGCGCAGACCGTCCAGGAGGCCTTCCTGGAGCTGATGCAGAGCAAGGGCCAGGGCGAGGGCGACGAGGAGGTGCTGGAGGACGCGATCGCGTTCGCCGGCGTCTCCAAGTACCCGGCCCGGGTCAAGTGCGCCCTGCTGAGCTGGATGGCCTGGAAGGACGCCACCGCCCAGGCGCTGGCCGCACGGCCCGCCGTCAACGACTGAAGCAGAAGAGGAGGACAGACCATGAGTGACACCGAGACGCCCGCCCCTTCCGCCGAAGAGGCGCCGCTGGGCATCGTCGGCACCACCGCCGGCACCGTCTCCGTCGAGGACCTGACCGAGGCCCTGATGGACGTCGTCGACCCCGAGCTGGGGATCGACGTCGTCAACCTGGGCCTGATCTACGGGATCCACATCGACGAGTCGGACGTGGCCACCATCGACATGACGCTCACCTCGGCGGCCTGCCCGCTGACCGACGTCATCGAGGACCAGGCCAAGACCGCCACCGACGGCCTCGTCCAGGACCTGCGCATCAACTGGGTCTGGATGCCGCCGTGGGGCCCGGACAAGATCACCGACGACGGCCGCGAGCAGCTCCGCGCCCTCGGCTTCAACGTCTGACGGTCGGGCTTTCCGTCAACTCACTGCCGCGCAAACCTCCCTTTCGAGGGAAAGGTTTGTGCGGCAGTGGTATATCTGCGACCAGGCGGCCAGGCTGGTGCCGCGACGTCGGAGAGAGCGATGTCATGTCGGTAGTTGCGTTCGCGCAGTTGCTTCTGCCTGACTCGCCGTATGCCATGGAGGTCCGGGGTGAACTCGACGAGTACCTCCGGCTCCCGGACGACGGCACGCGGGTTGAGGTGATCGGAGGGGAGATCGTCGTGTCACCAGCGCCGGTCTATGCCCATGGAGGGATCCTCTCGGACGTTCGGCGAGGCTTTGAGCGGGCTTGGTTTCTCGATGCCGCCTTCCCGTGGCGGGCTGTGCAGACCATCAACCTGGATCTGGTCGAGATCGGTGACGGCTACATCCCCGACATGGTGGTCGTGCACAGGGACGTCGATGCCGACAAGCGGGCGGAGGATCCACTCCATCTCCACCCGCTCGACCTTGAGCTGGTGGTCGAGGTCACCTCGTCGTCCGATGCGCGCCACGATCGGCGGCCCGTGTTCGGCCGACAGATCAAGCCCACCGAGTGGAGCGGATACGCGCGGACAGGGGTTCCGCACTACCTGCTGATCGATCGCGATCCGCGACAGCCGGGGATCACCCTGTCCGGCGAGCCGGACAAGGCCGAGGGGACGTACGAGGTCCTGGGCGAGTGGAAGTTCGGCGAGGCCGTCCGGTTGCCCGAGCCCTTCGGTGTCGAGGTCGGGACGGATGCCTGGAAGCCCTGGACCGTGTAGGGCCCTCACACAACGCCGCCGCCCGGGACGGAGATCCGTCCCGGGCGGCGGCGTTGGTGCGTGGAGGTCAGGCGTGCTTCGGGCGCCTGGCGACGGCGAGGGCCAGGCCCGCGCAGGCGAGGGCGGCGAGGGTGGCGAAGCCGCTGACGGCGGGGAGGAGGCCGTAGCGCTGGGTGAGGGCGCCGACGGCGATGATGGGCGCGGAGCTGCCCAGGTAGACGATGATCCACAGGGAGCTCAGCTCCGAGCCCCGCCGCTCCGGGTTCATCGCGGCGACGGCGGTGGTGAAGAGCGAGCGGAAGGCGATGCCCTGGCAGATGCCGCCGAGGACGCTGCCGATGAACAGCAGCGCCGGGGTGCCGGTGTACTGGGCGGTGACGACCAGGCCGAGGCCGGTCGCCAGGCCGGTCATGCCGAGGGCGATGACCAGGCGGTCCGCCGTCGGCGGGACGAGCAGCTGGGCCACGGCGGAGGAGCCGAGCAGCAGCGCGGCCACGATCGCCCCGGTCAGGTGCGAGGAGGTGTGCAGCAGCCGGGCGGAGAAGGCCGGGGCGAGGGCCAGGTAGACGCCGAAGACGCCGTAGGAGACGAACCCGGCGCCGGCGGCGAGCAGGAACTCACGGCGGCCGGCGGTCGGCAGGGCGAGGCGCTGCGGGCGCAGGTGGGCCGGGGTGGTGATCCGCGGCGGGGAGGCCGGCGGGCGGTTGCGGCCGGGCATCCGCGGGTGCACCACGGCGAGCGGCACGCAGAGCGCCAGCAGGCCGACGGCGTGCAGCAGGAACGGCGTCAGCAGCGGGTCGGACCCGCCGGACAACAGCGCGCCGACGATCGGGCCGATCGCGACGCCGCCCGCTGAGCAGGCCAGCGTCAGCTTGGCGGCCAGGGTGGGGCGGTCCGGCAGCAGGTCGCCGAGGGCGGCGCCGGCGGCACCGGTGGACACGCCCACCGCGATGCCCTGGACGGCACGGCCGGCGGCGAGCTGCCAGAAGCCGCCGGCGGTGGCGAACACGACGTCGCCGGCGGCGGCCAGTGCCACGGCGGGCAGGATCAGGGCGCGCCGGCCGAGGTGGTCGGACCAGTGGCCGACCACGGCGAGGACGGGGACCAGCGCGAACACGTAGACCGTGAAGAGGATCGTGGTGTCGAGCGGGGTCAGGGAGAGGCGCTGCTGGAGGAGCGGGTAGATCGGCGTCGCCAGATTGGCACCGATCAGCATCAGCAGCAGCGCGGTCGACACCAGGCCGACGCGGACGCCGCGCAGCGCGTTCCAACGGCTGATCGCGGCGAGCTGGAGCTGGGCGCGCGGCGCGAGCTCCATGGGAAGCAGGGCCTCCGACAGTCGGCGTCCGTCGAGCTGCGCGGTGCGCAGGCCGGGGCCGGCGGGGGAGAGGTCCGCCATGTAAGGGATCTCCTGAGGCAGGGCACCACCGGGTCGGCGGGGTGTGCCGGCGCACCCGTCCGGAGGCGCTGTGGTGGTGGCCGCGGTGCGGGGCTCCCTGGTGGAGCGGATGAGCTGAGGGGTGGGCGTCGTTGCCCGGTGGTCCGCGCGGGGTGGGCACGGCACCGTTCGAAGGATAAGGGGTGGGCGCACGGTTGCGGCGCGCGCCCCTGGAGGCCGGGCGCCGGAGGTGCCCGGCCTATACGCTGAGGTGGTGGACCGGCACACGGAGCTGATATCCGGGGTGTCGATCGGCTGACCGCTCGGTGTAGGGAGAACGCACAACGATGGCCGGACGACGTCGGAAGAACGCTGGGGCCTCGTCGGAGGGCGCGCCGGACGAGGGGGCGGCCGGGGCGGTGCTACCGGCGGATCTGGAGCTGCAGGACCTCTACGGGGCGTTCGCCGCGCACGGGCTGGACGACGAGGACCTGGACGACGCGGCCGTGCTGGTGCCGCCGGTCAAGCTGCCGTCCGAGACGGAGCTGACCGCCCAGGCGAAGGCCGTGCCGATGTTCGGGTACGCGCTGAAGCTGGCCCGCTGGACGGCCCCGCACCGGCCGGTGGACGAGCACGGCGACCTCACCGGCCCGGACCGGGCGCCCGCCGCCCGGCTGCTCGGCCTCGCCCCGGAGCAGGGCGACGCGCCCGAGGAGGCGGTGGTCGAGGCGATGCGGGCCTGGTCGCTGGCGTGCGACCTGGACCTGATCGAGATCGGCACCACCGCGGCCGGCGAGCACGTGGCCGTCCCGGGGCCGGACCTGGAGCCGGCCGAGGAGGGGGACCCGGAGACCGTTCTGGAGCTCTGGCTGACCGCCGCCGGGATCGTCCGTGAGCTGGCCGTGGAGGCGGACTCGCTGCCCGAGGGCGAGGAAGTCGGCGCGGCGGCCGAGCCGGGTGCCGAGACCGAGGAGGACGAGGACCGGCTGGCGCGGGTCGAGGACGCCAGGGACGAGGCCGCCGAACTGCTCGACGAGGCGCTGCAGGTGCTGTACGAGACCACCGCGTTCGCCGAGCCGGGCACCGAGACCGTGCCGCTCGGCGTGCTGGCCGCGCTGCTGGTGGTGCCGGAGGGGGAGGAGCCGAGCGAGGAGCTGCTCGGCGACATCACCGATGTGATGGTCGCCCTGGACCCGATGCTGGGCGATCTCGCCGAGCTGGGCGTGCTGGACTACCGCCCGATCGACCCGGAGCTCTTCGACGAGGAGGAGGCCGAGGAGGGCGGGGAGCCGGTGCTCCCCGCGGTCGGCGAGGAGCCGCTGGACGAGGAGGAGTCGGCCCGCTTCGGACTGGTCCGGCTGACCCCGCTCGGCCAGTACGGCATCCGGAAGTGGCTGCTGGAGGACGGCTACGACGCCCCGCTGGTCGGCGACCTGGCCCAGGGCGGCGCGGTCGAGCTGCTGCGTGGTGTCTGCGAGGCCTCCAACGTCCTGCCGGACGAGGAACTGAAGGTCTGGGTCACCGGCCGGGAGCCGGTGGTGGCGGCGCGCGAGCTGCTGGCCGCGGCGCGCGGCAGCGACGCGTACGCCCCGATGCGGCGGATGCTCTGCCAGCTCGCGCTGACCATGCTGGGCGAGGGCGCCGAGCCCGCCGCCCGGGAGGTGCTGGACGACCCGGAGCTGGGCGGGGGCGCGCGGGCCTGGCTGGTCGGCCGCGGGGCGGCCGACGTGCCGGCGCCGGAGCGGGCGATGGCGCTGTGGACCGTGGTGGACACCTTCGCCGCCCAGCTGCTCGACACGGGCGGCGATGCGGAGGTGCTGCGCGAGCTGATCGCCGAGCTGCCGGTGACGGACAACCCGGCGAGCTACTTCGGCGAACTCTGGCGGGTCGACCACCCCTACACGGCGGACGTGCTGGAGGTGGTGGGCGAGCTGCACCTGGACCGGGCGGTGGCCAAGGAGGCCCGCAAGGCCGCCTTCAAGGCGCGCTCCAAGGGCTGACGCCGGGATCCCTCCCCTGCCCCGCCCCCGTGGGAGTCCTCGTGCCCTGCGGGGGCGCCGGGGCTCACGGCGGGAGGGTCGTGCGGCGGGCCGTGTTCACGGCGGCCGGGCTCGTGTCGGGCTCGTGTCGGGCCGGGCTCACGGGAGGTCGAGCGAGCCGTCCTCGGCGAAGGGGAAGAACGGGTTGTGGGCCAGCTCCCAGAGGTGGCCGTCCGGGTCCTCGAAGTAGCCGGAGTAGCCGCCCCAGCTGGTCGGCTCCGGCGCCTTGACCACCGTGGCGCCGGCCTCGACCGCCGTCCGCAGGGCGGCGTCCACCCGTTCGGGCGACTCCAGGTTCACCGCCAGGGTGACGCCCCGGAAGGACGGCTCGCCGGTGTCGGGCACGCCCGCGTCGGCGGCCAGCTCGTCGTTGGGGAAGAGACCGAGCACCGAGTCGGCGGTGCGGAACCAGACGATCTCGGGGCTGGAGGCCGGCGAGCGGCTCCAGCCGAGCGCCTCGTAGAAGCGGGCGCTGCGGTCGAGGTCGCCGACGCCGAGGGTGACGATGCTGATCCGGGCCGGGAAGTCCTTGTGCGCTGTCATGCCCGACAGCGTAGGAAGCCGGACTGACAACCCGGGCCCTGACACGGCGGAGCCCTGCGGATCCACGCGCCGATCCGTGTCCCGGGCCGCGCCCCCGGGCCGCGCCCCCGGGCCGTGCCCCGGTGCGTGCTCCGGTCCGCCCGGCGATCCGCCCCCCTGATCCGCCCGCCGGGGCACCTGGGCTGATGACCCGGCAGGTCGGGCGACGTATCGTGTCCGGAGGCGGCACACAGCCGGCGAGGACAGGGGGTGCGGCCCGGGATGACGCGGAAGCGGGAGCGGGAGCGGGAGAGCGGTGGCCGGCGGGACGGCCTCCGGGGCGGCGGTGAGCGGCCCGCGGAGCCGTGGGGCCGGGAGGACGGCTGCGCCGAGCAGGAGGACTTCGCCCGCCGCGCCCTCGCCGCGGCGGACTTCCCGGTGTACGGCGTCGCGGGCGGGGTGGCCCCGGACGGCGACGCGCTGGCCGCGTTCGAGACCTCGGACGGCCTGCTCTGCTGGGTCGAGGTCCAGTCCGGCGACTGGACCTGTGCCGACGGCCCGTACGTCACCGTGCGCACCTACCGACCGGGCGCCGAACGGTTCGACGCGCTGCCGGACCTGGAGGACGTGGTCGAGGACGAGCGCGACCGGGTCTACGAGCAGCTCGGGGTGGACGAGGGCGACTGCCCCGGGCGGGTCCGGGAGCTGCGCGAGTGGATCACCGTCGACGGTGAGCCGCAGGCCGTCGAGGTGCACGAGGACCGGCGCGAGCGCTGGGTCCGGCCGGACGCGCCGCTGCCCGACGTCTGCCCGCAGCCGGGTGCCGGGCCGGTCTGGGCCGGGCGGCTGCGGGTGGGCGGACTGACCGTCACCGTCTGCGCGCGCGGGGTCCGGCCCGGGGGGCTCGAACTGGCACCGGTGGCGGAGACCGAGCGGTACCTGGTGGGCCGCACGGCCCTGCTCCGCTCGCTCGCCGCGCGCCGCGGCCGGTACGTGCCGGTGGAGGAGCGCGAGCTCCCGCCGGTCACCGGGCTGGAGGCACACCGCGCGGTGATCGAGCACAGCATCGCCGAGTCGGCCGCGATCGAGGCGCAGGTCCGGGCCGGCCGGACGCCGCGGCTGCCGCGCGACCTGCGCGGCGAGACCGGCACGCTGCGCTGGGAGGCCGCGGTGCGCCAGCAGATGCGCCTCGCCTCGGAGTCCCGGACGGAGGCGGTGGCGGCGGTGACCGCGATGGTCAACCACCTGGACCGGCTCGCCCGGCAGATCCCGTGGGCGGTCGGGACCCCGGACGGGGCGGCCGCCGTCGAGGAGGTGATCCGCCACACGGTGTTCGCCAGCGAGGTGCCGAGCCTGCCGGCCCAGCGCGCCTGGGCACAGGTGTGGCGGGACCGGTCCCGCGCCGAGGGCGAGCACTGGGAGGAGCACCGGCTCGCCGAGCAGCTCTGGCTCGCCGCCTGGGAGCAGTGGCGGGTGGCGCGCACCGGGCGGTGAGGTCCCGCGGGGCCGGTGCCGGGCGATGCGGCCGGCCGACCCCGCGTGACCTGTGGTGCTCACGGCAAAGGGCGGGTCACGGGTTCGAATACGGTTGGCAAATGACCACCCTGACGAGGTGTCCGATTCACTGGGCGTTCACCGGAACGGCGGAGTCTGCTGGGCGTCGACGACCTGCCTCGACACCTCGCTCGCCACGCACCGGGTCCGACCCGGTCGGCGGCCCACCTCTCAGGAGTGACTGACATGTCGCTGTCCCGCCGGGACTTCGTCAACCGTTCCACCCTCGTCGGGGCCGGCGTCCTGATCGCCGGCAGCGCCGAGGCGCTGGCCAGCGCCCCGGGCGCGATCGCCGCCCCGGCCGGCGGCGAGGTGCAGGCCGCCGCGACCGCCGACGCCGAGCGCGCCGCGGTCGGCTACGGCCCGCTGGTCAAGGACGCCGAGGGCCTGCTCTCGCTGCCCCAGGGCTTCAAGTACAAGGTGCTCAACCGCGCCGGCCAGACCAGGCTGCGCACGGGTGAGTTCACCCCGAGCAACCACGACGGCACCTCCGCCTTCGAGGACGAGCACGGCGGCAACCTGCTGGTCGTCAACCACGAGCTGAGCGGCGCCCGCGCCAACTGGCCGAACCCCGTGCCGCTGACCGAGGGCCACGTCTACGACCCGGGCGCGGCCGGCGGCTGCACCATCGTGCACGCCAAGTCCAACGGCAAGGTCGAGCAGTGGGTCGGCATCGCCGGCACCGCCACCAACTGCGCGGGCGGCGTGACCCCGTGGGGTACCTGGCTGTCCGGCGAGGAGACCGAGGACAAGGCCGGCAAGAACGGCTTCACCAAGGACCACGGCTACATCTTCGAGGTCGACCCGTTCGACGACGACTACAACCGCGACCCGCAGCCGGTGAAGGCCTTCGGCCGGTTCGCGCACGAGGCCGTCGTCGTCGACCCGAAGCGCGGCCACGTCTACCTGACCGAGGACGCCTCCAACCCGAACGGCCTGCTGTTCCGCTGGACCCCGCCGGCCGGCTTCAAGCACGGCCGCTACCAGCTGCGCAAGCTCGCCGCCGACGCCGGTGTGCTGGAGGCCTTCAAGGTCTTCGACGCGCAGGGCAAGCTGATCGACGACCTCTCGCGCGCCACCAAGGTCGGCACCACCTACGGCGTGGACTGGGTCAAGGTCCAGGACCGCGATGCCCGCACGGTGTCCATCCGCAAGCAGTTCAAGGACGGCGAGGTCACCCGCGCCCGCAAGCTGGAGGGCATGTGGTGGGGTGACGGCGGCTTCTACTTCGTCTCCAGCTTCGCCCGCTCCGAGAGCCCGCTGCAGCACGACGGCCAGGTCTGGTTCTACAACCCGGTCCGCCGCACCATCACCCTGAAGGTGCTGCTCGGCGTCAACACCGACGTCTGGGGCGACCACGACAACTACGACGGCCCGGACAACATCACCGTCTCGCCCTACGGCGGCATCGTGATCGCCGAGGACGGCGAGGGCGTCTCGCACCTGTTCGGTGCCACCGAGGAGGGTCTGACCTACCCGATCGCCCGCAACGAGCTGAACATCGGCACCGCCGAGAAGCCGGAGTTCAGCGAGTTCACCGGCGTCACCTTCTCGGACGACGGCAAGACCCTGTTCGCCAACATCCAGACCCCGGGCATCCAGCTGGCCATCACCGGCCCGTGGCACCGGCTGAAGGAGCACAAGCGCGGCCAGGGCTACGGCGAGTGAGTTCGCAGCACTGACGGCAGCTGACCGCAGCTGACGGGAGGGGCCCGCTCCGGCGGGCCCCTCCCGGCGTTCCGGCGTCCGGCGGCGGACTGCCCGGTGTTCCCGGAGGTCAGCCCTCGGGCGGCAGTCGTAGCTGGAGCATGGCCAGCAGCCGCTGCTGCGGCTGGGTCAGGTCGATACCGGTCAACTGCTCCGCCCGGCGGACCCGGTAGCGCAGGGTGTTGGGGTGGATGTGCAGGGCGTCCGCCGCCACCCGCACCTCGCCCAGCGCGTCCAGCCAGGCCAGCACCGACTCGGCGAGCCGGGTGCCGTGCCGCCGGTCGTACGCGGTGAGCGCGGTCAGCCGGGGGTCGCGCAGGCCGCCGCGCTCCTGGAGCAGCGCCAGCATCTCGCTCACCAGCACCTCGGCCTGGACGTCGATCAGCGCCGCGACCTCCAGGTCCACCCCGCCCCGGCCCATCGCGTCCAGGATCCGGTCCGCCTGGGCCCGGGAGTCCGGTACCCGGGCGAGGCCGTCCACGGTCGAGCCGATCGCCGCCCGCAGCGGGACCCCCAGATGGTCCCGCGCCGCCGCGACCACCTCCTGCGCCCAGCCGCGCACCGTCGTCATCGCCAGCCCCGGCGGCAGCTCGGGCAGCAGCACGTACACCCGCGACTCGATCGGGGCGAGCAGGGCGCTGCGGTGCCGGGCCGCGGTGTGCACCGAGATCAGGCCGGTCACCTCGGAGCGGGTGAGCGCCTCGGTGGTCCGGGCGCTGTACGCCAGCACGGTCGCCGGGCGGTGCAGGTCCAGCCCCAGGTGGGTGGCGAGCGACTGCGGGCCGGTGGAGCCCTCCAGCAGCCCGGTGAGCAGGGTCCGGGTCAGCCGGACGTCCGCCGACAGCTCGCGGCGGCGCCGGACCAGCTGCGCCGCCGCCACCCGGGCCGCGCCGACCAGCGCCTGGTCGGCGAGCGGGGCCAGCGGCTGCGCACCCTCCTGCACCCAGATGGTGCCGAGCGGCTGCGCCCCGGCCCGGATGCCGATCGCCAGGCGCCGGCGCAGGCCCAGCTCCGGGTGCGGGTCGACGGCGATCGGCGCGTCGGAGGTGCGCAGGTGCTGGAAGATGCCCCACTCACGGAGCTTGGAGAGGTAGGGCTCGGGGCCCTGCCAACCGAGGATGGAGAGCCGGCGGAGGTCGTCCACCTCGTCCGAGTCGGAGGAGCGGGAGTACGCCAGCACGCGGCTGGAGGTGTCCTCGATCGAGACGATGCCGTTGGTGAGCACGGCTACGGTCTGGGCGAGGGAGAAGAGGTCGCCCGCGTTGTGTTCGGGGGTGCCGGCCGTGTCCGGGGCGTCCGGGCCGGCGATGATCGCGCGGGCCAGCGAGTCCAGGTGCTCCCAGCGCGTCTCCCGGCGGACCGAGAGCAGCGCGACGCCGGCCTCGGCCGCGGCCTCGCGCAGGGCGTCGGCCTGCCCCGGCGCGTCCAGCTTCACCGCGACGGCCGCGGCGCCGGCCCGGCCGGCCGCGCGCAGTGCGGGGAGGGCGGCCCGGCCGCGGGCGCCGATGGCGAGCACGAGCTCGCCGGTCGCGGCGGTGGGCGGGTCCTCCGGGTCGAGGATCGCGACGTCCCGGACCGGGACGTCCAACCCGTGCGGGGCGGCCTGGAGCTCGACCAGCGGCTCGCCGAGGGACATCAGCAGCCGGCGGAGCGGGAGTCCGGGGGTGGTCATCCGGCCCTCCTCCATCCGCTTTCATCCGCTCGGACAATGCGGTGCGGCCGATTTTAGCCGGGCGGACAGGATTCGGGCGGCCGGTGAGGGCGAAGGCGGGTGGGGCGGCGGGCAGCGGGCAGTCCGGACCCGACGGGACCCGGTGATCGAGGCGGTGCCGTGACCCTACCGTGACCCCCTTCGTCGGAGCGGACAACGCCGTACGGGGGACTTTAGCCGCCCGGCCAATCAAGTCGGGTCCTGCGCAGGAATAGCGTTCGTCGTGTGGTCGACGTGCGACCCGCGTCGGCATCCCCCGCATCAACCGAAGGAGAGCGTGCGCTCTATGGACGCTGTGACCCAGGTCCCCGCGCCGGTGAACGAGCCGGTCCACAGCTACGCCCCCGGCAGCCCGGAACGGGCTCGCCTGGAGGCCAAGCTGAAGGAGCTGGGCGGCCAGGAGCCGGTCCAGCTGACCATGACGATCAACGGTGAGCGCCGGATGGGCGGCGGCACCGAGATCCACGTCGTCCAGCCGCACAACCACGCGGCGAGGCTCGGCACCCTGCGCAACGCCACCCAGGCCGACGCGCAGGACGCCATCGACGCTGCCCTGGCCGCTGCTCCGGCCTGGCAGGCGCTCTCCTTCGACTCCCGCGCCGCGATCTTCCTCAAGGCCGCCGACCTGCTGGCCGGCCCCTGGCGCGAGACCCTGGCCGCCGCCACCATGCTCGGCCAGTCCAAGACCGCCCAGCAGGCCGAGATCGACACCCCCTGCGAGCTGGTCGACTTCCTGCGCTTCAACGTGCACTTCGCCCGCCAGATCATGGCCGAGCAGCCGATCTCCTCGGACGGGGTGTGGAACCGCAGCGACCACCGACCGCTGGAGGGCTTCGTCTACGCGATCACCCCGTTCAACTTCACCGCCATCGCCGGCAACCTGCCGACCGCGCCGGCGCTGATGGGCAACGTGGTGCTCTGGAAGCCGTCCCCGACCCAGCAGTTCTCCGCGCACCTGCTGATGCAGCTGCTGGAGGAGGCCGGGCTGCCCAAGGGCGTCATCAACATGGTCACCGGCGACGGCCTGGACGTCTCCGCCGTCGCGCTGAAGCACCCGGCGCTGGCCGGCATCCACTTCACCGGCTCCACCGCGACCTTCCAGCACCTGTGGCGCGAGGTCGGCACCAACATCGCCGGCTACCGCACCTACCCGCGGATCGTCGGCGAGACCGGCGGCAAGGACTTCCTGGTCGCCCACCCGTCCGCCGACCCGGCCGTGCTGAAGACCGCGATGACCCGCGGCGCCTTCGAGTTCCAGGGCCAGAAGTGCTCGGCGCTCTCCCGCGCGTACGTCCCGGCCTCGATCTGGGCCGGGCTGAAGGACGACTTCCGCGACGAGGTCGAGGGCCTCACCATGGGCGACGTCAGCGACCTGGGCAACTTCATGTCGGCCGTCATCGACGACCGCGCCTTCGCCAAGAACAAGGCCGCGATCGACCGCGCCCAGGCCGACCCGCAGGTCGAGGTCCTGGCCGGCGGCACCTACGACGACTCGGTGGGCTACTTCGTCCGCCCGACCGTCCTGGTCTGCCAGGACCCGGCGAGCGAGTACTTCAAGGACGAGTACTTCGGCCCGGTCCTCGCCGTGTACGTCTACGAGGACGAGAAGTACGAGGAGATGCTGGCCCAGATGGAGTCGGTGTCGGCCTACGGCCTGACCGGCTCGATCATCTCCCAGGACCGCGCCGCGGCCCAGGACGCCATGCACAAGCTGCGCTTCGCGGCCGGCAACTTCTACATCAACGACAAGCCGACCGGCGCGGTCGTCGGCCAGCAGCCGTTCGGCGGCGGCCGGGCCTCGGGCACCAACGACAAGGCCGGCGCCAAGCAGAACCTGGCGCGCTGGACCTCGACCCGTTCGGTGAAGGAGACCTTCGTCCCGCCGACGGACTACCGCTACCCGCACATGGGCTGACCCTCCGCCCACCGGCGCCCGGCCCCGCAGCCGGGCGCCGCCCGCCGGGGCGGCGGACCAACCCCCGAGCCGCCGCCCCGGCCCTTCTGCCACCCTTGGAAGCACCAGCCCCAGGAGTCACGATGCTCCGTTCCGCCCTCCTCGCGGCTTCGCGTTCGTCGCAGGTCCGCACCGTGGTCGAGAAGTTCCCGCCGACCCACGCCATAGTCGAGCGCTTCGTCGCCGGCGAGAAGCTCGACGACGCGGTCACCGCCTGCGACGACCTCGTCGCCACCGGCCGCAAGGTCACCCTGGACCACCTCGGCGAGGACACCCAGGACGCCACCCAGGCCGCGGCCACCGCCGAGGCGTACGAGCACCTGCTCGCCGCGCTGAAGGACACCGGCCTCGCGGCCGGCGCCGAGGTCTCGGTGAAGCTGTCCGCGGTCGGCCAGTTCCTGCCGGTGGACGGCGAGAAGATCGCCCTGGAGAACGCCCGCCGGATCTGCGAGGCGGCCGCCGCCGCCGGCACCACGGTGACCCTCGACATGGAGGACCACACCACCACCGACTCCACCCTCTCCATCGCGCGCGAGCTGCGGGCCGACTTCCCGTGGCTGGGCGTCGTCCTCCAGGCCTACCTGCGCCGCACCGAGGCCGACTGCCGCGAGTTCGCCGGCGCCGGCTCCCGGGTGCGCCTGTGCAAGGGCGCCTACAAGGAGCCCGAGTCGGTGGCCTTCCAGGGCAAGCACGAGGTCGACCTCGCGTACGTCCGGGCGCTGAAGATCCTGATGGCCGGCGAGGGCTACCCGATGATCGCCTCGCACGACCCCCACATGATCAAGATCGCCGACCAGCTGGCCCAGTGGAACGGCCGCAAGCGCGACTCCTACGAGTACCAGATGCTGTACGGCATCCGGCCGGAGGAGCAGCTGCGCCTCGCCGGCGAGGGCAACACCATGCGGGTGTACCTGCCCTACGGCCAGGAGTGGTACGGCTACTTCATGCGCCGCCTCGCCGAGCGCCCGGCCAACCTCACCTTCTTCCTGCGCGCGATGGCCACCCGCGGCTGACCTCAGGCCATATGACCAGCGGCGGAGCTGACATCAGCTCCGCCGCCAAGTCGTGCGACCGGTCTACGCCTCCGGCCGGACCATGCGGCCCAACGGGGCCCGCAGAGTCCTGACAGAGATCCATTTCTACGGGAGGCTGCCGGCAGGGCTGGTCATCGCACCACCGGGATCACACCACCCCGCCAGTCCGCGAGCCGCTTACGGGTGCTGGGCACCATCGGCAGCTCGTCCGTCTGCGCGGGCGAGAACCACGCCACCTCGCGGGACTCGTCGGACACCTGAAGCCCGCCGCCGATCGGGCGCCCGAGAAGGCGGACGGAGAACTCCTGACGGACCTCACCGTCGTCGTAGGCGAAGACGTGCCCGGGGTTGGTGTGGGTGCCAACGATGCCGGTGATCTCGATGTCGAGGCCGGTTTCCTCGCGGGTCTCGCGGATTCCGCAGCCGGCCGGGGACTCGCCAAGGTCCATCCTGCCGCCGGGCAGGGCCCACATGCCGTTGTCGGTGCGTCGCTGGAGGAGCACGCGCCCGGCGTCGTCCACCACGACGACGCCGGCGGCCGGTACCAGGCAGTTCGCCTTCGGGGCGTTCGGACCGTCCTCGTAGTCACGCCTGGGCATGCTCCACCGCCTCCGCGGTCGGGATCGTCCACACGTCGCGTCCCTTGCCCGACAGGTCCTCGATGTGGCCGGCGAACCGGTCGAACACACCGTCGCCCTGCGCCCGCCGTAGGTGCATCATCGGGGCGGCGTGGCTGATCCTGCCGGGCAGCGGCGCTGTGCCGATCATGTCGTTGTCGAAGCGGAAGACCGACGGGCTGCTCAGGAAGCTCTCCGGCTGGACGTCCTCCTGCGACGGGGAGCCCGTGATCGGTTGCTCGTGCACCACAGCACTCCTGATGCCCCTCCTTCAGGCGTCAGTCACGCTGACGGCGAGTCCGCGGCGCTGTGCCGTGTACGGCGGCTTCTCGCTCGATGGTGTGCGGGAGGGGGGCGCCGTAGGATCGCCTTGCTGGTGAACTGGATGGCGAACACGAGGAGTTGGCGTGCAGAAGAGATTCGCCGAGTTGTCGACGCCGCTGCTGGCGGATGCCTGTGTGCGGCTGGGCGTGGAGCCGCGCCCCGCGCCGGCCGGGATCGCGCCGGTCGCCGCCGGGAGCCGGATCGCCGGGCGGGCGCTGCCGGTGCGGCACTACGGGAGCGTGGACGTCTTCCTGGAGGCGTACGGTGCGGCCGGGCCGGGTGACGTGCTGGTGATCGACAACGACGGGCGCACGGACGAGGCCTGTGTCGGCGACCTCGCGGTGCTGGAGGCGCGGGCCGCCGGGGTGGCCGGGGTGGTGGTGTGGGGCCTGCACCGGGACACCCCCGAACTGGTGGAGATCGGGCTGCCGGTGTTCAGCTACGGGTCGCTGCCGCTCGGCCCGCTGCGGCTCGACGAGCGGGAGCCGGAGGCGCTGGTCACCGCGCGCTTCGGGCCGCACCTGGTGAGCGCCGGGGACGCGGTGTTCGGGGACGCCGACGGTGTGCTGTTCGTGCCCGGTGACCGGGTGGACGAGCTGCTGGAGACGGCGGCCGGGATCGCGCGCACCGAGCGCGCGCAGGCGGACCGGATCCGCTCGGGTGACACGCTGCGCCGGCAGACGGCCTTCGACGAGTACCTGGAGCGGCGCGCCGCCGATCCGTCCTACAGCTTCCGGCGGCACCTGCGGCGCGTCGGCGGCGCGATCGAGGAGTAGCCGGCTCCGGTCCGGCTCCGGCTGAGGTTCCGGCTCAGAGTGCCCGGTACATGACGTGCAGGCCGACGTAGCCCAGCTCGGGGTGGCGGAACCCCTCGGGGAGGGTGCCGATGATGTCGAAACCCAGCGACCGGTAGAGGTGCACGGCGCGCTCGTTGGCGGCGACCACCGCGTTGAACTGCATGGCCCGATAGCCGGACTCGCGCGCCCAGTCGAGGGTGTACTCGGCCAGGGCCCGGCCGACGCCGCGGCCGGAGTGCGCCGGGTCGACCATGTAGCTGGCGCTGGCGATGTGCGAGCCGTTGCCCTGGTGGTTGCGGTTCATCTTCGCGCTGCCGAGCACCGCGCCGGTCGCCTCGTCGACGGCGACCACCGTGCGGTTCGGGGCGTCGAGCATCCACCAGCTCCGGCCCTGCTCGACGTCGAGGTCGAGCGGGAAGGTGAAGGTCTCGCCGGCGGCGACGATGGCGTGGAAGAACGGCCAGACGGCCGGCCAGTCCTCGGCGGTGGCTTCCCTGATCAGCATGCGGACAGGATGCCAGCGGGGTGGATCGGGTGCCACCGGTTTGCGGTGGTGCCCGGGCCGTGGCCCGGGCACCACCGACGGGGCGTCAGAGCATCGACGCGGCGGGCTTGACCATGGCGCGGGCGGTCTTGGCGTCGACGTACTCGCCGATCGCGGTCATCACCCACTCGCCCGAGTACTGGCGGACCAGCTTGCACATCACCACGCCGGTGTGCGGTTCGGAGGAGGTGAGGTCGAAGCGGACGAGCTCCTGGCCCGAACCGGCGTCCACCAGACGGCAGTAGGCGTTCTTGACCTCGGTGAACTTCTGGCCGGAGAAGGAGTTCACCACGAAGACCAGCCCGCAGACCTCGGGCGGCAGGCCGTTCAGGTGGACGGTGATCGACTCGTCGTCACCGCCGCCCTCGCCGGTGAGGTTGTCGCCGGAGTGGGCGACGGCGCCGTTGAAGATGCCCAGCTTCATGAACCAGGCGGTGTCCAGCTTCTCGCGCTGGGCGTCGAAGGCGATGCAGGAGGCGTCCAGGTCGATGTTGCGGCCGCGGCCTGCGGGCTCCCAGCCGAGGCCCATCCGGACCGAGGAGAGGAAGGGCTTGCCGTTCTTCTCCAGTGAGACCGAGCCGCCCTTGGTGAGGCTGACCCGGCCCTTGTCCAGGGTGACCTTGGTGAGGGAGGGGACGGGCTCGGCCGGCGGGGCGGCGGGAACCGGGCCGCCGGCGGTCATCGCGACGCGCGGGTCGGCCGACGGGGCGGGCGGGGCCGGGGGCGCCGGCGGGGCCACGGGCGGGGCCGGCGGCGCGGGCGGGGCGACCGCGGGTGCGACGGGAGAGGCGACCGGCGCTGCCGGGGCGGGCGCGTCGTCGACACTGACACCGAAGTCGGTGGCGATGCCGGCAAGCCCGTCGGCGTAGCCCTGGCCGACCGCGCGCACCTTCCAGGCACCGTTGCGCTGGTAGACCTCGACCACGATCAGCGCGGTCTCGCGGCTGAGCGGCGGCGGGGTGAAGGTCACCAGCACCTGGCCGGAGTCGGCGTCGCGGACGGTGGCGGTCGGTTCCATACCGGCGAAGGTGGCGCCCGCCTCGTCGGGGCTGGCGGTCACCACGATCTTGGTGATACCGGCCGGGACGGCGGCGGTGTCGATGGCGATGGCGTCCGGGGTGCCGGCGGTGGCCGGGCGGTGGGTGACGCCGGGGCCGTTAGGGGCGTTGTAGAAGACGAAGTCGGCGTCCGAGCGGACCTTACCGGCGTCGGTCAGCAACAGGCCGGAGACGTCCAGCGCCTTGGGCGCGGTGACCTCGACGGTCACCCGCGCGGCGGTCAGCGGGGCGTTGCCGCCTTGGGTCAGGACCGTGGACACGTACTCCTCCTCGGATGCGGTGGCACGGCATCGATCCCGCCTCGGGGGCGCCGTGCCGAGTGGTACCCACAGTAACGAACGGGCCCGGCCGGAAGAGCCCGAGCGGGCCGGTGACCTGTCGGGCTGTCGGGCGGACGGTCAGCGCGCCGCGGCGGTGAAGGTGCCGAGTGCGGCGACCGCCCGCGGGTGGTCGATGGCGAAGGCGGCGGCGTTCCAGCTCTCGACCGCGGGGGCCTTCGCGGCGGCCGTGCGCGGAGCCCCGGTCGGCGTGGCCGCGGCGGTGGGGGCGATCGGGCCGGTGGGGGCTGTCACGCCTGCCCCGGGTCGGCTCGCGGCGCTCGGGCCGACTACGCCGGTGGGGCCGACTACGCCGGTGGGGCCGACTACGCCGGTTCCGGGGCGGCCCGGGACGGTGACGGAGGGCAGGGTCGCGGTGGTCGGCAGGGGCTCGGCGGCGGGCAGTGGGCGGACGCCCCGGACCCCGAAGCCGTACCGCCCGGGCCGGACGTCGGTACCGGGCGGGGTGGTGAACCGGTAGACCAGCGTGCCGCGTTCCTGCTGGACGGTGGCCACGGCGCCCGGGAGGTCGGTCCACACGGTGCCGCTGCCGGGCGCCAGCTCGCCGGCGGAGAGGCGGAGCTCGGCCTGCAGCGCGGTGACCGGCTCGGTGACGGTGAGGGTGAGCAGGTGGTGGCTGCCGTCGCGGCCGAGCGGCTGGACGACGGCGGTGCCGGTGAGCGCCAGGTCGGCGGCGTCGTCGGTGGGACCATCGGTGGTGCCGGTGCCGGTGCCGGTGCCGGTGCCGGTGTCCTTGGCGGGGCCGGGTGCGCCGTCGGCCGGCCGGCCGTCCTGGTCCGGCCCGGTGGCGAGGATCTCGGGGAGCTGCGGCCCGGGCGCGCCGGTGTCCGGGAGCAGCGGCCGCGGTGAGGCCGGCTGCTGCTGCGCCGGCTGCGGGGAGCCGGACTGTGTGGCGTACGGCGAGGCCGACGGTGACCCGGACGGGCTCGCGGTCGCCGGATCGGTGGTCGGCCCGCCGGTCGCGGTCGCGCGGTCGTCCGGGACGGCCCCGAGCGCCTCGGCCGACGGGCCGGATCCCCGGTCCGCGTCGGCCCGGTCAGCGCGGCCGCCCTCGGCGAGCGGCAGGGACGGAGCCGGGGCCGAGGCCTGCGACGCGGGTCCGCCGGAGGCCGGCGGGTGTGCGACGGCCGCGCTCGGCGAGGACTCCTCCGCCGGACGGACCCCGGGACGGCCGGGCGGCGCGGTCCGGTCGCGTGGTGCGGCGGCGGAGGCGTCGTCCGTCCCGTCGCCGGTGTCCGGCGCGGGAGGCGGCGTCGAGCCGACCCGGGACACCCCGGCCCGGCGGCCGACGCCCTGCTGCTCGTTGAGCAGGAAGGTGGTGGCGATGCTGATGCCGACCACGGTGGACATCGCCATCGCGGCACCGGAGAAGCGCAGGGTGGGCAGCCGGAGCCGGCCGCCGAAGGGCTTCGGCCGACCGTGCAGGCCGCGGCGCTCGTGCTGTCGGTCATGCCCGTACGGCGCCCCCTGCCCGGTGTCCTCGCGCGCAGCCACCGGACCCCTCCCCTCCACGAAATCCCCCGAAGTCGCCGTTGCGGTCGCCGCATTGTCCCACGCGGCGCCGTCGGTCCCGAATCACCGCTCCGGGCCCCGAAGGTGTGCCCCGGCCACCCCGGATCCGGCCGCGACGGTCCCCGGGCGCGCACGCGGGCGCGCCGGTGGACGCACGCGGGCCCGCGCCGGCAGGGGGACGAGCGTACCAGCGGGGGCCGGGTGGGCGGCCAGCCCTCGGACCGAACCAATCCGACCCGTGGACATCCTTTCCGGGAACGGAAGTTGACGGTCCGTCTGACAAGGCGGGCAGGGGTTCTCCGGTCGGTGCCGGGAGGGTTGCAACCCCCTTGCAACCCTTGCCGGTTCGGCGTCCGGTAGCGCAGGCTGAGGGAATCCCACGCCGTCCCGGAGAGACCGTCATGCCGCCCGACCCGCTGCCCGCACCCTCCACTGCCCCTCTCGCCGCCACCCCCACGGGCGGCGATGAGGCAGGCTCCACCGCCGCCCCGGCGGCGGTGGAGGAGGTGCTCACGCTGCGGATATCGCTGGGCGAGGAGGCCGTCGGCGAGGTCCGCACCCGGTTCCGGTTCGACGCCGAGCGCCCGTACGAGGTGCTGCTGACGTTCCACCTCGGCCGGCCGGACGAGGCCGACTGGGTGTTCTCGCGCGACCTGCTGCGCGACGGACTGCGCTCCCTGAGCGGCCAGGGCGACGTCAAGCTGTGGCCGGCGTACTGCCCGTGCCACGGCTCGACGTTGCACCTGGCGCTGGAATCACCCCACGGCAGCGCCCTGTTGGAGGTCTCCAAGCCCCGGGTGCAGGCCTGGCTGGAGCGGACCTACGCGCTGGTCTCGGAGGAGGCCGAGCAGGCCTGCGGCCCGACCGACGCCCAGCTGTCCGCACTGCTCGCCGACGGCTGACAGCGGGTCGGCGCGGACCCGGGACCCGCCGGGCCGCGCGGCGCCGGAACGGGCGCGGCGCCCGGCGCCACGGCCACGGCCGGTGGCGGGGCGCCGTTCGCGCCCGGGAGCCGGACCGTTCCGGCGGCCAGAGCGGCCCGCAGCCGGCGCACGGCCGGGGCCGAGGAGGCCGGCAGCAGGTCGTACGGATCCTCCGGCCCCAGCACGGTGACCAGCACCGAGTCGGCGAACCGGTAGGGCCGGTGGGCCAGGAGGCCGCCGAGGTGGCGCCGCAGCCGGGACAGTTCGGCCCGCACCGTCACCGTCCGCCCCGGGTCGCCGAAGAGCGCGTCGGCGAGCTGGGCCGCGCTGCGCCCGTCGCGCTCGACGGCGAGCAGCAGGAGCAGTTCGGCGTGGCGCGGGCTCAGCGCGTGCGACCAGCTGCCGACCACGCCGTGCACCGACAGTTCGGGGCGGTCCGGGCGGCGCAGGTCGACGCGGAGCCGGGCGCCCTGGGCCTGCTCGGCGACGGCCGCCCCGGCATCGCCCGGCCGGCCGTTCTCGGGCCGGTGGACCGGACGGATCAGCCAGCCGTCGGCCAGCGGCTCGATCGCGCACTCGCCCAGGCTGGGCAGCCAGTGCACGGCGGCCGGGTTCCAGCCCTCGGAGGGCAGGCGCAGCCGGGTGGGCGGCGGCAGTCCGGCCGCGGCGGCCGTCCAGCCCGCGGCGTCCACCACCAGTGCCGGACCGTTCACCCGGGCCAGCAGCGGGGCGGCCAGCGTGCGCAGCTGGTGCAGCGACTCCAGGCGGCGGGCGCGCAGCTCGGTCTCGGCGAGCCGGGCGGCGGTGGCGGTGAGCTGCAGCAGGTAGGGCTGGACGGTGTGGGCCGGGCCGCTGAGGTTGATCGCGCCGACCAGCCGGCCGGTGCCCGGGTCGTGGACCGGGGCGGCGACGCAGGTCCAGGAGTGGTGGCTGCGCAGGTAGTGCTCGGAGGAGTGGACCTGCATCGGCCGCCGGGCGCGCAGGGCCGCGGCGATGCCGTTGGTGCCGACGTCCTCCTCGACCCAGCGGGCGCCGGTGAGGAAGCCGATCCGGTCGGCGCTGCGCCGCAGCCCCCGTTCGCCCTCCTGCCACAGCACGTGGCCCTCGGCGTCGGCGATGGCCAGGATCAGCGGGACGGCGCCGGCCGAGTCGAGCAGGGTGTCGCGCAGCACCGGCAGCAGCGAGTCGAGGCCGCTGGCCCGGCGTCGGTGCTCGACCTCGGCGGGGCCCAGGTGGACGGCGGCGGCGCCGGCGTCCGGGTCGAGGCCGAGACGGCGCAGGCGGGCCCAGGAGTCGCCGATCTCGGGGCGGGGCTGCGGGAGCGGCCGGTCGCCGTCGGAGGGCGGCGCGCCCTCCCGGGCGAGGTCGCGGGCGGCGGCTTCGGCGAGGACGCGGTCGTGGACCTTGGCCAGCTCCGCCGCCGGCTGCGGGGATCGGCGCTCGGGCCGTCGGGTCTGCCGTCCGGTCTGCCGCACTCGGTTCGCTCCTCGCCGCCGTCCGAGGGCGCGCCGGGGCCGACGCGCTGACGAAAGCGTACGGGGGGCGCCCGGTCCCGCGGGTGGGGTCTGCCAAGTCGGCACGGGCGAGGCTATGAGAGTGGACATGCCAATGCGGAATGGCGGGCCGTCGGCTCCGGACGGCCCGGACGGCCGCCCCCGTGGCGCGCCGGAGGCCCGGCGTTGTCTACGACCGGATCGGCCGGAAAGGCCCTAGATTCGAGTGGATCGTCCGCCGCCCCGGAGGCGGTCGGGGCGTGCGCCGCCGTGCCGCCGCCCGTCAACGCACGGAGGTCCGCCAGCCTTGCTCCCGTCGCCCGCCGGCCCGGCCGTCGCCGCCCTCGCGGTGGACCCGCTGGACGCCTCCTCGCTGCTCACCGCGTTCGGCGCGCTCGGCATCGCCGTGGTGCTCTTCGCCGAGACCGGCCTGCTGATCGGCTTCTTCCTGCCGGGCGACTCGCTGCTCTTCACCGCCGGGCTGCTCTGCGTCCCGGGTGCGACCGCGGGGCCGCGGCTGGAGCTGTACCAGGTGATCCCGGCGGCCCTGGCCGGCGCGCTGGCCGGCGCCCAGGTGGGCTACCTGATCGGCCGGCGGGGCGGGCGGGCGCTGCTGCGCCGCAGCAGACGCAAGAGCCTGGAGGAGGGCGTCCGGCGGGCGGAGGGGTTGCTGGCCAGGTACGGGCCGGGCAAGGCGATCGTGCTCGCCCGGTTCATCCCGGTGGTGCGGACCGTGCTGAACCCGCTCTGCGGCGTGCTGGAGGTGCCGGTCCGCCCGTTCACCTTCTGGCAGGTGCTCGGCGGTTCGGTCTGGGTGGTCGGTCTGGTGCTGGCCGGGTACGCGCTCGGCTCGTCCGTACCTGACATCGACCGTTATCTGCTACCGATCGTCGGTCTGGTAGTAGTTGTCTCCGTGATTCCGATTGTTCTCGAAGTGTTCCGCGCCCGGAAGTCCCGCCGTGGCGGCGGTGACCCCCGGTGACGGTGTCGGTGGCGCCCGCGGCGGCGCCCGTGCGCGCCCTCGCCGTGTACGACGGCAGCGGCATCGACGGCGGCCTCTACCGGCGGGTGGTCGGGTGGGCGGACGCCGCGCCGCACTGGTCGGACGAGCTGGTCCGGATCTGGTCCGCGCTCGGCCTCGGCCTGTTCGCCGTCCTGATGGCCGTGGCCTGGTGGCGGGCGCGCGGCGCCGGACCGGCCGTGATGGCCCGGGTGCTGGCCTCGCCGTTGATCGTGGTCGCGGCCTACGCCGTCAACTCGGCGTTCAAGGGCGTGGTGGAGGAGGTCCGCCCCTGCGCCCAGCTGGGGGTGCGCGGCACGCTGGAGGCCTGTCCGGGCGCGGGCGACTGGTCGTTCCCGAGCAACCACACGGTGATCGCCGTCGCCGCCGCGGCCGCGCTCTGGTGCGCGGACCGGCGGCTGGGCGCGATCGCCGCCGTCGCCGCCGTGCTGATGGGCGCGTCCCGGGTCTGGGTCGGCGTGCACTACCCGCACGACGTCCTGGTCGGTGCGCTGGTGGGTGTGCTGGTGGCCGTCCCGCTCGCCCTTGCCGCCGGGAGGGCCGCACCGCTGGTCGACCGGGCGCGCGGAGGGGCGCTGCGGCCGTTCCTGGGCGCCGGCGCCGCCGCGCCCGCCCCCGGCGGCGTCCCGCTGGAGTCGCAGCGACGCTAGGGCCGGACGGCCCGGGCCCTCGCTCCCGGACCCGGACCCGGCCCCTGCCGATCGGGCCGTGGCTTAGGGCCCTTGTGTGGCCGGGGCGGCGGGGAGAGCATGTGAGCCGGGCGTGAGGCCTCCGGGGAACCGGGGCGTCCGCCCGGCTCAGTCGTGCGCGGGGCGTGACGGCGCCCGGCCGTGCCAGCGGAGGGATGTGCCAATTGCCGTACCGACTCGACATCACGCAGGGGGACCGGCCGGAGGGGGAGCTGCGCAAGGGCGTGGAGGGCCTGCTGGCCGAGGCCATGGTGCTCACCCTCGCCACCGCCGGGCACGAGCACGGCCCGCACGCCAACCTCGCCTTCTTCGCGTACGACGACGACCTCGTCCTGTACTTCGTCAGCGAGCGGGCCACCCGGCACAGCCGTCACCTCGCCGAGGAGGCCCGGGCGGCGGCCACCGTCTTCCTGCCGCCGCCGGTCTTCGGCGAGCAGCTGCGCGGGATCCAGCTGACCGGGAGCGCGGGGGAGGCGTGGGGGCGGCAGGCGGAGGCCGCGTTCGCGGCGTACCAGGGGCGGTTCCCGTCCTTCGGGCAGGACCCGGAGGTCCGCCGGCAGTACCTGGCCAACGCGGGTGCGGCGGCGCTGTACCGGTTCCAGGTGGAGGAGCTGACGGCGGTGGACGAGCCCAATTTCGGACGGCGCAACTATCTGCGGGCCACCGTCGTCCGCTGACCGCCGGCGCCGGTGGCCATCCACTCGGGTTGTCTGTACAACTTTTCGACCGGTTCACCTCCGGGACCGGATTTGGCCCCCCGTCGTCCACCTCGTCGCACCAGTCTGGCCGCATGAGAGTCATCGTCGTAGGAGCAGGCGTGCTCGGCACCATGCACGCCTGGCAGGCCGTCGAGCGCGGCCACGAGGTCGTCCACCTGGAGCGCGAGGCCGAGGCGCGCGGTGCCTCGGTGCGCAACTTCGGTCTGGTCTGGGTCAGCGGCCGTGCCGCGGGCGAGGAGCTGGACACCGCGCTGCGCGCCCGCGAGCTCTGGGAGCGGATCGGCGCGCGCGTGCCCGACCTCGGCTTCCGGGCCAACGGCTCGCTCACCGCGATCCGCACCGAGGCCGAACTCGCCGTCGCCGAGCAGGCGCTGACGCTGCCGGACGCCGCCGCGCGCGGCTACAGGCTGCTGGACGCCGACGAGACCCGCGCCGCCAACCCGGCCCTGCGCGGCGAACTGCTCGGCGCCCTGCGGTGTGAGCGGGACGCCGCCGTCGAGCCGCGCACCGCCCAGCCCGCGCTGCGCGCCGCGCTGGAGGCCGGCGGACGCTACACCTTCCTGCCCGGGCGCGAGGTCCGCGACGTGATCGGCGAGAACGCCGTCCGTGACGACCACGGCGACGTCCACACCGGCGATCTGGTCGTCCTCTGCACCGGCGCCTGGCTGGGCGGCCTGGTCCGCGAGCTGGCACCCGCCCTGCCCGTCCGCAAGGTGCGGCTGCAGATGATGCAGACCGACCCGCTGGATGAAGGCCTCACCACCTCGGTCGCCGACGGCGACAGTTTCCGCTACTACCCCGCCTTCGCCGGCAGCGCGCTGGAGCGGCTCAGGGCCGCCCAGCCGCAGCCGCCGGTCGCCGCCGAGCACGGGATGCAGCTGCTCATGGTCCAGCGCCGCGACGGCGGCCTGACCATCGGGGACACCCACGAGTACGACCAGCCGTTCGGCTTCGACGTGGTCGAGGACCCGTACGACCACCTGGTCGGCGTGGCCGAGGAGCTGCTCGGCCGCCCGCTGCCCCGGATCCGCCGCCGCTGGGCCGGCGTGTACGCACAGTGCGTCGACACCACCCGGGTCGTCCACCGCGAGCGCGTGCGTGACGGCGTCTGGCTGGTCACCGGCCCGGGCGGCCGCGGCATGACCTGCTCGCCGGCCATCGCCGAGACCACCGCCGACCTCGCCAACCTGTAAGGAACACCCCCCATGTCACTTGACATCCGCCTGGTCGTACTCGACATGGCCGGCACCACCGTCGCCGACGACGGCCTGGTCGAGCAGGCCTTCCACGCCGCCGCCGGCCGGCTCGGCGTCGAGGCCGGCAGCCCCGAGCACGCGCGCATGCTGGAGCACGTGCGCGCCACCATGGGCGAGTCCAAGATCTCCGTCTTCCGGCACCTGTTCGGCGAGGAGGAGAAGGCCCGGACGGCCAACGCGGCCTTCGAGGCCGCCTACCACGGCCTGGTCGAGGCCGGTCACTGCGCCGCCCTCCCGGGTGCGGCCGAGGCGATCGCCGAACTCCGCGGGCAGGGCCGCAAGGTGGTCCTGACCACCGGCTTCTCCCGGTCCACCCAGGACCGCATCCTCACCGCGCTCGGCTGGGAGTCGATCGCCGACCTCACGCTCTGCCCGGCCGAGGCCGGCCGCGGCCGCCCGTACCCGGACCTCGCCCTCACCGCCCTGCTGCGGACGGCCACCGACTCCGTCCGGCAGGTCGCCGTCGCCGGGGACACCGGCTACGACATGCTGACCGGCACCCGGGCCGGCGCCGCGGTGGTGGCCGGTGTGCTGACCGGAGCCCACCGCGAGGAGCGGCTGCGGGCGGACGGCGCCACCCACGTGCTGGCGTCCGTCGCCGAGCTGCCGGCCCTGCTGGCGGGCTGACCCCCGGCCGGGCGGGCGCGGCCGGCCGCGCCCGCCCGGCTGCCGCCGCCGGTGCGGGCTGAGCGCGATGGGCTTCAACCGGGCGGGGCCCGGCGCACCGGGCCGGGCGGCCGGAACACGGCCGGCCGGTCAGTTCCCGCGTACGCCGAAGAGCCGGGAGACCTGTGGCCAGAGGCCGTCCAGGACGGCGGGGTCGTCGGTCACCTTGGCGAAGAGGACCATGCCCTCCATCTGGGCGACGGCGGCCCGGGCGGTGTCGCGGTCGGCGGCCCCGGCGCGGACGGTGCCCTCGGCGGCAGCCTCCGCCAGGGCCGCCTGCACGAGGTCCACCTCCTCGGCGAAGACCGCGGCGAGCCGGTCGCGGACCGGCTGTTCCTGGGCCGGGAGTTCCAGCGCCAGGTTGGCCAGCAGGCAGCCACTGACCGCGCCGTGCTCCTCCTGGGTCGCGCGCTGGATGCCGGTCAGGCTGCGGAACAGCTCCTCCAGCCGGGCCAGGGCGGGCCGGTCGGGCGCCCGCAGGGTGGCGAGCCAGTCGGCGCGCTGGCGGTGCCAGTGGGCGTCGACCACCTCCAGGGTGAGGGCCTGCTTCGATTCGAAGAAGTGGTAGAAGCTGCCCTTCCGGACGTCGGCCCGGGCGCAGATCTCGGCGACGCCGACATCTGCGTAGCCGCGGGTGCGCAGCAGGTCGCAGGCGGCGTCCAGCAGGCGTTCACGTGCGGTGCTCGTCCGTCCCATGGGCGGCAGTATACGGCCGGTCAACTACCCGTTGCGAGATAGTTGACCGGTCGTCTAGAGTTCCGGGCGTCGGCCGCCGGACCCGGTGGCCGAAGTCGGTCGAGAGGGGAGCATCAGCGATGTCCGAAACCATCACCGTCGCCATCGCCTACCACAGTGGGTACGGGCACACCGCCCGGCAGGCGCAGGCCGTCGCGGACGGGGTCGAGGAGGTGCCGGGCGCGGCCGCCCGGCTGCTCGACGTCTCCGAGCCCGGCGACCGGCTCTGGGACGAACTGGCCGCCGCCGAGGCGATCGTGTTCGGCTCACCCACCTACATGGGCGGCCCGTCCGCGGTCTTCCAGACCTTCGCCGAGGGCAGCAGCAAGGTCTGGTCCGAGCAGGGCTGGGCCGGCAAGCTCGCCGCCGGCTTCACCACCTCGGCCGGTGTCAACGGGGACAAGCTCAACACCCTCACCTCGATGGCGGTGTTCGCGGCCCAGCACGGCATGAACTGGGTCAGCCTCGGCCTGCCGCCCGCCTGGCTGTTCACGTCGACCGGCAGCGCCGACGACCTCAACCGGCTCGGCGGCTTCCTCGGGGCGATGGCTCAGGCGCCCTCCGACCTCGGGCCGGAGGAGCACCCCGCCGCCGCCGACCTGCGCACCGCCGAGCACCTCGGCCGGCGGGTTGCGCGGACCGCGGTCGAGCTCGCGGCCGGGCGGCGGGTCACCGCCGCGGCGGCGTGACGGGGGGCGGCGCGGTGGACGGCGGCCGGTCCTGGGACAGCGGGCGCCTGCGGGAGCTCCTGGGCGTCGAGCACCCGATCGTGCAGGGGCCGTTCGGCGGCGGGCTGTCGACCGTGCGGCTCGCCGCGGCGGTCGCGGACGCCGGCGGGCTCGGCTCGTACGGCGCGCACATCCTGCGGCCGGCGGAGATCGGCGCGCTGGTCGCGGAGCTGCGGGCGGCGACCACCGGCCCGTTCGCAGTCAACCTCTGGGTGCCGCAGCCGGACGAGGCCGGGCTGACGGCGGACGCCGGGCAGCTCGCCCGGCACGCCGAGCGGCTGCGCCCGTTCCTCGCCGAGCTGGGCGTGGCGGTGGAGGAGCCCCAGCCCGCGCCGGACTTCGCCGAGCAGGTGGAGGCGCTGCTGGCGGCGGGTCCGCCGGTGGCGAGTTTCGTGATGGGCGTGCCTCCCCGCTGGGTGGTCGAACGGGCCCGGCGGAACGGGATCGTGACGGTCGGCACCGCCACCACGGCCGCCGAGGCGGTCGCCCTGGAGGCGGCCGGGCTCGACGCGGTGGTCGCCTCCGGCAGCGACGCGGGCGGGCACCGGGGCTCCTGGCTGCGACCGGTGCGGGAGTCGCTCGTCGGCACCTTCGCACTGGTGCCGCAGGTGGTCGACGCGGTGTCCGTCCCGGTGATCGCGGCCGGGGGGATCGCGGACGGCCGGGGCGTGGCGGCCGCCCTGGCGCTGGGCGCGGACGGGGTGCAGGTCGGCACCGGCTTCCTCGCCACCGAGGAGTCGGGCGCGAGCGACGTCCACAGAGCGGCCCTGCACGGGCCGGAGGCCGCGACCACCGTCCTGACCCGGCTGTTCTCGGGCCGCTTGGCCCGAGGCATACCCAACCGGCTGGTCCGCACGTTGGCCGCGTACGAGGACGAGGTGCCGCCGTACCCGCTGCAGAACGCCCTGATGCTGCCGGTGCGCCGGGCGGCGGCGGCCCGGGGCGACGGCGGGCTGGTGAACCTCTGGGCCGGCCAGGCCGCCGCCCTCACCCGTCCGCGAACGGCCCGGGAGTACCTGGCCCACCTGCTCGCCGACACCGACCGGGTGCTGGCGCGCTCTTAGGGCCTGTCCGGTCGGTCCCGTCGGATCGGCGCGCGGCGTCGGGTGCCCGGCCCGGCGTGCACCCGGATCGCCCTCGTACCGTACGTACTGGGGCGATCCGGGCGTGCGTCCGGCGGGGATGCCCGGCGTGGCACCGCGCGGTGGCCGCCGGAGGCGACGCGCTGCGGTCCGGCGGGCCGCGTGATCCCGTCTGCCGTGCGGTCGCCGTGCTCCCCGGCACCGTCGCTCAGTGGCTGCCCTTCAGGTTGAGCACCACCACTCCGACGATCACCAGGGCTATGCCCAGCCACTGGAGCCGGCCCAGCGACTCGCCGAAGGCGACCACGCCTATGCCGGCCACCGCGGCGGTGCCGGCACCCGACCAGACCGCGTACGCGACCGAGACCGGGATGTGCTTCAGGGCCCGGCCGAGCAGCACGAACGAGAGGACGTAGCCGATGGCCACGCCCACGCTCGGCCAGAACCGGCTGAAGCCTTCGGTCAGCTTCAGGCAGCTGGTCGCGCAGACCTCGCTGAGGATCGCCAGGGAGAGGAGTACGTAGGGCATAGGAGAATCAAACCCCGGGCGTGGTGCTGATCTTTCCCAGGAGTGCGAGGTCGGCCCGCTCCAGGCTGTCCAGCAGCGTGATCCTGGACCCGTCCGGGATCGGCGCGTCGCTCGACGGAACGGCGAGCACCGCGCACCCCGCCGCGGTGGCGGAGGCCACGCCGGTCGGGGTGTCCTCGACGGCGACGCACGCGGCCGGGTCGAGGCCGAGGCGTTCGGCGGCGGCGAGGTAGGGGTCCGGGGCGGGCTTGGTGCGCGGGGTGTCCTCGGCGGCGAGGGTGATCGCGAACCAGTCGCGGCCGATGGTGCCCAGCACCATGTCGACCACCCGGCGGGGCGAGGCGGAGACCAGCGCGGTGGGCACCCGGGCGTCCCGCAGCTCGGCCAGCAGGGCGAGGGCCCCCGGCCGGGGGACGGTCTCGGCGGCGACCTTGCCGGCGAAGGAGTCGCCGAGCCGGGCGGCGAGCTCGGCCTCGCTGAGCGCGGTGCCGCTGACCAGGTGCAGGTGCGCGGCGGTGTGCTCGATGGCCCGGCCGAGCACCTCGGGTGCGTCGGTCTCGGTGAGCGGGTGGTGCAGCTCGTCCGCGAGCTCGGCGGCGGCCTGCCACCACAGGTGCTCGGTGTCGACCAGGGTGCCGTCCATGTCGAAGAGGACGGCGGCGGGCAGGGCGGGAACAGCGGAATCAGGCATGGCGGTACCTTCGGTGGATCGTCAGGAGGCGGAGCGGTGGATCAGACGGTACGACGGTCCACCAGGACCGCGCGCTCCGGCAGCGCCAGCGCGGCGCGCGATCCGATCGGCAGTGCGGCGGCGGCCTCGGTCGGCAGGTCGGCCTTGACCTCGGTGCCGCCGTCGAGCCGGACGGTCAGTCGGGTCACGGCGCCCAGGAAGGACGCGCCGACCACCAGCGCCCGACCGTGCTCGTTCGGCGCGAGCGCGACGTTCTCGGGCCGGACGAGCACCTCCAGGGCGCCGTCGGCGGGCACCTCGCCGTCCACCGCGTGGCGACGGCCGAGCACCTCGACGCCGTCCCCGCTGCGCTCGCACGGGATCCGGCTCATGGTGCCGACGAACTCGGCGACGAAGGCGGTCGCCGGGCGGGCGTACAGCTCGGACGGGGCGGCGCACTGCTCCAGCCGGCCGGCGCGCAGCACCGCGACCCGGTCGGCCATCGACAGCGCCTCCTCCTGGTCGTGGGTGACGAACAGGGTGGTGATCCCGAGCTCCTGCTGCAGGCGGCGGATCTCCTCGCGCAGCGAGAGCCGCACCTTGGCGTCCAGCGCGGAGAGCGGCTCGTCCAGCAGCAGCACGCGCGGCTTCAGGGCCAGCGCCCGGGCGAGCGCGATGCGCTGCTGCTGGCCGCCGGACATCTGGTGCGGGTAGCGGTCGGCGTGCTGCGGCAGGCCGACCAGCTCCAGCAGCTCCTGGGCGCGCCGGCGGCGCTCGGCCTTGGCGGTGCCGCGCATCCGCATGCCGAAGGCGACGTTGTCGGCGGCGGTCAGGTGCGGGAAGAGGCTGTAGGACTGGAAGACCATGCCGGCGTCGCGCTTGTGCGCCGGGATCGCGGTGGTGTCCTTGCCGTCGACCAGGACCTGGCCCGAGTCGTGCTGCTCGAAGCCGGCGAGGATGCGCAGCGCGGTGGTCTTGCCGCAGCCGGAGGGACCGAGCAGGGCGAGCAGCTCGCCCGGGTGGACGGTCAGGTCGAGGCCGTCCAGCGCGGTGGTGGCGCCGAAGGTGCGGCGCAGCGAGCGGAACTCGACGGTCGCGCCGCCGGGAGCGAGGGGGACGCCGGCGACGGGGGCGGTAACCGTGGTCATGGGGGGCAACTCCGGGGGTTTCAGGAGGTGGTCTTGGCGCCGCGCTCGCGGCCGACGGCGGCCAGCAGGAGCAGCAGCAGCCAGGTGATCAGCAGGCTCAGGATGGAGACCGCCACCGACATGTGGGCCTGGCTGTTGCCGACCGAGTAGATCCACACCGGGAAGGGCTGGTAGCCGAGGATGGAGGCGGCGGTGAACTCGCCGAGCACCAGTGCCAGCGTCAGGAACGACGCGTTCAGCAGCGCGCCGCGCAGGTTGGGCAGCACGACGGTGACCACCGCGCGAGGCCAGGACGCACCGCAGTTGCGGGCGGCCTCGACGAGGGTGCGGACGTCCACGGCGCGCAGGCCGGCGTCGATCGCCCGGTAGGCGAGCGGGAGCGACATCAGCACGTAGGCGATGACCAGGACCAGCGGGAAGTCCGGGTCCTGGACGAACACGAAGGTCTGGAAGAACGGCGTGTCCATCAGGTAGTCCGGGCCCCAGCGGAGCACGCCGATCAGGCCTGCGGTCAGTGCGACCGGCGGGACGACCAGCGGCAGGGTGCAGAGCACGTCGATCACCGGGCGCAGCCGGGGCGAGCCGAGCCGGACCGCGATCAGGGCCGGCACCAGCAGGAGCAGCAGCACCACCACGGTGACGACGGCCAGGCCGAGGGTGAGCCAGAGGCTGTCCAGGAAGCCCTCGGCGCTCAGCAGGCCGGTGTAGGCCTCGAAGGAGAAGCCCTTGGGGTCGTCGATCGAGAAGTACCCGGAGGCGGCCAGCGGCACGATGAAGTAGATCCCGGCGAGCAGCAGGACGGCGCCGCGCCACCAGCGCACCTTGCGGCGCGGGGGCGTGGTGCGGGAGGGGGTCAGCTGAGCCATCGGGCGCTCCGGCGCTGGAGGGGGAGGTAGACGGCCATCACCAGGACCGCCACCACGATCATGTTGAGGCTGAGGGCGAGGGCGAGGTTGCCCTGGCCGACCAGGACGTTGCCGGAGAGCGCGTCCGCGATCGAGCGGCTGACCAGCGGGACGGTCGCCCCGACCATGGCGGCGGCGGTGGCGTACGCGGCGAAGGCGCTGCCGAAGAGCAGGACGAAGCCACCGAGCAGCGAGGGCAGCAGGATCGGCAGCGCGACGTGGCGCCAGTACTGCACGGTGGTGGCCCGGTTGTTGTGGGCCGCCTCGCGCCACTGGACCCGCAGGCCGTCCAGGGCCGGGGTGATGGTGAGCACCATCAGCGGGATCAGGAAGTACAGGTAGACGATCGTCAGACCGGTGAACGAGTAGAGCGTCCAGCCGTGGTCGGTGAGGTGCAGCAGCTTGGTGACCTCGCCGGCGTTGCCGAGGGTGGCGACGAACGCGAAGGCGAGCGGCAGGCCGCCGAAGTTGGCGAGCACGCCGGAGGCGGTCAGCACGGCCTGGCGCAGCCAGGTGTGTCGGGAGGTCACCACGGCCTGGGCGATCGGCAGGCCGATCACGGTGGCGAGCAGCGCGGTGAGCGCGGAGAGCTTGAGGCTGCTGACCATCGCCGTCCAGTACGCGCCCTGGACGGACGCGGTGACGTTGTCCAGGGTGAACTGGCCGCCGCCGCCCTCCGCGTCGGTGGACGTGGTGAAGGCGCCGATCACGATCGCGACGGCCGGCAGGCCGAAGCCGAGCGCGAAGAAGAGGAAGAGCGGCACGGTGGCGAGCCAGGAGGCGCCGCCGAGGCGCCGGCGGGGGCGCCGGCGGTGGGTGGGGGTGGTCGGCGCCGGGGTGGGAGCCGTGGTCATGTGTGGGATCAGCCCGTTCGAGTCTTGCCGACGTATCGTCAGCCGGCGATCGCCTTGGTCCAGTTCTCGGTGACGACCTTCTTGGCCGCGGTGATCTGGTCCTGGGTCGGGAAGGTGGTGAACGGCTTCTCGACGGTCGGCAGCTTGGCGGCGGCCGCGGCGTCGAGGGTGCCGTCCTTCTTCAGGGCGTCGAAGGTGGCCGGGGTGGCGTAGCCGCCCAGGAAGAGGTTCTGGCCCTCGGCGCTGAACAGGTACTCCTGCCACAGGCGGGCGGCCGCCGGGTGCGGGGCCCACTTGTTGATGCCCTGGTTGTAGAACTGGGCGTAGCTGCCGTCGGCGGGGACGGAGACCTTCCAGTCGACGCCCTTGTCCTTGAACTCGTCGGTGTAGCCGGCGTTCAGGTAGGACCAGTCGATCGAGATCGGGGTCTCGCCCTTCTCGATGGTGGCCGGGGTGGACTCGACCGGGTTGAAGTTGCCCGAGCTCTTCAGCTTGCCGAAGAAGTCGATGCCGGGCTGGATGTTGTCCAGCGAGCCGCCGTTGGCGAGCGCGGCCGCGTAGACGCCGCCGAAGGCGGATCCGGACTTGGTCGGGTTGCCGTTGAGGGCGACCTGGCCCTTGTACTCGGGCTTGAGCAGGTCGGCGAAGGTCTGCGGGCAGGTGGCGATCTTCTTGGCGTCGCAGCCGATGGAGATGTAGCCGCCGTAGTCGTTGACGCGGGCACCGCTCGGGTCCTTCATGGTGTCCGGCACCTTGTCGAAGGTGGCGACCTTGTAGGGGGCGAGCAGGCCGTCCTTGACCGCCTGGACGGCGAAGGCCGAGCCGAGGTCGACCACGTCGGGGGCGCGGTCCTGGCCCTTGCGGGAGGTGATCGCGTTGATCTCGTCCTGGCTGGAGCCGTCCGGGTTCTCGTCCTCGATCTCGATGCCGTACTTGGCCTTGAACGAGTCCATGATCTTGCCGTAGTTGGCCCAGTCCTTGGGCAGCGTGATGACGTGCAGCTTGCCCTCCTTCTTGGCCGCGGCGACCAGGGCGTCCATCCCGCCGAAGTCGGCGGCCGAGGTCGCCTCCTTGGCGTCCTTGGCGCCGGCCTTGGCGGCGTCGCCCGACTTCGCGCTCGACGAACCGGCGGAGCCGCAGGCGGTGAGGGAGAGGGCGGCTGCGGTCAGTACGGCCGCGAGGGCGGCGGCGCGGGCACGGTGCACGGTCACGGGTCAGTCTCCTGATCGGGGGCGTACTGCGAGGGGGAGTGCGAGGCTTGGAGGCCGGGGGAGGCGGGTTCGGATGATCCCGAGTTGACTAGCCAACTTCGCCCGACGGGGGTAAGTACGCCGGAGTCCGGTGACGGGAAGGTGAACGGATGGCCCAGAACCGGGGTCGGCTGTGGGAACGGTCGAATCAGGCCATCGGTGAGTGATCGGCCGAGTGCGATGCTTCGAGGGCGCAGCGGGATAAGGTCGGGCTGTCCGCGCCGGTACGGCTGCGCAGGACACCGCCCCAGGAGGGACATTGACTGACGTGGCACTGGAGCCCGAACGCCCCGCCGCTCAGGAACGCGGCTCCGGCGCGCTGTACCGCAAGGTGGCCGCCGACCTGCGCGAGGCGATCACCACCGGTGCGTTCGGCGAGGCCGGCCGGCTGCCCGCGGAGGGCGCGCTCGCCGAGCAGTACGGCGTCTCGCGCGGCACCGTCCGGCAGGCGCTGGCCGTGCTGCGCTCGGACGGGCTGGTCACCTCCCGGCGCGGCACCCGACGGGTCGTGCTGGGCACCGCCCGGGTGCAGAGCTTCTCGGAGCTGCTCAGCTTCACGCACTGGGCGTACTCGATGGGCGAGGAGCCCGGCGGCATCCTCGACTCGCTGGTGCGCCGCCCGGCCGACGCGGCCGAGCGCGAGCAGCTGCGTCTGGAGCAGGGCTCCGAGGTGTACGTGACGGTCCGTCTGCGCACGCTCTCCGGCACGCCGGTGATGGTCGAGCGGACGATCTACCCGCCCCGGGTCGGCGAGATCGTCGCCCAGCTGCCGCCGGACGTGGTCTCGCACACCGAGGTGCTGCGCGAGCACGGCATCCTCTTCACCGACGCCGACCACACCATCGACATCGTCGCGGCCAACGCCGAGGACGCCCGGCTGCTCGGCTGCCGCCGCGGTGGCCCGCTGCTGCGTGAGCGGCGGCGCACCACCGACCCGACCGGCACCCCGGTGGAGTGGTCCCAGGACCGCTACCTGCCGGGCACGGTGGCCTTCAGCGTGCACAACTCCCTGGCCACCTCGGCACTCTCCCGTCACGCCCGCGAAGGCGACTGACCGGCCGGGGCGGCCGGGCCGGGACGGCCGCCCACCTCGCGGGCTCACCCCATCAGGGCGGCGAGCAGCGGCCGGAAGTGTTCGAAGTCCGGCGTCGGGGCGCCCGCGTCCTTCGCCTGCTCGTCCCAGCGGCGCACCGCCACCGCCGCCTCGGCGGCCGGGTGGGCGGCGAACGCGGCGGCCTGCTCCTCGGTCATCGGCCCGCCCTGCACCTGCAGGGTGTACTCGGACGCCTCGGAGAGCCGTGCCCGGTAGCCCGGCTCGACCGCGCACAGGTAGCGCTTGGCGGCCACGTGCAGCCGGATCGGTTCGGTGACCTCCGGGCCGAACCACTGCGCCAGCCACTGCGCGCCGGTGTCGCTGTGCCGGTTGTCCCGCCCCTGCATCAGGTCGCGTCCGTGCAGGGCCCCCCGGAAGTGGCCGACGTCGTGCAGCAGTGCGGCCGCGACCAGGTGCGGGGCCGCCCCGGCGGCCTCGGCCAGCGCGCCGGCCTGCAGCATGTGCTCGGCCACGGTGACCGCCTCGCCCAGGTACTCGCCGGCGCCCTCGCCCGCGAACAGCTCGCCGATCGCGTCCAGCGCGGCGTTGCGGCGGTGCAGCACGGCCAGGGTGGAGGTCAGCGCGTCCAGGTCGGCGTAGCAGCCCTGGAGGTGGCGCGCGCCGTCCTGCGCGAACGCCGTCCGGGCGTGCAGGAGGCGGGTGTTGTCGAAGATCAGGCAGTCACCGCGGTCGAGCCGGAACTCCAGTTGCAGCTCGGGCCGGAGCGTGATCGCGGCGAAGCGGCGGTAGGCGGCGTAGAAGGCCTCCAGCTCGGCGGCGGAGCCGCGCAGGGTGCCGATCGAGCGGTTGTTGAAGCGGACCTCGCGGATCCGGCCCAGCGCGTCCACGTCGATCAGCGGCCGGTCGGCGCGCAGCTCGGTGCCGCGGTCGCGGAAGACGAACGGGACGGGGGTGCGGGTGAGTACCGCGAAGTCCTCCGGCGCCTCGTCGCGCAGGACCGCCGCCGCCCGGAAGCCGTCAACCAGGCCGGAGTCGCCGCCGGGCGCCGAGTTCTCCAGGCAGTGCAGCAGCTGGAGGGTGGGCACCGGGTCCCGGTACGGGTTGTCGGTGTGCGGGGTGATGGCGACGCTGGTGAAGGCCAGGTTGTTCGGGTCCGGCTCGACCCGGACGTCGAACAGCTCGCCGTAGTTGGTGACGCGGACGAATCCGAAGGTCTCGGCGACGGCGAGCACCTGCCGCTCCACCGCCGGCACGCCGCGGAGCACGGCGAAGCCGCTGCGCCGGACCGCGCCGAGCACGGCCGCCTGCTCGGTGGGGCTCCCGAGGTACTCGGCCCACTCGGCCTCCGGGATCCCGCGGGCGAAGTCCGCCGCCACCCAGAGCCGCTTGTCGGCCTCCGTCCGCCCGTCCCCGTCGCGCTCGGCGTCCACCCAGGCCAGCGGGTACCGCGACCGGTGCCCGTCCGACCACAGCACCTCCAGGTCGCCGTCGATCCCGGTGCTCGCGGCGACCGAGAGATCCTCGGGCAGGTCGTCGATCCGGAACAGCTTCTGCCCGCTCCGCGGGTCGCGGCACTCGGCACACGGGCAGTTGTCGCGCAGCCAGTACGGCGGCAGCTCGGACACGGGTCTCCTCCTGGGCGGCGTCTCTTCGGGTAAGTTGTATAGCCAACTTCACCGGCTGGCTGGGAGCCTGCCGGGCCTCGGTGAGTTCTGCGTGCCGGATGGGTGAACGCCGGGGGAACTGTGCCGGGAGGTGTCGGCCGGGAGCCGAGACCCGTGCGGAGCCGGTCGGCCCCTTCCGGTACGCCACGGGCGGGCGGCGCGGCGGCCGTTCGGGTGAGGGGTGCGGGGCGCGGCGCGTTGCGGCGCGGGCGGACGCGGGTGCTGGGGCACTGTCGGGTGGATTCCCCTGACGTGAGAGGCGGCTGGGCATGGCTCACCCCACGACTGAAACCCCCGCTGCTTCGGGGCATACCGGGCTCAAACGGGAAGTCGGGATGATCGGGCTGCTCTGGGCCTCGGTCGGCGCGATCATCGGGTCCGGATGGCTGTTCGGGGCCGAGAAGGCGGCGGTGGCGGCGGGACCGGCGGCGCTCGTCTCCTGGGGGATCGGGGCGCTGGCGATCATCCTGCTGGCGCTGGTCCACGCCGAACTGGGCGGGCTCTTCCCGGTGGCGGGCGGGACGGCGCGGTACCCGCACTACGCGTTCGGCGGGTTCGCGGGGATGTCGTTCGGCTGGTTCACCTGGCTGCAGGCGGCGACCATCGCGCCGATCGAGGTGCAGGCGATGATCAACTACGCCCAGCACTGGACCTGGGCGGACGGCCTGCTGAACCCGAACCAGACGCTGACCACCGGGGGCTTCTTCGTCGCGGCCGCCCTGCTCGGCATCTTCGTGGCGATCAACTTCCTGGGCGTCCGGCTCCTCGCGCACACCAACAGCGTGGCCACCGTCTGGAAGGTCCTCGTCCCGGTCCTGGTCATCTTCGTCTTCGGGTTCACGGAGTTCCACGGCGCCAACTTCAGCGTCCACGGGTTCGCGCCCCTCGGCGCCAAGGGCGTGCTCGCGGCGATCAGCACCAGCGGGGTGATCTTCGCCCTGCTCGGATTCGAGCAGGCGATCCAGTGGGCGGGCGAGAGCCGCAACCCCCGCCGGGACATCCCGCGGGCCGTCCTCGGGTCGGTGGTGATCGGCACGCTGATCTACGTCCTGCTCCAGGTGGTGTTCATCGGCGCCCTGCCGCCGGACACCCTCGCGGGGGGCTGGGGAGCCCTCGACTACCCCGGCATCAGCGGGCCGTTCGCGGGCCTCTCGACGCTGATCGGCCTCGGCTGGCTGGCCACCGTCCTCCGCATCGACGCGATCATCTCTCCCGCCGGCACCGGCCTGGTCTACATGACCTCCAGCTCGCGGGTCACCTACGGCCTGAGCCGCAACGGCTACGCCCCGCAGACCCTGCAGTTCACCGACAAGCGCTCGGTGCCCTGGCTCGGCCTGATCGTCGCGTGGGTCGCCGGCGTGCTCTGCTTCCTGCCGTTCCCGAGCTGGCAGCGGCTGGTCGGCTTCATCACCTCCGCCGTCGTGCTGATGTACGCCGGTGCACCGCTGGCCTTCGGCGTGCTGCGCAAGCGGCTGCCGGCCCTGGAGCGGTCGTACCACCTGCCCGCCGGCACGATCGTCTCGCCGATCGCCTTCGCGGTCGCGAGCCTGATCATCTTCTGGGCCGGCTGGGACACGCTCTGGCGGCTGGGCCTGGCGATCCTGATCGGCTACGTCCTGCTCGGCGGGTACTCCGTCTACGCGGTGGCGAAGCGGGTCCCGAACGCGCCCCGGATGGACTTCAAGGCGGGCCAGTGGCTGCCGCCCTACCTGATCGGCATGGGCCTGATCTCCTGGCAGGGCACCTTCGGCGAGGGAGCCCAGGGCAACCTGCCGCTCTGGTGGGACATCCTCGTCGTGGTCGTGTTCTCCCTGGTCGTCTACTACTGGGCCCTGGCGGTCGCCCTGCCGGTGGAGGAGATCGAACGGAACATCCGCGGCGTCGAGGTGGTCGAGGCCGGCGGCCACTGACCACCGGACCGGGAGCGGCCCCCGTGCGAACGGGGGCCGCTCGGTGTCGCCGGGGCGCCGTCAGCCCGCGGCGGCCGCGGTCCAGGCGGCGTCGGCCGCCGCCAGCGCCGGTGCGGCGTCCGCGCCGGTCGCCGCGGCCAGGGCGGAGAGGAAGCCGTGCACGGTGTCCCGGCCGGCCGCCGGGCCGTAGTGGTTGACCCGGAGCATCCCGGTGGCCAGTGCCCCGCCGCCGGGCTGGACGGGCAGCGCCGGGTCGAGCCGGAGCAGCTCGGCGGCGAGGGCGCCGGCGTCCACGTCCGCCGGGGTGCGCAGGGTGGTGGCGACCGGGGCGGCGTGGGCGTCCTCGGGGACGAAGGGGATGAGTGTGCCGAGGGCGCGGACGCCGGCCCGGGTGGCGGCCGAGGCGGCGCGGTGGCGGGCGATCACGGCGGGCAGACCGTCGGCCCCGATCCGGTCCAGGCAGGCGCCGAGCGCGAGCATCTCCAACTGGGCCGGGGCGTGCGGCAGCACGGTCCGCCCGGCGTCCGTCCAGCGCTCCTTCCAGTCCAGCAGGGACAGGTACGAGCGGCGCGGCGCGGCCGGGTTGGCGGCGATCCGCTCCCAGGCGCGCTCGGAGACCGAGACGGCGGAGACCCCGGCCGGGCCGCCCATCGCCTTCTGCCCGCCGATCACGCACAGGTCGATGCCCCAGGCATCGGTGAGCAGCGGCTCGGCGGCCACCGAGGCGACGGCGTCGACCATCAGCAGCGCACCGTGCGCGCGCACCACGGTCGCGACCTCGGCGACCGGGTTGGTGTTGCCGGTGGCGGCCTCGGCGTGGACCAGGGAGACGAAGTCGATCGCCGGGTGCTCCCGCAGGGCGGCCTCCACCTGGGCGGCGGTGACCGCGCTGTCGAACGGCACCGCGAGGTCGACCACCTCGGCCCCGCAGGAGCGCAGCCAGTTCCCGAAGGTCCGGCCGTAGGGGCCGGTGACGATGTTCAGCGCGGTGGAGCCCGGGTGCGCGGCGCCGCGGATCGCGGCCTCCAGCGGCAGCAGTGCCTCGCCCTGGGTGACGATGACGTCGGCGGTGGTGTGCAGCAGGGCGGCCACCTGGTCCTCGATCGCCGCGAACTCGGCGGCGCTGAGCGGGGGCAGGTCGAGGTAGGGGGTCACGCGCCGGCCTTTCGGAGGTGGGTCGTTCGGGCAGGAATGAGTCTGCCGCACTTCGGGGGGTCCCAGGGAACCGGCCGCTGGGTAGAGTGCGGGCCATGAACGATGGTGCGGTGCTGCACGTCCGGGGCCGGGTGCTGGTCGGACCGGAGGACGTCCGGGACGAACTCTGGGTGGTGGACGGGCGGGTGGCCTTCGACCGGCCGGCCGGGGCGCGCGACGTCCGGACCGTGACCGGCTGGGCGCTGCCCGGCCTGGTGGACGCGCACTGCCACGTCGGCCTGGACGCGCACGGCGCCGTCGACGCCGCCACCAGCGAGAAGCAGGCGGTCACCGACCGCGACGCCGGCACGCTGCTGATCCGCGACGCCGGTTCGGCGGCCGACACACGGTGGATCGACGACCGCGAGGACCTGCCCCGGATCATCCGGGCCGGTCGGCACATCGCCCGCACCCGCCGCTACATCCGCAACTACGCGCACGAGATCGACCCGGGCGACCTCGCCGCCTACGTCCGGGCCGAGGCCCGGCGCGGCGACGGCTGGGTGAAGCTGGTCGGCGACTGGATCGACCGCGACCGCGGAGACCTCGCCGCCTGCTGGCCCGGCGACGCGCTGGCCGAGGCGATCGCGGCGGCGCACGAGGAGGGCGCGCGGGTGACCGCGCACTGCTTCGCCGCCGAGTCGCTGCCCGACCTGCTGGCGGCCGGCATCGACTGTGTCGAGCACGCCACCGGGCTGACCGAGGAGCTGATCCCGGCCTTCGCCGAGCGCGGCGTGGCGATCGTCCCGACCCTGGTCAACATCGCCACCTTCCCGCAGCTGGCGGCCGGCGGCGAGGCCAAGTTCCCGGCCTGGTCCGCCCACATGCGCCGGTTGCACGAGCGCCGCTACGACACCGTGGGCGCCGCGCACGAGGCGGGCGTCCCGGTGTTCGTCGGGACGGACGCGGGCGGCTCGCTCGCGCACGGCCTGGTCGCGGACGAGGTGGCCGAGCTGGTGAAGGCCGGGCTCACCCCGGCCGAGGCGCTCTCGGCGGCCAGCTGGGGTGCGCGCCGGTGGCTCGGGCGACCGGGTCTGGAGGAGGGCGCGCCGGCCGACTTCGTGGTCTACGACGAGGACCCGCGCGCGGACGTCCGGGTGCTCGCGGACCCACGGATGGTGGTGCTGCGCGGGCGGCCGGTGGCGTGACCACGGCGGAGGGTGCGGCCCCGGCGCCCTGCGGCGGTGCCGTCGTGGCGGTGCCGCCGTGGTGATCATCCGGTGAACGGCCTGTCGGCGTAGGCCGATAGGGTGGCGGCCATGGCACCGCGTCCACTGAACGAGATCGTCGAGCCCGGCTGGGCCACCGCGCTGGAACCGGTCGCCGGGCGGGTGGCCGCCATGGGCGACTTCCTCCGCGCCGAGCTGGCCGCCGGCCGCACCTACCTGCCGTCCGGGCCGAACGTCCTGCGCGCCTTCCAGCAGCCCCTCGCCGACGTGCGGGTGCTGATCGTCGGGCAGGACCCCTATCCGACGCCCGGCCACGCGGTGGGGCTCAGCTTCTCGGTCGCGCCGGACGTGCGGCCGATCCCGGCCAGCCTGATCAACATCTTCCAGGAGTACGGAGACGACCTCGGCCTGCCCCAGCCGTCCAACGGGGACCTCACCCCGTGGACGCAGCAGGGCGTGCTGTTGCTCAACCGCGCGCTCACCACCGCGCCGCGCAAGCCGGCCGCCCACCGCGGCAAGGGCTGGGAGGAGGTGACCGAGCAGGCGATCCGGGCGCTGGTGGCGCGTGGCGGGCCGCTGGTGGCGATCCTCTGGGGGCGCGACGCCCGCAACCTGCGCCCCCTCTTGGGCGAGGTGCCGGCGATCGAGTCCGCGCACCCGAGCCCGTACTCCGCGAACGGCGGCTTCTTCGGCTCGCGGCCGTTCAGCCGGGCCAACGAGCTGCTGGTTCGGCAGGGCGCCCAGCCCGTGGACTGGCGGCTGCCGTAGGGGTGGTGCGGCGGACCGACCCGAACCGGGGTGCGGCATCGGCGGGCGTCAACCTCACCCGAACGAGTGAAATGACGCTCCGTGTGGCTCATGTGACGGGCTGTTCGAGAAGACTGGCGGCTCGTCGTACGGAGCGCCAGCCCCTTGCCCCGCCCTGCGGGTGATGCCGGAGGAGGCACGCTCTACCGAGATCACCACCCGTGGGGGTACCGCCATGTCGTCGTCCGTCCGTTCCGCCGCCGTCGTCGCGGCCGCCACCGCCGCGGTGTCGGCGCTGATAGTCGCCCCGTCCGCGCACGCCACCGGGCCGTCGCAGGCCTCGACCGCGGGGACCGCCTCGACCGCGGCGCAGGGCGGGAAGGCGCGCGCCGTCACCGCCGAACTCGACCTGGACGTCAGTCTGTTGAGCAAGGCGGTGGACGTGCCGGTGAACATCGCGCTCAACAAGGTCGAGACCCCGGCGCAGCGATCGGGGGCCGCCCAGCCGGAGACCGGGGGCGGCGCGGTGCTCACGGCCAAGGTCGACGGCGTCGACCAGCAGGGGCCGGTCACCCTGGTCAAGGCGGACGTCGGCCGGTCCGTGGTGAAGGCCGACGCCGCGGGTGCCTCGGCCTCCGTCAAGCTGGTCAACGCCGACGTGCACGCACCCGGCCTGCCGGCGACCACGCTGCTCGGCCTGGAATCGCTCAGCGCGTCGGCCACCTGCCCGGTCGACGGGCAGCCCGCCGCCGACGTCGTCGCGCCCGCGCGGCTGACCGTCCTCGGCAAGCCGGTCACCCTCAGCCTCTACGGGCCGACCAAGGTGGACGTTCCGCTGGTCGGCGGCGTCTCGGTGGAGTTCTCCAAGCGGACCACCACCTCCACCACGGCCGCCGCCTCGGCGCTGGAGGTGCAGATCGAGGTCAACCCGCTCAACCTCAACGTCGCCAAGGTCACCGGGAAGATCACCGTCGCCTCGGTGAGCTGTGAGAAGCCCGCCGGGCCCGCCTCGCCGACCACCGCGCCGACCACCGCGCCGACCCCCTCGGCGGCCGGCACCGCTCCCGCCACCGGCGCTCCCGCCACCGGCGCTCCCGCCGTCCAGCCCGCCGTGGACACCACGGCGGGCCCCACCACCCCGGCCGCGCGGGCGGCCACCGGGAGCCCGTCGGACAGGGGAAGTCTCGCCGCCACCGGGGGCAGCGCCGCCGCCGGCCCGCTCGCCGCCGGGGCCGCGGGCCTGGTCGTGGCCGGGGGCCTCGCCCTGCGGGCCACGAGCCGCCGCGCGGCGCGCACCCGGCAGCACTGAGGCGCCGGACGGGACGTGCGGGAGTGCCATCTCCGGCACTCCCGCACAGTGATCGTGCCAATGCGGACCGTTGGTTCACGTGCGCGTTACATGAGAGGAACAACCGGGAAACGGCGGCTTGCAACGCTACGCGGGCACCCACCACCCAGTTTGCGAGGTACACCGCCGTGGCAATCAAGGCCGAGTACATCTGGATCGACGGCACCAAGCCGACCGCCAAGCTCCGTTCCAAGACTCGGGTCCTGGCCAACGCGGACAAGATCCCCACCTGGGGCTTCGACGGTTCCTCCACCAACCAGGCCGAGGGCCACGCGTCGGACCGTGTGCTGGAGCCGGTGAAGGTCGTCAAGGACCCGATCCGCGGTGGTGACAACATCCTGGTCCTCTGCGAGGTCCTGGAGACGAACGGTGCCGCGCACGAGTCCAACACCCGTGCCCTGCTGCGCGAGGTCGCCGAGAAGTACGCGGCGCAGGAGTCGATCTTCGGCATCGAGCAGGAGTACACCTTCTTCAAGGGCTCCCGCCCGCTCGGCTTCCCGGAGGGCGGCTACCCGGCCCCGCAGGGCGGCTACTACTGCGGTGTCGGTGCCGAGGAGGTCTTCGGGCGCGAGATCGTCGAGCTGCACCTGGACCGCTGCATCGACGCCGGCCTGGCCATCTGCGGCATCAACGCCGAGGTCATGCCCGGCCAGTGGGAGTTCCAGATCGGCCCGGTCGACGCGCTGACCGTCTCGGACGACCTGTGGATCGCCCGCTACCTGCTCTACCGCACCGCCGAGGAGTTCGGCATCGACGCCACCCTGGACGCCAAGCCGGCCCGTGGCGACTGGAACGGCGCGGGTGCGCACACCAACTTCTCCACCAAGGCGATGCGCGAGGGCTACGAGGCCATCATCACCGCCTGCGAGTCGCTCGGCGCCTCCCAGGAGAAGGTCCTGGAGCACGTCAACCAGTACGGTGACGACATCCAGTCCCGCCTGACCGGCAAGCACGAGACCGCCCCGTGGAACGTCTACAGCTACGGCGTCTCCAACCGCGGTGCCTCGGTCCGCATCCCGTGGCAGGTCGAGGTGGAGCAGAAGGGCTACATCGAGGACCGTCGCCCGAACGCGAACATCGACCCCTACGTCGTCACCCGCCTGCTGATCAACACCTGCTGCGAGGCCCTGGAGAAGGCCGGCCAGGTCTGATCCGCCCCTCCGCCGTACGGCCGTCGGCCCTTCCCCGCCAGGGGGAGGGCCGACGGCCGTACCCGGTCCGGGGCGACGGCCGCGACGGCCGCGGCCCGGACGTCCCGCCCGGTGATCCCCCGGCCGTCCGGCCCGACCGGGAGCGCCACGACGTCGGCCAGGTCGGCCGCGGCGTCCCCCGCGGTGGCGAAGTCGAGGACCACCCCGGCCCCGACGTGGCGGAGGCGCCCGACGACCGCCCGCCCGATGGTGCGAGACCTCCCCGGTGACGGCGGCGGCCCTGCTCTGCGGCACGCTCCCTCCCACGGGTGTGCGGCGAACGGTTCGTGACCCGGCTGCCCCGCACGCACCGGAATGCGTCCCCGGGGAGCCGCTCACACTCCTGACCGCCGAGGCCGTCGCGCAGGGCCCGCCGGCGGCCTGCGTCCGAAACACGGCTCCACCGGTCGTGGTTTCTCCGGCATCGTGCGGCCGGGTACGGCTTAGCCTCGGCCGTGGGGCCCGGGCAACCGCCGCGGGCGGGCAGACCGGGCCCGGTCGGCTCGGGAAGCCCGCCTGGCCCACGACATCCGGCGGCCCGACCGGCAGGCCTGCCGGCCGACCGGTGAGGAGCACCGTGGAGCTCTGGCTGCTGAACCACGTCCCGACCGTGCCGCTGGCGGTGCTGGTGGTCGGTGGCTTCGTGCTGCTGGCCCTGGCGGGCAGCGTGGTGGCCACCCGGCGGTTCCCGGCGCTGGCGGACGGCGGGAACAACGAGATGGTCGGCGTGGTGCTGGGGGTGTTCGGAGCGATCTACGGCATCATCCTGGCGTTCGTCATCGTCAACCTGTGGACCGAGCTGCAGGATGCGAGCAGGGTCGTGTCCGGCGAGGCGACCGCGGTCTCCCAGATCGCCCGCGACGCCCGGGCCTTCCCGTCGGCGACCCGGGAGAGCGTGGACGCGGCCGTCCACGGCTACGTCCACGCCGTGGTCGAGGACCAGTGGCCGCTGATGCGGGCCGGCGAGGGCGACTCCGCGGTGACCACCCGGGCCCTCGACGGGCTGTACGGGGCCCTCGCGGACTACCAGCCCGAGACCCCCGCCGAGCAGGCCTTCTACGCCAAGGCGCTGGACAGCCTGAACGACGTCGCGGCCCAGCGGCGGACCCGGATCGCCGTCAGTCACGGCCAACTGCCCGTCCTGCTGCAGGTGCTGATCTTCGGCGGTGCCGTGGCGATCATGCTGGTCACCCTGCTCTACGGCGTCCGCAGCCGGCGGGTGCGGATCCTGTTCGTCGGCTCCGTGGCGGCACTCGTCGGCTTCAGCCTCCTCCTGGTCATCGTCCTGGACCGGCCCTTCTCCGGCTACCTGAGCGTCTCGCCTCAGCCGTTCAAGGACAGCGCGCTCGCCCGCTTCTGGTGACCGGCCACTTCGAACGGCGAGGTCGGTGTCCGCCCGGCCCGGACGGCGCGGCGGCAAGCGGGGCGGCGGCCGTCGGCGAAGCGGTCGCGCGTGACCCGTGGCCGGACAGGCCTAGGGGATGCGGAACTCCTGGGACGTGTTGCCGGGCGTGCAGGTGGCCATGGTGGCCTGCCTGCCGGCGCCGTTGTCGGTCAGGCAGGTCTGCCCCATGTAGTCCTTGAGCGCGAACGCGCCGGGCGTGCTGGCGGCGGCCACCGTCCAGTTGCCGAGGACGCTGAAGCCGCCGGAGAGGGAGACCCGCCCGTCCGTCTCCTGGACGAGGGGCGGGCCGCTCAGGTTGCACGGGTAGATCTGGTACCAGCCGCCGGGGTTCGGGTCCGAGCGCACCCAGCCGTAGTCCGTCGTCCCGCCCATCACCACCGCCTGGCCGCCGACCGGACTGTCCTTGGAGAGGCCGAGCTTGAGCCCGGACGCCACGCTGACGACGGCGCCCCACCGGCTGCCGCCGCAGCCCGCCGGCACGGACGGCTGCTGCGGTGTCGTGGTGGCCGGCGGGGGCTGGGGTGCGGAGGTGGTGGCGGGCGGGGCCTGGGTGGCGGCCGGCGGCGGGACGGCGCCCCCGCCGTTGGCGGCCTCGCCGCCGCCCCCGGTGCTGCTTCCGGTGCCGCTGCCGCCGTTCCCGCCGCCGGCCGCTCCGCCGGTGCGCGGGGGCGTGCCCTGGCCGCCCGTGGCCGCGCTGCCACCACCGGCGGCCCCGCCGGCCACGGCGCCGCCGCCCGGGTTCGGGACGGTTCCCGGCTGGTTGCCGGCCCCCGGTGCGGGCTGCGTCCCGGGGACGGGGGTGGTGGCCTCCGGAGCCGGGGTCTCGGCGGGTGGCGGGGTGCTCGGGGACGGGGTGGTCGGGGAGCCGGTGGCCGACGTCGCGGTGCCGGCGGTCGCGGGCGCGGTCACCACGACGGACGGCTGCCCGTTCGGCGTCTCGGCGTCGGACGAGAAGGGCGCGCGGTCGATGAGCAGGACGGTCGCGGTGGTCGCGGTGATGACGACCGGGAGGACGACGGGGACGAGGAAGCCGTGCCGGCGGCGGGTGCCGGTTCCGGTCGCGTTGAGGTCCCCGACCTGGCCGACGTCGCCGGCGGCCGCGTCGGGAGAGGACGAGGGCGGGGGGCCGTCGGCCGGGGGTGCGACGGCCTCGGCGGCGGCCGGCTCCGCGGCCCCGCCCGCTGCCGCTCCGCCCGCTGCCGCTCCGCCCGCTGCCGCTCCGCCCGCTGCCGCTCCGCCCGCCGCCGACGGCCCCGGCTCCGCGCCGATGGCGGCCCGTGCCGCGGCCGCCATCGCGGCGGCGTCCGCGAACCGTTCCTCCGGCTGCTTGGCCAGTGCTCTCGCGACCACCTCCCGGACCGCCTCCGGGAACGCCGCAGGCAGCCCCGGCACCGGCTCGCGGAGGTGCTTGAGCGCGACCTCCAGCACCGACTCGCCGACGAACGGCGGCTTCCCGGTGAGCAGTTCGTAGGCGACGACGCCGATCGAGTAGAGGTCCGAGGCCGGGGTGACGGGCTTCCCCTCGGCCTGCTCGGGGGCCATGTACAGGGCCGTCCCGATCACCGCGTGGGAGGCGGTGAGCTTGGTGCTCGCGACCGCCCGTGCGATGCCGAAGTCGGTCACCGTCACCTGGCCGTCCGGGCGCAGCATCAGGTTGGACGGCTTGACGTCGCGGTGCACGATGTCCTGCCGGTGGGCGGCGGCCAGGGCGTCCAGCGCGGTGGCGAGCAGCCCGAGCGCACGCCCGGGCTCCATCGGCCCGCCCGCGGCGAGCACCTTGTCCAGCGGCCGCCCTTCGACCAGCTCCATGACGATGTAGGCGGTCCGCTCCTCGCCGTCCCGGCCGCTCTCGCCGTAGTCGTGGACGTCCACGATGCCGGGGTGCTTGAGCCCTGCGAGCAGCTGCGCCTCGCGCCGGAAGCGCTGGACGAAGGTGCCGTCCTCGACCAGGCCCGGATGCAGGATCTTCACCGCGACCCGGCGCGCCAGCACCCGGTCGTCGGCGCGCCAGACGGAGCCCATGCCTCCGCCGCCGATCCGCTCGGTCAGTGTGTAGCGACCCCCCAGCACGGTACCCCGGCTGCTCATGCCCCTGCCCCCATGTCATGCCCCCGGCCCGGACCGGGCCCCCGTCGGTCGCGCAGTGTGTCGGAGAGGTTCACGCCTCCCGGCCATGCTACGGACTGGAGTAGACGATCCGTCAGGGGGTCGCCGGTGCCGGCCGGGCGTGGAATCGGCCGGCCGCGTGGCGCGTTGCGCGCGGGCGGCCCCCCGGACGGACCCTAAGCCTCCTGGGCGGTGATCAGGAGGTCGCCGTCGCCGCTGCTCCGCCCAGGACCGTGCCGAGTGCGGTCAGGAAGCGGTCGGTTGTCGCCTCGTCGCGGACGGCGACCCGGAGCCAGTCCCCGCCCAGTCCGGGGAAGGTGTCCCCGCGGCGGACGGCGAAGCCGTGCCCACGCAGCCGGGTGCGGACGGCGGCGGCGTCCGGCAGTTCGACCAGCACGAACGAGGCGGCGGGCTCGCCGTGTACGCGGACGGACGGGAAGGCGGCGAGGCCCTTGAGCAGGTGGTCCCGGTGCTCGGCCAGGAGCCGGGCCGCCGCCTCGGCCTCGGCGAGCGCGGCCGGTGTGCTGCAGGCCTCGGCGGCGGCCAGGGCGGGGGTGGAGACCGGCCACAGCGGCTGGGCGGCACCGAGTGCGGCGATCAGCGGGGCCGGGCCGAGCGCGTAGCCGATCCGCAGGCCGGCCAGCCCCCAGGTCTTGGTGAGGCTCCGGAGCACGACGACCTGGCCGGGCAGGTCCCGGACAGCGGCGAGGGACTCGGGCTCGCCGGGCACGGTGTCCATGAAGGCCTCGTCCACCACCAGGGTGCGGCCGGGGCGGGCGAGGGCGGCGACGGCCGCGGCCGGGTGCAGGACGGAGGTCGGGTTGGTCGGGTTGCCGAGCACCACGAGGTCGGCCTCGTCGGGCACGGCGCCGAGCCGGAAGCCGTCCGACGGGGAGAGCAGCACCCGGTGCACCTCGTGGCCGGCGTCCCGCAGCGCCGCCTCGGGCTCGGTGAACTGCGGGTGCACCACGGTGACACGGTGCGCCGCCACCACGCGAGCCAGCAGGACGAACGCCTCCGCGGCGCCCGCGGTGAGCAGCACCTCCGTGGCGGGGCGCCCGTGCCGTGCGGCGACGGCGGCGCGGGCGACCGTCCCGTCGGGGTAGGCCGCGAGGTCGCCGAGCGTGGCCGCGAGCCGGTCGCGCAGCCACTGCGGGGGCGTGCCGGTGCGGACGTTGACGGCGAGGTCGACCAGGCCGGACCCGTCGGCGCGGACCTCGGCGTCCCCGTGGTGGCGCAGGTCGGGCTCGGTGGGGGAGGCGGGGGTCACGGGAGGTCTCCTACGGGGTGTGCGGGTGCGGTCTCGGGGCGCACGGGCAGGGGTTCGGGCCGCGCCGGGCCGGACGCCGGGGCGTCGGCAGGGCCACCCGGCACCCGCACGACCGCCACCGTCGCGGCGGCCGACTTGCGCTTGGGGACGACGAGTTGGCCGCCGGGCGCGCTCGCCAGCGCCGCCGCCTCGGCGACGCTGACCGACCCGACCGCGTCGGCGACGGCGGCGGACGGACTGGGGACGGCGACGCCCGCCAGCACCTCGGCCGGGTGCTCGTCGACGTCTGCCCCCAGCCGGGCGGCCGCCCGGCGGACGGCGGGGTGTGCGGCCTTGCCGGCCAGGGTGGCGAGCCGGACCACGGACGTACTGCACAGCCCGGCCTCGGCCAGCGCCCGCCGGATCAGCCCGAGCACCTCAGCGGGTGCGGCCGAACGCCGCAGGCCCACGCCGACCACCAGCCCGCCCGGCCGGGGGAACGCCGGGTCCACGGGCCCGGATCCCGTCGCGTCGCCGCGCCGCCCGCCGGGTTCCCCGCCCCGGCCGACCGGCGCGTCCGGGCGCGCCGCGGCGTACCGGCCTGCTCCGGCGGACGGCCGCCCCGCGGCGGCTGCGCGGGCCTGCGGCTCGTCCACGCCCGGCTCGTCCACGCCCGGCTCGTCCACGCCCGGCTCGTCCACGCCCGGAACGCCGTCCGAACCCCTCACGCCCTCACGCCCCGCTCACGTCCCTGCTCCTGCGCTTCACCCGCCCGACACCTCCGCGGCGGCCGGCGTCGGACGGCGGTCACCCACGACGGCCGAAACCCGCCGTTGTGCCGGAGCGCCGGGGCCCCGGCGGCCCGTACCGGGGCGGTCGGAGCCCCCGGAATCCCACCACGGCCACGACGGAGGGGTCAATCGGGACGGCTGTGACCCACGACGGGCCGCCGGTCTCGGCCGCCGACCGCTGTTCGCCTGTTCTTCACCCCGCCCCCCGGGCACGCGCCACCGTGCCGCTCCTACTGTTCTCGGCGCTCCAGGCCCGGCGCTCGCCGCCGCCGTACCGCCTCACCCCGCCCCAGCCGCTCCCGACGCACGGAGGACGACGATGCCCGAGACTCCCGACACCATTGACATGAACGCCTCTTCAGAGGTCCCCGCGGAGGCCCCCGCCGCGCCGAAGCGCTCCCGCCGCCGCACCCTGACCGCCCTCGCCGCCGGTGTCGCCCTGACGGCCGGCTCGCTGGGCCTCTGGGCCGCCACCGGCACCGCCGCCCAGGCCGCCACCCTCCCGGCGCCCGACCACATCGTGGTCGTCGTCCTGGAGAACCACGCCTACTCGCAGCTGATCGGCAGCTCCAGCGCGCCGTACATCAACAACACCCTCAAGGCCGGCGGCGCCAACCTCACCCAGTCCTACGGGCTCACCCACCCCAGTGAGCCCAACTACTACCAGCTGTTCTCCGGCTCCAACCAGGGCCGCACGGACGACAGCTGCGTGAAGGTCGGCTCGATCGGCGCCCCCAACCTGGCCTCCGAGCTGATCGCCGCCGGCAAGACCTGGGGCAGCTACAACGAGGGCCTGCCCAGCCAGGGCTCCACCACCTGCTCCAGCGGCAAGTACGCGCAGAAGCACAACCCGTGGTTCGGCTTCAGCAACGTGCCGACCAGCACCGCGTACACCTTCAACCAGTTCCCGACCGACTACAGCACCCTGCCGAAGGTCTCCTTCGTCATCCCGGACCTCTGCAACGACATGCACGACTGCTCGGTCTCCACCGGCGACACCTGGCTCAAGAACAAGCTCGGTGCCTACGCCGCCTGGGCGAAGAACAACAACAGCATGCTCGTGCTCACCTTCGACGAGGACAACCGCCTCTCCGGCAACCGCATCCCCACCCTCTTCTACGGCGCCCACGTGACCCCGGGCTCCTCCACCTCCACCACCTACAACCACTACAACGTGCTGCGCACGCTGGAGGACCTCTCCGGTCTGACCACCCACGCGGGCAACGCCAACACCGCCGCCACCATCACCGGCATCTGGAACTGACGCCCGTGTACGTCGCGGAATCCCGCAGCTCCAAGGCCCCCGTCGCCCCGGCTCCGCAGCCGGGGCGGCGGGCGGCCGCCGCCGCCGTGCCCGGCACCGTCGTGGTGCTGGGCGCCGTCAGCCTGGTGACCGACGTCTCCTCCGAGATGGTCAGCGCCGTGCTGCCGCTCTACCTGCTCACCGGGCTCGGCCTCTCCCCGCTCGGCTTCGGCCTGCTGGACGGCATCCAGAACGGCTTCAGCGCCCTGGTCCGGCTGGCCGGCGGCCACCTCGCCGACCGGCCCGGCCGCGACGGCACGCCCCGGCACAAGGCGGTCGCCGCGTTCGGGTACGGCCTGTCGGCGCTCTGCAAGCCGCTGCTGCTGATCGTCCACACCGTGCCGCTGATCGGCGCCGTGCTGGCCGCCGACCGCACCGGCAAGGGCCTGCGCACCGCCCCGCGGGACGCGATGATCTCGCTCGCCACCGAACCCGCCCACCGAGGTCGGGCGTTCGGGGTGCACCGTGCGATGGACACGGCCGGCGCGCTGCTCGGCCCGCTCGCCGCCTTCCTGGTGCTCCGGCTGGCCGGCGGCCCGCTGCTCGCCGACGGCGGCGACCGGCACGGCTACGACGCGGTGTTCGCGGTCAGCGCCTGCGTGGCGGTGCTCGGCGTGCTGCTCCTGCTGCTGTTCGTGCCGAACCGCCTCACCCCCGCCGCGGACGCGGCCCCGGCCGCCGAACGTCCGCGGCTGCGCGACGGCCTGGCCCTGCTGCGCCTGCCCGAACTGCGCCGGCTGACCCTCTGCGCCGTCCTGCTCGGCCTGACCACCGTCAGCGACTCCTTCCTCTTCCTCCTCGTGCAGCGCCGGCTCGGCCTCGCCACCGACCTCTTCCCGCTGCTGCCGCTCGGCACCGCCGGCGCCTTCCTGCTGCTGGCCGTCCCGCTCGGAGCCCTGGCCGACCGGGTCGGCCGCCGCCGGCTCTTCCTGGCCGGCCACGGCGTGCTGCTGCTGGCGTACGGGCTGCTGCTCTCGCCGCTGAGCGGGCTGCCGGTGGCGGTCTGCGTGCTGGTCCTGCACGGCGCGTTCTACGCCGCGACCGACGGGGTGCTGGCGGCCGCGGCGGCCGACGCCGTCCCGGCCGGGCGGCGAGGCGCCGGGCTGGCCCTGGTCGGCACCGGCCAGGCGCTCGCCCGGTTCGCCTGCTCGCTGGTGTTCGGCGCGCTCTGGAGCGCCGTCGGCGGCACCTCGGCGCTGGCCTGCTCGGCCGCCGCACTGGCGGTCTGCGTGGCCGGGGCCGCCGTGGTGCTCCGCGAACCCGCCGCCCCTGTGAACGACCGTCCGACCGACCCCGAGGTGCCCTCGTGACCACGTCCCTCCGGAACCGCACCCGGGTGCTGACCCTGCTGCTCGCCGTGCTGCTGCTCGGCTCGGTCGGCACCGGCGCGGTGCTGTACGCCGCCGACCGCTCCGCCGAGCGCGACCGGGCGCAGCCCGGCGGCCCGGTGGTCACCCGCGGCACGGTCTCCCTCAGGCCCGGTCAGGCCGGCACGCTGGTCTTCCGGAACATGGCCTGGGGCCCGCACCGGGACGAGCTCGCCACCGTCGCCGCCGACCACCCGGACGGGCCGCGGACCGCCTCCGGCGTCCGGTGCCTGCGCTTCCACACGGCCGGCGGCACCGGCATCTGCCTCCAGGCCGAGCACGGCGCACTGCAGGACAGCTACCGCGCGGTGGTGCTCGACGACCGACTGCACGAGCTGCGCTCCTTCCCGGCCGCCGGGATCCCGACCCGTTCCCGGGTCTCGCCGTCCGGCCACCTCGCGGCGTGGACGGTCTTCGTCAGCGGCGACTCCTACGCGGGCACCGACTTCTCCACCCGCACGTCGATCGTCGACGTCCGCGACTGGAACCTCCGGGACAACCTGGAGGACTTCGTCCTGATCGAGGACGGCAAGCCGTACCGGGCGCCGGACGTCAACGTCTGGGGCGTCACCTTCGCCGACGACGACACCTTCTACGCCACCGTCGCCACCGGCGGCCGCACCCACCTCGTCCGCGGCGACCTCGCCGCCCGCACCCTCACCATGCTCCACGAGAACGTCGAGTGCCCGTCGCTCTCCCCGGACGGGACGCGGATCGCGTACAAGAAGCGGGTCGCCGACGCCTCCCCGGACGCGCCCTGGCGGCTCTACGTGCTCGACCTCGCGACCATGACCGAGACCGCCACCGCCGAGCAGCGCAACATCGACGACCAGGCGGTCTGGTCGAACGGCTCCACCCTGCTCTACGCGCTCCCGGGCGACTTCGGCGCCGATCTGTGGACCGTCCCGGCGGACGGCGGCGGCGCTGCCGTACGGCTGCTCGACGCGGCCGTGGCCCCGGCATATCCGGGCTGATAGGGCCGGTTGGTCCCACTCGGAACTTCGAGCGTAGTGTCCACGTCGACACTACGAGTCGAGCACGACGAGTGGCGGCGGCGCCACGACGCGTCGACGGACCGGGGGGACGGGAACAGTGACGCAACGAGGGCCCGACGGCGGGATGTCGCCCGAACGCACGTCCAGCGACTCCTGGCCGGCCCTGCACGGTCGCCCGGTCCTGCGGCGGACGGTCGCGATCGGGCTGGTGCTCTCCGTCGCGGCCCTGGCGGCCCTCGCCGTCCGGGGCGTCAACGCCCTGACGCTGGGGCGCGGCGCGGCCGAGACCGACCGGGACCGCGCCGAGCTGCTGGCCGGCCTCCACCCCTCCCAGCACCCGGGCGCGGGCCGCTACTACGTCCCGGTGGGCGCGGTGTACACCCACCTCGCGGACGGGGCTCCGGTCGCCTACCTGCACTACCGGCTGGCCGGCGGCCAGGACGTCGGCGTCGGCGACTTCCTGCGCACCTACGGCCTCCCGGCACCGGGACCGACCACCCCGCTGCCGACCGATCTGACCGCGGCCCTGGGCGGCGACGAGCCGGACACCGCCCAGGAGCTCACCGACGCCGAACCGGGGCAGGCCCCGCCGTCCCCGACGCCGACGGCCACCACGGAGGAATCTCCGCCGGCCGCCCCGACGCCGACGCCGGCGGCCGCGCCCTCGCCGGCCGTGACCCCGGCCGTCGTGCCCTCGCCGACCGCGACCGCCGGCGCTTCCCCGGAACCGGCGGGCCCGTCGCCCTGCCCCGAGGAGGAGCCGTCCGACGAGACCGCCGGCGAGGACACCGAGGGCGGCGAGGCCGTCGACCCGTCCCCGTCCGGCATTCGCTCCGCCGACGACCCCGAGCCCCCGGCCCCGCCCGTCGAACCGACCCCGACCCCGACCGACACCCCCACACCTACCCCGACACCTACCCCGACGCCCAGCCCGACGCCCAGCCCGACGCCCAGCCCGACGCCCGTGCCGACCTCCGTCCACCTGGTGCCCGGCCGCCGCATCTACGTCGCCACCATCCCCAGCGGCCTCCCCGGCGCCGCCGACATCTACGTCCGCGCCGTCGGCGGCTGACGAGTCCACCACGCGCCCGGGGTGCACTCCGCGGCCGCCCGATGCACCGGGCCGGGCCACCCTGCCGGTCCCGGCGGACGGGTGAAAGCCCCGACCGCCGGACGGTCAGGGCCCTCACCGCGTGGCGGGCGGTGAGTGGCGGGCCTCGGCCTGCTCCTGGAGGATGCCGGCGATCCGGTTCAGGTCGTCGACGAGGTCGAAGAGGGTGTCGACGTCCTGGGCGGAGGCGCCGTTGACGGCCGGGCACAAGGTGTGGAGGCGGCCGTGGCCGGAGGCCAGGTGGCCGCCGAGGCTCTCGGCGGCCACCGGAGAGTCGCCGGTTGACCTCGTCGAGGGGGTCAGGCGATGGTCACGTCCACCTCCATCTGGTCGGCGCCCAGCGATCCGGCGATGTCGAGGGTGACGCCGCTCCAGGTGCCGTCCGGCTCGTTGAGCGCGGGGACGGTGTTCTGGCCGATGCTGGTGTTGCCGAGCGAGGGGTAGAGGTCGGTGTTGTCACCGCGGTTGCCGGTGCCGAAGATCTTCGCCAGGTCGCGCCGGCCGTCGGCCTGCAGCAGCTCGATGGCGAGGTGGTGTTCGTCGTTGACGTTGTCGATGGCCTCGTCCACCACGTAGGCGGCGATGCCCTGGTCGGGCAGGAAGCGGTCCTGGCCGGACTTCCGGCGGTACTCGACGACGATGTACTGGCTCTCCTTCATCCGCTGCGGGTTGCGGACGAACAGCAGCTCGCCGCCCTCGGCGACCGGTCTCAGTGCGATGCCGCGCGTGGTGCTGACGACCTCCTGCGGCACGGTCCAGCCGTGGAACATCCGGAGCATCCCGTTCGGGAAGACCGGCGTGATCCCCTCGTTGCCCCAGGAACCGGCCGCCATCAGGCAGTAGTTGCCGAGGCCGTTGGAGGTGGTCGCCTCCAGGCGCCCGGTGTCGTAGAAGTCGGCCCAGCGGGCGGCGAGGTGGCCCCACTCGTGGGCGCAGACGCCGACCGCGCAGTCCTCGGGGACGGTCAGGAAGGTCTGCACCCGGAGGTTGCGGCCGACCTCCACGCCGTGCTCGTCGGGCGGATTCCACTTGAGGCTCCAGAGGTCGCCCGGCTGCCCGGTCTGCTCGGCGCCGGAGCCCGCGTGGACGATGAACAGGGCGGTGACGAGGTGCTCGCCGAGGGCGTCGAACCCGCCGAAGTCGATGCCCTCCTGCCTGGCGAGCGCCAGGGCGTCGGCGGCCATGCCCTGGGCGTTCCGCGGCGGGTCGCCCATGCCGGACTGGTCGTCGGCGTAGAAGGAGAGCGGGTGCGGCAGCCGGAACCAGCCGTGCACCTCGCCCACCACGTCGATGCCGCCGTTCGCGGGGCGGGCCGGGTCGAAGCCGCTGACCAGACGGTAGAAGTCGCGCATCGAGCCGGTGGCGAAGGTGTCGGTGCTGAACAGCATCTGCTGGAAGTGCCCGACGGTGTGGTCGGGGCCGTGCGGCAGGTCGGGGAAGTCCACCAGCAGCACCAGGGTGCGGACCTCGCCCTTCAGGCGCTTGGCCGGACGGGTGATCAGCTGGGCCCCGGCGCTGGGACCGGGTCGGACGGCGCCGTCGTCGAGGCCGATGACGTTCTCACCGCGCCGCCGGGAGCGCCAGACGTAGTAGTACTGCTCGAAGGAGATGTCCTCCGGCAGCCGTCGGCTCTCGACGAGGTCCTGGTAGCGGGCACGGAGTTGGGCGAAGGCCTTGGGTGCCAGCGGCACCGGGCAGGCGCGGCGATGGTCGGCGGGGTGGTGATGCAGCGGGGTTAAGTCGATACGCATAGTGACGGCTCCTTGAGCCTGTCCACCCCGCGGGGAGGCTTCGGCGACCCCGCCGAGTGGGCGGTCGCCGGCAATCGGTCGGCTCGCCGGAGGCGGTCGGGTCTGGCCGGTACCGGTTGCGATTGGGGCGGTATGCGGTTTTCAGTCCCTATTCTGACGCCTGCACGGGGGCGGCACCAGACCCGATGGGGCGTCGGTTCGGCTCAGCCCGCGCAGTGCGCGGCGGCGGCGGCCGCGAACGTGGCGGCGAGCTGCGGTGATCCTGCCCAGTGCAGGTGCAGATACGAAGCGTGAACGTTCGCCCCGCCCGTACCCGCGCCCGCACCTGCGGCGCCTGCACCCGCGCTGACCGCGAACCCCTCCGTGCGTGGGCCCGTCGGCAGCCGCCAGCCCCACGCGGGCCGCTCACCGGCCGCCGGCTCGCAGACCGTGCGGTGGAACTCGTGCCCGCGCAGCCGGGTGCCGGCCGGCGCCAGCGGCGAGTCGTGCAGCGCCACGGCCTCCCGGTACCCGAGGGTCAGCCGCTCGGTCATCCGGGCCGAGGTCTCCACCACCCCGCACATCGGCAGCCCGTCCAACTCCCGCCCCAGGTAGAGCAGGCCGGCGCACTCCGCGGCGATCGGCCCGCCCGCCGCGGCGAACTCGCCGATCGCCCCCCGCAGTCGGGCGTTCGCGCTGAGTTCCCGGACGTACAGCTCGGGGAAGCCCCCGCCGATCACCAGGCCGGCCGTGCCATCGGGCAGCGCGTCGGCGTGCAGCGGGTCGAACGGGACGACCTCGGCGCCGGCAGCGGCGAGCAGCTCGGCGTTCTCCGCGTACGAGAAGGAGAACGCGGCGCCGCCGGCCATCGCGATCCGGGGCGCGCCGGCCACCGGGGCGACCTCGCGAGCCGGGTCCCACGGCTCGGCGCCCAGCGGGGGAGCGGTCCGGGCCAGTGCCAGCACCGCGTCGAGGTCCACCGAGCCGGCCACCAGCTCGCCCATGTCGGCGACCGCCCGCAGCGCCTCCGCCGAGCGCTCCACGGCCGGGATCAGGCCGAGGTGGCGCGACGGGGTGGCGACGGCGGCCGAGCGCCGCACGGCGCCCAGCACCGGCACGCCGGAGCCCTCCTCCAGGGCCTCGCGCAGCAGCAGCTCGTGCCGGTCGGAGGCGACCCTGTTGAGGATCACTCCGGCGAGCCGGACCTCCGGGTCCCAGGAGGCGAAGCCGTGCACCAGCGCGGCCACCGAGCGGGACTGCGAGGAGGCGTCCACCACCAGCACCACGGGCGCCCGCAGCAGCTTGGCGACGTGCGCGGTGGAGGCCAGCTCGCCCCGGCCGGACGCGCCGTCGAACAGCCCCATCACGCCCTCGACCACCGCCACGTCCGCCCCGGCCGCGCCGTGCAGGAAGAGCGGCGCGATCCGCTCCGGCCCGCACATGAACGCGTCCAGGTTGCGGCCCGGCCGGCCGGCGGCCAGGGCGTGGTAGCCCGGGTCGATGTAGTCCGGGCCGACCTTGTGCGGTGAGACCGCCAGCCCGCGCGCGGCGAGCGCGGCGATCAGGCCGGTGGCGACGGTGGTCTTGCCGGAGCCGGAGGACGGTGCGGCGACGACGAGGCGGGGGATGTTCACGTGCAGGGGGCTCCCGTGGCTACCACTCGATGCCGCGCTGGCCCTTGCGGCCGGCGTCCATCGGGTGCTTGACCTTGGTCATCTCGGTGACGAGGTCGGCGAAGGCGGTCAGCGGCTCGGGTGCGTACCGGCCGGTGATGACGACGTGCTGGCTGCCGGGGCGGTCCCGCAGCACGGCGACCACCTCCTCCGGGTCGACCCAGCCCCAGTGCATCGGGTAGGTGAACTCGTCCAGCACGTAGAAGCGGTAGGTCTCGGCCGCGAGGTCGCGCTTGACCTGCTCCCAGCCCTCCTTGGCCGCCGCCTCGCTGTCCATCTCCATCTCCGAGGAGCGCTGGATCCAGGACCAGCCGGAGCCCATCTTGTGCCAGTCGACGGTGCCGCCCTCGCCGGAGGCGCCGAGCACGCGCAGCGCGTTCTCCTCGCCGACCTTCCACTTGGCGGACTTCACGAACTGGAACACCCCGACCGGCCAGCCCTGGTTCCAGGCCCGCAGCGCCATGCCGAACGCGGCCGTGGACTTGCCCTTGCCGGGGCCGGTGTGCACGGCGGTGATCGGCAGGGTGCGGCGCTGGCGGGTGGTCAGACCGTCGTCGGGAACGCTCTCGGGAACGCCCTTGGGCATGGGGATCAGGCCGCCTTTCGCAGGGGAGTGGCACGGTTCTCGCGGACGAGCGAGGCGACGCCCTCGGCGCGCAGCTCGTCCAGGGTCACGGCGGAGGCGCCGAGCCGCGCCGCCAGGGTTCGGGCCAGGCCGAGCCGGACCGGACCGGCCTCGCAGTCCAGCACCACACCGGTCACGCCCTGGGCGGCCAGCAGCGCGGCCGCCCGGTGCGACCGGGCCACCGCGTCCGGCGCGCCGGTGGCCCGGCCGTCGGTCACCACGACCAGCAGCGGCCGGCGGTGGGGGTCGCGCATCCGCTCGACCCGCAGCACCTCGTGCGCCCGCAGCAGCCCGGCCGCCAGCGGGGTCCGGCCGCCGGTGGGCAGCGACTCCAGGCGGGCCGCGCCGACCTCGACGGAGGAGGTGGGGGGCAGGGCCAGCTCGGCGCCCGCGCCGCGGAAGGTGATCATGCCGATCTTGTCGCGGCGCTGGTAGGCGTCCATCAGCAGCGAGAGCACCGCGCCCTTGACGGCCGTCATCCGCTGCCTGGCCGCCATCGAGCCCGAGGCGTCCACCACGAACAGCACCAGGTTGGACTCCCGGCCCTGGCGGACCTGCTCCCGGAAGTCGTCCTTGGCCAGCAGCAGCGCGCGCGAGGTCCGCCCGCGTGCCACCTGGTGCGGCGCGGCGGCCTGCAGGGTGGCGCTCAGGTGCAGCCGGGCGAGCCGGCCCTGCGGGCGCCGAGCGCGGATGGTGTGGCCGCCGTCGGTCTCGGCGGGGGAGCGACGGCCCTGGGCGCCCCGCCCGGTGCCGTCCACCTTGAACAGCCTGGTCCGGTACGGTTCGCCGGCCGCCACCGGGGCGGTCTCCCGCCCGGGCGCGGGCGGCTGGACCGGCACCGGCTGCTGCTGGGCCTCCTCGGGCCCGGGCGCGGGTGCGTCGGTGCCGGTCGGGGCGGGCGGGCCGGCCGGTTCGGGCGCGCCGCCCCCGCCGCCGTCCGGGCCGTCGCCCGGGCCGTCGCCGTCCGGCTCGGGGCCGTCGTCCCCGGGCCCGCCGTCGCCGGGGCCCTCCGGCCGCGGGTCCTCCGCCGCCGGCTCCTCGGGCTCCTCCGGTCCGGCGTGCTCCGCGAGGGTCCGGTCCAACTGCTCCTCGTCCAGGCCGGGCGCGTCGAAGGGGTTGCGCCGGCGCCGGTGCGGCAGCGCCAGCTGCGCGGCCTTGCGGACGTCCTCCTCCAGCACCTCGGTGCGCCCCGCCCAGGCGGCCAGCGCGACGGCGGTCCGCGCCATGACGATGTCCGCGCGCAGCCCGTCCACCTCGAACGCGGCGCAGACCGCGGTGATCTGGCGCAGCGCCCGGTCGGTCAGCTCGACCTCGGGCAGCAGCTCCCGGGCCGCGGTGATCCGCTCGGCGAGCTCCCGCTCGTCCGCGGCGAACCGCGCGGCGAAGCCGGCCGGGTCGGCGTCGTAGCCGAGCCGGCGGCGGACCACCTCGGCCCGCTCGGACGGCTCCCGGGTGGCCGCGATCTCCACGGTCAGGCCGAACCGGTCGAGCAGCTGCGGCCGCAGCTCGCCCTCCTCCGGGTTCATCGTGCCGACCAGCAGGAACCGCGCGGCGTGCCGAACCGAGACGCCCTCGCGCTCGACGTAGGAGCGGCCCATCGCGGCGGCGTCCAGCAGCAGGTCCACCACGTGGTCCTGGAGCAGGTTGACCTCGTCGATGTAGAGCACGCCGCGGTGGGCCTGGGCGAGCAGTCCCGGCTCGTACGCTTTGACGCCCTCGGCCAGCGCCCGCTCCAGGTCCAGCGAGCCTACGATCCGGTCCTCGGAGACGCCGACCGGCAGTTCGACCAGCCGGGCCGCGCGTGCCGACGCGTGCGCGCCGTCGTGCGCGCCGTCCGGGCACTGCGGGTCCGGTGCGGCCGGGTCGCAGGCGAAGCGGCAGCCGTCGACGGTGGCGATGGACGGCAGCAGGCCGGCCAGCGCGCGCACCATGGTCGACTTGGCGGTGCCCTTCTCGCCGCGCACCAGCACCCCGCCGACGGCCGGGGAGACGGCGTTGAGCAGCAGCCCGAGCCGCAGGTCGGCCATGCCGACGATCGCGGTGAACGGGTAGCGGACGTCACTCATGATTCTCCAAGGGGGCCCCGGGCGGCAGGAACGGCAGCGCGCCCGCGGCCGGCACCCCGCCCTCGATCAGCTTCCACAGCGCGTCGGTGTCCGCGTGCTCCTCGATCAGGTCGCCCAGCCGGTCGAGCCGGGCCTCGCGCGCGGCGGCGAAGGAGGTGTCCGGGGCGGGGACGAAGTCCCGGCCGGCGGCGGCGGCCACCTCGCCCAGCAGGGCTCGCCGGAAGCCGTCGTTCTCCAGCGCGCCGTGCCAGGTGGTGCCCCAGACCGCGCCCACCCGGCAGCCGTCCAGGAAGGGCGCGCCCCCTTCGACGGTCACCACTCCGTGGTGGATCTCGTACCCCTCCACCCGCTGCCCGTAGGCCTCGCCGACCGGCCTGCCGAGCACCTTCTCGGCGCCGAACCGGACGTGCGTCGGCAGCAGGCCGAGTCCGTCCACCGCGCCGGCCCGGGACTCGACCCCGTCGACGATCCCGCGCGCGAGCATCTGGTAGCCGCCGCAGACGCCGAGCACCGGCAGCCCGGCCGCGGCCCGCGCCCGGAGGGCCGGCTCCAGCCCGCGCCCGCGCAGCCAGGCCAGGTCGGCGACGGTGGCCCGGGTGCCCGGCAGCACCACCAGGTCGGCGTCGGCCAGCTCCTCCGGTCGGGTGGCCCAGCGGACCAGCACGCCCGGCTCCTGGGCCAGCGCGTCCACGTCGGTGAAGTTGGAGAGCCGGGGGAAGCGCACCACCGCCACCCGCAGCACGTCCCGGCCCACCGGCCCGCGGCCCTCGGCGCGGTCCACCACGGTGGTGAGGTCGAGCGAGTCCTCGGCGTCCAGCCAGAGCCCCGACAGCATCGGCAGCGTGCCGAGCACCGGACGGCCGGTCAGCTCGCGCAGCATCTCCAGCCCGGGGGCGAGCAGCCGTGCGTCACCGCGGAACTTGTTGACGAACCAGCCGGCCACGTGGCGCTGGTCCTGCGCGGAGAGCAGCGCCAGCGTCCCGTACATCGCCGCGAACACGCCGCCGCGGTCGATGTCCCCGACCACGACGACCGGGAGCCCGGCGGCGGTGGCCAGGCCCATGTTGGCGATGTCCCGGTCCCGCAGGTTGATCTCGGCCGGCGAGCCGGCGCCCTCGCAGACCACCACGTCGTAGCGGCGGCGCAGGTCGGCCAGGCACTCCAGGGCCCGCTCCAGCAGCACGGGCTTGCGCTCGCGGTAGTCCAGCGCGCCGACCTCGGCCACCGGGCGGCCCAGCAGCACCACCTGGCTGCGGCCGTCCGCGCCGGGCTTGAGCAGCACCGGGTTCATCGCCGCCTCGGGCTCCACCCGGGCCGCCTGCGCCTGCATCGCCTGGGCCCGGCCGATCTCGGCGCCGTCGGCGGTGACGAACGAGTTCAGCGACATGTTCTGCGCCTTGAACGGCGCGACGCTGACGCCCTGCCGGGCCAGCCAGCGGCAGATGCCCGCGGTGACCACGCTCTTGCCCGCGTCCGAGGTCGTCCCGGCGACCAGCAGCGCGTTGCTCATGCCCTTCCCCTCCTGCCCAGGACCGCCCGGAGCAGCAGGTGCCCCGCGACCGTCGTACCCAGGGCCAGCCCGCCCACCCGCCGGGAGAGCAGGCAGGCCCGTTCGATGTCGTCCACCCCGACCGGCCGCAGCTCCGCACCGAGGACCGGCCGGTGCTCGACCCGGTCGCCGTAGTTGAGCGTCCCTCCCAGGCGGACGCCGAGGGCGCCGGCGAAGGCCGCCTCGGCCTGGCCCGCGTTGGGGCTGGGGTGCGCGGAGCCGTCCCGGCGCCAGACCCGCCAGGCGGTCCGGGGCTCGGGCGCGGCGGCCACGGCGAGCAGTGCGGTCAGCCGGGCACCCGGCCAGCCCGCCACGTCGTCCAGCCGGGCCGAGGCCCAGCCGAACCGGGTGTGCCTCGGCGAGCGGTGGCCGACCATCGCGTCCAGGGTGTTGACGGCGCGGAAGGCCAGCAGCCCGGGTGTGCCCGCGACGGCGCCCCAGACCAGCGCGTTCACCACGGCGTCGGCGGTGTTCTCGGCGACCGACTCGACGACCGCGCGGGCCACCTGCTGCTCGTTCAGCGCGCTCGGGTCGCGCCCGCACAGGTGCGGCAGCCGGGCCCGGGCCGCCGTCAGGTCTCCCGCGGTGAGCGAGCGGCCGATGGTCCGGGCCTCCCGGGTGAGCGAGGTGCCGCCGAGCACCGTCCAGGTCGCGGCGGCGGCCAGCGCGGCCCGCCCGCCCGGGCGCCGGGCCAGCAGCCGCTCGGCGGCCGCCGCGGCGGCCGTGACGGTGCCCACGCAGAGCGCGGTGTAGGCGGCGCCGACACCTCGGTCGTCGCGCCAGATCCGGCGTTCCAGGCGGCCGGCCGCGCTGCCGAAGAGCGCCACCGGGTGGCCGCGGCGCGGGTCGGCGAACCGGGCGTCGGCGAGGCTGCCGGCGGCGGCGCCCAGGGCGAAGGCGGCGGCGCGGGTCAGCGGGCGCACGGCGGGCAGGGGAGGTCTCGGTGGGGCTGGGCAGCCTGCATCGCGTGCGTGTCCTCACTCAGGGTCCGCGCCCTGGATCGACGTACCGGGGGCGAGAGTTTCCTGGCTTCCGGGTCGAACGCACGCCCGCGCCTTCCAGCGGCTTCTGACGGCCCGCCGTGGCAATCGTGTCGGACGTGCTCCCCGGTGACAGTGGCGGGACCGCGCCGGACTCGCACCGGCTTCCTCTGCATGCCTCCGTATTGGCTGAAGGATCCCATCACGCGGCCGAACCGCGAGTCAACCAAGGTCGCGGAGGGGTTGGTCACACGGCCTCACGCCGCCGCACCCCCGTCCTCACCGTTCCCGACCACGTCGCTATCTCCGATCACGACCGCCGCAGGCGCATGACAGGCTGTGGGATCGTCCATCCGCCTGGAGGTACCTCCAGTCCCGCTTCGTGCGTTCGGCGGCTGGGGCGCCGGTGGACCGGACCCCTACGGTCGGCGCATGCGACGCAGACAGCCACCCGCCCTGCCGCCGGTGCCCTTCTCCCCGGCGGCCGCCCGCGCGCACCGCGCCGGCCTCGGACTGACCCCCGAGCAGGTCGCCGGTGCAATGGCCGCGCACGGGGTCCGGTTGCTGCCGGCCCACGTGCTCGGCTGGGAGGGCGGCGAGCTGCGTCCGACCGAGGAGGAGTTCATCGCCCTGGCCCGGGCGCTCTGGTGCCCGCCCGCCCAGCTGATGGGCGCCCACCCGGCCCGGCTGCGGGACTTCCGGGTGGCCCGGGAGCTCAACCAGGAGGCTGCGGCCCGCCGGATCGGCATCGCGCTGCGTCACTACCAGCAGGCCGAGGCGGCCGACCGCTGGGACGGCGACGAGGCGCAGACCCATGCGCTCGCCCAGGTGCTCGGACTGCGGCTGCGCGAGCTGGTCGCGGTGACGGGCCGTCGGGAGGAGCTGGACCAGCGGTTGAAGCAGTGCGTGGACGGCCGCTGGCAGGCGCACGTCCGTGCGATCGGCCGGATCGTGCCGGTGCACGAGGAGGACCTCGCCGCTGTGCTGGCGGAGCTGCAGAGCGAGTACCAGGTCTCCTCGCACTGGGGCGCCGGCAGCTGGGGATCCCCGGTGCCGGCGGCCGGTGCCGCCGGCACCGGGGACCAGCCGGTCGGCGAGCGGTTCTGGGAGCTGCTCGGCCGCCGGCAGACCGACATCCCGGTGTGACCGCCGGGTTCTGACCGGCCGCCCGTCCCGGGTCCCGACCGCGCAGGGGTTCCCGGTATGACCCGGACGGCCGCGTCCGGTGGCCGCCCGCAGCCCCCGCGAGTGGACTGGTGCGCACAGAGTGCCCAGTCCGCGACCGACAGAGCGGGGAGCGATATGCGTTGGGGAACCGCGGCCGCCGTGGCGGCCGCCGCCGTCGGAACCGGGGTCGCCGTGCTGGTGATCGGCCGCCGGGCGTCGGAGCGGATGGTCCGTCCGACCGCTGCCCGCGAGGCGCCCGGCGGTCCCGTCCTCGTGCAGGCCCTCGGGGCCGGCCGGGTCACCTTCACCCCGGGCCCCGAGAGCGCCCGGCCCGGCCGCTGGGGCGTCGAGTGGGCCGGCGGCGGGCACGCGGTCGTCGACGAGATCCTGCACCGGGACGACCGGGGCGTCACCCGTCGCCTGGTCCGGGCCGACCGGGGCACGCTGACCGCCGGCACCGAGGTCCGCTTCACCCCCCGGGTGTACCTGGGTGACCCGATCGGGGCACTCGGCCTGGCGTACGGCGAGACCGCCGCCCAGGGCGAGCTGGGCGCCCTCCCGGCCTGGTACCTGGACGGCAAGCGCGGCACCTGGGTCGTCCTGGTGCACGGCCCGGAGGCGGACCGCCAGCAGGTCCTCCCGGTGCTTCCGGTCCTGGACCGGCTCGCCCTGCCGGCCCTCGTCGTGACCTACCGCGGCGACGCAGGCGCGCCCGCCTCCCCGGACGGCCTCGGCCATTTCGGCGAGACGGAGTGGCGGGACGTCGAGGCGGCCGTCCGGCTCGCGCTGGACAACGGCGCCGCCCGGATCGTCCTCTACGGCTGGTCGGTCGGGGCCACCATCGCCCTGCAGGTGGCCGCGCGGTCCGCCTGGGCCTCCTCGATCGCCGGCCTCGTGCTGGACTCGCCGGTGCTCGACCTGCCCGCCTCCGCCCGCCGGGGCGCCGCCCGGGCCGGCTTCCGCGGCACCGCCGCCGACCTCGGCGCGCTGGCCGCCGAGGGCCGCACCGGCGTGGACCTGGCCGGCTTCACCCGGATCGCGGACGGCGCCGACCTGCGGGCGCCGACCCTCGTCCTGCAGAGCCCGGACGACCGGATCGCCCCCTGGAGGGCCGCCGCCCGCCTGGCGGCCCTGCGCCCCGACGTGGTCAGCCTCCAGGCAGTCCCGGACGGCGAGCACGCGGCGCTCTGGAACGCCGACCCGGGCGCCTACGAGGAGCTGCTGCGCCGCTGGCTCACCCCGCTGCTCTGACGCCGCGGGAGGGCCGTCCGCCCCCTCCCACCTCCCCGGTCGCACCCCCGGAGGGTTTCCTGGCGTGGTCACGTCATTCAGTTTCGGCCAGGCGGTTTGGGGCCTGTTGCCCGATCTTGTGGACCCGCTGCCGCCGCCCACCGGTACCGGAGGCGAACCGGATGTGACAGATGGCCGGTACAAGGGGAAGACTGCTCGACGTGACGTCTCGGAACCCGCGCGACCGTGATGCCCCGCTCCCGCCGACGATCGGTTCCGGTGCGACGGTGACCCGTCTGCCCGGCACGGCCCACCGCCCCGCCGGCGCCAGGCCGGGCGGTCCCGGCGTACCCCGCAGGCGAGGGCCGGCACCCGCACCGGGCCGGGGCCGGGTCCCGGTGCCCGAAGGCTTCCCCGCCCCCGCCGAGCTCGCCCCGCTGGCCCGCCGGATGCTGGTCGACGCCGTCCGCATCGCCCGCTGGGCGGGCGAGCTCTCCGAGGTCGACAAGCGCGGCGAACTGCTCCCGGACGACGCCCGTGCCGCCGGCCGCGCCCTCGCCATGACGGTCGGCGCCGCCGCCAAGGCCTGGGGCCAGGCGCTCCTGGTCGGCCTGGTGGAGGCCCGGGACGGCGGCGCCGCCCCCGGCTGGCGCCTGCACGCCTGGGAGCACGACGACGAGGCCGTGGTCCGCGGCTGGTCGGCGCTGTTCGACGCCTGGACGCTGCTCGCCCCGGTACCGCCGGCCGCCCTGCGCGGCGTCTTCGCGGTGCTCGCCGGTCAGGCCGTCGACCAGGCGCCGCAGCTGCTCTCCTTCCTGCACCTGGTGGCCGGCCCGGTGGCCGACAGCGAGCTGCTGGAGCTGCTGCGCCGCGGCCTGGACGAGCGCAGGGTGGCCGGCGGCACTGCCGCGCTGTCGCTGTCGCCCGTCCCGCACGCCGCCTCCGCGGTCTCGGCGGTCCGCGGCACCTGCCGGGAGCCGCAGATCGACACCCCCGCCGCGCCCGGCGACGTCGCCGCCGTCCTGGACTGGATGCTGGACGGCCTGGCCGCCGTCGGCGCAGTGGTCCGCAAGGACGACGCCGCCGAGCTCTCCCCGCTCGGGCACTGGGCGGTCCGGGCCAAGCTGGAGGAGATCTGCACGGTCGCCCAGACCGCCGCCGGGCACATCGAGCAGAGCGCCCTCGAACTCCTGAACGCCTGCGCCGACTACTCGCCCGGCCCCGCCCGCGCCGAGTTCCGCGCCTGGGTGGCCGCCCGCCCGGCCGACCGGGCGGTGGCCGAGCTGCTGGATGCCGCGCAGGGCGACGACGCGCTGGTCCGCGGCCTCGCCTTCGAGGCCCTGCGGGTGGCCGGCCCGACCGCCGAGCAGGCCGTCCGGGCCGCCGTGGACGAGCCGGTGCTGCGCCCGTACGCGCTGCTCTGGCTGGCCGAGCAGTCGGACGAGGGGGTCTCCCCGGCCGACGTGCTGGGTGCGGAGGACGCCGCCTGGCTCTGGGTGGACACCGCCGCGGCCGTCCTGGAACACGGCGAGACCGAACTGCTGGTGGGCCACGTCGAGGGCGCCTCGGCCGGCGACCCGGTGCGGCTCTTCGCCCGCGCCCGGCAGTCCGGGCACCCCCGGGCCGCCTCGGTGCTGACCGCCGTCTCCGGTGTCCACCCGGACCCGGGCGTGGCGCGCGCCGCCCGCCGCTCGGCGTTCAGCGTCCACCGCGGCGGCGCCTGAGCGACCGGGGGCCCGGGCCGCTCCCCGCGGCACCGGCGGGCCCGAAGGCGGGCGCGGGGGCCACACGGGCGCCCCAGGGTGTGCGGAAGGGCCCGGATCCATCGGATCCGGGCCCTTCCGTCGTACCGTGGCCGGCTCAGCCGATCCGGGACTCCGCGCGGCGCGCCCGCACGTCCCCGACCTTCTGGCCCACCTTGCGCCGGATGACCAGCAGCGGGGCCATGGCGGCCAGCGTGATCTGCGCGTAGGCGCCGATGTGCAGCAGGTTGTCACCGCCGGGAGCGCCGGTCGCCCAGGCCGCCAGGCAGCCGATCGAGAGCACGATCCAGCAGAGCGTCGCGGTGGCCAGCAGCCCCTGCGGCTTCGGGTACTCGATCCGGCTCACCATCAGGTACGCGGCGCCGAAGATGGCGAGCAGGCCGGGCAGGAACGGCGGGTCGAGCAGCACGATGGCGATGACCGTCATCGCGCCCATCGGGCAGGGCATGCCCTGGAACACCCCGGGCCGCATCTTCACGGCGGAGAAGCGGGCGAGCCGCAGGACCACCGCGAGCAGCACCGTCAGCGCGATCAGCGCCGAGAGCCGGCTGTTGGAGCCCGGCGAGACCATGCCCCAGACCGCGACGAAGTAGGCCGGCGCGATGCCGAAGCTGATCAGGTCGGCCAGGTTGTCGAGCTCGGCCCCGAGGGCGGAGGAGCGGAGCTTGCGCGCCACCAGCCCGTCGAAGAGGTCGCACATCGAGCCGATCAGCAGCAGCGTCACCGCGGTGGCGGCGCTGTGCTTGTCCGGAGCGGCGTCCGGGTTGGTGATGTGCGGGACGAGGACCCCGGTGGTGATCGAGTAGATCGCCAGGAAGCCGCAGACGGCGTTCCCCAGGGTCAGGAAGTCTGCGGTGGACAGGTGCTGCGGCGAGCGCGGCGCGCGCAGCTCACGGTCGCGGGCCCAGCGGCGGCGGCGCAGGGCCGTCTCCTCGTCGTCGAGGCCGACGATCGTCTCAGGATCAGTCACGGTCAAGGCGTGTCACCCCGGCTGTGGTCTTCTGGCCGACCTCGACGCCGACCTCGACGCCGGCCGGCAGGTAGGTGTCGACCCGGGAGCCGAACCGGATCAGGCCGATCCGGTCGCCCTGCTCGACCTTGGTTCCGGCGTCCACGTACGGCACGATCCGGCGGGCCACGGCCCCCGCGATCTGGACCATCTCGATGTCGCCGAGCTCGGTGTCGAAGTGCCAGACGACCCGCTCGTTCTGGTCGCTGTCCTTGTTGAACGCGGGCACGAAGCCGCCCGCGACGTGCTCGACGGACGTCACGGTGCCGGGCAGCGGCGCGCGGTTGACGTGCACGTTGAGCGGGCTCATGAAGATCGCCACCCGGGTGCGGCCGTCCGGCCAGGCGTCGATGCTCTGCACCACGCCGTCGGCGGGGGAGATCACCCGGCCCGTGCCGATCTCACGCTCGGGGTCGCGGAAGAACCACAGCATGCCCGCGCCGAGCGCGCAGGCCGGAACCGCCGCCAGGGCCCACTTGCCGCTGCGCCGGGTGAGGGCGGTGGTCACGGCGGCCGTGGCGAGGGTGGGGACGAACCAGGGGGTGGCTCCGCGCGCGATGGTCACGCGGGGTCGCCGACCGGCCGTCGGGGCGGCGAGGGCATCGCGGTCCGTGACGGAGGTGTGAGGGGACGGGCTGATGGGCATCGAAGACCTTAGTCGCGGGGGATCATGGCCGCTGGACGGGGGCCACCGCGGGGATCGGGTACGAGAGGGACGGCTGCTGTCCCGGTGGATGCTATCGGGAGCACACGGTGGGTGGGCAACCCGCCTGCTCGTTCATGTGTCCTGCGCGAGGCGCCGTTGCGCCTTCTTGGTATACGACCGTAGCTCGCCCCGGTCCGGTTCCCAAGGCTCCGGACACGGCTGGTGACACTTGTCTCAACGGGCGCGCCGACCGAACCCGTCGGCGCGCCGCCGGCGGGTCGGGACCGGCCCGCGGGTGCGCCGAAGCGGCCGCAAGGCGTGTGACAGCAGCTGTACGCCCTGCGGCCGCTTCGGGAGCCGTGCCGGACCCCAGGCGGACCAGGCCGGGGCCCAGGTGGCACGGCCGGTGCCGGGACGGGCCCGCACGCCCGTCGACCGGCCGTCACGGGCCGTCGGTCCGCCGGCGCCGCGCGTCACCGCGCAGCCTGGCGGAGCACCTGGATCACTCCGCGATGCGGTACTCCTCCAGCAGCCGGCGTCCGACGATCATCTTCTGGATCTCCGCAGTACCTTCACCGATCAGCAGCATCGGGGCCTCGCGGTAGAGCCGCTCGATCTCGTACTCCTTGGAGAAGCCGTAACCGCCGTGGATGCGGAAGGCGTCCTCGACGACCTCCTTGCAGTACTCGGAGGCGAGGTACTTCGCCATGCCGGCCTCAAGGTCGTTGCGCTCGCCGCCGTCCTTCTTGCGGGCGGCCATCACCATCATCTGGTGGGCGGCCTCGACCTTGGTGGCCATCTCGGCGAGCTTGAACTGGATCGCCTGGTGCTCGGCGATCCTCTTGCCGAAGGTGGAGCGCTGCTGGGCGTAGGAGATGCCCAGCTCGAAGGCGCGGCGGGCGACGCCGCAGCCGCGGGCGGCGACGTTGACGCGGCCGACCTCGACGCCGTCCATCATCTGGTAGAAGCCCTTGCCCGGGACGCCGCCCAGGATGCGGTCGGCCGGGATGCGGACGTCCTGCAGCACCAGCTCGGTGGTGTCGACGCCCTTGTAGCCCATCTTCTCGATCTTGCCGGGGACGGTCAGGCCGGGAACCTTCGGGTTCGGACCGAAACCGGCCTCCTTCTCGATCAGGAAGGTGGTCATGTTCTTGTACGGGGTGTTGCCGCCCTCGTCGGTCTTGCAGAGCACCGCGACCAGGGTGGAGGTGCCGCCGTTGGTCAGCCACATCTTCTGGCCGTTGAGGACGTAGAAGTCCCCGTCCTTGACGCCCTTGGTGCTGATGGCCGCGACGTCGGAGCCGAGGCCGGGCTCGGACATCGAGAAGGCGCCGCGGATCTCGCCGGCGGCCATCTTCGGCAGGAAGTAGTCCTTCTGCTCCTGGGTGCCGTGGGCGTTGATCATGTGCGCCACGATGAAGTGGGTGTTGACGATGCCGGAGACCGACATCCAGCCGCGGGCGATCTCCTCCACCACCAGGGCGTAGGTGAGCAGCGACTCGCCCAGGCCGCCGTACTCCTCGGGGATGGTCAGGCCGAACAGGCCGAGCTGCTTCATCCCCTCGACGATGGCGGTCGGGTACTCGTCCTTGTGCTCCAGCTCGGTGGCGACCGGGATGATCTCCTTGTCGACGAAATCCCGCACGGTGGCGAGGATGTCCCGCTGGATCTCGGTGAGGCCGTCGGTCTGTGCGAGGCGTCCCATCGTGCGGCTCCTGTGGCGAAGGGGAATGAGGGTGGGGGAGTAGAGGAGAGCGGGGGGGGGGGATGCCGGGGGCCCTGCCAGCGTGGCTGCGGCAGCAGGGCCCCCGTACCGGGTGGGGGATCAGCCGATGACGGCGGCCTACCCCTCCGGGGTCGGTGGGGTCAGGACAGGGGGGTCGGGCGGCCCGGCTGCTCGCCGCCGCGCTCCTTGACGTAGGTCTCGGTCGGCACCATCACCTTGCGGCGGAAGATGCAGACGACCGTGCCGTCCTGCTTGTACCCCTTGGTCTCGACGTAGACGATGCCGCGGTCTTCCCTGGACTTGGACGGCCACTTGTCGAGCACCGTGGTCTCGCCGTAGAGGGTGTCGCCGTGGAAGGTCGGCGCGACGTGCCGCAGCGACTCGATCTCCAGGTTGGCGATCGCCTTGCCCGAGACGTCCGGGACGGACATGCCGAGCAGCAGCGAGTAGATGTAGTTGCCGACGACGACGTTCTTGCCGAAGTCCGTCGTCTTCTCCGCATAGTTGGTGTCCATGTGGAGCGGGTGGTGGTTCATGGTGAGCAGGCAGAAGAGGTGGTCGTCGTACTCGGTGACCGTCTTGCCGGGCCAGTGCTTGTAGACCGCGCCGACCTCGAACTCTTCGTAGGTGCGTCCGAACTGCATGAGTGTCCTTAGATGTGGTGCGAGCCGGGCCCGGAGGGCAGCTCAGGCCTGCGGGGGCTCGAACTTGGAGGTGCGCTCCATACCGGCGGCGCGCCCCTTGCCGGCGATGACCAGTGCCATCTTGCGGCTGGCCTCGTCGATCATCTCGTCGCCGAGCATCGCCGAGCCCTTGAAGCCGCCGGCCTCGGAGGTGCACCAGTCGTAGGCGTCGAGGATCAGCTCGGCGTGGTCGTAGTCCTCCTGCGCGGGCGAGAAGAGCTCGTTCGCGGCGGCGACCTGGTCCGGGTGGAGCACCCACTTGCCGTCGAAGCCGAGGGCGGCGGAGCGGCCGGCCACCTCGCGGTAGCCCTCCTGGTTGCGGATCTGCAGGTAGGGGCCGTCGATCGCCTGCAGGTCGTTGGCGCGGGCGGCCATCAGGATGCGCATCAGGATGTAGTGGTAGGCGTCGGCGGGGTAGCCGGGCGGCTGCTCGCCGACCACCAGGGACTTCATGTTGATCGAGGCCATGAAGTCGGCCGGGCCGAAGATGATGGTCTCCAGCCGGGGCGAGGCCGTCGCGATGGCGTCGACGTTGATCAGGCCCTTGGCGTTCTCGATCTGCGCCTCGATGCCGATCCGGCCGACCTCGAAGCCCATGGTCTTCTCGATCTGGGTGAGCAGCAGGTCCAGCGCCTTCACCTGCTCGGCGTCCTGGACCTTCGGCAGCATGATGCAGTCGAGGTTCGGGCCGGCGCCCTCGACGACCGTGATCACGTCGCGGTACGTCCAGTGGGTGGTCCAGTCGTTGACCCGGACGACCTTGGTCTTCTTGCCCCAGTCGCCGTTGTTCAGGGCGTCCACGATGTGGTGCCGGGCGCTCTCCTTGACCAGCGGGGCACAGGCGTCCTCCAGGTCGAGGAAGACCTGGTCGGCCGGGAGGCCCTGGGCCTTCTCCAGGAACCGCGGGTTGGAGCCCGGTACGGCGAGGCAGGAGCGGCGGGGGCGCAGGCGGTTGACGGAAGTCATGAGGGTGGTTCGGTCCTTCCAGTGGTCAGCTGGTGGTCGCGGGTGCGGGCGACCAGGGCTGGAGCTTGTTGGCGAGCCGGATCTCGTCCACGATCCGGCCGATGATGGTCGTGATGCCGAAGTCCTTCGGGGTGAACACGGCGGCGACGCCGGCGGCCCTGAGGGCCTCGCCGTCCGCTGCCGGGATGATGCCACCCACGATCACCGGGACATCCTCCACCCCGGCCCGCCGCAGCCGCTGCAGAACGTCGGGAACCAGTTCGCAGTGGGCTCCGGAGAGGATCGACAGGCCCACGCAGTGCACGTCCTCCGCGACGGCGGCGGAGACGATCTGCTCGGGGGTGAGCCGGATGCCCTGGTAGACCACCTCGAACCCGGCGTCACGGGCCCGGACGGCGATCTGCTCGGCCCCGTTGGAGTGCCCGTCCAGGCCGGGCTTGCCGACTAGCAGGCGCAGCTTGCCGGCGCCCAGCTCCTCGGCGGTGGCGGCCACCGCGGCACGGACCGCCGCCAGTTCGCCGCCCGGCTCGGCCGCGACCGCGACCGGGGCGCCGCCGACGCCGGTGGGCGCGCGGTACTCGCCGAAGACCTCGCGCAGGGCGAAGGCCCACTCGCCGGTGGTGACCCCGGCACGGGCGCAGGCGAGCGTCGCGGCCATCAGGTTGGTGTCGGTGGCGGCGACCTCCTTGAGCTCGGCCAGCGCCCGCTGGGCGGCGGCCTCGTCGCGCTGCCCGCGCCAGGCCTCCAGCGCGCTCAGCACGGACTGCTCCGAGGCCGGGTCGACCACCATGATCGCCGTGTCGAGGTCGGCCGTGAGCGGGCTCTCCTCGGTGGTGTCGAAGCAGTTGACGCCGACGATCTTGTCCTCGCCGGACTCGATCCGGGCCCGGCGGGCGGCGTGCGAGGCGACCAGGTTGGCCTTGAGGTAGCCGGACTCGACGGCCGGGATGATGCCCCGGTCGCCCGCCTTGGCGCCCATCTCCAGCACCTTGGCGATCTCGGCCTCGGCGCCGGCCAGCAGCTCGGCGGTCTTGGCCTCGATCACCTCGGAGCCGTTGAAGATGTCGCCGTACTCCAGCAGGTCCGACTCGTAGGCGAGCACCTGCTGGATCCGCAGCGACCACTGCTGGTCCCACGGACGGGGCAGGCCGAGCGCCTCGTTCCAGGCGGGCAGCTGGACGGCGCGGGCGCGGGCGTCCTTGGAGAGGGTGACGGCGAGCATCTCCAGCACGATCCGCTGGACGTTGTTCTCCGGCTGCGCCTCGGTCAGGCCCAGCGAGTTGACCTGGACGCCGTAGCGGAACCGGCGCTGCTTCGGGTCCTGGATGCCGTACCGCTCCAGCGTGACCTTCTCCCAGAGCTGGGCGAAGGCGCGCATCTTGCACATCTCCTCGACGAACCGCACGCCGGCGTTGACGAAGAAGGAGATGCGGGCGACCACCTCGCCCATCCGCTCGGCCGGCACCTGGCCGGAGTCGCGCACCGCGTCGAGCACCGAGATGGCGGTGCACATCGCGTAGGCGATCTCCTGGACCGGGGTCGCCCCGGCCTCCTGGAGGTGGTAGCTGCAGATGTTGATCGGGTTCCACTTGGGGATGTTGCCGACCGTGTAGGCGATCATGTCAGTGATCAGGCGCACCGACGGGCCGGGCGGGAAGACGTGCGTCCCGCGCGAGAGGTACTCCTTGACGATGTCGTTCTGGGTGGTGCCGGTGAGCCTGGCGATGTCGGCGCCCTGCTCCTCGGCGACCACCTGGTAGAGCGCCAGCAGCCACATGGCGGTGGCGTTGATCGTCATCGAGGTGTTGGTCTGTTCGAGCGGGATGCCGTCGAACAGTGCGCGCATGTCGCCGACGTGGCCCACCGGCACGCCGACCCGGCCGACCTCGCCGCGGGCGAGGATGTGGTCGGAGTCGTAGCCGGTCTGGGTCGGCAGGTCGAAGGCGACGGAGAGGCCGGTCTGCCCCTTGGCGAGGTTCCGCCGGTAGAGCGCGTTCGAGTCCTTCGCCGTGGAGTGCCCGGCGTAGGTGCGCATCAGCCAGGGACGGTCACGTTTCTGTTCGGCCATCACGCGTTCCGGCTGGGCTTGGTGTTCCGCTCGTCGAGCTCGCGGAAGAGGTTGATGCCGTCGATGTGCTTGGCACGGAGCTCCTCGTCGCGCACCCCCAGGCCCTCCTGCGGCGCCAGGCAGAGCACGCCGACCTTGCCCTGGTGCTTGTTGTGGTGCACGTCGAGGGCGGCCTGGCCGGTCTCCTCCAGCGAGTAGACCTTCGAGAGGGTCGGGTGGATCTTGCCCTTGGCGATCAGGCGGTTGGCCTCGAACGCCTCGCGGTAGTTGGCGAAGTGCGAGCCGACGATGCGCTTCAGCGACATCCACAGGTAGCGGTTGTCGTACTGGTGCATGTAGCCGGAGGTGGAGGCGCAGGTGACGATGGTGCCGCCCTTGCGGGTGACGTACACGGAGGCGCCGAAGGTCTCGCGGCCGGGGTGCTCGAAGACGATGTCGACGTCCTCGCCGCCGGTGAACTCGCGGATCTTCGAGCCCAGACGCTTCCACTCGCGCGGGTCCTGGGTGTGCTCGTCCTTCCAGAACCTGTAGCCCTCGGCGGAGCGGTCGATGATCGCCTCGGCGCCCATGGCGCGGCAGATCTCGGCCTTGGCCTCGCTGGAGACCACACAGATCGGGGTGGCGCCGCCGGCCAGCGCGTACTGGGTGGCGTACGAGCCGAGGCCGCCGCTGGCGCCCCAGATCAGCACGTTGTCGCCCTGCTTCATGCCCGCGCCGTTGCGCGAGACCAGCTGGCGGTAGGCGGTGGAGTTGACCAGACCGGGGGAGGCGGCCTCCTCCCAGGTGAGGTGCTTCGGCTTGGGCAGCAACTGGTTGGTCTTCACCAGCGCGAGCTGGGCCAGGCCGCCGAAGTTGGTCTCGAAGCCCCAGATGCGCTGCTCCGGGTCCATCATCGTGTCGTTGTGGCCGTCCGGGGACTCCAGCTCGACGGAGAGGCAGTGCGCGACGACCTCGTCGCCCGGCTTCCAGGCGTTGACGCCGGCGCCGGTGCGCAGCACGACGCCCGCGAGGTCCGAGCCGAGGACGTGGTACGGCAGGTCGTGGCGCTTGGTGAGCGGGGACAGCCGGCCGTAGCGCTCCAGGAAGCCGAAGGTGGAGACCGGCTCGAAGATCGAGCTCCACACGGTGTTGTAGTTGACGGAGCTCGCCATGACGGCGACCAGGGCCTCGCCGGGGCCCAGCTCGGGCAGGGCCACCTCGTCGAGGTGAAGGGACTTGCGCGGGTCCTTGTCGCGGCTGTCGAGGCCGGCGAACATCTGCTCCTCGTCCTTGTGGAGCGTGACCGCCCGGTAGGACTCGGGGAGCTTGACGGCTGCGTAGTCCTCCGATGTGGCGTCGTTGCTGAGGATCGCGTCGAGGATTTCCTGCATGGCTGCCTCCGAAGGCGTACCTGTGTGAGGGGCACAGGGCGTCTGGGGGAGCCGGGAGCGGACACCGGCTTCGCTGAGATGGGTGGTGGATGGGTGGCTGGTGGGCCAGGTGTGACGAGCACAGCTCCCGGGGTGTGGGAGCGCCGGACGACGGCGCGCCGAGGTGGGAGCCGCGGCGCCGCGACTGGTGGGTAACAACGTAGTGGCACCCTGTGCCACTCGTAAAGACACCGGGTGTCATGAATTCCCGGGAGTCGCGGCCTGCTCGGAGCGGCCGTCCACGGGCACGGAAAGGGCCCGTGTCGGTAATCCGGCACGGGCCCTTGAAACTTCCCCGACCTGCGAAAACGTTGCCGATCAGGCCTGCCTGGCGCCGCTCAGGGCGGCCCTGATGCTGTCCACCACCACGTCCAGCGGAGCGTCGGTGCGGGCCACTGTGATGAGGACCTCACCTCCGGGGCTGGCACTCAGTGCGCTTGCGGCGCCTTCCTCCCACCCCGTCACACTGGCACCGGGTGCCACCAGGGACCCGCGCCGGCGGGCACCCGGCTCGGCGGAGGCCCAGAAGGTCCGCCGGATCACCTCGAAGGAGTGGTCCAGCTGCGCCTCCACGTCGCCCCGGCCGCCGGCCCGCAGCCAGCGCCGCAGCACGTGGTTGTGGGCCGCGACGACCGCCGCCGCCGACACCTCGGCCAGCATCGAGTCGTCCTCGCCGCCGCGCTGCCAGCCCGGCGGGATCTCCTCGGCCGTGTCGAACCGTCCCAGCAGGTACCGGGTGAACAGCCGCTCGTACCGGGCGACCACGGCGATCTCCCGCTCGCGCAGCGCCGGCACCTGGCGGATCAGCTGGTACCGGGCGACCGAGACGGCCGGGGTGGAGGCGTACATCCGCAGCACCTCCTTGATGCCGCGGCAGACCACGTCGAGCGGGTGCTCCTCGGGCTCGGCGCTGGCCAGCAGGTCGGCCACCCGGACCAGGGTGTCGTCGTGGTCCGGGAAGATCGCCTCCTCCTTCGACCGGAAGTACCGGAAGAAGGTCCGCCGGGCCACCCCGGCGGCCGCGGCGATCTGGTCGACGGTGGTCTCCTCGTAGCCCTGCGAGGCGAACAGCTCCATCGCGGCGGTGGCCAGGTCCTGGCGCATCTGCTGGCGCTGCGCGGCCGCCCGGCGGCTGCCCGGGCCCCCGTCCGAGGGGCCGGGCCCGCCCGACCGGTCGGCGCCGCGCGGTGCGGCGGAGTGCTGCGGGGTGGCTGACTGAACCCGATCCATGCCCGGAACGCTACACGTCCCCGGCGCCGGTACCGCGGGCCTTCCCCGGCGCACCGGGGCGACCGGGCCGGTCGCGGCCGGTCTCGGCCATCTGGCGGCCGCCGCCCCCGGGCCCCAGGCGGCCCGCGGCGGCCCGTACGGCACCGCGCCCGGGGCGGACCGGCCGCCCGGGGCGGGCGACCCCGGCGAGGGCGTGGTCATCGGCGCGCGTGGTCGCGGAAGCCGCGGCCGGTCTTCCGGCCGAGGCAGCCGGCCGCCACCAGGTGCTCCAGCAGCGGCGCGGCCGCCAGACCCGGCTCGCGGAACTCCTGGTGCAGCACCTGCTCGATGGTCAGCGAGACGTCCAGGCCGACCACGTCCAGCAGTTCGAACGGGCCCATCGGGTAGCCGCAGCCGAGCTTCATGGCGGTGTCGATGTCGTCCACCGTCGCGTAGTGCTCCTGCAGCATCCGCACCGCGTCGTTCAGGTAGGGGAAGAGCAGCGCGTTGACGATGAACCCGGCCCGGTCGCCGCACTCCACCGGGTGCTTGCGGACCTTCGCGGTCAGCTCCAGCACGGTCGCGGTGACGTCAGGTGCGGTCAGCACGGTGGAGACCACCTCGACCAGCTTCATCGCCGGGGCCGGGTTGAAGAAGTGCATGCCGATCACGTCCTGCGGCCGCGAGGTCGCGGTGGCGCAGCTGATCACCGGCAGCGAGGAGGTGGTGGTGGCGAGCACCGCGCCCGGCTTGACGATCTTGTCCAGGGTGGCGAACAGCTCGCGCTTGACCGCCAGGTCCTCGGCGACCGCCTCGACCACCAGGTCGACGTCGGCCAGGTCGGCGTACTGCCCGGCCGGCGTGACCAGGGCCAGCGCCGCGTCCCGCTGCTCCTCGGTCAGCCGGCCCCGGCTCACCGAGCGCTCCAGCGACTTCGCCAGCTGGGCCTTGGCCTTCTCCGCCTTCTCCTGGCTGCGGGCGGCCAGCACCACCGGGTAGCCCGCATTGGCGAACACCTCGACGATGCCGGTGGCCATGGTGCCCGAGCCGCAGACGCCGATCCGGTTCATCTCGCGGCCCGGCCCCTTCGGCCGGGCCGGCCCGCTGACGGCGTCGACCATCCGGGAGGAGCCGGGGGCCTCGTAGGTGTAGAAGCCGCGGCCGGACTTGCGGCCCAGCAGGCCGGCGGCGACCAGCTGGCCGAGGATCGGCGCGGGGGCGTGCAGCCGGTCCTTCGACTGCTCGTACATCGCCTCCAGGACGGTCCGGGCGGTGTCCACGCCGATCAGGTCGAGCAGCGCGAGCGGGCCCATCGGCAGGCCGCAGCCGAGCCGCATCGCGGCGTCGATGTCCTCCCGGGTGGCGTAGCGCGACTCGTACATCGCGGCGGCCTGGTTCAGGTAGGCGAAGAGCAGGCCGTTCACCACGAAGCCGGCCCGGTCGCCGGCGGCCACCGGCTCCTTGCCGAGGTCCCGGGCGAACGCCGCGGCGTCCTCGGCCACCTGGGGGCCGGTCAGCACGGTCCGGACCACCTCGACGAGCTTCATGGTGTGCACCGGGTTGAAGAAGTGCAGGCCGAGGACCCGCTCCGGGCGGGCGGTGGCGGCGGCGATCCGGGTCACCGACAGCGCGGTGGTGCCGGTGGCCAGCACCGTCCCGGGCGGGCAGATCCGGTCCAGCTCGGCGAAGAGCTCCCGCTTCAGCTCCAGCTGCTCGGGGACCTCCTCGATCACCAGGTCCGCGTCGGCGGCGGCCTCCAGCGCGTGGCCGACCGAGATCCGGGCGAGCAGTTCGCCGCGCTCCTCGGCGGTGAGGCGCTCGCGGGCCACCGCGTGCGCCGTCGCCTCCTCGATCCGGGCCAGCGCCCGGGCGGCGGAGTCCTCGCCGGCCTCGATGCCGATCACCCGGCGGCCGCTCTTCGCGACCGCCACCGCGACACCGGCACCCATCGTGCCGAGGCCGACCACGGCGACCGTGGGGAAGGGACGCTCCATGTCCTGACTCCTTGTCAAAGGTGCCCGCGCGCGCCGTGGCGGACGCGCCGCCGCAGGAGGGTCCGCGCGCGGGGCTGAAGAGATGACGGGTGCGGCCACCGGCGCAGCCGCCGGTCCGCTCCGGCGTACTGCGGGTGTGCCGTGGTACTCAGGCGCTCAAGGTGAAGGAAGCGGCTCTGAAGCAAGGAGAGAAGCCGGCCCACCGCGATCCGCGGCACCGGCCGGTGAAAGGCGCACGCCCGGCCCCGCGCGATGCGCGGCGACCGGCGACCCCGCCGGTGCGGCTCCCGAAGCCCGGCGGTGTGCGTGCCGACACTGTAGCGAAGCTACTGGTCGGTAGGAAGGGGGCGGGAGCCGCCCGGCGGAAATTCGTCCGGTGCCGCCGGGAGGCTCCCGGCGCGGGTGGCGGGGGCGGCGCGGGCGCGGCTCACCGCGAGGGGCCCGGTCGTCCTGTTCCAGCCGGACGGGTGAACCGGCGGGCACACGTCCGCCCGGACCACCCGATAGGGGAGTTACGCGGGACCAGCCGCCGGGGCAGCATGGAGGCATGAGCACCGGAACCGTCGTGTCCGCCGGCCTCGCCGACCCCTCCGAGCCCGCGGCCGGCGCCGCCGCCCGGTCCGCGGGGGAGCGGGCCGCCGCCGGCTCGCCCGCCGCCGTCGCCCTGCCGCCGCGCGCCGACCGGGCGGAGCGGGCCCAGGCGGTCGTGGAGCGGCTGCGCCCCGCCGGGGTCGAGGCGGTGGCCGTCACCTGGGTGGACAACGCCGGCATCACCCGGGTCAAGGCCGTCCCGCTCGCCGGCCTGGTGCACGCCGCCGAGTGGGGCGTCGGCGCCGCGCCCTGCTTCGACGTCTTCCTCGCCGACGACACCATCACCACCAGCCGGCTGATCGGCGGCCCCACCGGGGACCTGCGCCTCTACCCGGACGTCGACCGGCTGGTCCCGCTGGCCGCCCAGCCGGGCTGGGCCTGGGCCCCGGGGGAGCGTCACACCCAGGACGGCGCTCCTTACCCCGGTTGCCAGCGGCTGTTCGCCCGCCGGACGACGGCCGCGGCCGCCGCGCGGGGGATCACCCTGCAGGCCGGCATCGAGGTCGAGTGGGTGGTCGCGCTCGCCGGGGCGCCGCAGGAGGAGCCGCAGTACCCGACGCACGGGCCGGCGTACGGCATGCACCGGCTGACCGACCTCTCCGACTACCTGCGGGACGTGCTCCGCGCCCTCGGTGAGCAGGGCCTGACGGTACTGCAGATCCACCCCGAGTACGCGCCGGGCCAGTTCGAGGTCTCGGTCGCCCCGGAGGGGCCGGTCGAGGCGGCGGACACCACCGTCCTGGTCCGCCACACGATCCGTGCGGTCTCCGCCCGGCACGGCCTGCGCGCGTCCTTCGCCCCGGTGGTCGAGGCCGGCTCGGTCGGCAACGGCGGCCACCTCCACCTCAGCCTCTGGCGCGACGGCCGGAACCTCGCCCGCGGCGGCTCCGGCCCGTACGGGCTCACCGCCGAGGCCGAGGGCTTCCTGGCCGGGGTGCTCGGCGCCCTGCCGGAGCTGCTGGTGCTCGGTTCCTCCAGCCCGGCCGGGTACCTGCGGCTGGTGCCCTCACACTGGGCCGGCGCCTACCAGTGCTGGGGCCTGGAGAACCGGGAGGCCGCGCTGCGGCTGGTCACCGGCTCCACCGGCGAGCGGACCACCGCGGCCAACGCCGAGATCAAGTGCTTCGACGCCACCGCCAACCCGTACCTGATGGTCGGTGCGGTGCTCGCCGCCGGCCTCGCCGGGCTGGACCAGCGGCTCGCCCTGCCGCCGGAGTTCACCGGGGACCCGGCCGAGGCCGCCCCCGGCACGGTGCCCAGGCTGCCGGCGGGCCCGGCCGAGGCGCTCGCGGCCTACCAGAAGTCCTCGGTGCTGCGCGAGGCGCTCGGCGAGCCGCTGTACGAGGCGGTGCTGGCGGTGCGCCGCGCGGAGAGCGAGCAGTACGCCGCGGCCACCCCGGCGCAGCTGGCGGCGGCCACCCGCTGGAGGTACTGAGCGGTGCCCTCGCTGGACGTCCCGGCCCTGGTCGACCACCACTGCCACAGCGTGGTGGCGGCCGACCTCGCCGACGACGCCCTCGCCGGGCTGCTCACCGAGTCCGACCGGCCGCCCGCACCCGGCACCTCGCCGTTCGACAGCGCGCTCGGCCTGGCCGTCCGCCGCTGGTGCCCGCCCGCGCTCGGGCTGCCCGTGCACGCCCCCGCCGCCGACTACCTGGCCCGCCGGCGCGAGCTGGGGGCCGCCGAGGCCACCCGCCGGCTGCTCGCGGTGGCGGCGCTGGACACCTGCCTGCTGGACACCGGGCTGACCGCGGCGGCCGGCCATCCGCTGCTTCCGCTCAGCGAGTTCGCCGAGGCGTCCGGCGCCCGGGTACGCGAGGTGGTCCGGCTTGAGTCGGTCGCCGAGGCCGTGCCGGCGCTCGCCGGGGCCTGGCCGGCCGCCGTCCGCGAGGCGCTGGCTGCCGCGGCCACCGGCGCGGTGGCGGTCAAGTCGGTGCTGGCCTACCGGCACGGCCTGGCGGTCCCCGCGGAGCGCCCGGGCCGGCCCGAGGTGGTTGCGGCCGCGGGGCGCCGGCTGCGGGCCGGGCTCGGCCGGCTGACCGACCCGGTGCTGCTGCACCACCTGCTCTGGACGGCCCTGGACGTCTGCGCCGAGCTCGGCCTGCCGCTCCAACTGCACACCGGCTTCGGCGACCCGGACCTCACCCTGCACCGGGCCGACCCGTCGCTGCTCGCCGACTTCGTCCGGGCGGCCGAGCCGTCCGGGGTGCCGCTGGTGCTGCTGCACGGCTACCTGGACTAATCGCAGTGCACCGGGCTTCAGCCCGGTGGTGAAGCGATTCTGAACCCTGCTCTGACCTGTGCGGTGGGCACCCTCCCGCACTGTGGACGGTGCCCACCGCAGACCGTCAAGCCGGACGGTTCTGCTGCTCGATGTACTGCCGGACTATCGACAGCGGCGCGCCGCCGACTGATCCGGCGAAGTACGAACCGGACCACAGACGCTGTGCCCGCCAGTAGTGCTTGACCAGCTCGGGGTACTCCTGCCGCAGCCGGCGCGAGCTGACGCCTTTGAGCGAGTTGACCAGCTTGGACAGGGCGACCTTCGGCGGGAAGTTCACCAGCAGGTGGACGTGGTTGTTCTCGCCGTTGAACTCGACCAACTCCACCTCGAAGTCGGCGCACACGTCCCGCATGATCTCTTCGAGCCGGGTCAGATGCCGCTCGGCGAACACCTTGTGACGGTACTTCGTCACGAAAACCAAGTGCGCATGCAGGGCGAAAGCGCAGTGCCGACCAGTGCGGATGTTCTGATACTCAGCCATAAACCAAAATGGTACGGTGCTGACCGTGCAGCTCAGGTACAGCTTCCGCGTGTACCCGAACGGGCCTCAGCGTTCCGCGCTGGCCAGGGCGTTCGGGTGTGCACGGGTGGCCTTCAATGATGCCCTCCGGGCACGTGAGACCGCCCGCGCCGCCGGGCTGCCGTTCATCCCGTCCGGCGAGCTGTCCAAGCAGCTCACGGCCGCGAAGAACACCCCCGAACGGGCATGGCTCGGCGAGGTGTCCGCCGTGGTGCTGCAACAGTCCCTCCGGGACCTGGACACCGCCTACCGGAACTTCTTCGACGGCCTCAAGGGCATGCGCCCGAAGATGGGACCGCCCCGGTTCAAGTCCCGCAAGGACACCCGGCAGGCGATCCGCTTCACCGCGAACGCCCGATGGAAGATCACACCGGGCGGCGACCTATCGCTGCCGAAGATCGGCGACGTGCGGGTGAAGTGGTCCCGCGCCTTGCCGTCCGTGCCATCCTCGGTGACGGTGATCAAGGACAGCGCAGGCCGGTACTTCGCCAGCTTCGTTGTCGAGACGGACCCCGAGATCCTTCCCGAGACCGAACCGGTCACCGGTCTCGATCTCGGCCTCGGACACTTCGCCGTCCTCTCGGACGGGCGGAAGATCGACGCCCCGAAGTTCCTCCGGCGCGCAGAGAAGAAGCTCAAACGCGCACAGCAAGCCCTGTCCCGTAAGGCCAAGGGCAGCAAGAACCGCGAGAAGGCCCGTCACAAGGTCGCTCGCAACCACGCACGGGTGGCCGACGCCCGGCGCGAGTTCCACCACCAGGTCTCCACCGGACTGATTCGCGAGAACCAAGCAATCGCGGTGGAAGACCTGGCGGTCAAGGGACTCGCCCGCACACGGCTCGCCAAGTCCGTGCACGACGCCGGATGGTCGGCGTTCGTCACCATGCTGGAGTACAAGGCCGCGAAGTACGGCCGGAACCTGATCAAGATCGGCCGCTTCGAGCCGACCTCACAGGTTTGCTCCCACTGCGGCGTCAAGGACGGCCCCAAGCCGCCGAACATCCGCGTCTGGCAGTGCCAGGCGTGCGGCGTCTGGCTGGACCGGGACGTCAACGCCGCCGTCAACATAGCCACGGCCGCCGGACTGGCGGTGTCAGCCTGTCGAGCGCGGGTAAGCCGGGGACCCGTCCCCGCACAGCGCGAAGAAGCAGGAACCCACCGAGACGGTCAGACGACCGTGGTAGGAATCCCCGCCCTTTAGGGCGGGGAGCGGAAGTCAACCGTACCACCGGCAGGCGGCCTGGCTGGCCCAGGCGTTCCCGCAGGTCCACACCGACCTCGGGCTGACGGCCTCGTACGTCGGGCCGCGGGTGGCGTCGGTGCTCGGCGAGATGCTGGAGCTGGCGCCGTTCGGCAAGGTGCTCTTCTCCACCGACGCCTACGGCCTGCCCGAGCTGTACCTGGTCGGCGCGGCCCAGTTCCGGCACGGCCTGGGAACGCTGCTGGACCGCTGGCGGGCCGACGGCGCCTGCTCGGCGCCGGACGCGCAGCGCCTCGCCCGGCAGGTGGCCGCCGAGAACGCCCGCAGGCTGTACCGCCTCTGAACCGCGGTATCCCGACAGAATCTGTCATGGACACTCCGTCGACGCCCCTTCAGGATGGATCGTCTGCGCCCCGTCGGTAGGGAATTCCGCGTCAACCGGATATTCACCGTATGGATTGACGAGGGGTCTGCCACCCAGGCGGCGCAACCTTCGCAGGTGATCGAACGGTGTCGATTAGATGACTACCTCTTGCGGATTACTACGCATGTTCACTAGCGTCCCGATCATTCCACTGCACCTGCCATCTGCAGCTGCACGACGACTCGGGAGGGCCAACCCCTATGAGTGTTCCTCGGATCAGCCGGACCCGGTTCGCCGCGGTGGGCGTCGTGCTCGCCACGGCCGGCGCCCTGGCTCTGCCCGCCGGCACCGCCGTCGCGGCCACCGGGGCCGAGCCGACGACCGGGCCGCTGCTGAGCTACGTCGTCAACACCCAGGCCAACCACGGCCAGGTGCAGAAGGTCGAGAAGGCCATCACGACCCTCGGCGGCAGCGTTGTGTACTCGTACGAGCAGATCGGCGTCGTGATCGCCCGCTCGACCGACACCCAGTTCGCCGCGAAGCTGCGCAAGGCCAAGGGCGTCCAGTCGGTCGGCGCCAGCCGCACCAAGGGCATCACCGCCGCCGAGAGCCGCAAGGCCGAGGTCGCCGCCGAGCCGGCCGCCGCGCCCACCGCCGGCGAGGAGCCCTACTGGGCCAACCAGTGGGACATGCGCCAGATCGGTGTCGACAAGGCCCACAAGCTGTCCCTCGGCAGCAGCAAGGTCACCGTCGGCGTCCTGGACTCCGGCATCGACGCCAACCACGAGGACCTCAAGGCCAACGTGGACGCCTCGCAGTCGGTCTCCTGCATCGACGGCGGCAAGCCGAACACCGCCTTCGAGGCCTGGCAGCCGGGCGTCGACGGCGACCACGGCACCCACGTGGCCGGCACCATCGCCGCCGCCAAGAACGGCAAGGGCATCGAGGGCATAGCCCCCGACGTCAAGCTGGCCGCGGTCAAGGTCGTCGACGACGCCGGGTTCATCTACCCGGAGTACGCCGTCTGCGGCTTCGTGTGGGCCGGTGAGCACAAGTTCAAGATCACGAACAACAGCTACTTCGTCGACCCCTGGATGTTCAACTGCCAGAACGACGCGGACCAGGCGGCGATCACCACCGCCGTGCGTCGCGCCGTCGAGTTCTCGCAGCGCAAGGGTGTCCTCAACGTGGCCGCGGCGGGCAACGAGAACATCGACCTCGCCCACAAGACCAAGGACGTCGCCAGCCCGGACGACACCACGCCCGGCGAGCGTCCGATCACCCAGGACTGCCTGAACCTGCCGACCGAGCTCGACGGCGTCATCTCCGTCTCCTCGGTGGGTGTCAACGGCGACAAGTCGTACTACTCCACCTACGGCAAGGGCAAGGTCACCGTGGCCGCCCCCGGTGGCGACCGCCGCTACCAGATCCCGGACACCCCGGACAAGAACGGCCGCACCCTGTCCACCATCCCGGGCGGCAAGTACGGCTACATGCAGGGCACCTCGATGGCCTCCCCGCACGCCGCCGGTGTGCTCGCCCTGCTCGCCAGCACCCACCCGTGGGCCAACGCGGAGGAGCTGACCGAGCTGCTGACCAACCAGGCCGAGTCGCACGCCTGCCCGTCGGGCCCGTACAACCCGGGCGGCGCCGGCGAGTGGACCGCCACCTGCGAGGGCGGCGCGGACGACAACGGCTTCTACGGCGCCGGCATCATCAACGCCGAGAAGGCGGTCCAGTGGTGGCGCTGACGCGCTGACCGGTTGACCGGCTGACGCGACGACGCGCGGTGGGGAGCGGGACCCGACGGGTCCCGCTCCCCACCGGCATTTTGAGTACCGGTACTCAGGCGAACGCCCGGGGCCGATCCGCACAATGGTTCCACACGACCGAGTGGAACCCGCCGTACGAGGAGCAGCGCACCATGGCACAGAGCCACCCCGGCCGACCCTGGCCGACCGACCGCCCGGGCGGCGCGCGGAACTGGCCGTGGGTGCTGCTGGCCGTCGTCCAACTGCTCGTCGCCGCGCCGGTGCTGACGCTGATGGTCTTCGCGGGCCTGGCGATCGGCATCGGCGGCCTCGCCGCCGACGGAACCACGGCGGGGGCCGTGCTGCTCCGCCTGCTCCTGCTGGCGACCGGCCCGGCGGTCGGCCTGCTGCTCCCCGCCCTGGCGCTGCTCTCGCCGGCCGTGCGCCGGGTGAACTCCGCCGCGCTCCTCGCGCTGTTCTGCTCCGGCCTGCTGGTCGGGACGCTGGTCGAGTACTTCGTCTGGGTCCGCCCCGCCGGGGGCTGACACCGGGTCGGCGGCCGTCCGGCCGGTGGCCCCGTCACTCGAAGTGGTGGTCCCAGACCGTCTCCACCGACGGCTTGCCGTGCAGGTCCGGCACCTCCTGGAGCCAGGCGGGCCGGCCGGCCCTGGTCCGGGCGGCCCGCTGGAGCTCGGCCGCGCGCAGCTGCTCGGTGGTGGGGAACCCGTCCGGCAGCCAATCGGCGGAGAGTTCCGCGCGGGCGACCAGATGGTGCACGTAGGCGTGGCGCAGCGCGTCCACCGAGTCGAAGCCGGGCTCGTCGGCCAGCCACGCGTCCGGGACGAGCGCCACCACCTCCTCCAGCAGGCCGGTGGTGACCAGCGGTCCGAGCTCCCGGGCGGCCAGCGGGACGTCCGGCCGGTAGCCGCCGAGGGCGTGGGCGCTGAGGTCGTACCTGCGGCCGACGGCGGCCGCGGCGCCGGACCAGCGGTGGTGGAAGACCAGCGCGGCGCCGTTGTCGATGAGCCAGAGCTTCCCGTGCCAGACCATCAGGTTGGGGTTGTGCACGGTGCGGTCGACGTTGCCGGTGAGCGCGTCCAGCCAGACGATCCGGCCGGCCGCGACCGGGTCGACGTCGATCATGCCGGGCTCGAAGTCCCGGGCGCCGGGCAGCAGGTCCATCCCGAGGTTGAGGCCGGCGCTGGCCCGGAGGATGTCCTGGATCTCGGCGTCGGGTTCGTGCTCGGCCACCGCGGGGTCGAAGTCGACGAGTCGCAGTTCGGGCACCGGCAGGCCTAGCCGCCGGGCGAGTTCGCCGACGATCACTTCGGCCACCAGCGCCTTGCGGCCCTGGGCGGCGCCGGTGAACTTGACCACGTAGGTCCCCAGGTCGTCGGTCTCCACCACGCCGGGGACGGAGCCGCCGGCCCGCAGTGGGTCGACATAGCGCAGAGCTGTCACCTGATCGAGCACACCGGCCACCCTAACGCGGCCACCCGCCCTTCACGCGAACGGTTTCCGGCGGCGGGGTGGGCCCGTGCGCTACGCCTCCGCCGCCGCCACCGCGCGGGCGTCGGCGAGCGCCTGCCGGACGGCGCCAGGGATGTCGGTGACCGGGAAGGTCACCCGGCGCACGGTCCGCCGGCGGTCCAGCACCAGGACGGCCCGCTTCAGCCGCAGACCCTGGCCGACGTGGAAGGTCGGCAGCCGCAGTGCGGCCGCCAGCCGGACGTCCAGGTCGGACAGCAGCGGGAACGGGATCTCCTCGGCCTCGGCGAACTCCCGCTGCTCGTCCGGGCGCTGGGTGGAGATGCCGCGCACGGCCAGGCCGGCCGCGCGGAACTCCGGGTACGCCTCGCGGAACAGCCGGTTCTCCAGCGTGCAGCCGACCGCGCCGGGGATGTCCCCCCAGTCGGCCGGCAGCGGCGCTGGCCGCCCGGTGGCCGGGTAGCAGAACAGCACCGTGGCGACGGCCGCCGGGTCGACCGGGTCCAGCTCGCCGCCGGTGTGCGCGGGCAGGGTGAGCGCCGGCAGCCGGGTGCCGGGCAGCGCGGCCAGCCGGGCGGCCTCGGCGGCGTCGGGGGCGGCGGAACCGGAGAGCGCGCCGTCGCCGAGCAGCCAGCGGTCGGCCCAGTCCTGCATCGCCACCAGCACCGGCAGCAGCGCCCGCCCGGAGTCGGTGAGCCGGTACTCGTAGCGGACCGGGCCGCTCTGGTAGGGCACCCGCTCCAGGACGCCGGCCCCGGTCAGGTGTCCGAGCCGTTCGGTGAGCACCTTGCGCGAGATCGACAGCTCCTGCTGGAGCTCGTCGAAACGCAGCCGGCCGCGCGCCGTCTCGCGGACGATCAGGATGCTCCACCAGTCGCCGATCACGGCTGCGGACTGCGCGATCGCACAGCTCGCATCCCGCTCGGGCACGTCTCTGAGCACCCGTCGCTCCTCTCGCCTCCGGACGGTCCATCCATCCTTGCACCCGCTTGTGAGTTCCGAGAGAGAACTTACAAGTTCCAAATCAGAACTCATAGGCGTCGGGAGGGGGCCTGAGGTCCGTCGCCGGAGCGGTGCGGGCGCGAGCCACCGGGCCTCCTCGCAGTGTGCCGGGGCCCGGGCGGGCCGGTGCCCCGGCCCGCCCGCCCGCCCGCGCTCCGCGTGCTGCCGCGGCCGGCGCGGTGCTCGCCCTGGGGCTCGGAGCGGCCCGGGCGCGGCGCACCGGCGGGCTGCGGCCGGTCCGGGCCGGTGCGGCGCCCGGCCCCTGAGCTGTCCCGGGCCGCCCGCTGTGGTTGGCTTGCCGGTGGAACCGGAAACCACGGACGAGGAGAGCAAGGTCATGGGACAGGTGCTGGCCACCACCGAGCGGGTCTACGACGCCGCCCCCGAGCGGGTGTACGAGGCGCTGGCCGACTACCAGGTGACCCGCCCCAAGCTGCTGCCCGCGCAGTACAGCGAGTACGAGGTCCGGGCCGGGGGCAACGGCGCGGGCACCCAGGTGCACTGGAAGCTGCAGGCCACCGAGAAGCGGGTCCGCGACTGCCTCTTCACCGTCTCGGCGCCCAAGCCGGACCAGCTGGTGGAGAAGGACGCCAACTCCAGCATGGTCATCACCTGGACCGTCGCCGCGGCCGGCGAGGGTCGGTCGAAGGTGACGGTCTCGGCCACCTGGCAGGGCGCCGGCGGCATCGGCGGCTTCTTCGAGCGAACCTTCGCCCCGAAGGGCCTGAACCGGATCCACGACCAGGTGCTGGCCAACCTGGCCGACGAGGTCCGCTGACCCCGCCGTCCGGATCGGACGGGGATTCGAGCGGTCCGCCCACCCGTGCGAGCGGCAATCCGTACGGGTGGACGGCCGCCACCTGCGGGTGACGGCGGACCCCGGGTGCGGCGGCGCCACCCTAGGCTCGCCGCCGTGCATATGACGATCCTTCACATTTCCCAGCCGGTCGACGGCGGGGTCGCCCGCGTGGTGGTCGACCTGGTCCGCGGCCAGCGCGAGGCCGGCCACCGGGTGCTGGTCGCCTGCCCGCGAGGCGGCCGGCTGGCCGGGGAGGCCGCCGCGGTCGGCGCCCTGGTCCAGGACTGGCCGGCCCGCCGCTCGCCCGGCCCGGCCACCGCCCCCGAGGCCTGGCGGCTGCGCCGGATCGTCCGCGCCGCGGCGCCCGACATGGTCCACCTGCACAGCGCCAAGGCCGGGCTGGCCGGCCGGCTGGCCATCCGCGGCGCGGTGCCGACGGTCTTCCAGCCGCACGCCTGGTCGTTCGCCGCGGTGGACGGCCCGCTGGCCGCGGCCACCCTGCGCTGGGAGCGGCTGGCGACCCGCTGGGCCCACCGGCTGCTCTGCGTCAGCGTCCAGGAACGGGCCGACGGGGTCGCGGCCGGCCTGCACGCCGACTGGGCGGTGGTGCCCAACGGCGTCGACGTCCGCCACTACGCGCCGGCCGAGCGCCGGGCCGCCCGGATCGCGCTCGGCCTGGACCTGGACGCCCCGATGGCCGTCTGCGTGGGCCGGCTCTGCCGTCAGAAGGGCCAGGACGTGCTGCTCGCCGCCTGGCCGGAGGTGCTGCGCCGGGTACCGCAGGCCCGGCTGGCGATCGTCGGCGGCGGGCCGGACGAGGCCCGGCTGGCCGCCGCCGTGCGCGAGTCGGCCGAGCCCTCCCGGGTCCGCCTGCTCGGGGACGTGCCCGACCCGCGGCCGTGGCTGGCGGCGGCGGACCTGGTGGTGCTGCCCTCGCGCTGGGAGGGGATGGCGCTGGCTCCGCTGGAGGCGATGGCGGCCGCCCGGCCGGTGCTGCTGACCGACGTGCCGGGGGCCCGCGAGTGCCTGCCGCCGGCCGAGCGCGAGCGCGCCGTGGTGCCGCCCGAGGACGCCGCCGCGCTCGCCACCCGAATGGCCGAAGCGCTGTCCGATCCGATCGAGTGCGAGCGACGCGGCTCCCGCTTGCGCGAGCACGCGGTGGCCCGCCATGACGTGCGGTCGGTGGTCGAACAGGTGGACGCGCTCTACCGGGACCTGCTGGGTGCCGGTCCGGCGGCGGGACGCCGCCGTGCCCGTGTCCCGCAGCGGATCTGATCGTTTCACATGCCGTGAATGCCCGCCGTTCCGGCGCTGTCGTATTCGCACCCCCAGCCGGATGTCGGCGAGGGGTGAAATCGGAACTACCTATTAATGGGTGGCTGGAATGAAATGGCACGTCGACTTCCGGCGCCTCGGCCCCCGTTCGGTAATGTCTGATTTCGCCTGCTTCGCTTCGATTTTGTGCCGGGAATTCGCGAGAAACTCGAAAGCCGCCAGCGGCAGCAGGTGCTGTCAGGACCGAGCCCGCCGGGCCGCGACGGCCGCTCCGGGCCAGCCGGTGCCGGAACGGCGTCACCCCGGGCACACAGCAGGGGAGTTCGTGCGCTGATGACCATTGACCACGACAGCGTCCCGAGGCCCGGGCGGCCCCTGTCCGGACAGCGCCGGCCGGCCACCGGGCTGCTGGACCGCCCGGCCCGGTCCGCCCCGCGCAGTGCCCCGCCCGAACGGCGCCACCGCCGGCCGGCCCGCTCCCGGTTCGCGCTGCCCGTCGCGCTCGCCGCGGTCGACGCAGTCGCCCTCTGCACCGCCACCGGCATCGCCAACCGCGTGCTCGACCCGGCCGTCCGGGTCGAGCCGCTGCTCGGGGTGGCCGCCCTGTTGCCGCTGCTGCTCCTGCTCAACCTGGCCGGCGGCCTCTACCGCACCCGGCTCACCCTCTCCGTCCTCGACGAGCTGCCCGCGCTGGCCGTTCGCGCCGTGGTCGCCGCCGCCTTCGCCGTCACCCTGGCCGGCTGCCTCGACGGCCGCTGGCCCGACAGCGGACCGGCCACCCCGGGCCGGCTGACCGTCCTGCTCGGCACCCAACTGCTGCTCGCAGTCTGCGGCCGCGCCCTGCTCTACCACCTGGTCCGGCGGATCCGGCGCAACCGCCCGAGCCCCGTCCTGGTGCTCGGCGCCGGCCGGCTCGGCCGCCGGGTCGCCGCCGCCCTCACCGCCCGTGGCGAGTACGGCATGCGCCCGGTCGGCTTCGTCGACCCCGACCCGCCGCTGCTCTCCGGCGACACCGACCTGCCGGTGCTCGGCGGCCGCGAGGTGCTGGAGCGCGAGGTCCGCCGGCACCGGATCCACCACGTGGTGGCCACCGCCGGCGCCGCCGACGAGGCCGAGACCGCCGCCGCACTGCGCGACGCCGCCCGGCTCGGCTGCCAGGTCTGGCTGGTGCCCGCGCTGCGCGAGTACGGCTCGCTGGCCACCGGCCGGATCCCCGGCGGCGACCAGCTCTGGGGATTCCCCTGTCTGCGCGTCGGCCGCCCGGCGATGGGCCGCCCCGGCTGGGCCGCCAAGCGCGCGCTCGACGTCACCGCCGCCGGACTCGGCCTGATCGCCCTCGCTCCCGTGCTCGCCCTCTGCGCCCTCGCCGTCCGCTTCGACACCGGCCCCGGCGTGCTCTTCCGCCAGCAGCGCACCGGGCTCGACGGCCGCGTCTTCACCGTCCTCAAGTTCCGCACCCTGCGGCCCAGCAACGAGCACGAGTCTGCCACCCGCTGGAACATCGCCCAGGACCACCGGATGGGCACCGTCGGCAAGCTGATGCGCCGCAGCTCCCTGGACGAGCTGCCCCAGCTGTGGAACGTCCTGCGCGGCGACATGAGCCTGGTCGGCCCGCGGCCCGAACGCCCGTACTTCGTCATGCGGTTCAGCCAGGCCTACCCCGAGTACGCCGACCGCCACCGCGTCCCGGTCGGCCTCACCGGCCTCGCCCAGGTCAACGGCCTGCGCGGGGACACCTCGATCGAGGACCGGGCCCGCTTCGACAACCGCTACATCGAGAGCTGGAGCCTCTGGCAGGACGTCAAGATCCTGTGCCGCACCGCGGCCCTGATGCTCCACCCGGACGGGAGCTGAACCGGCGTGGCCCTCCCCCTCACCGCCGTCCCCGGCCCGGCCCGGGTGTTACGCCGGGCCGCAGCCGCCCTGCCGGAGCGCCCCAGCCTGCTCGCCGCGGCCACCGTCCTGCTGGTCTGCGTCCCCACCGGCGAGAAGGACGTCGCGGCCGCCGTCCACATCACCGCCGCCGACCTGGCCTCGCTCGCCCTGGTCGGCCTCACCGCGGTGCACCTCCTGCGCGGCCGCACCCCCGCGATCGGCCGGACCGCGGCCCTCCAGTTCGGCGCGGTCGTGGCCGCCGCCGCCGTCGCCACCATCGGCTCGATCGATCCGGCCACCAGCCTCACCGGCTTCGTCCGGCTCACCCAGGTCTTCGTCCTGGTCCCCGCCGCCGTCCTCTGCTCGCTGCGCGACCGCACCGACCAGCGCCTGGTGCTCGGCTCCTTCGTCGCCGCCGCGCTGATCGAGGGCGTGGTCGGTGCCCAGCAGTACCTCACCCGGACCGGCGCCTCCTACGCCGGTCAGCCGATCCGGGCCGTCGGCACCTTCGGCGCGCTCGACGTCATGGCGATGTCCACCGTGGTCGCCTACGGCCTGCTGGCGGCGCTCGCCCTCGCCCTCGGCGAGCGCGGGCCGGGCGGGAACGCCGGGCTGCGCCGGGCGATGTACGCGGCCGCCGCCTTCCTCGCCTTCCCGCTCGCCGTCTCCTTCAGCCGCGGCAGCTGGATCGCCACCGGCGCCGCCGCCGCCGTCCTGCTGCTGCGCGCCGACGCCCGGCTCGCCGTGCGCAGCGCCGTCCTGGCGCTGGCCGCGGCGGTCGTCCTGGTCGGCGGCCTCGGCCTCGGCGCCTCCGGCGTCACCGAGCGGCTCAGCTCCATCGGCTCGGTATCCGCCGCCCCCGACCAGTCCGTCTCCGACCGCTACGACCTCTGGGCCACCGCCGGGCGGATCTGGCAGGACCACCCGGCGGCCGGGGCCGGACCCAAGGCCTTCCAGCAGCTGCGCGACAGCCATGCCCCGCTGCGGCTCTCCTCCGGCAGCGACGCCGCCGACGCCACCATCGGCTTCCGGCGCGAGCCCCTGCTCTCCCCGCACAACATGTACTTCCTGGTCCTCAGCGAGCAGGGCCTGATCGGCATCACCGCGTACGCGGTGCTCTTCCTCGGCCTGCTGCTGCGCTGCCTGCGGCGCGCGAGCGGCACCGGCCTGGCCGCGCTCGCCCTGCTGGTCTGGGTGCTGGTCGACTTCCTCTACGCGGACATCGGCGGCACCACCACCGTGCTGACCTCCGTCGTCCTCGGCCTCGCCGCCCGCACCGCCCACGGCCGGCGCGCCGGCAGCGGGTCCGGGCGCCCCGGAAGCGAGCGGGCGAGTGTCAGCCCCGGAGGCGAGCGATGACCACCGAGCCACCGGCCGCGCTCACCCCCGCCTTCCCCGCCCCGCGCAGCGCGCCGCCCGCCGCCGGGGCCCCGGCCGTCGGCGACCTCCGGCACGGCTTCGTCGCCAAGGCCTTCGGCGTCACCGCCGTCCTCACCGCCGCCGGCTCCGTCCTCGGCATGTTCCGCGACCTGCTGCTCGCCACCTTCTTCGGGGCCAACCAGGGCACCGACGCCTTCCTGGTCGCCTGGACCGTCCCGGAGACGGCGGCGCCGCTGCTGATCGAGGACTGCATGGCGTTCCTGATGGTCCCGGCCTTCAGCCTCGCCATGGTCCTGCGCGAGGAGCGCCCCGACGGCCCCGACCCGGTCCGGCAGCTGGCCCGGGCGACGCTCCCCGGACTGCTGCTGGTGCTCTGTGCGCTCACCCTCGGCGTCGTCCTCGGCGCCCGTCAGCTCGTCGGGCTGCTCGCCCCCGGGCTGGCCGACCCGGAGCTCGCCGTCACCTGCACCCGGATCACCGCGTGCACCATCCTGCCGTTCGGCCTCGCCGGCTACCTCGGCTCCGCCCTGCGCGCGCACCACAGCTTCACCGCCCCCGCCGGCATCTACGTCGCGTACAACCTCACCATCCTGGCCGCGTTGCTCACCGGCCACGACCTGCTCGGGGTGGAGTCGGCCGCGATCGGGGTGGCCGCGGGGAGCCTCCTGATGGCCGCCGTGGTGGCCGTGCCCATCGGACGCCGGCTGCGTCAGGGCCACCGCGGCCCGGCACGGTCCCCGCTCGCCGACCAGGGTCTGGTGCTGATCCCGCTGGCCGTGCTCCCGGCGGTCGCCTTCACCCTGACCCGGCAGGCGCAGGTCTTCGTCGAGCGGTACCTCGGGTCCGGACTGCCCCCGGGCAGCATCTCGCACCTCAACTACGCCGCGAAGATCTCCCAACTGGCCATGACCGTGGCGATCCTGCTGGTCACCGTGACCTTCCCGCTGGTCGCCCGCGCGCTCGCGGCCGGGGACATGGACGCCGCCCGCGACCGGGTGGAGAGGGACCTCGGCCAGGGCGCCGCGCTCGTCCTGATCGGCACCGCCTTCCTGATGGCCTGCGCCCCCTCGGTGGTCGCCCTGCTCTTCCAGCGCGGTGCCTTCGGCCCCCGGGACGCCGCCGCCACCGCCGCCGTCATCCGGGTCTACAGCTTCGGGCTGCCCGCCCAGGCGCTGATCGGAGTGATGATCCGACCCTACTTCTCGCTCCGCCCGGTGGTCCGCCGGGCCGGCGACCCGTGCGACGACGGCGGCCGTCGACTGCTCGACTGGTACCCGGCCGCTGCCATGGCGCTCGGCCTCGTCGTCACCGCCGCCGTCGGCCTGGCCGCCACCGACCGCTTCGGCGAGCTCGGCCTGGCCGCCGGGAACGCGGCCGGCATCACCACCACGGCCGTGCTGCTGCTGCACGGTCTGGTCCTGCGGGGGATCGCGCTGCGGCTGCGGCTCGTCCTCGCCGGCCACGCCCGGCTGCTCGGCGCGGCCGCCGGAGCGGCCGGCCTCGGCACCCTCGCGGCCGGGCTCGTCACCGACCCCCTGCTCTCGACCCTGCTCGGGGGCCTCACCGTGGCGCTGGCCTTCGCCGCCCTCGGCACCGTCCTCGGTGCCCGCGAGGTGCGCGGACCGGTCCTCGCCGCCGTCCGGGCCCTGAGCTCGCCAGCCGTTGCCGATGAAGGGAAGCTTCCCCATGGACGTTGAACGGGGATCGGTCCGTTCGGCCCTGTCGGGCGTGCTCCGCACCGCCGTGCCGCGCACGGTCGGCGCATTCGCCGACGCCCCGCGCACGGGGGCCCGCCGGCCCCAGGCGCAGCTTCCCGGAAGCCGCCGCCCGGCCCACCAGGCGATCGCCCCGGAGACCTCCTCGCCGTGGATCCTGATGTACCACTCGGTGGCGGTCGAGAAGGAGGACCCGTACCAACTGACCGTCAGCCCCGAGCGGTTCGCCGAGCAGATCGCCTGGCTGCACCGGCGCGGCCGGCGCGGGGTCTCGGTCCGCGAGCTGATGCGGGCCCGGGCCGCCGGGCAGGCCGACAACCTGGTCGGCCTCACCTTCGACGACGGCTACGCGGACTTCGCCCGCCACGCCGTGCCGATCCTGCAGGCGTACGGCTTCACCGCCACCGCCTACGTGGTCGCCGATCTTCTCGGCCGGGCCAACGACTGGGACGTGAAGGGCCCGCGCAAGACGCTGCTCACCGTCCAGGAGGTCACCGAACTGGCCGCCGCGGGCTGGGAGATCGGCTCGCACGGCCTCGGCCACCAGTCGCTGCCCGGTCTGTCCCCCGAGGCCCTCGCCGTCCAGACCCGGGAGAGCCGCCGGGCCCTGGAGGAGGTCGTCGGCGGCCCGGTCACCGGCTTCTGCTATCCGTACGGCGCGGTAGACCTGGCGGCCACCCTGGCCGTCCGCGACGCCGGCTACGACTACGCCTGCGCCATCGCGCACTCCCCGCTCACCGGCCGGTACGCGCTGCCGCGCTGCTACGTCGGCGACCGCGACGGCGCCTGGCGGCTGCGCGCCAAGCGCGGCCGGCACCGGCTCCGCGACACCGTCACCGAACTGCGCCGCGGCCGCCTCGCGGCCCGCCTCGACCGCGGGGCCCGGCCCGATCCGGCGGCCCGGCCCGGGCGCCCGGAACGCGCCGGCGGCGAGCGCGCCGGCGGCAGCACCACGGGCACCGCCAACAGCGGTGCCGGGGGTGCCCGATGAGGGTGCTGCACATCGTCACCGGGCTCGCCTCAGGCGGTGCCGAGCGGCAGCTCCAGCTGCTGCTCCGGCACCTGCCCGCCCACCAGCACTGCGAGGTGGCCGCGCTGACCAACCCCGGCGCGGTGGCCACCGCGCTGCGCGCCGAGGGCGTGACCGTCCACCACCTGGCGATGCGCGGCAACCGGGACCTCGGGGCGCTGCCCAGGCTGGTCCGGCTGATCCGGTCCGGCCGCTACGACCTGGTGCACACCCACCTCTACCGGGCCCAGCTGTACGGGCGGCTGGCCGCTCGGCTCGCCGGGGTCCGCGCCGTGGTCTCCACCGAGCACTCGCTGCACGCCGGGGTGATCGAGGGCCGCCCGGTCACCCGCGGGGTCAAGGCCCTCTACCTGGCGGCCGAGCGGCTGGGCACCACGACCGTCGCGGTCTCCCGGCAGGTCGCCCAGACCCTGCACGCCTGGGGCGTCCCGCCGGCCCGGATCGAGCTGATCCCCAACGGCATCGACGCCGCCCGCCACCACCGCCCGGACGCCGCCCGGGCCGCCGACCGGGCCCGGCTGCGCGCCGAACTCGGCCTCCGGCCGGAGAACTGGGTGGTCGGCGGGGTCGGCCGGCTGGTCCCCGGCAAGCGCTTCCACGTCCTGGTGGAGGCACTGGCGGAGCTGGACGGCGCCGCCCGGCTGGTGCTGGTCGGCGACGGCCCCGAACGGGCCGCCCTGGAGCGGCGGGCCGCCGAACTCGGCGTCCGGGGGCGCCTGCTGTTCACCGGCGAGCGCGACGACGTCCCCGAACTCCTCGCCGCGCTCGACGTGCTGGCCGCCCCGTCGACCGCGGAGACCTTCGGCCTCGGCGTGCTGGAGGGCCTGGCGGCCGGGCTCCCGGTCCGCCACAGCGCCTGTCCGGCGCTGGACGAACTGCCGCCCACCGCCGCCCCGCAGGCCCGCCGGATCCCCTCCGACGCCGCCGCCTACGCCGCGGCGCTGTGCGACTTGCGCCACCTGAACGACCACGGCACCGACCCGTTGCCCCGGCCGCCGGCCGTCGGCCACTACGACATCGCCCGGGTGGCCGCCGCCCTCGGCGCCCTCTACGACCGCCTGGCCGCCGCCTGAGCCGCCGGCGTCCGAACCGCCGGGCCGCCGGCCGGGCGGCCCGCACACCCAAGGAGCCCCCCATGTCCGAACCGCGCCGAAGCGCCCGAAGCCTGGCTCGCCGGTGGTGGCCGGTCGCCCTCGCGGTGCCGCTCGGCGCCGCCGCCGGCGCCGGGTACGCCGCGGTGGCCCCGCCCTCGTACGCCGCCAACTCCTATGTGATCGTGGTGCCGCAGAACCCCGGGGAGAGCGCGACCGCGGTCAACTTCGCACAGGCGTACGGCCGGCTGGCCGGGCAGCCGCAGGTGCTCTCGGCCGCCGCCGCTGAAACCGGCCGCACCCGCTCCGAGCTGGAGGCGCTGGTGCACGGCACCACCTCGCCGGACGCGCCGATGATCGAGATCACCGGGACCGGCGCCAGCCCGCGCGATGCGGTCGATGCGGCCGACGCGGTGGCGAGCTCGCTGGTCTCCTTCGCCAACGCCAGCAGCAAGGAGACCGGGGTGCGGCTCGTCCCGCTCGCTCCCGCCGCCGAGCCGGACAAGCCGACCACCCCCTCGGCGCAGCTGGACGTGGCGGTGGGCGGTGCGGCGGGCCTGCTCATCGGTGCGCTGGTGATGATGACCCGCCGCCGGGGCGGCGGTGCGCCCGAGCCGGTGGCCGCCGTGGCCGAGCCGGTGGCCGCCGTGCCGACGCCGGCCGCCCCGGAGCGGGCCGCGGAGCGCGGCGCCCCGGACCAGGCCTCGGAGAAGACCGCCGCGGAGAAGCCCACGGTTGCGCAGAAGTCCGCCGCCGGGGGCGGGCGATGAGCACCGAGGCCCGGGTCGCTCCGGGCCTGCCAGGTGAGCCAGGTGAGCCAGGTGAGCCCGGTCCGCCGTGCTGGACCACCGAGCTGCGCCGGGAGGACGACGCCCTGGACGTCCTCGCCGGGGAGTGGGACGACCTGGCCGCCCGCTGCCGGACCGCCACCTTCTTCCAGGCCGCCGTCTGGCAGTGCTCCTGGTGGCGCCAGTACGGCCGCCCGGGCGACCTGCTGGTGGTGCTGGTCCGCCGGGACGGCCGGCTGGTCGGTGCGGGCGCGTTCCGGCGCCGCGGCGGTCCGCTCGGCGGCCTGACCGGGCTCGGCGGCGGTCTGGCCGACTTCACCGACGTCCTGCTGGACGACGAATGCGCGGACCGGGCCGCTGCCGAGTTCGCCGCGGCCCTCCCGCTCACCCGCCCCTGGCACACCCTGGAGCTGCGCGAGGTGCATCCGGAGGCCGCCGTGCAGCGGGTGTACGCACACTGGTCCGGCCGCCGCCGGCGGTTCGACGACTCGGTCTGCCAGTACCTGCCGGGCGTGCCGATGGACGAGCTGCTGAAGCGGCTGAAGGGCAAGACCGCGCAGCGCAACCGGGTGAAGCAGCGCAGGATCGCCGAGGCCGGGGTCGAGGTCCGCACGACGCCGCCGGAGGAGGTGCCGCAGGCGCTCGCCGAGCTGCTGCGGCTGCACTTCCTGCAGTGGCAGGAGCGCGGCGTCACCCCGGAGCACCGCACCGAGCGGTTCGCCCGCCACCTGGCCGACTCCACCACGGGCCTGGTCGCCGGGGGCCTGGCTGTCGTGCACCGGTTCTGGCTGGACGGCGAGCTGGTCGCGGTCAACGTGCTGCTGCTCTGCCCGTCCTTCAGCGGCCTCTACCTGTACGGCGCGCACCCGAAGCTGCGCGAGCGGCTCGACATCGCCGGACTGCTGTTCGGCGCGGCGCTGGACGAGACGGTCGCGGCCGGCATCCCGGTGATAGGCCTGCTGCGCGGCCAGGAGCCGTACAAGCAGCGCTGGCGCCCGGACCGACTGCCGAACCAGCGGCTGCTCTTCGGCCCGCGAGGGCCGGCCCCGGCGCTCACCGCCCGGGCGGGCGCGGTGCGGGCCCGCCAGGCCGCGGTGCACGTGCTGGACGACCGGATGCCCGGGCTCAAGCAGGTGTTGCTGGCCCGCCGCCGGAGCTGACCGGCCGCCGCCCGCTTCAGCGCCGGGCCGGCCGACTGCTCGGGGCCGGTTCGGCGGAGGCGGACGCCGTGGACGAGGCGGGCACCGTGGGCGAGGCGGACGCCGTGGGCGAGGCGGTGGCCGCAGGGGAGGCCGGGGCCGTGGGCGAAGGCGGCGCGCTCGGGGAGGCCGGCGCCGCCGGGGCCGGGGTGATCTTCGGGGTGGGCGCCGGGGGCGTCGGCTGCGAGCCGGCCGGCGCCCCCTTCGAACCGGTCATCAGCTGCTTGAACAGGGCGCTGGAGCGCGGGTTCTGTCCGCACTGCCAGAAGCCGTGCGGGCAGTAGTCGGTGACGGTCTGGTAGCTGGTGTCGTGGGTGCGGATCCACTCCACCATCCGCTGGACGAACTGCGGGTTGTCGCCGTTCCGGAACAGCCCCCACTCCGGGTAGGAGACCGGCTTGCCCCGCTTGGCGGCGAACTCCACCTGGTCCTGCAGCCCGTAGGGCTCGCGCACGTAGTCGTCGAAGGTGGCGCCGGCGGGCTGGTCGTAGCTGTCCATGCCGATGATGTCGACCACGTCGTCACCGGGGTAGCACCTGGTCCACGGGATCGCGTCCAGCCCCCGGTTCGGGGCGAAGTCGAAGCGGAACCGCTGCCCGGGCACCGAGCGCATCACCGAGACGATCCGCCGCCAGTACGCCTTCCACGCCGTGGGATCGGGCTTGCAGCGGTGGGTGTAGGTGACGCCGTTCATCTCCCATCCGAGGGTGAGCACGGTGTCCGCCCCGCCGAGTGCGACCAGCCGTCGGGCGAGCCTGAGGAAGTGCTGGTCGAAGTCGCCCCGCGCCCCCTGGCCGAGCAGCCGGGCCACCTCGCCGTCCGGGACGTCGGACTCGTTGGGCACGAGCATCGGCACGCCGAGCACGAGCATCCGGGACGGGTCGGCCAGCCGCCACTGCGACCAGAGGCCGAGCACCACGGGCTCGCCCTCGATGTCCGCCCAGCCGTTGCCGGCCAGGTAGGTGTGGCCGACCTGGAGATTGGCGTTGCCCAGCCACTGGGCGTACCGGCCGATCTGCGGGATGTACTCGTCCCAGGAGCCGACGAAGGCGCCGAACGGCGGCTCGTGGCTCGGCCGCTGGACGACCGGTCGGGGCGCGGCGCCGCGCGGCCGGAAGGCGTCGGAGGAGAGGCTGTGCCGTTCCGTCTGGCTGAGCGGGGTCCCGGCGGGGACGCCGGCCGTGGTCAGCAGCAACAGGGCGGCGGCGGCCAGCGCCAGGCGGCCGATTCGCATGGTCTCTCCTCGGGCTCCACGGGGGCGCGGGGCCGGGTGGACGGACCGCTCTGCCCCGTGCGCCGAACAGTAGGCCCGGCGGAGGAGGATTAAGCAGAATGTCACCCTAAAGTGGGCGGTCTTCGAACGCCGTCCACCGCAACCGCGTCGTGTATCACCTCTGTAACAGTCCGTCCGGCCGCGGGGGCGCTACCGGGCCCGCCCGTCGGAAGGCCGGTCGACGCAGCGACGGCCCCGACGGCGCAGGTCGGCGGGCAGGTCCGGACGAAGGTCGCGAATCGGCCGCGTACGGTCCCGCCGCCCGGACGGACGGCCGAGTCCAGCTGACTCGCGTGGGTGGTGAAAGGTACGCTCCGCCCGTGTCCTGGAAGCCGCTGCGTGTACTCACCCCCCGATCGATCCTCCCTGCCCTGGCGGTCCTGCTGGTCCTTGTGGCGGGCGCGGCCGCGCACGCCAACAAGCCGGTTCCGTTCGGGGACCGGGTCGCCGGGCCGGGCGGCGCGGAGGCCAGCCCGGTCAACGCGCAGTCGGTGAGCGCGGCCGACCTGGAGCTGAAGGTCGGCCCCGGCCTGGAGGCCTACAACCGCGCCACCGGTGAGCACACCTGGTCCTACCGCCGCGAGGGGGCCACCGCGCTGTACCTGTCGATGGCGGGCGAGAGCGCCGTGGTGGTCTGGGACGACGGCCTGGTGACCTCGGCCCGGCCGGGCGACCAGGAGGTCCGCTGGCACCGCGCGGTGCCCGGCCTGGCGGACTGGCTGCGCGGCGAGGGCGAGCCGGGCGCCGACAAGCGCACCGAGGAGCAGCGCCGGCAGCTGGCCACCGAGCGCGCCGCCGCGGCCCTGCACACCGTCCGGCAGTCCTCGCCCTGGGTGGCGGTGGTCACGCCGAACCTGACCATGGGCTTCCGCGACGCCGACGGCGACCTGCGCTACAACTCCAAGCCGGCCGGGAACTGCCTCTACGACCCGACCCGCACGGTGGGCACCGACTACGCCGTGCTGGTCCCGCGCAGCTGCACCAACAGCAGCGGCCAGCCGGTCTCCGGCGGCATCTCCGGCTACCGGCTGGACAGCACGGGCTGGCAGCTCAACGCCGGTCCGGCGGTGGCGCTGAAGGCGTTGGACGGCCGTCGGGTGCTGATCTCGGACGGCCCGATCGTCGGCCCCAAGGTGTTCGACACCGAGGCCGCCGCCCCGGAGTCGGCCTGCGGCAGTGCGACGGAGCCGTTCGCGGCCGTCCGCCCGCAGGGCTCCTGCGCGTTCCCGGAGGCCGCCGGCGCCGAGCGGTAGCCGGAGCTGGGCCCGGTGGCACCGGGTCGGGAAGGTACCCCGGACGGTGGTTCCCCGGGCCCTTCCGTGGGCCCGGTAGACTTGCCGCCATGGCTGTTCTCTCCGGGCACTAGCGGGCGAGCGCCGCCGCCTCGTGCGGTGAGCCGACCGCCGCGACGACGCCCCCATCCGCTGCCCCGGCCCTGTGACCCGTCCAGGGCCCGCCCACGTCCCAGGAGAAGTACCCAGCCATGATTTCCGCCAACGCCCTAGAGCTGCGCGCCGGTGCCCGGATCCTGATCGAGTCGGCGAGCTTCAAGGTCGCCCCCGGCGACCGGATCGGCCTGGTCGGGCGCAACGGTGCCGGCAAGACCACGCTCACCAAGGTGCTGGCGGGCGAGGGCCTGCCGGCGGCCGGCACGGTGACCCGTTCGGGCGAGGTCGGCTACCTCCCGCAGGACCCGCGCACCGGCGACCTGGACGTCCTCGCCAAGGACCGCATCCTCTCCGCGCGCGGCCTCGACACCGTGCTGAAGAAGATGCGCGAGAACGAGGACCGGATGGCCAACGGCAAGGGCGCCACCCGGGACACCGCGATGAAGAAGTACGCCCGGCTGGAGACCGAGTTCCTCACCAAGGGCGGCTACGCCGCCGAGGCCGAGGCCGCCACCATCGCCGCCGCGCTGGGCCTGCCGGACCGCATCCTGGGCCAGCAACTGCACACCCTCTCCGGTGGTCAGCGCCGCCGCGTCGAGCTGGCCCGGATCCTCTTCTCCGACTCCGACGTGCTGCTGCTCGACGAGCCCACCAACCACCTCGACGCCGACTCGATCGCCTGGCTGCGGGACTTCCTGAAGACCTACAAGGGCGGCTTCATCGTCATCTCGCACGACGTCGACCTGGTCGAGACGGTCGTCAACAAGGTCTTCTACCTGGACGCCAACCGCTCCGCCATCGACGTCTACAACATGGGCTGGAAGCAGTACCAGCAGCAGCGCGAGGACGACGAGAAGCGCCGCAAGCGCGAGCGGGCCAACGCGGAGAAGAAGGCCGCGACCCTGAACGCGCAGGCGGACAAGATGCGCGCCAAGGCGACCAAGACGGTGGCCGCGCAGAACATGGCCCGCCGTGCCGAGAAGCTGCTCTCCGGCCTGGAGCAGGTCCGGCAGAGCGACAAGGTCGCCAAGCTGCGCTTCCCCGACCCGGCCCCCTGCGGCAAGACCCCGCTGACCGCCAGCGACCTCTCGAAGTCCTACGGTTCGCTGGAGATCTTCGCCGGCGTGGACCTGGCCATCGACCGCGGCTCGCGGGTCGTCGTGCTGGGCCTCAACGGCGCCGGCAAGACCACCCTGCTGCGAATGCTGGCCGGGGTGGAGCAGCCGGACACCGGCGAGGTGATCCCGGGCCACGGCCTGAAGATCGGCTACTACGCCCAGGAGCACGAGACCCTGGACCCGGACCGCACGGTGCTGGAGAACATGCGCTCCTCGGCACCCGACACCGACCTGGTGCAGATCCGGAAGATCCTCGGCTCCTTCCTGTTCTCCGGCGACGACGTCGACAAGCCGGCCGGGGTGCTCTCCGGTGGTGAGAAGACCCGGCTCGCGCTGGCCTCGCTGGTGGTCTCCAGCGCCAACGTGCTGCTGCTCGACGAGCCCACCAACAACCTCGACCCGGCCAGCCGGGAGGAGATCCTCGGCGCGCTGCGCGAGTTCACCGGCGCCGTCGTGCTGGTCACCCACGACGAGGGCGCGGTCGACGCGCTCCAGCCGGAGCGGATCATCCTGCTGCCGGACGGTGTGGAGGACCTCTGGAGCCCGGCGTACGCCGACCTGGTCTCGCTCGCCTGATCTGACGGGTAGACGCGCGGTCCCCTCTTTGGACCAGAAAATCCAGTCCTTACGGCGTGTCCGGGAATGAAGGGGTCCTGGATTCCGTTTGAGGAGCTTCCGTCGGCCCGCCACTCGATCGTGGTCGGGCCGACGCTGCTGATCAGCTCTTTCGCGTCGAACGGCGGAAGCCGCCCGGGGGCGTGCACTCTGCGTGAGCGCCCTTGTGCGCTCGGATCACCACCGAATGACCACGCATTCCCGACACCGACCTTGCCGAATGGGTGGCCAGGACGCTGTGGATGGGTGATCATGGGAATCTGACCGAGCAACGCTACGAGGAGGCACGGGTGGCCGAGACTCTGAAAAAGGGCAGCCGGGTGACCGGTGCCGCGCGTGAGAAGCTCGCGGCCGATCTCAAGAAGAAGTACGACTCCGGGGCGAGCATTCGCGCTCTCGCGGAGGAGACCGGTCGCTCGTACGGCTTCGTGCACCGGATGCTGAGCGAGTCCGGAGTGATCCTCCGGGGCCGCGGTGGTGCCACGCGGGGCAAGAACAAAGCTACTGCTGGAGCGAACTCCTGACGGTCCGTCAGTCGATTGGCGGATGACTCGGCGGCAGGGCGCCGACCGGGGATGCGGCGGTTGGTCGTCCGTCCTCGGCCCGTGCGAACCGGCCGCCGATCGTCATGCCCGCCGACGCCCCGGGCGGATGCCCCCCTGCTCCTTCATCGGTGCGCGCCGCCGCTCTGCCGTCACGCGCCCGGTTTTGTTACTCTCCGGTAGCCAAGTCCCTCGCCACCGGAGGTCCCCGCATGACCGCCCCCGTCACCGACCCGCAGGCCTCCCCCTGGGAGCAGGACGGCGTCCGCCTGGAGATCGACGGCGAGCTCGCCGTCGTCACCCTCTGTCAGCCCAAGCGGCGCAACGCCCAGTCGCCCGCGATGTGGCGCGCCCTGAGCTTCGTCGGCCGCGAACTGCCCGGCAGCGTCCGGGTGGTGCTGTTGCGCGGTGAGGGTGTCTCCTTCTCGGCCGGCCTGGACCGGGCGATGTTCACCGCCGAGGGCATCCCCGGCGAGCGCAACTTCCTCCAGCTGGCCGCCGCCGAGGACAAGGACCTCGACGAGACCATCGCCTCCTACCAGGAGGCCTTCACCTGGTGGCGCCGCCCCGACGTGGTCTCGATCGCGGCCGTCCAGGGCCACGCCGTGGGCGCGGGCTTCCAGCTCGCCCTCGGCTGCGACCTGCGGGTGGTCGCCGACGACGTCCAGTTCTCCATGAAGGAGACCTCGCTCGGCCTCGTCCCCGACCTGGCCGGCACCAAGCCGCTCACCGAACTCGTCGGCTACGCGCGGGCACTGGAGATCTGCGCCACCGGCCGCTGGGTCGGTGCCGAGGAGGCCGCGGCCATCGGCCTGGCCAACCTGGCGGTTCCCGCCGCGGACCTGGACGCCGCCGCCCGCGACCTCGCCGCCGCGCTGCTGGCCGCCCCGCGCAGCGCCGTCATCGAGACCAAGGCGCTGCTCCAGGGCGCCGGCGGTCGCTCCTACGACGAGCAGCGTTCCGCCGAACGGGTGGCGCAGGCCCGCCGGCTGCGCGACCTGGCCGGCATCGGCGACTGACCGCCGTCACCCGCCGAAGGCCCGGCTCCGGGGGTCCACCCCCGGAGCCGGGCCTTCCGCCGTCCGGGCCCGCGTCCGGCGGTCCTCCGGGCGCGCGAACCGTGGCGAAATGCCAGAGTTGGAGGGATCTGCGATATAGCTGGAGCCGTACGACGGGAGATGCGCCCATGCCTGACACTCCGACGCCCGCCACCCTTCACAAGCCCGCCTCGGCAGTCACCCCCGCCGCGATGCCCTCCAGCAGCGGGAGCATCAAGCCGACGGCCGAGCGCGGCCGCACGGCGATGGCCGTCGGTGTGGTCGAGAAGATCGCCGGCATGGCCGCCCGTGAGGTCTCCGGCATCCATGCCCTCGGCTCGGGCCTCGCCCGGACCTTCGGCGCGATGCGCGACCGGGTGCCCGGCGGCAGGTCCAGCGTGGGACGCGGCATCAAGGCCGAGGTGGGGGAGAAGCAGACCGCCATCGACATCGCGCTGGTCGTCGAGTACGGCGCGGTCATCCCCGAAGTGGCCCGCCAGGTGCGGGAGAACATCATCGACTCGGTCGAGCGGTTGACCGGTCTCGAAGTCGTCGAGGTCAACATCGCGGTCAACGACGTCCACCTCCCCGACGAGCCGGAGGTCGAGGAGGAGGAAGAGGCGAGCGTCCCGTCCGGACAGCGGCCCAAGTTGAAGTAGTCCGCCGGTGGGGCGGGACGCAGCGGAAGACGAGGTGGAGTGGATGAACCTGGCCGTTCTCGGCATCGCGGTGGGAATGGGCCTCGGCTTCGCCGGCTATTTCGGCGGGTTCGCGGCGTTCCTGCTGGTGGCCGCGCTGGGCGCGGTCGGCTTCGTGGCCGGGCGGCTGCTGGAAGGTGACATCGACCTCGGCGACCTCGGTGACCTGCTGCGCGGCCGCGACCGGCGCCGCTGATGGCAGCGGTCGCCACCCCCTCCGCCGGCCCCGCCCGCCGCGAACCCGGCGCCCGCGGCCGGCTGCGGGTCGCCGACCGGGTCTACGCCCGGATCGCCGCCCGGGCCGCCCGTGACGCGCTGGCCGACGCCTGGCGCGGGCGGGCGGAGCGCGGCGGGCCGCCGAAGGTCTCGGTCTCGGCGCCGGGCTCCACCGTCAGCGTCCGGGTCTCCGTCGACCTGCCCTTCCCGGCCGACCTCGCGGCGCTCGCCCGCACCGTGCGGGACCGGATCGCCGCACAGGTCGGCGCACTGACCGGGACCCGGGTCACCGAGGTGGTGGTGGTCGTCGAGCGGCTGGTGGCCGGGGGAGGGGCATGACCGAGCAGCCGCCCGGTCCCGGTGAGCCGACGGAGCCCGTCGCCCCCGGCGGGCCGGCCGTGGCGGCCGAGGACGTCGCACCCGCCGGGGCGGAGCCCGCTCCGGAGCCGGAACCCGGACCCGAGCCGGAGCCCGTCAAGGTGCCCAGGCTGCGGGCGCCACGGACGGCCGCGGCCGCGCTGGTCGCCACCGCCGTCCTGGTGCTCGGCGTGGCGCTGCTCTACGACGCGATCGCCGTCCGGACCGGACACCCCGCGCGCCGGTGGCGCGCCGAAACGGCCGACGAACTCGCCACCCGACACCTGGACGACACCTGGGTGCTGCTCGGCGCCGGAGTCGCCGTACTGCTCGGCGGCGGGCTGCTCTGGCTCGCCTTCGCCCCCGGGCTGCGCCGCTGGCTCCCGCTGCGCCCGCAGGGTGACACCACCGCCGCCATCGACAAGGCCGGGGTCCGCATCCTGCTGCTGGACCGGGGCGCGGGGCTGCCGGGAGTGGACCACCTGACCGTCCGGGTCGGCCGCCGCCGGGCGAAGGCCACCCTCGTCGGCCCCGCCGATCCGGCGAGCGTGCAGCGGCAGCTGCGCGAGGAGCTGGCGAGGGTCACGCTGGCCAACCCCTTGCGGCTCGACGTCCGGACCGGGGGGCAGCGCGGGCACGGCGGCGCGCAGGACGTCGGGCCGGGCGGTGGGCCCGGCGGAGGACCTGCCGACGGCGGTGCGGCCGGTGCCACGGGCGCCGGGGCAGCCGGGCCCGGTCCTGCCGGGCCCGGTCCTGCCGGGCCCGGGTCGGGGGCAACCGCGTCCGGGGCGTTCGGGACGTCCAGGAGGTCCGGAACGGGAGGGGCCGAGTGAACCGGGCCACCGTCAACCGGGTGCTGCTGGGCGCGGCCGCAGTGGTGCTGCTCGCGGTCGGGCTGCTGGTACTGGCCGGGGGCCTCGACCTGTACGGGCACCTGGGGGCGGATCCGCCGAGCTGGTGGCCGCTGGCCTCGCCGGACCAGCCGGTGGTGAGCGCCCGGTCGCGGACCCGCTGGGTCGACGAGGAGTGGTGGTGGCCGGCGGTGATCGGCGGCCTCTCCCTCGCGGTGGCCGGATCGGCCTGGTGGCTCCTCGCCCAGCTGCACCGCAGCGGCCCGGCGACCGTCCTCGTGCCGACCCCCGGCTCGCGGGGCCTGCGGCTGCGACTGCGCACCCGGGCGCTGGAGGACGTCCTGGAGACCGGCACGGTCGCGCTCCCGGAGGTCGGCCGTGCGAACGTGCGGCTGATCCGCGGACCGGGGCGGCCGCGGCTGCGGGTGGCGGTCCGGCTGACCCCGGGCGGTGAACCGGCGGCGCTGGTCGAGCACTTCGAGACCGGCCCGCGCACCGATGCGCGGACCAGCCTCGGCCTCCCCGAGCTCCCCGCCGAGCTGCGGGTCACGGTGGTGCGGGCGAAGCGGCCGGCCGCCCGCAGGCGCGGCGGCCGGCGCAAGCACCCGAGGGTGACGTAGCCCGCGAGCGGGAGTCAGAGGCCGCGCAGGGCCCCTCCGTCGACCGGGACCATCACACCGGTCAGGTACGAGGCGGCGGGGGAGAGCAGGAAGGCGGCGACCTTGCCGAACTCCTCCGGGGTGCCGTAGCGACCGAGCGGGATCTGGTCGCTGTTCCGCCGGCGGGCGGCGTCGGCATCGCCGCCGAGGGCGTCGAGCTCGCGCACCCGGTCGGTGTCGATCCGGGCCGGCAGCAGGCCGACCACGCGGATCCCGCGCGGGCCCAGCTCGTCGGCGAGCGACTTGGCGGCCATCGCCAGGCCGGGGCGCAGGCCGTTGGAGATGCCGAGGCCGGCGATGGGCTGACGGACCGAGCCGGAGAGCACGAAGCCGATCACCCCGCCCTCGCCGAGTGCGTCGGCCGCCGCGCGGGCGATCCGCAGGGCGCCGAGGAAGACCGACTCGAAGGCGTCGCGCCAGGCGTCCTCGGCGGTCGCCACCACCGGGCCGGCCTGCGGGCCGCCGACGCTGATCAGTACGCCGTCCAGGCGGCCGAACCGTTCGAGGGCCGCGGCCAGGAGGTGCCCGGCGGCCTCGGGGTCGGCGTTGTCGGCCACCGCGCCGTGCGCGGTGGCCGGGCCCCCGAGGGCGTCGAGCTCGGCGACGGCGGCGTCGACGCTCTCCTTGTTCCGGCCGCTGACCAGCACCTTGGCGCCGTCGGCAGCCAGTTCGCGGGCGGCGGCGAAACCGAGGCCGCGGCTGGCGCCGGTGACCACGTACACCTTGTCCTTCAGTCCGAGATCCATGGGCCCATCCTGCCGGTAGGCGGGCGGACGGGGTAGGGGCGGGCCGGTGGGCGTGCCGGGGCGTGCCCGCTCGCGGCGGGGGCGGCCCCGGTCGTCAGTGGCCGAAGTCGTTCGACGGCTGGCCGAAAGTTGACGGCAGAACGAAGTTAGGGAAACCTACCCTTGCTTAGCCAACCCTTACCCCCCACGATCGCGGAGCACCGTCATGCCCGAGTACCACGCCACCGTCCCGGCTCAGGGGGGAGCCGCGGACATCTCGGAGGACGCCCGGCGCAGACTCCGGCTCGCCGGAGCCGTCGTGGCCGTCCTGGTGGTCTGGGGGGCCAGCGCCTGGACCGCCGCGCACCTGCACACCGACCCGGCGCTGCACACCGTGGCCCTGTTCCTGCACCTCGCCGCACTGGTGGTGGGCTTCGGCGCAGTGCTGGCGATCGACTACTACGGCCTGCTCTGGATGCTCGGCCGCCGCACGCTGCGTCAGGTGGTGGACTTCACCGCCCCGCTGCACGTCCCGGTCTGGGGCGGGCTGACCGGGCTGGTGCTCAGCGGCGTGCTGCTGGAACCGCAGTTCTCGTCCGGGCTGACCCAGGTGAAGCTGGGGCTGGTCCTGCTGATCGCGCTCAACGGGGTGTACGCGAGCACCCTGCACCGCCGGCTGGAGGGGTACGAGGGGATCCGCCCGCCGGTCCGGCTGCTGGCCCGGGGCGCCGCCTCGGCGGCGGTCTCGCAGGCCGGCTGGTGGGGCGCCGTCCTGATCGGCTTCTACAACACCCGGCACTGACGCCCGGCACCGGCGCGCGGCCCCGACATCCGCCGCCCGGCCCCACCCGGCACCCGGCGGGGCCGGGCGTCGGACGTGCTGGCCTTGACGTCCGGGTCAAGGTCTACCGTCGTTCCCGAAGGCGTTCGGACGGCGGTGGCCGGAAGGCAGGGTGCGGTCATGCGGATCGGTGAGCTGGCACAGCGGGCGGGGACGACCACCCGCGCGCTGCGGTACTACGAGCAGCTCGGGCTGCTGCCCGCGCGGCGGGCCGGCAACGGCTACCGCGCCTACGGCGAGGACGACCTCCGGCTGCTGGAGCAGATCCGCTCCCTCCAGGACTTCGGCTTCGGGCTGGAGGAGACCCGCCCGTTCGTGGAGTGCCTGCGGGCGGGCCACCCGGCGGGCGACTCCTGCCCGGCCTCGCTGGAGGTCTACCGGCGCAAACTGGCCGAGCTGGACGGGTGCATCGCCCGGCTGCAGGAGGTGCGTGCCCAGGTGGCCGAGCAGTTCGGGCGGGCCGAGCAGGCCCGTGACGAGCTGGCCGCCGGGGCCGTCGCCGAACCGCCGCGGTGCGAGTTGGCGATCGAGTGGGAGGGACGGTAGACGATGCGGATCACAGGGGTCGCGGAGGTCACGGACGCGACGTTCGCGAGCGAGGTGCTGGCCGCGGACGGACCGGTGCTGGTGGACTTCACCGCGGACTGGTGCCCGCCGTGCCGGCAGATGGTGCCGGTGCTGGCGGACGTCGCGCGGGAGGAGGCGCACCGGCTGACCGTGGTCAGCCTGGACGTCGACCGCAATCCGGAGACGCAGGCCAGGTACGGCGTGCTGTCGATGCCGACGCTGATGGTGTTCCGGGGCGGTGAGCCGGTGCGCTCCGTGGTCGGCGCCCGGGCCAAGGCCCGACTGCTGCGCGAGCTGGACGACGTCCTGTAGTGCGGTCGGCCGGTGGCCCGGACGGTGCGCGCAGTCCCGGGGCGCCGGGACGCTACGCGGGCACGGCCACCGGGGGGAGCTCGGCCTCGGCGGCCGCCTTGGCGCGGTCCTTCGCCTCGCGGCGGACCAGCACCAGGACCCCGACCGGGATCATCGCGGTGAACAGCCACCACTGGATCGCGTACGCCATGTGCGGGCCGATGTCGGAGTGGTTGGGCTCGGGGAGCAGCTCCGGCTGGTCGGCCGGGGTCGGGGTGGTGGCGGTGAGCTCCAGGTAGCCGCCGAGCAGGACGGCACCGGTCTCCTTGGCCTGCTGGGGGGTGCTGATCAGGTTGAACTGCCGGTCGGGGAGGCCGGCCCGGTCGCGGATGCCGCTGCCGGCCGAGGTCTCGTCGGCGCGCAGCCGGCCGGTGAGGGTGACCTCGCCGGCCGGGGCGGCCGGCACCGGCGGGTAGGCGGTGGCGGAGTCGCCGGACGGCACCCAGCCGCGGTTCACCAGGACGGTGCCCTCACCGTCCGCGAGCCGCAGCGGGGTGACGACGAAGTAGCCGATCTTGTCCCCGCTGGAGTCGGTCCGCTTGCGGACCACGAACTCGTGCTCGGGGTCGTACTGCCCGGTGGCCGTCACGGCCCGCCACGTCAGGCCCTTGGGCACCGTGAAGCCGGGCGCGGTCGACAGCGAGTCGAACGCCACCGGCCGGTCGGCGAGGGACTGGGCGATCAGGTCGTTGCGGGCCACCCGTGCCTCGTGGCGGTGGTACTGCCAGAGCCCCAGCCTGATCGTCGTGGGGATCAGCAGCAGGGCGATCAGCAGGGTGATCAGCCAGCGCCGGGAGAGCAGAAAACGGTACACATGGGCACCGTACGCCCACCTCACGACTCCCTCACGCACCGGGGTGCGGGGCGACCTCGCGCAGCAACTGGAGGAAGGCGTCCTCGCCGACCACCGGGGTGCCGACCTCGCGGGCCTTGCGGGCCTTCCCGCTCCAGCTGCCGGGCTCGTTGGTGACCAGCAGGCTGGTGAGCCGGCTCACCGAGGTGGCGATGTGCAGGCCGGCCTCCACCGCGCGGTCCTCCAGCAGCTCCCGGTCGGTGGCGGTGTCACCGGTGAACGCCACCCGCATGCCCTGCACCAGCGGCTTGCCGTCCTCCCAGCGACCCGGGTTGGGGTACGGGCACGGCGGGCGCTTCCTGGCCTGCCGGTAGGAGGAACCGGTCCACGAGCTGCGGGCGGCGGAGGCCGGCTCGTCCTCGCCGAGGTCGGTGACCGCGACGCAGTTCTGCAGCGGCAGCGGCACGCCGCCGGAGCGGGCCAGGTGCAGGCTCGGGCGGAAGGCCTCGGCGAGCACCCGGGCGTCGTCGAGCGCGTTGTGCGCCTGGCGCTGCTGGACGCCGAAGTGGGCGGCGAGCGAGGCCAGCTTCCCGTTGGCCAGCGGCAGCCGCAGGTCACGGGAGAGCACCATGGTGCAGATCCGCTGGTCCACGGGGGCGCGCAGGCCGGCCCGGGAGAACTCGCGGGAGATCATGTTCCAGTCGAAGAGCGCGTTGTGGGCGACCAGTACGCGGTCGCGCAGCCGCTCGGCGAACTCTCCGGCGATCTCCGGGAAGGTCGGCGCGCCGGCCAGCACCTCGCGGGTCAGGCCGTGGATCCAGACCGGTCCCGGGTCCCGCTCGGGGTTGACCAGGGTGTACCAGTGGTCGGTGACGTCGCCCTCGGCGTCCAGCTGGTAGACGCCGGCCGAGATGACGCGGTCCGAGCGGCCGAGCCCCGTGGTCTCGACGTCCACCACCGCGAAGCCCTCGACGGGGGCGGCGGTGCGCTGGGCGGGGAGGGGGACGGCCCACGGCGCGCCGGACGTCTCGGGCTGGATCGCATGCATGGTCCAACAGAATAAGCGGCAGACGGGGGCGGACCGGCTCGGAAGGTTGCGCAGGCCGGGCCGGAATAGAGTGGTCAGGGTATTCGTCGTACATCCAGTCGAATTCTCCCGGCCGCCCAGCACCCCCGTGCGGCCGTCTCCCCCCGAAGGGCGAACCACCATGCGCGCCACCGTGATCCACGGCCCCAACGACATCCGGATCGAGGACGTGCCGGACCCGGTCGTCCAGCACCCGACGGACGCCGTGGTGCGTGTGGTCAACGCCTGCATCTGCGGCAGTGACCTGTGGGCCTACCGGGGCGTGGCGGCCCGGGTGGCCGGTCAGCGGATCGGGCACGAGTTCCTCGGCGTGGTGGAGGCGGTCGGCTCCGAGGTGACCGGCTTCACACCCGGCGACCTGGTGGTGGCGCCGTTCGTCTGGTCGGACGGCACCTGTGACTTCTGTCGCGAAGGCCTGCACACCTCGTGCCCGCACGGCGGGTTCTGGGGCCAGGTCGGTTCGGACGGCGGTCAGGGCGAGGCCGTCCGCGTCCCCTTCGCCGACGGCACGCTGGTCGCGCTGCCGAAGGAGGCGGTGGGCGAGGAGAAGCTGCTGCCCAGTCTGCTCGCGCTCTCCGACGTGATGGCCACCGGGCACCACGCGGCCGTCTCCGCGCGGGTGCGCCCGGGCGCCACGGTCGCGGTGGTCGGCGACGGTGCGGTGGGCCTGTGCGGGGTGCTGGCGGCCCACCGGCTCGGCGCGGGCCGGATCATCGCGCTCGGCCGGCACACCGCCCGCACCGACCTGGCCCGCCGGTTCGGGGCGACCGACGTGGTCGCCGAGCGCGGCGAGGCCGCGATCGAGGCGGTCAGGGAGCTGACCGGCGGCCAGGGCGCGCACGCCGTGCTGGAGGCGGTGGGCACCGAGGAGTCGATGCGTACGGCGATCTCGATCACCCGCGACGGCGGCGCGGTCGGCTACGTGGGCGTACCGCACGGCGGCAGCGCCGGCGTCGACATCGGTCAGATGTTCGGCCGAAACGTGTCGCTGAACGGTGGCGTCGCGCCGGCCCGCGCCTACATCCCCGAGCTGCTGCCGGACGTGCTCAACGGCGTCATCGAGCCCGGCCTGGTCTTCGACCGCACGGTCGGTCTGGAGGAGGTCCCGGACGGCTACCGCGCGATGGACGACCGCTCGGCGCTGAAGGTCCGGATCGCCTTCTGACGTATCGTCACCAGGGGCGGCACCGTTGCCCGGTGCCGCCCCTTCGGCATGGTTCGTGCGGTGATTTTCGGCCAATTGAATAGTGCGAGGGGGTGAACGGCCGGCTGATCGCGGTCAACCCCTTTCGGGTCGGGCATGACGCTCCTAGCATTGCGCGGCGCGTATCCGGACTGTGACGCCACTCACGTCGGATCGTTCCACTGGTGCGACCACTATGCCGAAGGAGTGAGGAGACAGAGTGGAATCGCCGCCGATCACCACTGCCCCTACGGAAGTCCAACTCATCGAGGAGAGCGAGGAGTTCCGCGCCCTGCGGCGCTCGTTCCGGAGCTTCGCCTTCCCGGTCACCATCGGATTCGTCCTCTGGTACCTGCTCTACGTCCTGCTCTCCAGCTACGCGCCCGGTCTGATGGGCACCAAGGTGGCCGGGCACATCAACGTCGCGCTGGTGCTGGGCCTGCTGCAGTTCGTCACCACCTTCGCCATCGCGGCCTGGTACGCCCGCTACGCGGACCGGCGGATCGACCCGCGTGCGGCCGCGATCCGCGAGGCGCGCGGCGCGGTCGTCCACGCCCCTCGGGAGGCCGCCGAATGACGCAGTCCGCCGACTCCCCGCTCGCCGCGGGCCTCGTCCCCTCCAGCCTCGCCGCCTCCGCCTCGGAGCACCGCGTCCTCACGCTGACCCTCTTCGGGCTCTTCGTGGCGGCCACCCTGGCCATCACCATCTGGGCCGGCCGGCAGACCAGGAGCGCCTCCGACTTCTACGCCGGCGGCCGCGGATTCACCGGCTTCCAGAACGGCCTGGCCATCTCCGGCGACTACATGTCCGCCGCCTCGTTCCTCGGCATCGCCGGGGTCATCGCGCTCTCCGGTTACGACGGCTTCCTCTACTCGATCGGCTTCCTGGTGGCCTGGCTGGTGGCGCTGCTGCTGGTCGCCGAGCCGCTGCGCAACTCGGGCCGCTACACCATGGCGGACGTGCTCGCGTTCCGGATGCGCCAGCGGCCGGTGCGGACCGCGGCCGGCATCTCCACCATCGTCGTGTCGATCTTCTACCTGCTCGCCCAGATGGTCGGCGCCGGGTCGCTGGTGGCGCTGCTGCTGGGCGTCAGCGGGGAAACCGCCAAGCAGGGCACCATCGTGGCGGTCGGCGCGCTGATGGTGATCTACGTGGTGATCGGCGGGATGAAGGGCACCACCTGGGTGCAGATCGTCAAGGCGGTGCTGCTGATCGCCGGCACCGGGCTGATGACCGTCCTGGTGCTGGCCAAGTACCACTTCAACCCCTCGGAGCTGCTGGGCGCAGCGGCCGACGCCAGCGGCAAGGGGGCCGCGTTCCTGGAGCCGGGGCTGAAGTACGGGGCCAGCGGGACGAGCAAGCTGGACTTCCTCAGCCTCGGGATCGCGCTGGTGCTCGGTACGGGCGGCCTGCCGCACATCCTGGTCCGCTTCTACACCGTGCCCACCGCCAAGGCGGCCCGGAAGTCGGTGCTCTGGGCGATCGGCATCATCGGCGGCTTCTACCTGATGACCCTGGCGCTCGGCTTCGGCGCAGCGGCGCTGGTCGGCCCCAAGGCGATCAAGGGCGTCAGCCCGTCCGGCAACACGGCCGCGCCGCAACTGGCCGAGGTGCTGGGCGGCGGCGCGGGGTCGACCGGCGGCGCGATCCTGCTCGCGGTGATCTCCGCGGTCGCCTTCGCCACCATCCTGGCCGTGGTGGCCGGCCTCACCCTGGCCTCCTCGGCCTCCTTCGCTCACGACCTCTACGCCAACGTCATCCGGCGCGGGCGGGCCACGGAGAAGGAGGAGGTGCTGTCGGCGAAGTGGGCGGCGGTCGCGATCGGTGCGGTCGCGATCGTCCTCAGCCTCTTCGCGGGCAAGCTCAACACCGCGGCGCTGGTCGCGCTGGCCTTCGCGGTGGCGGCCTCGGCCAACCTGCCCACCCTGCTCTACTCGCTGTTCTGGAAGCGCTTCACCACCGCGGGCGCGGTCAGCTCGGTCTACGCGGGCCTGATCACCTCGGTGACGCTGGTGTTCTTCTCCCCGGTGGTCTCCGGCGGGAAGAACGCGCTCTTCCCGCACTCGGACTTCCACTGGTTCCCGCTGGAGAACCCCGGCCTGGTCTCCATCCCGGTCGGCTTCCTGGCCGGCTGGATCGGAACCCTGCTCTCCAAGGAGCGGGCCGACGGGGAGAAGTACGCTGAACTGGAGGTCCGCTCACTGACCGGACTGGGCGCCCACTGACGGGCACACGATGACTAAGCTGGCCCGGCCCGCCGTTGCGGCGGCCGGGCCGGCCGTGTCATCGGCCACCACACTCGGGAAGGGACTGCCGTGCTCCTCGACACCTTCGGCCGGCAGGCCGTCGACCTGCGGGTCTCCCTCACCGACCGGTGCAATCTGCGCTGCACCTACTGCATGCCCGAGGAGGGCCTGCAGTGGCTGGCCAAGCCGGAGCTGCTCACCGACGAGGAGATCGTCCGGCTGGTGGAGATCGCCGTGCGCGACCTCGGTGTCCGGGAGGTCCGGTTCACCGGCGGCGAGCCGCTGCTGCGGCCGGGGCTGGTGGGCATCGTCGCCGCCTGCGCGGACCTCGAACCCCGCCCCGAGCTCTCCCTCACCACCAACGCCGTCGGCCTCGCCCGGACCGCCGAGGCGCTGCGGGCCGCCGGGCTGGACCGGGTGAACGTCTCGCTCGACACACTCGACCCGGAGACCTTCCGGATCCTCACCCGGCGCAGCCGGCACCAGGACGTGCTGGACGGCCTGGCCGCCGCGGAGGCGGCCGGACTGCTGCCGGTCAAGCTGAACGCCGTGCTGATGCGCGGGATCAACGACCACGAGGCGCCCGACCTGCTCGCCTGGTGCCTGGAGCGCCGCTACGAGCTGCGGTTCATCGAGCAGATGCCGCTGGACGCCCAGCACGGCTGGGACCGCTCGTCGATGATCACCGCGGAAGAGATCCTGGAGCGGCTCTCGGCCCGGTTCGCGCTCACCCCCGAGCCCTCCGCCCGGCGCGGGGCGGCCCCGGCCGAGCGCTGGCTGGTGGACGGCGGCCCCGGCCGGGTCGGGGTGATCGCCTCGGTGACCCGCCCGTTCTGCCGCGCCTGTGACCGGACCCGGCTGACCGCCGACGGCCAGGTGCGCAACTGCCTCTTCGCGACCGGGGAGACGGACCTGCGGACCGCCCTGCGCTCGGGCGCCGGCGACGCCGAGATCGGTGAGCTCTGGCGTGCGGCGATGTGGGGCAAGAAGGCCGGCGCCGGGATCGACGCCCCGGAGTTCCACCAGCCCGAGCGGCCGATGTCGGCGATCGGCGGCTAGTCCGTGTCCGGTCGGTCCTGCCGGGCGACACGGCCGGAGCGCCCGGACAGGACCTGGCGGATCGGCGTGCCGGGCGGGCAGTGCTGCCGGGCCGGCCGCTCAGGACGCGTCGCGCGCGTCCTCGGGGGTCCAGTCCGCGACGGTGACGACCTCCTTGAGGAAGCCGCGCACGCCCAGGAACTGGGAGAGGTGCTCGCGGTGCTCGTCGCAGGCCGCCCAGGTCTTGCGGCGGTCCGGGGTGTGCAGCTTGGGGTTGTTCCAGACCAACACCCAGAGGGCGTCCGCCCGGCAGCCCTTGGCGGAGCAGATGGCGGTCTGCGGGGTGTCCATCGGAGCCGTCCTCGAACGTGTGGCGGGTGGGTCTGCACCGCCAGTCTTTCACGCGTGCGGGTACGCCCCCGCGCCCTGCCCGGACGAGGGCATGGCGACGCCGGGCAGCCACGGGGGGAGCCGCCCGGCGTCGGTCCGTCGCTCCGACGGGGGATGCGGAGCGCGTACGCAGTATGTCACGACCGAGCCCCGGTTTGGGGAGGTCTTGCATGATTAATCTGAGCTTCTCCTGAGGTTTCTGCTCGACAAGTCGCCGCAGGCCACCGCAAAACGGTCGGTCAGGTTGAGCTCTGTGAAGAATCGGTGGCAGCACCGTCCGTCGCTCCGGTCCCGTGCGTCGCGCCCGCCCCACCCGTCCCACCGGGGCCGAGCATCAGCGGGACGTCCGGGGGCATGTCGAAGGTGCTCGGCAGCCCCGGGGCCTTCTCCCGGCCGGCATTGGCTATCAGCACGGCGAAGTACGGCATCAGCACCCCGCCCGCGAGCGCGGCGAACGCCAGCCACCGCTGGATGTCCCACAGCACCACCGCCGCCAGGACACAGAGGGTGCGCAGGAGCATCGAGGCCACATAGCGGCGCTGCCGCCCGCGGACGTCCTCGGTGAGACTGCTGCGCGCCCCCGTGATCCGGTAGACCGGTCCGCTGCCGGAGCTTCTGTCCATGTCCAACCGTCCTCGTCCAAGCACCCGCACTCGTCGCACGGCCTCCTCACGGTACGCCGCGAGGTGGCCGGCGACGAGACCGGGTCGGACGGACACGCGCTACTGCGGCTGGGAGAGGTACTCCGGCGGGACGGCGTCGGTCAGCCAGACGCCGTTCGCGCTGATCCGGAACTGGTGGCCGGCCGCCGCCATCGCGGCCGCGTCCACCGTCAGCACCACCGGGCGGCCGTGCCGGGAGCCGACCCGTACGGCCGTCTCGGTGTCGGCGGAGAGGTGGACGTCCTGCCGGGCCATCGGCAGCAGGCCCTCCCGGAAGATCGGGCCCAGGTTCCGGGTGGCGGTGCCGTGGAACAGCACCGTCGGCGGCTCGGCGGCGGCCAGACCGAGGTCGACCGCCACCGTGTGGCCCTGGCTGGCCCGGATCGAGAGGCCGTCCTCGGAGTAGGCGAAGCGGCGTTTGTTGTTGGTCTCGACCACGTGGTCCAGCTCGGCCCGGGTCAGCCTGGAGCCGCGGGCCGCCAGGCCGGCCAGCAGTACGTCGACCCGGACCCAGCCGGCCGCGTCCAGGGTGATCCCGGCCCGGCCCGGATCGTGCCGCAGGATGCGCGACAGCATCTTGCTGGTCCTGACCGTGCGCTTCTCGTCCACTCTCTCGATCCTTCCCCCCGGGGGCCAGGCCCGCCGCGACCGCCTACGAGGCCTGGCTGACCGAACTCATGTTGAAGTCGGGCACCCGCACCGGCGGCATCGCCGTCCGGGTGAACCAGTCGCTCCACTCTCGCGGCAGGCAGCGCTCGGTGCGGCCCACCTCGGTGATCCGGCCGAGCAGCTCGACCGGCGACTCGTTGAACCGGAAGTTGTTGACCGCGCCGACCACCTCGCCGTTCTCCACCAGGTACACGCCGTCCCGGGTGAGTCCGGTGAGCAGCAGCGTCGCCGGGTCCACTTCGCGGATGTACCAGAGGCAGGTGAGCAGCAGGCCGCGCTCGGTGCGGGCGATCATCTCGTCCAGGGTCGGCGCGGCCGCCTGGTCGGCCGTCTCCAGGACGAGGCTGTCGACGGCCGGGCGCACCGGCAGGCCGGTCAGCCCGGCGGAGAACCGGTTGGTGACCAGGCCGGCCAGCTCGCCGTCGCGGATCCAGTCGGTCGCGCTCAGCCCGGCGCCGTTGTCGAACACCGAGGCGTCCCCGCCGGTGGAGTGCACCAGCACGAACGGCGAGGTCTCCAGCCCCGGCTCGGCCGGGTCGGAGCGCAGGGTCAGCGGCAGCCCGCTGAGCTTGTCGCCGATCCGGGTGCCGCCGCCGGGCTTGGAGAACACCGTCCGGCCCTCGAAGGCGTCGCGACCGCCCGCGGACCAGCTCAGGTAGACCATCAGGTCGGCCACCGCCGAGGGCGGCAGCAGCGTCTCGTACCGGCCGGCCGGAAGCTCGACCTTGCGGGCGCCCCAGGCGAGCCGCCGGGTGAGCTGGGCGTGCAGGTCGGCGACGTCGACGTCGGAGAAGTCGCGGGTGGCGGCGCCGGCCCAGGCCGAGCCGGAGAGGTCGGCGGTCTTGGCGTTCACCTCGACCATGCCGGTGGGCTGGTCGTGGCGCAGCCGCAGGCCGGTGGAGGTGCCGAGGTAGCTGCAGACCAGCTCGTGCCGGGCGAAGCCGTAGAGCAGCTCGCCCTGCGCGGCGGCGCGGGCGAAGGCCTCGCCGAGGGCCGGGGCGAAGGCCGCGAACACCTCGATCGAGGTCTCGGCGGGCGGGGCCGTGAAGTCCGGCGAGGACGGCCGGTCGGCGATCAGCGGCTGGGCGTCCTCGGCCGGTCCGGCGGCCCGGGCGGCCTCCTCCGCCGCCCGGACCAGGCCCTCCACCTCGTCCGGGACGACGGCCTCGCGCGAGACCACCCCGGAGGCGGTGCCCTCGGCGCCGGCCACCGTGGCGATCACGGTGAGCCGGCGGCCCCGGGTGACGCCGTTGGTGGTCAGCGCATTGCCGGCCCAGCGGAGATTGGCGGTGGACTCCTCGTCGGCGATCACCACGCATCCGTCCGCGCGGGAGAGGCCGAGTGCCAGCTCGACGAGTTCGTGGGGCTGCGTCGCGGCCATCAGTGACCCGCCTCCTGCTGGGTGTTGAGCACGTTGACGTTGCGGAACAGCGCCGACGGGCAGCCGTGGCTGACCGCCGCGACCTGGCCGGGCTGCGCCTTGCCGCAGTTGAAGGCCCCGCCGAGGACGTAGGTCTGCGGGCCGCCGACGGCCGCCATCGAGCCCCAGAAGTCGGTGGTGGTGGCCTGGTAGGCGAAGTCCTTCACCTGGCCGGCGAGTTCGCCGTTCTTGATGGCGTACGCGCGCTGGCCGGTGAACTGGAAGTTGTACCGCTGCATGTCGATCGACCAGGAGCGGTCGCCGACGATGTAGAGGCCGTTCTCCACGCCCGCGAACAGACCCTCGGTGGACGGCCCGTCGGCGGCGGGCTGGAGCGAGACGTTGGCCATCCGCTGGACCGGGACGTGCGCGGGGGAGTCGGCGAAGGCGCAGCCGTTGGACCGGTCGAAGCCCTTCAGCCGGGCCATCGCGCGATCCAGCTGGTAGCCGACCAGCACACCGTCCTTGACGAGGTCCCAGGACCGGGTGGCGACGCCCTCGTCGTCGTAGCCGACGGTGGCGAGCCCGTGCTCGGCGGTGCGGTCGCCGGTGACGTGCATCAGCTCGGAGCCGTACTTCAGCGAGCCGAGCTTGTCGAAGGTGGCGAAGGAGGTTCCGGCGTAGGCGGCCTCGTAGCCGAGCGCGCGGTCCAGCTCGGTCGCGTGGCCGATCGACTCGTGGATGGTCAGCCAGAGGTTGGACGGGTCGATCACCAGGTCGTAGCGTCCGGCCTCGATGCTCGGCGCCTTCATCTTCTCCGCCAGCAGTACGGGCAGTTCGGCGAGTTCGGCGTCCCAGTCCCAGACGCCGCCCTGCTGCCCCGACCCGCCGGGGGACGCCCCCCGGAAGCCCGCGAGGTACTCCCAGCCGCGCCCGACCGGCGGGGCCAGGGTGCGCATCGAGTCGAAGGCCCCGGTGCGCTCGTCCACCGAGGTGGCCTCCAGCTCCGGGTGCAGCCGGATCCGCTGCTGGGTGGTGACGGTGCCGGCGGTGTCGGCGTAGAACTTGTTCTCCTGCACCGTCAGCAGCGTGGCCTGGACGTGCGAGACGCCCCCGGCGGCCAGCAGCCGGGAGCTCCAGTCGGCGAGCAGCGAGGTCTTCTCCGCGTCCGGCACCTCGAAGGGGTTCACCTCGTACGCGGAGACCCAGGTGACGTCCCGGTGGACCGGCTCGTCCGCCAGCTCGACCCGCTCCGTCGACCCGGCCGCGCGGCTGATCCCGCCGGAGAGGCGGGCCACGGCGACGGCCTGCTCCGCCACCCCGGCCGCCGCGGCCGTGGTGAGGTCCACCCCGGCCGCGAAGCCCCACGCGCCGTCCAGCAGCACCCGGACGGCGAATCCGAGCTGGACGCTGTCGGAGGTCCCGGCCGGCCGGGCGTCGCGCAGCCGCCAGGAGGCGCTGCGGACCCGTTCCAGGCGGAAGTCGGCGTGCGAGGCGCCGAGTTCGCGCGCCCGGGTGAGGGCGGCGTCGGCCAGGGCGCGCAGCGGGTAGGCGAGGAACAGCGGGTCGACGGCGCGTCCGTGCGGGACGCCGGCGCTGCTGGTCGGGGGCATCGCGGGCAATCGGACTCCCTGATCGGGGGGACGGCGGTGCGGGCGGCCCCTGCACAGGGGTGCCCGCACCGCATCATGTCCGGTCCAGGGGGTTTGGGCCAGCGCATTTCCGCGTGACCCGCCGGGCTTTCCCGCGGCGGTGCGGCGCCGGTCGGCGCGGCGTCAGACGACGCCCTCCCACCAGCCGTCCAGCTCCGGCGGGTTGTCGACGTCGACCCGCTCGCCGGGGCGCGGCACGGCGATCGGGACGGCCTGCTGCTTGGCCTCCACGAGCAGTCGCTCGATCGGCTCGGACCAGGGGTGCGGGGCCAGGTTGAAGGTGCACCAGTGGACCGGGACCAGCAGGCCGGCGCCGAGTTCGCGGTGGGCGCGGACGGCGTCCTCCGGCGTCATGTGGATGTCGGCCCAGGCCGTGTCGTAGGCGCCGATCTGGACCAGCGCGGCGTCGAACGGGCCGTGCTCGGCGCCGATCCTGGCGTAGCCCTCGAAGTAGCCGGAGTCCCCGGTGTAGAAGACCCGACGGGTCGGTCCGGCGATCACCCAGGAGCCCCAGAGGGTGGTGTTGCGGGTCAGGCCGCGGCCGGAGAAGTGGTGGGCGGCGGTCAGGGTGACCGTCAGCTCGCCGAGGGTGCAGGTCTCGTCCCAGTCCAGCTCGATGATCCGGTGCTCCGGGACGCCCCAGCGGCGCAGGTGGGAGCCGATGCCGAGCGGGACGGCGAACGGCGCGGACTGGCTGCGGACCAGCCGCCTGACCGTCGCCATGTCCAGGTGGTCGTAGTGGTCGTGCGAGATCAGCACCGCGTCGACCTGCGGAAGCTCCTCCAGCTCCACCGGCACGGGGTGCAGCCGCTTCGGACCGACGTGCGCGGCGGGGGAGCAGCGGTCGCTCCAGACCGGGTCGAGCAGCACCCGGGCGCCCTCGACCTCGACCAGCGCGGAGGCGTGCCCGTACCAGGTGACCTCGACGCCCTCGGCGGCCGGCCGCGGCCCGCCGGCCGGGCGGACGGTCGGCACCGGGCGGGTGGGCACCCGGCCCTCGCGCTGGAACAGCATCCGGCGCATGCCGTCCCGGTCGATGCCGGGGGCGGCCTCGGTCCTGGCGACGGTGGAGGGCGCGTTGTGGAAGACGCCGTCCCGGTACTGCGGCGAGTTGCGCACCCGCTCGTCGTGCTCGCCGTCCGGCCGGCGTCCGAACGCCGCCGGCAGGTCGCGCAGCGACCAGGCCGCCGCCCCCGCGCCGGCCACCAGGGCGGCCAGGGCCAGCAGTCGTCCTCGCCGGTGGGTGGTTCCGGGCCGTGCCTCGTTCATCCGCGGTCCGCCTTCGCTCGTCTGCGGTGCTCGCCGCGGGCCACGGGGCCACGCGTGCGCCGGGGCCGGTCCAGGGGAAGCGGTACGGTCGACCCCGGTGGTGCCGCACCACCGGGGGCAACGGGTGCGTCCGTCCGGGTGTTCCCGCGGCACGTGGGTGACCGGGCCCGGCGGAGTTCCGTCACCGGGGCCCGGACGGCCCGCTCGCGCCGGGCGGGGCCCGCCCGGCGCGAGCACGGCCGCCGCCGGACCGGCGCCGTCACGGATTGTCGGATTGCGACAGTTCCGCCGGTGAGGCGCTGTGGGAGCCCGATGCGTCTCCGTCCGGTACCGACCGATAGCGTCACACTGCGTGCGCATTCCGACGTACGCACACTTACGGAGAGAGGTGGATCGTTGAGCCGCTCGGTTCTCGTCACCGGAGGAAACCGGGGCATCGGCCTCGCGATCGCCCTGGCCTTCGCCGAGGCGGGCGACAAGGTCGCCATCACCAGCCGCTCGGGCGAGGTGCCCGAGGAACTGGCCAAGTACGACGTGCTCGCGGTGCGCTGCGACATCACCGACAGCGCCCAGGTCGACGCGGCGTTCACCGAGATCGAGGCCAAGCACGGCGGCGTCGAGGTGCTGGTCGCCAACGCCGGCATCACCAACGACACGCTGCTGCTGCGCATGTCGGAGGACGACTTCACCTCCGTCGTGGACACCAACCTCACCGGCGCGTTCCGGGTGGTCAAGCGCGCGTCGAAGCTGATGATGCGTGCCCGCAAGGGCCGGGTCGTGCTGATCTCCTCGGTGGTCGGCCTCTCCGGTTCCCCGGGCCAGGCCAACTACGCCGCCTCCAAGGCGGGCCTGGTGGGCTTCGCGCGCTCGCTGGCGCGCGAGCTCGGCCCGCGCAACATCACCGTCAACGTGGTCGCCCCCGGCTTCGTCGACACCGACATGACCGCAGTGCTCAGCGACGAGCGCCGTGCGGAGATCGTCGCGGGCGTGCCGCTGGGCCGCTACGCGGCGCCCGCCGAGGTCGCCAACACCGTGCGGTTCCTCGGTTCGGACGAGGCCGCGTACATCACCGGAGCCGTCATTCCCGTCGACGGCGGATTGGGCATGGGTCACTGAACATGAGTGGAATCCTTGAGGGCAAGCGGATCCTGATCACCGGGGTGCTGATGGAGTCCTCCATCGCCTTCCACACCGCGAAGCTCGCCCAGGAGCAGGGCGCCGAGGTCATCCTCACCGCCTTCCCGCGCCCGACGCTGACCGAGCGGATCGCCAAGAAGCTGCCGAAGCCGGTCAAGGTGCTGGAGCTGGACGTCTCCAGTGAGGAGCAGCTGGCCGGCATCGCCGACCAGGTCCGCGAGCACCTGCCGAGCCTGGACGGCATCGTCCACTCGATCGGCTTCGCCCCGCAGGACGCCCTCGGCGGCAACTTCCTGGACACCCCGTGGGAGTCCGTGGCCACCGCGATGAACGTCTCGGCGTTCTCGCTGAAGTCGCTCACGATGGCGCTGCTGCCGCTGATGCAGGACGGCGGCTCGGTCGTCGGTCTGACCTTCGACGCGCAGTACGCCTGGCCGCAGTACGACTGGATGGGCCCGGCCAAGGCCGCGCTGGAGTCCACCAACCGCTACCTGGCGCGCTACCTGGGCGAGCGCGGCGTCCGCTGCAACCTGATCTCGGCCGGCCCGATCGGCTCGATGGCCGCCAAGTCCATCCCGGGCTTCCCCGACCTGGCCGCCACCTGGGACGCGCGCTCCCCGCTGAAGTGGGACCTGAGCGACCCGGAGCCGGCCGGCCGCGGCGTCGTCGCGCTGCTGTCGGACTGGTTCCCGAAGACCACCGGTGAGATCGTCCACGTGGACGGCGGCCTGCACGCCATCGGCGCCTGACGGCCCGGTCCCGCTGCCGCGGTGCCCGGTACCCCTCGCGGGGTGCCGGGCACCCCGCGTTCCCGGGCCCGCCACCGCCGGCGGCCCGGGCTCACTTCCGGCCGTTGCGGCCCAGGGCGACGGCCGCGTTGTGGTAGCCGGTGTCGTGGCCGGTGTCCATGGCGGCGGAGATCCGGTCGACCACCGGGTCGTCCGCGCCGTACCCGTGCACCCGGCCCCACTCCAGCACCATCCGCCGGCTCTGGACCAGGCCGGCCGTGTGGTTGTCGGAGGTGTCCAGATTGCCCCGGTGCTGCGCCTCCTCCTTGACGTGCTCGGCCCAGGCCCCGGCGCCGTGCTCGGCCAGGGCGCCCGCGAGTTCGCCGCCCTCGGGGACGAACCCGGCCGCGGTGCCGCCCAGGGCGGAGACCAGGGCGCCGGTCCGGTCCGCCCACGCCATCCGGTCCTCCTGCCCGTCCAGCAGGACCGAGGCGCGCACGGCGTCGTAGGCGCCGAGCGCGGTGCCGACCCGCTGGCCGGGCAGGGTGCGGTCGGCGTCGTCCGCCCCCGGGTCGGACGGCAGCGCCGCCACGGTCCGCGCCGCCTCGGCGCGCTCGGCGCGGTAGAGCGCCGCGTAGGCCTCGGGCTCCTCGGCGACGCCGCGCAGGACCCGGACCAGGCGGTCGCTGGTGCCGCCGAGCCTGCCGGCGCCGCCCTCCTCCCAGGCCCCGGCGTGCGCGGCGGTGCCGACGTGCTCGCTCAGGATCCGGTGGGTGTCCTGCGCGTAGTCGGCGAGCGCTCCGGCCAGCGGCCCCCGGAGGTCCTCGTGGATCTCGGTGCCCCGGCCGTCCGCGTCGAGCGCGTCGATCGCGCCCTGGAGGACGCGGGCCTGTGCCGGGGTGTGCGGGCCGCCGTGGCGGGAGGTCCCGCCCGCGACGTCGCCGGTGGCGGCCGCCACCAGGGCGGCGGCGAGGCCGGTCCGGTGGGTGTGCGGATCGGCGACCGGCGGCCCGTACAGGGTGGTGGCGGACATCGACGGCCAGGTGCGGTCGCGCAGCAGGTACGCCAGGCGGTCCCGGGCGCCGGGGGACTGCGGGTCCAGGAACAGGGCGGCGGCCTCCGGGTTGCGGCCCATCAGCCCGAGCACGCCGTCGAGGGGGTCGTGCACGAGGTCCGGGCGCGGGCCGTTGAACTGGTGCGCCGGGCGGCTGCGGCCGCTGCGCTCGGCGTCGAGCAGGTCGGTGCCGAGGTCGTTCAGGAAGTCCTTGCCGTAGCCCGCGCCGCCGTGCCGGAGCAGGGTGGCGAGGGCCTGGTAGCCGGAGACGGGCTCCGCGCCGCCGCCGGGCCGGTGCCCGTTCACGCTCCGGAGGCCGGCCTCCCGCAGGCCCGCGCGGAAGTCCCGGTAGAACCCGCCGGAGGGATCACGAGTGGCGCCGGCGACCGTGTCGGCGAGGCTGGTCCGCAGCGCCTCGTACCGGGCTCCGGGCGGTCCGCCGCGGGCGTTGATCCGCAGGTCCAGCTCGTCGGCGAGCCGCAGCAGGCCGGTGGGGCCGAGCGTGGTGAGCAGGGGCCGGCCGAACTCCGGGCTGCCGGAGTCGGCCTTCATCAGGTCGGCCAGCTCGGCCAGCTCCTCCGGGCCGAGCCGGCCGCCGTCGGCGAGCCGCCGGGCGAGCTCGGCGGCCCGCGCGGCGTCGGCCGCGTCGCCGCCGCCGACCGCGCGGCCGTTGAAGGTGTTCACCGGGTCGCCGACCTTCGCGGCCCGGCGGAGCCGGAGTGCGGCGCGCCGGTCGGCGGCGGTGGCCTCCTCCAGACAGACCTCGATCTGCCGGGCCCACCGGCCGGCCGCCGCGGCGCGTTCGCGCTGCTGGTCGGCGTCGTGGCGGTAGTCGGCCCGGAGCGCCGGGTCGAGGCCGCCGAGGTCGAACACCACGGCGCCGGTGCCGGTCACCCGCATGCCGTCGGCCTCCGCGGCCCGGACCGTCCGCCGCAGCCTCTCCTGCGCGGACGCGAAGTCGCCGTGAGCGTCCGCGATGATCGAGGCGACGGCCCTGGCCTCGGTCTGCGCGTCGACGGTCTGCTGCCGGGTGGGCCGCAGGTGCAGGTCGGCGGCGGCCGCGGTGGGGCCGGTCCAGAGGCTGCCCCCGGTGACCGGGAGCACCTCGCGCTCCAGCCGGTGCTGGACGGCCTCGTACGCTCCGGCCATCGCGGTCCAGTCGGCGGCGGCCCGGGCCAGGCCGGAGAGGTCGGCCTTCAGTACGTCCTCGAAGCCCGGCACGCTCACGCACCCCCGGGGAACGACATGGCGATGCCGTGCTCGACGCTCAGGTAGTTGGTGTGGGTCTGCCGCATCATCCCGGCCTCCTGGTTGAGCCGGCCGTTGAGCTGGGCGACCTGCTCGTGCCACTCCCGCAGCGTGCCGCGCAGGGCCTCCGCGGTGTCCCACCCGCCCAGCTTCGTCGCCGCGTGCCCGGTGGAGCCGTCGGCGGTCCGGCCGGCGGCCGTGCTGTCGTCGGCGATGGCGCCGAGCGAGGCTGCGGCCCGGTCGAGCGCGGTGGTGGAGACCCTGGTCGGTACCCCGCCGGGCGGGGCGTCCGGAACAGCCATCGGAATCTCCCCGCTTCGCGCGTGCCCGGCAGATGCTTGACCGGTCCGGATGCTACGGGACGTCAGCCCTCGTCGGCCCGCGTGTCGGCCGCAGTTCGCCCGTTCGTGGTCCGGTGCGGAACCCACGGTGGATCCGCCGTGGAATCGTCGTCGGAACCCGCCCCCCGGAGCCCCCGGGCAAACCGGACGGGCCGCCGGGCAGGGGCGGCCCCGGCGCGGGCAGGTGTCAGGCCTCGGTGTCGGTCGCACAGGCGCCGATCGCGCGCCCCGCCTCAAGGGAGGCCCGGGCGGCGTCCCCGGCCCGGATGGCGTCCAGGATCGTGTCGTGGCCGAGGTAACGCTCGGCGATCAGCTCGGGGCCGACGTCGTGCCGCAGGTGGGCCCGGGTGACCTCGCCCAGGTCGGCGTAGACGGCGGCGAGGACGTCGTTGTGGGCGGCGGAGACCACGGCCTGGTGGAAGGCGGCGTCGGCCTGCACGAAGTCCTCGGCGTCGCCGGAGTGCCAGGCGCCCTCGCGACGGGCCAGGGCGGCCTCCAGGAGGACGAGGTCGCGGTCGGTGCGCCGGGTGGCGGCCAGGCCGGCGGCAGAGGTCTCCAGTGCGACCCGCAGCTCGGCCACCTGTGCCTGGTCGGCGTCGGCGAAGCGCCGGTGCATGACCCCGGCCAGCTCGCTGGTGGCGAGGACGTAGGTGCCGGAACCCTGCCGGATGTCCAGCAGGCCGTTGTGGGCCAGGGCGCGGACGGCCTCACGGACGGTGTTGCGGGCGACGCCGAGCTGCTCGACCAGGGCGGCCTCGGTCGGGATGCGCGAGCCGACGGGCCACTCGCCCGAGGTGATCTGGGCGCGCAGCTGCGCGATCACCTGGTCGGACAGCGGGGTGCGCCTCGGAGAGGACAGCGCCACGGGGGACTCCTTGCGGCTTCGGGGGTCGGCAGTGCCTGCGGGCCCACGGGGGTGGGCCGCCGGGCGGGTGACTGGCCGGGGCGGTCGGCCACGGACGGGTCGGCACATCATGCCAACTCCAGGGTGCGCTAATTCATCCCATCATTCTATGATGGCTCGCATGCCACCCGCAGCAGACACCACCACCTCTCCCCGAACGGGGGCCGGACCGCAGGCCGAGCGGCCCGCCTCCGCCCGCAGCAGCCACCTCGGCTGGCTGTTCGCCGTCGCGATCGCCGTCGCCGCCTTCAACCTCCGGCCCGTCGTCACCAGCCTCGGGCCGCTGCTCGACCAGGTCCGCACCGACCTCGGGATGAACCCGACGCTGGCCGGGCTGCTCACCGCCGTCCCCTCGCTCTGCTTCGCGCTCTTCGGCTTCGCGGCCCCCGGCATGGCGCGGCGGATCGGCCCGATCGCAGTGATCACCGCCGGCATGGCCGCGATCACCGCGGGCGTGCTGGCCCGCTCGTTCGCCGGTGGCACGGCGGTCTTCCTGCTGCTCACGGCGCTGGCGCTGGCCGGGGTGGCGGTCTCCAACGTGCTGATCCCGGTGGTGATCAAGCGGTACTTCCCGGAGAAGGTCGGTCCGATGATCGGCCTGTACTCGATGTCGCTGTCGGCCGGCACCTCGCTCGCCGCGGCCGTCACGGTGCCGCTGACCGGCGCGCTCGGCGGCGACTGGCGGGTGGGCCTGGGCGTCTGGGCCGGGCTGGGCGCGCTCGCCCTGCTGCTCTGGGTGCCGGTCATGGTGACCCGGCGCGAGCGCGGCGAGCGGTCCGGCGGCGCGGCGGCGGACCGGCTGCCGATCACCCGCAGCCGCACCGCCTGGGCGATGGCCTGCTTCTTCGGCCTCCAGGCGACCGGCGCCTACGTGGTGATGGGCTGGCTGCCGAAGATCTTCCAGGACGCGGGTGTCTCCGAGGGCGCCTCCGGCGTGTTGCTGGCGCTGACCATGGTGATCGGCGTCCCGGTCTCCTTCGTGCTGCCCAACCTCGCCGCCCGCCGTGGCGACCAGCGGCTCTTCGTGGTGGTGCTCGCGTCCTGCGGCATCGCCGGCTACGCCGGGCTGGCGCTGGCGCCGTCCACCGCGCCCTGGCTCTGGGCGACCCTGGTGGGCCTGTCCAACTGCGCCTTCCCGCTGGTGCTCACCATGATCGGCCTGCGTGCCCGCACCGCAGGCGGGGTGGCGCAGCTCTCCGCCTTCGCGCAGGGCGTCGGCTACCTGATCTCCATCCCCGGCCCGATCCTGATCGGCCGGCTCTACCAGGCCACCGGCACCTGGTACCTGCCGCTGGGCTTCCTGGCCCTGCTGCTGGTGCCGCAGATGATGTTCGGCCTGCGGGCGGCGATGGCCCGGCACATCGAGGACGAGGCGGCCCGCCCGGTCGCCGCCGGCGTCCGGTCCTGACCCGCCGGGGAACGGCGGCCCGGCCTGATCCCGCCGCCGCGGGGTCCGGCCGGGCCGGGGGCGGTGGCGGGCGGTCCCGTTCGGGATGGGAGAATCCGGTCATGCCCGTACTCGAACCGAACCCCACCGACGGTCACAAGAAGCTGGGCCTGCTCGCCGCGACGATCGGCGGCATCGTGCTGGCGCTCGTCATCGTCGCCATCGTGGCCAAGAACCTGGGCTGACCGGAGCACAGCCGCGGTACCCGCGGTGACCGGCCGGCACCCGCGGTGACCGGCGGCGGTCCACCGGGCCAAGCCCCGGCGAACGGCGCATGACGGCACCCTCCACCCCTGCGAGTGGCGGCAACCGGGAGCATCGCGCCGCGGCGCGGCTTTTCTGCCAAGCTTGCTGGGTATGAGCGCCGACACGCCCCGCAGGATCATCGTTCTCCGCCATGCCAAGGCCGACTGGCCCAACGGCGTCGACGACCACGAGCGGCCGCTGGCCGACCGGGGCCGCCACCAGGCCCCGGAAGCCGGCCGCTGGCTGGCCGATTCCGGCATCAACCCCGACTACGTGCTCTGCTCCGACGCCCTGCGCACGCGCGAGACCTGGAAGCTCGCCGCGCACGAGCTGCCCAAGCGCTCCCGCAAGACCGTGTACGAGAAGCGGATCTACGAGGCCAGCCCCGGCGAGATCATCACCGTCCTCCAGGAGACCTCGGACGACTACGCCGACCTGGTGCTGGTCGGCCACAACCCCGGTGTGCTCGGGCTGACCCAGGTGCTGGCCGGCGACGAGGGCGACCGGGACGCGCTGGAGCGGCTGCGGCTGGGCGGCTTCCCGACCGCGGCCATCGCGGTGCTCAGCTTCGGAGGCTCGTGGAAGGGCGTCGAGCCGGGCGTGGCCGCGCTGGTCTCGTACTACACGCCCCAGGACTGAGCGAGGCGGGCCCGCGCCTGCGACGGGTCGACCGGAACGGGGGAGGGGCGCGCGGATCGTCCGCGCGCGCCCCTCCCGCCCGTTCGGCTGCGGCTACTCGGTCGGCGTGCCGTCGAGCGCGTCGGCCGCCTCGACCTCCTCGCGGGTGATGCCCAGCAGGTAGAGCACGGTGTCCAGGAAGGGCACGTTCACCGCGGTGTCGGCGGCCTCCCGGACGACCGGCTTGGCGTTGAACGCCACACCCAGCCCGGCCGCGTTCAGCATGTCCAGGTCGTTGGCGCCGTCGCCGATGGCCACCGTCTGCTCCAGCGGCACCTTGGCCTGCTCGGCGAACCGGGCCAGCCAGCGCGCCTTGCCCGCCCGGTCCACGATCTCGCCGACCACCCGGCCGGTGAACCTGCCGTCCACCACCTCCAGGGTGTTGGCCGCGGCGAAGTCCAGGCCCAGCTGCTCCACCAGGTGGTCGGTGACCTGGGTGAACCCGCCGGAGACCACCGCGACCTGGAAGCCCAGCCGCTGCAGGGTCCGGATCAGGGTGCGCGCGCCCGGGGTGAACCGGACCTCGGTGCGCACCTTCTCGGTCACCGAGGCGTCCAGGCCGGCCAGCAGCGCCACCCGGGCGCGCAGCGACTCGGCGAAGTCCAGCTCGCCGCGCATCGCGGCCGCCGTCACCTCGGCGACCTGCTGCTCGCAGCCCGCGTGGGCGGCGAAGAGCTCGATCACCTCGTCCTGGATCAGCGTCGAGTCGACGTCCATCACCACCAGCCGCTTGGCCCGGCGTTCCAGCCCGGCCGCCATCACGGCGATGTCCACCCGCTGCGTGGCCGCCTCCTGGGCCAGCTCGGCACGCAGCTGCTCGGTGGCGACCCCGGATACGGCCAGTTCGACCGCCGTCACCGGGTACTTGGCCAGCCGGAAGACGCGGTCGATGTTGCCGCCGGCCCCGGTGATCCGCGAGGTCAGCGCCGAGACCGCCGAGGCGGTCAGCGGGTGGCCCAGCACGGTGACGTGCGAGCGGCCCTCGCGGCGCGGCCGGTTGTCGCCGATGCCGGAGATGATCTCGGCCTGGAGCTTCTGCTCCTCGGCCCAGCGGTGCACGGTCGAGCGCAGCTCGCCCTCGGCACCGGGGGCGCCGGCGGCCGGCGGGGTGACCAGGGCGCACAGCGTTATCCGGCCACGGGTGACGACCTGCTCGATGTCGATCACGTCGACGTCGAACCCGGCCAGCGTGGCGAAGAGGCCGGCGGTGATGCCGGGGCGGTCCTTGCCGAACACCTTGACGAGCAGGGTGCGCTCGTCCTCGGTCCGGGGCTGCGGGGCGGGGAACGGCTCGGCGGCCAAGGGCGATGCGTTCATGATGCCTCCCACGCTACCGGGCGTCCGGCGAGGCCACGGCACCCGTCCGCGTCGTGGACCGGTCGGGTCGGGGGCGGTGGAAAGTGTGCGCACGATCGTGGTGACCGCGTGGTTGCGCAGAGGTGACATCGGGGAGCGGTGGTGGGGGCGTCTGCGAATCGTTGCCGACCGGTCACAGTCACCGGGGGTGACTTTCACCGACACGCGGCGGGCTGGAATGATTCCCCCGTCAGATTGCAGGACACCGCCCCGGTCGGGGGCCGAAATCGGGGGACCGAGAGAGCGGGGCAGGCGCGCAGTGCCGCAACTCGTCATTGAGATCAACGGACAGCAGCGGACTCTGGAGCCGGGGCGGTCCTACACCATCGGGCGCAACCCGCAGTCGGACTTCCCGTTCGAGGACGCGCGGGTTTCCTGGCACCACGCCACCATCTCCTTCAACGGGGCCGGTTGGCAGCTGGACGACCACGGGAGCACCAACGGCACCTACACCGGCGGTGCCCGCACGCAGCAGGCCCAGCTCTTCCCCGGCACGGTGGTCGGCCTCGGCAACGCCGAGAACGGCCCGCGCCTGAGCTTCTCGGCGCCGGCCCGGGCCGCCGCCCCGGCCCCCGCCTGGCACGAGGCCGCGACCAGCCGCAGCCACGCGCCGGGACCGCAGCAGCAGGCGCCCGCGCAGCAGCCGCCGGTCCCGCCGCAGGCACAGCAGCAGTGGGGCGGCCAGCAGCCGCCGCAGCAGCCCTTCGCGCAGCAGCAGGGCTTCCCCCAACACGCCCCGCAGCACGGCGCCTTCCCGCAGCAGCAGAGCCCGCAGCAGCCGGCCCCGCGGCACGACGGCGGCCCGCAGCCCACGATGATCCGCAACCTGACCGCCGGGATGAACACCGTCCGGATCGGTCGCGCGCTCGACAACGACATCGTGGTCTCCGACCTCCAGGTCTCCCGCCACCACGCCGAGCTGCGCCAGCTGCCCGACGGCCGCTACGAGATCGTCGACCTCGGCAGCCACAACGGCATCTTCCTCAACGGCCAGCGCGTCCAGCGCCAGCTGATGGGCCCGCAGGACCGTCTGACCGTCGGTCACTCCAGCTTCGTCCTGGTCGGCGACCAGCTGCAGGAGTTCGTCGACACCGGCGCCGTCTCCTTCTCGGCCCGCCACCTGACCGTCGAGGTCGACTTCAAGAGCGGCAAGAAGGTCCTGCTCAACGACGTCAGCTTCGGCGTCCCGGAGAAGTCCCTGGTCGCGGTCATCGGCCCGTCCGGCTCCGGCAAGTCGACCCTGCTGCGAGCCCTCACCGGCTACCGCCCGGCCGACCGCGGCGACGTCCTCTACGACGGCCGCAACCTGTACAAGCAGTTCGCCGAGCTGCGCTCGCGCATCGGCCTGGTGCCGCAGTCGGAGATCCTGCACAAGGAGCTGACCGTCCGCACCGGCCTCAAGTACGCGGCCCGCCTGCGCTTCCCCGGCGACACCGAGGCTCGCGAGCGCGAGGCCCGGATCGACGAGGTGCTGTACGAGCTGCGCCTCGACAAGCGCGCCGACAACAAGATCACTGCGCTCTCCGGCGGCCAGCAGAAGCGCGTCTCGGTCGCCCTGGAGCTGCTCACCAAACCGTCGCTGATCTTCCTGGACGAGCCCACCTCGGGCCTGGACCCGGGCATGGACCGCGAGGTCATGCAGATGCTGCGCGGCCTCGCCGACGACGGCCGCACCATCCTGGTCGTCACCCACTCGGTGGCCGAACTCGCCCTCTGCGACCGGCTGCTGGTGATGGCGCCGGGCGGTTCGGTGGCCTACTTCGGTCCCCCGGACGAGGCGCTGCACTTCTTCGGCTACGAGACCTGGGCCGACGTCTTCCAGGCCTTCGAGAACTACCCGGACCACGACTGGGCCGGCCGCTACCGCGGTTCGGTGCACTACCAGCAGTACTCCGCCCCCACCGTGGAGGCGGGCGAGGTGCAGCACGTGCAGGTGGCCCAGGAGGCCGTCCGGCCGCCGAAGCCGCAGAGCTGGGGCTCCCAGCTGTGGACGCTGATGCGGCGCTACATGTCCGTGCTCGCCTCGGACCGCGGCTTCCTCGCGCTGTCGGTGCTGCTGCCCGCGGTCATCGGCGCGGTCAGCGTGCTGATCCCCAACGCGGCGGGCCTGGCGCCGAACCCGAAGAACCAGCTCGGGATCAACAGCGGGGCCGCGACGATCATGCTGATCCTGGCGATCGGCGCCTGCTTCTCCGGCGCGGCCAACTCGGTCCGCGAGTTGATCAAGGAGCGCGCGATCTACGAGCGAGAACGAGCCACCGGGCTCTCCCGCTCGGCGTACATGATGTCCAAGATCATCGTGCTGGGTGTCTTCAGCGTGATCCAGGGCGCGATCATCTCCGCCGTCGGCTTCCTGCCGCGCAAGCTTCCCGCGCACGGCCTGATCGTCAAGGACCTGCCGATCATCGAGATGACCGTCGGCATGATCCTGCTGAGCTTCGCCGCGATGATGTTCGGCCTGATGATCTCCGCGCTGGTCAAGACCGCGGAGAAGACCATGCCGCTGCTGGTCATGTTCGCCATCGTCCAGGTCGTCTTCACCGGCTGCCTCTTCCAGATCTTCGGCAAGCCCGGTCTGGAGCAGGTCGCCTGGCTGATGCCGGCCCGCTGGGGCACCGCCATGGTCGCCACCACGCTGGACCTCTCGCACCTGCTCGGTCCGTGGAACAAGGACTTCAACCACCCCGACTACGACCCGCTGTGGGACCACAGCGTCGCCCAGCTGCTGATCGACGCCGGCGCGCTGGTGGTGATCTCGGTCGTCCTCGGCGTCATCATCACGCGCCTGCAGCGCCGCCACGAGCCCGAGGTCATGCAGAAGGGCTGAGCCCTTCGCCGCTCGCACACCAGGGGCGGCCCTCCCCGGAGACGGGGAGGGCCGCCCCTCGGCGTTCCCGCCCCCGTGGGGCCCGTGGCCTAGGTCTGCGGTCCTGCGGCCCGCACACCCACCGACCGAAGCGGGCGGCGGGCGGGCGGCGGTAGTTTGGCGGTATGCCCACCCCGTCCACCGCCCACCTCCGGGTCGGCCCGCCCTCCGGCGGTCCGATGCCCGCCTGCGACCCCTGCCTGGCCGGCATCGAGGCGGTCAGCCGGGCCCTGCTCGCGATGAGCCGCCACCTGGAGGTGCGCGAGGTCCTGCGCCGGATCACCGCCTCCGCCCGCGGCCTGCTCGGCGCCGAGTACGCGGCCCTCGGGGTGCCCGACGACCACGGCGGCTTCGCCCAGTTCGTCGTCGACGGCATCACCGACGAGCAGTGGAAGGCCATCGGCCCGCTGCCCCGTCAGCACGGCGTCCTCGCCACGATGCTGCACGAGACCGGCCCCACCCGGCTCACCGACGTCCGCCGCGCCCCCTCCTTCGGCGGCTGGCCCGCCGCCCACCCGGAGATGGACGCCTTCCTCGGCATGCCGATCCTGGACACCGACGCCGCCGAGGACGAACCGCAGGTCATGGGCGTCATCTTCCTCGCCAACAAGCGCGGCGGCGGACTCTTCACCGACCACGACGAGGAACTGCTGCGGATACTCGCCGCACACGCCGCCCTCGCCCTCTCCAACGCCCGCCTCTACGAGCGCAGCCGCGAACTCACGCTGGCCGGCGAGCGCGCCCGGATCGCCCACGACCTGCACGACGCCGTCTCGCAGAAGCTCTTCTCGCTGCGCCTCACCGCCCAGGCCGCCGCCAAGCTGGTCGACCGCGACCCGGCCCGCGCCCGCGCCGAACTCGCCGAGGTCGCCCGGCTCGCCGCCGAGGCCGCCGACGAGCTGCGCGCCGTCGTCGTCGAGCTGCGCCCCGCCGCACTGGAGGAGGACGGCCTCAGCGCCACCCTCGCCTCCCAGGTGCAGGTTCTCGACCGCGCCCACACCGCCGACGTCGCCTTCACCGCCGACGGCGTCCGTGCCCTGCCCCCGGCCCAGGAGGCGGCACTGCTGCGGGTTGCCCAGGAGGCCCTGCACAACGCGCTGCGCCACGCCGACGCCCGGCGCGTCACCGTCACGCTGGCCGGCACCCCCGCGCGCGGCGCCGTCCTGCGGGTGCGCGACGACGGCCGCGGCTTCGATCCCGAGTCGGTCCGCCGGGCCGGCCGCCACCTCGGCCTGGCCTCGATGCGCGACCGCGCCGCCGCCGTCGGCGGCACGCTCACCCTGGACTCGGCCCCCGGCCGGGGGACGCTCGTCGAGATGGAGGTCCCCGGTGCCTGACACCACGCCGGCGATCCGCGTCCTGCTGGTCGACGACCACCAGGTGGTCCGCCGAGGCCTGCGCACCTTCCTGGAGGTGCAGGACGACATCGAGGTGGTCGGCGAGGCCGCCGACGGGGCCGAGGGCGTGGACCGGGCCCGCGAGCTCGACCCGGACGTCGTCCTGATGGACCTCAAGATGCCCGGCGTCGACGGCATCGAGGCGCTGCGCACGCTCAAGGGCGAGGGCAGCCGGGCCCGGATCCTGATCGTCACCAGCTTCACCGAGCACCGCACGATGGTCCCCGCCCTGCGGGCCGGCGCCGCCGGCTACGTGTACAAGGACGTCGACCCGGAGGCGCTGGCCGGCGCCATCCGCTCCGTCCACGCCGGCCACGTGCTGCTCCAGCCCGAGCTGGCCGAGGCCCTGCTCGCCGACGACGGGCCCCGCCCGCCGCAGGGGCGGGGCGGCAGCCTGACCGAGCGCGAGCGCGAGGTCCTCGGCCACCTCGCCGACGGCCGCTCCAACCGGGAGATCGCCCGGAGCCTGCACCTGTCGGAGAAGACGGTGAAGACGCACGTCTCCAACATCCTGATGAAGCTGGACCTCGCGGACCGGACGCAGGCGGCGCTCTGGGCCGTGCGCAACGGAGCCGTCCGGGAACCCTAGCAACACCCGCACGGCGCCGGCGGTCGGTCAGCGGTCAGCGGTCAGCGGTCCTCGCGCTCGTCGACGAGGGCGTTGTAGGCGGCCACCTGGGCCCGCCGGGCGGTGCGCCACAGCGGCGCCAGGACGGACTGCCGCGCCGCCATCTCGGACGCGCTGACGGCGGCGCCGTGGCCGCCCGAGGCGATCGACAGCAGCGCCGACACCTGCCGGGCCGACTCCAGCACGCGCACGGCCCGCGGCGGGTAGCCGGGTGCCAGCAGCTCGGCGTTCCCGCGCCGCCGGTAAGCGTCCAGCGCACGCAGTGCCTCCGGCCCGGCACCAGCCACGTCGAGCCGGGTGAGCAGGACGGTCGCCTCGCGCAGCCCGTCCGCCAGCTCGCGCTCGGCCTCGTGCAGCGACGGCACGTCGGCCGGCGGCGCGTCGTTCACCTCGGAGCACCGCCACAACACCGTCGCCGAGCGGTCCCCGGCCGGGCCGAAGACCTCGGTCTCCGGCACCAGCCCGAGTGGCAGCCCGACCGCCAGCACCGCCTCGCCCGAGCCCATCGCGCGCTCGTTGAACGGCGCCGGGCCGGTCAGCCCCAGCGGGTGCCCGGCGGTCGGCAGGGCCAGCCGCAGGCCCTTCACGCCCAGCACCCGGAGCCGCCCCAGCGCCCAGGTCAGCCCGTGCTGCTCGCCGGGCGCGTCCCCGGGCAGCCCGGTCACGCGGTGGCTCTCGTCCGCCCCGAGGACGGCCGCGGCGGCGTCGTCGGGCGCCGCCAGCCCGGCCAGCAGGGCGTTGCCCCAGGCGGTGAGCCTCCCCGAACGGGGCTCTTCGTACGGATTGTCGGCAGGAGTCGAGAGCATCCGGCCAGCCTACGGAATCGGCGGTCATCCGCGTGGCGTAGGTTTGCCCATGCGTGTGCGGCGCACCCACTCCGTGCCACCCGGCCGCCGGGGTAGGCTGCCCGCCCGCACCGACGGCCGTGATTTCTGTTTTGGGGAAGGCGTAGGCATGAGCGACGTGCTGGAGCTGGTGGACGTATCCGTGGTCCGGGAGGAGCGCGCGCTGGTCGACCAGGTCTCGTGGTCCATCTCCGAGGGCGAGCGCTGGGTGATCCTCGGCCCCAACGGCGCCGGCAAGACCACCCTGCTGCAGATCGCCTCCTCGTACCTGTTCCCGACCGCCGGCAAGGTGACCATCCTGGGCGAGAAGCTCGGCGAGATCGACGTCTTCGAGCTGCGCTCCCGGATCGGCCTGGCCGGCGCGGCCATGTTCGACAAGCTGCCGGCCGAGCAGACCGTCCTGCAGACGGTGCTCACCGCCGCGTACGGCATGACGGTCAGCTGGCAGGAGAAGTACGAGCAGTCCGACGAGTCCCGCGCCCTGGCCCTGCTGGACCGGCTCGGCATGTCCAGCATGACCGCCCGCAAGTTCGGCACCCTCTCCGAGGGCGAGCGCAAGCGCACCCTGATCGCCCGCGCCCTGATGACCGACCCCGAGCTGCTGCTGCTGGACGAGCCCGCCGCCGGCCTCGACCTCGGCGGCCGCGAGGACCTGGTGCGCCGCCTCGGCGCGCTGGCCCAGGACGAGTTCGCGCCGGCCATGGCGATGGTCACCCACCACGTCGAGGAGATCGCCCCCGGCTTCACCCACGTCCTGATGATCCGTCGGGGAAAGGTGCTCACCGCCGGCCCGATCGACACCGAGCTGACCGCGCGCAACCTGTCGAAGTGCTTCGGCCTGCCGCTGACCCTGGAGCGCCACGGCGACCGCTGGTCGGCCCAGGGCCTGCCGCTCGGCTGAGCCACCGCCGTTCCCCGCCGGGGCCGCTGACCGGCCGTCGGCGAGCCCGGCCGCACTCCTGCCGGACCTCGCAGCGCCCCTGCGGGGCGCCCGCCCGGGCCCGCGCCGGGGGCGCCGAACGCCGCCGGTCCCGAACCGGTCGCACGCGCGACCGGTTTCCGCCCCTCCACCTGCGGGAACCTTCCGCCTCGAAGGCCCGCCCTCCTTAGGATGGACACGTGGACAGCTGGATCTGGTGGCTTCTGGCCGCCGTCGGCCTCGGCATACCGCTGGTGCTCACCGCGATGCCGGAGCTCGCCATGTTCGCGGTCGGCGCGCTCGCCGCCGCCGGCCTGGCCGGCCTGGGAGCCGACGTGGTGTGGCAGGTGCTGGCCTTCGTCGCGGTCTCGACCGGGCTGCTGGTGGTGGTGAGGCCGATCGCCTACCGGCAGTTGCAGAAGGGCCCGCAGGTCAAGATGGGCATCGAGGCGCTCCAGGGCGCCACCGCGGTCGTCGCGGAAACCGTCGACGGGGAGGGCGGACGGATCAAGCTCAACGGCGAGATCTGGTCGGCCCGCGCGCTCCACCCCGGCAGCGTGTACGAGCCGGGGCAGCAGGTCGACGTCGTCGAAATCCAGGGCGCGACCGCCCTGGTCGTCTAGGGGAGAGTCCGTGGAACCCGTCCTTATCGTCCTGGTCGTCCTGGTCGTGGTGGCATTCATCGCGCTGATCAAGACGATTCAGGTCATCCCTCAGGCCAGCGCCGCGATCGTGGAGCGCTTCGGCCGCTACACCCGGACGCTCAACGCAGGGCTGAACATCGTCGTCCCGTTCATCGACCGCGTGCGCAACCGGATCGACCTGCGCGAGCAGGTCGTGCCGTTCCCGCCGCAGCCGGTGATCACCCAGGACAACCTGGTCGTCAACATCGACACGGTCATCTACTACCAGGTCACCGACGCGCGCGCCGCCACCTACGAGGTCGCCAGCTACATCCAGGCGATCGAGCAGCTGACCGTCACGACGCTGCGCAACATCATCGGCTCGATGGACCTGGAGTCCACTCTGACCTCCCGTGAGGTCATCAACGCCGGCCTGCGCGGCGTGCTGGACGAGGCCACCGGCAAGTGGGGCATCCGCGTCAACCGCGTCGAGCTGAAGGCGATCGAGCCGCCGACCTCCATCCAGGACTCGATGGAGAAGCAGATGCGCGCCGACCGCGACAAGCGCGCCGCGATCCTCACCGCCGAGGGCCAGCGGCAGGCGCAGATCCTCAAGGCCGAGGGTGAGAAGCAGGCCGAGGTGCTCAAGGCCGAGGGTGAGGCCCAGGCCGCGGTGCTCCGCGCCGACGGTGAGGCCGCCGCCATCCGGACCGTCTTCGAGGCCATCCACGACGGCGACGCCGACCAGAAGCTGCTCGCCTACCAGTACCTGCAGACCCTGCCCGAGCTGGCCAAGGGCGACTCGAACAAGCTCTGGATCATCCCGAGCGAGGTCGGCGACGCGCTCAAGGGCCTCGGCGGCGCCTTCACCGGTCTGACCGGCAACGGTGGCGTGAACGGTGCCGCCGTCGCGGCCCCCAGCGCCGTCGCACCGGCCGCCACCCAGGTGCCGCTGGACCCGGCGGCCGGTCCGCGCCCACTGGACACCGACACCAAGGGCGCCGCCCGCCCCCGGGTCGACCCGGCCCGCGAGTACCGCAAGATCGACCCGGAGTGACCGGTCCGACCGGCCGGTCGACCGCCTGACCGGCCGACCACCCGTGCGGCGCGGGCCCGCCCCCACCCGGGGGCGGGCCCGTCGCCGTTCCCGCGGACGCCTGCTTCCCGGCCGGGCGGTGCGGGTTCGGCGTGCGGGCTCGGTGCGCGGCGGCATGTGGTGTGCGTCCCGAATGATGGGAGGGTCTGGTGGGCCGCGCCCGCAGTCCGGCATGATCGTCGGACAGGACCGAGACGAGAGGTGGCCCATGACGCTCTGGGAGGCGATCGCCGTCCTGGTCGCGGGCGTCGGAGCCGGGATGATCAACGTGATCGTCGGCTCCGGAACCCTGATCACGTTCCCCGTCCTGCTCGCCGTGGGCATCCCGCCGGTGACCGCCAACGTCTCCAACTCCTTCGGCCTGGTGCCCGGTTCGCTCAGCGGCGTGATCGGCTACCGGCGCGAGCTGGCCGACCAGGGCCGCCGGTTGCTGCGCCTCGGCACCGCCTCGCTGCTGGGCGGGCTGGTCGGCGCGGTACTGCTGATCGAACTGCCGAGCGCCGCCTTCGACGCGATCGTCCCGGTACTGATCCTGCTGGCCCTGGTCCTGGTCGTGATCCAGCCGAGGGTGGCCAAGGCGGTCGCCGCCCGCCGCCGTCCCGGCGGGGATCCGGACGGTGGCGCCGCACTGCTCGTCGGCGTCTTCCTCACCGGCATCTACGGCGGCTACTTCGGTGCGGCCCAGGGCGTCCTGCTGCTGGCCCTGATGGGCATGCTGCTCCAGGAGGAGCTGCAGCGCATCAATGCCGTGAAGAACGCCCTGGCGATGATCGTCAACGCCGTCGCCGCCCTCTTCTTCCTGTTCACCTCGACGGTCGACTGGGCCGCCGCGGGTCTGATCGCGGCGGGCTCGCTGGTCGGCGGCCTGGTCGGGGCCAAGGTGGGCCGCAGGCTGTCGGCGCCGGTGCTGCGGGGCGTCATCGTGGTGGTCGGCCTGATCGCCGTCACCAAGCTGCTGATCAGCTGATCGACCGTCACACCTCGGCCTTTGCAGAGTTGTACCGACCGACCCGGAGGACGTCATGGCACTGGAGATGCGTGAGATCTGCGAGCGCTGCGAGGTGTCGCTGACCGCGGACGGCCCCGCCTCCATATGCTCCTACGAGTGCACCTTCTGTCCGGACTGCACCGACGCCATGGCCGCCAGCTGCCCCAACTGCGGCGGCGAACTGGTGCCGCGTCCGCGCCGGAAGGCCTGACGCCCCGCCGCGGGCGGTGCCACCCAACACTCCGACCCGTGGGAGCGGTCCGATGAGCAGCAGAGCACGCCTGACCGAGGACGAGATCGCCGCCGCCATGGCCGCCCTGCCGGAGTGGACCAGGGACGGCGACGCCATCAGCCGCACCGCCGACGCCCGGGACTTCCCGGCGGCGATCCGGGTGGTCGTCGCCGTCGCCGGCGAGGCCGAGACGCTGGACCACCACCCCGACATCGACATCCGCTGGCGCACCCTGCGGTTCGTCCTCTCCACACACAGCGCCGGCGGCCTGACCGCCCTCGACTTCACCCTCGCCGCACGCATCGACACGGCCCTGCGCGCCGAGTCCGCCTGACCGCGGAGGTCCGGCTCCGGCTCCGTCCCGCCCGCGGTCCCGCTCCGCACGGTGTCCCGGCCCCCTTCTCCCGGGGCTTCTCCCCGGGGCGGAACGGGACGCTCCGGGTGGCGTGAGATGCTGGCCCCTCCACGGCGGGCGGCGGGAGGGACGGAACGGATGGCTCAGGATCCCCTCGGCGGCGCCCAGCAGCAGCCCTGGTACCCGGAGCAGACCGACCACCGGCAGGACTGGCCGGCGGCCGACCCCGAGCAGCAGCCCTGGCAGGGGAGCGGACCGTACGAGGCCGGCACCGGGCACGGGGACGGGCAGGCCGCGTACGGGCACGGGTCCGCGTACGGGCAGGGGTCGTACGGGCAGGGCGGTTACGGCGAACAGGGCTACGGCACGGCCGGCCACGGCGCGTCCGAATACGCGGCGTCGGACGGGCAGACCGGCTACGGGCAGACGGTCTACGGACAGGGCGTCTACGGCGCGGACCAGCAGCTGTACTACCAGTACACCGACTACGAGCAGCAACAGCCGCAGTACGCCGACTACGCCGTCCCGCAGCACCCGGCCGGGGCCGACCTCTACGCCCCGGTGGGCGCCGAGTACACCGCCGACGGATACCTGCGTCCCGACCCCGAGCAGGAGTCCGAGCCCGCGGCGGACACCGACCGGGGCTCCGGCCGGGACGTCGACGAGGGCCCGGACCGGGGCGCCGGCTCCGGGAGTGCGAGCGGGTCCGGCGGGTCCGGCGGGTCGACTGCGCCCGTCGCCGAGCCGGCCCGCACCGGCGACGGCCGGACCGGCCTTGCGGCGAGGGCCCGGGCCGCCGCCGACTCGGTGGTCTCCGCAGAGCACGCGCCGAGCCGGCGGTCCCTGGCGATCCGGGCGGGAGCGGGCGTCGCCGCGCTGGGCGTGCTGCTCGCCGCAGCCCTTCTGGTGGCCACCGAGGACGGCGGTACCGACTCCGCCGACGGCACCGGCAGCGAGCCGGGCTTCGCGGTCGCTCACGCCAAGGCCTGGTCCGCCCAGCCGGCCGCTGCTCTCCAGTCCGGCACCGACGACACCCTGGTCGGCAGCTGGCTGCTGTCCGACGCGGTGGTGCGCGCCGACGCCACCGGCGTCCACGCCTACGACCGGGCGGACGGCAAGCCCACCTGGTCGGTCGAGCCCCCGGCCGCCGGCGCCGTTCCCTGCGGGCTGTCCCCGAGCGTCAACGCGGCCGGTGTCGGCGCGGCCCTGTTCCGTCCTCAGGCTGACCCGAAGAGTCCCTGTACCTCGGTGGTCGCCGTCGACACCAAGACCGGCAAGACCGCCTGGACCAAGTCCGTCACCGACGCCAAGGGCGCCTACACCGCCCACGTCGGCGTCACCGAGGACAAGGTGATCGCCGTCGGCGACGACCGCGCCGTGGCCTGGGAGTCCGCCGACGGGAAGGACGTCTGGCAGTACACCGGCCAGGGCAAGTTCTGCAGCCTCTCCGGCGGCGCCGCGGGCAAGACCGTGGTGATCGCCAGCAGTTGCGCCGACTCCACCCCCACCGACCAGGCTGTCGCGCTCAACACCGCCGACGGGAAAGTGAGCTGGTGGCGCGGGCTGAACAACCAGCCGAAGACCGTGACGGTGCTCTCAGCCGAGCCGGCCGTCGTCCTCACCACCGGCGAGAAGCCCACCGACGACAAGGTCTTCGCCTGGGGCGCCTCAGGCGACCCGGCCGCCGAGATCCCGGTCGCCGCGGGGGAGGGCCGGCTGGACGTCGGCCACGGTACGTTCTCGGCCACGCCCGGGGTGTTCTTCCAGGATCGGACGATGGTCACCTTGCTGGTCCCGGTGAACGCCGGCGGCCCGGCCTCGGTGGTCGGATACGACCTCGACACCGGGCAGCAGCGCTGGAAGACCGCCGCGAGCGAGAAGGGCGAGGTCCGGGCGGTCGGCGTCGACGGCAGCGCGCTGCTGCTCGCCGTCGACGAGCGCCGCGACCAGCCCGCCCACCTCAGCCGTTTCGCCCTGGCAGGCGGCCAGGAGAGCGTCGGCGGCAACTTCCCGCAGGGCACCGGTTCGCTGCTGGTCTCCGGCCGGGTGCTCGTCGGCGGCGGCCAGGTCGTCGCGGTGCCCGAGCACGCGGCCAACTTCGGCACCGCGGCCGGGTACCAAGCCAGGGGCTGAGGCCCGGCACCCGGCCGCAGGGCTCGCGTCGCGAAGGCGCGGGAGTGGCGGACGTCGCGCTGTCCCGGCCTCGCGGGAGTCGCGTGCGCGCGTTCGCTAGGCGGCGGAGGGCGCGGGCGCCATCGGGGCCGCCGGGAGCCAGTCGGCCAGCTCCCGGACCTCCGAGCCCCGCAGGCCCAGCGCCATCATCAGGGTGGCCTGCGGCGTCGGCACGAACGGCTTGCGCAGCAGCCGCATCCCCGCCTGCTCCGGAGTCCGGTCGGCCTTGCGCTGGTTGTCCTCGGCGCACGCGGCGACGGTGTTCATCCAGCTGTCCGCCCCACCCCGCGACTTCGGCTGCAGGTGGTCCACCGTGGTGGCCCGGCGCCCGCAGTAGGCACAGAGGTGCTGGTCACGGACCAGGACACCGCGACGCGACCACGGGGCCTGTTGTCGGAACGGCACCCGTACGTACCGTTGCAGTCTGATCACCCGTGGCACCGGCACGGTCACCCCCGTACCGCGGACCGTGCGCAACGGATGCGCCTGCTCCACCACCGCCTTGTCCTGGAGCACCAGGACGACGGCACGCTGGAGCGACACCGTCGTCAGGGGCTCGTAGCTTGCATTCAGAACCAGCGTGCTGCGCACCTCGGCCAACCCTTTCCGCGGGCGTGCCACGGCGGCACGACCGTCTCCACACACGTCACTGCCGCCGCGCGGCGGTGGGACCACTCTGAAGGGGCTCCGGGCCGACGAACAACGGAATTTCCGGTGTCGGACAAGGGCGGTGGCCGCGCGGCGGCGGAGTGGCGACGGACCTGTGGCCATGCGGGGGCGGCGGGCCGGCGGCCGCGCCGCCGACGCGGGGTACGCCCGCGGTGCTCACGGGTCGGGGGCCGGTGCGCGGGCCGGTCGAGCGGGGCCGGCGGACTCCGGCCGGCCGCCTCCGCGGAAACTCGCTGGCCGGGACCGCGTAGGCTCTACACGCTGGAGTCGTTCCGCACCGGGGCCCGACCGAACCGGGCCCGAGACGGGCGGACGCCCGATCGAAGGAGAAGCGTGACCGTGACGGACATCGTCGACGAGCTGCGGTGGCGTGGGCTGATCGCCCTGTCCACCGACGAGGACGCACTGCGCAAGGCGTTCGCGGACGGCCCGGTCACGTTCTATTGCGGCTTCGACCCGACGGCCCCCAGCCTGCACCTCGGCAACCTGGTGCAGATCCTCACCATGCGCCGCATCCAGCAGGCCGGCAACCTCCCGCTCGGCCTGGTCGGCGGCGCCACCGGCCTGATCGGCGACCCGAAGCCCACCGCCGAGCGCGTCCTCAACGACCCCGAGACGGTGGCCGCCTGGGTCGACCGCCTGCGTGGCCAGATCTCGCGCTTCCTCGACTTCGACGGCCCGTACGCGGCGCGCATGGTCAACAACCTGGACTGGACCTCCGGGATGTCCGCGATCAGCCTGCTGCGCGACGTGGGCAAGTACTTCCGCGTCAACAACATGATCGCCAAGGAGGCCGTCGCCCGACGGCTCAACTCCGACGCCGGCATCAGCTACACCGAGTTCAGCTACCAGATCCTCCAGGGCATGGACTACCTGGAGCTGAACCGCCGCTACGGCTGCACCCTGCAGACCGGCGGCAGCGACCAGTGGGGCAACCTCACCGCCGGGACGGACCTGATCCGCAAGGCCGACGGCAAGTCCGTGCACGCGCTGGCCACGCCGCTGATCGTCAAGGCGGACGGGACCAAGTTCGGCAAGACGGAGTCCGGCACGGTCTGGCTCGACCCCGAGCTGACCACCCCGTACGCCTTCTACCAGTTCTGGCTGAACGCGGACGACCGCGACGTCTCCAACTTCCTGCGGATCTTCAGCTTCCGCTCGAAGGAGGAGATCGAGGAGCTGGAGCGCGATACCGCCGAGCGACCGGCCGCCCGTCTCGCTCAGCGCGCACTCGCCGAGGAGCTGACCACCCTGGTGCACGGT
>NZ_CP171642.1:1565000-2295000 GCF_043950205.1 Kitasatospora hibisci | reverse complement strand
CGAATGGCGTAACGACTTCTCGACTGTCTCAACCATAGGCCCGGTGAAATTGCATTACGAGTAAAGATGCTCGTTTCGCGCAGCAGGACGGAAAGACCCCGGGACCTTTACTATAGCTTGATATTGGTGTTCGGTTCGGCTTGTGTAGGATAGGTGGGAGACTTTGAAGCGGCAACGCCAGTTGTTGTGGAGTCGTCGTTGAAATACCACTCTGGTCGTGCTGGATGTCTAACCTGGGTCCGTGATCCGGATCAGGGACAGTGTCTGGTGGGTAGTTTAACTGGGGCGGTTGCCTCCTAAAGGGTAACGGAGGCGCCCAAAGGTTCCCTCAGCCTGGTTGGCAATCAGGTGTTGAGTGTAAGTGCACAAGGGAGCTTGACTGTGAGACTGACGGGTCGAGCAGGTACGAAAGTAGGGACTAGTGATCCGGCGGTGGCTTGTGGAAGCGCCGTCGCTCAACGGATAAAAGGTACCCCGGGGATAACAGGCTGATCTTCCCCAAGAGTCCATATCGACGGGATGGTTTGGCACCTCGATGTCGGCTCGTCGCATCCTGGGGCTGGAGTAGGTCCCAAGGGTTGGGCTGTTCGCCCATTAAAGCGGTACGCGAGCTGGGTTTAGAACGTCGTGAGACAGTTCGGTCCCTATCCGCTGTGCGCGTAGGAGTGTTGAGAAGGGCTGTCCCTAGTACGAGAGGACCGGGACGGACGAACCTCTGGTGTGCCAGTTGTTCTGCCAAGGGCATGGCTGGTTGGCTACGTTCGGGAGGGATAACCGCTGAAAGCATCTAAGCGGGAAGCCTGCTTCGAGATGAGCACTCCCACCTCCTTGAGAGGGTAAGGCTCCCAGTAGACGACTGGGTTGATAGGCCGGATATGGAAGCCCTGTGAGGGGTGGAGTTGACCGGTACTAATAGGCCGAGGGCTTGTCCTCAGACGCTCGCGTTCACTGTGTGGTTCCCGGGTAGCGAACAGCTATCGCCGGCGAACAAGGAAACACTTATCAACTGAAAAGTGTGTTTCGCTGAATACCCGATAGGGTTTCGGTGGTCATAGCGTGAGGGAAACGCCCGGTTACATTCCGAACCCGGAAGCTAAGCCTCACAGCGCCGATGGTACTGCAGGGGGGACCCTGTGGGAGAGTAGGACGCCGCCGAACAATCATTCAAGGCCGCGGCCCCAGCGATTCGCTGGGGCCGCGGCCTTTTTGTGTTTTGCGAACGTGTGCACCGCCGGTGCTCGGGACTTCCGCCCTGACGCGGGCTGCCCCCGGATGCCGGACAATGGAGAGGGTGCCTGGCCAGCAGGCCGGCATCGAACCGCGTGAGGGCAGTGGTGTCGCCCGGTCCGCGGTGGAGCTGAAGCAGCAGAAGGAGTCACCACAATGTCGAACCAGCCCCAGGACCGTCCCGAGCGTCGATCGGACGACGGCCGCGGCTACGAGCCCCGGTCTCGCGGGGGCTGGTCCAACGACCGTGGTCCGCGCCGTGACGACCGGAACGACCGTCCGCGCCGCGATGACCGCCCGCAGGGCGGCGGTTACAACCGTGACCGTGACGACCGCGGTGGCTACCGTCGCGATGACCGTCCGTCCGGTGGGTTCAACCGTGACCGTGACGACCGCGGTGGCTACCGTCGTGACGACCGTCCGCAGGGTGGTGGCTTCCGCCGGGACGACCGTCCGTCCGGTGGGTTCAACCGTGACCGTGACGATCGTGGTGGCTACCGTCGCGATGACCGTCCGTCCGGTGGCTTCCGTCGGGATGACCGGGACGACCGTCCGCGCCGCGATGACCGTCCGCAGGGCGGCGGCTTCAACCGTGACCGTGACGACCGCGGTGGCTACCGTCGCGATGACCGTCCGCAGGGTGGTGGCTTCCGCCGGGACGACCGTCCGTCCGGTGGCTACCGTCGGGATGACCGGGACGACCGTCCGCGCCGCGATGACCGTCCGCAGGGCGGCGGCTTCAACCGTGACCGTGACGACCGCGGTGGCTACCGTCGTGACGACCGTCCGCAGGGTGGTGGCTTCCGCCGGGACGACCGTCCGTCCGGTGGGTTCAACCGTGACCGTGACGACCGCGGTGGCTACCGTCGTGACGACCGTCCGCAGGGTGGTGGCTTCCGCCGCGATGACCGTCCGCAGGGCGGCGGCTTCAACCGTGACCGTGACGACCGCGGTGGCTACCGTCGCGATGACCGTCCGTCCGGTGGCTTCCGTCGGGATGACCGGGACGACCGTCCGCGCCGCGATGACCGTCCGCAGGGCGGCGGCTTCAACCGTGACCGTGACGATCGTGGTGGCTACCGTCGTGACGACCGTCCGCAGGGTGGTGGCTTCCGCCGGGACGACCGTCCGTCCGGTGGGTTCAACCGTGACCGTGACGATCGTGGTGGCTACCGTCGTGACGACCGTCCGCAGGGTGGTGGCTTCCGCCGTGACGACCGTCCGTCCGGTGGGTTCAACCGTGACCGTGACGACCGCGGTGGCTACCGTCGCGATGACCGTCCGCAGGGCGGCGGCTTCAACCGTGACCGTGACGACCGCGGTGCCCGCCGTTTCGAGGGGCGCCGTGACGACCGTTTGCAGGGTGGCGGCTTCCGTCGCGACGACCGGCCGCGTCGTGACGACCGCCCGTCGTACCGCGACCGTGACGACCGCGGTGGCCGGGACTACGACGACCGCCGTGGCAACTACGAGCCGGTCAAGCGCCTGCCGATCCCGGAGGACGTCACCGGCTTCGAGCTGGACGCGGACGTGCGCCAGGAGCTCAAGAGCCTGCCCAAGACGCTGGCCGACGACGTCGCCCGCAACCTGGTGATGGTCGCCCGGCTCCTGGACGGTGAGCCGGAGGAGGCCTACCAGTACTCCCGCGTCGCGCTGCGGCTGGCCTCCCGGGTCGCCGCCGTCCGTGAGGCGGCCGGGTTCGCCTCGTACATGACGCAGCGTTACTCCGAGGCGCTCACCGAGTTCCGCGCCGCCCGTCGGATGACCGGTCGTGCCGACCTGTGGCCCGTGATGGCGGACTGCGAGCGCGGCCTCGGCCGTCCGGAGCGCGCGCTGGCGATGGCCGGCGAGCCCGAGGTGAAGCAGCTGGACAAGGCCGGCCAGGTCGAGATGCGCCTGGTCGCGGCCGGCGCTCGCTCCGACATGGAGCAGTTCGACGCGGCCGTGGTCACCCTGCAGAGCCCGGAGCTGGCCTCCAGCGCCGTGCACCCGTGGACCGCGCGCCTGCGGTACGCCTACGCCGAGGCGCTGATCGCGGCCGGTCGTGGCGACGAGGCCCGCGAGTGGTTCGCCAAGGCCGCCGAGGCCGACACCGACGGCGCGACCAACGCCTCCGAGCGGCTCGCCGAGATTGACGGCCTGGAGTTCGTGGACGCGCTCGACCCGGAGCTGGAAGAGGAGGCCGAGCAGGCCGAGGCTCCGGCTGAGGCGAAGTCGCGCGGTGGCGTGCCGGACGAGCGGGAGATCTTCGAGGACGAGGAAGACGTCGAGGAGTTCTACGACGAGGACGACCTGGAGATCGACGAGGACTTCGACGGCGTCGTGCCGGAGCGGTCCACCGACGCCAAGGCCTGAGGCCTGACGGCACCCGGTACTGACTGAGGCCCTGTCTCCACCACGGGATCCCCGTGGTGGAGACAGGGCCTCTTCGCTGTCCGCGGCTGTCCGCGGCCGGTCCCGGGCCGGTCCCGGGCCGTCCGCGCCGGGACCAGGCAGACCGCTACCGGCCGGACCGGTGACCGGGCGCCGCCCTCAGCCCAGTTCGAGGTTGCGCAGGACCAGCCCGGTGGCCGGCTTGGGGCCGAAGGAGGTCGACTTGCGGGGCATGGTGACGCCCTGCTCGGCGAGCCGGCGGACCACGCTCTCGCGCACCGGGTGCAGCAGCACCGCCGTCCCGCCGGTGCGGGCTGCCTCGCGTTCGGCGGCCACGGCGGTGTGCAGGTAGCCGATGTCGTCCGGCCCGTCGGGGATGCGCCAGGTGTGGTCGAGCAGGGTGGCGTGCAGGACGGTCGCGTCCAGGTGGCGCCACTCCTCCGGCCGGTCGTGCGGGACGGTGGCGTCGAGCAGGGCCTCGTCGGGCTCGCCCACCAGCCAGTAGGTGTCGTCGCCGCCGGTGAGCACGAAGCTGCTGCCGCCGTGCCGCTTCTGTTCGGCGAGCGCCTGCAGGGCGGTCTCCAGCGGGCCGGGAACCTCCTTGACCTGCCAGCTGTCGCCGAGCTCCTCCAGCGCCTCGGCGACCGGCAGCCGGTACAGCACCCGGTGGATCGCCCGGACCTGGAGCGGGTAGCGGGCGGTGTCGACCAGCAGCACCAGGCCGCGGTCCCAGGGGCTGCGCGGCAGGTGGCGGTGTTCGCGCTGGAGCCGCAGGTACATCTCCCAGCGGTGGTGCCCGTCGGCGATCAGCGCGCGGCAGGTGGAGAGGTCGCGGCTGACCTCGGCGATCTCGGCGACGTCGGTGACGGCCCAGAGCCGGTGGTGGGTACCGTCCGAGGTGGTGGTGGTGAGCAGCGGCTCGTCCCGGACGGCGCGGTCGACCACGCCGGCCGCGCCGCCGCTGCCCCGGTAGGTGAGCAGCAGCGGTTCGAGGTTGGCGCGGGTGGTGCGCATCAGGCCGACCCGGTCGGCGACCGGTCTGGGCATCACGTCCTCGTGGGGGAGGACGACGGCGGCCTCGCTGCCGCTCACGGCGAGCGCGCCGATCAGGCCGCGCTGGAGCACCTCGGGTGAGTCGCCGGCGGCGGGCACCCGCTGCTCGTAGACGTACAGCGCGGGCACCGGGTCGGCGGCCAGGACGCCCTCGCGTTGCCAGTCGCGCAGCAGGCGGGCGGCGTGGCGGTAGCGGGTGTCGCGGTCCGGGCGGTCGCCGGGCTCGTCCGGCTCGGGGCGGGGGAGGATCAGCCGGACCACGTTGTGCGGGTCGGCGGTCTCCAGGTCGAGCCGTCGGCCGGGGTCGACCACGTCGTACGGTGGCGAGGTCACGGCAGCCAGCGCTCCGACCCGGTCGGGGACGTAACGCAGGCCTCGGAAGGGGAACAGGGACAGGCCTGCAGTGGCGACGTGCCCGGGATCGCCGGGGCCGCCCTGCGGAGACTCCGCTCCGCTTTCTGCACTGGGTGCGCTCATTCTGGGCATCGTAACCGGGTACGCGTTGTTCAGAGATCGGAACACCCGTGCTGGTCGGTGGGGCGGGTGTCGTGACCGAGGGCGAGGTACGGCGTGAACGATCGGAAAGGCGGGGGCGAGGCGTCCCACGAGGCGGCCGTCTCGGGCGCCGAGGGAACCGGTCCCGGCGCGGGCGCGGGTGCCGGCATACCCGGCGGAGGCACCGGGGGCGGCGGAGTGCCGGAGCCGGACCGGGCGGGGGAGCCCGCGGGGGACGTGTACGACTGGTTCCGCCGCGGCGGCCGGCTGCTGGCACAGGGGCACCCGGCGGCGGCCGAGCAGCTGCTGGCGCGGGCGGCCGCAGCGGAGCCGCACTCGCGCAGCATCCGGGAGACGCTGGCGAGAGCGCAGTTCGACGCCGGTTCCTACGCGGCGGCGCTGGAGAACTTCCGGGCCGTCGCCCTGGCCGATCCGTCGGACGACTACGCTCAGTTCGGATGGGGCGTCTCGGCGGCCCGGCTGGGCGACTTCGAGACGTCCGCAGAGCACCTGGCGCTGGCCGTGGCCATGCGGCCGGAGACCGACCACTACCGGGCCGCCCTGCGGCAGACCCGGGCGACCCTGGCGGCCCGCGCCGGGGCGTTCGGACCGCTGCTGCCGGGGGCGCCGGGCTACCTGGAACCCCCGGAGTCGTCCGAGGGACCGTCCGACCTGCCGCCGAGCGGCGGGGAGGGCCGCGGGGGCACGGGCACCGGTCCGGGCGGCGCGGACGGGCGGGGCCCCGCCCCGGGAACGAACGAGTGAGCGACCCAGTGAATGAGGTAGAGCAGGCATGACCGAGACGGCCACCACCGCGCGACGGACCGCCCCCGGCGGGAGCGACCGCCCGCTCACCGAGGCGTACGACACGGCCCTGCTGGACCTCGACGGCGTCGTCTACGCCGGGCCGGACGCGATCGAGCACGCGGTGGAGTCGCTGGACGCGGCCCGGGTGGCCGGGATGCGGCTGGCCTACGTGACCAACAACGCCTCCCGCCCGCCCCGGGTGGTCGCCGAGCACCTGACCGGGCTGGGCGTGCCCGCGGAGCCCGGCGACGTCATCAACTCGGCCCAGGCGGCCGCTCGGGTGGTGGCCGAGAAGGTCCCGGCCGGGGCGAAGGTGCTGGTCGTCGGCGGTGCGGGCCTGGAGGAGGCGCTGGCCGAGCGGGGGTTGGTGCCCGTGCGCACGCTGGCCGAGGAGCCGCTCGCGGTGGTGCAGGGCTTCGACCCCTCGGTGGGCTGGCAGCACCTGGCGGAGGCCTCGTTCGCGATCCAGCGCGGGCTGCCGTGGGTGGCGTCCAACCTGGACCTGACCGTCCCGCAGGCGCGCGGCATCGCGCCGGGCAACGGCACGCTGGTCGCCGCGGTCCGGGCGGCGACCGGCGTGGAGCCGGAGGTGGCGGGCAAGCCGCTGCCGCCGATGCACCGCGAGACGGTGCTGCGTACGGGTGCGCGGCGGCCACTGGTGGTGGGGGACCGGCTGGACACGGACATCGAGGGCGCGTTCAACGGCGGCGTGGACAGTCTGCTGGTCTTCACCGGCGTCACCACGCCGGTGCAACTGCTCACGGCGCGGGCGGAGCACCGGCCGACCTACCTCTCCGCGGACCTGCGCGGGCTGCTGGTGCCGCACTCCCCGGTGGTCGGGCAGCCGGACGGCGGATTCGGCTGCGGCGGCTGGGTGGCCGTGTCGCAGGACGGCGAGCTGCGGCTGACGGCCACCGGCGAGGACCGCTGGGACGGCCTGCGGGCGCTCTGCGCGGCGGCGTGGACGGCGCTGGACGCGGGCGGCGTCGCGGTGGACGGGCGGAAGGCACTGGCCGAGCTGGGCTGCTGAGCCCCGGCGTCCGTAAGGAGTGGGGACGCGACCGGCTGCGGGTCGGGTCAGAGCAGGGTGCGCAGCCGCAGCAGGTCGCGGAAGCCGGCCTCCAGCCTGACCCGGCCGGTGGCCCAGGCCGAGGCGAAGTTGAGCCTCCCGTCGACGAGGGCGACCAGGTCGTCGCTGCTCATGGTGAGCCGGATCTCGGCCTTCGCGGCGGGCGGGCCGGGCGCCTCGGCGACCCCCTCGATCCGGCCGTCGCGCAGCCGGCCGGAGAAGGTCAGGTCGAGGTCGGTGATCCGGCAGGTCAGCGAGCGGTCGAGGGCGGCGGCCTTGCGGACGTCGCCGGTGGAGCGGGCCAGGTTCCTGCTGAGCTGTTCCAGTGCCGAGCGGCACTCCTCGGCGTTGGCCATGGCGGCTGGTCCACTCCCTGTACGACGGCGGCGGTGACTGCGGGGCCACGGTACCCCAGCACGGTTTTGGCTGTAGCGTCGTCAGTGGGTTCCCGGAACGGGTCCGGGTGCCACGGCGACAGAGCGATGCGCAGAGGCGCTTAGGAGGCACCCGGATGCTGCCGAAGACGGTGCGGGGAGTGGTGGAGGTCGCCGCCGGGCTGGTGGAGGAGGCCGGCAAGCGGGTCGTCGGGACGGCGGCCGGGCTGCTGGAGAAGACCGGGGTGGATGTCGCCGGGGTGGAGCGGAGGCTCGGCGGGCAGTTCCCGCCGTCCCCCAAGGCGCTGCAGACACTGGCCGAGGAGGCGGTGACCGCGGGCCGGGCCGGGGTGGACCTGGCGGTCGGCGTGGCGCGGGGCGAGGTCGAGCGGGCCTTCGAGAAGGTCGGCGACCAGGTGACCAAGGTCGGGGTGGTGCTCGCCTACCTGGAGAGCAAGCTGCGCGAGGTCGAGGGGGAGGCCGCGCCCGCGGCGAAGGCACCGGCGGCCGAGGAACCGGGGCCGGCCCCGCGTGCGGACGGGCTGTTCGGCCGGGGCTGGGAGACGGGCGATGAGCCGGCCGCGCCGGCCAACCGGGCGGCCGCGGAGTGGATAGTGACCGAGCGGGTGGAGGTCGACGCGCCGGTGGAGGTCGACCCGCCGGTGCCGCCGGCGCGCACGGCCCCGGAACCGAAGACGCCGACGGAGCCGGACTCGGCGGGGGCACCGGCGGCGGGGAAGACCGCCGCTGCGAAGTCGGCGCGGGCGAGGAGGTCGCCGGCCGGGAAGGCGGCCGAGGAGAAGGCGGCGGTGAAGAGGGTGGCGGCCGATGCGGCGCCCGCCGAGGAGGCCCCGGCGAAGAAGGCCCCGGCGAAGAAGGCCGCCACCAAGAAGGCCGCGGCCAAGAAGACGGTCGCCAAGCGGACGGTCGCCAAGAAGACCGCGGCCGGGCAGGAGGCTCCCGCCAAGCGGACCGCGAGCAGGAAGACCACCGTCCGGAGGACCAGCACCGCGAAGAAGCCCGATGCCTGATCGCGACCCCGACCTCGACCTCGACACCCCGGACCGTCCGGGCGCCCTCGACGCCCCCGACATCGCCGACGCGGCCGACGCGGCCGACCCGCTCGGCGGCGAGCCGCTCCCGCTCGCCGTCGAGCTGACCCCGACCGGCCACCCGGCCGTCGACGCCGGGCTGGCCCGGCTCGCGGCACTGGACGGGGTGCCGACCGGGGCACACGTCGCGGTGTACGAAGATGTTCACCAGCGGCTCACCGAGACGCTGGCCGCGCTCGACCGGGATTGACCCGCAAGACCCATCCGTAGGAGCTGAAACACCAGTGGCAGTGGCACGACGCCGTCTCGACGCGGAGCTGGTCCGCCGCAAGCTGGCCCGGTCGCGGGAGCACGCGTCCGAGCTGATCGCGGCCGGCCGGGTGACCGTCGGCGGCACCACCGCGACCAAGCCGGCCACCCAGGTGGAGACCTCGGCGGCGGTCGTGGTGGCGAAGGACGAGAACGACCCCGACTACGTCTCGCGCGGCGGCCACAAGCTGGCCGGGGCGTTCGCCGCCTTCGTACCGCAGGGCCTGGTGGTCGAGGGCCGCCGGGCGCTGGACGCCGGCGCGTCCACCGGCGGGTTCACCGACGTGCTGCTGCGCGCCGGGGCGGCGCAGGTGCTGGCGGTGGACGTCGGCTACGGGCAGCTCGCCTGGTCGCTGCAGAGCGATGAGCGGGTGACGGTGATGGACCGCACCAATGTGCGCGAGCTGACCCCGGAGCTGATCGGCGGGACGCCGGTCGACCTGGTGGTCGGCGACCTCTCCTTCATCTCGCTGGGTCTGGTGCTGCCGGCGCTGGCCGGCTGCGCCGCCGAGGACGCGGACCTGGTGCTGATGGTCAAGCCGCAGTTCGAGATCGGCAAGGAACGCCTCGGCAGCGGTGGAGTGGTGCGCAGCCCGCAGCTGCGCGCGGAGATGGTGCGCCAGGTCGCGGGGCAGGCGTGGGAGCTCGGGTTGGGCGTGCGCGCGGTGACCGCGAGCCCGCTGCCCGGTCCGTCCGGGAACGTCGAGTACTTCCTCTGGTTGCGCCGGGATGCACCGCAGTTGGATCCGGCGGACGCGGACCGGGCCGTTGCGGAGGGCCCCCGATAGGCTGCTCTGCGGACGTCCGGTCCGTCATGCTGGGTCAACGCGGCCGCACCGGCCAACGGCGACCCGGCCGACGTAGGGAGAGGGCAGCTGACATGAGCGGGCGAATCATGGGGGTACTCCTGGCCGGAAGCCGGGAGCGGATCGTCGCGGGGAGCACGTCTCGCGGGGCGGCGGTCGGGCGGGGCGACGGCCCCGGGACCGGCAACCGCGTCAGAATCGGCAGCGGTGTCAGCGGCGGAGGCGACGGAAGCGGCGACAGGGGCAGCGAGGTGGGCGCATGAGTGACGAGCGGACGGTCTTCCTGATCGCGCACACCGGCCGTGAGGCCGCGCTGCGCAGCGTCGAGGGCCTGGTGCACGGCCTGCTCAAGGCGGGGATCCGGATCCGGCTCCTCGCCGCCGAGGCGGTGGACCTGGATCTGCCGGACGGCGTGGAGCGGGTGCCCGGTGGGCCGGGGGCCGCCGACGGCTGCGAGCTGATCCTGGTCGCGGGCGGCGACGGGACGCTGCTGCGCGGGGCCGAGCTGGCGCGTGAGCACGGCCTCCCGATGCTCGGCATCAACCTGGGCCGGGTCGGCTTCCTCGCCGAGGCCGAGCGGGACGACCTGGCCGTGGTGGTCGAGCGGGTGGTCGACGCCGACTACGAGGTCGAGGAGCGGATGACCCTCGACGTGATCGTGCGGACCAACGGCGACGTGCTGCACCACGACTGGGCGCTGAACGAGGCGTCGATCGAGAAGGCGTCCCGGGAGCGGATGCTGGAGGTGGTGACCGAGGTGGACGGCCGCCCGGTCTCCAACTTCGGCTGCGACGGGGTGGTCTGCGCGACACCGACCGGTTCGACGGCGTACGCGTTCTCCGGTGGCGGGCCGGTGGTCTGGCCGGAGGTGGAGGCGCTGCTGATGGTGCCGATCAGCGCGCACGCGCTGTTCGCCCGGCCGCTGGTGACCTCGCCGGACTCGGTGCTGGCGGTGGAGGTGCAGCCGAAGACCCCGCACGGGGTGCTCTGGTGCGACGGCCGCCGTTCGGTGGAGCTGCCGGCCGGCGCGCGGGTCGAGGTGCGCCGGGGGCAGACGCCGGTTCGGCTGGCACGGCTGCACCGGGCGCCGTTCACCGACCGGCTGGTGGCCAAGTTCGCGCTGCCGGTGACGGGTTGGCGCGGCCGGCACGACACGCACTGAGCCGTGGGGCGGGGCCCGGTCGCGGTCCCGCCCCGACCGGTCGCGCAGGGCCGGTCAGGCGGCCCTGCTTCGACGGTGAGGTGGTGAGAGGTGGTGAGGCGTCACACCGCCAGTGGCTGGCCCTCGTCGGCTGCGCCGGGCCAACGGCCGTCGGCGGCCCGTGCGGCGACCTCGGCGAGCCGGTCGACGGCTCCGGGGACGGCCGCGGCGGGCACGGTGAGCGGAATCCGGATGTGGTGCTCGAACGCGCCGTCCGCGCCGAAGCGGCTGCCCGCGGCGATCCGTACGCCGACCTGCTCCCCGGCTCGGGCGAGCGCCGCGCCGGAGATGCCGCCGGTGGAGACCCAGAAGACGAGTCCGCCGGGCGGCGGTGCGTAGCGCCAGTCGGGCAGGCGGGTGCGCAGGGCGTCGGAGAGGGCCTCTGCGGCCGCCCGCAGCCGGGCCAACTGGTGGGCGCGGACGGCTTCCAGCGGCTCGCCGAGCAGTTCGGCGGCGATCAGCTGGTCCAGGACGGGGGCACCGACGTCGCTGTAGACGCGCTCGGTGGCGAGGCGGCGGACCAGGGCGGGCGCAGCCCGGACCCAGCCGATCCGCAGGCCGCCCCAGAGCAGTTTGCCCGCCGAGCCGACCGTGACCACCTGGGCGGAGCGGTCCAGCGCGGCGGTCGGGCGGGGGAGGGCGTCGCCGTCGGCGACGCCCCAGCCGAGTTCGGCGGTGGTCTCGTCGACCAGGACCACCGCACCCGCGACGCGGGCGGCGGCGAGCAGTTCGCGCCGCTGTTCCTCGTCGACGAGGGCGCCGGTCGGGTTGTGGAAGTCGGGGATCACGTAGGCGGCCCTGGGCGCGGCGCCGTGCAGCACCCGGTGCCACTCGGCGAGGTCCCAGCGCGGCGGCCGGGTCGGTCCGTCCGGCGAGGCGTACGGGACGGGGACCAGTCGGGCGCCGCCGCGGCGCAGCGCCTGCAGGGTGTGGGCGTAGCTGGGCGCCTCGACCGCCACCCGGTCGCCGCTTCCGATCAGCGCCCGCTGCACCAGGTGGAGACCGCCCATCGCGCCGATGGTGATCAGGATCTGGTCGGGGGAGGTGGGCAGTCCGCGCTCGGTGTAGCGGCGGGCGACCGCCTCGCGCAGGACGGGGACGCCGGTGGGGAAGTGGCCGTGCCCGGTGGCGTAGGCCGGCAGCTGCTCGACGGCCCGGGCGGCGGCCGCGCCGAGGAACGGCTGCGGGGCGGGGAGCGCGGCGACGCCGAGGTCGAGGGTGCGGCCCTGCTCGTCCGGTGGCACCGGGTGCAGCGCGTCGTCGGGCGGCGGGGCGCCCTCGGGCAGGGCGGTCCAGCTGCCGGAGCCACGGCGGCTGTGCAGGTAGCCGTCGGTGCGCAGGGCCTCGTACGCGGTGGCCACGGTGGTGCGGCTGAGCCGCAGGGCCAGGGCGAGTTCGCGCTCGGCGGGGAGGCGGGCGCCGACCGGCAGCCGGCCCTCGGTGACCAGGAGGCGGATCTGCCCGGCCAGGGTGCGGTAGGCGGGCCGCCGGGCGGCGGTGGGTTCGGGCAGGCGGGCGGTGGAGAGCAGCCGGGCGAGCGCGGCGGCGGTGACGGTGGTGTGCCAGTCGGCCATGGCGGAATCAGTCCACTTGCTCGGGATTGGCCCTGGAGTGGGCCTCATTGGCCTTGCCATCATCGCAGGGCGGCCATCGAGTCCGCCACCGTCGGGGACCTGCCCCCGACGGTGCAGTACCACCTGCCGGAGTACCGATGGCCACCACCAGCCCGCCCCCGCCCACCACCGCCGACCCCGTCGCCGGCCCTGCCGCCGAGCCCACGGCGGCGGCCGGGGACCGGAGCCTCGCCGACCGCCTGCTCGGCGACACCCACGCGCTGGGCCGTAGGCTCCCGCAGCTCTCCGTCGGGCTCGCCCTCTACGGGGCGAGCATGGCGCTGATGCTGCGCTCCGGGCTCGGCCTCGACCCCTGGGACGTCCTCCACCAGGGGCTGCAGCGGGCCGCCGGCCTCTCGGTGGGCGCGTGGGTGACCATCTGCGGTGCCCTCGTCCTGTTGTTCTGGATCCCGCTGCGCCAGCTCCCCGGCCTCGGCACGGTGGCCAACGTGCTGGTGATCGGTGCGGCGATGGACCTCACCCTGCGGGTGGCCGGCGAGCCCGGCCCGCTGCCGGCCCGGATCGCCCTGATGGCCGCCGCGATCGTGCTGAACGGTCTGGCCACCGGCCTCTACATCGGTGCCAGGTTCGGGCCGGGGCCGCGCGACGGGCTGATGACCGGCCTGCACCGGCGCACCGGCCGCTCGCTGCGGCTCATCCGTACCGGCATCGAACTGACGGTGTTGGCGGCGGGTGTCCTGCTCGGCGGCACCGCCGGGGTCGGCACCGTCGCGTATGCGCTGGCCATCGGCCCGCTGGTGCAGTTCTTCCTGCCGTGGTGCACCGTCCCCGCCGTGGGGCAAACCTCCCGGAAGGGATGAACTTGCGTGCACGGAGTTGCCGTGCGGCGTTGTCGCTCGTCGCGCAGCGGGGGTGGAACCTCGTAAGGTCGTCTCCGTGTTGGACGAGATGCGGATACGGGATCTTGGGGTCATCGACGACGCGGTGGTCGAGCTGGCCCCCGGCTTCACCGCCGTGACGGGTGAGACCGGCGCCGGCAAGACCATGGTGGTGACCAGCCTCGGGCTGCTGCTCGGCGGCCGGGCCGACCCGGCCCTGGTGCGCAACGGCAGCGGACGCGCGGTGGTCGAGGGCCGCCTCGAACTGCCCGCGGACTCCCCGGTGGCCGCCCGCGCCGTCGAGGCGGGGGCGGAACTGGACGACGGCGCGCTGCTGATCAGCCGCACGGTCTCCGTCGAGGGCCGCTCCCGGGCGTACGTCGGCGGCCGGGCCGTACCGGTCGGGCTGCTCGCCGAGCTCGGCGAGGACCTGATCGCCGTCCACGGTCAGACCGATCAGCAGCGGTTGCTCCGGCCGGCCCGCCAGCGCGGAGCCCTGGACCGGTACGCGGGTGAGGCGGTGGCCGAGCCGCTGGCCCGCTACCGCGAGGTCCACCGCAGGCTGCGCGAGGTGTCCACGACCCTGGAGGAGCTGACCACCCGGGCCCGCGAGCGAGCCCAGGAGGCGGACCTGCTCCGCTTCGGCCTGGACGAGGTCGCGGCCGCCGAGCCGGTCGCCGGTGAGGACGTCGACCTCGGCGCCGAGGCCGAGCGGCTCGGCCACGCCGACGCGCTCTCCTCCGCCGCCACCCTCGCCCACGCCGCCCTGGCCGGGGACCCGGCCGACCCGGAGGTGCTGGACGCCGGCACCCTGCTCGCGCAGGCCCGCCGTGCCCTGGACGCCGTCCGCCACCACGACGAGCGGCTCGCCGCCCTCGCCGACCGGCTGAACGAGGTGGGCTACCTGCTCGCCGACGTGGCCGGCGACCTCGCCGGCTACGCCGACGACCTGGATGCCGACCCGGTCCGGCTGGCCGCGGTCGAGGACCGCCGAGCCGTCCTGGCCCAGCTGCTGCGCAAGTACGGCGGCCCCGAGAACTCCCTCGCCGAGGTGCTGGCCTGGGCCGAGGAGGGCGCCGCCCGGCTGGCCGAACTCGACGGCGACGACGAGCGGATCGACGAGCTGGGCGCCCAGGAGACCGCGCTGCGCGCCGAGCTGGCCGAGCTCGCGGCCGAGGTGTCGGCCGCCCGGCAGGCTGCCGCCGGCCGCTTCGCCGAGGCGGTCTCGGCCGAGCTGGCCGAGCTCGCCATGCCGCACGCCCGGGTCACCTTCTCGATCAGCCAGGTCGACGACCTGTCGGGGATCGAGATCGAGGGCCGCACCGTCGCCTACGGCCCGCACGGCGTGGACGAGGTCGAGGTGCTGCTGGCCCCGCACCCGGGTGCGCAGCCGCGTCCGATCGCCAAGGGCGCCTCGGGCGGTGAGCTCTCCCGGGTGATGCTGGCAGTCGAGGTGGTCTTCGCCGGTGCGGACCCCGTCCCGACCTACCTCTTCGACGAGGTGGACGCCGGCGTCGGCGGCAAGGCCGCGGTCGAGATCGGCCGCCGTCTGGCCAAGCTGGCCGAGTCCGCCCAGGTCGTGGTGGTCACCCACCTGCCGCAGGTCGCCGCCTTCGCCGACCGGCACCTGGTGGTGGAGAAGACCAACGACGGCACGGTGACCCGCAGCGGCGTCAAGGTGCTCAGCGACGAGGAGCGGGTGCGCGAGCTGTCCCGGATGCTGGCCGGTCTGGAGGACTCCGAGCTGGGCCGCGCCCACGCCGAGGAGCTGCTGGCCGCCGCACGGACCCCGCGCCACCGCTAGGCCGGCGCCGGGGCGAACCCGAGTCTGACCCAACCCACGGGTCCACCGCCGGGGACCGACCCACGAGGCGGGCCCCGGCTCCGCCGCCTGGTGGCGGCGGCCCTCGGCCGACGGCGACGCGCCCCCGTGGCGCCGACTGTCCAAGAGGGCCGCCGACCTGGCATGGTGGCGGCTGGACACTGGCTTTCCAGTCCCGAGCGCCGCTGCGGGCGATCCTCGCACCACGGCGCGCGAACCTGATCGAGTCGGATGCGAGACGACGTGGACCATTCCGCCGCCCGGGCCACCGCGGCCGCCCCTGAACCGGGCCAGCTGCACGTGGTGCTCGTCCTGGCCGCCAGCACCGGTGGCATCGGCGCGCACGTGCGCTCCCTGGCACAGGGCCTGGTCGCGCACGGAGTGACCGTGACGGTGTGCGGGCCGGCCGGCACGGACGAGCTGTTCGGGTTCTCCCGCTCCGGCGCCAGGTTCCACCTGGTCGACATCACCCCCACCGCGGGCGCCCGCAGCGACGCCACCGCGATCGGCGAGCTGCGCCGCGCCTTCACCGGCGCCGACGTGGTGCACGCCCACGGCCTGCGTGCCGGGCTCCTGTCCGACCTGGCGCTGCGCACCGCCGGCCGCTTCCCGGGCCTGCGCCCGGAGACCCCGCTGGTGGTCACCTCGCACCACGCGCTGCTCGCCACCGGCATGGAGCGCCGGCTGCAGCGGCTGATGGAGCGCCGGGTGGCGCGCGCCGCCGACCTGGTGCTCGGAGCCTCCTCCGACCTGGTGGCCCGGGCCCGTGAGCTGGGTGCCACCGACGCCCGGCTCGGGCCGGTCGCCGCGCCTCCGATGCCCGAGGGCCGGCTGGAGCGGGCCGAGGCCCGGGCCGCGCTGCTCGGCGCCGGACCGGACCGGCCGCTGGTCCTGGCGGTCGGCCGACTGGTCCCGCAGAAGGCGTTCGGACTGCTGCTGGACGCCGCCTCCGGGGAACTGGCCGCCCTGGACCCGCAGCCCCTGGTGCTGCTCGCCGGGGACGGTCCCGAGGCCCCCGTCCTGCGCGAGCGGGTGACGGCGGAGAAGCTGCCGGTGCGGCTGCTCGGCTACCGCACCGATGTGCCCGACCTGCTGGCGGCCGCGGACGTCGTGGTGGTCTCCAGCCGCTGGGAGGCCCGTTCGCTGGTGGTCCAGGAGGCGATGCGGGCCGGCGTGCCGGTGGTGGCGACGTCCGTCGGCGGCATCCCCGAGCTGGTCGGGGACGCGGCGGTGCTGGTCCCGGCCGGCGACGCGGCGGCGATCGGCCGGGCGGTGCGCGGGCTGCTGGCCGATCCGGCCCGCCGGGACCGCCTGGCGGAGGCCGGCCGGCAGCAGGCCGGGACCTGGCCGGACGAGGCCGCCACCGTGGCCCAGGTGCTCAGCACCTACGACGAGCTGGTGCAGCGCAGCCTGTAGCGGGCACGGCGGGGTGGGCGCCCGGCCGCCGGCCGGGCGCCCACCGGTCAGACCGTGGCCTGCTCGGCCCGGTCGGCGGCCGGGCCGTTCGGCTGGGCCGAGAGGTACGCGCCGCCGCAGGCGGTCAGCCGCAGCGCGGTGTCGATCAGCGGGACGTGGCTGAACGCCTGCGGGAAGTTGCCGACCTGGCGCTTCTCCCGCGGGTCCCACTCCTCGGCGAGCAGGCCGAGGTCGTTGCGCAGCGACAGCAGCTTGTCGAACAGCTCCCGGGCCTCCTGCACCCGCCCGATCATGGCGAGGTCGTCGGCCAGCCAGAACGAGCAGGCGAGGAAGGCGCCCTCGTGGCCGGAGAGCCCGTCGACGTTATTGCCGCTCTCGTCGTGGGTCGGGTAGCGCAGCACGAAGCCGTCCTCGGTGGAGAGCTCGCGCTGGATCGCCTCGATGGTGCCGATGACGCGCTTGTCGTCCGGCGGCAGGAAGCCCACCTGGGGGATGAGCAGCAGCGAGGCGTCGAGCTCCTTGCCGCCGTAGTACTGGGTGAAGGTGTTGCGCTCCGGGTCGTAGCCCTTCTCGCAGACGTCCCGGTGGATGGTCTCGCGCAGTTCGCGCCAGCGCTCCAGGTGGCTGTCGGAGGGGGCGTCCTCGGGGGTCTGCTCCAGCAGCTTGATGGTGCGGTCGACGGCGACCCAGGCCATCACCTTGGAGTGGACGAAGTGCCGGCGCGGGCCGCGCACCTCCCAGATGCCCTCGTCCCGCTCCTGCCAGTGGTCCTCCAGGTACTCGATCAGGCGCAGCTGGAGGTGGTGGGCGTGGTCGTTGCGGACCAGGCCGGTCATGTGGGCCAGGTGCAGGGCCTCGACCACCTCGCCGTAGACGTCGAGCTGGAGCTGGCCGGCCGCGCCGTTGCCGACCCGGACCGGCTGGGAGCCCTCGTAGCCGGGCAGCCAGTCCAGCGAGGACTCGGTCAGCTCGCGCTCGCCGGCGATGCCGTACATGATCTGCAGGTTCTCCGGGTCGCCGGCGACGGCGCGCAGCAGCCACTCGCGCCAGGCGCGGGCCTCGTCCCGGTAGCCGGTGCGCAGCAGCGAGGAGAGGGTGATCGCGGCGTCGCGAAGCCAGGTGTAGCGGTAGTCCCAGTTGCGCTCACCGCCGAGGTCCTCGGGCAGGGAGGTGGTGGGCGCGGCGACGATGCCGCCGGTGGGGGCGTAGGTGAGGCCCTTGAGCGTGATCAGCGAACGGATCACGGCCTCCCGGTAGGGGCCCTGGTAGGTGCACTGGCCGGCCCATTCGTGCCAGAAGTCGGCGGTGGCGTCGAGCATCTCCTCGGCGTCCGGGGCGGTCGGCGGGTCGAGGTGGGAGGCCTGCCAGGTCAGGGCGAAGGCGATCCGCTCGCCGGCCGCGACGGTGAAGTCGGCGTAGGTGGTGAGGTTGCGCCCGTAGGTCTCGGCCTCGCCGTCCAGCCAGACCGAGTCGGGGCCGGCCACGGCGACGGTGCGGTGGCCGCCGTCGGCCTGCTCGACCCGGTGCACCCAGGGCACGACCCGGCCGTAGCTGAAGCGCATCCGCAGCGCGGAGCGCATCCGGACGGTCCCGGACAGGCCCTCGACGATCCGGATCATCTGGGGGACGGCGTCGCGGCCGGCCAGCGGGCGCGGCGGCATGAAGTCGATCACCCGGACGCTGCCGCCCGGGCAGTCCCACTCCTGCTCCAGGATCAGCGAGTCGCCCCGGTAGCGGCGCCGGTCGGCGGGGACGGCCGGGGCGGCGGCGGTGGCGGGTGGGACGCGCAGGTCGCCGGTGTCGGTGAGGCGCACGCGGTCGGCGGCCGGGGACGGCTCGGCCGCGGGGGCGGGCAACTCGGCGGCCATCGCCTCGGCCGGGCCGATCCGCCAGAAGCCGTGTTCATCGGTGCCGAGCAGGCCGGCGAAGACCGCCGGCGAGTCGAACCGGGGCAGGCACAGCCAGTCGACCGCGCCGTCCCTGCTGACCAGGGCGGCGGTCTGCATGTCCCCGATGAGTGCGTAGTCCTCGATACGGCCGGCCACGTGGATCTCCAGTTCGCAATGTGGTCAGGACGCATCGGCGATCCGGGGAGAGCCAGCGGGTCTGCGGGGCCGGGGGGCCACCCCGGGACGTCCGGCCCGCCGATGGGTGGTGGCGGGCCTTGCTGGAGTGTCCGCGCGAGGCTCGTGGAGCCCCTGGAGTGGGTGGGGAGGAGCTCTTGTACGGGGAGGTCCGGTCGCGCATCGGGGACCGAGAGGTGTCCTGACCCTCCCACGCCCTCCGCGTGCTCGTGCGTCGGCGATGCGTCCGTGCAGCTTACGACGGACGAAAGGGGCGAAGCACGCGGGCGCAGCTCTGCGTGGCGCCGCAATTCGGCGGAAATGCCGTGCATCGCGGGGCCGACGTGCAGGATGGCCCGGAAGGATCAGCTCCGGATGGTCCGCCGGGAGGGCGGCGCATGGCCCGGTCGAGCGCCGCCGAGTGGCCCGCCCGGGCCGGGTGGTGCGACGGATGTGACACGTGCGCCGTAGGGTGCGCGGGTGGTGCGCCGGGCGTGTGGTTCCGTGCCACCGGGCGCGGGCCGGAAAGCGCCCCGGCCGGGTCACTGATACCCTGGTATCCCGTGGACCGGTGGGATCAAACGCCCCGGACCAGCCGAACCGACGACCCTGCGAGCTCCGTGCCCGGCACCGTGCTCCCGTCGCCAGGCGAGCCGCGAGCCTCCCGCCCACGTCACCTTCGACACGCGACCCACGGGAGCCCCCTCTTGGCACAGCCCCATTCCGGCAAGGCAGCGAACGGCCGCGCCGTGACGACCAAGCACCTCTTCGTCACCGGGGGTGTCGCCTCGTCGCTCGGCAAGGGCCTCACCGCCTCCAGCCTCGGCGCCCTGCTCAAGGCCCGCGGCCTGCGCGTCACGATGCAGAAGCTCGACCCGTACCTCAACGTGGACCCGGGCACCATGAACCCGTTCCAGCACGGTGAGGTCTTCGTCACCGACGACGGCGCCGAGACCGACCTCGACATCGGCCACTACGAGCGGTTCCTGGACACCAACCTGCACGGCTCGGCCAACGTCACCACCGGCCAGGTGTACTCGACCGTCATCGCCAAGGAGCGCCGCGGCGAGTACCTGGGCGACACCGTCCAGGTCATCCCGCACATCACCAACGAGATCAAGTCCCGGATCCGCCGGATGGCGACCGAGGACGTCGACGTGGTGATCACCGAGGTCGGCGGCACCGTCGGCGACATCGAGTCGCTGCCCTTCCTGGAGGCGGTCCGCCAGGTCCGCCACGAGGTCGGCCGGGACAACGTCTTCTTCGTGCACGTCTCCCTGCTGCCCTACATCGGCCCCTCCGGCGAGCTGAAGACGAAGCCCACCCAGCACTCGGTGGCCGCGCTGCGCAGCATCGGCATCCAGCCGGACGCCGTCGTGCTGCGCGCCGACCGCGAGGTCCCGCAGGCCATCAAGCGCAAGATCTCGCTGATGTGCGACGTGGACGAGGAGGCCGTGGTCGCGGCCATCGACGCCAAGTCGATCTACGACATCCCGAAGGTGCTGCACGGCGAGGGCCTGGACGCGTACGTCGTCCGCCGCCTCGACCTGCCCTTCCGCGACGTCGACTGGACCACCTGGGACGACCTGCTGCGCCGCGTCCACGAGCCGCAGCACATCGTCAAGGTCGCGCTGGTCGGCAAGTACATCGACCTGCCGGACGCCTACCTGTCGGTGACCGAGGCGCTGCGCGCCGGCGGCTTCGCGAACAACGCCCGGGTCGAGATCAAGTGGGTCACCTCGGACGACTGCGAGACCCCGGAGGGCGCGCAGGAGCACCTCGGCGACGTCGACGCGATCTGCATCCCCGGCGGCTTCGGCGACCGCGGTGTGGACGGCAAGGTCGCCGCGATCACCTACGCCCGCGAGAACCGGATCCCGCTGCTCGGTCTCTGCCTTGGCCTGCAGTGCGTGGTCATCGAGGCCGCCCGCAACCTGGCCGGCCTGCCCGAGGCCAACTCCACCGAGTTCGACGCCGCCGCCAAGTACCCGGTCATCTCCACCATGGCCGAGCAGCTGGCGATCGTCGACGGCAAGGGCGACCTGGGCGGCACCATGCGCCTGGGCCTGTACCCGGCCAAGCTCGCCGAGGGCTCGATCGTCCGCGAGGTCTACGGCGGCGAGCAGTACGTCGAGGAGCGCCACCGCCACCGCTACGAGGTCAACAACGCCTACCGTGCGGACCTGGAGAAGACCGGCCTGGTCTTCTCGGGCCTCTCGCCCAAGGGCGACCTGGTCGAGTACGTCGAGTACCCGCGCGAGGTGCACCCCTACCTGGTGGCCACCCAGGCCCACCCGGAGCTGAAGTCCCGCCCGACCCGCCCGCACCCGCTGTTCGCGGGCCTGGTCAAGGCGGCCATCGACATCAAGACGGCGCAGCCCGCCGGCGAGTAGCCGACGACACGTCACCGGACGGCGGTCCCGCGATTCCCGCGGGGCCGCCGTCCGGCGTTAGATTGTGTCGTACTGACGAAAAGGGGAGACCGATGGACGACCAGCGCATCCACGACGTGGCCGAGGAGTGGGAGATCCGGGGGACCACCACACCGTTCCAGGGCAGGGTCACCGGCGTGCGCACCGAGGAGGTCCGGATGCCCGACGGCGGCTGGGCCCGCCGCGACTACCAGACCCACCCCGGTTCGGTCTCCGTCCTCGCGCTCGACGACCAGCAGCGGGTGCTGATCGTGCGCCAGTACCGCCACCCCGTCCGCCAGCGGCTCTGGGAGCTGCCCGCCGGCCTGCTCGACGTGCCCGGGGAGAACCCGCTGCACGCCGCCCAGCGCGAGCTGTACGAGGAGGCACACTGCAGGGCCGGGACGTGGCGGGTGCTGGTCGACTTCTACACCTCACCCGGTGGCACCGACGAGGCGCTGCGGCTCTTCCTCGCCACCGACCTCGCGGACGCGGAGGGAGACCGCTACGCGGCCCACGGCGAGGAGCTGGAGATCGAGACCGCCCGGGTGCCGCTCGCCGAGCTGGTCCGGCTGATCCACGCCGGCGAGCTGCACAACCCCACCCTGATCACCGGCACCCTCGCCCTGCACGCCGCGCTCACCAGCCCCGGCGGGCTCGGCGCCCTGCGCTCGTCCGAGGCCCCCTGGCCGGCCCGACCGTTCTCCTAGGCCCTGCCCGCTCCGGGGCTCGGCTCGCCGCCGGGGCGCTCGAATCCCGGTGCCGACGGGCGTCGCCCCCTCCGGCAGCGGCGTGACCGTCCGGCCCGTTCGCGGGTCGGCGACCGCGGGTGGGGCGCCTCGGCAGGTGCGTCGGGTGCGGCGGGTTGGCCCGCGGGGGTGATTTGCCGGTTCGTACGACCGGATGTCACGTCGGCTGCGCCGGACGGTCGAACTACGCTTCGCAGACAGGGCGCCCGTCCCGGGCGGCCTCCGCTGAGCGCTGGGTGACGTCGGGAGTGGCACGGGTGGCGAGGAAGACGGCGACGATGGACCCGGGCCCCGGCGCACCCGTCGCGGGCGTTCCCGGACTGGACCGGCTGCCGGTCGGGCCCTCGCTGCTGGTCGGCCGGCGTGCGGAGCTGGCCGCACTGCGGGCCGCCGCCGTGCGGCCGTCCGAGGGGCGTAGCCCAGTGCTGGTGCTGGCCGGCCGCCCGGGCTCCGGGCGGACCACGCTGGCCGTCCGGTTCGCCGTGACGGTCGCCGCCGATTACCCCGACGGCATCCTGTTCGCCCGCCTCTCCGCGCCCGACGGCGGCCGGGTGCCGCCCGCCCGTGCCGCGCGCCGGCTGCTGGAGCAGCTCGGTGCGGACGGCGCCGGCGTCCCGCTGCCCGGCCCGGCCGAGGACGGGCGGGACGAGCCGGCCTGCGTGGCGCTGCGCGAGGCGCTGGCCGGCCGGAAGGTGCTGATGCTGCTGGACGACGTCCGGGACGCCGGGCAGGTCTGGCCACTGGTCGCGGACGAGCCCGGCTGCCTGGTGCTGGCCACCACCGCCGGGCCGCTCACCGGGATCGATGACATCGACCCGGTCATCCTCGGCGGCCTGGACCGGCAGGCCGCCGGTGAACTGCTCGGCGACCTGGTCGGCGGGACCAGGATCAGTTGCGACCCGGTCGGCGGGGCCGACCTCGCGGAGGCCTGCGCCTCCCGGCCGGCCGCACTGCGGTTGATGGCGGGGTGGCTCAGGGGCAATCCGAAGCTGGCCGTCACGGACGCGGCGCGGGAGCTGGCCGAGGCGGTGCGGGAGGCGGACGGGAGGCCCACGGGCGGCCCGGGCCGGAAGGGGCCGGCGGCGGGAGCGGCCGCCGGGCCGCCCGCGACGGCGGGGGCTGCGGGGGTTGCGGCGATCGTCGCCGACGGGGTCGGCGCTGCCGTTGCGGCCGGAAAGGGGACGGCCGGAAAGGGGGCGGCCGGAAAGGGGGCGACGGGAGAGGGGACGGCCGGGAAGGCGGCGGCCGGGAAGGGCCGGCCCGGCAAGGCCCCGGCGGCCGAGGCCCTGGCCGGGCGAGGGGCCAGGGCGGCCAAGGAGGGCGGGCCCGCCGCCGGCGAGCAGGCATCCGCCGGGCCGGTGCGGAACGAGGCGCCCGCCCCGGCCGAGCCGGCGACCGATCCGGCCGCCTGGGTGAAGCCCGGTCCGGAGCCCGCCGAGCCCGTGCCCGTGCCCGACAGCGACCCGCTGATCGGCGCCTTCACCCTCCTCTACCGCACGCTGCCCGCCAACCAGGCCCGGATGCTGCGCGCCCTCACCCTCGCCCCCGCCCAGTCCGCCGACCTGCGCACCGCCTCCGCGCTGGTCGGGTGCCCGGCGCCGGAGGCCGCCGCCACGCTGGCCGCCCTCGCCGAGCGGGAGCTCCTCGGCGAGGAACCGCCCGCAGCCGACGGCACCCCCCGCTACCGGGTGCCCGGCCGCCTCCACGCCCGACTGGTGCGCCTGCGCGAGGCGGAGGACCGGCCCGCCGAGGTCGAGCTGGCCCGGGCCCGGCTGCTGGAGCGGCTGGTCCGGCTCACCGACTCCGCCCGCGCGCTGCTCGACCCCGCCGACGGGCCCGGCGCGGAGCCGTTGCCCGGCCCGCTGCGGCTTCGTTCGGCCGCAGAGGCCCGCGCCTGGCTGCTGGGCGAACGCGACGCCCTGCTCGCCGCGGTCGCCGACGCGATCGGTCAGGGCGACCTGGACGGTTCGGCCGGCCGGCTGGTCACCGCTCTGCTCCGGGCGCTGCCGCTGACCGGCGCCGCCGCTCCCGCCGACCTCTACCAGCTGCACGAGCTGGTGCTGACCGTCGCCGAGCGGCACGGCAAGCCCCGCAGGGCCTCCGCCGCCCTGCTCAACCTGGGCGACCTGCAGGCAGGGGCCGGACGGTGGGAGCAGGCGGCCGCGCACTACCGGGCCGCCCTGGACCACGCCCGCTCCGCCGACGACGAGGCGCTCCGCGCCCGGGCGCTGGAGGGAGCGGCCGGCTGCCACCGGGCGCTCGGGGACGCCGTGCGAGCCGCCGACTGGTACGGCCGGGCGCTCGGCCTGCGGCAGTCGATGGGTGACCAGGCCGCGGAGGCCCGGCTGCTCGCCCGGGTGGCCGAGGCGCACACCGCGCAGCGCCGTTTCGACGAGGCCGAACGGGAGTACCGGGCGTCCCTCGGGGTGCTGCGGCGGCTCGGCGACGTGCGCGGGCAGCAGGTGGTCGGGGCCGCCCTCGCGGAGCTGCGGGAACGCCTCGACGCCGGGTGGTAGAGGGCGGTTCGGGAGTATTGTCGAAGATGCCCGGTTGGGACGGCTTTGGTGGGAAGATCGTCGTGGAAGCCTACGAACCTGCCAATGCATCTCGCAGATTTATTCACTTTGGAAGGCTGACACGCCGACTGGGCTTCATTACACTCGAACTCAGTCGCGCAGCGATCCATGCCTCCGCTCTGCCCGGAGGCTTCCCCCCGTGCGCGTCGCCCGCCGGTCTTCTCCGGTAGGGACCCCCATGGCAAGAGGACGTGTTTAGCCGTGAAGGTCGGCATCCCCCGCGAGGTCAAGAACCACGAGTACCGCGTGGCCATCACGCCCGCCGGCGTGCATGAGCTGGTCCGTAACGGACACGAGGTCTACATCGAGGACAACGCCGGTCTCGGCTCCTCGATCCCCAACGAGGAGTACGTGGCCGCCGGTGCCACCATCCTCCCCACCGCCGACGAGGTGTGGGCCACCGCCGACCTGCTGCTGAAGGTCAAGGAGCCCATCGCCGAGGAGTACCACCGTCTGCGCAAGGGCCAGACCCTCTTCACGTACCTGCACCTGGCGGCCGACCGCGCCGGCACCGACGCGCTGGTCGCGTCCGGCACCACCGCGATCGCCTACGAGACCGTGCAGCTCGCCAACGGCGCCCTGCCGCTGCTGGCCCCGATGTCCGAGGTCGCGGGCCGTCTCGCCCCGCAGGTCGGCTCCTACCACCTGATGCGCCCGGCCGGCGGCCGCGGCGTGCTGCCCGGCGGCGTGCCCGGCACCCACCCGGCCAAGGCCGTCGTCATCGGCGGCGGCGTCTCCGGCTGGCACGCGGCCACCATCGCCATCGGCATGGGCTACGACGTGACCCTGCTCGACCGCGACATCAACAAGCTGCGCGAGGCCGACAAGATCTTCGGCACCAAGATCAAGGCCATCGCCTCCAACTCGCTGGAGCTGGAGAAGGCCGTCCTGGACGCCGACCTGGTGATCGGCGCCGTGCTGATCCCCGGTGCCAAGGCCCCCAAGCTCGTCACCAACGAGCTGGTCTCCCGCATGAAGCCGGGCTCCGTGCTCGTCGACATCGCCATCGACCAGGGCGGCTGCTTCGAGGACTCGCGCGCGACCACGCACGCCGAGCCGACCTTCCAGGTCCATAACTCGGTCTTCTACTGCGTGGCCAACATGCCGGGCGCCGTTCCGAACACCTCCACCTACGCTCTCACCAACGCGACGCTGCCGTACGTCGTCGAGCTGGCGAACCGTGGTTGGAAGGAGGCGCTGCGCCGCGACGCCGCGCTGGCCAAGGGCCTGAACGTGCACGAGGGCCAGATCACCTACGGCGCCGTCGCCGAGGCCTTCGGCCTGGAGTCCGTCTCCCTGGAGAGCGTCCTCGCCTGACGTCCGACCCCCGGTCCGGGCCGGGTCCGCGCCGCGCAGGCGCCGGACCCGGCCCGGCCGTGCCGCTTCCCCGGGAGCGGTTCGCAGGCCCCCGACCCTCCCTCCTGCCCGCCTGCGGGCCGGAGGGGCCCTTTCCGGGTCGGGGGCTTCGCCGTGCCCGTGAACAGGGGGTTGCGTCGGCGGGTCGCTCTGTCGTCAATTTCTGTGGGTCGCGTCACCCGACCGCAGAAACGTTAGGGTCAAGGGCCCGCGCATCCCTTGACAGAGGGTCGCGCGATGGTCGACACATCCGGCCCACTACCGTGGATTGTGTTGCTGCGAACGCCTTGAACGGCCTAGAGTCGCAAACCGTCGGCATGCTGCCACGCTGACGAATCGACATAGAGTCCTGGATGCCCAAGGAGGTAAGACGACTTGTGAATGAGTCGACATTTGCTCCCGGGGGTGGTCAGCCAGGACTGGCGGAGCACACCGCCGGCCAGCCGAGTGAGGAGTCCGGGGCCCGGCAGGCCACCGTGGGCTCGGCCGAGGTCGGCTCGGTCGCACTCCGTACTTTCGAAGCACGCCAGAACACAGCACAGGTGACCACGGTGACCGACTACGACGCCGACCTGCCGGCCTACGGCCTGGCCTACGGCGAGATCGCCTACGGCGCCTACGACGACCCGGACGCCGAGTACGAGCCGGACCCGGAGTACGCCGCCACGCTGGCCCCCGACGCCGCGCGCCAGCGCCGCGAGCGGGTCGGCCCGACCGGCCGTCCGCTGCCGTACTTCCCGATCCCCGCGCCGGTGGCCGAGCACGGCCCCGCGCAGATCATCGCGATGTGCAACCAGAAGGGCGGCGTCGGCAAGACCACGTCGACCATCAACCTGGGCGCGGCGCTGGCCGAGTACGGCCGCCGCGTGCTGCTCGTCGACTTCGACCCGCAGGGCGCCCTCTCGGTCGGCCTCGGCGTCAACCCGATGGAGCTCGACGTCACCGTCTACAACCTGCTCATGGAGCGGGGCCTGACGGCCGATGAGGTGCTGCTGAAGACGGCCGTGCCGGGTATGGACCTGCTGCCGTCCAACATCGACCTCTCCGCCGCCGAGGTGCAGCTGGTCAGCGAGGTGGCCCGGGAGTCCGCACTGGCGCGCGCCCTGAAGCCGCTGCTGCCGGACTACGACTACGTCATCATCGACTGTCAGCCCTCGCTGGGCCTGCTGACGGTCAATGCCCTGACGGCCGCTCACAGCGTCATCGTCCCGCTGGAGTGCGAGTTCTTCGCGCTGCGCGGTGTCGCGCTGCTCACCGAGACCATCGAGAAGGTCTGCGAGCGCCTCAACCCCGAACTGCGCCTGGACGGCATCCTCGCCACCATGTACGACTCGCGCACCGTGCACAGCCGTGAGGTGCTGGCGCGCGTCGTCGAGGCGTTCGGCGACCACGTCTTCCACACCGTCATCGGGCGGACCGTGCGCTTCCCGGAGACCACCGTCGCCGGCGAGCCGATCACCACGTACGCGACCAACTCGGTCGGTGCCGCCGCATACCGCCAGCTCGCCAGGGAGGTGCTCGACCGGTGCCGCCCCGCCGAGTGAGTCTCCCGGGTGCCGACGAGCTGTTCCGGACCACCGGGGGGATGGCGCTGTCGCCGTCCCTCGCGCCGCGTCCGGCCGCGGAGGCGCCCAGACCGGAGACCGCACGGACCGTCAACGGTGCCGGCGGCAGTCCAGCCGGCGCGGACGGCACGGACGGCGAGGACGCCCCGGGGGCCGTCGACGGGCCCGCCGGGACGACCGGGGGCGCGGATGCCGCAGGCGGCGCCGGGAGGGCCCGGGAGCGCCGCGGTGCGGGTGCCGCGACGGTGCCCGCTCCGGCGCAGCCGGGCGGCGCGCACGGGGCCGGTACGGGCGCCGGGGGCGCGCAGGGCGCTTCCCAGGGCGGCGGGGCCGCCGGGGCCCCGGGCGGTGCGGCCGGTGGCGTGGCGGGCGCCGCGCAGGCCGTGGGCAGCCGGACCGCAGCATCCGGGGCGCGCCAGCACGGGGCTGCGGCCGAGGAGCAGACGGGCGCCGCAGGACGCCCCCGGCCGCGCGGCCGGGCACCGCGCCGCCCCAGCGGGCGGGAACGGCACGACGAGAAGATCACCGTGTACGTCTCGGCCGAAGAGCTGATGGACCTGGAGCACGCGCGACTGGTGCTGCGCGGTGAGCACGGCCTCGCAGTGGACCGCGGCCGGGTCGTCCGGGAGGCCATCGCGGTGGTGCTGGCAGACCTGGAGCAGCGCGGCGAGGCGAGCATCCTGGTGCGGCGGCTGCGCGGGCGCTGAGGCGCCGGGGCGCTTCGGGACCGGTTGCCGAGCTGCGGGGGCTGGGTACGAGGTCCGGGGGCGTGGAGCCAAGGCGCGGGACCGGTGCGCGGGGCACGGAGCCCTGAGGGCGCGTGGGCGCGGGTGCGCCGGGCGCGGCGTGTCGGTGGCCCCGGCGTGGGGCGGGCGGCGGGGCCGGGTGAAGATGGACCGTCATGCCGAGCAGCCTGGAACCGCCCGCCCCCGTCGGGGCCGTCCCCGAAGGGGCGATCCCCGGAGGCACCGCCGCCGAGACCGTCGAGAGCGCCGACGAGTCGCGGGGCGGCTTCCGGGTGCGGCTGCAGAACTTCGAGGGCCCTTTCGACCTGCTGCTCAGCCTGATCTCCAAGCACAAGCTCGACGTCACCGAGGTGGCGCTGGCGACCGTCACCGACGAGTTCATGGCGCACATCCGGGCCATGGGCCCGGACTGGGACCTGGACGCCGCGACCGAGTTCCTGGTGGTCGCCGCGACCCTGCTCGACCTCAAGGCCGCCCGTCTGCTGCCCGCCGCCGAGGTCGAGGACGAGGAGGACCTCGCCCTGCTGGAGGCGCGGGACCTGCTCTTCGCCCGCCTGCTCCAGTACCGGGCGTACAAGCGGGCGGCCGCCCTGTTCGGCGAGCGCTGGGCCGCCGAGCTGCTCCGGCGCCCGCGGACCGCCGGCCCGGAACCGCACCACGCGCAGCTGCTGCCCGAGGTCGTGATCAGCATCGGCACGGCGCGGTTCGCGGAGCTGGCGGCCAGGGCCATGGCACCCAGGCCGGAGCCGGTCGTCTACGTCGACCACATCCACACCCCGCCGGTCAGCGTGCGGGAGCAGGCCGGGCTGGTCGTCGGCCTGCTCACCGAGCTGGGCGAGGCGTCCTTCCAGCGGCTGGTCGCGGACGCGCCGGACACGCTGGTCGTGGTCGCCCGGTTCCTGGCCCTGCTGGAGCTCTACCGCGAGCGGGTGCTCGACTTCGACCAGCCGGAGGCGCTGGGGGAGCTGCTGGTCCGCTGGGTGGCCGAGGCGGACCGGGGAGCGGTCGAGGTGACGGACGAGTTCGACCGGCCCGCGGGCGAGCTCCCGGAGCAGGCGGAGCGGGAGAAGAGGAAGGAGGAGCGGCGATGACGGGTGCTGCCGAGGGCGGCGGGCGGCCGGCGCGGCGGCCGCTGGGTGTCCCCGGACAGCCGCGCGCCGGGGAGTGGCTGGAGCCGGCACCCGGCGCGGGGCCGGCCGGTGCGGACCGGGGGGAGTCGGGGCCGGGGCTGGAGCCGGAGCCGGAGCCGGTAGGGGGCGAGCCGGCGAGTGGCGCGACGGAGGCCGTCCCGCCGGCGGCCCCCGCGGGGGCGCCGGTGGCCGTGGCGGAGCCGCTCGTCGTGCACCGGAAGTCGGCCCCGACGGCCTTCGACGCGGGGCCCGCGGGCCGGCCGGCCGGGCGGCCGGGCCCTGGGCAGGGTGCCGAGCGGGGCCACGGGCCGGGCATCGGGCCGGAGACCGGCGAGAGCGCGGGTACGGGAGAGGGCGGGGACTTCGCCCCGGCCGGGCCGGGGCTCAGGGCCGAGCTGGAGGCGATCCTGATGGTCGTCGACGAGCCGGCCGCGGAGGCCCATCTGGCGTCCGTGCTGGAACGCCCCAGGGCGGAGGTGGCGGCGGCACTGCGCGAGCTGTCCGCCGAGTACACCGCCCAGGGCCGGGGCTTCGACCTGCGGCTGGTGGCCGGCGGGTGGCGGTTCTACAGCCGGGCGGAGTGCGCGCCGGCCGTCGAACGCTTCGTCCTGGACGGCCAGCAGGCCCGACTGACCCAGGCCGCGCTGGAGACCCTGGCCGTCGTCGCCTACCGTCAGCCGGTGTCCAGATCGCGGGTCTCGGCCGTCCGTGGTGTGAACTGTGACGGCGTGATGCGTACCCTGGTACAGCGAGGACTGGTGGAAGAGGCCGGATCCGAGCCCGAAACAGGTGCGATCCTGTATCGGACGACGAACTACTTCCTGGAACGGATGGGGCTCCGCGGCCTGGATGAGCTGCCGGAGCTCGCTCCCTTCCTGCCCGAGGTCGACGACGTGGAAGCGGAGTCCCTGGAGGGCACGATGATCGCGGAGGCGGTCGCCGCCGCTGCCGTGCAGGCCGCGGACGGCAGTGGCGAGGCCGATCGGGCTGCGCCTGATCGGTAGGGGGCGGTGAGGTCGGCCGAAACGACCGCACAGCCCAGACGGAAAACGACGTACGGACACTTTGATGCGTAGCAGTGGCAACGGCAGGAACAGCAGCGGCGGCGGCAGCGGTCGCGGCGGACAGGGCGGGGGCCGGGGCGGCGGCTCCTACGGGGGCGGCTCGGGCCGCGGTGGCTCGTACGGCGGCGGCTCCGGTTCCTCGCGCGGCGGCGGCGCCGACCGCGGTGGTTCGGGCCGGGGCGGGTCCGGCTCCCCGCGGGGCGGTTCGTACGGTGGCGGCTCGGGCTCCTCGCGCGGCGGCTCGTACGACCGGCGTGACGACCGGCGCGACGACCGGCGGTACCCGGACCGCCCGCTGCGTCCCGAGGAGCGGCGCTACGACCGCCCCGAGTACGGCGGCGGCCCCAACGCCACCCCCGCGCGCGGCGGCTACGCCGGGCGCCGGCCGGGCCCGGCCCCGCGTCCGCGCCGCGAGGGCCAGGGCGCCCCGGGCGACCCGCGCCGCCAGCCGCAGCGCTCGCGCGAGCTGCAGGCGCGGATCGAGGACGCGGTGCTCGCCCGGCACGACAAGCCGGCCGTGAAGCTGCCCAAGACCTTCGGCGAGCCCGAGGGCGAGCGCCTGCAGAAGGTGCTGGCGCGCGCCGGCGTCGGCAGCCGCCGCGCCTGCGAGGAGCTGATCGAGCAGGGGCGTGTCCAGGTCAACGGCAAGCTCGTCACCGAGCAGGGCAAGCGCGTCGACCCGCAGAAGGACGAGATCAAGGTGGACGGCCTGACCGTCGCCACCCAGTCGTACCTGTTCTTCGCGCTGAACAAGCCGGCCGGCGTGGTCTCCACCATGGAGGACCCGGACGGCCGCCAGTGCCTCGGCGACTACGTGACCAACCGCGAGACGCGGCTGTTCCACGTCGGCCGCCTGGACACCGAGACCGAGGGCATCATCCTGCTCACCAACCACGGCGAGCTGGCCCACCGCCTCACCCACCCGCGGTACGGCGTGACCAAGACCTACCTGGCCGCGATCCAGGGCCCGATCCCGCGCGACCTGGGCAAGCAGCTCGCGCAGGGCATCGAGCTGGAGGACGGGTTCGCCCGCGCCGACAGCTTCAAGGTGGTCTCCAACGTCGGCAAGAACTACCTCGTCGAGGTCACCCTGCACGAGGGCCGCAAGCACATCGTCCGCCGGATGCTGGCCGAGGCCGGCTTCCCGGTCGAGAAGCTGGTGCGCACGCACTTCGGCCCGATCGCCCTGGGCGACCAGAAGTCCGGCTGGCTGCGCCGTCTGACCAACCCCGAGGTCGGCCAGCTGATGCGCGAGGTCGGTCTGTAGACCCGTCGGTGTCCCGGGCGGGCCGGCCGCGCAGCCGGCGGACCGGTCCGTACCTTCGGGCCCACGCCTGCTGAGGGCCTCCCCGCCGAGTGGCGGGGAGGCCCTCACACCGTTCGGCGGGTCCTGCTGTGAGCCGGGACGCATCGCCTGGTCACCGCCTTGCCAGCGCGATGATCCGTGGCCGAGGATTGCCACCTGACCGCGGCCCGCCGAGTGGCGGGAGTGCGCCACCGTGGCGCGGGCGGGAGGCGAGACGGGGAGCGGCGTCGTGTCCGATGCACCACTCAGCGCACTGGGACTGGCCGCACCGGACGGGCGGGTCTACGCGGCGCTGGTGGCCAATCCGCAGTCCACGGCGGAGGACCTGGCGGTCGCGTGCGGGCTGACCCTCCAGCAGAGCATGCGCGCGCTGGACCGGCTGGCGCAGCACGGTATGGCGACCCGCGCCCCGGTGGACCGGCACCGGTTCCTGGCGGTGGCCCCCGATGTCGCGATAGGCACGCTGATCGGCCACCGCGAGTCCGAACTGCGGCACGCCCGCGCCGAGATGCACCGCCTGATGGACGCCTTCCGGGAGGCCTCGCGCTACACCGACCCGGCGCACTCGGTCGAGGTGCTGACCGGCGGGGAGGCGATCGCCCAGCGACTGGAGCACATCACCGAGACCAGCCGGTACCAGGTCCGCGGCTTCGACTGCCCCCCGTACATCCAGGACCCGGTGGCCAACATCCCGCTGCAGGGCCGGCGGATGAAGGAGGGGCTGCGGTTCCGGACCATCTACGACCGGGAGGCGGTGGCCTGGCCGGGCCGGCTGGAGAAGAACATCCTGGTCGGCGTCGCGGACGGCGAGGAGGCGCGGGTCCGGCCGGTGCTGCCGATGAAGATGATCATGTCGGACGACCGGATGGCGATCATCCCGATCAGCGTGGGGGACAGCGTCCTCGACGCCGCCTACGTCATCCACCCGTCCGCGCTGCTGCAGGCGCTGGACACGTTGTTCGAGGCGGAGTGGGAGCGCGCCGTCCAGCTCCAGGCCGAGATCGGGGCGGCGGAGGAGGCGCTGGAGCCGGAGGCCGACCACCGCAAGCTGCTGGGCCTGCTCGCGGCGGGCCTCACCGACGAGTCGATCGCCCGCTCGCTCGGCTGGAGCGCCCGGACCACCCAACGCCGGCTGCAGAGCCTGATGCGCGAGCTCGGCGCCACCACCCGGTTCCAGGCCGGCATGGCGGCCCGGGAGCGCGGCTGGCTCTGACCCCGGCCGTCGCCGGAACGCCGGTTGGTGCCGGCACCCGGCCGTGGCGGTGAGCGTGCCGGCACGCGGCCGTGGCGGTGGGCGTGCCGGCACGCGGCCGTGGCGGTGGGCGTGCGGGTTCAGCTCCAGGGGGTGAGGCTCGCCCAGCGGCCGTCCGGGCCACGCTCGACCTTCTCCAGGCCGACCACGGCGGACCGGTTCAGCCGCCCGTAGATGTGGGGGAACAGCACGCCGGGCGTGGCCCCGGGCGGCGGCGCGCCGTGCGGGGCCTCCCACTTGACCATCGGCTCCACCAGCGACTCCTCGATCAGCAGCGCCATCAGCGGCTCGCGGGCGTCGGCGAAGAAGGCGTTGGCCACCGCGAGTGCCGTCTGTTCGTCCGCAGAGCAGTGGATGAACCCGTCGGTGAGCAACGAGGCGGTGGCGTACGGCCGGCCGGGGTCGGCCAGCCAGTCGTCCAGGGGGGCGAGGTGCAGGATCATGGTTCTGTTGTACCCCGAGCCGGTAGCCGAGCGGACGTCCGAGACTGAGCGGGTGTCACGACGGCGGGTCGCCGGGCGGTTCCGCCCGGCGCGCGGCCGCGGACGTGGCCAGGGCCGTCGTCACAGGCCGGCCACCTTCGACGAGGCGGAGACCTCGTACACCAGCGTGACGGTGCGGTGCGCGCCAGGGCCCAGCGGGACGTCCCAGCGGGCGATGCCCTCGGCGTCGAAGGCGTCCGGGGCCGGCCGGCAGTCCTCCTTGCGCAGCCGCACCTCCACCGCGGACACCTCGGAGACCGGCACCCGCTCGCGCACCGCGACCAGCCGCTCGTCCTGCTCCTCCGGGCCGGAGAAGCGGGAGATGTGCAGTCGGACCGTCCGGGTGGTCACCTGGCGCTGGCCGAGCCCGGTGGTGGCCTGGCTCTCCTCCGCCTCGCGGACCACCCGGTAGCCGTCGGAACTGCCGAAGGCCAGCTCGGCGTCGGCGCCCGCCGCCGTGAACGGCAGCTCGCCGCGGCCGGTGAAGCCGCTGCCGCGGACCAGTTCCACCGGGCCGGCCAGCAGCGCGTGCCCGGCCGCGTTGCGGAACCGCACCACCTGGGTGACCAGCGGGGACAGCTCCGGCGCACAGGCGTACTCGGTGGTGGCCGGTACGGTGAAGGCGCCCAGCGGCACCCGGTGCGCCCGGCCGTCCGAGGGCACCGACGCCGGCGCGGGCGCGCGCAGCACCCGGACCTCCCCGCCGTCGTCCACCCCCGGGACCTCGCCGGACGGGCCGAGCGTGCCGATCGCCTCCTCACGCAGCTCGACCTCGACCGTGCGGCGCTCCTCCGCGCTGCGCTCGCGCAGCGTCAGCCGGTCCTCGGCCAGGGCGGGCGGTTCGGTGGCCAGCGCGGAGCGGGCTGTGGACAGGGTGAGCCGGGCGGCCGTCCAGTCCTCCCCGGTGCGCTGCCAGACCACGGCCTCGGACTCCAGCCGCAGGGTGCCGTCGACCAGGGTGGCCCGGTAGGAGGGCCGCCAGAGCGCGCAGGGGACGAGGTGGCTGACGGTCAGCCGGGCCGGTCCGGCGGTGGCGGCCTCGACCGTGAGGTCGAGGTGGGCGACGAGCTCGGCCGGCTCCTCCTCGGCCTGGTCGAGCGCGATCCGGGCCCGGGTGGCGTCCTCCTCCAGCCGGCGCAGCCGGGAGCGGACGGCGCGCAGCTCCTCGCCGTACCGCTCCCGTTCGCCGTCCACCCGGTCCAGTTCGCGCGTCCAGCGGGCCCGTTCGACCTCGCCGGCGCCGGCGCCCTCGCCGATCTCGCGCAGCAGGTCGGCGGAGAGCTGGGCGAGCAGGGCCAGCCTGGCCTGGAGACGGTCGCGCAGCTGTTCCTCGCGGCGGGTCCGCTGTTCGAGTTCGTGCACCCGGTGGCGCAGCTCGGAGTCGTCCGGGCCGGGCGGTTGCGGAGCGCGCGGGGTCCAGGCGCGCACGATGCGGGCGTCCAGGACGCGGGTGCCCGCGGCGTCCACCTCGGCGCGCAGGGTGCGGTCGACGGCGAGCGCGGTGATCGGGCCGAGGCGCAGCCGCTGGACGCCGGCGGAGAGCTCGACGGCGGCGGTGCGCTCGATCTGGCTGCGGTCCTCCAGGCAGGTGACGGCGGTGACCGGGAGGGGGGCGGTGGTGCTGGTCATCGTTCAGTTCCTCCGGTTTCCGCCGACGATGGCCTTGCCGGCCGGGATTCTGATCTGGAAGCCGCCGTCGAGCTCGGCCCGCCCGCCCGGCGGCAGCTCGACGCGCCAGAGCCGGGTGCCCGCCGGGTACTCCGGGGCGGGGTTCGCGGGAGTGTGCCAGTCGGCGCGCTCGTCGATCCGGATGTCCGCGTCCGAGGCGACCGGCACCCGCTCGCGGACCTCGACGGTCACCGGCCGCCCGAGCCGGTTCGCCAGCTCCAGGTGCACCCGGTGGTCGAGCAGGGTGGTGTTGTTGAGCATGCCCGCGGTGGACTCGCGCAGCTCGGTGCGGCGTACCACCTCGATGCTCTCCGCCACGCCGACGCCCAGCCGGCGGGTGCCGCCGGGGGCGAGGGTGGGCAGCGCGGCGGTGAGCAGGAACTCGCCGTCGACGGTGACCTCCACCGGCCCGGCCAGCACGGCCTGCGAGGTCGGGTTGGCGAGTACGACCGTGCTGTACACCTTCTCCTCGACGGAGGGCACGGTGACGTACTCGGGGCGGACGGAGAGCGGGATCTCGCCGATGGTGACGGTGTGCCAGGTGCCGTCCGACGGGATGTCGGCCGGTGCGGCGGCGTCGAAGCGGTGGTCGAAGGAACCCGCGGCGTCGCGCGGCGGCACGGCGTGGCGGGGCAGCGGCAGGGCGGCCACCGACCGGGCGACGTTCGCCGAGTGCTGCCGGGCCGGCGTGGGCCGTCCGGCGGTGGGCGTCCGCAGCGTGCCGCGGCGGGCGGCGGGCTGCTCGGGGCCGGACAGGACGAGGGCCGGGTAGTCGAGCAGCGCGGCGTCGGGGGTGAGCGGCGCGAACGGCTCGGCGGGTTCGGCTCCGGCTCCGCCGGGCTCGGGGCCGCCGGGGCCGCCGGGGCCGCCGTACGCGGCGAAGCGTGCGGTCGTGTCGGCGGCCGGTGCGGCGAGGGCGGGGCGCGCCGCCGGGCGGGAGGCACGTCTGGCGCGGGCCGGGGCGCCGCCCGGGGCGGCCGGCGCGGGAGGGGCCGGTGCGACGGCGGGCGGCGGTAGCGGGCCGCCGGGCTGCGGGGGCGGCGGCCCTCCGTACCCGGCGAAGCCGGCCAGCAGGAAATCCGGCCCCTCGGTGTCGGGCGCGCCGCCCGTGCGCGGAGCGCCGGCCGTCACCGGGGCGGGCAACGGCGCGGCGGTGACCGCGGCCGGGCGCTCGGGAGTGGGCCGCGGGCCCGCCGCGTCGTAGCCGGTGAAGAGGTCGGCCAGGCCGCCCGGGGTCTCGCGCCAGCCGGACGGCGGCGGGACGGGCTGGCTGCGGCCGATCCGCAGCGAGCGGAGCCTGGGGAGGTCGGTGCGCCGGTCCAGGTCGGCGGTGGAGAGGGCGAGCCGGACGCCGGTCCAGTCCTCGCCGGTCCGCTGGGCGACGGAGGCGCGCAGGAGCAGCTGTCCGGTGTCCGCTCCCTGGCGGTAGGAGAGGCGGTAGGCGGGTACCCAGCGGGCGCCGGGGACGCCGTACTCGAGTTCGAGCTCGATCTCGGCGGCGCCGGCGGGGGCCGCGGCATCCGGGAGAGCTGCGGTGCCGGTGGGGCCGGTGGGGCCGGGGAGACCGGGGAGACCGGGGAGGGCCGCGGTGTCGGGGAGCGGAGCGCTGTCGTCGGGCGGGCTGCCGTCGGGCGCTGCGGTCGCACGCGGGGTGGCGAGCGTCACCAGCACGGTGGCCGAGGTCTCGACGGGGTGGGCAGGCTCGGCCGTGGAGGAGCGCTCCAACCGGTCGGCGAGCACCGCGGACTCGTGCTCGGCGGCCTCCAGATCCCGGGTCAGCTCCTCGGCACGCTGCTGGAGCCGGTCGAGGCGCTCGTCGACGAACTCGGCCAGCTCCAGCCAGGCGTCGGCGGGCGTCCGGCGCAGTGGCTCGTCCCTGCGGCGCGGCGGTGGCACCGCACGCAGGGCGGCCGTCTCGGCGATGGTCGCCAGGGCCAACCGGTGACGCTCGCGGACGGAGTGCTCGTGCTCCCGTGCCTCGTCCAACCGGCGCCGCAGCTCCGGGAGTTCGGCGCGACTGCGGAGTTCGGCGACCGGTTCGAGGCGGGCCTCGGTGACGGCGGTGCCGGGCGGTCCGTCGAGCACCCGGGCGCGCAGCGACCGTCCGTCGAGCACGCGGGGCAGGCCGGTCAGCCGGAGCCGGCCGTTCGGCGGCAGCGCCACCCGGGCCCGGCGGCGGCAGACCGCTCCGGCGGCGTAGACCACGACGGAGTCGAGCACCGACGGGTGGGCCGGTACCTCGGGCCCGTCCGTTCGCTTCCCGTTCTCTGCACTGTGCTGATCGTTCACCCGGCCTGCCCCTTCGTTCGCGCTGTCCCGCGCCGAATCGCGCGCTGCCGCCCCCTGAGCGGTCAGTCTGCCTCGCTTCGGTGCGGGCGTCGCTGGATTTCGTCCCTGCGTGGCGTGTGCGGTCCGGCCCGCAGCCTGCTGCGGGCCCGGTGGTGGTGCTTCCGTGCTCGTCGTGCGGTGGTCGTGCTCGTCGTGCGGTGGCCGTGGTCGCCGTGGTTGCGGTCGGGAAGAGACCGTGGTCGTCGTCGTGAGAGGGGACGGGGCAGTGGGCCCGGCGGTTGCGCGGGTGCGGGGCAGCACGGGTTCGCGCAGGGGCGTGGCGGTGGCGGTGGCGGTGGTGGGGACGGGGCCCGGTGATGCGAGAGGATGGGGCGAGCACGCTCAGGTCAGCCGTGAGGAGAGCCAACCCGCCATGCGCACTGCCGTCGTCGTCGGTACCGGACTCATCGGGACGTCCGCCGCGCTCGCCCTGACCGGACGCGGGCTGACCGTCCACCTGGAGGACGCCGACCCGGACGCGGCCCGTACCGCGGCGTCGCTAGGCGCCGGCACCACCGAGCCCGCGGACGGCCCGGTGGACCTGGCGATCATCGCCGTGCCGCCCGCGTTGGTCGGCAAGGTGCTCGCCGACTGCCAGCGGCGCGGTCTGGCCCGCTGGTACACCGACGTCGCCAGCGTGAAGGACGGTCCGCGCGCGGAGATCGCCGCGCTGGGCTGCGACACCGTCCACTACATCGGCAGCCACCCGATGGCCGGGCGTGAGCGCTCCGGCCCGCTGGCCGCCCGCGCCGACCTGTTCGAGGGGCGGCCCTGGGTGCTCACCCCCACCCCCGACACCGACACCGAGACGCTCAACGCCGTCCTGGAGCTGGTCGCCCTCTGCGGCGCGATGCCGATCGTGATGGACGCGGCCGCCCACGACCGCGCCGTCGCCCTGGTCTCGCACGCCCCGCAGCTGCTCTCCTCGCTGGTCGCGGCCCGGCTGGAGCACGCCGACGAGACGGCCATAAGGCTCTCCGGTCAGGGCGTCCGGGACGTGACCCGGATCGCCGCCTCCAACCCCGGCATGTGGGTGGACATCCTCTCCGCCAACGCGGGCGCCGTCGCCGACATCCTGGAGGAGGTCGCCGCTGACCTCGGCGACACCGTCACCGCGCTGCGCGCACTCCAGACCGCCGAGGAGGGCGAGCGCCGGGCCGGGGCGGCCGGGATCGCGGCCGTCATGCGACGCGGCAACACCGGCCAGGCCCGGATCCCCGGCAAGCACGGCGCACCGCCCACCCGGTACGAGACGGTGGCCGTGGTGCTCGGAGACCAGCCCGGTGAGCTCGGCCGCCTCTTCGGCGAGGTCGGCGCGGCGGGCGTCAACATCGAGGACGTCGCCATCGAACACTCCACCGGCCAGCAGGTGGGCTTCGTCCAGCTGTCGGTCGCCCCGGCGGCGGTGAAGCCGCTGACGGCGGCGCTGCGGGCGAGCGGCTGGAGCGTCCGGGACTGAGCCCGGCCGGCAGGGCCTTCCCGGGCCGGCGGCGGGCCGCGGCCCGGAGCCGACCGGGCGGGAGCGGCCTTTCGCGCCGGTCCATTAACCTTGAGGGAGACATCCCCGGGTTTCACGCTGCGCGGAATCAGGTCGCGCGGGGTCCGGGCCCCAGGTTTCAGAGAGAGGTTCGCCCCGTGGACACTGCCGACCAGGCGCACGCCCCGGTCGTCGTCGCCATCGACGGACCCTCCGGCTCCGGCAAGTCGACCGTCTCGCGGGCGGTCGCCGCCCGGCTGGGGCTCAGCTTCCTGGACACCGGTGCGATGTACCGGGCGATGACCTGGTGGATGCTGACCAACGACGTGGACGTCGCCGACGCCGACGCCGTGGCCGTCGCCTGCGGCAAGCCGGTGATCGTCTCCGGCACGGACGCGGAGGGCCCGACCATCACCGTGGACGGCCAGGACGTGTCCGGCCCGATCCGCGGCCCCGAGGTGACGGCGCACGTCAGCGCCGTGTCCGCGGTGCCGGCTGTGCGGACTCGACTGGTGGAGCTGCAGCGCGGCTGCGCCGAGGTCGCCGAGCGCGGCATCGTCGCCGAGGGCCGGGACATGGGCAGCGTGGTGTTCCCGGACGCCACCGTCAAGGTCTTCCTCACCGCCTCGGAGGCCGCCCGCGCCCAGCGCCGTGCCGCCGAGCTGCGGGCCAAGGGGGTGGACGAGGCGACCATCACCGCGATGGCCGCCGACCTCGCCCGCCGCGACGCCGCCGATTCCTCCCGGGAGACGGCGCCGCTGACCCAGGCCGCGGACGCGGTCCTGGTCGACACCAGCGAGCTCACCCTGGAGCAGGTGATCGGCACGATCTCCGCGCTGGTCGAGGAGCGCGCCGGACTGTCGGCCGTCTGATGCCGTCGGCCGGCTGATCCGCTGGGTCTTCGCCGGACGGACGGACGTCCGGTCGGGTCGGTCTGCCGGGTCGGCTCGTCCGGCTCGTCCGGCTTCCGTGCCGGGGCCGGTCCCGAGCAGGAAGGCGGGGTGCCACCGAGGCACCCCGTCGTAGTACTCGCGCTGCCCCGAGCGGGGCAGGTACGCACGGCGCGCCCCTGGGAAGGGCCGGGCCGGGAAACGGAAAACACGAACATGACCGCAGAGCACCCCACCGCCGGCCACGGCGAGCTGGACGCCGTCGAGTACGCCGAGTTCATGGCGATCGCCGCCGAAGAGGGCTTCGACCTGGAGGACGTCGACGGCCTGGGCGACGGCAGCCACGCGCCGCTGCCGGTGCTGGCCGTCGTCGGCCGCCCGAACGTCGGCAAGTCGACCCTGGTGAACCGCATCATCGGCCGCCGTGAGGCCGTCGTCGAGGACAAGCCGGGCGTCACCCGGGACCGGGTCAGCTACGAGGCCTCCTGGAACGGCCGTCGCTTCAAGGTCGTCGACACCGGCGGCTGGGAGATCGACGTCCTCGGCATCGACGCCATGGTCGCCGCCCAGGCCGAACTCGGCATCGAGACCGCCGACGCGGTGCTCTTCGTGGTCGACGCCACCGTCGGCGCGACCGACACCGACGAGGCCCTGATCAAGATCATCCGTCGGGCCGGCAAGCCGACCGTGCTCTGCGCGAACAAGGTCGACGGCCCGTCCACCGAGGCCGAGGCCGCCTACCTGTGGTCGCTCGGCCTCGGCGAGCCCTACCCGGTCTCCGCCCTGCACGGCCGCGGCTCCGGTGACCTGCTCGACGCCGTGATGGCCGCCCTGCCCGAGGCCCCGCCGCAGACCTTCGGCGACGCCGCCCCCGGCGGTCCGCGCCGCGTTGCGCTGATCGGCCGCCCGAACGTCGGCAAGTCCAGCCTGCTCAACAAGGTCGCCGGGGAGGAGCGCGTCGTCGTCAACGAGCTGGCCGGCACCACTCGCGACCCGGTCGACGAGATGATCGAACTCGGCGGCAAGACCTGGAAGTTCGTCGACACCGCCGGTATCCGCCGCCGGGTCCACCTGACCGCCGGCGCCGACTTCTACGCCTCGCTGCGCACCTCCTCCGCGCTGGAGAAGGCAGAGGTCGCGGTCGTCCTGATCGACGCCAGCGAGACCCTGGCCGAGCAGGACACCCGGATCATCTCGATGGCCGTCGAGGCCGGCCGCGCCGTCGTCATCGCCTACAACAAGTGGGACCAGCTGGACGAGGAGCGCCGCTACTACCTGGAGCGCGAGATCGAGCGCGACCTCGTCCAGGTCCAGTGGGCACCGCGGGTCAACGTCTCGGCCAAGACCGGCCGGCACATGGAGAAGCTCGTCCCGGCGATCGAGACCGCGCTGGAGGGCTGGGAGACCCGTATCCCGACCGCGCGGCTGAACGCCTTCCTCGGCGAGCTGGTCGCCGCCCACCCGCACCCGATCCGCGGTGGCAAGCAGCCGCGCATCCTCTTCGGCACCCAGGCGGGCACCCGTCCGCCGCGTTTCGTGCTGTTCGCCTCGGGCTTCCTGGAGGCCGGCTACCGCCGCTTCATCGAGCGCCGTCTGCGCGAGGAGTTCGGCTTCGTGGGCACGCCGATCTCGATCTCCGTCCGGGTGCGCGAGAAGCGCAAGAAGAAGTAGGACCGACGCGGCGCGCGCCGCGCGACGACGAGGAGGGCCTCGCCACTCGGTGGCGGGGCCCTCCTGCGTGCGGGGGGTGGGGGCGGCCCGTCCCGTGGGGTGGTGGGGGAGGGCGCGTAGGGGGCGGGGGAGGCGGATGCTTCGCCGCGGGCCCGGCGACCGGTGGCCGCGTCGGGTCAGTGCTGGTCGCCGCTGCGGCCCGGGGGGAGCGAGAGCAGGTTGCGGTGGCGGCCGCCGGTCGCCGGGCCGACGGCGGCGCTGGCGCCCGTGCCCGTGCCCGTGCCCGTGCCCGTGACCGGTGCCGGGAAGGACGCGGGTGCGGGCATCGGATGTGGGACCGGGCCGAGGTAGCCCGCCGCGACCCAGCCCTGTCCGTTGGTGAACTGGCCGGCGGTCCGGGCGGGTTGGCCGCCAGGGGCAGTCGAACCGCCGTGGCCGGCGGCCTGGGTGTGAAGCGGGGGCGCGGGGTGGCTCTGGGCATGGGCGAGATGGCGGTCGGCCGGTGCGGCGTGGCCGGTGCCGTCGTTGGCGGGGTCGGCCGGGTGGGCGCCGGGCGCGGTCGGTGCGGCGTACGGGGCGGTGCCGGTATGGGTGGCGCCGCCGGTGTGGGAGAAGCCGGGGTGGGGCGTGCCGAGGGAAGGGGCGCCGCCGTGGGAGGTGTGGCCGCTGTGTGTGGCATGACCGCTGTGTGCGGCGTGGCCGCCGTGCGTCGTGTGGCCGGCCACGCCGGGGCCGGTCTGCTGGCTGGGCATGAACTGGGGGAGGCCGAGTGCCTGGCCCGCGTACGTCTGGAAGGACTGCTGCTGCGGGGGGTAGGACCGCGGCTCGCCGAAGAGCGGGTAGCCGTCCCGGACGGCGAAGCCCGTGAACTTCAGGTTCTCCTCGCCCGAGCGGTCGCCCGGCAGCGCCCGGAACAGCCGCCGGTACTCGGAGTACAGCTCGTCGTAGATCGGCGTCGTCGAGTGGGGGTTCTCCGCGTCGTACGACGGGCGCATGCCCGGGATCGCACGTGGGACGGTGGCGGACCGGCGGTGGGATGCGGAGGCCTCGTAGCTGTACACACAGGGGCCAACGATCGAGAGGCCCGGGGGATGCGGGCTCCGCAGCCCCGGGGCGGCAGTCCGGGAGGGGCAGCCGGGGGTGGCAGCCCCGGGGTGGCAGCGCGGTGGCGCAGTCCGGGGGGCGTCGCCGAGACGGAAGACGGCCGGTGCCGATCGGGCCGACGATCGGCACCGGCCGGCCACCGCTCGACCGCGGGCGGGGACTCCGTACGGCGGCGTTCGGTGGGATCGGTGCAGGGGGACGGGGACGGGGACGGGGGCAGGGTGGGGGCAGGGTGGGGCCGCAGCCCGTCGGGGCCGGTCGGGCTGCGGTCGGGCTCTCCACGGGCGCAGGCCGCCCGCCCCGGGAGGCTCAGGTGCCGGCGAGCGGCAGCGAGGCGGCGACCACCTGTCCGAGGGCCACGGCGCGCTCCAGCGCCTGGCGGAGCAGGTCCTCGCGCGGCTGACGGCCGACCATGCCGGCCGGCACGGCGTACATGGTCACCTCCGCCATCTGGCTGGCCGCGATCCGCCAGGCCTCGGTGACCTGGAGCGGCTGGTGCGCCTGCCACCACCCGGTGCTGCCGCCGGCTGCGGCGGGCTGCAGGATCGCGTGCAGCTTGCCCATCGCCACCAGCACCGACCAGCCGGGCAGCTGGTCCGGCGTCTTGTCGAGGTCGGTGACGAGCTGGAAGCCCGCATCCTGCAGGAGGTCCAGGAACTCGTCGGTGCCCGAGGTGTTGCCCGGCCGCCCGACCGGTCCGGTGGGCTCGACGACCAGCGAGGCGTGGCCCGTCTCCCCGTGCAGGACGAGCCCGCAGGTGATGCCGAGGATGGCGGCCTGCCCGGGGGTGCTGGGCTGCTCCAGCGCGCCGGCGGGCCGGTCGGGGGACGCGGCGGACGCGGTGGGTTCCGGGGCGGTGGCCGGTGAGGGCACCGCCGGGCCGCCCGCGGTCGCCGGGGCGCCGACCTGGGCCTGGCTGATGCTGCGGACGGCGCCGACCAACTGCTCCTCGGCGACCGGCACCACCTGGGAGGGGATGCAGCGGGCGTGCGCGAACGCGAGCACCGCGGTCTCCTCGCCGACGAACAGCACGGTGCTGGTGGGCTCCTGGAGCGAGTCGCCGGGCGTGCGGCAGGACGTGCACTCGTAACTGTCGGGCGCGTGGGCGCCACCGAGCAGGCGGTCGGCCTCGTCGTCGCCGATCTCGGACCGGACTTCGTCGCTGACGTCGAGCATGCGCGGCACTGGAACTCCTCGGGATGTCGGGATGTCGGGATGTCGGGATATGGGGATGTGGGACGGGGGAACGGGCGGATGGACGGAATGGCGAAGTGGGACGGGGAACGGGCGAGTGGACGACTAGGCGAGTGGGCGAGCGTGTTCGGGTGGAGAGGGGTGTCGTGGGCGGGTCGCGTGGGCTGGCAGGGGACTGTTTGTGGCCGCCTCTACCAACGGACCCCTGTGGCAGGGGTCACGGGTGGTCGTCGAGGCTGACGGTTATTGCCCCGGAATCGATCGCCCGGCGTGTCCCCGTGGTCGCAATGTGTCGATGTCGGCGACGGGACTGCCGGAATGAAGCCGTGAGGTGGGTCACGGGTCGATGATGTTTGATCTAGGAAATGACGGCCAAAACGGACAAATAGGGCGTCATTGAAAGGTCATTACCATCGGTAACCCTTGGCTGAGCTGGGCAGACCGTCGGATGTTTGGATCCCCGGCGGCCGACTCGTAGCTTCATTGGCGGTGCAACGAGCACCACCCGGGTTCACCCCCGACGCACAGCCCGCCGGCTCACCCCGGCGCAGGCCGTGCCCGCCGATGCGACCGCTCGAACAGGTCGCCGGTGCGTGGCGGGTGGCCGGGGCGGCGCGGCACGTCCGACACGTGCCCGGCCGCCCGACGGACGCGGCGAGCGAATCGATCCCCTCCGAGGGCTTGGTTCCGCATGCCCGCCCGGGGCTGTCGAGAGGAACCCCATGTCTTTCCGTAACGAGTCTGCCGCTGCCACCACCTCCACCGTCACCAAGCGCAACCGCGTTCGGATGGCTGTCGTGGCGGGCGCCGCTGTCGCGGCCCTGCCGGTGGCCGGCCTCGTCACGGCCACCTCGGCCTCCGCCGCCTCCGTCGCCACCTGGGACGCTGTCGCCCAGTGCGAGAGCGGTGGCAACTGGGCCATCAACACCGGCAACGGTTTCTACGGCGGTCTGCAGTTCACCTCCAGCACCTGGGCCGCCTTCGGCGGCACCGCCTTCGCCCCGCAGGCCAACCTGGCCACCAAGGCGCAGCAGATCTCCATCGCCGAGAAGGTCCTCGCCTCGCAGGGCCCGGGCGCCTGGCCCGTCTGCTCCGTCAAGGCCGGTCTGACCAAGGGCGGCGCCCCGGCCGCGGTCGACACCTCCGCCGGTGCGACCACCGCCGCGAAGCCGGCCGCGCCGAAGCCGGCCGAGGCCCCGAAGCCGGCCGCGCCGAAGCCGGCCGCGCCGAAGCCGGCCGCGCCGAAGCCGGCCGAGGCCCCGAAGGCCGCCGTCGCGCCCAAGGCTGCCGTCGCGCCGAAGTCCAACGACTCCGCCAAGTCGTGGAAGGCCGGGACCTCCAACGACGCCAAGCGGGTCAACGGTGGCAACTACACCGTCAAGTCCGGCGACACCCTGAGCAAGATCGCTGCCGCCAAGGGCCTGGACTGGCACGACCTGTACAGCAAGAACACCAAGGTCATCGGTGGCAACCCCGACCTGATCTTCCCGGGCCAGACCCTGACCGTCTGATCCTGTTCGCCTGGTCGGACCTCCAGGGACCCGTGGGTTCCGTGGATCCACCGGGTCCTGAGGGATCCGGAACGGCCGCTTCTCCGCTGCGCGGGGGAGCGGCCGTCGGCGTGTCCGGTGTGTCGAAGTGTGTCGGGGCGGCGCGCGCCTAGGGTCGGCTGCTATGCCTTCGATTCGTAGGATCAGCCGTGAATCGTTCGTCCCTACCGGGGGTGGGTCGGTGCGGGGTGGTGGCGCGGCCGGAGCCGCTGTCGCTGTCGCAGCCGCGGTCGTCGCGGTGCTCGCGACCGCCGTGGTGCTGCCGGACGGGCGGGCGCGGGCCGCGGTGACCGTCGCGGACCTGGTCTGGGACGACCTGGCCGAGTGCGAGAGCGGCGGAGACTGGCGCGCCGACACCGGCAACGGCTACTTCGGCGGCCTGCAGATCTGGCCTCCCACCTGGGAGGAGGCCGGTGGCCTGCGGTTCGCCGACCGGCCCGACCATGCGAGCCGCCGGCAGCAGACCGCCGTCGCCGAGGAGATCCTCCGGATGCAGGGGTGGGAGGCCTGGCCGGTCTGCGCTCGGGAGATCGGGATGATCGGGGACGAGTGAGCGTGCCGCCTCCGGTTCGACGGTCCTCCGGCTCGACGGCGCGACGGCGCGACAGCTCGGCGGGCCGGCCGGTTCGGATCCGGCCGGCCCCCGCGTCGTCCGAGTTGTCGGACCGCTGCGCGAGGATGGTGGTGTGATCCAGGGCGAGCTGTTCGGCGACGAGCCGGGAACGGGCGGGCGTGCGGGCACCGGGGCCGGAGCGGCCCGGGAGAGGTCCGAGCCGGCGCCCGGTGCGGTCCTGCTCCCCGGCTGGCTCGCCGCCGACGCCCAGTTGCGTCTCGTCACCGCCTGTCGGCAGTGGGCCCGGCCGCCCGCCGGGATGCACACCGTCCGGATACCCACCGGCGGCATGATGTCCGTGCAGATGGTGAGCCTCGGCTGGCACTGGTACCCCTACGGCTACCGCCGGACCGCCGCGGACGGCGCGCCGGTCAAGGCCTTCCCGCCCGAGCTCGGAGAGCTCGCCCGCCGGGCCGTCGCGCAGGCCTACGGCGACGCGGTCGGGACGATCGCGGGCGCGGCCGGCTACGAGCCCGACATCGCCATCGTGAACCACTACGCGCACGGCGCGAAGATGGGCCTGCACCAGGACCGCGACGAGCGGACGGACGCGCCCGTCGTCTCGCTCTCGCTCGGCGACACCTGCGTCTTCCGCCTCGGCAACACCGAAACCAGGACCCGCCCGTGGACCGACCTGGAGCTGCACAGCGGTGACCTGCTGGTCTTCGGCGGCCCGTCCCGGTTCGCCTACCACGGTGTGGTGCGGACGCTGCCCGGTACGGCGGACCCGGCGCTGGGGCTGACCGGGCGGCTCAACATCACCGTCCGGCAGAGCGGCCTCGCGGTCGGCTCCGCGGGCTGAGGGCGGTCCGGTCCGGTCCGGTCCGGTCCGCAGATTCGCGCGTTCCGGAGGCGCGTTCCGGAAGTGCGCTGCGGAGAGGTGTTCTGGAGCTCGGCACCTCGTTCGAGTGATTCGCCGACGGACACCCCGGGTGTGGGGAATGCCCGGACTCGCTGGAGAATTCGAAGGGGCGGGAGAATTCGAGAGAACGGGCGCCGGCAAACGGGCGGAAGACCTCCGTCCGGGCCGGCCACCCGGAGAGGAAGCGCACGCATGGGTACCCCCGTCGACGAACTCGTCGAACTGCTGGACCTTGAGCAGATCGAGCTGAACATCTTCCGGGGCCGCAGCCCCGAGGAGGCGCTCCAGCGGACCTTCGGCGGCCAGGTCGCCGGCCAGGCACTGGTCGCGGCGGGGCGAACGGTGGACAGTGACCGTCCCGTGCACTCACTGCACGCCTACTTCCTGCGCCCCGGGGTGCCCGGTGTGCCGATCGTCTACCAGGTCGACCGGATCCGGGACGGCCGCTCCTTCACCACCCGCCGGGTGCTCGCCATCCAGGGCGGCCGCTCGATCTTCGCGCTCACCGCGGACTTCCACCTCCCGGAGGAGGGCGGCATCGACCACCAGTACCCGATGCCGGACGTCGCCGCTCCCGAGGACCTGCCGAGCGCGCTGGAGGAGGTCGGCTCCCGGCTCGGTGAGCTGCCGCCGTTCATCAGCCGCAGACAGCCCTTCGACATCCGGTACGTCGACCGGCTGCGCTGGAGCAAGGAGGAGCTGGACGGCGTCGAGGCGCGCAGCGGCGTCTGGCTGCGCACCAACGGCTCGCTGCCCGACGACCCGCTGATCCACGTCTGTGCCCTGACCTACGCGAGCGACATGACGCTGCTGGACGCCGTCCGCGCCCCCGTCGAGCCGCTCTGGGGCACCCGCCATTTCGACATGGCCTCGCTCGACCACGCGATGTGGTTCCACCACCCGTTCCGGACCGACGACTGGCTGCTGTACCAGCAGGAGTCCCCGATCGCGCACGGCGCGCGCGGCCTGGCCCGCGGGCAGATCTACGACCGGAGCGGCCGGCTGGTGGTGTCGGTCGTGCAGGAGGGCCTGTTCCGGCCCCTGAAGGGATGAACTGAAGGGATGAACCACCCCCGTGGCCGGTGTTGATCTGATGAGGTGTGCTGAGACGCGTCGAGACGAGTCGATGCGATGGCGTACGCCTGTCTCGCCGTGCCGGTGTCGTCACGCGTCGATGTCGGGTCTGTGCGGACACGTGTCGACGCGGGACCTTTGACGGAACCAGGAAGGCCTGCCGGCGGGCCTTCCGGGAAGGCTTGTGGGGAAGTCCTGTCAGCAAGGCCTGCGGGCCTCGGACCGAAGTGGGAGGGCATGCCGATGACGGCGACAGCCGCGGAGGAATGGAAGCACTGGAGCGACGGTCGGGCAGCCGCCGTGAGCTCACCGCACGGGCCGCTGGCGCTCACCGGCACGCACTGGCTGGAGCCCGAGCCCACCGAGATCCCCGGCCTGCCCGGCCGCTGGTGGGCCGACGCGGAGGGTGTCCGGCTCGGGGCGGTCGCCGTCGACGGCATCACCGTCGCCGGCGCCACCGCACCGGTCGACGGCGAGGTCCTGCTCCGCCCGGACACCGACCCGGCCGCCGACACCGCCACGCGGGGCGAGCTGCTCCTCGTCCCGATCGAGCGCGAGGGTGAGCTGGCCCTCCGGGTCTTCGACCCGGACGCGCCGCGCCGGGCGGCCTTCGCCGGGATCTCCGCGTACCCCTACTCGCCGGAGTGGGCCGTCCCGGCGGTCTTCACCCCGTTCGAGAGCGGTGACGACCAAGCCGTCGTGGTGGCGAACGCGGACGGCAAGGAACGCCCGCTGGCCGTCACCGGCCAGATCTCCTTCACCGTCGCCGGCGAGCACCGTACCCTCACGGTGAGCCGCGCGGGCAACGGCCTCAGCGGTGTCATCGCCGACGCGAGCAGCGGGACGGACACCTACCGCTTCCGGTTCATCACCATGCCGGCGCCCGACGTGGACGGTCGCACGGTGCTCGACTTCAACCGCGCGTACCTGCCGCCGTGCGCCTTCGCCGACCACTTCATCTGCCCGTTCCCGCCGCCGGGCAACCGGCTGGACTTCGCGGTCGAGGCGGGGGAGAAGCAGGTCCTCACGCGTTAGCGCGGGGGTGTGGGGCGGGGCCGGGCGGGTGTGGTGGCGCGCGCCGGTTCGGGCACGCTGCCGCGCGGGTGCGTCGGCCCCACGGGCGGGCGCCGGTCGGCGGGGGGTGGGCACCGGTCGGCGGTCGCGATGAGCACGATCGCGGCCACCGCTTGCGGACGCTGGTCATGGCAGACGGAGGCCTGAAGCCGGCGCCCCGGTGGCGGACCGGTCGGCGGGCGTGGTGAGTATGGGGGACTGTGTCGACCAATCATCCTGCCAATTCGACGGCCGCCCCCGGGGCGCCGGAACCGGGCGCAGCACCGTCCTCCGAGCCGTCCGATGCCCTGGCGCCGGCCGCCGCCTCCCTGCCCGCGCTCCCGGACGGCCCACTCCCCTGGCACCGCAGACTCGTCCGCGGGGCCTTCGCCGACCTCAGCCCGCTGCGCGACAACGCCGACTACCGGCGGGTCTGGTTCGGCCAGGTGGTCGCCTCCATCGGCCAGCAGATGACAGCCGTCGCCGTCTCGGTTCAGGTCTACGACCTCACCGGCTCCAGTTTTGCCACCGGCCTGGTCGGACTCTTCTCCCTCTTCCCGCTGATCGCCTTCGGCCTCTACGGCGGCGCCATCGCCGACACCGCGGACCGCCGCCGCCTCGGCCTGATCGGCTCCGCCGGCCTCGCCGCCGTCTCCGCCGTCCTGGCCGCCCAGGCCATCGCCGGCCTCGGCCTGGTCGCCGTCCTCTACGCCGCCGTGGCGGCCCAGGCCGGCTTCTTCGCGCTCAGTTCGCCCGCCCGCTCGGCCATGATCCCGCGGCTCGTCCCGGCCCACCAGCTCCCCGCGGCGAACGCCCTGAACACCGTCAGCATGAACCTCGGCCTCACCGTCGGCCCCATGCTCGGCGGCGTCCTGATCGGCGCCTACGGTGCCCAGGCCGCGTACCTCGTCGACACCGTCGCCTTCGGAGCCATCCTCTACGCGATGTGGCGGCTGCCCGTCATGCTCCCGCTCGGCGAGCGCAAGGGCCGCGCCTCCGTCCTGGACGGCCTGCGCTTCCTCCGCGAGCAGCCCAACCTGCGCACCAGCTTCCTCGCCGACCTCGCCGCGATGATCTTCGGCATGCCGCGCGCCCTTTTCCCGGCCATCGCGGTCACCTTCTACGCCGGCGACGCCCGCACCGTCGGCCTGCTCGTCTCCGCCCCCGCCGTCGGCGCCCTGGTCGGCGCTCTCTTCTCCGGCTGGGTCGGCAAGGTCAACCGCCAGGGTGCCGCCGTCCTGGCCGCCGTCGCCGCCTGGGGCCTCGCCATCGCCGCCTTCGGCCTGATCCACAACCTCTGGCTCGGCCTCTTCCTGCTCGCCGTCGCCGGCTGCGCGGACACCGTCAGCATGATCTTCCGCAACACCATGATGCAGGTCGCAGCCCCGGACGAGATGCGCGGCCGCCTGCAGGGCATCTTCATCGTGGTCGTCGCCGGCGGCCCCCGCCTCGGCGACTTCGAGTCCGGCGCCGTCGCCTCCCTCACCAGCCCCGCCACCTCCGTCGTCAGCGGTGGCCTGGCCTGCGTCGCCGCCATCCTCCTCCTCGCCGCCCGCCGCCCCGCCTTCCTCCGCTACGACGCCCGCAACCCCACCCCCTGACCCCCGCACCCCGCCACCCCGATACCTGGCAGCGAGCACCCCCCGACGTGCTGTATTGTTTTCCACGTCGCCGGGACACCGGCAACAAGGTCGAGAAGCCCAACCGCTGAGCCCCCCAGGCTCCGCCGAAGGCGCCGAGACCACGGGACGTGGCGCAGCTTGGTAGCGCACTTGACTGGGGGTCAAGGGGTCGCAGGTTCAAATCCTGTCGTCCCGACTGGGGTTCGCCCCATTGTCGCAGGTCAGAGGCCGTTTTCTCGTTCGCGAGGAAGCGGCTTTCGGCGCACTCTGGGGCCTGCCTCTCACATTCGTCTCACGGTTTCCTGGTTCGACGCCGGGCTCGGGGGCTACTCGGCGTCGTGGACTGGTGGCGATATGCGCGTTTTCCACCCGCATATCCTATCTTTCGATCACTATGTGGCATCAATGGTTGCTCGCCGTGATCACAGATTCTGGCTGGCCGGTTTGCACTTGACGCTTTTTGAGCGATCAAGTGCGCGTCCGACAGGTCCAGCGGCTACCCAAAGGCCGGATCAGTCGGGCGATGGTGAGGCGCCCGCTGCTGCCTTCGTCGAAGGCGTGGCGCGACGTTGAGGCAGCGCTCCTGACGGCGCGTCAGGCTTCTGTCGTGGCGAATCCAGTCAGTCAGCCCCCTGTGCCGTACGGTGCCGTGTCGAAGCTGGCGGCGGTCGGGTCGTGGGAAGACGCTTCCGTGGCCTGCCGAATGGAGAGGTGGATGCGGCGGCGTGCGAAGTCGACTTCATCGATGAGCATGACGATGACGTTGTCGCCCTCGCGTACGACGTCCTCCGGTGCGGTGACCTCGTGCGCGCTGAGTTCCGTGACGTGGACCAGGCCCTCGATCAGGTCTGACCTGCCCAGGCCGGGCCAGTACGACGATGCGGAGTCAGGCCTCGAGTACAACTACTTCCGCTACTACGACCCGTCGACCGGCCGCTACCTGAGCAGCGACCCGCTCGGCCTGGACGGCGGTCCCAACCCGCACGCCTACGTCCCCAACGCGCTGTTCTTCACCGACCCGCTGGGCCTGGCCGCGCGTCGACAGCCCGTCGGCTGGGGCGGATCGCACTGCAGCCTGCGGCCGAGCAACTGGACCGACGGCAGCGACAACAACAGCTACGAGCGCAACCACATACCGGCCCGGGACGCCTACCTGGGCGTCGGCACCGCCCGGCTCGGCTACGGGCCCGGGCCGGCGATCCGGATGGACTACGACGACCACCGCGACTTCATCAGCACCGGATCCAGCGCGGAGGGCAAGGCGCGGCGCGCCAAGCAACGCGCCCTCATCGCCCAAGGCAAGTTCGACGTCGCGATGAAGATGGACATCGGCATGTCCGGCTGAGCGGGTGAAGCCGCAGAGTCGGGCGCGATCGGCGGTGAACTCGCCGCCGTTCGCGTGGAGTTGTGCGAGCAGCTCCGGCCGGATCCGGTGGAGCTGGCCGCGGCCTGCGACATGGACTCGTGCCTGAACCCGCCCGCCGCGTACCGGCAGTTGCCCGGCCCGCAGGGAGTAGCCGCCTTCGAACAGCGATGGAAGGCGTTGCGCCGCTGGTAACCGTTCCGGCCTTGACCGTCTCCGCACTGGGCGGGTCAGGGGGTCAGGCCGGCCTTGTCGAGTTTGGCGATGAAGGTGGTCTTGCGCTTGTGCTCGTCCCGTAGTTCGGTGAGGTAGTCGCTGAATCCGTCTGGGTTGCCGGCTGCGGCGTGGGCGGCGCGCAGGCGGCGCAGCAGCTTGACCGCGCGGTCGTAGCGGTACTTGCTGGTGTCGGAGAGCTGGGCCTGGACGAGGTATCGGTAGGCGGGCAGCACGTCGGCGGGGTGGGTGGTCTCGCGCTGTTCGACGAGGCTGTGCAGCAGAAGCGGGCCGACCTGGTGGGGATGGGCGGCGGCGGTGGACCAGGCCTCGTCGTCCAGGCCCGCCAGCGTGAGGGCCTGGACGAGTTCGCTGAGGCGGTTGGGGTCGGCGGTGGCGCGGGCGCGTAGTTCATCCAGGGCCGGGGCGAGCGGCGCGGTGTCGCCGGTGCGCTCGCAGGTGGCGGCGAGGGCCCGGTAGGTGGCGGCGACCGGGTGTCGGTTGAACTCGGCGATGCGCACCTCGAGCGCATCGGCCGGTTGGTCGTCGTCGAGGAGGAGGTCGACCAGCAGGTCACGAAGGCGTTCGCTGTAGGGGTTGCCGGGGTGGTGGGCCAGTCCGCGCCGGGCCCAGGCCGCGGCCTCCGCGGTGCGGCCGGCGGCCACCAGTGCCAGGGTGATCTTTCGGTACTGCTCGGGGCTCTTCAAGTCCTCGGCGAGGACTGCGACGTAGTGGTCAACGTCGCCGGTGAGTTCAGCGAGCTGTTCCCGGAAGTCGCGGACGGAGAACTGGGCGCTCCAGGAGTCCGGTGCGGCACTGGCGGCGCGGGCCTCGACCTGGGCGGCGATGTCGGCGATTCCTTTCTCGCCGAGGGCTGGGGCGAAGGCGCGCAGGTGGATGCGGGGCCAGCCGGGCCCGTCGAACTGTGCCGCCACCAGCCACGAGGCGAGGGTCTTCGGGCTGGCGGGCGGAGCGAGTTCGAGGGCGCGGGCGTACAGGTCGGTCAGTTCCTGCAGCGCGTCGCCGACGATGCCGGAGGAGTCGTCCAGGTACATCAGCGTGCGGGTGACCCGGTCCACGGCGGTGCGCAGCGTCCGCACGACCGTTTGGGCGTGGCCGGCCTCGACCAGCGTGGTCGCGGTCTCCAGTGCTTGGTGGGCGGTTGCCTGGTACTCGCCCCGCCCGTGGTAAGGATGGCGGCGCTTGTCCCACCGCAACCTGTCCACCAGTGTGGCGAGCCCTTCCGGGGAGACCGTGTTCGTGCCCATGCGCCCATCCCACCACATCGGGCATGCCCGCGAGCAGACGCCTGAGGGCCTGTTCCCTGACCGCGGACCTGGCGTTCGCCGGATCGGGTATGCGGCTACCGTGCTGTCCATGAGGGGTACGTGGAGCGAGGAGAGTCTGCGGCAGCTGCGCGCGGCGCGGCATGCCGGCGACTGGGCAGCGCTGGTCGCGCTGCTGTCGGAGCAACTGCTGGCCGAGGTTCTGCAGCAGGTGGGGGATGCCGTCGGCGAGGCGGTGACCGCGCGGGTGCCGGGCGCGGAGGAGCTGGCCGCACAGTGCGTCGTCGGGCTCACCGAGCGCGACTGGGAGGGGGACGCGGAGTTGGCACGGCAGCTCGAGGCCGCGCTGGGCCCCGGCCCCGTGCCGGTGCTCAGGCCACTGCCGGTGGATCTGGCGGAGTTGTCCGGGCTGCTGGAGGGCGACCCGGGCTTCGGCGGTGGCCGGATCGACCTGACCACCGGTGACTGCTGGCCCCAGCAGGCCGACTCCGACGAGCAGACGGAGGATGACGAAGACCCCGAGCGGTGGCTACCGGTGTGGTGCGAGGGCTCCCGGGACGGCTACCGGGATATGGAGCTGTTCATCGCGACAGTCGGTGACGCCGATTTCACGGATCGCCTGGAGATCGCGATCACGGGCCGTGGGGCGTTCCGCCGCTTCAAGGACGTCCTGGCGCGCCGTGAGGACGAGTTGCACCGGTTCCACGTGTTCGCCGAGGAGCGGCAGCGCGGCCGGGCGCGGGCCTGGCTCGCCGGGTACGGCTACCGTCCGGCGCCTCACGATTTGACGTAATGACTGCGTCACTCTATCATTGCTGCATGCTCTTCCCCACCCCTGTCCTCACTGCTCGCGACGAAGGAGTTCTCCACGACGTCGAGAGCATGCGTCTGGCTCTGCGCCACCAGGTGCGTTCGGCTCCCTCGAAGTGGACTGAGGGCCTGCGTAAGTTCCTGACGGCCGATGCCGTGGCGGCGTCCAACTCCATCGAGGGATTCAAGGTCGCCACGGTCGACGTCGAGGACCTTCTGGACGGTGAGCGCGACGTCGAGGTGTCGGAGGAGAACCGCGAGGAGACGCTCGCCTACCAGCGGATGATGACGTACATCCAGACGCTTTTCGATGTCGAGGACTTCTCCTATGGCAAGGGCCTTCTCAATGCCCTGCACTGGATGCTGCAGGGGCATCGTCATACTGTGCGAAAGCCGGCCGGGCAGTGGCGGAGGGGGCCTGTGTATGTCACCGATGCCCGCGATCCGAGCATTGCCGCCTACACCGCCCCCGACGCGGGGGATGTCTCGGCGTTGATGGGGGAGCTGGTGGACTGGCTGAACTCCGACGATGGCACCCACCCGCTGGTACGGGCCGCCATGGCGCACCTGCATCTGGTGTCCATTCATCCATGGGCGGACGGGAACGGCCGGATGTCACGCTCGCTGCAGACGCTCATGATCGCCAGGGAGGGGGTACTGGCGCCGGAGTTCTCCTCGATCGAGGCCTGGCTGGGGCGTCCGGGCAATACCTGGGAGTACTACCGGGAGCTGGGTCGCCGCGGCTCCGAGTACGTGCCCGACCAGGATGTCTCCAGCTGGGTTCGCTTCAACCTGACCGCCTACCATCAGCAGGCGCAGACCGTACGAGCCCGCCTTGAGAGGTCTGGGCGGGTCTGGGGCCTGCTTGCCGACTTCGCGGCAGGCGCAGGCGTCGACGAGCGCGTGGTCTCCGCCCTGCACGATGTGGCGATGGCTGGCCGTGTGCGGCGCTCGCGCTACGAGCACGCCGAGAGTCTGAGCCTGCAGCAGGCACAGCGAGATCTACGAGACATGGTGGCTACCCAGGTGCTTGAGCCGGTCGGGCGTACTCGGGCGAGGTACTACACGGCCGGACCCCGATTCCCACAGCTCGCACTGGAGGTGGCACGTACTCCGATGGCCCTGGTTGACCCGTTCGCCGAGTGAGGTCCTGCGGTCATTGGCGGGGGCTGCCAGCAGACCGGTCCGGGCGCAGGTGCGCTGGGACTGCGGCCCTCGGATTCGTCCGAGGGGCAGGCGATGGGTCAGCGCACCTGGGGGCAGTGCTCGGCGGCCCGGCGGCCGCCCTGGGATACGGCGGCCAGGGTTGCCCTATCGTCCGCTGGCGCCCTGGTTCTTCTTCTCGGGCTTGCGGCTGCGGGCCACGGGCGACATGGCGGGCCTTCGTGGAGAACGGATGGCAGTTCCACCGCTGAAGCTGGGCTCGGAGCGCAGGGTATACCGCCATCAGGGGCGCCGGCGGTTGCTTGAAGCGTCTGCCAGCCGTTCGGGTCGACATCCCAGGGCCAGGTCCAAGGTAGTGCGGGGCTGGTGGAGAATGCCCGGGTGATGGAGAGTAACGATGTGCTGGCGAGGGTCTTGGAGCTGCGGGCCGCGGGGAGCGGGCCGAAGCAGATCGCCAGGGCGCTCGGTCTGCGCCCCGCGCAGGCGAGTGCGCTGCTGCGACAGGCCGCCGAGTGCCGGGCGGAAGGGACGGACCCGGCCGATCGGCCGGTGGTCGGATGCTGGGTGAACGCGGGCTGGAGCGCCGGCCTGGGACTGGCCGCCGCGCCCGCGTGGGCGCAGGCCGACCCGCATGCCACCGCTGATCCCGCGACCGGCGGTTTCGCGCAGGTGCTGGTGGCCCGTCAGGAGCGAGCCAGCAGAGTGACAGTGTGCGGGTTCCTGGTGGACGTCTACTGCTTGGGTGTGAAGAACACCGTCGAGCCGGAGGTTGTCGGAGCCGGCTCACTCCTTGCCTATCTGCGCCGGTACTACTCGGCCTTCGACCAGCCGCCGCTGAGCATCGAGCTCGACCAGGCTCGCACGATCGTGCACGGCGCGGTCGCGTACGCGCGTTCCCTCGGTTTCACACCCGCACCCGGCTTCGCGGATACCGCCCCTTACCTCGGGTCTGTGCGAGGCGATGAGCCCGCGATCGTCTTCGGCCGCGAGGGGAAGCCGTTCTACGTCTCCGGCCCGTACGACGACGCCCGGCACATCGTCCACACCCTGGAGCAGTCCTGCGGAACGGACGGCTTTCACTACACCGTGGCGATGGGGCAGGTATGAGCATCGATCACCAGCTCGATGACCGTCAGGAGAAAGAACGCCGGGTCCGTGTGACCGAACACGAGGCGCAGGCCAACCTGGCCGCCATGCTCCAGCTGTGCGCGACGGGCAAGCTGCGCTGCAGCGAGAAGACCCGCAGGCCGAGCGCGGCCGCCGTCGCCGCGATCGGCGAGGTCCTCGACGGCGGCGACTTCTACGAGCACGAGGCCATCGCCGCCTTCGCCTGGCCCCTGCTCCTCCAGGCAGGCGGCCTGGCAACCCTCGCATCAGGCAGGCTCACGCTGACCCCGCGCGGCCGCACCGCACTCGCCAAGCCCGCACACGAGACCATCGTGGCCCTCTGGCAGCGCTGGCTGAAGAACACCCTGCTGGACGAGTTCAACCGGATCGAGGAGATCAAGGGCCAGCGCGCCGCGAACGTGCTCACCGCCGTCCGATCGCGTCGCGAACTCGTCGGCCAGGCACTCACCGCCCGCACCACCGGCCAATGGATCACCGTGGACGATCTGTTCGCCCAGATGCGCCGAGCCGGCCAGGACCCCGTCATCACCCGCAGCGAACGCGCCCTGTGGAAGCTATACCTGGAGGACCCCCAGTACGGAATCCTCGGTTACGACGGCCACCACGACTGGTCGCTGCTCCAAGGGCGCTATACCCTCGCCGTGCTGTTCGAATACGCCGCCGTCCTCGGTCTGATCGACATCGACTACATCCCGCCCGCCGGAGCCCGCACCGACTACCAGAACAACTGGGGCGGCGACTACCTCGAACAACTCAGCCGCTACGACGGCCTGCTCGCCCTGCGCCTCAACCCACTCGGCGCCTACGCCACCCACCAAGCGGCCACCTACACCCCAAGCCCCAAGCCTCAACCGGCAACCCCGCTCGGCCGGCTCACCGTACTACCGAACCACGACATCGCCGCCCTCGACGGACTGGCCCCCGCCGACGCCGTGCTCCTGGACGCCTTCGCGGACAAGACCGGCGACCGCGTCTGGAGCCTCACCCGCCGCTCCCTGCTTCGAGCCGCCGACGCCGGACGCGACCTCACCGAGCTGCGCCGCTACCTGGAGTCGGCAAGTCGGTATCCGCTGCCGCAGACCGTCACGACGCTCCTGGAGGACACGGCCCGCCGCCTTGGCCAGGTTCGTGACACCGGCCCGGTCCACCTGATCGAATGCGCGGACCCTGCGGTGGCGGCCCTCCTGGCCGGGGACCGGCACCTGCGTACCTTCGCGACCCGGCTGGGGGAGCGCCACATCGCCGTCCCCGCCGACCGGCTCGCCGCCTTCCGCAAGACTGTCCTCGCCCAGGGATACCCGCTGGCACAAGTCCGATGACCACCGGATGCCAAGGTCACTCGCCGAAGCAACAGCCTGAACCAGCGTGTCTGGCGATGACTGGAACCGACTCAGAACGAGGTGAGCCGCAGTGAGGAAGCTCACTGCGGCTCACCGGCCTCTCACGCGCCTCTCACGGACTGGGTGTCATGAGGTGGGATCAGGCGTCATGGGAGGTGGACGAGATGGACCCAGACCTGAACGAATCGGACAGGAAAGCGATATCCGTACTTGTTTTCGACCGCTGGGGGTCAAGGGGTCGCAGGTTCAAATCCTGTCGTCCCGACCAGCATTTTCGGGCTCTTCTGCTGGATCCGTGGGTGTGATCAGGTGAGTTGGCGGCGGGGCAGGGTGGGTCGGTTGCCGTCGAGGGTGAGCATGACGAGGGCGATGACGGCGTCGGCGGTGCGGAAGCCGAAGCCTCGGCGGATGATCAGACGGGTCTTGGTGTTGGTCGACTCGATCAGCCCGTTGGACAATTGCTCGGCGATCGCGGCCGTGATGGCCTCGCGGTGCCGTTTGATCTTCCGGCGCAGGTCCAGGAAGGCGGGGATGCGGCAGCGCTGGGCCCAGGCCAGCCAGCGGTCCAGCGCGGCGACGGCAGCCGCCATGCCCTCGGCCTTCGCGATCCGGTAGACCATGCGCAGGCCCTCCTTCAAGAGGTAGGCGCGGTGCAGACGGGGGTCGTTGGCGGCGATCCAGGCCAGCTTCGCGCTCTGGCGCTCGGTCAGGTCTTCCGGGTTCTTCCACAGCGCGTGGCGCGAGTGCTTCAGCCGGCGGGCCAGGTCGGGGTCGGCGGCCTGGCGCCGGGCCCGGTTCCAGCTCGCGCGGCGTTCCTCGTCGAGGGCGTCGGTGGCCCAGGCGACGACGTGGAACGGGTCCATCGCCCGGATCGCGTTCGGGGCGCGCTCGGCCACGACGTCCGCGATCCACTCCGCGCCGTCCGCGCTGATATGCGTCAGCCGATGGGCCCGTTGCTCGCCGAGAGCGTCGAAGAAGCGGCGCAGGACCTCCTTGCCGTGGCCGTCGGCCATCCACACCACGTGCCGGGTGTCGTGGTCCACGACCACGGTCATGTACTTCTGCCCCTTGCGGTAGGAGATCTCGTCGACGCCGATCCGCCGCAGCCCGGCGAGGCGGTCGATCCCGACGTCGGCGTCGCGCCGGTAGCGGGTCAGGATCGCGCCGACAGTGCGCCAGGCGACCCGCATCAACTGCGCGGTTGCCGACTTGGAGCACTCGGTGGCCAGCCAGGCGACCTGCTGGTCGAAGTCACGGGTATGCCCGGCTCCGTGACGGGCCCAGGGCACCGCCGCGACCACCACACCGTGCCGCGTGCACGACACCCGCGGAGCGTCAGCCTCCAGGAAGAGTTTCAGGCCGGCCGCGTCCAGGTGCCGCCAGCGGCGCCGGCCGTCCCCGGCATCGAAGCGGGGGCAGCGCCTGCCGCAGACCCCGCAGCGGCGACGCGCCCGACCCCGCAGACGCACCGCGACCACGATGACCTGGGACTCTTCCTCGAACCAGGCGTCCTCCGGCGCTGCCTCCCCGCATCCGACCAGTGCCTTCAATACGGTGGTGAACCGCACGCCGTTCTCCCTGCGCGTCTGATCCTGAGCCTCGATACCTCAAGATCTGCACAGGGGACGGCGTGTGCCGTGTCAGGCACTCCGGACCGACCCACGGATGGAGCAGAAGAGCCCATTTTCGCAGGTCGGAAGCCACTTCTATCAAAACGATAGGAGTGGCTTTTTCCTTTGGTGGTCGCAATGTGGTCGTGAACGCTCGTTCACATCACCTTGCTGGGCGCGTTTCCGCAGGCCGGCCCCTCCGACCTGGTCGTGACGGGGCATCTGTTCATTCATCTGGGAACCCTCGTGCCGTCGATCGCGGACTGGTCGCCTCTTCGGCGCGGAAGCGGGCCCGGATTCGCGGGAAATAGGCATGCCGACAGAACCTGCGGCGTCATCTGCTTCGACGGGCCGCACGTTTATCAAGTGTCAGCTATGAGCCGGGAATCCCGGTTGCTTGTCGGCCCTGGTGGCCGCAGCGGCCAGGAGCGTCCGCCGGGCCGCCTGCAGCGGTGGGGCTGTCAGGACGCGTGGCTGACCAGCGGGTTCGGCAAGCCGACGTCGTGGGCGGGGGCGTCCGGGTCGTGCCGGGTGCGGGCTTGGACGAGGTGGAGCCTTGCCTCGATGGTGTTCACGGCGGCCCTGGCGACGTCCCAGGTCAGGTGGCTGTAGATGTTCGCGGTGGTCGACAGGGTGGAGTGCCGCAGGGTCTTGGAGATGACGGCCATGGAGACGTTGCCCTCCAGGGCGAGGGTGGCGGCGAGGTGGCGCAGGTCGTGGATGGTGACGTGGGGCAGCGCGGCCTGTTCGCGCAGTTCGTGGAAGCGCCGCCGGACGGCGGCGGGGTGGAGGGGCTGGCCGTCGGGGCCCTGGAAGACGTGGCCGTTGATAGTGGCGGTGCTGCGGGCCGTGGCGCGCTGGAGGGCGGCGGCGACCCGCTCGGACAGGGGCACCCAGTTGCGGCTCTTCCTGGTCTTCGGCGGGGTCAGGACGAGTTCGTGGTTGTCGACCGCGGACAGGGTGTGGCGGATGTACATGACGCGGTCGTCCAGGCGCACGCAGGGGCGCTGGAGGCCGAGCGCCTCGCCCTTGCGCAGGCCGGTGCCGATGATGACCTCGAAGAGGTCGGCGAAGGCGGGGTCGACGTTTCGGCAGTGACTCAGGAAGGCGACGGCCTGCTCGGCGCTCCAGGGGACGCGTTCGTCGGGGCGGGGCCTGCGCATGGGCAGGGGCTGGGCGGCGTTGAAGGGCAGGCGGTGGGTGCGCACGGCGGATCCGAGGGCGCTGGAGAGCGTGGCGAGGCAGTGGTAGACGGCCTGGCGTCCGCGGCCGGCTTCGAGCTGCTCGTGGGGTAGGCGGAGATGTGGTCGTGGGCGAGGTCCTCCAGGCGCAGTCTGCCGAAGACGGGTATCAACTCGCAGAGCACGTAGGTGCGGTAGCGGGCGTAGGTGGTGGGCTTGAGCAGGAACTCCATGTCCTTGAGCCACTTGGTGAGGTAGGCGGCCACCGTCTCGTGCGGGTCCGCGTCGAACCCCAGCTGGCGCCCTTCGAGGAAGCGCCGCAGCGCCGTCTCGGCGGCGAAGTCGTCCTCGAACCCGCCGCGGCGCACGGTGCGCCGCCGGCCGCTGAGGGAGGGGATGTCGACGGCGAACGTCCACGTGCCGTGCCCCTCCTCAGTCAAACGCGGACACCCGGCGCCGAGCTGACGCCGGGTTGCGTCCCGGCATCCGCAACGGCGGTAGACCCGGCCCGGCCGTCCTGACTTGCGCACTTCCTGTTCCTCCTGAGGCGATTGGTGCTCGATCGGCTCGCGGAGGCTAGCGGGGTGACCGCCCATCGGGTTGTCTGCGACCACCATGCGATCACCAACGCCGAATCAGGCCCCTGACCTGCGGCTCGCGGTGAGGACCCGCACCTGGGCGGGCCAATGAATGGGGAGACGGCCTCGCCATTTCGGACGGACGGCGTGAGGACCCGGAAACTACTACCGTGCGTAACCACCGGCCCTGCTTCGGGACCGCTTCATGCCCGCTTCGGACCTCGAAGCGGGGACGTGCGAGCAGGAGGCCGGGACGACCTTTCTATTGACGGGAGCCCAAGCGGGTGGTACGGGGCTCTCGTCCTCTGGTGCATGTTCGGCCTGAAGGTCGGGCGTCCCGTGGCCTCGGCCTGGTTGCACAGTGTCACCAAAATGCGGCCCGGATGGGCGGGCCACCGCTGGCTCCAGGTCGAGGTGGGTGGGCGTGCCGACGTCGGGAGCGTCACGTCAGCCGGCCCGTGTATGGACGTCCTTGTGGAGGTTGTGTGCGGGCCGGAGGTGCTACTCGTGCGGTCGAGTCGGACGGTCAGATGAGCCGGTCGCGGTTGGCGGCTGCGGCTTCGCGGACGAGTCGGGCGAACCGGCTGCGGTCGATGCCGGGCTGTCCTGTGTGCTCGTCGTCCCGGTCCTCGTCATCGCCGAAGTCGTCTTCGTCGTCGGGTTCGTCGTATTCCTCGTGGAGGAGCCAGCAGCCGTGGATGCCGGCGAGGAGGTCTTCGAGGAGGTCGGGGGCGGGCCGCCGGGGGTCGAGTGGGGTCAGGCGCAGGCCGGTGTCCTCGGGGTCGGTGTCCGGGCCGGTGTGTTGGGCGAGGTTGTCGTCGATGTCTTCGAGTTGTTCGCGCAGGCCGGCGGGGTCGGGGAGGAGGCCGTCGGCGATGTGGAGGGCGTGGCGTACGAGGCCGGTGACCGCGTCGTACGGGGAGGCGCCGGCTTCGAGGAGTTCGAGGACGTGGGTGGGGGTTTCGTGGGGAAGGGCTTCGATGTTGTCGGCTTCGGAGAGTACGGCGGTGGGGGCATGGCCGGTGGCTTCGGCGGTGACCTCGGCTGCGGCGGCGAGCCAGTGGGCCGCGGCGACGGCCGCGGCGGTGGGATCGATGTCGGTGAACAGTGCCGCGGGGCCGAAGGGGTCCTGTTCGAGGAGGCGGTCGGCGGCGGCGACCTGGACGGGGGAGGCGCCTTCGCGGCTGAGGAGTACGGCCTGGCGGGCGCGGCCGGTCAGGTCGCCGAGTTCGGCGTTCTCCACGGCGGCCAGCTCGGTGCGGGTTTCGGCGAGGACGGCGTCGGTGAGGTCCGCGTTGCCGAGGGCGTGCAGGGCGCGGCCGGCGCGGTGAGCGGACTCGACCAGGGGGCTGTATTCGACGTCGAGCATGCCGTCCTGGGGGAGGTTGGGCCGGGTGATGGCACCGGGGACCTCGTCGAACGCCTTGCGTTCCTCCGCGCGGCGCCAGCCCTCGGAGTCGGGCTCCAGGGACGCGGCGGCGCTGGCCGGGTGGGTGTAGGTGCGCCACGCGGCCTCTGACAGCTGTGTGAGCGCGCGGGCCAGGCGCATCAGCGCGCCGGTGTCCGTGTCGGCAGGGAGGGTGGCGATGCGGGTGGCGAGGTCGCCCTCACCGGTTCCCCAGGTGACGATCAGCTCGTGTTGGGAAGGGTCGACGCTGTACCGGGTCACGTATCCCTACCTCCAGAATCGGTGCAAGCTACCTCATGTGACACAAAACAATTCTGACGTAACATCAGAGTCTGTCGTCACCGGGTGGATCCGCGGACGGTGCTGCCGATTGCGGAGGGTGCCGCGCAGCAGGCCGGTATGACGGCCTCGTCGTGGCGGGCTGCCGCGTCAGGAGCCCGGTCACCACGACGACCGGTCCTGAAGCCGGGCCCGCGGCGGGCCGTCCTCTCGCCGGTGACTTGTGGGCGCCTGGGCACCACAGGGGCCGTGTGGTTCATGCGGGTGGGGACTGCAGGGTGCCATTGGGGAGGGGAGGGACAGTCCCGCCGGAGGCAGTGCCGTGGACGATCAGGACGATGTGCGTCGTGTCATCGAGGGTTTCCTCGCCGCGCGGGAAGTCCTGGAAATTGCCGAGGCTGACGTCCAGCGGGGTGCCGCGGACACCGCTCGGGCGAGCCGTGAGACGTTCGCCCGGGCGGCTGCCTCACGGACGAAGGACGTCCTGCAGTTTCGGATGTGCGCTCAACCGTGCTGTCGCATTTCTTCGAGGAGGAATCGCGTTCTGCGGCCTCGATCGAGGAGGCCCTGTAGGTCTGCCGACTCGTCTTCGCAGCAGCCAGCCAGGCCGGTGGACCGTCGCTGTGACGTCGATGGGCGGTTCCGGCACGTCCTGCGCGATCGGTGTGACGGTGGCCGTGGCCCGCCACCTCGTTCCGTTGTCGACCAGGAGCGGATCGCGTCCAGTAACACGCGGTGGCAGTACGCCTCCGGCTGACCGCCTCGCCCGCGCAGCCAGCCCGGTACCGGCAGCGGCGGCCGCACCAGCGCCCGCTCCGCATCGGACATGTTCGTCGGGTAGCGGCGAGCACGGACCCCGCGATCGGCGGCGTTTCCGCATCGGTGTGCCAGGCAGTCACACGCGAGGGCGACCGAAGTGGACCCCGCTCCCGCAATGTCGCAGGACTGCGACAGCAGGGCCTCCTGGACCGCTCTTTGGCGTAGACACCCTTCGAGCTACCAAGAGGCCCTGCTTTCATGCGCGGCGGCCGCCGCACTCAACTCCCGTTCGACCGGCGCCCCTCAAGATCGGAACGACGACAGCGGCTCCTGTGAGTTACGAGTTGCTCAGCGACCCAGCTTCGTGCGGAGCATGCCGATCAGGCCGTCGACCTCCCGGACCTTCATCATCCGCGCGAGGACGAGGAAGGTGCCCAGGAGCGCGAGGCCGCCCAGGACAAGGGCGGTGAGGGATCCTGGAACGCCGCTGCCGAGGTTGTTGAGGAGGACGAACGCGAGTGCGCCGCCGATGGCTGCCGCGGGAGCGGCGGCGGCGACGAGCCGGGCGTAGGTGCGCATGACCCGTGAGCCGTCGAGGTCCCCGCCCAGACGTCGGCGCAGGCGTCGCCAGGCGATTCCGACGCCGACCGCGTAGGCGAGGCCGTAGGCCGCGGCCATTCCGGCGACGGCCCAGCGTGCGGGCAGGACGGCGAAGGCGATGCCGGATCCGGCGGCGTTCACCACGGCGACGACGACTGTGTTGTAGAAGGGCGTGCGGGTGTCTTCGAACGCGTAGAAGCCACGCAGCACCACATACTGCACCGAGTAGGGGATGAGGCCGAGGCCGAAGGCCATGAGGATGTAGCCGATGTTCTGCGCGCCGGGGCCTGCGCCCGCGTAAAGGAAAGTCGCTGTCGGCACGCCGAGGGCGAGGAAGGCGAACGCGCACGGCACGATGGCGACCGCCGAGGTGCGCAGGCCGTGGGAGATGTCGTCGCGCACGGCGCCGACGTCACCGTCGTTGGCCGAGCGGGCGATCCGCGGCAGGATCGCGGTCATGACTGACACGGTGACGATGGCCTGGGGCATCTGCCACAGCTGCAGCGCGAAGTTGTAGGCGGTGATGCCGGTTCCGGGGTGGCCCTGTTTCTCAGCGACCGGTCCGGCCCAGGTGGCCAGCTGGGTGACGACGAGGAGACCGGCGTGGTTGGCGAGGACGAACAGGACGGTCCACTTCGCTAGGCCGATGGCCTTGCCGAGGCCGTGTCCTCGCCAGTCGAAGCGCGGGCGGATCCTGAACCCTGTCGCGCGGAGGTACGGCCCCATGGCGAGGGCCTGCACGACCAGGCCGAGCAGGGTGCCAGCGCCCAGAAGCCGCACGCCTTCGGGGGTGATGGTGTCGGCGGTGACGCCAGAGTGGCCGAAGCTGCCGAAGGCCCAGACGAAGCCGCCGAAGGCCGCGGTGATCACGATGTTGTTCAGGACCGGGGTCCACATCATCGCGCCGAAGCGGCCCCGGGCGTTGAGGACCTGTCCGAGCAGGACGTGCGCGCCCATGAAGAACATGGTCGGCAGGCAGTAGCGGGCGAAAGTCGTGGCCACCGCCAGTCGCTGCGGATCGTCGCCGATGGACGGTGACATCATCTGCACGAGGAGCGGGGCCGCGAGCACGGATGCGACGGTGATGCAGCCCAGGAGCACCAGAACGAGGGTCACCAGGCGGTTGGCGTAGGCCTCGCCGCCGTCCTCGTCCTCCTTCATCGCACGGACCAGCTGAGGGATGAAGACGGAGTTCAGTGCGCCGCCGGCGACCAGGATGTAGATCATCGTCGGGAGGACGTTGGCGACCTGGTACGTGTCGTTCAGCGTACCGACCCCGATCGCCGCCGCCATCGCGAGCGTGCGGAGGAAGCCGGTCAGCCGGGAGACGATGGTGCCGACCGCCATCAGAGCGCTGGACTTCAGGAGGCCGGAGCTGCGTTTCGCGGCCTGGTCTATGGTGTCGGTGCCCTCGGCTGGAGCAGGACCACTCTCCGCTTCGGGGGTGCGGGGCGCGGCATGCCGGCCTGCGGGGCGGACCCGGTTCTGGTCCGGCCTCGGAATGGCGAGATCGATCGTCGGGGACGGGTCGTACGTCTCCCCCTCGTAGGACCGCAGGTGTCCGTCCGGCGGGCCGGCCGGCGACCGGGTCGCGTGCCAGGCCGGTTCCGCCTCGTCAGTGCGCTGCTCGTAGTCGTCGTTGTACGGCATGTTCATGGATACCCACTCTTGTGCACCCTGTGGCACCTCGGCCCGCCCTGCGCCCGGCACCGCACGCCCGACGGGCATCATCCGCTGTGGGTCACGGTGTGGACAGGGAACGGGAGCCGACGCGCATCCGACCGAACTGACCGTTGCTCCGCTCGAGGCTCAGACGGTGTTCGACGCCAGGGGCGACGGTGAGCGCAGCCTTTCCTTAGCAATGATGATCTGTTGAGCCTACCTGCAACGCGCCGTGCCCATGCCGGGTTTGAGCCGTTGCGCTCCAGGCGACCCTCATCGGTCGCTCCGAGCCCGCGACGGCGCTCGCCTCGCCGCTGGCGGGCAGTCAGGCAGTCTTCGGGACCTGACGGAGCCTTCGGTGGACGGCGTTGGTGAGCCGGAGTTCGGCTTCAGGGTCCACCCCGAATAGGCGGTTGCAGTGCATGTGGACCAGGCTCTCGTTGATCCTGGCCAGACGCGTTGGATCGAATTCGTCGGGCTTCCGGAGAAGTCGTCCGAAGCGCTGTGCCGCGGGGCGCCGTGTCCGCGCCTCCGTCGCACGGTCGGCTTGCAGCCTTGGGCCTCCTTCGGTCAGTGCGCCTGAGACGCGTCCCATCCAGGAGGCTGAGCGGAGTGTGGGATCGAAAGCGTGGAGCAGGTCGAGGACGCCTTCCACCGCGTTGTCCAGGGAGGGCCCGGCCACTCCGTGGCGGCACCAGAGGTCCAGAACGGACCGGCTGTCCTCGGCGAAGAGGCGCTCGGCGTCCGCGATGAGCGCGGCGCCGCCGTAGCGGTCGACCTCCTGGTCGTAGGTGTCCAGGCTCATGGCGCCGGTGAGCCCCGCCCGGTGGAGTTCAGCCACGGTGTCGCGCAGCACCGGCACGACCTGCGTCAGGAGGGGTTCCGGTTGTCCGTGCAGACGCAGACGCAGTTGTCCGCTGCCCTGGTCGAGGTAGCGGACGAAGAACCACCGGTCCACGGCGTCGGTGAGAACGGTCGCGAGGCGGTCGTGGATGCGCAGGAGGACCAGCGGCTGGCTGCGCTGGGGGCAGGGGATCTTGGCGTACAGCCATTCACCGCCCGGGAGGTGCCGACTCGGCGTGAATCGCCGTACGGGACGCGGGATGGGTGGCAGGACCCGGTGGCGCTGCTCGCCGTATGTGGAGGGTGCACCCACGGGGAAGTGGACGTGCGGTGAGCGCGAGGCCTCCGCCGGTCCGGCGTCGCCCACGGGCTCGAGTACGTACCCGTGCTTCCCGGAGGCGATCAGCTCGCGGAACTCGTCGGATCGGACTGCGACTTCGAGGCGCCGACGGCCGCCGCTCGCGGGATCCGGTATCCGCACGAGGTCCGGCACGTGGTAGCCGGCCTGCCAGGCGTCCCGGTAGGTGGCCCAGGCCGGGCCGGCCTCTGCGGCGGCCGCGGTCAGGCGCACGGGAACCCGCCACCGCGCGGGAGTGAGAACGGTGCGGCGGTACCGGACACGGGGGAGGAAGGGCTGAGCAGAGAGGGCGCCCCACGACCAAGCGAGGGGTCCTCCGGTCGTCAGTCGGCCGAGGGCGAGAAGCAACCTCGCGACTGGCGGGAGAGCCGATTCGGGCGTGTCATCCGCGGCCACCGGAATCAGCACCGTTCCGTGCTCGAGGTCGACGACGTGCAGCCGATGGGCGTCGGCCCTGAGCCCGATCGCGGTGAGAGGGAGGTCGCCGGGGAGGGTGGGTGCGATGTCCACGACGATGCGTCGGCCGTGGAGGGGAGCGGCGGCCGTTCGCGGCGCTGCGACGGGGACGAGGACCGCCGTCTCCCGGTCGGCGAGGGTCTGGGGCGTGATATGCCGCCACCCTGAGCTCGTGCCGAACTCCGGCTCGAGGAGGAGGGGATCCGGCCCGCTGTCAGCACGGAGTCCGAGCGGGGACACCGAGACGGAACACGGCAGGTCGATTCGCGTGTCTGCCGGGACCCCGCTGCTCATGACGTCGGCTGCGTGCTCGGCGTTCAGCAGGACCTCGCGACGTCCTTCGGCCAGGGACTCGTGCAGCAGGGACGCGAGAACGGCCTCGCCCGCCCCGGACGGCAGCGACGTGTCAGGGACAGGCGGTTCCTCCGTCAGGTGTCGATCCGGGATTCCCAGACCCCGGTGATCGTCCAGTACGTCGGGCAGCGGCACCGCACTGTCCACTCCGTAGGCCTCGACGAAGCGCTGGTGAAGCCTCTTCTCGGCATCCGGAACGACCGGGGGAAGGAGGTGGCGAAGCAGCTCGAGCGCTTCCTTCGCCTCCGACCTGACCTCCTCCGCGAATTCGTCCGTGGTAGCGGTGTTCAGCCCAGGCCATTTCTGCGGGACTGTTTCGAGCGGACTCGGACCAATTTCGGCGGCCAGCAGGAACCCCAGTGAATGAAGTCTGCGAATGAATCCGCGGCACATGTCCGGGGTGGCAGCGGGCAGCATCTCGAGCATTCGCCGGACCATCGCGTCCTCCGGCACCGCTTCCTGCGCGAAGCCGAGAATCAGGTCGACGGTTTCGGTGGCCGCGATCGCGACCTCCCTCGCAGGACCCGTCCCGCCCTCCGCGCGGCGGAGGAGTACCACCGAGTCCCCCCTTCGCATGGCCTGGCAGTTCGCCGTGAAGCTCAGCAAAACGAATCACCCAATCCCTCTGCACTGTTCGAAATGATGCCCTGAATCACGGGCCGCACGGCAGCCCGCCCGACTGCGGCTCCCCTTCCCTCGAAGGAGCGGACCCGAATGGAACCGGCCCCGCGCCCGCACTCATCGAGATCCTTCCACAGGGGGCGAGGCCGGACGGAGCGACATCACGCCCACCCTGGGCTTGACATGCTCATTAATCCTGCGGACACCTCATCACATTCCTGCGGAGTCGAAAACCCCCGCACTACGGATCTCTGCATCTATTGCTGCGGAGTGGAAAAAGGATTACTGCGGAACCTTCGGTGAGCCGCATCACAAGGGTGATCGTTTGACATGTGTTCGAATGCGGATGAGGATCGTTCTGCATCTCGAGAGGCAACACCGCTTGAAAGTCGGATTCCGCTTCCGGAATCCGGTATCCGTCGAATCCGAGGGGAATCATCATGGAGAAGCAGCTCGCTGAGCTCGTCGCCGAGCTTGACATCGACGTCACCGAGATCGCGATCGAGGGCGCCGACAAGGAGTTCCCGACCGGCTACGGCTCCTGCGGCGTCTCGGGCAGCCCGGCCGGCGCCTGCTGACGTACGAAATGAGCACCGCGGCCGAGATATCTCTCGGCCGCGGTGTCGTAACTGGGGGAAAAGACATGCGATCCGTTCTGGTCTCCGGTCAGACGATGGTTCTTCGTGAAATCACGGAGGCAGACCTGCAGCCGCTCTCGGCCATCCTCGGCGATGCCGCCACGATGGACCCGTATGGATCGGATCCACTGACCACCGAGCAGATCCGTCAGTACATCGCCGATGCCTGTCTGGCGAGCGCGCAGGAGCCGAGGGAGCGTTACATCCTCGCAGCGGAAGGCCTGGCGAATGCCGAGGTGATCGGTGTCTCGACGCTGGAGCTGGGTCCGTATCGAAGCGCCATGGTGGGCGGCCTCGTCCGCAGGGACCTGTGGCGGGCGGGAAACGCCTCGGAGGGCATCACCCTGACGATCGACTTCGGGTTCCGCGAACTCGGCCTCCACCGCATCTGGGGCTGCCACGACAGCACCAACCCCGCCTCGGGCCACGTCATGGCCAAGGTCGGCATGAGGTACGAGGGCACCAGGCGCGACAGCGCGCTCGTCCGCGGCCAGTGGCTCGACTCCTCGACGTACTCGGTGCTGGAACACGAATGGCCCGCCCGATGAGCCCGCAGCACACCGAGCTGCTGCGCATCGCCTCGGTCCCCGTCTGCCTCTGGACGGACGGGGGAAGCTCCGACCTGCTCGACCTCATTACGCGCGCCGACCTGGCGCGGGATCGCTACAACCGCCTGGCCGAGCAGACCGCGGTACGGATCGGCGACGCCGTCGTCCCCCGTGAGGACCTGACGAAGGCCGAACGGGCCCAGGCGCTTCGCGTTCGGCGCTCCCTGCACCGCGGAGTCGGGCACGACCTCGTCGACTGGCATCGGCAAAGTGCCCAGCTCGACGAGCTTGCCGATGTCGCCCGGCGCGGGCCCGGAGGCACGCAGCTGGCCGAGGAGATCGCGACGACCCTTCAGGCCGGCGCCCTGGCGGTTCGGGAGTGGCAGTCCGCTCAGGCCGCTGTCCATGCGGAGCTGGAGCGTACAGGCCGCCTGCCCTGGGAGACCGCCCAGAAGACACAGGTGCTGTGGCAGACCCTCGCCGAGGACCACCCCGACGTGACCGCCGACATCCGACGGCGCTTGGCCGAGGGCGAGCACTGGGACGGCAAGCAGCTGCGCAAGCGGTCGGACTTCCTCTGGCGCCTGATCACCAGGGCGGCCACCAAGACGACCCCACGCGGCTGGCTCACCCATGTCGCCCCGCTGCGGATCCACGCGACCAGGACGAAGACCACCACCGTCGCCGATGCCCTGGCCGTCCACCGGGTCGAGAACCTGTACACGGCGAGGCGGCGCCACGCACTTCCGTCCGGCGCCGCGGACGCCGCTGCGTACGACGGCACCCACTGTGCCAACAGCGGGACCTGCTCCTGCCCTCGGGTCTCCCTCGCCCCACTGCATCGTGTGGAGGTCGAGGCCCTGGTCGTCTGGACCCAGCAGGACAGGGGCCGACTCGAGCGATTCCGCATCCGCCGCACTCCGGTCCTGTCCGCCGCCCTGACCCGGCTGTCGGACGGCCCTGTTCCCTGGCACGAGCTCCGGCAGCCACCGGACACCGGCACCACCCGGCTCAGCGCGGACGCCTGGTCGAAGTTCCTCGAGCACCTGATCACGCTGGGCGTCCTCCAGGCCCAGGGCATGGCTGCGGAATCGAAGCCCGCATGGTCGCCCCTCCCCGATGTGCGCCCGGCGGAGTCGACACCGGACACCGACGCATCCCCCGCGTTCACGGACGTGTACCGGCAGGCAGCCGATCTCACCCTGCAGCCGGGGCCCCGGCGACTGCAGGAGCTGCTGGCCCACGCTTCGCGGCTTGCGGACCTGCTCTACGACGAAGCCAGCCCGAGTGTCCAGGACTCCAACGTCCTGGCGCTGCTGAGCGACGAGCCGCGGCCCGTGCTCGACATCCTGCACGAGTACGTGACCGGGAACGCACCGCAGACCCGTGAGGGCGGCGCCCACACACACGGCAGGTGGCCGAAGCCGAACCTGGGCGACTCGCCGTACGCGCGCGTGGTGGACCACATCGCGCGGTCGGCCGAAGCCTCCCCCGGGACCATCGACCTCACCCCCGGTCTGCTCGACCGGCTGGGCGTCCCCGCACACAGCCCGGTGTGGCCGATGACGGCCATGCTGCGCCCGATGGGCTCCGAAGGCTCGGAGTCCGTGGTCCTGGACGCGGTGATGCCGTCCGGCGTGATCGACTCACGTTTCGCCGGCGCGCTCTCCCTGCTCCACCCGGACCGTGAAGACGGCGACGAGTACCGCGCCTTCCTCAGCGGACTCGAGGACCGTTCGGGAGCGGCCTTCGTCGAGATCTGCGTGCCGTCCCTGGGCACGCACTCGGCGAACGCCGTGCGGAGGCCCGAATACACCTCCCTGTGGACCGGGGACACCGACCGGACCCTCTACTACGCGCCGCTGGACCGGCACGCCGCGATGCGCCACGTCGCACTGGGCGCCATCACCATGCGCCGCGACGGAGGGCGGCCGATCGCCGAGGCAGAGGGGACCACGCTGTGGCCGGTCCTGCATGCCACGAAGGGGATGGAGCCGCCGTGGGACACGCTCGGCGGACTCCTTCTCGCGGCCGGTCCGCGGCGTCTGCTGAGGCCTTTCAAACTCGGCGGGGTGCTGGCCGCGCTGCCGTCGCTGGCCAGCCTCCCGAGGGTGACCCTGGGCGGGGAACTCGTCATCTCCTGCGCCCAGTGGCGGGTGCCCGTCGCCGAGATACTGCCGCCGGGCGCCTCGGTTCCCCTGCAGATGCTCATGCTGGCGCGGCTGCAGCGGGACCGCGGGGTGCCTCGCTGGGTCTTCGCCACGACGTATTTCGGCGGAAAGCCGGTGGCCGTGGACCTCTGCAGCGTCCTCGCCCCGCGGCTGTTGGACAGGATGGCGGCCGACAGTCCGACCGGCGACCTCGTCCTCGAGGAGATGCTCCCCCAGCCCGGAGCGTCACCGTTCACAGACGAGCGCGGAGAGGGGCTGACCGCTGAGATCACGATGCGGTTCCCTGCGGACCCGACCGGCGACGGACTCGCCGCGGCCGTCTCCCCCGGCCTGTGCCGGCGACTGCTGCCCGAACGGAAGTAGGACCATGCCGGACCATGGCGAGCTGGCTCTCCAGAGCTGCGCGGATGCGCTGGGCCTCGGTGCAGTGGCCTGGCCGGGAGACCCCGGTCCCGCCTTCCTCGCCGCCGCCCTCCTGAAGCTCGGCTCCGACCGGCAGCGGGACCGGGCGGTGTCGGCGCTGGAGCGCTGGCTGCACGGCCTCCGCGAGGTCCGCGGAACCGCGCTCTTCGGCGGGCTCACCGGGTACGTCGCCGGGCTGGCGGTCGCCGCCGAGGCCCACGAGCCGCTGCGCCCCCTGCTCTCCCGTCTGAGCGGGCGGCTGGCCGATTTCGGCGCCGGGCGGCCCTGGCGTGCCACGGACGTGACGTTCGCCGATTACGACCTGGCGGTCGGCCCGAGTGGATCACTACTGGCACTCCGGGCCGCAGGGGCGGGCATGGAGCGGCTGGGTCCATACGTCGACCACCTGTCGGCGTTGTGCCTGAGCCCCGGGCTGGCGTCGCTGCGCGTGACCGGCTATCCGGCCGACTCGGCACTCGGCTGGTGCCATGGCCGCGTGAACACCAGTCTGGCCCACGGTGTGTCCGGCATCGCCGTGGCCCTGGCCTCCGTCGGCACGGCCCCCGGCTCGCCCCACCCAGTAGGGCCGGCGCTCGAACGGGCGCAGGGCTTCCTGCTGTCACAACTCGTGGACGACAGCACAGGACTGCCGACCTGGCCGAGGGCGGGGCGGCTCCCGGGGGAGCCTCGCCCGTGTCCCGACGACCTGCGCCAGTCATGGTGCTACGGCTCTCCCGGCGTCGCGTGGTCGCTGTGGGAGACGGCGCGGGTCACCGGGGACGCCGAGGCCGAGAGCAGCGCGCTGCGTGTCTTCGCCGCGTTCTGCGATCGCTTCGACGAGGAGATCTACCTGCTGGGTCCGTCGCTGGGAGACGACCTGGGCATCTGCCACGGGGCGGCCGGCCTGTGCGCCATCGCGGATGCCTTCTGGCGGCACGCGCGTTTGCCCCAGGCCCGCGCCCTGCGCGACCGACTGCTGCCCGGACTCGCCCGGAGACTGCCGGAGCTGCTCGGGCCGGCGGCGACGGAGCCTGCCGCGACCCTGCTCAACGGTGCCGCGGGGCCGGCGCTGGTGCTGCTGACGGCCGCCGACCTCATTCCCCGCCGATGGCTCACGTGCATCGGCCTGCGGTGATCACCTCTCACCACCACAGTCCACCTTCCGATCCCGGTAAGACGCAGGAGAAGTAGATATGAAGGCGCCTCGTGTCGTGGCGGTGTCCCTCCAGAAGTGCGGCACCCACCTGGTCAAGGAGCTGATGTCCGCTCTGGGCTACGGCCTGTACGGGCAACTGCTCATCACGGACGACGTTCGCCCCGTCTTCAGCGAGGAGACGGCCTGGCGGATGGTGGAGACCGTCTTCACCACCGGGGAGATTGACCGGCTGAAGGCCTCCGCGGATCCGACCGCCTTCGTCGCTGCGGCGGAACGGGCCGCGCAAGCCGTCGGCTGGGCTTGGAAGAGGCGCCTCGGTCTGCCCCTGGACAACTGGTACGGGCACGAGCTCCCCGATGCCGACCTGGTCGACCGGGCGTACGCCGCCACCCGGAACTCGGACTTCGCCGAAACCCCCGAGAACATCTGCTGGATCCTGCACCAGCTCAACGTCGAGAAGGCGGACGGACGCTTCCTGCGCGAGTGGGTGGCGACGGGGCAGCCGCGCATGCTGTTCAACTACCGCGACCCCAGGGATGCCCTGGTGTCGATGGTCAACTACCTGGCGGCCGGTGATCGCATCAAGTACGGGCTCTTCGCCGAGTTCCACGTCTACAGCGACATCCTGGCGGCCATTCCCACCATGGCCGGCCGCCTGGACTTTGCGCTCGGCGACCCCCGTTTCCCAGGGCTGCGGGACTTCGAGGAGTCTCTGTGGCTGCTGGCGCACCCTCAGGTCTGCAAGATCACCTTCGAGGAACTGGTCGGGGAGAAGGGCGGCGGCAGCCGGGACTCGCAGGCTGCGGCGGTGCGCCGTGTCCAGGAGTTCATCGGGGACGAATCCGACACCGCAGCCATCGCGGACGTGCTCTTCAACGAGAAGTCCTTCACCTTCCACCGGGGACGGACCGAGGGCTGGCGCGAGAGCTTCACTCCGGCGCTCGAGAGGAAGTTCAACGCCCGGTACGGCCACCTGATCGAGACGTACGGATACCACTGAGCCCCTGTCCGCCCACCGCCGGAGTCTTCCCGAGGAATCCCTGATGCCCGTCACGTCGTTGAAGCAGCTTCCCTTTCTCCCCTACACGAAGAACTTGACCGGACAGCTCATCGCTGCCGGCTGTGTGCGGTCCGCGGCGGTGGCCGAGGCCTTTCTGCAAGTGCCCCGGCATCGCTTCCTGAGCGGCTTCTACCCCGCCGCCGGGAGTGGGCGCGTGCAGGTGACCGAAGACGCTCCCCCGGAGCTGCTCGAGCTGGCCTACTCGGACTCGACCGTCACCACCCACCGTCTCGGGGACGGCGTGGGCCACAGCAGCAGCTCCCAGCCGTCCGTCATGGCCGAGATGCTCGAACTCCTCGAGCTGCGGCCGGGTCTTCGGGTCCTGGAGATCGGCGCCGGGACGGGATACAACTCGGCCCTGATCTCCCGCATCACGCAGGCTCCGGTCGTGACCGTGGAGGCCACGCCCCAGGTGGCCGCCGAAGCCGCCGAGGCCATCGCGGCGAACGGCTTCGACGACCTGGTGCGTGTGGTCGCGGGCGACGGCTACCTCGGCTGGGCCGACGGAGCGCCGTACGACCGTGTCATCGTGACGTGCGGGATCGCCGGGGCCGCCGAGACCTGGTTCGAACAGCTTGCCCCGGACGGCTTCATCCTCGCCCCCGTCGCACACGGGGGTCTGCACCCGCTCATGCGCATCGAGAACGGCGGGGACACCCCCACGGCCCGGGCGATCTCCATGGCGGACTTCATCACGGCGGGCGGCCCTCTCTACGCGGGCGGCCGCCACACGCCGGAGAGCCGCAACGTCGCGCTTCCGACCGCCGAGCGGTCGGTGGCCAATCACGTCCCCGTCGATCTGCCGGCGGTCGGCGGGTACGACGACCTCTGGTTCCATCTCGCCACGCGCGACACGCGGACTACCAAGGTCCATCTTCCGGGCAGCTCCTCCGGCACGGTCTCGTGCGGCCTCGTGAGTGAGGACGACGCCTCTGCAGTCCTGCTCCAGCGCGGCAGCACGCAACTGGCCGGCCCCGCGTCAGGGCGCCTCGCGGCGGAAGCGGAGACCGCCGTCACCGAGTGGCTCGCCCTCGGGCGCCCCCGCCTGGCGGACCGGTCCTGCACGCTGCGCCGGACCGGGGACGAGACCCGCCCCATCTGGGTCCCGGCCCAGTGGACCGACGGAGGGCGGGGCGCGGAGTGACCCGCAGCTCTCACGGCCACCCCGCCGCAGAGCCCCTGGACCTTTGCGAAGACCTCGGCGGCGTTCGTGTCCCCGATCCCTACCGTTGGCTGGAGGATGCCGAAACCTCGGCCACACGTGCCTGGCGGCGGGCTCAGCGGGACCTCTTCGCAGCCGAGCGGCAGCGCTGGGACTCACGGCGGCACTTCGCCCGGGTGCTTCCCGATCTGCTGCCGGAGCGGCTGAACCTGGCCACCGTGTCGCGTGGCCGCCGTGAGTTCTTCTGGCGGCTGGACCGCCGACACGAGCATCCCGTTCTCATGGTGGCCGAGGAGGGCACCGAGCGCGTCCTGGCCGATCCGGCCGCCCTGGACGCGTCCGGGAGTCTGGTCATCACGGCCTGGCACCCGTCGGTGGAAGGCAACCTGCTCGCCCTTCAGTTCGCCCGCGGTGGCAGGGAAACGGGCATGCTGTGCGTGATCGACGTCGCGACCGGCCAGGTCGTCGACAAGGCGCTGACCGGGATCAGGAACTCGGGCGTCGCCTGGGCTCCCGGGGGGAGCACCTTCTACTACGTGGGCCAGCCTTTGCCCTCTACGGCATCGATGCCCGGGAGTGAAAGGGCCGTGATGCGTCATCGGGTCGGCACACCGCAGAGTGCCGACACGGTCGTGCGACCCGCTGCGCCGCACGCGGCCGGTCCCTACTCGGTCGCCCCGACGGTGGGCGATCGCTGGCTCGTCGTGACATCGGCCGACGCGGACCGGCCCGACCGGCGCTGGACGTGGCTCGCTGACCTGGCCGGGGACCCGGTGGAGCCCGCCCTGCGCCGGGTGGCGCTGCCCGACGCTCAGATCCGGGCGGTGCGCGAGGACGGGATCTACATCCTCACCACGCACAGCGCGCCGAACGGCAGCATCCACGTGGCCGACGTGCGCTCCGAGCGGTCGGTGGCCGACCCGACGGCCTGGCGCGAGATCGTCCCCGAGTCGCCCGAGGAGATCCTGGAGGACTTCGTGGTGCTCCAGCCCCCGGACCGGTCTCCTGCAGCCCTGCTCGTCCACCGCCGACGGCATGCGGCCTCCCGTCTCGCTCTGCACCGACTGGACAGCGGTGAACACGTGCAGGAGATTCCGCTGCCCGGCTACGGGGACGTGCGCAACCTGCGGAACACGACGGAGCCGATCGCGGCTCTGGAGTACTCCGACCACGCCTCCTCGGTCCGGACCCTGCACTACGTGCCCGGCCGGCCGCGGCCCTCGGTGCTCGAACCGGGCACCGACTGGCTCGACGGCAACTCGACCGTCATGACCACGCACGTCGAGTACACGTCGTCGGACGGCACGGCCGTTCCGCTGCGCATCGTGTCTCGGGTGGGCAGACCCCGTACGTCGGCGCCGACCGTTCTGAGTGTCTACGGCGGCTTCGGTGTCACCCAGGCACCGGAGTACGCGCCGGGTATCCGTGCCTGGGTGGAGGCGGGTGGCGTCTTCGCGATCGCGGGCGTCCGCGGTGGCGGCGAGAACGGGGTGTCCTGGCATCGGTCGGGCCGACGGGAGAACAAGCAGAACACCTTCGACGACGTGATCGCGGCAGGCCGGTACCTCGTCGCACAGGGCTGGTGCACGAAGGCACAGTTGGGTCTGCACGGCGCCTCCAATGGCGGTCTGACCGTCGGGGCGGTCCTGGTACAGCAGCCCGGCCTGTTCCGGGCCGCGGTGTGTGCCGCCCCGCTGCTGGACATGGTGCGGTACGAGCGGCTGGGTCGTGGTGCCACGTGGAGTTCGGAGTACGGCAGTGCCTCGGTGCCCGAGGAATTGTCGTGGCTGCTGTCCTACTCGCCCTACCACCAGGTGACCCAGGGAACCGCCTACCCGGCGGTGCTGTTCTCGGTGTTCAACGGCGACGACCGAGTCGACCCGGCCCACGCCCGCAAGATGTGCGCGGCGATGCAGCGGGCGACGTCCTCCGGTGCCCGGATCATCCTGCGCGAGGAGGACGAGCTGGGTCACGGTCTGCGAACGCGGACGGCCGAGCTCTCGCACACCGCCGACATGCTGGCCTTCCTGGCGACGGAACTCGGGCTGCGCGTTCCCCCGACGCCTCAGGAGCGCGACCGATGACACACACCGCCTACCCGAACCCGGCTCCGGGAGGCACGGTGTGGCTGACCGGGCTGCCCAGTGCGGGCAAGACCACGCTGGCCTTCGCGCTGGCAGAGCGGCTGCGCGCCGAGGGCCGCGCGGTGGAGGTCCTGGACGGCGACGAGATCCGCCAGTTCCTCTCCAAGGGCCTCGGCTTCTCCCGCGAGGACCGGCACACCAACGTGACCCGGATCGGCTTCGTCGCTGAACTGCTGGCCTCCCACGGGGTGACGGTCCTCGTGCCCGTGATCGCCCCGCATGTCGCCGGCCGCGAGGTGGTCCGCGACCACCATCGGCGGGAAGGAACCGCGTACCTGGAGGTGCATGTCGCGACACCGATGGAAGTCTGTGCCGAACGGGACGTCAAGGGCCTGTACGCCAAGCAGGCGGCCGGCGAGATCTCCGGCCTGACCGGCGTGGACGACCCGTACGAGGCCCCGGCCGCACCGGAGTTGCGCCTGCAGACGCAGGGCCGCGCGGTCGCCGAGTCCGCCGCCGAGCTGCACGCCTTCCTGACCGAGAGGGGTCTGGCATGACCACCGCGACCGACAGCCCGGTCCGCACCCACGACGACTCCCCTTTCGCGCTGTCCCACCTGGACGCGCTGGAGGCCGAGTCGGTGCACATCTTCCGCGAGGTCGCGGGGGAGTTCGAGCGCCCGGTGATCCTGTTCTCCGGCGGCAAGGACTCCATCCTGATGCTGCACCTGGCGCTCAAAGCCTTCGCCCCCGCACCGGTGCCCTTCTCCCTCCTGCACGTCGACACCGGGCACAACTTCCCCGAGGTCATCGCCTACCGCGACCGGACCGTCGCCGAGCACAACCTGCGCCTGCACGTCGCCCACGTCCAGGACTTCATCGACGACGGCCGGCTGCGCGAGCGCCCGGACGGCACCCGCAACCCGCTGCAGACCGTGCCGCTGCTCGACGCCATCGAGAGCAACCGTTTCGACGCGGTGTTCGGCGGCGGGCGCCGCGACGAGGAGAAGGCCCGCGCCAAGGAGCGCGTCTTCTCCCTGCGCGACGAGTTCGGCGCCTGGGACCCGCGCCGCCAGCGCCCCGAGCTGTGGTCGCTCTACAACGGCCGCCACGCCGTCGGCGAGCACGTCCGGGTCTTCCCGCTGTCCAACTGGACCGAGCTGGACGTCTGGCAGTACATCGAGCGCGAGGGCATCGACCTGCCCGAGATCTACTACGCCCACGAGCGGGACGTCTTCGCCCGCGGCGGCATGTGGCTGACCGCCGGCGAGTGGGGCGGCCCCAAGGACACCGAGCCCGTCGAGCGGCGCCTGGTGCGCTACCGCACCGTCGGCGACATGTCCTGCACCGGCGCCGTCGACTCCGATGCCACCACCATCGAGGCCGTGATCGCCGAGATCGCCGCCAGCCGCCTCACCGAGCGCGGCGCCACCCGCGCCGACGACAAGCTGTCCGAGGCCGCGATGGAAGACCGCAAGCGCGAGGGGTACTTCTAGCCATGACGATCACTCAGGACGCAACCGCCGCCTCGCTGCTGCGCTTCGCCACCGCCGGCTCCGTCGACGACGGCAAGTCCACCCTGGTCGGCCGCCTGCTGCACGACTCCAAGTCGGTGCTCGCCGACCAGCTGGAGGCCGTCGAGCACGCCTCCCGCAGCCGCGGCCAGGACACGCCCGACCTCGCACTGCTCACCGACGGCCTGCGCGCCGAACGCGAGCAGGGCATCACCATCGACGTCGCCTACCGCTACTTCGCCACCCCCCGGCGCCGGTTCATCCTCGCCGACACCCCCGGGCACGTGCAGTACACCCGCAACATGGTCACCGGCGCCTCCACCGCCGAACTCGCCGTCATCCTCGTCGACGCCCGCAACGGCGTCGTCGAGCAGACCCGCCGGCACGCCGCCGTCGCCGCCCTGCTGCGCGTGCCGCACGTGGTGCTGGCCGTCAACAAGATGGACCTGGTCGACTACGCCGAGCCCGTCTTCGCCGCCATCGCCGCCGAGTTCACCGCCTACGCCGCCTCCCTCGGCATCAACGACGTGGTAGCGGTGCCGATCTCCGCCCTCGCCGGCGACAACGTCGTCGAACCCTCCGCGCACATGGACTGGTACGGCGGCCCGACCCTGCTGGAACACCTGGAGACCGTCCCGGTCGGCAGCGACCCCAGCGCCGAGCCCGCCCGCTTCCCGGTCCAGTACGTGATCCGCCCCCAGACCGAGCAGCACCCCGACTACCGCGGCTACGCGGGCCAGCTGGCCTCCGGCGTGCTGCGCGTCGGCGACCCCGTCACCGTGCTGCCCTCCGGGCTCACCACCACCGTCGCCGCCATCGACGCCCTCGGCCGCCCGGCCGACCTCGCCTGGGCCTTTCAGTCGGTCACCGTCCGCCTCGCCGACGACCTCGACATCTCCCGCGGCGACCTCATCACCGCCGGAGCGACCCCCGCCCCCACCAAGGACATCGAGGCCACCGTCAGCCACCTCAACGAACGCCCGCTGCGCGCCGGGGACAAGGTGCTCCTCAAGCACACCACCCGCACGGTGCGCGCGCTCGTCAAGGAGATCTCCTACCGGATAGACATCGACACGCTGGAGCAGCGCTCCGGCGCCGAGGGGTTGAACGTCAACGACATCGGCCACGTGAAGCTGCGCACCGCCGAGCCGCTGGCGCTCGACACCTACACCGACAACCGCCGTACCGGATCGTTCCTGCTGATCGACCCGGCCGACGGCACCACCCTCACCGCCGGCATGGCGGGCGCGTCGTCCATCCGCGTCGTCCGCTCCGGCGACGGGTGCACTCCGGCATGACGGCGAGCAGAATCGCGATCGAGCTCCGAGCGGTGTCGAAGGCCTACGGATCGGCCGACTGCGGTCCGCCGGTGATCGACGGTCTCGACCTGCGAGTCGCTGCAGGGGACTTCGTCTGCCTGCTCGGCCGGTCGGGCTCCGGCAAGTCGACGCTGCTCAATCTGGTGGCGGGCCTCGACCGGCCGTCCTCGGGCGAGGTACAGGTCCACGGGGCCGGTCCGGCGATGCTCTTCCAGGACCACGCGTTGTTCCCTTGGCTGAACGCCGGCGAGAACGTCGAACTGGCCCTGCGCCTGCGCGGGAGGGCGAAGGTCGATCGGGCGGCCGAGGTGGACAGGCTGCTGCGACTCGTACGCCTCGAGGGCATGTCCGGGCGCCGGGTCCACGAGCTGTCCGGTGGGATGCGCCAGCGCGTGGCACTGGCCCGTGCACTGGCGCAGGGTTCCGACATCCTCCTCATGGACGAGCCCTTCACCGCGCTGGACGCGACCACCCGCAGTCTTCTCCACGCAGAACTGATCCGCATCTGGACCGATCAGCGGCTCACCGTTCTGTTCGTGACGCACGACGTCCACGAGGCCGTTGGACTCGGTAGCCGTGTCGTGCAGTTGTCCTCGCATCCCGGCCGGGTCGCTCGGGAGTGGTCTGTGGGCCTCTCCTATCCCCGGCGGTCCGAGGATCCGGCCGTCAGGACGCTCACGCTGGACATCACCGCTCGCCTGCAGGAGGAGGCCGGACGCCATGCCCGTCCGTGACGACGTCGTCCGGCCGGACGCCCCGAGCACGGTGCCGTCCCCGGGGCCGCCCGCATGGGCCGACGCCCCCGCCACGGCCGGCCACACTCAGGCTGTCCGCATCGCACGAGCCGCCGTGCTTCGCCTTCGGGCCCTGTCGGTCAAGGTGGCCGCACCGCTGGTGACCCTCATCGTTGGGCTCGCCACCTGGCAGACGGCCTGCACGCTGCACTGGTCAGCCGTCCTTCCCGCACCCGCCGCAGTCGGGCGTGACATCGCCGACGCGTGGGTGAGCGGAACCCTGGGGCCGGCACTCCTGCACAGCCTTCGGCGATGCCTCCTCTCCTTCCTGTGCTCGGTGGGTGTCGGAATGCCCGTCGCCCTGCTTCTGTTCCGGTTCACCGTCCTACGCCGGGCCGTCGGCCCCGTCCTCGGCGCCATCCAGTCGCTGCCTGCCGCCGCACTGGTACCGGCAGCCGTCATCTGCTTCGGCGCTTCGGAGAGCGCCGTCTACTGCGTCGCTCTGCTGGGCGCCGTCCCGTCGATCGCGGTCGGGATAGTCTCCGCCCTCGACCAGGTCCCCCCGCTGTTCGTACGGGCCGGCCGGTCGATGGGTGCGACGCGCCTCACCTTGGCACGTCGCATCCTGTTCCCCGCCGCGATGCCGGGCGTCGTCGCCGCCCTCAAGCAGGGCTGGACGTTCGGCTGGCGAGCGCTCATGACGGCAGAGCTCATCACCAGCACCCTCCCGGGAATCGGTCAGTTGCTCGATACCGGACGAAGGACGGGGAACCTGAGTCTGACCCTGGCGGTGACCTTCGTCATCCTCGCCGTCGGTGTCGCGGCCGAAGCTGTCGTCTTCCGTCCGATCGAACGTCGTGTCCTGCGCCGACGTGGCCTGCCGGTGGCCGAGGGACCGAACGGCCGGTGATCCGGCGAGCGGCTTCAGGGCATGCGCAGTCCGGGCGCACCGGATCCTCCGCTCAGCGCCGCGCCGAGATCGTTCCGCCCACTGATCTGCAGCTTCCGGTAGACGTGAGTCAGGTGGAACTCCACCGTGCGACGGGTGATGCCGAGACGGCTGGCGATCGCCCCGCTGTCCAGTCCCTCCGCCGCCATGGCGGCGACACGTCGTTGGCGGGGAGTCAGTGAGGCGGGACCGGTCTGGGAGAGACGGCGTGGGCGGGCCCCCGCGGCCAGCAGCCCCTGGTGCGCCTTCCGCATCGTCCGCGCAGCGGAGGCTGCCTGAGCGATGCCCAGCGCGCGACGCAGGTGCTCGCGCCCGACCTCCTTGTCGCCGCTTCGGGACAGCAGCTTTCCAAGAGCGGTGAGAGAAGAAGCGAGTTCGACGGGGTCGGAGGCGCTCTCCAGCAGTGCGACCGACTCCTCCAACTGTGCTTGCGCCGCACTGGGCGGGCCGACCAGTGCAGACACCCGCAGTGCCCGCGCGGTGGTGACCGGAGCGCCCCAGGTTCGGGCCTGTCGCAGTTCCTGCGCGGCGTACTCCCGGGCCGTCTCCGGTCGCCCGAGCCGGTGCTCGATGAGCGCCGCCTTGGAGCGCCACGCGATGCGGCCGGGATTGTCGCCCCACCGGTCGTGCTGCAGACGGCCGCACGCCTCGAGGTCCCTCAGGGCCTCCTGCCACCGTCCCTGGACGGCGAGAAGCGATGCCCTGGCCTCCAGGAGGCATGGCCAGAACCGGTTCTCCGGATTCGGCGCTGCGGCGAACCGACGACCGATCAGCTCCGCGGCATCGACGTTCTCGCACTCCAGCTGCAGGTGAACAGCTGACGCGGCGATGCAGGGCCAGTAGGGGCTCTTCTGCCTGATGTGTGGATCATGCTGGAGCGGGTTGGCGTCCTGGCAGTGTCGGGCGTTCGCCGCCGAGGGTGAGCATGACGAGGGCGATGACCGCGTCGGCGGTGCGGAAGCCGAAGCCCCGGCGGATGATCAGTCTCGTTTTGGTGTTGGTGGACTCGATCAGCCCGTTCGACAGCCTCTCGACCAGGGCGTTGACGATGGCCTCGCGGTGGCGGCGGACTCTGCGGCCGAGCTCGACGAACACCTCGATGCGGCTGCGCTGCGCCCACGACAGCCACCGGTCCAGGGCGTCGACGGCCGCGCCGGCGTCCTGCTCGCGAGCGATGGCGAAGACCGTGCGCAGGCCCTCCTTGAGCAGGTAGGCGCGGTGCAGCCGAGGGTCGGAGGTGGCGATCCAGGTCAGTTTGGCCTGCTGGCGGTCGGTGAGGTCCTCCGGGTTCTTCCACAGGGCGAAGCGGGAGTCCTTCAACGCCCGGGCGGTGGCGGCGTCCCGGGCCTGGCGGCGGGCCCGGTTCCACGCCGCGCGGCGCTCGGCGTCCAGCGCCTCGGTGGCCCAGGCGACCACGTGGAACGGATCCATCGCGCGTACCGCCTGCGGTGCGTGCGCGGCGACGGTGTCCGCGATCCACTGCGCGCCGTCGGCGGAGACGTGCGTCAGCCTCGCGGCCCGCTTCGGGCCGAGCGCGGTGAAGAAGGCCTCCAGGACGGCGCGGCCGTGTCCGTCGGCCATCCACACCACCTGCCGGGTGTGGTGGTCGACCACCACGGTCATGTACCGCTGCCCCTTGCGGTAGGAGATCTCGTCGACGCCGATCCGGCGCAGGCCCGCCAGCCGGTCGAGACCGGCATCGCGGTCGGCCACGAACCGCTCCACGATCGCTCCGACCGTACGCCAGGAAGTGCGCATCAGCTGCGCGACCGCGGACTTGGAGCACTCCGTGGCCATCCAGGCCGCCTGCTGGTCGAAGGCACGGGTGTGGCCGGCGCCGTGCCGGGCCCAGGGCACGGCGGCCGTGACCACCCCGTGCTCGCGGCAGGCCACCCGGGGCGCATCGGCCTCCAGGAACACCTGGGTGGTCCCGGCGTCCAGGCACCGCCAGCGCCGCCGCCCCCGCCCCTGGTCGTAGCCACGCCCGGGACGGCGGCAGACCCCGCACCGACCCCGCTCCCGGGTCGTCGGGCGCACCCGGGCGACCAGCACGCCGGAGTCCTGGTCGATCTCGACCTGCTCGACCACGGCCCGTTCGACCGTCAGCAGCTTCTTCCATATCCTGTTCGCAGACACGCCGTCTTCCTGCATGTGGATCTTGACCTCAGAGACCAAGAACCATACGCAGGAGACGGCGTGTTTCGCGTATCAGCCCAGCTCAGAGCACCCACACATGCGGTCGAAGAGCCCCAGTAGGGATGGGTCTCGTCGGCGAGGCTGAGGGCGTACTCCATCTGCTGACGGGCCTGAGGGAGCTGCCCGGTCCGGTGGAGGATCCTGGCGCGCAGCGCCGCGACCGCCGCGCGCACCGCGGGGGGCTGTCCGTCGACGCTGCTCTCCCGGAGCCCGCCGGACCAGCAGCGAGCTGCCTCCAGCCGGTCCGCGGTCAGCAGGGCCGCGACGGCGTTGATCGCGGTCAAGTCGGTCTCCGCAATGGCCCCCTGCAGCGCCTCTCCGGCCAGGAGCGCGGCACGGTCCGCACCACCTGGAGCAACGGTGGAACGCACCGCGAGTGCGGCGAGCAGTGCGCTCTTCTCGGGTGTCCTGCTTGCCGCGTCGCTGTCGTGTTCGTGCCCGAAGGGGAGGTCGAGGCTCTCGGGCGCGCCAGCGTCGGTGAGCAGGGCACGCCCGCTGAGGATTCGCGTGAGCAGCGGTTCGTTGTCGGGTGTCTCGGCGACGGCGCGGTCGAGCAGCGCGAGGGCACGCTGCGGCTGCTGCAGTTGGACGAGCGCCTGTGCGAGGAGCGGGACGAATCCCGCGCGTGCCGCCGAGTCCCGGATCAGCTGTTCGGCCTCGCCGAGATGCCGCACGCACGCCGCCGTGTCGGTAGCGGCCTCGGTGGTCCCCAGCTCCACGAGTAGCTGCTGCCGTGTGTCCTGCGACGAGGCCTCTCCGAGGGCGTGCCGGAGAAGGCGGGTAGCGGCCGTCACCTCGCCGCGCTCGGACGCGCCGCGGGCGCCGACGCGCAACGCGTCGATCCGCCAGGGCTCTTCGGTGCCGGAGCTCGCGGCGATGTGCCGGGAGAGCCGCTCTGAGTCGGCTTGAGACTCGTACAGTGCGTGGGCGGCTGCGGCGTGGGCCGCTGCCTGGTTGTCGGCGGAGAGTGTTCCGGCCAGTGACTCCGCCACCAGGGAGTGCGGGAAACGACGTGGTGGTCCGGCCAGGAGGAGTCCGCTGCCGATCAGCACGGTGACCGCGTGGTTGATGGACGAGCGTTCCGTTCGGCTCGCCGCCTGGAGGATGTCCAGGGGGGTGTCGGCGCCCAGTGTGCCCATCAGGGCTGCGGTCTGACCCGAATCCGCAGGTAGTGGCGGAGGCTGGTAGCTGATACGACGACAGGTGCGCCTTCGGTTTGAGAAGATTGAGGTTCCTACGCCTAATCGACTCGAACGTGAAAGTGCACCTGTCTGGTGAAGACGATATCGCGTCGCCGTACCGCCTCCCGTACTCCCGGTGGTCGCTGGACCCGTCTGAACGCCCAGGTGGGCGGGGTGGACGGGTCGCTGACCGAGAACGGCGGCCTGCTGCTGGTTGCCGAGCTGGACCGGGTGCTGGGGGTCACCGCCGCGCTGGACGCGGGGATCGGCCCGGTCAAGGAGCGCGACCGGGGCCTGTCCGGGGGCGAGTTCGCGCTGGCCTGCGCGGTGGTGCAGCTGACCGGAGAGGACCACCTGGTCGGCTTCGACCGTCTGCGCGCGGATGCGGTCGGCGAAGGGCTGCTGCCCGCACCGGTCCCGGCTGCTACCACAGCCGCCACGCTCGCGGCCCGGTTCGGGCAGCCGCAGCGGGAGGGCGTGGAGACCGCGTGCGCGAAGCTGACCGGGCGGGCGCTGGCAGCGCTGCCGGTCACCGAGCGGGCCCGGATCCTGTCCGGGCGGGTGACCGTCGACCTGGACGCGAAGGACGTCGAGGTGTTCTCCACCCGCAAGGAACAGGTGGTCCGCTCCTACAAGGGCGAGATCTCCGCACGGGTGCACGCCGCGCACTGGGCCCAGGCCGGCGTGGTACTGGTCGCGGACCTGCTGGACGGCCGCTCCGACGGCCGCACCCACGCCCTCGGCCAGATCGACCGGGCCGTGGACGCCGTCCGCGCGGCCAACGCCACAGGACAGGTCCTGTTCCAGGGGGACACCGGCTACTTCGCGGGCAGGGTCGCCGAGAAGATCGTGGCCCGTGGCGCGTTGTTCCGGCTCGGCGTCCCACGCAGCACGGCGCTGTGGCGAGCGGTCGCCCGCGTGCACGAGGACGACTGGATCGACGCCCTCGACTATCCCGACGCGCAGGCCGCCCTGCTGGACCACGCACCGGCCGGCTGGCCGGAAGGCACCCGGGTGATCGCCCGACGAGTCCGCTACGACGCGGCCGACCTCTCGGCCGACGCGCGCTCGCGTCGCTCGCGGACCGTCGGCAGGGACCAGCTCGCCCTGGTGCTGGACGGCATCGCCGATCAGGCGTTCGCCTACTCGTTCTTCACGACCAACGAGGTGCTGGACCTGGACGAGGAGATCGCGCTCGCGGAGTGGGAGTTCCGTCGCCGCACCGAGGTCGAGGAACTGTTCCGCGACACCGCCCACGGCGCCGGCCTGAACCACCTGCCCTCCGCGTCCCACGCCGTCAACGCCATGTGGATGTGGGGCGCGCTGCTGGCCTACAACCTCTCCGCCTGGCTGCAGATGCTCGCACCCATCGGCACCGCACGCCGTCGCATCGCCACCGTCCGTCGCCTGCTCATCGCCCGCGCCGCCCGGTTGACCAGCACCGGTCGCCGCCGTCGGCTCCGGTTCACCGCCGCAGCGGCCAGCCTGATCGGCCAGACACTGGCCCGCATCCGAGCCCACCGCCGCCTCCAGTCCGCCTGACCGACCGCCCCGACCGGTCCAGAATCACCCGCCACCGCCTTGGAAAGCCGCCCACCCGACGCGCCAGCCGGGCCATTGGCCTACCCACATACCCCACACTCCAGCCGACGACCAGCCAAAGAGATCAACTGACAGGCCGTCGGCCACTACCTGCGGATTCGGGTCTGAAGGACCTCTGGCGACTCCCGGCGCAGCACATTGCGCAGTGCGACCGGCAGCACCAGCGATCCGATGGCGGCCAGCCCTGCCAGCTCTGCCGCGTGTGGCGCCACCCCGGCTCGTGCCAGCTCGCGGACCAGTTGCGCCAGGACAGCCGGATTCCCCCCGCTCAGCGCGTGGCAGGCCGTGCTGAACGGGTCGTCGGGACGGTCTCCGAGAACGTCGTTCAGCAGTTGAGAGACGCCTACGACGGTCAGGGCGGCGGGCTGGATCACTCGACACGCCGGATGCAGCATCAGCTCACCGGCGAGGTCGTACCCGGTGGTCGGCGCCAGGCCGCGTGATCCGACCGCCAGGAGAACGGGGACCTCTCCCAACCGGCGAGCCAGAAAGGCCAGCCAGGACGCAGACTGCTCGTCCGCCCACTGGACGTCGTCCACCACGAGCGCAACCACCTGACGCTCCGCCAGGCGTAGAACCGATGCGCAGAGCCCCTCCAGCACGTCGAACGCCGCCGGGGTTCCTCCGAAGCCGCTCGCCTCCTCCAGTAGCCCAGTCAGGTCCATCCCGTCGGGATCGTGCACCGCGAGCGCCGGGGCCAACAGCTGACGAACCACACCGAACGGGAAGTCCCGCTCGATCGCGCTGCAGCGCGCTCTGAGAACAGCCGCCCCCTGTGAGTGCGCCCCTCGATCGAGGGCGTCCAGAATGGCGGTCTTCCCGATGCCCGGCCGGCCGTCGACGACGGCCACCGCCGAGCGCCCGGAACCCAACTCGGCCAGCAGAAGCTCGAATTCCTTCGATTCCTGCTCCCGATCGACAAGAGGAACATGGAACTCCGCCAAAGCGCTTCCCCCCGAAGCCGCAAACGAAACATGCTGCACGGGAGACCGGAATTTGGCACCCGCTAACGAAACATCAACTTAACACACCGTGCACATCTGCACCCGGAGAGTCAGAGCCGACAGCCTTGCGAACGCTTGACCTAGGACCCTGCCGCCCGAAGGATTGCGGTGTCAGTCCAGCGAATGGGCCGCGCATTATGGCGCTGCGGGCGGCAGCAGCCTGTGAATGAACTGCAGTACAGCAAGGCTTCGGGTTTGTGGATCGAGCTGGGTGCCTCGTCGGCCGGTCGGAGTGCCCTCTCGGCATCGCTCGCGATGTTCACGGATTCTCCACAATTGGTGCGCGGGGCTCACATATAACGTGCACGAACACCTCTCTCCGGCGGGGGCGGACCCAGGCGATGGTGCGGACTTCCTAAATGCCAACTAGCCGCCAATTGGGAATTCATTGGAAGGATTTGCCGGAAATATCTTACAATTCCACTCAAGGTCGTCCCGGCAGGTGCTGTGAGGTCCGTCCCTGGCGGATCGCCCAAACCCAGTGCCACGGGCTGTCCGCCAGCAGAACGTGACGGCCGCGGCGCTCGGTGGCATGCGGCAAGGGCTCCGCCAGGCGCCCCCGCTCGTCACCAAGCTGCCGGTGCGACAGCAGCGGCTTCGCGGCGCCCTCGCCGAGTACGGTCTCACCGTCCTCGCCTTGGTCCTGGCGATCGTCAAGCGCGGTGACGACATGCGCGGCTTCGTCGTGCTGCCCAGGCGGTGGATCGTGGAGCGGTTTGCGTGATCCACCTGATCCGCTCCTCGCTGTGGCGGGCCTCCAGCCGGGACCACTCCATGCTGGCGCCGGCGCTGAAGGCGGTCTACATCGCGCCGACCGAGTAGGACGCTGAGCAAGCCCTGGAGGAGGTCGCCGCCTCCGACCTGGGCGCTCGCCGCCCGGTGGTGCGGACCTTGCGGGCTACGTGGATCGAGTTCACGCCCTATCTGGCGTTCCCACTGGCGAAAAGGGGCTCTTCTGCTGGATCCGTGGGCGCGATCAGGTGAGTTGGCGGCGGGGCAGGGTGGGTCGGTTGCCGTCGAGGGTGAGCATGACGAGGGCGATGACGGCGTCGGCGGTGCGGAAGCCGAAGCCTCGGCGGATGATCAGACGGGTCTTGGTGTTGGTCGACTCGATCAGCCCGTTGGACAATTGCTCGGCGATCGCGGCCGTGATGGCCTCGCGGTGCCGTTTGATCTTCCGGCGCAGGTCCAGGAAGGCGGGGATGCGGCAGCGCTGGGCCCAGGCCAGCCAGCGGTCCAGCGCGGCGACGGCAGCCGCCATGCCCTCGGCCTTCGCGATCCGGTAGACCATGCGCAGGCCCTCCTTCAAGAGGTAGGCGCGGTGCAGACGGGGGTCGTTGGCGGCGATCCAGGCCAGCTTCGCGCTCTGGCGCTCGGTCAGGTCTTCCGGGTTCTTCCACAGCGCGTGGCGCGAGTGCTTCAGCCGGCGGGCCAGGTCGGGGTCGGCGGCCTGGCGCCGGGCCCGGTTCCAGCTCGCGCGGCGTTCCTCGTCGAGGGCGTCGGTGGCCCAGGCGACGACGTGGAACGGGTCCATCGCCCGGATCGCGTTCGGGGCGCGCTCGGCCACGACGTCCGCGATCCACTCCGCGCCGTCCGCGCTGATATGCGTCAGCCGATGGGCCCGTTGCTCGCCGAGAGCGTCGAAGAAGCGGCGCAGGACCTCCTTGCCGTGGCCGTCGGCCATCCACACCACGTGCCGGGTGTCGTGGTCCACGACCACGGTCATGTACTTCTGCCCCTTGCGGTAGGAGATCTCGTCGACGCCGATCCGCCGCAGCCCGGCGAGGCGGTCGATCCCGACGTCGGCGTCGCGCCGGTAGCGGGTCAGGATCGCGCCGACAGTGCGCCAGGCGACCCGCATCAACTGCGCGGTTGCCGACTTGGAGCACTCGGTGGCCAGCCAGGCGACCTGCTGGTCGAAGTCACGGGTATGCCCGGCTCCGTGACGGGCCCAGGGCACCGCCGCGACCACCACACCGTGCCGCGTGCACGACACCCGCGGAGCGTCAGCCTCCAGGAAGAGTTTCAGGCCGGCCGCGTCCAGGTGCCGCCAGCGGCGCCGGCCGTCCCCGGCATCGAAGCGGGGGCAGCGCCTGCCGCAGACCCCGCAGCGGCGACGCGCCCGACCCCGCAGACGCACCGCGACCACGATGACCTGGGACTCTTCCTCGAACCAGGCGTCCTCCGGCGCTGCCTCCCCGCATCCGACCAGTGCCTTCAATACGGTGGTGAACCGCACGCCGTTCTCCCTGCGCGTCTGATCCGGGTCTGTACGGTGACCGGTGTATCTCCCGATCAAGGAAGAGCACCTGATGAGCGACGTGATCGCCTCGGTTGAGGCGGTTGAAGAGGTCCGGCCGGTCGAGCTGTCGGCGGACCTGCTGGACGAGCAGTTGATCGGGCAGCTGGTCGACCGGGCCCGCGCGAGCGGGCTCCAGTTGACCGGCGAGGGCGGGCTGCTGCAGCAGCTGACCAAGCGGGTGCTGGAGTCCGCCCTGGAAGGCGAGATCACCGACCACCTCGGCTATGAGAAGCACGACCGGGCCGGTGCGGGCAGCGGCAACAGCCGCAACGGTGTGCGGGCGAAGACCGTGTTGACGGACGTCGGACCGGTCGAGATCGAGGTGCCCCGAGATCGCGAGGGCAGCTTCGAGCCGCAGATCGTCAAGAAGCGCCAGCGGCGGTTGACCGGCGTCGACGAGATGGTGCTTTCCCTGTCCGCCCGGGGCCTGACACACGGTGACATCTCCGCGCACCTGGCCGAGGTCTACGGGGCGAGCGTGTCCAAGTCGACCATCTCCACCATCACCGACAAGGTCATGGACGGGATGGCCGAATGGCAGAACCGCCCGCTCGACGCGATCTACCCGGTGATCTTCATCGACTGCATCCACGTGAAGGTCCGCGACGGGCAGGTCGCCAACCGGCCGATCTACGTCGCTCTGGCCGTCACCGTGGACGGCACCCGCGACATCCTCGGACTGTGGGCCGGCGACGGCGGCGAGGGCGCCAAGTACTGGCTCCAGGTCCTGACCGAGATCAAGAACCGCGGCGTCGAAGACGTGTGCATGGTCGTCTGCGACGGCCTCAAGGGCCTGCCGGACGCCATCGGGGCGGTCTGGCCGCAGGCCATCACCCAGACCTGCGTGGTCCACCTCATGCGGGCATCGTTCCGCTACGCGGCCCGCCAGGACTGGGACAAGATCTCCCGCGCGCTCAAGCCGATCTACACCGCGCCGACCGCCGACGCCGCCGAGGAACGCTTCCTGGAGTTCCAGGAGGAATGGGGCGCCAAGTATCCGGCGATCGTTCGGCTCTGGTCGAACGCCTGGGCCGAGTTCGTGCCGTTCCTCCAGTTCGACGCCGAGATCCGCCGGGTCGTCTGCACGACCAACGCGATCGAGAGCGTGAACGCCCGCATACGCAAGGCCGTCCGCGCCCGGGGGCACTTCCCGAACGAGGCCGCCGCGCTCAAGTGCGTCTACATGGCCGTCATGAGCCTGGACCCCACCGGCCAGGGACGCAAACGCTGGACCATGCGCTGGAAGCCCGCGCTCCAGGCCTTCGACATCGCCTTCGACGGCCGACTCTCCATCGGCCGCCGCTAACTCACACAACACGAGATACACCAGTCGCTGGACACACCCGATGCCAGCGGTTGTCCAGGTTGTTCGTCAGGCGCGGCGCGTCCCCACCCACCGGGTCTGAGCGCTACCTGGATCCGGCGGGGCGGGGCGGGGCGGGATGGCGACCGCCGTGGATCCCGTCCTGCCCCGCCGCTTCGCGACCCCGCGGGTCAGGAGGCCGGGACCTCGTCGACGAAGGTCGTGCCGGCGCTGCGCAGGGCGGCGAGCTTCGCCGTGACCTGGGCCGGGGTGAGGACCTGGTCCTTGACGTGGAGGACGTAGTCGACCTGCTGGTCGTAGGCGCGCGGGGTGGTGGAGGTCTGGCCGTTGAGGTCGATCAGCCACTGGTTGAAGTTGATCGACATCGGGCGCTCGGGCAGGTACGCGGCGTCGTGGGTGCCGAAGTGCTGGCCGTCGATGTAGTAGGCGATCTTGCTGTTGTCGATGGTGACGACGAGGTCGTGCCAGCCCGCGAAGCTCGCACGGCTCTCGCTGTGCTGGTTGACGGCCTGCCACGGGTCGGGGTTGTAGGTCTCCCAGGAGGTCGTGTAGAGGATGTTGCCCTGCTCGCCCCAGCCGCCGTTGGGCAGGTACTCGAAGTCGTACTCGGCGTAGTCGTCGGCCATCGGGGACTTGAGGTCGTTGATGGTGAAGAAGGTCTGGACGATGCGGTCGCCGTCGGGGCCGTACTTGGGCGCGTCGGAGAACTTCACGCGGGCGGCGTAGGTGCCGTTCTTGAACTTCGTGGCCTTGGTGAGGACCTCGGTGTGGGTGGTGGTGGCACCGGTGCCGGCGGAGGAGGTCTCCAGGTTCATCACCGTGTTGCCGCTCTGGTTGACGAAGGTGACCTTCGACGGGTCCCAGGTGGCGCCGGGGACGCCCGGGCCGCCGGCGTTGGAGCGCACAATCCAGCCGTGGCCGGCCAGGGCCGGGTCGGTGTGCGAGGTGTAGGAGAAGTCGTCGAACAGGATCTTGCCGCTGCCGGCCGGCGGGTCGGTGGGGGTCGGCGGGTCGGTCGGCTCGTTCCCGGCGGGGGCCGTGCCCCACACGGTGGCGCCGGCGATCTGCGCGGTGACCTTGATCCAGTCCGCGTAGCCGGTCTGGGTCCCGCTGAAGGAGTAGTCGTCGCTCTGGGTCAGACTCCGCCAGTTGGACTGGTAGAAGCGCAGCTGCATGTCGCCGGTGTCGGCACCGGGGGCGAGCGAGCCGGCCCCGGGGGTGAAGCCGATCTCCAGGTAGCGGTCGGCCGTCGCGGTCGGGTTGGCGAGCGTGCCGAAGGTGCCGGTGATGACCGAGCAGCCCTTGACCGCCCAGGAACAGGCGAACCGGTAGGAGGCGGTCGGGGAGTCCGCCTTGAAGTAGTAGCGGATCTTGACCTGGCTCAGCTGGACGGTGGTGGTGCCGGTGTTGCGCAGCTTGAGCCAGGGCTCGGTCTGGTCGGCGGTGGCGCCGCCGGCGCTGGTGCGGTACTGGACGGCCAGGCCGTCACCCGCGGAGGCGGACGCGGTGTCGAGGGGCATGGTGGCCAGGGCCGCGCTGCCCACCAGGGTGGCCAGGGCGAGGGCCACGCGGGTGCTGCGGTCGGTGCTTCGGGTACTCATTCCGACAGTTGCCTTTCGTTCGCTCCCGCCGTCTGCGGGAGGGTGCGTGGGGGTGTGCGGGATGGAGCCGCGACGACGTCACGCGGGGACGGGTGCCATCCGGGCCTGGAGGGTGTCTTGGGGCACGCCGAGCGCGGCCAGTCGCGCCCGGTGCCCCTCCAGCCGGGTCCGGAAGTCCTGCCAGTCGTCGGTGGAGTCCCACACCCGCTCGGCGAGTGCGCACAGGCGGGGGTAGGTGAGGTATTCGATGTGCTCGGGCGTCGGGACGAACTCGGTCCACAGCTGTCCCTGGGTGCCCAGGACCTTCCCGGCGAGCAGCGGTTCGCCGGGCGGTGGCAGCAGGTCGACGCCGTACACGGTCCGCAGGTCGATGGAGTGGCCCGGCTGGCCGGGGGGTTCGGCGGGGCCGGGGTCGCGTGCGTAGTCGAAGTAGGTCGAGCGGTGGTCGGTGTGGATGACGTCGTGCCCCCGCCGGGCGGCCGCCCAGGCGTGCTGCGGCGTGCGCCAGCTCATCACCGTGCAGGACAGGGGCAGGGTGGTGCCGTTCTCGGCCCACGCGATCGGGCGCCGGCCCGCCCGTACGACGTGGTCGGCCATCCGGGCCATGAACCAGCCGTGCAGTTCCCGCGGGCCCGACAGCCCTTCCTGCGCGGCCCGGGCGATCGCGGCTGGGCTGGCCTCCCACTCCTGGGTGGGGACCTCGTCGCCCCCGATGTGAACGTAGGTGGAGGGGAAGAGGTCCATCACCTCGTCCAGGACCGTGCGGAAGAAGTCGAGGACGTGGTCGCCGACGCCGAGGACGTTCGGGCACACCCCCCAGTGCGTCCACACATCGAGGCGCGCGTCCGGGTGGTTGCCCAGTTCGGGGTGGGCGGCGAGCGCGGACCTCACGTGCCCCGGCACCCCGACCTCCGGGACCACGGTCACGCCGCGGGCGGCCGCGTAGGCGATGAGGTCGGTGAGCTCGGCGCGGGTGTACGAGCCGCCGTGCGGGCGGCCGTCGAAGCGGGTGCTGCCGGCGGGGCCGACCATCGACTGGCTGCGGTGACCGCCGATCCCGGTGAGCCGGGGGTAGGCGTCCACCGGCATCCGCCAGCCCTGGTCGTCGGTGAGGTGCAACTGGAAGACGTTCAGCTTGTGCAGGGCGAGGAGGTCGACGAAGCGGCGCAGGTAGGACACCGGCTGGAAGTGGCGAGCGACGTCGAGCAGCATGCCGCGCCAGGGGTGGGCGGGCACGTCCGTGATCTCCAGGCCCGGCAGCTCGACCCCGGTCCCGGACGGTGCCGACAGGCCTTCGTACGGCAGGAGTTGGCGGATCGTCTGGACGCTGCGCAGCAGTCCGGTCGGACCGGCGGCGCGCAGCAGGACGCCGTCGGGGCCGATGGTCAGCCTGTACCCCTCCTCGCCGAGTTCGGTGAGGGCGGGGTCGAGGGCGAGGACGAAGGCGCCGTCCTCGGCGTGCTCCAGGCGAAGTCCGGTGGCGGGAACGAGGTAGCCGCGCAGGAGGTCGGCCGCTCCTTCCGTGCCGGGGGCGACGCGCAGCCGGGTGGTGTCGTCGAGGCGGTACCGGCCGGGGCGCGGGGTGAGCCGGCTCGGGCGTGGGACGAGGGAGAGGTCGGGGGGTGGGGGCGTGGGGCTCAGCGGATCCACGGGGTGTCTGTCTCCGGTGTTCGGCGGGGCACGGAAAGCGGGTTGTCGAGTGCGGGTCTAGCCCTTGACCCCTCCGGCGGTGAGGCCGGAGGTCACATGGCGCTGGAGAGCGAGGAAGACGATCAGCGCGGGCAGCGCGAAGAGGGTGGAGGCCGCCATGGTGGCCCCCCAGTCCGTGCCGAACGTGGTCTGGAAGGAGGAGAGCCAGACCGGCAGGGTGCGGCTGTCCTGCTGCTTGATGATGAGGAAGTTGGCGTAGGTGAACTCGTTCCAGGCGGTGATGAAGCCGAAGAGCGAGGTGGCCATCAGGCCGGGGGCCAGCAGCGGGAACGCGACCCGGCGGAAGGCCCCGACCCGGGTGCAGCCGTCGACCTGCGCCGCCTCCTCCAGTTCGGGCGGGATGCCGGCGATGAAGCCCCGGAGCACGACCACGGTGAACGGCAGCGTGATCATGAAGTAGACCAGGGTGAGCGTGGGCAACCGGTCCAGCATGTTCGTGTCGCGGGAGATGATGTAGATCGGGATGATCAGCGATTCCCACGGCGCCATCTGGGCGATGAACACCGCCACCATGAACTGCCGGCGGCCGCGCCACCGCAGCCGTGCCACGGCGTACGCGGCGCCGAGCGCGACCACCAGTGCCAGGAGTACGGCACCGAGGGTGACCAGGATGCTGTTGCGCCAGAACAGGGCGAAGTTGTCGGCCTGGATCGCGGTACGGAAGTGGTCGAAGGTCCACTCCCGCGGGATCAGGCGGGGTTCGTAGGACTGGATGTCCCGGGACGGTTTGAACGCGGTCGCGACCATCCAGTAGACGGGGAAGAGGCAGATCGCCACCGTCAGGGCGGCCGCCGTGTACAGCGGGAGCCGGCGCAGCGCGCGCCGCGGAGCGGGCCTGCGGGTCGTGGTCACAGGTGCTCCCCTTCCTGGCGGAACACTTGGCGGAAGTAGAGGACGAGGACACCGCTCATCAGCAGGACCGTGACCATGGAGGCGGCCGCTCCGAGGTCGTAGCGCTGGTTGGCGAGCGCGGTCTGGGCGGCGTACACCGGCAGGATGGTGGTCGCGTCGCCCGGTCCGCCCCGGGTCATCACCCAGATCTGGACGAAGGCCTTGAAGGTCCAGATCACCTCCAGCGAGAGCACGAGCATGAAGATCGGCCGCACCAGCGGGAAGGTGACGGAGCGGAAGATCCTCAGGCCGCCGGCGCCGTCGAGGCACGCGGATTCGTAGAGCTCCTCGGGCACGGTGGTGAGGGCCGAGTAGAGGGTGATGGCGGCGAACGGCACCGACTGCCACACGACGAGGACGACGAGGATCGTGAAGGCTGCGTGGCCGTTGGCGAACCAGGTGTAGCCCTCGAAGGAGGTGAAGCCGAGGTCGGTGAGGATCTCGTTGACGATGCCGAACTCGGACTGGAACAACCACTGGAAGACGGTGGTGGCGGCCACCACGGGGACCGCCCACACCAGCACCAGCGAGCTGATCACCACGGCCCTGCCGATCCTGCCTAGGCGTTCGATCATCAGCGCGACCAGCGTGGCGAGGACCATGATGAGGACGACGTTGACGGCCATGAACAGGAACGTGCGGCGCACGACGTCCCAGAACCTCGGGTCGGCCAGCAGGGTCTGGTAGTTGCGCAGCCCCACGAACTCGGCGTCGCCCCTGATCAGTTCGCGCAGCCGGAAGTCCTGGAAGGAGATCAGCAGGGCCCGGCCGAAGGGGTAGAGCAGGAGGTAGAGCATGCCCAGGACCGCCGGTGCGATCAGCAGGTACGGGCCGAGGGAGGGGCGGCGCCTGCGGGGCAGGCGCCGGGAGTGCTCGGTGGTCATCAGTCAGGAGCCGCTGTTGAGAGTGGTGGTGATGGACTGGGAGGCCTTGGCCGCCTCCGCCTTCGGGTCGCGTCCGATGAGCACGGCCGTCATGTAGTCCTTGATCGGGTTCTTGGCCTCGACCGCCGCCCACTGCGGGGTGTTGGGCGTGGCGTGTCCGTTGGCGGCGCCGACTGCCATCGCCGCGGCGCCCGGGTCGGAGGCGACGGAAACGGCCAGGGTGGTCTTGTTCGGGACGTAGCTCATCGCGAGGGCGAGCTTCTTCTGCCAGGCGTCACCAGCGAGCTCCTTGATGAAGGTGTACGCCTCCTTCTGGCGCTTGGAGACGGAGGGCACGATCAGGTCGGAGCCGCCGGTGAAGACGGCGCCCGGAGTGTCGGCGGTTTTGCCAGGGATGGGGAAGAAGCCGAGCTTGCCCTTGAGTTCGGGGTTCTTCTGCGCGATCACGCTCGCCCCGCCCGGGGTGGCGATCACCTGGGCGACCTGCCCCTTGGCCACCACCTCGGCCTGCAGCGGCCGGGACTCGTCCGAGTCCTTGGGGCCCTTGCCGAGCGCCTGGAGCTGTCGGTAGAACTCCACCGCCCGCAGCGCCTCGGGGCTGTCCAGGCCGCCCTTCCACTTGCCGCCTTCCCGGACGGCGAGGTCGCCGCCCTCGTCCCAGACGAAGCCGGCCAGGGCGAACCAGTTCTGACCGGGCAGGTAGATACCCTGCACGCCGTCCTTGTTGAGCTTCTCGGTCGCGGCGAGCCACTGCTCGCGCGTCTTGATCTGGGTGGCGTCGATGCCCGCGGCCTGGAACAGGTCGGTGCGGTAGATGACCACCCGGTTGGCGGCGTAGTACGGGATGCCGTACTGCTTGCCCTCCCAGGCGCCGGGCTGCGCGAGGCCCTTGAGCCAGCTCGCGCCGCCGAGGTCGGCAACCTTTCCGCCGAGGTCGGTCAGGCCGCCGCTCTGGGCGTACTGGGCGACGTGGGTGTTGCCCACCTCGATGACGTCGGGGGCGTCGTTGCTCGCCAGGGCGGCGGTGACCTTCTCCCCGATGCCCTCCCACTCCTGGATCTGGATCTTGAGGTCGATCTCTGGGTGGTCCTTCTCGAAGCCTGCCTCGAACTCCTTCTGGAAGGCCTCCGAGGCGCTGTCGCGCATCAGCCAGACGTCGAGGACGGTCGGGCCGCCGGCCTTCTGGCCGGTGTCGGCGCCGGACGAGGAACAGGAGACGAGTCCGGCGCTCAGCAGGGCGGCGCCGAGCAGGGCAAGAGGGCGGTGCTTCATGGTTCACCTCTGGGGAGCATGAGAACGAGAGGTAGATCTCGACCTGACCAATTGGCCGTCAAGTATTTACCAGTTGGCGCGGGATGAAGGTGGCATAGACCACTGATGCCGTCAACCCCTCCCGCAGCGACGGACTTTTCGCCGGTCGGTGCGATGGAGGGGTCGGACAACCTCGGAGCTGGCGCAATGTTGGCGCAACCTGACCAGCTGACCAGTTATAGTTGACCAGCGAACGCGAACGTACCGACGACGAACGAGAGCCCTGCATGGAGATCGACTCGGCTGCCTCCGGCGCGATGCTGAAGCGCGAGCGGGTCCGCGACGCGATCCTGGAACTCATCGAGGCGAGACACCCCGGCGACGCCATCCCGTCCGAGCGTGCCCTCTGCTCCCGGCTCGGGGTCTCACGCCCTACGCTGCGGGCGGCGGTCGACGAACTGGTCGTCGCGGGAATGCTCGTCCGCGAGCACGGGCGGGGCATGTTCGTGGCCGTGGAGAAGATCACCCAGGAGCTGGTCTCCGACCGGAACGCCTTCAGCCTCCCGCGCGCCGGCGGGGTGTGGACCAGCAGGCTGCTGGAGTTCAGCACCCAGCCGGCCGGCGCCCGCGTCAGCCGCAAGCTCCGCGTCTCCCCAGCCGCCGAGATCTTCTACGTCGCCCGGCTGCGCCTGGTCGACGGCATCCCGATGGCGATCGAGCACCTGCACGTCCGGGCCGACCTCGCCCCTGGCCTGACCAGTGGCGAACTGGAGCAGGGCGACCTCTACGAGCACCTGCGCGACCGGCACGGCGTCCACGTCAACCAGGCGGTCCAGTCGATCGAACCCACCGTCGTCACCCGCGCCGAGGCCGACCTCCTCGAAGTCCCCGAACTCTCCCCCGCCCTGCTCTTCGAACGCCTCACCACCGACACCCGCGGCCGAGCGGTCGAGTACGCCCACTCGCTCTACCGCGGCGACCGCTACCGCATCGTCTCCCGCCTCGCCCTCGCCGCCCGCGACGACCAGCCCCACCCCGGCGAGGGCCACCACCCCGGCATCCCGCCGGGTGACTTCACCAGCGGCGACCCCGTCACCTTCTCCACCCGCGGTGTGGTCCAGCAGGGCAGCTGACCTCCCCGCCCGGCGCCGCCCGACGGATCAGCGTGCTCGGTCCTGGATCGCCCGCAGCCAGGGTTCCCTGACGGCGGGTATTCGCGCGAGCGTGTACCGGAACGCCTCCGTGGGCGGCTGGAACGACCCAGGTGGTGTACCTGGCCGACGGCGTTGACTTCCTGGGGTTCCACGTCCAGTGGCGCCGCAAGAGGGGCACGGACAAGTGGCACGTCTACACCTTCATCGCCGCCCGGCCCGTCCGGCAGCTGAAGGCGAAGATCCGTGCGCTGACGCACAGGACGTCGCAACAGGACCTCAGGTCCGTGCTGATCCGGATCAACCAGATCACACGCGGATGGTCCGCCTACTTCCGGCACGCGGTGGCGAAGAACCAGTTCAGCGCGCTGGCCAGCTTCATCTGGTGGCGGCTGTTCCGGATGCTCCGCACCCGCCACCGCTGGAAGTGGAAGGACGTCCGCCGCAGGTTCACCGCCCCCCACCGGGCGATGGCTGCCGATCGCGGCGGACGGGATCGAGCTGTTCGACATGGGCAAGGTCACCGTGACCCGCTACCGATGGCGAGGCGCTCGCATCCCCACCCCCTGGGCGCCGCAGACCGATTGACGGCAGTCTTCGTGGAGAACCCGTTGCGTCGAGAGGCGCACGGCGGGTTCGGCGAGCGGCCCGGAGAGACGGACCGGGAGCGATCCCGGCACTGCGCTCCGTGCCGACTCGACTGTCGCTCGGGGAAGGCCGTGAAGGCGGTCAGGTCGTCCTTGGCCTCCAGCAGCATCGCTTTGACCTTGGGGAACTGCTTGCCGAGCATGTCGGCGACGGTGTCCAGCTGGGCTCGGACCGCGGCCTCGGCCGGCTGGGCGAAGATCGTGCGGATGGTCGCGGCGACCATCTCGGCCGCCTCCTTCGGGATGATCGCGAAGGCGTTCTTCAGGAAGTGAACGCGGCAGCGCTGGTAGGCGGCACCGAGCATGACCTTGCGGATCGCCTTGACCAGTCCGCTGGGGTGGTCGCCGATGACGAGGCGGACGCCGGTCAGGCCGCGCTCGCGCAGGGACCGCAGGAACTCGGCCCAGAACACCTCGGTCTCGCTGTCGCCCACCATCACGCCGAGGACCTCGCGGCCGCCGTCCTCGGTGATCCCGGTCGCGACGACAACTGCCCGGGAGACGATCTGGTGGTTCACCCGCGCCTTGCAGTAGGTGGCGTCCAGGTAGACGTAGGGGAAGCGGGTGTGATCGAGCGGCCGGGTGCGGAAGGCGGTGAGCTGTTCGTCCAGGTCGGCGCAGATCCGGGAGACCTCGCTCTTGGAGATGCCGGTGTCCGCGCCGAGGGCCTTGACCAGGTCGTCGACCGAGCGGGTGGACACACCCAGGACGTAGGCCTCCATGATGACCGCGTAGAGGGCCTGGTCGATGCGGCGCCGGCGCTCCAGGAGGCTGGGCAAGAAGCTGCCGGTGCGGACCTTGGGGATGGCCAGCTCCAGGTCGCCGGCCTGCGTGGTGAGCGTTTTGTCGCGGTGGCCGTTGCGCCAGGTGGTGCGGGCATCGGTGCGCTCGCCGGGTTCGGCGCCGATCCGGGCGGTGGCCTCGGCCTCGATCAGCTCCTGCAGGATCCGCTGGGCGAGGGCGCCGTACGCAGTGACTCCATGAGGCGGAGTAGTCAGACTGGGACAAGGCCATCGCGCACCTCTCACTCAACGAGCCTTCCTACTCCGAGAGTTGCGCGATGGCTCCTTCATGGCCCGGGAGTTGCACCAAGATCCCTGCTACACCACTCGGCGGGACACCATCGCGGACCACACGCGTACCCGGCTGGTCGCCGACGCTCTGGAGGCCGCGGTGGCTGCCCGAGGCGGCCGGGTCGACGGCGTGATCTTCCACTCGGACAGGGGTCCGCAATACGGCTCGGCCGAGTTCGCGAGCTTGCCGGTGAGCCGGTCGACCGCCACCTGGTCGTCCCAGTCGTCGGAGCCTCGTCGCGGATGCGGGCGGCGACCGGCGCCCAGTCGGACAGCACCTCCGAGCACCCGGCCACGGCGGGCACGCGCCGCGCTTCGGCATGGGGGCACCTCCCGGCCGAAGGCTGGGGGAAGGTGCCCGGCGCGGATCGTCATCTTGCTCGGGACGCAGCCCCAGTACGAATTTCCCCGCCCACCAGTTCCGCCTCGACGCCCACCACGTCGAGCCCGGCCTCCGCGAGGCGACCGGCGACGCATTCACCGCCCGGGCCCAGGCCGATCACCACCACGTCCGTCTGCTGCTCGCTCATCGCCGCTCCCTCGTCCGCGGGACCATGCCGTCGTGACCGCAACCGTAGGCGCCGACCCCGGTGGGAGCGTGGACATTGTCGCCTCACCGAAAGTGTCCATGCGCGCGGAGCAGCGGGAGAGCCAACGTGGAGGTGAGGTGCACGAAGCCCACGGGCCGGATCCGGTACCACGCTGCCGGGCCGGTACAGACGACGAGGAGCGTTTGATGTCCAGGCATGCAAGCCACTCCGCGCTGCGGATCCGAATCGGTGCCGGCGAGCTGGTACGCAGGGCGGTCGGCGGTCGGCGGTCGGCGGTCGGCGGTCGGCGGTCGGCGGTCGGCGGTCGGCGGTCGGCGGTCTCGGGGCCGGGATGCTGTTCGCTGGCGCCACGATGTGGTTCACCACCAGCATCGGCAAGCCCGCCAACACGCCGTTGCTCGTGATCTCCACGCTGGTCAAGGGCGATGACGCCATGATGAACGGGTCGGCCAGCGCCCCTGTCGGCCTGGCTCTCCACATGGCCCTGTCCGTGCTGTTCGGCGCGGTGTTCGTCGCCCTGGTGTCCCGGCTGCGCACCAACGGGGCGCTCGCCTTCGCCGGGCTCGTCTACGGAGGTCTGCTGTACATCGTCAACTTCCAGATCCTCGGCCGCGCCGCGTTCCACGCCTTCCTGATGCCCGATCAGCCGTTCGAGGTGGTCGTGCACCTGGTGTTCGGCGCGCTGCTCGCGCTGGCGAGTTTCAACAGCGGCATCCGCCGTGGCGGGCGCCTGCTCGGCGGCCTTAGAGGAGTCGAACCGCGATGATGCGCGCAGTGTGGAACGGCGTGAGGCTCGCCGAGACGGACCGCACCGAGGTGGTCGAGGGCAACCACTACTTCCCGCCCGACTCCCTCGACCGGCGGTACTTCACCGAGTCACCGACCAGGGCGCTGTGCCCGTGGAAGGGCATCGCCCGGTACTACACGGTGAGCGTCGACGGCGAGGCCAACCCGGACGCCGCTTGGTGCTACCCGCGGCCGTCCATCCTCGCCCGCAGGATCAAGGGCCACGTTGCGTTCTGGCGCGGCGTGCGGGTCGAAGAGACCCCGGAGCAGCCGACGTGACCTGGCGCGGGCGCTTCGACCTGGTGGTGGTCGGCGGCGGCAGTGCCGGGCTGACCGCCGCCCGGCTCGCCGCCGACCTCGGCGCCCGGGTCGCACTCATCGAGCGGGACCGGCTGGGTGGCGACTGCCTTTGGACCGGGTGCGTGCCCAGCAAGACGCTGCTGCACGCCGCGGCCGACATCCACACCATCCGCCGCGCCAACCGGTACGGCTTCGAGCCGTCCACCGGACCGGTGGACTGGCGGGCGGTCAAGGAGCGCGTGCGGGCGGCGATCGCGGCGATCGAGCCGCACGACTCGGCGCAAGCCCTGGCCCGGCTCGGTGTGGAGGTCGTCACCGGGAGCGGCCGCTTCACCGGCCGCCGGCGGATCGAGGCCGCAGGGCGGCGGCTGCCCTTCCACCGGGCCCTGATCGCCACGGGCTCACGGCCGGTCCTCCCTCCGGTTCCGGGGCTGGCGCAGGCCTGGGCCTTGACGACGGACAGTGTGTGGGAGCTGGACGAGCTCCCGCACCGGCTGCTGGTCGTCGGCGGCGGGGCCTCCGGGTGCGAGCTGGGCCAGGCGTTCGCCCGGCTCGGCTCCCGGGTGACCCTCGTCGAGGCCGAGCGCGGACTGCTGCCCGCCATGGACCCGATGGCGGGTGACCTCCTCGCCCGCAGGCTCACCGCCGAGGGCGTCCGGGTGCACACCGGGGCCAAGCTGCGCTCGGTGCGGCCCGGCGAGGCGGACCTCGCGACCGCGGACGGTGCCGCCGTCACGGTCGCCTTCGACGCGCTTCTGGTCGCCACGGGCCGTCGGCCCAGCACAGACGGTCTGGGCCTGGACGCGGCCGGTGTGCGGACCGACCGCCGAGGGCTGATCGCCACTGACGCGCGGCTGCGCACCGCCAACTCCCGGATCCACGCCGCCGGGGACGTCGCCGGCCCGATGCCGTTCACGCACGTCGCCGCGGTCCAGGCCGCCGACGCGGTGCTCGGCGGGCTGCTCGGGGTGCCCCGGCGCCGGGATTACCGCGCCGTCCCGTACACGGTCTTCACCGACCCCGAGATCGCCCAGGTCGGAGCTGCCGGGTCGGGAGAGCGAACCCGGCTGCTGCGGCACGACGGGGTGGACCGGGCCGTAACCGAGGACGCGACCGACGGGTTCACCCGGCTCGTCCTGGACGCCCGGGGGCGGATCACCGGCGCGACCGTGGCCGGGCCGCGTGCGGGCGAGGTGATCGTCGAACTCGCCCACGCCGTCCGCGCCGGCTGGACGCCCAGGCGGCTGGCCGCCACCGTCCACCCCTACCCGACCTATGCCGACGGCCCGTGGCTCGCCGCGTTCGAGGAGATCCGCCACTCGCGGAACACGCCCCGGGCGCGGGCGGTCACCCGGGCGGTGCTGCGGCTGCGGCGGTGGATGCCGCGATGATCCTCACCCAAGGGAGCACAATCCCATGACCCATAACGCGAACACATCGCCCCGGCGGAAGACGGACCGGGACGAGGTGTTCCTGGAATACACCAGGAGCGTCTGCCCGCTGTGCAAGACCGTCGTGGACGCCCAGGCCAACATCCGCGACGGCAAGGTGTACCTGCGCAAACGCTGCAAGGAGCACGGCACCTTCGAAGCCCTCGTCTACGGCGACGCGGACGCCTACGTCGCGAGCGCCCGCTTCAACAAGCCCGGCACCCTTCCGCTCGCCTTCCAGACCGAGGTCAGGGACGGCTGCCCCACCGACTGCGGACTGTGCCCGGAACACAAGCAGCACGCCTGCCTGGGCATCATCGAGGTCAACTCCGACTGCAACCTCGACTGCCCGATCTGCTTCGCCGACTCCGGCCACCAGAGCGACGGCTTCTCCCTCACCCTCGACCAGGTCGAGAAGATGCTCGACACCTACGTCACCGCCGAGGGCGAGCCCGAAGTCGTGATGTTCTCCGGCGGCGAGCCCAGCATCCACCGAAACATCCTCGACTTCATCGACGCCGCCCGCACCCGCCCGATCGCCAACGTCGTCCTCAACACCAACGGCATCCGCCTCGCCACCGACCGGCGCTTCGCACCGGCCCTCGCCGAGCGCGACGTCATCGTGTACCTGCAGTTCGACGGCTTCGACCGCGCCACCCACCTCGCCATCCGCGGCAGGGACCTGCGGGAGGTCAAACAGCGTGCCCTGGACGCCTGCGCCGCAGCCGGGCTGCGGGTCATGCTCGCCGCCGCCATCGAACGCGACCTCAACGACCACGAACTCGGCGCCATCGTCCGCCACGGCCTCCAGCAGCCCGCCGTCCGCGGCGTCGTGCTGCAACCCGTCACGCACTCCGGCCGCCACCTCGAATTCGACCCGCTGACCCGCCTCACCAACTCCGACGTCATCCAGGCCCTCGCGGCCCAACTCCCCGAACTGTTGCGGCCTGACGACTTCTTCCCCGTCCCCTGCTGCTTCCCCACCTGCCGCTCCATCAGCTACCTCCTCACCGACGGCCGGGACACCGTCCCGCTCACCCGGCTCGTCAGCCTGGAGGACCACCTCGACTACATCGCCAACCGCGCCCTGCCCGACCCCGGGCTGCGCGGCGCACTGGAGAAGCTGTGGTCCGCCTCCGCCTTCCCCGGAACCGCCACCACCAGCACCCAACTCGACTGCGCCACCTGCGGAATCGACCTGCCCAAGGCGCTGCGCGAGGTCGCCGACAAGGCGTTCATGCTGGTCGTCCAGGACTTCCAGGACCCCTACACCCTCAACGCCCGGACCCTGATGAAGTGCTGCGTCGAGATGCTCACCCCTGACGGCCGCATCATCCCGTTCTGCGCGTACAACTCCGTCGGCTACCGCGAACAGGTCCGCGAGCAGCTCACCGGCGTGCCCGTTGCCGACGTCGTCCCCAACGCCCGTGAACTCCAGCTGCTCCTGCGGCCCTCCCCGCATGGCTCGAAGAACGCCCGCGACCATGGGGACCACTCGTGATGACCACCGGACCCACCCCCGAGACGGTCAAGTCCTGCTGCGCAGCCGCCTACCAGAGCGATGCCGTCGCCGCCGTCCTCGGAGACTCGTACCACCCCGGCGGCCTCGCCCTCACTCGCCGCCTCGCCCGGACGCTCGGGCTGCGGCCCGGTATGCGGGTGCTGGACGCGGCGTCCGGTCCCGGCACGACCGCGCTCGTCCTCGCCGGCGAGTTCGGCTGCGAGGTGGCCGGGGTCGACCTCGGCGAGCAGTCCGTCGCCCGAGCCCGCGAGGCCGCCCGGCACGCGGGCCTCGTCGGCCGGGTCTCCTTCCGGACCGGCGACGCCGAACAACTACCCTTCGACGACGGATCGTTCGACGCCGTCGTGAGCGAATGCGCGTTCTGCACCTTTCCCGACAAGCCCACCGCCGCCCGCGAGATCGCCCGCGTCCTGCGCCCCGGCGGCCGCGCCGGCCTCACCGACGTCACCCTCCACCCGGACGAGCTGCCACCCCAACTCGCTGACCTGGCAGGCTGGGTGGCCTGCCTCGCTGACGCCCGCCCGCTGGAGGAGTACGCCGCCCTCCTCACCGCCGCCGGCCTGCGTCCGATTCGCACCGAGCGGCACGACGACGCCCTGCGCCGCATGGTCGAGCAGATCGACGCCCGCCTGCGCGCCTACCGGATCACCGCCGGCCCCGGGGCGGCACTCCTCGGCCTGGACGTCGACAGGGCCCTGGCCCTCACCGCCCAGGCCGAACGCGTGGTCGCCGACGGTACGGCCGGATACGGGCTACTGGTCGCCGAGAAGCCCGGGGGAGGACCGTGAAGGGCGGCGGCGGACGGCGGGCGGACCTGAGCTGGCGCCCTTACCTGGACGCCTTCCACGCCGAGCGCCCCGGCATCACCGAGGCGGTCCTGCTGCGGGCCCGGGCCCGCAGCGTCGACCCGTACCAGTGGCTGGCCGAGACCGTACCCGCAGAAGGCACCGTCCTCGACCTCGCCTGCGGCAGCGCCCCCATGCGCACCGCCCTGCCACCGGGCATCCGCTACCTCGGGCTCGACCGGTCACCGGCCGAGCTGGCCGCCGCCCAGGTCCGGGGAGCCGGGCCGCTGGTGCGCGCGGACGCCACCGCTCTGCCCCTCGGCACCGGCACCATCGACACCGCCGTGTGCTCGATGGCGCTCATGCTGTTCGCCCCGCTCCCGGCGGTACTCGCCGAGATCCGCCGCGTCCTCGCGCCCGGCGGCCTCCTCGTCGCCACCATCCCCGCCAACCGGCCGCCGCACGCCAGCGACCTCGCCACCGCCGTCCCCCTGCTCCTGGCACTGCGGCGCACCCTGCGCTACCCCAACGACCACGCCCTGCGCCGCCCACGGGCTGCACTCGCCGCCGCCGGGTTCACGTTGGCCACCGACCGTCGCCGCCGCTTCGCCGTCACGCTCGACCGGCCCGGCGACGCGGAACTGCTCCTCGACTCCCTCTACCTGCCCGGCCTCGACCCCGCGCGTCGCCGCCAAGCCCTGCGGGTACTGCGGCGGGCAGCTGACCGTCACACCGAGATCCCGATCCCGCTGCGGCAGATCATCGCCCGGGCCCGGTGACCCTTCACCCACCCTCGCGGTGACCGCTGCGCAGGATCCGGCAGATGCCGCCCTCGCCGAAGGCCTCCGGATCAGAGGCGGCAGCCGTCTCCGCGAGCTTGGCGCGCCACCCGGGTACGGGTGAGCTCGGCGATCCGCTCGTCCACGGCGTGCAGGTTGGCGACGACCAGGGCCGCCACGTGCTCGCACGGCGCCCGGCCGGCGTCCCGGATCCGCACACGTCCCTGATCTCCGCCAGCGTCAGCCCGGCACTCTGCGCGTCCCTGATGAACAGCAGCCGGTCGGCGGCACCGGCCGCCACGGCGGAGCCGGCGGCCGAGGTCGGGGCACCCCCACGACCGTCCAGGGCGCACCTGTCGGACTGCTCACCTTCCACCTGCACCACTGACCTCGGCCGTTCGCGTTCCGTCGCGTCTCGCAGGTGGTCGATCACCTGCTCGGCCTCGTCCGGGGACGGTCGATCTCCTGGGCAAGGAACACGCTGGCGGCCTTGAGGATCTCGTTCGCGCGCCTCAACTCCCTGACTTCCTTGCGCAGTTCCTTCAGCTCGTCGCGCTCGGCGGTGGTGAGGCGGTCGTCCCGCTCTCCGGTGTCGGCCTCGGCCTGGCGGACCCAGGACCGCAGGGCCTCCTCGTGGATGCCGAGATCGCGGCGACGTGGGCTACGGGGCGGCCGGTCGAGCGGACCTCGCGCACGGCGCGCTCGCGGAGTTCATCGGGGTATCCGGCCGTGAGGCCCGGCGGCTCGCCGGAGGGTGAGGGTTGCGGTGCCGGGGCGGGGCGTGGTCAGTGGCGGCTGCCGGGCGCGAAGAGGAGGATGACGAAGCCGGCGAACAGGTGGGTGCCGGTGATCTAGATCGAGGCGCGGACCAGCATGGCCTTGCGGCGCTTCTTCTCGTCGCTGCTTGCCGAGTTCATCGGTGCTCCTCGGGGTGGGTGGGCCTCGGGCGGGGCCGGGGTCGGAGGTGCAGGCGCCGGCCGGCGGCGGCCGTGTGGGCGGGGCATTCTCACAGCCGTGCCGCGTCGGCGTCAACGGGCGGCCGGGGTCTTCCGTGGTCGTCGTAGGCGATCCTCGCCTTCACCCTGTCAGGGACCGGCGGGGAGGCGGCGGTCGAGGCGGTTCGCGGACCGGGGGGGGGCGGCCAGTGGTTCGGGTGACGACCGGGCCTGGATGGGGCGCCGATCACCGGAAGGGCGCTGGTACGTCGGTACCTCGAACTACTCGGTGCTTCCTGCGTGTCCGCCGGTCGGGGGACACGGCATTGGTCCTCGTCGCGAGGCGTTCGTAGGACAGCCACCCGTGAGGCCCTTCCGTAACGTGGGAGGTGACCCCAGCAGAGAAGACCAAGAGAGGTGATACCGATGCTGGAGAACAGGATCGACGCCCAGACCAGGAACCTCGGCGAGCTGCACGAGGAACACGAAGGAATGACCTACAAGGCCGCTCGGCTCCCCGTAGTGGCGACCCCTGCAGGCGCCGTGGTGCTGGCCACCGTTGCGGTCGTGGGCGCTGTCGCCTATGCCGCAGCGGAAGGCTGAGCGAGCCCGGCCGGACGTCGGAAGCCAACTGCCGCCGCGCTGCGGCGGCAGCCTACCGAGGAAGTGGAAGAATGACACACAGTGAAACATTCGATCGAGCCATGGCGAGTGTGGGCGACCTGCGCGAGGACGCTCCCGGAATCGTGTCACCGGTGCGCCCGCCCGTCGCCACCCTTGTCCACGGTGTGCTCGCAGTGGCCGCGGTCACCACCGTCGGCGTGCTGGTCGTCACGGTCGCCGGGTGATCTTCAGGGTGACTCCGAGGTGGAGACGTCCCGCACTTGATCCCTCAACGCCTCGAAGCCAGGGCGTGGTGGTGAACCGGATCGTGTTCGGGGGCGGGGAGCGCTCCGAACGAGGGTGTCGGCCGGTCGGTGTGCATGCATGAAATCGGTGAGAGAGCGGTGGGCGCCGCTCTCTCACGTGCGCTTGGTGAAGCGGACGACGAACATACTTGCCGTGCCTGTCAGCGGGTCGTCCTCCCAACCGGCGGTCTGCGGACCCGGTGACAGGCCCGCCGCGGCGGCATCGGCGTCGACCTCCTCCGGGGTGGTCAGCCTGCAGATCTCGCTGAAGACCGTCGCGGTGCCGTTTTCGAACCACACGTGTGTGGCCTGCCACACGGTCTGGTCGGGACCCAGGTTCGAGAAGCCGAGCAGCCCGGTGTTCTGTCCCGGATAGGGGACGAGGTAGGAGGCCTGTTGCTCGCCTCGATGCAAGGCGAGGATGTTGTCGCGGTGCACGTTCTCGATGACCAGCACGCCGCCCGGAGCCAGCGCCTCGGCCGCGTGCCGGATGACCTTCCTCTGATCATCGCGGTCCAGGAGGAGCGACAGGGTGTTGCACACGCAGTAGACCAGACCGTAGGCCTGTTCGTCCCGGTAGGTCCTGATGTCATCCAGGACTGGCGTGACGTCCGCACCGCTTGTGTCTATCGCGGCCCGCAGCACGTCCAACATCGCGGGCGACGCGTCGACGCCGGTGATCGGGCCCACCCGGGCTGAGAGGGGCAGTGCTATCCGCCCGGTGCCGACGCCGAGCTCCAACGTCGGCAGCCCGCCTCCAGGGTGCAGACCGGCGAGTCCGTCAACGACTCGCAGCACCTCCGCGCCCTGTGGCAGCACGTGGTCATAGACGGACGCGAATGCCGATCCGTATGCGGCGGTGGGTGGTTCGAACATGACGGCACTCCTCCTGCAACGGCCGATCGGGGCGATGACCGGGGCGGCGGCGCGGGTACGTCGCCACCGTTGCGTGCTGCCTCCTGCGCGGGGCCGAGGGTAGGCGCGACCGGGTCATCTGCCACACCGACGCGCACCCGTACCCGACCTGCGGACGAGTACGCCGCCCTGCCACCGCCTTCTGCCGCCCGGGCGCCGCAGTTCGGGGCGAGTCCAGGCGTCCGCCCGGCCACCGCATCCCCTGGGGACGGAGAACCTAGTAGCCCCGGTGCCTGGATTCGCCCGGGCAGCGGCCGGCAGGTGGTCTCACCCCAGCCATTGTGCTTCTTTCTGCGCTTCCTCGCCTCCCGAGGAGTCACGGCCGTCCCGGACGCCGAGGAGGCACGCGGCTGCGTCCAGGGAATACGGTCCGCTCGACGCTGGCCCCTGCACCTTCGTCCGGTCGACACCCTGACCGGGAAGGCGGGAAGGCGGGAAGGCGGCCGGAGCCATCGACGCCCACGCCCTGGTCGTAGCGGGCGTCAACGCCGGCGTGCACCGGGATATCCCGGGCCCCGGCGGCGCGACCGGTTCCCGCTCTTCTTCGACGGCCGGCTCAGCTTCCAGTGACCACAGCGGACTCACACAAGATCACTGGTACGTCCTCACCGGGGGGCTCCCGACAGGGTCAAGATCGGGGTGTGGGTGGGGCGGCGGGGGAAAGCGAGGGTGTGGTCTGGACTCCGAATTCGCGGTGTAGCGCGGAGACGGCGGCCAGGTGGCCGGCCATGCCGTGGACGCCGGGTCCCGGAGGTGTGGAAGCGGAGCAGAGGTACACGCCGCGTAGCGGGGTGCGGTACGGGTTCCAGCGGGGTAGGGGGCGCAGTAGTGTCTGGCGAAGGGTCATGGCCCCCGCGGCGATGTCGCCGCCTACGTAGTTCGGGTTGTACTTCTCCAGGCCGGGTGCGGTCAGGGAGCGGCGTGCGACGACGGTTTCGGTGAACCCTGGTGCGTACCGTTCGATGCGGGCGGTGACGATGTCCGCGGGGTCGGTGGGGTCCGCATGGGGGACGTGGGCGTAGGCCCATACCGGCCGATGTCCGCCGGCCCCGATGCGTCCGGGGTCGGTCGTGGCCGGATCCACGACCAGGACGAACGGTTCGCCGCCCGGTTTGCCGCGGGCCACCAGCGACTCCTGCTGGAAGACGTCCTCCTGCAAGCCGCCGAGGTGGACCGTGCCCGCGTGTCCCACCTCCGGGGCGGCCCAGGGAATCGGTCCTGAGGTGAGGAAGTCGACCTTGGCGGCGCCGGGCCCGTACCGAAAGGCGCGCAGGCCCGTGCGGTAGGGACGTGGCAGCAGCGGGCCGGCGATCCTCAGGAATTCCTTGGGGCTGAGGTCGAGGAGTACGGCCCGGGCGCCGCAGGTGTCTCGCAGGTCGTCGATCCGTTGTCCGGTGGTGAGGGTTGCGCCGTGGGTTCGCAGGTCGGACACCATGGCTTCGGCGATCCGCCCGCTCCCGCCGCGCGGGAGAGGCCAGCCGGTGCCGTGGGCGAGATGGCCCAGTAGCAGGGCTACAGCGGCCGAGGAGGGGGTCGGCATACGGCCGATCGCATGGGCGGCGACCCCGGCGAGCAGCGCCGCCGCCTTCTGCCCGGTGAAAGCGTGCCGCGCCAGCGGCGTGCCGTGACGCAGCATGCCAAGCCCGAGGAGAAGCGGGGCGCGTAGATCCCGGGGGAGGCTGCGCTGTCCACCGAGTGCGAAGTCGACCACGGCCTGGCTGCGTTCCAGCAGGGGCTCCATCAGTGTCCGCCAGGCCCGGCCGTCACGGCCCAGGCCCGCGCAGGTGGCGTCCAGGGCATGGTGGGCGAGTGCCGCCCGGCCGCTGTCGAGGGGGTGTGCGTAGCTGATCTCCGGCTGGAGAAGTTCGACGTCCCGGGCTGCCAGGTCGAACTCCCGGAAGAACGCGGACGCCAGTGCCATGGGGTGCACGGCCGAGCAGATGTCGTGTACGACGTCGTCACGGAACAGCGACCGGGTGCGAAGCCCGCCGCCGATCTCCGGAGCCCCCTCGTAGACGGCGACGGACAGACCCGCACGCGCCATGGTGACTGCTGCGGCCAGGCCGTTCGGCCCGCTGCCCACAACCACGACATCCGTTGCCACGTCTTCTCTCCTTCCTCGTCTCCTTCCGGCGCACCAAGGCGCCGACGCGTGCGGGTGGAGGTCGCGCTCCGGGATCAGCCGGTGCCCATGGTGGCCAAGGAGGCCACCGCGATGGTGACCACCCCCACTCCGAGCACAGCGGCGGCGTACCCCACGGACGCCGTCGGCATGCAACCGCCCTGGCGGAAGCCGGCGTGCTCCTCGTGGAGTTCGCCCAGATGCGCGGTCTGACGGTCTATGTTGAACTCGGACATGAGAATACCTTTCGATGGGTTCTGCCGCTTCAATCAGCAGAAATTGTCTCTGTGCGCACTTCGGCCGAGATGACTGCGGAACTATTCGGGATGACCTGCATTCGACGTCCGCCGTATGCCCGCACTCCTGGATGCGGCGTCGCCCCCCCGCCGGTGGATATTCCACGCGGTGCCGATCGACCAGAACACGGTAGGGCCGTGTGCGAGATCGTGTGTCTCTCCTGTCTCGGCAGGTCTCGTAGGGCCGTGCTCCTCGCGGCCGCTCCGGCCGCGGGGAGCACTGTCGTCCAGCCCCTGAGCACGTCGGCTTCCGGGGGTTCGGCGTCGTCCGGTGTTCGGTTCAGCCGACCGCCGAGGCGACTGCTGCCCCGACACTGATGGTGACCACGACGGCGACGGCGGCCATGGTCAGGCCGGCGGAGGCCACGGTCGCGGGCCCTGGGGCGAACGTACCGGTGCTGTTCTCATTCAGGCTGCCCAGATTCTCGGCAGTGAACTGTTCGATCTTGCGCTGCACTGTCATGGCGTGTCCGTTCCTCTTCGTTGTAGCGGCTCCTGTCACACCAGGGTGGGTGCTCGCGCCTGTCGCGCCCGTCCGCCGCATGGCCCCTGCGGCGGACGAGGCCTCCTCCCCCGGCCGGGGGACCCCGCTGTCCACCGGACGACCGGCCGCCCGGTGGGCACGGCTGCTCGGCCTCGCTCTGCACACTGGGAGCGTCGATGCAGCAACCCACCGAGGAGACGAGAACACCATGGCAGTCCAGAACGAGATCCACTGGAAGGTTTCCGCCGGCACCCCGGCGGAGTTGCACGAGGAGGACCTCGGAAGCTTCCCCCAGGCCTCCGCGCCGGTCACCGCGAGCCTCGCGGCCGTCGGCGTCGGCATCCTCGTGGCCGCAGGAACCTTCGCCATCGCCGAAGCCGTCGGCTGACGCCGCTCGGTCCGAGGCGAGCCGAAGCCCGCACCGGGGTGACCGGGCAGGTACCCCGGCAGCCGTCCACCGCATGCCGGTCCCCCTCGGCAGGGGCCGGCCGCGGAAGGAGGACCATGAACAGGAACCACGCCCTCGATGACATGATCATCCGGCAGGCGACCCGTCTGGGCACTCTCCACGAAGAGCACCCCGGCTGGCACGCAAGCCAGCGGCTTCCCAACACCTGCACCCTTGCGCTGACCGGCCCTCTGGCCGTCGCAGCCGTGTGGGCGGGCGTCGGAGCAGTCGCCTACGCCGTCGGCTGACACACTTGCCGGCCCCGACCGGAGGCGGAAGTGCCTTCCGAGCCGAGACGACGAGACATGCCCCAGGTCTCTTCAGCTCGGCTTGGGGGCACCTTCTGTGTGCACACCACCGGGCCGCGCCCCAGGCCCTCGCCGCATCCGACGGGCGCGCGGTGGGCGGTCGTGACGGCCGGCCTGCTCGCGGACCCTCGCCGATGTGGGGGCCTGACCGGGGCGTCGCCGACACTGCAGGTCGACTGCGGTCGCACGGCCGCCTGGCAGGCGGCCCGCGCAGGTGGCAGCGCCTGCGGGCTCGACCAGGCGACGCTCGGTTGTGGCCGATGGCCACCCCGCCGGCCGCGTGTCGGGTCAGGACGGATCGCCGCCCGATGCTGCCGGCACTTCGTCGGCCCGGTCGTCGACCGCAGTCGACCGCAGCGGGACGTAGGGGGAGACGAAGACGATCTCGGGCTCCTCCGAGGTGTCGTACCCGGCTGCTCGCGCGAGCGCGAACTGGAACCCTTTGATTCCCGCCGCGCCGGACCGGTTGATCCGGTTCCGGATGAACTCGCGAATCATGCGGTATGCAGGGTGGTGTTCCGCCACCGCGAAGCCGTCGTCGAGTACCAGGACGACTTCCTGGCAGGCGTCGAAGATGGCCTTCTCCGCGCGGCGTCCGGGGAACCACGCGATCTGCCACGCTTTGCGGCCGACGATCACTTCGACCATGTTCCACCCCGAGGTCTCGCGGTCGACGCTCAGCGTTCGGTAGAGGAACTGGTAGTCGTGCCGGGCCGGGGTGGGGGCGAAGAAGCGCCAGTTCGGGAACAGCACGGCCATGCTGTCGAGTTGCTGCACCCGGTTGAAGAGCTGGTTCGGGTGCTGCGTGGCCACCGTTCCCACGAGCATTCCGCTGCATGCCAGCCTGGTCAGCCCACCGGGCCCGGTGAAGACGCGGGTTACCACGGAGGTCGGAGTCATCGGGTCACCTCACGTGCTCGGCCGTTTGCGATCAGTGCCGTCCCGATCCGTACCCCCGTCGTCGTCGGTCCGCGGAACGACGTCGATGTCCCGGAGGAAGGCGAGGATGTGCCGCGCGGTCTGCTGGCCGAAACCCGGATTGGTCAGGATGGACTCATGGCCGGCACGCGGTACGGTGACGAACTGCACGACCCTGCCGTCGCCCTGGTGGGCTCGGCCCAGGTCCTCGCACATCGCGGCGTGTGCGGCATCCGCCTCCGCCGTCTTCTGCGCGGACAGCACCATGGCGTGCGAGGCGATCGGCGGCAGCGGTCCCTCGAAGGACCGGAAGTACTCCTCCGCGGCTCGCCACTCCCGTCGTCCGGTCCACCAGATCCGGCTGTCCGCGAACTGGGCGAAGGCTCGGCGCCGTACGTCGGCGGGGAGGTCCTTCACCCAGGCCGGGTGCGGCATCAGTACGCCCAGACCGCTGCGCAGGCTGGCCGCGATGATGCCGATCGAACGGTCCAGCGCTTCAGCCGTCTCGCCCTGCTTCTCCGACCGCTGCAGTTCCTCCGGGTGGGAGCTGTCCAGGTACACCACGCCGGTCACCCGGTCGCCGAGGTCGAGCGCGGCCCGGCGGGCGATCTCTCCCCCCAGGGAGTGACCGACCAGGACCACCGGGCGGTCCTCGGGAGCGACCTCGGTGACGAGGTCGACCAGATCGTCCACGGACTCCTGCAGGGTGAACGGTTCGTCACCCGCGTAGGAGCTCGGGCCGATGCCGGCCCGGCTGTAGGTGATCACGTCACACGCGCCGTCCTCCCGCAGCGTTTGCAGGACCCACCCGAACATCTCCGGAGACGAGGCCAGTCCGCAGGACATGATGATGACGGGCTTCCGCCCCTTCGCCGAGCCGCTCATCCGGTAGTAGCTGATCTTATTGCCGTGCCTGGTGGCCACACTCAGACTGCCGGGCCAGCTGTCCCGGGCCCACTGGCGGCGGTCGACGGCCCGCAGTGCACCGAACGCCGCCACCCCGGCGAGGGAGAGCGCTGTCGCCGCCGCCATGGTGTCGTCCCGGTCCGCCACCTCCGGGCGTGACCGCGGGGTAGTGGTGTAGGCAACCATCGGATGCATCGACGTGAACGCCGTGGCGAACCGCCCCAGCCCCATGAAGTATCCGTTCGCCGCGTGGAAGGCGGCCGCGCTCGCGATCATCGGCCGCGCCAGCACCCCACCCGGCAGGTACACCAGGGGGAACAGGCACTCCATCGCGAGCACGCTGTGCGCCAGCCACCGCGCGGTTCCGGGATATTGCTCGGCCCAACGCCACATGCCCTCGTGGCCGTACGTCCGCGTCCGCATGATGCCCGCCAGCGCCGTCCCCTCGCGCCACTCCGCACCCAGGAGCTTGACCCAGCCGGAGACGGCGTACGAGAGGTTCGACTGGAGTGCGACGTACCACAAGAGGGCGTCCTGGACCTGGGGGGTGCGGGACATCCGCGCCGCCCCCACCGCCGTCTGCACCAGCATCGCCACCTGGTCGGACCCGTCGGTGCCGTACCGCCGTCGCGCGTAGAGCGCGATGTTGCTGAGCCCCAGGAACATGCTGGCCGCGCCTCGCCAGCGTCCTCGATGCGGCAGGAGCAGGGCGCTACCGGCGGCCGCCTGCGCGCAGAACAGCGCATTGGTGACCCGGCGATCGCCGACCACGTCCAGGATCCGGCGCCTCAGCGGGGACAGCGTGACGTACGTATCCCGCCCGATCGTCCAGTCGTTCAGCCCACCGGGCTCCCGGTCTCCCTTCCGGCGCAGGTACTCAAGGCTGGACACGACCGTGGTCGCGGCGGCAAGGCGCTCGGACACGGCCATCGCCTGCTCCCTGGAGAGCGGAATCGGCCCGAAGACGGTGGACAGCGCCTTCGCCATCCGATCACGAGACTTCGACATGTCCCGCTCCCGACGTCAGGGCCCCGTCCCGGTCGTGGTGTCGATCACTGTGGCGAGGCCGTTGATGCGCTATCAGCAGGCTAGTCGACCGAACAATAAGTCGCCAATTATGGTTATATGTCCTATATGTCGGCGACTGCTTTTCCGAGATGTGGGGGAGAGGGCGAGCGGTGCGTGACCCGAACCGGACGGTGGCGCCCGGTCGCCGTCCGGTCAAGCGCAAGCGATACTCCTCCCCCTTGCCCGAAGTGGCACTTCACGAGTCGTCGCCCAGCGCAACGCGCGACGGCTGTCCCGACGTTCGACGGCGCCCCGGCCGAGGACGGGACCGGGAGGACGTCGTGGCTGTGGCACCTCCCGGGCCGACGGTACGGCTCGCTCCAGCACCCGCACCGTGCCGCCTCGCCGCTGCGCCGGAACCAACAGCGCCGCGAACGGCAACTTCGGGCCCGGTGGCCTGCCCTCCGCCGGCCGGCGTCGGCGCCTGGTCGAGGAGGAACGGCACCCGCGCCCCCACACCCGGACCGCCGACCCGCCAGGGCGCCGTCGCCCGCGCCGGCCGCCCTGCCCGGCCCCCATGACGCCAGCGGGACGGAGTGAGACGGTGCCCGGCTCCCAGACCGCCAAGCAGGCGACCCGGAACTCCGCTCTGTGGCGCCTGGCAGGGCGGTACCGCGCCACCCTCATCACCGGCACGATTCTCGGGGTCATCGGCGTCGCAGCCAGTCTCGCCCAGCCCTACGTCATCGGCCGGCTCGTCCGCGCAGCAGGCCTGGACGAGCCGTTGGGCTGGCTGATCGCCGTGCTGTGCCTGCTCTTCCTGGCAGATGCGGTGTTCACCTCCCTCCAGGCGTACCTCGTCGGACGAGCGGGCGAGGACATCGTTCGCGACGTGCGCGGACTGTTGGCCGGCCGGCTGCTGCGCGCCCGGCTCGCGGCCTTCGCCAGTCACCCGCAGGGGGACATCCAGACCCGTATGGTGACGGACACGTCACTGGTCAGGATCGCCCTGTCCCAGAGTCTCGCTCAGTTGACCATCAACGGCTTCATGGTCGTCGGCGGCATGGTCCTGATGTTCCTGATCGACGTCTGGCTGATGCTCATCACCCTTGGATGCCTGACGGTGGCCAGTTGCCTGGCGCTCCTGATCGCCCGCCGACTCCGTCGGGCAGCCCTCCGCAACCGGGAGGACACCGGTAGTTTCGGTACCGACTTGCAACGCGTGCTGAGCGCCCTGCCGACCGTCAAAGCCGCACGGGCCGAGGGCCGCGAACAGCAGCGGCTCACCGCGCTGGCCGACCGGGCCCGGAACTCCGGTGTCCATGTCGGCGCCCTCGGCGCGCTGATGACACCGGCCGTGAACGTGGGGCTTCAGGCATCGTTGGCCATCGCGGTCGGCGTGGGAATGACCCGGGTCGCCGACGGGGGGATGGCACTTGCCGACCTGACCGCATTCATCATGTACTTGTTCTACATGGTCTCCCCGCTGGTCATGGTCTTCGTGGCCATCGGCCAGTTCCAGCAGGGGCGGGCGGCCGTGCAGCGTGTGGACGAACTGGCCGCCCTGCCCCAGGAGGAGGCCATGCCCCCGGACGGTGCCCGGCCCGGTTGGCCCGACCACAGCCACCCGTCGGCCGTCCACTTCCAGAACGTGCACTTCAGCTACGGCGGACCGCAGAGCCCCCAGGTTCTCTCCGACGCCACCTTCACCGTGCCGGCTCGTGGGCTGACCGCCATCGTGGGCCCGTCCGGCGCCGGCAAGTCGACCGTGTTCCACCTCATCGAGGGCTTCTACCGGCCCACCGGCGGGCACATCCGACTCGCCGGTCGGGAGATCGAGTCGCTCCCCCTGTCGAGCCTGCGCGCCCACGTGGGGTATGTGCAGCAGGACATCCCCACGATGCGCGGCACCGTCCGAGAGAACCTCGTCTACGCGCAGCCCGACGCCACGGAGGAGCAGATCGGCGAAGCCATCCGCATGGCGCAGCTCGCCGACGTCGTCGCGCTGCTCCCGGCCGGCCTGGACACGCAACTCGGCGACCAGGGAACCGGACTCTCCGGCGGGGAACGCCAGCGTCTGAGCATCGCGCGCGCGCTCCTCTCGAACCCCTCCGTCCTTCTCCTGGACGAGGCGACGTCGCAGCTGGACGCGCGAGCGGAACACGCCCTGCGGCAGGTGCTGCGCGATCTCTCCCGCAGTTGCGCGATCGTCGCCATCGCGCACCGCCTGTCCACCGTCGTCGACGCGGACCGCATCATCGTGCTCAGTGACGGCAACGTCCGCGCCACGGGCACCCATGACGAGCTTCTCCGGACCGACGCGCTCTACCGGCAGTTGGCGAGCACCCAGCTTGGCGAACGCTACGAGCGACCACCCCCGCTCCGCCCCGCCCGATGAGATCCGCGTGTGCCGCATTGATCGCCGGAAACGGCCCCGTCCCGCCCCGACCCCGCTCGCCCCCGGGCTCTCCTGCGGCGCCCCCGCACCTCGGCGCAGTGACACCGGGGGCGCGGGCGAGCGCGGAGTGAGCCGGCCAGCAGGAAGCCATCGGAAGCCACCGGAAGGATAAAATAGTACAAAGTATCGAAAATGAGAACCTGCCCCGGTGGAGAAGGATGAGCCGATGCAAACCAGCGGCCAGCGCATACGCGTGCTAGTGGCCGACGACCACCCGCTCTACCGTGCGGGCGTCACCCGGGCACTGAACCAGAGCGGTCAGGCGCACGTCGTGGCAGAGGCGGCCGACGGCGCGGAGGCCCTGGAGCTGATCCGTGCCCACGAACCGGACGTCGCGGTCGTGGACTACCAACTGCCGGAACTCGACGGCATCGCCGTGGTACGGGCAGTCGTCCGGGACCGGCTGCCCACCCGGATGTTGCTGCTCTCGGCGTTCACTGACGACGAGCTGATCTTCAACGCCGTGCAGGAGGGCGCGGTGGGCTACCTCGGCAAGGACGCGTCGGTCAACGAAATCGTCGACTCCGTGGCCCGGGTGTTCCGGGGTGGCACTGCGCTCCCGGACAACCTCACCACCGCCCTGATCGACCAGGTCCGGCGGCACGCCGCCGCCCAACAGGTGGTGCTCAGCGAACGGGAGAGCCAGGTGCTGCGTGCCTTTGCCGAAGGTCGGAGCATCCCCCAAATCGCCGAAGAGCTCTACCTCGCACCCAGCACCGTCAAGACGCACACCCAGCGTCTCTACGAGAAGCTGGGAGTGAGTGACCGGGCCGCAGCCGTCGCCGAGGCGATGCGCCGTGGCCTCCTTGAGTGACGCGCACGGAACAGGTACCGGGCAGTGACCACCTCCTTGCAGAAACGCCACGCCACGCCGGACGCCGACGGCCTGCCGGCCTCCCAGGCCGCGGCCCAGGCCCGGACGGGAGAGCGCATCCAGAGCGTGCTGCGCCTGCTGATCGTCGTGCTGGTCGCCCTTCAACTGGCGCTGTTCCCACCCCGGCGCCACGAGTTCCTGTGCGGCGCCCTGGTCGTCTGCTTCGCCGTATGGGCGGTGCTGCTGCTGTGGCGGACGTGGCGCAGGGAAGGCCTGTCCCGTTGGACCTGGCGGTTCCTGCTGCTCGACCTGATGATTCTCGGCTCACTGCTGGCAGTGTCCGGAGGCTTCGAGGCGCCCGTCGGCGTCCATCCGCCGGTGGGCGACGCCTTCTTCCTCATCCCCGTCCTGGCCGCATTTCAGCTCGACCCCAGGGTGACGGCGCTGATGACCGGAGCCAGCGCCCTGGCCTACTCGATGGCCGCCGTACTGGGCCGCTGGAGCGTTCCCGGGTTCTGGCCGACGATGGTCCACGTACTGAACCTGCTGCTGCTGGGGTGCATCTGCACTCTCCTCTCCCGTGTCCAGAGAGACCGGTCGCGCAGTGTCGGCACTCTGATGGCGCAGAGTCGCGACCTGCTGGGCCAGGCCATGGACGCAGAGGAACGCGAACGACGGAACCTGGCCGAAACCCTCCACAACGAGACCCTGCAGAACATTCTCGCCGCCCGCCACGATCTGCAGGAGGCGCGCACGTCCAGCAACGAGGAGGCGCTCCAGCGCGCCGACCTCGTGCTCGCCGAGACCGCTCGCCAGATGCGGTCGGTCGTCACCGAACTCCACCCGGTGGTGCTCGAACACCTCGGCCTGGCACAGGCAGTACACCGGCTCGTGGCGAACGCCGAGGAACGAGGGGACATCCGGATGCACGCCGAGTACGGCGACGTCCCCCGATTCGCCGCCGAAGGCATCGCCTTCACCGCCGCCCGCGAGCTGCTGAACAACGTCGTCCAGCACGCGGCCGCCCATGAGTGCCGCCTCGACCTCCGCGTCCGCGACGGCCGGCTGCACCTGCGCATCGACGACGACGGACGCGGCATGCAGCCCGGCGTGCTGGAGACCAGCATCCGCCGCGGGCACATCGGCCTCGCCGCGCTGCGTGTCCGCATCGAGACGGCAGGTGGCAGCTTCACCCTGCAACCCCGTCACCCCGCAGGCACCACCGCCCTGGTCCAGCTGCCCCTCGGGTCCGACGGCATGACCGCGCGCCCCACACACCACTCCGGCTGAGCTCGGCTCTGAAGGCGATCTTGGTGATCCCCGGTGTGCCTCGCCGTCCAGCACGGTCTGACCGGCGCAGCGTTCTCGGCGCCCCTGCGCGATCACCGGATCCGGCTCACGTCTGGTGGTTACGGAGAGCGATCGGCCGTTTGCCCGACGGGGTCGGTTCCGGTAGTCGTTCAGGGGTGCCTTCCCTGCCTCCGACAGGCCCGGGGCGGAGTCCTTCGGTGTGGTGCGGCAGGGATTCTGGTGTAGACGCAATGCCCGGGACCCTTTCGCCGGCCGGTGCAGTTACCGCCCGCCGGGCCGGTCGCCGCGTGTGTACTGCGGTTCCTGCTTCGCCTGACGGGCCGCCAGGTCTATCCTGCGCCTGACCGAGTGGACTGTTCCGACTTGGGTGGAGTCGGGAGTGACACGCCGTCAGTGCTGAGCCCCTTTTGACGTCGTTGTGGGCAGACTCTCTGCGTGCCCGCCGGTTCGAGGCGGTTACCGATCGCGACCGGGGTGAGGCAAGCCCGGGTCGCCGGTCGCTCGACGTCGGCGGCGACACCGCCTGAGGAAGGTCTGACAGCCCATGCTGTACCTCGCGTTGCGCAACCGCTGGAAATGGCTGACGGCGCTCCTGGCCCTGGGAGTGCTCCTTGGCGCCTCGTCGGCGCAGGCGGACACCACCCGGGGCCATTCCGATGACTACCGCGTGTCCCGTGCGTACATCGAGCGGTTCTATCCACGCTGGTTCAGCTACGAACAAACCCGTCTACTGTTCGGCGGGGGCAACACGCTGTTCGGGCCCGACCGGGTGACTCCACTGTATGGCGCGGTCGTGGCGATCAACGTCGACACCCTGTACGCCAGCGCGGTCGTGGAGCCGACCCAGCAGCCGGTGATCCTGACCGTCCCGGAGACCTCCGTCTCCTACTCCCTGCTGACCGCGACTCCCTTCGGTGACGTCTTCGACTCGGGCATCCCCGCAGGCCGGGCCGGGACCTACGCCCTCACCGCCCCGGGCTGGCACGGCAGCCTCCCTCCCGGGGCCACCCGGATCACCGTGCCGTACCCCCAGTCCTTCTGGATCTTCAGGGCCGACAAGTACGCCAGTGACGGTCAGAACACGGTCAGGCAGGCCGAAGAGTTCCGACGCAGCCTGCATATGGCGACTCTGCCCGACTACCAGGCCGACTCGAACTCGGGCCCCACGGCGATCGTGCCCGAGGCTCTGTTCGCCGTCCGGTACAAGGTGATCGCCGACAACCTGGTCCGCTATGCGCCGATCACCTTCCTCCGCCAGCTTCAGACCGCCGTGCACGACCCGGGCACGCCCCCGCTGACCGGTGAGGACAAGGCGGTGGCCGCGAGGTTCGACCACCTCTTCGGCGACGGGACCAACCTGTCGCCGGAACAGCGCGACCAGTTTGCCAAGGGTGCTCGGGACGGCCACACCCAGATCGTGGACAACTACCTCAACCACACCGGCAGCACGAACTGGGTCAACTTCCAGAACATCGGGAACTGGGCGCCCTCTGCCTACCTCGACCGCTCCTCGATCGCGGAGTTCCTGCAGTGGGGCAACAACCTCCCCGCCGCAGCCTACTGGCACGCCTTCAAGGACTGCTCCGGCGCTGCGCTCGACGGGGCCGAGCACGGCTACGTGCTGAAGTTCCCCGCCGGGGCGCTCCCGGAGGTCAGCCGGTTCTGGTCGATCACGGCGTACACGCCGGAGGCGATCACCCTGATCCCGAACGACGCGGACACGTACGCCGTGGCCAGCTACACCCCGGGGTTGGAGTGGAACCAGGACGGCTCGCTCTCCATCTACGTGTCCCGCACCCGGCCACAAGGGGTGAACCCGGCGAACTGGCTGCCCGTCGGAGACGGCCCGTTCAACATCATGCTCCGTGCGTACGGCCCCCAGGGAGCGGCGCTCGACGGCAGCTATGTCCCGCCTGCCATCGAGCAGTTCCCCGCGGGGTGAGCGGTGAGGCGGTGAGCCCGGGGCCGGTGCACGGGCGATCCGGCCGTTGAAGAACCGGGTGGCCATCGCCGGGTCGCTCCCGCGTGGTGGTGGAATCCCTGGGTGCTGACGTCCTGTCGTAGCGAGGTGCCCGGATCGGTGGATCACGGCGTGGGCCACCGGTCCGAGTCGGACTCCCAGCATGTGGTGGCGGTGGTCGCCTCCGCCGGCGACGACCAGGTCGGCCCCGGCGGAGGCCGCGGCCAGGGCGTTGGCCGCGCCGCCGCCCCGGGTCTCGGCGATCACCTCGACCTCCCGTCCGCTGGTCGCGGCCCGGCCGGACGGCCTCGCCGCGCTCGCGCCCGCCGCCACGAGGACCGCCTGGCGCTGCTGCGGCGGATGCCCCCGGCCCGGCGGTCCGCCTTCTGCGGCGAGGTGGTGCGCTGTCCGGGTCCGGCCCGTACCGCTACCTGGACTAATCGCAGTGCACGGGCTTCAGCCCGGTGGTGAAGCGATTCTGAACCCTGCTCTGACCTGTGCGGTGGGCACCCTCCCGCACTGTGGACGGTGCCCACCGCAGACCGTCAAGCCGGACGGTTCTGCTGCTCGATGTACTGCCGGACTATCGACAGCGGCGCGCCGCCGACTGATCCGGCGAAGTACGAACCGGACCACAGACGCTGTGCGCGCCAGTAGTGCTTGACCAGCTCGGGGTACTCCTGCCGCAGCCGGCGCGAGCTGACGCCTTTGAGCGAGTTGACCAGCTTGGACAGGGCGACCTTCGGCGGGAAGTTCACCAGCAGGTGGACGTGGTTGTTCTCGCCGTTGAACTCGACCAACTCCACCTCGAAGTCGGCGCACACGTCCCGCATGATCTCTTCGAGCCGGGTCAGATGCCGCTCGGCGAACACCTTGTGACGGTACTTCGTCACGAAAACCAAGTGCGCATGCAGGGCGAAAGCGCAGTGCCGACCAGTGCGGATGTTCTGATACTCAGCCATAAACCAAAATGGTACGGTGCTGACCGTGCAGCTCAGGTACAGCTTCCGCGTGTACCCGAACGGGCCTCAGCGTTCCGCGCTGGCCAGGGCGTTCGGGTGTGCACGGGTGGCCTTCAATGATGCCCTCCGGGCACGTGAGACCGCCCGCGCCGCCGGGCTGCCGTTCATCCCGTCCGGCGAGCTGTCCAAGCAGCTCACGGCCGCGAAGAACACCCCCGAACGGGCATGGCTCGGCGAGGTGTCCGCCGTGGTGCTGCAACAGTCCCTCCGGGACCTGGACACCGCCTACCGGAACTTCTTCGACGGCCTCAAGGGCATGCGCCCGAAGATGGGACCGCCCCGGTTCAAGTCCCGCAAGGACACCCGGCAGGCGATCCGCTTCACCGCGAACGCCCGATGGAAGATCACACCGGGCGGCGACCTATCGCTGCCGAAGATCGGCGACGTGCGGGTGAAGTGGTCCCGCGCCTTGCCGTCCGTGCCATCCTCGGTGACGGTGATCAAGGACAGCGCAGGCCGGTACTTCGCCGGCTTCGTTGTCGAGACGGACCCCGAGATCCTTCCCGAGACCGAGCCGGTCACCGGTCTCGATCTCGGCCTCGGACACTTCGCCGTCCTCTCGGACGGGCGGAAGATCGACGCCCCGAAGTTCCTCCGGCGCGCAGAGAAGAAGCTCAAACGCGCACAGCAAGCCCTGTCCCGTAAGGCCAAGGGCAGCAAGAACCGCGAGAAGGCCCGTCACAAGGTCGCTCGCAACCACGCACGGGTGGCCGACGCCCGGCGCGAGTTCCACCACCAGGTCTCCACCGGACTGATTCGCGAGAACCAAGCAATCGCGGTGGAAGACCTGGCGGTCAAGGGACTCGCCCGCACACGGCTCGCCAAGTCCGTGCACGACGCCGGATGGTCGGCGTTCGTCACCATGCTGGAGTACAAGGCCGCGAAGTACGGCCGGAACCTGATCAAGATCGGCCGCTTCGAGCCGACCTCCCAGGTTTGCTCCCACTGCGGCGTCAAGGACGGCCCCAAGCCGCTGAACATCCGCGTCTGGCAGTGCCAGGCGTGCGGCGTCTGGCTGGACCGGGACGTCAACGCCGCCGTCAACATAGCCACGGCCGCCGGACTGGCGGTGTCAGCCTGTCGAGCGCGGGTAAGCCGGGGACCCGTCCCCGCACAGCGCGAAGAAGCAGGAACCCACCGAGACGGTCAGACGACCGTGGTAGGAATCCCCGCCCTTTAGGGCGGGGAGCGGAAGTCAATGGTGCTCCGTCGGCGTCCGGGGCCCGCCGCACGCGCCGCCCCGCTGCTGGCAGTCCTGGGGGCCGGCACTGCGGGGGCGGTGACCCCGCCGTCGAATGGCTCCGAGACCACCGGCGGCCGCCCGGCCGCCCGGCCACCTGGCCGACGTCACGGACGACCTGCGGCGCCCCTCCGAGGAGGCCTTGCGCGCGGGCGCGGCGCCGGGCGACGTGGTCGAGGCCGCCGTCCTCGCCCGGACCCCGCAGACGGTGGCCGCGCCGCACCATGACCGCCTGCTGCGTCCGCTGATCGCGGCCGGAAGGCTCCGGGTGGCCGGCGCGCACTACGGCCTGGGCTCCGGCCGGGTCGGCTCCTCCGGCTGACCGGCGGAGTGTCGCCGGGGTCGGGTCAGTCGTCGTGCGTGGGGGCGGCTTCGGGGCGCAGGTCGTCGAGGAGCCCGGCGCGGTCGGTCAGCAGGGCGGTGAGGATGGAGCGGGCGACGGTGAGGAGTTCGCTGATCTCGGGGCTGGTGAGGCGGTAGACGACGGAGGCGCCCTCGCGCCGGGACGCCACGATGCCGGTGCGGCGCAGGATCGCGAGCTGTTGGGAGAGGTGGGCGGGTTCGACTCCGACCTCGGGGAGGAGTTCGGCGACGGTGTGTTCGCGCTGGCTGAGGAGTTCCAGGACGCGGATGCGCACGGGGTGGCCGAGTGTCTTGAAGAACTCGGCCTTGTGCTGGTAGAGCGGCACGGTGGTGACGGAGGGCTGCCGCGTGCTGTCGGCGGTCACGGGATACACCGCTCCCGTCGGGTGGCGGATGGGCTTGGCATCATCGCTTGAAACTGTAGCAACGCCGACGAACCGCCTGGTCAGCGTGGGGCGAGGATGGCGAGCGCCGTGTCGGTGTCGGGGAACAGGCGCAGGACGCCCAGGCCGTGGGCGGTGGCGAGCAGGGGTACGGGCCTGCCTCCGTGGCCGCACACGGCCAGGAGCCTGCGATCGGTACCGAGGCGGCCGGCGGCGTTGACGATCGCCGCCTCGCCCTCGGTGCTCCAGCCCTGGAGCGCGACGAGGTCGACGACGACCGCCCCGGCGCAGCGCGCTCCGGTCCAGTCGACGGCGCCGGTGAAGCGGTGCGCCGTGCTCTCGCCGAGGAATCCGGACAGGCGCAGCACGCCGATGTCGCCGGTTCGTTCGAGGTCCCATTGCATGCTCACCGCCACCTCTTTTCAGCACACCCGAGGTGGCGGTGAGCACGGGCGAGGCCCCGACGACCCATCGGGGACAGGGAAGCGCGGGCATGCCCGCACAGCGGGTCCGGGCGCCGTCCACTGGCTGCCGGGTGCCACAAGACACCCGGGACCACGAACGGAGCGGCCGGCGTCCGGGCGCGCCCGTGCGGTGAGACGTGCATGTCCGGCTCCCCTTCCTCTTAGTTGCCAATATTAGCAACTGCTAAGGTGTGCAATGCGACGGGTTGCCGGAAGCGCCCGCCGCGCAGCGGCCGCCTCGGAACCGACGCCGGGGCGGCCGCTCGGCGTGGGCGGGGGTGAATGGGGCGCCCCGGCCCGCGCCCCCGGGACGTGCCTGCCCGCGGGTGGGGACGGGCAGGCACGGAACGCGGATCCGGCCGCGGCCACGGCTCTTGGGCGGCCGCGCCGGGGCGTGCCGCGACGCATGTGCGGCGAGGGGACGGCTCACCCGCGAGAGGGCCCGAGCTTCGCCGGCGCGTCGTGCTCCGGCCGTGCGGCCCGGCGGTTCGCCGGAGTACGAGGGGCGCGGCGCCGGGGCGGGGTGTCGTCAGTGGCGGTTGCCGAGTGCGAAGAGAAGGATGACGAAGCCGGCGAACAGGTGGGTGCCGGCGATGTAGATCGAGGCGCGGACCAGCATGGCCTTGCGGCGCTTCTTCTCGTCGCTGCTTGCCGAGTTCATCGGTGCTCCTGGGAGTGGGTGGGCGTCGGGCGGGGCCTGGGTCGGACGCGCAGGCGCCGGACGGCGGCGGTGCGGGCGGCATGGGCGTGGCGGACGGTGCCGGTGGCCGGTTCGGTGACGACGAGCAGGCCGGCGCCCGGGACGGCCGCTGTGGCGGGGGCGCCCCGGGTGGTGAGGACCGTGCGGGTGGTGCGCCCGGCCAGGCGGGTCGTCGCAGGTTCGACGGCCATGGCCAGGGCGTGGAGGTCTGCTGCCGTTTCGGGCGGTGCCGCGGGCGGGGGCGCCGGGAGGGGGCCGGGTTCCCGGTGACGGCGAAGACCCCGCCGTCGGCGGGTCACCGCCGACCCTGCCTGGCGCCCTGGAGGACGCCCTTCAGGTGGCGCCGGGCGTAGCCGATGGCGTCGGGGGTGGCGGCGAAGACCCGGTGTTCGGCGTGGAGGGTGTCGAGCACGCCGAGGGTGTCGAGTGTCTTCAGATGGTCCTCGCGCGCGCCGGAGACCAGGACGAGGATGTCGCGCCGCTCCAGCTTGGCGATGGCGTCGCCGAGCATGAGGGCGCCGGTGGCGTCGATCGTGCTGACGCGTGACAGTCGCAGGATGACGGCCTTGACGTCGGTGGTCTCGGCGAGTTCGAGCAGGAAGCGGTGGGCGCCGGCGAAGAAGACGGGGCCGTCGATGCGGTAGGCGACGATGTGGTCGGCGAGCAGGGCCTGTTCCTCGGCGTGGTGGTCGGCCGGGGGCAGGCCCTCGTGCAGCGCCACCTTGGTGAGGGCGGCGGTACGGGCGACCTGGCGCAGGGCCAGCGCGCCGGCGACCAGCAGGCCGACGATGACGGCGGTGACCAGGTCGAAGGCGAGGGTCGCGCCGGCGGTCAGGGCCAGGATCGCGGCCTCGCCCCGGCCGCTGCGGGCCAGCGCCCGCAGCGAGGCGACCTCGACCATGCGCACCGCGGTGGCGATCAGCACCCCGGCGAGCGCGGCCAGCGGGATGCCGGACACGAGCGGGGCGGCGGCGAACACCACCACGGCGAGCACGCCGGCGTGGACGAGCGCGGCGAGGCGCGAAGCGGCGCCGGAGCGGACGTTGACGGCGGTGCGGGCGATCGCACCCGTCGCGGCGACGCCGCCGAACAACGGGACGACCAGGTTCGCTATGCCCTGGCCGAACAGTTCGCGGTCGCTGTCGTGCCGCTCCGAGACGCTCATCGCGTCCGCCGCCGTGGCGGACATCAGCGACTCCAGCGCCGCCAGCGCGGCCACGGCCAGCGCGGCGGTGGCCAGGTGCGGGATCTCATCGGGGTGCAGGAAGGTGAGCGAGGGAGCGGGCAGCCCGGCGGGCAGGTGTCCGATCGTGGCCACGTCCAGGCCGGCCAGGCCCGACAGCACCGTGGCGGCGGCCACCGCCAGCAGCGAGAACGGGATGCCCGGGCGCAACCGGGCACCGACCAGCATCACCGCCGCGACCCCGGCTGCCAGAGCGAGTGCGACCGGGTGCGGGGTGCGCGCGAAGTCGGCGACCGCGTCCCAGGCCGCGACGGCGACGTTCTGCGCTCCGGACGGCTTCACGCCGAGCGCGGCGGGCACCTGCTGGAGGCCGATCACGGCGGCGATGCCCAGGGTGAAGCCCTCCACCACCGGTGCCGGCACATACGCCATGAACCGCCCCGCCCCGCCGAGCGCGGCGGCGACCAGCAGCATCCCGGCCAGCAGCCCGACCGTCAGCACCCCGGCAGTGCCGTACTGGTGGACGATCGGGACCAGGACCACCGTCATCGCCCCGGTCGGCCCGCTCACCTGCAGGTTGGAACCGCCGAAGAACGCCGCCAGTGCGCCGGCCACCACCGCGGTGGCGAGCCCGGCCTCGGCCCCCGCACCGGAGGCGACCCCGAACCCCAGTGCCAGCGGCAGCGCGACGACCGCCACCGTCAGCCCCGCCAGCAGGTCCTTGCGTGGTGAGCGGCCCATCGTCGCCAGCGCCGCCCGGTTCGGCAGCACCGCACACAGCCGCGCCCCCGCCCGCCGGGCGAGGGCCGCGAGCGCGGAAGGGGCCGTAGTGCCCGTGGAAGCCTCCCTCATGCCCGGCGCGCCTGCGGTTGCGGCTCGCGCAGCTCGGCGAGGAGCGTTCCCTGCTCGTCGATCATCTTGGTGAGGATCCGCCGCGCCGCCCGCAGCAGTTCGGCCACGTCCGGCGTGCTCAGCGCATAGACCACGGTGTTGCCCTCCCGGGTCGCCGTCACCAGCTGGGTGCGGCGCAGCACGGCGAGCTGCTGCGAGAGGTTCGACGGCTCGACCTCGATCGCGGCCAGCAGCTCGCGCACCGGGAGCGGTCCGTCCTGGAGAAGCTCCAGGACCCTGATCCGCACGGGGTGGCCAAGGGTGCGGAAGAACTCCGCCTTGGCCTGGTACAGCGGGACCGCCATCGCCCTCAGTCCTCTTCCACGTCGTCCACGGCGCGCTCCACGGCGACGCCGTGGTGGGCGGCGATCCGCAACAACTGCGTCACCCGGCCCGCGTAGGCCTGGGCGCCGTCCTCGTCGCCGGCCTCCCACGCCCGGGCGCGAAGCCGCCGGGCCTCACCCAGCTGCTCGCGCAGCTCCTCGTCGAACACGTCGCTCATCGCCACCATCCCCGGGCCGGCCGCCGACGCGGCCGGCCGCACTGAACCTCTCCATTCACGGATGCAGCATCTATGAATGTGAAGAATTCTTCAACTCGTGATCAAAGCAAGTGGGGAGCCATAGGTATCCGGCCAATCACGATCGGTTGTGATCACTCCCGTATGCGCCTCCGACACCATCCGTAGCCTTCACGGACACGAGCAGCCCGACGCCACAACGCGCTGCCCACCGAAGCGGCCGAAACAGGGAGTACCGAGCGTGAACGCAGTCGACAAGGCACTCAGGGACGCGATGGCGATCGACGGCGCACTCGGTGCAGCCCTCGTCGACCTCGAAAGCGGCATGGCCCTGGGCACCCGCAGCGCCGCCCCCGACCTCGATCTGTCCCTCGCCGCAGCCGGCCACACCGACATCATCCGCGCCGCCCGCCGCACCCTCGCCGCCACCGACCTCGTCACCGAGGTGATCGAGGACATTCTGACCACCCTCTCCACCCAGTACCACCTGCTCCGCCCACTCACCCGCACCGGCGGCGCCGGACTGTCCCTCTCCCTCGTCCTCGACCGCACCCGCGCCAACCTCGCCATGGCCCGCCACCAACTGCGCCGCATCGAAACCGAGCTCGACGTGTAGGCCCGTCCCCGAAGGGACGGCAGCCGCCCCGGAGTGGGGCGATCCGGCAGGGCCGGGGTGTTCGCGCCCCGGTGGGGATCAGCAGAAGCCCCGTGCCCTCTCGTGCGCGGCCGGCCGGCCGCGCGACGTCCTCCGTGCTCTTCTCGGTCCTCTGGTCCGGCAGCTCGGCTGCCGGGGCTGCTTCCACGCGCCGAGGAGGTGGCGAAGCACTTCGCCTGCTCCTGCGGGCTGGGACATCGACCACCCGTACGCCGGACCTCTCCGGCCGCCGGGACCGGCTACCTCCGGGCCGGCATGTCCCGCAGCCGCGCGTGCCTGAACTGGTACACGGCGCCCACCTGCTGCAGGACTCCGCGCCGGTGCGCGTCGTGGAGGAAGCGCATCAGCCGCTACGGCAGGCGGCCCCACAGGGCGTGGCGGACGCGGACGACGCTGTACGCGCCCCAGCGGGAGGCGAACAGGATGCCGAGCGGGAGCGCGACCAGGGGTTGGGCCCGGAAGTAGGCGACGGGCAAGTTCGGTGTCCGCGAACCCGATGCCCAGGCGCACCGCCGTGACGGCCGGGACGTGGTTGGCGACGGGGGTTCGCCGACTTCCCCCGCGGCGACGGCGCGGATCCGGTCGGCGCGCCCGAGCAACGCCGCCGTGGAACCGCTTCCCGCCGCTGCGGCGGTCGGCCCGCCCGGGTGCACGACGATCCTCGCCGTCGCCGTCGCCGTCGCCGTCGCCGCGAGATCGTCCGAGACCGCCCTGGGAATCCACCTCCTCAAGCAGACCGAGAAGACCGATCCGAGCATCCCCAAGAGCCGGGGCGGTACCGGCTTCAAGAACGCCGTGACCGAGCACGGGAGTTCGGGGGATCAGTCGTGCGGGACCACGGCGACCGGGGCGGGGGAGTGGTGGATCACGGCGTGGGCCACCGGTCCGAGCCGGACTCCCAGCATGTGGTGGCGGTGGTCGCGTCGGCCGACGACGACCAGGTCGGCCCCGGCGGAGGCCGCGACCAGGGCGTTGGCCGCGCCGCCGACCCGGGTCTCGGCGATCACCTCGACCTCAGGGTGGGCGGCCCGGACGGAGGCGAGCGCCATGACCAGGGCGGCCTGCTCCCCGGCCTCCTGGGTGGCGAGGTCCACCTGGGGCGGCACCCACTCGGCGGCCGTCCACACGGGCACCAGGTCCCAGCCGTGGACGGCCCGCACCCGCGCGCCGCGCCGGGCCGCCTCGGTGAACGCGAAGTCCAGGACGGCGTCGCAGGCCTGGTGGCCGTCGACCCCGACGACGACCTCACGGCGGGGCGGTGCGTCGGTGGTGGCCCGGGAGGTCCCGTCCGCCCGGACCAGGACCAGCGGAACGGTGGTACGGGCCGCCACCGCCAGGCCGACCGAGCCGACCAGCAGTCCGGAGAACCCGCCGAGACCGCGGGAGCCGAGGACGAGCAGGTCCCGGTCCTTGGCCGCGGTGACGAGCGCGTCGGCCGGGTCGTCGCCGACCACGGCGGTCTCGACGGACAGCCCGGGGTGCGCCGCGCGGATCCGCTCGGCGGTGTCGGCCAGGGCCCGGAGCGCGGCCGGCCGCAGGCCGCCGGCGAGTGAGTCCTCGGCGTACTCGGTGCTGAGCCAGGGCCAGGCGTGCAGGATCCGCAGGACGGCGCCGCGGCGGTCCGCCTCCTCGGCAGCCCAGCGGACCGCGGCCTCACTCTGCGCCGATCCGTCGATCCCCGTCAGGACAGAACCCGTCATCGTCTTCCCCTCGTTGCCGTCAGCTGTCGGATGGTCCGCGGCCAGGACGCGTTGCGGTCCGGAGCCAAGAGAACCCTGCCTGCGCACGCCCGGGCGGGCCCAGGGACCGACCGGTCCGATAGGAGGGCCGATGGTCCCTGACGGAGCTGCGGCCCCGGACGGGCCCGGCCCGCCGGGGCCGCCGACGTCCCGTCTGCCGGACCGTCCGGCCGGCGGGACCACCGGCGCGCGCGTGGGGGCGGACGGGCGGCGGGGATCGCACGCGCTCTCCGAGGCTCCTCACCGGGGGCGACGGCCGCTACCGGCGCCGTCCGCCTCCGGGGGCACCTCGCAGAGGAGCCTCCCGATGAGGTGTTCTCGACGAGTCCTCCGATTCCGTGATCGGTCGAGGGCGTGGGCGGCGCGGGCGACGTCGCCCGCGCGGCCGGGGCTGAGGGCGGCTCGCCGGAGCGTGCGCATCCACGAGCGCACGCGGTTCCGACGGGGGCCTTGTGGCTGGGGCGGGAGGGCCCACAGGGCCCTCGGCCCGGGTCGGTGCGTCCGGTTGGCTTGGTCCGCGCACCCCATCCGCCGCTGCCGCTCCGTCCGGGAGCACAGCCTCCTCGACGGGATCCCTCGCCGTGAGCCCACGCCAGGACACCGACACCCACGCCACGCCGGTCGGCCTTTCCAAGCCGGTCGGCTCTGCCGCAGCCAGCGCCGGGACGACGGCGACCGTGTGCGTCAGCGGTGAACTCGACCTCGACACGGCCGCTCGGATCGCCCCGCGCCTGGTCCGGTCGCTCCACGACGCCGGCCGGGTGCTGGCACTCGACCTCGGCGGCCTTCGGTTCTGTGACAGCTCCGGGGTGAACCTCTTCCTGCGTCTGGACCGACTCTCCCGCGCCGAGGGAAAGCAGCTGCGCCTGCAGCACATCCCCGCCCAACCGGCCCGCGTGCTCCGCCTGCTCGGTGTGCACCACCGGCTGGCCTGCGACTTCGCCGCCTGAACGACCGGACGCGCCACCGAGGTGAACCCTGCACCTGAGGCGGAAGCCGAGGGCGCGCCCACGACGTGCTGCCCGACGGCCTGATCACCGGGATCGTGACCGGGCGGACGGCGCCGGTCGGCCTCGCGTACTCAGCTGGGCGAGGGCTTCGAGCCGGTGGGTGATGAGGACGTGCCCGAGACGCTGCTGGTGGGCGTCGCACGGCACTTCCTCGCGTTCACCGCCGAGCGCGTGCCGGATCTCGTCGAAGAGCGTCGAAGAGCTCAGAAGGGACGACGGTCCGTGACGGACGCCGGCGGAAGGGCAGGGCGATGACCGACGCCGCCGTCGAAGCGATCGGGCTGGTCGAACGGTACGGGAACGCCCGGACCGGCAGGACCGCCCTGGTGGGCCTCGATCTCACCGTGCAGCGCGGGGGAGGTGTTCGGCTTCCAGGGCCGGAGCGGGTACGCCGGCCCTTTCCCGGTCACCGGCGGTGCATGGTGTGCAGGGCCTCGGCCAGCACGTGCGGGTCGTGGTGCCCCTTGTGGACGGCCGGGGGCTGCTTGTCGAGCTTCAGCAGCCGGGCGACGGCGGTCCAGGCGGTGCGCACGGAGTACTCGACGGTGAAGACGACGTCGTCGGGGACCTCGGCGTACTGGCCGATGAAGGCGAGGTTGGTGGAGCCCGGTGGGACGACCTGCGGTCGGTCGCCGTGGCTGCGGACCAGGAACTGGCTGGTGATGTAGGGCATCAGACAGGGGATGACGGTGGACGTCTCCTCGACCAGCCCGGCCGTGGCTTCGTCGACGGCCAGGTGGTGCAGGACCTCCTGGAGGATCTCCTCGCCGCTGCACTCGCGCATCGGCTTGCGCACGTAGGTGCCGGGCTTGTCGGGGAAGAGGCCGTAGCCCCACCAGACCGTCACGCCGTCGGGCTGCTGCTGGTAGACCGGCTGGCGGTTGACCACGACGGTGAGCAGCCACGGGGAGTCGGTCAGGGTGAGCAGGCCACCGCGGCCGGTGGCACGGCCGGTGAACCCCTCCATCCAGTCGAGGAAGGCCGGGTCCTTCGCCGTGACGGTGAAGGACTCCCAGGTGGAGTCGGCGACACTGCGGTCGAAGACCTCCGGTCGGCCGAAGTCCGACCGGCCGCGGGCGAGGCGGTGCCACAGCAGGAACGAGGAGGGGCTGCGGTCGGTGCGCGGGCCCGCCGGCGGGGTGGTGTGCGAGCCGAGGGAGGAGTCGGCGGTCATCGAGCCGTTGGTGACGAACACCAGGTCCTCCGGATCGACCGCCACGTCGGCACGGGCGCCTGCGAGGTGGATGCGCTCCACGGTGGTGCCGGGGCCGGGCCGGAAGGACAGGTCCGTCACGCGGTGCCCGGTCCGGACGTGCACGCCCTGCTCCAGCAGCCACGCCGTGAGCGGCCGCACGATCGAGTCGTACTGGTTGTAGCGGGTGCGGTAGATGCCGGACATGCGCTCGAACTCGGGGAACAGGTGCACGAAGCGCCGCAGGTAGCGGCGGAACTCGATCGCACTGTGCCAGGGTTCGAAGGCGAAGGTGGTGCACCACATGTACCAGAAGTCGGTGCGGAAGAAGCTCTCGTCGAAGCAGTCGGTGATCCGCTTGCCGTCGAGCATCCGCTCCGGGGTGGCGAGACACCTGACCAGTTCCATCCGGTGGCGCTCGGAGAAGCCCATCGAGTGTCCCGCGACGATGCGGCCGCCCTCGGTGACCAGGCGGGCCGCGTCGTCCCACGGGGACTCCTCGTGCGAGTCGAAGATGTCCTGGGTCGCGGACTTCGCCGGGTCGTCCAGCGACGGGATGCCGGACAGCAGGTCGTAGGTGCAGCGGAACTGCTTCTCGAACATCCGCCCGCCCCGCATCGTGTAGCCCGCCTCGGGGGTCCCGCCCGCGTCCAGACTGCCACCGACGTCCTCCTGCTCCTCCAGCAGGTGGATGTCGCCGCCGGCGAAGCCGCCGTCGCGGATGAGGAACGCGGCTGCTGACAGCGCGGCGATGCCGCTGCCGACCAGGTACGCCTTGGCCATCTCTGACTCCTGAACTCTCGTTCGCCCGGACCGGGTCGGCGGCCTTCCGTCGATCGCACCGTGGCCCGGTCGCGCCCCTGTCGGGCCGTCACCGAGATCCTCCGGCCGCACGAGGAGACGGGTCTGTGGGCCGTAGGTCACCATCTCGGGAGCGACGGTCCCGGTGCCCCGGGGACCTTCGGTGCCGGTGGAACCCGAAGTGCCGACCGGGACGGCGCCCCCCGGGGCGCGGACCCGTCCCCGGGCGGCGCACCGGGAGCCCGGCTCCGGGTACAGGCGCCCCCGTGTCGGCCGGTTACCGGCCCCCTCGGCGAGCCGGCCCGGGGGCTGGAGTCGCCCGTTGCGGCCGGTGGGGTGGCAGGCCGTGCCGCTGAAGCCGGGGTCCGGCGCGGCCCGAAGGCCGCGGCCCGGGGGAGCGGCGGGCACGGGTACCCGTCCGGGCTCAGAACGTGCAGGTGGTGGTCTGTGACGCGAGGTCGTCGGCAGGGCCGCCGGTGGCACAGGTGATGGTGCGGTACGGCGTGGTGACGGCGGGTGTGCTGAGCCGGATCGAGCCGCTCTGCACCTCGGTGACGGCCACGACCGTCTCCCAGGGGCTTCCCCACGCACGCTGGATCCTGACCTCGACACGCAGCACGGTGGGGCGGGCGGGGTCGTCGGCGTCGATGAGGCCGCCTCCGGCGACGCCGGCGGACGTCGTGCGCTGCCAGGCGCACGGGTGGTTCACGGCCGCGAGGCATACCGGCTTGACGGCGGCGTGGGCGGGCGCGGCGGGCGCGACCAGCGCGCCGGCGGCCGCGAGGGCCAGGGCGGTGATACGGACGACCATGACGGTGCTCTCCTCTGTCTGGGGCGGACTGGCTGTGCCGGACTTCCGCGCCCGAGGCGGGACACTGAAAGTCAGGTTCATGACAATCTGAATTCGCCGACTGCGGATGCCGCGCCGGCGGGACGGCGCCGGAACGGGTCCGGGCCGTCCCGCGGAGCGCCGGCCTGCGCACCGACCGGCGCCGGCCGGTGGGGCCGGGTCGATGGCGGGCGGTCTACTCCGCGCGGTGCACGGGGATGGTGCGCGCGTTCTTCTGGGCCTTGGCGGCCTTCGGGACGCGGACGGTCAGGATGCCGTGGCGGTACTCGGCGGTGACCGCGTCCTCCTGGAGGGGTTCGGGCAGGCGTACGGCGCGTTCGAGGGTGCCGTAGCGGAATTCGGTGTGGTGCTTGTCCTCGGTGGTCTCGGCGTGTTCCGCGCGGATGACGAGGATCCCGTCCGCGAGGGTGATCGTGATGTCCTTGTCCGGTTCCATGCCGGGGAGTTCGGCGCGCACCAGGTAGGTGCCGTCCTGCTCGGCCACTTCGATCGGGATGGCGTGGGCGTTGCGGGCCGTCCAGGGGGCGGGCGCGGTGGGGATGCCGGACCCCAGCCACTCCATCAGTTCCGGGAACAGGGTGCGGTGCCGGGTGACGAGCGGTCCTGCCATGGCTGCCTCCGTGCGGTGTCGGACGGCCTCGCCGCCGTCCTGGCGTCCGTGTCCTTGCCGCACCAGCATCTCCGCCGCGGCCGCCGTGTCGTAGGGGTCGACCGTCCCGGTGTGCGGGACGTGCGGCCCGGGCGGGCCGGGACCGGCGGCCTCCCGGGGCGGCGGCCCGGTGCCGGGGATCCGCCCGCACGGCGCCCGTGACGAGTCGGATGCGTGATCGTTTTCCGGGTGGGGCTGCGGTCGGCGTGGTCGCGAGGTCGGCGTCGACGGGCGCACGGGGGTGGAGGGGTGGCGCGGGCGCTCTGGCGATCCCGCGACTTCGGGGCGGGCGAGTCGGGCGAGTCGGGCAAGTCGTGGCAGGAGTTCGGCGGGCTGTCCGGCGGTCGAAGAGTCTTTACCCCTTTCGTGTGAGGCCTTCCGGGTGGAGCTCCGCGGCGGCGGCGCTGAAATGTACCGTCCATGACAATCGTAGGGTCGGCAGAACAGGAGTGACGGACCGTTGAATTCGCAGTGGCATGTGAGCGCCGTGTCGGTGCCCGTGGACAGCGGGAGCGGCGACGCCCTCGTGGGGATGGTGCGCGAACTCCGCGCCCGCGTCCTCTTCGATCACGGGAGGCGGCCGATGTTCCGTACGTCCGACGGGGGTTACACCGATGATCAGGACCTGGACCTGGGGGCCTGGCACTTCATCGCGCGCCGGGAGCCGGGCGGGCCGCCGTTGGGCTACATCCGTCTGTCGACTCCGGCCACGGGGCACATGTTCCAGTCCCGGGCGTTCCTCGGTGCCGAGGAGTACGAGGCGGTGTTACGTGCGGAGGGCGTCAGCGGTGCAGAAACGTTCGAGCACAGTCGGCTCGTGGTCGAGCACCGCGCCAGGAAGCTGGGGCTGGGCGCCTACCTGAACGCGGTGGCGATCGGCGCGGCCCACGCACTGGGTGCGAAGTTGATGATCGGGACGTCGGGCACCAGGGACGGCCAGGACGCCTTCCACGAGCGCTTCGCCTTCCGGTCGCTGCCCGGGACGCGTCGTTACGTGGGGAGGTACACCGAAGACGTGGTGATCATGGTGCACCGGGTTGCCGGCGGTGCCGGCGAGTACGCGGATCTGGTGGCCCGCCTCCGGGACTCCTTCCCCGTCCTGGCCGCGGCCGGAGAGTCCGTGGGCGGTTCCGCCGCGGTCCCGCCCGCCGGGGCGTACCGGCAGGCGGGTGTCGCGGAGCGGTCGGGCGGGCCGGCGTGGACGCCCGTCCTGTTCGACCGCTCCGATCCGAACGACCGTCACGTGCTGGACGAGCTCCTCGACTCCGGCCTGGTCCGCGAGGTGCACGACACGATCGAGGCACAGCTGGACGAACTGATCTGCAGTCGCGAACCGGTCCTGCGCGGCGACCCCGGGCGGATCGCCGCGAGGCGGGTGGGCCAGCTCGCCGGGGTCTCCCCGCGGGACTACGGCAGGTGGGCCTGGTACCCGTGGTCGGGTCGGCTGGTCCACGTCCTGCCCCGCGACGAGTTCCGGCTCGTGCGCACCGACCGCAACCGCGGCAAGATCGAACGTCCGGCTCAGCGTCGACTCCTCGACCACACCGTCGGAGTCGTGGGACTGTCCGTCGGCAACGCCTCGGCGATCACCCTCGCGCTGGAGGGCATCGGCAGCCGGTTCAAGCTCGCGGACTTCGACGCCTTCAGCCTCTCCAACCTCAACCGCCTGCGCGCCGGCGTCCACGACCTGGACGTCAACAAGGCGGTGATCACCGCACGGCAGATGTTCGAGATCGACCCGTACCTCGACATCGAGATCCACACCGACGGCCTCACCGAGGAGAACCTCGACGCGTTCCTCACCGGCCTCGACCTGCTGGTCGAGGAGTGCGACACCCCCTACGTGAAGATCGCGGCGCGTGAGCGCGCCCGGGCGCTCCGGATCCCCGTCGTGATGGACTGCAACGACCGGGGCATGCTCGACGTGGAGCGCTTCGACCTCGAACCCGGGCGCCCCCTTCTCCACGGCGTGATCGGCGACGTGTCCTCGGCCGCCCTGAAGTCCCTGTCGCAGCAGGAACGGGTGGACCTGATCCTGGCGATGGTCGACGCGGAGCGGATCAGCCCCGAACTGCGCGCCTCGTTCGCCCAGCTGGGAACGACCCTCAGCAGCTGGCCGCAGCTCGCCTCCGGGGTGGCGCTGGGCGGCGCCCTGACCGCCGAGGCCGCCCGTCGCATCCTGCTCGGCGGCGACTGCCCGTCCGGCCGGTTCTACGTCGACTTCGCCGAGCTGATCACAGCAGCCGCCGACAGCCTCGCCCGGGGGTGCCCGGTATGAGCCTCCACCAGCCGGTCCTCGTGGCGGGCACCGGGGTCCATCTGCCGGAGACCGTCGTGACCAACCACGACCTGGCGCGCATGGTCGACACCACCGACGAGTGGATCACCAGCCGCACCGGGATCCGGGAACGACGCTGGCTCGCGCCGGACCGCGCCGTGTCGGACATGTGCGTGGACGCGGCCCGGAGCGCGCTCGCCTCGGCAGGCGTCGCACCGCGGCAGATCGACGCGGTCGTGGTCGCCACCTACACCTGGGACCAGCCTCTTCCCTCGACCGCCCTGATGGTCAAGGAACGGCTGGAGGCCGGTCGGGCCCTCACGTTCGACGTCACCCACGCCGCATGCGCCAACGGTCTGCAGGCCGTCCTGCTCGCCGCGCACCTCATGCAGTCCGACGCCGCGCGCACCGTCCTCGTGGTCGCCGCCGACGCGGCCTCCCGCGTCACCGACCCCGAGGAGCGGACCACTCGCGTCTTCTTCGGCGACGCGGCGGGCGCCATGGTGCTGCGCCGTGGGACCGAAGCCGGGACCGGGCTCCTGGCCTGGGACTTCGGCTCCGAGCTCTCCCACGACGTGGAGATCCCGGCCGGTGGCTCCCGGCTGCCGACCAGCCTGCGGACGGTAGCGGCACGGCAGCACTACCTGAGGATGAACGGCCGCACCGTGTGGGACACGGCGACCCGCCGGCTGCCCGACAGCATCCTCAACGCCACGGCCACGGCGCGCGTGCCGACCCGCGAGGTGTCCCACTTCTTCCTCCACCAGGCGAACCTGAACATCATCAAGGCCGCCATGGAGAAGCTCGGGATCCCTCTCGACCGCGCCCCGGTCACCCTCGACCGGCTCGGCAACACCGGCTCGGCCGGGGTGTTCACCGCCCTGCACCAGTCCTACCACCGGGGACTCGTCCGCCCCGGCGACACCTACGTCATGTCCTCGATCGGGGCCGGATTCCAGTGGGGAACGCTGGTGTTCAGACAGCCCTGAGCGGGACGGAGGGCGGTGGTCGTTCCGGCGCCCCGGACCCTCCCCGCCGGCACGGCGCACGGCGTCGTGCCGGCCGGGCAGGATCCGCCGCGCTTCCGCGGTGACGCGGCAGGATCGACGTCCCCGGCCGAACGGGCCGGTCCGAGAGCGTCGGATCAAGGTGCACCGGGGGATCGCGGGGTGCACGGGGCAGGACGTGGTGTGCGGTGAGGCCGCCCGTGGGCCCGTGGATCTGCGGGACCGGTGCGGGGCCGCGCGCTCTGCACGGAGCCCGCGGCAGAGGCGAACCGGTCAGTCCACGGTGAACAGGAAGCTGCCGGAGTGGTAGTAGTCGGGCAGTTGGACGAGGGGCGATCCGATGCGCGGCGGGTCGGCCTCCGGCCAGTTGTACGGGCCGAGCAGGTGGGAGGCGTAGTCACTCGACGGGACCGGTGGGACGAGCCACAGCCGCACGGCGCCGGTTCTGGCGTCCGGTTCGAACCGCCAGAGCTGCTGCGGGCGTTGTGCACCGGATCGGCAGCTTCGGAGGACCACCGCGACCGTGTTCCCGCCGGTGGTGGTGCCGTCCAGGCACATTCCCGTCTCCACGTTGCGGAGCTGGTAGACGTCCTGACCGGCGGCGAGGCGCTCCCAGCGCTGGGACGCCTGGTCGGTGCACTTCTGGAGCTCCAGCGGGCCGTCGGCGTTCCGGCCGGCGATGCCGACGCAGAGCCCCGAGCTCCGGTTGAGGAGGGGGAAGCCGACGGGAGCGGTGGGCGGTGCCACGACCACCGTCGGTGGCGGGGCCGACGGGGTGGGGGAGGGCGCGGCCGTGGCCGAGGCGGTCGCGTTGCTGTGGGAGGGGGCGGCCGAGGCCCGTGCCGTCGACGCCGTGGGCGACGGAGTGGGGGAGGGGGTGCTCGACGGCGAGCCTGTGGCGGTCACCGTTCCCGTGCTCGGGGGACCCGTTTGGGGCGTCGCCTCCGGGGAGCCGGTGGACGGGAGTGCAGCGGCCGGCGACGGACGTGTTCCCGCCGGGGTCGTGGTCGTGAAGGCCGCGCCGGCGATGAGCAGCGCCGCCACCGCGCAGGTCCCCGCGGCGGTGAAGGCCGCCAGTGCGCGTCGCCCGCCGAGGCGGCGGCCGTCGGCGTGCGGCGGCCACGGTCGGGTGCGCGGAGCGGGCCGTGGTGCGGCCGTCCGCGCCGGCCGGGTGCCGGTCACCGCCACCGGCAGGACCGCCGCCGACGGTTCGCCCGTCCACAGCAGCAGTCCCCGGAGCAGGACCGGCCGTTGCCACAGGTCGATGGCGGCCAGTGTCGCGCGGGCGTGACCACAGCTGTCGCACCGTGAGAGGTGGCGACCGAGGTCCGCCGTGTCATCGGTGATGCCGTGCCGGACGAACTCCCCCAGGGCGGCGATCAGATGGCGGCACGACCGGTGAGGGACTCGCGCGGCGTACACCTGCAGGAACGCGTCGTAGAGGACCCGCCGGGCCGGTGCGTCCGGTCCCGGTGGAGGCGTCGGCGGGTTGCCGGTCGGCTCTCCGAGACGGTGCCACAGCACTGCCCGCCGATGCTCCGGCAGGCTGAGGAACGCGCGCAGGAGGAACGATTCCGCTTCCGCCGAGGCAACCGCCGCGCGCGCCGAGGGGGCGGCGGGATCCGGCTGCGGCAGTGTGTCGAGCCAGGCTGCGAAGCCGGCGCTCAGCCCCGCTCCGCGTCCGGTGTCGGCCCAGCCGGCCGCGGCTCTCCGCACCTCGGCCAGCAGGTGCGGCCGCCAGCACGCCGTCGGTCCGGCGCCGGTGCGGACGGTTTCCAGGGTCCGGGCGAAGGCCTCGTCCGCGAGCGCCTCGGCGCGTTCCTCCGCAGTACGGTCCTCCCCGCAGAACAGTCCGGCGTAGGCCACCACCGGCTCCCTGTGGCGGTGCGCCATGTCGGCAAGTGCCGCCGTCGGGTCCCGCTCGTCCCCCGCCCGGATCACACGTGCCAGTTCGGCGTCCGCGGTCATGTCGGGCACCGAATCTGACATCGCTTCCATCTCCTCTGTGCGCCCCGACGGGTGTGTGTTCGAACGGCCGCCGTGCGGCGTGGCGGCGGGGCGCGAACGTGGCGGGCCCGCAACGGGGCGCCGCCGGCGGTCGATGCCGTGGAAGCGGGCGTCGGGGCCTTCCGCGGTGACTCCTCTACTCGCCGGTAGAGGATGGTGGCCGGAAGGAACTTCCCGCGTCAAGGCCCGTCGTGTGGAGGTGATGGGAAGTGAGATATTGCAAGACAATACGTCAACAACACTGCCCAAGAAGCGAGATGGAACGAACACGTCGCGGCGCTCCCGGCGTCCGGTGGGCCCTCGACAGGGTGACGTGACCTGCGCGGATGATGTGGATCCCGGCGGGCGCACCTGCCGGCCCGCCCCCCGCATGCGGTCTGATCGAGCCGACCGCCCTCAGGTCGCCGATCGAACTATTCAGCGACTTTCGAAGAAAGTTTCTGTTATTGCCGACCGCCCCACCGGATCTCTTGTGTGTCGGAAGGCCTGGACCCGTCCCGCTACAGGGGGACCCCGGGCCCTCACACGAGGAAAGGACCGTGATGGGACACCGGAGCAGCGAGCTTCGCCGTCGCAGGCAGAAGCGCTCGACCCGCAGGACGGCACTGATCGGCCTCGCGGTCGCGGCCGGCCTGGTCGCGGGCGCACTGGGAATCCAGACCGTGGTGGACGCACCCTCCCGCAACTCGGCCGTGGCGTCGGCCGACGGCCTCGGGGCGGGCCAGATGGTCGGCCTGGTCACCGACGACGAGGGGGAGACCGGTTCCGCCGAGAACGGCACCCAGCCACCGGCCCCGAAGCGCGACAACAAGGCGACGCCGCTCAAGGAGATACCCAAGGAGCAGCCCGAGCGCGGTCTCGTCTACGCCGGTCTGAGCCTGCCCACCGACGACCGTTGCGCCGGACAGCTCCAGGTCAGCGATGGTTCGCTGTGCAGCCACGGCCCCGACGCGCCTCCGCAGGGCGTCGACATCCACAAGGACGTCGCCCCGGTGGCCGCGACCGCCGCGCAGCCGGCCGCGCTGACTCCGCCGGCCGGCGCCCAGCCGCCGGCCGCCGCCGACCTGGCGACCGGCGGCTCGCCCGTCCTGGACGCCGGAAGCAAGGCCCTGCTCGGCGACGCGGCCGCCACCCCGCAGCAGACCACCCCCGCCGGCGGCACGGCCGCCAGCGGCTCGACCCTCGTCTGCGACGGCGACGGCTCCAGCGGCAACCGCGTCCAGGTGGTGTACGTCCACGCCCCGGGCAACGACCGTTTCGCCCAGTACCTGGCCTCGTTCAAGAAGTGGGCCGCGGACGTCGACGTCATCTACAACGCCAGCGCCCAGGAGACCGGCGGCGAGCGGCACGTCCGCTTCGTCACCGAGTCCGACTGCACCGCCGCGGTGCTGAACGTCCAGATCTCCAGCGCCGAGATCAAGGACTTCAACTCGCAGAACAACGCGCTCGCCAAGCAGGGGTTCAACCGCAAGGACCGCAAGTACATGATGTTCACCGACGCCCAGGTGTACTGCGGCATCGGCACCTTCGACGGTGACGAGCGTCCCGGCCAGGACAACCGGAGCAACTTCGGTCCCTCGTACGGTCGTAGCGACTCGGGTTGCTGGGACGGCGCCACCGCCGCGCACGAACTCGGCCACAACCTCGGCGCCGTCAACGACAGCGCTCCGAACTCCAGCAAGGCCGGTCACTGCGTCGACGAGTGGGACCTGATGTGCTACTCGGACGCCCCGAACTACCCGAAGATGAAGACCGTCTGCCCGGACAACAAGCATGACGACCGGCTCGACTGCCGCCACGACGACTACTACAACACCAACCCGGCTCCCGGCAGCTACCTGACCACGCACTGGAACGTCGCCAACAACCGCTTCCTGATCGCGGGCGGCGGCACCGGCCCGAACCCGACCCCGACCCCGACGAAGACCGCCACCCCGTCGCCCACCGCGACCACCACGCCCACCAGGACGCCCACGCCGTCCCCGACGGCGACGGCCACCGGGACCTCCTCCCCGACCGCCACGCCGTCCCCGACGGCGACGGCCACCGGGACCTCCTCCCCGACCGCCACGCCGTCCCCGACCGCCACCTCCACCACCGGCTCCACCGGTCCCGACGTGACGGTCAGCCAGGTCACCCAGAGCTCGGTCATGCTGAGCTGGCCGGCCACCAACGGCGCCAGCGGCTACGACGTCCTGCTGAACGGCCAGTCCCTGGGCACCGTCCACGCCACCGTGGTCGGCCTGGTCCGGCTCGCCCCGGGTACCCAGTACAGCGTGGCCATCGCCTACCGTGACGCCGCCGGCAAGGTCTCGAAGCCGGGCCGCACCGTCACCTTCAAGACCACTGCCGACTCCGGCAAGCCGCAGCCCGGGACCCGCTACACCATGGTGAACGGGTTCACCGGCCAGGCCGTCGACCTGTGGGGCAGCTCGCTCAACGACGGCACCCCGGTGATCTCCTACCAGCGCACCGGTTACGCCAACCAGAAGTGGACCTTCGAGGACGCCGGCTCCGGCACCGTGCGGATCAAGTCCGTGCGCTCCGACAAGTGCCTCCAGCTGGGCGGTAACGCGGTGGCCGGCCAGTACGTCGCCCAGCAGCCGTGCTCCGACGCGGACGCGCAGAAGTGGCGGGTGAACTCCTCCAACGGCGGCGTCACCCTCACCGCCCAGGGCACCTCGCTGGTCCTCGGCACCAGCAACCGCTGGTACTACGGCGGCCGGCTGCTGGAGCTCCAGCAGCCGAACGGTCAGGCCTACCAGAACTGGTCCCTGCAGAAGGCCTCCTGACCCCGGACAGGTCCGCCGGCCCCAGGTAGGGTCGGCGGCCGCAGGCAGGACCGCCGGCCGGGTGCGGCCGCCGTGAACTCACGGCGGCCGCACCCGGCCATCCCACTCACCGCACGAGGAAGCACCGCCCATGCGCATCCGTTCCGTCGCCGCTGCCCTCGCCGTTGCCGGGGCCGCCGTTCTCGCACCCGCCGCCGTCCCCGCCTCCGCCCACGGCGACACCGTCCACCTGGAGATCACCGGGGCGGACAACGGGCACGTCACCACCGTCGCCAGCTTCGAGAACGACCGCGACCCGGTCGTCGAGGGGTTCGCCGGCTCGCTCGCCGCCACCTCCTCCGACGGGCGCACGGTGGGGCCCTGGCGCCTGGTCGCGGTCCCGGGCCACCCCGGCAGCTACACCACCCGTGAGATCCTGCCGTCCGGTCACTGGAAGATCACCGTCGACTGCGCCTTCCCCGACCTCGGTCACGGCGAGCGCGAGCTCGACGTGGCCGCCGCCGCCATCACCGACCCGGCGGGCTCGATGCCCACCGGGGGGCCGGTGGTCGGGCCCACCGTCGTCCCGTCCCCGGTCGTCACCTCCGCTACCACGACCGGCCCGACGGTTCCCGCGCCCGCCCCCACCGGCGCTCCCACCGGCACCGGCGCTCCCACCGGCACCGGCGCCGCCGACCCGACCACCTCCGGGGCCACCGTCCCCGCTCCCCCCGCTCCCTCCGGTCCCGCGACCGCCACGGCGACCTCCGACGTCCAGGTGAAGACCGCCGCGGACGACGACGGCTCGACCGTCGCCGCCTGGGCCGCCATCGGTACGGCGGTCGTCGCCGTCGTGCTCGTCGCCCTCGGCTTCCGGCTCCGCCGCCGCAACGCCACCCGCGGCTGACCCGACGCCCCGGCCGGGCAGCTCCAGGAGGAACGGGCCGGCGCCGACGTCCTCGCCGCGGGCGTCCCGCACGGCCCGGACCGTGGGCGTCTCAGGTCAGGACGAGGACCTGGCCGGGCAGGAGCAGGTCGGGGTCGGGCCCGATGGTCCCGTCGTTGAGTGCGTGGAGGGCGGGCCAGCCGCCGGGGGTGCCGGAGACCTGTGCGATGTGGTCGAGGGTGTCGCCCGCGCGCACCGTCCATGTGCCCGGGCGGTCCGCGTCCGGGCCGTCCTCCGCTACCGGGGGTGCGGCCGTCGCGTCGGCGCTGCCGGTGTCGTCGGCGCGGAGCGCGGGTCCGGCGGGGGTGTACGGTCGCGGCTGCGCCGGGCGGTGGGCGCGGGTGCGGGCACCGGCGTGGGCGGCGGGGGCGTCGCCGCCGCGGGCGGCACGAGCCGCGCAGGCGGGCCACGGCGCGAGGCCGCGGCGTGCGGCGAGGTTCTCGGCCACGGCGATCTGCTGTTCACGGGTCGCCCGGTCCGCGCGGGGCGCGTAGGCGAGGCCGCCGTTGGCGCGCCAGGTGGCCCCGTCGAACTGCAGCCCGCCGTAGTAGCCGTTCCCGGTGTCGGCGTGCCAGCGCGCCCCGCTCTCGCAGCGGGCGAGTGCGTCCCAGTCGACGCCGGTCAGGACGCCGGTGGTGACCGCAGCGGCCGGAGCACCGCCGGGGCCGCCGACGGCGGCGGCGAGAACGAGCAGCGGGAGCAGGAGAACGGCGAACAGTCGGCGGGCGACGCACAGCGGTGACATGAATGCTCCGCAGTCGGGGACAGGGGCCGGGCGCCGGAGCGCCTTCTCCACCCATGCACGATGCGGCCGTGCCGGGTTGCCGACGGAGCCGGAATCTCATCCGGCCGGCGGTCCGACACCACCCGAACAGCGAATCCTCACCGCAGCGGTGAGGGCGGAGCACCGGGTTGTGCGGATACGCGCTCGTCGGCGTGTCGGCCGGTTGGGGCGGTCCCGGGACCTCAGCCGGCCAGGCCGGTCAGTTCGGCGTCCCAGTCGATCGCGCTCCCCTCGGTGCCCGGCGGGACCAGCGTGAAGCTCTCCCGGCGGAGCCAGCGACGCACCTGGCGGGACGGGAGGTCGAGGAGGACGGATCCGTCGTCCCCGAGCAGCATGACGCGCAGGGCGGTGCGGCCGTGGCAGGGGCAGGGCGGCCAGATGCGGACGTCGCCGAGGCCGGAGGGCTTCTGCAGTCCCTCCCAGAGGAGGTCGCGGGAGAACTGCCAGGTGCCCGCCCCCGCTGCGGGGCCGAGGAATTCGAGCGCGACGGCGAGCGGGTCGTCGCTGCGGTAGGTGAGGCGCACCGGGTTGTCGACGGACCGGTGCTCGCCGAGGACGATCTGCGCGTCGAGGACGACGTCGGTGCTGGTGACCTCCGGGTGCGGCTGGGGGCTCGAGAGGGAGTGGTGGGCGGGCACGGGTGCTCCTGGGTCGGTGCAGGGGTGGGTGCCGGACGGCGGCGGGGCGCGTCGGGGTGCGGGACACGGCGCGGCGGCGGCAGGCAGGGGGCCGCACGGCGGGGCGGCCGGACGAGCCGGACGAGCCGGACGATCGGGGCGGCGGCGCGGTGCTCCCGCCGCGCGCCGCCCCGGGATCTGCCGGGATGACGGCGGACATGCCGGTGGGCGGCCGGGCGACGAGGCGCCGGCCGCCCACCGGCGACTGCATCACGCGAACACCACGAGGGCGGATGGTCGGACGGCCGCGGTCGGGGGCCCGCGGCCGTCCGGGTCACTTCGCGAGGAAGGCCAGCAGCGCCTCGTTCACCTCCTCGGCGTGGGTCCACAGAAGACCGTGCGGCGCGCCCTCGATCTCCACGTACTCGGCGGTGGGCAGCGCCCGGTGGAACGGGCGCGCGGTGTTCTCCACGGGCAGGATGCGGTCGCCCGTCCCGTGCAGGATCAGGGCCGGCACGTCGATGCGGGGGATGTCGGCGCGGAAGTCGGTGTACCAGGTGGTCGGTGCGGCCGAGGCGGCGTAGGAGCCGCCGCCCGCCGCGACGTTCCAGCTGTTGCGGACGGCCTCCTCACTGATCCTGGTGCCGAGGTTCTCGTCCAGGTTGTAGAAGTCCTGGAAGAAGGCGCTGTAGTAGGCGTAGCGGTCGGCCTTCACCGCCGCTACGACGCCGTCGAAGAAGTCCCGGGCGGCGACGCCGTCCGGGTTGTCCTCGGTCTTGAGCAGCCAGGGCTCCAACGAGGCGAGGAAGGCGACCTTGGCGACCCGTGCGGAGCCGTGGGCGGACACGTACCGGGCGACCTCACCGGTGCCCATCGAGAAGCCGACGAGCACGGCGTCCTGGACGTCCAAGGTCTCCAGCACGGTGTTCAGGTCGGCGGCGAAGGTGTCGTAGTCGTAGCCGGTGGCCGGCTGGGACGACCGGCCGAAGCCGCGGCGGTCGTAGGTGATGACCCGGTAGCCGGCGTCGAGCAGCGCGGCGCTCTGCCGCTCCCAGGAGTGCCCGTTCAGCGGGAACCCGTGGATGAGGACGACCGGCTGGCCGGAGCCGTGGTCCTCGTAGTAGAGATCGATGGAGGTGGAGTTCTCCCGGCCAACGGTGATGAACGGCATGGGTCTTCGTTCCTCTCGGGCGGCGGCGTGCCGCTGTGGTGCTCCGACGCTAGGGGCGGCGGGCAGCGGCCGGTGGACTCTGAGAGCACACGGTGTCGTCCGAGAGTGCTGTGGCCGGGCCACCGGCGGGTGCCCGTGTGATCGGTCGTCGACTTCGCCGGCGGAAGGTGCGCGGACCGGCTCGGGGCGGTGCGCCGTCGGAACAGGTCCCGGTGCGTTGCGCTCCTAGCCTGATGCCGCCGTCCCGTGAGTCGCCCCGCGACCGACCGGCACCCCCGCCCCGACGGAGCAACAGGAGCACCATGACCAGCCGGACCAGCCAGCCGCGCCTCCACCAGCACGCCCCCGAGATCCAGGAGTTCGGCACCGTCACACAGCTGCCGATCGCGCTCTCCCACGACGCCCGGCAGTACTCCTCCCAGCGGCTGAACCGCGTCCTGGCGGACACCCAGTTCCTCTACGCGTTGTACAAGAAGTACCACTGGGGCATGCGCGGGCCGACGGCGTACCAGCTTCACCTGCTCTTCGACAAGCACGCCCAGGAACAGCTGGAGCTGGTCGACGCGCTCGCCGAGCGGGTGCAGATGCTCGGCGGTGTCGCGGTGGGCGATCCGCGCCACGCGGCCCAGATCACGGGCGTGCCGCGTCCGCCGGACGGCATCGAGCCCGTGCGGTCGATGCTCTCGGGGCTCCTCGACGCGCACGAGACCATCCTCGCCGACGCCCGTGACGCCGCCGCCCGCACGGCGGAGCTGGGCGACGACGGCACCCAGGACCTCCTGGTCTCCCAGATCGTCCGGACCGGCGAGACCCAGGTCTGGTTCCTCGCCGAGCACCTCGTCGACACCCCCGCGGCGGGGGCGTGACCGCGGGCCGGGTCCGGCACCGTACGGGCCCGGCCACCGCGGCACTCGGCACCGCCGGCCCGGCGTGCACCGCGGTCGCGCGCCATGGCCGATCCACAACCGCCACTGCGTGAAGGGAACCCCCGTTGTCCAGCATGCCCGTCGCCGGGATCCGTCCCGGCGTCCCCGCCCAGCCCGCCGACCTGGTCGTCCGCAACGCCAAGGTGCACACCAACGACCCGCGCCGTCCCCGGGCCACGGCCCTGGCCGTCCGGGACGGACTGATCCAGGCGGTCGGTGACGACGCGGACGTCGCACCGCTGGTCGGCCCCGACACCCGGGTGGTCGACGCGCTCGGTCGCCGGGCCGTGCCGGGGCTCAACGACGCGCACCTGCACGTCATCCGCGGCGGCCTCAACTACGTGCTGGAGCTGCGCTGGGACGGCGTCCCGACGCTGCGCGAGGCGCTGGCCATGCTCCGGCTCCAGGCCGAGCGGACCCCGCCCGGCCAGTGGGTACGGGTGGTCGGCGGCTGGTCCGCCGACCAGTTCGCCGAACGGCGGCTGCCCACCCTGGCGGAGCTCAACGCCGCGGCGCCCGACACACCCGTCTTCGTGCTGCACCTCTACCAGTCGGCACTGCTCAACCGGGCCGCGCTCCACGCCGCGGGCTTCACCCGGGACACCCCCGACCCCGCGGGCGGCCAGATCGTGCGCGGCCACGACGGCGAACCGACCGGCCTGCTGATCGCCGCCCCGGGCGCGCTGCTGCTCTACTCCACCCTGGCCAAGGCGCCGACGCTGGACGAGGCCGACCGGATCGGCTCCACCCGGCACTTCCTGCGCGAGCTGAACCGCTTCGGCCTGACCTCCGCGATCGACGCCGCCGGCGGCTTCCAGAGCTTCCCGGAGAACTACGGCACCGTCATGGAGCTGGCCCGCCGGGGCGAGCTCACCCTGCGCATCGCCTACCACCTCTTCCCCCAGACCGCGGGGCAGGAACTCGACGATCTCACCCGCTGGGTCAACACCGTGCGCCCCGGTGAAGGAGATGCGTGGCTGCGCCTCAACGGGGCGGGGGAGAACCTCACCTGGGCCGCGGCCGACTTCGAGAACTTCACCGAGCCGAGGCCGCAACTCGGCTCCTACGAGACGGAGTTCGAGAAGGCCGTCCGGCTGCTGACAGAGCACGGCTGGGGCTTCCGGCTGCACGCCACGTACGACGAGACCATCCGCCGTGACCTCGCCGTCTTCGAGAAGCTCGCCGCCGAGGGCCTCTTCCCGCACGGCAACCGCTGGCTCTTCGACCACGCGGAGACCGTCAGCGGGGAGAGCCTCGACCGGATCGCGGCCCTCGGCGGCGCCGTCTCCGTCCAGAACCGCCTCTCCTTCCAGGGCGAGGCCTTCGTCTCGCGGTACGGCGCTCCGGCCGCGGCCGAGGCACCGCCGCTGCGCGCCATGCTGGACCGCGGCCTCACCGTCGCGGCGGGCACCGACGCCACCCGGGTGTCCTCCTACAACCCGTGGGTCGCGCTGCACTGGCTGGTCTCCGGTCGCGCGGTCAGCGGCAGGCGCCTCGCGGCCGAGCACAACCGGCTCAGCCGCGAGCAGGCGCTGGAGCTCTACACGCTGGGCGGGGCCCGCCTGACCGGCGAGGAGGAGGTCAAGGGGCGCCTGGCGGTGGGTAGTTACGCTGACCTCGCGCTGCTCAGCGCCGACTACTTCACCGTGCCCGAGGCCGACATCCCGCACATCGAGTCCGTGCTCACGGTCGTCGGCGGACGCATCGTCCACGGCGCCCGGGAGCACGAGGGCCTGGCCCCGGGCCTACCCGCCGTGTCGCCGTCCTGGAGCCCGGTCACGCGGTTCGGCGGCTACCACGCCACCCCCGCGCCCGGCCCGGCCGGCGTCCGCCAGGCCGAGGGCGTGCTGGAGGCCGTGGCGGCCTCCGGCGAGCAGCACGCCTGGCGCGCGGCCCGCGGTCTCGTCCTCCCCGGGCAGCCCCCGGTGCCGACGGACCCCTGCTTCTCCTGACACCCCGGGCATCGGCGCAGGGGGCACCGCCGGATCCGGGCGGTGCCCCCTGCGTTCTCGGCCCACCCTCCCGCGCGCCCGCCTTCCCCCGACGCCCACGTCCCCCGACGCCCACGTCCCCCCGGCACGAGGAGCCTTCGTGACCACGCCGACAGCCGATTCCCGCACCGCGTCCGCTCCGCAGCCGCCCGGGCCGCACATCCACGACCGCCACCCGCTGGCCCTGGCCCTGTTCGGCCTCACCCTGGTCAGCGGCCTGATCGACGCGGTGAGCTACCTCGGGCTCGGTCACGTCTTCACGGCCAACATGACCGGCAACGTCGTCGTGATCGCCTTCGCCCTCGCGGGGGCACCCGGGTTCTCCGTCGCGGGCTCGCTGGCCTCCCTCGCCGCCTTCCTCCTCGGTGCGCTGCTGGCCGGCCGGATCGCAACGGCGAACGCCGGCCCCCGGCGGCCCCGGCAGTTGCGGACGGCCTTCGTCCTGGAGGTCGCGCTGCACGCGGCGTCCGCCGTCCTGGTCTTCGCCCGGGGGGCGGACGGGGCCGCACAGTACGTCGTGATCGCGCTGCTCGCGCTGGCGATGGGCATCCGCAACGGCACCGTGCGCGGCCTCGGCGTGCCGGACCTCACCACCACCGTGCTGACGCTGACGCTGACCGGACTCGCCGCGGACTCGCGGCTCGCCGGCGGATCCGCTCCCCGTCAGCGCAGGAAGATCCTCTCCGTCGCCACCATGCTCGCCGGCGCCGGACCGGGTGCGGTCCTCGTGCTGCACGGACAGCTCGCCTGGGCCCTGGTGGCCAGCGCCGTCGTGGCCGGCGTCACCCTCCTGCTCTACCGCGAGTGAGTCGACGATTCGGCCCCGTCCAGAGCCGGCGGGGGCTCCGCGCCCGCGGCGCGGCGTGCCTGCGAGGGGATTCCGGGCGGGTTCGAGGCGTCCCCCGGCCGGGGACGGCCCGGCTCGGCCGGATTCGGCGGGGTGGCGGGGGTGTTGGCCACCTCGCGGAGGAGGGCGAGCAGGAGCTCCTCGTAGGTGGAGAGGGGCCGGGCGACGGTCCAGTTGGCGGTGACGGTGCGGGGCGTCGGGCCGGGCCGGACGTGGAGTTCGGCGAGGACGCCGTGAAGGAGCTCGAAGCGGACCGAGCGCCTGGGGACCAGGCTGATGCCCAGGCCGATGCGGACGGCTTCCCGGACGCTCTCCGTTCCCCACAGGTCGAGGGTGCGGGCGCCGACGAGGTCCCAGGTGTGCAGGAGCTCCAGCAGCTGTCGCCGGGTCTGGGAGCCCGGTTCGAGGAGGAGGAAGGACTCGGCGGAGATGTCCGCCGGTGTGACCTCCTGCCCGGCCAGCGGGTGGTCGGGCGCGCAGACCAGCAACATCTCGTCGCTGGCGAGCTCCTCCGAGTCGTACCGCCCCGGGGGCAGCGGGCCGTCGGCCACGCCGACGCCGATCCGGCCCTGCTGGAGGGCGCCGGCCAGGCACTCGGGGCTGTTGACGACCACGGTGAACAACCCGTCGGGTTCGCGGCGCCGCAGTTCGCGCATGACCGCCGGCAGCAGGTAGTCGCCGACGGCGGCCGTGCTGCCGACCACCAGGCGCTCGTTGGGCCATCGCGCGGCCGCCTGGACGGCGCCGACGGCGTGGTCGGCGAGCGCAAGCATCTCCTTGGTCTGGGCGAGCAGGACCCGGCCGGCCGGGGTGGGGCGGATCTTCGGGCCCGATCGGTCGACCAGGACGGTCCGCAGCGACGCCTCAAGGTTCTGCACCTGCTTGGAGACCGACGACTGGCTCAGGAACAGCACCTGGGCCGCCGCGGAGAACCCACCACATTCGATGACCTTCGCGAAGACCGCCAGCTGGTTCAGGTTGAGTCGCATCACGGCCCCGATCGCGTGAATGTGGTGCAGGGCATTAGGGCCTGGGGGCCGTACGGCAGGCGTCCGCAGTTCCTGCCGTCCCCCGGTGGGGGGCACAGCCTACAAGCAACCGGGAGAATACCTGTTCGGTCGACACAATTGCGTGGAAGGACCGGCGTTCGTCGATTCGAGGGCTCAACGCGGCTCTCGGCGCTTCGCCGCTGACCCCTCCTGATCGGACCGAAGCGGTCGGTGATCATGACTATGTGATGGTGAGTCAGGTGCGGTCGGGGGTGAATTCGGGTTCGTTCCGGATCGGTTGTGAGGGCTTTGTGTGATCGGGGTCCCGCGGGGTGAGGGTGCGCGTACGACCATTGCGTGGTCGCTGGGTCGTGTGCGTGCGGCCCTTGCGGGGAGCCGCGGATGGCGGTCGTTCGAGGGCGTGGCGCACGGTCCGAAAGATAACGGATTGATAACGCGGCGGGACGAAACCTCCTGTGGCCCATCTCTAAACGTGTCCGGCCCGGTCGGGTCGGGGATTCGAGAGAGAGGGGTGTCGCCATGCGGGAAGCATGCTCCGGCAGCAGGTCGCCGGTGCCGACTCCGTACGAACTCTTCGTGCTGGGGCGAGGTGCGGGCGGAAGGTCCGCCGCCGGGTCGCGGTGCGTCGGGTCGCGTCCCGCCCGGCCCGCCCGGGTCGGCACGCTCTCAAGGGGTTCCGGTGGCGGGAACTGTCTCGACGTCGCGGGAAGGGGGCCGCGATGAGCGACCTCGCCCTCCCGGGGGCCGTCGGTCACCGGGAACCCGCACGGCGCCGCCTCGCCGGCCACACCGGCACCGCGACTCGCAGTGGCACGGTGAGCCAGGGCGGCGCGGTGACCAAGGGCGGCGCGGTGAGCCGTGGCGGTGCGGCCGCCGGCCGGACCGACACGGCAGGCCGAAGTGGCGTGACGGGCCACGGCGGCACGACGGGTCGTCACGGCGCGACGCGCCACGGTGGCACGGTGGGGCGGACCGGCGCAGGCCACGGTCCCCGCGGTGGCCGAGGACGCACCCAGCCGACCACGGTCCAGGCGGTGGCGCTGTACTCGTCGCCCGGGACGCCGCCGTCGGGACTCTCCGGCACGGAGGTCGTCGCCGGTACCAAGGGGACACTCCCCTACCTGCTGATCCCGGACCCGCTGCCGGGCATGCCCCGGGTGCTCGCCCTCTGGTTGGAGGGGCGGACCGCCGTGGTGGGGCCGGCCGTACCGGTCGAGGACGCCGTGGTCTCGCTCGGCTGGGCCCGCAAACTGCTGACGATGGTGCCGCAGGGAGCCTCCGCCGGGATCCACTTCGTCGATGACCACCTGGCGACCCTCATGCTCTTCCAGGACCCGCTGCTGGCGAGCCACCTCTCCGCCAAGTGGCTCGGACGCCTGGCCGACATGACGCCGCAGCAGCGGCAGTGGACCGAGGAGACGCTGCTCGCCTGGCTGGAGGGCGGTGGCACGCTCCCGGCCGCCCGGCTGCTCCGCATCCACCCGCAGGCCGTCCGGAACCGGCTGCGCAACCTGGAGAAGGTCTTCGGCAGCGGCCTGCGCGACCCCCGGGCCAGGTTCGAGCTCCTGCTGGCCCTGAAGATCCAGATCATGGCGTCCGAGTACGCCCGCCTGCGCCGCAGAGCGGGGATGCTGTCCCTGCTCCAGACCACCGGGCCCAACCGGAACCTCCGGACGAACGGGCGCTGAGACCCGTCCGCCGGCGCAGACCGGTCCCGTGCCGGCGCCATCCGGCCCCGGGCGCCATCCGCCCCCGGGTCGGACCCGCCCTCATCCGGCCGGACCCGCGCCGGTCCGTGACCGTGACACCACCGCGGTGATGCGGCTCGTGCAGCCGCCCGCGATCAAGCCCGTCGCGCGTCCGTGACGCCGAACCTGACGCCCTCCCCGAGCAAGCCCGCCGCGCCGTCCGTCGTGCTGTCCGTCGCGCCGCCGGTGGTCCCGTCAGGGGCGGTGCCGGGCGTTCGGATCCGGGCCGTCCCCTCGCGGCAGTCGACCGTCACTGCCGCGTCATCCCCTCGTCGGCCGCGCCGTCCGTGGACCGTCACGCGTGGATCACCCCCGCGCGGACCACCGGAAGGCCACCCGGACCCGCTCCGGTGGCTCCCGCGCGGCCCTGATCCTCCGGGTGCGGTGGAGGGAGAACCCCCATGTCATCTTTGCGGAAGAAACGCGGACCGGGCGGCGCCGCCTACGGCCTGCCCCTGGTGAGCCGCGTCCCGAGGTCGTCGGCCACCGTCCTGATCATCGTCGCGATGATCCTGACCGCGGCGGCCCTGGTGTACCCCGTGGCGAAGTCGGCCGGTGCCTATCGCAGCGCCCCGGTGAGCGACGACCAAGAAGTGGTGCAGACCCCGACCGGGCCGCTCACCGCCGTCGACCGCGACCTGGTCAAGCGGGTGCGGCTGGCCGGGCTGTGGGAGATCCCCGCAGGTCGGATGGCCCTCGCGAAGGGCACCACCCCCGAGGTCAAGGTGGCCGGCCAGCACCTGATCGACGGTCACACCGATCTCGACAGGGCGGTGCTGACCGCCGCCCAGACGCTGAACCAGAGCGTGCCCACCGAGCCCTCGGCGCAGCAGCAGGGCTGGCTCCGGCAGTTGGAGGCCGCGCAGGGCCCCGAGTTCGACGAGCTCTTCGCGAACATCCTGCGCAGCGCCCACGGGCAGGTCTTCGCGGTGCTGGGCCAGGTGCGGGCCAGCACCCAGAACGCCACCATCCGGGACCTGGCGAGCATGGCCAACATCACGGTGCTCGACCACATGAACGTCCTGGAGGACACCCGACTCGTCAAGTTCGACAAGCTCAACCCGCCGCCGTCCGGTTCGGCCGCTCCGTCCGCGAGCCGCCCGCCGGCGCCCGCCGGATCGACCCGGTAGACGACGAACCGGCCGACGGCTGTCCGCGGCCTGCCCGGCAGGCCCGATCCCGTCCGAGGAGTGTGAGGAACATGAAGTCCCGTAAACGTGGCACGTCGAAGAGAAGGGCCGGTGCCCTGCTGCTGGCGGTGGTCCTGGGCACCGGTGCGGTGGGTACGGTCGTATCGGTGGCCTTCGCCGGCCAGCGCCCGTGGAGCTCGAAGACGGCCTCCCCGCAGGTCGGCACCGTCGCCTGCGCCGATGCCGGGGTGGCCCTGAACGAGGTGCCGGAATCGTCCCAGGAGGCGGTGGACAAGAACCTCGCCGACCTCGACGTCCAGGTGGCGGACGCGTTCAACCGACTGGCCGCGCCCGCTCCGGGCGACAACGAGAAGCGGGTCATGGACGATCTCGCCGGCCAGCGCGCGGACACCCTGAAGAAGCTGTCGGACAGCGCCGGTCCGGACTCCGGTCTGCCGAAGGACCTCTCGGGCATGGCGCGGTGCACGGTCCGTAACGACCTGGTGGTCCAGGACGCGGCCAAGGGGTTCAGCGCCGACGGCATGGGCGGCGCCGCCGCCCAGACCAGGGCCGCCGCGCAGGTGAAGTCCCTCCCCAAGAAGGGCTTCGTCGACATCAGGAGCGTGTCCCCGAACGTCTCCACGCCCGCCAAGAAGGGGACGGCCACCGGCTCCTTCACCTCCCGGTGCGGGCGCAACGAGAACCGCCACCTCAACCCCGACAACGTGATCGTCGCCCCCGGTGTGAGCAACGGCGCGCACCACATGCACGACTACGTCGGGAACGTGGCCACGGACGCGTTCTCCTCCAACGCGAAACTCGCCGCCTCGGGCACCACCTGCTCCAACGGCGACAAGTCGGCGTACTACTGGCCCGTCCTGCGCGTCTTCGACGGCACCAACGAGAGGGACGCACGGGCGCCCGGTGGCGGCAAGGACAAGAACGTTGGACGGATCCTGCAGCCGGCCGAGGCGAACATCACGTACACCTCCACCGTCGGGAACCAGGTCCAGCCGATGAAGCAGTTCCTGCGCATCATCACCGGCGACGCCAAGGCCTTCACCAACGGGCCGGCGAACGCCCACGCCTCGTGGAGCTGCACGGGCTTCGAGAACCGCCAGGTCGTCGACAAGTACCCGATCTGCCCGAAGGGGAGCCGGGTCGTCCGGACGCTCAAGTTCCCGGACTGCTGGGACGGCAGGAACATCGACAGCGCCAACCACCGGACGCACACCGCCTTCTCCAACGCCTCGGGCGCGTGCCCGAGGAACTTCAAGGCGATCCCCCAACTGGTCGAGCGCGTCGCCTACGACGTGCCGGCCGGGATCCGGTTCGCGGTCGACAGCTTCCCCGAGCAACTGCACAACCCGATCACCGATCACGGTGACTTCATCAACAACATGAGCAAGAGCCTGCAGGACCAGATGGTCAGCTGCATCAACCAGGGGCGTCGCTGCGGGTGACCCGCCCCTTCCGGGGCCGGCCCGCGCCGGCCGGCCCCGGGACCAGATCCGACAGCAGGTTCAGGACGAGGCCGGAGGGCTCAGCAATGGTGAGAGGGCAGAGGCGGCGGTCACGGCGGTTCGGCCCGGTGCCGCGGAACGTCGAGCGGGCCGGTCGGGCGCGCGCGGCGGACGAGGGCGAACAGCCCGCGGAGGGCGGTCGCAAGCGGTCGGGTCCGTGGTCGTTCCTGCCGCTGTTGGCAGCGGGGCTGGGGGTGACGGCCATCGTCGTGAACCCCAGACTGCAGGCGTTCCTGACGTTCGCCGTCGGCGTGCTGGCACTCGTGTCGTTCACCTCCGCGGTCCTGTGGGGCCTGGCGGCGACCGACCGGCTGGTCCTGAGCCCGTCGCACCGCCTCGTCGCGCAGGCCGTCCACCGCGCGATGGGCGTCGCGGGCGTCGTCTTCCTGGTCCTGCACGTCTGGATGAAACTGATCGTGGGGCAGATCGGGGCACTGGCGGCGTTCGTGCCGTTCGCCGACCCGGTCAAGCCGGTGGTCTTCGGACTGGGGACCGTCGCGGGGTACCTGTTCCCCGCGGTGGCGCTGGCCGGGGCGGCCCGCGGCAGGCTCGCCCGCTCGGGTGACGCGCGCCGGTGGCGCGTCATCCACCTGTTCTCGTACCCGGCATGGGGAGCGGGCCTGGTCCACGGCCTCCAGTCGGGCCGGGTCGCGGCCCCCTGGGTGGTCGTGCTGTACGGCGTGGCCGTCGTGGGCGTGGCAGGCGCGCTCACGGTCCGGCTGCTCCTCCAGGACCGTTCCGGCCCGCGCCAGGCCCCCGTTCGGCCGCTCCCGCCGGAGGCCGGAGGCGCCCCCGAGGCCACCACCCAGCGCCTGCCGGTGGTCGGGGGGCAGGCCGCGGCCGCCGCGCCGGGCCTGGCCGTGGGCCGGGGCTTCGCCGCCGGGCCGGGCCTGGCCGGCGCCGGAGTGGGAGTCGGAGCCGGCGTCGGTGCCGGGGCCGGAGTCGGACGTCGGCGGCGGGGCGCGTGAGCGACTACCCCCCACCCGTCCTCTGGTTCGGACGGCCGGTCCTGTTCGCCGGCCTGGAGAGCCTGTACCGGGTCGACTACCGCTCGCACCTCCTGGTCCACGGCCAGCTGCCGGCGCTGGGCGCGGAGGAGCTGGCCGAGCTGGCCGAGAACGTGGACCTGCGCGGCCGCGGAGGTGCCGGATTCCCCTTCGCCCGGAAGATCAGGGCGGTCGTCAAATCGGCGGCCCGGCGCCGCACCACACCGGTCGTCGTCGTCAACGGAACGGAAGGAGAGCCGAGTTGCCTGAAGGACACCACGCTGATCCTGCGCGCCCCGCACCTCGTGGTGGACGGTGCGCTGATCGCGGCCGCCGCGCTGGGCGCGGAACGGGTGGCGATCGGCGTCACCCGGGCCGACACCGAGGAGTCGCTGCGCCAGGCACTGGCCGAACGCAGGTCGGTGAAGCCGCCGGTGGAGGTGGTGCGACTGCCGGAGCGGTTCGTGACGGGGGAGGGGAGCTCCCTCGCCCGCGGCATCACCAACGGGATCGCCCTGCCCCGGGGAGGCGGCGTGCGCACCAGCGACAGCGGTGTCGGGGGAGCCCCCACACTGCTCTCCAACGCCGAGACGTACGCCCAGCTCGCCGTGGCGGCCCGCTGGGGTGCACTGCCCTACCGGGAGATCGGCCTCCCCGACGAACCCGGCACCGTACTGCTCACCATCGCCGGCTCGACCGTGGTGGAGACCCCCACCGGGGTGCCGCTGGAGACCGTCCTGGCGGCGTGCGAGCTGGACATCGGGCAGGGCGTGCTGGTCGGCGGGTACCACGGGAAGTGGCTGACGCCCGACGCGGCCCGCTCGGCCGTGATCTCCCGCCAGTCCTTCCAGCGCCTCGGAGGGGCGCTGGGTGCCGGGGCCATCCTGCCGCTTCCGGAGACGACCTGCCCGCTGTGGGAGGTCGTCCGGATCTCCCGCTGGATGGCGGACGAGACGGCCGGTCAGTGCGGACCCTGCTACCTGGGGCTTCCCGACCTGACCTCGGCCCTGGAGGACCTGGTCCGCGGCGGCGGGCAGCGCGCACTCGACCGGGTGCAGGCCGGCATGCGGGCGGTCACCGGACGAGGGGCGTGCAGCCATCCCGACGCCGCCGCCCGGTTCGTGGCCTCGTCCCTGGCCGTGTTCGACGACGACCTGGTCGCGCACTCGTACCAGGGCGGCTGCGGACGGCCTTCGCAGGACGTCCTGCCGCTGCCCGAGGTGGAGAGCGCCGGCTCCATCGTCGTCGACTGGACGCTCTGCGAGGCCCACGGTCTGTGCACCGGCGTCCTGCCCGACGTCATCCGGCTGGGGCCGGACGGGTTCCCCGCCGCCGCCGTGATGCCCGTACCCGCGAGGCTGCTCTCCCAGGCGGCGCGCGCCGTCGACCGGTGCCCCGCGCTCGCACTGCGGATGCAGTGAGGCGGGTGCGGCGCCGCCCGTGCCGCTCGTCGGAGCGGCGGGCCGATCGAGAGGTTCCGGAGGGCTATCGACCCTGACATCCGCGTCCCGTGTCCGGGGACCGGCGCTCGACGCCGGACCGGAGCACCGCGGACGCGCAGTTCCACGGAAGGCCAGATTCCACCGATGGAAAGGCAAGGAACATGTTGACGAAGCGATACGGACTGGCCGGGCTCTGCGTCCTGCTGGTCGGGCTCGTGGTGATGGCCCTCTGGGGCAGCATGAGCAGCAGCGCCAAGACGCCGTCCGGCTCCGGCCAGTTGGTCGGAGCCCAGGACGCCGCGCCGGCCGGCGGCGGCTCCTACGGCTCGTACGGCTCCTACGGGAGTTCCGGCGGCTCGCCGTCCGCCGGTGCGTCGGCGGGCACGGGCGCCTCGGCGGGGGCGTCGGCCGGTGCTCCGGCGGGCGAGGGCCAGGCCGGGGGAGCGCTCACCGTGCGCAGCGACGCCAAGCTCGGCATGGTGGTCACCGACAGTGAGGGCTTCACCCTCTACCGGTTCGACAAGGACATGGCCAAGCCCCCGATGTCCAACTGCAACGACGGCTGTGCCAAGACCTGGCCGCCGGTCGCCAAGGAGGGCTCGACCGCGGGGACCGGGATCGACGCCGGCATGCTCGGCGAGGTCACCCGGACCGACGGGACGAAGCAGCTGACGCTGGGCGGCTGGCCGGTCTACCGCTACGCGCAGGACACCGCGGCCGGTGACACCAAGGGCCAGGGCGTCGGCGGCGTCTGGTTCGCCCTGGCGCCCGACGGCAAGAAGGCGGCCGCCGCGGCCGCCGGTGCGTCGGCCTACCCGTCGGAGACGGCCGGCGCGGCGCCGAAGCCCCAGCCGGCCCAGCCGGCCCCGGCCGGGGCCCAGGTCTCCGTGACCACGAACGCTCAGCTCGGCCAGATCGTCGTGGACGCGCAGGGCATGACGCTCTACCAGTACGCCAAGGACCCGTCCTGGCCGATGAAGTCCATGTGCGAGGGCCAGTGCGCGATGACGTGGAAGCCGGCGCCCGCCGTCGACCCGAGCCAGGTCAAGGGCGTGGACCCGAAGCTGATCGGCAAGATGCAGCGCACCGACGGCAGCTGGCAGTTGTCCATCAACTGCAAGCCCGTCTACACCTTCGCGGGTGACAAGGCCCCCGGTGACGCCAACGGGAACGGCAAGGACAACCTGTGGTCGGCCGTGAACCCCGCCGGGAAGCCGGTGACCGGTAAGTGATGCCCTGGGACTCCACCGTGGCGCCCGTCCGGCCGCAGCGGAAGGCACGCCGCCGGCTCCAGTGGCTCGGGATGACCGTCCTGTTCGCCCTGGGTGTCATCGAACTGGCGGGTGGGACCGGAGGGTTGTTCGCTCTGCCGCGAGCATCGGCCGGTGTCGCCGGCGCCTCGGTGGAGGACCTGGCCAAGCGGATCGGCTGTACGGCCGACATCACGGCCGACACGGCGGACCTGCGCCAGGGGCTCTGCAACCTAGGGGAGGACGAGGTGTGGATCGCCACCTTCCCGACCGCCGGGGCCCAGACGGTCTGGACGTCGGGGGCCGAGGAGTACGGCGGGTTGTACCTGGTGGGTGACCGGTGGGTGGTCGTCCTGTCGGACACCACCGCGGACTTCCTGCACCAGAAGCTGGGCGGGGTGGTCACGAGCGGCACCGACCACATCGGGCACGCCGGCCAGGGCGGCCAGAGCGGCCAGAGCGGTCACGGCGACGACGCCGACGAGGGCGGTCACGGCGATCACGGTCCCGGCGAAGGCGCCGGGGCCGGGGCCGACCACGGCTCCGGTGCCGGCCAGGACGGCCGTGATCCGTCCGGCGCCAACTGACCCGGCGATCGACCGATCGGGCGGTGGCGAGGAGGTGAGCGGCGATGCGTTCCGCGAGGAGCAGGGCCGCCTCGGCCCGCGAGGGCGAGGCGTTGTCGACGGGCGGTCGCGGGCCCGGACGTCCACGGCCGCGGCCGGCCGGCGTGCCCGCACCGCCGGGCGAACCGCCGGGCGGACCGTCGGGCCCCGGGAGGCGGCGCGGGGGACGCCGGGGCCGGGGCGGCGGAGCGGGTACGGGGCCGGGGCGTTCGCGCGTCGCCGGGGCGGCCTCGGGGAGGGCGTGACGTACCGCTGACCGACCGGGCCCAGGGCCCAGGGCCCCGGGCCCCCTGGTGCCCTCGCCCGGACCGTGCCGGGCCTCTCGACGCGTTCGTCGGCCGCTCGTGTCGGACTCTCACGGGGCCTCCGCCCCGCCCGGGAGCCGGGAAGGTGCCGAGACCCCGGGACGGGCCCTCGGCGGGCCCTGCACGGCGGCCGGCCGGCCGTCCGCCGGTCGGGAGGCGCTTCCCGTGCGCAGCCCGCACCATGGCGACGACCCGTCGCCGGCGGTCCGGGGCGGCACGGTCGTGCCGCCCCGCGAACCCCGGTTGCGCTGGCGCGAGGGGGAGTTGCCGCCCGGATTCCCCTGTCGGATACCCCCCGTCGGATTCCCCTGTCGGCGTCCGCTTCGCCGGCCGCGCCGCCGTGCGCACCGCGCGCATGCCCGCCCACGGCGCGTCGACGGCAGCGGGCCGAACACGGCGTCCTGGAAGCACTTCTGGCGATGCGACACCTCCTGATGACGTGTACCCGCTCGCCCTTCGCGGTGCCATCGGTTGCGTCGCGCTACGGATTCGGAACATGCCAAACCCGAATTGGCATTTCTGTTACGCACAGGAATTCGCCCACGGGCCGGGGCTGGTGGGACCGGTGGGGTCTGCGCAGACACGGGCCGCCGGGCCGCCGGGCGCCCGCGAACACCGTTCGGCGGGCGTCGCCCGCTATTCGGTTTGGGAATGGGCGGGCAGGTGGCGGGCAAGGAGACGATTGCCGGAACGCCGTCCGGCTGGTGTGCTGTGGACCACCCTCCACCGCCTCCCCGACGGCGCGGCAGCCGTCCGTCACCGGTGTCGCCGACCCGGGCAGGCCGAGGGCATCGACATCGTCACGTCCCCCCGCGACCGGGTGCCCCCGCGCCAGGCCGCCCAAGAGCCGCCAGGTGCAACGCCGCGCCTGAGCCGCTCGCCGACAACCGAGCCCCGATCTCCCCGGCCCCGTGCGACCGCCGTACCCCCCGGTACTCGCGACCCTCCCACCACGGGGCGACCAGACCTGAGGAGAACACATTGACCGTGCGTTCCGACGACTACGGACTGGGTCTGAGCACCTTGAGCGACGTCGAGCTCTCCGCGGTCCTTCCCGCCGCGACCGTCAGCGACACCTCCCGTGTCGGAGCCGTGATGGCCGAGGTCTTCACCCGCCACCACGGCGCGGTGCTCGCCTACGCACGCGGCTACTGCCGCGACCCGCAGACCGCCCAGGACCTCGCCGCCGAGGCCTACGCCCGCACCTACGTCTCGGTGTCCCGCGGCCACGGACCGCGCCACGCCTGGCGCCCGTACCTGATGGCCTGCGTCCGCCGCACGGCGATGGAGTGGAGCAGGCACTTCACCCGGCGGGTGCTGCTGCCGGAGGACTTCGAGACCTGGGTCGAACACCTCGCCGGCGACGCGGAGACCGAGGCCGCGCTGCTCGCGACCGAGGAGACCGCCCTGGTCGCCAAGGCCTACCGTTCCCTGCCCGAGCGGTGGCAGGTGCTCCTCTGGCTCACCGTGGTGGAGGGCGAGCCGGCGGCCGCCGTCGCGCAGCGGATGGGGATGACGCCGAGCGGTGTGCGCTCCCTCGCCGCGCGGGCCCGGGAAGGGCTGCGCGAGGCCTACCTGCGCGAGGACGTGGACGAGGGCGCCGAGCCGGAGTGCCGCTACTTCACCGCCCGGCTGGCCGAGGCCATCCGGCGCCCCGGCCGGCGGCGCGGCCCCGAACTCGCCCGGCACCTGGAGAACTGCGAGGGCTGCGCCCGGGTGGCCGGGGAGGTCGAGCGCGCCAACCACCGCGCGGTGGCGGCGGTTTCGACCGCCCAGGGCCCCGAGGCCGCGCGCCGCCGCCGCCTCCCCGCCCGCCGTCGGTGAGGAGGCGCCCGCGACGCACGTGCGGCCTCGTGCGGCAGGACGTCGCCGTCCGCCGCACGCGCCGTCCTCCCGGGTCGCCCCGATGCGGTGCTTCCGGCCGCGGGGCTCTTGCCGGCGAGGTCGGCGAGGTCGGCGAGGAACTCCGCGGAGTGGGGCCGGGACCCCCAGGCGCGGCGTCGCGGATCTCCTCGACGGCGTGCCGGGCTCCGTCCCGGAGGACTGCCGGGACGGGCCCGCACCGCCGCCGCAGGGCCTCCGCCGGCGGTGCGTACCGGAGGCCGTGCAGGGTGTCGCCGGTCGTCGCGAGGTGCCTGCGGACCCGTGCAGTCCGTGCACGTACGATGGCGGGGCGGTCGGGCCCGTGTCGCCGGGGCTGCAGGGTGCGGCGGGGCGAACCCCGTGCTCAGAGGGGGTCCGCGCAGTGATCGGAAACGGTCAAAGCTAGCATGGAGGCAACACCCTCAGCTCGAAAGATGGACTTGTGACTGTCAACGACGACGTGTTCACGGACTGGATGAACCGCGAGGAGATCGCGGAGTCGATGATTCCGATCATCGGCCGACTGCACCGGGAGCGGGACGTCACCGTCCTGGTTCACAGCCGCTCGCTGGTGAACAAGTCGGTGGTCAGCATCCTGAAGACCCACCGCTTCGCCCGCCAGATCGCCGGTGAGGAGCTCTCGGTCACCGAGACGCTGCCCTTCCTCCAGGCCCTCACCGCCCTCGACCTCGGTCCCTCCCAGATCGACATCGGCATGCTGGCCGCGACCTACAAGGCCGACAGCCGCGGTCTCTCGGTGGAGGAGTTCACCGCCGAGGCCGTCATCGGCGCCACGGGCGCGAACAAGATCGAGCGCTGCGGCTCGCGTGACGTCGTCCTCTACGGCTTCGGCCGCATCGGTCGCCTCGTCGCCCGCCTGCTGATCGAGAAGGCCTCCGGCAACGGCCTGCGGCTGAAGGCCATCGTGGTCCGTCAGGGCGGCGACCAGGACATCGTGAAGCGCGCCTCGCTGCTGCGCCGCGACTCCATCCACGGCCAGTTCCAGGGCACCATCACCGTGGACGAGGCGAACAGCACGATCGTCGCCAACGGCAACGAGATCAAGGTGATCTACGCCAACGACCCGTCCGAGGTCGACTACACGGCGTACGGCATCAAGGACGCCATCCTCATCGACAACACCGGGAAGTGGCGTGACCGCGAGGGGCTGTCCAAGCACCTCCGCCCCGGCATCGACAAGGTCGTCCTGACCGCCCCGGGCAAGGGCGACGTCCCGAACATCGTGCACGGCGTCAACCACGACACGATCAAGCCGGACGAGCAGATCCTGTCCTGCGCGTCCTGCACCACCAACGCGATCGTTCCGCCGCTGAAGGCCATGGACGACGAGTACGGCGTGCTGCGCGGCCACGTGGAGACCGTCCACTCGTTCACCAACGACCAGAACCTGCTGGACAACTACCACAAGGCGGACCGTCGCGGCCGCTCGGCACCGCTGAACATGGTGATCACCGAGACCGGTGCCGCCTCGGCCGTCGCCAAGGCCCTGCCGGAGCTCAAGGCGAAGATCAGCGGCAGCTCGATCCGCGTCCCCGTGCCGGACGTCTCGATCGCGATCCTCAACCTGCAGCTGGCCCGCGCGACCAACCGCGAGGAGGTCCTCGACTACCTCCGCAACGTCTCGCTGACCTCGCCGCTGAAGCGCCAGATCGACTTCATCACCGCCCCCGACGCGGTGTCGAGCGACTTCATCGGCTCGCGCCACGCGTCGATCGTCGACGCCGGCGCCCTCAAGGTCGACGGCGACAACGCGATCCTCTACCTGTGGTACGACAACGAGTTCGGCTACTCGTGCCAGGTCATCCGGGTCGTCCAGCACGTCTCCGGCGTCGAGTACCCGACGTACCCGGCCCCGGCGGTCTGATCCGGCCTGAAGCGGTCCGACGCGATCCGACCGGCCTCGTCCGGTGGCGGGGGGGGGGGGGGGGGGGGGGGGGGGGGGGGGGGGGGGGGGGGGGGGCCGACGTGTTCCGGGCCCCCTCCCGGCCGCCCGGCGCCGGGAGGGCGCCCCGTCGGGGTGGGTGTGCGCCCGGCGGCGGGGCCGCGGCCCCGCGCAGCAGGGCGCTGACGGTCCGGGTGCACCCCCCGCGGAATACTGCGAGCGGCCACCGGTTCTCATGGCGAAGACCAGGAGTCTCAGACCGGAGGATGATCTTCATGGCCGAGCGGCCCTTGACGCTGATGGCAGTGCACGCCCACCCCGACGACGAGGCCACCGGGACGGGGGGTGTCCTCGCGCGGTACGCGGCGGAGGGCATCCGGACGGTCCTCGTCACCTGCACCGACGGAAGCTGCGGTGACGGGCCGGACGGTGTCAAGCCGGGCGATCCCGGGCACGACCCGCTGGAGGTGGCCGCGATGCGGCGCCGGGAACTCGACGCCAGCTGCGAGGTGCTGAAGGTGGGTCACCTGGAGCTGCTGGAGTACGCGGATTCCGGGATGATGGGCTGGGCGACGAACGACGCGCCCGGGTCGTTCTGGCGCACCCCGGTGGAGGAGGGCGCGGCCCGCCTCGCCGAGCTCCTGCGGCGCTACCGGCCCGACGTGGTGGTGACCTACGACGAGAACGGCTTCTACGGGCACCCGGACCACATCCAGGCGAACCGCATCACGATGGCGGCGCTGGAGCTGACCGGAATGACGCCGAAGGTCTACTGGACGACGGCGCCGCACTCGGCGATGAAGCGGATGGGCGAGGTCATGCGCGAGTTCGGCGCGGACCGGGGGGAGCCGGATCCGGCGGAGGCGGCCGCGCTGTCCGAGATCGGGCTCCCCGACGAGGAGGTCACCACCTGGGTGGACACCACCGAGTTCGGGGGCCGGAAGTTCGACGCCCTGGCCGCGCACGCCAGCCAGGGCGAGAACATCTTCTTCCTGAAGATGGGCAGGGAGCGGTTCACCGAGCTGATGGGTGTGGAGACCTTCGTGCGGGTCCAGGACGCCACCGGCGCGGCCCTGCCCGAGGACGACCTCTTCGCCGGGCTGCGCTGATCCCGGCGTGCTCCGGGATGCCCGGTGGTCCAGGGCGCCGAGCACCCCGGAGCGCCGGTGCCCGGTGGTCCGGGCGCTCGTGGGGCCGGACCACCGGGCACCAGGCCGGGCCGCGGTCGGCGTGAGCGTTACTGCTTGACAGGGTGCGTCATACTGTAACGCGCACGATCCGGGCCGCCGTCGGAGCGGGCAGCACCGCCTGGCCTCAGGGGCCCGCCGGGCCCACCCCCAGCACCTCGGAGCACGACATGCACCCCTTCCTCGACCACCCGGGGCCGCTGGCCTTCGCACACCGGGGCGGGGACCTCGGCCACCCCGAGAACTCGCTCGCCGCCTTCGCGGCCGCCGTCGCCCTCGGGTACCGCTACCTGGAGACGGACGTGCACGCCACCGGCGACGGCGTGCTCCTGGCCTTCCACGACTCCCGCCTCGACCGGGTCACCGACCGCACCGGGGCGGTGGCCGAGCTGCCCTGGGAGGCCGTCAAACAGGCCCGGATCGGCGGCACCGAGCCGGTACCGCTGTTGGAGGACCTGCTCGGCGCGTTCCCCGAGGCCCGCTTCAACATCGACGTCAAGGCGGCGCCGGCCGTCGGGCCGCTGGTCGAGGCGATCCGCCGGACCGGCGCCTGGGACCGGGTCTGCGTCGGCGGTTTCTCCGACAGCCGCCTCGCCGCCGTCCGGGCCGCCGCCGGCCCGCGGCTGGCCACCTCGCTCGGCCCGCGCGAGGTGGCCCGGCTGCGGCTGCTCTCAGTGGCGGGGCCGCTGCGGAGGGTGCGTCGGGCGCCGTTCGCCGGAGTGTGCGCGCAGGTGCCGGAGCGGCACCTCGGCGTGCGGGTCGTCGACCGGGCCTTCGTCCGCGCCGCCCACCGCCTCGGCCTCCAGGTGCACGTCTGGACTGTGGACGATCCCACACGGATCAGGGCTCTCCTCGACCTGGGTGTGGATGGCATCATGGCCGATCGCATCGACGTCCTGCGGGACGTCCTCGGCGAGAACGGCTGCTGGACCGACGGCAGCACCGGCTCCAGCACCGCGATAGGAACCACATGAGCACCGCGGCCCCTCTGAAGGACCCCCTGCCGGACGACGTGGCGACCGCCACCGACGGTCGGACCCTGCGCCGGATGCAGTTCGGCTGGTACATCAACGACTGGGCCAACGCCGCCTTCTCGGCCACCGTTCTGACGGTGTTCCTCGGCCCGTACCTGACCTCCGTCGCCAAGAACGCCGCCGACGCGGCCGGTGACGTTCACCCGCTCGGCCTCTCGATCCGCGCCGGCTCGTTCTTCCCCTACACCGTCTCCTTCTCCGTGCTGATATCCGTCGCGGCGATGCTGTTCACCGGCACGGTGGCCGACCGCACCGGTCGGCACAAGGAGCTGATGTGCGGCTTCGCGTACGTCGGCGCGATCGCCACGATGGGGATGTTCTTCCTCGGCGGCGACCGCTACCTGCTGGGCGGCGCGCTGCTGGTGGTCGCCAACATCGCGTACGCGGTGTCGGTGGCGCTCTCCTACGCCTACCTCCCGGCCCTGGCCTCCCCCGACGAGCGCGACGCCGTCTCCTCCAAGGGCTGGGCCTACGGCTACGCGGGCGGCGGACTGCTGCTGGTCGCCAACCTGGCGCTGTTCGAGGGGCGCGACGCGCTCGGCCTGTCCTCCGGCACCGCCGTGCGGATCTGCCTCGCCTCGGCCGGCCTCTGGTGGGCGCTGTTCACCGTCGTCCCGATGCTGCGGCTGCCCTCCCGGGCCGGGGCCGCACCCGGCCCCGCCGCGGCCGCGGCCGACCGGCCCGCCGCCGGCAGCCTGCGCGAACTGGCCCGCACCCTGCGCAGCATGCGCGAGTACCCGCTCACGCTGCTCTACCTGGGCGCCTTCCTGTGCTACAACGACGGCATCCAGACCGTCGTCTCCCAGGCCTCGCTCTACGGCAGCGAGGAGCTCGGCATGGACCAGACCTCGCTGGTCGCGGCCGTTCTCCTGGTCCAGATCGTGGCGATCGGCGGCGCCCTGCTCCTCGGCCGGATCGCCAGTCGCTACGGCGCCAAGCGGACCGTCCTCGGCTCCCTGGTCGGCTGGGTGGTCACCCTCGCCCTGGGCTACTTCATGCCCGCTCACCAGCCCGCCTGGTTCTTCGCCCTGGCCTGCATGATCGGCCTGGTCCTCGGCGGCAGCCAGGCGCTCTCCCGCTCGCTGTTCTCGCACCTCATCCCGGCCGGCCGGGAGGCCGAGTACTTCAGCGTGTACAAGGTCAGCGACCGCGGCACCAGCTGGATGGGCCCGCTGGTCTTCGGCCTCGCCTACCAGGTCACCGGCAGCTACCGCTCGGCGATCATCTCCCTGCTGGTGTTCTTCGTGATCGGCTTCGCCGTGCTGGCGAAGGTCCCCGTCCGGCGCGCCATCGAGGCGGTGGGCAACCCCGTCCCCGAGAGGCTGTGACGCGCCGACCCCGCCGTACCCCGCTCGCACCGAAGCCCCGCCCGTCCGCTCCCCGGACGGGCGGGGCTTCGCCGTGTGGGGCGACGGGCAAGCCGACACGCGGCGCGAAACCGATCACGGACTGCGTACCTTCAAACGCGCCGAGCGGGAACGTTCACCCTATCGGGTGCAGAGCGTGCTGCGGAGCGTCCCGGCCCGCGTCGCCGCACCTACCGTTGGGCGAGCGAGACGGGGGCCGCCTGCGGAACGCCCCCTCCCGGGACGAGGACAGACGACCCGTCATCACCCGCAATCCTTCTCAGAGGAAGGCCCTTCCATGCCCGTGGTCACCAGACCGCAGACACCGCAGGCGTCGCGACCTCCGTACCCAGTCCGTGCGGAGGGCGCGGTGGTGCGGTCATGAGCGGGACGGCCCTGAACCGGATCCTCAGCGGCCCCAGCGGCCTCGGTACGGCGAGTCTGAACCTGGCCCCGCGCGCGGCGGAGGCGGCGCCGGTCCCGGCGGGGCCGCAGCCCGGCGACCCCGTTCCCGGCCTGTACTTCCACCCGGTGCCCGAGCCCGACCCCGGGCGGGTCGCGGAGGTCGGCCGCCGGATCAAGGAATGGGCGATCGACGAGGTCCAGCTCTACCCACCGGAGTGGGAGGACCAGTTCGACGGCTTCTCGCTGGGCCGCTACATGGCGGTCTGCCATCCCGACGCCCCGGGCGTCGACCACCTGATGGTCGCCACCCGGCTGATGGCCGCCGAGAACGCGGTCGACGACTGCTACTGCGAGGACCACGGCGGCTCGCCCGTGGGCCTCGGCGGGCGGCTGCTGATGGCCCACACCGCCCTCGACCCGCTGCACACCACGGCGGAGTACGGGCCGGACTGGGAGCAGTCGCTCGGGTCGGACGCGCCGCGGCGGGCCTACCGCTCAGCGATGGACTACTTCAACCGTGCGGCGACCCCCTCCCAGTCGGACCGGTTCCGGCACGACATGGCCCGTCTGCACCTGGGCTACCTCTGCGAGGCGGCCTGGGCCGAGACGGACCACGTGCCGACGGTGTGGGAGTACCTGGCGATGCGCCAGTTCAACAACTTCCGCCCCTGCCCGACCATCACGGACACCGTGGGCGGCTACGAGCTGCCCGCCGACCTGCACGCCCAGCCCGCGATGCAGCGCGTCATCGCCCTGGCGTCCAATGCCACCACCATCGTCAACGACCTGTACTCGTACACCAAGGAGCTCGCCAGCCCCGGCCGGCACCTCAACCTGCCCGTGGTGATCGCCGAGCGTGAGGGCGTCGGTGAACGCGACGCGTACCTCAAGGCGGTCGAGGTACACAACGACCTCATGCGCACGTTCGAGGCCGAGGCGGCCGCCCTGGCCGCCGCCTGCCCGGCCCCGACCGTGGTGCGGTTCCTGCGCGGCGTGGCCGTGTGGGTGGACGGAAACCACCACTGGCACCAGACCAACACCTATCGCTACAGCCTGCCTGATTTCTGGTAACCAAGGAGCTCATCAATGTCCGTCACCGACATCACCACCGCGAACGGCACCGCGCCCATTCCGGGCCCGGCGACGCCCTACCAGGGCGACATCGCCCGCTACTGGGACCATGAGGCCAGGCCCGTGAACCTGCGCCTGGGCGACGTCGACGGCCTCTACCACCACCACTACGGCATCGGGGACGTCGACCACGCCTCGCTGGGCGAGCCGGACGACAGCGAGCGTGAGAAGAAGGTCATCACCGAGCTGCACCGGCTGGAGTCCGCCCAGGCCGACGTGCTCCTCGACAACCTGGGCGCCGTCACGCCCGACGCCACGCTCGTCGACGCCGGCTGCGGCCGCGGCGGCTCCATGGTGATGGCCCACCAGCGCTTCGGCTGCAAGGTCGAGGGCGTCACCCTCTCGGCCAAGCAGGCCGAGTTCGGCAACCGGCGCGCCAAGGAGCTCGGCATCGGGGGCTCGGTGCGCTCCCGGGTCTGCAACATGCTCGACATGCCGTTCGCCACCGGCTCGGTGGCGGGCTCGTGGAACAACGAGTCCAGCATGTACGTCGACCTGCACGACCTCTTCGCCGAGCACTCCCGCATCCTCGCGGTCGGCGGCCGGTACGTGACCATCACGGGCTGCTGGAACCCGATCTACGGTCAGCCGTCGAAGTGGGTCTCGCAGATCAACGCGCACTTCGAGTGCAACATCCACTCGCGCCGCGAGTACCTGCGGGCGATGGCCGACAACCGCCTGGTGCCCCAGGCCGTCATCGACCTGACCCCCGCGACCCTGCCCTACTGGGAGCTGCGCGCCACGTCCTCGCTGGTCACGGGGATCGAGGAGGCGTTCATCTCCTCGTACAAGGACGGCTCGTTCCAGTACCTGCTGATCGCGGCGGACCGGGTCTGACGATCGGACCGGTCCGGCCCTGCCCGGCCTGAACCGGTACTGCGCTCCGGCCCCGTTCCCGCTGTCGGCGGGGGCGGGGCCGGAGCGCACCCGGGGTGGGCCGGACGGCGCCGGGGCTCCGGCGCGGGGAGGCGGTCAGCGGCGGCCGGGCGGTTCGCGCAGCCCCAGGGCGAGCCAGGACTCGGCCTCGCAGAGCCGAACCTGCCAGCCCGCCAACAGACCTCCGTCGGCGGTGAGCTCGCCGCAGGCGGTGCGGAGTGCCGCCTCGGCCTCCAGCAGACTGCCGGCCGTCATGAAGACGACGGCGTCCAGGGCCTCGGCCGTGACCCGGATCCGGGCGTGGCCGAGCCGGGCGGGGCCGCGGAGCGCCTGCTCCAACTCCTCCCGGACGGTGGTCGCCTCCACCGTGGTGCCGGGCGGCGGGACGTCCCGTGTCTCGGCACGGACGCAGATCATGTACACGGCACCAGCCTGACCGATCCGCGGGCGGAACGGCGTCGTGTCGCGTTGCCAGACGGCCGTCTGGCAGCAAGGTGCCACGGACGGGGCGGCGCCACACCGGGCGCACGGCCCTGCCGGCGGGCGCCGTCGACCGGCTCCGGACTCCTGGACGGTCCCGGACGGGAGATCAGGCCTCCGCCGCAGCGGGGCGCAGGACGCCGCCCTGACCCCGGACGGCGGCCAGCAGCCCGGCGACGGCCGGGGACCACGGGCGGGTCGCCGGGCCGGTGAGGGTGAGCGTGCGGTGCACCGCGGGCCGGATCGGGACGAGCACGCAGTCGGCCGGCAGCATGGTCAGCGCCAGTGCGGGCATCACCGAGACCCCGACGCCCGCGTGCACCATGCCGATCAGGGTGTTGAGGTCACGGATCCGGTGCCGCGGTGCGAACCGGGCGCCGGCCCGCCGGTAGGACTCTCGGATGTGGCGCTCGCAGCCGCCCTCGGAGAGCAGGAAGTCGTCGTCCTCCAGATCGGCGACGTCGACGGCGGCCTCGCCGGCCAGCGGGTGGTCGCGGCGCAGCAGCGCGTGCATCGAGTCCGCGCCGAGCCCGACCGCTCCCGGCGGCGCGGGGTCGGCGTCCACCAGCACCGCGGCGTCCACCGTGCCGGCCTCCAGCCAGACCGGCAGTTCGTCGTCCTCCCCCTCGAAGACCCGGACGGCGAGCCGGGGGTGGGCCGCCCGCCAGTCCTTCAGCAGGGCGGGCAGCAGGCCCTGGCAGACGGTGGTCGGCGCGGCGAGCCGGACGGTTCCGGTGAGGCCGCCCGAGTGCCGGGTGGCGATGGCGCTCACGGCGGCGGCCGAGGCGACCGCCGTCCGGGCGTGCGGCAGGATCCGGTCGCCCAGCGGGGTCGGCCGGGCCGGGGAGCTGCGGAGCAGCACCGGCGCGCCGAGGGTCCGCTCCAGCGCTGCCACCGCGTGCGAGACGGCGGACTGACTGATCCCCAGCTCGGCCGCGGCCGCGCCGAAGCCGCCCGCATCGGTGACCGCGATCAGCGCCCTGAGCTGTGCGAGATTGACCTCCGAGGGCATGAGACTTCCTCATCCGTCGACGTCCGTCACTTGTTGGACTCATGATCCGCCCTCGCGTCACGCTCTGTCCCACGGGGGTCTCGTCCGGCCGATCCCGCCCGGCGCGGCACGCCCGGCAGGATCGGCCGGACGGTGCCCGGAACGGTCGAGGAGAGGGCGGGGAGGTCGGGGTGGTCGGGGTGGTCGGTCCCGGGGGTGCGGTGGGTGCGGCGGGTGAAGTGGGTGCGGCCGGGAAGACCGGCCGCCGCCGCTGGTGGCCGGGGTTCGTGGCGCTGTCGGCGATCTGGGGCGCGAGCTTCGCACTGATCAAGGTGGCGGTGGACGCGGGGGTGGCGCCGGTCTGGGTGGCGTGCTGGCGCTGCGTCCTCGGTGCGGCGGCGCTCTGGACGATCCTCACGCTGCGCCGCGAGCCCGCCCCGCGGGCCCCCGCCGTCTGGGGGCACTCGGCGGTGGCCGCCGCGCTGCTCAACGCCGTGCCGTTCGCGCTGTTCTCCTACGGCGAGACCAGGGTCGGCTCGGTCCTCGCCGGGGTGATGAACGCGGCCACCCCGCTCTTCACCGTGCTCTTCACCGTCGTCGCCGTGCCCGGGGAGCGGCGGCCGGGGCCGCGCGGGCCGGCCGGGCTCGCCCTCGGCTTCGCCGGGGTGCTGACGGTCCTGGGCGTCTGGCGCGGGTTCGGCTCGGGGGAGGCCGGCGGCGGCCTCGCCTGCCTCGCCGCCACCTGTTGCTACGGCGCCGGCTTCGCCTACCTGCGCCGCCACCTCTCTGGCCGGCCGTACACCGCCACCGCCCTGTCCGCCACGCAGATCGTCTGCGCCGCCGCCGAGTCGGCGGTGGTCGCGCCGCTCGCCGCAGGTCCTCCGAGCTGGCCCGGCACCGGCCCGGCCGCCGCCCTGCTGGCGCTCGGGGTCCTCGGCACCGGGGTGGCCTACATCATCAACCTCGATCTCGTCCGCACCGCCGGGACGGCGGTCGCCGCCGCGGTCACCTATGTCACGCCGCTGTGGTCGACCGCCCTGGGGGCGCTGCTGCTCGGTGAGCCCGTCGGCTGGAACACCCTGCTCGGCGGCGTCGCGGTGATCGCCGCGGTCGTGCTGACCCGGCCCCCGGCGGCGCCCGCGCAGCGCCGGTGGCGGCCCCGGTCGGCGCGGCGGCGTTCCCGCCAGGCGGTCGGCTAGGGCGGAGAGTCGGCGGGGGGCGGGGCGTGGGCGGCCGGCCCCGGTCCGGTGATGCGCGGGCGCGTGCGGCGCACGAGACCGGTGGTGCGTCCGAGTCGGATGATCCCGGTGTGCACCCTCGCGCTGACGTTCGGTGCCGATCGAGTCACGTTCGGTGTCCGGGGCTCGCTATCGTTGGTGCCGTGGTGAGGTCGTGGGATGCGTCGGTGGAACGGGCGCAGGAACAGCTGGCGGGCGGGCTGCTGTTGCGGGCGGTGGGCGCGGGGGAGGTGCGGCGTTTCGCGTGCTGGGACCTCGCGTCCCTGGCGGAGGGGGAGTTGGCGGAGCAGGTCGACCCGGAGGCTCTCGACCCGTCGGTCGAGCGGGAGTTGCGTGAGCGGCTCGGCGAGGGCGGCCGCGAGTGGCCGGGCGGTGAGCTGTACCGGCGCCGCTACTGGGTGCTCGACCCGCAGGCCCCGGACGGGGCGCCGGCCGGCACCGTCGCGGTGGACAACTGGACCAGGGGGCCGGGACAGCTGGCCGTCTCCTCGCTCTACCTCCGGCCCTCGGCGCGCGGCCGCGGGCTGGCCGCCGCGGCCCTCGACGAGGTCTACCGGGCGGCGACCACCGAAGGCCTGCCGGGCTACCGGCTGGAGGCGCACTGGGCCTGGCGGCACGCCGTCCGGTACTACCTGCGGCGCGGGCTCTGGGTGGTGTCCTGGAAACGCGCGATCGGCCTCTCCCGGATGCCCCAACTCCCGCCCTACCGGGTGCGGGAGGAGGACGGCAGGCTGGTGCTGGCGGTCGCGGACAGGCTGCACGGCTGGGTGCCGCTGCTCGCGGCGGGCCGGGAGGGCCGCTGGCTCCGGCTCGACGAGACGGCCGCCTACCGGCAGGCCGGCGGCTGGGTGCACGGCTACGCCCGTCCGACGCTCGCGCTCCACCTCGCGCTGGCCGGCCTGCCGCTGGTCCGCGGCCCACAGTGGTGGGCGGAGGCCGAGCGCTGGGCGGACATCGGTGAGCCGGAGGGGCTGGCCCACCAGATCGAGCACTTCGAGCGGTCGGCCCGCGGCGCAGGCCGCCGGTCCGAGGGCGCCCCCGGGGTCCCGGCCCCGGCGGTCCCGGCCCCGGCCGGCCGCCGTGCCGGCACGGTCGGCGGGCGGCTGGAAGACTCGGAGGATGACTGAGTCCGAGATCGAGATCGACGGCGCGCCGGCGAGCGCCGCGCAGCTGGCCGCCCTGGGGCTGCTCAACTACGGGCACTTCACCACCCTGCGGGCCGAGGCCGGCCGGGTGCGCGGCCTCGCGCTCCACCTGGACCGGCTGCTGCGGGACTGCCGGACGGTGTTCGCCGCCGAGCTGGACCGGGAGACCGTCCGGGACCGGATCCGAGGCGCGCTGCCCGCGGACGGGGCGCCGGTGATCGTCCGCGTCACCGTGTTCGACCCGGCGCTGGGCCTGGAGCGCCCGGGGGCGGCGGCCGAACCCCGGCTGCTGGTCACCACCCGCCCGGCGCCGGCTGCGGCCCCGGGTCCGCTGCGGGTCCGCACCGCGGCGTACCGGCGGGAGCTTCCGGAGGTGAAGCACGTCGGCCTCTTCGGTCTGATCCGGCACCGCCGACTGGCCCAACTGGACGGCTACGACGATGCGCTGCTCACCGACCAGGACGGACGGATCACCGAGGGCGCCACCTGGAACCTCGGCTTCCTCGATGCGGACGGGCAGGTGGTCTGGCCCGAAGGCGACGCCCTCCCGGGCGTCACGGCCGCGCTGCTCGCCGGCGTCCACCCCGGGCCGCAGCGGCGCGAGCGCGTCGACGCCGGCAGCGGTCCGGCCCGCTACGCGGCGGCCTTCGCGCTCAACGCGGGGGTCGGCGTCCGGCCGATCGCGGCGATCGACGGCACCGCCTTCGACCCGGCCCACCCGGGACTGGCCGAGCTCCGCGTCGCGTACGAGGGGATCGGGGCCGAGACGGTCTGAGCCGGTGCCGGCGGAGGCCCGGGCCGGTGTGGTCCGGGGGGTGGTCCCGACCCCGCCGGGGACACCCCCCGGACCGGGGTGGGGAAAACCCCACCCCGCGTCCGCCAGCGGCCTCCATGGTTGCGGCGGCGCCGCCTTCCTAGCCTGGAACACGTCGACGACCAGCGACGACTCCTCAAGGAAGGCCCCACCATGGCACCCCGCCGCGACCGCCAACCCGCCGAGCAGTACGGCCACTTCGCCTCTCGCGCTGCGATCGAGCTGCGGAGCGTCCGGCGCACCTACGGTCGCGGCGACGAGGCCGTGCACGCGCTGCGCGGCATCGACCTCGCGCTGGACCACGGCACCTTCACCGCCGTGATGGGGCCCTCCGGTTCGGGCAAGAGCACCTTCCTGCAGTGCGCGGCCGGGCTGGACCGGCCCGACGCCGGCGAGGTGTACCTGGGCGGCGAGGAGATCAGCCGGCTGAGCGAGAACAAGCTCACCAAGCTGCGCCGCAGCCGGATCGGCTTCGTCTTCCAGTCCTTCAACCTGCTGCCCTCGCTGACGGTGCTGCAGAACGTCCTGTTGCCGCAGCGCCTCGCCGGCGAGCGCCAGGACCGGGGCCGGGCCAGGGAGTTGCTGGTCCAGGTGGGTCTCGGCCAGCACGCGGGCCGGCGGCCCGGACAGCTCTCCGGGGGGCAGCAGCAGCGCGTCGCGATCGCCCGCGCGCTGATCACCCGCCCGGACGTGGTCTTCGCCGACGAGCCGACCGGTGCGCTGGACACCAGGACCGCCCACGAGGTCCTGGGCCTGCTCCGGCAGGCGGTGGACTCGATGGGGGCGACCGTCGTCATGGTGACGCACGACCCGGTGGCCGCCTCGTTCACCGATCGTGCGCTCTTCCTCGCCGACGGCGCGATCGCCGGCGAGCTCCTCCACCCGGCCCCGCAGGCGGTCGCGGACCGGATGGTCGCGCTGACCGCACGCCCGGTGGGAGTGGCGGCGTGAGCAACGGTCTGGCCCGCGCCTCGGTGCGCTTCCGACCCGCGTCCTTCGCGGGCACCTTCCTGGCCCTGTTCTTCGGTGCTGCCGTCATCACGGCCTGCGGCACCCTGCTGCAGACCGGCATCACCGCGAGCGTGCCGCCGGTCCGGTACGCGGCGGCGCCGGTGGTGGTCGCGGCCGCCCCCGTCGTCTCGATCGAGGTCAGGAGAGGCGAGGCCCGGGACGACGTCGAGCAGGCGTTGCCCGAGCGGGCCCGGGTGGACGCGGCGCTGGCCGGACGGATCGCCGCCCGGCCCGGCGTGGCCGCGGCCCGGCCGGACACCGCCTTCCCGGTCCCGGCCGATCCGGCCTCCGGGCTGCCGGTCCTGACCGGCCGCGGCTTCGCCGCGGTCGGGATAGCCGGGCCGGAGGAGAAGCTGGTCGAGGGCCGCGCCCCCGGTGCGGGAGAGGTCGTCCTCGACGCGGACACCGCGCGCGCCGCGCACCTCGCGCCTGGCGCCGTGGTGGCGCTCACCGCGCCCGGCGGGAGCGGCAGCTACCGGATCTCCGGCCTGGTCACCCGGCCGGCGACCGCGACCGCCGCTTCCACGGGGGCCGCCGGCGCCGCCCACCCCCACCCCACCGTCTGGTTCGCGGACGCGGTCGCCGACCGGATCTCCGGCCACCCGGGCAAGGTCGACGCGATCGTCGTCCAACCGCGGGAGGGCGTCGGGCCCGGGGCCCTGGCCGCGCAGGTCCGCCAGGCAGTCGGCGACTCCGCCGAGGTGCTCACCGGCGCCGCCCGCGGCACCGCCGAGACGCCTGCGCTCACCGAGAGCCGGGCCATGCTGACCGGGCTCGGCGGCTCGTTCGGCGGCGTCGCCGCGATGACCGCCGTCTTCGTCGTGATGAGCACCGTCGCCCTGGCCGCCGGCCAGCGGGCCCGTGAGTTCGCCCTGCTGCGGGCGATCGGCGCCACCCCGCGGCAGATCCGCCGCACCGTCGCCACCGAGGCGGTGCTGGTGGCGCCCGTCGCCGCCGCCCTCGGCATCCTGCCCGGACTGGCCCTGGCCCGCTGGTGGTTCGGCGAGATGGTGGACCGCGGCGCAGTCCCCGGGGCGGTCGGGCTCTCCGTCGGCCCGGTGCCGATGCTGGCCGCCGTCGCCACCTGCACGCTGGCCGCGCTGGGGGCCGGCTTCCTCGCCGCCCGCCGGCCGTCCCGGCTGCGGCCGAGCCAGGCGCTCGGCGCGGCCGCCGTCGAGCCCGGGCGACCGGGCAAGGTGCGGACCGTGGCGGGGCTGCTGTTCGCCGCCGGGGGAGTCTCCCTCGCCGGGGTCGCAGCCGGCCTGGACGGGACCAACGCCGCCAACACCGCGCTGGGCGTGGTGATGTGCTTCCTGCTGGCCACCGCGCTGCTCGGGCCCTGGGTGGCCCGGACGGCCGCCGGCCTGCTCGGCGCCCCGCTGCGGTTCGGGGCCGGCGCGTCCGGCTCGCTGGCCGCCGACAACAGCCGGGCCAACGCCCGCCGGCTCGCCTCCGCGATCACGCCGATCGTGATGGTCACCGCCTTCTGCGGGACGCTGCTCTTCCTGCAGACCACGCTCAGCCATGTGACGGGCGAGCAGCTGCGCGGCGGCATCACCGCCGACCACGTGATCGGCTCGGCCGGCCCGGGCCTGCCGGCCGGCACCGCCGAGCGGGCCGCCCGGGTGCCCGGTGTGGACGCCGCCGTCGGCGTGCTGCGCACCGGCGCGGTCCACCGCAGCGGCGACACGCTCTCCACCGCCAACGCCCTCGGCATCGACGGCGACCCGGCGAAGCTGCCCCGGGTGATCGACCTGGGCGTGCGGAGCGGCTCGCTGGCCGACCTCGGACGCTCGACCGACACCGTGGCCCTGGACGCCGTGCTCGCCGCGGACCTGGGCGTCAAGGTCGGCGACCGGGCCCCGCTCTGGCTCGGCGACGGCACCGCCGTCCGGCCGACGGTGGTCGCCACCTACGAGCGCGGCCTCGGCTTCGGGCAGCTGCTGCTGCCGCGGGCGGCCGTCGCCGAGCACGTCACGGCCGGCTACGACAGCCAGGTGCTGGTGGCGGACGCGCCGGGCGCGGACCGGTCCGCTGTCGCGGCCCGGTTGGCGGACCTCGGCTCCCCGTCGGCCGGTCATGCGGGTCAGGCCGGTCAGGCCGGTACGGAGGCGGGCGGGAGCGAGCAGGCAGCCGGGGGCGCACGGGCCGGGGCCGGCGCCGTCACCGTCGCCGACCGGGCGGGCTACGTGGCCCAGGCCGACCGGGCCCGGGAGCTCGGGGCCTGGGCCAACACCGTGATGGCGGGCGTGCTGGGTGGCTTCGCGGCCGTCACCGCCGCCAACACCCTGGTGATGACGGTGCTCGACCGGCGCCGCGAGGTCGCGCTGCTGCGCCTGGCCGGGACCACCCGCCGCCAGGTGCGCGGGATGCTGCGCTGGGAGGCGCTGCTGGTGGCCGCCACCGGGCTGCTGCTGGGCGGGGTGATCGCCTGGATCACCCTCGTGCCGATCACCCGGGGCATCGCCGGCGCCGCTCCGCACATCCCGGCCGGGACGGCGCTGCCGCTGGCCGCCGGGGCGGTGCTGCTCTGCCTGGCCGCGACCGGCCTCCCCGGACGCGCGCTGCTCCGCGCCCGCCCGGTGGCGGCGGGCGGCGGCCGCCAGTGATCCGGCCGCCAGTGATCCGGGCGCAGTGATCCGGGCGCAGTGACCCGGCGGCGGTGACGGGGACGAACGGTGACGGGGACGGGCGGTGCGCCATCACGGCGCACCGCCCGTTCGGGTGGCGTACCCGTCCGGATCGAGCCGATGGGGTGGATACCCGAGAGACCAACGCGTATCAGCACCAATCGTGACAAATGGTCGGCTACGCTCTCCGCCGCGCCGTCCGGGGCCCGAGCCGCCTCCAGGGGCGCTTTCCCGTCCTCGCCCGGCCGAGCAGAGAGAAGCCCACCATGAGCAGTCCTCCCGTGGCCCCCGCCCCCCGCTGGCCGCTGATCGTGCTGCGGGCGACCGCCACCGCACTGGCCGCGCTCGCCGTGGTGCAGACCGCGCTGGCCGGCAGCTTCCTCAACGGCCACTACGAGTCGCTCGGGCTGCACGCGGCGGGTGGGACGGCGATGGCGGTGGTCGCGTTCGCCCAGGCGGTGGTGGGGCTGCTGCTCCGCTGGACCGGCCGCGGCCCGCTCTGGCCGTTCGGTGTCTCGGTCCTCCTGACCGTCGCCACCGCGGCGCAGATCGCTCTGGGCTACCACCGCGCGGTGGGTCTGCACGTGCTGTTCGGCGTGCTGCTCGTGAGCGGCGCCCTGTTCGCCGCGGTCGGGGCGTGGCGCCTGCGACTGCCGGTCGGACGGTCGGCCCCGGACACGGCGGCCGGGGCCGAGGGCGGCGGACTGCTGCCCCGGCCGGGAGGCTCCATGGAGGTGGCCCAGTGAGACGCCGCCGGTTCCTCGGGCTCGGCGCGGCCGTGTTGGGCGCGGGTGCGCTCGGGGCGTTCACGCTCCCCGCCGCGGCGCGGCTGCTCGCCGAGGGCCGACCGGGCCGGCAGCTGGACAGCCTCGTCGACCTGCCCGAGCCCTTCCAGGTGCCGCTGTCGGTGCCGCCCGTGCTGCGCCCGGTGCGCACCGACGGCACCACCGACCACTACGAGATCACCCAGCAGGTCGCCCGGCTGGAGATCCTGCCCGGCCTGCGGACCGAGATGTGGACGTACGGCGGCACCTTCCCCGGGCCGACCGTGGCCGTCCGGTCCGGCCGGCAGGCGGTGGTGCGCCACCGCAACGAGCTACCGGTGCCTTCGGTGGTCCACCTGCACGGCGGGCACACCCCGGCGGAGAGCGACGGCTACCCGATCGACCTGCTCCTCCCGGCGGCGGCCGGCCTCCCGGCGGGCACGGGTCCGGCACCCGGCACGTCCCGCGCGGCCCACCTGACCGGGGCGGCCAGGGCGAGCGACCTGCACGGGACGGCAAGGACGGCGGGGATGCCCGGGATGGCGCGGATGCCGGTCGGTCGGACCGCGGACGGCGACCGCACGTACACCTATCCCGGCCGCCAGCGGGCGGCCACCCTCTGGTACCACGACCACCGGATGGGCTTCACCGGCCCCAGTGTCTGGCGCGGCCTGGCCGGCTTCCACCTCGTGCTCGACGACGAGGACGACGCCCTGCCGCTGCCGCGCGGCGACCGTGACCTGCCGCTGATGCTCGCCGACCGCTCCTTCGCCGAGGACGGTTCGTTCCGGTACCCGGCCGTCGACCCCGCGCTCGCCGTACCCGGCGTCACCGACGACTACATGAACGGCGTCCTCGGCGACGTGATCCTGGTCAACGGCGCGCCCTGGCCGTACCTGGAGGTCGACCGGGCCCGGTACCGGCTGCGCCTGCTGAACGCGTCCAACGCCCGGCTCTACCGCCTGGAGCTCGACCCGCAGCCCGCCGGCGGCGATGCGCTCGTCCAGATCGCCAGCGACGGCGGGCTGCTGGAGGTCCCGGTACCGCACGACGCCGTCGAGATCGCCCCGGCCGAGCGGTTCGAGATCGTCGTCGACTTCGCCCGCTACGCGCCGGGCACCTCCGTCCGGCTGGTCAACCGCTTCGGCACCGAGCGGACCGCCGAGGTGATGCGGTTCGACGTCTCCTCCCGCACCGTCACGGACGACTCCGCCGTTCCCGAGCGGCTCTGCAGCCTCGAACGGCTCGACCCCGGGACCGCCGTCACCACCCGGAGTTTCGGCTTCCGGCGCAGCCGAAGCGCCGGCTGGACCATCAACGACCAGGCCTACGAGCCCGGCCGAGCCGTCGCCGACCCGGCTCTCGGCAGTACCGAGATCTGGCGGTTCTTCACGGACGTGCACCACCCCGTCCACCTCCACCTGGACCACTTCCAGGTGCTCTCGCGCAACGGTGCCGCGCCGGGCCCGTACGACGCCGGGTGGAAGGACACCATCGACCTGCGGCCGGCCGAGTCGGTGGAGGTGCTGGTCCGCTTCACCGACTACCCGGGCGCGTACATGCTGCACTGCCACAACCTGGAGCACGAGGACATGGCGATGATGGCGGACTTCGTCGTGAAGTAGGCGGGGGCGTGCCGTGGAGCGGGAGCGGCTGTCTCGCAACCGCGGGTCGGCCGCACCCTCGGTGCCGCACACCCGGCCGTCACCCGGCCGGCGGAGCGCGGGCGGGTCCGCCGACGGCCCACCCGCGCCCCGACGTGCCGGGCCCCGACGGGTGACCTAGCGTCGCGAGCAGGAGGAACCGCCCGGCACGACCAGGAGGAGCGCATGACCAGTCCCGCCGAACGCCGTCGGCGCGGCCGGGCCGCCCGCGACCGGGTCCCGCGCTCCGCGCACGGCCGCTGGATCCCGGCCGCGGACCGGCCCGACCCGATCCGCGTGCTGGAGCGGCAGGGCGCCGACCGCCTCACCGAACTGCTGCCGATCCGCTACGGCCGGATGTCCGACTCCCCGTTCGCCTTCCTGCGCGGCGCCGCCGCGGTCATGGCCGCCGATCTCGCGGCCCTGCCGGACACCGGCATCATCGTCCAACTCTGTGGTGATGCACACCTGTTGAACTTCGGCGTGTACGCCTCGCCGGAGCGGGCGCTGCTCTTCGACCTCAACGACTTCGACGAGACGTACCCCGGACCCTTCGAGTGGGACGTCAAGCGCCTGGCTGCGAGCGTGGCCGTCGCGGCCCGGGCCAACGGGCAGGACGCGGGCGACGTCCGCCGGGCCGCGCTCACCGCCGCGCAGGGCTACGCGACCGCGATCCGGCGGCTGGCGGGGATGGCCGAGCTCGACGTCTGGTACGCCCGGATCGACACCGAGGACCTCCTCCCGCTGGTCCGCAAGGGCAGGCGTCGGGCCAGGCTGGAGGCCGGCCTGGAGCACGCCCGCCGCCGCACCAGCCTGCAGGCCTTCGGCAAGCTCACCGAGACGACGGAGGACGGCCACCACCACATCATCAGTGACCCGCCGCTGATCGAGCCGGTCCCGCGGAACGAACTGCGGCAGCTCGGCAGGATCTTCAGCGGCTACCGTGCCACCCTGGCCGAGGACCGCCGGGTGCTGCTCGACCGGTTCCGGTTCGTGGACGCCGCCCGCAAGGTGGTGGGCGTCGGCAGCGTCGGCACGCGCTGCTTCATCGTCCTGCTGGAGGGACGGGACGCGCAGGACCCGCTGTTCCTCCAGGTCAAGGAGGCCGGCCGGTCGGTGCTGGAGGACTACCTGCCCGCCTCCCGCCCGCACGCCGAGGTGCCGGTCGTCCACGGCGGCGAGCGCGTCGTCACCGGCCAGCGCCTGATGCAGGCCGCCAGCGACATCTTCCTCGGCTGGACCACCGGCACGGCCGGGCGGCACTTCTACGGCCGGCAACTGCGCGACATGAAGGGCTCGGCGGACGTCGCCGGCATGCCCCCGTCCGTCCTGCGCTCCTACGCCGACCTCTGCGGTCGCGCCCTGGCCCGTGCCCACGCCCGTTCGGGCGACCGCCTGGCCGTCGCCGGCTACCTGGGCACCTCCGACACCTTCGCGGAGGCGATCGCCGACTTCGCCGTCCACTACGCCGACCGGACGGAGGCCGACCACGCGGGGCTGCTGGCGGCCATCGACTCCGGTGAGGTGGCGGCCAGGAAGGGAATCTGACGGCCGCCCCGAGGCTTCCGGGCGGACGATTCCCGCCGGGCGGGGCACCGCCCTCGACTTCCGGGAGGGAACGGCCGGAGACCAGCCCGACGGCCTCGCGGTGCAGTTCGGCATCCGGCTCGGTCCGGACGGCGGCGTAGCGGTCGGCAGCCTCCGGCGGGGCGCCGGCCCGGGGTGCTCCTCCGGATGTTGTGGCGGTGCCGTGTCGGGTCGGAACCCATCCTGTGAGGGCCCGGTGAGGACGGCCGTCGCGGCTGGGGAACGGGCCGCCCGAGCCCGGCCGAACGGCGGGGGTGCGGGCCCGCCGGTCGGTGGATTGGCGGGTCGTCAGCTACCCGCCGAAGGGCGGGGTCTGTTCCGGATGGCGCGTCAACTCTCCTTCCTTACTGCAAAGTTGACGGACACTCTGGGTGCGTCCTATTGATTTGCATGTCTTCGACAAGTCTATTTCCCGTCAGTAACATGGCGCTCGCGCGGCCGTTCGGGCCGCCGTTGAAGCCACTGGTTCCCGGGCAGTCGTGTGCGCGTCCGCCGCTTCGAAAGAGTTCCCTTGAAGAGTCCCCTCGGCACGGTGGTCCGCCCTGCCCTCGTTTCGTTGCTGCTGCTCGGGGTCGCCGCGTGCGGGCCCACCTCGGGCACGCAGCAGGCGACCTCGATCAGCGTCGACGGTTCCGGTGCGGTCCCCGTCGCAGCCCCGGCCTCCCCCTCCGAGGCCGCCGCGAGCCCGGCGGCCTCCCGGCCGTCCGGCGCCCCGCACGCCCGCGCCGCCACCCCGGCCGCCGAGCCGACCGGGTCCGCCGCGGCCCCGCCCGCCGCCGGGCAGCCCGCGCCCGGCACCCTTCCGGTGGCCGCCGCCCAGCCGGGCGTCCAGCAGGCCGCGGTCGGTGCACCGGGCAAGGACGGCACGGCCGTCGCCCCGGAGGCGAAGAACCTCCAGCTCACCGCCTACGACCCGGCCGCCGGCACGGCGGTCCTGACGGCGGCGCCGGCTGCCGGTCCGTCGGCGTCGGCGTCGTCGTCCGCCGCTCCGACCGCGACCGCGTCGGCCACCGCGGCGTCCAGCGCTCCCACGGCGACCGCGTCGGCCACCGCGGCGTCCAGCGCTCCCACGGCGACCGCGTCGGCCACCCCCTCGGCCACCCCCTCGGCCGCCGAGGCCGTCAGGCCCGGTCAGCTGATAGCCAGCCCGCCGACCGAGGCCGCGCCGCAGGGCGCGCTGGTCGCGGTCACCGCGGTGAAGTCCGCGAGCGGCGGGGCCGTCACCCTGTCCACCCGCCCGGCGACCCTCTCGGAGCTGCTGGGCAAGGCCGAGGCGGACGGACAGGTCCCGGTCGACCCGAACGGCATCAAGGTCACCCCGCTGGTCAAGGACCTCAAGGCGACCGTTGCCCGGGAGAACGGCACCACCACCGCCGACGCCTCCGGCACCCTGGAGGTCGACGTCAAGGCCCCGATCCCGCTGCCCGAGGGCCTGAGCGCCGACGCCTCCGCGTCCGTCCAGCTGCACCCCTCGCTGCACTTCGCGTACCACGGGGCGGGCGTCGGCACCCCGCGCACCGCGTCGATCGGCTTCGACCTGGGCGCCCACGCCCAGTGGAAGGTCAGCGGTGACCTCCGCCGCAGCACCGGCGCCGCCCCGATCCGCCTGCCGTTCGCCAAGCTCCAGGCCAGCCCGGTCGTGACCGTGGCGGGGCTGCCGGTGGTGGTCAACCTCGGGCTCACCTGCTACCTGGAGATCGGCGCCGACGGCCAGGTGCACGTCGAGGCCGAGCAGGAGATCACCGGCACCTGGTCGGTCCGCTCCGACTACACCGGCGGCCGCGGCTGGTCCCCGGCGACGGACGCCGCCGACACCAAGGTCTCCCCGGTCCACGTCCGCGTCACCGGAAAGGCCGCCGTCCGGGCCGCGCTCGGCGCCGAGGTCAGCGTCGGCCTCTACGACACGGTCGGCGTCGAGGCCACCGTCGCCCCCTACCTGAGCGCCCAGGCCGACGGTGAACTGGCCGTCGACCTGCCCGGCGGCAAGCCCCGGGTCAAGGGCAGTTGGGCGCTCCTCGGCGGCGTCGACCTGAACGGCGCCCTCACCGCCCACCTCAAGATCTTCGGCACCCCGATCATCGAGGGCAAGCTCCCGCTGCCGCGGTTCCACCGCGAGTGGCCGATCCTGGCCGGCTCCCTGCCGAGCCCGGCCGCGTCGAAGTCCTGACCACCGCGGTCCGTCCGCTCCACCCCCGTCCAGCGCCCCGGCTCGACCGCACCGAGCCGGGGCGCTCCGCGTCCGCCGCCGTGGGGCGGACGGCCGCCGGCCGGGGCGGGCGCAACACTGCGGGGGCCGCCCGGTTCACGCACCGTCGGGCGAGGGCCCGTGGACATCCGGACCGACGCCGGGGAGGATCACGGTATGGCTTCTGACGGACCGTTGACCGAGCACGAACTCACCACGATCGAACGGCGCGCGGCCGCCGCCGCGCCGGGCCCGTGGCTGGCCAGGCTGGACGGGGACGGGCGGGGCCTCGGCGGGGAGAGCTTCATCCAGATCCAGCCCGGTGCGGAGACCGACGACGAGATCCACCTGCGCCGGTACGCCGGCGCCGGCCAGGTGAACTCGCGCGACCCCCGGCTCCACGCCGACCTCGAATTCATCGCCGCCGCCCGCCAGGACGTGCCCCGGCTGGTCGCCGAGGTCCGCCGGCTCCAGGCCGTCCTCGACCGGCGTCGCGGCGGCTGGTGACGGCCGGCCCGGGAGCCGGCCGTCCTCCTGAGCTCAGCTCATCGCCCAGACCGACGGGTCGTGCGGGGTGGGCGGCGCGAGCCGGGGGCGCTCGACGGGCGGCGCGGTCGGGGTACGGACGGCCAGGGCGTCCGCGAGGTCGGAGACGGTGACCTCGCGCCGGTCCGCGTCCCGCAGCCGGGCCAGCACGCCGGCCTCGTCGAGCAGGGCGATCGCCGATCCGGGCAGTGCCAGGTCGGGCAGCAGCTCCCGGGCGAGAAGCGCGGCCTGTGCCGCCACCTCGTCCGGGATCAGCACGTCGTGGTGCTCCGCCAGCCGTGGGGCGACCTGCCGGAGGATCTCGATCACTTCCTCCGTCGCCGGTTCGTCCACCGTGAGCGTCTGGAGCAGGCGGTCGAGGCCGGCGTCCGGGTCCCGCTGCCGGTACTCGGCGGTCGTGCAGGCCGCGATGATCCGGACGCCCGGGCGGCCGAGAACGGGCCGGAAGAACGCCAGGGCCGGCGCCCGTCCGCCCTGGGTCCGCAGCACGGCGAACGCGTTGTCGAGGACGAGGACGAGCCGGTCGGCACGCTGGACCTCGTCGAGGATGCCGCTCATCAACTCGCCGAACCGGCCGTGGTGCTGCGGGTCGGTGAACAATGCTCCGACGTCGAGCACGCGGACGGTCAGACCGGCGAGGCCGCCCGGCACGTCGCCCGAGGCGAAGGCCCGGGCCAGCCCCAGTGCCACGCTCGACTTCCCGACCCCGGGTGCGCCGACGAGCAGCGGGACGTTCTGCTCCCGCCGGGAGAGGACCTGCACGATCCGCCGGACTTCGTGCTGCCGACCGACCACGCGGGCCGCTCCGGGGGCCGCAGCCTCCTGGCTGAGGTTGCGGGCGAACTGCTCCAGCAGGGTGGGTTCCGGGGCGAGCGGCACGTCGGAACCGGCCAGGAGGGCCATGACCCGGGGGCGCACACGGACGAGCTCGACGCCCAGCCCGACCAGAGTCCTGGCCCCGAACCCCTCGCCCTCGCGGACGAGGGCGAGCAGGAGGTGTTCGGGGCCGATGAGGGTGTGGCCGAGCAGTCGGCACTCCCGCTCGCTCAGCTCCAGCACCTTCTTGGCCCTCGGCGTGAACGGGATGTGGCCGGTCGGTCTCTCCTTGCCCCGGCCGATCTCCGCCTCCACGGCCCTTCGGACGGCGTCGGCGGAGATCCCGAGACCGCCCAGGGCCCGGGCCGCGACGCTTTCGCCGCCGCGGAGCAGACCCAGCAGGACGTGCTCCGTCCCGAGGTAGTGGTGGTCGAGCCCCCGGGCCTCCTCCCCGGCCAGGGCGACGACGCCCCGCCCGGCGTCCGAAAAGCGCTCAAACACCGTCCCCGCCTTCCCCCAGCGCCTTCAGGTCCGCTCTGGTCCGGCGGGTGTGCGGGTGGTCGGGACCGAGCACCCGGGCCCGCTCCGCCGTCAACTGCCGCAGCAGCGCCACCGCCTCCTCCACGCCGCCCGGCAGCCCGGAGTGCGCGAGGTTGCGGGCCAGCACGTGCCGGCTGGACAGCGTGTCCACGTGCTCGGCGCCGAGGACGCGGCTGCGGTCCGCGACCAGCACACGCAGCAGGGCGATCGCCTCCTCCCGGCGGCCGGTCTCGCCGAGGCCGACGGCGAGGTACTGCCGGCTGCGCAGGGTGTCCTCGTGGTCGGGGCCGAGCAGCCCGGTCTGCTCGGCCAGGACCGGGCCCAGAGCCTCCGCCGCCCCGGCGGGGTCGCCGGCGCCGCCGAGGCAGAGCGCGTGGGTCTGCCGGGTGCGCAGGGTGTCCTCGTGGCCGGCGCCGAGCAGCCGGGTCTGCTCGGCGAGCACGCTCTCCAGCTCCACCACCGCGCCCAGCCAGTCGCCGTTCCGGCCCCGGAGCTCCGCCGCCGCCCGGCGTCGGCGCAGCCCGGGGGCGGCCGTCGCGGAGAAGGCGCGGTTGCCGCCGAGGGCGATCAGACCGGCCGTCCGGGTGCCCCGGTTGAGGGGGAGCGGCAGGCCCTCGGCGGTCATCGTCCTGGTGAGCCGGCGGTAGAGGTCGTCCACGGTGAGGAGTTCGGGGCCGCCCGCGACGCCCTCCCGCAGCAGCCGGATCAGCCGTCCGGAGAACGCGGTGTGCGGCTCCCCGGGGATGGACAGCGCCACCTTGTCGCGCTGCGCGGAGGTGAGGACGTAGGTGCCCTCCACCTCCAGGCGGTCGATCCGGTCGCCGGGGCCGCCCGCCATCGAACCGGTCACGGCGCGGCCGGAGAAACAGCAGTCGAGCACGATGAGTTTGGCGGCGGCCCGGCTGTCGAGGACGGCGCTGCGCAGCTTGTCGTACTCCAGCGCGTTGAACTCCGGCGCCGCGAACTCGCTGTCCGTCAGGGCGAGGTAGAGGTCGTGGCGGCGGCCGCCGACCAGGCCGTGCCCGGTGAAGTAGACCAGCAGCAGGTCCTCGGCCTCCTGCGCGGCGGCGTTCAGGCGCCGGCCGACCGTGCGCAGGTCGCCGTCGTCCAGCAGGACGGTGCAGTGCTTCTCGGCCACCAGCCCGTGCACGGCGTCGGTGAACAGCGCCGCGAGGTCGGTGATGGTTCTCGGTACCGTGTCGAGGTCCGGGAGCTGCGGATCGGTGTACGTTCCGGTGCCGATCAGGACGATCCGGGACCGTTCGGGGTCCGGCAGCCGCATCTCACCCCTGCCCGGGCTCGTCGCGGTCGAGCACCCGGCGCAGCACGATCTCCAGCTCGGCCGCGCCCACCCGCTTGGCGTCGATCTCGACCGACTCGCCGCCCGGGCGCCGGATCCGGAGCCGGACGTCGCTGCGCCGGGGCTGCGCGAACCAGGTGCGCAGCGAGGCGGCCAGCACCGAGATTGCGCCCCCGGCTCCGAGGGCGACCGTCAAGGTGTCCAGGACGGAGCCGAGTTCCCCGTCTGCGGGCGGCTGCCCGGTGAGGCCGACGCCCGCGAGTCCGGGCTCGCCGAGCAGCCAGTCCGCGAGCGACTCGGCCTCGGCGGCGGTCTCGGCGCCGGTCACCACGATCTGCACGTCCACGGAGCTCCCCCAGGTGCGGTCCGGAACCCGGCCCGGCCAGGGGCCGGAAGCGGCCCGGGAGCGGACCGAGTTGAGGTCCGTCAGCATACTGTCACCGGGAGAGGCCCGGCGTGCCGCCGGTGGAACCCGCGGGGGGAGTACGGGCCGGTGCTCTCGGGCGGTTGAACGCAGGCCGGCGCCCCACGGGCGTTGGGCTCGGATGGGCTCGCTCAGCCGGGTGGACCGGCCGGGGTGAGCAGATGCAGTGCGCCCGGCACGGCCGCCACGTCCACGGGCAGGGCCGCCATGAACTCGCCGTCCGCGTAGGCCGTGATGCCGGGCGACTCGATCCGCAGCGACGTGGTGCGGTGCGTGGTGACCTCCCGGTGCTCGACGTGCGTGCCCCTGAAGATGGTGGGGAAGAAGCGGGCGATCCGCCGCCGCGGCATGGCGTCGACCAGGGTGACGTCGAGCAGACCGTCCGCCGGGTCGGCGGTCGGGCAGATCATCATGCCGCCGCCGTAGCTGCTGGTGTTGCCGACCGCGGCGAGCGTGAGGTCGCGCTCGACGACCGTGCCGTCGGCGAGGGTGATCCGGAACGGCAGCGGGCGGAGGTTGGCGAACTCGACCAGGATGGCGAGGTTGTAGCGCATCCGGCCGCGCGGCCAGCGCAGCCGGTTGGTGCGGTCGCTGACCAGGGAGTCGAAGCCGCTGGCGAGTACCGAGCCGAACCAGTGTGCGGTGCCGTCGGGGCCGGTCATCCGCCCGAGGTCCACCGTCCGGGTGTGCCCGGCGGCGATCACCTCGGCCGCCGCCTCCGGCTCGTCGCGCGGCAGGCCGTACGCGCGGGCGTGGTCGTTGCCGGTGCCGGCCGGGACGACGCCGAGCGGCAGGTCGGTGCCGGCCGCGGCCTGGATGCCCAGGTTGATCATGCCGTCGCCGCCGACGACGGCCAGTGCGTCGCACTCGCCCTGTGTCACCGCCGTGCGGGCTAGGTCCAGCGACTCCTCGGCCGAGCCGCCCGCCCGGGCGTCGACCTCGATGCCCAGGGCGCGCAGCCGGGCCTCGGCGCGGCGGGCCGCCGGCTCGGAGTGACCGGCGGCCGCAGCCGGGTTGGTGAGGAGAACGACGCGCGCGATGGTTCTCCGGCCGCTCACGGGATCAGCTTGCCCGGGTTGAGGATGCCCGCCGGGTCCAGCTCGGCCTTGACCGCGCGCAGGATGCGCACACCCACCTCGCCCACCTCGTCGGTCATCCACGGCCGGTGGTCGGCGCCGACGGCGTGGTGGTGGGTGATGGTGCCACCCTGGGCCGCGATCGCGTCGCACGCGGCGCGCTTGGCGCCGGCCCACCGGGTCAGCGGGTCCGACCCGAGCGCGGCGACCACGGTGAAGTAGAGCGATGCGCCGGTCGGGTAGACGTGCGAGATGTGGCAGAGGACGAGCGCGCCGGGCAGCGCCGCGGTCAGCGCCGCCGTGACGGCGAAGCGCAGGTCGGGGAGCCGGCGCCAGTCGGTGGCCGTCTCCAGCGTCTCGCACAGCGCGCCGGCGGTGAGCAGCGAGTCCCGCAGGTACGGCGCGTTGAACCGGCCGTGCTCCCAGGCCCGGGCCGGCGCCTCGCCGAGCGAGGTGCCACCGGCGGCCAGCAGCGCCGCCCGGGTCAGCTCGTGACGGGTGGCGACCTGCTCGGCGGTGCCCTCGAACACGGTGACCGCGAGGCAGCCGGTGACGGCCGGCTCGCCGCCGATCTTCTCCGTCATGGCCAGGTTGACCATGGTCTCGGCCTCGTCGGAGAGGCGGATCACGGTCGGCCCGGTGCCCTGCTGCTCGACGGCGCGCAGGGCGGTGGTGCCGGTCGCGAAGTCCGGGAAGGACCAGGCCTCGTAGGCCTTCGTGGCCGGGACGGGGTGGATCCGCACCCGCACCGCGGTGATGATCCCCAGCGTGCCCTCGGAGCCGAGGAACAGTTCGCGCAGGTCGGGGCCGGCGGCGGAGGCGGGGGCGCGGCCGAGGTCCAGCACGCCCACCGGGGTGACGACGCGCAGGCCGCGCACCATCTCGTCGAACCGCCCGTACCCGGCGGAGTCCTGACCGGAGGAACGGGTGGCCGCGAATCCGCCGATGGTGGCGAAGCGGAAGCTCTGCGGGTAGTGGCCGAGTTCGAAGCCGCGCCCGGCCAGCAGCGCCTCCGCCGCCGGGCCGGTGAGGCCGGCGCCCAGGACGGCCTCGCCGGAGGTCTCGTCCAGGTCGAGCAGGGCGTCGAAGCGGCGCAGGTCGAGCGAGACCACGGCGCCGAGCCCGCCGCGTTCGGGGTCGAGGCCGCCGACCACGCTGGTGCCGCCGCCGAACGGCACGACGGCGATCCGGCGCTCGGCGCAGAGGGAGAGCAGGGCGGCGATCTCGTCCTCGCTGCCGGGCAGCACGACGGCGTCCGGCGCGTCCTGCGGCTCGCGGCTCCGCCGGCGCAGCAGGTCGGGGGTGGACTTGCCGCCGGCCCGGGGGAGGCGGTCGGCGTCGGCGGCGCTGACGTGCGGCTCGCCGACCACGGCGGCCAGGGCCTTGAGGTCCTCGGCGGTCAGCCGCGAGGGGTGCAGCAGGGCCTCGTCGGCGCGCGGTCCGGGCGCCGCGTCACCGGTGACGCCGAGGGCGGCGGCCAGCAGCGCCTTGACGTCGGCGGACAGTTCCTTGGCGAGGGCCGGGTCGCCCCAGGCGTCCCACTTCATCGGGGGGAGCGGCAACGCGGCGCCGGCCGGTCCCGCTTGCGTCTCGGGTTCCATGCGTTACAGTTTCACACATCATGTCAAGTAGTAACGACGCTCACGATGCCCACGACGACGACCACGACGCCCACGAGGGCTCGCCGCAGCCGTCTCAGCCGCGCAGCACCGACGACGCGATCCTCGACGCCGCCGCCGAGCTGATCGTCCACCTCGGCGTGCGCCGGACCCAGCTGTCCGAGATCGCCCGCCGGGCCGGGGTCAGCCGTCCCACCGTCTACCGGCGCTGGCCCGACGTCCGGGCGGTGATCGGGGCCCTGCTGACCCGCGAGATCGGCGCCACCCAGGCCACCGTCCGGCTGGCCGGCGAGGACCGGGCGGCCTTCGTCGACGGGGTGGTCGAGGTGGCCGTCCGGCTGCGGGACCACCCGGTGCTCGGCGCGCTGCTGCGCTCGGCCGACTCCGACACGCTCTTCGAGTACGTGGTGGAGCGGCTCGGCACCAGCCAGCGCGGGCTGCTGGAGGCGTTGCAGGCCGGCATCGAGCAGGGACAGGCCCACGGCTCGATCAGGGAGGGCGAGCCGGTCGAGCTCGCCGCGATGGTGCTGCTGATCGCCCAGTCCACCGTCCAGTCGCACCGGATGGTCGCAGCCCTGCTGCCGGAGGCGGCCTGGCGGCGCGAACTGGCCCGTGCCCTGGACGGCTACCTCGCGTCCTGACCGCCGGGCCCACGAGGCCCGAAGGGCCCGCCTCGGGCGCGGGCCCGAAGGCGGGAACCGGCTCCCCGCCCGCCGTCGCATCCGTCGCATCCGCCACCGCATCCGTCGTACCCCACCGCATCCGCCGAACGAACGGACACTTCGCGCCATGACGACCACCGCCGGGCCCTACGCCGGAACCACCCGACTCGACGCCCGTCGGAGGGCGTTGGAACTGGACGACCTCGCCGACGAGCCCGCCGTCGACCTGCTGGTGATCGGCGGCGGCGTCACGGGCGCCGGAGCAGCCCTGGACGCGGCCGCCCGCGGGCTGCGCACCGTCCTGGTCGAGGCGCGCGACCTCGCGTTCGGGACGAGCCGCTGGAGCTCCAAGCTGGTCCACGGCGGCCTGCGCTACCTCGCCTCCGGCCGGGTCGGGGTGGCCCGGGAGAGCGCCGTCGAGCGCGGCGTGCTGATGACCCGTACCGCCCCCCACCTGGTCCGCCCGATGCCCCAACTGGTCCCGCTGATCAACGGGTTGATGCGGCCCGGGCAGGCCTCGCTGGTCCGGGCCGGCTTCGTCGCCGGCGACGCCCTGCGGCTGAGCGCCGGGACGCCCGGCGCGTTGCTGCCGCGGGTGCGCCGTGTCGACGCCGGGCGTGCCCGCCAGTTGGTGCCCGGCGTCCGCACCGACGGACTGTCCGGCGGCCTGGTCGCCCACGACGGCCAACTGGTCGACGATGCCCGGCTGGTGGTGGCCCTCGCCCGGACCGCCGCGCAGTACGGCGCCACCGTGCTGACCCGGATGCGGGCGGAGCAGGTCACCGGCGATTCGGCCCGGCTGACCGACGGCCTCACCGGGCAGTCGCTCACCCTCACCGCCCGCGCGGTGGTCAACGCCGGCGGCGTCTGGGCGGGCGAGGTGGACCCGTCGATCCGGCTGCGGCCCAGCCGCGGTACCCACCTGGTGGTCGACGCGGCGGCCCTCGGCCACCCGAGCGCCGCTCTCACCGTCCCGGTGCCCGGCTCCACCAGCCGCTTCGTCTTCGCCCTGCCCCAGCAGCTCGGCCGGGTGGCGATCGGCCTCACCGACGAGGACGCACCCGGCCCGATCCCGGACGAGCCGCAGCCGACCGACGGCGAGATCACCTTCCTCCTCGACACCGTCAACGCGGCCCTGCGGACGATGCTGACCAGGGCGGACGTGCGCGGCGCCTACGCCGGCCTGCGGCCGCTGATCGACACCGGCGACGGCGCCACGGCCGACCTCTCCCGCCGGCACGCCGTACTGGAGTCCCCGGACGGCGTGATCACGGTGGTCGGCGGCAAGCTGACCACCTACCGGCGGATGGCCCAGGACGCGGTGGACACCGCCGTCCGGCTGCGCGGACTGTCCGCCCGCGCCTGCTGGACGTCCCGGCTGCCCCTGGTCGGGGCGCCCGCCCACCGTGACAGCCGACCCGTCCCGGCCGACACCCCGGGCTCCCTGCTCGCCCGCCACGGCGGCGCCGCCCACGAGGTCCTCGCAGCGGGCGACCCGACGCCGATCGCCGACGGCCTGGACGTGACCCGCGCCGAGATCGCCTATGCGGTGTCCCACGAGGGCGCCCTGGACGCCGACGACGTGCTGCACCGGCGGACCCGCATCGGCCTGGTCGCGGAGGACGCCGACCGGGCGCGGTCCGCGGTGGATAAGCTCGTGGCGGCTACCGGACGGTAATTCCCCGCGACGGGATGGGATTTACCGGTGCCGATCGTGGTCCGGTGGCGGAGCGATCTCGGGGGGTGGGACTTCGGCGGGGTGGGCGGCCCGGACCGCTCCCCGCCGAAAATGCCAGGTCCCTGCGATTCCGGGGATTTCACGAAGTGGCAGGGGCGGATTCCTCGGTCGTCCGGATAACGCCGGGAGGCGCCTTCGAGCGACGTGCCCGTGTCCGCTGCCGCGCGGTGCCGCCGGCGTGTCGTGGGAGCTGTGGCGGTCCGGTGGATCAGCGGTCCGTCTTCTCCGGCACCGGCTGAACGGCGCCGTCCACGTCCAGTACGCAGACGAGCGGGTGCTCCGGCGCCCCGGTCCGCTCCAGCCGTACCGACAACGGTACCGGCGGGTCCTCCGCCAACTGGGCCGAGAGGGTGAGCGGGTAGGCGCCGTGTCCGTGGATCCGGTGGAAGGCGAGCTCCCTGCCGTCCACCAGCAGTTCGGTCTCGGTGATCCAGCCCGAGCGGACGTTCACCGTGACCGAGTGGTTGCCCCGGTCGAGGTGGAAGCTGTGTCGCTGGCGCATGGGGGCCTCCCGGAGGCTGCCGCACGGAGGGTGGAGGCGGGAGTGGGTGCGGAGCACCGTCGCAGTCCGGCCAGTCTACGTCGGGGTGCCGGAAGAACGCCGCGATTACGGGCCCATCACCGTAAATTGCACACATGATTCCAATTCCGGCAAACGGCGCCCGGGTGGCCGCACGTGTGCAATCCGTTACGGAATTGTTATCCTGATTGGTAATTGAGCGTCAGCTGGGAGTGAGAGGTTGTCACTCGCTTCGACCACGTCATTCGAAGCGACTGACAACCTCTTGAGAGAGTCTTGATGACACGACGCCCCTCGGCCTCGTCCGGTTCCTCCGGCGGGGCCATTTCTGCGCGCTGGATGCGCCGAATATCAGTGGTCCTGACACTCGGTCTGCTCGTTCAGGCCGGTGTCGCGCTCGACGCCGTGACGGCGCCTGCGGCGCAGGCGGCACCGAAGCCGCAGACGCCGCCCACCACCCCCTCGGCCGAAGCGCCTGACGAGGCGTCGGCGCTGCTCGCCGCCCGCCTCCAGGGCCACCGCATCGAGGTCACCAACGCCCGGACCGAGTTCTCCACCCTGTGGGCGAACCCGAACGGGACGCTGACCTCGGACCGGTCCACCGGCCCGATCCGGATGAAGGTCGGCGAGGCGTGGGTGCCGGTCGACACCACCCTGGTGCAGACGCCGGACGGCAAGGTCGCCCCGAAGGCCCACCCCGAGGGCCTGGTCTTCGAGGGCGGAGACGCCGGCGTGACGGTGGGCGACAGCCTGCCGGAGGCCCCGACGTCCCCGGTCGGCACGCAGCCGTCCGCCGCACCCGGCCCCGCCGCGCCGTCGGCGGTCCCGTCTGCCACGCCGAGCGCGAGCGCCTCGGCGTCCGCTGTGCCGAGCGCGAGCACCCCGGTCACCCCGAGCGCCGGTGCCAGCGCGACGCCGGCTACGGCGTCGACCGCCTCGGCGAGCCCCTCGCCTTCGGCGGTCGCCACCGACGGCGCCACCGAGCGCGCCTCCCGGGCGGGCGCCCGCGCCGCCGCCCTGGCCGCCGACCCGCAGCCCGCGGCGCCCCAGACTCCCACCGAGCGTGAGCTGGTGAAGATCGGCTCCGGAGACCAGCAGGTTCGCTTCGGCTGGCTCGGCAAGCTGCCGAAGCCGAAGCTGGAAGGCAACAAGGCGACGTACATCGACGCCCGTCCGGGTGTGGATCTGGTCCTGCAGGCCACCCGCACCGGCTTCGAGCAGTTCCTGATCGTCAAGGACCGCTCGGCGGTCTCCCAGGCCGGCACCTTGACGATTCCGCTGGACACCACGGGCGTGGTGGCGGCACCGCAGCAGGACGGCTCGGTCCACTTGTTGGACAAGGTATCCGGCAAGCTCGCGGTGAAGATCCCGGCTCCGGTGATGTGGGACGCCGTGGTCGATCCGGTCTCGCAGGAGCACCTCAACAGGGCTCCGGTGACCATGGAGGTGCGGGGTCAGGGCACCGACACCGAACTGGTCTTCACCCCCGACGCGGCGTTCCTCGCCGCGCCGACGACGCAGTTCCCGGTCACGGTCGACCCGATCGTCAACGTCGACGCCACGTATGACACGTACGTTCAGACGAATGAGAACTTCGACGCCTCCGGGGCGGAGGACCTGAAGCTGGGCAGCTACGACGGCAGCGTCGTGGCCCGGTCGTTCCTGACCTTCCCGGGCGCGGACTTCAACGGCAAGCAGATTCTCGGCGCGACGCTGAACCTGTACAACTACCACTCCTCGTCCTGCCTCCCGAAGCAGTGGGAAGTCTGGGAGGCCGGTGGTGCAGCCTGGTGGACGCGCTGGAACAACCAGCCGTCCTGGGGCACCAAGTACGCTACCTCGAACGACACCTGGGACGCCGACGGCGGAGCCGACTCGCACGAGTGCTCCGGATCCGACGGCACCGCCTGGGCCCGTGCCAATGTCACCGACCTGGTTAAGTACTGGGCTGGCTTCGGCTACCACGACTACGGCATCGGCCTGAAGGCGGCGGACGAGTCCAGCAACCTGTCGTGGAAGCGCTTCAGCTCGGCCGAGGGCGGAGCCCCGCCGTACCTGTCGATCACCTACAACACAATCCCGGCTACCCCGGCGACGGTGGAGGTGCAGCCTTCCCAACCGGGGAACCCGCGCTACACCTCGGACGCCAACCCGCGCTTCCAGGTGCAGGCCGCCGACGTGGACGGTGACGCGCTCAAGGTCTACCTGGACCTGTGGCGCGGCGGCACCTTCCTCGGCAGCATCGCCCGCGACGTGCCCAACGGCGCCATCGCTACCGTCCGCCCGTCCGACTACGGCATCGCCAAGCTCGACGAGGGCGTGCAGTACTCGGTCTGGGCCATGCTCGACGACGGCAAGTCCCGCTCCAACTGGGTCGGCACCAACGTCGTCGCCGACACCACCAAACCCGGCGTGCCCTTCGTCACCTCGGCCGACTACCCGGCCGACGGGCTGTGGCACGGCGCCGCCAACCAGCCCGGCTCGTTCACCTTCTCGCCCCCGGCGGGGACCGACGACCTGGTGGGCTTCGTCTACACCCTCGACGGCGGCACGCCGGTGACGGTCGCCGCCACCGCGGCACTGACCACCAGCATCACGCCGACCACCGAGGGCCGCCGCGTCCTGAGCGTGCAGTCCAAGGACCGCGCGGGCAACCTGTCCCCGCCGGCCACGCACACCTTCCAGGTGGGCCGGGCGGGCATGAGCTCGCCGGTCAACGGCACCCAGTCCGCGAAGCGCGTCAAGCTGTCCGTCGACGCGCAGTCCCAGTTCCAGCGGGTGGTCTACCAGTACCGCCGCGGGCCGGGAGCGACCGAGTACAACGTGCCGCGCACCAACCTCACCAAGGCCGACAACACGCCGGTCACCGAGGACAAGCCGCGGCTGGCCGACCTCGGCACGCACGCCAACTGGAACGTGCTCGACACCCTCGGCAACATCGGCGGTGTCGTCCAGGTCCGGGCCCTGCTCTTCCCCGAGGACGGCTCCGGCAACGGCTACGCCACGGTGTGGAACACCATGACGGTGGACCGCAACGCCGACGGCGCGGCGGGCAGCTCCGTCGGCCCCGGTTCGGTCAACCTGCTGACCGGTGACTACTCCACCGACGTGACGGACGCCAACGAGTTCGGCATGTCCGTGGCCCGCACCACCTCCTCGCGCGACCTCGGCCGCGGCTGGCAGCCGCAGGGCGAGCGCCTGACGGTCAACCAGCGCCAGATCGGCACCGACCTGACCGGCTTCACCCCCGGCCAGGCGACGCTCTCGCGCTCCACCGCCCGCGGTCACGACAGCTCCACCGACTCGCTGCTGGTGGTCCCCGGCGGCTCCGGCACCTGGGACTCCTTCGCCGCGCTCGGCCCGGAGTACACCATGGGCAACGGCATGAAGCCCGGGCGCACCTACCGGCTGACCGGCTGGATCTACGTCCCCGGCGCCACCGGCCTGGACAACCCGCTGGCCAACCGCGGCCTGCGCCTGGTCGGTGTCTACCGGACCGGTGCCGGCTACGGTGAGACGGCCTCCCCGAAGGCCGCGTTCACCGACGGCTGGCAGCAGCTGACGCTGGACATGGTCGTCCCGAACGACGCCACCGAGGCGTGGTTCCGTCTCTACAACGGCAATGCGGGCGGCAGCGGCAAGGAGGTCTACTTCGACGACCTGTCACTGAAGGAGATCGTCGCCCCGTTCGGCCCGCAGTGGGCGGGCGGCCCGGACGCCGGCGCCGGCTCCGACTACCGCTCGCTGTCGTTCCCGCAGTCCGACCTGGTCGAGATCAAGGGCAACGACGACACCTCGCTGACCTTCGCCAAGGGCACCGACGGGACCTTCTTCCCCGAGCCGGGCGCCGAGTCGCTCTCCCTGAAGGCCGTCCCGGCCTCGGCGGGTGCGCTCGTCAACTCCTCGGGCCAGTGCCTGGAGGTCCCGGGCGGCGCGGCCGGCAACGGTGCCCTGCTGCAGGGCGCGCCCTGCACCGGCGCGGCGAACCAGCAGTGGACGCGCGGGGACGACCTCACGCTGCGACTGCTGGGCTACTGCCTGGACAACCCGTGGGGCAACACCGCCGACAACACCCGGATGACGCTCTGGGGCTGCAACGGCGGCGACAACCAGCAGTGGGAGGTCCGCACCGACGGCTCGGTGGCCAACCGCCACAGCGGCAAGTGCCTGGACGCCTACAACGGTGCCACGATCTGGACCTGCTGGGGCGGGCCCAACCAGATCTGGGACGTCCAGACCGCCGGCACGACGTACGAGCTCGGCGACCTGGACGGCTCCAAGACCGTCTTCGCCCGCCAGGCCGGTTCGAGCATCTACCAGGTGGTGAGCGACACCGGCCCGGAGGCCGCGTCGACCACCCGCTACCAGTACGACACGACCGACGGCCGCTCCCTGGTCAAGCGCGTCATCCCGGCCGTCGAGCCGGGTGTCGACGACACCAACCACTGCTCGGTCGACCCGCTGCCGCGCGGCTGCGAGGTCTCGGAGTACGACTACGCCAAGGCGACCACGGCCACGGCCGCGACCCCGGGTGACTACCTGGACCGGATCCGCTCGGTGAAGGTCTGGTCGTGGAACCCGGCGACCTCCAAGCAGGAGGCCGTCGAGGTCGCGCACTACGTGTACGACGACAAGGGCCGGCTGGCGCAGGTCTGGGACCCGCGCCTGGCGCAGCCACTGAAGACCACGTACGGCTACGACGCGGACGGCCGGGTCACCTCCATCGCCGCCGCCGGCGAGCTGCCGTGGAGCTTCGACTACGGCAAGGCGGCTGCGGACCAGGATCCGGGCCGGCTGCTGAAGGTCCGCCGGAGCACCCTGGCGCCCGGCAGCAAGGACCAGGTCGACGGCGAGATCGCGACCTCGGTGGTGTACGAGGTGCCGCTGACCCGCGGCGCCGGCGGTCCGTACGACCTGGCCGGTGCGGACGTGGCCAAGTGGGCGCAGACCGACGCGCCGACCGATGCCACCGCCGTGTTCGGGCCGGAGGACGACCCGGGCGCCAACACCGCCTCGGCGGTGAAGCCCGGTCCGGACGGCTACAAGCCGGCCACCGTCCACTACCTGAACGCCTCCGGCAACGAGGTCAACACCGCGACCCCGTCGGTCACGCCCGGCGGTGACATCGACACCACCGAGTACGACCGCTACGGCCACGCCGTCCGCACCCTGGAGGCGACGAACCGTTCGATCGCGCTGGGGACCCACCCGGACGCGGACGCGTTCGCGGCCGAGCTGAACCTGCCCTCGGACTCCGCGTCCCGGGCGCGTCTGCTCGACTCGCGCACGACGTACTCGGCCGACGGCCTGGACGTCCTGGAGACCCTGGCCCCGGCCTACCGGGCCACCCTCGCCGAGGAGGTCGCCGGGCAGACCGCGCCCGTCACGGTCACGGAGGAGGCGGAGAAGCTCCCGCAGCTGGGCACCAACACCCAGGTCCAGGTCGACAACAACTGCTGTGGTCTGACCTGGTCGGGCGGCGCTCACCTGAGCATCCGCGGCACCCAGGCAGGCGCGTTCGACAGCGTGCGTGTCAGCGTGCCGGAGGAGGGTGACTACCTCCTCAGCGGTCAGCTGACCAAGTTCAACGACCACGGTGTCATCCAGTGGGCGATCGACGGGCAGAACACCGGTCAGCCGATCGACGCCTACGCCGCCGAGGGCGTGATCGCGCCCTTCACGACCGGCGAGGCCGTCCACCTGACCCGCGGTGACCACGAGCTCAAGCTCACCGTCACGGGCACCAACGCCAACACGGTCGGCGAACGGTTCCACGCGGGCATCGACACGGTCACCCTGACCAAGTCGACGCTCAACCCGACCCTGCCGGCGGGGACGTCGGTCGTGGCGCGGGACCACAACACCAACACCTACGACGAGGGGAAGCCGGACGGCCAGGCCTACCACCTGGTCACCACCGCGACCGACGGTGCCCGCATCGACGGCTACGCCGACGACGTGGAGAAGCGGGTCACCAGGACCGGCTACGGCACGCCGATCGGCGGCACGTCGGGGTGGACGCTGAAGACGGCGACGTCGGTCACCACCGACGCCGCTCCCGGCGGCGCCAACCTGACCTCGTACGTGAAGTACGACGCGTCCGGGCACGCGCTGGAGTCCCGCAAGCCGGGCTCGAACGGCGCGGACGCGGGCACCGTCAAGTCGGTGTTCTACACCGCCGGTGCCAACGCCGACGACGCGGCGTGTGCCAACCGCCCGGAGTGGGCGGGCCTGCCGTGTGTCACCGGGCCGGGCGGTGACGTCACCGGGGCGGACGCCTCGCGGATGCCGACCACCCTGCCGGTCAAGCGGGTCACCCGCTACTCGCCGTTCGGCGAGGCGGAGGAGACCACCGAGTCCAACGCGGGCAAGAGCCGGAAGACCGTCACCACCTACGACGGTGCGGACCGGATCACCTCGACCGAGATCACCTCGGACGAGGGTCAGGCGCTGCCGAAGGTCACCACCGAGTACGACCCGGCCACGGGTGACATCGTCAGGACGGACGCCGGCGGCAAGTCGCTGGTGCGCGTGCTCGACGTCCTGGGCCGACTGATCTCCTACACGGACGCCGACGGAGGCACCACCACCACGGAGTTCGACAAGTACGGCAAGCCGGTGAAGGTGAGCGACCCGACCGGGTCCACCACCTACGCCTACGACCGGGTGAAGGAGCCGCGAGGCCTGGTCACCTCGGTGACCGACAGCGTGGCGGGCGAGTTCACCGCCGCGTACGGTCCGGACGGGCAGTTGGTCGAGCAGACCTACCCGAGTGGCATCGTCCGCAAGGACACCACCAACGCGGTGGGCGAGGCGACCAGCCGCACCTACACCCGCACGTCCGACAACAAGGTGATCTGGGCCCAGACCACCGACATCTCCACCCAGGGCCAGGTGGCCAAGGACACCAGCTCCACCGCCACCCGCTCCTACCAGTACGACCGGCTCGGCCGGCTGGTGAAGGCCGAGCAGTCCACGGTCGCCACCGGCTGCGTCACCCGGCAGTACGCGTTTGACGCGCACTCCAACCGCCTGTCCAAGCAGACCTCCCCGCACGGAGCGGCCGGCGAGTGCAGCACCGGTGGGGCCACGGCGGAGAACCACACCTACGACAGCGCCGACCGGCTCACCGACAACGGCTTCACCTACGACGCCTTCGGGCGGACGGTGAAGACCGCGACCGGTGCGACGAACACCTACTGGGCGAACGACCGCGTCGCCGCCCAGGAGAAGGGGGACACCAAGCAGGAGTGGGCCGTCGACGCGGCGCACCGCCTGACCGCGTTCACCACCAGCAAGAAGCAGACCGACGGCTCCTGGGCCAATGCCACGTCGAAGCTGAACCACTACGGTGACGACTCCGACGAGGTCCGCTGGACCATCGAGGACACCACCCAGGGCACGCTGACCCGCAACATCTCGGGCCCGGACGCGGACCTGGTCGCCACCACCAGCAAGACCGGTGACGTCCAGCTCCAGCTGACCAACCTGTTCGGCTCGGTGGTCATCACCACCGACACCGCGCTGACCAAGCCGGTCGTGCTGGACTTCGACGAGTTCGGCATCCCGCAGGACGGTCAGGCGAACGTCCGCTACGGCTGGCTCGGCGGCAAGCAGCGCTCCGCCGAGGCCCAGGACGGCGACATCCTCATGGGTGCCCGCCTCTACAGCCCGGCCCTCGGCCGCTTCCTGCAGATCGACCCGGTACCCGGCGGCAACGCCAGTCCGTACGACTACTGCACCGGCGACCCGGTCAACTGCACCGACCTCGACGGCAACTGGGGCATGCCCAAGTGGCTGAAGAAGACGGTCCAGGTCGTCGCGGTCGTCGCCGAAATCGCCTCCAACATCCCCGGCCCCATCGGCGCGGTGGCAGCGGCGGTCTCGTCGGTGTCCTACGCGGCGACGGGCAACTGGGCCAAGGCCGCCGAGATGGCGGTCACCGCAGTCGCGGCAACCGTGGGTGCCGGCCCCGTCGTAAAGGCCGCTGCAGCTGCGGTCAGGACAACTAGAGCGGCATCACGAGTTCAGAAGGCCGCATCGGCTGCCAGGACAATCTTCCGCCGCAGTGGCTGCAACTCATTCGCGCCCGACACGCCCGTCCTCATGGCTGACGGCACATACCTGCCGATCGACCAGATCGAGGTCGGCGACTACGTGGCGGCTACCGACCCGATGACCGGCGAGACCGCGCCGCAACCGGTCCTCACCGTCATCGTGGGCCATTCCACGAAGCACATGGTCGAGGTGCAGACGGACTCGAACTCTGATTCTCTGGGCATCGAAGCCACTGCCAACCATCCGTTCTGGACTCAGGAGGACGGCTGGGTCGATGCCGTAGATCTCCAGCCGGGTGACCATCTTCTGTCTCCTGACGGAAGCACCCCGGTGATCAGCTATGTATGGGACCGGGGCGATGTGCCGAATCAGACCGTATATAACCTGAACGTCGGCAACACTCACACGTACACCGTTCTCGATGGGTCGGGCCACGACGTACTGGTGCACAACTCCTCCTGCGGACTGAACGCCAACAACCTGAACTGCTCGTGCGGCAGCCACCTGTACAAGATCTACGAGAAGGGTACTAACATCCTCTACAAGTACGGCACCGGCACTGGCGCGAAGCGACACGGGCTCCGACTCGACGGAAAGTCAAGGCGGGCAGAGAGCCAGGTTCGGAAGCTGAACAAGGCGGCAGGGTACGAGAAATATGAGTCCAAGGTGCTTCGCAGATTCAGCACTGTGGGCGCTGCGAAGAAGGTCGAGGCCGCGAAGATCAAAAAGCACACCAGGCGGTTCGGCCGGCGCGCCCCTGGAAATCCTGTCGACCACTAGGCGGAAGCGACGGCTCTGACAGCCCAAAGAAGAAAGGTGCACAAGATGGATCGCTCGGATTTCTGGAGGATCGTCGATTCCTCTGTCGGTCCCGAGATGCATGAAACGGTCACCGAAATCGAGGGCAAGCTCGAATCCCTCTCGGGTGACGAGATCAAGTCGTTCCACGACCGTCTGAGCGAGGCTCTGTTCGAGTTGGACCGACGAGACATCAGTGAGGCGGGCTTCCGATTTTCGGGAGCCTATGAAGCAGACGGGCAGGGCAATGACGATTTCCTGTTCGCGCGCTGTGCAGCCGTTCTCTCCGGCTCGAAGGTCTTCAACCAGGTTCTGGCCGACCCGTCGACCTTCGCCACAGCCTGGGACTGGTGTGGTCAAGACATCCTCAATGTCATTGAGGAGGCCTACGAGGACGTCACTGGAGACGCATGGGATTACGAGTCTCCGGTCGACTACGAAACCGGCTCAAACGCGGACGCCTGGTAACTGAAGGCACCCGATCGCCCTGACAGGAATGTCCGGCTATGCCGGTGGTGAAGCATTTCTGACGCTCCACCACCGGCATTTCGCGATCTGGCCTCGATCTGCGTGACGGCTCGTCAGCTTCGCTGGCGGGCCGCTTCCGTTTGTCCGGCGATTGCTTCTGTCATGCGGACAGGGTGACGGCCCGGCTGTTGCGTCGGTCTGCGCCGGGTTCCACGGCTCCGGAAGTGGTCGAGTGCGTCGGGATGGGGCGTTGTCGCTGGTCAGTCAGGGTTCGGCAGGGCTTTCAGGCGTTCGAACGTGCTGGTGATCACGTGGGTCCAGGGCCAGTGGCGGGCGAGGCGAAGGTAGTGGCGTCGGCCGGTGGTGACGAGCTGGGCGGCGGAGAACAGCCGCAGTCGCAGGCGCTTGGGCTCCGAGCGGCGTGCGGTGCCGGTCAGGGCGAGCATGGACATCCAGGCGAGCAGGTCGAGCGCGAGCTGGACGATCTCCAGGCAGATCTGGTTCTGGCTGGCCTGGTGGTGGAGGTTGCGCAGGCCGGTGTCGCGGGCGGCGCGGATGCGGTCCTCGGCGCGGCTCGCCGGCGATGCCGCAGCTCAAGGTGCGCGATCGGAGTGCCAGTGGTGTTGGTGGCGAAGCAGGTCAGTCGCATGCCGTCGGCGTCGGTGAAGCGCAACTGGGCTCCGGGGTGGGGTCGTTCCTTGCGGACGATCAGTCGCATCCCCTTCGGTCAGCCTTTGAGCACGTCACCGGCGAGCTCGGCGACTCGTGCGACGTCGCGGACCTCACGGTCCGGCTCGATGGCCGGTGTCCATGCCGCCTCGGGGATCTGGAGCACGGCGGCGTGGATGGCGTCGGTGATGGTTATCCCGACCGAGTACGCCAGCCGGCGGCCGCGTGCGGTGAGTCAGTTGAGGAACTTGTGGGTGCCGCCGCCGGAGTCGGTGCGGATCAGGGTGCGGCGTCCGCGCCGGTGCTTCTTCGGCAGCTGGGTCAGGGCCATGCGGGCGGCCTCGGTGTGGTCGGCGGCGTGTTGCTGCCCGCATTCCCCGGCCGCAGCAGGCCGGCGACCGGCTCTCCGGACCCGTCCGGGCCGTGGTCGACGAGCGCGAACAGCGGGTGATGGCCGAAGGCCTTCTTCCAGGTCTTGGCGGCGTGCTCCTTCTCGGAGTGCGCCAGCACGAGCACGCCGTCGATGTCCACGATCACCTCGCCGCTCGCGTCCGGGGACGTCTCGCCGGCCAACTTCCGTGCCTGCTCGCGTACTTCGGCCCTGGTGCGTCGGATCGCCGTGAGCGCACGGGGACCAGCTGCGGCAAGGGTGTCGACCAGGCGGGAGACGGTCGGGCCGGAGGCCGCCGGGTCGAACACGGCGGGCTCGGCCCGCAACATCGTGACATCGGCCAGGCAGTCCCTGCCCAGGGCCGCCGCGAGCGCTACGTCCAGCAGGATCTTGCCGGGATCGTGGACCGCCCGCTGCTTGCGCCAAGGCGTCAGCGACGCCGACAGTGCCGCGTCCAGCCCGGCTTTGTGAGCCGTCTCGACCAGCAGCACGGCGCCGGACTGCGAGACCACCCCTCGGCCGTCGCCCTCGACGCGGACACGGGGGTACGACCCGGTACGCTTCTTCATCTGAGGAGTGCAGCTTTCTTGACGACGACGGGGCCCTAGACAAGTCCCATCGTCCCAGGTCAGCGGCGCTACTCGTTCTTTTGATCAAGCCTCGGCCCTGCTCGTGAAAGCACGAGGCTAGGGCGCCCTCGGCCTGCGTGTAACAGGGTGGCCGTACCCTTACCGCGGCGCCTCAGCTCAGCCGGCCGCGGCTGGACAGGTGGAACGACCCGGTGGGCACCGCGAGTTGCACATTTGCCCGGAGGTGTTGGGAACGGCATGGCGCGGGATGTCGTGTCGGTCACGGCCGCCAAAGCTCGGATTTGGCTGTTCGAGGAGGTTGTGACATGGGGCTAGACATTCAACTGGTGGACACCGCGCTGACGGTGGAGATGAATCGCCAGGCGAAGAAGAATGGGCAGCCTGTAGTTTCGGATGTTGTGGCTTACCTTCTGGAGGACGGGGAGGTGGACTCGGCGCTCTCTGTGGTCGGTCGAGAGAGCCTGCCGACCCTGGCGCGTATCGATCGCTATGCCGACACCGAATTCGACCACTACTTCTGCGAACTGGCTCTGGCTGAGCTCGACCGGATCGCGGCCCGAGACCTTCCCGCGGCGACGGTCTCCTTCCTCTCCGAACTCAGCCGGCTGCTCCAGCAGGCGCTGGATCACCCCGGCTACATCGTTCGCTTCATCGGCGACTGAGCGTACGCCGGCCCCGGCGAGGAGCCCGGCCGTACGCGGACCTGCGGCGTCACCGGCTCCAGGGGTTGGACTCATGGGGAAGACGGCAGCCCGCGCGAATCAGCCGTGACCCGGAGGCTGATGCGGCGGTGATCTACTTGGTGGACTCCATCAGGCCCGGCGAGGCTGTCGAACAGGTGATTGTGGACGAGGTGCCTGGGCCCGGAGAGCTCGTTCTCGACTTCGATGCAAGCGGGAGGATTCTCGCCGTCGAGGTGATTGGCGCCTCGGGGCTTCTTCCCGAGGGCCTGATGTCCAGGCCGGAGGGGTGACTCCGTCCCCCGGAGGTGACCTGACCGGTGGGTCTGCCGGCCAGGTCGGATGGGGCTGTCACGGTTACCGGTTGCTCGGTCGTCTCGTCGTCATGAGTGCTTGGGGCGTCACACCAGTCGCCCACCCCCGTCCACGTGCACGACCGTGCCGGTGACGAAGGGGCTGGTCATGGCGAAGCGGGTGGCGTGGACGAGGTCGTCCGTGGTGCCGACGCGGCGGGCCGGGTTGCGGTCGGCGACGGACTTCAGGAACGGGTCCTTGTCCGCGCCGAGGCGGTCCCAGGAGCCGCTGTCGACGATGCCGGGGGAGACGGCGTTGACGCGGACCGGGGCGATCTCGACGGCGAGTGCCTGGACCAGGAACGCCAGGGCGCCGTTGGTCGTGGCCATCACCGTGCGGGCGGGGGCCGGGCGCCAGGCGGCGACGCCGGAGAAGAAGGTGAAGGACGCGCCCTCGGGGGTGTCGGTCGCGGCCTGGGGGGCGAGGTGCTTGGCGAGCAGCAGCGGGCCGTAGACCTTCGCGGCGAACGCGCGGTGGACGTCGGCGAGGTCGAGGTCGGCGAGCGGGCCGTTGGCGGGCATGGCGGCGGTGGAGACCAGGTGGTGGAAGCGGCCGGTGGCGGTGGAGAGGGCGGCGATCGACGCCTCGTCGGCGAGGTCGACCGGGACGACCTCGGCCTTGCCGGACAGTTCGCCGGCCGTCCACTCCAGCTTGCGCGGGTCGGGGCCGGCCAGGACCAGGTCGGCGCCGGCCTCCGACGCGGCGCGGGCGAGGGCTCGGCCGGTGTTCGAACCGGCGCCGACGACGATGATGCGGCGGCCGTCGAGGGCGAGGGAGGGGGACTGGGGCGTGGGGAGTGCAGTGGTCATGGGCACAACCCTCCGCCGACCAGCGGTGATGCGTCCAAGGCTTGTTTTCACCCGTAGCCATAAACTCTCTGCATGACAACGCTCCGACAGCTCGAATACCTGGTGGCCGTCGTCGACACCGGCTCGTTCACCCGCGCCGCCGAGCTGCTGCACGTCACCCAGCCCGCGCTGTCGCACCAGGTCCGTGCGCTGGAGAAGTCCGTCGGCGGCACGCTGCTGGAACGCCTGCCGCGCGCCGTCCGGCTGACGCCGATGGGGCGCGCCGTGCTCCCGCACGCCCGGGCCGCGCTCGCCGATGCCGAGCGGCTGCAGGCCGCCGCCCGCCTGACGGCCGGGCTGGACGGCGGTGAGCTGGAGCTTGCCACGGTGTACTCGGTCGGGCTCGGCATCCTGCCGCCGGTCCTGCGGGCGTGGCGGCGGGACCATCCGGGAGTGCGGATCCGGCTGCGCGAGTACGCGCACAACGACGAGCTGCACTCCGCGATGACGGCCGGTCAGGCGGACCTCGCGGTCGGCACGCCGCCGCCGGACTGGGAGGGGCCGATCCGGGAGCTCGGGGTCGAGGAGTTCGTGCTCGCGCTGCCCGCGGGGGAGGGGGGCGGGAGCGACCGTCAGTTCGTTCCGCTGGGCGACCTCGCGGACCGTGACTGGGTGCACTACGCGCCCGGCAACGGTCTCGCCGATCTGGTGGACGGGGCCTGCGCGGAGGCGGGGTTCCGCCCGCGCGCCGCCGTGCGGACCGAGCAGACGGCTGCCGCGCCGCTGCTCGCGGCCGCGGGGCTGGGACCGGCGCTGGTGCCGGCCAACATCGTGCCGCTGGGGTTCGACGGGCTGGTCCGGCGCCCCGAGCCGCCGGTGCGGCGCCCGCTGGTGGCTTACACCCGCACCCGGCCGGATCCGCTGACGGCGGCCTTCGTGGAGCTGTTGGCCCGGCAGGCGTGTCTGCTGCCGCCGCACGTCGCGGAGTTGATCGCGGCCGGCGCGCGGTGAGCGGCCGGCACGCGGTGAGGGCCTGGCGTGCGGTGAGTTCCCGGCGCGTAGCGCGCGAGGTGCGCCCGCCGGCCGAATCGGGTGCGCCCGGGAACCGGGTCGGGCTGATTCTCGTGATCTCTACAGTGCTGTAGATTCTCCGGCAGGGAGAGCGACAGAGGAGGGCATCGTGGGAGTTTCGCTGGGCAAGGGTGGGAACGTCTCGCTGACCAAGGAGGCGCCGGGGCTGACCGCCGTCATCGTCGGGCTCGGCTGGGACGTGCGCACCACCACGGGTGCCGACTACGACCTCGACGCGAGCGCGCTGCTCTGCACCGCGTTCGGCAAGGTGATGTCGGACCAGCACTTCGTCTTCTTCAACAACCTGCGCAGCCCCGAGGGTTCGGTCGAGCACAGCGGTGACAACCTGACGGGTGGCGGCGACGGCGACGACGAGCAGATCAAGGTCGACCTCGCCGCCGTGCCGGCCGAGGTGGCCAAGGTGGTCTTCCCGGTGTCGATCTACGACGCCGACGCCCGGCTGCAGAACTTCGGCCAGGTCCGCAACGCCTTCATCCGGGTCGTCAACCAGGCCAACGGCCAGGAGATCGCCCGGTACGACCTCACCGAGGACGCCTCGACCGAGACCGCGATGGTCTTCGGCGAGCTCTACCGCAACGGCGCCGAGTGGAAGTTCCGTGCCATCGGCCAGGGCTACGCCTCCGGCCTGCGCGGGATCGCCACCGACTACGGCGTGAACGTCTGAGATTCGAGTCGGCGGCTCAAGAGGCCTGACGCCCGTTCGGCGGCTGCGCGAGTGCGTGGCCGCCGAACACGCCTCCGCCGCCGAGCTGCCGGCGCCACCAGTCGACCATGGCGGGCCCGTCCATCACCGACCAGTCCGGCGCCTCGGTGACCTGCGCCCGCCCGAGCCGCCGGCCCAGCTCGACCGTCTCCCGCCCGACCGGGCCGCGGTCGCGCTCGTACGCGGAGAGCAGCTCCGTCCAGGAGGCGGCCGAGCGCCAGGCCTCCTCGAACGCCCAGGCGTCCTGCAGGGCCTTGACCACGCCGCTGGTGTTGTGCGGGCGGACCACGCTGGCCGCGTCCCCGGCCAGCAGCAGGCGGCCGGCGGTACGGCGCGGGACGTCCAGGTCGTAGACCGGCTGGATGAAGGTGCGCTCGCGCGGGGTGAGACCGGCGACCACGGCGGCCCAGTAGGGCGGCAGGTGCCGCTCCGCCAGGGTGGCCAGCTCCGCGAACTGCGCGCCGGTGAGGGCGCCGGCCGGCACGCTGGTCGGGCCGTCCAGCGGCAGCCAGGCGGGGGTGGGGGCGTAGAAGACCCAGTTGACCTGGGTGGAGCCGGGTTCCAGGCCCGGGATGCGGTAGAGCACCACCTGGCCGCCGGGATGGCAGACGGTGATGATCTCGTCCTCCGGCCAGGGCGCGGTGCCGCCGGGCAGGTGTTCCAGCAGTCGGGCGTCGAAGCTCCCGCGCCAGCAGACGTATCCGGCGTACGCGGGCCGGGCCGCCGGGTCGGCGGTTTCCGGGCAGAGCGCCTCGCGGACCAAGGAGCGGTAGCCGTCCGCGCCGACCACCAGGTCGTACGGCTCGCGCCCGCCGGCCGTCGTCTCCACCCGGGCGGGGCCGTCGCCGTTGTCCGCCGCCGCGGCGTCGACGGCGGTGACCGCCTGGCCGAGCCGGAACTCCACGCGCTCCGGGGCGCGTTCGCGCAACGCCTGCCAGAGCACGCCCCAGTGGTAGGAACGGAAGGCGAGGTCCTGGACCCAGAGCACCCGCCCGCGCGGGTCGGCGGTACGGAGCCCGTCGACGGGAGCCGTCTCGCGGGTGAGCCAGCGGCGCAGGGCGAGGCGGTGGTGGCGGATACCGTCGTCCAGGTGGCCGGCCCGGACCAGTTCCCCGTAGCGGGGTTCCAGGACGCAGAGCCCGACGCCGCGGTCCTCCAGCCGACCGGGGCTGCGTTCCAGCACCACGACCTGCTCCGCACCTCCGCGGGCGGCCGCCCGCGCGAACGCGCACCCGGCGATGCTGCCGCCGACCACGGCTACGGACCCACCTCGCACGGCTTCCCCTTCCGTGACGTTCCCGGGGCCGCTGTGCCCCGCTGCCACCTCCGACCCTAACGAACAGTGAGGGGTCGACTCCATGGTGTTGACAAGATTCGGCCACGAAGCGGTCCGGTTCCGGGGGGCGGAAGCGTCGGGGGTCGTCGCCCTTGTGCAACTGGTTGCATATGCGTTGGGGCGTCCCCTACCGTTGGGTAACCACGCCCGCCGCCGGGCGGACGGCCCACGCCCGCGGACCGTCCGCGTCCAGCCGGACACCGAGGAGATGCCGATGCCCAGCACCCCGCCGCCGCCCTACCCCCACCTGCTGAGCCCGCTCGACCTCGGCTTCACCACCCTCCCCAACCGGGTGATCATGGGCTCGATGCACGTCGGCCTGGAGGAGGCGCCCGACGGCTTCGAGCGGATGGCGGCCTTCTACGCCGAGCGTGCCCGCGGCGGCGTCGGCCTGATCGTCACCGGCGGCATCGCCCCCAACGAGGCGGGCCGGCCCTGGGGTGGCGGCGCCATGCTCACCACCGAGGCCGAGGCCGACCGGCACCGCCTCGTCACCGACGCCGTCCACGCCGAAGGCGGCCGGATCGCGCTGCAGATCCTGCACTTCGGCCGCTACGCCTACCACCCGGAGCTGGTCGCCCCCAGCGCCCTCCAGGCCCCGATCAGCCCGTTCGCGCCGAACGAGCTCACCGCCGAGCAGGTCGAGCAGACCGTTGAGGACTTCGCCCGCTGCGCCGCCCTCGCCCAGCGGGCGGGCTACGACGGCGTCGAGATCATGGGCTCCGAGGGCTACCTGATCAACGAGTTCATCGCCGCCGCCACCAACCGGCGGGAGGACGAGTGGGGCGGCTCGTACGAGAACCGGATGCGCTTCCCGGTCGAGATCGTCCGGCGGGTCCGCGAGCGGGTCGGGCCCGACTTCATCCTGATCTACCGGCTCTCCATGCTCGACCTCGTTCCCGGCGGCTCCACGCTCGCCGAGGTCGTGGAACTCGCACAGGCCGTCGAGGCGGCCGGGGCCACGATCATCAACACCGGCATCGGCTGGCACGAGGCCCGCATCCCCACCATCGCCACCTCCGTCCCGCGCGGCGCCTACGCCTGGGTGACCAAGAAGGTGATGGGCTCGGTCGGCGTCCCGCTGGTCGCCGTCAACCGCATCAACACCCCGGAGATCGCCGAGCAGCTGCTCGCCGACGGCTGCGCGGACCTGGTCTCACTGGCCCGGCCGCTGCTCGCCGACGCGGACTTCGTCGCCAAGGCGGGTGCCGACCGCGCCGACGCCATCAACACCTGCATCGGCTGCAACCAGGCCTGCCTCGACCACACCTTCAGCGGGCAGATCACCTCCTGCCTGGTCAACCCGCGCGCCTGCCACGAGACCGAACTCGTCCTCGCGCCGACCAGGCTGCGCAAGAGGATCGGCGTCGTCGGCGCTGGCCCGGCCGGCCTCGCCTTCGCCGTCTCGGCCGCCGAGCGCGGCCACGCCGTCACGCTGTTCGACGCCGCCGACACCATCGGCGGGCAGCTGAACGTCGCCCGGCGCATCCCCGGCAAGGAAGAGTTCGACGAGACCCTCCGCTACTTCCGCACCCGGCTCGCCGAGTCGGACGTCGAGCAGCGGCTCGGCGCTCCGGTGGACGCCGAGCGGCTCGCCGCCGAGGGCTTCGACGAGATCGTCCTCGCCACCGGCGTCACCCCGCGGACCCCGGCCGACATTCCGGGCATCGACCACCCCAAGGTCGTCGGCTACCTGGACGTGCTGCGCGACGGCGCGCCGGTCGGTGAGCGGGTGGCCATCCTCGGCGCGGGCGGCATCGGCTTCGACGTCGCCGAGTACCTCACCGACCAGGGCGACGCCGCCAGCCTCAACCCGCCGGTCTTCCAGGCCAAGTGGGGCATCGACCCGGAGTACCGCGAGCGCGGCGGCCTCACCCGACCGGTCGCACCCAAGCCCCCGCGCAGCGTCCACCTGCTCCAGCGCAAGACCGGCAAGGTCGGGGCCGGGCTCGGGAAGACCACCGGCTGGATCCACCGCACCGAGCTCAAGCACCGCGGCGTGGTGATGGTCCCCGGCGTGACCTACGACCTGATCGACGACGCCGGCCTGCACATCACCGTCGACGGCGAGAAGCAGCTGCTGCCCGTCGACACGGTCGTCCTCTGCACCGGGCAGGAGCCGCGGCGCGACCTGGACGCCGCCCTGCGTGAGCGCGGCCTCACCCCGCACCTGATCGGCGGTGCCGACGTGGCGGCGGAGCTGGACGCGAAGCGCGCGATCAAGCAGGGGACGGAGCTGGCGGCGGCGCTCTGACGGCGGGGTGGGGCGGTGCGGGGCGGGGCGCGCCCCACCCCCCCCCGCAACGCCCCGCGCCGGGCGACGCGCGCCGGCGCACAGCGACGTGCGGGCCGGGGCGCCTAGGATCGTCGGCATGTCGCTGCCGCATGCCATCCTCACCGCCCTGCTGGAGAAGCCGTCCTCGGGGCTGGAGCTGACCCGGCGGTTCGACAAGTCGATCGGCTTCTTCTGGTCCGCCAGCCACCAGCAGATCTACCGCGAGCTGGGCCGCCTGGAGACCTCGGGCCTCATCCGGGCCCTCGCGCGGTCCGGCCCGGTGCGCGGCCAGAAGAAGGAGTACGAAGTCCTGCCTGCAGGCCGCGCCGAACTGGAACGGTGGACCGCCGGCGGGGACGAGCCCAGGGCCATGCGCGAACCGCTGCTGCTGCGCCTGCGCGCGGCCGCCGTGGTCGGCACGGCCGGGCTCGACGCCGAACTGTCCCGCCATCTGGCCCTGCACCGAGCGCAGTTGGCCGACTACGAGGAGATCGAGCGGCGCGACTTCCCGCGGGAGCGTGCGGACACGGAGAACCGCCTGCAGCACGCCGTGCTGCGCGCCGGGATCGGGTTGGAGACCTTCTGGGTGCAGTGGCTCACCGAGACCCTGGGCACGCTCCCGGCGGCCCCCGGAGAACCTTCCTGACCTGCGGATCCGCCGCTCGGGCGGGCGAGCGGGCGGGCCCGGTGGGACACTGGACGCCTGCCCGTGCCCGACTCCTGATCGGGGGCCCGTATGTCCCACTCGCGGCCTCTCCTCGCCCTCACCGCGGCGGCCGTCGTCACCGTGGCGACCCTCGGCACCGCGGACCTGGCCTCCGGCTCGCCCCGCACGCCGGCCGTCACGGTCCAGACCGCCGGAGCCGCCGCCGTGCCGGCGGCGCAGGCGGTGCCGGCCGAGCAACTGCCCACGGACGCCCAGCTGAGGACGGCGCTGCTCACGGCGGCCGAACTCGGGCCCGAGTTCACCGAAGTCCCGCCCAGCACCGGCTCCTCGCCGAGCGGCGGCGCCTCCCCGGTCTCCGGCTGTGACGCCCTGCGCGCCCTTCTCGCCCGGCAGGGCGCCGAGCCGGCGCCGCAACAGTCGCACCAGGAGGTCGAGTTCGAGGGCCCGGGTGGCAGCCCGATGGTCACCGAGTCACTCACCGTCGAGGACTCCGCCAAGCTCACCGGCGACTTCGCCACCGTCACCGAGGCGTTCACGAACTGCCAGAGCCTCACCTTCGACGACGGCGCCGGTACCTCCGTGACCTTCACGGCCACCCCGATCACCCTGGGCGAGCGCCGAGACGCTCCGGCCGTCCGCCTCGACGGCATCCTCGGCGGCGTCCAACTCAACGGCTACATCGGCATCGAGCGCTTCGGGCCGACCGCCCTCTCCTACGGCTTCTTCCAGCGCGACTCCGGTTCCTCGCAACTCGCCTCGCTGTACTACCGGGCCGCGGTCGCCAAGGCCGAACGCACCCTCGGCGTCCCGGCCGGCAGCGAGACCGCCACGACGGCGGCGGTCTGACCGGGAGCCCGCCGTCCTCCCGTACGGGGCCGGTGGGTGGGTGATCAAGCGCGCCTCCCCCTCCCCGGCCGGCCGCGCTGGTACCACAGTGCGTGCCGACACACCCAGGGGGCCACAGAGACGAGGTAGCGCAGCGCCATGTCCCACCACCTCAGCGGTCCGAACCTCCGCTCCCCGCGGGGCGACGCCCGGCTCGACCTCACCGACCTGTTCGCCTTCCCCGCGAGCGACGCCCCCGGCCGGACCGTCCTCATCATGGACGTGAACCCCTACGCCCCCACCCAGGCCGCGGAGTTCCACCCGGACGCCGTCTACCGCATCAACATCGACAACGACGGCGACAACCGCGCGGACGTCGCCTACTCCTTCACCTTCGCCGGCTCCCGGACCGGCGGACAGACCGTCACCGTCCACCGTGCGACCGGGGCCGCCGCGCAGAAGCACGAGGCGACCGGCGAGGTGGTCTTCGCGGACGTGCCGGTGGCCTTCGGAGACGCGCCCGACGTCGTGGACGCGGGAGACCGCAGGCTCTCCGTCGGCCTGCGCAGTGACCCCTTCTTCGCCGACCTCGAAGGGATCGTCAACGACTTCACCTGGACCGGCAAGGACGCGATGGCCGAGGCCAACATCTTCGGCATCGCCCTCGAAGTCCCGGACGCCGACCTCGGCCCCGATCCGGTGATCGGCGTATGGGCCCGTGTCAGCCTGCACCAGGACGGCCAGCTGGTCTCCGTCGACCGCGGCGCCCACCCCTCCCTGACGGCCTACTTCAACGCCGAGGAGGTCAAGGACGCCTACAACGCCGGCGAGCCGGCCGACGACTGGGACACCTACCACGAGCCCTGGACGGCCGTGCTCCAGCACACCGGCGACTACACCACCGTGGCCGCCACCGAGACCCTCAAGCTCGTCCTGCCCGACATCCTCCGCTACGACCGCTCCCGCCCCGCCGCCTACCCCAACGGCCGCACCCTCAGCGACGACGTGACCTCCGCCCGCCTCGCCATGGTCTCCGGAGGCAAGATCACCTCCGACCACGTCCCCCCGCACACGGACCTCCTCCCGACCTTCCCCCACCTCGGCCACCCTCACCCGACTCCCTGACGGGTGGTTCATGGCTGGTCGACGCTGAGCACCGGGCTTCTGATCGTTTCGACGGCGGATCAGGAGCCCGATGCGTGGTTCACCCGGTGGCCCAGGTCCGGGAGGTCGGGCCGCGGTAGTCAGGCTGAGGCGGTCGGCGCAGAGCCGTCAGAGCAGGGCGGTCAGGCTATGGCGGCAGCGGCGACAGGCGGGACGGCTTCGGTTGCGGCCATCTTGTTCGACTTCAGCCACTTCGCGTAGCGCCACTTCAGGGCCTCCTTGTGGGGTAGCTTGGACAGTGCTAGCTGCGGCTCGATGATCCCGAGCTCGGCGAGGCTCGGGCCCTGAGGGCGGACCATCACCTGGAGCGTGTCCGGGTGGATGGCGAACAGATGAGCATCAAAGGCCCGATGAAGCGCCGCATTCATGGGGATGCCGTTGCGCGGGTCGGAGCTCCCGTTCTCCGCGTCGGGGCGCAGATGGGCCGCCTCTATCATGGCAGGCACCGCGATGCCCGAGAACGGGCAGCGGGAGCCGTAGCGATGGATGACCTCGACCTTGAACTTCGCCTGATCGGGGCGGCTCGTGATCGTTCCCGCGCGCGTCCGGCGCCGATTCCCCTCCAGCTGGAAAGGGTGGTCGTCGGAACGGTCACGGTCGAGGAGCTGCTGCGGAGGCGTGGCGTCGAAGCTGACGTAGAACTGGCTGCTGGTGTCCTCCCAGCCGGCGACCCAACCGAGGCGGACCTCGCGCCGCGTTCCCCGCTCGGAGATCAGGAACACCGGCAGCGAGCGCCGAGAGGCCGCCTTCGTGGCGTTGACCTCGGCCTTGTCCTGGCCCCGGCGGTTGGTGTCGGGGTAGCGGTAGAGCGCTCCGCTGTCGTTGATCTCATCGGGGTAGTCGACACCGGTGTGCTTGAGGCCAACTGCCAGCCCCTGCGGGTCGAGGTGTCGCGTCCGCTTCTTGTCGACCCAGATGCCCTGCTGGCCGCCGTAGGCCCGGACCGCCCGGACCTCGCCAGCGGTCAACAGGCCGTCGGCGTCCTGGCGAGCCTGCAGATTGCGCCACATGGCGAGCCGCCAGGCTAGCTCCTCCTCAAGCGTGGAGGGCTGCCCGTCCACTACGGCGAAACCCAACTGCTGCAGGGCCACGGTCACCGGTGCGGCGTCGCCGTGGAACGCGTGCTCGCTCAACGGTCCGTGCTCGGGGTGCTGGTAGCCGTGGGCCGCCCCGGCGATGGCTTCGGCGTCGTAGAGGCGATCGTCGTGCTGGACGAAGTACTGGGCCGATTCCGCGTAGTGGTAGCGCTTGAGGAAGGCCTCCTGACCGAGGCTGTCGAACTCCTTGAGCGCGGTCTGAACGGCGTCTGCGTCAGTCAGGTCGTCGATGCTCACACGTCTCCTCGGTCTAGGTTCGTCTGAGCATAGGCGGCCGCACTGACAGTGGAGTTCGACCCAAGGTGACGGTTGGCGTCCGTCCCGCTGACACCCGGATGGTTCAGGTGCGGTGGGGGGCGGGGGTGGTGATGGGGGAGTGGTCGGTGATGAGGCGACGGGCCTGGTCGGGGGTGAGGGGGTGGGCGAAGAGGTAGCCCTGGCCGAGGGGGCAGCCCATGGCGGCGAGGAGGTCGCGCTGCTCGGTGTTCTCGATGCCCTCGGCGATGACCTGGACGCCGAGGGTGTCGGCGATCCGGGTGATGCCCTCGACCAGGGCGTACTGCTGCTGGGAGAGGCCCAGGCCGTCGATGAAGGACTTGTCGATCTTCAGGATGGAGATCGGGAACTCGCGCAGGTAGGAGAGCGAGGAGTAGCCGGTGCCGAAGTCGTCGATGGCGATGCCGACGCCGAGCTCGCTCAGGGTGCGCATGTCGGTGTGCACGCGTTCGTCGCGGCGCATCAGGACCGACTCGGTCAGCTCCAGGACGAGCACGTCCGGCGTGATCCCGGACGTGCGGACGGCGCCGCGGACCACGTCGACGAAGCCGGCGTCGCGGAACTGCCGGGCCGAGACGTTGACGTTGACCCGTAGTGGGGGCAGGCCCCGGGCGAGCCGGGGCTCGGCGCTCAGGCGGTGCCAGGCGGCCGCCTCCTGGGCCGCGCGTTCCAGGACCCAGGCGCCGAGCGGGACGATCTGGCCGCTCTCCTCGGCGAGCGCGATGAACTCGTCCGGCAGGACCATGCCGCGGCGGTCGTGCGGCCAGCGGACCAGGGCTTCGAAGGCGACCAGGGCGCCGCTCGCCAGGTCGACGATCGGCTGGTAGTACAGCTTGAACGCGGATTCGGCGATCGCGGTGTCCAGGTTCTCGTTCAACTCGTGCCGTTCGACCAGGCCGGCCTGGAGCGCGGGCTGGTAGTGGCACCACTGGCGCTTCCCTGCGGCCTTGGCGGAGTAGAGCGCGAGGTCGGCGTGGCTGAGCAGCTCGGTCGCGTCCACGCTGTCCTCGGTGGTGGCGACGCCGATGCTCGCGCCCACCCGGACGGCGCCCGCGCTCAGCTTGAACGGCTCGGCGAAGGCGGCCAGCACGCTGTCCGCGATGGCCCCGACGTCCGCAGGGCGCATCGCGTCCTCGACCAGGACGGCGAATTCGTCGCCACCGAGCCGGGCCGCGGTGTCGGAGGTGCGCAACGCGGTGGAGACCCGTAGCGAGACGGCGACCAGCAGCTCGTCGCCGACCGCGTGTCCCTGGGTGTCGTTGACGACCTTGAAGTCGTCCAGGTCGATGAAGAGCACGCCGGTGACGGCGCCGCTGCGCTCGCTGCGGGAGAGCGCGTGGCCGACTCGGTCCTGGAAGAGGACGCGGTTGGCCAGCCCGGTGAGCGAGTCGTGGAAGGCGCGGTGGGTGAGCTCGCGCTCCATCTGGCGCTGCTCGGTCACGTCGCGCAGGGTGAGCACGAGGCCGCCGACGGTCGGATCGCCGCGCAGGTCGTTGCAGCGCACCTCGGCTTCGATCGGGGTGCGGTCGTGGCGCAGCAGCCGCCAGTGCTCGCGCTGCTGCTCGCGGCCGTCGGCGGCGCCGTCCAGGCCGCGCATCCGGGTGAGCGCGCTGCCGACGGCCCGGCTGTCCTCGGGCGGGACGAGGTCGGTGATCAGGACGCCGTCGAGGTCGGGGTAGCCGAGCACGCGCTCGGCGGACGAGGAGGCGTACCGGACGCCGTCGTCGGCGTTGAGGATCAGGATGACGTCGCTGGCGCTCTGCACCAGGGTGCGGAAGTAGAGCTCGCTGTTGCGGCGGTTGACCTCCTGGCTCAGCATGACGCGCTCGACGGCCAGGGCGGCCTGGGCGGCGAGGATCTCCAGCGATCCCCAGAGGTTGGTGAGCTCCTGCTCGGTCCCGGTGACGATGAGCGCGCCGATCAGCGGGTCACCGGAGGGGCGCTCGGCGAGGGTGAGCGGGCAGAGCAGGGCCGAGGGCATGCCGTCGAAGCGGACGGCGAGGTCGCTGCCGATCTCCTCGACGGGCAGTAAACGGGTCTCGCGGATCGCGGCGAGCGCGAGCACCTCGTCGGAGTCGGAGTCGGAGTCGGAGCCCGAGTCGGAGCCCGAGTCGGATCCGGGGCCGTCGGCGGGGCCGTTGCCAGGGGCGCGCTGGGTGGTGGGGCCGCGCTCGGCGTGCCGGACGTGCAGGACGCCGGCCTCGGTGACCGCGAGCAGCGCGACGTGGCCGGGCTCGGTGGGCATCAGGGTGGACGCGGCGGCCTGCACGGCGTCGGCGACCTCCTCGACGGTGACGGCCGCGGTCAGTGAGGCGCCGGCCTCGCGCAGTACCCGTTCACGGGCTACGGCCTGCCGCCGGGCGACCACGACGACCGCGAGTCGGGCCAGCACCAGGAGGAAGAGCACACCGGAGAAGGCGCCGATCACGCCGGCGTTGCTGGTGTTGCCGTTGATCGACTCGATGATCAGGATCGCCGGCGCGATCAACGAGGCGAGGGTGAGCAGGGCGAGCCGGCCGGGCGTGATGTCGACCTGTTGGCTGGGCACGGGTCTGGTCAGTTCGACCATCGACGGATGGAGGGCGGCCGCACCCCAGGCGGTGTAGAAGGCGGCCCAGCCGAGGTCGACCGGGGTGCCGATGTGCCAGTTGCCGTGCAGCAGGATCAGGCCGTACAGGATGTCGGAGACCAGCAGGCCGACCGTGCCGACGGTGAGCAGTTGCAGGGCGCGGCCGCCGCCGCCGCGTGGCACCAGCAGGCGCAGCAGCAGTGCGAGCACGACCACGTCGCCCAGCGGGTAGGCGATCGAGACGGCCTTCTGGATCCACGTGAGGTCGGGGTTCCGGGCGTACGGGAGGATCAGGTAGATCCAGGCCAGCAGGGCCAGACCCATGGTGAGGATGAGCGCGTCGAGGACTCCGGCGCGGTCCTGATGTGCCGTTCGCCAGCGGATGAAGGCCAACACGCCGGCCGCGTACAGCAGGTACTCGGCCAGGTAGAAGCCGTCGGCGACGGACGGGAAGGGACTGCCCAGGTGCAGGAACTGCATCTGGATGACCTGGACGACCTCGCCCGCCGTGAAACCGAGGTTGGCGAGGGCGAGCAGGTACCAGGGCAGTGCGTGCGCCGGGCGGTTGAGGTGCACACCGACCACGATGGCCGCGACGCTGCCGAGGCCGATGCCGGTCCACCAGATGATCCGCTGGGTCGGGTTGATGTAGTAGATGCAGGTGAACAGCACCATCCACGACAGGTAACAGACCATCAGGCGTTGTCGCCGACGTGTCAACGAGGCTACCTCCTCCGCGACACCGCTCCGCCGGTCCTCGGACCACCCGCCCGGTCGGACGGGTCGGGAAGCGGAGCGGGGCTCCCCTCTCCCGGTGCGGTGCCCGTCAGGCGCGGTCGCTACCGGGGGCGGTGGCTGCCAGGCGGTTGCCTGTCAGACTCCGGGCCGGTCGGCTCCGTGCCTGCCGGGCGCGGTGCGTGACCGGGCTTCGGACAGCGGCCCCGTCCTCCCGGCGGCTTTCGGCCGGGCGGTCGAAACGGGCCATGAGTGCGTATAGTCGGAAATGTCGCACCTCCCAGCATTCTGCCGCCACAGCACGAGGTCAAGCCGGTGGATGATCCAGCCGACAGCGCACACGGCACACGCGGGGACGCGAGTTCCGGTCGTCACGCCGTGGTGCGGAACGAGGACGGTCAGTATGCGATCTGGTTCGGTGACTCCACCGTGCCGGGCGGCTGGGCCACCGTGTACGGCCCGGCCGGGCACGCGGAGTGCCGCGCGTACGTGGAGAGCGCGTGGCGCTGGGGCGGGCTCGGGTTCTCCGGGCCGGCCGGGCCCGTGCGCGGGCCTGCGCGGGCCGGCTTCGCGGACACCGTGCACGGGTTGTTCCGGGCACGCGCCGCGCACGACCCGGAGGCGGTCGCGATCCTGGCCGAGGACGGCGCGCTGTCCTACCGCGAGCTGGACCGGCGCAGCGACCGGCTGGCCTGGGCGCTGCGGGCCCACGGGGTCGGGCCTGAGCACGTGGTGCCGGTCTGCCTGGAGCGCGGGCCGGACCTGGTGACGGCCTGGCTGGCCGTGCTCAAGGCCGGTGGCGCCTTCCTGCCGCTCGACCCGGCGCACCCGGAGCGGCGGCTGGCCCGACTGGTCGAGGACTGCCGGGCCCGGGTGGCGGTGGACGGCCGCGGGCAGGGCTATCCGGGTGTCGTGGTGCTCGGACCGGACGCGGGCCGCGACGCGCCGGAGGGCTCCGACAGGCGCGGCCCGGACGTGGGAGCCGATGCGCCGGACGTGGGAGCCGACGCGGAGGACGGACCGGCGCAGGACACCGCCGCCCCGGACGACCTCGCCTACCTGATCTACACCTCCGGCACCACCGGCACCCCCAAGGGCGTGCCGGTCACCCACCGCTCCCTCGTCTTCACCCTGGACCGGGTGGTCCGCGCCTACGGCCTCACCTCGCGCGACCGGGTGCTGCAACTCGCCGCGCTCGGCTTCGACACCTCGCTGGAACAGGTCTTCGCGGCCCTGGTCAGCGGCGCCACCCTCGTCCTCGGCGGAGCCCGCACCTGGGCGCCGACCGAGCTGGTGCACCGCATGGAGGAGCTGCGCCTGACCGTCGCGGACCTCACGCCCGCCTACTGGCACCACGTGCTCGCCCTGCTCCCCGAGGGCGGTCCGCCGCCGGCCGGACTGCGGCTGGTCGTGGTCGGCGGTGACACCGTGCACGCGGACGACTGCCGGACCTGCCTGACCCGGCTGCCCGGGGTCCGACTGGTCAACGCCTACGGGGTGACCGAGGCGGCCGTGACGTCCACGCTCTGCGAGGTCACCCCGGAGGTGCTGGACGCGGCCGCCGGGGCCGGCGTCGGCGCGGCGCCGGTGCCGATCGGGCGGCCGCTGCCGGGGGTGCGGGTGCACCTGCTGGACGCCCGGCTCAGCCCGGTGCGTCCGGGCGAGCGCGGCGAGATCTACCTCGGCGGGCCGGGCCTCGCCCGCGGCTACTGGCGGGAGCCGGGGCTCACCGCGGAGCGCTTCCTGCCCGACCCGTACGCCGCCTCACCCGGCGAGCGGATGTACCGCACGGGTGACGCCGGCCGCTGGCGGGCCGACGGCAACCTGGAGATCCTGGGCCGCTTCGACGACCAGGTGAAGGTCCGCGGCTACCGGGTCGACCCGGCCGAGGTCGAGTCGGTGCTGGCCGGCCACCCGGCCGTCCGGCAGGCCCGCGTCGCCGCCGACGGCAACGACGACGGGGCCCACGTCCTCACCGCGTACTACACGCTGACCGGACGCGGCGGCTCGGGCGCCCACGCGCGGCGCTCGCACATCCGCGAGTACCTGGCCGAGCGGCTGCCCGAATTCATGGTCCCGGCCGACTTCGTGCTGCTCGACACCATGCCGCTCACGTCGGCCGGAAAGATCGACCGGCGCCGGTTGCCGCACGCCACGCCTCGGCTGCAGCGCCGTTCTCCCGGCTCCGAGGACACCTGGACCGCGGAGGCCGACGGTGCCGGCGGCGTCGGCGGTTCAACCCGCGATGCGGGCCGGGGCGCGGGAGGGGAGCGTGCCCCGGACGGAGAGCGCGCCGTCGAGGACCGCACCGCGGACGGCGACCGCTCCGACGGCACCCGGGTCCGGCCGAACGGGGGCGGCAGTGCCATCGAGCCCGCCGTCGCCCACCTCTGGTCCGAACTGCTCGGCGTCGAGGACGTCCACCCCGCGGACGACTTCTTCGCGCTCGGCGGCAACTCCTTACTGGCCATGGAGATGCTCGCGCGGGCCAGGATCATGTTCGGCATCGACGTCACCCGGATCCGCTTCCTCACCCGCTCACTGCTGCGCGACTCGACCCTGCGCGCCTTCGCCGCCGCCACCCAGGCGGCCCGGGCCGGCGCGGCCGGGCGCAACGGCCTCGGCGAGGCCGTCGTCGACTGGGCCGCCGAGGCCGAACTCGGCACGCCCGTAAGGCAGTCCTGGAGCCCGGCCCCCTCGCGGGCCGAGCCGGCCGAGATCCTGCTCACCGGCGCCACCGGCTACTGCGGTGCACACCTGCTGAACGAGCTGCTCCACAGCACCGGCGCGCGCATCCACTGCCTGGTCCGCGCACCCGACGAGGAGCACGCCCTGGAGCGCATCCGCGCCGCGCAGCAGCGCTACCTGCGGCACGACCTCGCCGACGCCCGGGTCGTCCCGCTCGTCGGTGACCTCGCCGAGCCGCTGCTCGGCCTCGGCCAGCACCGCTTCGAGGCGCTCGCCGAGAGCCTGGACGCCATCCACCACCTCGGCGGACAGGTCAACTTCATCTACCCGTACCACCAGCTGCGCGGCCCCAACGTCGGCGGCACCCGCGAGGTGGTCCGGCTGGCCGGGCACAGCCGCGGCATCCCGGTGCACTACCTCTCCACCCTCGCCGTGCTGGCCGGCTTCGGCCCCGCGGGCGTCGCCGAGGTGACCGAGCGGACGCCGCTCGCCTATCCGGAGAAGCTCGCCGTCGGCTACGTGGAGAGCAAGTGGGTGGCCGAGCAACTGCTGCACCACGCGGCCGCGGCCGGGCTGCCGGTCACCGTGCTGCGCACCAACGACGTCACCGGCGATCTGACCACCGGCGTGATGAACACCGGGACGGAGATCTGTGCGCTGATCAAGTACATGGCCGACAGCGGCAGCTGTCCGGACGTCCGGCTGCTGCTCGACTTCGTGCCGGCCGACCGGTTCAGCCGGGCGGTCGCCCACATCGCCGCCCACGCCCCGGCGATCGGCGAGGTCTACCACATCACCTCGCCGCGCCCGGCCGTCCTCGCCGACCTCGCCGAGCGGCTGCGGGCGCGCGGCCACCCGGTGGACGAAGTCCCCTACGACGCCTGGGTCCAGGACCTGGTCCGGTTCGCCGCCCGGCACCCGACCCACCCGATGACCCCGTTCGTGCCGCTGTTCGTCGACCGCAGCCCGGGGACGGACCTCTCCATCAGCGAGATGTACTTCCGCCCGACGTTCCCGCTGTTCGACCGGGCCAACACCGAACGGGCGCTGACGGGAAGCGGGATCGCCCTGCCGGCGGTCGACGACGCGCTGCTCGACCACTACCTGGACCAGCTGACGGCGGAGGGCTTCCTGGCCCCGCCGGTCGGGACGGTGCAGCGGTGAGCGGCGCACCCGGCGCACCCGGCGCCAACGGGCCGACCGGACCGACCGGGGCCGCGGACGGTGCCGCCGGCGGGGTCGCGCACGCCCCGGGCGACGGCCGGGCGTTCGCCGGCCTCGACCTGGCGCGGGCGCCCGGCGACGCTCCGGTGGCCTTCGGGGGAGCCCTCGGCCCCGACACCCTGGTGGCCGCCTACCGGCGGGGGCTCTTCCCGATGCCCGCCGCCGACGAGCTGGCGAGCGCCTTCAACGAGGCCCGGTTCGAGGAGGCCGTGGCCTCGGGCGAGGTGCTGCTGCTGCCCGGCTCCGTCTCCCCGGAGGACGACCCGTACGCGCTGGCCTGGTGGTCCCCCGATCCGCGTCCGGTGATCGCCCCGGACGGTGTGCGCATCGGCAGCCGGCTGTCCCGGCGGCTGCGCAACGGCCTGGCCTGGTGGACCAGCGCCGACCGCGCCTTCGAGCGCGTCGTCGCCGCCTGCGCGGACGGCCGCGAACCGGCCTGGCTCACCACCGAACTGCGCGAGGCACTGAGCCGGTTGCACGACTGCGGCGCGGCGCACAGCGCGGAGGTCTGGGAGGGGGAGGAACTGATCGGCGGGGTCTTCGGCGTCCGCGCGGGGCCGGTGTTGAGCCTGGACTCGATGTTCAACCGCCGCCCCGATGCCGCCCGGGTCGCGGTCGCGGACCTCGCGGCCCGCTTCGGGGCGGCCGGCGGTCGCCTGCTCGACGCCCAGTGGGACACCCCCCACGTCCGGGCCCTCGGTGCCGTCCCGATCGAACGCCGGCGCTACCTCGCCGAGTTGGCCGCCCCGGCGGACGACGTCCGCCCGCCGGCCCCGGACGCCCTCCCGGCCGCCCGCCTGGGCCGGTCGGGAGGCCACACGGGCGGCGGGGCGGGCGGCCGGGAGGGGCGGAGGCGGCGCAGACGGTGACGGTGTCCGCGCCCCGGCGGTGTGGGGGCACTGCCGGGCCCGGATCGGTTTGCGTGGTGCGCCGCTCGGGAACGGGGGCGGGCATGGTTTCTGTGGTGGTGGCACCCCGGCACGGTGAGCCGGTGTTCGTGCGGGCCGGGGACGAGCTGCACGACGCGGCGAGCACGATGAAGGTGGCCGTCCTGGCGGCGCTCCACCGCAGCGGGGCGGACCTCGACGCCGAGATCCCCGTCGTGAACCACTTCGCCTCGGCCGTCGGCGGCGAGTTCGCCAACGACCCGGACTGGGACAGCGACCCGGTGCCCTGGGGCCTGCTCGGCCGGTCGGCGCCGCTGCGCACCCTCGCCGAGCGCATGATCACGCATTCGTCCAACCTCGCCACCAACCTCTGCCTCGCGCGGGTCGGGCCCGAGGCCGTCGCCGAGGTCTGGCGCCGGGCCGGGGCGAGCGGCAGCGCCAGCCCGCGCGGCATCGAGGACTACGCGGCGCGCGACGCCGGGGTGCAGAACCGGGTGAGCGCGCGCGACCTGGTCCGCCTGCTGCAGTCCGTCGCCGACGAGCCTGAGCTGCTCGCGCTGCTGGAGCGCAACGCCTTCCGGGTGGACCTGGCGGCGGGCCTGCCGCCGGGGACGCGGATCGCCTTCAAGAACGGCTGGATCCCCGGGGTGCGGCACAGCGTCGGCCTGGTCCACCCGCCCGACTGCCCACCGTACCTGCTCGCGGTGTGCTACAGCGGGCCGCTGGCCTCCGGGGAGGATGAGGACGACCCGGCGGCCCGGCTGCTGGCCCGGATCTCGGCCGCGGTCTGGGAGCGCCGGCACGCGATCGCCACGGCACGGCCGCTGCCGGCGCCGCCGGCCCCGCCGCACCGTCCGTCGCCGCCGGCCCCGCCGCACCGTCCGTCGCCGCCGCGCCGGGCGGGCTGATCCCCGGGGACCGCCCCGGCCCAGCGCCGGCACCGGCCCGCGCAGGGCCGGGGCGGGCGACGGCCCGGGCGGCGGGGAGTCCCGGCCGTTCAGCCGAGCGACTCGGCCCGGACGGCGGCGAGGTCCATCAGGTGGTCCACCAGGGCCAGCAGCAGGTCCCGCCCGAAGACGCGCTCGCGCACGTCGCCGAGCAGCATCGGCACCTGCGGGTCGAGGTCGAGCGCGGCCCGGATCTCCTCCGAAGTGCGGGTGTTCTGCCCGTGGAAGCAGTTGATCGCCACCACGAACGGGATGCCCCGGCTCTCGAAGAAGTCGATCGAGGCGAAGCTGGTGTCCAGCCGGCGGGTGTCGGCGATGACGATCCCGCCGAGCGCGCCGTTCACCAGGTCGTTCCACATGAACCAGAAGCGCTCCTGGCCGGGCGTGCCGAACAGGTAGACCACCAGCTCGGGGTTGACGGTGATCCGGCCGAAGTCGAGCGCGACGGTGGTGGTGTCCTTGCTGTCCACGCCGGACAGGTCGTCCACGCCCACGCTGGCGCGGGTCAGGTACTCCTCGGTGCGCAGCGGGGCGACCTCGCTGACCGAGCCGACCAGGGTGGTCTTGCCGACGCCGAAGCCGCCGGCGATGAGGATCTTGACGGCCGCCGGTGCGCTGGGGGCACCGGACGCCGAGGAGGACGGCGGCGCGGTCGAGGGGAGGGGTGAGGTCGGGGAGAGGGGTGCGGTCGGTGCCATGGGTTCAGAGCCTCCGGAGTCCTTCGCGTACGGCCGTCAGCAGGCCGAGGTCGACGCCCCCGCCGGCCCGGGCCACCGCGAGCGGGGCCCGGGCCAGCAGCAGGCCGTGGGAGACCAGGTCGCCGAGGAGGATCTTGGTGACCGAGACCGGCAGGTCCAGCCCGGCCGCCACCTCGGCGACGGCGGCCGGGTGGCGGCAGCGTTCCAGGATCAGCCGGTGCTCGGGCTGCAGCCCGCGCGACCCGGGCCGGGAGCCCCGGGCCAGGGCCGCGCGGGCCTCGTCCTCGACGGTGGTCAGCACCGTGATCAGGGTGAGGTCGTCGCGTTCGGGGGTGGTCCGGCCGCGGGTGATGGTGTAGGGGCGCACCATCGACTCCGCGCCGTCGTCCTCGTCGTCGCCGACCGCCTCGCTCCAGTGCGGGATCACCGGGTCATCAACCCCGGTTCCTTGCCGCGAAGGCGTCGAACTCGCCGCGGACCGGGGTGGTCAGCTTCTGGCCGACCTGCTGCACCAGGGTGTGCATGGCGACCGACATCACCTCGGCGTCGACCTCCTGGGAGGCGACGACGGCCAGGTGGGTGCCCTGGGCGGCCGCGATGACGAACAGCCAGACCTCCGACAGCTCGACGATGACCTGGTGCACCGGCCCGCCGTCGAACAGCTGGCCCACGCCCCGGGCCAGGCTCTGCTGGCCGGTGGCGACGGCCGCCAGGCGCTCGGCGTCGGCCCGGTCGATGGTGCGGGAGTGGCTGACGACCAGGCCGTCGTCGGAGAGCAGGACGGCGCTTCTGGTCCCGGCCACCGAGTCGACGAGTCCGTCCAGCAGCCAGTCCAGGTCCTGGTGGGTGGCGATCGTGCGATTCATGATTGGTCATCCGTCCTGGTGGTTCGGGGATCCGCGGCGGGCAGGGCCCAGGGCGAGGGGCCCGGCGCGGAGGTCGGGGGGTCGAGGGGCGCCGGGAGGGGCCGGCGGCCGGGGCCGGCCGCGGGGAGGTGGACCTCGCCGGGCTCCTGGACGCGGGCCGCGCGGGACTGGCGCTGGAAGGCGCCGATCGCCGCGCCGGAACGCGTCGGGCGGGGGCGCTCGAACGGGCCCGACGCGTTGCCGAACGGGCCGGCCGTGCCGGGCAGTGCGCCGTGCACGCCGCCGTGGCCGGCGGCGGGCGCCGTCTCGGCCCGGGCCGGGGGCGGCACGCGCAGCTCGGCCGCCAGGCTGGCCTGGCGGACGCGCTGCGGCAGCGGCGGCTGGCCGTCGGTCGGCGCGCTGTAGGGGACCGACGGGGCGTACTCGCGCCGCTCGGCGAGGCGGTAGTGCTCGGCCGGCCGGTACTGCTCGTCGGCGTACGGCGCCTCGGCGGCGGTCACCTTGGCGTAGGCGATGTCCGGGTAGGCCGGCGCGTCGTACGCGGGTGCACCCGGGGCGCCGTGGACCGGCGTGCCGTGCTCGGGGCTGCTGTGGACCGGGTCGGTGTGGTCGGTTCCGTCGTACCCGGACAGCCCGGAGTGATCGGATTCCGCGGCCCGGCCCGGTTCGACGGACTGCCCGGTCGTCGCGCCGTAGCCGGCGGCGCCGTCGGACGGGGTGTCGTGCCCGGTCTGGGCCGGGACGGGGGCGCGCTTGGCGGCGAACACCGAGTCGTACCCGTCGCCGCCGTACCCGTCGCCGCCGTACCCGTCCACCCGGTCGTACCCTCCGTGGGGGCCCGAGCCCGGGTCGTCCGCCGGGGACTGGTGCTCGACCGGCTCGGACGTGAGCGGCTGGATGTACTCGACGTGCGCGAAGGCCTCGACCGGCGCCACCGCGGCGGCCGACGGGCCGAACACGGTCTCCGGCGGCTCGACCGCGGACTCGGACAGCTGCCCGTCGCCCGATGCGCCCAGCGGCCCGTGAACGGAGCCGGCCCCGGAGTCCGCCGCACCGCCGGCCGCCGGCGCGTCCGCCGCCGCCGTCAGCGCGGCGAGTGCCGCCTTGCGCGTGCGCCGGGCGAGCGGGATCGGCTCCACCGGCGTGGCGTCCGGCAGGCCCGCGTCGCCGTCGATGACCAGCTCGGCGGGGACCAGCACGACCACCCGGGTGCCGCCGAAGGCCGACGGCCGGAACTCGATCTTCAGCCCGGTGTTGGCCGCCAGCCGGGCGACCACGTAGAAGCCGAGGCGGATGTCGTTCGCCCGGGCCAGCACGTCCATCCGGGGCGGACGGCTCATCAGTTCGTTCGCGGCGTCGTACTGCTCGGGGTCCATGCCGAGCCCGCGGTCCTCGATCTCCACGGCGAGGCCGCGGCCGACCATGGCGGCCCGCACCTCGACCGGGCTCGGAGGCTTGGAGAAGGTCGCCGCGTTCTCCATCAGCTCGGCGATCACGTGCGCGACCGGGCCGACCGCCCGCTCCGAGATCCACGGGTGGCCCTCGACCTCGACCATGATCCGCCGGTAGTCCTGCACCTCGCCCTGCGCGGCGCGCAGCACGTCCAGCAGGGGGACGGGCTTGCGCCACTTCCGCTGCGGCTGGCCGCCGGCCATGATGACGAGGTTCTCCTCGTAGCGGCGCAGGCGCGAGGTGAGGTGGTCCAGGTCGAACAGGCCCTCCAGCACCTCCGGGTCGTCGTGCTTGCGCTCCAACTCGTCCAGCTTACGCAGCTGCTGACCGATCAGCAGCTGGGTCCGGCGGGCGATGCGCTGGAGCAGCCGCTCGAAGCCGCGGTGCTGCTCGGCCTGCCGGACGGAGGTCGTCAGTGCCGAGGTGCGGGCCAGGTTGAGCGCCTTGCCGAGGCGGGCCAGCTCGTCGTTGCCCTTGCCGTGCTCCCCGGCCGTGATGGCGCGGGTCTCGGCCTCGACGTCGACCTGCTCTCCCCTGGAGAGCCGTTCGACGACCTCGGGCAGTGTGAGCTCCAGTTGCTGGGCCTGGCCCTGAAGGTCCTTGATCCGGCGGCGCATCGAGCGGGTCAGCCGCCAGCTGGTGAAGACCACCACGATGACGGCGATCAGGCCGGCGATGGTGGTCTGCACGAAGCGGGAGAGCAGGGCGAGGAAGGAGCTCCGGCTGACCTCGACCACGTCGTCGGTGCGGGTGTCGATGACGATGACCAGCTGCGGGTTGATCTGGTCGACGGCCTGGCGCCACTGGTCCTGGGAGGCCGGCAGTTTGACCGAGCCGCCGGTGTCGGTGGAGACCGGGCGGAGCAGTGCCTGCTCGACGGCGATCTTGTTCTGCCAGACCGGACTGTGCATCACGTCGTGCCAGGCGTCGACCTCTTGGGCCGGGACGAACGGGACGATCTGCAGGTTGAACAGGTAGTCCTGGGTGCTGATGGCCTGCTGCACCTGCTGGTAGTCCGCGACGGCGAGCTTGCCGGAGGGCCAGCCGCGGGCCAGGAGGGCGTCCTCGCGGGAGAGCATCTCCTTGGCCCAGAGGGAGCTCACCAGCGCCCTGGAGGTCCAGGTGACCTCGCCGTTGTCGATGCGGCTGAGCTCGGTGAAGAGCCGCAGGTCGACGGCGATCAGGTCGGTGAAGTACGTGTAGACGGCCTGCTGGTCGACGGCGGCGCGGTCGACCGCCGCACGCTGGTCGGCCAGCTTGTCCATCGCCTGCTGCGCCTCGGCGGCGGCGGTGCGGATCTCGGCGGGCGCGGCGTCGGCGGTCTCGGCGGAGACCCTCCGGAACTCCCGCACCGCCTCGTCGGTGAGTTGGCGCTGGCGGCGTAACGCGTCGGTGACGCTGCCGGGCCGGGCGAGCGCCTCGGTGGTGAGTCGGCGTTCCTCCTGGAGGTTGTAGTAGACGTGGTTGGACGGCTTGCCGACCTTCTTGGCCAGCATGCCCTGGTCCGCCTGCCGCCTGAAGTCCAGGAAGGTGTGGCCGCTGGTGGCCGCCCAGATGGCGGTGAGGGCGAGGCTGGGGACGATGGCCAGAACGAGCAGTGCCGTCCGTAGTGACAGGCGTGGACGCCTGCGGGGGGCCTTCGGTGTCCGGGGACGCCGATTCGCACGCGCGCGCAGAGCAGACTCCTAGGGGCTGGCGGTCGGCCTGGTGGGGCCGGACCGTCCGGGCACGGGCTATATGACGAGGCGATACTAGTCATACCGTGTGATAGGCGTGAAAGCCTGTTCGGCGCCTGGGCGATGCGCACACACGTCCTTGACAGAATGTCATGCTCCGGTTAACCGTCCGTCGGCGAAGCATCCCTGCGGCGACTCGCGACGCGTCGAGAACTCATACGGGGGCCCGGTATCGACCGGTCCGAACGTGACGGGGTGTGACGAGGTCCGGTCAAGGTGGCCACGTGGAGGCGATGTGGCATTCCCCGCCGGAAGATGTGTCCACTCCGTGGAAGTCGGCACGGGCGTTGACCGGCCCGGGGTACGTTACGCCGGCCGGCACCGGGCGGAGCCGTCCCCGGAGGGCGGTCCGCGGTCCGGGCGACCGCCGGCCACCCGCACGCCGTGGTGCCGATGACCTACGACGAGCTGCTGAAGCCGACCGGCGGAACGCCCGCGACGGTGGTGGCCGGGCGACGGCGGCCCACCAGGAGGAGGAACGCCCTCCCGGTCGCCGCGAGGCGGTCGGGAGGGCGCCCCCGGCCGGACGGGGCGTCAGCCCCAGTTGCCGACCAGCGGGTTGTCGCCCGGGTTGCCGAACTTCGTGCTGTAGACCACCAGGTCGCTGTTCTCGGCGGCGCCGTAGAAGCCGCCGTCGCTCGGCCGGTAGACGCCGATGGTCTCCTTGCCGGTGCCGTCCCAGTCGCCCTTGATCGGGACGTCGCCCGGGTTGCCGAACCGGATCGCGGGCCGCACGTTCTCCGTCTCGTTGGAGTCGTTGAGGTAGAAGTTCTGGGTCGCCGGGTCGTAGATGGCGACGGTGGTGGTGCCGTTGCCGTCCCAGTCGCCGACCAGCGGCTGCCAGCCCGGATTGCCCATCTTGATCCGGTACTTGACGGACGAGTTGTCGTCCGAGAGGTAGAAGGTCTGGTCGCCGGGGCGGTAGACGCCGACGGTGGTCCGGCCCCGGCCGCTCCAGTCGCCGACCAGCGGGACGTCACCGGGGACCCCGAACGGGACCGTGGCGGCGACCGCGGCGTTGTCGTCCGACAGTTGGAAGGTCGCCGTGTCGGGGTGGTAGACGCCGATGGTGTCGGTGCCCGGACCGTTCCAGTGGCCGGTCAGCGGGACGGCGTCGCCGCCGCCCCCGAACACCGTCCGGCCGGTGAACCAGCCGTTGTGGGAGGCCTCGCCGAAACTGCCGTCCGACGGCCGGTACACACCGACCGAGGCGGGGGCCGGGGTGGGCGTGGCGTTGACCACGGCCTTGCCGATCCGCTGCTGCGCCGCGACGGTCAGCGGCACCTTGTCCGGCTGGTCGGGGCCGAGCCAGCGGAAGTTCTGCAGGTAGACGACGCGCGGGTCCTGCGCGGCGATCGCGCGGTACTCGTCGTTGAACGCCGCGACGTCCGCATCGGTCCTGCCGCCGTAGCAGCCGTCGGCGACACCCTGCTGGTTGGTGGACTCCGGGAAGAGCATCAGGTGCTGGTCGGGCGAGGAGAGGAAGGTCTTCAGGTTCGCCAGCCGCGGCTGGATCTCGCCCCGGCCCACGCAGTAGTAGTCGAAGCCGACGATGTCGACGGCCGCGGGGATCGGCGCGGTCTGCTCGACGTTCCAGCGGTCGAGGCTCATGACCAGCAGCTTGTCCGGGAAGGCGGCCTTGATCTGGTCGGCCTGCGTCTGGACCTCGGCGGCCGTCAGACCGTGCGAGTAGGCCTCGTCGCTCACGTTGACGGCGGAGATCTTGTCGATGTTCGAGCCTATGCGCCGTACCAGGTCGGCGAGGTTCTGCGCGGCGTTCGGGTTCGGCTTGAAGGTCCACGTGTCCGTCGCCGGATCCCGGGGGAGGACGGTCTCCTGGTTGAGGTCGATCACGCAGGAGGCCGGTCGGCACTGGTCCAGGAACTCCAGCCGCGGGTCGGTACCGCGGTTGAAGGTGTTGAAGTTGGTGAACGACGACACCTCGGGCGCGTGGTTGGCGCCGTAGTTCGGCCAGTCGGGGTCCCGGATGTCGAAGTACCCGTAGTAGCCGAGCCCGCCCAGCATGGAGACGTGCAGGTCGTCCGCGGTGGTGACCTGGCCGGCCGCCGAGTGGTGGGCGCCGAGGCTGACATAGCCGTCGCGGGGCAGCCGGGCGGCGGTGCGGCCGGAGAAGACCGTCGAGCCGTTGACCTTCACGGTGGCCTGCTGCGTGTCGCCGGTCGCCAGCGCGACGGACACCTCGTACGAGCCCGTCGCGGGGGCGGCCGGCAGCGCGGTCGGCGTGCCGCCCTGGAAGAGCGTCAGCCCGCCGTCGGCCTGGACGCGCAGGCGCGGAAGAGCTCGTACCGGTCGTAGTAGCGGCGGGCCTGGATGGTCTTGCCGTCGTCGCCCAGGACGTTGCGGGCGACCTGCGGGTAGGCCACCTTGTGTCCCTTGAGCGTGACCTCGTTCCACTGGCCGAACATCATCGACGCGCCCTCGGCCACGATCTCGGTGCCCCGGTAGCGGAAGTCGGGCGCGAGGCGGAGCGAGTTGGTGATCGAGGTGCCGATCGCGGTCCGGCCGCGCTGCGGTGCACTGCCGGCCTCCCAGAGGGTGGCCTCGTCGTCGAAGATGTCGAGGTAGGCCTGGACACGGGGGTGGGAGAGGTCGCCGGGGGCAGGCGGGGTACCGGTCGGGACCTCGCCGAAGGCGAGCTGGCGCTTCATGAAGGCGCAGGCGTTGGGAGTGATCCGGCCCTCCACGCGGTCGACCTTCGCGCGGACCTCGGCGCACTCCACGCCGGTGTCCCGCGGGTCGGCGAGGCCCCGGTGGCGACGGCGGAGGGGCCTACGGCGACCGCGGCGGCGACGATCAGGCTGGTGCGGGCGGTGGTGGCGGGCATGGTGATACCTCGTTCGCCTGCGCTGGTCAGGGGGGCCCGGGCGGGGCTGCCCAGGCACGGACAGAACCTTCGCGGACGGGGAGGTGAGCGTCGATGACCTGCCAGGTAATGCGGGGGAGACCCGGACCGGATCGAGGCCCGATTTCACGTACTGATCAGCTGCTGGTAGGTTTACCTCGTCGACGGGACGAGAGCGCGGAAGCGGTCGAGGACCGGCGGTCAGGCGTCGGTGGTGCAGCGGTAGCACGCCCACTTTCAGTGGGAGGGGTTCGTTCAATTCGGGCCCGGCGCTCCAATTGAGCAGGGGCGGAAGTCGGTTTCGACTTCCGCCCCTGCTGTTGTTCGCGACGGCCTGCCTCGGGGCGCAGGCGACCGAGCCGCACGGCGCCCGACCGGTGAGCCGTCGCCCCCGTACAGAAGGACGGCGTACGCTCCAGGGCGACGAGTCCACCCACACCAACGGCTCGTCGCTGCACAGCGGCGGGCCGTTTGGGGAGTGGTGCTCAGACCTTGGCGGTGGCGGCGTAGGTGAGGAAGGCCTGCCAGGCGGTGGGGTCGAAGGTGAGGTGGGGGCCGGCCTTGTCCTTGGAATCACGGACGAGGACGGCGGTGGTGGTTTCGGCGACCTCGACGCACGCGCCGCCTTCGTTGCTGCTGTAGCTGCTCTTGCGCCAGGCGATCTCGATGCACTCGCCGCCCTCGTTGCTGCTGTAGCTGTTCTTGAACCAGGCCAGTTCCGTGCTCATCGCTCTCCCAGCATCTTCTCGATCAAGGTCAGGGACTCCTGCGGAGTGTGGGCCTGCGCCCTGAGCGTGCCGTACCGTGCATTCAGGATTCGTACCTCGTCCTGATCTGTGATCAGCCTACTGCTCGTCTGGACTTCGATGTAGCCGTTCTGAGGCTGCCCTTTGGGGGTGATCAGGATGAATGGGCCACCCATGCCGGCGTGTTCGGCTTTGTCCAGCGGCAGCACCTGGATCACCATGCCGCGGGCCTGCCCTACCTCCAAAAGCCTGCGAAGTTGTGCCGCGTGCACGTCCCAGCCGCCCAGCGGTCTACGCAGCACGCTCTCGTCGATCACCCAGCTGAAGATGGCCCGGGGCCATCGGGTGAGGATCTCCTGTCGCGCCATTCGGGCCGCCACCCGAATTTCGATCACCTCTTCCGAAAGTAGCGGCTGCCGCATCTCGTAGAGCGCCCGAGCGTGGGCCTCAGTTTGCAGCAGGCCAGGGATCAGAAGCGTGCTGAAGTCGTGCAGTTCGATGGCCTCCTCCTCCAGACCCGCGTAGTCCCTGAACCACGCCGGGTGCCGCACGCGGGCCTTGGCCTTCGCGCGCTGGACGTCGTCCTTCGCGATGCTCAACATCCCGCCCGCGTCCAGCAGTTTGTCCGCCGCGTCCAGCAACTCCGGCTGAGGCGTCCGCTTCCCCCGCTCCACCGCGCCGATCAGGGCCTCGGTGTAGCCGACGTGGCCGGCCAGCTCCTTCTGCGTCATCCCCGCGCGCTCGCGCAGCAGCTTGATCTGCTTGCCGAGGGCGCGGAAGAAGTCCGATACCTCCGTGAGGTCTTCCGCCGATTCCGGTCGGGCCTCAGCGCTCGCCCCGCCACGCCGTACGTCACCCATTGCGACCACCCCTGAATCCAGGTCACGCCCAACGGCCCGAACAGGCCACCTTCCGCACCCGGACAGATACTGTGCGTACTCGCCGAATGCCTGGTCAGCCTACGTCCGTCCCACCACGCTTTGGCTCATGAAGTCCGAAATTGCCCTCGACACAACAGTGCCGCGCTCCCTCGTCGCGCTCCTCCCCGCTACCCCCAAGGGGGCTGCTCTCTGCCGGCGCACTGCGTGCCGCCAACTCGCCGACTGGGGAATCGAATCCGCGGCCTCGGGGCCGTTCCACTCCGCCCGGCTGGTCGTCGCCGAACTGGCTGCCAACGCCATCACCCACGGTCGCGCTCCCGGGCGCATGTTCGAGCTCGGCCTCGCCCTCACTCCCACCGCCGCGGGTGACGCCCTGCTGCGCATCGAGGTCTCGGACTGCCGGGGCGACCGCTACCCCGCCCCTCCCGCCATCACCTCCGCCAACTCCCAGTCCGGGCGCGGTCTGATGCTCATCGACGCCCTCACCGACCGCTGGGGCGCCGTCCCCCGTCCGCCGGGCGGCAAGACCGTCTGGGCCGAGATCGACCTGCCCGCCGCCACCTCCGCCGCCCATGTCGCCTGAGCGTTACCACGACACCACCAGGGCCGCCGTTCTCACCGTCCTCCCGCTCGCGCTCCTCCTCGCCCTGATCGCGTGGGCCCTTCCGCCCGGCACCCGCTCCCACTGGCAGCCTCCTCCGGCCATCACCACCCCGACTGCAGCCCCAACTCCTACCCGCTGAAAGCGACGCAGGAAGTCGGCCCCTCCGACTTCCTGCGCGTTCCCACATCTCAAAGTTCGGATCATTGATGGGCCTCGCGGCCCCGAACGTGCTTTCATGGGCTCGTCACAACTTGCTCAACATTCACGGGGGGAACGGGAAATGAGCACCAAGGACCCGAAAGCCGAGGTCATCGAGCGCTTCTTCGCCGCCTACGCGGCCGGCGACGTCGAGGCCATGAGCGCGGTCCTCGCCGAGGACATCGCGTGGACCATTCCGGGCCGGCACCCGCTCTCCGGCACCAAGCACGGGATCGCCGAGGTCCGCAGCTTCTTCGACCAGCTCGGCAAGGCCGGCTTCCAGGCCGAGCCGGTCTTCTTCGGCACCAACGACGAGTACGTCGTCGACGTCCACCGGGGCTACAGCACGCAGGGTGTCGGCAGGGTCGACACGCTCTGGGCGCTGGTGTGGCACTTCAACGCCGAGGGCAAGATCGACCGCGTGATCAACCTCAGCGGGGACCAGCACCAGATGGACAACTTCATCTGGGACAACTTCACGCTCGCCCCGCTCCCCGACCGCCTGGGCTGACCCAGGCACGAGGCGGCGGGTGCGGCTCACCCGCCGCCTCAACTCGGGCTCCCCGCAACGGGCATATGCGGCCTAGGATTGCCGCGTGTTCGATGCCATCGTCGCCGCGGACGTGAGCGGCCTGCCCGTCACCCTCGTGCACGCGTGCCAGCGCGCCGGCCGGGGTGGCAGTCCCACGGCCGTCGTCGACGAGTCGTCCCTCGGCGGCCTCCGCGGCCCCGGCTCCCTCAGCGACGAGCAGCGCCGTACCGTCCCCGGGCTCACGGGGGCCTCGCACGCCGTCTTCGTCTCGTCCGGCGCCGACGTCTCGCTCCGCTTCTTCACCACCACCGGGGAGCTTCCGGGCTGCGGCCACGGGACCGTCGCCGCCCTGGCGTTCCTCGCCGCCCGCGCAGGCCGGTCCGACTACCGGGCCGTCCTCCGCACGAGAGGCGGCTCCTTCGCCGGCCGGGTCACCCGTGCGCACGGCGAGTACGACGCCGCGTTCGAGCCGGGACCGGTCACCCTGCGGGAGCCTGCGCACGGCGAACCGGACGCCGTCCTTGACGCGTTGGGCGTCGCCGCGGACGCGGTCGTCCCCGGCAGCCGGATCGCCACCCTCGGCCGGCCGCGGCTCCTTCTCCCGGTGACCTCGCGGTCCGCGCTGGCCGCCGTGGCCCCGGACTTCGACCGGCTCCGCGCCGCCTGCGACAGGCTGGGCCTGCTGGGCTGCTACGTCCACTGCGAGACTGGCAACAGTGGTGGGCCGGGCGCGAGCGGCCCGTCCGGCGCGGCCGGGATCCGCTTCGCGGCCCGGATGTTCGCGCCGTCCATCGGTGTCCCCGAGGACGTGGCCAACGCCAACAGCACCGCCTGTCTCGCCGCCCATCTCGCCCGCGAGGGCCGGCTCGGCGCCGGAGCCGGCGGCCGCATCGGAGTCGACATGGGCGACTCCCTCGGCACCCCGTCCACCATCACGGCCAGCGCGACCACGGTCGGCGGCGCCGCGACCCTCGGTCGGCGCGTCCGCCTCTGACCGCGGCGGCGCCCGGCGGCCCGCTCCGCTCGGGCCCGCCCTACGCCGGCTTCGCGGCGCGGAGCGAGTACACCTTCGGGACGCCCCCGCCGTCGGGGAGCCGGAAGTGGGCGTGGTCGTGCTCGTGCAGGAACTCCAGGCGCAGACCCGCGGCGACGAGCGCACTGACCACGTCGCCCAGGCCGTGCCGCCACTCGACCGTCACCGTGGCCGTGGTGGCGGCGTCCGGGTCGGCATACGTGCCGGGCTCGTCCCAGACGGTCGGCTCGCGCCGGAAGTAGTCCTCCTCGATCGTCCGGCCGTCCTCGCCGAGGACATCGGTGATCGGGTGGTACTCGGCCAGGTAGAGGAATCCGCCCGGGGCGACCAGGGCGGCCGCCGTCCGCGCCCAGCGGTCGACGTCCGGGAGCCAGCACAGAGCGCCGAAGCCGGTGTAGACGACGTCGAAGGTCCGCCCGTGCAGGGCCTCGACTGCGTCGTAGACGTCGGCCACGACGAACCGGGCGCCGTCAGCGCCGATCTTCGCGGCGAGGTCGCGAGCCGTCTCCACGGCCGGCGCGGAGAAGTCGAGACCGGTGACGGCGGCCCCGCGCCGGGCCCAGGAGAGCGTGTCCAGCCCGATGTGGCACTGGAGGTGGAGCAGCGTCCTCCCGTCGACGTCGCCGACCTCGGCGAGTTCGAAGCCGCGGAGCGAGTCGTTGCCCGCGACGAAGCCGGGCACGTCGTAGAAGTCGCCGGCCACGTGGATCGGTACGCGTTCGTCCCAGTTCGCGCGGTTGGCCGCGCGCCAGCCGGCCGGGTCCGAGGTGGTCGCCATGCCCGGCAACCTAACCAGGGGGCCGGGGGCCGTCCACTCGATTCGCGTCCCGGCGACGCACGGCGCGGGGCGTGACGCGGCGTCCGGACCAGTGGCCGGGCGGCGCGTCACCGCCGCGCCCGAGGCGGGATCAGATGCCGAACGCCGCGGCCCAGCGGACCAGGCCCGACGGAAGCGGGTGCCGGTCGTCGAGGGCCAGCGCCATCCAGGCCTCGTCGGGCTCGTCGATGCTCAGACGGATGCCGTGGGCGGAGGCCCGGACGAAGCCGAACCGCGGGTAGTACGTCGGGTGCCCGAGCAGGACGACGAACCGCTCGCCCATGCTCCGGGCGGCGTCGAGTCCGGCCCGCACGGCCGCGGACCCGGCGCCCGACAGCTGGTGATCCGGGTCGACCGACACCGGCCCCATGGCCAGCGCCGGGACGTCCCCGATGAAGGCACGGGTCAGCACGACGTGCCCGACGGGCGTGCCCGCGGGGTCGGCCGGGTCGGTGGCCACGACGGAGAGGCCGTCGATCCAGGCCTCGTCCCGGCGCAGCCCGTCGAGGAGATCGGCCTCGTGGAGCCGCCCGAACGCCGCGAGTGTCAGCGCCCGGACGGCCGGAACGTCCGCGGCGGTCTCGGTGCGGGTGAGCCAGGAACGGGCGTGGGCGGAGGAAGTGGAACGCATGGTGAAACCCTTCGAGGAAGGGCCCCGGCGCACCGCAGGCACGACGAGCGCGTTGCAGGTGCGGAAAGGTCAGACCAGGGCCCGGGAACGGAGAACAGCCGTCCGGTCGCCGCGCGGCATCGCCGGCGCAGCGGATCTCACCGCGGCCACGATCTCACCTTCCCCGTCTCTCTCGGTTTCCGGTCGCACAAGGAGGGCCCGACCGTAACACGGCCGCCGAGCGGGGCGCAGGGGATTTCCCGGACGGGCGGTGCGGCCGGGCCGCCGGTGCCGAGGCGTGGGCCGAGGCGTGGGCCGAGGCGTGGGCCGAGGCGTCAGCGGAACCGCTCCACGAACCGGCGCTGCCAGGGCGTCTCGACGGCGCGCCGGTCGTAGTGCTCCCGGACGTACGCCACCGCCTCGCCGGCCGGCACCCCGTCCAGGACGGCCAGGCAGGCGAGTGCCGTTCCGGTCCGTCCGCGGCCGCCGGCGCAGCCGAGCTCCACCCGCTGCCGGGCCGAGCGCCGCCAGGCGTCGCGCAGTGCCTCGGCGGCCTCGGCCGGGTCGCCGGGCAGGCGGAAGTCCGGCCAGCGGAGCCAGCGGCTCTCCCACGGCGGGCTCGCGGGCCGGCGGCCCAGCAGGTAGAGCCCGAAGTCGGGTTGTGGCCCGGGCAGCGGCGGTCTGCGCAGGCCGCGCCCGCGCACCAGCCGGCCGGAGGGCAGCGACAGCACCCCGGGCGCTGTCGGGTCCCAGGCGGCGCCGGGGGCGCTCATGCGGCGGCTTCGGCGTCCGCGGCGATCGCGACCGACGAGGCGAACCACTCCGCGCAGGCGGTCAGCCGTGCGGCCACCTCCGCGGAGTCGGCGCCCGTCACCACGATGTCCCCGGCACGGTCGAAGGACTTCACGGCAGGCCTGGAGAGCTCGCCGGGTCCGAGCTTCACGGTGGCGTCGACGACGCCGGGCCGGGCGCGGAGTCCGTCCGGGGAGGGTACCGAGCGGACCAGCCCGGCCGGGGCGGTGAGGAAGGCCCAGCCGAACGATCCGCCGGTCGTCTCCGCCACCTCGGGTGCCGGTGCGCCCAGCGTCGCGGCGGCCCAGTGCCGGTGCAGGTCGCCGCCGAACGCCCGGCGGGTCACCTCGTCGATCCGCCCGCCGCCGACCCGGCCGCCGCACTCGCCGAAGACCAGCGAACCGTCGGGCTGCTCGAACACCTCGATGTGGAACACGCCGTCGGTGTGGCCCAGGGCGGCCAGGACCTGCTCGACCAGGCGATGCGCCCGCGCGTACAGCTCCGGCTGTTCCGCGGCGGCGACGGAGACCGAGCCCACCAGCGCCCCGCTGTGCACGTCGATCACGTTGCGGAGGTAGCGGGAGGCACCCAGCAGCCGTATCCCTCCGTCGCGCACGACGCCGTCCAGGTGCAACTCGGCTCCGGGAACGAACTCCTCGACCAGCCACGGGCCGGTCGCAGCGGAGGCGGCCCAGGCCCGTGCCGCCTCGGGCGAGGCCAGCCGGGCGGTGTTCCGCGCCCCGGCACCCGCCAGCGGCTTGACCACGACGGGGAACCCGCCGACCCGCAGGGCCGCCTGCCCGACGCCCGCCGGGTCGTCGAAGGCCTCGCACCGGGCGGTGGTCACGCCGACCGCGCGGACGCGCTCCTTCTGCACGAACTTGTCCCGAAGTGCGATCGCGACCGAGACCGGGAGGGACCGGGCGCCACCGATCGCGCCGATGGCCGCGGCGGCCACGAGCGAGTACTCCTGGCCGCTGGTGACGAGGTCGAAGCCGTCGGGGGAGAGCCCGGCACGCCCGAGCGCGAAGAGCACCGACTCGACGTCACCGGCCTGGTCTGCCACCACGATCTCGGCGTCCGTGCCGCTGCGGGCCCGGTCCGCGTCGGTCGCGCTGACCGCGCAGACGACCGAGCAGCCTTCCGCCCGGAGGGCCTCGATCGCCACCGGCTTCCATCCGACCAGGAGGGCGCGGGGCGGTGGTGTGGTGCTGGGCAACGGGCTCTCCGGAACATCGGGATCGGTTTTCGAAGAGTCTGCACAACGGAGTTGGCAACGGTCAACGGCAGAATCGACGGGAACCGGGCGGATCCGATGGGGCGTCAACTGCATTTCCAATTCAGTGAAATCGGCGACCGTCCGCTCCTTGCCGCCCCGGTGGACGGTCCACTAGGGTTGGCCGCGGTCACGGGGGTGTGCGCGGCGACGGGGGTTCGGGCCGGTGGGAATTGTCGCTCGTATCGCGGCGGAGGTCGTCCCCGCAAAGCGCGGAAGCCGCATGCTGGTCGCCGGGGCGCTGGTCGACTCGTTCGGCAACGGGCTTTTCCTGGCCGCGTCCACGCTTTACTTCGTGGGCGTGCTGAGATTTCCCGCGGCCCAGGTCGCGACGACCCTTTCGGTCGCCGCGATTTTCGGCCTGCTCAGCCCGTTGCCGCTGGGGCACGTCGCCGACCGGTGGGGCGTGGTCCGCACCTACGTCGCGCTGATGTGGCTGCGTGGAGTGGGATTCGCCGCCTACGCGCTGATCCACGGCTTCGCCGGGTACGCCGTTCTCACCTGTGCACTCCTCGCGGCCGAGCGTGCCTGTTCGCCACTGCTCCAGGTGATCGTCTCCGGCGTGGCCGGGCAGGAGGAGCGGACCCGCACCCTGGCCTCGATCCGGGCGGTGCGCAACGCCGGCCTCACCGGCGGGCTGCTGGTGGCCGGGCTCGTGCTCGGCCTCCACGTCACCGCCGCGTTCCAGGCCGTGTTCCTGGTGGACGCGGTGTCCTTCCTGGTGATCGCGTGGATGGCGCTGTGGGCGGTCCGGGCCTCGGACGGGATACCGAGGGCGCCCGCCGCGGACGTGCGGTCCGGCGCCGCGCCGTACCGCGACCCGCGGTTCATGGTGTTCACGGTCTCCAACGGCGTGCTCTCGCTCTTCGACTCGCTGATCGTCGTCCTGCTGCCGATCTGGGTGGTGCAGCGCACCGAGCTGCCCCACGCCTGGCTCTCCGTCCTGCTCGCCGTCAACACCGTCCTCACGGTTCTGCTCCAGGCGTGGGTGCACCGCTTCGCGACCAGCGTCGACGGCTCGGTGCGGCTGCTGAGGGCCACGGCGCTGTCGCTGGTGATCGGCTGCGGGCTGTTCGCGGTCGCGGAGCGGGTGCCGGTGTGGGTCTGCCTGGTCTGCACGGTCGGCGCGGTGGTGGCGGTGACGGTCGGCGAGAACCTGCAGTCGGTGGCGGGCTGGGAGCTCTCGTACGTGCTCTCGCCGGCCGCGGCCAGGGCGCGCTATCTCGCCACGTTCAGCATGGGGATGACGGCCCAGCGGATCGTCGGGCCGACCCTCCTGGTGTCGGCCCTGCTGCCGCTGGGGTTCTGGGCCTGGGTGGTCCTCGCGGCGCTGTTCGCGGCGGCGTCGGCCGGCGCGGTGTGGTCCGGGAGGCCGGTCGCGGGGGCGGCCGCGGAGGGGCCGGCCTACGAGGGTCCCGGCGTCGAAGGGGAGCCCGCCGACGGGACCGCTCCGGCGGGTGGGGAGCGGGCGGCGGCCGAGCAGTCCGCTTCGCACTCGAAGTAGTCCCGGAACTGCGGCCACGGACCCTTCGAATTGGCTGTGACGCAGCCGACAATTGACACCGATCGGGTCCGACCGGTACGTGCCCGGCCATGGCCTGGCGGATCGTCAATTCGCGGTCTGGGAACCGTTGACACGCCAGTTCAGGGGCGGTTAGCGTGGCGCCGCGTCACCGAGTGGAGCCGGGGGGTTCGCGTGATGACGCTTGACGGAGTCGGCACCGAATTGGTGCCGCTTCTCGCGTGATTGAGACCGGCGCCGAATCCTCGGGCGCCGGATCGGATGTCGTCCCGTGGGGGCGGGCGACAGCTCCAGTCGTTTCCTGAGTACTGATTGCCTGTCAGAAACCGGACTCCGGCGGCCGTGTGTGCATTCACGCGGTCCGGCCGGATCCGGCCCGCAAGTCCTTTCGCCGGTGCCCCGCCGTGGGCACTCCCGGCACCCCCCGAACCCCGGGGGAAAGTGATTTGACGTTCCGTCATGACGAGAGTGAATTGCCGGCATCATGGCCAAGATCACCTATGTTGAACCCGATGGATCCCGATCCGTGCTGGACGTGCCGGTCGGTGTGACCGTCATGGACGCCGCTGTCGAGGAGGGAATCGACGGCATCGTCGGCCAGTGCGGCGGACGCATGGTCTGCGCGACCTGCCACGTGTTCGTCGAGGAGGTCGAGGGGGAGTCGCCGCCCGAGCCCGACGACGACGAGGACGAGATGCTCGACTACACCGCCGTGGAGCGCCGCCCGGAGAGCCGTCTGAGCTGCCAGCTGACCGTCGGCGACGGGCTCGGAGCCCTGGTCGTCCGACTGCCGGAAAGCCAGACCTGAGGCAGCACGACAAGCGAGGAACCATGCCCACCACACCCATGACCACACCGGACCCCGCGGTCGTGCCCCCTCTGCCGGCGAGCGCCGGCAGAGCGGCCCCCGCCGGGGCGCCGGAGACGGCCCCGTTCGCGCACTTCCCCTCCGACGTCCTGCGGGGAGCCCTCGACGGCGTTCCGCCGCAGGCCCTGGAGTCCTTCCTGGACTCCTGGAACGACCTCCCCGCCGACGAGTACCTCGGGACCGAGCGGCCCTACCGCTTCCGCCGGTACGGCAGGTTCCGGCTGCTGGACGAGGGCCTGGAGCCGCTGCCGCACGGCACGTTCCTCCAGGACCGGACGGTGAACAGCTTCGTCGGCGGAGTGCCCCGGCTGTTCGCGCCGCTGCACGACACCGTGGCCGCCGGCCCGGCGCTGCGCGCCGTCGTGCAGGCCTTCCGGGACCGCCTGCCCGGTCCCCGGCACACCGTCGACACCTGCGGCGTCCACCAGATCCGGGTGGTCGCCCTGCCCGACGCCGAGGGCGACCCGGCGCCGGAGGGGATCCACCAGGACGGGCACAGCTACGTCGCCCAGGTGCTCATCCGCCGCGAGGGAGTGGAGGGCGCGCAGTCGCGCCTGTACGACCTCGACCGGCGCGAGATCCACCGGGCGCTGCTCTCCGACCCGCTGGAGTCGATCGTCCTCGACGACCGCCGGGTCCTGCACGACGTCTCGCCGATCACCGCCGCCCGCGGTGCCGCCGTCGGCGTCCGGGACATGCTGCTCGTCGACTTCTTCGCCAGCTTCGACTCCAGCTTCGACTCCACGAAAGAGGTAGCCCTGTGACCGACATCCTCGACAGCAAGGCGCTGGTCCGCCCGCGCATCGGGTTCTCCACCAACATCTGGGACAACCCCGCCGAGATCGTTGAGCACATGGAGTTCCTGGCCGGGCACTTCACCGACATCGAGTTCGAGATCGCCGAGGAGGCGCAGGAGGTCCTCTTCGGGGCGACCGCGCCCGAGTACGAGAAGATCGTCGACGGCATGCGCTCGGTCATCGCGACCCGCGGCCTGGACGTGTCGGTGCACGCGGCCTGGTACGGGCCGCACACCGACCTGGTCTCGCCGGACGAGGACGAGCGCGCCGAGTCGGTCAACTACCTGCGCCGCGCCGTGCACTTCGCCGCCGACCTCGGCGTGCAGCGGGTCACCTACCACCCGGGCTACATGTCCCGGCGCAGCAACGACGTGCTGCTCGACGTGCTGCGCTCCTCGCTGGACAAGGTGCAGCCGCTGATCTCCAGCACCGGCATCCAGCTCTGCATCGAGAACATGGGCGCCAACCGCCCGCGCTACGTGGTCTTCACCCCCGAGGAGCACGTCGAGCTGTGCCGCAGCACCGGCACCTGGCTGACCCTGGACGTGCCGCACCTGGCCACCGTGCACCTGCCGCGCGGCGACTACGACGAGGCCCTGGCGACCGTCGCGCCGTACGTCCAGACGGCCCACATCGCCGACATCAAGGGCGCCGACCACACCCACATCCCCATCGGCGAGGGCGACTTCGACCTGTGGGGCTCGCTGGAGAAGCTGGGCGAGTACGGCTTCGGCGGCGCCGCGATCGTCGAGGAGTTCGCCAAGGGCTACAAGCCGGAGGACTACCTGGAGAAGGCCCTGGAGTTCCGCAGCCGCTGGGACGCCGAGGGCGCCCGGCTGCGAGGCGAGGGATGACGGCCTCCCTGGCCGTCGCCGGACCGGCGCAGGCGCGCCGGTCCGGCGCCCCCGCCGCCCCGGCGGCCGGCCTGCTCGCCGCCGTTCGCGCCGACGCCGACCGGATCTCCTCCACCGTCAACCTCGCCGCGTTCGAGAACGTGCTCTCGCGCACCGCCGAGCGCATGCTGCACAGCCCGCTGGCGAACCGCTACCTGATCGGCCACGAGCGGGAGCGCCGGGGCATGGACCCGCTGCTGCGCTCCGGCCTGCTGTCGGCCGCCTACCCCGGCGTCGACCGGCTGGAGCAGGCCGCCGTCGAGACGGCCCGGCGGCTGCTCGGCGCCGCCTGGGTGGACTTCCGGCCGCTGTCGGGGCTGCACGCCACGATGTCGGTCTTCGCGCTGCTCACCGAGCCGGGCGGGACGGTCTGGTCCATCGCCCCGGAGAACGGCGGCCACTTCGCGACCGGGCCGCTGCTGGAGTCGATGGGCCGGCGCAGCGCCTGCCTCCCGTGGTCCCGCGAGACGGGAACGGTCGACCTCGCCGCCTTCGCGGCGGCCTGGCGGAGGTGCCCGGGCGCCATGGTCTTCCTCGACCACGGCGTGCCGCTCGCGCCGCTGCCGCTGCGCGAGCTGCGGGCGATCGTCGGCCCCGGGGCCCTGCTGGTGTACGACGCCTCGCACACGCTGGGCCTGGTGGCGGGAGGTGAGTTCCAGGACCCGATCGGCGAGGGCTGCGACATCGTCCAGGGCAACACCCACAAGAGCTTCCCCGGCGCCCACAAGGGCCTGGTCGCCTTCGCCGACGCCGAGGCCGGCCGGAACTTCTCCGACCGCCTGGGGATGTCCCTGATCTCGTCCCAGCAGACCGGGCCGACCCTCGCCAACTACGTGACCACGCTGGAGATGGGCGTGCACGCCGCCGGGTACGCGCGGGACATGCTGGCGAACCGGGCCGCGCTGGCCCACGCGCTGGGCGAATCGGGCTTCACCGTGTACCGCCCGCCGGGGCGGGAGCAGGAGAGCGCGAGCCACGTCCTCCTGGTCGAGGCCCCGGAGCGGCCGGGGCGGGCGGGCGGCTACGAGCTCGCCGGCGCGTTGATGCGGGCCGGGCTGATGCTCAACGCCCGGCCGGTGGAGGGGCGGGTCGTGCTGCGGCTCGGGGTCCAGGAAGTGACCCGCCGGGGCATGGGGCCCGCCGAGATGTGGCGACTGGCGGACCTCATGGCGCGCGCCGCGACCGGGGGCGCGGCCCGTGAGACGGCGGACGAGGTGGCCGTCCTGGCCGGCTCGTTCGCCTCGGTGGCCTACGGATTCGACGACGCGGACGCGATGGAGGTCGCCCGATGACCGCACAGGACCTGGTGCTCTTCCTCGGCAACGCCCGGTACGGCGAGTTCGAGCCGCTCCGGGACGCCGGCTACCGGGTCGGTCTGATCCGCGACGTGCGCTCGCACGGCTGGTGCGCCGACGACGAGGCCTTCGACGTCGTCGTCCCCTGGGATCCCGCCGAGGGCGTCGAGCCGCTCGCGGCCCGGCTCGGCGAGGAACCGGGGGTCTGCGTGCTCAACCTGCGCGAGGCGTACGTCGAGCCGTACGCGCGGCTGCTGACGGTGCTCGGCCTGCCCGCGCTGCCGGAGGAGGAGGTCGCGGGCCTGCGCTCCAAGGAGCTGATGCGCCGGCTCTTCACCGAGCGGATCGGCGCGGACAGCACCGGCCGGTTCGGCCCCGCCGGGTCGGTGCAGGACGTCCTGGACTTCGGCGAGGCGCACGGGTGGCCGGTCGTGGTCAAGCCGGCGGCGCTCTACTCCAGCCTGTTCGTGCTCACGGTGCCCGGCCCGGAGGCCGCCGCCGAGACCTTCGACCACATCCGCAGGGGCGTGGCCGACCACGTCCGGGGCAAGGGACTGCCCGAGCGGTTCACGGCCCTGCAGGTCGAGGAGTTCCTGGCGGGCAGCAACCACTCGGTCGACCTCGTGGTCGACGGCGAGGGCACGCCGTGGCCGAGCCCGGTCGTCGACGTCCTCACCGGGGCGGACCTGGGCGGCGACGACTTCCACCACTTCGCCCGCTTCGCGCCCAGCCTGGCGGGCGAGGAGCACCGGCGGACGATGGCCGAGCTCGCGGTCGCCGCCGTGCGGGCCATGGGCCTGCGGTTGTGCGCCGCGCACGTCGAGTTCATCCTCACGGCGAAGGGGCCCCGGCTCCTGGAGGTCGGCGTCCGGCCCGGCGGTCACCGGGCGCGGGTGCTCCACCAGGCCCACGGGGTCTCCTTCATGGCCGCCTACGCGGCGGTGCTGCGCGGTGAGCGGCCGGACCTGGAGGCCCGCTTCGACCGGCCCTTCGGCATCGTCACCCCGTTCCCGCGCGTCACCGGCGTCTTCACCGGGCTGGACGGCTTCGACCGGGTCACCGCCCTGCCGACGTACGCCCGGCACAGCCTCTACCACGCCCCGGGGGTGATCGCCGGAACGGCGGCGGAGGGCCACTGGCAGGTCCTCTCCGCCGAACTGACCGCCGACGGCGCGGACGACCTGCAGCGGGACATCGGGGCGGTCTGGGGGATGGCCGACCTCGTCCTGACCCGCCCGCAGGGGGGAGCCGCGGAGCGCCGACGCGACCGTCCCCACCTCCTGGTCATCGGCGGCAAGGACTCCGGCTTCCGTTCGATGGCCGAGCTCGACGCGCGGATCACGCTCCTCCAGCAGCGCGCCGACCTGAGCGACCTCCAACGGGAGCGGGCGGACGGGCTGTTCGTCCAGGAGGAGCTGGGCGGCGGCTGGGCCCGCTCCCTGGCGGAGCTCCTGCACGGGGCGGGCGCCCCCTTCGACGCCGTGGTCTCCTTCGCGGAGCCGCACCTGCTCACCGCCGCACTGATCGGGGAGAGCCTGGGCGTCGCGCACAACCCGGTGCCGGCCGTCGAGCGCAGCCGGGACAAGACCCGGATGCGCGCGCTGCTCGCCGATCACGGCCTGCCGTCCGTGCGCTACCGGGCCTGCGGCGCCGCCGACGAGGCGGCCGCCTTCCAGCGGGAGCTCGGCGCCCCCGTCATCGTCAAGCCCGCGGACGGTTCCGGCAGCCGCGGCGTGACGCTGGCCCGCAGCCCCGGGGAGGCGGCCGCGGCGTGGCGGCGGGCCGCGGTGGCCGGCGGCACGGTGCTCGCCGAGGAGTTCGTCACGGGACGGGAGCTGAGCGTCGAGACGCTCACCCTGGACGGCAAGCACGAGCTGGTGGCGGTCACCGAGAAGCTCACCTCGGGCGCGCCCTCCTTCGTCGAGACCGGGCACCAGCTCCCGGCCGCCCTCGACACCGGTGCGGCGCAGGCCGTCGAGGGGACGGTCGTCGCGCTGCTCGACGCGCTGGGGCACCGCTGGGGGCCCGCCCACACCGAGGTGATGCTGCGGTCGGACGGCTCGCCGGTCGTGATCGAGACCCAGACCCGCTTCGGCGGGGACCAGATCTGGGAGATGGTGGAGCTGGTCACCGGCGTGCCGCTGGCCGCCGCCACGGCCGCCGGGATGCTCGGCCTCGACGGGCAGGTCCGCCGCGCGCCGGTCGGTGGCGCCGCCGCCATCCGGTTCTTCGCCCACGAGAACGTCGAGGTCCTGGCCGTCGACGGGGTCGACGCCGCCGGGGGACTCCCCGGCGTCGTCACCGTGAAGGCCGCGGCGGAGCCCGGCCGCCGACTCGGCCCGCTGACCGGATCCGGCAGCCGTCAGGGGTACGTCCTGGCCGTGGGCGCCGACCGCGACGAGGCCGTCACCCGGGCGGAGACGGCGTGGCGGGCCGTCGACTTCCGGCTCGCCCCGGTGGCCGACGGCGGAGCGCACCCGGCACCCTGACCCGGCCGGGTCGGCGTCGCCCGGACACACCGTCGCCCGGACACACCGCCGTCCGGGCGGCGCCGACCACCGGTCCGGCCCGCGGGGCGGGTCGGCGAGGGCGGCGTGCCGGCGGGGTGGGCCAGGGCGGCCGGCTCGCCGCCCGAGGTGACGTCCAACCCGGCCGCGATGGCCCGGCGACGTGCGACTTCACCGTGGACTCGCCGGTGTGCAGGGCGCCGGAGACCTCGCGGCCGCGGCGACCGGTTCGGCACGTGCGGGTCAACTGTGCTGCTTGTGAGCCTTTCTGACGTCAAGTCGGTAGGGTCCGGTGCCATGACTGAGCTGAGCGGACTCCCGCAGGGCGGTGTTCCGGCCGCCGGACGGCTGGCCGGCAAGGTGTGCGTGGTGACGGGTGCGGCGAGCGGTATCGGGCGAGCGGTCGCCGAGCGCTTCGCGGCCGAGGGGGCGGCGGTCGTGGCGACCGACATCGACCGGGACGGCCTGGGGCGGCTCGCGGACGCGCTGCCGCAGGCCGTCACCACGGTGGTCGGCGACGTCTCGCGGGACGACGACGCCCGCCGCATGATCGAGGCCGCCGTCGAGCGGCACGGCCGGCTCGACGTCCTGGTGGCGAACGCGGGCGTGATCCCGCTGATGGAGATCACCGAGGCGGGCGCCGACGACTGGGACCGGGTGATGGCCGTGGACGGCCGGGGCATGTTCCTGACCTGCAAGTACGCCGTGGAGGCGATGGCCGGGGCGGACGGATCGGGCGCCGCCGGGCACGGGGGCGCCGGCGGCGCGATCGTCTGCGTCTCCTCGATCTCCGGCGAGGCGGGCCAGCGCGGCCAGGCGGTCTACGGGCCGGCCAAGTTCGTCGCGTCGGGACTGACCAAGCACCTCGCCGTGGAGTGGGCCTCCCGAGGCATCCGGGTCAATGCCGTGGCTCCCGGGACCATCACCACGGAGCGGGTCCGCCGGCTGCAGGACGAGCCGGGCGGCCCCGAGTACCTGGAGGCGATCGAGAAGCTGCACCCCATGGGACGGTTGGGCGACCCCGCCGAGGTGGCCGCCGCGGTGCTCTTCCTGGCCTCCGACGACGCCTCGTTCGTCACCGGCGCGGTCCTGCCGGTGGACGGCGGCTACCTGGCCCAGTAGCGGCGAGCGGAACGTCGCCCCGGGCGCGGTCACGCCCCCGGGCCGGTCGATCGCCGCATGGCGGCCGGCGGCCCGCCGAGCTCGGCGGGCTCGCCGGAGAAGCCGACCTCGCCGCGGTGGAGCACGTGGACGACGGCGGCTCCGGCCAGGCCGTGCGGCAGCGACTGCGCGGTGAGGACGACCGCCCGGCCCTCGGTCGCGGCCAGCTCGAGCAGGTGCGCGTGCAGCCGGGCGGTGACGGCCGGCGCCAGCCCGCGGTCCGGTTCGTCCAGCAGCAGGAGGCGCGGATGTGTACTCAAAGCCATTGCCACGGCGACGAGTTGCTGCTGTCCGCCGGAGAGCGTGCCGGCCCGGCGCAGGAGCAGCGCAGTCAGCTCGGGGAAGAGCTCCAGCGCCTCGTCGGTGGCGGTGGGGGCAGGGGCCGGTCCGGTGCCGCTCCGGGCGAGGCCGAGGTGTTCGGCCACCGTGAGCGAGGTGAACACGGCCCGCTCCGCCGGCACCAGCGCCAGGCCCAGCCGCACGCGCCGGTGGACGGAGAGCCCGGTGACGTCCCGCCCCTGCCACTCCACCCGCCCGGCGGCCAGGCGCACCACCCCGGCCAGCGCGTGCAGCGCGCTGGTCCGGCCGGCGCCGTTGCGGCCGAGCAGGACCGTCACCGCGCCGGCGGGGAAGGCGAGGTCCACGCCGTGCAGCGCTTCGAGCGGGCCGTAGCGGACCCGGGCGGCGTGCAGGGCGGCTTCGACGGTCACGGGCGCGGGTCGCCTCCCCGCAGGTCCGGTCCCCAGGTCCGGGCCACCCGGGCGTCGGCGAGCACGGCGCCTGCCGGACCGTGCGCCACCACCCGGCCGTCGGCCATCGCGTAGACGGTGTCGGCCAGTTCGGCGACCAGGTCGGGATCGTGCTCGACCAGCAGCAGTGCCATGCCCCGGTCGGCCAGCCCGCGCAGGACGGCGACCAGCCGGGCGGTCTGCGCCGTGTCCAGGCCGGCCGCCGGTTCGTCGAGCAGCAGGACGCGCGGGCCGCCGGCCAGGGCGCGGGCGAGCTCGACCAGGCGCAGCACCCCGGTGGGCTGCTCGCCGGCCGGCTGCGCGGCGAGCTCCTGGAGACCGAGCAGGGCCAGGGCGCCTCCGGTCGCGGCGTCCACCGCGCGGGTGTCCCGCCGGGTGCCGGGCCGCTGTTCGGCGCCGACCCGGACGTTGTCCGCGACCGAGAGGGTCGGGAAGACGGCGATCTGCTGGAACGTCCGGGCCAGACCGATCCGCACCCGGGTGTGGGCCGGCAGCCGGGTCACCTCGCGGCCGCCCAGCAGCACCCGGCCGGCGTCCGGGCGGACCGTGCCGGCCAGACAGTCGAACAGGGTGCTCTTCCCGGCGCCGTTCGGCCCGATCAGGGCGGTGATCCGCCCCGCCGGTGCGGTCAGGTCGACGCCGGCCACGGCCTCGATGCCGCCGTAGCGGCGGACCAGTCCGCGTGCCGTCAGCCGGGCGGCGGCGCCGGGCCGGGCCCCGGCGGCCGGACGGGCGACGCGCCGGCTCACGGATCGGCCCCCGCCGCGGGGCCGTCCGCCTGCCGCGCCGCGATCAGCGCGCGGACCCGCCGCCCGGCCGGGGTGAGCCGCCCGGGCGCGAGCGCCGCCCCGGCCCCCGGCCGGCGCTGCGGCCGACGGCCCGCCAGCCGCTCCGCCAGGCCCGCGAGGCCGCCGGGGAGCCGGCCGATCGCCGCCGCGAGGAGCCCCACCGCGACCGCCGACACCCCGGCCGTCGTGCCCGCGTCCAGGCCGATCAGCAGCGCGGCGGCCAGCACCGCGCCGAGTGCGCTGTCCGCGCCGGCCACGACCACCGCCGCGAACCAGAGCAGCCCGCGCACCGGGTCGAACGAGGCGGCGTCGAAGGCCCGCCCGGCCAGGCCCATCAGGCCGCCGCCGAGCGCCGCCAGCGCAGCCCCCGCCACGAAGGCGAACAGCTTGAGCCCGGGTACGTCGACCCCCGCCGCGACCGCGCCCGGCTCGTGGTCGCGCATCGCCGTCAGCGCCCGGCCCAGCCGCCCCCGGTGCAGCCCGTGCACCACCGTCAGGCCCAGCCCCAGCAGCAGCAGTTCGGCGAGGTAGAAGGCCCGGTCGCCGGCCAGGAAGCCGGGCCGGTCCAGGGTGAGCCCGGTGGTCGCGTACGGCTGCTGGAAGACGAACCGGCTCATCGCCGTCCCGACGGCGAAGGTCACCAGCGCCAGGGCGAGCCCCCGGCGCCGGATCGCCGGCCAGCCGGTGAGCAGCCCGAGCGGCGCCGTGGCCAGGACGGCGAACAGCAGCGCGGGCGCGGCGGGCAGCGGTGGCACGCCGGGGATCCGCCCCGACATCAGCAGGGCCGTCCCGAGCGAGCCCAGCCCCGCGTACCCGGCCTGGCCGAGCGAGATCTGCCCGCCGTAGCCGGTCACCACCACCACGGAGAGCAGCACGAGGGCCAGCGCCGGCACCAGCAGCGCGTTGCGCAGGTCGCTGTCGCGGAAGCCCAGCGGCAGCAGGAGCAGCACCAGGCAGACCGCCCCGGCCGCGCGGCCCCCGGCGGCCGCGCCGTCCCGCCCGGTACGGCGGGCGGGCAACGGGGCGCGGTCGCCGTACTCGCCCGCGATCCCCGGCCCGGCCAGCAGGGCGGTGGCCAGCAGCGCCACCACGAAGAGGTTGGCCTGCAGGGCCTGGACCAGAGGCAGCAGCTGCCCGGACGGGCGGACCCTGGTCAGCTCGGCCTGCGCGATCCCCAGCGCGAGACCGGTGACCACCGCGACCGGGATGCTGCGCAGCCGCGCCGCCACCGCGACGGCGATGGTCTCCATCACCAGCAACGGCAGCCCGTACGGGTCGAGCAGCAGGTAGGGGGCGAGGGCGATGCCGACCAGCCCCGCCGTGAGCGAGCCGAACGCCCAGCCGGCCGCGGACACCCGGTCGGCGTCCACCCCGGCGAGCCCGGCGAGCCGGCGGTCGTCCACCACGGCGCGCAGCCGGAGACCGAACCGGGTGAACCGGGTGATCGCGGCCACCGTGATCCAGAGGACGGCGATGGCGGCGAGCTGCGCCACGGTGTCCGCGCGCAGGTTGTGGCTGCCGGGGAGCGCGATCGGCGTGCCGCCGAAGGGCGAGGGCGTGCCGCCCACCGGGGAGCCGCCCCAGACCAGCACCACCAGTCCGATGAGCAGCACGAACACCCCGATCCCGGCCACCGTCGTCTCGGCCACCCCCGCCCCGCGCCGTTGCAGAGGCCGGTAGACCAGGACGTCCAGCAGCACCCCGAGTGCGGGCGCGACCAGCAGCAGGCAGCACGCGACGGCCGGCCAGACCGGCCACTGCCGCACCACGACGAGGTCGCGCAGCAGGTAGGCGACGAGCATGGCCTGGGCGCCCTGGGCGATGTTGAGCACGCCGGTGGCGCGGTGGCAGACCACCAGGCCGATGCCGCTCAGCGCGGCCGCGCTGCCGACGGTGAGCCCGGCGAGGGCCAGGTCGACGGTGAGGCCGAGGGAGTCGAGGGCGGGGACGTCCGGCACGGGGACCGCCGCTTCAGCCGGCCGGCGGGGCGGACTCGCCCGGACGGGTGGGCCGGGGGTGCTCGGCGGAGTCCGGGGCGGGGGCGTCGGGCTTGTCCGGGCCGTGGGGGCCGTGGGGGCCGGAGTGGTCGCCGGGCTCGCCGGGCTCGCAGATGCGGCAAGGCGTGAGCCGGCGCACCCGCACGGCGGCCGCGTCGACCGGTTCGGCCCGCGACTTGCCGGCCACCAGCGGGCAGTCCGGGCGGTGGTAGAGCGTTCCCTCGGGCACGGCCAGCAGGACGGTGCCGCGCGGTGCTGCGGCGCCGGCCGGAAGCAGGGCCGCCGGGTCGGCCGGCCCGCCCGCGGTCCCGTCGGGCGCCGTCCCGTCGGTGGGCTCCACCAGCAGGGCGTGCAACTGCTCCACCCGCAGGTCGGTCAGGTCGGGGCGGCCGGTTCCCCGCCGTTCCGGCGGTTCCGTGCCTTCCTGCGCGGGGCCGCGGGGCGGGCGCAGGGCGAGGAGGACGGCGCCCGCCACGATCAGGGCCGCACCCGGGATCGTCGACGACGCCAGGTAGGGGATCTGCTGCTCGGCGAAGCTCTCGCCCGACACCCCGTACCAGCCCAGGACGCAGAGCGCGGCACCCGCGGCCGCGACGATCCAGCCGAACCACTCGCGTGCGTCCCGGACGATCCGCGCCGCGCGCGGTGCGGATCGCCGCAGCCGGGTGCCGCGTCCGCCGGGTTCCCCCGGTGCGGCGCGGTGCGCGATTTCCCGCTCGGATTGCGATTCGTCCATGGATCCGCCTTGATGGTGTCACTTGCGACATTTCCAGCATCGGCCTGGAACAGCATCCGGACATCGGCAGAGCGGGCCGTGTGGACCCCACCCGCCGCCGTCGAGAGGAACACCATGCACGTGAGTAAGAGCGACCCCCACGACACTCACGACCCCCACGGCGCTCCGGTCCGGTCCGGCGCTCCGGTCCGGCGCTGGGTGGGCGTCCTGCTGGCGGTGCTGCTGGTGGCCGCGGCGGCCGCGTGCAGCAGCAGCGAGTCCGGCTCCTCCTCGTCCGCGTCGCCGACCCTCCCCACCGCCGCCACCGGTTCGCCGACCGCCACCGGCGGCGGGACCGCCGGTGCCACCGCGCCCGCCGACCCGGCCACCGCCAAGAACGAGGTCACCGCCAACTGGGAGAAGTTCTTCGACCCGACCACCCCGATCCCGGAGAAGGCCTCGCTGCTCCAGAACGGTGAGGAGTTGCTGCCCGTCCTCCAGGGCTTCTCCCAGGACCCGCGGGTCGGCGAGGTGAAGGCCACGGTCACGGACGTGTCGTTCAACTCGGCGACCGAGGCCACCGTGACGTACGAGCTCTCCCTCCAGGGCAACGTGGTCGAGCCCAGCGCCACCGGCCAGGCGGTGCTGGAGAACGGCACCTGGAAGGTGTCCCGCTCGACCCTCTGCGGCCTGCTCACCCAGGCCGGCGGCGCGAGCGGCACCCCGATCCCCGGATGCAGCTGACGGCGTGGCCGTTCCCCCGGGCCGCCGACGCGTCCGGTCGTCGGCGGTCCGCCCGCCCGGGCTGCCCGGGTGCCGCCCGTCCGGGCCCGGCCCGGCCCGGCGGCACCCGGCGGCCCGGCGCCGCCCGGCTCGCGGCGGGGCTGCTGGCGGCCGTCCTGCTGCTCGCGACCGGCTGCGGCACCCGGCTGCCGGACGGCGCGTTCACCTCCCGCCCCGCCTCCGGCCCGGGCACCTCCGCGGGTGGCAACCCGGCCTCGGACACCGGGGTCACCGCCTCCGAGATCCGGATCGGCATCGTCACCTCGCTGACCAGCCCGGTCGGCAGCGAGGTGTTCAGCGGCCCGCGCTACGGCGCGCTGGCCTTCGTCCAGGCCCTCAACGACCGCGGCGGCCTGCACGGGCGCACGGTCAAGGTGGTCACCTGTGACGACGGCGGCAGCGGCATCGGCAACCAGGACTGCGTCCACCGGCTGATCGACCAGTCGCACGTCTTCGCCTTCGTCTCCGGCAGCGTGCTCGACTACGCGGGCGCCCCGTACGTCAGCGAGAAGGGCGTGCCGGACGTCGGCGGCCAGCCGATCGGCACGGCGTACGACCGCTGGCCGCACCTCTACGAGATCTACGGCAACAGCGCGCCGCGCGACGGGAACGCCGTCGGCTGGAACGGCACGCTGTACCAGACCACCGAGGTGTACCGCTTCTTCAAGGAGCGGCTGGGCGCGCGCAGCGCCGCCGTGGTCGCCTACAACCAGGCCGACTCGGCGCGCTACGCCGCGCAGCTGCGGGACGGCCTGGAGGCGGAGGGCTACAGGGTGCTGACCCAGACGGTCGACTTCGCGCTGCCGAACTTCCAGGCGGTGGCCGCGGCCGTCCGCGCCGACGGCTCGCAGCTGCTCTTCGATGCGATGGACACCCGGGGCAACGCGGCGCTCTGCCGGGCGCTGGACGACTCGGGCGTGCGGGTCGAGGCGAAGGTGACCAACGTGCAGAACTGGTCCGAGACCGTCCGGACGGACTACCAGGCCTCGCCCACCTGCCGGAACGTGCTCTGGGCCACCTCGTCCAGCCTCAACTACGAGGACGTCGACCACCCGCCGGTGGCGGAGTTCCGCGCCGCGATGGCCAAGTACTACCCCGACCGCGAGCCGTTGCTCTCGGCCTGGGAGCTGGAGGGCTGGGCGGGCGCGCAGTGGCTGACCGACGCGATGGACTCGTGTGGGGCCGACCTCACGCGGGCCTGCGTGGAGCGGTTCATGAACCGCCCGGAACCCTACGACGCGCACGGTCTGATCCTGCCCGCCTCCTTCGTCCCGCAGCCCCCTCCGAGCGGGCCGACCCGGGCCTGCCTCAACGCGGCCCGCTGGCAGGACTCCGCGCAGGGCGGCAGGGGCGGCTGGGTCACCCAGGTGACGTCGATGACCTCCACCTGCTTCGAGGTGCCGCAGCTGCCGTACCGGCCGTGACGGCGCCGCTCGGCCGGCCGGGCCCCGGCAGGCCGAGCGGCCTCAGCCACGGCGCGGGAGCCGCTCCGCCACGACCATCGCCGCGTCGTCGTCCAGCCGGCCGCCGACGTGGGCGAGCAGGTCGCGACGGAGGCGGTCCAGCAGGACCTCCGGACGCTCGGAGCGCCAGGCGTCGACGCGTTCGGTGAGCGGGTAGAAGCGCCCTTCCGGGTCGCGGGCCTCGATCACCCCGTCGGTGTAGATCAGCAACCGGTCGCCGGGCAGGAACGGGAAGACCTCCACCTCGTACTCGGTGGGGGCGAGCTCGCCGAGCCCGAGCGGCGGCGCCGGGTGGCGGGCGTTCAGGACGGTGATGCCGTCGGCGTTCAGGAGCAGCGGGGGAGGGTGGCCGCAGTCGATGAGGCGGAGCACCGAGCCGTCGTCCGGGATGTCCAGGATGACGGCGGTGATGAAGGACTCGCCGCGGTCGTCCGCGGCCGTGTCGCCGCCGCCGTACGGGTCGGCCTCGTCCCGGCCGAGGCCGGCGGCGGACTCCGCGCTGCGCTCCACCCCGCGGCCCGGCTTCTCCGGGCTCAGGTCCAGCCCGCGGTCCGCGCTCCGCTTCAGGCCGTGCCCCCGCTCCCGGCCGTGGGACGGCGCGCCGTCCCGGTCGCCGTCCGGGTACCGGCCCTGGTCGCCGAGCTGGGCGAGGTCCCAGCAGACGCTGCCGTCCAGGTAGCCGGCGAGCTCGGGGAGGTCGGCGTGGAGGTGGGCGGCGGCTCGGAAGGCGCCCAGCAACAGGGCCGCGTCGCCCAGCGAGGAGAGGCCCTTGCCGCGGACGTCGCCGACCAGCAGCCGGGTGCCGCCGGCCGTGCGGGCCGCCGCGTAGAGGTCGCCGCCGACCTGAGCCTCGGCCTCGGCCGCCAGGTAGACGGAGGCGAGGCGGAGCGGCCCGATCCGCTGGGGCAGCGGGCGCAGCAGGACGCGCTGGGCCGCCTCGGAGACCGTCCGGACCCGGGCCAGCTCGAGTTCGTGCCGGTCGCGCAGCACGCGCAGGCCGACGATCAGCGCGGAGACGGCGATCAGGGCGCCCAGCTGGGTCTCGTGGTTGGCGGTGGTGATGCCGTCGCGCAGGAACCCGATGAGGGTCAGCGCGGCCAGTGAGAGCAGGGCGACGACGGCGGTGGCGCGGGCGCCGGCGAAGGAGGCGGTGATGGCGGGGGCGACGATCAGCAGCGGGCCCAGGTGGATCTGCGGGGGCGCGAGGACGTCGACGATCGAGATCACCGCGATGAGCGCGAGCGGCAGCACCGTCAGCGCGCGGCGGCCGGGCCGCCACGACGGGCTGCGGTCGCGGGGGCCCGGCCGAAGTGGCACTCCTCCTCTGTACACCGTCCGGGCGGTGGGGCGCACTTCGGCGGCCCTGCCGGGCCGGGGTGTCCGGCGGACACGCCCCGGGTGCCGCGGTGGTCAGCCCTCGGCGCCGTAGCGGGCGAGGTAGTCGGCGAACCGGGCGACGTCCTCGTCGGACCAGTCGGTGAAGCGGGCGGTGAAGGCCGCCCGGCGCTGCTCGTTGGCGTCGCGGAGCAGGGCGAGGCCCGCCCCGGTGGTGCCGAGGATCTGGCCGCGCTGGTCGTCCGGGTCGGTCTCGCGGCGCAGCAGGCCGAGCTTCTCCAGCGCGGTGACCTGGCGGCTCACGGTGGACTTGTCCAGCATGAAGTGGGAGGCGACGTCGGCGGCCCGGCAGCCGCCGCGCTCGTTGATCAGGTCGAGGATGCTGTAGGTGACCAGGGAGAGGTCCGGGTGCAGCTGGCTCGCCTTGTGGCGGGCTCGCCGGGCGAAGGCGGTCAGCTCGCGCTGGATGGTGTCGATCGACGTCTCGCGGCCGGGCACGGCTTCCTGCCTCCTCGGAAATTTGTTGCACTATACAACGGATTTGCCGGGGTCGGCGGCCGGACCGGGCGACGACGCCCGCCAGGCGCGGGCGGCCGCGATCCGGCGGGTCGCGCTCGGGTGAGTGGCGAACAGTAGCTCAAGCACCCGGGGCGGGTCGACGTCCGCGACGTTGGTCACTGCCAGTCTGCGCTGCATCGCGATGAACTGCTCGGCGTCCGAAGTGAGTTCGAGGGCGTGTCGGTCCGCCCGGACCTCGACCGCGCGGCTCACCGCGCACTGGACCGGGCCCGACAGCGCGCCCAGCAGGGCCGCGCAGGCGGCCAGCAGCGGCAGCGCGCGCGGATCGGCCGCGCTCGTCGCCCCGGCGGCCGACAGCAGTGGCCCCCAGTCGGCCAGCAGCCCGAGCGCGACCACCACGAAGGCCGCCCCCGTCGCGCCCAGCACCGTGCCGGTCAGCACGTCCCGGTGCTTCACGTGCCCCAGCTCGTGCGCCACCACCAGCTCGACCTCGCGCGGCTCGGCGGTGGCCAGCAGCGTGTCGTACGCGACGATGCGGCGGGTCGCGCCCAGGCCGGACACGTACGCGTTGAGCGCCGTCGTCCGCCGCGACGCGTCCGCCACCAGGACGTCCCGGACCCGGACGCCGTCCCGCTCGGCGAGCCCGAGCAGGGCCTCGCGCAGCGGGCCGGCCGGCATCGGGGTGAAGCGGTTGAACACCGGCTCGACCACCAGCGGGTAGAGGAACGAGAGCGCCGCGGTGAGCAGCGCCGCGGCGCCCGCGGCCGGGATCCACCAGTACCGGGGCGACCGGGCGGTCAGTGCGAACAGGCCGAGCGCCACCGGCAGGGCCAGGGCGAGTCCGAGCGCCATGCCGCGCAGCACGTCGACGGCCCAGCCGCCCCAGCCCTGGGTCACCAGGCCGAACCGGGCCCGGACGGCGCGGACGCCGGCGCCGAACGGCAGCTGCACCGCCTGGCCGAGGACCACCAGTGCGGCCGTCCCGGCCAGCACCTGCGCGGTGCGGGAGCCGCCGAGCCGGCCGCCGACCGCGGTCACCAGTGCTGCGCCGGCCGGGGTCAGCCCGAGCAGCAGCGTGAGCGCCAGCCCGGCCAGCCGCCCGCCCAGGGCCCACGGCAGCTGGGCGCGGCGCAGCGCCCGGCCGCGGGCGCGCTCGGCGGGGGTGAAGTCGCCGGCCGCCGCGGTCGCGGGGGTGGGAGGGGGAGCGGCGCCCGGAGCCGGGCCGGCCGAGTCTGTCATCTGCTGTTCGTCACCCGTCGTCTGTTCGTCGCCCGTTGCCGGCGGCCGGGGGGGGGGCGGGTCCTGCCGGAGGCCGCTGCCGGTGGACCTGTCGGCCGCGGTCGCCCGGCCGCGGTCGGTCGCGGCCGGGCGGTCCGGGACCAGCATGTCACTGCTCGGCCGGGCCGGGGAGGCGGTGTGATCCGCGCGGTGCACCAGGGGCGCGGCGTCCGGGCCGGCCGGGGGTTCGGTCGAGCGGTCCCGCCCGGCGGTCGAACGCAGTGTGGACGTGGGGCGAAGGAGCCGCGGGGGAGTGGCGTAGGCTGACCGCTCTCGGATCGACCTCGGGGGGAACACTCATGCGCCGTGCCGCGGCCGCCGTCGCCTTGCTGCTCGGGCTGGTCCCGCTCGCCGCCTGCGGCCCGGACGACCCCGACCCGGCCCCCGCCAAGGCGGCCGACGCCGCCCCGCCCTCCACCACCGCGGCCACCGACGGCGCCGCCCCCGCCGGGTCCACCGGGACCGGCACGCCGAGCGGCGCCGCGGCCGCACCCCGCCCGGACGGCAGCATCACCGTGGCCTTCGCCGGCGACGTCCACTTCGAGGGCCGGACGGAGGCCCGGCTCGCCGTGAAGGCCCCCGAGCAGGCGCTCGGCCCGATCGCGCAGACGCTGGCCGACGCCGACCTCTCGGTCCTCAACCTGGAGACCGCGATCACCGACCGCGGCGCCCCCGAACCGAAGACCTACACCTTCCGCACCTCCCCCAAGGCCCTCGGCGTACTGAAGGACTCCGGCGTCGACGTCGTCTCGATGGCCAACAACCACGCGGTGGACTTCGGCGCCGACGGCCTCGCCGACACGCTCGCCGCCAAGGAGTCCTCACCGATCCCGGTCGTCGGCGTCGGCCGCAACGCCAAGGAGGCCTACGCGCCGTACGTCACCACGGTGCGCGGGGTGAAGGTCGCCGTGGTCGCGGCCAGCCAGGTCGAGGACCTCACCAACCAGAAGTGGCGCGCCGGCGCCAACAAGCCGGGCATCGCCTCGGCCCTGGACGCTCCTGCGCTGGTCAAGGCGGTGGCGGCGGCCAAGAAGCAGGCCCCCGTGGTGCTCGTCTACCTGCACTGGGGCGAGGAGGGCAAGGCCTGCCCGACCGGAGCCCAGACCGCCGTCGCGAAGAAGCTCGCGGCGGCCGGCGCCACCGCCGTGGTCGGCACGCACGCCCACACCATGCTCGGCTCGGGCATGCTCGGGAACACCTACGTCGGCTACGGCTTCGGGAACTTCCTCTGGTACGGGACTTCCAACTACGCCTTCTCCAACGAGACCGGCGTCACCACGCTGACCGTCTCCAAGGAGGGGAAGGTCACCGGCGAGAGCTTCGCCCCGGCGACCGTCGACGGCCGGGGCGTGCCCGTCCCGCAGGCCGGCGCCGCCGCCGAGGCCGCGCTCAAGCGCCGCAACGGCCTGCGCGGCTGTACCGGGCTGGCCCCGGCGCCCGCCGCGCACTGACCCGTGTCGCCGGACGCCGCTTCGGCGCCCGGCGCCGCTACAGTGGCGTCATGCCGGGCAGCCCGGCCTCCGGGACGGCCCGGACGGGCCGGCGGGCAGGTCCCGGGAGCGCCGCCGAGGAGGCCGTGAGGTGATCGAGGCCGAGCTGAAGGCCGTGGTGCGGGAGCCGCGCGCAGTGCTGCGCCGGCTGGAGGCGGCACACGGGCCGGGGCGCTCCGAGGTGTACCGGGACACCTACTACGACGCGCCGGACGGCGGACTGATGGGCGCGGACCGGGAGTTGCGGATCCGGGTGGTGGAGGGCGCGGACGGGGGGAGCCGCGCGCTGCTCACGTACAAGGGCGCCCGGGTGGACGCCGCCTCCGGATCCAAGCCGGAGCACGAGACCGAGGTGGCGGACGTCCGGGCCGCGCACGGGATCGTGCGCGGCCTCGGGTTCGTCCTGCGGCTCGCGTTCGAGAAGCGCTGCCGCACCTACGCGTTCGGGTACGAGGGCCGGCGGATGCTGGCGACCCTCGTCCGGGTGGCGCGGCTGGACGGGGTCTTCCTGGAGGTGGAGACCGCCGTCGAGGCGGCGGAGGGGCTGGCGGCCGCGCTCGCCGACGTCCGCCGAGTGATGTCCGAACTCGGCCTGGAGGAGGGGGACTTCACCACCGAGCTGTACACCGATGCGGTGGCCCGGCAGGGGGGCCGGCCGGGTCGCTGAGGGTTGGGTCCCCGGCGGCCCGTCCCCGGCGGTCCGCCCGGGGTCCGTCTCCGACGGCCTGTTCGCCGGAGGCCGGTCGGGCCGAACTCCGGCCTCAGCCCTTGTGATCGGCCTCGCCGTGCTTCCAGTACCCCTTCGCCTGCACGTGCTCGCGCGGCAGTGCCCAGTCGGCGAGGAGGTGGCGGCGGAGGGCGGCGACGGCACCGGCCTCACCGGCCAGCCAGGCGCGGGTCCCCGGGGGGACGTCCACGGAGCGGACGGTGTCGGCGAGCAGCCCGCCCTTGGGCTGGGCGGTGCCCGCCCGGGGCAGCCAGGTGGTGGTGAGCTCGGCTGCCGTGTCGACGGGCAGGGCGTCGGCCGGTTTGGCCACCTCGAAGTAGGCGGACACCCGGGTTTCGGGCGGGAGTTGCTCCAGGATGGTGAAGGCGGCGGGCAGCGCGCTCTCGTCGGCGGCGAGGAGGATGTGGGCGGCGCCGTCGAAGGCGGGCCGCCGGCCGCGCGGGCCGGACAGCCGGATCGGTTCGCCGGGACGGGCCCGCGCGGCCCAGCGGGCGGCGGGACCGTTGCCGTGCAGGACGACGTCGATGTCCACCTCCCCCTCGGCCGGCCGGTGACGGCGGACGGTGTAGGCCCGGGACGCGCCGTCCGGGGTGGCCAACTTGACCCACTGGGTGGGGTGTTCGATCGCAAGCCCGGCCAGCCCGGGGCCGGCCAGGGTGAGTCGGAGGAGGGTCGAGGTCAGCCGGGCGGCCACGGTGACCGTGACGTCGAAGGTCGGACGGGGGCGCTTGAACATGGTCGCTCCAGAGCCGGCCCGGGCGTGACACGGGCCGGAGGTGGGAGGGGAAGGGGTCAGCGCGCGGGCTGCCGGTCGAGCTGCCGGTCGAGCAGCGCGTCGACGAACGCGGTGTCGTGCGGGCGGCGCAGCACCAGGGCGCGGTGGTAGAGCGGGGCGAGGACGGCGTCGAGGACGACGGCCGCCCGGTCGTCGTCGGCGAGGGCCAGGCAGGTGCGGACGTGCGCGACGTCCCGGGCGCGGAGCTCGTCGAGGAATCCGCCGTGCAGCAACTCCGCCGTACGCGGGTCGAGTTGTGCGTGGCCGAGGAGCGCCTGGAGGACCCGGCCGGCCGGCTCCTCGCCGAGGAAGGCGGCGAAGCGGTGGACGTACGCGCGTACGTCGGCGGGGCCGGACGGGTGCTCGGGCCAGGCGAGGGCGGTCCCCGCGTCCAGGACGAGGTTGTCGAAGAGGATGTCGACCTTGGACTTCCACCAGCGGTAGATCGTCTGCTTGGCGACCCCGGCCGCGGCGGCGATGCCCTCGATGGTGAGGGCCTCGAAGCCGTACTCGACCAGGAGGTCGTCCGCGGCGTTCAGCACGGCCAGGCGCGCGGCCTCGCTCCGGCGGCTGCCGGTGCTGCGGCTGCCGGTGCTGCCGGTGGCGCTGCTGTCGGCGCTCCGGTCGTTCCCGGTGGCGCGGCTGGGCTGGGCGGCGATGGTACTGGCGTCCTTGTGGGCGAGTCGTGCGGTGCGTACGGGGTTTGCGCGGTGGTCGGGCGGGCCGGTCGGGGCCATCCTCTCACGCCCCGCTCACGACGCCTCGGGGACACCGGCCGCCGATCGCGCCCGGTGGCGGAGCAGACCGGCCGCGACCACGAGGGCGAGCACGGCGACCAGTGCGCTGAACGTGACGCCGGCCGTGCGCAGGTCGGTGGCATGGACCAGGACGCCGACGCCGACCACCGGCACCGAGAGCATCGTGTAGAGGACGGCGAAGAAGGTGGAGACCGCCTCGCCGCGCCGCTGCGGTGCGACGCCGTCGTTCACCGTGCCGAGCCCGGTGCCGACGGCGGTGCCGGTGGCGAGGCCGTTGATGCAGGCGCCTGCCAGCAGCGGCGCGAGCGTGGCGGTGAACAGCGCGGTGGCGATCAGTGCGGACGCCAGGACCAGACCGGCGCAGGCCGCCGGCAGCGCGCGGGGCCCGGGCAGCACCCGGGTGAGCAACTGGCCCACGGCGGTGCTGGCGAACGCCAGGCAGACGACCAGGCCGGTGAGCGCGGGGCTGTGGACGTCCAGGACGGTCGCCAGGAAGAGGCCGCTGACCGAGGTCAGCACGCCGAGCACGGCGAAGCCCGAACCGCCGGTCAGTGCGGCGCACACGAAGGCGGGCCGGACGTCGGCCGGGACGTGCAGCCGCTGGAAGCGCAGGCGGAACCCCGCCGGGGAGCTCACGGTCTCGGGCACGGCCGGCAGCGCGATCAGGGCCACGGCGGTCAGGGCGAGCGTCACCGTCCACGGCAGGCGTAGCGGTGCGTCGGTGCCGACCCAGGTGGTCAGCAGGCCGGAGAGCAGGGTGCCGCCTGCCAGGCCGCCCATGTTGGCGGCGAGCGCCACGGTCTGGGCGCGCAGACGTCGCTCGGGCGGGGCGAGGTCGAGCAGTGCGGCGGTCGCGGCACCGGTGACCAGGGCGGCGGCGAGGCCGGAGAGGACGCGCGCGGCGAGCAGCCAGGGCAGTGAGTCGGCGGCCTCGAAGAGTCCGGCGGCGCCGGCGGCGAGCAGCAGGGCGCCGGCCAGGACCGGGCGGCGGCCGATCCCGTCGGAGAGGCGGCCGAGCGTGAGCAGGCCTGCGACGACGCCGAGGGCGTACACCGCGAAGATCACCGTGACGGTGAACGGTGAGAAGCCGAAGGCGTGTTGGTAGAGCGGGTAGAGCGGGGTCGGGACGGTGGTGCCGGCCATGGTCACCCAGAAGGCGAGGGCGATGGCGGCCCGGGCCAGCGGGTCGGTGCGGCTCGGCCGGGCAGCCGGGTCGGGTGCGGCGGAGGGGGGCGGTGACCCGGACGGCGCAGGCCCGGCGGTCTCGGGTGCCGGGCCGGTGCGGGGCGGCGGGGTGGTGGTCACGGAGCTCCTCGGGGAGTGGGGCGGTGAAAGTGGACGCGACGTTGCGTCTCCCTTACTCGATCGGGACGCTAACACTGGACGCAACGTTGCGTCTACTGTTGCGGGCGTCCATCGCTCCGGGCCGGGATCCGCCCCGCCGCCGCCGGTTGACGACCCCGCAGGAGTCCGCGCGACCCCTCGGCGCACCCGAACAACTGTGTTAGGTTAGCCTTGCCTAACGTTGCTGGTCGGAGGGGATTTCCTGTGCTGCAGTCGGAATTGGTCGGCACCACTGCCGTGGTGACGGGCGCCGGGCAGGGCATCGGCGCCGCCGTGGTGCGGGCGCTCTCCGCCGCGGGGGCCGTCGTCGCCGCGGTCGACCGCAACCCGGGCCCGCTCGCCGCGCTGGCGGAGGAGCTCGGCGGTTCCGTCCGCCCGTACGTGCTGGACGTCACCGACGCGGCGGCCGTCGAGTCCACCGTGGAGCTGATCGAACGCCGACTCGGGTCGATCGGAGTCCTGGTGAACGTCGCCGGGATCCTGCGGACCTCGCCCGCCGTCGAACTCACCGACCAGGACTGGGCGGACACCTTCGCCGTCAACAGCACCGGCGTGTTCCACACCTGCCGGGCGGTCGGCGGCCGGATGGCGGCGCGCGGCTCGGGGGCGATCGTCACCGTGGGGTCCAACGCCGCCGGGGTGCCGCGCGCCGGCATGGCCGCCTACGCGGCCTCCAAGGCGGCGGCCACCATGTTCACCCGCTGTCTGGGCCTGGAACTGGCCCGCTCGGGCGTGCGCTGCAACATCGTCTCGCCCGGCTCCACCGACACCGAGATGCAGCGCGCGCTCTGGGGCGACGACGCCGAGGCCGCCGAACGGCGGGTCGTCGACGGCGATCCGGCCGGCTGGCGGGTGGGCATCCCCCTCGGCCGGATCGCCCGACCCGAGGACATCGCCGAGGCGGTGGCCTTCCTGGTCTCCGACCGGGCGCGGCACATCACCATGCACGACCTGTACGTGGACGGCGGCGCCACCCTGCGGGCCTGACCCGCACGGCTGCCGTCCGCGGCAGCGCCGCGCCGCGAAGCCGCCGCCCCGGAGGCGGCCTCCCCGCCCGGCCCGGTCCCGCCGTGCGCTCGGACCGTCCCGCCCGCACCCCGGCCCGGGCTCCGCGCCGGTCCCCCCACCACCCCGCCACCCGCCGGCCGGTGCCGCGAGCAGCGCCCGGCGGCCATTCGAAGACTGGAGAATCCAGGTGACCACGGTGCACCACGCCCCCGCCGGGACGGACCCCACCGTCATCGGCGCGGCCAGCGGGTTGCTGGGCCAGTACCGGGCCGCGCCCGACGAGGCGTTCTTCGCCTCCCCGACCCGCACGCTGCTCACCGACGGCGTGCACGTGCGGGTGCCGCAGGACGGGCGCCCGCTGCCCGTCCGGGTCGCCGACACGCTCGCTCGCGCCCGCCGGGACGGCGTCGAACACCCCCTGGTGGTGGGTGCGGTGGCGTTCGACCACGACAGCCGCGCCGAACTGGCCGTGCCCGCGCGGCTCCGCCGCTGCGGCGCGCTGCGCGACGACCCGCTGATCGCCTTGCCCGCCCCGACCACCGACCGGGCCGAGTGGCAGGTCCGCTCCGTCCCCGCCCCGGAGGCCTACGGCGCCGGCGTCGCGGAGGCCGTCCGGCGCCTGCGGGCCGGCGAGCTGGACAAGGTGGTGCTCGCCCGCACGCTGGAGCTGACCGCCGGCCGCCCGCTCGACCTGCCCGCGATCCTCCAGAGACTGGCCCGCCGTGACCCGGGCGGCTACACCTTCGCCGTCCCGGCCGGCTCCGGACGGACGCTGATCGGCGCCAGCCCCGAACTGCTGCTCTCCCGCCGCGGCACGGCCGTCCTGGCGAACCCGCTGGCCGGGTCGGTGCCGCGCAGCGCCGACCTCGGCGAGGACGTGCGCCGCGCCGCCGCGCTCCTGGAGTCGCCCAAGGACCTGCACGAGCACGCGGTCGTGGTCGACGCGATCCGCGCCGCGCTGGCCCCGTACTGCCGCACGCTGGACGTGCCCGCGCGGCCGACCCTGGTCCGCACCGCGGCCATGTGGCACCTCGCCACCACCATCACCGCCGAGCTGGCCGATCCGGCCGTCTCCGCGCTGGAGCTGGCCACCGCACTGCACCCGACCCCGGCGGTCTGCGGCGCGCCGACGCCGCTGGCGCGCCGAGCGATCGGTGAGATCGAGCCCTTCGACCGCGGCCTCTACGCCGGCATGGTCGGCTGGGGCGACGCGGACGGCGACGGCGAGTGGGTGGTCACCCTGCGCTGCGCCGAGGCGGACGAGCGGACCCTGCGGGTCTACGCGGGGGCGGGTGTCGTCGCCGAGTCCCGCCCCGAGGCCGAACTCGCAGAGACCAGCGCCAAGTTCCGGACCTTCCTGGATGCCGCGGGGGTGCCGCGATGAGCGCCGGGAGCAACGACGTGACGGGCGCCGGGGCGTTCGGCGAGCCGTCCGGTACGCTGCCGGGCGGCGTCACCGCCGGCTCGGCCGCCGACCCGATGGCCGAGGTGCTGGCCGGCTTCACCCCCTACCCGGCGGAGTTCGCCGAGCGCTACCGGGCCGCCGGTCACTGGCGCGGCGAGACCTTCGGCCGGATGCTGCGCGAGCGCGCCGCCGCCCACGGCGAGCGCATCGCGATCACCGACCCCGCCGACCCCGCCGGGCCGGGCAGCCCCGACGGGGTCGGCGGCCCGCGCCACTGGAGCTACGCCGAACTCGACCGTCGCGCCGACCGGATGGCCGCCGGCCTGCTCGCCCGCGGCATCGGCCGCGGCGACCGGGTGGTGGTCCAGCTTCCCAACGTGGCCGAGTTCTTCGAGGTGGTCTTCGCGCTCTTCCGGATCGGTGCCCTGCCGGTCTTCGCGCTGCCCGCCCACCGCTACACCGAGATCTCCTACTTCTGCTCCTTCACCGGCGCGGCCGGCTACGTGCTCCCGGCCGTCGAGGGCGGATTCGACTACCGCGGACTGGCCGACCGGATCAAGGCGGAGTCCTCGTCACTGCGCCTGCTGCTGGTGGCCGGCGAGGACCCGGGGGAGCACGTCCGGCTGGCCGACGTGCCGATCGACGGCCCGGGCCCGACCACCGAACCGCAGCCGCAGGACGTCGCCTTCCTGCAACTGTCCGGCGGCAGCACCGGCGTGCCCAAGCTGATCCCGCGCACCCACGACGACTACATCCACTCGCTGCGCGGCTCGGTGGAGATCTGCGGCCAGGACGAGCGGAGCGTCTACCTGTGCGCGCTGCCGGCCGCGCACAACTTCCCGCTCAGCTCGCCGGGTTCGCTCGGCACGCTGTACGCGGGCGGCCGGGTGGTGCTCTGCCCGCAGCCCGGCCCGGAGGCGGCGTTCCCGCTGATCGAGCGCGAGCGCGTGACCATCACCGGCCTCGTACCGCCGCTGGCGCTGCTCTGGCTGGACGCCGCCGAGCGGCGGACGGCGGCGGGCGAGCCGACCGGGCTGGCGAGCCTGGAGGTGCTGCTGGTCGGCGGCGCCAAGTTCAGCGAGGAGGCGGCCCGCCGGGTCCGCCCGGTGCTGGGCTGCACGCTCCAACAGGTGTTCGGCATGGCCGAGGGCCTGGTCAACTACACCCGGCTGGACGACCCGGAGGAGGTGATCGTCACCACCCAGGGGCGGCCGATCTCCCCCGACGACGAGGTCCGGGTGGTCGACGACGAGGACCGTGACCTGCCCGACGGCGCCACCGGCCACCTGCTCACCCGCGGCCCGTACACCATCCGCGGCTACTGGAACGCGCCCGAGCACAATCGCGGCTCCTTCACCGCGGACGGCTTCTACCGCACCGGCGACCTCGTCCGGCGCACCGCCACCGGTCACCTCGTGGTCGAGGGACGGGCGAAGGACCAGATCAACCGCGGCGGTGAGAAGGTCGCCGCGGAGGAGATCGAGAACCACCTGCTGGCCCACCCGGCCGTGCACGACGCGGCCGTGGTCTCGATGCCCGACCCCTACCTCGGCGAGCGCACCTGCGCGTACGTGGTGCTGCACGCGAGCGACCGTGAACGTCCTCCGAAGCCGGTCGAGTTGAAGCGGTTCGTACGACAGCGCGGGCTCGCCGACTACAAGGTGCCGGACCGGGTGGAGTTCGTCGACGCGTTCCCCGCCACCGGGATCGGCAAGGTCAGCAAGAAGGACCTGCGGGCCGCCGTCGCGGCCACCCTCACCACCCCCTGAGACCGAAGGAAGCACCGCCGTGGGCCTGCCCCGCATCCCCTCCTATCCCATGCCCGCCGCCGGCGAGCTGCCCGCCAACCGGGTCGCCTGGACGGTCGACCCGTCGCGCGCCGTGCTGCTGGTGCACGACCTGCAGAACCACTTCCTGGACGCCTTCGACACCGGCGCGCAGCCGGTCACCGAGCTGTTCGCCAACGTCAACCGGCTGCGCGAGGAGGCCGGGCGCCTCGGCGTCCCGGTCGTCTACTCGGCGCAGCCCGGCGGCCAGAGCCCGGAACAGCGGGGCCTCCAGCAGGACTTCTGGGGCCCCGGTATCCCGGACGACCCGCGTGCGGCGGCCGTCGCCGACGCCGTCGCCCCGGGCGAGCGGGACGTCCTGCTGACGAAGTGGAAGTACAGCGCCTTCGTCCGTACCGAACTGGCCGAGCTGCTGCGCGCCCGGGGCCGCGACCAGCTGGTGATCACCGGCGTCTACGCGCACATCGGGGTGCAGGCCACCGCCTGCGACGCCTGGATGCGCGACATCGAGGCCTTCGTGGTGGCCGACGCGGTCGCCGACTTCGGCGCGGACGAGCACCGCGCCGCGCTCGCCTGGGTGGCCGGCCGGTGCGGCGTGGTCACCACCGCGGACGCCGTCCTCGGCGCCGCCTGATCCGGCGACGACGCCGAACTCGACTCATCTCGAAGGGAAGTGGGAAGTGGCTGGCATGGCTTTCACCGTGGAGCGCATCCGGGCCGAGGTGGCCGACCTGCTGGGCGAGGACCCGGCGGACATCCCGCCGGACGAGAACCTGGTCGACTGGGGCCTGGACTCGGTCCGGCTGATGGTCCTGGCCGAGCGGTGGCGGGCGGACGGCGCCGAGGTCTCCTTTCCGCAGCTGGCCGAGCGGCCGGCCGTGGCGGCCTGGGCCGAGCTGCTGGGCGCGTCCTGATGGACCCGGCCGACGTGCCGACGCGGGGCACCGCGACGGTGAAGCGGCCGCCGACCACCGTGGTCGGCCCGGTCGAGGCGCAGGCCGCCCGGACGCCCGGAGCGCCCGCGCTGGTGTTCGCGGACGGCACGCAGGTCTCGTACGGCGAGCTGAACGCGGGCGCCAACCGGTTGGCGCGGCACCTGGCGGGCCTCGGCGCCCGCCCCGGCACGGTCGTCGGCCTGGCGCTCGCCCGCCCGGCCGACGTGGTGCCGGCGCTGCTGGCGATTGCCAAGTCCGGTGCGGCGTACCTGCCGTTGGACCCGGATGACGCCCCCGGCCGGCTGGCCCGGCTGTGCTCCGACGCCGAGCCGGTCGCCGTCCTGGGGGAGGGTGTGCCCGGCGCGGTCCGGCCCGGACCGGCCGAGCTGGCGGCCGCGTTGGCCACCGACCCGCCGCGCGCGCTGACGCCGCAGCACCCGCTCTGCCTGGGCTACGGCCCCGGCGGCCGGCCGGCCGGCGTCGCGCTGACGCACGGCGAGGCGGACCGGCGGGTGCGCGGGCTGCAGGCCGCCCACCGGCTCGGACCGGGCGACCGGGTGCTGCAACTTGGGCTTCCGCTCTGGGAGTTCTTCTGGCCGCTGCGGGCCGGTGCGGCGCTGGTGCTGGCCGGCCCGGACCGGCCGGCCGACGTGGGCGGGCTGGTCCGGGAGCTGGGCGTCACCGCGCTGCGGGCGGCCCCGGCGGTGCTCGGGGGCCTGCTCCCGGAGCCCGGCCCGGCGCCGGTGCACGTCCTGCTCGGACGCGGCTGACCCGGCGCCGGGGCGGGTCGGTCAGCTGCCGGCCGCGCCCGCGTGGACGGCCGCGAAGTCGGCCGCCGTCCACGCCATCCCGATCGCGCCGTCCAGCACGGCGCGATCGGCCTCGGGGGAGACGGCCGCCTCGGCGAAGGCCGGCTCGTGCGGTGCACAGGCGCCGCCGGTGATGTCCAGCACCGGGTGGATCGCGGGCAGCACGTGCGAGACGTTGCCCATGTCGGTGCAGGCGAACGGGCCGCTCTCGACCGGCTCCGGCCGGCCCAGCGCGCGGGCGTTGGCACGCCAGAGCGCGAGCAGGCCGGCGTCGCTGCGGAAGTCCAGGTAGTCCGGCTCCGGCCGGGTCAGCTCGGCCTCGCAGCCGGTGGCCAGGGCGCCGGCACGGAAGCAGTCCTCCACCCGGGTGCGCAGCTCCGCCAGGTCCTCGGCGGCCGAGGCGCGGATCTCGTACTCGGCGGTGGCGGTGTCCGGGATCAGGTTGGGGGCCGTCCCGGCGGCCGTGGTGATGCCGTGCACCCTCCAGTGCGGCGGCAACTGCTGGCGCAGCAGGCCGAGCGCGACCTGGGCGACGGTGAGTGCGTCGGCCGCGTTGCGGCCCTCGTGCGGGTTGAGGCTGGGGTGGGCGGCGCGTCCGGTGTAGCGGACGGCGAGGGTGCCGAGGGCGAAGGAGCGGAAGTCGGCGACCTCGACCGGGCAGGGGTGGACCATCATCGCGGCGTCCACGCCGGTGAAGGCCCCGGCGTCCAGCAGCAGCGCCTTCCCGGCGCCGCGCTCCTCGGCCGGGGCGCCGATCACCCGGACGGTGAGCCCGAGCCGGTCCGCGTACGGCGCGAGGCCGAGCGCGGCGCCCAGGCCGGCGGCGGCGATCAGGTTGTGGCCGCAGGCGTGGCCGAGGCCGGGCAGGGCGTCGTACTCGCAGACCAGGGCGACGGTCACCGGGCCGGAGCCGGTCGTGGCGGTGAACGCGGTCGGCAGGCCGTGCGCCGGCGCGGTGACCGTGTAGCCGTGGTCGCGCAGCAGCTCGGCGCACCAGGCGGCGGCGCGGTGCTCCTCGAACGCGGTCTCGGGGTGGGCGTGGAGGCGGCGGCCGAGTGCGAGCAGCTCGTCGCGGTGCGCGTGGACGCGCTCGCGCACGGCGGCCTTGAGGCCGGCCCGTTCGAGCGCGGCCACGCCTCCGGCGGCTGCGCCCGCTTCGGCTGTACCCGCGGCGGCCGGAGCCGTGCCGGTTGCACCGCCCCCGCCCGCGGTCGTGTCCCCGCGCGCCTCCGCAGCGGTCTCGGGTGCGGTCCCGGGGCCGGCCGGGTTCGCGTTCAAGGGGGACATCGGCGCCTCCGGAGGCGTCAGGGCCCGTGCTATGACGGGCGGTTGACCAGACGATATGAAGATAGCTTAGGCTAACCTAAGTAGGCGTTCCGTTCGCCGGACCCGAGGAGCTCTCAGAACCATGCGTCCCCACCAGGCCGCGTCCGACCCCGTCGCCGATCCCGCCGCCGACGTACCGCTGCTGGCCACCCAGGCGGCGATCTGGTACGCCCAGGCGCTCGACCCCGGCAGCCCGGTCTACAACACCGGCGACGCCGTCGAGATCGCCGGCCCGCTCGACGCCGACCTCTTCGAGGGCGCCCTCCGGCAGGCCGTCGGCGAGGCGGACGCGCTCGGCGCGGTGGTCGTCGCCGCCGAGGACGGAGCCCCGCGCCAGCGGCTGCGGCCCGGCCGCCCCTGGCCGCTGCACCGGCTCGACCTGCGCGCCGCCGCCGACCCGGACGCCGAGGCCGAGGCCTGGATGCGGGCCGACCTGGCCAGGCCCGCCGACCTCGCCGAGGGCCCGCTGTTCGCCCAGGCCCTGATCCGGCTCGGCGAGGACCGCCACTGGTGGTACCGGCGCGTCCACCACCTCGCCGTGGACGCCTACGCGCTCACCCTGATCGGCGACCGGGTCGCCGAGCTGTACACCGCCCACGTCGCCGGGGCGCGGCCCGGCGGGCGCACGTTCGCCACCCCGGCCGAGGTCGCCGCCGAGGAGGCCGCCTACCGCGACAGCGCCGACCACGCCGCGGACCGGGCGTTCTGGCGCGACCGGCTGGCCGACGCCGAGGCGCCCGCCACGCTCGCCGTGATGCCCGCCGCCGGCGCCCCCACCGCCGAGGCCGCCGGGGGACCTGCGCGCCTGGCCGCGGAACTGCCCGCCGGCACGCTCGCCCGTCTGGAGCGCGCCGCCGGCACCGTCCGGGCCACCTGGGCCGAGCTGGTCATCGCCGCCACCGCCGGCTACCTGCACCGCCTGGCCGGCACCGAGGACGTCGTGCTCGGCCTGCCGCTGGCCAACCGCCGCGGCCCGGCGGCCCTGCGCACCCCGATCGCCACCGCCAACGTGCTGCCGCTGCGCCTCGCCGTCCGCCCCCGGGACACCGCCGCCGGCCTGCTGCGCCGCGTCGTCCTGGAACTCCGCGCCGTCCGCCGCCACCAGCGCTACCCGCTGGAGGACCTGCGCCGCGACCTGGCCCTCACCGGCGAGCGGCGCGCCCTGTTCGGCCCGATGGTCAACATCAAGGCGTTCGAGCGCGACCTCGACCTGGCCGGCCTGCCCGGCACCGTCCGCAACCTCGCCGCCGGCCCGGTCGACGACCTGGCCCTCGCCGTCTCGCCCGGGCCCGACGGCGCCCTGCGCCTCCTTCTGGAGGCCGATCCGGCGCGCTACGCCACCGACGCGCTCGCCGCCCACCGGGATGGCCTGCTCCGCTACCTCGACGGGCTCGCGGAACTGCTGCTGACCGACCCGCAGACGCCGATCGCCCGCATCGAGCTGCTGGACGCCGACGCTCTGCGCCGTGCCACGGCAGGCCGCGACGAACCCGCCGTCACCCGGACCGTGCCGGCGCTCTTCGCCGAGCAGGCCGCCCGCACGCCGGACGCCGTCGCCCTGCGGTGCGGCGCCTCCGTGCTCACCTTCGGCGGGCTGGACGCCGCCGCCGACCGCCTCGCCCACCGCCTGGCCGCCCTCGGGGTGCGTGCCGGGAGGCCGGTCGCGCTCGCCCTGCCGCGCAGCGCCGACACCCTCGTCGCCATGCTCGCCGTGCTCAAGGCCGGCGGCGCCTGCCTCTCGCTCGACCTCGCCCACCCGCGCCGGAGGATCGCGGACATCCTGGCCGACGCCCGCCCGGTCTGCGCCGTCGGCACCGCCGCCGCCCTCGCGGCGCTCCCGGGCGGTGCGGACGGCCTCGACGGCCCGGGCCGGCCCGCCGTCGTCCTCGACGACCCGGCCGTCCGGGCCGGACTCGGGCTGCTGCCCGGTGCCCCGCTCCCCACCCCCTCGCCGGAGGCCCTGCGGCCCCTCCCCGGGCCGGCCCTCGAACAGGCCGCCTACCTGCTGCACACCTCCGGTTCCACCGGCCGCCCCAAGGGCGTCGTGGTCACCCACGCCTCGCTCGCCAACCTGCACGCCGGCCACGGCGGGGACCACATCGCCCCCGCCCTCGCCCGCACCGGCCGCACCCGGCTGCGCGTCGCCCACAGCGCCTCGTTCGCCTTCGACGCCTCCTGGGACCCGGTGCTGTGGATGGTCCACGGCCACGAACTGCACCTGCTGGACGACGACACCTACCGCGACCCGGCCGCCCTGGCCCGCTACGTCGACCGGGAGCGGATCGACTACCTCGACGTCACCCCCTCCTACCTCGAAGTCCTCCTCACCGAAGGGCTGCTGGACGAGGGGCGGCACCGACCGGCGGTGCTCGTGGTCGGCGGCGAGGCCACCCCCGACTCCCTCTGGCGGCGGCTGACCGCCGTCGACGGCCTCGCCCCGCTCAACCTCTACGGGCCCACCGAGACCACCGTCGACGCCTACTCCTGGACCCCCGGACCGGACGGCACCCCCGTCGGCCGGGTGGTCCGCGGCTCCCGCGCCTACGTCCTCGACGCCTCGCTGCGCCCCGCCCCCGACGGCGTCCCCGGCGAGCTCTACGTGGCTGGCGCCTGCCTGGCCCGCGGCTACCTGGGCCGCCCCGACCTCACCGCCGAGCGCTTCCTCGCCGACCCGTTCGGCCCGCCCGGCGGCCGGATGTACCGCACCGGCGACCTCGCCCGCCGCCGCGCCGACGGCACCCTGGAGTTCCTCGGCCGCGCCGACGACCAGGTGAAGATCCGCGGCTTCCGGATCGAGCCAGGCGAGATCGCCGCCGTCCTCGGCGGGCTCCCGGACGTGGCGCAGGCCGTGGTGATCGCCCGGACCGGCCCGCAGGGCAAGCGGCTGCTCGGCTACGCCGTCCCCGCTCCCGGCACCGCGCCCGACCCGGACGCGCTGCGCGCCGCCCTCGCGGAACGGCTGCCCGAGCACATGGTGCCCGCGGCCGTCCTGGTCCTGGACGAGCTCCCGCGCACCGGCAACGACAAGCTCGACCAGCGCGCCCTGCCCGAGCCGGCCGCCGACGCGCCGGCGGCCGGCGACGCGCCGGCCACCCCGCAGGAGGAGGTGGTCTGCGGTCTGTTCGCCGCCGTCCTGGGCCTGTCCGAGGCCCCCGGCCGGTCCGCCTCCTTCTTCGAGCTCGGCGGCCACTCGCTGCTGGCCGGCCGGCTGGCCGCCCGCCTGCGCGAGGCCCTCGGCACGGCGGTCGGCTTCGCCGACGTCTTCCGCCACCCCACCCCGGCCGCCCTCGCCGCCCTGCTGCGCGAGCGCTCGGCGCCCGAACCGCGCCCGGCCCTGGTGCCGGTGCCGCGCACCGGGCGGCTCCCGCTCTCGCCGGCCCAGCGCGGGCTCTGGTTCCTGCACCGGCTCGACGGCCCCAGCCCCACCTACAACATCCCGCTGCTCCTCACCCTCACCGGCCCGCTCGACCGCGACGCCCTGGCCCGCGCCGTCACCGACCTCGCCGACCGGCACGAGACCCTGCGCAGCGTCTGCGTCGAGCCCGCCGACGGCGAGCCGTACCAGCGCGTCCTGCCGGCCGCCGCCGTCCCGCTGCACGACGGGGACTCGCTCGCCGAGGCCGTCCGGTACGCCTTCGATCTCGCCGCCGAACCGCCGCTGCGGGCCACGCTGTTCGCCGAACCGGACGGCGGACACACCCTGCTCCTGCTGCTCCACCACATCGCCGGCGACGGCGCCTCGACCACCCCGCTGGCCCGCGACCTGGCCGCCGCCTACACCGCCCGGAGCGCCGGTCGCGAGCCCGAACTGCCTCCGCTCACCGTCCGGTTCGCCGACCACGTGGCCTGGCAGCGACAACTGCTCGGCACCGCCGAGGCGCCCAGTCCGCTCGCCGTCCGCAGGCTCGACCACTGGCGCAAGACCCTCGCCGGCCTGCCGGACCAGCTCGACCTGCCCACCGACCGGCCGCGCCCGGCCGTCGCCGGACACCACGGCGCCACCGTGCCGTTCACTCTGGAGCCGGCCGCCCACGCCGCGCTGGCGGCGCTCACCCGCGCCACCGGCACCACCGTCTTCATGGCCGTCCAGGCCGGCCTCGCGGCGCTGCTCACCCGGCACGGCTGCGGCACCGACATCCCCGTCGGCACGCCCGTCGCCGGCCGCGACAGCGACGAGACCGCCGCCCTGGTGGGCTACTTCGTCAACTCCGTCGTGCTGCGCACCGACACCTCGGGCGACCCGACCTTCCGCGCGCTGCTGGACCGGGTCCGGGCCACCGTGCTGGCCGCCCACGACCACGCCGACCTGCCCTTCGACCGGCTGGTCGAGGAGCTCAACCCGCCCCGTTCGCTGGCCCGGCACCCGCTGTTCCAGGTCATGCTGGCCTGGCAGAGCGTCCCCGACGCGGAGTTCGCGATGGGCGGCGGACTCACCGCGCGGATCGCCGCCGCGCCCTCCGGCACCGCCAAGTTCGACCTCACCCTCAACGCGGGAGAGCGGCCCGGCGGCGGCATCACCGGCTTCCTGGAGTACCGCACCGACCTGTTCGACCGGGCCACCGCGCAGGCGCTCGCCGACCGGCTCGCCAGGCTGCTCACCGCCGCCGCCACCGCACCCGACACCACGATCGGCCTGCTCCCGCTGATCAGCGCGGAGGAACGGCGCCGGGCCCTGGTCGAGTGGAACGGCACCCCGGTCGCCACCGCCGCCGGCGCCACCCTGCCCGAGCTGTTCGAGGCCGCCGCCCGCGCCAACCCCGGCGCGACCGCGGTCAGCCACCGGGGCGACAGCCTCGACTACGCCGAACTCTCCGCCCGAGCCGACCGGTTGGCCCGCCTGCTGGCCGCCCGCGGCATCGGACCCGGCACCATCGTCGCGCTCGCCCTGCCGCGCTCACTCGAACTCGTCACCGCCCTGCTCGCCGTGGCCAAGTCCGGTGCGGCCTACCTGCCGCTCGACCCGGACTACCCGGCCGACCGGCTCGCCTACATGCTGGCCGACGCCGCGCCCGCCGCGCTGCTCACCGACACCGCCACCGCCGACCGCCTCCCCGCCCACGGGGCGCCGCGGATCCTGGTCGACGGTGGCGAGCCGGACGCCCACCCGGCCACCCCGCTGGCCCAGCACGAGCGCACCCGGCCGCTCACCGCCGACGACGTCGCCTACGTCATCTACACCTCGGGCTCCACCGGCCGGCCCAAGGGCGTCCCGGTCACCCACCACAACGTGGTCCGGCTGTTCACCGCCACCGACCACTGGTTCGGCTTCGGCGCCGAGGACGTCTGGACGCTCTTCCACTCCTACGCCTTCGACTTCTCGGTGTGGGAGCTCTGGGGCGCCCTGCTGCACGGCGGCCGCCTGGTCGTCGTCCCGCACCTGGTCAGCCGGGACCCGGCGGCCTTCCTCGACCTGCTCGCCCGCGAACGGGTCACCGTGCTCAACCAGACCCCGTCCGCCTTCTACCAGCTCAGCGCCGCCGACCGGGAGCAACCCGGCCGCGAACTCTCCCTGCGCTACGTGGTGTTCGGCGGCGAGGCACTCGAACTCGGCCGCCTGGACGACTGGTACGAGCGGCACGCCGACGACGCGCCCGTCCTGGTCAACATGTACGGCATCACCGAGACCACCGTGCACGTCTCCCACATCGCCCTCGACCGGGCGAGCGCCGCCGCCGGTGCCGGCAGCACCATCGGCGTCAACATCCCCGACCTGCGCGTCTACGTGCTCGACCCGCACCTGCAGCCCGTCCCGCCCGGTGTCACCGGCGAGATGTACGTGGCCGGCGCCGGCCTGGCCCGCGGCTACCTCGGCCGCCCCGCGCTCAGCGCCGAACGCTTCGTCGCCGACCCGCACGCCGGGCTGTTCGGCGAGCGCGGCACCCGGATGTACCGTTCCGGCGACCTCGCCCGCCGCCGCGCCGACGGCGTCCTGGAGTACTTCGGCCGCGCCGACCAGCAGGTCAAGATCCGCGGCTTCCGGATCGAGCTCGGCGAGATCGAGGCCGTGCTGGCGGCCCACCCGGGCGTCGCGGACGCCGCCGTGATCGTCCGGGAGGACGCGCCCGGCGACAAGCGCCTGGTCGGCTACGCCGTGCCGGCAGCGGCCGCCGGCGGCGCGCAGCCCACCGCCGACGAACTGCGCGCCCACACCGCCGCCGACCTGCCGGTCCACATGGTCCCCTCCGCGGTCGTGCTGCTGGAACAGCTGCCGCTGACCGCCAACGGCAAGCTCGACCGCCGGGCCCTGCCCGCCCCCGACGCCCCCGCCGGCGGCGGCGGACGCCCCCCGCGCAGCCCGCGTGAACAGCAGCTCTGCGAGCTCTTCGCCGAGGTGCTGGGCCGGCCGGCGGTCGGCCCCGAGGACGACTTCTTCGCCCTCGGCGGCCACTCCCTGCTGGTCGTCCGCCTGGCCGGCCGGATCCGCGCCGTCCTCGGCCTGGAGGTCGGCATCGGCGCCCTCTTCCAGGCCCCGACGCCGGCCGCCCTCGACACCGCCCTGTCCGCGGACGTCCACCGCGCCGACGCCCTGGACGTCCTGCTGCCGTTGCGGCCCGCCGCCCCCGGCAAGCGGGCCCCGTTGTTCGCCGTCCACCCGGCCGGCGGCCTCAGCTGGTGCTACACCGGCCTGATCCGCCACCTGCCCGCCGACGTGCCGATCTACGGCCTCCAGGCCCAGGGCGTCGGCGCCGCCACCGCCGACCGGCCGCTGCCGCGCACCCTGGAGGAGCTGGCCGACCACTACGTCGACCGGCTCCGCGGGGTCCAGCCCGACGGCCCCTACCGGCTGCTCGGCTGGTCCACCGGCGGCATCATCGCCCACGCCATGGCCGTGCGACTGCAGGAACTCGGCTGCGCCGTCGAGCTGCTGGCCGTCCTCGACGCCTACCCCGCCGAGGGCTTCCGGGAGCTGCCGGTGCCCGACCAGGCCGAGGCACTGGAGGCGCTGCTCACCATGGGCGGCTACGGCCCCGCGGACCTCGACGGCCGCCCGCTCGAACTCGCCCACGTCACCGAGCTGCTGCGCCGCGAGGGCAGCCCGCTGGCCGGCCTGGACGACGCCACGGTCGAGGCGCTCAACCGGATCTACCTCAACACCAACCACCTGGTCCGCGGCTACGACCACCGCCGCTTCGAGGGCGACGTGCTGTTCTTCCGCGCCACCGTCGACACCATCGACGAGGCCCTGGTGCCCGAACTCTGGGCCCCCTACACGGCCGGCCGGATCCACCACACCGACGTCGCCTGCTCGCACAAGGACATGACCCTGCCCGAGCCGATCGCGCGCATCGCGCGCGTGGTCGCCGAACACCTCGCAACCCTGGAGAACGCCACCCATGAGTGACGCCCCCGCCAACCCCTTCGACGGCGACGGCGACTTCCTCGCCCTCGTGAACGACCAGGGCCAGCACTCGCTCTGGCCGGCCTTCGCCGCCGTCCCGGCCGGCTGGACCGCCGCCCACGGGCCCTGCCCGCGCGCCGAGGCCCTGGACTGGATCACCGCCCACTGGACCGACCTGTGCCCGGTACGGTGACCGGCGCCGCAGCCCCGGCCCCCGCGGCGCGCCCCCGGTTCGCCGGGCGCGTCGCGGTGGTGGTCGTCTACACGGCCGCGATGTGCATGAACGGCCTGGACTCGACGATCGTCAACCCCGCGCTGTTCACCATCGCCGAGGACTTCGGCCGACCGGTGTCCGCCGCCAACGCGGTGGAGACCGCCTTCCTGGTCGGCCTCGCCCTCGGGCTGCCGGCGGCCGGCCGGCTCGGCGACCGGTACGGCGTCAAGCGGGTCTTCCTCGCCGCGCTGGCCGGCTTCACACTCGCCTCCGCGCTCTGCGCCGCCGCGCCCGGCCTGGGTCTGCTCTCCGCCGCCCGGGCCGTCCAGGGCGTCGCTGGCGGGCTGCTCACCCCGGTCGGGATGACCCTGCTCTTCCGCGCCTTCGCCCCGCACGAGCGCGCCGGGCTGGGAAAGGTGCTGATCGTGCCGACCGCGCTGATGCCCGCCCTCGGGCCGCCGCTCGGCGGCTTCCTCACCGAACACCTCTCCTGGCACTGGCTCTTCCTGGTGAACGTACCGATCGGCGTGGCCGCCGTCCTGACCGGCCTGCTCGGTCTGCCCGCAGGGGAGGAGGAGCAGGCCGGCCGCTTCGACACCGCCGGCCTCCTGCTCGCCGCCCCGGGCCTGGCCCTGCTCACCTACGCGCTCGGCTTCGGCCCGGCACACGGCTGGTCCTCCCCGGCCGTCGCCACCGCCGCGGTGCTCGGCCTCCTGCTCCTCGGCGCCGCCGTCCGCCACCAACTGCAGGCCGAAGAGCCGCTGGTGGACCTCCGGCTGCTCGCCGACCGGGTCTTCGGTGCGGCCACCTGGCTCGCCCTGCTGACCTCCGCCGGGCTGATGGGCGCGCTGTTCGTCTTCCCGCTGCTCCACCAGGCGGCCCTCGGCGGCTCCGCCCTGGACGCCGGGCTGAGCGTCTTCCCGGAGGCGATCGGCCTGATGGCCGCATCCCAGGTGGTGGACCGCCTGCTGCCCCGGATCGGCCCGCGCCGGCTCGCGGTGCCGGCGCTGCTCCTCGCCGCCCTCGTGCTGGCCGCGCTCGCCGTCCCCGGCGTCGGCGGGAACGCCTGGGCGGTCCGGGCGCTGATGTTCGGCATCGGGCTGGTCCTCGGCACCGCGGTGCTCACCCTGCAGATCGCCGGCTTCGCCGATGTGCCGCCGCCCGCGATGGGCCGGGCGATGGGCCTCTTCACCATCGTCCGCACCCTGGGCGGGGCCCTCGGCATCGCCGCGACGGCCGCCCTGGTCGGCGTTCTCGCAGCGGACGGCGCCCACGCGGCCGAGCCCGGTCCCTACCGGGCGGCGCTGTTGCTGACGGCTGTGCTGGTCGCCGCCGGCGCGCCGGTCGCGGCCCGCCTCCCCCGCGAGGCCCCGGGTCCGCCGCCGGACTAGGGCGCGTGCCGAGTCGTGATCATCGGGTGGTCCTGGTGGGGTCTTTGGTCCAGGCCGTCGAGGCGTGCAGGTGGAGACCGGCGAGGAGCCGTCGGGAGTCTTGTCGTGTCGGGTGTCTCACCGTCCCGGTTCCGGCCTCCTGGTACGTCACGCTCTGGGCCGGGTGAGGCACGTGGTGGTGACCCGAGCCGACCGGTGCACCGATGTCCGGGCGGGGACTCGTGGGACCTGACCCGGCACCCGGCTCAGGTCCCGGGGACGATGCGGCGCGTCTCGTAGGCCCACATCGCGATCTCGACCCGGTTGCGGGCGCCGAGTTTGGCCATCAGGCTGGCCAGGTGCGTTTTCACCGTGCTGAGGCTGATGTGCAGGGCATCGGCGATCTCGGTGTTGGTGAGCCCGCGAGCGACGGCGAGGAGCACCTGCTCCTCGCGGGCGGTGACGGGAGAGACGGGCTGGGCCGCGGGCCGGCCGGCGGGGAGGTCCGCGAAGGTCTGGAGCAGACGGACGGTGACGCTCGGCGCGATGAGCGCCTCACCGTCGGACGCCGACCGAACAGCCTGCGTGAGAAGCTCCGGCCCCGTGTCCTTGAGGAGGAACCCGCGGGCGCCGGCGCGCAGCGCGCCGTAGACGTATTCGTCGAGGTCGAACGTGGTGATCACGACCACGGCCAGCGGGTCGGCGACGCCCGGGCCGGCGATCAGCCGGGTGGCCTCGAGCCCGTCGAGAACGGGCATGCGGATGTCGAACAGACAGACGTCGGGGCGCAGTTCGCGGGCCAGACGTACCGCTTGCTGTCCGTCGGCGGCCTCGCCGACCGCCTCGATTCCGGGCTGCGCGTTGAGCATGATCCGCAGCCCGGTGCGGATGATGGCCTGGTCGTCAGCGACGAGAACGCGGATGGCCACCGCTCCCGTTCCTCCCTAGTGGCAGCTCGGCTTCGACATGCCAGCCCTCGTCGGTGCCCGGGCCGGCCTGCAGCCGGCCGCCCAGCAGGGCCGCGCGCTCGCGCAGCCCGGCAAGGCCGAACCCGTCGTGGCCACGGCCGGTGCGTTGGCCATTGTCGCGCACGCTCACGCGTACCCGGTGCCGTTCCGCGGTGACCCGGACGATGACCTCGGTCGCGTTGACCGCATGGCGCATGGCGTTGGTCACCGACTCCTGCGCGATGCGGTAGACGGCCGCGTCCACGGCCGAGGGCAGTGAGTCCGTCTCGCCGTCGAGCCCCACGTCGATCCTGAGGCGACCACCCGGCGTACGCAGCAGGCGCTCCAGATCTGCGACGCCGGCAGGCGGCGCCAGCTCTGCGCCCGCCCCCCGGTCGCGCAGCGCGGCGACCATGGCTCGCATTTCCTCCAGGGTTCGTGCCCCTTCCTCCTCGATCCCCTCCAACGCCTCGACGGCGGCGGACGGGTCGGTACCCGCGAGCACCCGGCCCGCCTGGGCGCGGATCACGATGGCCGAAACGTGGTGCGCCACCGTGTCGTGGAGTTCCCGGGCGAGCTGCTCGCGCTCGCGGGAGCGTACCTGCTCCAGCAGTCGCCCGCGAGCGGTGGCCCGGAACCGCACGGCGGCTCCGGCCAAGCCGGGCAGGAACAGGAAGACGAAGCCCACGGTCTGTTCGGCGGCGGGCGATTCGTCCGTGACGGCACACGCCGCGAAGGCCGCGAGGATCACCGCGCCGCCCAGCACGATCTCCCGTCCCGATCCCCAGCGGGGCAGCGCATACACCAGTACGAGGACGACCACGCTGGTGCGCAGGCCGACGGGCTCGCGGGGTGCGGCGATCAGCGTGGCCACCTGGAGCAGGATCACCGAGCCGAACGCGAGCACGACCGTCGTCAGCGGGCGGGTCCGGCGCCACAGGGGCAGCACGCACAGCCAGACGGCCAGCACCACTGCCGCCGGCCGCCACACGACGTTCTCGCGCAGGGTGGCCTCCACCATCACACCGCCCAGGCCCATGGCGAGCAGTGCCCAGTCCCGCCACACCCGGGCGGGCGCGGCGGGCGGCCGGGGTTCGGTCCACAGGGTTCGCAGGTCGTCTCGCAGCACGGTTCTCAGCTTAGGCACCGCGCCGTGCCGCGCATCGGCCGAAAGGACGGGGCGTCACTCCGTCCCGGGGCCGACGGATCCGCGGCCCGCCGGCCGATGCCGCAGAGCGCCGTGGCAACGATCCTCGGCATCGGCGGCCGTACAAGGACGGCCGACGAGGTGGTTGGAGGACCCGATGCTCTCGAAAGCCCTCTTGCTCGTGGGCGCAGGCGCCGCCCGCCATCCCTGGCGGGTGATCGCGGCATGGCTGATCGCCGCCACGCTCGCCGTTCTCGCCGCGATCGCCTTCGGCGGGCGGACCGCGGACTCGATGACCGCTCCGGGACTGGACTCCCAACGGGCCGCGGAACTGATCGAGCGGGCCGGCACCGGCCAGGAGGGGATGACCGCCCAGGTGGTCGTCACCCCGCTCGACAGCGGTGCGACGTTCTTCGACCCCGGCAGCGCGCGCACCGCTCTCACGCGGCTGCAGACCGAGGTGGAGCGGCTGCCGCACGTGCTCGGCACGAGCGACCCGGTGGGGGTGCTCGACGCGGGCGGGGACGCCGCCGTGCGCGGTGGGCTTGTCTCGGCCGACGGGCGGATCGCGGTCGTCCGGGTGCAGTACCCCGACCAGAGCCGGCTGTCGGCCAAGGACCTCGACGCCCTCGTCGGTCTCGGCGACCGGCTGCGCGCCGAGCTGCCCCTGCGCATCGAGATGGGCGGGAACCTCTTCTACGTCTTCTCCGACCCCGACGGCGGCGCAAGCGAGTTGATCGGCATCCTCGCCGCGGCCGCGATCCTGTTCCTGGCGTTCGGTTCGCTCGTCGCCGCCGCGCTGCCGATCGGCATGGCGGTCTTCGGACTCACCGTCGGGGTCGCCACGATGACGGTACTGGCGCGGGTGACGGACGTCCCCACCTTCGCCCCTGTCCTGGGCAGCATGGTCGGGCTCGGAGTGGGCATCGACTACGCGCTGTTCGTGCTCGCCAGGCACCGGGAGTACCTCGCGCGCGGGCTCGATCCCCGCGAGGCGGCGGGGCGGGCGGTGGCCACGGCGGGGAGGCCCGTGGTCTTCGCCGGCGGCACCGTCGTCGTATCGATCCTCGGCCTGGCGGTCGCGAACGTGCCGTTCATGACGGTGGGCGGGATCGCCGTCTCGATCGTCGTTCTGACCATGGTGGTCGCGTCGGTGACGCTGCTGCCGGCCTTCCTCGGCGCCGCCGGCCCACGCCTGGCCCGGGCCGGCCGGATCGGCCGGGCTCTGCAGACCAGGAAGCCGGGCCGACTCGCACGGCGGCGCCACCCGGCGGCGGGCGCCGCCCCCGCCGCCGGGTGGCGGCGCTGGGTCGGGCACGTCAGCCGGCACCCGGTGCCGTACGCGGCCGGCGCGGCGGGGCTGCTGCTGACCGCGACGCTGCCCGTGCTCGGCCTGCGCGTCGGCCTGCCCGACGACGGCTCACTGCCCCACAGCCGTACCGAGCGCCGCGCCTACGACCTCGTCGCCGAGGGGTTCGGCCCCGGCACCAACGGTCCCCTCGTCATCGCCGCGGACCCCGCCGGTGATCCGGGGGTACTGGACCGACTCGTCGCAACGGTCGCGGCGGATCCGGGCATCGCCTCCGTCGCGCCGACGCACATCGATCGGGCCACCGGCATCGCGACCCTCGTGGTGTTCCCGACCACCAGCCCTCAGGACAAGGCCACGGCCGACACCATCGCCCGGCTGCGCGCCGACGTGCTGCCCACGGCGATCGGGCACGGCCCGGCCAGGGCCCACGTCGGCGGCGCCGCCGCGAGCCTGTCCGATGTGGGCCGACGCACCAGCCAACGCATGCCGGTCTTGGTCGCCGCCGTGCTGGCGATGTCGTTCCTGCTGCTGATGCTGGTCTTCCGCTCGGTACTCGTACCGCTCAAGGCGGTACTGCTGAATCTGCTGAGCATCGGCGCGGCCTACGGCATCATGGTCGCGGTCTTCCAGTGGGGCTGGGGAGGCGCACTCATCGGGCTGGAAGCGACGGTTCCGATCGTGTCGTTCATCCCGATGTTCCTCTTCGCCATCCTGTTCGGCCTGTCGATGGACTACGAGGTGTTCCTCCTCTCCCGCGTACGCGAGGAATACCTGCGCACCGGCGACGACGGCACGGCGATCGTCGAGGGCGTCTCGCGCACCGCCCGGATCATCACCTCGGCCGCCCTCATCATGGTGGCGGTCTTCCTGTCCTTCGCCGTCGCCGAGAGCCCCTCCACCAAGATGTTCGGGCTCGGCCTGGCCACGGCGATCTTCATCGACGCCACGGTCGTACGCATGGTGCTGGTACCGGCGACCATGACGCTCCTCGGCCGGACCAACTGGTGGCTGCCGAAGTGGCTGGACCGGCTGCTTCCCCGCGGCCCGGTCGGCACCGACGCGGAATCCAGGGGTGAGGCCCCGCGCCCACGGCTGGTTGACCGTTGACTCGACTCCTGCCCGCCCTTGGTGTCCGGCACCTCAGCGCGTCACCCGGGGGGGGCATATCGAGTCGTGACCACCGGGTGGTCCTGGTGCGGTCTCTGATCCGGATCACCGAGGCGCGCAGGTGGAGACCGGCGAGGTAGCCGTCGGGAGTCCTGTCGTGCCGGGTGGCGATGCCTCGCCATGCCTTGCGCTTGTTGATCAGGCGTTCGACGGTGTTCCGCTCCGTACCTTGGTCTCGGGCCGATCCCGGTCACTCGTACGATCGGGACACCCAGGGGTCCGGGTGTGGCTGGTGTTCCCTGTACAGATCGGCGTCGTGGCTGACGTGCCGGCCACCTCTGGAGCCCTTCTTCTCCGGGATGACCGCCTTGATACGGCGTTTGCACAGGTGGGCGCGGTTTCCGCGGGACGAGTACGCCTCATAGACGCCGAGGTCGGCCGATGCCGGCCTCGGCAGGGGCCGGGTACCCGTACCTTCTTCAGGACGGGGATGAACCGCGGGCCGTCCGCTGCCTGGCCCATGGTCGGGATGAACGCCGGCGGGCGGCACTTGCGGTCGGCGGCGAGGCGGACCTTGCCGGTCTGCCCGCCTCTGGAACGTCCGAGGAGGGCGGCCTTCAGCCGGAGTCTCCGCCGGCGCCGGATCCGTCGTCGTTCTTCCCGCACGGGATCACTTCCGGCCTCCTGCCTCATCTCCCGCCACTGCCCGCCCGTCCCGATGCGCCAGATCACCCCCTCGAACCGCTGCCGCAGTCGCTCGGGATACCGGCCGTACCCGCCGATCGGCAGGTACGTCTCGATGGACACCAAGGCCGGATCGTTCAGTTGCACTCGCGTCGCGTAAGACCGTCTATCGGGCCGGACCGTACCGCAAAGGCCCGTCCCGCAAATTGATCACGACTTGCTACGCGCCCCAGTGCTCCAGCCGTGGATCGTGATCACGGATGGGAAGGTCAGGCCCGGGACGCTCCGAGGAACCGCAGCACGGCCAGGACGCGGCGGTGGTCCGCGTCGACCACGGGCAGGTCAAGCTTGGCGAAGATGTTGTTGATGTGCTTCGCCACGGCGCTCTCGCTGACCACCAGCGCCTGGGCGATGCCGGCATTGGAGCGCCCCTCGGCCATCAAGCCGAGCACCTCCCGTTCGCGGGGGGTCAGCCGCGCGAGCGGGTCGCTGTCGCGCCGCAGCAGCAACTGGGCGACGACCTGCGGGTCCAGGGCCGTGCCCCCGTCCGCCACTCGCCGGACCGCCGCCACGAAGTCGGCGACATCGGCAACCCGCTGCTTGAGCAGGTAGCCCACGCCGCTGGTGTTCGCAGACAGCAGGTCCGCCGCGTACCGCTCCTCCACGTACTGCGAAAGCAGCACCACCGGCGTCCCCGGCCAGCGTCGACGGATCTCCATCGCCGCCCGCACCCCCTCGTCGGTGAAGCCGGGCGGCATCCGGACGTCGATCAAGGCAAGTTCGGGCCGGTGCTCCGCCACCGCCGCCAACAACCCCTCCGCGTCGCCGGCTTCTGCGGCGACCTGGAATCCGCCCATCTCCAGTACCTTGATCAGGCCGACCCGCAACAACACCGAATCCTCGGCGATCACCGCGCGCACGGCAGCTCCGCGGTGATGGTGGTGGGCCCGCCAACGGGGCTGCTGACGTGGAAGGCCCCGTCGAGGGAGCCGACCCGCTTGGCCAGCCCGGTCAGCCCCGTGCCGGTGGCGTCGGCACCGCCCAGCCCGTCGTCGGTAACGCGCACTCGCAGCACCTCGCCGACCTGATGGACCATCACCTCTGCGCGCATCGCGTCGGCGTGCTTCGTTGCATTGGTCAGCGCCTCGGAGACCACGAAGTACGCGACTGACTCCACGTTGGGTGCCACCCGCTCCTCCAGATTGACCCGCAGCCGCACCGGCAGGGGCGTGCGGGCAGCCAGCCCGGACAGCGCCGCGTCCAGACCTCGGTCTTCGAGCACGGCCGGATGCAGCCCCCGCACCAGGTCATTGAGTTCGGCGATCGCCTCCTTCGCCTCCAGGTGCGCTCTCGCGATCAACTCGCGGGCATCACCCGGCAGGTCGGGTCGGGTGGCAATGGCCAGACCCAGGTTGACCGCGAGAGACACCAAGCGCTGCTGGGTGCCGTCGTGCAGGTCGCGCTCGATCCGGCGGCGCTCCGCGTCGACTGCCTCGATCAAGTCGGTCCGGCTCACGGCCAGCTGATCGACCCGCTCCTGGAGCCGCTGCGCCCGGCTGGGCCCGAGCATGCCCAACGCCAGCCGCGCCTCGGCCCGGGCTACTGCCCGCGCGGTCCAGGGCAGGGCGCACAGAAGGAGGAGCCCAGCGGCCGTGTAGGCCGGCAACTGGGTCAGGTAGCCGAACCAGTCCTGGCGGATTCCGGTCGGCAGCGCCCATGACCAGGCGTAGGCGACGGCGCCCGCCAGGCACGCCGCCGCCACCGCGAGCACCAGCAGCTCCAGCAGCGCGAGCAGCGGGCCCAGCAGGAGGTGGTAGCCGGTCTTGCGCCAAGGCCGCGTCGCCGCGAGCCACCGGGCGGTCGAGGCCCACGTCCACCGTTCCGGCGCGGTGGGGGTGAGCCGGGGGACGTCCACACCGATGAGCACCCGGTAGCGAGCCCGCTGAACGGCCGTCAGAACCGTGGTGCCGAGCAGGACCAGGGCGGCCGACACGGAGACCGTGAGGAGCCAGTTCCCCGTCCTGGCGGTAGTCGCCGCCGCCCAGGCCCACACGGGCACCAGCGCCAGGTGCGGCAGCACACCAGCGGCAAGAAAGCCGGTGTCCCGCTGCGCCCGGAGGACCGCGCGTCTCAGTCCAGCTGGAATCGTCATGGCACGACGCTAGGGCACCGTAGGGGGCGGTGCCATGAAATCTGTACCCGATCTCATGGTGAACCTAGTACCAGCTGCGGATCTCGATCCTGGCCTGTGGGCGGACGGCATCTCGGGTCGGCGGGTCGGCTTCCGCCGGCCGCCGACAGGTAGACGGGGCCCGGTGGAACAGGCGCCATGCCCGGGTGAGCATCGTCATCAAGTTCTTCGCGGCAGCGGACGCCGAAGCTGCCGCTGCTGTCGCGCAGGGTGGTCCCGACGCGGTCTTCGGGTCCCTGACCTTCGGCAACTTCGATGTCGAAGAGGCTCTGATCGAGTGGGAGGGCATCTTCACCGGTCGGAGCTTGGGGTGCCGGAAGGAATGCTGTCACCAGCCGCAAACGGCGCTGATCTTGCGAGGGTGTCACTCGTGTAGGTGAGTCCGAGGCTGTTCGGCTGCGGTGGGTGAAGCTCTGCGGGGGCGATCGGCGATCGCGGCCCGTACTTCGCTGGACCTGGATGAACTCGTCGAGCACTGGACGCTGTTGAAGGACGAGCAGGCGCTCGTGTCCGGCAAGCGTGGTCATCCACCGTGCCGGGCCCGAGGGCCGCCGATGGCCGGGCCGCGCGACCCGCCGTGGAGACTGCATGACCCCGCGCCGCCCGTAGGCGGGGGCCCCGGGTGGGCCCCGTGCCTACGGGCGGTGGCTTGTTCGTCAGGGCTGGTCGCCGGTCGGGAGACTCACCCCGCCCAGGACGGTGAGGTCCGTGCGGTGCGGCGCGGTCGACAACAGCGCAAGGACGTCTTCGGGGGCGGGACCGTTGGCGGGCGACGGAGTGGCGAGGGCTGCCTGCGCACTGGCGTCGTCCCGCCAGACTTCGGTGACATGCACCGTGTCCGGATCGGCCGTGTCCTGGCTGATCAGGTAGATCTCACAGCCTGGGAAGCCGTGCAGCCTCTCCGCCACCCGCAGCAGGACAGCGGCGAGTTCGCCGCCTCTGCCTGCGTGCGCTGTCATGGTCATCAGTCTGCCGATCATGCTCAGACCAGCGTGGTGATGCAGAACGGGTGACCTGCAGGATCCAGCAAGACCCGCCACCGGTCGGGTTCCGGCTGGACCGCCGGCTCGACGGCACCCTGGGCGAGCAGCCATGCCTGGGCGGCATCCAAGTCATCCACGCCCAGTTCAATGTGGGCCTGCTTCTCCTGGGAGGGGTCAGGCCAGGTGGGGCGTCGGTAGTCGGCCAGGCGGTTGAACCCCAGTCCGGCCGAGCCCTCCTGGCCGAGCAGGATGAAGTCGTCAGTGGAGTAGGCGATGGGCAGTCCAAGGGCGTCGCCATAGAAGCGGGCCAGTTCGGCGGGGTCCGGGCAGTCGAAAGTGATGGCCGAGTAGCGGATCGCGGGTGCGGATGTCTTTCCAGTGCTCATGAGGCAGACGCTATGACGGGACCAGGACAGTTTCAGTCCTGGTCATGCGGGACACTTCACGATGTGATCAGCACTTCGGCCCGCCTGCTGCGACTTGTCTCACTGCTGTCCGCTCGGCCCTCGTGGACCTGCGGTGAGCTGGCCGACCAGATGGCGGTCACCGAGCGCACGGTGCGCCGGGACGTCGCCAGGCTCCGGGAACTCGGCTACGGAGTCGAGTCCGACCCCGGGCCCTGGGGCGGCTACCGCCTCAGGGCCGGAAACCGAGTCCCGCCACTGATCCTCGATGACGAAGAGGCACTCGCCGTGGCCGTCGGGCTGCGTGAGGCAGCACTCAGCGGCGTTCTCGGCGGTGACCAGGCCGCGCTGTCCGCGCTGCTGAAACTGCGCCAGGTCCTTCCACCACGGATCGCGGACCGACTTGGCGAGATGGATGCCGCCTTCGTGCACACCCCCAGGCCCGACGAGCCGCAGATCGCGCCGGGCATGCTGCTGGAACTGGCCACCGCGTGCCGCCGGGGCGAGCGCACCCACCTGTCGTACCGCGACAGGGAAGGAAGGGCCACCGCCCGGGAGGCCGACCCGTACCGTCTCGTGTACACAGGACGCCGTTGGTACTTCGTGGCCCGGGATGTGACGCGGGGCGAGTGGCGGACGTTCCGGGCGGACCGGGTGGTGCACATACGGCCAACCGGGCATGCTGTGGAACTCCTCGACCCGCCCGACCCGGTACTGCTCGTCTCCCGGTCCATTGCATCCGGCACCTACCCGCTCCATGTGACCGTCCGTCTCCCGTTGCCCATGGACCGAGCGCTGCGGCTGGTCCCGCCGACGGTCGGTACCCACCGCCAGGACGGCCCCGACGCCACCATCGTCGACATCGGCGGCCCCGACGCGGACGGGCTCGCCAGATACCTGCTCAGCCTCGCTACCCCACTACAGGTCCTGTCCCCGGACGATGTACGGGAAGCACTGCTGCGCCGTACCCGGGACCTGGTCGCAGCCAACGAAGTGCCGTCAATGGATGGCGACCTCAGTGACCGGTAGGCCGGGCGCGAGGGGCGACGGTACAGCGATCGGCGATAGCAGCGATTCCGCTTCGAGGTCCGCCTATCAGGCTTCCGGCGCGCCTGACCGCCCGCCAGGGCGAGGACGACCCAGTACTGCCCGAGACGCTGGCGGAACTGACGGCGGCGCGGGCGGACGAGATGGACGCCGACACCGTCAACCGGGAACTGCCCATCGCAGGCAAGGCGATCGGCTGGTGGCAGCGCCAAGGCCGGATCGTCGGCGACCCGACGATCGGCGTCGAGCGGCGGCCAGCACCGCCCGACCGCACCAAGGCCCTCGCCGAGAAGCAGATCGCCGCCCTGTGGCGCCTGGACGTCGGGCTCAGGGAGAAGACGTTCTGGAAGCTTCTCTACGAAAGCGCCGCACGAGCAGACGAGGTGCTGTGCCTGAACGTGGAAGGCCTGTACCCGCAGGACAAACGCGGGAAGATCACCGCCAAGGGCGGCGCGACCGAGTGGAATCATTGGCAGTCCGGCACCGCCCGGCGACTGCCCCGCCTCATCGCCCGCCGCACCCGCGGCCCGCTGTTCCTCACCGACCGCAAGGCTCCCGCCGGAGCGCCAACGCTCGACGTCTGCCCGGAGACGAGCCGGGCCCGGCTGTCCTACCGCCGGGCCGAGGAGATCTTCGAGGAGAACACCCGGCTGCTGGCCAACCCGATCGCCTCACCCGAGGACATCGAGAACCTGGACGGCTTCACGCTGCGCCGGCTCCGCCACAGTGCCCTCACCCGCGACGCCGAGGACGGCACCTCGACCCCGATGCTGCTCGCGCGCTCCCGCCACGCCTCCGTCCGCTTCCTGGAGCGATACGCGCGGCCCGGCGTCGACTCGGTTGCCCGACACGTCGCCGAACGCGACCCCGCCGCACGTCGGCGTGCGTGACCCTCGCCGTTTGCGGCTGGTGACAGCATTCTTACCAGCACCCCAGCTTTGAGGAGGTCCTCGACGACGATGTTCCCGAGACCGTTGTCGACCCGGACGACCGCGAGGGTCCGCTCGTCCTCGCCGTCTCCGGCACCCTTGGAGATGCCCTGTGCACTGCCGTCGAGCACCGGCTCGCTGAAGTCGGCCGGCCGTGGGTGGCCGAGCGGGCGGCAGGCGGCGAGGTCTTCGACCCCGAGATCGCCGTCTGGATCCTGAGCGGCTTGGCCGACCCGGCCCGTGCCGTCCACGAGGGAGACGAGAACCCGTCCTGCTGGGTGGCGTAGCAGGGGCACGGCCACCGCCGATCATCGTCGGTTGTGTGGACAGGCGAAGACCAGCCGATGGCCGTGGGCCACGGCGCGGACCCTGCCCGGTGGCAGCCGGTGTTCGACGACCTGATGGCGAGGGTGGCGAGGCGGTTCGCCCGGGTCGAGCCGCGTCGCAGCGAACGGGCCTTCGTGCCGGGCCTGCTGGCAGAGTTGCCGCGGAAGAACTGCTGGACGATCGCGGAGCATGCCGGTGACGGCAGTCCGGCCGGTATGCAGCACCTGCTCAGCCGCACGTCCTGGGACGCCGACGGAGTCCGCGACGACATGCGGGACTTCGTGGTCGAGCACCTCGGCAACCAGGTCGCCGTCCACCTCGTCCACTCCGCCCCGGTCGGGCGCGCCGCCCGCGCGGGCGTCTTCACGGCCGGCATGCCGGCCCACTGCCGCCCGAAGACCGCATGGCAGCGACTCTCGGCCGGAGACGGCGCCAAAGGTCACCGCTTCTGCGACTGGGCCCAAGTAGAGATCGACAGCCCGGCGAGCAGCACCGGTCACCGGTCGTCACTCATTCGACGCGGCCGTCTCCGCGGGCATCGCGTGTTTCCCGGTGGCGCGGGGTGTTCCCGGACCCGCGGTGCGGCGATCAGAAACGAATAATTCGCCTTCGGGGAATGGTCGCGTAATAGAACAGAAATACGGTGCAAGGTATTCCGTTCGTGGATTCTGGTGGATTCCGGGTGTCCCGGCAGGTGAACGCAGGGGGGCGGAATCCCCCCCTCCGCCGGGCGCGCGCCGGAGCCCGCCACGGGGGTGTCGATTCGGCCGCCGCTTCTCGCTGCGGACCGAGCCCTCGGCATCTGTGCAGGTGGGGGCCGATTCCTCCGGCCCCGCCGGCCGAATCGGAGTGATCGCCCCGGGCGGCTCGTGGGCGTTGTAGCGGTCCGTCCGCGCCATGCGGTGGCGCACCGTCCTGCGCCCGGCTCGTGGGCCGGCCCGGAGCGCGATCCGGTGCGCGGAATCGTTCCGTCGTGTGGAAAGTGCGCCGTTGCAGGGGGAACCTTTGTGGCTCCACTATTCAGATGGTCGCATCGCCATACGGCACTTCCACACCATGGCTTCCGACCGGCACTTCCGCGTCGCCGGGCGCGACAGACTCCGGCTCTCCGGCATCACCAGCTCCACCCGCCGTCCCGCCTGTGCAGGTCCCTGCACGCACCGAGGAGGGTTCCGTTGGACAACCGGTACGAGGCCTACGCCTACGCCGACCCGCTCTTCTACGACTCGCCCCGGCGCTGGGGAGCGCACGACGAGTTCGCCGCCGTCACCCGGCCGCTGCCCGACGGCTGGGAGCGCAGCGAGCTGGAGATGTGGTCCGTGGTGCGTCCCGCCGGCGTCCGGATCCCCGACCAGGGCTGGAAGATCCACGTCTCCTCGTGCACCGAGACCGCGGAGGAGGTGCTGGAGACCGTCCACTCCTACTGCCTGCGCGAGCGCGTCACCTTCAAGTTCCTGCGCGGTCTGCCGATCCTCCAGGTGCAGAACTCCAAGTACGCGCCGCGCGGCTCCAGCGGGAAGTTCTGCACGCTCTACCCGGTGGACGACGCGGAACTGGAGCGGTGTCTGCACGGGCTCGGCCGACTGCTGGCCGGCCGCAAGGGCCCCTACATTCTCAGCGACCTGCGCTGGGCCGACGGGCCGCTCTACCTCCGGTACGGCGGCTTCGCCGAGCGCTACTGCCGCAATGAGCAGGGGGAGCGGGTGCTTGCCCTCACCGGGCCCGACGGGCGGCTCGTCCCGGACGTCCGCGGTGCCGGCTTCGCCGTCCCGCCCTGGGCGCCCGTCCCGGACTGCATAGCCCCGGCCGTGGCCGAGCGCGCGGCCCCGCAGGACACCGGACTGCCGTACACGGTCGAGCGCGTCCTGCACTTCTCCAACGCCGGCGGCGTCTACCTGGCCCGCGACGGCGCGGACCGGCCGCCCGTGGTGCTGAAGGAGGCCCGCCCGTTCGCCGGCCTGGACCAGCGCGGCGTCGACGCGGTGACCCGGCTGCGCAACGAGCACGGCATCCTCGCCCGCCTGGCCGGTGTGCCCGGCGTGCCCGCCGAGCACGGACTGCTGACCGCCTGGGAGCACGAGTTCCTGGTCCAGGAGTACGTCGAGGGGCAGTCCCTCAGCGAGTGGCTGACGGCCCGCTACCCGTTGGTCCACCCCGGCGCCGACGAGGAGGCCGTCGCCGAGTACACCCGCGACGCCCTCGCGATCGTCGAGCAGGTGGAACGGGCTCTGGCGGGGATCCACGCCCGCGGCGTGGTCTTCGGCGACCTCCACCCGCGCAACCTGATCATCCGACCGGACGGTGAGCTCAGCCTCATCGACTTCGAACTCGCCAGCACCCTGGACGACTTCCTCCGGCCCGCGCTGGGAGCCGCCGGATTCACCGCGCCGCTCGGCTACACCGGGGCGGACATCGACCGGTACGGGCTGGCGGCGATCCGCCTCTGGCTCTTCTTCCCGCTGGCCCAGCTGACCGCCCTCGACCCGGGCAAGGCCGGGCAGCTCGCGGACGCCGTCGAACACCGCTTCCCGGTCCCGGCCGGCTACACCGACGACATCCGCCGCTACCTGGGCTCCGCACCCTCCGACGGCCGCAGGCCCCGCCCCGAACTCGACCTGGGCCGCGCCGAGACCATGGCGCTGCTGGAGGCGCCGGTCGCCGACTGGCCGGCGATCCGGGACTCGCTCGCCGCCGGCATCGCCGCGGCCGCCACCCCCGACCGGACCGACCGGCTCTTCCCGGGCGACATCGCCCAGTTCACCCACGGCGGACTCGGCCTGGCACACGGCGCGGCCGGTGTGCTCTACGCCCTGCACGCCACCGGAGCCGCCGTCGACCCCGGCCACGTCCGCTGGCTGGCCGGTGCCGCCCGCGGCCGCACCCTCCCGGCCGGCCTCTACCACGGCGGCCACGGCGTGGCCTACGTCCTGGACCTGCTGGGCGAGCACGAGCCGGCGGTGGAGCTCCTGCACCGGCTCACCACGTCCGCGGCCGCGGGGGCCGAACCGGGGCCGGGGCTGGCCGCCGGGGGTCCCGGCATCGCCCTCGCACTGCTCCACTTCGCCGTCGCCACCCGCGACGACCGGCTGCTGGAGGAGGCGCTCACCCAGGCCAGGTCCGCCGCCGGGGCGTGGGAGAAGGCGGGGAACAGCGACCCCCGGCGCCGCGCCGGGCTGCTGGCCGGCGCCTCGGGCGCCGCGCTCGCCCTGGTCCGGCTGCACGAGCACACCGGGGACCACACCCTGCTGGACCAGGCCGAGACCCTGCTGGAGCTGGACCTCGAACGGTGCGTCAGGGTCGGCGACGGGACGCTCCAGGTGGTCGACGGCCGCCGGGTCCTGCCCTACATCGAGACCGGCAGCGCGGGCATCGGACTGGCGCTGGACGCGCTGCTCGCCCACCGGCCGGACTCCGCCCTGGCGGACCGGGAGGCGCCGATCCGGCGCGCCGGCGAGCCCGAGTTCTTCATCCAGCCCGGTCTGTTCAACGGGAGGGCCGGACTGATCGGCTACCTCGCGCTCACCCGGCGCCGCGCCGGGGGCGTCGCCCCGCCCGGCATCGGCGGTCCTGCGGCGGGCCGCCCGGGCACGGGGGCGGTGGACGGAGCGGCGCTGCTGGACCGGCAGCGCGCCCTGCTGGCCCTGCACCAGATCCCCTACCGGGGGTGGCTGGCCTTCCCCGGCGACCAGTTGCTGAGGCTCTCGACCGACCTCGCCACCGGCTCCGCCGGAGTCCTGCTGGCACTGGGCACGGCCCTCGCGGGCACCCCCTTCCTCCCGTTCACCGGGGCGCCCGGCACCGCGCCGCCGCGCTCGCGCCCCGACCCCCGCTGACGGGCCGTCCGGCCCGTCCGACCCGGGCGCGACTGCCGCGCCCCCAGGCTCCCGGCCGCCCGGCCGGGTGATGTCACCGCACAGTGAAGGAGAACGTCATGGCGATCCTCGACCTCCAGACCATGGAGCTGCCCGAGACCGAGGCGGCCCCGATCGACGACACCCTCGCGAGCACCAGCTCGCTGAGCGTGGTCAACTGCGGCACCAGCACGGTCAGCACGATCCTCTGCCTCTGATCCGTACCCCCGCCCGCAGGGCGGGGTAGCACGGCGAGGCCGGCCCGGTGTTCCGGGCACCTGGCCGGTCACCGGGCCGCAGCGGTCTCCGCTGCGGCCCGGTCCGTGGTCGGCGGGGGTTCCGGGGCGGTGCCCGCCGGGAGTCCCGGGAGTCCTCCGCCGCGCCGCCCGCCCGCCCGTCCGTGTCCGCCCGCCCGTGCAAGCCCGTCCCCGCCGGTCCGTCCCCGCCGGTCCGTCCGCTCCGATCGGCCGCCCGACCGGCCCGGCCGCCCCACCGACCGGCCGCGGCGTCACCCAGGCCCCAGCAGAGAGGCAACCCGTGGCCGACCAGCCCCCCAACGCCGAGATCCCCGTGCCGTCCCCGGTCCGGCTGCGCCGTGAACTCGCCGCCCAGCCCGTCCGGCTCGTCGTCGCCCTGCTGCTCGCCGTGGCCGCCACCGCCGCCGGACTCGCGCTCCCGCTGCTGGTGCGGAAGATCGTCGGCGACTTCTCCGCCCACCGCTCACTCGCCCCCGGCTTGCTGATGATGGCCGGTGCCGCCGTCGGCGGGGCACTGGCCCAGGCCCTCTCGGGCTTCCAACTCGCCCGGATCGGCGAGCGGATGACCTACCGCCTGCGGGTCGGCATCATGGCGCACGCGCTGCGGCTGCCGCTGCCCGTGGTGCGGGCCCGCGGCGCCGGCGACCTCGCCGCCCGGGTCACCTCCGACGCGCAGCTGCTGCGGCAGGTGGTCGAGGTGGCGACCCAGCTGCCGCTCGCCGCGCTCAGCGTCGTCGCGACCCTCGGCGTGATGGTGTGGATCGACTGGGTGCTCACCGCCGTCACCGTGGCCGCGCTCGCCGTGCTGACCGTCCTGGTGCTGCTGATCACGCGTCGGATGAGGTCCAACGTGAGCGGACAGCAGGACGCGGTGGGGCGGATCGCCCAGCGCTTCACGGCCAACCTCGAAGCGCTCACCACCATCAAGGCGTACCGGGCCGAACCGGTGGCCGACCGGGCCCTGGCCGGGGACGCCGAGGAACTGCGCGCGGTCTCCCTGACCGGGGCCCGCCTCGGCGCGCTGGTGCCGGCGGTGCTGACGCTCGGCAACCAGTTCGCGATGATCGCGGTGATCCTCACCGGCGGGGCCCGGATGGCGGCCGGCGATCTGGAGGTGGCGGCCTTCGCGGCGTTCATGCTCTACCTGCTCCAGACCGTGCCGTCGGTGAACATGCTGGCCACCGGCTTCGGACGGCTCCAGGCCGGGCTGGCGGCGCGGGACCGCTGCAACGAACTGCTCGCCCTGCCGCTGGAGGCCGACCCGGACGACGCCCACCGGACCGCCCCCGCCCCGGCACCGGACGCCCCGGCCGTGGTCTTCCGCTCCGTCACCTACACCCACGGCGGGTCGGAGGACGCCGCCCTCCGCGCCGTCTCCTTCAGCGTCCCGCGTACCGGACTGACGGCGGTGGTCGGTCCCTCCGGGGCCGGGAAGACCACCGCCCTCTCGCTCATCGGCCGGTTCGTCCGGCCGTCCGCCGGTGTGATCAGCGTCCTCGGCCACGACGTCGGGAGCTGGCCGCTGGGCGCGTTGCGTGCCCGGATGGCCTACGTGGACCAGGCGTTCACTCTGCTGGAGGCCACCGCCCGGGAGAACCTGCAGCTCGGCCGGGTCGGCGCGGCCGCCGACGGCGAGCTGGCCGAGGCGCTGGCCGCCGTCGGCCTGGCCGAGGACGTCGCCCGTCTCCCGCAGGGCCTGGACACCGTGCTGGGCCGCGAGTCGGACCTCTCCGGCGGCCAACGGCAGCGGATGGCGTTGGCCCGGGCGCTGCTCGCCGACGCCGACATCGTCCTGCTGGACGAGCCCACCAGCCAACTGGACGGCCTCAACGAACTGCGGTTCCGCGAGATCGTGGAGCGCCTGGCCCGCCACCGGGCCGTGGTCGTGGTCGCCCACCGGCTCTCCACGGTCCAGCGGGCCGACCACGTGATCATGATGAACCGCGGCACCGTCGTCGACGCCGCCGACCACCCGACCCTGCTGACCCGCTGCCTCCCGTACCGGGAGCTGGTGGCCAGCCAGGCCGGACCGTCACTGCTCGGCGGCCGGTGACGGAACCGGGCTCGGCCGGCGCCGCGTCAGAGCCGCTTCACCAGCCGCCGGTACCCGGGTCCCAGCGGTGCCCGAGGAGCGAGTCGACCGGGGCCGCCGGAGCCCTGCCGGCCTCGGCCTCGGTGCGTGCCGGTCCGCACGCCGTGGCCGGGCGCGGCTACGGCACGGCGATCTGCTCGGTCCGGTTCGCTCCGATCACCTCGATCCCCCTGGTCCCGAGGACGCCGTCCAGCGGCAGGGACACGGTGTACGGGGCGGTGGCGGGGATTCCGATGCCGGGCAGCGAGCCGACGACCTCGATGCCCCAGTGGACCGGCCGCTCGACGTAGACCCGAGGCGACAGTCGGACCGTCATGTTCTGGTAGGGCATGACCCCGTTCACGACGAGGATGAACGTGCCCGGCACGATCCCCGGGACGGCCCGCGCCTCGTCGAAGTCGATGATGCGCACGGACTCCGGCGCCGGCAGATCCGTGTAGTTCTCGACCATGATCGGCCCTTTCGTCGGTGTGGCGTCGCCTGTCGCCCGTCGACGCAGACTAGTTGACGATCGCCCACGAACCACGGGTCAACACGCCCGCACGGCCGGTGTCGGACCGCCGGCGCGGCGTCCGGACCCGCCTTCGCCGCGGCAGGCGCCGGGGGACTGGAGCCCGCGCGCGGGCGAGCCCAGCAGGTGGACCAGGCCGTCGGCCAGCCCGCCGCGCCAACAGGCGTAGTCGTGGCCGCCGTTGAACTCGCGGTACGCGACGTCGTAGCCGCGGGCCACCAGGACGTCCCGCAGGTGGCGGTTCTGCGCCAGCAGCATCCACTCCTGTAGGCCGACCTCGATCCAGAACCGGGCCTCCCGGAGCTGCTCCGCCGCGAACTGCCTGGTCAGCCACTCGCTGCCGGCGTCGAACTCCGTCCCGTCGGGCCACCAGAACGAGCCGGACTGGCAGAGCGCGTTGCCGAACCGGTCCGGCCGGCGGAAGGCGGCGAACGCGGCGGTCAGGCCGCCCGCGCTCTGACCGGCGACCACCGTGCGGTCCGGCGCGAGTGTCGTGCCGTGCTCGGCGGCGGCCCACGGCAGCAGCCGGTCGGCGAGGAGGTCGACGAAGTCGGGGTTGCAGCTCAGGTCCTCCGGGCGGACCGGGCCCATGGTGTGGACGAGCAGGGCGGCGGTGGGCGGGATCACGCCGTCCGCGGCGAGGTTGTCGAGGGTGTCGCCGACGGCCAGCACCTCGCCCCACATCTCGCCGTCCAGTAGCACCAGGACGGGCAGCGGCCCGGCGCCGGCCTCGGCCCCGGCCCCGGCGGGGAGGTGGACGTCCACCCGGCGTCCCGCCACCTCGGCCGCCACCGTCCGGCCGCGCGGTACGTCGGTGCGCCGCCGGGCGTACGGCTGGGCGGGGGCGTCCGGCAGGCTGAGCACCGAGGACGGCCGGCGGCCGTCGCGCGCGGGCAGCTGCGGGCCGCGGGCGAGCGGGTCGGGGCGGGCGCCGTCCAGGACGCGGAGCCAGTCGGCGCGCGCCGTGCCCGGCAGGGCACCCCGCACCGGGTACAGCTGGTACGAGGCCCGGTGGTCGGCGCGCAGCCGGTAGGTGCGGGACCAGCCGCCCGGCCGGCGCCGCATCAGGTGCGGAGCGAGGTCGCCGGCGTGCCGGTCCTTGTCGGTGACGGTGTGGACCAGGGCGAGCACGGCGTCGGCGCGGTCGCCGGCCGGCTCGTCGCGGTGGACGAAGGTGACCAGCCGGTAGGCCGGGTCGTCCGGGTCCGGGTCCACCAGCGGCGCGCCCTCGGCGGCGACGCGGGCCCAGAACTCCTCGTCGGAGGGCGGGAAGTGGCTCTGCACGGTGGTGACTCCTCGGGGATCGGGCGGGGATCAGGCGGGGTCGCTCTTGCGGCCGAGCAGCACCCAGAGCAGGAAGGGGCCGCCGAGCACGGTGGTGACGATGCCGACCGGGATCTCGACGCCGCCGATCAGCACCCGGCCGAGGGTGTCGGCGAGCACGACCAGCACCGCGCCGACCAGTGCGGAGCCGAGCACCGGGACGCGGGCGGGCCCGGCGAGGCGTCCGGCGATCACCGGGGCGGCCAGTGCGACGAAGCCGACCGGGCCGCAGACGCCGACCGCGAGGCCGGCGAGGGCGACGGCCAGCAGCAGGCAGGCGAGCCGCACCCGGCCCGGGTCGACGCCGAGCGAGGACGCCACGTCGTCGTCGAAGCGCAGCACTGCCAGGCGGCGGGCGGCGACCAGTGCGAGCGGGACGAGGACGGCCAGCCCGACCAGGACCGGCGTGGCCACCTCGTAGTCCCGGCCGTTGAGGCTGCCGGAGGTCCAGACGTAGAGCGATCCGGCCGAGTTGAGCGAGCGACGGGCCATCGCCACCTGGATCACCGCCGAGGCGAGGGCCGACATCGCGAGGCCGACGACCAGCACCCGGTAGCCGCGGGCGCCGAGCCCGCCGGAGACCACGGTGACCACGGCGACGGCGGCGAGCGCGCCGAGCGGTCCGGCCCACCAGGCGCCGAACGCGCCCGAGGCGGTGACCGAGATCAGCACGGCGGCGGTCGCGCCGTCGTTGACACCGAGCAGTTCGGGGGTGGCGAGCCGGTTGCGGGCGAGCGTCTGGGTGAGACAGCCGGCCAGTCCGAGCGCGGCGCCGGCGGCGATGCCCGCGACGATCCGGCCGAGCCGGAACTTCTGCACCAGCAGGACGTCGAGACGGTCGCCGTAGCCGAAGACCGCCCGGAAGGTGCGGCCGAGGTCGAGATCGCTCTGGCCGACGTGCGCGGAGACCACCACGGCGGCGAGCAGTGCGCCTGCCAGGCCGAGCACGGCCAGCGCCGAACGGCGGGGGAGCAGCACGGAGAGCACGCCGCGCCGCAGCACCACGTCCGGCCGGGGCGGTCCGGCGGCCCCCTGCCGCCGTCCGGGGGCCGACGCGGTGGGCGCGGTGTCGGTCATCCCGAGAGCGGCCGTCCGCCGGGAGCGGACGATGGCGATCAGGGTTGGCGCGCCGACCAGCGCGACGATCACGGAGACCGGCGCCTCGAACGGGCGGGCCACCACCCGGGCCAGCACATCGGCCCCGGTCAGGGCGGAGGCGCCGACCAGGCCGGCGAGCAGGGTGAGCCGGCCGACCCGCGGTCCGGCGGCGGCCCGCGCGAGGAAGCCGGCCAGCAGGCCGAGGAAGGAGATCGGGCCGGCCAGGGCGACCGCCGACGCGGTGAGCACGGTGACGGCGGTGGCGACCGCCGCCCGGGTGGCGCCGGGCCGGTGGCCCAGGCCCCGGGCGAGGTCGTCTCCGAGTGCGAGGGCGGAGAGCGGGCGGGTGGTCGCCGCGGCCACCAGGAAGCCGACGCCGAGCACCGGGGCGAGCTGGCGCAGCGCAGTCCAGCCCTCCACGCCGGCCAGCGAGCCGAGCACCCAGACCCGGTACCGGTCGTAGGCCTCGGGGGAGTTGACGATCAGCACACCGGTCAGGCCGCCGAAGGTCGCGCCGACGGCGGAGCCGCCGAGCACCAGGCGCATCGGCGAGCCGCCGCCCCGGCCGCCGGAGAAGGCCAGCACGATCCCGCTGGCGAGCACGGCCCCGCCGAAGGCGAAGGCGAGGTAGCCGTAGCTGCTCTGCACGCCGAGGACGGCGATGCCGAGGACGACGCCGAGCGAGGCGCCCGCGTTGACGCCGAGCAGGCCGGTCTCGGCGAGCGGATTGCGGGTGACGGACTGGAGCTGGGCGCCGGCCACCCCGAGCGCGCCGCCGACCAGCAGAGCGGTGAGGGTGCGCGGCAGGCGCAGGTCGCCCACGACCAGGGCGAGTCGGCTGTCGGCGCGGGCGCCGTCGTGGTCGAGCAGGTAGTCGAGGACGCGGGCGGGGCCGACCTCGCCGGCGCCGACGCAGAGCGAGAGCGCGGTGAGCGCGAGCAGGGCGGCGAGGACGCCGCCGACGGTGAGCCAGGCGGCGCGGGGGCCGGTCCGTGGCGTGCCCGGCGCCGGTTCCGGCGGCGCGGACGGGCCGGCACCGCGTGCGTCCGGCGGCGCGGACGGGCCGGCGGCCGGCGCTTCGGGTGGGGAACCCGGCCGGACGGGGGCGGAGCTGCGGGCGTCGGAGGCGGGGCCGGGGGCGGTGTCCGGGCCGGTGCGGGGCGGTTCGGCGGCACCCACTTGCGACAGTGTCATAAGGTAAGGCTAACCTAATGGTCATCGCGGTCCGATGGCCGCCCGGCCCTGCGCCGATTGCCGCGGCCCGGCCCAACTCCCCTGCAACACCCCTGCCCGGAGGCACCCATGTCGACCGCCCAGAGCCCGCTCCACCTCGTCCGCCACCGGGCGGTCCAGGCGCTGGCCGCCACCGGGGCGGTCGCGCTCCTGCTCACCGGCTGCGGTTCGTCCGGCTCCTCCGACAAGGCGTCCTCCGACACGGCCGCCGCGTCCGGCGGTCCGGCCGCGGACGCCGGCGGCAAGCGGACCGTCAAGGACGCCACCGGCAGGGCCGTCGAGATCCCCGCGGAGCCCAAGCGCATCGTCACCCTGACCCAGGAGGACCTGGACGCGGTGCTCGCCCTCGGGCTCAAGCCGGTCGGCATCACCAACGGCCAGGGCCTGGCCGAGCCGCCCGCCTACCTGAAGGACAGGGTCCAGGGCGTCCCGGTGGTCGGCAACCTGCTGCAGCCCGTGATGGACAAGGTGATCGCGGCCAAGCCGGACCTGATCCTGGCCGGCGACATGCAGGACGAGCAGGTGCTCAAGCAGCTGCGCGAGATCACCCCGGCCACGCTGGTCACGATGGCGCCGACCGACGACTGGAAGCTCTCCTTCCGTGGCATCGGAAACGCCGTCAACAAGCTGGACCAGGCGAACAAGGTCGTCGCAGACTACGACGCCAAGGCCGCCAAGGCCGGTGGCGAGCTCGGCGCCAACAAGGGCGCCGCGGTCTCCATCGTCCGCTGGAACCCGACCGGGCCGAGCTGGATGGAGAAGAGGCAGTTCGCCAGCGGCGTCGCGCTGGACATGGGCCTGACCCGACCGAAGGCGCAGGACAAGGACGGCAACGCGCACACCCCGGCGCTCAGCCTGGAGAAGATCAACGAGATCGACGGCGACTGGCTGTTCCTCTCCACCCTCACCGACGACGGCAAGGCCGCGCTGAAGGACGTCCAGTCCAAGCCCGCCTACCAGGAGCTGGGCGCGGTGAAGAACGACCACACCGTCACCGTGGACGGCTCGGTCTGGTCCACCCGCGGCGGCCCGCTCGCCGCCGACGTGGTCATCGGCGACATCGGCAAGGCGCTCGGCGCCAAGTCCTGACCCACGGCCGACCGGAACCCGCTCCAACCGAAGGAGGACGCCGCGATGGAGTTGACGGTCGAAGGGCTGACGGCGGGCTACGGGCCGGGGCGCCCGGTGCTGAACGGGATCGACCTCGCCCTTCCCGCCGGGCGGGTGGTGGCGATCGTCGGCCCGAACGGCTGCGGAAAGTCCACCCTGCTGCGCTCGATCGCCCGGCTCCACCGGCCCGACGCCGGGCGGGTGCTGGTCGGCGGCGAGGACATCTGGCGGCTGCGTCCGCGCCACGCCGCGCACCGGGTCGCCCTGCTCCCGCAGAGCCCGCAGGCGCCCGAGGCGGTCACCGTGGCCGGGCTGGTCCGCTACGGTCGCCACCCGCACCAGGGCCTCTTCCGCCAGTGGTCGGCGAAGGACGAGCGGCTGACCGCCGGGGCGCTGCGCGCCACCGGTGTCGACGCCTTCGCCGACCACCGCCTGGACCGGCTCTCGGGCGGCCAGCGGCAGCGCTGCTGGCTGGCCATGGTGCTCGCACAGGACGCACCGGTGGTCCTGCTCGACGAGCCCACCAGCGCGCTCGACCTCGGCCACGCGGTCGAGGTGCTGGAGCTGGTGCGCGAGGTCGCGGCGGGCGGGCGCACCGTCGTCATGGTGCTGCACGACCTCGCGGCCGCCGCCCGGTACGCGGACCTGGTGGTCGCGATGCGGGACGGCGGGGTCGTCGCGTGGGGCGCGCCGCGCGAGGTGGTGGACGCGCCGCTGGTCCGGGCCCTCTACGACATCGAGAGCGACGTGCTGGCGGCCCCCGGCGACGGCGCGCCGGTGATCGTGCCGCGGGCGGGCGCCCGGGTGGCCGCGGGCTGAGGAGCCGCGGGCGGCCCGGTGCGGCCGACCGGACGCGCCGCGCGGTCGGCTGCCTCACGGGACCGGCGGCGGGTTGCCTCCCCCGTGGCGGGCGGATGTGGTGTCCTGGGTGGCGCCGCATCCGAACCCGCCCTGCTCCGGGAGGCCCACCGGTGCTCCGCCGAACCGCCGTCGTGCTGCTCGCCCTCCTGCTCGGGCCGGTCGCAGCCGCGGGCTGCTCCTCCGCCGTCCCCGGGCCCGGTGCGCCCTCGACGGGTCCGGCCGCCGGATCCGCGTCCGCGTTCGGGTCCGGCGCCCCCTCCGCCGCCGGTGCGACGCCGTCCGTCGCGGTCGGAGCCACCGTCACCGACGGCCTCCGGTCCCCCTGGGGCCTGGCGGTGCTGCCCGAGGGCGACCTGCTGGTCTCCGAGCGGGACGACGGGCGGATCCTCCGGGTCGCGGCCGAGGGCGGGGCCAAGGCCGAGGTCGGCACCGTCCCCGGCGTGGTCCCCGGGGGCGAGGGCGGGCTGCTGGGCCTCGCGCTGTCACCCGGGTACGCGACCGACCACCTGGTCTACGCCTACGTCAGCACCGCGAACGACAACCGCATCGTCCGCTTCCCCTACGACCCGTCGCGACCCGCCGGGCAGCAACTCGGCGAGCCCACAGTCGTCCTGACGGGCATTCCGCACGGCCCTCGGCACAACGGCGGCCGGATCGCCTTCGGCCCGGACGGCATGCTCTACGCGAGCACCGGCGACAGCAGCAACCGCGCCCTCGCGCAGGACCTGAACTCGCTCGGCGGCAAGATCCTCCGGGTCACGCCCGACGGCGCGCCCGCCCCCGGCAACCCGTTCCCGGGATCGCCCGTCTTCTCCTACGGACACCGCAACGTCGAGGGGATCGCTTTCGACTCTCAAGGGAGGCTCTGGGCCTCGGAGTTCGGCGAGGACAACTGGGACGAGCTGAACCTCGTCCGGGCCGGTGGCAACTACGGCTGGCCGGAGGTCGAGGGGATCGGGGACCGCCCGGAGTTCATCGACCCGGTGGTGCGGTGGCGCACCTCCGAGGCTTCCCCGAGCGGCATCGCGTACGCCGACGGCGCCGTCTGGGTCGCCGCGCTGCGCGGTACCAGTCTCTGGCGCGTGCCGCTCGACGGCGACCGTCCGGCCGCCGCACCACAGGAGTTCTTCGACGGCGCCTACGGCCGTCTGCGCACCGTCGTCGCCGACCCGGACGGCACGCTGCTGCTGATGACCGACAACACCGACGGCCGCGGCGACCCCCGCCCCGGCGACGACCGCATCCTCCGCCTCACCGTGTCGTAGCCGTGTCGACCGGCCCGGCTAGGGCTGCGGCCGGGCGCGGGTGGTGAGGGGGCGGGTCTGCCGGGCCTGCCGTACCACCGGGATCGGCGCGCCCCCGTCCGGGACCGGCCGGGCGCGGGTGCCCGCAGTCCGCGATCGTTCACCCGTTCGATGGGTTTGACTTCCCGTCGCCCACCAGCGGCGAACCCGGCGTCCGCGTTGTCAGTGTGTCCCGTTACGTTCCTCCCATCGCAGACCAGCAGCTGGGAGGAGAGCGGCCGTGGCGTGGGTGGAAGCGGGAGCGGGCGGCTATCAAGTCGCGCTCGACGAGGAGGGCAGGGTGGTGTGCCGCAACGCGGCCGGCCGCCGGTTGAAGTCGCTCCCGTCGAAGCTGAACGACGATCCGGTGGTCACCGGTCTGAAGCAGCTCACCGAATGGCTGGCCGCGCACCGGCGGCGCTGCCTGGAGGACGTCGAGCGGTGGATGGTCCGCTCGCTGCCGGTCCCGACCGCCGTGATCACCGCCGTCTGGGCCGACGAGGCCTGGCAGGGGGTTCTGCGCGACCTCGTGGTCACCGGAGCCGACGGTTCGGTCACCGGGTTCCTGCGCGGTGCCGACGCCGAGCGCGGGCTCGGCCTGGTCGACCTCGACGGGGACACCGTCCGCCTCACCGACGGCGAGATCCGGATACCCCACCCCGTCCTCCTGGGCGACCTCGACGAGCTGCGCGAGTTCGCCGTCGAGCTGGGTGTCAGCCAGCAGGTCCAGCAGCTGTACCGGGAGGTCTGGCACCGCCCGGACGGCGCCGGCGCACCGGCCGGCACCCAGGTCACCACCTACGCCGGCGGCCGCTACAACGCGCTGCGCGACCTGCTCGGACGGTGTGCCCGGCTCGGCTACCGGGTGCGCGGCGGCCACGCCGTCCTGCCGGTCGTCGAGGGCGGTGTCCCGCTGGAGGCCCGGGTCTGGGTCGGCGACTACTACGAGTACGACGAGTGCGAGACCGGGGCACTCAGCTGGACCGGCCCGGACGGGAAGGTCCTGCCGCAGGCCGGGGTCGGGCCGGTCGCCTGGTCCGAGGGGATGCGGATGGCCGCCGCGCTGTACGCCGGCCGCACCGTCGAAGGGGAGGAAGCCGCATGAGCACCACCGAACCGAAGGAGCCTCAGGCCGGACGCCCGTCCGCCGGGCCGCCGGCCGAGCGGGCGCAGCCCGCCCACGAGCGGCTGCTGGACGCCGGTGCGGTGCTCCCGGCCGGCACCCTGCCCGACGTCGGGAGGCCCGACAGCGCGGCCGACGTGCTCACCGCCCGGACGTACGCCCACCCGGTGCTCGGCGAGCGCCGCGTCGTGCGGCTGGTGCCCGGTGCGCTCGGCCCCGCCGAGGACCTCGCCGTCGACTTCCTCGGCCTGAAGCCCGCCGAGGAGCCGGCCGAGGTCGGCCAGGTGCGGCAGGAGGCGCTCGGCTTCCCCGCCTGGGCGCTGGTCCACGACCCGGCCAACGGGCACCACGCGCTCGCCCTGGTCAAGGAGATGGAGCGGCTCGCCCGGCAGGCGAAGTCCAAGCCCGGGCAGGCCAAGGACGGCTTCGAGGCGCTCGCCGTGCGCCTCGGCCGGACCGTGCCGCACTTCCTGCCCACCTTCTGCGAGGAGGTCGGCCGGATCTTCCTCGGACAGGGCAACCAGACCTACGCCGGGACGTTCTTCGGCAAGGCCCGTGAGGCCGAGCGCGCCCACGGCCTGACCGTCGACGAGGAGCGGCTGCGCGCGGTCTTCCTGGAGTTCGCGCTGGCCGGGGCCCTCACCGTCAAGGCCCTGCGCCAGTACGTCAGGGAGCTGAGCGGTCGACTCGACCCGCTGACGGCCTGGCAGCGGTTCCGCCAGCTCTGCACCGAGCGCTCGGCAGCGGGCATGGCCCCCTACGCCGGGGTGGCCGAGGACGCGCGCGCGCTGATCAGGGCGGCCGGGCTGGACCGCACCGAGCACGAGCGGGCCCTGCTCGCCGAACTGCTCGCCTCAGCGGCCGTCGACCGGGCGCCCGGAGCGTTCTGGAAGTCCTGGCACGGCGCCGTCGTCGAGCTGGGCCGCAGCGACGAGGCGGTCCGCGCCCGGCTGCTGGAGATCATGCCGGAGCCGGCCGGCACCACCGACCGGACGGCCCAGGACGCCTCCTGGCTCGCCCTCCTCGCCGAGTCCGGGGCCGAGCAGCTGCTCACCGGCCCGTCGGCCGCCGGCGCCGCGGGCGGCACGGCGCCGGCCGCCTGGCTGGAGCGCTGGACGGCCCACATCGGCCGCGGCCGGCACACCGGCGGCTTCAACGGCGAGACCGTCGCCCTGGCCGGTCGGATGGCGGCGCGGCTGCGTGCCGACGGCGTCCCGGTCGACCTCTTCCAGGGCCACGGGGCCGGCACCACGCGGATCGGGTTGCTCGATCTGCTGCTGGCCGAGGGCGTCCCGGTCGCCGATCCGGGCACCGGACTGTCGTTCGAACTGTTCGCGTGGGCCCGCGAGGCCCGGACCGACGGCAGCACCCTCGCCGCGATAGCCGCCGACCCCCGGTTCCGCCCCGCCCTGCGCACCGCGGCCCCGGGCGTCTGGGGGACCGCGGTGGAGAACGGGCTGCCCGCCCTGCCGGTGCTGCGCGAGCTGGTCGTCGAGTGGTCCGACGCGCGGGCGGACGAACTCCTCGCCGTCCGCGGGCTGACGAGCGCCGCCGACCTGCTCCGCGAGCTGCGGCGCAACCGTGCCGCCATCTGCGCCGTGAACCCGGCCGCCGCCGAGCGGATCGCCGGCGTCGACGCGGCCGGGCTGCTCGCGCGCACGCTGCGCGCCGGCATCTTCGACGAACTCGGCTGGCCCGCCCTGGAGGAGGCGCTCGACCGGTTCGGCTCCGAGCCCGGGGACACACCCGACCGCCAGGGCTGGAAGACCCTCCCCGCGGACGTCCTCATCGAAGAGGCGTGGCCGTACCTGATCCTGGCCTGCAACGGAGAGGTCCTCGTGGCAGGTCCGGAGGGCATCGTGCTGGAGCACACCCTGCGCATCCCCGACAAGCTGGAGCGCTGGCAGCGGCCCCGGATCCGCTACGCGGACGGCGAACTGCTGGTCGCCTGGTACATGGAGGGCACGCAGCGCGCCTACTGGTCCGGCCGCCCTGCCGAGGTCTTCGACCTCGGCGGCGAGACCATCGTCGGCTACCACGGCGGCCGTGACGAGCCCGGCGGCCCGTCCCTCGCGCTGCCCGGCGGCGGACGGTCCACCGGCGAGCGCCCGCTGCACGCCGGCGACACCAGGGTGCCCGCCGAGCATCCGGTGATCGGGGACGGTTCCGGCCACTGGACGGTCCGCTACGACCGCAACGGCGGCCACCTGGTCGAGCTGGACCCGGCGACCGGCACCCTCGGCCGCGTCTGCGAACCGCCCCGGATCGCGGCCGGCGCCGCCGCCGGCCGGCTCGACGTGCACCGCACCCGGCTGCTCCCGATGCGGCCCGGTCTGGAGGCCACCCCGCTCGGCACCGACGGCGCCGTCCTCGGCAGCTGGGTCCGGGTCGACGGAGCCCGGGTCACCACCGGGACCGCTGACGGGACAACCCTCGTCCTGGCGGGCACCGGCGGGCAGGCCCTGCGCTACCCGGTCGGCCGGCTGGGGCTGCCCGGCGGCGCCCATCCGCTGGTCTTCGAACAGGCCGGTGGCACCCTCTCCCTTGCCCTGGCCCCTGACGCCGACGGCTCCGGCGCCGACGGCTCCGCCACCGGGACCAGCGACGCCGGGACCACCGACGCCGGGAGCACCGGCCCCCGGATCGCCGACGTCATCGGCGACCTGCGGGTCTGCAGCCCCGGCGGGCCCGGCGCGGCCGGCACCGCGTTCGTCCCGCCGCTGGTCCACTGGCACGCCCTGCGACCGCGCGACGAGGCGGGTTCGCACGCGCTGCGCGCCGTCACCGCCGAGCAGGCGGCCCGCCTGATCGACGCCGCCTGGCCCGTCGACGCCGAGCCCGTGCCCGCGGACGAGCAGCGCTGGCTCACCGTCCAGGGGGTGCGCCGCCTGCTCGCCAACGGGGAGGACAGCCGCGCGAACCTGCCCGCCGAGGCGGTCGGCGCGCTGCTCCCCGCAGTCGGGCACCCACTGCTGCGCGCCGGCGTGGCCGGCTTCGCCCGGGCCGCCGCCGACCTGCTGGAGCAGGCCGGCCGGTTCGCTCCGCAGCCCGAGGCCGAGCCCCGTGCCAAGCCGGGTACCGCCGGCGGAGCCTCGTACGGACCCGAGTACGGTCGTGACCGGCAGCTGCGCGAGGCGGTCGGGATCCTGCTGCCCGGCCTCGGCGGTTTGGGCCGGTCCTGGGAGGACTCCGACTCGTGGCGGGTCGTCAACAACCTGCGCGCCGTCACCGCCGTCCTCGCCGATCCCCCCGCCGTGCCCGAGGGCACCGACGGCTGGGCCGGACCGCTCCGGATCGACCTGCAGGACGACGCGGACCACCACGGGTGGCTCCACCTGCTCGGCCGGCTCGGCACCGTGGCCTACGCGGCCGCCGCCCCGCTCACCGACAGCGCCCAGCGGTCCTCCCTCGCCCTGCTGCTCGACGAGCTGACCAGGGGAGTGCTCGCCGACCGCGGTGCCACCCTGCGCGAGCTCAGCCTCGCCGAACCGCTCACCGGCTCGACCGGCTACCACCGGCACGGGAAGCGGGCCGGCCAGGTGCTGCGCCACGGCGACCGGACCGTCGTGATCCTCGGCTGCAGCCACCACCAGGGCGACCAGGTGCACTGGCTCGCCGTCGACCACGACCCGAGCGGCGTGTTCGGCCCGGTCGCGCACTTCACCACCACCGCGGAGCGCAGCACCGAGGAGCAGATCGACGCCTCCTGGGTGGCCGGGTTCCGGCAGGTGCTCGCCCTGCACGGCGCCATCACCCGGGACGCGGCCCACGCCGCCGACTTCGCCGAGCGCACCGGCATCGGCACCGCTCGCGCCGGCCTGCTGCTCAGCCCGCCCGCCACCCTCTTCGACTGGTACGGCAGCGTGCTCTCCGCCGACCGGCTGAAGGAGTACGGCCTCAAGGCCGGCGAGGCCAAGGCCGCCCGTGACTGGCTGCGCGACCGCGACCGGGACGGCCTCACCGGCGTCTGGACGGCCCTGCTGCCCGCCGACCCGAAGGCCCTGTGGACCGACGGCCCCGACACCGCGGCCGGCGCCGCCTGGTGGACGGCACGGTTCGGACGGCTCGTCACCCTGCCCGAGGAGTCCCTGGCCGCCGTCAGCGGCGTCGACATCGGCCACATCGAGGCCGTGCTCAACCCCGCCCGGGACACCTGGCTCACCCGCACCACCGGCTACCGGTTGCGCGCCGGCGAGGACGGCGGCCAGGTCGGCCTGGCCGCCGACGACCCGGCCGCCCTGCCCGGCAACGACACGCTGCGCGGCTCGGTCGACGCCCTCCGCTGGCTCGCCTACCACCTGCCCGCCGACAGCCCGCTGCGCCCGCTGCTGCCGCAGACCGCCGCCGCGCTGCGCGCCCGCCTCGCCGACCCGGGTCTGCTGCTCGACTACGGACTCCACGGCACCGTCAAGGACGGGAAGCTGGCGCCCGTGCTGCGCAGCCACTTCGGGCTGCCGGAGGAGGGCGGCGCCGACGCCGACGGCCTGGTCCGCTGCGGCGAGGCGCTGGTTCTCGCCCCCGGCCACGGCGGCACCGAGTGCGCCTGGCTGCGCCCGGCCGGTCTCACCGGCGGCGACGACCCGCTGCTGGAGCTGCTCGGCGGACTCGCCCAGAGCTACTGGTTCGACAGCCAGCTCCCCGCCCTGCGCGCCGTCCTCGACGGTGAGCCGGAGCGTCTGGTCGCCCTGCCGGCCGTGCCGCCCGCCGCGGGATCGCAGGCCGTCGGAGAGGCCGCCGCGCCGGGCAGCTGGCTGCAGAACCCGCTGCTCAGCGTCCCCGGCCTGGTCGCCGAGGTGGCCACGGCGCATGCCCTCGGCGAGGACGCGGCCGCGCTCTACCTCCAGCTGCTCGCGCTGCCCGACCCGACCGACCGCAACGTCGCCCGCTGGACGGGCTGGAAGCCGGCCCGGCTGAAGAAGGCCCGGGCCGAACTCGCCGCCGCCGCGGGCCTGGTGCTGGAGGCCAAGCGGGCCCGGGCCGGCCGCGGTCTCTTCCTGCCCGGCGGCTGGCAGGAGGCCAAGGCCCCCGGCCTTCCCGTCGAGACCTGGAAGGCAGGGCTGTACGACCTGCCCACCCGCCACACCGCCCTGCCGCACCTGCCGGTCCCCGAGCTGTTCGCGCGGGCCTGGCAGCGGATCGGCGACGGCGACACCCCCGGATACGAAGAGCTCCAGACCGGCAAGCGCAGGAAGGCCCGCCGATGATCAGCACCACCGAGACCGCGTCCGTGTCCGCGTCCGCCGGCACCGCGGCCACCATCCGGGCGGCGGACCGTCAGACCGTCCCGCCGGAGGAGAAGTACGCCGCCGAACTGGAGTTCCTCGCCGCGCACGACTCCGGCCCCCGTCCGCCGGGCTGGCGGCTCACCCCGCGCGCCGTGGTCACCTTCGTCATGGGCAGCGGTGGCGAGAAGCTCAAGTCGGGGCGGAAGAGCCTGGTCGTCGAGCAGAAGTTCGTCGGCGAGCGGGCGTTGGTGGAGCGCTGCGTCGTCACCCTCGCCGGCGAGCGCGGCCTGCTGCTCGTCGGCGAGCCCGGCACCGCCAAGTCGATGCTCTCCGAACTGCTCGCCGCCGCGGTCTGCGGCACCAGCGCGCTCACCGTCCAGGGCACCGCCGGGACCACCGAGGACCAGCTCAAGTACGGGTGGAACTACGCCCTGCTGCTGGCCAAGGGTCCGAGCCGGGAGGCCCTGGTGCCCTCGCCGGTGCTCACCGCGATGACCACCGGGGCGGTCGCCCGCGTCGAGGAGGTCACCCGCTGCCTGCCCGAGGTGCAGGACGCCCTGGTCTCGCTGCTCTCCGAACGGCGCATCGCCGTCCCGGAGCTGGCCGGCACCCCGGACGGCCAGCTGCACGCGGCGGCGGGCTTCACCCTGATCGCCACGGCCAACCTGCGGGACAAGGGCGTCAGCGAGATGTCCGCCGCGCTCAAGCGCCGGTTCAACTTCGAGACGGTCGGCCCGATCGGCAGCCTCGCGGCCGAGGTCGAGCTGGTCCGCCGCCAGTCCACCGCCGCGGTCGCCCGGGCCGGGGCCCCGTTCGGGGTGGACGACGCGGTGCTGGAGGCCCTGGTCACGGCTTTCCGGGACCTGCGTACCGGCCGCTCCACCGAGGGCTGGGACGTCGAGCGCCCGTCCACCGTGATGAGCACCGCCGAGGCGGTCTCGGTGGCCACCGCCCTCGGTGTCTCCGCCGCCTATCTGCCCGACGGCGGCGACGTGCTCGGCCGGCTGCCCGGTCAGCTGATCGGCGTCGTCCGCAAGGACGACCCGGCGGACGCCGCCCGCCTGCTCGGGTACTGGGACGGCCCGGTCCGCCGCCGCGCCGAGCAGGGCGCCGCGACCTGGCGCACCCTGTGGGACCTCCGCTCGGCCCTGGAGGCGTGACGCGATGACGACGACGAGCAGCGCGGCACCCCCCGGCCGCGAAGCGGCCCCCGGGGCCTCCGGCGGGCCACGCCGGTCCGGTCGCTCCGGCCCTGCCGCAGACACCGGCGGCCCGCGGGCGGCCGTGGAGGCCGCGACGGCACGCCTGGCCGCCTCGGGCGACGGCGCGCCCGGTCCGTACCTGATCGGGGTCCGGCACCACGCGCCGTCGCTCAGTGCGGTCGTGCCCGCGCTGCTCGACGCCGTCCGGCCCGAGGTGGTGCTGGTGGAGCTGCCCGCCGAGTTCCAGCCGTGGCTCGGCTGGCTGGCGGACGACTCCACCCGGGCGCCCGTCGCCCTCGCCGCCGCCCCCGGCGGGGCCGAGGGCGGCGGCGCCGAGGGCAGCGCGGGCGCGGGGGCGTCCGGGCTCGCCTTCTATCCGTTCGCCGACTTCTCCCCGGAGCTGGCGGCCTTGCGGTGGGCCCGGCGCAACGGCGTCGAGGTGGTGGCCTGCGACCTCCCGCTCGCCCACCGCGCCGAGCTCCGCCGGGCCGACGCGGACCGCGCCGGCACCGACCGCGCGGGCACCGACCGGGCGGGCGGTTCTCCCGCCGCCGGTGCACCCGCCGCCGGTGCACCCGTCGACGGCCGCGGCCCGGGCTTCGCCGGCGCGCTGCGCCGCCGGCTCACCGGGCGGGACGGTGACGAGGACCTCTGGGACCGGCTGGTGGAGACCGCAGCCCCCGGCTCGACCCCGGAGGCGGTGCGGCGCGCCGCACTGCTGGTCGGCTGGGCGATGCGCCGCGACGCCGAGGAGGGTCCCGGCGTCGACCCGTACGACCTGCGGCGCGAGGCCTGGATGCGGGCGCGGATCGCGGCCGCGGCCTCGGGCGGTCGGCGCGTCGCCGCGGTCGTCGGGGCGTTCCACGCACCCGCGCTGCTCCACGGCGCCGAGCGGCCGGACGGGCCGCAGCCGTCGGAGCCGGCCGGCTCCGACGGCTGCGCCGAGGCCCGGACGGCCGTGGAGGCCGTGGAGGGGCCGGCCCGTCCCTCGGCGGGGGAGCCGCAGGCCGGCGGCCACGTCGTCTCGCTGATCCCGTACACCTACCCGCTGCTGGACGCCCGCTCCGGCTACCCGGCCGGCATCCGGGACCCGGAATGGCAGCACACGGTCCTGGAGGCCGGCGGGGACCGTGACCGGCTCGCCGAGGCGCTCGTCCGCACCGCGGTGCGGATCTGCGAGGCCCTGCGCACCCAGGACCACCCGGCCGGCCCGGCCGACGCCCGGGAGATCGTCCGCCTCGCCGGCGACCTCGCCCGGCTGCGCGGGCTTTCCGCCCCCGGCCGGGGCGAACTCGTCGAGGCCGTGCAGACCGTGCTGGCCCAGGGTGAACCACTGGGCCGGGGCCGGGCTGTGGCCCGCGCCCTCGAACGGGTCCTGGTCGGCAACCGCACCGGCCGGGCGGCCCCCGCGGCCCCCCGCAGTGGTCTGGCCCCCGCCGTCGAGGCCCTGCTCGCCGAACTCGGCCTCCCCGGCCCGGCCGACGCCGCCGAGTCCGCCTCGCGCGACCTGCGGCTGGACCCGTTGCGCTCACCCCTCGACCGCCGGCGCGAGCTCCTCCTGCACCGTCTCACCGCCTGCGGTGTCCCCTACGGCGAACCGGTCGCCGGCACCGCTGCGGGCGGCATCGAGACCGTCGGCACCCGCTGGCAGGTGCAGTGGACGCCGGCCACCGCGGCCATGCTGACGGTCGCGGGCACCCGCGGTGTCACCCCCGCACAGGCGGCCGAGGGCGCCCTGCGGGAACGGCTGCGCCGTGAGCAGCAGACCGACGGACCGACCGGGCGCGACGTGCTGCAGGGCCTCGCGGACGCCGCGGCCTGCGGCCTGCCCGCCCTCGCCGGCGTCCGTCTCGACCAGCTCACCTCCGTCCTCCCCGAGAGCGGCACGCTGCCCGAACTGCTCGACGGCCTCGCCCTCCTGGACCGCCTCATCGCCGGCCACGTCCCGGGCCTGCCGGTGGCCGCCGGCCTGCCGCCGGCCGATCGGCCGGTCCACGACGAGGGCCGGGCTGCGCCCGCAGCCGCCGTTGCGGGAGACCGCGCCACGGCGGCCGGGCCGGAGGCCACCGGACGTGCCGCAGCGGCGGCGGCCGAGCTGCTGACCGTCGCCGCGGTGCGGCAGTTGGAGGGGCTGGGCGGTTCGGACGATCCCGCCGACGCGCGGGCCCTCCTGGAGCTGGCCCGGCGCGCCGACCGGTCGGGCGGGCTGCGACTCGGCCACGTGCTCGCCGAACTCACGAACGACGGAAGCCCGCTGGTTCGGGGCGCGGCCGGCTCGGTGCGGGTGCTGCTCGGGCACGACGGCGCCTCGGCACTCGGCGGCCGCGCCGCCTCCTGGATCGACGGGGCCACCGACCCCGCGGCCCGGCACGCCCTCGCACGCTCGCTGGTCGGGATGCTCACGGCGGCCGAAGGGCTCTTCGCCACGGCGCCCGAGGTCCTGGAACCCGTCCTGGAACGGGTGACGGCACTCGCCGACACGGCCTTCCTCGACCGGCTGCCCGCGTTGCGCGGCGGCTTCGACACCCTCAGTCCGGCCGCCCGCGACCGGCTGCTGACGCTGGTGGAGGAGCGCCTCGGCACCCGGGTGCAGGCCCTGCCGGACACCGTCGCACCGGCGCTGTTCGCCCGTTGGGCCCGCGCGGATCTCGCCGCCCGTACGGCACTGGGCCGTCGCGGTCTGCTCCCGGCGGAGACCACCGGTCCGCAGGCCGGCCGACCGAAGCCGACGGCGCCGCCCGCGGCACCCGGTGGCGGCACGGTCACGCCCGCGGCCACCACCGGGGCCGCGACCGCGGCTCCCGATGCGGCCGCCACGGCACACGCCCTGACCCCCGCCGAGCGGTGGCGCTTGCTGCTCGGCCGGCCGGGCAGCGGCGGCCTCGGCGGGCGGTCGGCCCGGCTGGCCACCGCGCTCGACGAGCTCTACGGAACCGGCCACGGTGAGGGCTCGGGCCCCGGCCTGGACGGGCGCGGCGGCGCCGGAGGCCACCGGGGCGGGCGCGGCGCGCCGTACCCGGGGGTGCGCGAGTGGTCGGAGGAGCTGGTCGCGCTGTTCGGCCCCGGCATCCGTGAGGAGGTCCTGGCCGCCGCCGTGGCACACGGCCGCACCGACGCCCTGGACGCCGTCGACCCGGACGCCGTCCGTCCGTCCGTCGACCTGCTGCGGACCGTACTGGAGCACGCCGGCGGTCTGCCGGAGGCCCGGATCGCCATGCTGCGCCCGCTGGTGCGGCGCCTGGTGGACGAACTGACCCGGGAGTTGGCGACCAGGTTGCGCCCCGCCCTCACCGGCGTCGGCGTGCCGCGTCCGAGCCGCCGACCGGGCGGCGGGCTGGACCTGGACCGGACGATCCGGGCCAACCTCGCCACCGCCCGCCCGGCCCCGTCGGGGCCCGAGGGGGAGCGGGGCACACTGATCGTCCCGGAGCGGCCGGTGTTCCGGACCAGGGCCCGCAAGGCCGCGGACTGGCGGCTGATCCTGGTCGTGGACGTCTCGGGGTCGATGGAGGCCTCCACGGTCTGGGCGGCGCTGACCGCCTCGATCCTGGCCGGGGTCCCGTCGCTGAGCACGCACTTCGTGGCCTTCTCGACCGAGGTCGTCGATCTGACGGAGCAGGTGCGGGATCCGCTGGGCCTGCTCCTGGAGGTGCGGATCGGCGGTGGCACCAGCATCGCGACCGGGCTGGAGTACGCGCAGGAGCTGGTGACGGTGCCCTCCCGCACGCTGGTCGCGGTGATCAGCGACTTCGAGGAGGGCGGCCCGGTGGGCGCGCTGCTCGCGCGGACCAGGGCGCTGGTCGACTCCGGGTGCCACGTCCTCGGCTGCGCCGCGCTGGACGACACCGGGAAGGCGCGGTACTCCAAGGCGGTCGCGAGCCGACTGGTCGCGGCCGGAATGCCCGTGGCGGCACTCAGCCCGCTCGAACTGGCCCGCTGGGTAGGGGAGAAGGTCCGATGACGGCATCGACGACGGAATGGCCGGCGGTTCGGCCGGAGGTGGTCGCCGAGGTGGTGGCCGGGCTGTCGCCCCGACTGCAGAAGCGGTTGGACGGCGCGGCGGCCAAGCTGGCCGGCCGCCCGGTCGAGCGCACCGGCGACGCCTGGCGGATCACGGTGGACGAGGAGACCGAGCTCGTCCTGCACGCACCCGGCGGGGTGATCGGCGACCCGGCCGGCGTCCGCTGCGGCTGCCTGCTGGCACCGGCCTGCGTCCACCGGGCGGCGGCGGTCACGGTCTGCCGCCCAGCCGACGCGGGCACCGACGACGACGCGAACGCCGAGGCCGACGCGAACGCCGAGGCCGACGTGGACGCCGGCGCCGGCGGGGCGGACGGAGGCGCCGCCCCGCAGACCACCGGGCCGGCCGATCCGCCGACGCCGGCCGAGCGGGCCGCCGTCCACCACCTGCACCACGCCGCCGCGGCAGTGCTCGCGGCGGGCGTCGGTGGCACGGGCGCCGTCCTCCAGGCCGAGCTGCTGCGGGCGGCCCACCGGGCGCGGCTGGCCGGGCTCCACCGGCCGGCCGCCGCGGCGGTGGCGGTGGTGACCAGGGTCCGTGCCGCCCGCTCGGGCGAGCCGGACCACCGGCTGGCGGACCTGGCCGCCGGTCTGCGCGAGCTGCTCGATCTGACGACCGCTCTGACCGCGGCCCTGACGACCGCACCGGCCACCCCGTCGGCTCTCCCTCCCGGCCGCCTCGCCGAGCTGCGCGGTTCGGCCCGGCAGGCCTACCACGAAGCGGGTGGCCTGCGACTCCACGGGCTTTTCACCGAGCCGGTGCTGACGGCCACGCACGCAGGTGTGGTCACCTGGGCGGTGGACGCCGGCGGGCGGTTGAGCACGGTCGCGGAGGTCATGCCGCATACCGACGCGACGGCTGCGGCCCCGCAGGCCGTCGGCGCGGCGAACCGGGCCGTCCGGCTCGGCGACGCCGTGCTCGGCCACGGCGAGTTCGGTCGGGCCGGGCTCGCCGTCCAGGGGGCGACCAGGTCCGCCAACGGGCGGCTCGGTGCCGGTGCCTCGGTGCGGGCGGTCCGGGCGGCAGGTGCGGCATGGACGGCCGAGCCGCTCGCGGCACTCTGGGCCGAGCCGCCGGCCGCCCAGGTGGATCGTGCGCTGTCGGCGGCGGCGGCCCCGTACGAGACCAGGCCGGCCGGGAGCGACCTGCTCTTCCTGGACGTCACGCTGCTCGGTGCCGCACCGTACGGTCCGACCGGTGTGCCACAGCTGCTCGCGGACTGCGGCGGCGGCCTGGTCGTCGCGCTGCGGGCGGCACACGACCACCCGGGGCTCGCGTTCCGGGGCAACCTCGCGCTGCTCGCCACGGCGCCCGGGCTGCGGTTGCGGGTGATCGGCAGGTTGGAGCGCGCCGCCCGGCCGGAACTGCGCCTGCTCGCCGTCGGGACGCCCCCGGCCGACCCGGCACCGGGCGAACCGGCACTGGCCCTGACCACCGCGCGGTCGGGCCGGGTCAACCTGGGCCTAGAACGCCTGCAGACCGCCGACCTCGTCCTGCCCGCCCCGGGCGCCGACGCCCTCACGCCGTGCGCTGCGCCCGACCTGCCCGGCGTGACCGAGGCCCCGGAGGCCCCGGTGCACCTGCTCACCCGCCGGGTGGAGCAGGCGGTGACGGGTGGACGGCAGGCTCTCGCGCTCGGTGCCGGCACGCCGGACGGCGACGCGACCCGGCTGAGGTCGGCGGGCCTGGCCACCGGGGCGGCGCTGCTGGGCGCCCTGCGCGCCTCGGCGGCGGACCAGCCGCGCGACGTGTTCGGCCGGGTCGTCGCAAACGACCACGAGGCTTTCACCGCGGCGTGGCTGGCGGCGGCCTGCTACGGCGAGGAGTTGGCCGGGGCACTCTGCGCGGCCGCCTGGTCCGGGCGAGACGAGACCTGATCCCGCATCGTGATCCTGGGCCGAGGGCGGGGGCGAGATCCGGAGCCGAGTCCGACGCGACCACCCCCGCGCCTCCGCCGCACGGGAAAGTACTTGCACAAACTGGTAGAGCGCGCCGAATGGCATACTGGGCGGACGGGAGACGTTCGATCGGCCGTAGTACCGCTGACCTGGGCCGGACACCCTGTTGGCGTCGGACACCGGTCGGCGGGGGTGGACGGCGGTCCGGCGACCGGTCCGACGGCGGTCCGAACGGGGCCGGGGAAGAAGAGGGGCGAGCCATGGGGATCCACGACGATGCCGCCGAGATCCGCGCGAGCGGCTGGCGCACGCTCGCCGCGCTGCACGGTCTCATCGACACGGCACTGGAGCGGGCGCTGCAGGCCGAACACCAGCTGTCCGTGGTCGAGTACACGGTGCTGGACGCGCTCTCCCGGCAGGACGGCTGGCACATGCGGATGCAGCAGCTGGCCCGCGCGGCTGCGCTGAGCAGCAGTGCGACCACCCGGCTGGTGACCCGCCTGGAGGACCGGGGCCTGCTCAGCCGCTACCTCTGCGCGGACGACCGGCGCGGCATCTACACCGAGCTGACGCCGCGGGGCCGCGAGCTCTTGCAGGCCGCCCGCCCCGTGCACGACGCCACGTTGGAGGCGACGCTGGCCAAAGCCACCGAGACCCCTGAGCTGGCCCCACTGGTCCGCGCCCTGGAGGAGCTGGAACTGACCCCGGCGGCCTCCACGACCACCTGACCGCCCCCGGCGCGGCCCGTCCGGAGCGACCGAACCGCACCTACCGCTCAGGGACAGCCGCAGCGTGCCGGTGCGCCCTAACGCCGCGCCGCGAGCGCGTCGCGGTGCACGCGGTCCAGCAGCGCGAGCAGCAGCTCCTTGCTGGAGGCGCGTTCCCGGACGTCGCAGAGCACGACCGGGACACCCGGGTCCAGGTCGAGGGCGCGGCGGACGTCGTCGGGAGTGCAGTCGCGGCGGCCGTGGAAGCAGTTGACGCCGATCGCGAACGGGATGCCGCGCTGCTCGAAGAAGTCGACGGCGGCGAAGCTGGACTCCAGCCGCCTGGTGTCGGCCAGCACGATCGCCCCGAGCGCGCCGAGTGCCAGGTCGTCCCACATGAACCAGAACCGGAACTGGCCCGGTGTGCCGAACAGGTAGAGCACCAGCTCGTCGTGGATGGTGATCCGTCCGAAGTCCATGGCGACGGTGGTGGTGGACTTCTCCTGGACGCCCTCCAGGCTGTCGACCCCGATGCTGGCGCGGGTCATCCGCTCCTCGGTCTGCAGGGGTTCGATCTCGCTGACCGAGCCGACCATGGTGGTCTTGCCGACGCCGAAGCCGCCGGCGACGAGGATCTTGACCGCGCCCGGCACCAGGCTCTGAGTCGTCAATTCAGGTCTCCTGTAGGGGGGAACTGGAGGTGGCGGTGCGAGCCGCGGCCAGGGTGCGAGCAGGAAGGCCGCGGTCGTGGATCAGAGTCGTCGGACGCCCTCGATCACGGCCTGGATCAGCGAGACGTCCGGCGCCTCGGCGAGCTGGACGGGAGCCCGGGTGAGGATCATCCGGGCCTCGGCCAGGTCGTCCAGCAGGACCTTGACGACGCTCACCGGCAGGTCGAGGCCGGCCGCGATCTCGGCCACGGCGAGCGGGCGTTCACGACACAGGTCGATGATGGCGGCCGGTTCGGGCGACATCCGCGACGTGTCCGTGCGAGGGTCCGCGGTGACCACCAGGGTGATCAGCGTGAAGCCGTCACGGACCGGGCCGGTCCGCCCGTTGGTGATGGCGTAGGGGCGGACCAGATGGCCGGCGTCCTTGTCGAAGAACCAGGCTTCGTCGGCGTCGACGGTCACGCACCGCCGCCCGCGCCGACCTGGCCGGCGTCGCCGCGCGGCGCCGCGGTGAGGTACTGGCCGACCTGCTTGACCAGCACGTTGATCTCGTAGGCCATCAGGCCGGCGTCGACGAGTTCGGTGGTCAGCACGGCCAGCCGGGCGCCCTGGCCGGCGTTGGTGACGAAGAGGAACAGCTGGTCCATCTCGATCACGGTCTGCCGGACCCGGCCGCCGTTGAAGCGGTGGCCGGCGCCGCGGGCGAGGCTCTGCAGGCCGGAGGCGACGGCCGAGAGGTGCTCGGCGTCGGCGCGGTCCAGGCCCTGGGAGAGTCCGACCAGCAGGCCGTCCTCGGAGAGGACGATGGCGTGCCGGGTCTCCGGAACCCGCGCCACCAGCTGGTCGAGCAGCCAGTTGAGGTCGCGCTGGGTGTCGGTGTACTGCGTCATCACTGCTGATCCTTAGTTGCGGAAGGTGCGGCCGGTGCAAGGGGAACGGCCGGTGCGCCCGAGTCGTGCTCCGCCGCACGGGCGGTACGGGTGCCGCGCTGGATGGCGGCCATGGTGGCGCGGGAGCGCTGCGGCGAGGGGTCGTCGACGGGGCCCGGGTCGGCGCCGGGGACACCGGCCGCACCGTCGACGGGGGCCCCGCCGAACGAGCCACCGCCGAAGGTGCCGCTGCCGAACGAGCCACCGCCGCACGCACCGCCGCCGAAGGTGCCGCTGCCGAAGGTGTTGCCGCCCGCCGCGCCGCCGCCCGTCGCGCCGGGGAAGCCCGCCGGCGGCGGGAGCACTCCGCCGGGCGCGTTGGCCGCGCGCAACTGCTCCGCGAGGCTGGCGTTCCGTACCCGCCGCGGCAGGACGCGCGGGGTGCGCAGCTCGCCGTCCGGGCCGTGCTCCAGAGGGGTCTCCGGGGCGTGCTCGTGGGTGGGCGTGGCGACGTCGGCCGGGGTCCGGCCGTCCGCCGGACTGCCCGCCGGAGCACCCACGGCGCCGTCGGGCCCACGCGCGAACCCGGCCTGGGCAGCGCCCGCAGGAGCCCCGGCCTCCGGAGCCGCGCCCAGCGGCATCTCGTACGGCCGCGGCATGGCCGGCCGGGGGACGACCACCGCGCCGGGCAGGCCGGGGATCGAAGCGCCCACCGGCAGGCCGCCGTTGGTGAGGCGGCCCTCCTCGCCCGCGCCGGCGTCGCCGTACTGGCCGTACCGGGCGAGCAGCTCGCCGATGGTGAGGCCGCCGTCCTGCTGCTCATCGTCGCCGGCGCCGCCACCGGCCGCAGGGCCCGCTCCGTCTGGGCCACCCGCTCCGCCTGCGTCGTCGGCCGTCGGCCCCCCGACCGCGGACGGTCCACCGCCCAGCAGGCCGACGGGTACCCCGGCGGGCGTGCCCGAAAGCTCGCCGCCGCCGGGCGGCCCGCCGCCCGAGCCCGGCCCGACCTCCGGCGCCGGCGTCCGGGTGACCCTGGCGCCGGCCGGCAGGCCGGGCACCGAGGCGGCCGGCTGCGCCTGCTCCAGCAGCACCGACGGCACCAGCACCACGGCCCGCGTCCCGCCGTAGGGCGAGGGGCGCAGCGTGACCTGGATCTCGTGCCGGGCGGCGAGCCGGGCCACCACGAAGAGTCCGAGCCGCAGGTCGTCGCCGAGTGCGGAGACGTCCAGATCGGGTGGGTTGGCCAGGTAGGCGTTGAGGCGTTCGTAGTCCTCCTCGCCCATGCCGAGGCCGCGGTCCTCGACCTCGACGGCCAGGCCCTTGGGGACTTCCTGGGCGGACACCTGCACCTGGGTGTAGGGCGGGGAGAAGGTGGTGCCGTTCTCGATCAGCTCCGCGATCAGGTGGATCACGTCGGCGACGGCCTGCCCGCTGAGCGAGGTGCGCGGGACCCCCTGGACCACCACCCGGGAGTAGTTCTCGGTCTCGGAGACGGCGCTGCGCAGCACGTTGACCATGGGCACGGCGTTGCGCCAGCGCCGGGCCGGCAGCGCGCCGCCGAGGATGACCAGGTTCTCGGCGTTGCGCCGCATCCGGGTGGCCAGGTGGTCCACGGCGAACAGTTCGCGCAGCAGGTCGGGTTCCTCGTGCTCGCGCTCCAGCCCGTCCAGCATGCTGATCTGGCGGTGGATCAGGATCTGGGTTCGGCGCGCGATGTTGAGGAAGACCTTCTTCGTGCCCTCGCGGCCCTGGGCCTGGTGGACGATGGCGGCGAGGGCGGCCTGCCGGACGGCGGCGAGGCCGTCGGCGGTCTGCTGGACCTCGTCGCCGGCCCGCCGTGCGGGGGCCCAGGCGGGTGGTGCGGGTACGGACTCGCCGGCCCGGAGTCGGCCGACGATGTCGGGGATCTCGTGGTGGGCGAGGGCGAGGGTGTCGGTGCGCAGGCCCGAGAGCCGGGCGGAGAGGGCCCGGGCCAGCCCGATGCCGCGGATCAGGCTCCAGAGCAGGACCACCACGACGAGCGCGCTGACGGCCAGCAGGGCGGTGCGGTGCCCGGTGTCGCGCAGCAGGTAGGCGGCGTAGCCCCAGGCGGCGGCGAGACCCAGGCAGGGGACCAGCACGAGGCCGAGGAGCGAGGTGCGGAGGGAGCCGGACCGGCCGGCGCGGTGGCCCGTCCGGGGGGCCGATATGCCTGGCATCTGATTCCTTGTTGCTGGGCCGAACGACGGGTCCCCCGTGTGCGGTCCGGTGCGCTCCCCGGCCGGGGCATCGGGATGCCCGCGGCCGGCGATGTCCGGAGGGACACGCCGGATCGGGTGACGCAGCGTCACCGTCCGGGCGGTGCGCACAGCCGCCGACGGTAGGCACGCTACCAGCCCGAGGTGGACTCACCGCAACATCAACTGACGATCTGTGAACGGGCGATGACGCGCCGTCCGCTCGCCGGTTCACTCCCTGCGGAGGCATCATCGCTGGTCAGGTGGCATGCCTGGACGCGGCGACGGCTTTCCGGGGGTCGCTGGGCGACCTCCGGAAAGCCGTCAGGAACAGGTCAAAACTGGCTCTTCTGCTGGATCCGTGGGCGCGATCAGGTGAGTTGGCGGCGGGGCAGGGTGGGTCGGTTGCCGCCGAGGGTGAGCATGACGAGGGCGATGACGGCGTCGGCGGTGCGGAAGCCGAAGCCTCGGCGGATGATCAGACGGGTCTTGGTGTTGGTCGACTCGATCAGCCCGTTGGACAATTGCTCGGCGATCGCGGCCGTGATGGCCTCGCGGTGCCGTTTGATCTTCCGGCGCAGGTCCAGGAAGGCGGGGATGCGGCAGCGCTGGGCCCAGGCCAGCCAGCGGTCCAGCGCGGCGACGGCAGCCGCCATGCCCTCGGCCTTCGCGATCCGGTAGACCATGCGCAGGCCCTCCTTCAAGAGGTAGGCGCGGTGCAGACGGGGGTCGTTGGCGGCGATCCAGGCCAGCTTCGCGCTCTGGCGCTCGGTCAGGTCTTCCGGGTTCTTCCACAGCGCGTGGCGCGAGTGCTTCAGCCGGCGGGCCAGGTCGGGGTCGGCGGCCTGGCGCCGGGCCCGGTTCCAGCTCGCGCGGCGTTCCTCGTCGAGGGCGTCGGTGGCCCAGGCGACGACGTGGAACGGGTCCATCGCCCGGATCGCGTTCGGGGCGCGCTCGGCCACGACGTCCGCGATCCACTCCGCGCCGTCCGCGCTGATATGCGTCAGCCGATGGGCCCGTTGCTCGCCGAGAGCGTCGAAGAAGCGGCGCAGGACCTCCTTGCCGTGGCCGTCGGCCATCCACACCACGTGCCGGGTGTCGTGGTCCACGACCACGGTCATGTACTTCTGCCCCTTGCGGTAGGAGATCTCGTCGACGCCGATCCGCCGCAGCCCGGCGAGGCGGTCGATCCCGACGTCGGCGTCGCGCCGGTAGCGGGTCAGGATCGCGCCGACAGTGCGCCAGGCGACCCGCATCAACTGCGCGGTTGCCGACTTGGAGCACTCGGTGGCCAGCCAGGCGACCTGCTGGTCGAAGTCACGGGTATGCCCGGCTCCGTGACGGGCCCAGGGCACCGCCGCGACCACCACACCGTGCCGCGTGCACGACACCCGCGGAGCGTCAGCCTCCAGGAAGAGTTTCAGGCCGGCCGCGTCCAGGTGCCGCCAGCGGCGCCGGCCGTCCCCGGCATCGAAGCGGGGGCAGCGCCTGCCGCAGACCCCGCAGCGGCGACGCGCCCGACCCCGCAGACGCACCGCGACCACGATGACCTGGGACTCTTCCTCGAACCAGGCGTCCTCCGGCGCTGCCTCCCCGCATCCGACCAGTGCCTTCAATACGGTGGTGAACCGCACGCCGTTCTCCCTGCGCGTCTGATCCTGAGCCTCGATACCTCAAGATCTGCACAGGGGACGGCGTGTGCCGTGTCAGGCACTCCGGACCGACCCACGGATGGAGCAGAAGAGCCTCAAAACTCGCCGGTCGGGGGGCCGCTCGACGAACGGCTCGGAGTCCGGAGGGTGACTCCCGCTTGCGTCCGGTGACTCGAACGGATCATCGGTCGTACCCCGGGGTGGAATGGCCGGTTCATGGTCGAACCGACCGCCGCCCCGCAGGTGGTGGGTCCGGCCGCAACTCGCCGGGTCGGCGTCGGGTCGGCGTCGGGGCGACCCCGCCGGTCAGCCCGCCAGCGGCATGTGCAGCAGCGACGCCCCTCCGGTCTGGGCGGCCACGGCCTCCGCCTCCGCGGCGGCCTCGCGCTCGGCGAGCTCGGTCCAGGCCCAACTGGCCAGGTCGGAGAGCTCCGCCGACCACTCCTTGCCGTAGGTGCCGGCCGCGAACTGGCCCAGTCGCAGCCGCTGGACGTCCGAGGTGCCGGCGGGCGGGTAGATGTGGGTGGCGTCCCGCAGGTAGCGCTCGATCCGGAACTCGCTCTGCAGACCCCGGGCGGCGTGGATCTCCATCGCGTTGCGGGCGGAGTCCAGCGCGTACTCGGTGTTGATGAGCTTGGCGTTCATCAGCTCGGCGTCGCAGGCCTTGCCGTGGTCGAGCAGGTGCGAGGCGTGGTACGCGGCGAGCTTGGCGGTCATCAGCCGGGACTGCATCTCGCCCAGCTTGAGCGCGATGTTGGGCAGCTGGGAGAGCGGCTTGCCGTAGAGCATCCGCTCCTCGGCGAAGCGCACGGTGTCCTCGACGATCGCCACGTGGATGCCGAGCGCGACGGCGGCCAGGTTGAGCCGGCCGTACAGCGTGGACGAGGAGTAGGCGACGTCCAGTCCCTGACTCTCCCGGCCGAGCCGGTTGGTGGCCGGGATCCGGCAGTCCTCGAAGACGATCTCGCCGAAGCTGAAGCCGTGCAGGCCGCTCTGGGTGCCGAGCTCACCGGTGCGGAAGCCGGGCCGGTTGCTCTCGACCAGGAACGCGGACAGGCCCTTGCTGCCCGTTCCGGTGCGCAGCACCACGCCGTGCACGTCCGCGATGTGCGAGTTGCCCACGAACCACTTGCGGCCGTTGAGCACGTACTCGTCGCCCTCGCGGTGCGCGGTGCCGGTCATGCCGAGCACGTGGCCGCCGGACTCGGGCTCGGTCACGGCGATGGTCGGCAGCGACTCCCCGGAGGCGAACCGGGGCAGCCACTTGCGGCGCTGGGCGTCCGAGCCGAAGTGGATGACCTTGGCGACGCCCAGCTGCGAGGCCTGGGTCATGGCTCCCATCGCGCCGCTGACCCGGGACAGCTCCTCGACGATGACCGTCTTGGCGAGGTGGCCGAGACCCATGCCCCCGAACGTGCGCGGGATGGTGGCACCGATCCAGCCGCGACGGGCGATCTCGCGGGAGAGCTCGAACTCGACCTCGCGAGTGGCTTCCATTCTGGCCACCTGCGGACGTACCTCCTTCTCGGCGAACTGGCGCACCTCCGCTCGGAGGCTCTCGTGTCGCTCGTCGGTGAAGTAGTCCATCGCCATGCTGGGTCCTCTCGGGTCCGTCGGTTTGTCGTGCCTCCATCCGTGCCGCCGATCCGCGCCGGCCGCCCGAGGGTGGGGAGTTGGGATGGCGGCCGGTTGCCCAGGGTGCAACCGGTGCGTGCGGAGTAGCCGGGCCGAGTCCTTGGGGGGAACCGCCCGCATTTTCGGCAGGGCCATTGTTGTCCGGCAAGCAGGACGTCTCCAGTGTGGATCTTGGATTGGCCGGATCCGGATAGGTCGGTAGACGAAGTGGATTGAACGTCCGTCAGAAAGGGAAACGATCTTCCCCTGCTTCGCCACCCGGCCCGGCCCCGTTCACGTGGCGCTTTGGCTGAGCATCAGCAAGCTGTCCGCGGTGGGCCGAGAGCGCGACGGCCGTCGGATGTCTGATTACATGTGCGACATGACTGATGTGATGAGCACTCAAGGCCAGTTCCCGGGTGCCGGCGGCGAGTCCGAGCGGACCCGCAGGCTGCGCAGCCTCGGTCTCAACGAGCCGACCGCGGACGAGGCCTTCGACCGCTTCGCTCACCTCGCCGCCAGCATCACCCGCGCCCCCATCGCGATGGTCAACTTCATCAACGACGAGCGGCAGATGTTCCGGGGGCTCTACATTCCGCCAACCTCCGGCGAGACCACGGCCGAAATCGGCGCCTCCTGGGCCGACCGCGGCATCGCGTTCGACCTTCCGACCCGGGAGATGCCGCTGAGCCACGGCTTCTGCCCGCACGTCGTCGCGCAGCGCTCGCCGCTCGCCCTCGACGACATCCTGGCCTACCCGCGGTTCGCGGGGAACCCGGTCGTCGACGAGCTGGGTGTGCGCGCCTACCTCGGCGCCCCGCTGGTCGACGACACCAACACCGTCATCGGCACCGTCTGTGTCCTCGACCGCGAACCCCGCCAGTGGGGGCGCGAGCGGCTGCGCGACATCCAGCACCTCGCCGAGGCCCTGCTCTCCGAGATCCGGCTGCGCGACAACCTGCTCGCCCAGCAGCAGGAGATGTTCGCGGCCTTCGACGGCTCGCCCTTCCCGATCATGCTCACCGACGGCCCCGGCCAGGAGATCCGCTACGCCAACGCCCGGCACGCCGACACCTTCGGCGCCCCGACGGCGTACGGATCGGTCGGCATGGCCTACCCGCAGCTCGGTGCGGCCGGACTGGACCGGGTGGTCGCGGAGGCCTACCACACCGGGCGGACCACCGTCCTGAACGACGTCCGTGTCCAGTCGGTCCGGCCGGATGCCCAGCGAATCCAGCAGATCTTCAGCTTCACCTGCACCCCGCTCCGGAGCGCCCGCACCGGGCAGGTCAACGGCGTCGTCACCGTCGGCATGGACGTCACCGCGCAGTCCCGCACCGAGGAGGAGCTGGGCACGCTCGCCGCTCTGCTGGTCGACCGGCTGCAGCAGAACGGGGCCGGCCGTCCGGGCCTCGGCGGCGGGGAGACCGGACCGCTCCTGCCGGGCTGAGCCCTGAGCAGGCCGTCCACCGCACTTCCGGCCGCACTGGACCGTCGCACCGCACGTAGCACCGCACGTAGCACCGCACGTAGCGCCGCACATAGCGCCGCACGTTGCGCCGCACATAGCGCCGCACGTTGCGCCACGCGCCGCACCGCACGTCGTACCGTCATCCTGGCGGGGCGCCTCTCACCCCCGAGGAGAGGCTCCCCGCCACGATGCTCTCCGGTGCCGGTGCCGGTGCCGGTGCCGGTGCCGCCCGGGTGAACCGCCTCCGCCGCGCAGCCGGCCCGGCCGCCCGGCCGCCCCGTCGGTGGTAGGCATGGGCCGCATGGACTGGTTCGCCGCCCCCGAGTACTGGTTCAGCCGACTGCTCGTGCAACGGCTGCTCGCCGGCCTCTACCTCACCGGCTTCCTCGCGGCCGCGGCCCAGTTCCGGGCCCTGATCGGCACCTCGGGGATGCTCCCGGTGCCCCGCTTCACTGCCCGGGTGCCGTTCCGCAGCGCACCCGGCCTCTTCCACCTCCACTACAGTGACCGCTTCTTCGCCGCCGTCGCCCTGACCGGCGCCGCGCTCTCCGCCGCGCTGGTCGGCGGGCTCGGCGACGTCGTGCCGCTCTGGGCGGCCATGCTCCTGTGGACGGTGCTCTGGGTCCTCTACCTCTCGATCGTCAACGTCGGACAGACCTGGTACTCCTTCGGCTGGGAGTCCCTGCTGCTGGAGGCGGGTTCCCTCGCCGTCTTCCTCGGCAACGAGGACGTCGCCCCGCCCGTCCTGGTGCTCTGGCTGATGCGGTGGCTGGTCCTCCGGGTCGAGTTCGGTGCCGGACTGATCAAGCTGCGCGGTGACAGCTGCTGGCGCGACCTGACCTGCCTGCGCTACCACCACGAGACGCAGCCCATGCCCGGCCCGCTCAGCTGGTTCTTCCATCACCTGCCCGCTCCGCTGCACCGGATCGAGGCCGCCGCCAACCACGCCACCCAACTCGTGGTCCCGGTCGCCCTCCTCCTCCCGCAACCGGTCGCCACGTACGCGGCCTGCGTGATCGTGGTGACCCAGCTCTGGCTGGTCGCCTCCGGGAACTTCGCCTGGCTCAACTGGCTCACCATCACGCTCGCCCTCGCCGCCGTCGACCCCGCCCGGCTCGGCCTGCCGGTCCACCCCCGTTCCTACGCCGGCACACCGGTCTGGTTCGAGGTCCTGGTGATCGCGCTGACCGCCGGCGTCGCCGTGCTCAGCTACTGGCCGGTGCGGAACATGCTCTCCCGCGGCCAGGTCATGAACCGCTCGTTCAACCGCCTCCACCTGGTCAACACCTACGGTGCCTTCGGCAGCATCAACCGGATCCGCCAGGAGGTCGTCGTCGAGGGGACCGACGAGCCCACCGTCACCCGGCACACGGTCTGGCGCGAGTACGGTTTCAAGGGCAAGCCCGGCGACGTACGCCGCCTCCCGCGCCAGTACGCCCCCTACCACCTGCGGCTGGACTGGCTGATGTGGTTCGCGGGGATCTCGCCCGCGTACGCCCGGCCCTGGTTCCTGCCGTTCGTCGCCCGGCTGCTCGTCAACGACCCGGACACCCTGCGGCTGCTGCGGAGCAACCCCTTCCCCGAGGCCCCGCCCACGCACGTCCGGGCGACCCTCTACCTGTACCGGTTCACCGGATGGCGCGAACTGCGGGAGACCGGCGCGTGGTGGCACCGGACCGAGCTGCACGAGTACCTCGGTCCCGTCAGCCTTGACGCCCTCACTCGATCCGGCTACCGACCACCGCTCGGCCGACGCACCCGGACGGTGCCGGTGGACGGGCTCCGCGGCGGCGGCCGCCGGTCCGGGCGGCGTCCGCCCCGCCCGTCCGGCCCCGCGCAGCAGCGCCCGTCCGGTCCCGGACCGCATCACCCGTCCGGTCCTCCCGAGTAGCGCCCAGGTGAGCGGTGTGGCACGCCACACCGGTCCATCGGGCGGTGGGTGCGTGCAAGGCTCGAACGGGCACCCGTATTCTGGGCCTCCACAACCGGCAGGCCGACCGCGCGCCCCCCGGCCCCCTCCCGCCGGGGCCCGCGCACCCGGTCGGCCGTCCCCCCGCCGCCCCGCCCCCGCAGCAGTCGCCCAGAACCGGACCTCACATGACAGTGCTTCACTCGCGCAACGCCGACGCGTCCGATGCCGCCGATGCCAAGGCCGCCGACGCCGAGACCGCCACGGACGCCGCCGACACCACGGACGCCACCGACCTGGAGCAGACCACGGCCCGGCCGGCTGCGACGGACACCGACCTCCGGGACGAGCTCGGCCGCTACGCCGAGCTCGGTGCCTTCACCCTCACCGCGGAGAGCCACGCCTGGTACGCGGCCGTGGACACGGTCGCCACGCCCGAGGACGCCCGCGCCGCCTCCACCGTCCTCGCCGAGCTGCGCGGTCGCGACCTCCAGCAGACCTGGGACGCCGTCACCGCCCTCGCCGCCGACGCGAAGCTGGACGAACCGGACACCGTCGCCAAGGCGGCGCTGCTGGTCGAGCTCCTCCAGCGCGTCCACAAGACCTCCGCGACGCTGGTCGGCGCCGCCTACGACGCCGACCTCAACGCCCTCATCGCCGCCACCGCCGACCGGGCCTGGCGGCGCGAGCGCGGCGTCAAGCTGTCGTTCCTGAAGATCCGCGGGCTGCGCAAGCAGGCCGCGGCGTTCGCCCGCGACGGTCGCAAGATCCGCCCCGAGGAGCTGCACGAGGCCTTCAGCTCCGCCGAGATCGAGCGCCGGGCCTGGGCCGTGCTGGCCCAGGCCGGCACCCTGCCGAACCCGCCCGCCGACGGCGCGCTGGTCGAGAGCACCGCCACCGCCTTCGAAGCGATCGGCACCGGCCTGCGCGAGCTGGCCCGCCTGCTGCCCGAGCGCGACCTGGACGGGCTGCCGTTCGGTGAGCTGATCGACCTGGTCGAGCGGCTCGCGGCGGACGAGGGCACCCTCTACCGCCTCCCCACCATCCGCTCGCTGCGCGCCACCCTGGAGGAGGCCGGCCTCGCCGACCTGCTCGCCGAGCTCACCGGGGCCCGCGCCGACCGCCGTGCCGCCGAGGCCGCCTTCACCGCCCGCCAGGCCCTGGCCGGCGGCCAGCGGGACGGTCTGGCCGGCACTCAGGACCAGGCCGAGTCGGAGGTCGGGCCGGAGGCGGCGGTTGCCGTCGAGCCGGAGCCGGAGCCGGAGGCTGTAGCGGAAGCCGAGCCCGAGGTCGGGGCCGAGGTCGAGCCCGAGGTCACGACCGAGCCGGGTGCTGCGGACGCCGAGCCGGTGCTGGAGGCCGGCGAGCCCGCCGTCGACGAACCCGTGGAGGTTCAGCCCCTCGTCGTGACGCTCCCGGCGCCGTCCCCCGCGGCGGACGACCTGGTCGACGTCACCCCGATCCTCCCGGCGAAGCCCGAGGTCCAGCCCGAGGCCCAGGTTGCGGCCGCAGTGGTCGAGGTCGCCGAGGAGGTGACCGAGGTTGCCCTGGCAGTGGAGGCCGAGGAGGTCGAGGACGGCGCGGTCGACGTCGACCAGCCGGTCGTCGAGGATGCTGTGGACGAGGTCGTCCCGGTCGAAGAGGCTGTGGAGGCCGAGCCCGAGGTGGCCGAGGCTGCCGAGTCCGGGGTCGTCGCAGCGGCGGAGGCCGAGGAGGTCCAGGCCGAGGCTGCCGTGGTCGAGGTCGCCGAGCCCGGTGCTGGGGCCGAGGCCGAGGCGGCGGCCGTCGAGCCGGTCGCCGGGGAAGCAGCCGCGGAGGTCGTGGCCGAGCCCGAGGCGGCAGATGCCGAGGCCGAGGTCACCGAGGTCACCGAGGTCACCGAGGTCACCGAGGTCACCGACGCCGCCGAGGCCGCCGTCGAGCCCGCCGTCGAGCCCGAGGCCGAGCCCGTGGTCGAGGCCGAGCCGGTCGCGGAGGAGGAGACCGCCGAGGCCGTCGCCCTGCCGGTGGAGGCTGAAGAGCCCGAGGCGGCGGCTGTTGAGCCGGCCGTCGAGGAAACCATCTCCGATGACGAGCTTTCCCCCGAGCCCGAGCCCGAGCCCGAGCCCGAGCCGGTGGCCGTCGTCGAGCCCGAGCCCGTCGTCGAGCCCGAGCCCGTCGGCCGGCCGGAGAAGCCCGACTTCACCCCGGGCCGCCCGGTGACCGCCTACTCCGCCGACGAACTGCTCGCCGTCGTCCGCTGGGTGGACGGTGACGGCGTGAAGCGCAGCGACGAGGAGCTGCTGCGCGCCGCGATGAAGGAGCTGGGCTTCGCCCGCCTGGGCCCGCGGATCAAGGAGGCGCTGGGCGCCGCCGTCACCGCCGCGCGCGGCTGACCAGACGGACGAGCGACACGGGCGAGGGCCCGGTGGGATGCGGATCGCAGCTCCCGCCGGGCCCTCGCCCGTTCCCGCCTCCGGGGCCCTCGCCCCGGGCGCCCCGGAGTCCTCCCCGCCGGTCAGCCCGCCTTGTTCCAGGGCGCGCTGGACATCAGCGCCTTGACGTTGGCGACGTAGCTGGGGTTGGGGATGACCAGGCTGCCGGTGGTCGCGCCGGTGGCCGGGTCGGTGACGGTGTTGTAGTGCACGTTGCCCGCCCCCGCGTTGTACGCGGCGATGACCAGGTCGAGCAGCGGCGTCTTGCCGGTGGTCGGGTCGGGGGAGAGGTCGTACCTGCCGCCGAACGAGGAGTCACCGTAGTAGGCGACCAGCCAGTCCAGCAGCTGCGTGCCGAGCTGGACGTTCCCGTTGAGCGTCTTCGGGTCGGAGGTCGTCCCGAACTTGTTGTTCATCCAGCTCACCGTGGCGGGCATGATCTGCATCGTCCCGATGCCGCCGTCGCAGGCGAGGATTCCGGACTGCCAGCCGCTCTCCTGCCAGGCGATCGCCTTGACCAGGCTGACCGGCAGCGGCGGGAGCTTGTCGGTGCCGCCGTTGCTCAGCTTGAGCGTGCGGGGCTGGCCGGCGGCCGCGGTGAGGGCGGCGCCGACCGCCTCCTTCGCCTCGTCCGGCTGGGGCTTGGTGGGGGTGCAGCCGCTCTGCAGCGGCGGGACGTGCGGCGTCGGCGGGGCCGGCGGCGGGGTGGGCGCGACCGGACCGGGCTTGGGCGTCGGTGCGGGCGCCGGCACCACCGCGGCCGGGGCGGGCGGGGGCGCGGGCGCGGCTTTGGGGGCCGGGTCGGCGGGCTTGGCGCCGGTGCTCGGCTTGGCACTGCTCGGCGTCGCGGTCGGGCTGGGCTTGCCCGACTTGCCCGCCGTCGCGCTCGGTGAGGCGCTCCGGCCGGCGGTGGGGCTCGCGGTCGCGGTCGCGCTCGGCGAGGCCTCTTCGGAGGGCGTCGGGGACGGCGACGGGGTGGCCTCCGCCCCGGTGGCGGTCGCCACCGGGGCGGGCGTGCCCGTGCTCCCGGCGGTGTCGTCGGCCTTCTTGGTGCCACAACCGGTCAGCAGGGCCGTGGAAACGGCCGCCGCCGAGACCAGGACCAGAGCCCGTCGTGCGCCGGCCCGGCCCCGACCGTGCTCCGGTTCCCGCACGCGGTTCGTCCCCCGCACGTGGCCCTGCTCGTGCTCCGGCATGCGCTCGTGCCCTGGCATGGATCCCGCCCCCCCCTGATGCCTCGCCGGACGGCCCGGCGAGAGGGCGACATCCTACGATGATCGGACTATGGCGTCGGCTGCCGGGGTCGGGCCGACCGGGGCGCGGATCGGGTGCGGATCCGGGCGTGGAACCGGGCGTGGAACCGGGCGGGACCGGGCGGGGAGTCGGCGACGAAGCTCAGGCCGGCGAGGCGTCCGGGTGCAGCTGCGCGGCCAGCACGGCCGGGGCCTCCGCCAGCGACGGCCCGTACCAGGTCAGGTGCCGGCCGCTGACCAGCGCGGTGGGGATGCCGGGGAACGCCTCCGGGCCGTCCTCCGCCGTGAACCGGTAGGGCTCGTCCGGGAGGACGACCAGGTCGGGCTCGCAGGCGAGGAGTTCCGGCAGGGGGACGGCCGGGTAGCGGTCGGGGTGGTCGGCGTGGAGGAGGTCGACGCCGAGGCGGCCGAGCAGGTCCCCGGCGAACGTGTCGCGGCCCAGCACCATCCACGGGCGGCGCCAGATCGGGACGACGGCGCTCCGGCGCGGGCGCAGCGCGCACGGTCCCGGGTCGACCCAGGCAGCCTCGGCGGCGTCCAACCAAGCGGGGCGGTGCAGGCCGCAGCCGACGGTGAGCAGGCGGTGCAGCGAGGTGAAGGCCTGCTCCAGCGTGCGGATGTCGGTGACCCAGACCGGCAGCCCGGCGGCCCGCAGCGCGTCGAGGTCCGGGCGGCGGTTCTCCTCGTCGTTGGCGAGGACCAGGTCCGGGGCGAGTGCGGCGATCCGCCGGACGTCGGGGTTCTTGGTGCCGCCGATCCGGGTGGCGGCCAGACCGGCAGGGTGGGTGCACCAGTCGGTCGCGCCGACCAGCAGGTGGGGTGCCGTGGCGGCGACGGCCTCGGTCAGCGAGGGGACCAGTGACACCACCCGCCGCACCGGCCCGCCGTCCAGCGGCACCGTCGAGCCCAGGTCGTCCACCGGGGGGTCGTCGGTCCGCCCGCCCGCGCCCGCCCGGGCGTCCCCGCCCACCGGCACTCCCTCGCCCGCCCGCTGCTCCATCAGCACACCCTAGGCCAGCGCCCCGCCGCCCCGCTCTCCATGTCACCCCGTTGTCCTTGCCACCCCGCTGTCCTCGGCGCCTCGGGTGAAAGTCCCGGGAACCGGGTGGACGCGGCGGCCGACTACCTGGTCCGGGTTCTCAGCCCGTCCCCCGGCACGACCATTGACCAGGAGAGTTGTCATGCGCCCTCGCGTCCTCTGCGGCATCGCGGCCGCCGTCGCCCTGTTCGCCACCGCCTGCGGGAGCGGTGGTGGCGGCGGTGCGGACGGCGGGAGCGGAGCCGGTGGTGGCGGACGGACCACCGCGGCCGGCGTGTTCCCGGTGAAGGTGGCGGACTGCGCGGGCAAGGAGACCACGGTCGCGCAGGCGCCGAAGAAGATCGTCACCAGTAATGCCGCGAGCCTGGAGATGCTGCTCCAGCTCGGTGCCGGCGACCGCGTCATCGGTACCGGCTTCCCGCCGGGCAAGGGCAGCCTTCCCGCGCCGCTCGCCGAACAGGGCGCCAAGGTGCCGGTCCTCGGCTCCACCGTGATCGCCAAGGAGAAGCTGCTCGGCTCCGGCGCCGACCTCTACGTCGACACCTTCGGCGCGATGCCGATGATGGGTGCGGCGGGCGCCGGGCCGACCGAGCAGGAGTTCACGGCGGCCGGCATCCAGCACGTCTTCCTCCTCTCCACGGCCTGCGCCGGCACCTCGAAGGCCGCCAAGGGGCCGCGCACCGACCTCGCCGAGGTCGAGAACGACATCCGCCGGCTCGGTGCCGTGACCGGGACCGCCGCCCGGGCCGAGGAACTGGTGGCCGGCATGGAGCGGACCGTCGGCGAGGTGCGCACCGCGACCGCCGCCGTCCCCGCAGACCAGCGCCCGGGCTACTTCCTCTTCGACTTCGACGCCGGCACCAAGCAGCCGGTCGCCGTCTGCGGACGGCAGGTCGCCAACGCGGTGATCACGCTGGCCGGCGCCCGCAACGTGTTCGCCGACTGCGACGCCGACTTCAAGCCGGTCTCCTGGGAGGACGTGGTGGGCAGGAACCCCGACTGGATCCAGCTCGCGGTCCGAAACCGGGGCAGCGAGGAGGAGAACCGCAAGGCCTTCGACGCGGCCGAGGCCTTCCTGCGCGACTTCCCCGCCACCCAGGGCCTGCAGGCGGTCAAGGACGGAAGGTTCCTGCGGATCGGCTCCGAGGTCACCACCATCGCCGGCGTGCGCAACGCCGACACCGTCCGGCGGATCGCCGCCACCGTCCACCCGACGCTCGTCACGAACGGCCGGTAGGGCGGTGGCACCCGTGGCACCCGCGGGCTCCGCTGCCGCCACCGCCGACGGGGAGCGGCGCCGGACGCGCACCCTGCGCGCCGGCCCGCTCGCCGCGCTGCTCGGGCTCGCCCTGGTCGCCGCACTCACCGCGGCCGTCTCGCTCGGCTCGGTGGACATCCCACCCGGCGAGGTCTGGTCGGTGGTCGCCCACCGGCTCGCCGGCCGCACCCCCGAGCCCGGCACCCGCGACCTCATCGTCTGGCAGCTGCGGGTCCCGCGCGCCCTGCTCGCCGCGGTGGTCGGGGCCGGGCTCGGGCTCGTCGGCACCGCCGTCCAGGCCCTGGTCCGCAACCCGCTCGCCGACCCCTATCTGCTCGGGATCTCCTCCGGCGCCTCGCTCGGCGCCGTCGCCGTGATCGTCCTCGGCGGCGGGTTCGGCCTGGAGGCGGCCTTCGGCAGTGCGCTCGGGCTCACCGTCTCACTGGCCGCCTTCCTCGGCGCACTCGGCGCGTTCAGCCTGGTCTGGGTGCTGGCCCGGCGCGGCGGCGGGTTCTCGCCGCTGCGCCTGGTGCTGGCCGGCATCGGCATCGGGCAGTTCCTCGCCGGGTTCACCAGCTACCTCGTCCTGCAGACCGGCGACGAACAGCGGACCAGGGGTGTGCTGTTCTGGTTGATGGGCAGTCTCGGTGGCGCCGTCTGGAGCCAACTCGCAGTCCCCGCAGCCGCCGTGGCCCTCGGGATGGCCCTGCTCCTGGCCCGCGCCAGGGGGCTGAACGCGCTCCTGATGGGCGACGAGACGGCGGCCGGGCTCGGCGTCGACGTCACCCGGCTGCGCCGCGAGATCTTCGCCGTCACCAGCGTGCTGACCGGCGTGCTGGTCGCCGTCTCCGGTGCGATCGGCTTCGTCGGGCTGATGGTGCCGCACGTCTGCCGGCTGCTGGTCGGCGGCGACCACCGCCGGCTGCTGCCGCTGTCGGCGCTCACCGGGGCGGTGCTGCTGGTGGTGGTCGACACCGCCGCCCGCACCGCGCTGGACACCCAGGAGCTGCCGATCGGCGTGGTCACCGCCGTGCTCGGCGCACCCACCCTGCTCTACCTGCTGGACCGACGACTGGAGCGGAATTGAGGATCGCGGTCGAGGACCTGACCGTCACACTGGCCGGGCGGACGGTGGTGGCCGGCGTCCACCTGGTCGCCGAGGAGGGCGAGATCGCCGGGCTGGTAGGCCCCAACGGCAGCGGCAAGTCCAGCCTGCTGCGCACCGTCTACCGGCACCTGAGGCCCAGCGCCGGGCGGGTTCTGCTGGCCGGCCGGGAACTGGCCGGCCTCACCCCCGCCCAGTCCGCCCGGCACATCGCGGCGCTGCCCCAGGAACGCGGCGGGGACTTCGAGTTGACCGTCCGCGAGGTGGTCGCGATGGGCCGCACCCCGTACAAGCGGGCCTTCGCGGCGGACGACGCCGAGGACCGCCGGGTGGTCGCCGAGGCGTTGGCCCGGGTCGGGATGGCCGAGGCCTCGGCCCGCCGGTTCGCCCAGCTCTCCGGGGGCGAGCGCCAACGCGTTCTGCTGGCAAGGGCGTTGGCCCAACAGCCGGACGTACTGGTGCTGGACGAGCCGACCAACCACCTGGACGTGCGGCACCAGGTGGAACTGCTCGCCCTGTTGCGCGAGCAGCGCCGCACCACACTGATCGCCCTGCACGACCTCAACGCGGCCGCCTCGGTCTGCGACCGGTTGCACGTCCTGCACCGCGGGACGCTGGTGGCCTCGGGGAAGCCGCGCGACGTGCTGACCCCCGACCTGCTGGCGGAGGTGTTCGGCGTGCGGGCGGCGGTGGTCGAACACCCGCTCACCGGCGACCCGTTGATCGCCTTCGACCACCGCACCCCCGGCCCCGGCACCGCCGCCGCGGTGCCGGGGCCGGAGGTGGAGCAGGAGCCTCAGCAGGTTTCGTAATGGCTGGGTCGGCCGTCTCGTTCGACCAGGCGGCCGATCTTGGCGGCGTCCTCGCTGCGCAGCAACTCCCAGCGGCCGTCGGGTCGGTGGAGCACCGAGGAGTGCCACGGCGTCGTCCACACGTCGGCTGCCTCCAGGAGCCGGATGCCGAACTTCGGCACACCCGCCTTCTGCGGGTGGATGGAGAGCCGGACGGACCGCGGGTGGTGTTCGGCGATGAGGTCGCCCCAGGCGCGGCTGCGCTGGATCACGCCGTAGGCGCGCCGGCGGCACTCACGCTGCAGGGCGGACCTCGTGCCGGTGAAGCCGACGGTGTCCTCGGTGAGGAAGCGGGTGATGCCGCGGTAGAGCCGCAGCGTCTCCTCGTCGATCAGCACCTGCTCGCGCAGTTCCTCCGCGGAGGGCGCGTACCGGGCGTTCACCCGGGCGCGCTTCTCGTCGTGGGGCAGGTCGCCGAGGACGGCCCGCAGGTCGAAGGTGGCGAGGTGGGCCAGGCCCTCGCGCCCGATCATCGCGGCCAGCTCGTCGGCGTACCGGTCGATGTGGTGGTCGGGGACGTGGATGAGGTCGCCGAAGATGTGGCCGTCGGAGCAGATCAGCATCTGTGCGCCGGGCGGGTAGAGCGTGCCGATCGCCTCGCAGAGCCCGTTGAGGAAGGAGAGGGAGAGGCGTTCTCCCTCGTCGGGGAGGTGACCGAGGACCTTGGCCGGGTTGGGCGACTTGCACGGGAAGCCGGGCAGGGTGAACCGGACCGGGTCGCCGGCGGTGATGAAGTCGGCCAACTGCGCCAGTTGGAGCGGGAAGTCGGCGGCGGTCGCCGACAGCTCCGGATCGGAGGCCCGGCGGTGCGGCAGCAGGAGATCGATGATCCCCTCGGCGATCCGGGCGGCTTCCCGCGGGTCGGCGACGGCGCGCTCGGTCGGCGCCGGTGCGGCGTTCGCTCTGTCGGCGGCCGGCGCGGTGGGCGCCCCGGCGGACTGCGGGGCGGACGGGGAAGCGGTGGTGAGGGTGCCGGCGGGCGGCATGGCGGGTCCTCCACGGGACGGTGGGCGGGCTGCGGGGCAGGTGGGAGCCACGCCCCGGCACCGGGGCCGGGGCGGCTGCGGGGCAGTCGGGGGCGCGCGGTGGGCGCGCGAGGGTGAGGGGTGAGCCGCGTGGGCCCGGGGTCAGGTCCGCTGGTCGTAGACGACCGGCAGGCCGTTCACTCCCCGGGCGAGCACGGCGGGCACCCAGGCCAGCGAGTCGAGGTCCGCGCCCGCCGCCGTGGACGGCCGGAGGCCGGGCAGGCGGGTGAGCAGGGTACCGAGCGCGACCTGCAGTTCGGTACGGGCCAGCGCGGCGCCGGGGCAGTAGTGGATGCCGTGGCCGAAGGCCAGGTGCGCGTTGGGGGTGCGGTCGAAGTCGAGGACGTCCGCTTCCGGGAACTGTTCGTCGTCGCGGTTGGCCGCGCAGAGCGAGACGATCACCGAGTCACCGGCCGGCACGGTCGTTCCGTGCAGGTCGCTGTCCTCGGCGAAGAAGCGCCAGGTGGTGAGCTCGAACGCGGCGTCGTGGCGCAGCAGTTCCTCCACCGCCCGGCCGAGCAGGCCCGGGTCGTCGGCGAGCCCGTCGCGCAGCCGGGCGAGCCGGTCGGGGTGGCGCAGCAGGGTGATCAGCATGGTGGTGATCTGGTTGGTGACGGGCTCCTGCCCGGCCACCAGCAGCTGGAACACCATGGAGCCGAGCTCCTCGCTGCTCAACCCGCCGGCGTCGTGGGCGGCGACGAGCCGGCCGAGCAGGTCGGTGCCGGGGCGGGAGCGCTTGTGCGCGACCACCTCGGCGATGTAGTCCTCCAGACCGAGCAGCCGGGCCTCGTATGCGGGTCGGCCCGGGTCCTGTGGGCCGACGGGCTGGACCACCTTGCCCCAGTCGCGGTCGAAGCGGACGGCCAGCTCCGGCGGCAGCCCGATGGCCTCGGCCAGTACCCGGAACGGGAAGTGCGCCGCGAACCCGGTCACCAGGTCGGCGCCGCCGGTCTCGGGCAGTGCGTCGACCAGCGAGTCGGCCAGCTCCTGGATCCGCGGACGCAGTGCCTCGGCCCGGCGCGGGGTGAAGGCGTCCAGCACGAGCCGGCGCATCCGGGTGTGCTCCGGCGGGTCCTGGTGGAGCAGGTGGACCTGGAGCCGGGAGTGCTGCGGCTCCGGCATGATCGACGCCAGCTTGCGCCAGTTCGCGTTCCCCAGTGCGTGGTTCTTGCCGAGCCGGGGGTCGTTGAGGGTCTCGTGGGCGGCCTTGTAGCCGGTCACCAGCCAGGCGGCGATCCCGCTCGGGAACCGCACCCGGTGGACCGGGCCGGCTTCGCGCATCCGCCGGTAGAGCGGATAGGGGTCGCGCTTGTACTCCGGCCCGTACAGCGGCAAGGGGTCGGGAAGTTCGCCGTGGCCGAACGGGCAGCGCGGCGCGTCGTCCGCCGGGCCGGCCGCGGTCGGTTCGTGGACGGTGTCGGTCATGCGAAGGGTTCCTCCGGGGTCGGGTGGTCGGTAGTGCTGTCCGGCGGTCGGCGGACGGTCAGGTGTGCGGCTCGGCGGCGTGGTCGGCACCCACGGGTGCGGCGGCCCCGTCGGGGCCGGTCCGGTCGGTCAGGCCGTCGTGGCCGCCCGGTCCGCCGAGGTCGGTGCGGTCGGTGCGGTGGTGCAGGAGGAGCAGGGCCGCGGCCGTGACGGCGAGCAGCGCGGCGAGCCCGATGCCGGCCCGGACATCCGTGACGTGGTCCTCGCCGAAGGCGCCGGCGGCGGTGGCGAGGGCGGGGCCGAGGGCGAACCCGAGACTGCGGGCCAACTGGACGACGGAGCCTGCCGTGGCCAGCTGCCCGGACGGGGCGGCGGTCATCACCAGGGCCTGGACGGGCCCGCCGTTGAGGCCCATTCCGGCCCCGGCGAGGGCGAGCCGCCAGGAGATGTCGGCGGGTGTCCAGTCCGCGCCGATCGGGACGAGGAGCAGCATCCCGAGGGCCGTGACGCAGGCACCGGTCAGCGCGGTGGGCCGGGCGCCCCAGCGGTCGGCCAGTCGCCCTCCGAAGCGGCCGGCCAGCACCATGCCCAGGGGAAAGGCCAGCATGGTCAGGGCGGTGGTGGTGGCGCTGATCCCGCCGGCGCGGCGCAGGTGCTGCGCCAACAGGTAGTGGTTGGCGGCGAACCCGGCGGCCAGGGCCAGCACCGAGCCGTTGACGGCAGCGGTGCCGGACGCCCGCAGCACGGTGGCGACCGGCCGCCCGCCGGGGCGACGGCACCAGACGACGACCAGGGGCGCGGCGGGCAGCGCGAGCAGCAGCCAGGCCGGCGCCGCGGGCGCGAGGGTGAGCCCGAGCAGCACGGCCGCCACCGCGGAGCCGATCAGGGTGGCGTCGCCCAGGGGCCGGCTCGGGGATCCGCCCGGAGCCGAGCCCCCGGCGGGCGCCCGCAGGCCCCCGCCGCGCGGTGCCGCCCGGTACGCGATCACCAGGGCGACCAGGCAGACCGGCAGCTTCACGAGGAAGACCGCCCGCCAGCCGACGTGGTCGAGCAGCAGCCCGCCGACCACCGGCCCGGTGACGGCGCCGAGGGGGCCGAGCGTCGCGGGCACGCTCATCGCCCGTCCGCGCAGCTCGGGCCGGACGGCGGTCGCGGCCAGCACCGGCATCAGCACGAACAGCACCGCGCCGAAGGCGCCCTGGGCCAGCCGGGCGGCGATCAGCCAACCGGCCCACGGGGCCGCCGCGGCGAGCACGCTGCACAGTGCGAAGCAACTGACCGCGAGGAGCAGCGCCGACCTGGTCCCGACCTGGTCGAGCCGGCGCCCGGCGGGCAGCAGCAGGGCGACCAGGGGCAGTTGGTAGCCGAGCACGGCCCACTGTGCCGTCGTGGCGGAGACGTGCAGGCCGTCGGCGATGTCGGGGAGAGCCAGGTTGACGACGTTCATGTCGAGCATGGCGACGAACGAGAGCAGCCCGGCGGCGACGACCAGGCTCCACCGGTCCTCCGACCGGCCCCGACCGGCGCTCGGCCCGCCGACGGCCGGCGGCTGCTGCGCTGACATGGCGCTCCTCCGAATCCCGTGCTGTCCCGGACACCGCCTCGGCGGCCGGGTCCGGTACAGCAGTCGGAGGCGCGGGCGCGCTGGTTCCGAACACCTGGGTGAATTTCCCGGTCGGCCTGTTCGACGAAGCCACGGAGGGCGTGGCCGTGGTCGACACCGGCAACCGAGTCCGGATCAGGCGGCACAACCGATCTCCGGACTTCCCGCTTCGTGTCGTGCGTGGCGACGAGCCCCTGGCACCGGCCACCCGGGCCTGTCGGGCGGAGCACGCCGACCGCCGGCGGCGGCGGTGCATCGGCACCACCGCCACCGGCGGTCGTCCGGCCTCCGGTCAGCAGGCCGCGGCGAGCTGGACGACCGGACCGCGCGGCACGGGGTCGCCGCCCTCGGCGGCCCGCAGCCGCGCTATCAGCTCCTCACGGGCCCGGGCGACCCTTGAGCGGACGGTGCCGACGGGGCAGCCGGCCACCTCGGCGGCCTCCGCGTAGCTCAGCCCGACCACCTGGGTGAGCACGAAGGCCTCGCGACGCTGCGCGGGCACCCGGTCGAGCAGGTCGCCGAGGGCGATGCCGTCCTCGAACCCCGAGGCCGGCAGCGGGCCCTGCCGCTCGGCGGCCTCCTGCCAGTCCGGCAGGGCGGCGCAGCGCGGGCGGGCGGCGGCGGTGCGGTAGCGGTCGACGACGGTCCGCCGGGCGATCGACAGGAGCCACGTCCGGGCGGACGAGCGTCCGGCGAACCCGGGCAGGCTGCGCAGGGCGCGCAGGAAGGTCTCCTGGGCGAGGTCGTCCGCGGACTGCACATCGGTGAGGTGGGCGACGAACCGCCACACGTCCCGCTGGGTGGCCCGGACGAAGGCCTCCACGTCGGCCGACCGGCCCGCGCGGGCGGCGAGGGCGAGGGCGGTCAGCTGCTCGTCATCCACGGCGGCCTCCCATCCTGCGCCCGTGGTGGTTCCCGGTCCCGTGAACGCGGCGGTCGCCCACCCGGTCCGCCGGGGGCGAGGAGTCGTGCGGGACGATGGGCATATGAGATGCGCCCACTTCCGCACCGCCCTCTCCGCCCGCCTCGACGGCGAGCCGACCGGCGTGCCGGACCGGCGGCTGGACAAGCACGTCGCCCGGTGCACGGCCTGCCGGGAGTGGCTGGAGCGGGCGGAGCGGCTGCGCGGTGTGGTGTCGGCGGCCGGGGCCGCCGGGCCGTCGGCGGACTGGTCGGCAGCCCTCTTCACCCGTCTGGGCGAGGCCGGCGGTGTGCCGGGCAGCGGAGCCGCCGAGGACGGAGGCGACGGGACGGGCCGCTCCGGGCAGGGGGGCGGCCGGCAGGGCGGGTAGGACGGTGGCGCCGGCCGGAGCCGGTGCGCCGTCGTGGTCGGGCATGGAAGGTCCTGAGGGGGAGGCGTGGGAGCGGTGCCGCTGCGGGCGGCACGCGCTCGGCGTCGGCGGGCGCCCGGGCGCCGCGGCACCCCGGGAGGGGCGGCGGCGGGCACGGACGCGGACCCCGGCGGCGCGGCCGATCGGCAGCGCCACGGCACGGGGCGACCTGCCCACCGCGTGGCGGACACCGGAGCGATGTCGGGCGTCAGGCGTCGGACGGAGGGCGCGTCAGCAGGCGGGGGCGAGGGCCGGCGGGCCGCGCCGGACCAGAGCGTGCGTCAGCAGCACCAACCGGGGCGGGCGCACGCGGGCGGCGGAGCGGGGCACGGCCGGCGGCCGGAACCCGAGCGGGCGGGCGAACAGCGCGAGCAGCGGGGCCAGCAGCGCACCCGCCAGCACCCCGCCCAGCACGCCGAGCAGGTCGAACAGCCGGGCCACGGCCGCCTCGCCGCGCCAGAGCAGCAGCGCGCAGGCCAGCGCGGCCACCAGGTGGGCCGCGACCATCCCCGGGGACATGCCGTGGCCGGCCGTGGCGTGACCGGCCGCACCGTGGCCGGTCCGCCACCCATGCCGCCCATGTCACCCATGCCGGCCGCCCCCGGGGCTCCGGTCGCGGAACCGCCGTGCGAGCCCGGGTGGTGCACACCGGCGGCCAGGGCCCGGAGCCCGGGAGCCGGCGGGACGTCAGGATCGATCCCGGCCATCCGGGCCAGGTCGGCGGGGGAGAGCCCGGCGGGTGCCCGATCCGGATTGCAGAGGAGCAGACTCGCCCAGTCCGTCGTCCCGAGCCGGTCCAGCCGGCCGCCGGCGGCGAGTGCCCCGGCCTGTTCGAACGCCAGGTGCAGCGCGGTCTGCGCACCCACCATCCAGATGCTGACCAGTCCGAGCCCGCGCCGCTCGCCGGCCAGCAGCCAGGTCAACGCGAGGGTGGCCGCGAACGCTCCGGCCAGGACGGGCGCGGAGACCCCGGTGCCGGCCATCGTGACGTGCGCCGTGGCGGCCAGCGCCACGCAGAGCGTGGCGAAGACCACGGCGCGCAGCGAGCGGATCCGGTCGGTCATCACGATGACACTCATCGTCGCATCCGGCTCCGCCGGTCCGTACCGCCCCCTCCGGTATTGGCCGGTTCCGTCCCGTGAGAGCATGCCCGGCCGCCCGGCTCGAGGGGCCGCAGGGGTGATGACGCCGCCCGAAAGTCCGATCGTCGTATGGTCGGTGAGGTTTGACAGCGGTGACCGATCGGTCACTTAATGTGCACACCCAGCGTCATGAGAGAGCAACGACCGGACCGGAGGCACGACATGGGGACAGCGACCGACCCGGCGGGCGTCGGCGTCCCCGCGGACCTCGCCGACCCCGCCTTCTGGCGGCTGCCCGCCGCCGACCGCGCCGCCGCCTTCGCGGCGCTGCGCCGCCTCCCCGGCCCGCTCTTCTTCGGCGAGGGGCCGGCCGGCGGCCGGGCCGGAAGGGGCCCGCGCAAGGGCTTCCACGCCCTGGTCCGCCACGCCGACGTGGTCGAGGCCGGCCGGACGCCCGGCGTCTTCCTCAGCGGCCCCGGGGTCACCACCCCCGAACCCGCCCGCTGGGTCCGGCTGCTGTTCGGCGACTCGATGGTCAACCTGGACGACCCCCGCCACGCCCAGCTGCGGCGGATCGTCTCCCGGGCGTTCACCCCGCGCCTTCTCTCCCGGGCCGAGGAGGACATCCGCCGGGTGGCGGGGGAGTTGGTCGACCGGGTGGAGCGGGAGCGGCCCGGGGACTTCGTCACCGCGGTCGCCGCCGAGCTCCCCTTCCAGGTGATCTGCAACATGATGGGCATCCCCGAGGAGCCCCGCCGCGCCATCCTCGACGAGGTCAACCACGCCTCCGAGCACACCGGTGTCGCCCGCCCGCTGCGCAGCCGGATCCGGGTGCCCGGGCGCGGGCTGCGGGCGCTCGCCCGGATGCAGGGCATGGTCGCCGAACTCGGCCGCGAGCGCCGCCGCAGGCCCGCCGACGACCTGATCTCCGCCCTGGTCACCGCAGACGTCGACGGCCGCCGGTTGACCGGGCGGGAGCTCGGTGCCTTCTTCTCCCTGCTGCTGGTCGCCGGCGTCGAGACCACCCGCAACGCCCTCGCCCACGGTCTGCACCTGCTCTCCACCCACCCCGAGCAACGGGAACTGCTGCTCGCCGCCCCCGAGCGCCACCTCGGCGGCGCGGTGGACGAGATCGTCCGCCACGCCACGCCGATCATCCAGTTCCGCCGCACCCTGGCCGTCGACCACCGCCTCGGCGGTCCGGACGGCCCGCTGCTGCCGGCGGGGGAGAAGGCGGTGCTCTTCTTCGCCTCCGCCAACCGCGACGAGGCGGTCTTCACCGATCCGGAGGCCTTCGACATCACCCGCAGCCCCAACCCCCACCTCGGCTTCGGCGGGGGCGGCCCGCACTACTGCCTCGGCGCCCACCTCGCCCGGCAGGAGATGAAGGTGCTGTTCCGCGAGCTGTTCACCCGGCTGCCGGCGGCCCGGTCGGTCGGCGAGCCGGAGCTGGTCCCGTCCAACTTCGACAACCGGGTGCGCGCCCTGCGGTTCACCTTCTGACCGGGCTCCGCTGCCCGGCCGGAGCGGTCCGGGGCCCCGCGCGCCTCGGGGGGCGTGGGTTGCACCCCGCACCGGTCCGGAGCCGCGGTCCTCGTGCGGCCGGTCCGTCCGTCGGCCCGTGCGGCGGGTGCCCGTGGCGGGGGTCACGGCGAGCGCCGGGAAACCGGCGCAGAATGCGGTCATGACAGAGCGTCCGATCATCCCCGCAGGCGATCCCGCCCCGGCCGACCGCACGTCGGCCGACCCCGCCACCGCATACGCCTGGGGTGCCCTGGGCGGGCCCGCCGCGCTGCTGGAGCGCGTCTCGTTCCACGGCCCCGACGCCGTCCTGCCCGCCAGGCTGCCCGTGCGGCAGTTGGCCCGGGCCACCGTCGCGGCCTGCTCACTGGCGGCCGCCGAGCTGTCCGCACTGCGCAACGGCGGCGACGTGCCCGCGGTCCCGATCGACCAGGGAGCCGTCGCCACCGCCTTCGTGAGCGAGCGGCACCTGCGGATCGACGGCCGCGCACCCGTCACCTTCGCGCCGCTCTCCGGCTTCTGGCAGACCGCCGACGGCTGGGTCCGCACCCACGCCAACTACCCGCACCACCGCGCCCGGCTGCTCGACGCCCTCGGACTGCCGGCCGACACCGAGCCCGACCGGCTCGCCCGGACGCTGCGCGAGCACCCCGCCGAGTGGATCCAGGAACGTGCCTACGCAGCCGGGGCGCTCGCCGTCGCCGTCGCACCACCGCGCCCCACCGCACTCCCCCTGGTCGAGACGCGGACGGTCGGCGAGGCCGCCGTCCGTCCGCTCGACCGAGCCCCGTTGCCCGCCGCCGGCCTGCGCGTCCTCGACCTCACCCGGGTGATCGCCGGCCCGGTGGCCACCCGTACCCTCGCCCTGTTCGGCGCCGACGTGCTGCGGGTCGACTCGCCCCGCCTGCCCGAGGCCGAGGACGCCCACGTCGACACCGGCTTCGGCAAGCGGTCCACCCGGCTCGACCTCGCCGAGGCGGCCGACCGCGCGGTCTTCGAGGAACTGCTGGCCGGCGCCGACGCCGTCGTCACCGGCTACCGCCCCGGCGCCCTGGACGCCCACGGCCTGGCCGCCGAGGAGCTGCTGGAGCGTCGTCCCGGCCTGGTCGTCGCCCAGCTCGACGCCTGGGGCCGGACCGGTCCCTGGGCCGGGCGCCGTGGGTTCGACAGCCTGGTCCAGGCCGGTGTCGGCATCGCCGTGACCGAGGCCGGCGCCGACGGCCGACCGGGAGTCCTGCCGGCCCAGGCCCTCGACCACGGCACCGGCTACCTGATCGCCGCCGGCGTGCTGCGCGCGCTCACCGACCAGCGCACCGGCCGCCCCGGCGGCCGTCACCTGCGCTACTCCCTGGCCGGCACCGCCTCCTGGCTGCAGTACGGCGTCGAGCCGCTCCCGCCGCTCGACGACGAGCCGTACGACCCGGCGACCTGGGTCGTCGGGACGGACTCCCCGTACGGCAGGCTGCGCCACGCGCTCCCGCCGGTCGGCTACCAGGGCGGCCCCGCCGACTGGACCCGTCCGCCGGGCCGCTGGGGGACGGACGCACCGGTCTGGCGCTGACCGCGGACGCCGGCCCGGCCCGCCGTCAGGCCGGCGGGCCGGCTGTCCGACCGCTCTGAGATCATGGCGGAATGGCCGCACATGCAACCGACTTCACCTGGTTCGAGGAGCGCTACGCAGACCTCGCCGAGGCGTACTGCCTGACCCTCGTCCAGGGGCTCTCCGCGGAGCAGCTGCTGGACCGGTTCGCCGCCGTCCCCGGTCGGCGCGTCACCGGTCTGCGGGCGGTGGTGGAGGCCTGGGACGCGTTCGAGGACGGCGAGGACGACACGCTCGGGGACGACGAGCAGGGCCGCATGCTCATCGCCGTCACCCGGCTCGACGGCTGGGCGCTGGCGGTCGAGGTGAACGGCTACCTCGGCACGACCTGGACGCTCCTCCCGGGCCTCACCGAGGGCACCCGGCTGGTCTCGCACTTCCGCAACGTCAACGCCGTCGACCACTTCCACTGGTGGGAGGACGGCCGGACCAGGCTGCACTTCGAACCGCTCTTCCCGGGGCAGCGGGACGGCTCGGACGCCGATGCGCCCGGCATTCCCGAGCTGCTGACGCACTGCGGCTTCCTGCTGGCCGACGACGACCGGGGCGGCCGCCCGGGTGACGGTTCGCACACCCGGGCGGCCTTCGCCCTCGCCGAGCGGCTGACGGACGTCCGTCTCACCGCCGAGGCGCTGGAGTCCGCGGAGTACGTCCTCGGCTACGCACCCGAGCCGTAGAACCCGGCGCCCCGCGGCGTTCCGCCGTCAGACGCCGGACGGGATCTCCTTGGCCCGCCCGTGGATCTGGACGGCCGTCACGATCTCGATCAGGCCGAGGATCAGCAGCCAGCACCCGGCGAGGACGGTCAGCGCGGTGATCGAGCCGGCCGGCCAGACCATCAGCAGCACGCCGGCCAGTGTGTTGGCCACACCGGCGAAGACCTGCCAGCCGCGCGCGGGCATCGTCTCGTCCGAGATCGCGGCGGCCAGCTGGGTGATGCCCCGGAAGAGCCAGCCGATCCCGATCCAGATCGCCAGCAGCAGCACCGACTGCGCCGCACTGCGGAAGCAGAGGAGCCCGAGCAGCACGCAGATCGCGCCGCTGATGAAGGCGAGCACGCGCAGGGCGGTGGTGGCGTGGGTGCCGAAGGCGGCGACGAGCTGCACGATCCCGATGATCAGCAGGTAGACGCCGAACAGGATGCCGACCACCAGCAGCGTCTGCTTGGGCCAGACGAGCACGACGATCCCGAGGGCGAGCGAGGCGAGCCCGGCGATCAGCAGGACCTGCCAGGCGGCCTTGGCGAGCAGACCGAGTGGGCCCTGGACCGGGGAACCGTTGGGGGTGATGATCGGGGAGACCACGGCGGCGAACTCCTGACGGCTGGGTGAGGGACGGCGGCCCGGGACCTCGGGGTCCTGCCGGGGCCGCTGCCGGGAGTGGCAGGGGGCGCCTCTCACGATCGTCGCGGGTGATCCGGTTCGCCCGCCGGACGCACCCGTTCGGGGGAACGAACTGCTTCCCCCGCGGCCACCGGAGCGCCATCTGCCGATCATTCGCCGTCGATACGATCCGGCGATATGACTTCTGAAGGGTGGGGGACCCCTCCGGTCGGGCCGATCGGCCAGCACTACATCATCTGTGGCGGGAACGCGCTCGCGCACCGCCTGGCCCGGGAGCTGGTCGAGCAGTACGAAGTCCAGGTGGTGGTCCTGGTCCCGGACCGGACCCGCGAGCACGCCCCGCAGATCGAGCAGCTGGCCGGGGTCGCGGCGGTGGTGGAGTTCAGCAGCGTCACCGAGGAGGCGCTGCGGGCGGTCCGGGTGGAGACCGCGCGCGGGATCGCCCTGGTCGACGGGTCCGACCAGGAGAACATCCACACCGCGCTCAGCGCCCAGGAGCACAACCCCGACATCCGCATCGTGCTGCGGATGTTCAACCAGCGGCTCGGCGAGAACATCGAACGGCTGCTGAAGAACGGCGCCGCGCTCTCCGGCTCGGCCACCGCCGCGCCGGCCTTCGCCGCGTCCGCGCTCTCCCGCCCCAACTCCGTCCAGGTCGGCGACCGCTTCCTCTACGTCGCCTACGACGACGACATCGACTCCAGCCGGATCTGCATCGTCGCCGACCGGATCGACCGGCAGAACCTCGGCCGGATCCGGCTGCTGCCCGAGCAGGAGGGCGACTCGGCCGCGTTCGTCCGGCTGGCCAGCGAGTTCGGCGACCACGGACCGCTCCGGCGGGCGCGCAACGCGGCCACCCCCGACGCCGACCGCCCGGCGGAGGCTCCCGATGGGCCGGCTCGTGAGGAGGGCGCGCCGGACGAGCCCGCGACGCCGGAGCGTGACACCCCCGAAGGGCCCGACGCCTCCGACGCCTCCGACGCCTTTGACGGGCCCGGTCCCGGGCCCTCGGCGCCCGGCGGGGTGGCGGCGCTCCAGGCGCTGCCCAGCGAGCCGCGGGTGCGGATCGCCTGGACCCGCCGACTGCGCTGGCGGCTGCTCGACACCCTGCGCTACCTCACCAGCGCCCGGCTCCGGCTGGTGCTGATCACTGCGCTGGCCGCCGTGCTGACGTCCTTCGGCCTGCTCTGGTACCTCAACCGGGACTTCGGCTGGTCCCTCTACGTCTCGCTGCTCGACCTGGCGGGCGCCGCCCAGCCCGACGAACCCGCCGACGCGGCCGCCGGCACCGGCACCGGGGGCCTCTGGCAGCGGGTCGCCCAGGTGGTGATCACCTTCTGCGGCATCACCTTCGCGCCCGTCGCCACCGCGATCATGGTCGAGGTGCTCGGCTCCGGCCGGCGGGGACAGCCCCGCAACCCCGGCGCCGGCACCCGCGACCACGTCATCGTGGCCGGGCTCGGCAACGTCGGCACCCGGGTCGTCGCCCAGCTGCACGGCATGGGCGTGCCGGTGGTCGGGCTGGAGCGCGACCCGCAGGCGCGCGGCATCTCGGCCGTCCGCGCACTCGGCGTCCCGGTGGTGGTCGACGACGGTCCGCTCGCGGAGCAGCTGCGCCGGGCCCGGCTGAAGCACAGCCGGGCGGTGGTCGCGGTCAGCGGGGACGACGCCACCAACCTGGAGGCGGCGCTGGAGGCGCGCGCGGTGCGGCCCGACGTCCGCGTGGTGGTCCGGCTCTTCGACGACAACTTCGCTCGTCACGTGTACGCCACGCTGGACAACGCGGCCTCCCGCTCGACGTCCTACCTGGCCGCGCCCGCGTTCGCGGCGGCCCTGATGGGGCGCGAGGTGCTGGGCACGCTGTCGGTGTTCCGGCACGTGCTGCTCATCGCCGAGCTGCGGGTCGAGGAGGGCGGCGGTCTGGTCGGGATGAACCGGCACGACCTGGAGGACCCGGGCGGCGTCCGGGTGGTGGCCGTCCGGCTGGCCGCCGGCCCGCGCACCTACCAGTGGAACCACGCCGACCGCACCCGGCAGCTCGTCCCGGGCGACCGGATCGTGGTCGCGGCCAGCCGCGGCGGCCTGGCCCGCCTCAACACCGCGCTGGTGAGCGAGGACTGACGGCGGTCGGCGGAGGACCGGTCCCTCCGCCGACCGCCGTCAGCCGACCGTCAGCGGTGCGAGAAGTTCGCCGGGCGCTTCTCGGCGAAGGCGGCCATGCCCTCCTTCTGGTCCGCCGTGGCGAACGCGGCGTGGAACAGGCGCCGCTCGAAGCGGACGCCCTCGGCGAGCGTGGTCTCGAAGGCCCGGTTCACGCTCTCCTTCATCATGATGCTGGCGGGCGTCGACATCTCCGCGACCTTCTCCGCGGTGGCCAGCGCCTCGGCCAGCAGCTGGTCGGCCGGGACGATCCGCGAGACCAGACCGGCCCGCTCCGCCTCCTCGGCGCCCATCATCCGGCCGGTCAGGCACAGCTCCATCGCCTTGGCCTTGCCGATCGCGCGGGTCAGCCGCTGCGAGCCGCCGATGCCCGGGATCACGCCGAGCTTGATCTCCGGCTGGCCGAACTTCGCGGTGTCCGCGGCCAGCAGGATGTCGCAGAGCATCGCGAGCTCGCAGCCGCCGCCGAGGGCGAACCCGGCGACCGCCGCCACGACCGGCTTGCGAAGCTCGCCGAGCCGGTCCCACGGGCCCAGCCAGTCGTCGAGGTAGACGTCGGGGAAGCGGTTGCCCTGCATCTCCTTGATGTCGGCGCCGGCGGCGAAGGCCTTCTCCGACCCGGTGACGACCAGACAGCCGATCTCCGGGTCGCGGTCGAAGGCGGTGGCGGCCGCGACGACCTCGTTCATCAGCCGGGTGTTCAGCGCGTTGAGCGCCTCCGGCCGGTTGAGGGTGATCAGCCCGACCCGGCCCTTGCGCTCGACCAGGATCGTCTCGTAGGTCTCGGTCCGCATCCTTGACTCCCATTCGCAGCTCGGCGGCACTCTGACGGGGGATACGATCGCGGACGGACCGCCCGAGCGCCAGTCTCGCCAGGCGAGACGGTCGTCACCCGGCGGACCTGCGCCTCACCCGAGCCGCAGGTCGCCGCCGGCCGGCGGCTCGAAGAACGCGGCCACCGCCCGGTCGTCGACGTCCAGCAGGGCGGCGGGGGACCAGCGCGGGTTCCGGTCCTTGTCCACCACCTGCGCGCGGATGCCCTCCACCAGGTCGTGGTGGGCGAGCGCGGCGCACGAGACGCGGTACTCCTGCACCAGGGTCTCGGTGAGCGTGTCCTGCCCCGTGGCCCGGCGCAGGGCGGCCAGGGTGACCTTCAGCATGGTCGGCGAGCGGTCGGCCAGCTCCTCGGCGGCCTGCTTCGCCTCGGGGACGCCGCTGCCGAGCAGCCGCTCGGTGATCTCCTCGACGGTGTCGGCGGCGTAGCAGGCGTCGATCCACTCCCGCTGCGCGGCCAGCGCGGCGGCCGGCGCCGGCCCGGTGTGCGCGGCGACCGCGTCGGCGACGGCAGCGGCGGTCGCCGCGGTGTCCGTACCGGCCGGGACGGCGGCGAGCGCGGCGAGCAGGGCGGGGACGGCGGCCGAGGGCACGAAGTGGTCGGCGAAGCCGCAGAGCAGCGCGTCGCCGGGGCCCATCGACCCGGAGGTGAGCCCGAGGTGGGTGCCCAGCTCGCCCGGTGCGCGCGCGAGCAGGCGGCTGCCGCCGACGTCGGGGACCAGGCCGATCCGGGTCTCCGGCATCGCGACGACCGAGCGCTCGGTCACGATCCGCACCGAGCCGTGGGCGGAGAGGCCGACGCCGCCGCCCATGGTGATGCCGTCCATCACCGCGACGTAGGGCTTCGGGTAGCGGGCGATGAGGGCGTTCAGGCCGTACTCGTCCGCGAAGAACGTCCGCGAACCGGCCCCGCCGGCCTTGGCGTCGTCGTGGATCGCGCGGATGTCCGCCCCCGCGCAGAGGCCGCGCGCGCCGGCGCCGGTCAGTACGACGGCGCCCACCGCGTCGTCCGCGGCCCAGGCGTCCAGCGCCGCCCGGACGGCGGTGATCATGCCGTGGGTCAGCGAGTTGAGCGCCCTGGGGCGGTCGAGCACGATCCGCCCGACCCCGCCGTCCCGGTGGACCTGCACCTCTGCGCTCATCGGGCCTGCTCCCGTTCCTCGTCGCCGCTTCTGCGGTGGTCCAGGGATCTCCGGATCGCCGGATCCTCGCGCCACCGTACTAGGCCGTGTCCGGCCGATTCGCGTCGCCCGCCCGGTGCGAGCCGTCAGACGCGCCCGAGGAGCACCGCGCCGGGCCCGTGCCGGTTCCACTGACTGGAACAGACACGGGCCCGGCGCAGCCGTTACGGCGTGACGCGGCCGGTGACCTCGCCGAAGCCGACCACCGTGCCGTCGGGCCCCGGTGCCGTCGCGGTGATGGTCACCTCGTCGCCGTCCTCCAGGAAGGTGCGGGTGGTGCCGTCGGGAAGCTTGAGCGGCTCCTCGCCGTTCCAGGTCAGCTCGATCAGCGCGCCGCGGGTCTCCGGCTCGGGGCCGCTGATGGTGCCCGAGGCGAAGAAGTCCCCGGTGCGCAGCGAGGCGCCGTTGACGGTCATGTGGGTGAGCTGCTGCGCGGCCGTCCAGTACATCGAGGCGAACGGGGGGCGGGAGACCGGGTGCCCGTTGAGACGGACCTCCAGGGCGAGGTCCAGGCCCCACGGTTCGCCGCCGCGGTCGTCGAGGTAGGGCAGCGGCTCGACGTCGCGGGCCGGCGGGGTGACCCGGGCCTGCTCCAGCGCGTCCAGCGGCACGATCCACGGCGAGACGGAGGTGGCGAAGGACTTGCCCAGGAACGGGCCCAGCGGCACGTACTCCCAGGCCTGGATGTCGCGCGCGGACCAGTCGTTGACCAGGCAGACGCCGAAGACGTGCTCGCGGAACCGGTCCAGGGTGACGGGCGTGCCGAGGACGGACGGGGCACCGACGACGAAGCCGACCTCCGCCTCGATGTCGAGCCGGCGGGTCGGGCCGAACGAGGGCACGGCGTCCGTGGGCGCCTTGCGCTGGCCCTGCGGGCGGATCACCGGGGTGCCCGACACGACGACCGTGCCGGCCCGGCCGTGGTAACCGATCGGCAGGTGCTTCCAGTTGGGGGTGAGCGGCTCCGAGCCGGGGCGGAAGATCCGGCCCAGGTTGGTCGCGTGGTGTTCGGACGCGTAGAAGTCGACGTAGTCGGCGACCTCGAACGGCAGGTGCAGCTCCACCTCGGCCAGCGGCAGCAGCAGCGGCGAGAGCGCGGCCCGGTGGGACTCGTCGGTGAGCCAGCGGGTGAGCGCGGTGCGGACCTCGGTCCAGACCGGACGCCCTGCGGCCAGCAGCGGGTTGAGGGTGTCCGCGTCCAGCAGCACCGACGGCTCGCCGACCGCCCGGGCGGCGGCGCCGGCGTCGAGGACGGACTCCCCGATCCGGACGCCGATCCGCCGCACGCCGGGCCGGTCGGCCGCGGTGAAGACGCCGTACGGCAGGTTGTGCACGCCGAACGGCGAGTCGTCGGCGCCGGCGAGCCAGCTACGGGGGGTGGTCAACGGTCCTCCTGGGGCGTGGGGCTGGGGCCGGTCCCGGGCGACACCAGGTCGAGCGCGACCAGGTCCGCCAGCGGCTCGGCGATGCTGCAGGTGCCGAACGCGGTGAACGAGTTCCGGATCACCGTAACCTGGTGCTCGGTCAACTCGCGGACTGCCTTGGCCAGGACGTCGCCCGAGCGCTCTGCCAGCAGCTCGGCGGCGGCCGCGCGGTCGGTCTCCCGGGCGGCCAGCAGCACGTTCAGGAAGCCGTGGTGCTCGAAGCCGGTGGCCGGATCGGTGTGCCGGACGGCGTGGTGCAGGCCGGCGGTGCACTTGTAGGGCAGGCCGCGCTGCGCGCAGCCGGTGAGGAAGCCGGCCAGCTCGTCCTCGTCCGGGAACGCGTCGGCCGCCACGCCGCCGGTGCGGAACTTCGCCCGGTAGGGGCTGTCGACCAGCACGTCCAGCACCTCGTCCAGGCCGTCACCGCGCAGGAGCTCGCGCGGCAGTTCGACGGCGGCGGGGACGTGGGTCGGGAGCAGCAGGTCGAGCGCGGCGACCGCCTCGCGGGCGTCCCGGGTGGCCAGTTCGACGCCGGCCACCTCGAACGGCGCGGCGGCGGCCAGGGCCGGGCCGAGCTCGGCACTGCCCCCCGGCAGTACGAGCCCGACCCGGAGGAGCGGTGCGCCGCCGACGGCCGCCGTGGCGGCCTCGACCGCCGCGGCCAGTTCGTCCAGCCGGCCCGCCCCGCACAGGAGCGGGCCGACCGCCTCGGCGTACCACGCGGAGCGGTGCGCGCGGTGGGCCGGTACCGCCTCGGCGACCGGCAGGTTCCCCGGCGGGAAGACGGCCGCGTCGTCGAAGAGGTCCTGGAAGAGCGGGGGGATCGTGCTCACCGGCCCGGCCCCCGGCCCGCCCAGGTCCAGGCGTAGTTCGCGTCCTCGCTGGCCCGGCCGCCCTCGCCCAGCTCCAGCGGGCGGAAGGTGTCCACCATCACGGCCAGCTCGTCGAAGAACTCCACGCCGATGCTGCGCTCGTACGCGCCCGGCTGCGGGCCGTGGGTGTGGCCGCCCGGGTGCAGCGAGATCGAGCCCTGGGCGATGCCCGAGCCCTTGCGGGCCGCGTAGTCGCCGCCGCAGTAGAACATGACCTCGTCGCTGTCCACGTTGGAGTGGTAGTACGGGACGGGGATCGACAGCGGGTGGTAGTCCACCTTGCGCGGCACGAAGTTGCAGATCACGAACCCGTTGCCCTCGAACACCTGGTGCGCGGGCGGCGGCTGGTGGATCCGTCCGGTGATGGGCTCGTAGTCGCTGATGTTGAAGGCGTACGGGTAGAGACAGCCGTCCCAGCCGACCACGTCGAACGGGTGGTGGGGCACGGTGTACCGGGTGCCCGCGATCCCGTTCGGGCCGCGGTGCTTGACCAGGACGTCGACGTCGCCGGCGTCGTCCACCAGCAGCGGGCCGACCGGGCCGCGCAGGTCCCGCTCGCAGTACGGCGCGTGCTCCAGCAGCTGGCCGTACTTGGAGAGGAACCGCTTCACCGGGGTGATGTGGCTGTTCGCCTCGATGCAGTACGCGCGCAGCGGCTCGTCGCCGGTCGGCACCCAGCGGTGGGTGGTCGCCCGGGGGATGACGACGTAGTCGCCCCGGCCGACCTCCAGCGAGCCGAAGACGGTCTCGACGGTGCCCGAGCCGGACTCCACGTACACGCACTCGTCGCCGAGCCCGTTGCGGTACAGCTCGCTCGGGGCCCCGGCGGCGACGTACGAGATCCGCACGTCGCCGTTGCCGAGGACCAGCCGGCGGCTGCTCACCACGTCCGCGGACTTCCACTCCTGGCCCGCGAACAGCTCGTGCAGCTTGAGGTGGCGGGGGAGCAGGGGGTGGTTCGGCACGGTGGACTGGTCCGGCAGCTCCCACGGCACCGCGTTCACCACGGCAGAGGGGATGCCCCGGTGGTAGAGCAGCGAGGAGTCCGAGGAGAACCCTTCCTCGCCCATCAACTCCTCGTAGTACAGCCCGCCTTCGGGTGCGCGGTGCTGGGTGTGCCGCTTGGGCGGGATGCTGCCCAGCTGCCGGTAGTACGCCATCGTCCTGCTCCTCCTGGCCCGTTCGCCGATTCGCCCTGATCAGGGGTGGTGATCAGAGGTTCCCGCGGCGGTCCTGCTCGCGCTCCAGGGATTCGAAGAGCGCCTTGAAGTTGCCCTTCCCGAAGCCGAGCGAGCCATGCCGCTCGATGAACTCGAAGAACACGGTGGGGCGGTCGCCCTGCGGCTTGGTGAAGATCTGCAGCAGGTAGCCGTCCTCGTCCCGGTCGACCAGGATGCCGCGCTTCTTCAGCTCCTCGACCTCGACGCGGACCTTGCCGATCCGGGCACGCAGCTCCGGGTCGTCGTAGTACGAGTCCGGGGTGGAGAGGAACTCCACGCCGTTGGCGCGCAGGACGTCGACGGTGGTGAGGATGTCGTTGGTGGCGAGCGCCAGGTGCTGGCAGCCCGGGCCGCCGTAGAACTCCAGGTACTCGTCGATCTGCGACTTCTTCTTGGCGATCGCCGGCTCGTTGAGCGGGAACTTCACCCGGTGGTTGCCGCTGGCGACGACCTTGGACATCAGGGCCGAGTACTCGGTGGCGATGTCGTCGCCGACGAACTCCGCCATGTTCACGAAGCCCATCACGCGGTTGTAGAAGCCGACCCACTCGTCCATCTTGCCGAGCTCGACGTTGCCGACGGCGTGGTCGAGGGCCTGGAACAGCCGCTTCGGCTGCCCGGCCGGGCGGGTCACCCTGGTCTCGGCGGCCACGAAGCCCGGCAGGTAGGGGCCGTGGTAGCGGGAGCGGTCGATCAGGGTGTGCCGGGTCTCGCCGTAGGTGGCGATCGCGGCGCGGCGCACGGTGCCGTGCTCGTCGGAGACGTCGTTCGGCTCCTCCAGCACGACGGCACCCTGGGCACGGGCGTGCGCGATGCACTTGTCGACGTCCGGCACCTCCAGCGCCAGGTCGACGACGCCGTCGCCGTGGCGGCGGTGGTGGTCGAGCAGCGGGCTGTCGGGGGAGACACCGCCCTTGATGACGAAGCGGCACGAGCCCGAGCGCAGGACGTACGCCTTGCGGTCGCGGCGGCCGGTCTCCGGGCCGGAGTAGGCGACCAGCTCCATGCCGAAGACGACCTGGTAGAACTGGGCCGTCTGGGTGGCGTTGCCGACCACGAAGATCACGGCGTCCTGCGCGATGACAGGGAACGGGTCCGTGGCGGGGTCGTGCTCGACGAGGCCGACGAGGCGGCGCAGCTGCTCGGCGTCGAGACCGGCCTCGCGCTCCTCGGGGGTCAGCTCAAGAGCGTGGGTCTGCGGGGTCATCGGTCGTTCCTCCACAATGAGGCCTCGGCTTTGAGGCATCCGCTTGAGGCGGCCACGCCGCAAGGGTGGGCGGTGCGGCTGAGCGGAGAGCTTGCTCCTGTCGGACTGGTTGGGCAACAGGTCGCGTTTTCACTGTTCAATGTGTACAAGCTGGTCAGGAAATCCCCGGTCCGGCTGTGCAATATGTGCTGTCGAATGAGGGATTCCCGAGACCCTTGCCATCCCTCCGATCCCCGTGCTCCCACCGCTGGTGACGGCCGCCGCCCTCAGGAACCGGACGACTGTCCTCCGCCGGGTCCGGGGTCCTGCGGCTCCTCCGGGAGGTGGCGCAGGAACCAGTCGCGGGCCAGCTCGGAGACCTGGTCCAGCGCCCCCGGCTCCTCGAACAGGTGGCCCGCGCGCGGCACCACCGCCAGCTCACTCTCGCAGTGCAGCCGGGCCCGCGCCTGTCGGTTCAGGTCGATCACCGTGCTGTCGCGACCGCCGACGATCAGGAGCGTCGGCGCGGCGACGGCGGCCAGCCGGGCCGGGCCGGCGAGGTCCGGCCGCCCGCCCCGGGACACCACGGCGCGCACCCCGTCGCCCAGCCGGGCCGCCGTCCACAGGGCCGCGGCGGCGCCGGTGCTGGCGCCGAACAGCCCGATCGGCAGGCCCCGGGCCGCCTCGTCCAGGTCGGGCAGCCGCCGGCTCACCTCGGTCAGCCGGGAGCCGAGCAGCTCCACGTCGAACACGTTGCGCCGGTCCGGCTCCTCGTCCTCGGTGAGCAGGTCGAACAGCAGCGTCGCCAGGCCCGCGCGGTTCAGGTAGGCGGCGACGAAGCGGTTGCGCGGGCTGTGCCGGCCGCTACCGCTGCCGTGCGCGAACACCACCGCGCCGAGCGCGTGCACCGGCACGGTCAGCCGCCCGGCCAGCCGGACCCCGGCGGCGGGCACGGTCAGCTCGTGGTCCACCGCGGTGGGGGCCCGCGACCGTTCTCCGCGCGCCTCGGCCAGCAGCCGCAGCACCTCCTCGTCCGTGGTCTGCGAGAAGTCACCGTAGAACTCGCCGATCGCGAAGAAGGGCGACGGCGTGCCGACGCAGATCAGCTCGTCGGCGACGTCGGCCAGCCGGTCGACCCAGTCGCGGGGCGCCACCGGGACGGCCAGCACGACCCGGGCGGCGCCCCTGGCCCGGACGATCCGGCAGGCCGCGCGGGCGGTGGAGCCGGTGGCGATCCCGTCGTCCACCACGACGACCGTGCTCCCGCGCAGGTCGGCGGGCGCACGGCCGCCCCGGTAGCGGCGGGCCCGGCGTTCCAGCTCGGCGCGTTCGACCTGCTCGACGCGGGCGAGCTGCTCGTCCGTGACACCGGCGACGCGCATCACCTGGTCGTTGAGGACGCGGATGCCGTCCTCGCCGATCGCGCCCATGCCCAGCTCGGGCTGGTAGGGCACGCCGAGCTTGCGGATCACGCAGATGTCCAGCGGGGCGCCGAGGGCGTCGGCCACCTCGGCGGCCACCGGGACGCCGCCGCGGGGGAGGGCGACGACGACGGTGCCGGGGGCGCGCAGGTGGCCCAGGTGGGCAGCCAGTCGGCGGCCCGCATCGGTGCGGTCGGTGAAGTGGGTACCGGTGACATGCATGGCTCGGCCTCCGGATTCCACCGTACGTCGCCCGCCGCCGAGGGCGGAGGGGAGGCCGGGCGCGGTCGCCCGGTCCGGTCCGGAGGGTGGGTGGTCACGGACCGCCCGCCGCCGTACGGCTCCGGGCCGGAGACCGCCCGCCGCACCCCAGGCGGGGCGCGCGGCTGCATGATCAAGGACACCGGCCGGGAGCAGGTGCTGCACGCGGAGGCGCGGCGGTGGCGGGCGTGGCGGTGTTCGGCGCGGACGTGTCCGGCCGGATCACCGGGCCGCACGCCGGAGCGTGGCTGCGCGAGGCCGCCCGGCTGTTCCCCGCCGCGGCCGTGCCGGTCCGGCCGCCCGGGCCGGGTCCGGAACCGGCCCGCCGCGCCGCGTGCCCGGGCCCGCAGGACGCCGAGGACACGGGGCCGGATTCCCGGGCCTCTTGACGGAACCGCAGGTTGGCCCAATCATCATGGTCGCGTCAACTTTGTGTCCCGGCCCCCGACTTCACCGGGCGCTCGCCCCCATGCTCCTCCGAGTGCCCACGCCGTCCGCGAAGTGTCGCGCTTCCGTTCTGCCCCACCAGAAACCGGAGCCTTCCGTGACCGAGCGTGCCCCGCGGCGATCCCGCCTGCGCCGAACCGTCCTGTCGACCGGAGCGGTCGTCGCCCTCGCCGCCGCCCTGATCAGCCCCGCCGCCGTCGCCGGGCCGGCGGCCGCGGCACCTGCGGCCGAAGCGGTCTCCGCCGCCACCGCCGCCACCGCCGCCACCGCCGCCGCGGCCCCCGACATCCCGGTCGCCAACGTCAAGGCGCACCTGGCTCAGCTTCAGTCGATAGCCACCGCCAACGGCGGCAACCGCGCCCACGGGCGATCCGGCTACAAGGCCTCGATCGACTACGTGAAGGGCAAGTTGGACGCGGCGGGGTACACCACCACGCTGCTGACCTTCAGCTACAACGGCTCGACCGGCTACAACCTGGTCGCCGACTGGCCGGGCGGCGACACCTCGCACGTGGTCATGGCCGGCGCCCACCTCGACTCCGTCACCGGCGGCCCGGGCATCAACGACAACGGCTCGGGCTCGGCCGGGGTCCTGGAGACCGCGCTGGCCGTCTCCCGGGCCGGTCTCAAGCCCGCCAAGCACCTGCGGTTCGGGTGGTGGGGTGCCGAGGAGTACGGCATGGTCGGCTCCAAGAACTACGTCAACAGCCTCTCCTCCGCGGATCGTTCGAAGATCGACAGCTACCTGAACTTCGACATGATCGGCTCGCCCAACCCCGGCTACTTCACCTACCGCTACGACTCCGCACTGGACGCCCTGTTCCGCGACTACTTCGCCGGCCTCGGCATCGCCACGGAACAGGACTTCGAGGGCGACGGCCGCTCCGACCACGCCCCGTTCCAGAACGCCGGGATCCGGGTCGGCGGCCTCTTCAGCGGCGCCGACTACACCAAGACCAGTGCCCAGGCGGCGAAGTGGGGCGGCACGGCGGGCCAGGCGTTCGACCGCTGCTACCACTCCTCCTGCGACACCAGCGCCAACATCAACGACACCGCGCTGGACCGGATGAGCGACGCGATCGCCTACGCGATCTGGACCCTGTCGGCCGGCGACACCACCCCGCCCTCCGGCACCGTCTTCGAGAACACCGCCGACGTGCAGATCCCCGACAACGGCCCGGCGGTCACCTCCTCCGTGACGGTGACCGGCCGGACCGGCAACGCGTCGTCCGCCCTCCAGGTCGGCGTGGACATCAAGCACACCTGGCGCGGCGACCTGGTGATCGACCTGGTCGCGCCGAACGGAACCAGCTTCCGTCTGAAGAACTCCAGCGGCAGCGACTCCGCGGACAACGTCCAGGCCACCTACACGGTCAACGCCTCCGCGGTGCCGGCGAACGGCACCTGGAAGCTCAAGGTGCAGGACGTGGCGTCGCAGGACACCGGCTACATCGACAGCTGGAAGCTCACCTTCTGACCCGACCGGGGAAGTGAACCGGGGGTGCCGGTCCGCCGACCGACACCCCCGGGGTCATTGCGCCGCGGCGCCGGCCGCAGGTGCCTACGGCTGCATCTCGTAGGCGCCCGACAGGGCCTCGACGCGCTCCCAGACCCGGGCCGCGCGCTCGCCGTCCGCGACCGGGCGGCGCACGTGCGCCAGCGCCCAGGCGGCCTGCGCCTCGGTGGTGGACGCCTTGCCGTGCAGCTCGGTGGCGTGCGCGGAGAAGTCCCGGACCAGCGCGTCGAAGATCTGGTCCAGCACGTCGGTGTCCAGCGCGGTCTCGGCGGCCTGCTCCAGCACCAGCTGGCCGTAGACGATCAGCGCGAACAGCTGGCCGATCTCCAGCAGGAAGTCCAGGTCCGCCTGCTGCGCCTCGCTCGGCGCGTTCTTCAGCAGCAGCTCGCAGAAGCCGTCGGCCTGCTCGCGGAAGCGCGCGACGTTCGGGACGTGCGCGTGGGCGTCGTACGCGGTGCGCCAGTCGTGGAAGCGGATCGCGCCGAGGCCGCGGGCCGGGCCCTGGCGGAACAGGAACTCGTCGTCGGCCGCGTCCAGCCGGCGCGGCACGGGTGCGTAGTCGGCGGGTGCGAAGAGGTAGTTGGCCATGAACTTGAGGATCAGGGCCAGGTTGACGTGGACGGTGCCCTCAAGCTTCGGCAGACCGCGGATGTCCTTCGCCGCCTTGTCGAAGTAGGTGTCCGCCTCGAAGCCCTTGGCCGCGATGACGTCCCACATCAGGTCGATGACCTTCTCGCCCTCGGTGGTGACCTTCATCTTGGTCATCGGGTTGAAGAGCAGGTAGCGGCGGTCCTCGGGGGAAGCCGTGCGGAAGTAGTCCACCGAGCGGTCGGCGAACAGCTTCATCGCGACCAGGCGTGCGTAGGCGTCGGTCAACTCGCGGCGCACGTGCGGGAAGTCGGTGACGCGCTTGCCGTAGAGCACCCGGTTGTGGGCGTGCGTGACGGCCTCGTACATCGCGTGCTCGCAGATGCCGACGGAGGCCGTGCAGAGGTTGAACTTGCCGACGTTGACGGTGTTCAGCGCGGCGTCGAAGGCGGCCTTGCCGGTGTGCAGCACGTCCTCGGCGCGCACCGGGTACTCCTCCAGCCGGAACTCGCTCACGTACATCTGGGCGTTCACCACGTTCTTGACCAGGTGGTACGCCTCGTGGCGGCTGTCGGCGGCGAAGAAGACGTAGCCCTCCGGGCCCTCGACGTCGGAGCGGCGGCCGAACACCGAGACCAGGCCCGCGACGTTGCCGTTGCCGATGTAGTACTTGGAGCCGGTGGCGGTGAACCCGCCCGCGCCGTCCGGGGTGAGGATCATGTCCGTCGAGTAGATGTCGGCGCCGTGGCTGCGCTCGGAGAGCCCGAACGCCATCACGTGGCCCTCCGTCAGCAGACGGGCGGCCCGGGCCCGGACGGCCTCGTTCTCGCTCTGCCAGACCGGCCCGAGGCCGAGGATGGTGACCTGCCAGGTGTACCAGTAGCCGAGGCCGTAGAAGCCGAGGATCTCGTTCAGCTCGGCGATCCGGGCGGTGTCCCAGCGCTTCTCCGGGTCGGCCGCGGACGGGGTCAGGAACTCCGCGAACAGGCCCTCCCGGGCGGCGAACTCCAGGAAGTCGGAGTACCAGGTGCGGTCGACGTAGGTGTCGATCAGAGCCTTCTTGCCGCGGGACTCGAACCAGTCCACGGTCGCGCGCAGCAGCCGGCGGGTCGGCTCGTCGAACTGCGCGGGGTCGTAGGTACGCGGGTTGAAGAGCATCACGGGCTCCCGGGGGTCGAGGGTGGGGTGGCGCCGGAGTCGGTCCGGTCGGCCAGGCGGTGCAGGGTGGCGAGCACGTCGTCCAGCCAGGCGAGGGTCATCCGCTCGTACTCGATGCCGCCGCGCAGCACGACGTGCTGCAGTTCCCGGCGGGCGTCGAGTGCGGCGGGGTCCGGGAAGTCGCGCTGCTCGCCGTGCAGGTAGCGGGCGAGCAGGGTGGCGTGACCCTCCCGGTGCCGCTCGACCTCGGAGATCAGGGCGGCGGGGTCGTCGAAGGCCGCGGCGCGGATCTTGACCGCCAGCTCGTGGCGGACGGTCTCCGGCTCGACCGGTTCGCGCAGCCAGGCGGACAGCGCGGTGCGGCCCGGCCCCGCGGCCGAGTACACCTTCTTGTCCGGCCGGCCGTCCTGGGCGACCTCCTCGACCGAGACCCAGCCGTCCGCCTCCATCCGCCGCAGCACCCGGTAGATCTGCTGGTGGGTGGCGGTCCAGAAGCGCCCGATGGAACGGTCGAAGCGGCGGGCCAGCTCGTAGCCGGAGCCGGGCTGCTCCAGCAGCGAGACGAGGATCGCGTGCTCCAGTGCCATGGTGGCATCCTGCTATGCAACGAATTGCATACGCAATGGCGGACGGTCACGGTGAGACGCAGCTCACCCACCGGTCGTGATGCGGGCGGGGCAGGGTATCTTCGCTGATCAAAAGGTGCAAAACGGCGGATCGGCGACAGAATGGTACTGGGCTAGCGCCTTCCATGGTCCAGACCTAGGAGGTGGTATCGGTGTCTACCCAGATTCCGATGGGCATGGAGCACCATCCGGACATCGTCGAACTGAGGGAGCAGTACGAGCGGCTCACTCTGACCCCGCGCGCCCAGGCCGTCGAGGCCCTGGCCGTTCTCGCGGGCCTGTTCCTGGCGGCATCGCCGTGGATCGTCGGCTTCACGGCCTTCAACACGCTGACCGTCACCTGCCTGATCGTCGGCCTCGCCTACTGCCTGCTGATGGCCGGCTACGGCTCGGCCTACGAACGCACCCACGCACGGGCATGGGCGGCAACCCTGCTCGGCGCCTGGACGATCATTTCCCCCTGGGTGGTCTCGGGAGAGGTCGACCGCGGCAAGAACATCGTCACCTGCCTGATCACGGGCGCCGTGATGTTCCTGCTGGGGCTCGCCGCGATCTCCATGGCCACCATGACGTCGAACGGAGCATCGATGCGGCGCGGCCGGGCAGGCCGGGCCAAGAGCTGACCCGCAGGGTCGACAGGAAAGCCTGACACCGGGGCGCGGAGCGGCGGAGGCCGCCGTCCGCGCCCCGGCGCGTGCTCCGGGGGTGACGCTAGGGTCGCGTCATCCGCAGCACGTCCAGCGCCTCGTCCAGCTGCTCCCGGGTGAGCAGACCCTGCTCCAGGTACCCGCGCTCCAGTACCACCTGGCGGATCGTCCTGCGCTCCGCCAGCGCCTGCTTGGCGACCTTGGCGGCCTCCTCGTACCCGATGTACCGGTTGAGCGGGGTGACCACCGACGGCGAGGACTCCGCGTACTCGCGGGCCCGGTCGACGTTGGCGGTGACGCCGTCGACCGTCCGGTCGGCCAGCAGCCGGGCGCTGTTGGCGAGCAGCCGGATCGACTCCAGCACGTTGCGCGCGATCACCGGGAGCATCACGTTCAGCTCGAAGTTGCCGCTCGCGCCGGCCACCGTGACGGTCGCGTCGTTCCCGATCACCTGGGCCGAGACCATCAGCACCACCTCGGGCAGGACCGGGTTCACCTTGCCGGGCATGATCGACGAACCCGGCTGCAGGTCGGGCAGGTTGATCTCGCCGAGCCCGGTGCGCGGGCCCGAGCCCATCCAGCGCAGGTCATTGGCGATCTTGGTGAACCCGACCGCGACGGTGCGCAGCTGGCCGCTCAGCTCGACCAGGCCGTCCCGTGCGCCCTGGGCCTCGAAGTGGTCGCGGGCCTCGGTCAGCGGCAGGTCGGTGGTCCGGGCCACCTCCTCGATGACGGCCGCGGAGAACCCGGGCGGGGTGTTGATGCCGGTGCCCACCGCCGTACCGCCGAGCGGCAGTTCGGCCACCCGGGGGAGCGTGGCGAGCAGCCGCTCCCGGCCGTGCCGGACCTGCGCCGCGTACCCGCCGAACTCCTGGCCGAGGGTGACGGGCGTGGCGTCCATCAGGTGGGTCCGGCCGGACTTCACGACCTCGCCGAACTCCGCCGACTTGCGTTCCAGCGCCTCCGCCAGGTGCTCCAGCGCCGGGATCAGGTCGTGGGTGACGGCGGCGGTGGCCGCGATGTGGATCGAGGACGGGAAGACGTCGTTCGAGGACTGGCTGGCGTTGACGTGGTCGTTGGGATGGACCGGCCGGCCCAGCCGCTCGGACGCGAGGGTGGCGATCACCTCGTTGGCGTTCATGTTCGACGAGGTGCCCGAACCGGTCTGGAACACGTCCACCGGGAACTCCGCGTCCCAGCGGCCCTGCGCGACCTCCTCCGCGGCGGCCGCGACCGCCTCCGCGGTCTCCGCGTCCAGCACCCCGAGCCGGGCGTTCACGCGGGCCGCGGCGGCCTTGATCCGGGCCAGCGCCGCGATGTGCGCGCGCTCCAACCGCTGGCCCGAGACCGGGAAGTTCTCCACCGCCCGCTGCGTCTGCGCCTGCCACTTCGCCGCGGCCGGCACCCGCACCTCACCCATCGAATCGTGCTCGGTCCGGTACTGCTGCTCGTCGCCCATCGCGCGCTGCACCTCCTGGGAGGTCCCGCGGCCGCTCACGGCCCGGGGCCCGTCGCTGTCGGTCCTGCTCTTCGATCACCACAGCCGTGCGGGGGCCCCGGCTATTTCCGCCCGGCCGCCCCAGTTGATCACGCGTCGGTGGGCGGGCCGGCGGCAGGTCGGCGGCAGGTCGGCGCGGGGCGGCCGCCGTCGGGTGCGGAGGGCGCGGAAGTGCGCACGGGGACCTCCGGGAGAGCGGGGTGGTGATCCGGATCGACGTGGGGGCGGCGGTGTGGGAGAAGCGGCCAACTGTTCACTCGAAGGAGTGAAGATCGCGACGTCGGCACGCTGAGTCGCCGCCACGCTCCGTACGCTCGGCCGCGGGCCGGGGAACGGGAGTGCGGCACTCCGGTTCCCGGGTCGGCGTGGCCGGCGGCCGGCCCCGGCGGGAACCGGGCCGGACGGCGGGTCCTCGGGCGACGGGGCCTGCAGCCGGCGGGGCCGCGGGCCCGGGCTCCGGTCCGCGCGACCCGGCGGGCGCGGCACGGCAGCGCGACACCTCGGCCGGGACACCCCGGTGGAGACGGACACGGTCACCGCCGAACGCGGGGCCGGCGACCAGGGGGCGGCATGACGGAGGGACGGCGGTCGGACGGCGGAGCGGTGGCCCGGGGCGCGGCCGCGGCTCAGGGCGGGACCGGAGCTCGGAACGGCCTCGGCGAACGGGGCGGACCCGGCGAACGGGGCGGCGCCGGCGGGGCGCCCGGCGCCGGTCTGAGCCGGCGCAGGCTGCTCGGCGCCACCGCCGCCCTCGGCGGCGCCGTCTGGCTGCTCCGCGGCACGGTCGGTCCGGACGGCGCGCACGCCACGGAGACGGTCCCGCCCGGACTGCCCGCCGACACCGAGCTGTACCGGCGCGTCTACCAGAACTGGTCCGGAGAGGTCCGCACCGACCAGCTCTGGACCTGTGCACCGCGCACGCCCGAAGAGGTCCCGCGGCTCGCCGACTGGGCCCGGGCCAACGGCTGGCGGCTGCGCGCCCAGGGCCACCGGCACACCTGGGCCCCGCTGACCGTCGCCAACGCCACCCCGGAGTCCGCCCGCGTCCTGCTGCTGGACACCACCCGCCACCTGACGGCGATCACCGCGGACTCGCCGAGCACCGTCCGGGTCCAGACCGGCGCCACCATGGAGGACCTGCTCGCCCACCTCGCCGGCCGCGGCCTCGGCCTCGCCAACTGCCCCGCCCCGGGCGAACTCACCGTCGGCGGGGTGCTCGCCATCGGCGGGCACGGCACCGCCGTCCCCGCCGTCGGCGAGCTCCGCCCGGACGGCCACGGTTACGGCTCGGTCAGCAACCAGGTCACCCGGCTCACCGCCGTCGTCCACGACCCCGCCACCGACCGCTACACGCTGCGCGCCTTCGACCGCGCCGAGGCCGACAGCGCCGCCTTCCTGGTCCACCTCGGCCGGGCCTTCGTCACCGAGGTGGTACTCCGGGCCGGCGCCGACCGGCCGCTGCGCTGCGTCAGCCGGGTGGACATCCCGGCGACCGAGCTGTTCGCCCGCCCCGGCGCCGCGGGCCGGCCGCGCACCCTGGCCGGCTTCGTCGACCGGGACGGGCGCGCCGAGGCGATCTGGTTCGCCTACACCGACCGCCCCTGGCTCAAGACGTGGACCGTCGCGCCCGACCGGCCCTTCGGATCCCGGGCCGTCGACGAGCCCTACAACTACCCGTTCTCCGACAGCATCCCGGAGCCGGTCGCCCGACTCGCCGGCGAACTCGTGGCCGGAGCCTGGGCATCGGCACCGCTCTTCGGCCAACTCCAGTACCTGGTCACGAAGGTGGCTCTCACCGGGGACATCACCGACGTACTGCTCTCCGGCACCCTGCTGCGTGACCTGCTCACCGGCGACGTACTCACCCACCTGCTCGCCGGCGGCCTTCGCTCCGACCTCTGGGGCCCCTCGCGCGCCCTGCTGAACTACGTCCGCCCCACCACCCTGCGGGTCACCGCCAACGGCTACGCCGTGCTCGCCCGGCGCGCGGACCTCCAGTGGGTCGTCGCCGAATTCGCCGATCACTACCGGACGCTGCTCGCCGAGTACCGCGACCGCGGGGAGTTCCCGGTGAACGGCGCGGTGGAGATCCGGGTCACAGGCCTGGACGACCCGGCCGCGTCCGGGGTGCCGGGCGCCCGGCCGCCGCTGCTCTCCGCGCTGCGCCCGCGCCCCGACCGGCCCGAGTGGGACACCGCCGTCTGGCTCGACGTCCTCGCCCTGCCCGGTACCCCAGGTCTGCACCGGTTCGCCCGCGACCTCGAACGGTTCCTGCTGCGCACCTTCGACGGCACCCGGGCCGGCCTGCGCGTGGAGTGGTCCAAGGGCTGGGCCTACACCGAGGACGCCGCGTGGGCCGACCCGGACGTGCTCGGCCGGGTCGTCCCCGCCAGCCACCGCGCGGGCGGCGGCCCCGGCTGGGACGAGGCGATCGCCGTCCTGGACCGCCACGACCCGCACCGGGTGTTCGGGAACCCCTTCCTGGACCGGCTGCTGGCCGGCTGACCCGGCCGGTGCGCGGGGCGCCGCCTGCTGTGCTCCGTCAGATGTGTTCGGTCAGATGTGCTCCATCACGATCACGGCCAGCGTGCCCGGTTCCAGGGCGCGGAAGACGTGCGGGGCGTCGCCCGGGTAGCTGACGTAGTCGCCCGGGAGCAGCTCGACCGGCGCCTCCGTCGGCCCGGCCAGGGCACGTCCGGCGCCGAGCAGCAGGTGCTCGACGGTGCCCGGCATGTGCGGGTCGGACGCGCGGGTCTCGCCCGGCTGCGCCTGGATCCGGAAGATGTCGCGCCGGGCGTTCGGTGGACAGGAGGCCAGCAGGGTGGCGGCGTAGTCGGCCCGCTCGGAGTGGGTGACCGGTCCTTCGCCGGCCCGGATCACCCGCACCACGGGCCGCGGCGGGTCGACCAGCCGGCTGAACGGCACGTCCAGGGCGACGCCGAGCGCCCAGAGCGTCTCGACGCTGGGGTTCCCGGCACCCGCCTCCAGCTGGGAGAGCGTGGACTTGGCGATCCCGGCCCGCCGGGCCAGCTCGGCCATCGACAGGCCGACCCGTTCGCGTTCGCGCCGGATCGACGCGGCGATCAGGGCGATCAGGTCGGAGCCGGACACGGCGGGCGCGCTGGGTGCGGCCGGCGTGGCGGGTACCGCTGTGGCGCCTGCGCCCGGGACCCCGTCGGTGCTCGCGTCGCCTTCGTTGTTCACGCCCATCCGCGTTCGCTCCACTGGTCGATGCGTTCGCCTTGACGAACGGCCGTCATGCGGTTCACTCTACTGGACATGCGTTCGCTCCTCCGAACACTCGATGCCGCCACGCTCCGGAACGTCGCGCTGGTCTGCGTCGCCGACGCCCTGGTCGGGGCCTCGTTCGGCGCCATCGCGGTCTCGGGCGGCCTGCCGCTCTGGGTGCCTGTCGTCCTGTCCGTGCTGGTCTTCGCCGGCGGTTCGCAGTTCGCCGCCGTCGGCGTGGTGCTCTCCGGCGGTAGCGCGCTCGCCGCCGTCGCCACCGGTCTGGTGCTCAACGCCCGCCTGCTGCCCTTCGGCTTCACCGTCGCCGACCTGCTCGACGGCCCCTGGTGGAGGCGGCTGGCCGGCACCCACCTGATCACCGACGAGTCGGTCGCCTTCGCCCTGCTCCAGCCTGACCGGCGCCGCCGCCGGGCGGTGTTCTGGCTCTGCGGGCTCGCCCTGTTCCTGATCTGGAACGCCTCCGTCGTCCTCGGCGCCGCCGCCGGCAGTCTCATCGGCGACACCGACGTCCTCGGGCTCGACGCCGCCTTCCCGGCCGTCCTGCTCGCCCTCGTCCTTCCCTCGCTCGGCGACCGCCGCACCCGGACCGCGGCCCTGGCCGGCGCCGCCCTCGCGGTCGCCGCCACCCCGTTCCTGCCGGGCGGTCTGCCGGTCCTGCTCGCCCTTGTCGGCCTGCTCCTCACCTGGCGCGGACCCGTCGCGGTGCCGGCCGGTGCACCGCAGGCGGGCGCACCGCGGCGAGGTGGGCCGGAGCCCGCCGGCGCCGAGCGGCCGGCCGGCGCCGTCGAGGAGGCCCACTGATGCCGCTGCTCGCCGTTCTCCTGCTGGCCGCCGGGACCTTCGCCTTCCGGGTCGTCGGCCCCGTCCTGGGCCACCGCCTCACCCTCCCGGACCGCCTGCGGCACCTGCTCGGCGTGGCCGCCGCCGTGCTGCTGGTCGCCCTGGTCGCCACCGGCGCGTTCACCCAGGGCCATGGCTTCGCCGGCTGGGCGCGACCGGCCGGAGTCCTGGTCTCCGGGGTGCTCGCGGTACGCCGCGCGTCGTTCCTGCTCGTCGTGGTGGCGGGCGCGGCGACCACCGCGGCCCTGCGCCTGTGCGGAGTCGGCTGACGGACCGCCGGGCCCGGTCAGCCGGCGGGGCCGTCGGCCAGGCGCTCCTGCTGGATCTCGGGCCGCGTGCTGTCCCAGAGCAGCTCCCACACCGTGAACACGCAGTGGTAGTCCCGCATGCTGCCCTTGGAGATCAGCAGGTAGGTGTCGCCGTCCCGGAGCAGTGTGCGCCGCCGGCTGTTGAAGGGGTGCTGCGGTGTGTACGCCGGGACGATCCGCTTCAACTCGGCGAGGGCGTCCTCCCGGGTGCCCTCGACCTCGGCCAGCACGTTGGTGCCCCAGATGCGATCGTGGCCGACCCCCTCGGTCTCCTGGACGACCAGTGCCCAGCGCGCCATGTCCCACCCCTCGTTCGGCCTGCGAAGACGGTCATCCTAAGTGGTCGTCTCACGCGGCAGGTTTCGCGAGCCGCTGGCAGCAGGTCGGGGTGGGGGCGGCGGCCGGGCCCCGGCTCTGCCGGTCGTCGCGGCCCGTGTACGGGATCTTGAGACCACGAGTAGTCCGTGGCAGGCTCATGCCGCATGATCGATGATTTCGCGAAGGACAACCTGCACGGGAGACTGCGGCGGGACCGCGAGGCGCTGCTCTGGAAACTCGACGGCCTGTCCGAATACGACGCCCGCCGACCTCTGACGGCGACCGGGACCAACCTCCTCGGCCTGGTCAAACACGTGGCCACCGTCGAGGCCAGGTACTTCGGCGAGGTCTTCGACCGCCCTTCCCCGGAACCGCTACCCCGGTGGCAGGACCACGACGGCAGCGATCTGTGGGCGGCCGAGGACGAGACCCGCGATCAGATCATCGGGTTCTACCGGCGTACGTGGGAACACTCGGACGCGACGATCAACGAGCTTCCCCTCGACGCCCCCGGCCACGTGCCGTGGTGGCCGGAGCAATATCCCAACACGAACCTGTTCGCCGTCATGGTCCACGTCCTCGGCGAGTCCAACCGGCACGCGGGGCATGCCGACATCCTGCGCGAGGGCCTCGACGGCCGGACCGGGGTGCGCCCCGAACACGAGAAGCAGATCGACGGGCAAGCCCGTGCCGCCCACTGCGCGACGATCGAGCAGGCCGCCAGGTCGGCCGGCTTGCTGATTGCGGAATGACTTTCGAAGGCGCCGGAGGCGGATGAGGCCGACGAACGGGAATGCTGTGATGCGACCGCTCCATGAGCGCGTGGTAGCGGTCGCCGGCGGAACGAGCGGAACGGGCCTGGCGACCGCACGTGCGGCTGCCGTACCCGTGTGGCGGCTGCAGACGCCGCTGCCCGCAGCCCTGCCCGCACGCCGGGCGGCGATCCCGCCGCGCGCGGCATCCGGGCCGACTCGGCCGGCCCGGGATGCATCGGCACCGAGTTGTCCGAGGCCGCCGGACCCGACCGTGCCCCGCGCGGAGCCGTCCGCTCCCAGGTGCCGCTGAAACGACTCGGCCGGGCACCGCCGCCGCCCCTCCCTACGCGTCGCCCGGGGCTGCGGCGGTGACGCCCAGCTGCTTGAAGAAGATGGTGGTCGGGTGCGCGACGCCCGCCGGGTCGGTCGCGAAGTCGGGCACCGCGCCGGCCCTGGTCCAGCCCTCCGCCGCGTACATCCGCTCCGCCGGGCTCCCGGTCTCGGTGTCGAGCACCAGCAGCCGGATGCCGCGCTCGGACGCGCCCGCCTCCAGGGCCGCCAGCAGACGTCCGGCGAGCCGCTGCCCCCGGTCCGCCGGATGCACCATCAGCTTGGCCACCTCCGCCCGGTGCCGGCCGTTGGCGGGGACGGCCGGCCGGAGCTGCACCGTCCCGGCGATCCGGTCGTCGCCCCCGGTGCGGGCCGTCCACAGCAGCAGCCGGCCGGCGGCGACGTCCGGGACCAGCGCGCGCCACCAGAGCGCCGCGTCCTCGGCATCGAGCGAGGCGAGGAAGCCGAGCGAGGCGCCGCCGGCGACGGTCTCCAGCAGCAGGGTCGCCAGCTGTCCCGCCGCGCCCTCCAGTTCGTCCGCCGTCAGCTGCTCGACTGTGTACATGCTCACTCCCTCGTCGCCGGCGGTCCACGGTCGGCCCCGGTGCGGAATACTCGCCGGTACCAGCAGCGCGATCAGTACCGCGACCAGCCCGGGCCGGTACCCGCCGAGACTACAAGGAGCTTCAATGGCGAAGCCGCCCCGGATCGATCCGGCCGACCTGCTCGCCGTCGGCGACATGCTCACCGACGAGGAACGGCTGATCCGTGACACGGTGCGGAAGTTCGCCGACGAGCGGATCCGCCCCGACGCCGGCGACTGGTTCGAGCGCGGTGTCTTCCCGGCCCGCGAACTCGCCCCGGAGCTCGGCGCCCTCGGCGTCCTCGGCATGCACCTCGACGGCTACGGCTGCACCGGTTCCACCGCGGTCGCCTACGGCGTGGCCTGCATGGAGCTGGAGGCCGCCGACTCCGGCCTGCGCAGCTTCGTCTCCGTCCAGGGCTCCCTCGCCATGCGCTCGATCCACGCCTACGGCTCGGAGGAGCAGAAGCAGCGCTGGCTGCCCGGCATGGCGGCCGGCCGGCTGATCGGCTGTTTCGCCCTCACCGAGCCGGACTTCGGCTCCGACCCGGCCAACATGCGGACCCGCGCCCGCCGCAAGGGCGGCGCGAACGGCGACTGGGTGCTCTCGGGCTCCAAGATGTGGATCACCAACGGCAGCATCGCGGACGTCGCCGTCGTCTGGGCGCAGACGGACGAGGGCGTGCGAGGGTTCCTGGTCGAGCGCGGCACCGCCGGCTTCACCGCGAACGACGTTCACGGCAAGCTGTCGCTGCGCGCCTCGGTCACCAGCGAGTTGGTGCTCGACGAGGTCGTCCTGCCGGCCGACGCGGTCCTGCCCGGCGTGACCGGCCTGCGCGGGCCGCTCTCCTCCCTGGGCGAGGCCCGCTACGGCATCCTCTGGGGCACGGTCGGCGCCGCCCGCGACTGCTACACCGCCGCGCTCGGCTACGCCAAGAGCCGCATCCAGTTCGAGCGCCCCATCGCCGGCTTCCAACTCACCCAGCAGAAGCTGGTCGAGATGATGCTGGAGGTGGAGAAGGCGTACCTGGTCGCGCTGCGGATCGGCCGGCTGAAGGACGAGGGCGCAGCCCGTCCGGCCCACATCAGCTTCGGCAAGCTCAACAACGTACGTGCCGCGCTGGAGATCGCCCGCAGCGCGCGCACCGTGCTCGGCGCCAACGGCATCACCACCGAGTACCCGGTGCTGCGCCACGCCAACAACCTTGAGTCGGTGCTCACGTACGAGGGCACCAGCGAGATCCACACCCTCGTCCTCGGCGAGGCCATCACCGGCGAGTCGGCCTACCGCTGACGGGCCCCGCGCCCCGTCCCGGCGGGTCGGGTGCCCGGAACGCCGACCCGGCGCACGGCCGCGGCGTGCGGCCCTTCCGCTGCCCCGGCATGGCGCCCGACACCGGCCGGACACCCGGTGTTCCGGCTGCCGACACGTCCCGGACCGGCAGCGTGGAGATCATGTCGCGGTCGGCGTGACCCCGGAGCGGGGGCGCCGGCCGCGCCACGTGAAAGGAACCCCGCCATGTCCACACCTCCGCTGCCGCGCCCCCGGGTCCTCGTCGTCGGCATCGACGGCGTCCGGTACGACCTGCTGGACCAGGTCCCGATGCCGCGGCTCACGGAGGTGGCCGCGGCCGGCTTCCTGGTGCCCGTCACGGTGGCCGACTCCACGCCCACCATGTCCGGCCCCTGCTGGGCCACCATCGTCACCGGGGTCGAGCCCGCCAAGCACGGCGTCTGGGGCAACCACTTCGGCGGCAACCGGCTGGACGTGTTCCCCGACTTCGCCACCCGCCTCGCGCGGCAGGACGGCCGCCGCACCTTCGTCGCCGGCGGCTGGGACCCGCTGATGATCAAGGAGTCCGGCGGCCCGCTGTTCCGCGCCCCAAGCCGCCTCTCCTACGTCGCGCCCGCGGCGGACACCCCCGAGGCCTGGGAGGCCGTGGACGAGGAGGTCACCCGGGAGGCCGTGCACGTCCTCGCCGGCGCCGACCCGGAGGCCTCCTTCGTCTACCTCGGCGCCGTCGACGAGACCGCGCACTTCCTCGGCTGCGGCGAGGAGTACCGGGCGTCCATGCGTACCGCCGACGAGCGCCTCGGCCGGCTGCTCGACGCCGTCCGCAGCCGCGCCGGCCGCGCCGAGGAGGCGTGGACGGTCATCGTCGTCACCGACCACGGCCACGTCGATGCCGGCGGCCACGGCGGCCGCACCCCCGAGGAACGCACCGCGTGGGTGGCCTGCGCCGGCCCCGGAATCCCGGCCGCCCCGCCGACCGGCGAGATCCGCCACCCGGACGTCGCCGCCCAGGTGTTCGCGGCACTCGGTCGGCCCATCGATCCCCACTGGACTTTGGACGGCCGCCCGTTCCGGGTCGCGCAGCCTGCTCCGGCGGCCGTCTGACCGCTCCGGCGCACCCGGGAACCCGCGGGCCGGTGCGCCGCGTGTACCTCTGAAGGCGGAGGCCGTACCCCCACGGTCGGAGGAACGGTCGCGACCTGGTGGTGACGACCCGGCAGGCGGGTCGGCCCCAGGATGGAGGCATCGCCGGCCCGGGAGCACGGGCCGGGCGGACGGACATCGGACGGAGAGGGCACGGCAGGCATGAACGGCATCGTGAGCAAGGTCGCAGTCGGGGTCGCGGGTACGGGCATGGCCGTCGCCGTCGCGACCATCGCGATCGGCCCGCGGGTCTCCGACTGGTACGACGGCCGGCACCAGGAGCAGGCCAGCTACGCCAAGGGCAGCGACGCCAAGGCGGACCGCCGCTCGATGCCGTCCTGGCTGCCGGACAACGCCACCTCGGTCCACTACCTGATGTCCACGACCGGGGACGACCGCCTGCTGAGCGCCACCCTGCCGGACGGCCGGCTGCCCGCCGGCTGCACGGTGGGAACGCCGGCCCGGAGCGTCCACCCGATGCCGGCGAGCCTCAGGGCCGGCTGGTTCCCGGAGGGCGTCGCGGCCAGGACCACCGGCAGCTGCGGCCACTACAGCGTCACCCTGACGGGAAGCCAGCTCTACGCGTGGCAGGACGGCGCCGCCGTCCAGGCCGCACTGCGGACGGGGCACCAGGCCAAGCACTGAGCCCAGGCCGGGACGGGCGCCGGACTGGTCCGCGCGGCCGACCCCGGGTGTCGCGGACCGGGCGCGCTGCGATAGGACGGAGCGAGGAGAATCCACCCGCGCCGCCCCGTGAGGAGCCCCATGCCTGGTCCGACCGCCGGCCACCCCGACCCCGCCGGCGACACGTCGACCTCCCCTGCCACCCCCACCGGTTCCACCCCCGCCGGTCCCACGGGCTCCACGCCCGTCGGACCGGCCGCCGCCGCCCCCGGCCGCGGCACCGTCGCGGTCCTGGGCGGCCTGGTCGCCCTCGGCCCGCTCACCACCGACCTCTACCTGCCCGGCCTGCCGGCGATCGCGCAGGACCTCGCCGCCGATCCCGCCGCAGTCCAGCTCACGGTCACCTTCTCGATGCTCGGCGTCGCCGTCGGCCAGCTGATCTTCGGACCGCTCAGCGACCGCCTCGGCCGCCGTCCGCCCCTGCTGGTCGGCCTCCTCGTCTACACCCTCGCCAGTGCGGTCTGCATCGTCGCGCCCGACCTGCCCGTCCTGGTCCTCGGCCGCTTCCTCCAGGGGGCCGCCGGGGCCGCCGGCCTGGTCGTCGGGCGTGCCATCGCCCGCGACCGGTTCGAAGGCGTCGCGATGCTCCGCTTCCTCGCCTCGATCAGCCTGATATCCGGGCTGGCCCCGATGCTCGCGCCGTTCCTCGGCGCCCAGCTGCTCCGCGTCACCTCCTGGCGGGGCACCTTCGGCGCGCTCACCGCGCTCGGTCTGCTGCTCGCCCTGGTGGCCTTCGGCGCCCTGCGCGAGACCCTCCCGCCCGCCGCCCGCCAGCCCGGCGGCCTCACCACCACCCTGCGCACCATGGGCCGGCTCCTGCGGGACCTGCCCTTCCTCGGTCTGCTGCTGACCGGCACCTTCGCCTTCGGCTCGTTGTTCGGCTACATCAGCGGCTCCTCGGTCGTGCTCCAGCACGTCTACCACGTCTCACCGCAGACCTACGGCGTGCTCTTCGGCCTCAACTCGCTGGCCATCGTCGCCGTCACCCAGCTGAACGGACGCGTCCTGGCCCGCCGCTTCACCCCCGGCGCGCTGATGCTGGCCGGCCTCGGGGCCGCCGTCGCCGCCGGCGCCGCGCTGCTGCTCGTCACCACGGTGTGGGACCTCGGTCTGCTCGGCGTCTGCCCGGCCCTCTTCGTCCTGATGGGCAGCTTCGGCATCGTCCTGCCGAACACCGCCGCCCGGGCCCTCAGCCTGGTCGCCCCCCAGGCCGCCGGCTCCGCCTCGGCCCTCCTGGGCACCGGCAACTTCCTCTGCGGCGCCGTCGTCGCCCCGCTCAGCTCCCTCGGCGGCAGCCCCTCCGCGGCGCTGCTCGCCACGGTCGTCCTCACCTGCGCCCTCCTCTCCGCCGCCTCCTACCTCCTCCTCTGCCGCCCCACCGCCCCGGCCACCGCGCCCGCCCCCGCCACCTGACCTGAGGCCTGAACCGGTCGCCGGCTCTGCCCGGGAGCGTGCCCGGGATGTCGCCGGGGGCGCCGCGTGGGTGGAGTGCGGCGCCCCCGACGGGGTGTGCGGGTGGCGGGTGAGGGGTGTGCGGGGTGGGCGTCAGGCGAGGGTGAAGTCGTCGCCGTAGACGCTGCCCTGGCCGTACCAGCCGTGCAGGTAGACCGTGACGGTGCCGGAGGATCCGGTGGTGAAGGGGACGGTCAGCCTGGTCCAGCCCGAGGCACTGGTCCAGGTGCTGGCGGTGGCGCCGCCGCTCACGCCGAGGTACGCGTAGTTGCCCTGCACCCAGCCGCTCAGCGTGTACGAGGTGTTGGGCTTCAGGGTGACGGTCTGCGCGCACTGGCCGGTCTGCGCGTAGCCTGCCGCCGCCTGCAGGGCGTGGGAGCCGGAGTGGGTCGGGGCGGCGACCACCGCGCCGCCGGTCTGGCAGGTCCACGGGGCGAGGCTGCCGGTCTCCAGGCCGCCGTTGACCAGCCCGCCGGTCGGCGGGGTGCCGCCGGTGACGGTCAGGTTGAAGGTACCGGTGCGGCTGCCGGACGGGGCGCTGCCGGTCACGGTGAGCGGGTAGGTGCCCGCGGCGGCCGCGGACGTGGTGCTGATGGTGAGGGTGGCTGTGCCGCCCGCCGTCACGCTGCTGGGGGAGACGGTGGCGGTGACACCGGCCGGGGCGCCGGTGACGGTGAGGTTGACGGACTGGGCGGAGCCGGCCGTCACGGCGGTGGAGACCGTCGCGGTGGTGGACGCCCCGGCCGCCACCGTGGCCGAGCCGGGGCTCACGCCGACCGAGAAGTCGTTGCCCGGCTGGGTGCTGCCGGTGAACGGCGCGAAGACGTGCGTGAAGTCCCAGGTGCCCTGACTGATCCCGGAGCAGTCGTCGCGGCCGCCGGTGCCGGGACAGCCGCCGTTGTCGCGCTGCAGGGCCCAGAAGGAGAGCGTGTTGATGCCCTTCGCGACCGCCCAGTTGTAGACGGTGGTCGCATCGGCGACGGTGAAGGTCTCGGCCGGGCCGAAGTCGTCGATGCCGAGCATCTCGGTGATGCCGATGGAACCCCACAGCTGGGCGGGGGACTTGGTCGGGTAGAGCTTCGCCAGCTGGTTGTAGAGGCCGGTGGCGGCGGTCTGGGTGTCGGCGGCCATGTCGTGCGCCGCGTTGTCGTAGTAGTCGAAGGTCATCAGGTTGACGACGTCGATCCGGGCGTTGTTGCCGACCGCGTTCTTGAGCACCGCGAGGCCGCTCGCGGCCAGGCCGGCGGTGGTGGTCGGCAGCGTGTAGGAGAACTGGATCGAGCGGCCGTTGGCGGCGGCCCAGTCCTGGACCAGCTTGATCGCCTTGTTGCGGCGGTCGATCCCGGCCGTGTTGGTCAGCGAGTTGTCCTCGATGTCGAGGTCGATCCGGCTGATGCCGTAGGTGGTGATGACGTTCTCGAAGGCGGCCGCGATCTGGTTCACATCGTTGCAGCTGTCGGCGAGTTCGGTGCCGGTGTTGTCGGCGGTGTAGCCGCCGAAGGAGGGGATCACGTCGCCGCCGCCGGCCCGGATGGCGGCGATGTCGGCGCCGAACGAGGACGACGCGACCGGCAGGGAGGTGTCGCCGTTCCAGTAGGGGGTGCAGGAGCCCTTGGCGGCGGTCTGCAGGAACGCCATGGTGAGGTGCTTGGCGCCGGACTGGGCGGCGAGCGTGGCCGGGCTCTGGCCGGTCCAGGCTTCGAAGTACGGGGCGAACACCCGGGTCGGCAGCGGGGCCGCGGCCTCGGCCGAGGACGTCCCGGTGGCGACCAGCCCGGCCGAGGCGGCGAGCGTGGCGCAGGCGGTGAGGACGGCCTGGATCGTTCTGCGTAGACGCATGGGTTCTCCAACAGGTCTGGTGGGGCTGATTGTTGGTGAAGTTCTGGACTGAACTGCGCTGCGGAGCAGACGTGTCGCGATGGCTGCGCCGGAGGCGGCGCGCACGCGTGTGTGTGCAGGTGTGCGGGGCGTGCGGCTGTGCAGGCGTTCAGGATGCAGGCGTGCGGGAACCCGGGCGCGAGGGCGCGACGGGGCGCAGGTGTGGCCGTGCGGCCGCGGGAGGCCGTGCGGGTCGGGGGTGGAGCGGAGCAGGGCGGGGCGATGCCTCAGCCGCCGGTGGTCACACCCCCACAGTGCATCCCGGTCGGATCGACATGCCTATGGTTGGACTAGACCACTCCTCTGTCAAGAGCCCTAACAGTTCGTCACCGTACGGGCCTGCCGGCCGCCGGGCGGACGCTCCGCCCGCGGGAGCGTCCCCGCTCGACCGGGACCGGCTCCACGTGCGACCTCGACGGGAAGGGCGGCCACCGCCCGAGCGAGCCCGGATCGTCCCCGTACCGGACCTGCGTGGGCGATCCCGGCGTGCGTCCGGGCGGGATCCCGGAGTCGTGCGCCCGGCAGGACCGGCCGAACTCGCCCGGTCCGCCCGGCCGGTCGGCGGGCAGTGGCTGAACGGCCCGCGTGGCCGCTGTCGTTCCACCGGCCCGGTGTGCAGCTCCCGACCTGCCTGATCGATCGTCGATGGCGGGCGACGGGGACGGGTCCTCGACCACCGGGCGACTGGAGGAGGGGCGATGGGCCCGCGGCCGCGCGGATCGCCGCGCGGCCGCGGTGGCCCGGCGCTCAGGACGCCGGGCCGCTCTGGACGCCCTGTTCGGCTAGGCCGGCGGGCAGAGGGTGGCGCGCAGGGCGTCGATGATCTTCTCGGCCTTCTCGGGGCCGAAGCCCTGCGGGTGGGCGGCGTCGGTGAAGCGCTGGTCGGCCAGCTCCACGAGCTTGGACCTGTCCTTCGGGAACTGGTACATCGCCTGGCACTGGTTGCGCGCGCGGTCGACGGCCTGGTCGGGCTTGCCGCCGACGATCGCCGGGTCGATCGCGTTCAGCGCCTCGACCAGCTTGGCGGTCACGTCGGTGCCCGGCTTGGTGGGCAGCCCGGCATCGGCGGGCGGCGCGGGCTTGGGCTGCGCCGGGGTGCCCGGGGCGTCCGGAGCGCCGGGTGGGGTGGAGCCCGCGGCCGGCCCGTCGGAGGCGCCCGCGTCGGGGGTGCCCGGGGAGGGTGCGGCCGGAGTGGGCGCCTCCGGCGTCGGGGCGGCGCTGCTGCCGGTGGCGGAAGCGGTGGGGGATGCGGTGGCGGAGCCGCCGGCGCCGGCCGCGGAGGTGCCGGAGCCGGAGCTGGAGCAGGCAGCGAGGCTCACCGCGGCGAACGCCGTGAGGGTGGCGGCGAGGAGACGAGTGCGCATCCCGTCACACTGTCATGTTCGCGCCGCTCAAGGGAAGATCCCCGGACGGGCTCGTACCGCCGCCGGGGCCGGCCCGCGCCGCCGCCCCGGTGGGCTCGCGCCGCCCCGAGGCGGCGGCGGTCCGGGGAACGCTCCCCGGACCGCCGCCGCTGCTTCGCCGGTCAGACCAGGCCGTTGGCCTTCAGCCAGTCCTTCGCCACCGCCGACGGGTCCTCCTTGTCGACGGCGACCTTCTTCATCAGGCCGAGCAGGCCCGCCGTGTCGAGCTTGGCCGACACCGCGTTGAGCGCGGCCGTCGCCTTGGCGTCGACCCCCGCTTTGTTCACCAGCGGGGTGATGTTCTGCGCGCCGAAGAGGTTCTTCGGGTCGGCCAGCGGAACCAGCTTCAGCTGGGTGATCTTCGGGTCGGTGGAGAAGACGTTGCCGACCTGGACCGCACCGTCCCTGACCGCGTTGGCGGTGGTGTCGCCGGTCGGCTTCCACTCCTTGAACGTCAGCCCGTAGACGTCCTTGAAGGGCTGCTCCTGCCGGGACTTGAACTCCGGCGGGCCGCCGATGGTGAGCTCGCCGGCCTTCCCCGCCAGGTCGGCGATGGTCTTCAGGCCGTACTTGTCGGCCGTCTCCTGGCTGACGCTCAGGGTGTCCTTGTCCTCTGCGGGCGAGGAGTCCAGGATCGCCAGCGAGGCGGGCAGGGTCTTCGTCAGGGCCGCGTCGACCTCGTCCTTGGTGGCGGCCGGGGCCTTGCCGCCGAGGTAGGCGAGCAGCGCGCCGTTGTACTCGGGCAGTACGGTCAGGCTGCCGCTCTGCAGCTGCCCGTAGAGCACCTCGCGGCTGCCGATGTTGAACTTCTCCTCGACCTTGACGCCCTTGGCCTTGAGCGCCTGTGAGTAGATCGAGCCGAGCAGCACGTTCTCGGGGAAGTTGGCCGATCCGACCACCACGGTCGAACCCGAGGAGCCGGTGCCGGCGGCCGGCGCGGACGAGGAGCCGGCGCCGAGCGGGTCGGAACCGGAGGAGGAACAGGCGGTGGCGCCGAGCGCGAGCGCGGCCAGGGCACCGAGGGCGACGGCGCGGCGGCCGAGTGCCGGCCGGAGGGAGGCAGGGGTCGACATGGTGAGAGATGTCCTTTCCAGGGCTTGAACGAAGCGAAGTGGGCAGCGTGAGCGGACGTCGGCGCAGTGACCGCGGCGCAGTGACCGCGGCGTCGTGACCGGCGCAGCGTGGGCGGCGCGTCGTGATCGGGTCGCCGGGGGGCGGCGTCAGCGGGCCCGGCGCTGGGCGCGCAGCCCGGGCGGGAGCGCGAACCGGGCGAGGACGGTGAAGAGGAGCTGGGCGCCGACCGCGAGCAGAACCACCAGCAGCGCCCCGCCCGCGGTCAGGGCGAAGTCGCGGGTGGCCAGCCCGTCGATCACGTACCGGCCCAGCCCGCCGAGCCCGACGTACGCGGCGACCGTGGCCGTCGCGATGACCTGCACGGTCGCGGTGCGGAACCCCGCCAGCAGGGTCGGCAGCGCTGACGGCAGGCAGACCTGCCGGAGCACCTGGGGGTGGGTCAGCCCCACCCCGCGCGCGGCGTCCCGGACGTCGGGGTCGGTGCCGCGCACCCCCTCGACGGCCGCCACCAGCAGCGGCGGCACGGCCAGTGCGACCAGCGGGACCAGGACGGCCGTGTCACCGACCCCGGCGAGCAGCACCGTGAAGGTCACCAGCCCGAGCGTCGGCAGCGCGCGGGTCGCGCCGGCCAGGGCGGTGACGACGGCGGTGCCGCGCCCGGTGTAGCCGATCAGCAGACCGAGCGGGACGGCCAGCACCGCCGCGTAGAGCAGCGCCTCACCGGAGAACACCAGATGCTCGGCGATCCGTTGGGTGATCGCGTTCGGACCGGTGCGGCGGTCGGGGGAGGAGAAGAAGTCGCCCAGCCAGGAGAGCCAGTTCACCGGGCCGCCCCCTTCTCGCGGACCGCCCAGGGCGCGAGCAGCCGCCGCGCGCCGAGCAGCAACAGGTCCACCGCGAGCGCCAGCGCGGCAGTCAGCACGATGCCGGCCACGATCGGGGTCGTGAAGGTGCGCTGGAAGCCGTCCATGAACAGGTAGCCGAGGCCGCCGCGCCCGATCAGGGCGCCCACGCTCGCCAGCGAGATGCTGGAGACCGCCGCGACCCGCAGCCCGGCCACCAGGTAGGGCACGGCGGCGGGCAGTTCGACGGCGGTCAGCCGGTGCCAGGGCCCGTAGCCCATGGCGGTCGCCGCCTGCCGGACCGGCTCGGGCACGGCGCGCAGCCCGTCCACCGTGGTCGGCAGCAGTACCGCGATCGCGTAGAAGGTGAGCGGGATCATCACGGTGGTCTGGGTGGCCAGCCCGGTGTAGGGGATGAGCAGCACGAAGACGGCCACCGCCGGCAGCGCGTAGACGACGTTGAAGACCGCGGCGATCGGCTGGTAGAGCCGGGGGAGCCGGGCGCAGGCCAGGCCGAGCGGGACGGCGAGCAGCAGGCCGATCAGGACCGGGAGCAGGGCGAGCACGGCGTGGTCGGCCAGCAGGCCGCCGAGGTAGCCGAGATGGTCGCCGATCCAGTACCAGCGGACGATCGGTTCATCGTCCACGGCCTGCTCCGTCCTTCGCGGCGGCGCCGTCCCGAGCGGCTGCCTCGTCGTTCGCGGCGGCGCCGTCCGCGGTGGTGCCCGGTGCGGCGTCGAGTGCGGTGAGGACGGCCTCGCGGCTCGCCGTGCCGGTGGCCCGGCCTTCGTCGTCCAGGGCGACCGCGACCGCGGCGGGCGACAGGACGGCGGCGTCCAGTGCGGTGCGTAGGGTGTCGCTCCCGGGGCGGAAGCCGGCCGCCGGGTGCAGGGCCGCGGTCGCGGCGTCGCGGTCGACCCAGCCGATCGGCCGGCGTTCGTCGTCCAGGACCAGCTCCCAACCGCCGTAGCGCAGTCCGGCCGACAGCGGGCGCACGGCGACGCCGCGGGCCGGGCGCAGGCCGAGGCCGCGCAGGCCGCGGTCGCGGCCGAGGAAGGCGGCCACGCCGTGGTCCGCGGGCTCGGTGAGCAGCGTGTGCGGATCGGCGAGCTGGGCGATCCGGCCGTGCTCGCGCAGTACCACGACCTGGTCGCCGAGCCGGACGGCCTCCTCGATGTCGTGCGTCACGAACAGGACCGTCTTGTGCAGCTCGGACTGCAGCCGCAGCAGCTCCTCCTGGAGTCCGGCGCGGACCACCGGGTCGACGGCGCTGAACGGCTCGTCCATCAGCAGTACCGGCGGGTCGGCGGCAAGCGCGCGTGCGACGCCGACCCGCTGCTGCTGGCCGCCGGAGAGCTGGAACGGGTACCGCTTGCCGGTCTCCGGCGCCAGGCCGACCAGCTCAAGCAACTCGGCGGCCCGGGCCCGGGCCTTCTTCCGGTCCCAGCCGAGCAGGTACGGGACGGTGGCGATGTTGTCGATCACCCGCCGGTGCGGGAAGAGACCGGCCTGCTGGATCACGTACCCGATGCCGCGGCGCAGCTTGGCCGGCTCCAGCTCGGCGACGTCCGCGCCGTCCAGCAGCACCCGGCCCGAGGTCGGCTCGACCATCCGGTTGACCATGCGCAGCAGCGTCGTCTTGCCGCAGCCGGATGGGCCGACCAGCACGGTTATCCGCCCGGTGGGCACGTCGAGGTCCAGGCCCTCGACGGCGATGGTGCCGTCGGGGTGGCGCTTGCCGGCGCCGTCGAATCTGATCACGGGGAGTTTCCTCGTCTCGGCGCCCCGGATGCCGGCGGCGCCGATGGTGTCGGTTCTGTCAGTCTGTCGAACGGTCAGTCGATCGCGTTCGTGGGTTGGTGGCGTCTTGTCGACAAATGACAGTACGTGGTGCGGTCCTCTTCGTCGGGCGACTTGTTCGGGCGTTCTTCCGCCCGCGTGGCTGCCCAGCATCGGACCGGCGGAAACTCTGATCAGACTATGACCTGGATCATCTCCTGTCGCCGATTTACCGTCCGGTGGGTGCCTTACAGCTGCCTTACGGGTGCCTCGTGCGTGCCCCGCGGGCTCCGTCGATGACCACGGGTGACCGCCGGGACCCGGGGAGCGGTTCGGATCAGGCCCGGTGTGCGGCCTGCGGAGCGTCAGCCGCCCGGCTGCGTCGGCGGTCCGGCTGTGTCGGCGGTCCGGCGGCGGTCCGGCCCACGAACCCGCCGTCCAGGCCGGGAGCCCGGTGCAGCCCCGGCTCGTGCGTCGGCGCACCGGCAGGCCCTGCTCCGGGCCGCCGAGCGGGAGCTCCTCCAGTGCGCTCCGGCCCCGGTCACCCCTCCGCGGGAGGCCGTGGTGCGGGTGGCGCGGGCGGCGCGGGTGCGGACGGCCCGCGCACCGACCGCGCGGGTGCCGCTGACGTGGGCGCCGGTTCCGTGGGCTCCGACGGCGTGCGGACCGGCGGCACCGACGCAGCGGGTGCCGGGACCGGCGACGCGGGTGCCGTCGGTGCCGCCGGGCCGGGGCCGGTCACGACCGCCTTCAGGACGGGGGCCGCCAGCTCGCCCAGATGGCGACCGAGCGTCTGGTAGGCGTCGAACTGCCGGTGGTCGAACCACTGGTCGCCGGTGCTGTCGTTCGGGAAGGCGGGGTTGGCCGCCGCGTAGGCGTGCAGTTCGTAGGGCATGTCGGGGGTCAGGACGGCCTGGACGACGATCAGCGTGCCGAGGCGGCGTCCGTCCTCCCCGCCGGGGCCCACGCCCACCGGGCCGGTGTGATCGCCGCCGTCCCCGTCCCCGTCCCCGTCTCCGTCCCCGTCCTCGGGGAGGTCGAGCGGGCCCGGGTAGCGGATGGTCCCGGTGATCACCGCGCGGGCGGAGAAGCGGTCGGCGAGCCGCGCCGCCAGCCCGCGCAGCGGCGGCCCGGCCGGCCCGCCCCGCTCGCCGAGGCTGCCGGGGATCAGCAGCTCCGGCTCGTGCAGGGTGATGACGATGCCCAGTTCCTCGCGGGCCAGCGTGATGGCGGCCGCCAGGGTGGCGGCGAGCGGGGCGTCCCCGCTGGCGTCGATGCAGACCGCCGTCCGGACGCCGTGCCGGAGGAGCTCGACCAGTCCGAGGTTCTCGTAGTGGCCGCCGTCGGTGGTGAGCAGGAACCGGTCGTCCATCGGGAAGCGCCCGCACAGCTCGCGCAGTTGGTAGGGCAGCCGGCGGACACCGGGCTGCGGCGCGTGCCGCCAGTCCCGGTCGGCCGTCCAGAGCGGGTCGAGCGCGGCCGGGTTGGGCAGCCAGGTGCCGAGCCGGGCGTTGGTCACGGCGAAGAGCCCTTGGTAGGCACGGGACTGACGCCCCATCGCGGAGGAGAAGGCGGCGCCGGAGACCGCCATCGCGGACTGGACCGTGAGGTCCCGGGCGATGTGCCGGCGGGTGCGTCGCTCCAGCAGGTCGGTGCGGGCGTAGCCGACGTCCGGCCCGCCGACGTAGTCGTGCGAGAAGGTGAACGAGACCGCGCGGCGCCCGGGCGGGGTGCGCGAGTTGCCGGACAGGTTGGCCGCGGCCGCGAACACCACCTGCGGGAAGCCCGGTTGCCGGGCGCCGTAGTGGCTGAGCCGGGTCTGCTCGCGGTAGAAGTGGTACGGCCGGGCCAGCACCTCGCCGTCCTCGGTGGAGCGGCGGACGGCGAACGCCGAGGCGAGCCGGCGCCGGTAGAACGGGTGCAGGCCCATCCAGGTCTGGTCGAGGTTGAGGCCGACCGTCGCCAGGACGAGCGGCAGCAGCACCTGCGCGGCGACCGGCCAGGCGTGGCCGGTCGCGACCGCCCACCCGAGCGCCAGAAGCGCGCCCACCGACAGCGTCCCCAGGGCGGCCCAGACCACCAGGTACTGGGTGACCTTGGTGCCGAGGCCGCCGCCGACGCGCCGGGCGCCGCTCACCAGCCCGCCGAGCGCCGCCGTACCGAGCTCGATGGCCCGCCGGCCGTGCCACAGTATGCCGAGCAGCAGGGCGAGGTAGCTGAGCAGCACGGTGAGGCTCAGGCCGGCGCCGGTCTGCCGCGCACCCACCGCGAGCGCCTGTTGCAGCGCGACCGCGCCCCAGGCCAGCCCGGGCACCACCAGCACTCCCACCGTGACCAGCCCGGCCAGGGCCAGCGCGCCGTGCCCCAGGCGGCGCAGCGCGCGCGGCAGCCGTGTGTTCCAGCCGAGCATCGAGAAGGCGAGCAGCCAGAGCAGCCAGCAGGCCGCGGCGGCGGTGAGCAGCCCCACCAGGGCGAGAACGGCGGGCGTCCGGACGGGCAGCGGGCCGAGCCGGACGGCCCCGCCGGTGCGCAGGCCGACGGAGGCCAGGGCGTCCAGGTCGGCCAGCGGGACGAGGTGGTAGCAGAAGCTGAGCCCGAGGCCGAGGACGAGTATGGCGGCGAGCAGCAGCGCCAGGGCGGCGACCAGGCCGCGCAGCAGGGTGCCGAGGGCGACCAGCCACTGCCCGGCGCCGTCCGCCAGGTACTTGGCGTGCCGGCGGAGGTGGTCCTCCTCCGGCGAGCCCGGCGCCAGGACGTCGGCCGCGGTGAGCCCGGAGACGGCGTGCACCGCGCTGCCCGGCGCCGAGTCGCAGAGGGCCAGCTGGAGTGCGCCGACGGCGTAGCCGCCGCCGGAGACGGAGACCAGGTAGCGGGACCGCATGAGCCAGGGCCGCAGGGCCTGGAGCGCGCCGAGGGTGACGCAGGCGGAGCGGATGCCGCCGCCGGAGGCGCAGAAGCCGAGCTCGGCGTGCTCCCGGCCGGGCGGTACCAGGGCGCCGTTGCGCCAGCGGGCCTGGTGGTCGAGCGGCCGGTGCGTCCGCCGGCCGGGCGGCCAGCGCCCGCCGTGGGCGGTGGCCACGGGCCAGGGCGGGATCAGCGCGGGCCCGGCGGAGCGCCCGTCCGTCGGCGCGCCCGGCCCGGCCGCCCCGGCGTCGGTGGCCAGCCCGGTGTCGGCCCCGGTCGTACGTCCGCCGGCGGCGGTCACGGGGTGGACCTCGCCGCCGGGCGTCGCGTCGTCCGCCGGGTCGTCCGGTTCCGGTGGGCGCCGCAGGAGTGCGCGCACCGCACGGTGCAGGGTCACGGTGACGACCACCGCGGCGGCCGCCCCGGCGGGCAGGAGCAACAGCCACTTCACGGTGCTGAGCGCCGTCGCTGCCGCGAACGGCGCGTCGGAGCCGCCCGGACCACCCGCACCGTTCAACCGGTCGAACCCGTCCAACCCGGTGGCGAGCAGCACGTCCTCCGCGACGTCGCAGGCGCCCGCCAGCAGCCCGGCGCCGCCGGCGGCGAGGGCGGCGAGCCGCCAGTGCTCCCGGCCGAGCACGTACCGGCCGAGCAGCCCGGCCGCGACCAGGGTGAGCGTGTACCCGGCGATCGGCCAGCCGTCCGCCGCCAGCGCGGCGCGGTACTCCGGCGCCCTGCCGTCCACCACCGCCGCGGCGGCCGCACGGGTACCGGCCAGCTGCAGGGCGACGTCCCGCACCGGCGGTGCCCACCGTGCGTACAGCAGGGCCCCGAGCGCCGCGGGGACGAGCACCGCGAGCCCGAGCAGCACCCCGGCCCACGCCGGGACCGGACGCCTTCCGCGCGTCCGTGATCCAGTCGCCACGTCCACCTCCCCCGTGCACCCGGAACCACGACGCCCTCGACCGCACGTGCGGGGTGCCTCCCGGGCCGGCGGGGGCCGCGGGCGGAGCACGCGCACATCACTCTCGGGCAGGCTCCGGTGACGGACCGGAGCAGCATCATGGCGCGTCCTACCCCGTCGCGCAGTACCCCGTGCACGGATTCACCCGGATGAGTAAGGGCAGCGCTATCGGGGTAGATGAGCGTTTCATCCCACCTACTCGCCCCAGCGTGTCCACGCAACAAGATCGCCCCAGCCGCCCTGCGTCCGACGTATTGTCAGGCCACCGAGGCCGGGCCTACGGTCTACGGACCACGTTCTACGCACGTAGATGGTCGTACGGATCCGCCCGACAACCCTCAGACCGCAGGCCCGCCTCCACCGGCCGGGCCACGGAGTTGCGGAGGTACCCATGTCGCAGATCGTCCGCGCCGCCCTCGTCCAGACCCGGTGGACCGGGGACCAGGAGTCGATGATCGCCCTCCACGAGCGGTACGCCCGCGAGGCCGCCGCCCGGGGCGCGAAGATCATCGGATTCCAGGAGGTCTTCAACTCCCCCTACTTCTGCCAGGTCCAGGAGCCCGAGCACTACCGCTGGGCCGAGGCCGTCCCCGACGGGCCCACCGTCCGCCGGATGCAGGACCTCGCCCGCGAGCTGGGAATGGTCGTCGTCGTCCCCGTCTACGAGGAGGACCAGCCCGGCGTCTACTACAACACCGCCGCCGTGATCGACGCCGACGGCCGCTACCTCGGCAAGTACCGCAAGCACCACATCCCCCAGGTCAAGGGCTTCTGGGAGAAGTACTACTTCAAGCCCGGGAACCTCGGCTGGCCGGTCTTCGACACCGCGGTCGGCAAGGTCGGCGTCTACATCTGCTACGACCGGCACTTCCCCGAGGGCTGGCGCGCCCTCGGCCTGGCCGGCGCCCAGATCGTCTACAACCCCTCCGCCACCAGCCGTGGCCTCTCCGCCTACCTCTGGCAGCTCGAACAGCCCGCCGCCGCCGTCGCCAACGAGTACTTCGTCGCCGCCATCAACCGGGTCGGCACCGAGGAGTACGGCGACAACGACTTCTACGGCACCTCCTACTTCGTCGACCCGCGCGGCCAGTTCGTCGGCGACGTCGCCTCCGACAAGGAGGAGGAGCTGGTCGTCCGGGACCTCGACCTCGGCCTCATCGAGGAGGTCCGCCAGCAGTGGGCGTTCTACCGCGACCGCCGGCCCGAGGCCTACGGACCCCTGACCGAGGCGTGAGGGGAACCGCGATGACCACCACCCGCACCATCGTCCGCGGCGGCCTCGTGATCACCGCCACCGACGAACTCCACGCCGACGTCCTGGTCGAGGGCGAGCGCGTCGCAGCGCTCGCCGCCACCGGCAGCGACGCCGCCCTGGCCTGGACCGCCGACACCGTCATCGACGCCACCGGCCACTACGTGATCCCCGGCGGCGTCGACGCGCACACCCACATGGAACTGCCCTTCGGCGGCACCGCCGCGTCCGACACCTTCGAGACCGGCACCCGCGCCGCCGCCTGGGGCGGCACCACCACGATCGTCGACTTCGCCGTGCAGCCCGTCGGCGGCTCCCTGCGCGAGGGCCTCGACGCCTGGCACGCCAAGGCCGACGGCAACTGCGCCGTCGACTACGCCTTCCACACCATCGTCTCCGACGTCAACGACGGCGTGCTCAAGGAGATGGACGCGCTCGTCGACTCCGGGGAGTCCACCTCCTTCAAGCTCTTCATGGCCTACCCCGGCGTCTTCTACAGCGACGACGGCCGCATCCTGCGCGCCATGCAACGCGGCGCCGCCAACGGCGGGCTGACCATGATGCACGCCGAGAACGGCATCGCCATCGACGTCCTCGTCGAACAGGCGCTCGCCGCCGGGAAGACCGCCCCCCGGTACCACGGCGAGGTCCGGCGCGAACTCCTGGAGGCCGAGGCCACCCACCGGGCGATCAAGCTGGCCCAGGTCGCCGGCAGCCCGCTCTACGTCGTCCACGTCTCCGCCGCCTCGGCGCTCGCCGAGATCGCGCAGGCCCGCGACGCGGGCCTCAACGTGTTCGGCGAGACCTGCCCCCAGTACCTCTTCCTCTCCACCGACGACCTCGCCGAGGAGGGCCCCGACGGCTTCGAGGGCGCCAAGTACGTCTGCAGCACCCCGCTGCGCCCCCGCGAGCACCAGGACGCGCTCTGGCGCGGCCTGCGCACCAACGACCTCCAGGTGGTCTCCACCGACCACTGCCCGTTCTGCTACGTCGGCCAGAAGGAGCTCGGCCGTGGCGACTTCTCGAAGATCCCCAACGGCCTGCCCGGCGTGGAGAACCGGATGGACCTCCTGCACCAGGCGGTCGTCGACGGGCACCTGACCCGCCGCCGCTGGATCGAGATCGCCTGCACCACCCCGGCCCGGATGTTCGGTCTCCACCCGCGCAAGGGCACCATCGCCCCTGGTGCCGACGCCGACCTGGTCGTCTACGACCCCGCAGCCGTGCAGACCGTCTCCGCCGCCACCCACCACATGAACGTCGACTACTCGGCCTACGAGGGACGGCGACTCACCGGCCGCGCCCGCACGGTGCTCTCCCGCGGCACCGTCGTCCTCGACCGCGGCAGCTGGCTCGGCCGGGCCGGCCACGGCACCTTCCTGCGCCGCGACACCTGCCAGTACCTGGTCTGAAGCCCGGCACCACCCGTCCCCCCGTCCGCCGACGACTCCGCTCGCCGACACACCCCGTCGGCCTGCACCCGTCGGCCGGCACCTCCGTCCGCCGCCCCGGGCCGAACGCCGGGCCCGGGGCCGCGGCCAGCCCCCTGGAGCACCCCCATGGACATCGGCCTCGTCCTGCAGACCGACCCGCCCGCCCGCCTGCTCATCGACCGCATGATCCGCGCCGAGCGGGCCGGCTTCAGCCACGGCTGGACCTTCGACTCCTGCGTCCTGTGGCAGGAGCCCTTCGTCATCTACAGCCGCATCCTCGCCGAGACCGAGCGACTCACCGTCGGCCCGATGGTCACCAACCCCTCCACCCGCACCTGGGAGGTCACCGCCTCCCTCTTCGCCACCCTCAACGACATGTACGGCAACCGGACGGTCTGCGGCATCGGCCGCGGCGACTCCGCCATGCGCGTGGCCGGCCGCCACCCGGCCACCCTGGAACGGCTCTCCCACGCCATGCACGCGATCAAGGAGCTCGCCGAGGGCCGCACCGTCGAGGTCGACGGCACCGAGATGCACCTGCCCTGGGTCGGCGAGGGCCGGCGACTGCCCGTCTGGATGGGCGCCTACGGTCCCAAGGCCCTGGCCCTGACCGGTCGCCAGGCCGACGGCTTCATCCTCCAACTCGCCGACCCCTACCTCACCGAGTTCATGATCAAGGCGGTCCGGGCGGCCGCCGCCGACGCCGGACGCGACCCCGACGCGCTCACCGTCTGCGTCGCGGCCCCCGCCTACGTCACCGCCGACGACTCCCCGGCCGCCCTGGCCCACGCCCGCGAACAGTGCCGCTGGTTCGGCGGCATGGTCGGCAACCACGTCGCCGACCTGGTCCGCCACTACGGCGAGCACTCCGACCTCGTCCCCGACGCCCTCACCGCGTACATCAAGGACCGCCAGGGCTACGACTACAGCCACCACGGCCGCGCCGGGAACCCCGACACCGCCTTCGTCCCCGACGAGATCGTGGACCGCTTCTGCCTGATCGGCCCGCCCGCCGCCCAGCTCGAACGCCTCGACCACCTCCGCTCCCTCGGCGTCGACCAGTTCGCCGTCTACGCCATGCACGACGCCATCGAGGACACCATCGACGCCTACGGCACCGACGTCATCCCGCAGCTGGCCGCGGACGGGTCCCGTCCATGACCGGAACCGCCGCGATAGGGGACGGCGGCACCGCGCCGGGCCGACCGGGCGGTCCCCTCCCGGAGCTCCGGCACACCGACGGCCGGGTCGAGCTGGACCCGGCCGCCGGGGCCCTGCCCGCCAACGGCTTCACCAACGACGACCTGCGCCCCGTCCCCGTCGCCCGCCGTACCTGGACCACCTACAACTTCCTCGCGCTCTGGGTCGGGATGGCCCACAACATCCCCTCCTGGACCCTCGCCTCGGGCCTGGTCGCCCTCGGCATGGACTGGAAGCAGGCCGTCCTCACCATCGCCCTCGCGAACCTCATCGTGCTCGCGCCGATGCTGCTCACCGGCCACGCCGGGACGCAGTACGGCATCCCGTTCCCGGTCTTCGCCCGCGCCGCCTTCGGCCTGCGCGGCGCCAACCTGCCGGCCCTCGTCCGCGCCGCGGTCGCCTGCGCCTGGTTCGGCATCCAGACCTGGATCGGCGGCGAGGGCATCTTCCTGCTGGCCGGCAAACTCCTCGGCGAATCCTGGCGCACGGCGGCCGAGTTGGGCGGCTACCCGTGGACGCAGTGGCTCTCCTTCCTGCTGTTCTGGCTGATCGAGATGGCCGTCATCGCCCGCGGCATGGAGACCCTGCGCCGGTTCGAGAACTGGGCCGCGCCGTTCGTCATCGTCGGCGCCCTCGCCCTGCTGGCCTGGATCACCGTCAAGGCCGGCGGGTTCGGCCCGCTGCTCGACCAGCCGTCCCGGCTCGGCTGGGACGCGGACTTCTGGAAGGTTTTCTTCCCAGCCCTGATGGGCATGATCGGGTTCTGGTCCACCCTCTCCCTCAACATCCCCGACTTCACCCGCTTCGGCGGCAGCCAGCGCGCCCAGATCCGCGGCCAGGCCCTCGGCCTGCCCACCACCATGACCCTCTTCGCGCTGCTCTCCGTCCTGGTCACCTCAGGCTCCCAGGCCGTCTACGGCGAACCGATCTGGGACCCGATCGCCCTCGCCGCCAAGATGGAGAGCCCGGTCGGCATCCTCTTCGCGCTCCTGACCGTCCTGATCGCCACCCTGTCGGTCAACATCGCCGCGAACGTCGTCTCACCCGCCTACGACCTCGCCAACCTGGTGCCGCGCCTCATCGACTTCCGCACCGGGGCGCTGGTCACGGGCGTCGTCGGGATCGCGATCTTCCCGTGGAGGCTCATCTCCGACCCGCACGTCTACATCTTCACCTGGCTCGGCGTCGTCGGCGGCCTGCTCGGGACGGTCGCCGGCGTCCTCGTCGCCGACTACTGGCTGGTTCGCCGCACCCGCCTGCAGCTCTCCGAGCTCTACCGGCCGGGCGGGGCCTACTGGTACACCGCCGGCTGGAACTGGCGCGCCGTCGCCGCGCTGATCGTCGGCGGCGTCCTCGCCGTCGGCGGCTCGTACGGCGGCCCGTTCCCGGCCGACGGGCTGATCCCGGCGCTCAAGCCGCTCGCCGACTACGGGTGGGCGGTCGGCGTGGGGTCGTCGCTGGCGCTCTACACGGTGCTGACGCCGGCGAGCCGATGGGCGCGCCGCTGAGGGTGCGCAGGAGCGGGGTGGCGCCGAGGCGTGCAGGAGCGGGGTGGCGTGGTTCCGTCCCCCGCGGCCCGGACGGGGGCGGCCACGCCCGGCGCACCGGAACCGCAGGGGCACAGGCGATCGTCCCTGCGGGCAGGACGGTCCGGCAGGGACCGCCGTAACGGAGGGTGGGAGGACGCATGAGCTTCGTCGCGTGGATCGTGCTGGGCCTGGTGGCCGGGGCCCTGGCCAAGCTGCTGCTGCCGGGGAAGGACCCGGGCGGGCTGGTGGTGACCACCCTGATCGGCATCGCCGGGTCCTTCGTCGGCGGCTGGATCTCCTCGCGGTTCCTGCACCGCGAGGTGACGGCGCACTTCTTCGACCTGGCCACCTGGGCCTCGGCCATCGGCGGAGCCCTGGTGCTCCTGATCGCCTACCGCCTCATCTTCGGCAATTCCCGCCGCTGACCCCGGTGGTCGCCCGACCCGTCGGGTGCGGGCGACCCGGGTGGCCCGGCGGGGCTACCTGATGGTGAGGCCGCCGAGGATGAGCTTCCAGAGGGCCTCGAAGCGGTCCTGGGCGCTCGGGTCGGACCACTCGCCCGCGTGGGCGGGGTCGTGGAAGTGCGCGGTGGCCTCGAAGACGGCGCGGGCGGTCGAGGCGACGTCGGTGGGGCCGAACTCCCCGGCCCGGACGCCGTCCCGGACGATCTGGCCGATCTGCGCCACCATCGTGCCGACGTGCGCCTCGACGGTGGTGCTGGTCTCGGCGACCAGTGCCATGTAGGTGGCGAACAGCTGGGGGTCGTCCAGGGCCTTCTTCCGCTTGGCGGCGAACAGCGTCACCAGCCAGCGGTGCAGCCGGTCCGCGGCGGGTCCGGGCTCGGTGGCGATGGACTGCAGCTCGTGGTGGGCCTGGTCGAGCCAGCGCTGGGTCACGGCCTCGCGCAGCGCCGCCTTGCTCGGGAAGAACCGGTAGACGCTGGTGTGGCTGACGCCGAGGCTGCGGGCGACGTCCACGACGGTGGCCTTGGCCGGGCCGAACCGCCTGAGGACCTCCTCCGTCGCGCTCAGGATCTGCTCGGGGGTGAGTGCGCTGTCCGTGGTCACGGGGAGGTACGTCCTTCGGGTGCGGCGTGGGTCGCCGGCCGGTGCCGGGGGCTCGTCGGTGGTCGGAGGTGGTGGCCCGACGGCCCGGATCCGGCGGCGGTGCCGTCCCGCGGCGGTGCCGCGCTCAGTGCTCGCTGTCGAGGTGGGCCATCTGAGCGGCAGCGTACCTCTCCCCGGCGGCGGAACCGGCCGGGACCGCGGCCTCGATCGCGGCGAGATCGGCCGGGCCGAGCGTGACGTCCAGCGCGCCGAGGGCTTCGGTGAGCCGGGTCCGGCGGCGGGCGCCGACCAGCGGGACGACGTCCTCGCCCCGTGAGGCGACCCAGGCGATCGCGACCTGTGCGACGGTGGCGCCCCGCTCCGCGGCGACCGCGCGCAGCGCCTCGACCAGGTGCAGGTTGTGGGTGAGGTTGTCGCCCTGGAAGCGCGGGCTGTGCCTGCGGAAGTCGCTCCCGGCCAGAGCGCGGTCGTCGTCCCAGTGGCCGCTGAGCAGGCCGCGCGAGAGCACGCCGTACGCGGTGACGCCGATGCCCAGCTCGCGGGCGGCGGGCAGGATCTTCTCCTCGACGGAGCGGGAGATCAGGGAGTACTCGATCTGCAGGTCGCTGATCGGGTGGACGGCGGCGGCGCGGCGCAGGGTGTCGGCGCCGACCTCGGAGAGGCCGATGTGGCGGACGTGGCCGGCGGCGACCAGCTCGGCGATCGCGCCGACGGTCTCCTCGATCGGGACGTTCGGGTCCAGGCGGGCGGGCCGGTAGATGTCGACGTAGTCGGTGTGCAGGCGGCGCAGGGTGTAGGCGAGCGCGGTCTTCGTCGCCGCGGGGCTCGCGGCGTAGCCGAGCCACTGGCCGTCCGGGCCGCGCTGGGCTCCGAACTTCACGCTGATCTGGACGCTCTCGCGGTCGCGGCCGCGGAGTGCGTCGTGGACGAGCAGCTCGTTGTGGCCCATGCCGTAGAAGTCGCCGGTGTCGAGCAGGGTGACGCCGGCGTCGAGTGCGGCGTGGATGGTGGCGATGCTCTCGGCCTCGTCGGCCGGGCCGTAGAGGTCGGACATGCCCATGCAGCCGAGGCCGAGGGCGGAGGTGGTGGGGCCGGTGGCGCCGAGAGGGCGCCGCTGGATGCGCGGGCCGGCGGAGGGGGTGGCGGACATGCGGGGCTCCTGGGGGAGAGGGGACGGGGCAGGTGTGGAGGCGTGGCGGGTGGCCGAGTTCAACCGTGCCACGAATGCGAACAGATTTCAAAGTCTGTTCTCTGAAACTTGTCACGTGAACTAGGTGTCCGCGCGATTGCGAAGTGTCATCGTCGATGCGCCCGTCGACCGGACCGCCACCGGGGGATCTCGCGCCGTGTGGCCCGGTTTCCCCGCGCCGCACGCCGTCGCGACATGACGCGACCGCCGGACCGCCGCTTGGTGCCGATCCCCGCGCCGTACCCCGGCGCGCCCGTACCCCCGCAGGCCCGGCCCGCGACCCGCCGACCTGGTACCGGGCGTTGAGCCGCTGTCACCCATCCGGCGTGGAAATGCCGCGCCTTGGCCGTTTGCGCTGCCAAACCCCGGCGAGGGGTTCATGGTGGAGATGGGCGCGATCCGGCGACCGCGCTCGCGCGCCGATCCAGGCCTGCGCGCCGTGGGCCCGCCGCCGTTCTCCGACGGGCACGCGAGGCGGGGCCCGGCCCTCGGTGCGCTGGGAGCAGGGCCACCTCGCAGGAAGCCGAACGGTTCTTCTAGGCTCACCTCTCGGCTTCCCTGTGGCGGTGCAGTCGCTGCGCCCGCTGCTTCGAGGCCGCCGTCCACGGGGCCCCGGGCCGACCGGGGCCGCCGGATCGAGCGAGGAGGACGCAATGCCAAGCACGCCGCCCAGCCGTTCCAAGGGACTTGAGCCAGACGGGCCGTCCCGGGGGATCCCGGTTCCTGCCGGGTTCAGAGGGGTCATCGGGCGGAGCGGGGCGTCCGGGGTCACTCGGGCCGCGCGCTCCGGCCGGCCGGTGCGACCGCTCAATACCGGCGGCGGCCGCGGAGGCGAGCGTTGAGTCCCCGAACCGTCCGGCCGCCCTTCGCGGACGCCGTGACCACCGAACCCGCACGCACCCCGGCCGCCGTCTCCGCGCCGTCCCCCGACGCCGAGGCGGGAGCGGCCGCCACCGCGGCCCCCGCTGCCGCCGAGCCGTCCGGCCCGGAGGCCACCGCTTCGTCTCCCGGCGCCCTTGCCGGTGCCGTGGCGGCCGCCCCGTCCGTCGGCCCCGCCGTCGGAGCAGCGACCGCCGATGGACCCACGGCGGCCCTGCCCGGTCTGCCCCAGGCGCTCAGCACCCGCGCCCGGACCCTGGCCGGAGCCGTCCGACGCCGCTGCGCCGACCTGGCCCGGATCGAGTCACCCAGCGGGGACGTTCCCCGACTCAACGCGCTCGCCGAGGAGTTGGCCGCCGGATTCCGCGCCACCGGGGCCACCGCGTACCGCGAGGCCGGTCCGGCCGGCGATCACCTGCTGCTCCAGTGGGACGGCCAGGACGAGAGCCTGCCGCACCTCTTGGTGGTCGGCCACCACGACACCGTCTGGCCGGTCGGCACGCTCGCGGACTGGCCCGTCGCCGAACAGGACGGCATCCTCACCGGTCCCGGCGTGATCGACATGAAGGGCGGACTCGCCGTCCTCGAAGGCGCGTTCGCCCTGCTCGCCGACCTCGGCCAGCGCCCGCACCGCACCGTCCGGCTGGTCGTGGTCTCCGACGAGGAGGTCGGCAGCCCCGACGGCCGGCGCCTGGTCGAGCGCCAACTGCGTGGTGCGGCCGCCGTCCTGGGCCTCGAACCGCCCCACCCGGACGGCCGGCTCAAGACCGCGCGCCGCGGCAGCAGCCGGGTCCGGCTCACGGTCACCGGGCGGGAGGCGCATGCCGGCAACGACGCCGCGGAGGGCGTGTCCGCGGTGGACGAGCTGGTCGACCAGCTGGTCGCGGTCCGCGGACTGGCCTGCCAGCCTGGCACCGAGCTCAACGCCGGTCGGATCAGCGGCGGCACCCGGGCCAACGTGGTCGCCGGACGCGCGGAGGCCGAGCTCGGTCTGCGCTTCTCCACCGCCGAAGCCCAGCGCCGCACCCTCGACAACCTGGCCCGGCTCGCCGCACTGCGCCCGGGGGCGCGGGTGCGGACCGAGGTGCTCTCCAGCCGTCCGGCCTGGCCGGAGCGCTCCGCGAACCCGCTGCTGCGGCACGTCCGGTCGCTCGCGGCCGTACTCGGCCAGCAACTGGACGGCGGTCCGGCGGGCGGCGCCGGGGACACCAATCTGCCGGGGTCGCGCGGACTGCCGACGCTCGACGGCTTCGGCGCGGTCGGCGCGGGCGCCCACGCCCGGCACGAGCACATCCGGATCGACCAGCTGGCGCCGCGGATCGCGCTGCTGGCCGCACTCCTCGCCGTGCCGCTGCCCCGCCTGCGGGACCGGGCGGAGGGCTAGCGGACGGGCGGCCCGGCGCCCGGACGTCGGGTTCGACCGCGAACGGGAACGGGCCCGCCGTCCGGCAGCCGCCGGACGGCGGGCCCGTCGGGTCTGCCCGGTCCGCGAGCCGCGTCCCGACCGGTCCCGAGCGGTCGCCGGCCCGCCTCCCTTGTCAGCGCGCCGCCTCACCACGCACAATGGAACCGACCGAACGGTCAGTCGGTAGTGCGAGTGCCCGGCGGGCGACACCGGCAGGACGCAGCCGTCCTGCCCGTCACACCTCGCGTCCGACGCGCGACACGTGAGAGGGGACCGTGGTGACAGCAGAGGTGGCCGAACCGGTCCCCGCCCAGACCCAGGAGGAGCTGTTCGAGGCGGTCATCGCCGCCGAGCAGCGGATCGAGCCCCGGGACTGGATGCCCGACGCCTACCGGGCCACCCTGATCCGCCAGATCGCCCAGCACGCCCACTCCGAGATCATCGGCATGCAGCCCGAGGGCAACTGGCTCACCCGTGCCCCGTCGCTGCGCCGCAAGGCGATCCTGCTGGCCAAGGCCCAGGACGAGGCCGGCCACGGCCTCTACCTCTACGCGGCCGCCGAGACCCTCGGCGTGGACCGTGCCGAGCTCACCGAGAAGCTGATCTCCGGCCGTCAGAAGTACTCGTCGATCTTCAACTACCCGACGCTCACCTACGCCGACGTCGGCGTGATCGGCTGGCTGGTCGACGGCGCCGCGATCTGCAACCAGGTGCCGCTCTGCCGCTGCAGCTACGGTCCCTACGCCCGGGCCATGGTCCGGATCTGCAAGGAGGAGTCCTTCCACCAGCGCCAGGGCTACGAGCTGCTGATGACGCTCATGCGCGGCACCGAGGCCCAGCGCCGGATGGTCCAGGACGCGGTCGACCGCTGGTGGTGGCCGTCGCTGATGATGTTCGGCCCCTCGGACGGGGACTCGCCGAACACCGCCCGCTCGATGGCCTGGCGGATCAAGCGGCACACCAACGACGAACTGCGCCGGCGCTTCGTGGACATGACCGTCCCGCAGGCCGAGCACCTCGGCGTCACGCTGCCCGACCCGGAGCTGCGGTGGAACGAGGAGCGCGGCGGCTGGGACTTCGGCGAGCCCGACTGGTCCGAGCTGACCCGGGTGATCCACGGCCAGGGGCCCTGCAACACCCAGCGGATCGAGCGCCGCCGCGCCGCCCACGAGGACGGCGCCTGGGTGCGCGAGGCCGCCACCGCCTACGCCGGGAAGCGCCGCGCCGAGGCAGGGACCCGCACCGCCGACGAAGCCCAGAACACCCCGGAACAGGAGAACGGAAAGTGACCGAGTCCAAGGCCGGCTGGCCGCTGTACGAGGTGTTCGTGCGCCCCCGGCGCGGGCTGAACCACGTCCACGTCGGTTCGCTGCACGCGGCCGACGACCGGATGGCCCTGCTCGCCGCCCGCGATCTCTACACCCGGCGCAACGAGGGTGTCAGCCTCTGGGTGGTCCGCTCGGACGCGATCACCGCCTCCACGCCGGACGAGCGGGACCCGTTCTTCGAGCCGAGCGGCGACAAGGTCTACCGCCACCCGACCTTCTACGACATCCCCGAGGATGTCCCGCACATCTGACGGGGAGCAGCAGAACCATGACCGACGACCACGTCTACCTCAGCCTCGCCGAGGCGTCCCCCGAGCCCGAGGGCGAGGGCCGCTGGGCCTACGGCACGGGCTTCGCCGACCCGCTGCTCGGGGTCGACACGGCGGTGCCGGCGGGCCTCGACGGCGCCGACCTCGCCGCGTACTGCCTGATGCTGGGCGACGACGCACTGGTCCTCGCCCAGCGGCTGATCGAATGGTGCACCCGGGCGCCGGAGCTGGAGGAGGAGGTCGCGCTCGCCAACCTCGGCCTCGACCTGCTGGGCCAGGCCCGCCAGCTGCTCACCCGGGCCGGCCAGGCGGACGGCTCCGGCCGCAGCGAGGACGACCTGGCGTACTGGCGCGAGGAGCACGAGTTCCGCAACGTCCGCCTGGTCGAGGCGCCCAACGGCGACTTCGCCTACTCGATCGCCCGCCTGCTGCTCTTCGCGACCGCGCGCGGTGCGCTGTACGAGGAGCTGGCCGGCCACGCCGACCCCGTGCTGGCGGCGGTCGCCGCCCGGGGCGTCAAGGAGCTGGCGTACCACCGCGAGTATGCGACGGCCTGGACGCTGCGGCTGGGCGACGGGACGCCGTACTCGGCGCAGCGGATGCAGGCCGGGCTGGACGCCGTCTGGCCGCTGCTGGAGGAGCTGTTCACCGCGCACCCGGTGGAACTGCGCGTCGGCGTGGACCCCGCGACGCTGCGCGAGCCGGTGCTGCGCTCGCTCTCCGCCGTGCTGGCCGAGGCCGGGCTGGCGGTGCCGCAGGTGCCGGGCCTGGCCACGGTCGGCGGCCGGGCCGGCCGGGACGGCGTGCACACCGAGGCGCTCGGGCTGCTGCTGGCCGAGCTGCAGGTGCTGGCCCGCGCGCACCCGGGGGCGACGTGGTGACCGGCGCGGCGGCGACGGCGCGGGAGCGGGCCTGGGCGGTGGCCGCCGAGGTCCCCGACCCCGAGCTGCCCATGCTCACCCTCGCCGACCTGGGTGTCCTGGCCGAGGTGGAGGTCGAGGCGGCGGGTGCGGTGTCGGCGGGTGCGGTGTCGGCGGAGACGGCGGAGGTGCCCGGCGCCCCCGCCGAGGCCGCGGTCACCGCCTGGCTGACGCCGACCTACTCGGGCTGCCCGGCCGTCGCCGAGATGGCGGCCGACGTGGACCGCCGCCTGCGGGCGGCCGGCTACGCGGACGTCCGGGTCAGGCTGCGGCTCGACCCGGCGTGGTCCACCGACCTGATCACCGCCGAGGGTCGCCGCAAGCTCGCCGAGGCGGGCATCGCCCCGCCGCGCTCCGCGTCGGAACGCGCAGCCTCGGCGGCTGCCGTCGGCGCTTCGCCGCGCGGCACCGCCTCGCCCCTGCTCACGCTCGGTCCCACCCGCCACCTGGTGCCCTGCCCGCTCTGCGGCGGCACCGACACCGAGGAACTGTCCCGATTCGGCTCCACCGCGTGCAAGGCGCTGTGGCGCTGCCGCGACTGCCGCGAGCCCTTCGAACGCGTCAAGGAGATCTGAATGGCCGCCGGTCCCGCCAGCACGGCCCGCCCCACCGAGACCGCCGACCCGGTCGCCGCCGACATCGCTGCCGACGCCGGTGCTGACGGCGACGCCGCCCCCGGTGTCCGGCCGGCTCGCCGCCCGACCTTCCACCACCTGCGGATCGCCGAGGTGGAGCGGCTCTGCGAGGACGCCGTCGCGGTGACCTTCGCGGTGCCGGGCGGGCTGTCCGACGCCTTCGCCTTCCGCCCGGGGCAGACGCTGACGCTGCGGCGGGTGGTGGACGGGGTGGACGAGCGCCGCTCCTACTCGATCTGCGCCCCGGTCGGCGGACCGCTGAGGATCGCCGTCCGGGAGGTGCCCGGCGGGCTGTTCTCCCGCTGGCTGGTGCGCGATGCGGCGCCCGGGGAGGAGGTCGAGGTGCTGACCCCGACCGGCCTCTTCACCCCCGATCTGGGGGTGCCCGCCGACCACGTGCTGCTGGCGGCCGGCTCCGGGATCACGCCGATGCTCTCCATCGCGGCCTCGGTGCTCGCCGCCGACCGCACGTCCACCGTCACCCTGCTCTACGGCAACCGCCGCAGCGACACGGTGATGTTCGCCGACGAGCTGGCCGACCTCAAGGACCGCTACCTCGGCCGGCTCCAGCTGGTGCACGTCCTCTCCCGTGAGACCAGGGACGCCGAACTGCTCAGCGGGCGCCTCGACCCGGAGCGGGTCGAGGCGCTGCTGACGGCGCTGGTGGACGTCCGGCAGGTCGGCCACTGGTGGCTCTGCGGCCCGTTCGGCATGGTCGCCGGGGCCAAGGAGCTCCTGGCCGGCCTGGGCGTCCCGGGCGAGCGGGTGCACCAGGAGCTGTTCCACGCCGAGGACGAGCCGATCACCGAGCGCGCGGACGAGCCCGGTACGGGGGCGGCGGACGACCGCCCGCACAGCGAGGTCACCGTCGTGCTCGACGGGCGGGGCAGCACGCTCAACCTCCCCTGCGACCGCTCCATCCTGGACGGGGCGCAGCGCTCCCGCCCGGACCTGCCGTTCGCCTGCAAGGGCGGGGTCTGCGGCACCTGCCGCGCCCTGGTCACCGAGGGCGAGGTGGAGATGCGGCGCAACTTCGCGCTGGAGGAGAAGGAGGTGGCCGCCGGCTACGTCCTGACCTGCCAGGCCCGTCCGGTCACCGACCGGGTGACGGTCGACTTCGACCGCTGACCGGCAAAGGCTCGGGCCCGGTCAGCGGACGGCGACCGCGACCGGTTCCCGGCCGCTGTCCGCCTCCGGGGCGGCCACGGGGTCGGCCGAGGTGTCCGGCCGCGGGCCCGCCGCGGCCGGGGTGCCGAGCAGACCGACGATGTCGTTCACGGCGGCCCGGCCCGCCCGGTTGGCGCCGATGGTGCTGGCCGACGGGCCGTAGCCGACCAGGTGGACGCGCGGATCGGCGGTGGCGCGGGTGCCGGTGAGCGCGATGCCGCCGCCGGAGGAGCGGAGGCCGAGCGGCGCGAGGTGGCCGACCTCGGGGCGGAAGCCGGTGGCCCAGACGATCGCGTCCACCGCCAGCTCCTCGTCGCCCCAGGCGACCCCGTGCTCGGTGAGGCGGTCGAACATCGGGCGGCGGTGCAGCGCGCCCAGTTCCTCGGCGCGGCGGTAGGCGACGGACGGGCCGAGCCCGGTCACGCTCACCACGCTGCGCACCGGCAGACCCCGGCGGACGCGTTCCTCGACCTGGGCCACGACTGCGCGGCCGTACTCGGGGGTGAACGGGCCGTCGTGGTAGACCGGCGGGGTGCGGGTGACCCACACCGTCTCGCCGACGGCCGCGATCTCGGACAGCACCTGGATCGCCGAGGCCCCGCCCCCGACGACCAGGACGCGCCGGCCGACGAACTCCTCCGGGCCCCGGTAGGCGGCGTAGTGCAGCTGCCGACCGGCGAAGTGACCGGGGTAGTGGGGCAGGAAGGGGCGGGTCCAGGTGCCGGTGGCGTTGATCAGTGCACGCGTGGACCAGGTGCCGCGGTCGGTCTCGACCACCAGCCGCCCGCCCGGCACGGCCTCATGCCCGCCCTCCGGCGCGCCGTCCGGCCGGGTGTCCGGCCGGGTGTCCGTCCGGTCGGACGCGGAGCGGACCGCCAGGACGTGGACGGGGCGCACGACCGGGAGCCCGTGCCGGGTCTCGTACGCCGCGAAGTACCCGGGGACGACCTCGCGCGCGGGGGCGTCCGGGTCGGGCGCGGGCAGCTCGAAGTCGGGGAGGTCGTGGAAGCCGTGCACGGTGGCCATCCGCAGCGAGGGCGAGCGGTGGGCCCAGGCCCCGCCCGGAGCGGTGTCCCCGTCGAGCACCACGAAGCCCCCGTCGGAGCCCGCCCGGTAGGGGGCGAAGCCACGGCGGCGCAGGTGGTAGGCGGCGGAGAGGCCCGCCTGCCCGGCGCCCACCACCACGACGTCCACCCGCCGGAGCCCGCCGGTCTGCACTCCGCTGCCGTTGGTTGCGCCGTAAACATTCATGCTGGTGAAACATCGGGCGCGGCGTGAGTGTTCCCCTCGCGCGCGGGCCGTCCCGCCCGTGCGCACGCCGGGGGCGTCGGGCGTGCACGCCCGCGCGGGGCCCGAGCCTGCGGGCGGTGGATCAGGTCGCCGGGGAGATCACCACGGCCGTGCCGTAGGCGCAGACCTCCGTGCCGATGTCAGCCGCCTGCGTGACGTCGAAGCGGAACATGAGGACCGCGTTGCCGCCCCGCGCCCTGGTCTGCTCGACCAGCCGCTCCATCGCCTCGTTGCGGCTCTCCACCAGGGTCTTCGTCAGACCTCGCAGCTCGCCGCCGACCAACGACTTCAACGACGCACCGATCTGGCTGCCGACGTGCCGGCTTCGGACCGTCAGCCCGAAGACCTCGCCGATCACGTGGTCGACCCGGAAGCCGGGGATGTCGTTGGTGGTCACCACCAGGACCTGGGCGTCCGGGCGCTGCCCGCCGCCGAATTCGTCGATGTTCGCCATGGGGCCATCCTGCGGGCTGTCCGGGGCCCCCGCCCAGAGGCGTGGCCGGGAGGACCGGAGATGGCTTGGAGTAGGCGCTGCCGAGCCGGACCGCACCGGACCGGTGATCGGGCGGCGGAAAAGCCGTACCGTAGCCCCATGGGCGAGCGAAGCGATCATCCACAGGGGCCGGGCGCGGCCGAGGACTCGGGCGCGCAGGAGATCGAGGCGACGGTGGTGCTGGGCCTGCGGATCACCGACTGGCCGGCCTTGCGCGCGGCCGCGATCGCGGCCGTGGAGGAGCTGGACTTCGAGGGCATCGACCCGGCCGGCCAACGCCGCGAGCTGCTGCGCGAGGTGGCCGAGGACGCCAACGCGGCGCTCGGTGCGCTGCTCCACCCGGACCGGCTGGTGGCGGCGATCCCGGGCGTCGAGGCGATCGGCGGCACTCTGGAGATCAGCGTCACCGAGGACTTCGCGCCCGACTTCGCCGAGCTCTTCCCGCTGGACGGCGACGAGGAGGACGGCGGCGCGGCGGGGGACTGGACGCTCACGCCGCGGACCGCCTGCCTGCTCCACGCCCAGCTGCTCGGCCTGGCCGACGCGGCGTACGACGACCTGGAGGAGCACCAGGACGAAGCGGTCGTCGACGGCGAGGAGGGGGACTGGACGGTCTTCGGCCGTCTGCCGCAGCGCACCTGGCGTATGCACCGGGCCTGGCGGCGGTCGATGGCCCGCGCCTTCGACGACCTCGCCGACGACCTCGCGCTCGGCGAGTGGCCGCTGCCGCGCTGCCTGGCCGAGGAGATCGCGCTGCGGATGGCCCTGGTGGACGCCCGCGCGTTGCTCGGCGCGCAGCCGGAGTCCGTCGCCGACATGATGGGGGACCTGCCCGCCGACCTCTACGACTACGACTGGGACGGCTGCCAGGACGAGCTGTTCGGGGCCTACGGGCCGGACGACGGGGACCCCGAGCTGGACTCGGAGCAGCGCACCGGACTGCTGCTGGCGGCGACCCACCCGGAGGGGTGGTTCCTCGGGTACGAGGACGCGGAGGAGCGGGACGGCCAGCGGGGCTACCGGCGCTGACCGGGAGGCCGCCGGCTCCCGCGCCGGGCGCGGGCCCGAGCGGTTCCGGCGGGGCGGCGGGGCGGCTCCGCGGTTAGGCTGCGGACATGTCCGAGATGTCCGAGCGTGAGGACCGGCCCGACCGGGCCGCACACCTGCCTGCCGGCGCCGACCCGGCGGCCCCGGACCCGGTGCTGGAGCGGCTGGCGCTCGGCCTCGACGGCGTGCAGGCGGCGCAGCGCGGGCGGACGGCGCAGGCCCGGGAGAGCTTCGAGCGGCTGTGGGACGCCCTCGGCGAGAGCGGCGACGTCTTCCACCGCTGCGTCCTGGCCCACTACCTGGCCGACCTGCAGGACGACCCGCATGCCGAACTGGACTGGGACCGGCGGGCGCTGGCCGCGGCCGACTCGCTGACCGCCGAGCGGGCGCAGACCTACGAGTCCGCCCTGCAGGTCCGCGCCTTCTACCCCTCACTGCACCTCAACCTGGCCTCCGACCACCTCAAGCTCGGCGAGCCCGACCGGGCGCGCGAGGAGCTGGAACGGGCGGTGCGGAGCCTGGACGCACTGCCCGAGGACGCGTACGGCACCGGCATCCGCGCCGCCGTCGCCGAACTGCGGCAGCGCCTGCACTGACCCGGCGCCCGGTGCCGCGCGGAGGCTGCGGCCGGTGCCGCGCCGAGGCGTCCGCAGGCCGCCCTGCCGGGCGCGCGGAGGCCGTTGTTCAGCGTTTATGTTCAATGACCGAGAGCCGAGCTCGAACAACCCCGGTGCGCTACACCTGGAGCGCAGCACCGACCGGCGATGGGGAGAGTTCGGCAGATGACGACGCTGTGCATCGGAAACAACCGCACCGAGGAGATGGTCGGGGACCTCACCGGGATGACGCCGCTGGAGCGGGCGTTCGCCGGCTGCGGGGCCCAGCGGATGCTCTGGTTCGCCGAGGACGGTGACGTCCTGGTGCTGCCGTGGGAACCCGAACCGGCCTACCTCTCGTACGTCACCGGGCTCACCGGGACCAGGGCGGAGAGCCTGACGGTGGTCGTGCCGCCCGCGGGCCCGGACGGCGCGGACATCCTCACCCCGGACCGCCTCGCCGACCCGGGATTCCGCCGGGAGCTGCGCCGTGTGCTGGCCGGACGGCCGGTGGGGCGGGTGCTGGCGATATCGCCGAACGCGGCCGTGGTCGATCTGGCCGCCGCGATCGGCGCCGAGGACGCCGTGCCGGGGCACGCGTTCGCCGCGCAGGGCGGCAACGCGCTGGTGAACAGCAAGGCCGTGTTCCGGGCCCTGGCCGCCGGGGCCGGGGTGCCGGTGTCGCCCGGGACGGTGGCCACCTCGCCGGAGCAGGTGGAGGCGGCCGTGAACGGGCTGCTGGACCGGGGCCACAGCGTCATGGTGAAGGTCGAGTACCAGGCGGGCGGCTTCGGCAACGAGGTCCTCACCCGCGCCGAGCAGGTCGCCCCGGCCGGGGCGCAGCGGGCGGTGGAGCTGGCGGATGCCGATGCCGTGGCCTCCTACGTGGCCGAGCGGTGGCAGTGGCTGACCGGTGGCCGCAACCAACGCGTGGTCGTGGAGCGGTACTTCGCGGACGCGGTGCCGCTGTACGCGGAGTTCTCCGTCGGCGACGCCGGTGCGGTGCTCTCCGGCTGCGGCGAGATGGTGATGGATCCGGTGGTGGTCGGGGAGATCACTCCGCCGGTCACCCCGGACGCCGGTGTGCGGGCCGAACTCGTCGAGCAGGCGGCGCGGTTGTGCGAGTCGCTGCGGGTGCTCGGGTACCGGGGGACGGTCAGCGCCGACGCCTTCCTCACGCCCAAGGGAGAGTTGTACTTCAGCGAGACCAACGGGCGGCTGACCGGGTCGACCCACCTGCACGACGCGTTGTTCGCCCGCCTGGTCGGTGCCGGACACCGCGCCGACCGGGTGATCCTGGAGCTGGCGGGGCTGCACGTGCCGTCCTTTCCGGAGGCCGTCGCGGCGGTCGAGCGGGCCGGGCTGGCCTTCGACCCGCGGACGCGCACCGGCGTGGTGTTCAGCGCGGACTTCGGCCCGGCCGACGGCTCGGTGATGTACTGCGTGGTCGCCGAGGACGCGGCGGCGGCGCGGGCCGCCGAGAGCCGTCTGCTCGCGTTGTTCGCGCGGTGAAGCGCGGCGGCGAACGGGCCGGCCCGGGCGCCCCGGGGGGTGACCCCGGCGGCGGTGCCGGGGCCGACCGCCCCGCCGGGAGGTCTTCGGTGATGCGTGCGGCGGTGATCCGCTCCTACGGCGGGCCGGAGGTCCTGCGTACCGAGACCGTGCCCGAACCCGTCGCCGGGCCGGGACAGGTGCTGATCGACGTGACCCTGGCCGGTCTCAACTACGCGGACCTGCACTGCCGCGAGGGGTCCTACGGGTGCTACGCGCTGCCCGCCGTGCTCGGCGCCGACGTGGTCGGCCGGCGGCGCGGTGACCGCCGGCGGGTCGCCGCGCTGCTCCGCTCGGGCGGCGGATACGCCGAAGTGTCCTGCGCCGATCCGGCGTTCACGGTGGAGGTGCCGGACGGGGTGAGCGATGAGCAGGCCCTGGCGCTGCTGGAGCAGGGGGCGACGGCCTACGGCGCGCTGACCCTGCTGGGGCGGATCCGGCCGGGCGAACGGGTCGCGGTGACGGCGGCGGCCGGCGGCGTCGGGCACCTGGCGGTGCAGCTGGCCAGGGAGTTGGGCGCGGGCCGGGTCCTCGGAGTGGCCTCGACCGAGGCGAAGCGGGCCTTCGTCCGCTCGCTGGGGGCCGACGCCGTGTTCGACCCGGCCGACCCGCGGCTGGCCGAACTGCTCGGCGAGGCGGGCGGCGTGGACCTCTTCGTGGACTCGGTCGGGGGTGGGGTGCTGCGGTCCGGGCTGGCGGCGCTGGCGCCGTTCGGCCGGCTGCTCTCCGTCGGCGCGCGCGGCGGTCCCGAGGAGTCGTTCTCGGTGGCCGAGCTGGCCGAGGGATCGGTCGGTGTGCTCGGCTTCTGGCTCCAGCACGTGCTGGACGACCGGGTGTTGTTCGCGGACGTCGCCGCCCGCCTGTTCGCGCTGGCCGAGCGGCGGCGGCTGGTGGCGCGGATCGACCGCGTCGTCCCGCTCGCCGGGTTGGCCGCCGCGCACCGGGCGATGGGGGCACGCGAGACGATGGGCAAGGTGCTCGTGGACGTGCGGGCGTAGGCCGGGGTACGGGCGCGCGCGAGGACGCGACCGGCGCATCCGGGGACGGGCTCGCAGACGCGGAGCCCGGCGGGCGGATCCCGGTGTCCGTCCGCCGGCTCCGTCCACCCGGGGCGGTTCGGCTCTCCTCCGTCAGTAGCCGGCGACCTCGTCCAGGCCGTGGCCGCGCAGCGGGACCAGGAAGCTGCGTTCGAACACCACCACCACCTCGCCGGTGGACTTGGTCCCGGTGGTGCGGCAGCTGACGATGCCCTGTCCGGCGCGGCTCTTGGAGAGCCGCTTGGCCAGCGTCTCGGTCTCCGCGTACAGGGTGTCGCCGGTGAACACCGGGTGGGTCATCCGGATGTTCTCCCAGCCGAGATTGGCGATGGTCCGCCCGCTGGTGGAGCGGGCGGTCATCCCCCCGACGATGCTGAGCGTCACCAGGCTGGAGACGATCGGCCGCCCCCACGGGGTGTGCTCGCTGTACGCGGCGTCGATGTGCAGCGGCGCGTCGTTCATGCTGAGCATGCTCATCAGCACGTTGTCCAGCTCGGTGACGGTGCGTCCCGGGCGGTGCTCGACCACGTCACCGACGGTGAACTCCTCGTAGTAGCGGCCGACCACCTCGCGATAGCGCCGCTGCCCGATCCGCCGGTAGCCGACCGGTTCGGGTCCGGGCGCGGCCGCGCCCGGGAGGTCGCCGGCGGCCGTGGGGCGCAGCGCGGGGGTGCGGTGGTCTGCGGACAGGGGTTCGGGCATGGTGCGGGTGCTCCCAGGTGTCAGAGGTCGGCGGTGAGTTCCTTGACGTGGCCGGCGAACTCGGTGATCAGGCGCTCGTCCATGTCGGCGCGCATCATCAGCCGCAGTCCGGCCTCGCCCTTGGGCACGATCGGGAAGAACACCGCCGAGCTGTAGAAGCCGCGCTCGAAGAGCTGGGCGGAGAGTTTGACCGCACGCTCGGCGTCGCCCACGTCCACGCGTCGCACCGGCAGGCCGTTGCCGGCGAAGCTCGTCGGCAGGAGTTCGTCGAAGAGGTCGATGTTGCGGTTCAGCCTGCGCTGCAGCTCCGCGAGTTCGGGCGAGCGGTGGATGGCGGCGCTGCCGAGCGAGGCTCCAACCAGCGGGAGCGCGACGTTCTGCGACCAGCCGACCGGGCCGGCGTGCCGGTGCAGGAACTCGAACTGCTCCCGGTTGCCGAGCATCGCGATGCCGCCGCCGGTGCCGAAGCCCTTGCCGAGACTGGCGACGATCACGGTCCGCGGGTTCATCTCCAGCCGGGACCGGACGAAGCCCTCGCCGCGCTCGCCCATGATGGAGAGCGAGTGGGAGTCGTCGATGTAGAGGAACAGCCCGTAGCGGTCCTGGAGTTCGAGCAGGCCGTCGAGCGCCGCCGCGCCGCCCATCGAGTACGCCCCGTCCGCCACGTAGGCCACCCGCGGGTACTTGCGGCAGATGTCCTCCAGGTAGTTCAGGTCGTTGTGCGGGCAGTTGAGGACCAGCGCCTCGTCCGCACAGATCGGCTTCACGTAGGCCATGCAGAAGTGGCAGAACCGGTCGAAGACCATCACCCGGGGGCCGTCGCTGCTGCCGTCGCAGCGGTCGTCCAGGTGGCCGGAGGCGACCAGCGGCAGGATGCCGGCGGTGAGTGAGGTGCAGGAGGCGCCGGGGAGGACGTGCGCGCCGAACAGCTCGCCCAACTCGTCCTCCAGGCGGACCAGCAGGTTGTGCCGGATCCGGGTGGTGGACGTGACCAGCCAGGTGCTCCGGGACTCGGTGAGCGCGTCCACCGCGCCGGCCGCGACCTGCGGGTGGTTGTTCAGCCCGAGGTATGCGCAGGAGACCATGTTGGCGAACTCGTGGCCACTCTCGCGGACGATCAGCCGGTTGTTGGACTCCGAGTCCACCTTGATGCCGATCAGGCCGTTGGCGCCGGCCGCCTGCCAGACCGGATCGGCGGTGGCGAGCATCGCCGCGGCGTTGCGGTAGCGGCGCGGGCCCTGGACGGACCCGGCCGGCTCGGTTGCCTCGGTCATCGTCACTTCTCCTTCGTCTCGTTCGGCTCGGGTGGGGCGAACTGCTCGATCAGGCGCTGTGAGGCCTCGAAGAAGGGCATGCCGACCATCACACCGTCCACCACGGTGACCGAGCGGCCGTTCTCCCGGCCCGCCTCGACCACCCGGCGGGCCCGCTCCAGCAGTTGCTCGTCCGGGCTGAACGCCTCGTTGATCAGGGGGAGTTGACGCGGGTGTACGGCGATCTTGCCACTGAAGCCGAAGTCCCGCGCGAGCGTGGCCTCGTGGCGCAGTCCGGCCAGGTCGGCGACCTCGAAGAACGGCGCGTCCATCGCCTCCACCCCGGCGGCGCGGGCGCTGTTGACCAGCCGGCCGCGGGCGTGCGCGAGGGCGTCCCAGGAGAGCCGGGCACCGACCGCGAACGCGTAGTCGGCCGAGCCGAAGACCAGTCCGCGCAGCCGGTGGCCGGCCGTCGCGATGGCGGGGGCGTGCTCGATGCCGAGCGGGGTCTCGACGACGGCCAGGAACTCCGTGTCCGGGCAGTCCGGTCCGAGCGCTCCGGCCGCGATCTCGATGTCACGGGGGGACTCCGCCATCGGCACCAGCACGATGTCCGGCTTCACCCGGTAGCGGCTGATCGCGATCAGGTCGCGCAGACCGTCCGGCCCGCAGAGGGCGTTGATGCGCACGGCGCTCCGGGCGAGCTTCGTGGTCGGCAGGTCGAAGAACTCCTCGGCGAGTCGGCGGGCCTCCTCCTTCCGTGCGGGCGGGACCGAGTCCTCCAGGTCGACCATGGCGATATCGGCCCCGGACTGATGGCTCTTGGCGTACCGCTCCACCGCCATCGCGGGTGTGGACAGCAGGGAACGGCAGTACCGCGTGAACTTCATGGGAAATCTCCGAAGTCAGCGAAGTCTGCGGCTCACGGTTCTATCCCACCGGCATTGTTCGGCGCCGAGCGACTGGACATTGAACATCAACTCGGAACAACCGGCTCGTGCGCCCCATTGTTTGACGCCAACGGTGTTGCGCATGATGAATCCGGGGGATGGACACCGGATGGTCGCCACTTCGACGGAGAAGAGGACTGCAGTGCCGCGTCGGGAGAGTCCGCTGGACGAGGGGGACGGGCCGCTGCTGCGGTTCGCGAGCGATCTACGGGCGTTGCGGGAACGGGCCGGCAGCCCGCCGTACCGCCAACTGGCCGTGCGGGCCCACTGTTCGGCGGCCAGCCTCTCGGTGGCCGCGGGCGGGCGGCGGCTGCCCAGCCTCGCCGTGACGCTCGCGTACGTCCAGGCGTGCGGCGGGGACGTCCGCGAGTGGCAGCACCGCTGGCAGTTGCTGGCGGCCGAGTTGGCCGCCGACACCGCCGCGCGGCGGCGTGCCCAGGACGTCGGGCGGGCTCCCTACCCGGGGGCGGTGGCCTTCGAGGCGGTGGACGCGGAGCGGTTCTTCGGACGCGAGGCGCTGCTGGACCGGCTGGTCGGGCTACTCGACGAGCGGCGCCTGGTGGTGGTCACCGGGCCGTCCGGTGTCGGCAAGTCCTCGCTCGTCCGGGCCGGGCTGCTGGCCCGGCTCGCCGGGGGGCCGGCCGCAGGTGGCGGGGTTCCGGGGGAGAACGCGCCGGGCGGCGGACCAGCGGGTGGCGGAGCGCCGGGTCGGGGGGCTCCCCGCGGTGCGGGCACGCACGGCGGACACGCCGGCCGGAGGCCCGGGTCCGGGAGCGGCCGGGGGACGGGTGGAGCGGGCACCGTCCCGGTGGCCCTGCTCACCCCCGGGGAGCGCCCGATGGAGGCGTACAGGTTGGCCTTGGCCCGGCTCGGACAGCGGGCCGGGGAGGCGCGAGGTGCGCTTGGCGGCCGGGCGGCGGGAGCGGGCCCCGCGGGCCCGGTCCTGGTGGTCGACCAGGGGGAGGAGTTACGCACGCGCTGCCGGGACGCGGGGGAACGTGCGCGGTTCCTGGACGCCCTGGTGGCGGTGGCGCAGGGCCGGGCGGAGGGGCTCGGAGCCGGTGGACCCTGTGCCGGCGGGATCGGGGCGGACGCCTCCGGTACCGACGGGCTCGGCGAACCCGGCATCGGAACCGCCGGCGCCGTGCCGTGCCGGGTGGTGCTGGTGCTCCGCTCCGACCAGGCGGCCGCGCTCCAGGCGGAGCACCGAGGGCTGGCCGCGGTCACCCGCGGCGCCGTCCTGGACGTCGGCCCGCCGGCGCCGGACGAACTGCGCCGGGCGATCACCGAACCGGCGCTCCGGGCCGGCTGTACCGTCGAGGGTTCCCTGCTCGCCGTCCTGATCTCCACCGCCGCCCGGCAGCCCGGCGCGTTGCCGCTGCTGTCGGCGGCCCTGTTGGAGACCTGGCGCAGGCGCAGCGGCAACGCCCTCACGCTGGCCGGCTTCCAGGCCACCGGAGGGTTCGAGGGGGCGCTGGCCCGCACCGCCGAGGCGTTCTTCAACGGACTGGACCCGGCCGATCGGGAGCGGGCGAAGGCGGTCTTCCTGCGGCTCGGCGGCCGGCCGCCGACGGGGGCCGCCGGTGACGGTGCGCACCAGCCCGTCGGACGGCGGGAGTTCGACGATCCGGGTGTTCCCGCGGTGCTCGAACGACTGGTCCGGGCCCGGCTGGTGGTCCTGGACCGGGACACCGTCGAGCTGGCCCATCACGCGCTGCCGCAGGCCTGGACCAGGCTCCGCGACTGGCTGGCCGAGGGACGGGAGACGATCGTCGAACACCGCCGGCTCACCGAGGCGGCGCGCAGCTGGGCGGCGGCCGACCGCGACCCGGAGCTGCTCTACCGGGGTGGTCGGCTGGAGGCGGTGCGGCGGCAGGTGGCGGCGGGCGATCTGGTGCCGGGAGGCGTCGAGCGCGCCTTCCTGGCGGCCGCCGTCCGTGCGGCGGCGGCCGACCGGCGCCGGGCCCGGCGGCAGAGCCTGGCCGTGGCCGGGATCGCGGCGGCCGGCGGGGCGCTGCTGACCCTGGCCGGTGGGAGCCGGATCCGGCGCGTCCTGCGGGTTTGATCAGCCTCGGGAAAGCGGCGTCGAACAACGGGCCGGTCAATCACCGGGGTGATCGGGCGGAGCCGGGAATGTCGATCACTCCCTTGCGTGGCCGTCCGGCGGCCGGGTAGCTTGGCGATCGATCCCGGCTCGTGCAATCCGTGAATTCGCCTGCCCGGCCGGTGATTTCCCGTCCGTCGTGGTCGGCCTCGGCCGGGTCGGCGGTTTCTCCGAGGTTCGAGGTAATTCCACCGCCGGAGCGGCCCGTTCGGTATCCGCTTCAGCCGGATGTCCTCGTTCTTCCCCACCGATACCGATGTTCGGCCGATTCCGGCTGCCCCGCCGTCCGCTGCTCGTCGTCCGCTGTCCGATCCGTTCCGAATCCACGCTGTTCCGCCACGTGTCAAGGGGGAGTCATGTCCGAGTCGACCCGTCCGGCTGCGCCGGCCCGTCCGGTCCACAGCTGGGACGAGTTCACCACGCTGCGCGAGGTGGTGGTCGGCACCGCCGTGGGCGCACGGCTGCCTGAGCAGACCGACCCGTCGTCCTGGCTCTCCTGTTTCCCGAAGACCAGCGCCGCGGAGCTCGCCGCGATCGAGGTCGGCGCCTACCCGCAGCAGGTCGTGGAGGAGACCGAGGAGGACCTCGACGCGCTGGTCGCCACCCTCCGCGGGCTGGGCGTGACCGTCCACCAGCCCCAATTCGTCGACCATGCGGCCGCGTTCTCCGCGCCCGACTGGAAGGCCGACGGCGGCTTCCACTCCTACTGCCCGCGCGACCTCACGCTGGTCGTCGGCGAGACGGTGATCGAGGTGGCGAGCCCGATGCGCCACCGGTACTTCGAGGTGTTCGGCCTGCGCGACCTCTTCCAGGAGTACCTGCTCGGCGGGGCGCGATGGCTCTCCGCGCCGCGGCCCCGACTCCACGACGGGCTCTTCGAGTTCGACGCCGACGGCCTGCCGCTGCTGGGCGAGGCCGAGCCCGTCTTCGACGCCGCCAACGTGCTCCGGCTCGGCCGCGACGTCTTCTACCAGGTGTCCCGCAGCGGCAACGAACTCGGCCTGAAGTGGCTGGAGTCGACCCTCGGTCTGCTGGGCGACCTCAGACTCCACCCGCTGCGCGACATCTACGGCTACACCCACATCGACAGCACCATCGCGCTGCTGCGTCCGGGGCTGGTGCTGCTCAACCCGGAGCGGATCAGCCCGGAGACGGTGCCCGAGCCGCTGCGTGGCTGGGACGTCCTCTGGTGCCCGCCCGCCGAGCCGTCGGCGGACTCGCCCGAGCACGCGCTCAGCGAGAGCTGGATCAGCATGAACCTCCTGATGGTCAGCCCGGACACGGCGATCGTCGAGTCGGGGCAGCACAGCCTGATCAAGCAGCTGGAGCACGCCGGCATCACCGTCCTGCCGCACCGGCTGCGGCACTCGCGGGTGCTCGGCGGCGGGTTCCACTGCGTGACGCTGGACATCCGGCGCGACGGCGGACCGGAGGACTACCTCTCCTGAGCCTGCCCCGCGCCGGCGCCCGGCGGCGGCCGTCCCGCTGCGGCTCCGGCCGTGCCTGCGGCTCCGGTGATCGTCGCGGAGCGGGGGCTGGCATGCTTGACGGGTGACTTCTCCGTTCGATGCTCCCGCCCCTGTCCCTGCTCCCGAGGACCGCGATGCGCGGCCGCAGTACGTCCTCCCGCTGCTCGTCCGGCTGGAGAAGGCGACTCCGCCCGGGCGGACCGACGCGCTGGAGACCTCGGCGCGTGCCGTGCTCACCCTGCTGGCCGACCCCCGGGTCACCGAGGCGGACGGTGAGTGGGCGGAGCGGGTGGCGGCCTGGGAGGACGCCCGGATCCGCAAGGTGGTCCGCCGGGCGCGGGGCGGCGAGTGGCGCAAGGCCGGCGAGCTGCCGGGCATCACGGTGACCGGGCAGCAGGCCGAGGTGCGGGTGTTCCCGCCGATCCCGCTCGACGGCTGGCCGAAGGAGCTCGCGAAGCTCCAGGTCTCCGGCACCGACCTGGAGGAGGCCGGCCCGGTGGACGCCGCCGGGGCCGGGATCCCGGTGCTCTGGCTGAACCCGGAGCTGGAGATGAGCGCCGGGAAGGCCATGGCCCAGACCGGCCACGCGGCCCAGCTCGCCTGGTGGCGGCTGAGCGACGCGCAGCGCAAGGAGTGGGCCGGGTCCGGCTTCGCGCTGGCGGTCCGCACGGCCACGCCCGAGACCTGGGCGGAGCTGGTGGCGAGCGGGCTGCCGCTCGTCCAGGACGCGGGCTTCACGGAGATCGCCCCGGGGCCGACTGTCGCACTCGAAGGCGGCGAGCGCTACTGCCCCGTGGGGCGCCTGCGACGCCCGTGAACGCTCCACGCCGAGCCCGACACGGGGACGTAGTGGGTGAGGAGCGCGCGTTCCCGGCAGCTGCGCGCCTCCGGTAGGTCCGCCCTCCCGCGGACGGCGGTGTGCCGGCGCCCGGCCGCCTCGGCAGCGGCCTCGACGAGGACTACGTGGCTGCGCACGTGCGACTGCGCAGTCAGGCCTCCAGGCGTCCGCCGCCGGAGCTGGTCGTCCACCAGGTCAGTTCGGGCTCTCCGCGATCATCCACCCCGCACTCGCCGAGTCGGCGCAGAGGTGGATCCAGATCAGCCGGTCCACACGACGGACGACGTAGGTGTGTGCCGGGCTGTTGTAGATGTCGCCGAGCCCCGCGACGAACTTCACGGAGGTGTCCTCGTCGATGGACGAGGCGACGTCTCCCGGGATCGGGGAGTGCGTGACGGGGACGCCGCCCAGTTCGGCGACCGCCTTCTCGACAGCACCGGCCAGTTCCGCGGCCGAGAACTCCCTGCCCGAGTCCGCGTGGACCGTCGCCTGGTAGACCTTGCCCTCGACCCACTGCAGGCGGTCGCCCGTCCAGAACGGGACGCGGCCGGCGGGGGCTACGGGGATCGCAGGGTTCGGGTCGCGGAAGCCCGCGGGGATCCTCAGATACGGAAAGTCGCCCAGAGGCGCTTCCGACACGGGAACCGACGTCGGATCGAAGGCGCCGGCCGGGGCCGAGGAAGCGCCGGAGGGGGCGGTCGTTCCGCCGGGGCCGCCCTGCGGCGCGACAGAGGAGCCGGCCACCGATGCCGTGGGGGAGGCCATGGGATCACCGGTCGCGTCCTGCCCCCCGCAGGAGACCGCGGCCGGAAGGAGCAGGGCGCAGAGAGCGGCCGCACGGGCGGCTCGGGCAAAGCGGTGGATCGTCATCGGTGCCCCCAGGAGTCGGTGGGTCGGTTCGGCGCGGGCCGCGATCGGATCATCGAGGCGACATGGTCGGCAGGGTCGGCAGGGTCGGCATGGTCCCCGGCTTCCCGCGGTTCTCGAAGTCCTGCGGCCCGGTCGTCCTGCGGCCCGCCACGGTCGCGGTCGGGACGGTGCGGATCGGCAGGAAGTCCTGGTCGATCCGGACCTGGTAGTCGTCGTACGTGCCACCCCCGAACACCGGGTGGCCGAGATGGCGAAACGGCGTGGACGGCGTGGACGGCGTCCACAGGCTCCGGAGCCGAGGGCGCCGGCTTCCACTGCGTGGCGGGGAAGGACTCCCGCTGCACACGCGGATCCGCGACGGCGGGATACGCCTCGGCCACGGTTTCGACGAGTACTTCTTCCGGGGTGCCGTCCGCCTTCGCCCGGACCCGGCCGGCCGGGCCGCGCATCCGGCGGTGCTCGCCCCTGTCGGGCGGCTCCGTTCCGTCGGAGAGGTTCAGACGGGTCTGCGGCGGGTCGCCCCGCCCTTCTCCCGCCCACGCGACACCCCCTCACGGACGGGTGTCGGCCTCGCGGACAGCAGCGGTGTGACAGACCGGCCTTCAGCAGCTTTGCGTGGCAGACACCGGACCGGATCCGCTCTCAGGTGGGTGTCGACGGTGCTGCCCCGGAAGGCACCGGGGCGTAGCGGTACCAGTCGGGCCCGGGCTTCGCGATCAGCCGCCACCGCTCGGTCAGCAGCACGGCGACTTCGTCCGCGTTGACACCGCGGGGCCCGATGCCGCGGCGTCGGCGCGGCGCGGCACGTACAAGGAGGGTGGCTCCGGGAGCGGCGAGGGCGTTCACGGTGGCGGCCCAGCCGGGCCGGCGCCCCGCCGGGACGCCGTGCAGGCAGCCGTTGTCGAGCAGGAGCGAGGCGACTCCGGCGAGTCGGCCATCGGGGTCGACAGAGTGGGGCTCGGTCACGTCGGCGACACGCCACACGACGTGGCCTCTCGGGTCCCTGCTGCGGGCGGCGGCGATGGCGGCGCGCGTGTAGTCCACGGCTGTGACCGACCAGCCGTGCTCGGCGAGGTAGCGTGCCTGGCGGCCGGTGCCGCAGCCGAGGTCGACGGCCTGAGCGGGCGGCAGCGGCGGCGACGAACCCTCGACGATGTCGACCAGCGGGTCCGGTATGCCGGCGCGCTCCCAAGGGACGATGCCCATGCGGTAGAGCGTGCGGTAGGTGCGGCGCATGTCGACTCCTCCGTCGGCGGTCGGCTGGTCAGTATGCGACGGTCTGTCGGCGTGGATGGAACCACAGGAGCGCTCCGATGAAGAACACCGGTGCGAACGCGGCGGTACTCACCTGGCGCAGGCTCAGGTCCCCGACGGCCAGATACCTGAGGGTGGCCGTCCAGTCGACGGCCTGGACGACGATCATCGTGTCGATCCAGCCGACCCGGATGCGCGGTGCCCGCGCTGCGGCGAACATGCCGTAGGCGTAGCCGAGGAAACGGGCGGCCATCATCGCGAACAGCCAGTTCGCCCATGCCGGCGCCGCCGGACGCAGGCCGAGCACCTCGGCGCTCGCGCCGGGCGCCACCAGGAACATCGCCCCGAGGGCCAGTTGAAAGACGCCGATGGTGACGAGGGTGACGCGTAGTGCTCGCATGGGGTGCTCCGTCCAGCCGGTCGACGAGATGCCTCGACGGTAGGGGAGCGTGAAGGTCGATTGTCAAAGAGTGAACCAGTATCCTTCTGTGAACCATTGGGATGACCTGCGGAGACTTCATGAACGAGGAATGCGTCGAGGCGACCTGCCCGGTGGCCCTGGCCGTCGGGATCCTCGACGGTAAGTGGACGATGCTCGTGATCCGCGACCTGCTCGGCGGAACCAAGCGCTTCTCCGAGCTGCGCACCTCGCTCGCCGGCATCAGCCCGAAGACCCTCACCGACCGGCTGCGCGCCCTTGAGGAGCGCGGGCTCGTGCGGCGCGTCGTCCACGCCGAGATCCCTCCGCGGGTCGAGTACACCCTGACCGACACGGGCCTCGGCCTCGCGCCCGTCATCCGCGCGCTGGGAGCCTGGGGCGCCACGATGGCCCCACCGCCAGGCACTCCCGTGGCCGACGTCTAGTACTGCAACGGTGCCCACCGTGACGAGGTCTCAGCTCTTGGACCGGCTTCGGTGCCGCTGCCGGGCGAGCGGTGGTCGGGTGGGTGCTGCGAAACCCCCGCCGCACCCGGGCGGGGGTGAGGCGGGGGGCCGCTCCTGTCGACCACGCTGTGCGCCGGGCCCGGAGCGGTGCCGCCGCGCAGACGAATCAGAAGGGGCCGTGCAGTCCGCCGAGTCTGTCGGTCAGCCGCAGGTTCTCGGAGTAGTCGACGGGGCAGGCGATGACGGAGACCGCTCCCTCGTCCAGGGCGAGGCGCAGCGCGGGGAGGAGCTGGTCGGCCGACTCGATGGCGTGGCCGCGGGCTCCGAAGCTCCGGGCGTAGGCGACCAGATCGGGGTTCGTGAACCGGGTGTGGCTGTGGCGGCCCAGTTCGAGTTCCATCTTCCAGCTGATCAGCCCGTACTCCTGGTCGACCAGGACCAGCACCACCAGCGGGATGCGCTCGCGGACGGCGGTTTCCAGTTCCTGGGAGTTCATCAGGAACGAGCCGTCGCCCATGACTGCCAGGACCTTGCGGTCCGGCCGGGCGAGCTTGGCGCCGATCGCGCCGGGCAGCGCGAATCCCATGGTGGAGAGGCCGTTGGAGAGCAGGCAGGTGTCCGGCTCGTAGGTCGGGTACAGGCGGGCCATCCACATCTTTCCCACGCCGGTGTCGGCGAGTACGACGTCCTGCCGGTCGAGGGCGGCGCGCACGTCGGCCACCACGCGCTGCGGCAGGAGGGGGAAGGCCTCGCTGTCGCGGCCGCGGCGGAGCTCCTCGTCGAGCAGGGACCGGATCGCCGCGCCGGCGCCGCCGGACTCCCGCGCAGGGCGTTCGGGCAGTGCGGCCGCGAGTGCGTCCAGCGCCTGCGAGAGGTCGCCCTCGACTCCCACGGTCACCGGGTAGTGGGCGTCCACCTCGGCGGGGAACCGGTGGAGGTGGACGATCCGCTTGTCGCCGCCAGGGTTGATCTTGGCCGGGTCGAACTCCTGGATCTCGTAGCCCACGCAGACCAGGACGTCGGCTTCGTCGAAGCCGAAGTTGCTGTAGTCGTGGCGCATGAAGCCGACGGCTCCGAGGGCGTTGCGATGGTCATCGGGGAAGACGCCCTTGCCGTGGAAGGTGGTCGCCACCGGAACGTCCAGCCGCTCCGCGAACCGGAGGAGGGCCGCGGACGCGCCGGCCCGGGCGGCGCCGTGGCCGGCCAGCACCACGGGTCGGCGTGCGGAGGCGATCACCTCGGCGGCCCGCGCGATCCGTTCGTTTGACGGGGCGTCGGCGTGCACCGTGTCGATCTGCAGCGGCGAGAGACGCTCCGCGGGGTGCTCGGCCTCGACGTCCTCCGGTACGGCGAGGAAGACGGCGCCGGGGCGTTCGCTCTGCGCGGTCTTGAAGGCCTTGCGCACCATCTCCGGTGCTGCGTCCGGGCACTCGATGCGGGCCGACCACTGCGTGACGGGGGAGAACATCGACACCAGGTCGATGACCTGGTGCGACTCCTTGTGGACGCGGCGGAGCGAGCCCTGGGCGGCGAGGGCGACCAGCGGGGTGCTGTTGGTGGTCGCGTCCGCGGCGCCGAGCAGCAGGTTGATCGCTCCGGGGCCAAGCGTGGCGGAGCACACGCCTGCCCGGCCGGTCAGCCGTCCGTAGATCTCCGCCATGAACGAGGCCGCCTGCTCGTGGCGCGTCAGGACGTACCGGATCCCGGACCCGTCGAGGGCGTCGACGAAGCGGATGTTCTCCTCGCCCGGGATGCCGAAGACGTACTCGACGCCCTCGGCCTGCAGACAGCGCACCAGGAGGTGTGCCACGTCCTCTGCATCCGCAGTGGTCTTCGATTCGGTCGCGCTGTCGGCGGTCATGCGGCGAACGTAGGCGCTCGGCACGTCTCCGGCCACCGGCGGCGACCGACCGGGTGACGCGCCTGAGAGGCCGTCCTCGTCCGATGCTTCGTCCCGGGACGGGGTGTTCGGCGGGCTTCTTGGGGCCACGCCAGGAGATGGTGTTCTCGCCGGTCGGGCGGCGGGTCCTGAGATCGGTCATGGCGATGTGGATCACGGCTTCGGAGCGACTGGGAGGGGTTGCGCAGTCGCCGACCACCCGGCGCTGCGCGCGTGGCGCCTCGGGCCGCGACGGGAGGCGGAGGGCCGCCGGCGGCCTCAGGCTGCTGATCTCCGCCGTCCGTCGGCGCCCGGTGGCGCACTGCCGGCTCTGATCGTCCCGATCGCGCCCTTGCACGGGTCCGGCGCGGTCCGGGCGGTTCAGGCGGCGTGGCGGCGGATCGAGCGGAGCCCGCCGTAGGCCGCGGCGGCGGTCCAGAGCGCCGTGATCAGCAGCGCGGTCCCGTGGCCGTAGTGGACGGCCGGGTCCGCCTGGGTCTGCATCGCGTGCAGCCCGGCCCGGTCGGGGAGGAACTGGCCCACCTCGCCGACCCCGGGGATCGCGGCCAGGAAGGTCGTGCCGAGGAAGAGCATCGGCGTCAGCACGCCGAGCGCCGCGGTGAAGTTGCGCATCATGGCGGTCAGGCCGAGGCAGAGCACCACCAGCAGCGGGTGGTAGAGCACACCGGCGAGGAAGCTGCGCCCGAGGCCCGGGGTGGACAGGTCGAGCCCGACGGTGGCGGCGACCGCGAGGAACGAGCCGCTGGTGGAGACCAGCCCCACCAGTAGCCCCAGCCCGGTGCCGAGCACCAGCTTCGCGCCGTAGAGGCGCCCGCGCCGGGGGACGGCGGCGAGCGAGACGCCGATCATGCGGGTGTTGAACTCCTGCCCGAGCAGCAGGACCCCGATGCAGGCGACGGCGACGTGGCCGAAGAGCAGACCGTAGTAGATCCCGCCGGCCGGGTCCTCGCCAGGGGTGTGGTCGACGGTCCCGTACGCGACGTTCACGAGGGCGGTGATGCCGACGGTGAGCGCGACGGCGACGAGCGGGGTGATCCACTGGGACCGGAGCGTGGTGAACTTGACCCGCTCGGAGCGGAGCACGGCGAGGGCGGAGGTCATCGGTTTCCTCTTCCGACTGGTTCTGGGGACGGGCGGCAGGTACGCCGGGCCGGCACGTCAGGCGGCGTGGCGGCGGATCGAGCGGAGGCCGCCACAGACCGCGGCGGCGGTCCAGAGCGCCATGATCAGCAGCCCGGTCCAGTGCCCGTAGCCGACCGCCGGGTCGTCCGCGTAGCGCAGCGCGTACTGGCCGGCGCGGTCCGGGAGGAACTGCACCACGTGCCGCACGCCCGGCACACCGGAGAGCAGCGGCGAGACCAGGAAGACGCTCGGCACCAACAGGCCCATGGCCGCGGTGAGGTTGCGCATCACGGCGGTCAGGCCGAGGCAGAGCACCGTCAGCAGCACCGGGTAGAGCACCCCGGCGGTGGCACTGCGCACGAAGGCCGGGCCGTCCCAGGCGCCGGATGTGAGGGTGGCGTACCCGGCGAAGGAGCCGGCCGTCCCGACGGCACCGACCGCCAGGGCGACGAGCGCGCCGACCGCCAGCTTCGCGCCGTAGAGGCGCCCGCGCCGGGGGACGGCGGCGAGCGAGACGCCGATCATGCGGGTGTTGAACTCCTGTCCGAGCAGCAGGATCCCGAAGCAGGTGAGTGCGGCCTGACCGAAGTTGAGGCCGTAGTGGACGCCGACGCCGGGGTCGTCGGTGAGGCCGGCGTCCGCGCCGCCGACCGCCGCCGCGACGGCGGTGCCGACCCCGGCGGTGCACAGCGCCGCGAGCACCGGGGTGATCCAGAGCGAGCGAAGGGTGGTGAGCTTGATCCCCTCGGCGCGCAGGACGTCGAGCACGTCCGGGGCGGTGGCCGTGCCGGCGACGGGGCGACCGGTCGCGGTGGCCGTGACCGCCGGCACGATCGGGGCGCTCATGCGGCGACCGCCCGGTACTCGACGCTGTCGGCGGTCATCCGCATGAACGCCTCTTCCAGGGAGTCCTGTTGGACGGCGATCTCGTACAGCACCACGCCGTTGGCCGCCGCCAGGGCGGCGAGCTGCTCGGGTTCGGCGCCGCTGACCTCCCAGGCGCCGCCGTCCACCGGCTCCGCGTCCAGGCCGGAGCCGCGCATCAGGGCGGACAGCTCGTCCGGGTTCACCGCACGCACCCGGATCCGGGTGCGGCCGTGCCGGTCGATGAAGTCCGCGGTGGCGGCGTCCGCCAGCAGCCGGCCCCGCCCGATCACCACCAGGTGGTCGGCGGTGAGGGCCATCTCCGTCATCAGGTGCGAGGAGACCAGCACCGAGCGCCCGTCGGCGGCCAGGCCGCGCAGCAGCGTACGGATCCAGCGGATGCCCTCCGGGTCGAGGCCGTTCACCGGCTCGTCGAGCATCAGCACCGGCGGGTCGCCGAGCAACGCGGCGGCCACGCCCAGACGTTGGCGCATGCCGAGGGAGAAGCCGCGGATCCGGCGGTCGGCCGCGCCGGTGAGTCCGACCTGGGCGAGCACCTCGTCCACCCGGCGCTTCGGCAGGGCGTTGCTGGCGGCGAGCCAGCGCAGGTGCCCGCGCGCCGTGCGACCGCCGTGCACGGCCTGCGGGTCGAGCAGGGCGCCGACCCGGCGCAGCGGGTCGGGCAGTTCGGCGTACGGGCGGCCGTTCACCAGGGCGCGGCCGGCGGTCGGCCGCTCCAGCCCGAGGACCATCCGCATCGTGGTGCTCTTGCCGGCGCCGTTCGGACCGAGGAAGCCCGTCACCACTCCGGGTCGGACCTCGAAGTCGAGGTCGGCGACCACCCGCGTGCCGTCGTACTCCTTGCTGAGGCCCTGGACCTGGATCACGGTCGTTCTCCTGTTCTCTCTGTCGCTGCCGCCGTCTGCGGTGGCGCGCTCGGGGCGGTCACCATTCGACCGGAGCGGACCACCCCTGCGGATCCCGCCGGGGAGTGGACGGCACTCCCTCCCGAGAGGGAGGCCGTCCACGCCGCTGACCTGGCAGGATGGCCGAATGCCCCGCATATTCGCGCCCCTGCTGAGCGCCGCCGTCTACGCGCGGCTGATGCATCTGCTCATCGGCTGGGTCTTCGCCGGCGTGGTCCTGATGGTCTATCCGGGAACATCCGGCCCGACCCTCGGCGGGATCCTGGCCCGGGCGGTTCCGGTGGACGTCGCACTGCTCGTCCTGGCGGCCATGGTGCCCGCGATGCGCCGGGCCGAGGGCGTACAGGCCCGTCTCCTGCTGATGCCCGGGCGGGAGCAGGACATCGCCGCCGAGCCGGCCCGCACCTGGGCCGACCGGTGGCGGACCGCGGTGTGGCTGGTCGGGCGGACGGCTCTGGGCTCGGCCGCCGGGGCGGCCTGCATCCTGGTGGCGGTGTCCGCCGTCGAGCTGGCCGTCCGGCCGGAGCCCGACCTCTACGGTGTCCGGCTCCCGGCCCGGACCGGCCTGTCGTGGTACCAGTTGCTGCCGCCGGTCCTGCTGTTCGGCCTCGGGTGGCTGATCGTCTGGGCGGGCCGACTCCAACTTGTCATGGCGAAGGGGCTGTTGGGGCCATCGCAGGCCGAGCGGCTGGCCGCCGCCGAGCTGCGGGCCGAACGGCTGCTGGAGCGCAACCTGTTGGCGCGCGAGCTGCACGACTCCATCGGCCACGCGCTGACGGTGACGGTCATTCAGTCCGGTGCGGCGCGCGAGGTCGGCGATCCGGCGTTCGTCGCCAAAGCGCTCCAGGTCATCGAGGAGACCGGGCGCCGGGCGATGGACGACCTGGAGCGCACCCTCCTCCTGCTCCGCGACACCGGCGACCGCCCCGGTGGCGGAGGCCCCGGTGGTGAGGGCGGGGACGCCTGCGAGCGCCCCGGCATCGAGCAGCTCCCCGCGCTCTTCGAGACCGCCCGTTCGGCCGGCAGCCAGGTCGAGGCGTGGATCGACGTGCCGTCCGGGAGCCTGCCGGGTGTGCTCTCCCGCGAGGGCTACCGGATCGTCCAGGAGGGCGTCACCAACGCCCTCAAGTACGCGCCCGGGCAGTCGATCGGCATCCGGATGGCCGTGCGCGAGGGCGCGTTCGAGTTGCGCTGCGCCAACGCCGTGGGCCCGGCGGCGCACGGCCGGTCCACCCCGCGCCGGGGCGGGAAGGGCCTTCGCGGCATCCGGGAGCGGGCCGTCCTGCTCGGCGGCGAGGCCTCGGCCGGGACGGACGGGGAGTCGGGCGAGTGGGTGCTGGCCGTGCGCATCCCCCTACGCTTGGGCGTGTGATGATCAACATACTGCTGGCCGACGACGAGGAGCTGGTCCGGGCCGGTCTGCGGGCCGTCCTGGAGGCCCAGGGCGACCTGAAGGTGGTCGGCGAGGCCGCCGACGGCGCCGAGGCGGTCGCGCTGGCCCGCGAACTGCGCCCGCACGTGGTGCTGATGGACGTCCGGATGCCGGGGACGGACGGCCTGGCGGCCACCCGGGCGCTGGTCGGGTCGGGCACCGGCGGGGCCGCGGACGGCGGGCCGTCGGGGCAGGCCCCGAAGATCCTGGTCGTTACCACCTTCGAGAACGACGACTACGTCTACCAGGCGCTGCGGGCCGGCGCCGACGGGTTCCTGCTGAAGCGCTCGCGCCCGTCCGAGATCGCCCAGGCCGTCCGGCTGGTTGCCGCGGGCGAGTCGCTGCTCTTCCCGGCCGCGATCCGGCGCCTCGCCGTCGGCCAGGGCAACCGCGCCGCGCGGGAGACGTTGGAGCGCGCCGCCCTGACCGGGCGCGAGGCCGAGGTGCTGCGCCTGATGGCCCGCGGACTCGCCAACGGGGAGATCGCCGAGCAGCTGTTCCTCGGGGTGCAGACGGTGAAGACGCACGTCAGCAGCGTGCTGGCGAAGCTCGGCGCCCGGGACCGCACCCAGGCGGTGATCGCCGCGTACGAGGCCGGCTTCGTGGAGCCGTCGGAGTAGGCCGTCCGGGCGGATCGGGGTCAGGCCGGGTAGGCGTGCGTCTGGGCGGCCTTGACCGACGCCCACACGGTGGCGCCGAGGGCGAGGTCCAGCTCGGCCGCGGCGGCGGGCGTCAGGTCGGCGGCCATCGGCACGGCCCCGGCCAGGTCGGCGCGGACCTGGTCGCCGTGCAGGTCCATACCCGCCACCTCCAGCTCCCAGACGTTGCGCGCGCTGGACTGCGGCCTCTCCCGGTAGAGCGTCACCGCCGACGGGGGGAAGGCCACGAAGGCGGGGCCGCTCAGCTCCTCGGTGGTGGTCAGCTCGGTGCCGTCCGCCAGCGTGACCCGGTGGCCGTCCGCCGTGCCCTGGTAGAGGTTGAGGCCGACCAGACGGGCGATGTAGTCGGTGCGCGGCCGGCGGGCGATCTCTGCCGGGCTGCCGGACTGCACCTCGCGCCCGTCCTCGATCACCACCAGCCGGTCGGCCAGCACCATCGCGTCCAGCGGGTCGTGCGTCACCAGCACCGCCATCGCCTCGAACTCGGCGAGGTGGCGTCGCAGCTGCGAGCGGACGTCGAGGCGGGTGCGGGCGTCGAGGGCGGCCAGCGGTTCGTCGAGCAGCAGCAGCCGGGGCCGGACGGCCAGCGCGCGGGCGAGCGCCACCCGCTGCGCCTGGCCCCCGGAGAGGCGGCCCGGACGCACGGTGGCGTGCTCGCCCAGGCCCATCCGCTCCAGCCAGCCGGCCGCCTCGGCGCGCGCCTCGCGCTTGCGCCGGCCCTGGCAGCGCGGGCCGAAGGCGACGTTGTCGAGCGCGCTGAGGTGCGGGAAGAGCAGGTAGTCCTGGAACACCACGCCGACCGGGCGCTCCTCGGCGGGGGTGTGCACCCGCCGGGCCGGGTCCTCCAGGACGCGGCCGTCCAGCCGCAGGTGGCCGCCGCTGAGCGGGAGCAGACCGGCGAGCGCGCGCAGGGCCGTGGACTTGCCGGCGCCGTTCGGTCCGAGCAGGCCGACCACCTCGCCGGGGGCGGCGGTCAGCGCGAGGTCGAGGCTGAAGGCGGTGCGGTCCACCCGTAGCCGGGCTTCGAGGGCGGGGGCGGGGGCGGGGGCGGCGGCAGTCATGGTGCGGGCTTCCAGGGTTTCGCAGGGCTTGGGGTCGTCGCGGGATCCGGGGCGGGGGACCGTGGCGGGACGGGGGGCCGATCCACCCCCGGGGTGGGAGGTCGGGCGGGCCGACCTCCCACCCCGCGCTTCCACTGTGCGCGTCCGACGTGCCCCCTCCGTGCGTGCGGCCCGTGCCCGGCCACCCTCCCGTGCGCGCTGCCGGGCGGGCGCCCGGTGTCCGGCCTCGGGGGCTGAGGCCGGTCTCACGGGGCCGACAGCCAGCGTTCGCGCAGCCCGACCAGGACGGCGATGGAGACCACCAGCAGCACCAGCGAGAGTGCGATGGCCGCCTCCGGGTCCCGCTCCATGGCGAGGTAGACGGCCAGCGGCATCGTCTGCGTCCTGCCCGGGAAGTTGCCGGCGAAGGTGATCGTCGCCCCGAACTCGCCCAGCGCCCGGGCCCAGGCCAGGACGGCGCCCGCGCCGATGCCGGGGGCGATCAGCGGCAGGGTGACCCGGCGGAAGGCGGTCAGCCGCGAGGCCCCCAGGGTGGCGGCCGCCTCCTCGTACCGCGGGTCGGCGGCCCGCAGAGCGCCCTCGACACTGATCACCAGGAACGGCATCGCCACGAACGACTCGGCGACGATCACACCGGTGGTGGTGAACGGCAGGGTGATGCCGAAGGCGGAGTCCAGCCACGAGCCGACGATGCCGCGCCGCCCGAGCACCAGCAGCAGCGCCACACCGCCCACCACCGGCGGCAGCACGAGGGGCAGGGTCACCAGCGCCCGGACGAGCCGGCGCCCGGGCAGCTCGGTCCTCGCCAGCAGCCAGGCCAGCGGCACCCCGAGCAGCAGCGACACCCCCGTCGCCGCCGTGGCGGAGACGAGCGAGAGGCGCAGCGCGTCCCAGACCTCGGTGCTGGTGAGCTGGTCGGACAGACTGCTCCAGGGCGCCCGGATCAGCAGCCCGACCACCGGCAGGGTCAGGAACGCCAGCCCGATCAGCGCCGGGAGCAGCAGCGCGACCGGGACGCGGTTCGCTCGCCGCCGCCGGGGCGGCAGGCCCGTGCCCGGGGCGGCCTCCCCGGCGTCCGGCCCGGTGGTGCGGGGGCGGGGGCTCACGGCGCCTGGAACCCCGCCGCGGTGAGCACCTGCTGCGCCTCGGCCGATCCGACGTAGGCGACGAAGGCGGCCGCGCCGGGCTTGTTCGGCGCCTTGGCCAGGGCGGCGATCGGGTAGTCGTTCACGGCCTCGGCGGCCTCGGGGAAGTCCACGCCGTCGATCTTCGCAGCATCGGCCCTGACATCGGTCCGGTACACGAGCGAGGCGTCGACCTCGCCCAGCTCGACCTTGGTCAGTGCGCCCTTGACGTCCTGCTCCAGGGTGACCGGGGTGAGCTCCACGCCGGCCGCCTTGAGCGCGGCTTGTGCGGCGGCTCCGCACGGGACCTCCTTCGCGCAGAGCGCGACCTTGACGCCGGGGGCGGAGAGGTCCCTGAGCCCTGCGACGTGCTGGGGGTTGCCCTTGGGCACGGCGATGGTGAGCGTGTTCCGCACGAAGGTCTTCGGCGTGCCGGCGGTGCCGCCCGCGTCGCCGACCGTCTTCATGGTGGCCGGGCTGGCCGCGGCGAACACGTCCGCGGGGGCGCCGGAGTTGATGCTGGTGGCGAGGCCGGAGCTGCCGCCGAAGTTGAACGTGACCCTGGCGCCCGGGTTGGCGGCCTCGAACTTCCTGCCGAGCTCGGTGAAGCTCTCCCTGAGCGAGGCGGCGGCGAAGACGGTGATCGTGCCGGAGGCCTTCGGGACGTCGGCCGGGGCGGCGGTCGGGGAGCCGGCGCCCGCGGCGGCACCGGCGGACGCGGTGCCGGTGCCCGAGGAGATCGTTTCGCCGTCGCTACCGCAGGCGGTGATCCCGAGGCTGAGGACGAGAGCCGCTGCGGCAACGACGGCGAGTCTGCGGGTGCGGGCGGTGGGCGTGGTGTCGGTGCTCATCGGGCTTTCCCCTCCGGGGCACGCCGGACGGGGCGCGGTGCCACGTCCGCAGGTGCGGCTGATATGGCGATCATAGTGCCGCAGATGCCAGTGGAAAGTCGCCTGGTTCATCGCACAGGCGGGGATCTGCGGCAGTCGCCTCTTCGTCGTTGGAAGGCTCAAACCGGGCTCCGGGCCCCGGGCCCCCGGGCCGGTGGCGCGAACGCGCCCTGGTCCGCTGCGCCGCTTTCCGTGGATGATGACCCGTCAGTCAACTGGTGGGTAGGCCACTGGACAGGAGGCTCCGATGACCGCTGCTGCCATCCGCATACCCGGCCCGCCCGGACTCCCGTTGATCGGCTCGCTGTTCGATCTCACGCGCAGGCCGTTCCGTACCTACCTGGCCGCCCGGCGCGACTACGGCGACGTGGTCCGCTTCACGGCCGGGCCGCCGGGGCTGCGGACCGAGTTCTTCGCGGTCTTCTCCCCGGAGGGCGCCCAGCAGGTGCTCGGCGGCGAGGCGGCCAACTTCCGCAAGGAGAACAACTTCTACGAGGAGCTGCGCACCAGTGTCGGCAACGGTCTGCTGACCAGCCAGGACGGCGACTACCAGCGGCAGCGCCGGCTCGTCCAGCCGCTGTTCACCCGTCGCCGCGTCGACGGCTACGCGGCGGCGATCGGGCTGGAGGCGCGGGCTCTGGCCGAGCGCTGGCGGGCGGTGCCGGACGGCGTGGTGGACGTGGCCGACGAGATGTCCCGGTTCGCCTTGCGCACCGTCGCCAGGATCCTGTTCGGGGCGGACGTGGAGGAGGCGGTCGCGGTGGTGCACCGCAGCTTCCCGGTCCTCGGTGACTACGTCATGGAGCGCGGCTTCGCGCCGGTCCGCGTCCCGCGCGGCTGGCCGACCCCGTCCAACCGGCGCGGCGCCCGGGCCCAGCGGGACCTCTACCGGGTCTGCGACCGGATCATCGCCGAGCGCGCCGCCCGCGCGGCGCGCACCGGGGTCGGGGCCGGGTCGGGGCCGGAGGCCGGCTCCACGGGTGAGGACGCGTCCGACGACCTGCTCGGGCTGCTCGCGAGGGCGCGGGGCGAGGACGGCGAGCGGCTCGATCCCGCCGAGCTGCGGGACCAGGTGCTGATCTTCCTGCTCGCCGGCCACGAGACCACGGCGACCTCGCTCGCCTTCGCACTGCACCTGCTGGCCGAGCACCCGGAGCAGCGGCGGTCGGCCCGGGAGGAGGCGGAGAAGGTGCTGAGCGGACGCGAGCCGACCGCCGCGGACCTGGAGGCGATGCCGTGCGTGACCCGGGTGGTCAAGGAGGCGATGCGGCTGTACCCCGCCGCCCCACTGATCGGGCGGCGGGCGGTGGCCGAGACGGTGATCGGCGGGCTCGTCATCCCGGCCGGTGCGCAGGTGGTGCTGGCGCCCTGGGTGACGCACCGGCATCCCGGCCACTGGGAGGAGCCGGAGCGATTCGACCCGGACCGCTTCCTCCCCGAGCGGGAGCGGGGGCGGCACCGCTACGCCTGGTACCCGTTCGGGGGCGGTCCGCGCGCCTGCATCGGGCAGCACTTCTCGATGCTGGAGTCGGTGCTCTCGCTGGGGGTGCTGCTGCGCGACTTCGACTTCGAGGCGATCGACCGGGAGGTGGCGCTCGGCCAGGGGATCACGCTGCAGGTGGACGGTCCGCTGCGGATCCGCCTCGTGCCGCGGTCGGACTCCTGATCCCGGCGCACTTCGCAGAGTGCTCGGGCGCTCTGCGAAGTGCCGTCGCCGGCCGCCGGCCGCCGGCCGCCGGTCGCCGGTCGCCGGCCGCTGCGAGCTGCCGGGCAGGGCGGCGCGCGCGGGCAGAGGACCGGCCCATTCGAACACAGCCGCTGCGTACGGTGGGTAGCTTTTCATATCTTCGCGAAGGCTCTTCGGCGCCGCCGATAGCGTCCCACGCACCCTGAAGCGGGTGCGCACGTGCGTATGGCATATGACAAGCGACCGATCCTCCGGCCTGGTCCGGACCCGTCGCCGTCCGTCGACCGCGCGGAGTCCGCCCGGTGCGGGGAGCCCGGGCGTGCAGCGTGAACCACCCGGGCCCGACCGGTCGACGGAGGTCCGATGGGAACGATGAACCACTTCACCTTCGGCTGGCTCACGCCCGCGCTCTCGTACGTGGTGGCGTGCGCCGGGGCCGCCCTCGGCCTGCGCTGCACGCTGCGCGGGTTGGCCGCCACCGGGGCCTCCCGCCGGAACTGGCTGCTCACCGCGGCCGCCGCGATCGGTTCCGGCATCTGGACGATGCACTTCGTCGCCATGTTCGGCTTCGCGGTCGACGGCACCGAACTGCGCTACGACGTCCCGCTGACCGTGCTCAGCCTGCTGGTGGCCGTCCTGGTCACCGGCCTCGGCGTGTTCGCCGTCGGCCACGGCCGGCACCGGGGCCTCGCCCTGGTGACCGGCGGGCTCACCACCGGCCTCGGCGTCGCCGCGATGCACTACCTCGGCATGGCCGCGATGCGGCTGCACGGCGGCCTGCGCCACGACGCGGGCACCGTCGCGCTCTCCGTCCTGATCGCGGTCGGCGCCGCCACGGCGGCGCTCTGGGCGGCCGTCACCATCCGCAACGTGTACGCGGCCGTCGGCGCATCGCTGGTGATGGGCCTCGCCGTGAGCTGCATGCACTACACGGCCATGGCCGCCGTCCACGTCCACCTGGAGCCGGCGCGGACCGGCCTCGGCGGGGTCGCTCCGATGGAGTTCGTCTTCCCGCTCGCCGTCGGGCTCGGTTCGTTCCTCTTCCTCGCCTCGGCCTTCGTCGTGCTCTCCCCGGCCCCCCGGGAGCGCGCCGCCCACGGGGAGGCGGGCGAGCTCGCCATCGAGGAGTTCCCGACCATGCCCGTGCGGCCGGCGCCGGGCGACCACGACCGCGCCGCCTGAGGGGCGAACCGGCGGTCCGGAAGCGGCCCCGACCGGACCGCCGATCCAGGCGGCGGACCTTCACCGTCCACGCCGTTCCCCGCCGTCGTCGCTCCGTGCAGTGGCCGTCCGGAGGCGGCGGACTCCTTCCCGACCTTCCCCGCCCGAAGGACCCCTCACCCGTGCGTGAAGGCCGCGGTGCCGCGCCCGGCGCCCGGCGGGGTGTCCACGACCGGCCGTCCCGCGGCCGCCGGGCGGCAATTCCCAAGCCCTGTACGGCTGGTGACGAATTGCACACGAATGACTGCGCATCGTGAGGTGGCGAACTATGATGTGATCTGCATCACATGGCGGCCGATGGCGAACCACTGACCACCGACCGGTGCCTTCGGCTGCCGATTTCCGAGGGGGCGGCATGGAATTCGTCCGTCAGCGCCGGGGCGGGGAGGGGGCGGACGTCGCCGCCGGCGCCCGTCCCCCCGGGCAGGGCCGGTCCGGACCGGCCCCATCCGGGCAAGGTCCCCCGGAATGCGGCCGGGTCGAGTGCGACCTCCCCGGGTCCGGCCGGTCCGGATGTGACCGGGCTGAACGTGACGGAATGCGGTCGGGGCCGGACACTTCCCGATCGGAAGGCGCCGATGTGGCGGCTTTCAACCGGGCGTTCACGGAAATGCTGCCGAGGCTCCATCGGACGGCCGCCTCGCTCTGCGGAAGTCCGTCCGCCGCCGGCGACGTCGTGCACGACGCGTATCTGCGGATCGCCCGCCGCCCCGAGCGGTTCCTCGGCCATCCGCAGCCCTACGCCTATGTGTTCACCGTCATGGCCAACATCCTGCGGGACCAGTGGCGTCGGGAGCGGCGCCGGCAGGTCGTTCCGGAGCCGCCGGAGGGCGCGCGGGTCGACGTGGGGCCGTACGGCTGCGGGTTCGGGGAACTGCACGCCCACTGGGAGGTGGTCCGGCTGCTGCGCCATCTGACCGCCAAGCAGGCGCGCGTCGTCCTGCTGGTCGACGTCGACGGCTACGGCATCGACGAGGCCGCGGCGCTGCTGGGTGTGCACCGCTCCACGCTGGCGGTCACCCGCCGCCGGGCGCTCCGGCGCCTCCGGGCCTTCCTCGAAGGGGAGCGTGCCGGTGGCGGCGGCACGGGCGGCGGGGGGCGCGCCGAAGCGGGGCGGCCGTGCACCGGCCGGGCGCGGAGGTTCCCGGCGTCGCCCGACGCACCGAGCTGACGGCAAGTCAGCTGATGCGGGGCCCCGGCCCGTACGCTGAAAATCGTGATCACGTACCAGGAGCACCGGCTCCGCACCCTGGTCGAGGGCGGCCGCTGGCACGACCTGCTGACCGTATACCGGCGGGTCCGGGGCGCCGCCGTGGCGCGCGCGGGCGAGGGGGCGGCCGTGGTGGAGAGCGCGCTGCTCGGCCACCTGATCGCGTACGCCGCGCCGCCCGAACTGGCCGTCCGCCTGTTCGACGCGGACGGCGGCCCCGGGACCTCCGCCGGGGTGGCGGACCACGACGCCGGGCCGCTCTGGGAGGTGCTCGCCACCCGGCACTCCTGGCTGCGACTGGCCCCGCTGCTGGGCCCGGCCCCGGTGCGGCGGCTGGTCGCACAGACCCGGGTGCTGATCGGCGAGGACCTCTCGTACGGGGCCGAGCCCGACCCGGAGAGCGTCCCGCCGCTGCTGGAGCCGTGGGAGTCGGTCGGCTGGGGTGAGGGTGTGCGGGTGCGCGACTACCTGCCCGGCGGCGGTGCGCGCAGTGCGCTGCTGACGCTGCCGGCCACACGCGAGGGCCTGGGGCCGGTGCTGCTGCCGGAGCCGGGGGGCCGGTTGCGCGGCCAGCCGGCGACCGGGGCGCTGGCCGCGCTGGCCGAATGGGCGGACGTGGTCTGCGTCCGCGGGCCCGCGCCGCGGGCGGCCGCCCAGCTGGCCCCCGGCCACCGGGTCACCGGCGGGTACCTGCCGTTCGCGATCGCGTACCCGGTGCTGGTCCAGGCGGGCGCGACCGAGCGGTCACGGGGGTCGGCGCACGGCCGGCTGGCGCTCTGGCGGGCGCTCGGTGCGATGGCCGGCCACGACGGGCCGGACCGAGCGGCGGTGAATGCGCTGGTGGCCCGGATGCGCTGCTTCACCTGGTGGGACCCGGCGGACGGCCTGCGCCATCTGCACCTCGCGATGGAGGATCCGGCGACGGGCCTGAGCTGGGCGGTCAGCGGCTCCGACGAGCCCTGAGGCGCGCAGGCGGTGCCGGGTCGGCGGACGGAAAGGCCCCCGGCCCGGCGCCGCTCGGGGGGTTGGGCGAGGCGCCGGACCGGGGGAGTCCAGTGTGGGGCGTGCGGTGTGGGGCGTGCGGTGGGGCGTGCGGGTGGGGCTCAGGCGGCCGTTGCGCTCGCGGTGCCGCTCTGCGCGGGGACCGGGTCCGGCAGCGCTCCGGCGCCCGCGGGAGCGGGTGCCGCGGTGCCGTGCGCGTCCACGAGGGTCTGCTCGTCGAACGGCGCGTCGCCCGCCAGCACCCGCCGGGCCTGCTCGCGGTCGAGCTCGCCGGTCCAGTGCCCGATCAGCACGGTGGCGACCGCGTTGCCGGCGAAGTTGGTCAGCGCCCGCGCCTCCGACATGAAGCGGTCGATGCCGACGATCAGGCCGACGCCGTCGACCAGCGCGGGCTTGTGCGACTGCAGCCCGCCCGCGAGGGTGGCCAGCCCGGCTCCCGTGACCCCGGCCGCGCCCTTGCTGGCGATGACCATGAAGACCAGCAGCGAGAGCTGCTCGCCCAGCGACATCGGCTTGGCCATCGCCTCCGAGATGAAGATCGAGGCCATGGTGAGGTAGATCGCGGTGCCGTCGAGGTTGAAGCTGTAGCCGGTCGGGACCGTGATGCCGACGACCGGGCGGCTGACGCCGAGGTGCTCCATCTTGGCGATCAGGCGGGGAAGTGCGCTCTCCGAGGACGAGGTGGAGAGGATCAGCAGGAACTCGCGGCCGAGGTAGCGCAGCAGCGTGAACACGTTGACGCCGGCGACCAGCCGCAGCAGCGTGCCGAGCACCACGACCACGAACAGGATGCAGGTGACGTAGAAGCCGATCATGATGACGGCGAGGCTCTTCAGTGCGGCCGTGCCGGTCGCCCCGACCACCGCGGCCATCGCGCCGAAGGCCCCGATCGGAGCCACCCACATGATCATCGACATGACCCGGAACACCAGCCGCTGCACGTGCTCGATCCCGCGCAGCACCGGTGCGCCGGACGCGCCCATCGCCTGCAGGGCGAAGCCGGCCAGCAGGGCGACCAGCAGGGTCTGCAGCACCTTGCCCTCGGTGAGGGCGGAGAGCATGGACGTCGGGATCGTTCCGAGCAGGAAGTCGGTCGTGGACTGGGCGTGTCCGGCGGCGGCCTGGGCGTGGCCGGACTTCGCGAGCGCGGCGGTCAGGTGCAGGCCGCCACCCGGCTCCAGCAGGTTGCCCACCACCAGGCCGATGGCCAGCGCCACGGTGGACATGGTGAGGAAGTAACCGAGCGCGAGTCCGCCGACCCTGCCGACCTTCGCGGCCTTGGCCACGGAGCCGATGCCCAGCACGATCGTGCAGAAGATCACCGGGCTGATCATCATCTTGATCAGGTTGACGAATCCGGTCCCGAGCGGCTTCAGCTCGACCGCGAAGGTCGGCGCGACCAGTCCGACCACGACGCCCGCGACCACCGCCGCGATCACCGCGAGGTAGAGGTAGTGGGTGCGGTCCCGGCGTCTGACCCCCGCCTGGGGCCCTGCTCCAGTGATCGACATCTGCGGCTCCTTCGCCCTGCAGTCCTGGTGGCCCCGGGTGGTGGGCCGCTCCGACTATCGGGCCGGACAGTGACGGGGGTCACGTTTGCGTTCATAGAGTTCATGCCGCGGCCGGGCGGCCCCGGGAGCCGGGCGGCACGGCCCCGCTGCGAACGGGGCTCCTGCCGGGCGTCGGCGGTGGTGCACACTGTCTGGCATGTCCGTGCGCATCCGCCCCACACCGCGCCGGCGGCCGCGTGGACCGGTGCGCAGCCTGGCCGGACAGCTCTTCGTCGTCCAGGTGGTGATCGTGGCCGCGGTCGTGGCCGGCGGCGCCGTGTTGGCGTACCTGTTCACCGCGGGTCGGGCCGAGGACGCCGCCCGCCGCCAGGTCACCGCGGTCGCCCGCTCGGTGGCGGACTCGCCGTCCGTGCTGGCCGCCGTCGGCGCGCCCGACCCGAGCGCCCTGCTCCAGCCGTACGCCGAGCAGGTCCGCGCGGACACCGGGGTCTCCTTCATCACCGTGATGGACACCGCCGGGGTGCGCTGGACCCACCCGCTGCCCGAGCAGATCGGCAAGACGTTCCTGGGGCACATCGACTGGGCGCTCGCCGGCCGGACCCGCAGTGAGACGTACACCGGGACGCTCGGCCCGTCGGTCCGGGTGGTCACGCCGGTGCTGGACGAGCGGCACCGGGTGGTCGCGCTGGTCAGCGCCGGGATCACGGTGCAGTCGATCTCCGCACAGCTGCGCGGGCCGCTGCTCGCGCTGGTCGGCGTCGCGGTGGCCGCCCTGGCGGTCGGCGGCGCCGGCACCTACCTCGCCAACTCCCGGCTGCGGCGCCACACCCACGGCATGGGGCCGGACGAGCTCAGCCATCTCTACGAGTACCACCAGGCCACCCTGCACTCGGTGCGCGAGGGACTGGTCCTGCTCGACCGCCGGCACCGGGTGGTGCTCTGCAACGACGCGGCCCGCGAACTCCTGGCGCTGGAAGGGGAGGTGGAGGGGAGGCCGCTCGGCGAGCTGGGGCTGCCGGCGGCACTGGTGGCCGCCGTGCTCGGGGCCGAGCCGGTCCGGGACGAGGTCCACCTCACCGCAGAGCGGGTCGTGGTGCTCAACACGTCGACCATCGGCACCGGCCTCGGGCAGGTTCTGACCCTCCGTGACCACACCGAACTTCAGTCGCTGAGCGGCGAGTTGGACTCGGTGCGGGGATTCACCGAGGCGCTCGGCGCGCAAGCGCACGAGGCGGCCAACCGGTTGCACGCCGTCGTCTCGCTGATCGAACTCGGCCGGCACCGGGAGGCGGTGGAGTTCGCGACCGCCGAGCTCGAACTCGCCCAGCAGCTGACCGACCGCGTCGTCGCCGCCGTCGGCGAGCCGGTGCTGGCGGCCCTCCTGCTCGGCAAGGCGGCCCAGGCCGCCGAGCGGGGTGTGGAGTTGACCCTCACCGAGGACAGCCGGATCGACGACGGCGTGCTGCCGCCGGGCCTGTCCGCCCGCGACCTGATCACCGTGCTCGGCAACCTGATCGACAACGCGGTCGACGCCGCGATCGCCGGCGCCGCCGCGAGCCCCGACCCGCCCGAGGTCACCGTCACCGCCCGGATCGAGTCCGGTGGAGCGGAGTCCGCCGGGTCGGAGTCCGGGCCGGCCGGCGCCGCGCGACCCGGGGACGGTGACGGGACCGGTCCGGGCGGGTCCGTGCCCCCCTCCGCTGGGCACCTGCTGCTCCGCGTCGCCGACACCGGCACCGGCATCGACCCGTCCGCCGTCGCGGACGTGTTCCGGCGCGGCTGGAGCACCAAGCAGGACGACCGCGGGCACGGCCTCGGGCTCGCCCTGGTCGCCCAGGCCGCCCGGCGCAACGGCGGTACCGTCGAGGTCGGCCGTGACCGCGGCGCGGTGCTCACCGTCCGGCTGCCGCTCGGCCGCCCGGCCCGTCTGCCCGAGCCGGTGGCGTCGTGAACCGGCCGGTCGACCGGCCCGCGGACGGGCGCCCGGACCTGCCCCCGGACGGGCCCCGCCGTCCCGGTGGGCGCCGCGCCGGCGGGCCCCGCCCGGAGATCACCGTCCTGGTGGTCGAGGACGACCCGGTGGCCGCCGCCGCGCACACCCTCTACGTCGACCGCGAACCCGGCTTCCGCGTCGTCGGCACGGTGCGCGGCTGCGCGGAGGCGTTGCGCTTCCTGGAGCGCGCCCGGTCCGCCGGAACGCCCGTCGACCTCACCCTGCTCGACCTCTACCTGCCGGACGGTCACGGCCTGCAGCTCTGCGGCACCCTGCGCGCGGCCGGGCACACCACCGACGTCATCGCCGTCACCTCGGCCCGCGACCTCGCGATGGTGCGGCAGGCGGTCTCGGCGGGCGTGGTCCAGTACCTGCTGAAGCCGTTCAGTGCGGCCGCCCTGCACGACCGCCTGGAGCGGTACGCGCGCTACCGCGACTCCCTCGGGCGCACCGGCGACGCGACTGGACAGGACGAGGTCGACCAGGCCCTCGCCCTGCTCCGCACGCCCGAACGCACCGCCCTGCCCAAGGGGTTGAGCGCGCCGACGCTGGAGACCGTCGCGGCCGTCCTGCGCGAGGCCCGGACCGGGCTCTCCGCGGCGGCCGCCGGCTCCGCCGCAGGCGTCTCCCGCATCACCGCCCGCCGCTACCTGGAGCACCTCGTCGACACCGGCCTCGCCGCCCGCGAGCCCCAGTACGGCAGCGTCGGCCGCCCGGAGCTCTGCTACCGCTGGACGGCCGGCGGAGCCTAGCGGGGGTCTCGCCCGGCCCGGTCCCGGCGGCTGCCGGGCGGCGTACCGGGCGAGGAGCGCCTGCGCCTCGTGGCCGTCGACGCGCTCGGTGGAGTCCTCGGAGATCGGCGGTGCCGCACCCGCGGCCCGGATCCCCGGCCGGCGAGCGGCCGGTCCTCGGCTAGGCCCGGGTGGCGAGCGCGAGGTAGCGGTCGTCGGTGTCCGTGTAGCGGTCCAGCCGCCAGCCGGCGGCGGCCAGCAGCGGGCGCAGGTTGGGTTCGGCGCGGAGGTCGTCGGGGGTGAGCCCGCGGCCGTGGCGCGCGGCGAGGGCGGCGCGGCCGACGGGGTGGAAGAGTGCGAGCGGTGCGCCCGGGCGGGTGACGCGGGCGAGTTCGCGCAGGGCCCCGGGCGGGTCGGGGAGGTGGGAGACCAGGCCGGCGGCGAAGACGGCGTCGAGGGAGGCGTCCGGGAGCGGGAGGCGGGCGCAGTCGGCGAGCAGCAGGGTCGCGGTTCCGGGGTGCCGGGCGGCGGCCTCGTCCAGCATCTCCGGGGTGACGTCGGCTCCGAGCACCTGCCCCTCGGGCCCCACCGCGGCGCGCAGCAGGGGCAGCGCGCGGCCGGTGCCGCAGCCCGCGTCCAGCACGGAGTCGCCCGGGTGCAGGCCGAGTTCGGCGATCGCGGCGGCGTAGCGGGGGCCGTCGTCGGGGAAGCGGGTGTCCCAGCCGGCGGCGCGTGCGGCGAAGAACTCGCGGGTGCGGGCCAGTTCGGCCTCGTGGTCGGACGGCGCGGGCGAGGATTCGGGCGACATGGGGCGAGCGTAGCGCGGAGCCCCGTAACCTCCGGGCGGCCCGCTCGTTGGGTGGTCGGGCTCGTTGTCACCCGCGCGGGTGATTCTGGCGGCCCTCGGTGTATCCGGCCAGGTCAAGCAAAGTAAAGTTAGGCTTACCTAACTTCTTGGGAGTCCCGCCTTGTCGCTCGCCGCCGAGCCCGCCACCGGTCCGACCGTGCCCGCCCAGACCCCCGGCGGCGACGCCGTCCTGCGCCGCCAGCGCGTCCGCGAGTCCGCCGCCCGCACGTACGCCCGCTCGTTCCCGATCGTGCCGGTGCGCGCCAACGGCATGACCGTCGAGGGTGCCGACGGCCGCCGCTACCTGGACTGCCTCTCCGGCGCCGGCACGCTCGCGCTCGGCCACAACCACCCGGCGGTTCTGGAGGCGATCCGCCGCACCCTGGACAGCGGCGCCCCGCTCCACCTGCTGGACCTCGCCACCGCCGAGAAGGACGACTTCACCACCGCGCTGTTCGAGAGCCTGCCGAAGGAGTTCGCCGGGCGGGCGCGGGTGCACTTCTGCGGCCCCGCCGGCACCGACGCCGTCGAGGCCGCGCTCAAGCTGATGCAGACCGCCACCGGCCGCTCCGGCGCGCTCGCCTTCACCGGCGCCTACCACGGGATGACCGCCGGGGCCCTCGCGCTCACCGGCAACACCGCCGTCAAGGAACCGCTGCCGAGCGGCGGCGAGGTGGTCCGGCTGCCCTACCCGTACGCGTACCGCTGCCCGTTCGGGGTCGGCGGGGAGGCCGGCGCCGACCTCGCCGCCACGTACGCGGAGCGGCTCCTGGACGACCCCTCGGGCGGGGTGGTCCGGCCGGCCGCGATGATCCTGGAGGCCGTCCAGGGCGAGGGCGGCGTCGTGCCCGCGCCGGACGGCTGGCTGCGCGAGATGCGCCGGATCACCGCCGAGCGCGACATCCCGCTGATCGTGGACGAGGTGCAGACCGGCGTCGGCCGCACCGGGGCGATGTGGGCGGTCGAGCACAGCGGGATCGTCCCGGACGCGATGGTGCTCTCGAAGGCGATCGGCGGGAGCCTGCCGCTCGCCGTCGTCGTCTACCGCGAGGAGTACGACGGCTGGCGACCCGGCGCGCACACCGGCACCTTCCGCGGCAACACGCTCGCCATGGCGGCGGGGGCGGCCACGATCCGCTTCGTCGCCGCCCACGGTCTGGCCGAGCGGGCCGCGCTGGTCGGCGCCCGGATGTCCGAGCGGCTGCGCGCGCTGGCAGGGGAGCTGCCGGTGATCGGCGACGTGCGCGGCCGGGGGCTCATGCTCGGCGTCGAACTGGTCGACCCCGAAGCCGAACCGGACGCCTGCGGGGCCCGGCCGGCGGCTCCTGCACTCGCCGTCAGGGTGCGCGAGGCCTGCCTGGCCCGCGGGCTGATCGTCGAACTCGGCGGCCGGCACGACGCGGTGCTGCGCCTCCTGCCGCCGCTCACCGTCACCGACGAACAGGTCGACGCCGTCCTCGACCGGCTGGCGGACGCGATCGCGTCCGTGGGCGCTGGGGGCGCTGGGGGCGCTGGGGGCGTGGGGGGCGCGAGGGAAGCCGCAGGCAGAGCCGGGGCCTCCGGTCCGGCTGCGGCGGCTGCCTCGGCGGGCGCGCGGTGAGCGGCGCGGGCAGGGGCGGCGACGCCGGCGACGGCCCGGAGGTGCCCGGCGGTTCCGACCTCCCGGACGACCCCTGGGGGACCGGCGTCCCGGACGGTCCCGGCGCTGCCGGGGGCGGTCCCGGCGGGCCCGAGCCCGGGAGGTCCGGCGATCCCGGGATGCCGGACGACCCGTCCGCCGGGCTCGACGCCCTCGCCGGCGGTGCGGGCGGCCCGGGTGCCCTCGGGCCGCTGCTGGCCACCGTGCTCGACGCCCTGGACGCCGGCGCCGCCCGCCGTGGCGGACCGCTGCCGGCCGGACACCCGGGCCGGATCGCCGCGCTGGTCGCCGACGCACTGGCCGGGGCGGGCGGGGCGGAGGCCCTGGCCCGCCTCACCGAGGTCCTCGCCCGCGGCGCCGCCGATCCCGCCGATCCGGCCTGCGCCGCCCACCTGCACTGCCCGCCGCTGGCCGTGGCCGTCGCCGCCGACCTCGCCGTCAGCGCGCTCAACCCCTCCCAGGACTCCTGGGACCAGGCGCCCGCCGCCACCGCGCTGGAGACCGCGCTGCTCGCCGAACTCGCCGCCCTGGTCGGCTTCGACCCGGCCCACGCCGCCGGCGTGCTCACCTCCGGAGGTACCGAGTCGAACCTGATGGGGCTGATGCTGGCCCGCGACCAGAAGCTGGACGGCATCGTCGAGTTGGACGGCCTCCCGGCAGGTGTCCGGCCCCGGATCATCGCCTCGGAGGCCGCGCACTTCTCCGTCCAGCGCGCCGCCGCCCTGCTCGGCCTCGGTGAGCGGGCCGTCGTCACCGTCCCCGTCGACCGCGAACTGCGCATGCACCCGGCCGCCCTGGAACGCGTCCTGGCCGAGACCAGCTGGGCCGGGAACACCCCGATCGCCGTGGTCGCGACCGCCGGCACCACCGACACCGGAGCAATCGACCCGCTGCACACCGCCGCCGACCTCGCCGCCCGCTACGGCGCCTGGCTGCACGTCGACGCCGCGTACGGGGGCGGTGCGCTGCTCTCCGACCGGCTCGCGCCCCTGCTCGACGGCATCGCCCGGGCCGACTCGGTCTCGCTGGACTGGCACAAGCTCGGCTGGCAGCCCGCCGCCGCCGGGATCTTCCTGGTACGGCGGGCCGAGACCTACGTGTCGCTCGCCCGCCGCGCCGAGTACCTCAACCCGGCCGACGACGAACAGGCGGGCTACCCCAGCCTGTTGGGGCTGTCGCTGCGCACCACCCGGCGGGCCGACGCCTTCAAGATCGCGGTCACCCTGCGCACCCTCGGCCGGGCGGGCCTCGGCCGGCTGGTCGACGCCTGCCACCTGCTGGCGCGCGGCGCCGCCGAGGCCGTGCGGGCCGAGCCCGAGCTGGAGCTGCACGCCGAACCGGTCCTCACCACCGTGGTGTTCCGCTACCGTCCGCCGGGCGAGCACGACGGGGCCGCGCTCGACGTGGTCAACGCCGAGCTCCGCCGGACGCTGCTGCGCACCGGCCGCGCCGTCGTCGGACGCACCGAGCTGCCCGGCGAGGGGCCGGGTCGGGTCCGGCTGAAGCTCACCCTGCTGAACCCGCACGCGTCCGCGGCCGAAATCGGCGCACTGCTGCACGAGGTGGTGCGGATCGGCCGGGAGACCCGGCCCGCGTAGCGGCTCGGCCGTGCGCCGTCAGGGCGTGTCCCGGGCGCACCGCCCGCCGGCGCGCGCACCCCGGCCCGGCGCCTGCATTCCAAAACAACAGCTATTCCCCGGGCGGATACTGGAGGAAGTCACACTGGTGTGACATGCTCTCCGAGGGATATTCCGCCGCCGCCGAAAAGCCTCCGTGGACATACCTTCACGCAGGAGTACAGGCCGATTTCGGCCGCCCGGAGATCAGATTCCGCCAACCCGCCGGCAGGGCTTGCGGAGATCCCGAGAACCGGCGGTAACTTCATGTGGTCGCCGCCCCACCAGACGCACACGGCTCTCCGGGGTGGGCCGCCTGACCGGGCGCGCACTATCGGCATGCGGTGAGCTCGCCCTTACATCCGGGTGAAATCCGCCTATCCGCCGTGCAATTCCGTGAATCCCGCTGGAACCGCGCGAGCCGCTACCGGCCGGCGTGAACCGCGTGCGGCGGAGGAGCCGACGGGCACCGTGCGAAGCCGCGCGACCGGATCCCTTGACCATTTCTGCGAAGCGGAGACCAGGCATGCGCGAAACCCTCCCGGGCGAAAGCGCCGTCACCATCGATCGGACCGCGTACGAGGCACTTCCGTTCTCCGCCCGCTGCCGGGAGATCTGGCGGCGCGGCGACCACCTGCTCATCGGTGTGAGCCCGGGGAACAGCTACTTCAGCCACCGGCGAATATCCGAACTCATCAGGTGGGGGCGCGAGTTCTTCGACCGCATCGACATCGTCCACGCGGACCTGCACGTCGAGGCGCAGTTCGCGGCCTTCGGCTACACCGCCGAGCACGCGCAGCGGCGGGCCGCCAAGGAGGTCAAGGCGACCGCCCGGCGGATCGCGCGCGGCGCCGAGGAGGCCGGCGAACCCGACAACGTCCGGGCCCACGCACTATCCGAGTTCACCGGCCATCCCGCGTACGGGCGACTGCACCACCAGACGGTCGACGCGTTGCGGACCGACCGGGAGTTCCGCGAGGCCGCCGAGGGCATGGCACGCGGCTTCCTTGCCGCCCGGATGGACGAGGGGCTGGCACCGAATGAACTGCAGCTCGCCGCAGGTCTGCAGTACATCGCCGCGGAGCTGCCGTTCTTCCTGGACACCCCGGCGCTGCTCGGCGTGGCCTCCTCGGTCAGCTGCTACCACGTCGAACTCCCTCTCACTCCCGTCCTGTTCGGCCGTGACCGGGGACTGCGGGCGGCGCCCGGCCAGGCGTACGCGGTGGTCCGACCGGCCGCCCCGCCGCTGCCCGTGACGGCCGGGCCGCCGGTCCGCGCCGCCTGAGCGTCCTCGGCTCCGCGCACCCATGCCCTCCCACTCCCGCACGTCCGCGTGCCTTCCCGCCCGTACCACCCCGATCCGCAACGGAGTTCACCATGTCCGATCCCACCTTCCCGCTCTCCCGCAGAGGCGACGTGCTGCCGGAGGAGGCGAACCGGCTGCGCGAGGAGCGGCCCGTCGCGCGGGTCCGCACCATGACCGGTGACCCCGCCTGGCTGGTCAGCAGCTACGCGCTGGCCAAGCAGGTGTTGGAGGACGAGCGGTTCAGCCTCAAGGACACCGCCAACCCGGGCGTCCCGCGCCAGTACGCGCTGACCATCCCGCCGGAGGTGGTCGACAGCATGGGCAACATCAACAGCGCGGGACTGCGCAACGCCGTCATGAAGACCCTCTCGCCGCGTGCGGACAAGGAACTGGACGGCTGGCTGCAGGCACAGGCCCACCGGCTGATCGACACGCTGGTCGAGCACGGTGCGCCGGCCGAGCTGCGCGACGGCTTCGCCGAGCCGTACTCGGCCGCCCTGCACTGCCGGCTGCTCGGTATCCCGGCCGACGACTGGCGGCGCCTGATGGCCGGCGTCGACGTGGCCTTCCTGACCAGCCCCGTCCCGTTCGTGGGCGCCGCGCCCAACTGGTACAAGGACCTCGGCTACATGGTGGCGCGGCTCAACGCCGACCCGGAGCCCGAGGAGGGCCTGCTCGGCCGGTTCGCCGAGCTGCGTCGCTCGCCCGACGTGTCCGACCGGGTGGGTGACGAGCTGCTGGCCACCGTCGCGCTCTCGCTGTTCGGTGCGGGTGCCGTCTCCACCTCGTCGTTCCTGCTGCACGCGGTCATCCACCTCGTGCAGCAGCCGGAGCTGGCCGATCGGCTGCGCCGGGAGCCGGCCCTGATCGGCCGGGCGGTGGACGAGCTGCTGCGGGTGAACCTCTCCATCGGCGACGCGCTGCCCCGGATCGCGCTCGCGGACGTGCGGCTGGGCGACGTGGAGGTGAGGGAGGGCGAGCTGGTGCTGGTGCTGGTCGAGGGCGCCAACCACGACCCGGCGGTCTTCCCGGAGCCGGAGCGCATCGACTTCGACCGGACCGACAACCCGCACCTGGCCTTCGGCGCCGGCCACCACTTCTGCCCGGCGTCGGCGCTCGGCCGCACCCACGCGGAGATCGCGATCACGGCGCTGGTCGAGCGCCTGCCGGGTCTGCGGCTGGCTCTGCCGGTCGAGCAGCTGGCCTGGCGCCCCGGCTTCATCAAGCGCCTGCCGGAGCGACTCCCCGTCGTCTGGTGAGCCCGCGGGGGCGGGCCCGCGGCCGACCGGACCGGACCCGGACCGGACCCGGGCCGGGCCGGGCCTAGTCGTCCGGGCCGAGCAGGACGGCGCGGGTCCGCTCCCAGGTCTCCCGGTCGGCGGCCACCAGGAGCCCGTGTTCGCAGCCCGGGGCCTCCGGGCGGTAGGGGCTGCCGTCCAGACGGGCGGAGACCCCGCCGGCCTCGGTGACCAGGAGCGAGCCGGGGGCGTGGTCCCAGGGCAGGGTGCGCCAGTAGAGGATGAAGTCCAGCCGGCCCTCGGCCAGCTCCGGGTACTCGATCCCGGCGGCGTGCCGCCCCGGGGTCACCTCGCCGAAGGCGGCGCTGTTCGCCTCCACCCGGCGGCGCTGCTCCGGTTCCAGGAAGCGGCTCTTCACCGCGCCGCGCCACTCCGCGGGGACGGCCGGCGCGGGCGTCCGGGTGAGGCGGTGGCCGTTGCGCCAGGCGCCGGCGCCCAGCTCGGCGGTGTAGCAGACGGCGTTGGACGGCTGCCAGATCCAGGAGGCCACGGTCTGGCCGGAACGGACCAGGGAGGCCATCACGGCGTAGTCGGGGCGGCCGGCGATGAAGTTGGACGTCCCGTCCACCGGGTCGACCAGCCAGACGGCGGGCTCGGAGTGCAGGGCGCGGGCGAGGGCGGGATCGGCGGCGACGGCCTCCTCGCCGACCACCGGCACGGGCAGCAGGTCGCGCAGGCGTCGCTCGATGATCGCCTCGGCCTCGCGGTCGGCGATGGTCACCACCTCACCGGGGGCCTTCTCCATCACCTCGCCGGCGGTCAGCGCCCGGAACCGCGGCTCCACCGCCTCGGCAGACGCCTCGGCGAGGATCTCCGCCACCCTGTCCATCAGCACTGCGCGCTCCCTTCGCTGGCTACCACTCTCGCACGTCTGTGCGGTGCCGACCTGCGGCAGGGGGCCGGATCGGGGGTGCCCCGGCGCGGAGAAGGCCGTCCGCCGTCAGCCGGCGGGTGCCGAACCGTCGCCGTCGAGGTAGTGGAAGCCCGGGTACGGGTGCATCAGGAAGTCGTGGTGCGAGATGTTCCATGCGTACGCGCCCGCCATGGCGAAGAGCACCCGGTCCCCCGTGCGCAGCCCGGCCGCGGCCGGCGCGCTGCGCGCGAGGACGTCCTTCGGGGTGCAGAGCTGGCCCGCCAGGGTGGCCCGGCCCGTGGTGACGGCCGGGCGCGGCCACGGGTACGACCAGGCCTCGACCGGCAGCAGGGTGAACGGCTGGTCGTGCCCCCGGGTGGCCGGCGTGCGCAGGTGGTGGGTGCCGCCGCGGACGACCGCGAAGTCCTCCCCGTAGCTCTGCTTCACGTCCAGCACCTCGGTGGCGTACCAGCCGCAGTACGCCGTCAGCGCGCGGCCCGGCTCGATCCGCAGGATAGGGCCGGGGTGGCGGTCGAGCAGCTCGGCCAGGCCCTCGCCGAACGCGGTCCAGTCGAAGCGCGCCTGCGGGTCGGCGTAGTCGACGGCCATGCCGCCGCCCACGTTGACCTCGTCGAGCGCGAAGGCGTGCCGCTCGGCCAGCCGCGCCGACCAGCCGACGATCTGCTCGGCGAGCGTCAGCTGCTCCGCCGCGGCCAGCCCGCTCGCCAGGTGGGCGTGCACGCCGCGCAGCCGCAGCCGCGGGCGCAGCGCGCCGAACGGGCCGAGCGGGTCGGTCAGCAGGCGGGCGCACGCCTCGGCGCGTTCCGGGTCCAGGCCGAACGGCGTCGGTCGGCCGCCCATCGCCAGGGCGGCCGCGTCCAGGGCGCCCGCGCCCGCCGGCAGGTTCACCCGCAGCAGCACGTCCACCGAGGCCCGCGGCCGGTGGGCCAGGGCGGTGGCGAGCCGGTACAGCTCCTGCTCGCTCTCGACGTGCCAGCGGTGCACCCCGGCGTCGACGGCGGCCGCGATCTCGGCCTCCGTCTTGCCCGGCCCGCCGAAGGCCAGCGGGGCGTCCGGCACGGACTGTCGCACGTGCGCCAACTCGCCGCCGCTGGAGACCTCGTAGCCGTCCACGGCGGACCGCAGCGCGGCCAGCACGGGGGCGTCGGGGTTGGCCTTGGCGGCGTAGTAGAGCTCGACCCGCTCGGGCAGCGCGGCCCGGACGGCGGCGGCGTGCGCGCGCAGGGCCGCCAGGTCGTGGACGAAGGCGGGCAGCGCTTCCGGGGCCAGCCCGGCGACGTGTCGGCGGACGGTGTCGGTCATCGGGTGCCTCCCGGCGGCAGGGTGTCGTTCATCGGGCGCTCCACGCCGGCGTGCGGGCGGCGCTCTGCGGTGACAGCTGCGCCGCGCCGGCCAGGACGGAGCGTCCGAGCGGGGACGGCAGCCGCACGTAGCCGGCCTCGCGGTCGGGGCGGCGCTCCCAGCGGGTCAGCAGGTTGGCCTTGGCCGGCAGCGGTACCCCGGCGAGCAGGGCGCGCAGCCGGGGCGGCCGGCCGTGGGCGGCGGCGTACTCCTCCAGCACGCGGCGCACGGCCTCCCAGCAGGCGCCCTCCGCCTCCGGGTGGCGGTCGGCCAGGGCGGCGAGCAGCTCGGCGACGTGGTTGACCAGGAGGCAGTAGACCACCCGGTCCCAGCCGCGTTCGGCGTCGTAGGCCATCGGCCCGGCCACCTCGGTCGGCAGGGCGGCCAGCACGGCGACGTTCCGCTCGGGCACGAGCTTGGTGCCCTCCAGGTCGCGGAAGAGCACCTGGGCGGGGCGGCCGTCGGCGTCCACCCCGATCAGCACGTTCTGCAGGTGCGGCTCCAGCACGACGCCGTGGTCGAAGTAGGCGGCCAGCACGGGCGGGACGAGCAGCCGCAGGTAGGCGGTCCACCAGTCCAGGGCCGCCCGCGCGTCGGCCTCCGGGCCGAGCAGCTGCGAGATGTGGGCCGAGCTGGTCGGGTGCTCGTCGGCCACGGCCGCGGCCAGCAGCGGGGTGACGCCGGGGCGCAGGCCGGTGAACCCCTCGCGGACGATCAGCCCGAAGCCCTCGTAGAGCGACCGGTCGGGAAGGCCGTCCGCGCCGGGCAGCGCCAGCGTGCGGAAGGCCGGCTCCCGCAGCATCGCGGCGTCCGGGAAGCGCTCGGCGAGGTCGGTCAGCGCGGGGGCGAGCAGCCGGGTCAGCGCCACCGCGCCGGTCAGCTCGTAGGCGGCGTTCTTGCGCAGGCAGTTGGTGATCCGCACGTTGAGGCTGAACTTCAGGAACGCGCCCGCGCCGTGCAGGGTGCGTACCGAGGCCGTGGCGGCGAACGGCTCGCCGCCGGGGCCGAGGTCGATGATGTCCCCGCGCTCCAGGGCACCGCGCAACAGCGGATGGTCGGCGAGGAGTCGGAACTGCCAGGGGTGTGCGGGCAGCAGCCGGTAGCCGGCCGGCACCTCGCGCAGGCCGTCCAGCAGCGCGGTCGCCGCCGGGTCGGTCGAGGACTCCGCGACGAGCTCCTCCCGGACGGCCAGGTGGCGCAGCCGGAACTCGGCCCGCGACTCGGGCGCGTAGGAGCGCCAGTCGCCGCGCTCGGCGGAGCGGGACTTGGGCGTCGGGTGGAAGCGGTGCCCGAAGAGCAGCGCCTGCTCGGATTCCAGGTAGCGGTCCGGGCCGGCGTCGGGGCGGTTCTCCAGGCCGGCCAGCACGCCGGCGTGGCTGGAGGCCAGCTGGTCGAGGAACTCCTCGTTCACGGTTCCGGTGCGCAGCTCCAGCTCGCCCTGGACGTGGTCGGCGAGCGAGCGCCAGTCCACCTCGGACCAGCCGCCGGGGCGTTCCTCCTCCACCGGGCCGGTGAAGCGGTGCGCGCCGAGCAGCGAGGTGCGGCGCAGCGCGACCCGCAGCAGGACGCCGCGCCGGGGGAGCCGGAGCAGCAGCCGGCCGTCGGCGACGGCGGTCTGGTGCTCGGGTGCGGAGACCTCGCGCAGCAGGCAGTTGAGCAGGGTGTGGGCCACCGCGTGGTCGGCGGTCGGCAGTTCGCGGGTCATCGGTGACTCCAGCGCTTGAGGGAGGGGGTGGCGAGTGCGGTGGCCGCGGCGGCGGCCAGCAGTGCGGCGGCGGTGCCGACCAGCACGGGGGCGGCGGTGCCGAACCGGCCGTTGGCCAGCGCCGCGACGGCACCGGCGGCCACGGCGCCGCCCTTGGAGACGAATTCGAGGGTGCCGAACATCCGGCCCGGTGCCCGGCCCCGCACGGCCTCGGCGGCCAGTACGGAGAGGCAGACCAGGCCCAGCGTGAGCCCGGCGCCGAGCAGCAGCCGGACGGCCACGAAGACCGGCAGCGAGTGCGCCACGGCGTGTCCGGCCAGGCCGAGGGCCACGAAGCCGAAGCCGAGCGCGATCCCGGCGCGCGGGCGGGTGAGGAAGGCGGTGTGGGTGCGGGCTGCGAACGCCAGGTAGCAGAGGTGCGGCAGCGCGAACAGCACGCCGGTGGTGGTCTCGGAGACCCCGGGGAGCCGCTCCTCGGCCAGGGATATCAGGTAGGGGAACGAGATGATCGTCGCGAAGACGAAGGCGAACTCGAAGGCGTAGAGCGCGGTGAGCGGCGTGCAGGCGGCCGCGGCCGGCTCGGCCTCGTCCGCCGCCCCGGCCCTGCCGGCGTTCGCGGTGCCGGCGCTTCCGATCGCGCCTCCCGCCTCGCCCTCGGCGTCGCCCGTGCGGACCGCGGCGGCGGCCGGCCGGGTCGGTTCCGGCAGCAGCGAGAGCAGCACGGCTGCGGCCATCGGCAGGACGGCCATCGGCAGGTACTGCCGGTGCGGGTCGATCCACGGCGACAGCGCGCCGACCAGGACGGGTGCGGCGACCAGGGCGGCCCGCGCGCTGCCCTGCATCAGGGTGAGCGCCCGGGAGAGCCGTGCGCCGTCGAGGGCCGCGGCCAGGTAGCCGTTGGTCGCGGCGAAGGTGCCGCCCAGGAATCCCTGGAGGACCAGGGCGAGGGTGAACGCGGGCAGGCTGTCGGCGGCGCCGGCGAGCAGGAAGGAGACGGCGAGCCCGAGTTGGGCACGGAGCAGCAGGCGCTTGCGGCCGAACCGGTCGGCGAGCCGCCCCCAGAGCGGGGCGCCGAGCGCGCTGAACACGGTCGGCACGATGTAGAGCACGCCGGCCCACCGGCCCTGGGGGTCGCCGAGCGCAGGCAGGATCGCCGTCAGGTACGGCGGCAGGCCGAGCGCGGCGAAGGACGCGACGAAGTGGCACGCGGCGACGGCGTGCACCTGGCGCCGGCCCAGCCCGCCGGCGCGGGGGGTCTCGCCGGCGGGCAGCTTCGCCAGGGTGTCGACCGTCATCGGGCGGCTCCCGGCGGTGTGAAGCGCTGCGACAGCAGGTAGTTGGGGCCGCTGGTGTAGTGCTTGTTGATGTCGGCGGCGCCGGAGCGCTGCTTGCTGAGCAGCGTGCCGGCGGTGACCATCGCCTTCACCGGCAGTCGCTCGGCGTCCAGCAGGTCGGCGCGCAGCGGCTCGCCCGCCGGGCCGATCCGGTCCACCGCTTCGGCGAGCCGCTTGCGCAGCAGCCCCAGGGCGTCGTCGAGTCCCGCGCGCCCGTGGGCGGCCAGGCCGAAGGCGAGGGAGGCGGTGCACAGGTGGCCGGTGATGGTCGTGAAGAGGTCGGTCAGCGGCCGGTCGGTGTCGCCGAACATCCGTGCGTGATCGTCGAACTCGCTCGGCCCCGGGGCGAGCTCGCCGAGTTCGGCGGCCAGCCGCGGGCCGTTGATCCGGGGGCCGTCGTTGTCCTTGTAGAGCAGCCGCAGCCGGGTCCGGTCGTCGGCCCGGTCCAGCACCAGCGAGGTGTTCTGCTGGTGGGACTCCAGGGCGATGCCGTAGCGGAAGAGCGTGGTCTGCCAGTCGAGCAACAGGGTGAGGAAGGCGTCGTAGAGGGCGAGCGGATCGCCGCCGTAGAAGCGGTCCGCGAGATGGTCGACCACCAGCCGGCCGCCGGGCGCCGGGGCCAGCAGCGAGGCGAGCGGGACGGTCACGGTGTCGCCCAGCTCGGCCGGGTAACGGCGCAACAGGGCGGCCAGCAGCTCGTGCCCGGTTTCGAGGTAGCACTGCTCGTCGGCGTGCAGGATCGTGGCGGCGAAGCGCGGTTCGAGGCCGATGACGGTCTCCAGCAGGCGCTGGCCGGCCGCGCCGTCCGGCAGCACGCCGGGCTTGATCGTGCGGCGGTTCTTCAGACCGAGCGTGGCGGTGGCCAGCGGCAGTTTCAGGTGGCAGGCCGGGTCCTCGGCGACGGCGACGGTGCGCATGGACAGCGTCGGCACGACGGTCAGGTACGGCCGGTCGGCGAGCACGGCCCGCCCGGTCAGGCCGAGGGCGGCCAGCGCCTCGTCGAGCGGCGCGCCGACGGAGAGCGGGTGGACGGGCAGGGTGAGCCAGTCCCCGTCGAGGTCGAGGCCGAGCCAGGCCGGGGTGGGCCACCAGCTGGGCAGCGGCTGCTCGCCGTGCCGGCGGACGGCGCCGGTCGGCACGGCCAGCCAGCGGAGTTCGAAGGCCGGGTGGAACTCGGGTGCGTAGGAGCGAAGTTGCGGCTCGCTGAGTCCGGAGCGCCCGCGGGCGGTCGGGTAGACCGGGTGGTCGAGGTGGGCGGCGAGGGTGTCCTGCCCGAGGGCGGCGGCGAGGCCGGTCCAGTGGGCGGGGTCGGGGCCGTACAGGTCGGTGAGCGCCGTCTGCACCTCGCCCCGCACGTGGGCGTGCAGCTCCATGGTGGCCAGGGTCTGCCGGCACTCCTCGGCGAAGGCGGCCCAGCCGCCCCGGTCCTCGGGGTCGGCGAGCCCGGCGAGCGCGGCCAGGATCGCGTCCAGCCCGGTGAGCCGGGTGCCGTCGTGCTCCAGCAGCGGCAGCCGGGCGGCGTACTCGCTCTGGAAGCCCTCCTCGGCGACGGGCAGGGCGATCCCGTGCCGGGCCAGGGTGAGCCAGCGGCCGTCCGCGCGCTCGGCCGGGACGCTGCGGGTGCGCAGGCCGAGGACGTCCTCGCGCAGCAGGGCGGAGAGCACCCGGATCGTCAGCTGCCCGGCGACGGGGGAGGGGCTCACGGCGTGATCTCCCAGCGGTTGACGGCGGCGAACTCGGCGGCGACCCGCCGCAGCTCGGTGAGGTCCGGGCCGATGGTCCAGATCATGCCGAGGTAGTCCCGGTTGGTGCGGTAGTGCGGGTGCCGGGCCCCGACCGCGCGCATCGGGCGGTACGAGAGCCCGATGCCGTCGACGTCGAGGTCGCACGGCTCGGGGGCGGCGGTGAGCGTGCCGGCCCGGTCGGCGCAGACGGCCAGGTTGTGGGCCCGGAGGTCGGTGCGGGCGCCGAGGTCGGCGGGCAGCGGCCGGCCCAGGTGGACGTTCAGGATGTGCTCGAAGAGCGGGATGCCGAGGAACCCCGCCATCATGAGGTCGGTCCGGTCGCCGATGGCGCGGTAGTTGACCTCGACGATCCTGGCCCGCCCGTCCGGCTGCACGATGAACTCGGTGTGGCAGGCCCCGAACCCGACTCCGAGCGCGTCCAGTTGGGCGAGGACCTGGTCCACCACCGGCTGCGGGTGGGCGTGGACGAACTCCAGCACCTCCTCGACGAACTGCGGCGGCGGGGAGAGCCGGGTCTCGAAGCCGCCCAGGACGTGTCGGACGGTGCCGTCGCCGAGCGTCTCCAGCGTGCGGAGCTCGCCGACCAGGAACTCCTCCACCACCAGCGCCGCGCCGGGGCGCCGATGCTGGATCTCCTTGCCGAGCTGAACCAACTCCTCGATGTCCGAGACGAGTCGGACGTCCTCGCTGGCGACGCCCTCGCGGGGCTTGACGATGCACGGGAAGGGGATGTCCAGGGCGTGGAGGTCGGCCGGGTCCTGGTCGGGGGCCAGCTCGGCCGACCAGACCGTGTCCACGCCGGAGTCGGTGAGGTGGCGGCGGAGTTCGGCCTTGTTCTTGGCCCGCAGGGTGGACTTCCAGTCCTTGGCCGGCAGGCCGAAGTACTCGGCGGCCAGTGCGGCCTGGGTCTGCAGGTGGTCGCTGTTGGTGAAGACCGCGTCGGGCGTGCGGTGGCGGGAGATCTGCCCGATCACCTCGCGGAAGTCCCGTACGTCGCACTCCAGAACCTCCAGCGAGCCGGCCGGGAAGGAGAGTTCGGTGTAGGCGAGGCGGTGGGCCGCCGCGTCGTCGGAGATGACCGTGACGTCGAGGCCCAACCGGGAGGCCGCGGGCAGGAAGCCTTCGGTGACCGAGTCGGTGGGGTTGTGGGCGAGCAGGTAGAGCCGCATGGTCGGCGGGGTCCTCTCCGTGGGGGAGTCGGGTTGGCGCGGGGCGGGCCGCTGCTCGGGCCCGCCCCGTACGTCGGTGTGCCTACGCGGGCGCGTCGACGCCCGCGGCCCTGGCGATGTCGCCGAGCATGGCGTCGGCGGCCTGGACGCCGATGCCGGACATCCAGGTCTCGTCCGGCACGTTGAACACCTTGTCGTTCTTGACGGCGTTGAGGCCCTGCCAGACCGGGGTGCCCTGGACCTCGCTCTGCTTGGTCTTGGTCGGGTCGTCGGCGACGGTGACGAAGACGAGGTCGGCGTCGGCCTGGTCGATCTGCTCGGCGCTGACCTCCAGCATCGACTTGTCGACGTCCTGCGAGGCCGGGCGGCCCAGGCCGACGTCCTTCAGCACGACGCCGCTGAACGACTGCTTCTGGTAGAGGCGGGTCGGGCCGGCGACGAAGCGGACCACCGAGGCGGTCGGGGCGGTGCCGTTGTACTTGGCCTTGATCGCCTCGCCGAGCCTGGCGGCGCGGGCCTCGTAGTCGGCGAGCGCCTTCTTGGCCTCCGCCTCCTTGCCGAGCGCCTGCGCGTACAGGGCGAGGTTCTCCTTCCACGGGAAGCCCGTGGTCTCGGCCAGCACCGTCGGCGCGACGGCGTTCAGCTTGTCGTAGACCTTGGCGTGCCGGACCTTCGAGGAGAGGATCAGGTCGGGCTTGAGGGAGGCGATCAGCTCCAGGTTCGGCTCGGCCATCGGGCCGACGTCCTTGGTGTCCTTGACCTTGTCCTTGAGGTAGCCCGGGAAGCCGCCCTCGGTCTTCATGTGCGGGGAGACCGCGCCGACCGGGGTGATGCCCAGCAGGGTGACGTCGTCGAGCTCGCCGCTGTCCAGCACCACGACGCGCTTCGGCTGGGCCTTGATCTCGGCGGTGCCGGCGGCGTGGGTGACGCTGCGCGGGAACACCGCGCCGGAGCCTGCGGCGGCCGGGGCGGCGTCGCCGGCGGGCTTGGCGGCGTTCCCGGAGTCGCCGTTGCTTCCGCAGGCGGAGAGCAGCGTGGTGGAGAGCGCGACGGCCAGGACGGCGGCGGGGAGTCTGCGGGCGCGGACGGAGCGGTTCATGGCGGTTCCTTGTCTCTGGTGCGGGGTTGGCGGACGGTTCCGGGCAGGGCGGGACGCCGGCCCGGCCCGCGGGTGAGCGCGGGGCGGCCGGAGGACGGGAGGGGGATCAGCCGGAGGAGGCGGCGGTCCGGGACCGGCTCCGTGCCCGTGGCACGACCAGCGGGGTGCCGGTCTCCGGGTCGGGCACCACCTGGCAGGGCACCTGGAAGACCTCCTCCACCAGCTCGGCCGTCAGCACCTCGGTGGGCGCTCCGGCGGCGGCGAGCCGGCCGTCCTTGAGCACCACCAGGTGGTCGGCGTAGCGGGCGGCCTGGCCGAGGTCGTGCAGGACCATGACGACGGTGCGCCCGGCCCCGGTGTGCAGGTCGGCGACCAGGTCGAGGACGTCCAGCTGGTGCCGCAGGTCCAGGAAGGTGGTCGGCTCGTCGAGCAGCAGCAGCTCGGTGTCCTGGGCGAGCGCCAGCGCGATCCAGGCGCGCTGGCGCTGGCCTCCGGAGAGCCGGTCCACCTGCTGGTCGCGCAGCACGTCGGTGCCGGTGCGGGCCAGCGCCTCCTCGACCGCGGCCTGGTCGGCCTTGGACCAGGGGCTGAGCATCCGCTGGTGCGGGAAGCGGCCGAGCCGCACCAGCGACTCGACGGTGATCGCCTCGGGGGTGACCGGCTGTTGCGGCAGCAGGCCCATCCGCTTGGCGAGCGCCCGCGCAGGCATCCGGTGGATGTCGGAGCCGTCCAGGGTGACGGTTCCGGCAGCCGGGTCGAGCAGCCGGACCAGGCCGCGCAGCAGGGTGGACTTGCCGCAGGCGTTCGGGCCGACGATCGCGGTGACGGCTCCGCCGGGCAGCTCCAGGTCGAGCCCGTCCACGATCACCCGGTTGCCGTACCGCAGGTGGAGGCCGTGGGCCGCGAGCCGGTTGGTGCCGGCGGGCCCGCCGGTCGCGGGCTGCCGGTCGGTGGCGGCGGTCATCAGCTGCTCCTCTGGGGGAGTCGGCCCTGGCGGATCATCAGCACCAGGAGCCAGGGCGCGCCGAGGGTGGCGGTGACGGCACCCACCGGCAGGCCGTGGACGGGGATCACGTGGAGCACGAGGAGGTCGGAGGAGAGCAGCAGCACGGCGCCGGTGAGCGCGGCGAGGCCGAGGGTGCCGAGGGTCGGCGGCCCGGCGAGCAGCCGCACCAGGTGCGGCACCGCGAGCGCGACGAAGGCGACCGGCCCGGTCAGCGCGGCGGCGAGCGAGGCGAGCGCGATGGTCAGCAGCAGCAGGAGCAGCCGGTCGCGGTTCGGGTTGAGGCCGAGGCCACCGGCCGAGTCGTCGCCGAGGTCCAGGACGGCGACCCGGCGGTGGCAGAGCGCCGCGACGGCGGCGGTGAGCGCGATGGCGGTGCCGCCGATCCAGACCTCGGTCCAGTTGCGCCCGTACAGCGAGCCGGTGGTCCACTGCATCGCGGAGGCGGCGAGCTCGGTGGGGAACCGGACGATCATCAGGTTGACGGCCGCGGCGAGGCCTTGCTGGACCGCCAGGCCGACCAGCACCAGCCGGGTCACCGCCATCCGCGAGCGCCAGGCGAAGCCGCCGAGCAGCAGCGCGGCGAGCAGGCCGCCGCCGAGCGCGGCGAGCGGGATCAGCTCCTGCGAGGCGCCGCAGGCGAGCATCAGGACGGCTCCGAAGGAGGCCCCGCCGGTGACGCCGATGGTGTCGGGGGACGCGAGCGGGTTGCGGAAGAGCCGCTGCAGCATCGAGCCGGCCACGGCGAGCCCGGCGCCCGCGATCAGCGCCGAGGCCACCCGGGGGGCCCGGAACTCCTGTACCACCAGTACGTTTCCGGCGTCGCCGACGCCGGCCAGGGCGCGCAGCGCGTCCCAGGCGGACATCTTCACCTGGCCGGTGCCGAGGGCGACGCCGGTGAGCAGCACCAGCAGCGCGGCGGCCAGCAGTGACCAGGCGGCGGTCCGGGCCCGGCGGCGGGCCGTGCTCGTCCCCGCGGCCGCCCGTGCCGCGGTGTCCGGGGTGTCCGGGGTGAGCGTGGTCATCGGGCCACCTTCCGGGCCAGCACGGCGAGCAGCGGCGCGCCGAGGAAGGCCGTCACGATGCCGACCTCGATCTCGGACGGCCTGACCACCAGGCGCCCCAGTACGTCGGCGGCGAGCAGCAGCAGCGGACCGGTGATCAGGCAGCCGGGCAGCAGGCGGCGGTGGTCGTTGCCGAGCAGCGGCCGGACCAGGTGCGGCGCGGCGAGGCCGATGAAGGCGACCGGCCCGGCGACGGCGACCGCGCTGCCCGCGAGCAGCACCACGGCGAGGCCGCCGAGGACGCGGATCCGTGCGACCGGCACGCCGAGCGACTGCGCGGCCTCGTCGCCGAGGGCCAGCGCGTTGAGCGCGGGGGCGACGGCGAAGGCTCCGATCAGGCCGAGGGCCAGGAGCGGGAGGACGGGCGTGAGGGTGTCGAGATGCCGTCCGGCGATCGAGCCGGCCAGCCAGAACCGGGCCTCGTCCAGGGTGCGGTGGCTGGCCAGCATCAGCGCGGACGTCCAGGAGGTGAGCACCACGGTGAGCACCGTGCCGCCGAGCGCCAGCCGGACCGGGTCGAGGTCCCCGCCGCGGCGGGACATCGCGTACGCCGCCACGGCGGCGACGGCCGCCCCGAGGAAGGCGAACCAGACGTACTCGACCGGCCTGGAGAGCCCGAGGCCGTAGATCGCGGCGACCACGGCGAAGCTCGCGCCGGCGTTCACGCCGAGCGTGATCGGCGAGGCCAGCGGGTTGCGCGTGACACCCTGCGCGACGGCCCCGGCGACGCCGAGCGCGGCGCCGACGGCCAGGCCGATGACCGTGCGGGGGACTCGGAGGCCCGTCACCACGTCGGCGTCGCCGCCCGATCCGGAGCCGGTCAGGGCGTCGATCACGGTGGAGATCGGGATGGGGCGGGAGCCGAGCGCGAGGCTCAGCGCGACGCAGAGGACGAGCGCGCAGGCTCCCGCGGTCAGCAGCAGGAGCCGTCGGACCGCGGAGGTCCCGGGCGCTGCCGGGGCGGTGGCCGTCGGCGGTTCGGTCTTCAACACGATGCGAGATATTAGGTTAGGCATGCCTAACTTCGTCAAGTCCCGTCCTGGCCCGTCCGCCCCGGGCGGAGTCGTCCGGATACGGGTCCGGACGAGTGGCCCGGGTCGGCGATCGTGCGGTGCGGATGTAAGGTGAGCCTCACCTTAATCGATCTCGGGAGCGCCGATGATCTCGGGTGCCACACCCATGCCCGCGGCCCCGTCCGCACTGGGTCCTCTCCGTGCTGACGATGCGCCGGACGGCCCGCTCGCCTCCGGCCCGCATGCCGCCCCGGACGGTGCGCTCACCCGTGGGGCGCACCCGGGGCTCGCGCCCGGCGCACATGCACCCGCTGCGCTCGTGCGCGCCGCCCACGCGCCCGGCGCGGGCCCGGTGTCCGCCCGCCGTGCGGACGCCGCGTGCCCCCGCCAGGACGATGCGGCGCTCGTCGCGGACTACCGGCGGCTGGTGGAACTCTGCCCGGCCCTCCCGCTCACCCTGCTCGCGGCGGCCGACCCGGACCCCGCGCCCGCCCAGGGCTGGCACTCCGCGGCCCAACTGGCCGCCGACCCCGCCGTCCTGGCCGAGGCGCTGGCCGGCGAGTCCGCCCGGATCGCCCCGCTCGCCGCCGAGCACGGCACCTCGCCTCGCCCGCACGTCGCCGCCTCCCGGCTGCTGCACCACTACGTCTGGTCCGCCTGCCTCCTGATCGCCGGCCCCTGGCACCTCGCCCGGCGGGTGCCCGCGATCGACCCCCGCGACCTCTGGCTGCACGCCCCCACCGGGGACCTCGCGCTGCGCCCGCGAGCCCACTGCACCCTGCCGGGCGACGACGAACTCCGCGCCGAGCTGCGCGCCGCCGTCGTCGCGCACGTGGAGCCGCTGCTCACCGCCTTCGCCGGGCCCACCCGGCGCGGCACCCGTGCCCTCTGGGGCATGGTCACGGACGACCTGGCCTCCGCCGTCTGGTACCTCGGCCGGATGCTCGACGAGGAGGCCGTCGCCGTCGCGGCCGCCGCAGCGGTGCTGCCCGGCGGCACCCGACCGCTCCCGGGCTCCGCCGACTTCCGCGTCCTGCGCGGTGCCGACGGCCGCGAGCACCACACCCGGACCCGGCTCGGCTGCTGCCTCTACTACGCGATCCGACCGGACTCCGCCTGTCTCACCTGCCCACGCACCTCCGACGAGGAGCGCCTGCAGCGGTTCTGAGCGGCCGACCGTACCTCCGGTGCCCCTGGCGGGGATAGGCTCACCGCATGATCGACTCCACCACGCAGGTCCGCGTCGCCCGCCCCTCCCGGGACCTCGCCGCCGTCGAGCGCTTCTACGTCGACGGCCTCGGTCTCTCGGTGCTCTGGCGCTCCACGGAGCGCGTGTCCGGCGAGCACGACCTGGTCATGGTCGGCCTTCCCGGCGGCACCTGGCACTTCGAGCTGACCCGCGATCCGGAGCAGCCGCTGGAACCGACCCCGACCGTCGACGACCTCTTCGTCCTCTACCTGGGCGCACCCGTGGACGAGGCCTTCGTCACCCGCCTGGAGGCCGCCGGCGGGACGCGGGTGCCGGCGCACAATCCGTACTGGGACGAGTTCGGCGTCACCGTCGCCGACCCGGACGGCTACCGGCTGGTGCTCTGCGCCCGCACCTGGGACGCCTGAGCCGGGGCCGGCGCGGGTCCGGTGGAAACGGGTGGACGCGAGGAGCCCCGCGGCCGATACTGCGCGGGGCCGAACTCCGCCGGCCCGAAGCAGAGGAGACGATCGTGGCAAACGCCGTACGCGGCACATCCGTGGACATCGCGACGTCGGACGGCACGGTCGACGCCTACCTCGCCAGTCCGGACGACGGCCTGGCCCACCCCGGCGTGCTGTTCTACATGAATGCCTTCGGCATCCGGCCGGCACTGAAGGCGATGGCCGACCGGATCGCCGCCGAGGGTTACACCGTGCTGATGCCCAACGTCCTCTACCGGCACGGCCGTACGCCGATCATCGAGCTTCCCGAGCCGCCCGCACCGATCGACCCGGCCGCCGACCCGACGCTGTTCCAGCGCCTCGGCCCGATGATCGAGGCGCTCACCCCGGAGCGCTTCACCCGCGACGCCGACGCCTACCTGCGGCTGCTGGCCGACTCCCCGCTGGTCACGGACGGCCCGGTCGGCATCACCGGCTACTGCCTCGGTGCCGGACTCGCCCTGCGCACGGCGGGCGCGTTCCCGGACCGGGTCGCCGCAGCGGCCGGCTTCCACGGCTCCTACCTCGCCACCGACTCCCCGGAGAGCCCGCACCTGGTCGCCGAACGGGTCACCGCGGAGCTCTACTTCGGCCACGCCGACCAGGACCGGTCGCTGCCGGCCGAGGAGATCGACCGGTTCGCCGCCGCGCTCGCGGCCGCCGGCGTCAAGCACACCTGCGAGGTCTACGAGGGCGCCCGGCACGGCTTCACCCAGACCGACACCATGCCCTACCACCCGGAGGGGGACGCCCGGCACTGGAACGCGCTGTTCGAGCTGCTCGGCCGCACGCTCTGACGGGCGCGGGCCGGCCGGGGCCGGGACGGACCCGTTCCGGGCGGAGCGGCCCCGCGCCCGGCGGGTCGGGAGCGGAGCCGCACCGGTGGGCGGCTACGGCCTGACCGCCGGCTTCCACTCCTCGCGGAGCATGCCGAAGAGCACCCGGTCGTGCCGGACGCCGCCGACCAGGGCGGCCGCGCGGCGGCGTCCCTCCTCGCGGAAGCCGAGCCGGGTGAACGCCCGGACGGCCCGCTCGTTGCCGCTCCAGGTGTCCAGCTCCAGCCGGTTGAGACCGTAGGCGCCGAAGAGGTGGTCCACCAGCAGCCGCAGCGCCTCCGAGCCGTGGCCGCGGCCCCAGAACTCCTTCTCACCGATGGTGATCCCGAGCGTGGCCACGCCGACGAACGGGTCGAGGTCGCGGTAGTCGACCGCCCCGATGACGCGGTCGGTCGCCGCCTCCTCGACGGTGAGCACGGCGGCCTCCCGGGGGACCAGCCGCAGCATCGTCGAGAATCCGGTCTCCACGCCCTCGGCCGTGACCGGCCCGAAGCACGGGTCCCCGGCGGCGGCGAACCGCACCACCTCCGGGTCGTTGCGCCAGCGGAGGTGGTGCTCCGCGTCCTCCGCGCGCAGCGCGCGCAGCTTCACCAGCGTTCCCTCGATCATGATCAGATCGTAGGCGCACGCCGCGGAGCGGTGCCTCCGGGAACCGGTCCCCGTCGATCCGTCAGCCCACGCTGATCCGGACCTCCTTGACGGCCAGCACCTTGCAGGACGACGTGGACCCGGCCGCCCCGGAACCGCCCGTGGCCGAGGCGGCCGTCCCCGACCCGGCCGCGCCGCCGCCGCCGCAGCTGGTGCGGTCGACGAAGTGCCAGGTGAGCGTGGTGGATCCGGCGGTGGCGGCGGTCCAGGTCTGCCGGACGGTGTGACCGCAGCCGTCCGAGTCGGCCGGGCAACTGCTCAGCGGGGCGTCCGGGCCCCGGCGGACGACCGCCGGATCGCCCGCGCCGGCGAGCTGCCAGCCGTGCGGCAGCGGTGCGGAGGTCAGGCTGACGCCCACCGAGCCGCCGATCGCGAGGTGGACCTCGGAGGGCGGGAAGGCGGGTTGCCGGCCCCCTCCCACCGCGTCCGCGTCCCTGTCGGAGGGCAGTGTGACGACGGTGTCCGGCCGCCGGTCCGGGCCGTCGGCCGTGGAGGAGCAGCCGGCCGCCGCGGCCGCCGCCACGAGGGTGGCGGCCACGGCGAGGCCGCGGTGGAGCGGGCGGAGTCGGCCGCCCGTCACGCGTTCCCCTCCCGGACGTCGCGCCGCAGCGACATCAGCGCGGCGACCTCCGCCAGCCAGCGCGCGAACAGGTGCTCGCGCCCCAGGTCGGCGCCGGTCGACGCGGCGGCCTGCAGCCAACCGCGGACCAGCGTGCGGCCGGGCTCGCCGATGACCGGGTCGGGCAGGGCGAGGGCCGCCGCGAAGCCGCCGGCCCGGACGTGCTGGGCCAGGAAGCCCAGCGGGTAGGGGCCGATGCCCGCGGCCTCGGCCCGGTGCGCCGCGGCGATGGCGGCCTCCGTGAACAGGGCCTGGCGAGGGCCGCCGGCGAGCAGCAGGCCGCGGGTGACGGCGGCGGGGACGTCGAGGTCCGCCAGTTCGGCATCCGACCGGACGGTGGTCATTTCGGCAGCTCCAGGGCGGTCGACTTGTTCAGGGGGTGCTCGCCGGGCGTCAGTCCGCCGAGCTGGCTGTTGACGAACTGCTCCTCCGTCACCCAGGAGGTGAAGCCCCAGGGGTTGTAGATCTGCAGCCTGTCGCCGTCCCGCCCGATGATCATCATCTGGTGGCCGGAGTCGCTGTTGCGGACGGTAATCGGGACGGGCAGGCCCTCGTCCACCGACTTCTCGATCCGGGCCAGTGCGGCCCGCCGGTCCTCGTCGCTCTCCAGCTCGACGTGCTCGTAGTCGGCGCCGGTGGCCTTGCCGAGGTCCTTGTCGGCGAGGTAGGTCTGGGCCTTGGGGCCGAGGCCGCTGTCCTCCTTGGGGTAGGTCTTCCGGCCGTCGACCTTCTGGCCGTCGATGTACTCGCCGATGTAGGTCTTCTGCAGCCGCTGCTCGAAGTTCTCCGGCGAGTCCGCACCGGGCGCGTCGGGCGTGCCGCCGGTGGTCAGCTGGTACATCAGCAGCGGGTCCAGCTTCGCCTGGGCGATCACGGTGGACGCGGCCACACAGTCGCCGACGTTGCGCTGCGAGTAGACCGAGTACCCGTCGATGCTGACCTTCTGGCCTTGATAGGTGACGTCGATGTTGTCCGAGGACTCGCGGTTGGTGTCACCGGTGCTGGTCGCCGGCACCAGGTGCTGGGCCAGCCAGGCCGGGTCGTCGCCGTGCGGGTGGATGCCCTCGTCGAACTTCTGGATGTCCGCCACCGAGTGGCCGGCCGCCAGCGCCTTCCACAGGTACGCCGCCTCCTCGGGCGACTTGGCGTTGGAGAGCAGCGCCCGGAACGCCGCCTGGTCGCCGCCTGGCATCACGCCGAGGGTCTGGGTGGCGCGGTCCAGCTGGTTGGGCGTGAGGATGTAGCCGTCGTCCTCGCCGGCGCCCGGGTTCTTCTCCGTGGCCAGTACCACGGCCGCGAGCGGGTCGATCGACCCCTGGCCGGCCCGTTCGGCACGGGCCTTGGACGCCAGCTGGTTGAGCCTGCTCGCCGTGCCGGTCCCGCAGCTCTCGGCGCGGCGGGCGCCCGACAGCTGGGCGGCGACGCCGTTCAGGGCCTCCTCGCGTGCGCCCTGGTCGAAGCCGCCCGGGTCCTTGCGCGCCTTCTCCCGGGCGGCCTGCAACTGCTGGCGGCCCTGGGCGTCGACGGACTTCGCCCACTGCAGGTCGTTGGCCCAGGCCTCAAGCACTTTCGCGGCCTCGGCGAGGGTCTCCCTGGAGGTGACCGTCTCCGCCGACATCGCGTGCACCGCCTGGGCGGCGTGCTCGGCCACCGAACCGGTCCAGACCGCGGGCAGCTGGTTGCCGGCTATGCCCGAGAGGTCCTGCGCGGCCTTGCCGAAGGAGACGGCCGCTTTGGCGTAGTCCTGTGCCCGGGCCCGGATCGCATCCGGGTCACCGACCGGCTCCGGGACGGCCAGGGCCTTCTCGATCCCCTCCAGCAGCTGGAGGTTGGCGAACACGAGCGAGAACTTCTCGATGCTGTGCCGGGCGCTCTCCAGGTCCTTGACCTTGCTCATCGGCCGCCGCCCGCCGGCGCCAGCGAGGCGGCCAGGGCCTTCTCGGTGTTGCGGTAGTTCGCCGTGGTGGTCGACATCTTCTGCGCCAGCTCGTCCAGGGCGCGCTGGGTGACGTCGATCTCCTTCGACCAGTTCTGGTCGAAGGACGACCAGGCCTGGTCCATCCCGAACTCGCCGAAGGCCGTCGACGCGTAGCAGAGCCCGCCCGCGTAGGCGGTCTTGGCCTCCGCGATGTCGGTCGCCGTCTTGCTCAGCGCCTCGCTGACCCCGTGCAGTCCGGCCACGTTGACGCCGTATCCGCCGTCACCCGTGCCCCCGGCCCCCTGGGCTGGTCCGCCGCTCATGTCTCCCCGTTCCCCCGTCTCCGGCGCACGCCGCGCGACCGTTGTCGCCCGGCTCCGGTACGTCAGTCCGTATGGCTCGACGCCCGCGCGAGGTGGTGCGGCGCGGGCATCGGGGGATGAGCCTAACGTGTGGCGCGGACCGTGCCGCTACGCCCTCCGAGACGGCGTGGACTGCTCCATTCCTTCACGTTGAGGGCGCGTCGGCTCCCCGTCCTGCCGGGAATCCGCGCCGGGTGTTGGGGTGGTTTTGGGCTTCGGCGTGGAACCGGAGCCCGGTCGGACGGCGTCCTCGGCCGCGCTGACGGCGCCGGCGGGGGTGCGGGCGTCGGCGTCGAGGTCGGCGCGGGCCCTGGCACCGGAGTGGGCCGGGATCCGGCGCCGGTAGCGGCGGTCGGTGGCGGTGAGCAGGGCGAGCAGGAGGGCGGCCGCGGCCGAGGCGACGGTGACCCGGAACGGCGCGGTGGGCCCGACGTGGTCGGCGAACCAGCCGCCCAGGAACGTCCCGGCCGACTGAGCCAGGATGATCGCGCTGACCAGCGCCGCCATCGCCTCGCCCAGCCGGGCGGTCGGCACCGTCCGCTCCGCCAGTCCGAATATCGTGATCATCTGCGGGGCGACCGCCACCCCCAGGCAGCCGATCGCGGCGGCCAGCGCGGCCACACCGCCGCCGGAGAAGAGCAGCAGGACGGAGGCGGAGCAGAGCAGCACGGTCCCGGCCCGCAGTCGCAACGGGAGCCCCCAGCGGGTGGGCAGGGCGGCGGTGGCGATGCCCGCGAAGGCGCTGGTGAAGCCCATGAACCCGTACAGCAGCCCGGCCGCACCCGCCCGTCCGAGCGCGTCCGTGGTGGCCGTCACGCCGACCTGCACCGAACCGAAGCAGGCCCCCAGCAGTGCCATCCCGGCGAGCAGCAGGACGTACGGCGCGGTCAACAGGCTTTCGCCGGAGCGGCGGCGGGTGGCCCGCTTCCCCCGGGCCCCGGTGGCGCCGTGGGCGGCGGTGCCCGGCGCGGCGGTCGGGTGCAGGGCGAACAGGGTGGCGCAGACGCCGACCAGCGCCGCCGCGGTCAGCAGCCCGACGGCCGGGGAGGCCAGGGTGGCGAGCACGCCGACCAGCGCGGGACCGGTGGTGAAGGAGATCTCGTCCACGATGCCGTCCAGCGAGAGCATCGAGGACGTCAACTCGGCTTCCCCGTCCGCCAGTCCGATCCATCGGCTACGCGACAGCGGGCCGACCAGCGGCACCGAGAGTCCGATCGACGCAGCCGAGGCGATCTGCCACACCAGGTCGAGCCCGCCCTCGGATGCGGCCACCAGTACCAGGATCGCCACCGTGTTGGCGGCCGCCGCGAACAACCCCGTCGACCGCTGTCCGCGCCGGTCGGCGAGCCTGCCGACCAGTGGCCCGCCGACCGCCTGGCCGACGGCCAGCGCGCCGGCGACCACCGAGCCCCGCCAGACGCTGTCGGTGTTCCGGGTGACCAGCAGGAGCGTGCCGATCGGGCACATCGCATTGGGCAACCGGCCCAGCAGCGACCAGACCAGCACTCCGCCGCCCGTCAGCTGCGCCGCCGATCGGAATCCTGTGATCACGGACATTCCGGTGAGCCCCCACGTGCGGCCGGGGTGGGCGCCCGCCTCCCACCACCGGCCCGGCCTGTGGAAGGGCCGCGGGTGAGCCTCGACCGTAACGGGCGGCTGCAGGGGCGGGTAACCGTCGGATCACCCAGCGGCGTCTCCCGAGGCCTCGCGCCCGCTTTGGAGGACCGGCCAACTCCGGCCGGAGCAGGGCTCGGTGAGGGCGCGGGCTGTCCCGAGCCGGTGAACGGCGCAGACCGGTCCGGGTGAACTGCGCCGGGCGGAGCGGGTGAACGGCCCGTCGCTCAGATCCGGTGGACGGTGCAGGGGGAGTGCTCGAACGGCGTCCTGGCCCCCTTGACCGGGCGCAGCTCGGCCTTCCACCGGTTGTCGATCACACCCCGCCGCAGGGCGAACAGCTGGTTGACCCGCCCCGCCAACCGGGTCCGGTACTCCGCGACGACGTCCGCCGCGTTGACGGCCAACTCCCCGACGATCTCCTCCAGGAGGCAGGTCGCGCAGCCCGGCCCGGGCCGGAGCCGGGACTGTGCGGGCGGACGCCGCCCGCTACGCCTCGCCGCCGGCGCCGCTCCCCGCGTCGGCCTCGTCCCGCTGCTCCAGGCGCTGCCGCAGCAGCTCCTCGTACTCGGCGTGCACCCGGCGGTCCATGGCCAGGGAGAACTGGGCGTCGGTAACGGTCCGGGCCAGCGGGCGCACCCGCAGCACCTGCTCGGTCAGCCGGGCGGCCTCGCCGGGCGGAAGCGGGGCGTCGGCCGCGAGGGCGCCCAGGAGGTGCTCGCGGGCCAGGCCGATGAAGACCTCGGCGATCGCATCCACGTGCTCGCGCGTGCGCCGACTGGCCTCCAGCACCGCCGAGAGCGGTACGCCCTCGGCGACGAGGTCCGTGGTGGCGTCCAGCAGCCGGCGGCTGACGTGGGTGATCCCGTCCTCGTCGACGGTGATGAAGCCCTGGGCGATGGACTCGGCGGTGTTCTCCTCGGTGAGCTGGTCCCCGAAGGTGGCCTTCAGCTCGTCCCAGTCCAGCCGGACCGCGGTCTCGTCGGACCAGGGGGCGACGATCGCCGCCTCCAGCCCGATCAGCTCGGCGACGTCGCGACCGCTCTCGCCGGCGCCGATCAGCTCCGCGATCCCGCCCAGGGTGTGGCCGCGCTCCAGCAGTTCGGCGATCACCCGGAGCCGGGCGAGATGGGCCTCGCCGTACCAGGCGATCCGGCCCTCCTTGCGCGGGGGCTGGAGCAGCTTGCGCTCGCGGTAGAAGCGCAGCGTGCGGGTGGTGATGCCGGCCGCCTCGGCCAGCTCCTCCACCCGGTACTCGCGCTGCCTGTCGTCCGCCGCCGCTCTGACCTTGTCCACGGCGCTCAGCATAGGACCGCCGGTCGCGGAAGTGCGGCGGCCGGGCTTCTTCCATCGACTGTCGACAAGGGCTAATCTGCCAACCATGCCAGTGTTTGCTGGCATGGTTCTCGCGGCGCGCCACGGCACCATGGAGGCGGCGCGTCGCGGCAGTGCGCACCTCAGGCCCCCATCCTCAGGAGGACGCCGCATGGCATCCAGCACCAAGCGCCCGCGCCCCGGCGCGTCCGGCCGGGACGCCGCCGTTGCCGACGCCACGTCGGAGGCGGCCGTGACCGCCGCGCCGGAGGCGACCGCCGTCGGGACGGTGCCGACAGCCCGGACGGCCGGGAGCACCGCGGCGGGCCCGGCGCCCGTCCGGCACGTCCGGGTCGCGGTGATCGGCTCCGGCTTCGGCGGGATCGGCGCCGGCGTCCGGCTCCGCCGCGCCGGGATCACCGACTTCGTCATCCTGGAGCGCGCCGACTCGGTCGGCGGTACCTGGCGCGACAACAGCTACCCCGGCTGCGCGTGCGACGTGCCCTCCCACCTCTACTCCTTCTCCTTCGCCCCCAATCCGGACTGGCCGCGCAGCTTCTCCGGCCAGCCGGACATCCGGGCCTACCTGGAGAAGGTCACCGACGTCTTCGGCATCCGCCCGCACCTGCGTTTCAACGCAGAAGTCACCGAGGCCCGCTGGGAGGCGGGCCAGGCCTGCTGGCGGATCACCACCACGGCCGGCGAGTGGACAGCCGACGCCGTCGTATCCGCCGCCGGGCCGCTGGCCGATCCGCAGATCCCCGACCTGCCGGGCCTGGACGCCTTCCCGGGCAAGGTGTTCCACTCCTCACGCTGGGACCACGACTACGACCTCGCCGGCAAGCGGGTCGCGATGGTCGGCACCGGCGCCTCCGCCGCCCAGATCGTCCCCTCGATCCAGCCGAAGGTGGGCAGGCTGACGGTCTTCCAGCGCACACCCGCCTGGGTGCTGCCGCGCCGTGACCGCGAGATCAGCGAGGTCGAGAAGTGGCTGCACGGCCGCCTCCCCGTGACCGCCAAGATCCGCCGGGGCACCCTCTTCGCGCTGCGCGAGCTCCAGGTGGACGCCTTCGTCCGGCGGCCCGGCCTGCTCAAGGTCGTCCAGCAGCTCGCCGAACGGCACCTCGCCCAGGGCGTCGCCGACCCCGCGCTGCGCGCCAAGCTCACCCCGGACTACCGGATCGGCTGCAAGCGCATCCTGCTCAGCAACACCTACTACCCGGCACTCGCCGCCGCCAACACCGAGGTGGTCGCCTCCGGCCTGCGCGAGGTGCGCGGCTCCACCCTCGTCGCGGCGGACGGCAGCGAGCACGAGGTGGACGCGATCGTCTTCGGCACCGGCTTCCACGTCACCGACATGCCCATCGGCGAGCGGGTGTTCGGCGTCGACGGCACGAGCCTGGCGGAGGAGTGGAAGGACGGCATGGAGGCGCTGCGCGGCTCCACCGTGCGGGGCTTCCCGAACCTCTTCTTCGTGATCGGCCCCAACACCGGCCTCGGGAACAGCTCGATGATCCTGATGATCGAGTCCCAGCTCAACTACCTGATCGACGCGTTGACCACCCTGGGCTCGATCGGCGCCACCGCGATGCAGCCGACCGAGCGGGCCCAGCGGCACTGGAACCTCGAACTCCAGCACCGGATGGACCGCACCGTCTGGACCACCGGCGGCTGCCGCAGCTGGTACCTGGACCCCAACGGCAGGAACACCGTGCTCTGGCCCGGCTCGACGACGGCGTTCCGCCGGGCCACCCGGAAGGTCGACCTCGCCGAGTACGAGCTGATCATGCGTACCGCCCCCGCGGCGCCGGGCTCGGCCGCCGCGGCCGAGGGGGCCCTGGTATGAGCCCCGCGATCCCCGCCGACTACGAACCGCTCCTCCCCGTCCAGCAGTTGGACGTGCGCTCGGCCGACGGCATCCGGCTCCACGTCGAGGTGCACGGACAACCCGGCGCCCCCACCGTCGTCCTCGCCCACGGCTGGACCTGCTCCACCGCCTTCTGGGCGCCGGTCGTCCGCCGACTCGTCGACCGCTACCGGGTGGTGGCGTACGACCAGCGCGGACACGGCCGCAGCGAGATCCCGCCCAGCTCGGTCCGCTACTCCACCCGCGCGCTGGCCGAGGACCTCTCCGCCGTGCTCACCCGGACCGTCCCGGCCGGCGAGCGCGCCCTCCTCGCCGGGCACAGCATGGGCGGCATGACCATCATGGCCGCCGGCGGCCGCCCCGAGGTCGCCGAGCGGACCGCCGCCGCCGTACTCGTCTCGACCGGCCCGTCCGACCTGATCGCCGAACTCCGCGTACTGCCCTCCGTGGTGCGCTCTCCGGCGTTGCGACGGTTCCTCCACCGCCAGGTCCTGCGCTCCCGGCTGCCGCTCGGCCCGGTCGGCCCGGCCAGCAGGTCAGCGCTCAAGTACGCCACCATGGGCGCGAGTTCGCCCGAAGGGCCGGTCGAGGCGGCGGCCCGCATCGTGCACGCCTGCCCCACCGGTGTCCGGGCGGCGTGGGCCGGTGTGCTGGGGGAGCTCGACGTCCGGCCGGGTCTGGCCCGGCTCGCCGCGCCGACCGCCGTCGTGGTCGGTACCGACGACCGGCTCACCCCGCCGGTGCACGCCCACCGGATCGTGGCGGCGCTGGCCGACCCGCAGGGGCTGCTCCTGCTCCCCGGGGTCGGTCACATGGCCCCGATGGAGCGGCCCGCCGAGGTGGCCGCCGAGATCCACCGGATGGCTGCCGTCCACCTCCGCGCGGCCGGGCCCGCCGCCCTCGGGGCCGCCGCCGAGACCGCCGTCCCGTCCGTGTCCGTCCCGGCTGTCGCCGGTCCCGCCCCGTCCGCCGCCACCGAGAGGTCCGTGTCCGCATGAACGCCACTCCGCCGCTGTCCGCGCAGGTCGTCGTCGTCACGGGTGCCGCGCGCGGTGTCGGTGCCGAGCTCGCCCGCAAGCTCACCCTGCGCGGCGCGAAGGTCGCGCTGGTCGGCCTGGAGCCGGCCGAGCTCAAGGCCGTCGCCGCGCTCTGCGGCCCGTCCGCCACCGCCTGGGAGGCCGACGTCACCGACGTCGACGCCCTCACCGAGACCGCCCGGCTGATCAAGGAGCACTACGGTCGGATCGACGCCGTGGTGGCCAACGCAGGCATCGCCATCGGCGGCCCGCTGCTCGACAGCGACCACCGGGCGTTCAGCCGGGTGATCGAGGTGAACCTGCTCGGCAGCGTCGCCACCGCGCGGGCCTTCCTCCCGGCCCTCACCGAGAGCCGCGGCTACCTGCTGCAGATCGCCTCGCTCGCCGCGCTCACGCCGGCGCCGCTGATGAGCGCGTACTGCGCCAGCAAGGCGGGCGTGGAGGCCTTCGCCCACTCGGTCCGCGCCGAGGTCGCGTACCAGGGCGTCAAGGTCGGTGTCGGGTACCTGAGTTGGACCGACACCGACATGGTCCGCGGCGCCGACCAGGACACCGTACTGAGGCAGATGCGCTCCCGGCTGCCCTGGCCCGCCAACAAGACCTACCCGCTCGGCCCGGCCGTGGACCGCCTGGTGGACGGCATCGCCCGCCGCTCGGCCCACGTCTACGCCCAGGCCTGGCTGCGCGGCATGCAGCCCGTCCGTGCGCTGTTGCCGCTGGTGATCGCGGCCGTCGGGTCCCGCGACGTCGCCAAGCTCGCACCGCAGCTGGCCGCCACCGCCGCCACCCGCCTGCGTCCGGTCGGCGCCGGAGGAGCGGCCGACACGGCCGCCCGCTCGACCGGGCACTGATCCGGGTCCGCCGGGTGGACCCACCCGGCGGACCCGGCCGGTCGGCGCCGTCAGCCGACCGCGGTCAGGGCTGTGCGGAGGAGAGCCGTTTCAGCGCCTCGTAGCCGCCCTGGACGAACCGCCCGTCCAGGGCGGGGCCGCAGTTGGCCAGGGCGGCGACGGCCGTGGCGGTCTGCGGGCAGAAGCCGACGAAGGCGGTGAAGCCGCGGGTGCCGCCGGAGTGGAAGAGGAGGTCACGGCCGCCGATCCGGCGGTGGTTCCAGATCAGGCAGAGCCCGTCCGCGGAGTGCGGCAGGCGCAGCCGGGGCCGCTGGACGTCGCGCAGCGCCGCCCCCAGCTCCCCGTCACCCGGGGCGAGATGGGCGCGGAGATAGCGCAGCAGGTCCGCGCCGCCGGCACGGACGGCTCCGGCGCCCGGCAGACCGGGGATGTGCCAGGGCGGCAGCGGGCGCTCGCGGTGGTGGCCGACCACCCGGCCGGGCGGGTCCGGGCTGCAGGTCGTGGTGCGCAGGCCCAGCGGTCGGCAGACGCGGTCGGCGAGGAGCGCCGGATAGTCGGTGGACGCGGACTCGGCGAGCAGCCGTCCGAGGAGCCCGACACCGTAGTTGGAGTAGCCGAACCGGCTGCCCGGCCTGCGGCGCAGTGTCGTTCGGGCCAGTGCGGCCTGCAACTGCTCGTCCCGGAAGGCCGCGTAGGGGTTGCTGGACCACGCCGGGAGGGCGCTCTTCAGCAGCCCCGGCGGCAGGCGGGGAAGCCCGGACGTGTGGGTGGCCAGGTGCAGGAGCCGGATGGGCCCGCCCCGCCGGACGGCCGGTGGCCGCCAGTGCCGGGGCAGGTACGGCTCGATCGGGTCAGTCGGGCCGAGTTCGCCGTGCGCGGTCATCGAGGCGAGCAGCAGCGCGGTGAACGTCTTGGTGACGGAACCGAGTTCGAAGACGCTGTCCGGCGTGCAGGGCGCACCCCCGTGCGAAAGCCGTCCACGGGAGTGGACGGCCTGCCGCTCGCCCCGGGCGACGGCCAGTGTGACGGCGGTGGCGAACGGGGCGGCCGCCGCGACCAGCCGCTCCGCGTCCTGATCGCCCAATCCGCGCGCGCCCGAACCGCCTTCGCCCGGGAGGCATCCGAGTGGACCCACCGGCCCGCCTGTCGTGCCGACGGCCCGGGCCTCCCCGGTCGGGCCGCCCACCTAGGCCGCCGCGGCGGTGGCGCCGGACGCGCCGCCCAGCGCGCGGGCCAGGGTGATCGCGGCGGCGACCACGGTGACCACCGCGGTGTGGCCGTGGTCCGTCAGCAGCTGCTCCGGCTCGCCGGCGACCGGGTCGGCGTCCCGCGGCACGAGGCCGTCGGGCCGCTGCACGGCGGCCAGCGCCCGCCAGCCGGGGACCCCGGCCTCGGTATCACCGATGCACGCGGCGACGATGAGCAGTTCGCCGACCAGGTCCCACTGGCCGATCTCCTGCCAGACGTCCAGCCAGACCGGTAGCCAGTCGCGCAGGTAGTCCCGCATCGCGGTGGGCAGGCCGTCCGGCCGGGCGCCCCAGTCGGTGAGGTGGAACACGGTGTGGGTGACGTCGTAGGCGGTCAGCCAGTCGATCATCCAGGGTTCGGGCGTGGCCCCCAGCCAGGTGGCGGCGGCGAGGGCCGACCAGTCCGGCTGCTGCTCCAGGCCCACCACCCGGCGGGCGTTGGCGACCGCCAGTCGCCGGTTGGGCAGCATCTCCATGGCCCGCACCGCGCGGAGCCGGGCCAGTGAGTCCAGCAGCTCCTCCAGGGCGCGGTGGCGGTAGTCGGCCCGGGCGAAGTGGACGTAGACCTCCAGCGGGTCGGTCATCAGCGGGTGGCGCAACTGCCGCTCGTAGAGCAGGTCTCCGCCCCGCAGCTGCTCCCAGGCGAGGTCCAGCGTCTCGCGGGCGATCCGGTTGTCCTCGGCGCCCGCGACGCCCTCGCGCAGCAGCAGACCGGTCGCCAAGGCGGCCTCGCCCAGCGGCTTGTAGACGTTGTTCGGGTCGGCCAGGTCGATGGTGGCGTCCTCGGGGAAGCGGCCGAGCCCGTTCCGGTAGCAGGAGTGCAGCCAGCGCAGCGCGCCCGAGGAGACCTGTTGGGCGCTGTGCAGGACGGTCGGGTCGGCGGTGCCGGTCATGCGGCCGCTCCGTTCAGTCGCAGTGCCAACAGGCCCTCGGCGATGGCGACTTCCAGTGCAATCCGGGCACTGCCGTCGCCGGCGGCGCGGACCCGGTCGAGAACGGGGGCGACCTCCAGGTGCTCCGGGGCGCCGCTCGCAACGGTCCAGGCCAGCCAGCGGGCGATCCGGGCGGCGGTGCGGAGGTCGCGCCGCATCATCGAGCGGGCGGCTCCCCGGGCGAGGGCGAGGCTGTGGCGGTGGGCGAGGTCGTGGACCGGGCCGCCGAGCCCGGGCAGGGCGAGGGGCGAGAGCTGGGCCATGGCCACCGTCCAGCGGGGCCAGCCGAGCCGGGCGGGTTCGGGCAGGAGGGCCGGACGAGGACCCGGTCGGGGCGCGGGCCGCGGGGCGGAGACGGGGTGGCCGTCGAGGGCGAGCAGGTCGAGGGTGGCGCGGTCGCGCCAGGACGCGGCCACGGCGCCGTCGGAGGGATCGCCGGTCGCGGCGTCGGCCGGCGCGGGGAAGGTCTCCAAGGCCAGCGCGGCGGCGAGCGCGGTCGGCCGGTCGGGGGCGAGGCCGTGCAGCAGCCGCGGCGCGAACACGTCCGGCCCGAGCACCCGGACGGCGGCCAACTCGGGCCTGGGCAAGGGCTCTTCCAGGGGCGGAACCGCCGGCAGCGTGCCGTCCGGCGTGCCGTCGCCGGGTCGGCCGGGCGCGGCCGGGCCCGCGGCGCCCCGGAGGGCGTCGAGGACCCGGCCCGCCACTCGCTCGACGGCCGCGGCGTACTCGTCACGGAGGGAAGTGTCGGCGAACGGCATGGGAACGGGGTTCTCCTGTTCTGGAGACCGGCGGGCCCGGCCGGCTACCGGGTCTTCTCCTTGGGCTGCTTCGGCGACAGCAGCAGAAGGGCGATCAGCACGCCCGCGGCTTCGGGCTGGTACGTGGGCGCGTCGCTGACGGTCGCCTCGTCCTCCAGCATCAGCGTGCCGAGCACGTCGACCTCGGCCGGCGTGGCGAGCGGAGCCCGCGTGGTTCGGGTGGTCTGAGCAAGCATCGGCTGCCTCCTCATCGAGACTTCACCGCCTGGCCCGGCGATGCCCCCTCGTCCGACGATACGGGCGCGAACTGTCCGGCGCAAAGGGGGCACTCTGCGTGACCGGCGGTGCGGGGCGGAGCCCGTTCCCGGATGCGCTCGGTTGCGAACCGCCCGTCCGCCGGGCCGGAGGAGGCCCACGATGCTCCGGTGCCGCGGAGCGGTACCCCTGGCCGCCGGTGAGTCGGTACGGTCGGGTGCATGACCACTGCCTTGATCACCGGCGCGACCGCCGGCATCGGAGCCGCGTTCGCGCGCCGGCTCGCCCGGAGCGGCTACCGGCTCGTCCTGGTGGCCCGGGACACCGGACGGCTGGAGAGCTCCGCCGCCGACCTGCACGACAAGTACGGCACCGATGCCGAGGTGCTCACCGCCGATCTCGCCACCGAGGAGGGCATCGCCGCCGTGGAGGCGCGGCTGTCGGACGCCGCCCGCCCGGTGGACCTGCTGGTGAACAACGCAGGCTTCGGCAACAAGGGGGCATTCCTCACCGTCCCGCTCCAGGACGAGCTGGACATGCTGAAGGTCCACGTGGAGGCGGTCCTCCGGCTGACCACGGCCGCTCTGCCCGGGATGCGCGAGCGGCGGCGCGGCGCGATCGTCAACGTCGCCTCGGTGGCGGCCTTCCTGCCGCGCGGCACGTACGGCGCGAGCAAGGCGTGGGTGGTGAGCTTCACCCAGGGCGTGATGCGCGACCTCGGCGGCACCGGTGTGCGGCTGATGGCGCTCTGCCCGGGCTTCACCCGGACCGAGTTCCACCAGCGGGCGGGCATGGGCACCGGCAACATCCCGTCCTGGGGCTGGCTGTCGGCCGAGCGGGTGGTCGAGGAGGCCATGCGGGACCTCGCCCGCGGCCGTTCGTTGTCCGTGCCGGGCAAGCGGTACAAGATCGCCGTGGCGATCGCCCGCCTGCTGCCCTCCGGCAAGCTCGGCGGACTCTCCTCGAAGGCGGCGCGGACCTACCGGACCGACTGAGTCGGGAGACGCTCGCGACGGGAGTGCGGCCCCGCCCCCCGGGGCTGCGGTCCGGTGCGGGCGCCGCGGCGCAGCGGACCCGCCGGCGTGGCGGGCCCGGTGCGGCGGGAATAGAGCGAGCCTCACTATTAGCTTCGCTAACTATGAGCTATGCTCGCCATGCCGGTGTCCGCTGCACCGCCATGCCCGCCGCGTGCCGCCCGCGCGGTGCCATGCCCTCCGCGCGGGTGCGCGCTGCCGCGCCCGCCGCGCGCCGCCCGCGCGTCCGACCCTGGGAGGTCTGCCCTTGAGGCCCGACGGCATCCGATGGACCCCGCCCGCCCGCGCCGAGGACGAGCCCCGCCCGCCGGCCCAGTGGCGCCGCATCCTCGCGTTGTTCCGCCCGTACACGGGCCGGCTCGCCGCGGTCGGGCTGCTGGTGGCGGCCTCCGCCGTGGTGTCGGTGATATCGCCGTTCCTGCTCAGGGCCGTCCTGGACACGGCCATCCCGCAGGGCCGCACCGGCCTGCTCAGCCTGCTCGCGCTCGGCATGGTCGCCGCCGCCGTGGTGAACAGCATCTTCAACGTGCTGCAGACGCTGATCTCCACCACCGTCGGCCAGCGCGTCATGCACGACCTGCGCACCGCCGTCTACGGCCACCTCCAGCGGATGTCGCTGGCCTTCTTCACCCGCACCCGCACCGGCGAGGTGCAGTCCCGGATCGCCAACGACATCGGCGGCATGCAGTCCACCGTGACCTCGACGGCGACCTCGCTGGTGTCCAACTTCACCTCCGTCATCGCCTCCGTCGTGGCCATGGTCGCGCTGGACTGGCGGCTCACCGTCGTCTCGCTGCTGCTCCTGCCCGTCTTCGTCTGGATCAGCCGGCGGGTCGGCAACGAGCGGAAGAAGATCACCACCGAGCGGCAGAAGCAGCTCGCCGCGATGAGCTCGGCGGTGCAGGAGTCCCTCTCGGTCAGCGGAATCCTGCTCGGCCGCACCATGGGCCGCTCCGACTCGCTGGCCAAGGAGTTCACCGGCCAGTCCGACGAGCTGGCCGAGCTGGAGGTGCGCGCCAGCATGGCGGGGCGCTGGCGGATGAACACCATCCAGATCGTGATGGCCGCGATGCCCGCGGTGATCTACTGGGCGGCCGGCCTGGCCGCGGCCGGCGGCTCGCCGATCGTCTCGGTCGGCACCCTGGTCGCCTTCGTCTCGCTCCAGCAGGGCCTGTTCCGGCCCACCGTCAGCCTGCTCTCCACCGGCGTGCAGGTGCAGACGTCGCTGGCGCTGTTCCACCGCATCTTCGAGTACCTGGACCTGCCGGTCGAGATCGCGGAGCCGGAGCGGCCGGTCGAGCTGGAGCGGATCACCGGCGAGGTCCGGTTCGAGGGCGTCGACTTCCGCTACGACCCGGACCAGGAGCGGCCCACCCTCGCCGGCGTCGAGCTCAAGGTCCCGGCCGGGAGCTCGCTCGCCGTCGTCGGTGAGACCGGCTCCGGCAAGACGACGCTCAGCTACCTGGTGCCCCGCCTCTACGACGTCACCGGGGGCCGGGTCACCATCGACGGAGTCGACGTCCGCGAGCTCTCCTTCGACTCGCTGTCCCGGGCGGTCGGCGTGGTCTCCCAGGAGACCTACCTCTTCCACGCGTCGGTCGCCGACAACCTGCGCTTCGCCAAGCCGGACGCCACCGACGCCGAACTGGTCGCCGCGGCCGAGGCCGCGCAGATCCACGGCACCATCGCCGGGCTCCCGGACGGCTACGACACCCTGGTCGGCGAGCGCGGCTACCGCTTCTCGGGAGGGGAGAAGCAGCGGCTCGCGCTCGCCCGGACCATCCTGCGCAACCCGCCGGTGCTGATCCTGGACGAGGCCACCAGCGCGCTCGACAACCGGACCGAACACGCCGTCCAGCAGGCCATCGACACGCTGGCGGCGGGGCGGACCACCATCACCATCGCCCACCGGCTCTCGACGGTCCGGTCCGCCGATCAGATCGTCGTCCTGGACCGCGGCCGGGTGGTCGAGCTGGGCACCCACGACCAGCTGGTCGGGGCCGACGGCCGGTACGCGGCGCTGCTGCGGCGCGAGGTGCCGGCCGTCCAGCTCGGCCGCGTCTGAGCGACCGGGGGTTCGGGCCGAGGACGGGCGCGGGCCGGAGAGCGGGGCTCGGGCTGCCGACGGACCGGGGCCGGGACGAGGGCCCCGGCCGCCGACGGGCTCAGGCCGCCTTGGGGATCTCGTTGTAGCTCTCCACGACCTCCTGGCCGGAGAGCTGCTGGATCGCCCGCATCACCTCGTCGGTGACCTGTCGGCGGGCCTTGAGCGAGCGGGCCTGGCCGTGCAGCTCGTCGAAGTGCAGCGGCTCGCCGAAACGGACCGTCACCTTCTTGAGCCGGGGGACGCGCTTGCCGATCGGCAGGATCTGCTCGGGGCCCTCCAGCGCCACCGGCACCACCGGGACGCCCGCGGTCAGGGCCAGCCAGGCCACCCCGGTCTTGCCCCGGTAGAGGCGGCCGTCGAGCGAGCGGGTGCCCTCGGGGTAGATCCCGAAGGCCTTGCCGTCCTCCAGGATCGCCAGCGCCGACTCCAGCGAGGCCTGCGCCGAGCGGTAGGTGCCGCGCTCGACCGGCACCGCGCCGATCGCCTCGAAGAAGCCCTTGGACAGCGCGCCCTTCATGCCGGCGCCGGTGAAGTACTCGGCCTTGGCCAGGAAGTGCACCCGGCGCGGCGCGGTCAGCGGGATCACCACGCTGTCGATGAAGGAGAGGTGGTTGCTGGCCAGGATGACCCCGCCCTTGCGCGGCACGTTCTCCAGGCCCTCGATGTTCGGCCGCCAGATCCCCCGCGCGAGCGGTTTCAGCACCAGCTTGGTGACAAGATCGAGCATGGTCCCTCCCAGGACGTGCACGCCCGAGGAAAGCCCGGGCCTGGACGGTCGACGATCGGTGCGTCCCCGGCCGGGCCGGGAATCAGACCCGCAGACTACGACACCCACCCCCGAACCCGTCCACTCCCGGCAACCGTGGCGCTCACCACGGCCGGGTAGGGTACGGCCGTCGTAGCGAAACGCACATCATCAGGTGTTTTTCGATCAGCGGGTCGTCCCGATCGGCGGATCTCCGTGACCGGAGCATCGCCCGATCGGTGGGCCGGCCGATCGATCGACCGACGGATCGGCGTTTCAGCAGTTCAGAAGCCCAGCAGCGTTCAGTTCCCTCAGGAGGGGTCCCATGGCAGACGTCGACAACATCCGCGAGGCCTTCGACCGGTTCGACGTGAACGGCGACGGCCGCATCACCGCCGCCGAGTACGCTCTGGTCGCGCGCGAGCTCGGCGACCTGACCACGTCGATCTCGGTGGCCGAGGCCATCATCAAGCAGATGGACACCAACCACGACGGCGAGCTCACCTTCGACGAGTTCCTGGCCGCCCGCCAGGGCTGAGGCCGTCCCGGCCGGGCCCCGGGGCGACCCGGGGCCCGCCGCTCAGCCCCTGACGGGGAACACCCGGCGGACCACCCGCTCGGCGGCCCCGCCGTCGTCCCACGGGCAGAACCGTTCCCGGAACCTCGCCCGCGCCCCGGGCTCCGGGTCGCCCGCCAGCAGCGCCGCCGCCAGCCCGTCCGCGTCCACCGTCACCGCACCCGGCGGTTCGGCGAACAGGTCGAAGTAGACGCCGCGGTTCCGCTTGTACTCCTCCCAGTCCGGCGCGAACACCACGATCGGCCGGTCCAGCACGGCGTAGTCGAACATCATCGACGAGTAGTCCGTGACCAGCACGTCCGCCGCCAGGTAGAGGTCCTCCACGGTCGGGTGCGCGGAGACGTCCACGATCTCCGCCGCGCCCTCGCCCGCCGCCAGGTCACCCGGGCCGCCGGTGTGGAAGTAGTGGGTGCGGACCAGCAGCGTGAAACCCGGGCCCAGCCGCCGGGCCAGCTCGCGCACGTCCAGCAGCGGAACGTAGCCGCCCCGACCCTCGCGGTGCGTGGGCGCGTACAGCACCGCGGTGCGCCCGGGAACCAGCCCGAACCGTTCGCGCATCCCGGCCACCTCGGCCGGCCCGGCGTTCGCCAGTCGGTCGTTGCGCGGGTAGCCGGTGTCCAGCATCTCGTACCGGCCCGGGAAGGCGCGGGCGAAGTGTTCGCTGGTGTGCGGGTTGGACGAGACCAGGAAGTCCCAGCGGTCGACGGCCTCCTGCAGCAGGTCGAAGTCCATCCCGTCGGCGGCCACCGGGTGGTCCCTCAGGTCCATGCCCATCGCCTTCAGCGGTGTGCCGTGCTGGGTCTGGACGTGCACCGTGCCCGGCCGCTTGACCATGGTCCGGGGGAAGTTGACGTTGTTCACGAAGTACTTGGCGGTCGCCATCGCCTTCAGGTAGGCGGGGGTGTTGACGATCACGTACGGCAGGCCGGGGGGCAACGCGGCCGCCCGGGCGCGGTTCTCCACGACCCAGACGCCCCGGACGTCCGGGGCCAGCTCCTTCGCCTTCTCGTAGATCGCCGCCGGGCTGCAGGCGTACCCGCGGTGCCAGTACGCCGCGTAGACCGCCAGGTGCTCGTCCAGCGGCAGCCGGCGGAAGGCGTTGTACGCGGTGAACCGGGCGCTGCTGCGCACCCCCTTCTTCACCGCGGGCGCCACCGCCCGCGCCCCGCGCTTGAGCTCGCGCGGCAGCCGCCCGGTGCGCCGCAGCTCGGCGTACGCGCGCCGTGCGCCGCGCGCGGCCAGCCGGTACTGCACGCCGCGCACCCCGCCCGGGAACCGGTAGCCGGCCGGGCGGTGGCGGGCGAAGTGCTCGGAGATCCGGCGGAAGAAGTCCTTGCGCCGGTCCGGCGGGACCAGCCCGGGGGTGTCGTAGACGTTGAGCGCCTGTCGGACGGTGCGGTCGAAGACCAGGGTGCGCAGCGACTCCGACACCGGGCGGCCGGGCCGGTCCGGGCGGTCCAGGAAGGCGAAGATCGCGTCGTACTGGGCGAAGGCGTCGGCGTGCTTGGGGGAGGCGGTGGAGGTGATCGCGCCGGCCCGGCCGCGCCGGTAGAAGTAGCAGGAGCGGTCGAGGTAGCGCAGCCGCTCGGCGGCCAGCAGCGCCGGGTAGGTGACCGAGATGTCCTCGTAGAAGCCGCGCCCGAAGGAGACGCCGAGACCGAGCAGGAACTCGCGGCGGAACACCTTGTTCCACACCGACATCACGGTCTGGAACAGCGCCGGGTACTCGGCCGCGGTGGCGCCCTCGGCCAGCGGGGAGCCGACGAGCACGTGGCGCCAGGGGTTGGGCTCGGTCCCGCCGTCCGGGTAGGCGTGGACGAAGTCGGTGAGCAGGACGTCGGTCGGCCGGTCGCGCTTCGACTCCTGGGCGAGCTCGTCGACGAGCGCCGAGACCGTGCCGTCCGGCAGCCAGTCGTCGCTGTCGACGAACCAGACGTACTCGCCGCGCACCTCGGGCAGCGCGGCCGTCCGGGCGCCCCCGAGGCCCTGGTTCTCGGAGAGGTGCAGCACGCGCAACCGGCGGTCGCGGGCGGCGTACTCGTCCAGGATCTCGCCGCAGCGGTCCGGGGAGAGGTCGTCGACCGCGATCACCTCGAAGCGGGACTCCCCGGCGGGAGTGGCTTCCAGGATCGAGTCGAGGCAGCGGGGCAGGTAGCGCTCCACTCCGTGGACCGGGAGCACGATGCTGAGGAGGACTGGCACGCTGGCCGAGTCTAGCGAGCGCGGTCGGCGGCGGATCCGCGCGGGGCGCCCGGTGGCGCAGGGGCGAGGAGGGGGACGCTCCCGGAGCCGGAACCGCCGGTGCCGGGCCCCGTGCGGGGCGGCACCGGCAGCCAGGTGGCGGCCCGGCCGACCCTCTACGGCCGGCCGCCTGTCCGGGAACCTCCCGAGCCTGGCCGCCGCAGCGTCGAGGCGGCCGGGCAGTGGCTCGGGGGAGCCGGAGATCTTCATCTGTCGAACGCGCGGCTGGGTGCAGGCGGTGCGAGCTCGCGCCCACGCGTGTCGATGAAGATATTGCTTGGAGGTCGGAGCCGAGTCAATCCCGCGTTTGTGTTCACTTCCTGAAGTGATAGTCCTATCTGATGACGCCGTGGGTGCATGTCGTTGATCGAGCGAGCGGGAAGTCGCGGAGCGTAGCGGCGTGACGGTCGGGAGTGCGCCCGGCGCTCACCGGTTCCGCCGCCCGCCCGGGGGCCGTGAGCCGTGACTGTCGGTGACCCTGCGCGCCCGGCGCGCTGCCTCTCGGGCAGGCGCCGGGCCAGTGCCTCCGTCGCCCCCGTGACGGGCGGCGGGTCGTGCACCATCATTGATGCCTAGTCGTGACCGGACGGGTGGCCCCTGGTGCGTCGTCAGTTGACGCCGCACGGTACGGTGGCAGCACACCAGGACGGTTGCGCGAAGGCCGTCTGTCACGGATAGTCTTCGCCTCACGGCCCTGGCGCCTCGTAGGGGTGGGAAAACTGATGGAACACATGCAAGTGCGGACTCGGCCCCGCGTGCCGGCGGTCCAGTGCGGCGTCGGCGCGACCGGCCGCCGGATCGAGCGACACCTGGCAGTGCTCGGCGCGCCCGCACTCCCGGCGGTGGACACCGCGGAGGCGCTCGGGCTGATAAGGGAGCTGACGCCGCGCGGCGCCGGTGCCCCGACCGCGCCGCGCCGCCACGCGCGGGTCTCGCTGCTGGCGCCACTGCGCCGGCTGCGCCGGAGCCTCTTCGGCGGCCGCGGCTAGGGCGCGGCCGGCGTCGCCGTGGCGAGCGGCATCCGACCCGATGGGCCTCAAGGGCCCCTCGGGTCTTCGGCATGCCCGGGACCGGTGTGCCCGACCGATCCGGGAGGGCGGTCCGGCACCGACGTGGGCGCGCACGCGGCGGGCCCGGGATGGTCTGAACCTCTCAGCCTACGGCACCTTGCCTCCTCGGCAAGGAGAGTCGGCGAGCCGGGACGGAGAGCCACCCCGGCTGGGTGAGGATGAGCCCATGCCGGACAACATCCACTCCACCCCCTTCCACTCCACCACCTTCGAGATCACCACGGGCAGTCACGAGGTGGCACTCGACATCACCGACCGCTGTGCCGCGTTCCTCGACGAGCGGGCCGCCGGGCGCGACGGGCTGCTCAACGTCTTCGTGCCGCACGCCACGGCCGGCATCGCCGTCCTGGAGACCGGTTCGGGCAGCGACGACGACCTCCTCGCGACCCTCCGCGAGCTTCTGCCCACCGACGACCGCTGGCGCCACCGGCACGGCAGCCCCGGCCACGGGCGCGACCACGTCCTCCCCGGCCTGGTGGCGCCGCACGCCACGTTGCCGGTGATCGGCGGCCAACTCGCCCTCGGTGTCTGGCAGTCGGTGGTCCTGGTCGACACCAACGGGGACAACCCGCGGAGGACGGTCCGGCTGTCCTTCCTCGGCTGATCCGGCGGTCGGACACAGCCCCGCCCCTGCGTCGACGTCCCGGTGTCGCCGCGTCCTACGCGCGGCCGTCGGCAGTGCGACCGCCGGCGGCAGGGGCAGCGGGGTCGGCGGAGCCGTCGGCGACGGCCGCTGCCACCGCGACGAGGTAGCCCTCGATCGCCAGGTACTGGCAGAGCACCGACACCGGGCGGCCGAGCCGCGCGTACCAGGCGGCGAGCCGGGCGAAGGCCGTCACCTCGAACCAGACCTCGCCGTCGGCGTCCATGCTGACCAGGAACGCCTCCTCGCCGCACTCCGGGTGGCCGGGCAGCGTCCCGTACGCGAAACCGATCCGGTCCGGCTCGTCCACCGTCCACACCACTCGACAGGGGATCACCAGCCGGGGTCGGCGGAGCCGGGGCAGGGTCAGCCGCAGCAGGACGGTCGCGCCCTCCTCGGCCGGTGCGTAGGGGTGGACGGCGAAGCCGGTGCCGAGCTGGCAGCCCCAGCCGAGCACGTAGCGGCCGGCCCGCTCCAGCACCTCGGGCCCGTGCCCGAGGTGGATGCGCCGCCGCAGGTGCGCGTACCCGGCGGGAAGCCGGGCACCCCGGGTGGCGCCCACCTCGGGGTAGTTGGGGGCGGCGGCCCGGGCGGCCGCGAGGCGTCGGAGCAGGGTGGCGGACACCGGGCCACCGTACCCGTGGCGGACGCCCGACCGGCGCCGGGGGGCCCGGACCACCGCCGGGGGTGCCGGACCACCGCCGGGCGGCCGGACCGGGCGGTGACCGCCGGGTCTCCCCGGGCGCCGCCGGGCCTTGATTCCGGCCGGACGGCGGAGTAGGAAGGCGTCATGAGCGAAGCGGCAGCGGAGACCGGTGACGGCGGCCCGACCTGCGTCCTCGCCCCCGACGGGGGCGCGGCGGCGGCGCTGGTCCACGACCCCGACTCGACCGGTCCGCGCGCCGACTGCGTGCTCTGCGGCGAGCCCACCGAACTGCCCGCCGACCACCCGGGCACCACCCTCTGCCCGGTCTGCGCCTGGCAGCAGGCCCAGCGGATCGCCTGCTCCGGCTGACCGCCGGTCCGCGACCGCTCCACCGCTCGGTCCTGCCGACCGCCCGGCCGAGCCTTCAGCCGCTCACCCGCTTCACCCCGCGACCACCCGCCGGCCGGCCGATCACCCGCGACCGGCTGCCGCGGGACGGGCCCGGGCCGGGCGCCGGGCCCCGCCAGGCCCTCGGACGCCGTCCCGTCCGGGGGCCCCGGACGTTCCCCCGTTTTCGGCGCGCCGCCCCCGGCTTCCCTCCCGCGCGGCAGCACCGCCCGACGGCACCGCCGGACAGCACCGCCCGGCAATCCCGGCGTCAGGCGTCCTCCCGACCGGCCAGGGCGAGCGTGGAGCCGTGCCGGCCCTTGCGGACCAGCAGCTGCGCCGGGATCCGGCTCCGCAGATCGGCGACGTGGCTGACGATGCCGACCGCGCGGGCTCGCTCCCGCAGGCCGTCGAGGACGTCCATGACCTCCTCCAACGTGTTCTCGTCCAGCGTGCCGAAGCCCTCGTCGATGAAGAGCGTGTCGAGCGGCATGCCGCCGGCCTCGTCCGTGACCACGTCGGCCAGACCCAGGGCCAGGGCGAGCGAGGCGAAGAAGCTCTCGCCGCCGGAGAGCGTCGAGGTGTCCCGCTCGGTACCGGTCCAGGCGTCCACCACGCGCAGCGCCAGCCCCGAGCGCTTGTTGCCGGTGCCCCGGTCGTCGCTGTGGACGAGGGTGTACCGGCCGCCCGACATCCGCACCAGGCGGTCGCTGGCCGCCGCCGCGACCTGCTCCAGCCGCGCCGCCAGCACGTACGACTCCAGGCGCATCCGGAGCCGGTTCTCCCCCGACGTCCCGGCGGCCAGCGCGGCGAGCCGGTTGATCCGGGCGTACCGTGCCAGGGCCGGCGCCAGCGACGTCGCCAGCTCGGCCAGCTGCCGGCCGATCCCGTCGAGCGCCGCGCAGCGCTCGCGCGCCGCCTGCTGGGCGGAGTGCGCCCCGCGAAGACGGTCCACCGCCGTCCGGAGCCGGGTCTGGGCACCGGGCACGTCGGCCGGCGGGCCGGCCGCCGCCGCGGCCAGGCCCGGCTCGGCGAGCAACCGCTCGACCGCCGCCAGCTCCGAGCGGTACCGCTCCAGCCGACCCTCCAACTCCTCGCGCTGCTCCCGGGGCAGCAGGACGGCCGCGGCCTCCGCCGGGCTCGGGAACCCGGCGTCCGCGGCCGTGCGGGCCAGCTCGTCGTCGGCCTCCTTGAGCCGCCGGGCCGCGTCCGCACCGGCCCGGGCCGCCGCGGCGAGAGCTGCCACGCCGTCGGCGAGGCGGGCCAGGCCCGCGGCGCGGGCGGCCACCGAGGGTGCGCCGTCGCGGGCTTCGGCGACCCGCCTGGTCAGCTGCTCCCGCTCGGCGGCGAGCAGCTGGATCCGGTCGGTCAGCACGGCCGTGCGCTCGCCGGCGTCGCGCACCGCGGCGAGCCGGCGGGCCTGCTCCTCCGCCAGCCGCTCGATCCGCCGGGTGACCGCGCCCAGCCCCTCCGCGACGCGCAGCGCCTCCCGGCGCTCCCGGTCCGCCCCGGCGAGCGCCGCGGCCAGCGCCTCCGCGCTCTCCGGGCCGGCCGCACCCGCGGCGGCGGCCTCGCGGACCTGCAGGCCGGCCAGCTCGCGCTCGGCGGTCCCGGCCCGCTGCTCGGCCGCGGCCTGGGCGGCCAGGGCGCGTTCCTCGTCCTCCGCACCGACCTGGTCACCGGACGGGAGGGCCGGCTCCGGGTGCTCCGGCGAACCGCAGACCCGGCACGCCTCGCCCGCCCGCAGCTGGGCCGCCAGTTCGGCGGCCATGCCGGTGAGCCTGCGCTCGCGCACGTCCTGGCCGTGCTCGCGGGCGTCCAGCGCCTCGGCGCGCAGCGCGAGCGCCCGCGGCTCGGCCGCCGCGATCTCCGCGCGCAGGTCGTCCCGGCGGCGGGCGGCGTCCAGCCGCTCCGTCACCTCGGCCCGCCGGGCGTCCAGCTGCTCGACCATGGCGCCGGCCGCGCGGGCGGCGGTCTGCTCCTCCTGGAGCGCGGCCAGCCGGTCGTCGAAGTCGGCCAGCCAGTCGGCCGCCTCCTCGGCCAGCTCCTCGGCCCGGCGGCGCTCCCCGTCCAGCGACCCCTGCTCGCGGACCAGCTCCCCGCACCGGCGCTCCTCGGCCTGGGCCGCCTCCAGCCGGACCGCCTCGGCCCGCAACCGCTGCTCGGCCGCGGTGAGCTCCGCGGTCTCCGCGCGGGCCAGCAGCGGGCCCTCGCCGGGCGCTCCGGCCAGCGCGGCCCGCCGGCGCCGCTCCTCCTCGTGCGCCGCGCGGTGCGCGTCGGCGGCGCCCCGCCGCAGGTGCAGCACCGCCTCCACGCCCACGGCGGACTGCGCCTCGGCCAGCCGGAGCCGGTCGCGCTCCATGGTCGGGCCGGCCTCGGCGAGCCGGGCCGCCTCCTGCGCCGCCGCCCGGTGGCGCCGCTGGAGTCCGGCCAGCTCCTCGGCGTCGGCCAGGGCCTGCTGGGCCAGCCGGTGCTCTGCCTCCGCTCCGGCCAGTGCGGCGTCGGCGACGGCCAGCTGCTCGGCGGCGCCGCTGCGCAGGACCGCGGCCCAGCCGAGCACGCCGTCGGTGAGATCGGCGGCGGTGTGCGCGGGCTCGTCCTCCGCCGGCACCCAGGGGGCGGCCGGCTCGGCCTGCGGGCCGGCCGCCTGCTCGGCCTTGCACGCCAAGTCCCGCAGCCGGCGCCGCCCGGCCTGGACGGCGGCCTCCTGGGCCCGGCGCTGCTCGACCAGCCAGGACTCGACGTGCTGGAACCGCTCGGTGTCGAACAGCCGCCGCAGCAGTTTGCTGCGCTCCTCGGAGTCGCCCTTCAGGAAGCGCGCGAAGTCACCCTGCGGGAGCAGCACGACCTGGCAGAACTGGTCCCGGCTCATCCCGATCAGCCGGTGGATCTCCTCGCCGGCCTCCTGGTGCGACTTGCTGACCGCCCGCCAGCCGGGCGTGCCGTCGCCGCCGTCGGCGGACCACTCGCGGAGCAGGGTCTGGGCCCGCTCGACGGTGGTGCCCTTGCCGACCTTCTTCGGTCGCAGCTGCTCCGGGAGCCGGGTGATCTGCAGCCGCCGCCCGCCGAGCGTCAGTTCCAGCCTGACCTCGGTGAGCCGCAGCGGGTCGGCGTGGTCGCTGCGCAGCCGGTTGGCCCGGCGGGTGCCGGGGGTCTCGCCGTAGAGGGCGAAGCAGACGGCGTCCAGCACGCTGCTCTTGCCCGCGCCGGTGGCGCCGCGCAGAAGGAAGAGGCCGCCGGCGGCGAGCGCGTCGAAGTCGACCGTCTCGGACCCTGCGAACGGACCGAACGCGGTGACGGTGAGCCGGTGGAGCCTCATCGGGGCAGCTCCGCCTTCCGGTCGCCGGTCTCCCGGACCGTCTCGAAGCCCTCGCGCAGCCAGTCCAGCTCGTCCGGGCCCGGCTCGGCGCCGGGGCGGACGTGCCGCAGGAAGCCCTCGGCGATCTCCAGGTCGGCGCGGCCGCTGACCCGCGCCGCGTACGACTGCGACGGCACCGCCGGGCTCTCCTCCGGGTCGAAGAGCAGCTGCAGGGTGTGCGGGAAGCGGCGGCGCAGCTGTTCCATCGGCTCGGCCGGGCGGACCGGATCGGTCAGCGTGGCCTGCACCCAGGACTGCTCGTGCGCCGCGTGCGCCTCGCCGGTGAGCAATTCGTCGAGCCGACCGCGCAGGCAGGCGAGGGGGCGCGGCTGCGGGCAGTCGACCCGCTCGGCGGCGACCGTGCCGTCGGCGGCGAGGTCGACCAGCCACATCGTCTTGCGCTGCCGGGCCTCGGAGAAGGAGTAGGCGAGCGGCGAGCCGCTGTAGCGCAGGTGCGGGGCGAGCGTCTGGCAGCCGTGCAGGTGGCCGAGCGCCGCGTAGTGCACGCCGTCGAAGACCGAGGCGGGCACCGAGGCGACGCCGCCGACGGCGATGTCCCGCTCGCTGTCGCTGGGCGCGCCGCCGGTGACGAAGGCGTGCGCCAGGACCACCGCGCGGGTGCCCGCGGGTCGGGCCGCGAGGTCGGCCCGGACCTGGTCCATCGCCGCGCCGAGGACGGCCGCGTGGCCGCCGCGCTCCAGCCCGAACCGCTCGCGGACCAGCGTCGGCTCCAGGTAGGGCAGTCCGTACACGGCGACCGGCCCGTGCGCGTCGGCGAGCAGCACGGGCGCCGCGCACTCGCCGGGGTCGGTCCGCAGGTGGATCCCGGCCCGGCCGATCAGCCCGGCGCCCACGCCGAGCCGGCGGGCCGAGTCGTGGTTGCCGCTGATGAACACCGTCGGCACGCCGAGCGCGGCCAGCCGGTGCAGCACGTCGTCGAAGAGCGCGACCGCGTCCAGGCCCGGCAGCGCCCGGTCGTAGACGTCGCCGGCGACCAGCACGGCGTCCACGCGCTCGGTCTCGACCACCGCCACCAGGTGGTCGAGGAAGGCGTGTTGGGCGTGGTGGAGGCTCTCCCGGTGGAAGGAGCGCCCGAGGTGCCAGTCGGAGGTATGCAGCAGCCGCATGGTCCCCGACCCTAACGCCCGGCACTGACAGCGCGGCCGGAACAGCGGGCCCGGGCGCCCCGGGGCGGCCCGGCCGGGAGGGCCGTCCGTCGCTCAGGGTGACATGTCGGTGGCTTTGTGTACGGTCGTGGCCGTCGGTGCGGTGCAGGGGTGCCCGGGCTCCGGGGCCTCCGGGCTGCGTCGACGGCCGGGAGGCCCCGGTGGCCGCGCGCGTGGCTCCGGGTGGTCGCCTGGGGTGGATTGTCAGTGACGGTGTGTACGGTCGCGACCGCCGGTCCGGCCCGGGGCCTCGGGCCTCGGGGCGGCGCGGGCCGACCGGCCGCGACCGAACGGGAGGGCTTGTGTCTGTGCGGTTCGAGCAGGTGTTGTCGCGGGTGCGCGCGGGTCGGGTGGCTCGTGCCGGTGCCGGTGCCGGTGCCGGTGCCGCGGCGGGTGTGCGCCCGGGGGTCCGGCTGGCCTCGCGGCGGCCCCGCGCCGGCCGACCGCCGGGCGGCGGGACTGCGGGCGGGCCGCCGGGCGCCGGGTGGAGCGGCTTCCGGATGCCGGGCGGGCCGGGTGGGCCGGGTGGCCGTCCGCGCCCGCGCGGCCGGGCGCGTGGTGCGCCGCCGCCGCAGCCGGTGGCGCTCGCGGTGGCCGTCCGAGCGGCCGACTTCGCCGGCCTGGCCCGGCACGGCCTGTTCGGGGCGCTCGCCTTCCGGGAGTACCTGCGGCGGACGGAGTCCCAGCTCAGGGCGTTGCGGGCGGAGGGGCTGGAGGTGCACCTGCGGGTGCTCGACCCGCCCGACTTCGAGGACTACTGCGAGGCCTTCGGGTTCGATCCGGCGGGCGCCGCGGGGCGCGTCGCCTACGCGGCCGATCCGGAGCTGGCGGGGGAGCCGTTCGTCTACGCGGGGGAGCGGCTGACCGACCTGCTGCCCGTCCTGCTGGACGACCACCGGGCCAGGGTGCGGATCACCGTGGCCGGCGACGCGCTGGTGGCGGCGGTCGGCGACGGCCCGCTCGGCCGGCCGCGGCTGGTGGCCGTGATGACGTACGTGGCGGCGGTCTGGCTCACGCTGACCGACGGCGCGGGCGAGGGCCGCCACCTGTTCACGCTGCGCTGCCACGGCCCGGAGCACGGTGAGGAGCTCACCGCGGCGGCGGACGTCCGGGTCGCGGACGGCCGCCCGCTCGGCGCGGGCCGTGACGTCGAGGCCTTCTGCGTCACGCTGGCGGCGGGTGCGGCCGCCGGCGGTGCGGGTGCGCTGCTGTTGCACGGCGACCCGGACGCGCCGGGCGGCCAGGTGATCCGGGGCTGGGCCCTGGCGCGGGGTCGACTGCGGCCGATGACCGCGCAGGAGGTCTTCGACGCGCTCGCCGACGACGTCGGCCGTGGCCTGCCCCACCCTCCGGGCGCGGTGCCGCTGCCGGGATTCGCGCTCCCCGACCCTCCGCCGGTCCGGTCGCCGCGGTCCGACCGGGGGCCCGCCTCCGGGGCGTCGGACCATGCCCCGCCGGGGGTCGACGGCCCGGACCGGGACGGCGGTGGGCCCCCGGCCTGACCAGGCGATTCGCGGCCGGGTGTCCACCAAGCGGCGCTGGGGACTGTTCATCGACCGCCTGTTCGGGGAAGATTTCGGGGAAGATCAACAGTAGAAGCGTGCGGACCCCACGCCGGCGCTTCTGCCGCTCCGCCTCGAACCGCGCACCGCAGGCCCTCCCCGCGCACCGCCGGTCCGGCGAGCCCGACACCGAAAGGGGGGACGCATGAGCCGGATCGAGTACAGCGCGGAGATCGCCGAGCTGCTCGGCAAGGTGCGCCGGCGTCCCACCGCGGGCTGGCCGTGGCGCCCTGGTGAGCGGGTGCCCGCAGGGCTGCCGGTGAAGCAGTCGTGGGGCTGGCTGTTCGCGCCCGACGGCCGGGTGCTGACCCTGGTCAACCCCAGGGACGGCATCGTCTCCCTCCCCGGCGGCTCCCTGGAGCCCGAGGACGGCGGCGATCCCGGCGCCGCACTGGCCCGTGAGGCGGCCGAGGAGGCCCAGGCGTCGATCGGCACGCCCCACTACCTCGGCTACCTCTACGACCGGGTGGGGTCGGCCAACAACGGGCACGAGTGTGCCCGGGTCCGGATGGCCGCCGTCCTGCGCGCGGTCGGGCCGAGCACACCCGACCCGGCTTCGGGTCGGCACTACCGGCGGCTGCTGGTCGCGCCAGGCCTCGCGGTCGAGCTGCTCGGCTGGGGTGCGCCCGGCCTGCGGCAGGCCCGGGTGGCGGTGGCGACCGCCGTCCGGCGGCTCGGTGTACCGGCGGCGGCCAACGAGGCGATCGAGGAGCTCCCGATCGAGGGCTGCGAGGTGTTCCCCGGCGCGGACGCGGGCCCCGCCGGCGCGAGTGCCGTCCGTCCCGTCGGGGACTGACCGGGAGCCGGTTTCCGCCTGACCCCGCGGCAGATGCCGTGGCCGGTGTTCCTCTGGTGCCGCCCGTACCCGAACCCGCGATGCCCCTCCCCGGAAACCCCTTCCCGGGCGCTTCCCCGGACCCGTCACGGTGACCGTCCCACTGCGGGGCCGCCCGGCCGACCCGCAGGGCGGGCCGCCGAACGGGTGAGCCGAGCCGCCCGCGCCGAGTGCGCCGCCGGGGCGTGACCAGCGCATTCAACCTCGCCTGCACGGCAGTTCACCCCTCGTCTGCCGGATGGACCGTCAATTTCCCTGGCATGAGCACTTCCCGCGATACCTACCGCCTGGTATCAAATCTGTGACTCACGTCACTCCCTGGAGGTGTCATGCCGCGCCCCACCCGTGCCATGTCCGTTGCCGCCCTCACGGCTCTCCTCACCCTCACCACCCTCTCCACCGCCGGCTCCGCGAGCGCAGCCGGCGTCAACTACGCCGCCCTGGGGGACTCCTACTCCTCCGGCCTCGGCGCCGGCAGCTACACCGCCGAGAGCGGGAGCTGCAAGCGGAGCACCAACGCCTACGCCTACCTCTGGAAGAACGCCCACGCGCCGTCGTCCTTCGCGTTCACCGCCTGCTCGGGCGCGCGGACCGGCGACGTGATCAACAACCAGCTCTCGGTCCTCAACTCCTCCACCACGCTGGTCAGCATCAGCGTCGGCGGCAACGACGCCGGCTTCGCCAGCACCATGCAGACCTGTGTGCTGGACTCTGAGAGCGCCTGCATCAACGCGGTCGAGGCGGCGAAGGCCTACGCCACCAACACCCTGCCCGGCAAGCTCGACCAGGTCTACGCGGCGATCCACGCCAAGGCCCCCAACGCCCGCGTGGTCGTGCTCGGCTACCCCCACCTCTACAAGATCGGCGGCAGCTGCATCTTCGGTATCGGCGACACCAAGCGCAAGGCCATCAACGGCGCCGCCGACGTCCTCGACGGCGTGATCGCCAAGCGTGCCGCCAACGCCGGCTTCGCCTTCGGCGACGTCAGAAGCATCTTCACCGAGCACGAGATCTGCGGTTCCGCCACGACCTGGCTGAACAGCACCACCTTCCCGATCGAGGAGAGCTACCACCCGAGGGCCTCCGGCCACTCGGGCGGCTACCTCCCGGTCTTCTCCGCTCAGGCCTAGCCGGGGCACCGGCCCGGCCGGACCCCGCGCGCCCGCCGGGCCCCGCAGACGGGAACCGCAGACGGGAACCGCCGGACACGCCCCGAGGGCCCGCGCCCGCGGTCCCGCCTCAGCACCTCGGTATCGCAGCACCTCGGCACCTCGGCACCTCGGCACCTCAGCACCTCAGCACCTCAGCACCTCAGCGCCTCACCGCCGTGGCGGGAACGGGATGCCGGCGAGAGCGGGCAGCAGCTCGGCCTCCTCCCGGTCGAGGTGTGCCTCCAGCTCGGCCGACATCAGCGCCAGCTCGGCCCGGAACCGCTGAGGGTCGGCCACGCCGATGCCGGTGAGCAGCGCCACCAGCCGGTCCCTGATCCGGCCCACCTCGCGGTGCTGCTCGCCCAGGCGTTCCAGAGTGGGACGCAGTTCCGGACGGCTCCGGGCCAGCGCGGGGAAGACCGCGGCGTCCTCGCCGGTGTGGTGGTGCGTCAGCCCCTGGCAGAAGGCGAGGCAGTGCTGCCGCACCTGGAATCCGAGCCCGGCCGGGCGTCCGTCGCCCGCCGTCCCGGAGGCGAAGTACGCCTCGGTCTCGTCCCGTACGTGCCGCAACTGGGCTCGCAGCCAGGTGTGGACCTCCATCAGCTTGTCGGCGAGGTCGGCGACCTCGTGCGGCTCGGCCTCGGCGACGGCCTGTTCCAGCGCCACCACCGGCAGCACCCGTTCGGTGTGCGCCTGGTAGTCGCCGTAGCCGGGTGCGACCCGGACCACGGCTTCGAACAGCCGGTCGCGGCGCGCACCCTCGGTCGGGACGGCGACGGCTTCGAACTCCTCCGTCCCGAGTTCCACCCGCACCACCGGGTGGGCGAGCAGGTTGCGGTACCACTGGGGGTGCTCCGGCGCCCCGGCCGCCGAGGCGACGACCAGCAGCAGCCCCTTCGCGCGGACGTAGCCGAGCGGCACGGTGTGCTCGCGGCCGGACCGTGCTCCGGTGGTGGTGAGCAGCAGGAGATCGCCGCCCTCGAACGGGCCGCCGACCTTCCCGGCGTTGGCGCGGAACTCCTCGATGATCGCTTGGTTGAAAGACATGGGCATACGCCTGTGGGTTCTCCGAAACATGGGGATGAGAGGGCCACAAGCGGCGTTGGTCAGAGCGCCCGGCCGCTGCGCAGCCGTGACCGCGCCGACAGCCGACGGCGCGTACGGGCGGGCGGAAGGGGGCTCAGCGGCCGGTCGGGTGAACCGGCTCGGGAACGCCGCAGCGGCCGCCGAGGTCAGATCAGGGGAGCGGAGTGAGTGCTCATCGCGCATCGTCCCTCTGTGAAGGTGCTCGCCCGGCCGTCGGCCGGCCCAGTTCTCTTTGGCCGACGCCACGCTGCACGCCCTCATTAGAGCCACCCCGCCCGCGCCGTGTCAACGAACCGGATCCTCCGGCCCTCCTCCCCACGCCCTCGCCCCCCGGAACAACGGCCCACGCGGTCGGCGCGGCGGCTCCCCCCCCCCCCCCCCCCCGCGGGTGGGTCAGCGAAGGTGGGAGGCCAGGCCGGCCGGCTCCAGGCCGGCCGCCTGCGCGGCGGCGAGGGCCCGCTGGAGGTCGGTGGCGAGGGTGTCGGTCCAGTGCAGCAGGACGACGTCGCCGGGCGACAGGGTGCCCTCGTGCCAGACGTTGGAGGCACCCCAGCTGAAGTCGGCGTTCGCGGTCAGGAGGGTGCGGATGCCGCAGTTGGCGGCGGCCTGCAGGGTGTCGGCGTTCCAGGCGAAGTACGGTGGGCGGAAGACCGTCGGGGCGGCGCCGAAGAGGCGGGTCAGCGAGTCCCGGGCGTCGCAGATCTCCACCTGCTGCTCGGCGAGCGGGAGCTTGGAGAGGTCCTGGTGGGAGACGCTGTGGTCCTGGACGGAGGAGCCGGGGGCGGCGGTGACCCGGCGGAAGAAGCCGGGGTCGGCGGCGGCCGGCATCGGGAGCGGGAACGCGGTGATCGGCAGCCGGTGGTCGGTGATGAACGCCTCCGCCTCGGGGGTGCGCTGCCAGCCGTCGTCGACGGTGAGGAAGACGACCCGGTCGCTCGTCGGCACCGAGCCGGCACCGGCCGCGGGTGCCGGGGCGGGACCGTCCACCCGGACGTCGTCGACGGCGAACGGGCCCTGCTGGTACCAGCCGTGGACGTACAGCCGGACGGTGTGGACGTCCGGACCGGTGGTGAAGCGGGTGGTGAGCTGCTGCCAGCCGCCGTTCGTGCTCCCGGTCCAGGCGGGCGCGACGTCCCGACCGGTGCCGGTGGCACCCAGGAAGACGTACGTGCCGCGGACCCAGGCCGAGGCGGTGTACGTGGTGTCGGGTTGGACGGAGACGGTCTGGGTGCATTCGCCGTTGGAGTCGTCGCCCGCCGGGCTCACGGCGAGGGCGGACCCGCCGGAGTGCGGGGCCGTGGCGGTGACGGCCGCCTCGGCGGGGCCGCCGGTGCATCGCCAGCCGGGGATGCTGCCCCAGTCCGCCAGCGGGGAGGCGGGGATCTCGAAACCCGGGTTGGTGGCCAGGTTGACGACGGGAGCGGTGGCGGCGGGCGCCGCGTCGGCGGAGGCGGGAGCGGCCAGGCCGCAGACGGCGAGCAGCGCGCCGGCCGCCAGTGCGGAGAGCCGCACCCGGACGGGCCGATGCGCCGGCGTGGCCGGGCCCGTGGGCGTGGACCGGTGTGAGGACGTAGCCGGGCCCGTAGACGTGGACGGGCGTGCAGACGTGGACACGTGGGGACTCCTGCGTGGGGGAGTTGGGGCGTGGGCGCGTCCCTGGGGCGGGCGCGTGGAACGGGCTGGAACGCTCCCCGAGGGGCGGGAGCCGTCGGCGTGCCGCACTCAGACCGAGGTAGAACAATGGACTGGACCACTCGGATCGTCAAGGGTGCGGCGAACGAAGCGAGCGCCGAACGGAAGCCGAACCGCGTGCCCGGTCGTGCCTTCCGGGAAAGGAACAAGACGGTCCGTCAGGAGATTGCGGCCGGCTGCCTCGCGGCCCGCTCCGTCAGGGCGCGTACAGCTCCTCGATGTCCTGCCCGTAGTGCGCCACGATGGCCGACCGCCGCAGCTTCAGGGAGGGCGTGAGCAGCCCCTGGTCCACGCCGAACTCCTTTGGCAGCAGCCGGAACGCGCGGATCGACTCGGCCCGTGAGACGGCGGTGTTGGCGGCTGCGACCGCCCGTTGGATCTCCGCGTGGAGCTCCTCGTCGGAGAGCGCCGCCCACGGGTCCAACTGCCCCCGGCCGTGCCTCTTCAGCCAGTGCGCCAGGGCCGCCGGGTCGAGCGTGATCAGCGCGGCCACGTACGGGCGGTCGTCGCCGACGACCAGGCACTGGGAGACCAGCGGGTGCGCCTGGACCCGCTCCTCCAGGGCGGTCGGTGCGAGGTTCTTGCCGCTGCTGGTGACGATGAGGTCCTTCTTGCGGCCGGTGATGGTCAGGTAGCCGTCCTCGTCGAGGCTGCCCAGGTCGCCGGTGCCGAACCAGCCGTCGAAGAGCGACTCCGCCGTGCAGCGCGGGTGGTTGAGGTACCCGCCGAAGACGCCGGCGCCGCGCACCCAGACCTCGCCGTCGTCGGCGATGGCCACGGTGGCGCCGGGCACCGGCTGCCCGACCGTGCCCAGCTTCTGCCGCCCCGCCGGGTTGGCGGTGATCGCGGCGGAGGTCTCGGTCAGGCCGTAGCCCTCGTACAGGTCGAGGCCGACACCGGTGAAGAAGAGGCCCAACTCCCGGCCCAGCGAGGAGCCGCCGCACATCATCCCGCGGACCCGGCCGCCGAGCACGGCGCGCAGCCGCTGGTACACCGTCCGCTCGTAGGCGAGGTGGCGCAGCCGCAGCTTGGGGCCCGGGCCGGGGCCGCGGCCGAGCGCCCGTTGCTCGCGGGCGGCGGCCCACTCGACGGCCACCTGGCGGGCCTGTTCGAAGAGTTCGCCGCGCCCGGCCTCCTCGGCGGCCCGCCGGGCCTGGTTGAAGACCTTGTCGAGGACGTACGGGACCATGTGCAGGAAGGTCGGCCGGTAGGAGGCGAACGCGGGCAGCAGGGAGTCTGTGGAGACCTCGGCGACGTGGCCGATCCGGAATCCGCCGCGCACCGCCGCCACCTGGACCATCCGGCCGTAGACGTGCGCGAGCGGGAGGAAGAGCAGGGTGGACGGTTGGGGGCCGCCGGTGTCCCGGAAGACGTCGCCCCAGCCGTCGAGCAGGGCGTCGGCCGCGGTGGCCAGGTCGCCGTGGGTGAGCAGGCAGCCCTTCGGCCGGCCGGTGGTGCCGGAGGTGTAGACGATGGTGGCGACGTTCTCGGCCGTGACGCCGAGCCGCTGGCGGTGCACGAGCGAGTCGGGCACGCCGTGACCGTCCTCGGTGATCGCGGCGATGCAGTCCCGGTCCAGCTGCCAGATGCCGGTGAGCTCGGGAAGCGCGTCGCAGACGGCACCGACCGTCATGGCGTGGTCCTCGTCCTCGACCAGGCAGGCCACCGCCTGGGTCTCGGCCAGGATCCAGCGGACCTGCTCGGCCGACGCCGTGGGGTAGACCGGCACGGGGATGGCGCCGACGGACCAGAGGGCGTAGTCGAACAGCGTCCACTCGTAGCGGGTCCGGGACATCAGCGCGACCCGGTCGCCGTACCGCACGCCCTGGGTGAGCAAGCCCTTGGCGAGCGCCATCACCTCGTCCCGGAAGGCGCGCGCGGTGACCTCCTGCCACTGCGGGTCGCTGCCGGAGCGGCGGGCCAGCTGGACCAGCCCGGGGTAGCGTTCGGCGGTGTCGTAGAGCGAGTCGGCCAGTCCGCCCCGGGCCGGGGGTCCGGCCGGTGCGGGGGAGGTGAACTCGCGCACTGTACCCCCGATCGCGTTCGCGGCCCCGGCCTGCCGGGCCCGTTCGGGCGCCCGGACCGGCGGCGCCCCGACCGGTCGGGCAGGTGGAGCGAAACTATCGGATACCTCTGTCACTGCCCAGGGTTGTGACCGTGACGCGACGAGATCGGCACGTGCCCGTTGGGCGAGTGCCGTGGCGGCGCGGTCCGGGCGGATCGGACGATAGGGCGATTCCGGGACGTCGGGGATGATCCGGACATGATCGCGTCGGGGTGGGGGGAGAGGGCGGGTTCGACCCTCGAACGAGTGGTCAGGGCGTAGTAGGCTCTCGCAGACCCGAGGCCGGGACCTCCCGACGAGGCCCCCTCGACCTGGCGGCCACCGCCTGTACCGCCGTTTGTCCGTCTGCGTTCTACCCGTCATGCACCCGTCATGGCGCCCCGTTCGCCCGACCGTCCGTCCGTCCGCCCGCTTCCCGTCCGTCCGCCGTCTCCCCGCCGCCGTCCCGATGTCGTCAGCCCGCCACAGGCTCCCGCCGGCGGCTCCTCGAACCGCTCCCCGTCCGCGCCTGGCACTTCCCGACCGAGGACTCCATGCGTCTGCGCAGCAGCTCGATCCGCGCGAAGATCATCGCGCTGCTCCTGGTGCCCATCGTCGCTCTCACCGCCCTGTGGGCGTACGCGACGCTCGCCACCACCGGAGACGTCTGGAGCCAGTTGGAGGTCAGCAGTACGTACAAGGAGTTCGGGACGCCGGTCGACCAGTACGCCTACGCGCTGCAGAACGAGCGGCGCGCCGCCGTCCAGCGGCTGGCCGATCCGGGGTCGCGGTCCGCGCGGGACGCCTTCGAGTACGCCCAGGGTGTCACCGACCGGGGCCTCGCCGCCCTGCGGCAGAAGAAGGACGAGAGCAACGGGCGGCTCGACGCCGCGCAGCGCGGCCGCTACCTGCAGATCCTCGCCGCCGCCGACCAGCTCGTCCCGCTGCGCGCCCAGATCGGCCGCTCGGCCCTCAACTGGGAGTTCGCGCTCGGGCAGTACAGCGATCTGGTCAAGCCCACCTTCGGCTTCCGGTCCGCGTTCGTCGCCCGGCAGAGCGGCCAACTGCCCAGGCAGGGAACGATCCTGATCGAGCTGGCGCGCGCCCGCGAGTACCTGTCGCAGGAGGACGCGGCGATGGAGGGGCTGCGCACCGCCCCCGGGAAGCCCACCGCCGAGCAGTACCAGGTCGCGCTGGACGCCCTGCACAACCAGCAGGCGCTCTTCACCGTCTACGTCGCCGAGCTGGAGCCGGTCGACCAGGCCGACTACATCGCCCTGCGCGGCGGCGAGGCCTGGGCGGCGCTGGCCCGCGCCGAGGCCGACTTCGTCGGCGCGGGCGGGCCGGAGCGGGTGGCCCAGGCGATCAACGGCGACTCCTGGCGGGAGACCGCCGACCGCGCGCTGGGCGACCTCGCAGCGATCAACAGCAGGCTGGCCGGCACCATCGGCGACCGCGAGCACTCCTACGCGATCGGCCTGCTCTGGCGCGGCGGCATCGCCGGTGCGATCGGCCTGATCGCGGTGGTGCTGTCGGTGCTGATCTCCTACCGGATCGGCCGCGGCCTCGCCCGCGAGCTGATCGGCCTGCGGAACGCGGCCAACGAGCTGGCCGGCACCCGCCTGCCGTCGGTGATGCTGCGGCTGCGGCGCGGCGAGGCGGTGGACGTCGCGGTCGAGGCGCCCGAGCTGGAGTTCGGCCCGGCCGAGGTCGGCCAGGTCGGCCGCGCGATCAACGCCGTGCAGCGGGCCGCCGTCGAGGCCGCCGTCGAACAGGCCGAGCTGCGGCGCGGCGTCTCGGCGGTCTTCGTCAACCTGGCCCGCCGCAGCCAGGTGCTGCTGCACCGCCAGCTGACGCTGCTGGACACCATGGAGCGCCGCACCGAGGACCCGGCGGAGCTGGAGGACCTCTTCAAGGTCGACCACCTCACCACCCGTATGCGCCGGCACGCCGAGGGCCTGATCATCCTGGCCGGCGGCTCGCCGGGGCGTGCCTGGCGCAAGCCGGTGCGGATGGTGGACGTGGTCCGCGCCGCCGTCGGCGAGGTCGAGGACTACGCCCGGGTGATCGTCCGGCCGTTCCCCGGCACCGGCCTGCTGGGCAGCGCGGTCGCCGACGTCACCCACCTGGTGGCCGAGCTGGTCGAGAACGCCGCGGTGTTCTCCCCGCCGAGCACCCAGGTGACGGTCCAGGGCGAGGTGGTGGCGCACGGCTTCGCCCTGGAGATCGACGACCGCGGGCTCGGTCTGGGCGAGCAGGCCCTCGCCGAGATCAACGAGCGCCTCGCGGTGGAGCAGGAGTTCGACCTCGCGGACACCGACCGGCTGGGCCTGTTCGTGGTCAGTCGGCTCGCGCGGCGGCACGGCATCCGCGTCCACCTGCGGCCCTCGCCGTACGGGGGCACCACGGCGGTGGTGCTGGTCCCGCGCGAGCTGCTGGCGGAGGCGCCGGACGGGATGCCGGAGCCGGCCGCCGCCGGCACCGGATCGGGCGCAGGTGCCGTCGCCGTCGTGCCCGCAACCGGCCCCGCAACCGGCCCCGCTGCCGGAGCCTCCGCCGGACGCCGTCCGGCGACGGGCCGGCGCGGCCAGCGGGATTTGGTCGCGGTGCCCCCGCTGAGCGGCGAGGAGGAAACCGGCAGCGGTGTCCGCGTCGCCGGGTCCGGCTCCGGCCAGGGCGGTCGGCACCGGGTGAGCGGCGGTCCGCGCCCGTCGGCGCCGGAGCCCGCCCGCACCCCCGGCGGCCTGCCGCGCCGCTCCCGGACCAAGGGCGGACCGCTGCTGGTCGCGGCCCCGGACGGCAGCGGGGAGGAGGGGCCGGGCACCGGTCGGCACCGTCGCGCCGAGCCGCCGTCCGCCGACGCGCCGTCCGCCGACGTCTCGACCGCCGAGGTGGCCCCTGGCCGGGCCGCCCTCGCCGAGGCGACGGCGGCGGACCCCGCGCCCTCCTCTCCGCCGGCGTCCCGCGCTCCCGGTAAGGCCGGTGTGCTGCCGCGCCGCGTCCGGCAGGCCAGCCTCGCGCCGCAGCTGAAGGAGCGTGCCGCGGAGGAGGCCCGACGGAGCGCGGGCGGCACCGCCGGCACCCTCGCCGGCGAGACCGCCCGGGAGCGCTCGCCGGAGGAGGCTCGGGCGGCCTTCACGTCCTTCCAGCGCGGTTTCACCCGCGGACGCGGCGCCACGGCCCGGTCCGTGCCCGCACCGGCCCGCCCGGTCGCCGTGCCCGCCTGGCAGCCCCCGGACCCGTCCCGGCGTGCGATCGCCCCGGCGCCCGCCCCTGCGGCGCTGCCCGCGCCCGCCGCCGGCTCCCCGGCTCCGCTCGCCCGCAGGGTGCCGCCCGCGCCTCCGGTACCGCGCGTGTACGCACCGCCCTCAGGACCCCCCGGGCCTCCGGCCCGGACCGCAGGACCCGCATCATCCGGAACACCGGCAGTATCCGCACCACCCGCCCCAGCGGAAGGAACTGATTCATGACCACTTCGACGCAGTCGTCCGGGGACCTCAACTGGCTCCTCGACGACCTGGTGGGGCGCGTCGCGGCCCTGCGGCACGCGGTGATCCTCTCCAGCGACGGGCTCGCCACCGGAGCCTCCCGCGACCTCGACCGCGAGGACGCCGAGCACCTCGCCGCCGTGGCGGCCGGCTTCCACAGCCTCGCCAAGGGCGCCGGCGGCCACTTCAAGGTGGGCGGCGTCCGCCAGACCATGGTGGAGCTGGACGAGGCGTTCCTCTTCATCACCGCGGCCGGCGACGGCAGCTGCCTGGCCGTGCTCAGCGAGGCCGAGGCCGACATCGGCCAGATCGCCTACGAGATGGCCCTGCTGGTCAAGCGGGTGGGCGAGCACATGGCCGCCGAGCCGCGCACCGAAGCCGCCCCGCCGGTGAGATGAGCGGCCCGATGGCGGACGAGGAGCCGACGCGCGAACAGGACGACCCGAGCGAGGAGACGCCTGAGGTCGACCTGTTCCGGCCGCGCACCCCGGTCGACGACCGCTGGTTCGACGACGACGCCGGCCCGGTGGTGCGGCTGTTCTCGATGACCCGGGGCCGTACCCGGCCGGTCGAGGACGGCCTGTTCGACCTGATCTCACTGATCACCGCCGCCGAGCCGGGGCCCGAGGCGGGGGCGGTGCCCGCGCACGTGCTCGACCCGGAGCACCAGACCATCCTGGCCTGGTGTCGCCGGGAGCCGCTGTCCGTCGCCGAGCTCGGCTCCTTCACCGACCTGCCGGTCAGCGTCGTCCGGGTGCTGCTCGGCGACCTCTACGACGCCGAGCTGATCAGCGTCACCCGACCCGTTCCGCTCGCCGAGCTGCCGGACGAGCGCCTGTTGCGAGACGTGATCAATGGACTCCGTGCGCTCTGACCCGACCACCCAGGCGGGGGCGTCCGCCGCCTCGACGGGCGCGTCCGGCGCCGCCGCGACCACCGACCCGAGCTGGCGCGGCGGCCCGGGCGTCGCGGTGAAGATCCTGGTCGCGGGCGGCTTCGGCGCGGGCAAGACCACCCTGGTCGGGTCGGTCAGCGAGATCCGCCCGCTGCGCACCGAGGAGGAGCTGAGCGAGCTCGGCCGCCCGTTCGACGACATCTCGGGCGTGGAGGCCAAGCGCACCACCACCGTGGCGATGGACTTCGGCCGGATCGACCTGCGCCCCGGGCTGGCGCTCTACCTGTTCGGCACACCGGGCCAGGACCGGTTCTGGTTCGTCTGGGACGAGCTGGCCCGCGGTGCGCTGGGCGCGGTGGTCCTGGCCGACACGCGCCGGCTGGCGGACTGCTTCCCCTCGGTGGACTTCTTCGAGCGGCGCGGCATCCCGTTCGTGGTGGCGGTGAACTGCTTCGAGGGCACGGAGGTGTTCACGGTCGAGGAGGTCCGGGACGCGCTCGACCTGGACCCCGACATCCCGGTGCTGCTCTGCGACGCCCGGCGGCGCGAGGACGGGAAGGAACTGCTGGTCACCCTGGTCGAGCATGCCGCGGCGCGGCGCCGGGGTGCACCGGCACGGGTCTGACGGCGAGTCCGGCCGTCTCATTCGGTCGTCCGCATTCCGGACGTTCGATGTGCGGAGGTTGCCTCGACCGGCCCGGCGTGGAAGGCTCTGGGGTCGAAGGCGGCCCGGGTTCCGGGTGCCTCAGGACATCCGTCAAGGGGGAGGGGAGGCGCCGTGACCGTCGACCGGCGACGCGCAGCCGTCACGTCCGCCCCCGCCCCGGTCACCCCGGGGCTGACGGCCCGCCGCTACATCGACCAGGCGCTGATCTGCAGCGCCTGCTGTCGCTGACGGAGCAGCCCCCGGTATTCCGGCGGATCCTCCGGCCGGCCTCCTGCGTCCCGCTCCCCGGCCTCCTGACCGCCGCGCGAGCCCCGGACCGGTCCCCGCCCGACGAACCGTCGACCCGTCGACCCGGCCGGTCGGACCGGCCGCCACCCAGGACCGCATCGCGGAGAGCGCCAGTGAACCCCCTCCTCCCCACCCAGGCCCCGCCTGCCGCCGATCCCGCCGCCCGTGCCGCCGAAGCCGCGGGCGGAGCCGTGCGCGGCCGCTCCGACCTCGAACCGTTCTGGCCGTCGCGGCAGCCGTACCTGTTCGACCGGACGTGTCCGGGTACGCCCCGTGCGTCCCGGCTCGCCGTCCGCTGACCTCGGATCAGCGCCGGCGCACTCCGCCCGGTCGACGCGCAGACGAATCCGCCCCGTCCGTTCCGCGCGAAATGAGCAGCACCATGACCTCTTCCCCCACGGCCGCCCCGTCCCTGCCCGGTGCGACACCGCACCTGCGCGCAGTCCGTTCCGTTCCGCAGGTCGCCGACCGGCCGGCCGCCGAACGGTCGAGCGCCGAACGGTCGAGCGCCGAGCGCCCGCACGGCGGTCCGGCGCAGCCGCCGCTCCCGGCCCCCTCGACGCGGCTCGCCGTGCAGGTCCCGCCGCCGCAGGCGCTGCTCGCCGCGCTGCCGAAGGGAGCGGCGGTCGTCGCCGCGCTCCCGTCGGGCGTGCTGCCGCAGGCCCTGCTGGCCCAGTGCGGAGCGCAGTCCGGAGCGCAGTCCGGCGCCGCCGCCCCCGGACACCCGATGGTCGGCTACCTGGTGCTGGTGCCCGCCGGGAGCGGGACTCCGGCCGGCTCGGCCGCACCGGCTCCGGGCTCCTTCGGACCGGTCGCCGCCCGTCCGGTCCGCCCGGCCGGCCGGGGGATCACCGTCGACGTCGAGCGCCGGAACGCCTACGTCGACGGACGGTTGCTCGACCTCACCTACCTGGAGTTCGAGCTGCTGGCGCACCTGACCGAACACCCGCAGCGGGTGCACACCCGGGACCACCTGGTCTCCGCCGTCTGGGGCTACGGTCACGTCGGGGACGGCCGGACGGTGGACGTGCACGTGGCACGGCTGCGCCGGAAGCTCGGAACCGGCCACCGGGACAGCATCGTGACGGTTCGTCGGGTCGGCTACAAGTACACGCCGGTGGCCTGACCCCGGCCGCCGCCGAAACGGCACCGCCGTGGGCCGGGAGAGCGCTCACGTGAACGCCGCCCCGGCCAGGACGTTCTGTCGTGACGTCAGTCGGTCTGCGAGGTGCGGCGGGCCCGGGGGCCGGCCGCACTCCGCGACGTGGGAGAGCCCGGGAAGCGGCGAAGGCCGGGCGGCCGCGCGAGGGCGTCAGCGGCTCAGTGCGTCGATCTCCGCGAGCTCCTCGGCCGTCAGCGGGCCGCCGTCGAGCGCGTCGATGTTCTGGTCCAGCTGGGCCGTGCTGCTCGCTCCGATGATCACCGACACCACGCGCTCGTCCCGCAGCACCCAGGCGAGCGCCAGCTGCGCGAGGGTCTGCCCGCGCCGTTCGGCCACCTTGCTGAGCGCGCGCAGCTGCTCCAGCTTGGCCTCGGTGAGAGCCTCCTCCCGGAGGAAGTGGCCGACCGACATCCGGGACCCGGCCGGCACCCGCCCGCCCAGGTAGCGGTCCGTCAGGAGGCCCTGGGCGAGCGGGGAGTACGCGATCAGGCTGGTCTGGGTGTCGCCGACCGCGTCCAGCACGTCGCCCTCGACGGTGCGGTCGAGGATCGAGTACGCCGACTGGTTCATCAGCGCCGGGGTGCCCAGGGCGCGCAGGATCGACACCGCCTCGCGGTGCTGCTCCGCCGGGTAGTTGGAGATGCCCGCGTACAGCGCCCGGCCCGAGCGGACCGCCGAGTCCAGCGCACCCATCGTCTCCTCCAGCGGAGTGTCCGGGTCGTAGCGGTGGGAGTAGAAGACGTCCACGTAGTCCAGGCCCATCCGGCCCAGCGACTGGTCCAGGCTGGCCAGCAGGTACTTGCGGCTGCCGCCGTCGCCGTACGGGCCGGGCCACATGTCGTAGCCGGCCTTGCTGGCGATGAACAGCTCGTCCCGGTACGGGCGGAAGTCCTGGGCGAACAGGTGGCCGAAGTTGCGCTCGGCGCTGCCGTACGGCGGGCCGTAGTTGTTCGCCAGGTCGAAGTGGGTGATGCCCCGGTCGAAGGCGCGCCGCAGGACCGCACGCTGGACGTCGAGCGGCTGGGCGTCGCCGAAGTTGTGCCACAGGCCGAGCGAGACGGCCGGGAGCTGCACGCCACTGCGGCCGGCCCGGCGGTAGGTCATCGAGGCGTAGCGGTCGTCCGCGGCGAGGTAGGTCATGGCGGACATCCTGCCAGCCCCGGGTCGGGATCGACCATCGACAAGGGGGACGGCCCCGCCGCGTCGTGCTGTTCGCCCCGCCCGCCTTGTCCGGCGCCGTCCGTTCTGTCGGCCGGGGCGCTGTGGCCGGCTCCGCGGGCGGGCCGTGGCCCACGGCCCGGCGGATTCTGTACCTCATGGTATGTACAGCTGTACCTACAGGTATGTACAGTGCTTCCCATGGCAACCCAGGACCGTCTCATCGAGAGCACCCAGGAACTCCTCTGGGAGCGCGGCTACGTCGGCACCAGCCCCAAGGCCATCCAGCAGCGCTCCGGCGTCGGCCAGGGCAGCATGTACCACCACTTCACCGGCAAGCCCGACCTCGCCGCGGCCGCCCTGCGCCGCAGCGCCGAGCAGATGCGGGCCGTCGCCGAGGCCGACCTCGCCGGCCCGGGCACCGCCCACGAGCGGATCGCCGCCTACCTGCACCGCGAGCGCGACGTGCTGCGCGGCTGCCGGATCGGGCGGATGGCCCAGGACCCGGACGTCGTCGCCGACCCGCAGCTGCGCGCCCCGGTCGAGGAGACCTTCGACTGGCTGCGCGGCAGGATCGCCGGGCTGATCGCCGAGGGCCAGGCCGCGGGCGAGTTCGCCGCCGCCGCCGATCCGGCCGACACCGCCGCCGCCCTGGTCGCCGTCGTCCAGGGCGGCTACGTCCTCGCCCGGGCCGCCGACAGCGCCGAGCCGTTCGAGCGGGCCGTCCGCGGCGCCCTCGGCCTGCTCGCCGCCCACCGCGCCGACTGAAGAGCGGAGCCGTCCGTGCTCGCCATGCAGTACGAGATCACCCTCCCCGCCGACTACGACACGGGGATCATCCGCAGGCGGGTCGCCGAAAGGGGGCACCTGCTGGACGCCCACCCCGGGCTCGGGGCCAAGGCCTACCTGGTGCGGGAGCGCGGCGAGGACGGTTCGCCGGTCAACGCCTACGCCCCGTTCTACCTCTGGCGCACCGCCGAGGGGATGAACGGCTTCCTCTTCGGCCCGGGATTCCGCGGCCTGAGTGCCGACTTCGGGCGCCCGGCCGTGCGGCACTGGCTCGGTGCCGGGCTGCGCCACGGCGCGGGTCGGCGCGCGGGCCCCGGCACCCCCGCCACCGCGACCCGCCGGCTGGAACGCCTTCCCGAGGGCGTCGACCCGGCCGAGGCGGTCGCGGCGGCCCTCGCCGAGCTGCCCGACCACCCCGACCTGCACACCGCCGCGGTCGCCGTCGACCCCGACCGCTGGGAGCTGCTGCGGTTCGCGCTCTGGTCCGGCCCGGTGCCCGACGGGACCCCCGGCACCCGCTTCCGGGTACTGCACCTGAGCCACCCCGAACTCGACCGGCTGCCGGCCGGCCGCCACTGGTGAGAGACCGACCGTTGAAGGGACCGACCGAGCCCATGGAACCCCCCGCGCCCGCCACCGCGCTCGCGACCGCACTCGCCCCTGCGCCGCTCGACCGCGCCGCCGGCTACGCCCTGCTGGACGAACTCGCCGGTCCGCAGACCACGACCGCCACCCTGCAGGGGCTGGACGCGCTGGCACCGGGCTTCGCCGACTGGATCGTCACCGCCCTGTTCGGCGGGACCTACCAACGGCCCGGGCTCTCCCTTCGCGACCGCCAGGTGGCCAACCTGGCCGCCCTCACCGCACTCGGCGGAGTCGAACCGCAGCTCGCCGACCACGTCCGCAACGGTCTGCGGATCGGTCTCACCCGGGAGGAGATCGCCGAGGTCCTGGTCCACCTCGCTCCCTACGCCGGCGTGCCCAAGGCCCTGGCCGGCCTGCGCGTCGCCGCGGCCGTCTTCGCCGCGGCGGACGACCGGGCGGAGAACGCGCAGGCCGCGGGCGGCGCGGCGGCGGACGGCGCGGCGGCGGACGGCGAGGCCGCGGCATGAGCGCCGCCGTCCGTACCGTCCTGGGCGACCTCGACCCGGCCGAGCTCGGCGCCTGCGACGCCCATGACCACCTGTTCCTGCGCAGTCCCCGCCTCCCCGGTGAGGAGCTGGACGACCCGGTGGCGGCCGAGGAGGTGTTGCACTCGTTCGCGGCAGCGGGCGGCCGGTCGTTCGTCCAGTGGAGCCCGTACGGGACGGGCCGGGGCGGCGACCGGCTCGCCGGCCTCTCCGGCACCACCGGCGTCCACCTGGTGGCGGCCACCGGCCTGCACCAGGCCGTCCACTACGACCAGGCCCTGCTGGACGGGTTGTACGAGGGACTCGCCGAGCTGTTCACCGCCGAACTGACCACCGGGCTGCGCGGCGCACCCGACGGGACCAGGGCCGGGCTGATCAAGGTCGCGGGCGACAACGGACCGATGACCGGGCACACCCGCCGGGTGCTGCGGGCAGCCGCCGAGGCCCACCACGCGACCGGGGCCCCGATCGCCGTCCACCACGACGCCGGGACCGACCCGGCGGCCGTGCTGTCCCAGCTCGGGAGCCGGCTCCACGTCCCGCCCGAGCGGCTGATCCTGGGCCACCTCAACCGCCTCTCCGCACCGGAGCCGATCCGCGACCTCGCCGACCTCGGCGTCTTCGTCGCGCTGGACGCCCCGCGCACGGGTGACCCCGCCGCGGATCGGCACCTGTTCGACATCCTCGCCGCCCTGCTCGACGCCGGTCACGCCGACCGGATCCTGCTGGGCGCCGACACCACCACCCGCTCCGCCCGGCACGCCCCCGGCCCCGCCCACCTGCTGACCTCTCTCGCCCCACGGCTCGCCGGCGAGTTCGGAACGGAGCTGCCGGATCTGGTGTTCACCGCGAACCCGGCCCGGGCGCTGGCCGCGGACTGGAAGGCCTGACCGGGCCGGGCCCGCCCGGGGCCGTGCCTTGCGCGCCGCGCCCGTCCGCCCTCCGGTGGCCACGGCCGCCCGCCCGGGTTTGAATCTGAGGAACGACCGGACCAGGACGCCCCCGGTGAGAGGCGGATTCGACGATGCCCCGATGGCTGGCCTTCTGCCGGATCGCGTTCGGCGCCCTCGCGGCCGCGGCGCTCGGAGTCGCCGGCTACCACGCCGCGACCGGCCCGGTCGGGGTGCCGGACTTCTTCGGATACTTCACCAACGTGAGCACCATCGCCGCCATGGCCGTCCTGCTGCTCGGCGGCTGGGCGGGGCTGACCGGTGCGCGTCCGGTGCCGCCCGTGGTGCGCGGCGCGGTGCTGCTCTGCACGACGGTCACCGGGCTGGTCTACGGCCTGGGCGTGGCGAGCTACCCCGGGGAGGTCGTGCTCCCCTGGGCCGGTCAGGTGCTCCACCGGGTGGTGCCGGTCGTCATGCTCGCGGACTGGCTGGTCGACCCGCCGTCGCGCCGGATCCGGCTGCTGCCGGCGCTGGGCGCCTGGCTGGCGTTCCCCCTGCTCTACCTCGGCTTCACGCTCATCCGCGGCGCGGTCACCGACTGGTACCCCTACGCCTTCCTCGACCCCGCGCTGCCCCGCGGCTACGAGCGGGTCGCCGGTGCCTGCTTCCTGACGACCTGCGGCTTCGCCCTGGTCGGGGCCGCGTTGGTCTGGTCGGGCAACCTCGCCGCCGAACGCCGGGCTGCGTGGACCGGCACCCGCCCCGGGTCACGCCGGGCACACGCCCGCCCGGGCTGAGCGGCAGGCGTCAGTCCTCCCGTCGCCCTCCCGGCCGGTCCACGCCGCCGCGCTCCGACCGGTTCAGCCGCCGAGCAGATGCATGATCGGCCGGCCCAGGGCACCCAACCAGCCGGCCAGCGCGGAGATCGGACCGATCAGCCCGGCGCCGGCGGCGGCGAGGTCACCGGCCGTGGAGAGCATCCGGGTGATCCGGGTGAGGCGGCCGGCCACCGCCTCGCGGTCCGGCTCCGGGCGGTTGACCTCCGTGTCGAGGGAATCCAGTTCGGCGCGGACCCCGGGTGCCACCGCGGGCGGCAGCTGCGCCTGCTCGACGGCGGCCCGCAGATCGCCGACGAGGCTGCGCACATCCCGTCCGTCCGCGGTGAGGTGGCCCGACAGGCCGCCGTGGACGGTCTGGTCGCCCGCGACGTTGTTGACCACGCCGCCCTGCTGGTTGCCGATGTTGAAGACCATGGGGGCCTCCTCCGGGGAGCCGTCGGGGCGGGCTCAGCGCGCCGGCGGCGGGACGTTGAACCGCCGCGACTCGTCCTCCTCGAAGCGGCGGCGGCGCGAGGTGGTGACGATGTGCAGGACGATCCCGATCACCATCAGGACGGTGCCGATCGCCGCTGCTGCGAAGCCGATGGCGCCGACCGGCACGCCCCCGACCTGCGGTCCGAGCAGGTCGGGGACGGAGTAGTCGGTGCCGCCGGACCGGGCGGCGTCGTTGGTCGCCGAGATGAACCTGATCAGTGCCCAGAAGTAGACCCCGCCGCCGACGAGGAGGATCACGAAGCCGGTGACGATCAGGTGGCGGGCCCTGGTCCGGGTGGCGGCGATCTCACGGAAGAAGTTGTCCCGCCGTGCCTGCATGACGTTGTACTGGTTGCCGGCGACGTTGTTCACGTTCCCGGCCTGCTGCTGCCCCACGTCGAAGCGGCGCTCCGCCCCCGGGGGCGGCTGCCCCGGCTGTGCGGGGTGCGGCGGTGTCGGGTGTCCGGCCGGGGGTGTCGGGCCCGGCGGCGTCGGTGCTGCGGGCCGGCCCTGCGGGGGTGTCGCGGGCCGGTCCCGGTGCGGCGACGGGGGCGGGTGTCCAGGGCCGGGCGCCGGTGTGGGCGGCTGCACGGTGCGGAAGGTGGCCGTCGGCCCCGGAGCGTCGATCCCGGGGACGGTGACGTCGGCGTCGCGCGGCTCCTCGTAGTGCACCTCGAACGGCCCGAAGTCCAGCACGTCCCCGGCGTGCACCTCCTCCTGCCCGAGCACCGGGTGGCCGTTCAGCCTGGTGCCGTTGGTGGAGGACAGGTCCTCGACGGTGGTGTGGCCGTCGGCGCGCCACACCACGGCGTGCCGACGGCTGACGCCGGGGTCGCCCACGTGGATCTGGCAGTCGGAGCTCCGGCCGACCAGCATCGGTTCGTCGGCGAGCACGAACACCTGACCCTTGAGTCGGTCCGGGCTGTCGACGACGAGGCGCGGTAAATCCAGCTCTTGCGAAGGCGGGCTCATGGCACGACCTCCTGGCGGTGAACCGGTGAACCACCGGCGGTGGCGAAACGCTTCGCCCGGCCGCCGGCTCGGGTGCCCTCCCTTCCAGTAAAAGCCACCGCGGCGGTGTGGCGCAGCCCCTGGCCCGATCCGCCGGCCGGGCGACGGCTACGCCGCCGACGCCGAGCGCGCCCCCGCGGTGATCCACGCCTCCACCCGCACCGTGGCCGTGATCGCCCCGAACGCCAGGATCCTTGTCAGCCCACCGTCCTCGCCCGTGCCCCCGGTGCGCTCTCCGTCCACGTCGCCGCTCCCGCGTCCGCCCCGGCCGGCACGCCATGCGGCGACGTCCGCATCGGTGATCCGGTAGGGCGCCAGGGCGGCCAGCAGCGCCAGCCGGGCGCCCGGCCGCTGCTCGGGCGGGACGTCGGCGAGGGCGGGTGCCGTCGGGTCGCCGCCGAGCGGTGGGTGACTGCCGTCCCAGCCGGCCACCGCACCGAGCACGGCGGCCCGGGCGGCCTCGCCCAGCAGCTCGCCGCCGGCGGAGGCGGCGGCCCGGAGTGCCAGGTAGGCGGGACCGACTGGGCCCGGACCGGCCCACTCGGGAGCGGGCCCGCCCGGGAGCGCTCCGTCGAGGACGGCGAGCCCGGCTCCCGGCTCGGGGCTGCGCCGCGCGGCCCTGCCGACCGCGAGCGCGGCGGCCCGCCGGACGTACTCGGACCGGCGCAGCGCGCTCGGCAGCAGCGCCTCCTCGTCGAGCAGCGCGGTGACCATGCGGTTGATGAAGTGGGTGGCCAGCACCGTGCCGACGAACTCGGGTGCCTGGTCGGCGGGGAAGGGCGGCGCCGCCAGCGCGGGGCTGCCGGGGGAACGGGTGGCGCCGGCCCACTCCAGCAGCGCCGCGTCACGTCGGTCGGCGGGTGTGCGGCCGGCCCGCGCGTCCTCGGCGAGCCGGTGGTCCCCGGCGCCGTGGGCGAGCAGTGCGTGCGCCTCGGTGCAGAACGGGCAGCGGTTGGCGAGCGAGACGGCGCTCGCGACGGCTTCCTTGTCCGCGCGCGGCGCGGTGCCGACGATCTCGGCCTCGCGCAGCAGCGCCCAGGTGGCGGCCAGCACCTCGGGCGCGGGGGAGAGGCTCATCAGGGGGCCGTCGGCGAGCAGGAAGTCCGTCTCCATCTGCGCGTAGACGGCGGCGACCCGTCCGGTGGCGGACTTCTGCGGGACGGGGGTGGTGTGGCGATAGGGCCTGGGCATGCGTGTTCCCCTCCGAATGGCAAGGCCTCGGGCGATATCGCAACTCATGGTTGCGATAGCCTGAGCGTGTCACGCTGTCCGCCGTAACGCAACCAGGAGTTGCAATGTCTTCCGACTCGCGCCCGCCCCAGCCCGGCCGGCCCGTGCCGGCTCCGTCCGGATCCGGGCCGTCCGGCTCCGTGGAGGCCGGTCGGGCCCGCCCGACGATCGGACGCGGAGAGAAGGTGCGGACGGCGGTCGTGGCCGCGACCCTCGCCGAGCTCGCCGAGATGCGCTACGCCGCGCTGACCGTCGACGCCGTCGCCCGGCGGGCCGGCGTCCACAAGACCACCGTGTACCGGCGGTGGAAGGACAAGGACGGCCTGATCGTCGACGCTCTGGCCGGGCAGATCGCCACGGAGATCCCGATCCCCGACACCGGGACGGTCGACGGCGACCTGCGCCTGCTCGCCCGGGGCCTCGCGGCCTGGCTGCGGGGGCCGAGCGGGGCGGCGGTGCTGGCGGTGATGCTCTCGGAGGCCGCCCTGGCGCCGGGGATCGCCGAGGCGCGGGCGCGGATCTTCCACGACCGGCTGCGCCGGGCGGAACCGATCGTCACCCGCGCGGTCGGGCGCGGCGAGCTGCCTGCCGGGATCGACCCGGCCGCGGTCGTCAAGGCCGTGGCTGCGCCGCTCTACTTCCGCGTGCTGATCACGGCCGAGCCGGTGGACGACGAGGCCGCCGACCGGTCCGTCGCGGCGGCCCTGGCCGCAGCCCGGAACGGCGGGCTGGGCTGACGACCGGGCCGACGGGCGAGGTGTCGAGGTGGCGCGGTGCGCCGGGCCGACGCGTGTCCCGACGTGAGGTGGGGCACAACGGTTCGCCGCAGGAGCTCGGCGCCCGCCGCCTGCGGGAACCGGACGCCGGACTGCGCCTCTGGGCGTGCGTCAGCTGACCGGTCGCCACCCTCTGCCCGTCAGAGAGGTGTTCGCGTCCGCTCCCGCAGCATCCGCTGGTCGATCACGCTCGACGGGCCGCCCGCTGCGCCTGCGGCCCGTTGCTCCCGCCCGTCGCCGCGGCCCCGCCCTCGTACGGCCCGACCATACGGGTGGGCGGCGAGTCTCATCCTTTCGGTCCCCGCTGGTCGGCGGGTCCGAAGGGACCCGGTGAACGCTAGGGTTGGCTACCGCGCCTCGGCGGCGGCCTCTGCTGTGGACGGGGGAACCGGGGCGGTCGCCCCAGTGTCCTAGCAACTGCCCGCTAGTGGCCGGGCGGGGAGTTCGAGGCGTGGGAGCAAGCAGGACATGGGTCTGACGAGCCACAAGGTGTTGGCGCTGACCGTGGCGGTCGCCGTGGCGATGATGGTCGGCACGGTCTGGCTCTGGCCGAGACTCGCCAAGCAGAACTGGCAGGCCGTGCTCGGCCGGATCGGTGCACTGCTCGCCACCCAGGTGACCGTGCTCGCCGCGCTCGGGCTGGTGGCCAACAACTACTTCGCCTTCTACAGCAGCTGGGACGACCTGCTCGGTACCGGCGACAACGGCCCGGTCGTCATCCAGAACAAGGCGGACGCCTCCGGTCGCCTCCTGGTGGAGACCGTCGGCCACGCCGACGTCCAGGGCGGCGGGGCGCTCGGCCGGGACCCCGGGCAGTCCGGGGAGATCCGCCAGGTCCGGATCGACGGCGCCGTCTCCCGGCTCTCCACCGAGGCGTACGTCTACCTGCCGCCGCAGTACTTCCAGCCCGATTACGCGCAGCGGCAGTTCCCGGCGGTCATCGTCAGCACCGGCTTCCCCGGCATCGCCAAGAACCTGGTGACGCGGCTCAACTACCCGGGCGCCGCACTGAAGTTGCTCCAGGAGGGCCGGATGCAGCCGACCGTCCTGGTGTTGATGACCCCGTCGCCCGCGCTGCCGCAGGACACCGAGTGCGAGGACGTCCCCGGCGGCCCGCAGTCCGACACGTACTACACCAGGGACGTCCCGTCCGCGATCCAGGCGACGTTCCGGGTCTCCACCGCTCCGCAGGCCTGGGGCTTCATGGGCAACTCGACCGGGGGCTACTGCGCGCTCAAGCTGGCGATGCGCCACCCGGACGTCTTCCCGACCGCCGTCTCGCTCTCCGGCTACTACCGGGCCGCCGACGACCCGACCACCGTCGACCTGTTCAAGGGCGCCGACGGCGAGCAGCGCCGCAGTGAGGCCGACCTGATGTGGCGGCTGAAGAACCTGCCGCAGCCCAAGGTGTCCGTGCTGCTGGCCGGTACCAGGGAGGGGGACGGCGAGTACCGGCGCGACACCGAGGCGTTCGTCGGCGCGGTGCAGAGCCCGATGAAGGTCTCGTACAGCCTCCTGAAGACCGGCGGCCACAACTTCGAGACCTGGAGCAAGCTGCTGCCCTCCTCGCTGGAGTGGCTCTCCGAGCACCTGAAGGTCCCGGGCCGGCCGGTCTGACCCGGATCGGCCGGTGCCCCCCGGGGGGGGCGGGCACGACCGTCCGGCTCAGGCCACCTGCTCCAGCGTGCCGGTGTGCAGCTCGCCGACCCGGCCGCCCTCGCCCTCGTACGTCCAGAACGCGCGCACCGTCAGCCTGGCGAGGTCCATCACGTGGCTGACGGTGATGCCGCTCTGCTCGGTCCAGCTGACGAAGTACAGCTCCGGGCCGACCTCCGCGACGTGCAGGGCGACGTCCTCCCACTGGCCGGCCGACTCGCCGAGGCCCTCCCAGCGCAGCCGCTTGCCGTCGGCCGAGTAGGCGTTGCGGAAGGCCGCGCCGTTGTCGACCTGGAAGAGGTAGGTGCGGCCGGCGAAGGCGGGCAGGGCGGCGGTCATGGCGGGACGGGTCCTCGTCTCTCGTCGTGCGGTGCCGGGCGTACGTCCCGGGGCGTGTGGTCTGGTGCCTGCGGTGCGGTGCTGTGCACGCGGTCCGGGCGGGACCGGTCCACCGCGGTGCGGGCCGGTCGGCACGTGGCCGCGGATGGACCTCCAACCTATCCGACGAGGTGACCTCCGCGACGTACTTGCCGAGACCCCGCCACGGCGCGGGGCGCCGCCCCGGCCGCGGACCGGATGTGAGCTGCGCGACAACCGACCCCGCCGAGTTGTCGGGTCCCGGAGGGGCTGCCTAGCCTGCTCGGGACGTCCGCTTCGCGGACCCCCGCCGTCGGGACGCCGAGTCCTGTCCACCCGCCGGTCGGCAACCGAGCACCACAGCGGACGGGAGCGGGGGACCCAAGGTAGTGCCTCGGTCTGCGCGCTCCCCGCGCGGCCGGGGCTAGGGGTGAAGCCGCTCCGACGGACGGCCGGGCAACCTCAGCCCGAACCCGACAGCTCACCTCGCAGGCGTCGCAGAGGACACTGCCATGCAGAAGCCTGCCCGGCGCCGTGCGCCACGCCATGCCCGACCCTCTCGCCGCGGCCGCAACGCGGCCCTCGCCGTCACCGGCGTGCTCGCCGTCGGCGGCGCCGGCCTCCTCGGCGTCTCGGCGGTCACCGGTGCGCATGCGGCGACCACGCCGACCGTCACCCAGGACAAGCTGACCCCGGCCACGATGGTCGCGGGGAAGGCCGCCACCGCCTCGCTGAGCGTCCACTCCTCGGCCTGCTTCACCGCGAAGACGGTCGGTGTCGGGGTGCGCGACGCGGCCGGACGCAACCTCGACTTCCCCGGCAACGTCGCCAACGCGCGGATATGCCCGAGCGGCCTGTCGATCACCACCGGTTCGCGCACGCTGCCGGCCGGGACCTACACCCAGTTCGGCTTCTGGCAGGACCTCGGCGGCGCCTGGCACAACCTGCCGGCGCGACAGCTGGTGGTCTCGGCGGCCACCGCCGGCCCGAGCCCCGTCCCCACCGCGACGCCCGTGCCGTCGGCCCCCGCGACCGCCGCCCCGAGCGGCCCGGCCACCGGGGCGCCCGCCGCCGGGAAGAAGCCGATCTGGTCCGACGAGTTCGACAGCCTCGCCCTGGGCTCCCGCTGGACGGCCGACCGGAGCAGCTCGTACCACTACGGCGACCACAACCCGAACGACAACAAGCTCGACTGGCTGGACAGGGACAACGTCAGCGTCTCCGGCGGTGTCGCCACCTTCACCGCCCGGCCGAGCACCCACACGCTGGAGAACGGCAAGAAGGCCTGGGACACCGGCCTGCTCACCACCGAGTACTCCACCGAGGGCTTCAAGGTGAAGACCGGCGACTACATCGAGACCCGGGTCAAGCTCCCCGCCGGCACCGGCGCCTGGCCGGCGCTGTGGACGTGGAACGGCACCAGCGGCGACCACGGCGAGATCGACAGCTTCGAGTACCACGCGGACAACGCGAACCTGCTGGAGCTGACCAACCACGTCAACCCGGGCTACAAGTACGTCACCGACGCGAAGGCCGTCGCGCACGACCAGTGGGTCACCGTCGGCACCCAGTACGGCGCCACCTCGGTGGACTGGTACATCAACGGGGTGAAGGTCTTCTCGGACGGCAAGGGCGTCGGCGCCGACTGGTCGGCCTACCCGATCCTGAACCTGTCGCTCAGCGCCGGGCAGTACCACCCCGCGCCGCAGGGCACGGCCCCGATCACCTTCGCCGCCGACTACCTGCGCGTCTACCGCTGACCCGCCCGTGCACCGGCGTGCCCGCGCCCGCCGGCCCGCCCGGACGATCCGAACGCCGGAGCGCCGACCCTCCCCGTAGGAGGGCCGGCGCTCCGGCGCCGCCGCGTCCGTGGCGCCACGCCACCAGGGGATCAGCCCTCGGTGACCGAGACTTCGAACGGTTGCCTGTTGTTCGCCTCGTTCGTGTCGTCGTCGCTGCGCACCGCGACCCAGCCGGTCAGCAGGCTCCCCACAGGGGTATCCTCGCTCACCCGGAGCGGAATCAGGCCCGTTGCGCTCCGGCCCGCGGCCAGGCCGGCCGGGAAGGTGCAGCGCACCCGGTGGCCGTTCTGGAACGGGTAGCAGTTGTCGGGGAAGAACGGCCCCTCCGGCTCCACCCCCTCGGGCAGGGTGACCACCATGGTGAAGGGCGAGGCGGTGCGGTCCGGGCCGAGGTTCGCGACGAAGGCGTGCAGCGTGGTGATGCCGCGGGGCGGGGCGGGCTCCGGGTCGATCCGGATCACCTCAAGGTCGGATCCGGACGTCGCGCGCGCCGCCGCGACCGGTACGGCGGCCTGTGCGCCGGCCGACGCGGGCGCCTGCCGCATCTCGTCGCCGGTCGGGCAGGCCAGTGCCGGACCGGCGGCCAGCGCCACCAGCGCGCACCCCACCGTCAACGACCTGCCGAGGAAAACCCGTGCGGAACCTCTGCGCGACATCGGCGCTCACCCTGCTCTCTGCTTCCGGTGCCCCGCACCGTCGCGGGGCATTGCGTCCGCACCCAGCGTGACCGGCCGGTCCGCCGCGGCCGGGGCGACCCGCCCTCGGGCCGCTCGAACGGACGAACCCACCCCTCCTTAGCCGGACCCGGTGCGGAAGCCGACGCAGAAGGCCGTGCGCAGGAAGCCGTGCGCGGGAAGTCGCACGCCCCGACTTCGCGCTCGCACCCGAGCCATGACGCTCGGTCAGGGTGCCAGGACCTGCCCCAGCCTGATCGCGATCTGATGCATCACCGGCACCAGTGACGAGGCGCCGGCCTGCTCCTCCAGTGCCCGGATGCGGGCCTCCGGACCGGAGACCGAGAGCGCCGTCGGCGTCGGCGCGCCCGGTACCGCGAGCGCGATGCAGCGCACTCCGATCTCCTGCTCCTGGTCGTCCACCACGTAGCCGCGCTCGCGGGCCTCCGCCAGCTGCTCCAGCAGGGCCTGCGGATCCGTCACGGTGAACTCGGTGTGGGCGGGCAGCGGGTTGGGGCCGAGGACCGCGCGCGCCTCCTCCTCCGGCAGCTGGGCCAGCAGGGCCTTGCCGACACCGGTGCAGTGCGGCTGCACCCGGCGGCCGACCTCGGTGAACATCCGCATCGAGCGCCGCGACTGCACCTGCCCGACGTAGACCACCTCGCCGCCCTCCAGCACGGCCAGGTTGGCGGTCTCGCCGGTGGCCTCCATCAGCTCGGCCAGGTACGGGCGGGCCCAGCTGCCGAGCAGCCGGCCGGCCGTCTCGCCCAGCCGGATCAACCGCGGGCCCAGGGTGTAGCGGCGCGCGGTGTCCTGGCGGACATAGCCCTGCTGGACGAGGGTACGAACCAGTCGATGGATGGTGGGCATGGGCAGCCCGGAGGAGGTGGAGAGCTCGCTGAGCGTCGCCACGCCGCCGGAGTCGGCCAGCGCCTCCAGCAGCTGGAAGGCGCGCTCGACGGACTGCACACCGCCGCTCGCGCGGTCCGTGCCCGTCGTCGATGCTGTGTCGGGGGTCGCGACCACCGGCGTTCCCTTCGCTGTCGGGGGAGGAGTAGAGTCCCTGCGATCACCTCAACAAACCGTTGAAATTCTGTATCGCGGAAACTAGTCTCCACCTTACAGAATCGAACCCCCCGGCAGGTGGGTTCAGATCGGTTCAGATCAAGGAAGTTCCCACCGGAACTCCCTTCGCCGTGCTCAACCGTCTTAGGAGTGTCCTGCTCATGGCTACAGATCAGGGACCCGCCGGCGCCTCCCCCGCCGCTCCGGTCGTCACTGTCGCCGGTCCGCGCGTCCATCGGGCGGAGGAGGTGCTCACTCCGGAGGCGGTCGCCTTCGTCGTCGGCCTCCACCGCGCGTTCGAGGACCGCCGACAGGAGCTCCTGGCCCGCCGCAAGACCCGCCGCGCCGAGATCGCACGGGCCGGCACCCTGGACTTCCTCCCCGAGACGGCCGCCGTGCGCGAGGGCGACTGGACGGTCGCCGAGGCCCCGCGCGCGCTCCAGGACCGCCGGGTCGAGATCACCGGCCCCACCGACCGCAAGATGGTCATCAACGCGCTCAACTCGGGTGCCAGGGTCTGGCTCGCCGACTTCGAGGACGCCACCTCCCCGACCTGGGAGAACGTGGTCGGCGGCCAGATCAACCTGATCGACGCCTTCGAGGGCCGCATCGACTTCACGTCCTCGGCCGGCAAGGCCTACGCCCTCAAGCCCGCCGCCGATCTGGCCACCGTGGTGGTGCGCCCGCGCGGCTGGCACCTGGACGAGACCCACCTCCTGGTGGACGGCGTCCCGGTGGCAGGTGCCTTCTTCGACTTCGGTCTCTACTTCTTCCACAACGCGGCCCGGCTGATCGCCCGCGGCGCGGAGGATCCGAACTCCGGCCCGTACTTCTACCTGCCGAAGACCGAGAGCCACCTTGAGACGCGGCTGTGGAACGACGTCTTCACCCACGCCCAGGCCGCCCTCGGCATCCCGCACGGCACCATCCGCGCGACCGTCCTGATCGAGACGATCACCGCGGCCTTCGAGATGGAGGAGATCCTCTACGAGCTGCGCGACCACGCGGCCGGGCTCAACGCGGGGCGCTGGGACTACCTGTTCTCGATCGTCAAGAACTTCCGCGACGCCGGCGAGCACTACATCCTGCCGGACCGCAACACCGTCACCATGGCCTCGCCGTTCATGGCCGCCTACACCCGGCTGCTGGTGCAGACCTGCCACCGGCGCGGTGCCCACGCCATCGGCGGCATGGCCGCGTTCATCCCGAGCCGCAAGGACCCCGAGGTCAACGCGGGCGCCCTGGAGAAGGTCAAGGCCGACAAGGACCGGGAGGCCGGCCACGGCTTCGACGGCTCCTGGGTGGCGCACCCGGACCTGGTCCCGGTCGCCCGCGCGTCCTTCGACGCCGTGCTCGGCGACCGTCCGAACCAGAAGGACAACCCGGGCCCCGCCGAGCCCGTCACCGCGGCCCAGCTGCTCGACATCGCCGGCGCCGGCGGGACCTGCACCCACGCGGGCCTGCACAACGCCGTCCAGGTCGGCATCCGCTACATCGAGGCGTGGCTGCGCGGCCTGGGCGCGGTCGGCATCTTCAACATGATGGAGGACGCCGCCACCGCCGAGATCTCCCGCTCGCAGATCTGGCAGTGGATCAACAACGGCGTCGTGCTCGCGGACACCGGTGAGAAGGCCACCGCGGACCTCGTGCGCCGCCTGGTGGCCACGGAGCTGGCCGAGCTCCGGGCCGAGCTGGGCGACGACGTCTACGCCGGTGGGCGTTGGCGCGAGGCCGCCAAGCTCTTCGAACAGGTCGCCCTGGCCGAGGAGTTCGCGGACTTCCTGACCCTCCCCGCGCTTCCCCTGCTGGGCTGAGCCCAATCTATCCGCGTGCGGGCCGGCTGCCGTCTGCCACGCTGTAGCAGTCCCGCCGCCCTTTGCTCCGTTCCGTACGGCGACGAATCCACCTGTCCTCTCGTCGCCGTACGGAACGGCCTTCCGGAGGAACCTCATGGCGCGCATCTTCTTCAACGGCCAGGCCATGGTCGGCGGCCCCTTCCACGCCTCCGTCGCGGACGCGCTGGTCGGCCCGGTCCGCACCGCCCCCGGCTACCGCTTCTTCTCGATCGACGTCGGCGGCGAGAGCGACGTCTGCCCGGGGCTCCACCCCGACCCGTCCGTCGACACCGCGATCGAGGGTGAGCTCTACGACGTCAGCCTGGAGCACCTGCGCGACGTCGTCCTGCCAGGGGAGCCGCGGGAGCTGGAGCTCGGCGTGATCGAGCTGGCGGACGGCTCGGCCTGCCTCTCGATGCTGCTCGCCCGCGGCGAGGCGGAGCGCGGCGTCCACCGCGAGATCACCCACCACGGCGGCTGGCGCGCCTACCTCGCGACGCTCGGCCGCACGGCCTGAGCGACCACCCGGGCGGGCCGTCAGCGGGTGGTCCCGCCGCCCGCCAGCCCGTCGCCGAGCAGGCTGCGGCGGTAGAGGACGCTGCGGCCGTGCCGGGTCCGTTCCAGCAGACCGGCCGAGGCGAGGGCGCCAAGGTGGCGGCTGACCGCACCCGGGGTGACCCCCAGCCGGTGCGCCAGCTCGGTGGTGCTCGCCGGGGTCTCCAGCAGGGTGAGCAGCCGGGCCCGCGGTGCGCCGATCAGCCCGACCAGCGCCGCCTGCGGTTCGCCCGGTGCGCCGACCGGTCCCTCGCCGGGTATCGCGCCGCCCGGCCCGCCGCGGCCGGCGCGGCCCGCGGTCAGGCCCTCGGCCATGGTGGCCCTGCCACGCGCCGGATAGGTGATCAGCGGCGGTCCCAGCTGGGTGATGTCGGTCTGCGCGCCCAGTCCGAACAGGGTCGGGATCAGCACCAGCCCGCGTCCGGCGACGTCCACCGCGGTGCCCACCGCCCGGACGGCCGGATGGGGGTCGACGAGCCGCAGCACCCCGGCGTGCCAGGAGAGCCGGGCGTCGAGGTCGGCGAACAGCCCCTCCGCGCCGCGCTCCGAGAGCATCCGCCCGCGGTGGGCGATGTCCGCCTCCAGGGCCGACCGTGCCCGCGGCCACCACACCGGTGCCAGGCAGCGCGTCCAGTACGCCTCCAGCGCCTCGGCCGCCCGGGCGCTCAGCGCCGCCGGGTCGTCGATCAGGCCGGCCAGCACGGGTGGCAGCGGACTCCCGTCGCCGCGGTAGGCGGCGAGCACGTCCGCCCGCACCACCTCCGGCGGGGTAGCCGCCAGCACCGCGAGCTCGGCGGCGAAGTCCGGGCGGGGGCAGCCCGGCCGGGGCGTGAGGAAGTCGGGAACGAAGCCGACCGGCGCGATCAGCGAGTCCAGCAGCGCGGTGTCCAGCGTCTCGTAGCGCGGCTGCCAGCCGGCGGTCCACGCCCGGTGCTCGGGGTAGCGGGCGGGGAAGCGGCGTGCGCGCAGGCTCAACACCGTCTCCTGCAGCGGGGAGTAGCCGAACCAGGTGGCGGCGAGGTCGTCGACGCCGAAGTGGAACTCGAACATTGACCGCAACGGTAAAAGGATTCCACCGCCGTGGGAAGCCCGGTGTCCTACCGGCATGACCTCGACCGCGGTGCGCCCGCCCGTTCCCGGCCGCCTCCTGCCGGACGATCCGCTGCTGCGCCGGCTCGTCCTCATGTCCCTCGTGAACACCGTGGGGAACGGCATGTTCGCCACGGTCGGCGTCCTGTTCTTCACCCGCTCCGTCGGCCTGACGCCTGGTGGGGTGGCGCTCGGCCTGACGGCCGCCGGGGTCTGCGGAATGCTGGCCGGCGTGCCGATGGGGCGCCTCGCCGACCGGATCGGCAGCAGACGCCTGCTCCTGGTGACCGGGCCGCCGGAGGCGCTGGCCGTGCTGGGCTACGCCCTCGTCCATTCCTTCGCCGCCTTCGTCGCGCTGGCGTGCGTGGCGACGGTGCTGGAGCGCGGCGGCGTCGGCTGGGTGGTCCTGGCGGCGGTGTTCGCCGTGGCCGGGGCGGCCATGCCGGTCGCCGTCCGCGACCGGTCCGGGATCGCGAAGGGCTCGGCGCCGAAGCACTGCTGACGGAGTGCCACGATCCTGCCGGATCGACACCCGACCGGCACCCGGCGGTGTCCGCGCCCGACAGGGGTGGGCGCGGGCGCGCCGCAGCCCCGGACCCTCGCCGTGGGTCCGGGGCTGCGTTCCGCTCGCCGGCCCGGGAGGGGCGGCTCGCGGAGTCCGGGTCACGCACCGTCCCTGGGCGGCCCGGAGTGGGAGGGGAGCGGGAGGGCCGGAAGTCCTCCCGCTCCGGGAGGGGGGTACAGCGGATCGGGGATCAGACGGGCCGGGAGGCCAGCTCCTTGGCGGCGCGGGCGCAGTCGCGGGCGATCCGGTCCTCGTTGACGGTGGTCAGCTGGCCCTTCTCGACGACGGCGTTGCCGTTGACGAAGAGGGTGGCCAGCGGGGGGAGCGCGCCGAGGGTGAGGGCGGCGATCGGGTCGGCGATCGAGGAGTGCATGATGCCGTCGATCTTCCACAGGGCGAGGTCGGCCAGCTTGCCGACCTCGATCGAGCCGATCTCGTCCTGCCGGCCGAGCACCCGGGCGCCGCCCATGGTGCCCAGACGCAGCGCCTGGCGGCCGGTGAGAGCGGTCGGGTAGCCGTGCAGGCGGTTGATCAGCAGTGCGTTGCGCAGCTCGGTGCCCAGCTCGCCGGACTCGTTGGAGGCGGTGCCGTCCACGCCGAGGCCGACCGGTACGCCGGCCTTCAGCATGTCGGGGACGCGGGCGATGCCGGCGGCGAGGCGGGCGTTGGAGGAGGGGCAGTGCGCCACACCGGTGCCGGTCTCGGCGAACTTGGCGATGTCGGAGTCGTTCATGTGGACGCAGTGCGCCATCCAGACGTCCTCGCCGAGCCAGCCGACCGACTCGAAGTAGTCGGTCGGGCCCATCCCGAACAGCTGCTTGCAGAACGCCTCTTCCTCGGCGGTCTCGGAGCCGTGGGTGTGCAGCCGGACGCCCTTGCGGCGGGCCAGGACGGCGGACTCGCGCAGCAGGTCGGTGGAGACCGAGAAGGGCGAGCAGGGCGCGATGGCGACGTGCAGCATCGAGCCGAAGGAGGAGTCGTGGTACTTGTCCACGGCTGCCTCGGAGGAGGCGAGGATGTCGTCGAGCTCCTCGACGGCGTGGTCCGGCGGCAGTCCGCCGTCCTTCTTGCTGCGGTCCATCGAGCCGCGCAGCGCGGTGAAGCGCAGGCCGAGCTCCTGGACCGCCTCAATGGAGGCGCCGAGCACGTCCCCGCCGTCCTTGGGGAAGACGTAGTGGTGGTCCGAGGCGGTGGTGCAGCCGGACTTGAGCAGCGCGGCGGCGGAGCCCTGCGAGGCGGCGTGGACGAGCTTCTCGTCGATCCGGGCCCAGGTCGGGTAGAGCGCGACCAGCCAGTCGAAGAGGATGTCGTTCTGGGCGAGGCCGCGGGTGATCCACTGGTAGAAGTGGTGATGGGTGTTGACCAGGCCGGGGGTGACGAGGTGGCCCTCGCCGTTGATCCGGCGCACCACGTTGTCCAGCCACTGCGGGGCGGGGCCGTTGCCGACCGACTCGATCTTGTTGCCGAGGATGACCACGTGGCCGCGGGCGTACTCGGTGTCGTTGGCGTCGACCGTCGCGATCGCGACGTTCTCGATCACGATCCGCTGGTCGGCGGGCGGGGGCTGGACTGCCATGGGGAGCTCCTATGGGGGCGGCGGGCGGGCATGCCGGGCATGCCCGCCCGGTGGGTCAGGACGGTGTCGCCGTCGGCACCGTCGTGCCGGGTGTCCCGTCGGCCGGCGACCGGCGGGCGACCCCGACGTGGTGGAAGAGCAGGTTGAGCAGGACGGCCGTCACGCAGCCGGCCGAGATCCCGGAGTGCATCAGGGTGCGGACGGCCTCCGGGAAGGAGTCGTAGAAGGTCGGTACCGCGATCGGGACGATGCCGACGCCGAGCGAGACCGACACCAGGATGGTGTTCGAGCCGGACTCCATGCCGGCCTCCGCGAGGGTGCGGATGCCGCTCGCCGCGACCGTGCCGAAGAGCACGATCCCGGCGCCGCCCAGCACGGGCTGCGGGACCAGGGAGACGAGCGACCCGAGTACGGGGAAGAGCCCGAGCAGGATCAGGATGCCTCCGCCGGCCGCGACCACGAAGCGGCTGCGGATCCTCGTCAGCGCCACCAGCCCGATGTTCTGGGCGAAGGCGCTGGCGGCGAAGCCGTTGAAGACCGGGCTGAGCGCGGTGGCCAGTCCGTCCGCCCGCAGGCCGGCGGCGAGCACGGCCTCGTCGGCCTCGCGGTCGACGATCCTGCCGAGCGCCAGCATGTCGGCGGTGGACTCGGTCATCGAGACCACCATGACGATGCAGAGCGAGGCGATCGCGGCCGCGTCGAACATCGGCGCGCCGAAGTGGAACGGGGAGGGGAGCGCGAAGACCTTCGCGTCCTCGACCGCGCCGAAGTCGGCGAGGCCCAGCGGGAAGGCGAGCAGGGTGCCGATCGCCAGTCCGATGAGCAGGGAGAGCTGCTGCCAGAAGCCGCGCAGCAGCCGGTTGCAGAGCACCACCGCGACGAGGGTGATCGCGGCGAGGCCGATGGCCCTCATGGAGCCGTACCCGGGGGCGGCCGGCGAGCCGCCGCGCGCCCAGTTGACCGCCACCGGGAGGAGGGACACCCCGATGAGGGTGATCACGGTGCCCTGGACGACCGGCGGGAAGAACCTGATCAGCTTGCAGAAGTACGGTGCCGCGAGGAAGCACAGGAGCCCCGCGACGATCACCGCTCCGAAGATCACCGGGAGGGCGTCCTTCGGTCCGTGTTCCTCGGCTATGGCGATCATGGGGGCGACGCCGGCGAACGAGACGCCGTTCACGAACGGCAGGCGGGCGCCGATCTTCCAGAAGCCGAGGGTCTGGAGCAGGGTGGCCAGTCCGGCGGTGAACAGGCTGGCCGAGATGAGCAGGGCGAGCTCGGCGGGGGAGAGCCCCACGCCGGCGCCGACGATGAGCGGGGGAGCGACGACTCCCGCGTACATCGCGGCGACGTGCTGCAGGCCGGTGGAGACGAGCTTCGCCGGTGGCAGCAGTTCGTCCACGGGGTGGGTTTCCGGTCCGGACGGCTTGCCGGGGAGGTTGCTTGACGCACCGTCCGGACCAGAAGGTCTTGCAGGGGTGGAACCGCCGTCTGTGCTGCTGGTGTTGCTGGGTGCCATGTCGAGCCCCTCTTGTGCCCGTGGCTCGCGGCGCGCCCGCGGCGCTGGAGACGTTTCGATCGCGCGGTGGCCGGGGGCGGGACGGCGGTGCAAGGGTCCCCCGGCCGGTATCTCCAGTTCCCCGGGCCGGCCGCCGTCGAGCGGGCACGGTCTCCGGTGGGTGGGGGTGGAGAAACAGGTGGTGCGGGTACTGCGGGTGTCACGGGTGGTGCGGGCCGTCCGGTGCCGACCGGCCGCAGGGGGCCGGAGGGTGCCGCGACGCCGGACGGTGTTCACGGGGGAGGTCAGGCGACCGGGATCACCGGGACCACGCCCTCGCGGTGCACGGTGCCCTCGATCAGGCCGTACATCCGGTCGGCGGCGTAGTAGACCTCGTTGTCGTTCTTGAGGCCGAAGGGCTCCAGGTCGACGAGGAAGTGGTGCTTGTTCGGGAGTTCCAGGCGGACCTCGTCCACCTCGGCGCGGTTGTTCAGCACCCGGGTGCCCATCGCGTGCAGGGTCTGCTGCAGCGAGTAGGAGTAGGTCTCGGCGAAGGCCTCCAGCAGGTGCCGCTTCACGTGGGAGTAGGAGCGGTTCCAGTTGGGCTGGGCCTCATCGTCGCGGCCGCTGAAGCCGTACTTCCAGCGCGCCGTCACCTGGGTGGCGAGGATGCGGTCGTACGCCTCCTGGAGGGTGGTGTAGCGGTCCTTGATGTAGCCCCAGAACTCCGAGTTGGTGGAGTTCATCACGATGAGGTCCTTGAGGCCCGAGATGACCTGGACGGACTCGCCGTCGTAGACGACCTCGGTGGTGCGGGTCTCCTGCCCGGTGCGGACGAAGGAGTGGCCGACCTCCTCGGAGCCGATGAAGCGGGCCGAGCTGTCCGGCGTCTTGATCCGCTCCCAGGTGTACTCCTCGATCCGGATCCGGGCGCTGTGGACGACACCGCGCTCGGTGTTGTCCACGAAGTGCCGCGCCAGCAGGATGCCGAAGGCCTCGGCCGACTCGATCCCGTACTCCTTGGCGAAGGCGTACACGGTGTTCTTCGTCGTGTCGGTGGGCAGGCAGTTGGCGTTCGACCCGGTGAGGTGGACGTCCTCGAACTCGCCCTGGAGGGAGACCGAGACGTTCAGGTCCTTGATCTCGTGACGGGTCGAGTCACGGGAGATTCGGACGATGCGGTTCTCCGCCTTGCCGTACTGGTTCTGACCGAGCACGTGGGCCATGACATGGCTCCCAATCAATCAAGCGGTCTAGCTTCCGCGGTAGACCGAGTATCCGAACGGGTTGAGCAGCAGCGGCACGTGGTAGTGGTGCTGCGCGGGCGCGACCGTGAAGACGATCGAGACCTCGGGGAAGAACGGCGTCTCCTCGGACTTCACCGCGTAGTACGCGGCTGTGTCGAAGAGCAGCCGGACGACCGAGCCCGCCTCCACGGCCGGCAGGTCCTTGGCCCGGCCGTCGGAGTCCGTGGCGGAGGTGCCGAGCACCGTCCAGCCACCCTCGGTGTGCAGCGCGAGCTCGACCGGGACACCCTCGGCCGGGCGGCCGAGGCTGGTGTCGAGCACGTGGGTGGAGATGCCAGTCATGGGTGAAGTGACCTTACTGATGGCAGGTGTGACGTTGCGTCGACCGTGGATGACGTGACGTCAGCCTTCGTCGAGCAGCCGGTTGATCCGGATGTCGTTGATCTTGCGGAGCTCGCCCCGGACGATCTCCGCCTCGGTGGCGGCGTCGTTCGGGTGGCGCTCCCGCAGCGCGGCGAGCATGGTGTCCGCGGTGCGCCCGGTGGCGCAGATCAGGAACACGTGGCCGAACTTCGCCTCGTAGGCGGCGTTGGCCTCGTGCAGTTCGTCGAGGAGTGCGGTGTCCACTCCCTTGATGCCGGCCTGCTCGCGCTCGGAGGTGGCGTCGCCCGCCTTGGGCTCGCCGATCCGGGCGTGGCCGGCCATCGCGTCGTTCAGGTCGGCGACCGTGAGGGCGGCCATGGCCGACGCGTTGGCGTCGAGCAGGGCCGTGCGGTCGGACCAGGGCCGGGCCGCCGCGACGGCGTCGGCCCAGGTGGGGCTGGAGCAGACCTCCAGCAGGATCGCCCTCAGCTCGGCGGCGTCGGCCGCCGCCAGGGCCTCAAGGGCGTGGGGGTGGTTGGTCACGGGTGGACCTCCTGAAGAGTGGTGCCACCCGCACAAGCTAGATCGGCCCAACGTGGCCGTCAACACTTTGTTGAACGGTTGGTGGTTACGTTTTGAACGGGTCCCGGTTACCCGGCCGTTTCGTGTGCGATGAGACAAGTGTGCCCCGCCGGGGGCTGGTGAAGACTGGCCCGGCCGGCGGGTTTCACCCGGAAGTGCGCGGATCCGTGCACCTCACGGGCGGCTTCGCACACCCCGCGGGGGCTCGCCGGCCGTGCTCAGCCGGACTTCGAGCCGTCCTGGCGGTTGAGGTAGTTGTACACGGTGAAGCGGCTGACGCCGAGCGCCGAGGCGACCGTCTCCACCCCGTGGCGGACGGTGAAGGCGCCGCGCTCCTCCAGGAGGGCGACCACGCGCTGCTTCTCCCCGCGGTCCAGCTCGGTCAGCGGACGGCCGTCGAACTGGCGGGTCATCTCTGCCAGCAGGCGGTCCAGTGCGCTGCTGAGGTGGGGCAGTCGTACGGCGAGCGCCGGGGCGCCCTCCCACTCCAGGACGACGTCCTCGGTCTTCGCCTCGTCCAGTCGGACGGGCGTGGCGCCGACGGCGTCCAGCAGCGGCTTTATCGCCGCGGCGAGCGGGTGTTCCACGTGCTCGGTCACGGCGTACCGCCCTCCTCGCCGAGCACGCTGACCTGGACCGAGATCCGGGTCGCGCCCGCGTCCAGGGTGTCCCGGAGCAGCTTGGTCACCGCGCCCAGGACCTGCTCGGCATCGCCCTCCGCGCCGGTGCCGAAGGGGCCGACCGAGACGGCCAGGCCGGCCTCGTCGACCACCTTCCGGGCCGCCACGGCGTGCTCCGGGAACGTGTCCAGTTCGAACGGTTCTGTCGTGAACTCCACCATCAATCGCACCCGCCCACTGTAGCGAGCGGGGGTGCGGGCGGGCAGGGGCTGGTCGATCGAACAGTGGCGGGGCCTGTGGGGCAGCCGTTCCGGTGCCCTTCAACAAATTGTTGCGGCGGTCTTGACACCCGCTCGACGCGGCGGACATGCTTCCACCAAGCAGAATCCCTCTTCCGGATCGTGGAAGTTGCGGATGACGGAAGAGAGTGAGAGGTGATTGACGTGACGGCTGCGGCCCAGCACCGCTACACGGTCAACCTGTCGATCCTGTTCAGCGAGCTCCCGCTCCTGGAGCGCCCGGCCGCTGCCGCCGCCGCGGGCTTCACCGCCGCCGAGCTCTGGTGGCCGTTCGGCGAGAGCGCCACGCCGGCGGAGGCCGAACTGGACGCGCTCCGCAAGGCCTTCACCGACGCCGGCGTGCAGCTCACCGGGCTCAACTTCCTGGACGACCTCAGCCTCGGCGTCCGCGGCACCGTCTCCGTGCCGGCCGCGAAGGACCGCTTCCGCGCCAACGTCCCGGTCGCCGCCGAGCTGGCCGCCTCGCTCGGCGCCGAGGCGCTCAACGCGCTGTACGGCAACCGGGTCGAGGGCGTGGACCCGGCCGAGCAGGACGCGCTCGCGCTGGAGAACCTCGTCCTCGCCGCCCGGGCCGCCCACGAGATCGGCGCGATCCTGCTGGTCGAGGCGCTGAACAGGCCCGAGTCGCCGGACTACCCGCTGGTCTCCGCCGCCGCCGCGGTCGAGGTCGTGGACAAGGTCAACGCCGCCACCGGCCTGGGCAACGCGAAGTTCCTCTGCGACCTCTACCACCTGGCCATGAACGGCGAGGACCCGGCCGCGGTGATCGAGACCTACGCCGACCGCTTCGGCCACGTCCAGATCGCCGACAACCCGGGCCGCAACGAGCCGGGCACCGGCGGCCTCGACTTCGAGGACCTGTTCGCCCGCCTCACCGCCGCGGGTTACACCGGCCGGATCGGGCTGGAGTACCGCCCCTCCACCGGCGTCAGCGCCGACAGCTTCGAGTGGCTTCCGCGCGAACTGCGCTCGGCCGGCTGAGCGCACCGCCCTCCGGCGCGCCCGCCGGACCTCCCGCACCCCACCCCTCCACGCACCTAAGGAACGACGCGATGAGCCGCAAGATCGCCTTCATCGGCCTCGGCATCATGGGCAGCCCGATGGCCGCCAACCTGGTCAAGGCCGGGCACCACGTCACGGGCTTCAACCTCACCCAGCCGCAGATCGACGCCCTGGTCGCCGCCGGCGGTCACGGCGCCACCAGCATCGCCGACGCGGTGAAGGACGCCGAGGTCGTCATCACCATGGTCCCGGCCGACCCGCACGTCGAGCAGGTCATCCTGGGCGAGGGCGGCGTCCTGGAGAACGCCCGGCCCGGCAGCCTGGTGATCGACATGTCCTCGATCACCCCGCAGACCTCGATCAAGGTCGAGGCCGCCGCCAAGGAGAAGGGCATCCGCACCCTGGACGCCCCGGTCTCCGGCGGCGAGGCCGGTGCCGTCGAGGCCGTCCTGTCGATCATGGTCGGCGGCGCGGCGGAGGACTTCGCCGAGGCCAAGCCGCTGTTCGACGCGCTGGGCACCACGGTCGTCCACGTCGGCCCGGCCGGCGCCGGCCAGACCGTGAAGGCCGCCAACCAGCTGATCGTCGCCGCCAACATCCAGGTCCTGGCCGAGGCCGTGGTCTTCCTGGAGAACGCCGGCGTCGACCTGGGCGCCGCGCTGGACGTGCTCGGCGGCGGCCTGGCGGGCTCGACCGTGCTCAACCGCAAGAAGGCGAACATGCTCAACCGCGAGTTCGCCCCCGGCTTCCGCATCGACCTGCACCACAAGGACATGGGCATCGTCACCGACGCCGCCCGGGCCGTGGGTGCCGCCCTGCCGGTCGGCGCGGTCGTCGCGCAGCTGGTCGCCTCGGCCCGTGCCAACGGCGACGGCTCCCTCGACCACTCGGCGCTGCTGCGCGGCGTCGAGCGGCTGTCCGGCCGCGAGGTCAAGTAGCCGGACCGGGCCCCCGCGGCCCGCAGACTCCTCCTGGTGGCGTGTACCTATCCGGTCGTGCCCGCGCCACCAGGAGGCCAGGCCCGATCGGCAGGTGGGCTGGGGCTCATCCGCCCCCTGCCGATCGACCAAGCCGGTGACGCGCACTCCCTGACGGGGGCACTTCGGTCGTGCCAGTTGCGTGTCGCCCGGCCCTCTCCTTCGCCGAGGGGAGCCTCTCGTACGTCGGAAGCGGGACGAGGGGAACGGCGGGGAGGGGGCCATCGCACCCCCACCCGGGCCCGCGCCCGGCGGGGTGCCCGCCCGGATCGCGGGCAGGCCGTCCGGCGGGCACCCGTCGGACGGGGGCAGGCCCCCGACGGACGCACCCCGACGGGGGCACCTGCCCGGTCCGGCCGACCGTGCCGGGGCGCACGCCCGCCCCGCGGGCACATGCTTGACGAACCGTTGCCAGACCAGTCCGGAAGTGAGGCCCACGCCATGCCCGTCACCCCCACCCAGGGCCATGTGGTCGTAGCTCCCGACAAGTTCAAGGGCACCCTGGAAGGTGCCGAGGTCGCCGCGCGGATCGCCGCAGGCATCCGCCGCGCCGCGCCCGGCACCGAGGTCCGCGAGCTGCCCGTCGCCGACGGCGGTGAGGGCACCCTGGCCGCCGCGCTGGCCGCCGGCTTCAACCGGATCCCGGCCAAGGTGGCCGGCCCCACCGGCCTGCCGGTGGACGCCGCACTCGCCGTGCGGGGCGACACCGCCGTGGTCGAGCTGGCGCAGTCCTCCGGGCTGGCCCGGCTTCCCGGCGGCCGGACCGCCCCGCTCGCGGCCGGCTCCTACGGGGTCGGCCAGCTGATCGGCCGGGCGGTGAGCCTGGGTGCCAAGCGGATCGTGCTCGGCCTCGGCGGCAGCGCCTGCACCGACGGCGGGGCCGGCATGGTCCAGGCCCTCGGCGTCAGCCTGCTGGACGCCGACGGCACCGAGCTGGCCCCGGGCGGCGCCGCGCTGCGCAAGCTCGACCGGCTCGACCTCGGCCCGCTGTCCACGGCGACGTCGGCGGCGGGGCTCACCGGGATCGAGGTCGTGGTGGCCTGCGACGTGGACAACCCGCTGCTCGGTCCGCGCGGCGCGACCGCCGTCTACGGCCCGCAGAAGGGCGCCGACGGCGAGGACCTGGTGATCCTGGAGGAGGGCCTGACCCGCTTCGCCGACGTGGTCGGCGAAGCCGTCGGACGGGACTTCCGCAACGCCCCCGGCGCCGGGGCCGCAGGCGGGGTGGGCTTCGCCGCCCTCGCCCTGCTCGGCGCCACCATGCGACCCGGCATCGAGCTGATGCTCGATCTGCTGGGTTTCGACGAGGCCGTGCGTGGGGCACGCCTCGTCGTGACCGGCGAGGGCTGCCTGGACGCGCAGACGCTCCACGGCAAGGCGCCCGCCGGCGTTGCCGCGGCGGCCACCCGGGCGGGGGTTCGGGTGGCGGTCGTGGCAGGGCGGTTGGAACTCGCCGAGAGCGAGTGGCGGGCGGCCGGCTTCGTCGGCGCCTACGCCCTCACCGACCTGGCCGAACAGCCCGGGGACAGCATGACCCGGGCGGCGGAGCTCGCCGAGGTCGCGGGGGAGCGGCTGGCGGCGGAGTTCCTCGCCGGCTGACCGGAAGGCCCCCTTCGCGTCCGACCGCAAGCCCCCGTCCGACGCGGGCGGGAGGGTTGCGGCCGGTCGGGCCGAACGCCCGCCCCGGGCGGCCGGAACCCGTCGGCCCTCGTACGTTCCTCCATTGACGTTTTGTTGAAGGCGGCCCTAGGCTCCGGGCAATCCTTCGACGTACCCCACCCCTCTTCTTCAGGCTTCGGAGGTCCCCCATGCCCTTCAGCGAGACTGCGGTGATCCGCTCCCGCCGGGTGGTTCTGCCGGACGGCGAGCGCCCCGCGGACGTGCTGATCCGGGACGGGCGGATCGAGCAGATCGCCGCGCACGGCACGCTGCTCGGCGGCGACCGGCAGCTGACCGACCTCGGTGACACCGCGCTGCTGCCCGGTCTGGTCGACACCCACGTGCACGTCAACGAGCCCGGCCGGACCGAGTGGGAGGGCTTCGCCACCGCCACCCGGGCGGCCGCCGCCGGCGGCGTCACCACGATCATCGACATGCCGCTCAACTCGATTCCGCCCACCACCACGGTGGCCGGCCTGGAGGCCAAGCGGAAGACCGCCGAGGGCCAGGCCTGGGTCGACCTCGGATTCTGGGGCGGCGCCGTCCCCGGCAACGTCCCGGACCTCGAACCGCTGCACCGTGCGGGCGTGTTCGGCTTCAAGAGCTTCCTCGCGCCGTCCGGCGTGGACGAGTTCCCGCACGTCGAGGCGGCCGACCTGGAGGCCGCGCTGGCCGAGCAGGCCCGGATCGGGGCTCTGGCGATCATCCACGCCGAGGATCCGGCCGTCCTGGACGCCGCCCCGCAGCAACCCGGCGTCCACTACCGGGACTTCCTCGCCTCGCGGCCCGCCGACGCCGAGACCGCGGCCGTCGCGCGGCTGCTCGACACGGCCCGCCGCACCGGCGCCCGGGTGCACATCCTGCACGTCTCCTCGGCCGCCGTGCTGCCGCTGCTGCGTCAGGCCCGCGAGGACGGCGTCCGGGTGACCGCCGAGACCTGTCCGCACTACCTCACCCTCGCGGCCGAGCAGGTGCCGGACGGAGACACCGCGTTCAAGTGCTGCCCGCCGATCCGGGACGAGTCCAACCGGGACGCGCTCTGGGCGGCCCTGGCGGCCGGCGAGTTCGTCGCCGTCGTCTCCGACCACTCGCCGTCCACGCCGGACCTCAAGCTGCTGCCGGAGTTCGGCGGCAGCGGGGACTTCGCCGAGGCCTGGGGCGGCATCGCCTCCCTGCAGCTGGGCCTGCCGGCGATCTGGACCGAGGCCCGCCGCCGCGGCCACACGCTCGGCGACGTGGTCCGCTGGATGGCGAGCGGCCCGGCCTCGCTGGTCGGCCTCACCGGCACCAAGGGCGCCATCGCCGTCGGCCACGACGCCGACCTGGTCGCGTTCGACCCGGACGCCGATTTCGCCGTGGACGCCGGTGAGCTTCACCACCGCAACCCCGTCACCCCGTACGCCGGCCGGACGCTGACCGGTGCCGTGCGCGCCACCTGGCTGCGCGGCCGGGTCGTCGACGTCGCGGCCGAGCCGTTCGGCCGCCAGATCACCCGCCCGGCCGCCGGCCCGGACACCCGCCCCGAGGAGACTCAGTGAGCACCGTCAACACCCCGAGCGCTCCCTTCACCGAGCTGGTCGACCTGGCCTCCCGGCTGCTCGGCGCCGGCGTCGTCGCCACCAACGAGGACACCTTCGCGGACGCGGAGAACCTGCTGGTCGCCAAGCCCGCCGAGTTCCGGCCGCACACCTTCGGCCACAAGGGCCAGATCATGGACGGCTGGGAGTCCAAGCGGCGCCGCGGCGTCAGCGCCGACCAGCCGCACCCCGCCGACGACGACCACGACTGGACGATCGTCCGGCTCGGCGTCGCCGGTGTGATCCGCGGCCTGATCGTCGACACCGCGCACTTCACCGGCAACTACCCGGAGAGCGCATCGGTCGAGGCCGCCGCGATACCCGGCCACCCCTCGCCCGACGAGCTGGCCGCCGCGGAGTGGGTCGAGCTGCTGCCCCGCACCCCGCTCCGGGGCGACACGGCCCACGCGTTCGAGGTCCGCGACGAGACCCGCTACACCCACGTCCGGCTGAACATCTTCCCGGACGGCGGCGTGGCCCGGCTCCGCGTCCACGGCGAGGTGCTGCCCGACCCGCGCGAGCTCGACGGCCTCACCTTCGACCTCGCCGCCCAGGAGTACGGCGGCGTGGCCGAGGCGGCGTCCGACCGCTACTTCTCCTCCCCGCACAACCTGAACGCTCCCGGTCGCGCCTCCGTCATGGGCGAGGGCTGGGAGACCCGGCGTCGGCGCGACAAGGCCAACGACTGGGTGCAGATCGCCCTGGCCGGGGGCGGCGAGGTCCTGGCCGCCGAGGTGGACACCACCCACTTCGTCGCCAACGCCCCCGGCTGGGCCGACCTGGTCGGCTACGACGCCTCGCGGGGCGGCAACCCCGCCGAGGACCGCGCCGGCTGGTTCGAGGTCCTGCCCCGCACCCGCCTGCAGCCCGACACCCGGCACCGGTTCCGGCTCGACGTCGGCCGCCCGGTCACCCACGTGCGCATCAACGTGTACCCGGACGGCGGTCTCGCCCGGCTCCGCCTCACCGGCCGGCTGACCGAGGCCGGCCGCGCCGCCCTGGCGCTGCGCTGGTTCAACGCCGTCCCGGCCGCCGAGGCCGCCGCCGCGCTCGCCGAGGCCGGCCTCAGCGCCGACGAGGCCGCCGCGCTCACCGCCGCCCGTCCGCTCGCGGACCCGGCCGCGGTCACCGCCGCCGTCGCCGAGCTCCGGCCCGCCGACGGCCCGGACGGCGAGCACTCCTCCCGCCGCCGCTCGGCGGTCTGGCGCCTGCTCGGCGTCTGAGCGGCCGCCGCTCGGACGCCAACCCCTCCTCCACGCACCGCTTGTACCGACACCTGAAGGACCCTCCATGTCCAAGATCCTGACCACGGAGTCCGGCGCGCCGATCGCCGACAACCAGAACTCGGCCTCGGCCGGCGAGTACGGCCCGCTGCTCATCCAGGACCAGCAGCTGCTGGAGAAGCTCGCCCGGTTCAACCGCGAGCGCATCCCGGAGCGCGTCGTGCACGCCCGCGGCTCCGGCGCGTACGGCTACTTCGAGGTGACCGACGAGGTCTCGCAGTACACCAAGGCCGCCTTCCTCTCCGAGGTCGGCAAGCGCACCGAGCTGTTCCTGCGGTTCTCCACCGTGGCCGGCAACCTGGGCTCCAGCGACGCCGTGCGCGACCCGCGCGGCTTCGCGGTGAAGTTCTACACCGAGGAGGGCAACTACGACCTCGTCGGCAACAACACCCCGGTCTTCTTCATCAAGGACCCGCTGAAGTTCCCCGACTTCATCCACTCGCAGAAGCGCGACCCGTACACCGGCATCCAGGAGGCGGACAACGTCTGGGACTTCTGGGCCCACTCGCCGGCCTCGACCCACCAGATCACCTGGCTCTTCGGCGACCGCGGCATCCCGGCGTCCTACCGCCACATGAACGGCTACGGCTCGCACACCTACCAGTGGGTCAACGAGCAGGGCGACGCCTACTGGGTGAAGTACCACTTCAAGACCAACCAGGGCATCCGCTCGCTGGACGGCGAGCAGTCCGCCGAGGTGCTCGGCGCCGACGCCGACTCGCACCAGCGCGACCTGCACCAGGCCATCGAGCGCGGCGTGTTCCCGTCCTGGACCCTCTACGTCCAGCTGATGCCGGTCGCCGAGGCCGCGGACTACCGCTTCAACCCGTTCGACCTCACCAAGGTGTGGCCGCACGCCGACTACCCGCTGGTCAAGGTCGGCCGCCTGGTGCTCAACCGCAACCCCGAGAACGTCTTCGCCGACGTCGAGCAGTCCGCGTTCTCGCCGAACAACTTCGTGCCCGGCATCGGCCCGTCCCCGGACAAGATGCTCCAGGGCCGCCTGTTCGCGTACGCCGACGCCCAGCGCTACCGCCTCGGCGTGAACCACACCCAGCTGCCGGTGAACGCCCCGCGCGCCACCGAGGCCAACAACTACGGCCGCGACGGCCTCCACGCGATCAACAGGTCCGGCCGCGGCAAGAACTACGAGCCCAACTCGTACGACGGCCCCGCCCAGACCGACGACGCGCTCGCCGCCCCGGTCCGGCTGAACGGCCACACCGGAACCTACGCCACGCCGGCCCACACCAAGGACGACGACTTCTTCCAGGCGGGCGAGCTCTACCGCCTGATGTCGGAGGGCGAGAAGACCCGCCTGATCGGCAACATCGCGGGCTTCCTCGCGCAGGTGACCCGCGAGGACATCGTGGAGAGGAACCTCGCCCACTTCCACGCGGCCGACGAGGAGTACGGCGCCCGCCTGGAGGCGGCCGTCGCCAAGCTCCGTGCCGGCGACGAGGGCTGACGAGGCGCCGCACGCTCGTCCGAACCACCCTCACCGGCCGTCGGGGCCCGCACCCCGGCGGCCGCGATCGGGCCTCTCCCCCCTGGGCAGTGGGGAGGGGCCCGATCCGCGTTCCCGGCGGTCGGGGCCGGTGGGTGTCGGCGTGGGCCGCGGGGCGCGAGTGTGCTCGCGCGGCGGTCGGGGCATATGCCGGTCAAGCCCGTTCACGAGACCTGCACCAATATCCGTGGACGGCAACTGCCCGGCCGTTCGGGTGGCTAGGCTGGAGGAAGCCCGCAGGTCGCCGCGCGGGCGGACATCGGAAGGGGACGACATGTCGACACCAGCCCCGGGTCGTCACGCCGCGCCGGACCAGGGCACGCCCGGTCCGATCACCTCCTTGCAGCACGCCCTGAGACTGCTGGAGGCCGTCGACCGGCATGCCGGCGGTGCCACCCTGGTCGCCCTCGCCAGGGAGACGTCCCTGAGCCTGTCGACGGTTCGGCGGCTCGCCGAGATCCTGGAGATCGAGGGCTATCTCCAGTGCCAGGACGGCGGTTGGCTGCTCGGGGGCACGTTCGCGCTGCTCGGACAGCACAACCGGGAGCAGCTCGTCCGAGCCCGGCTCAACCGGAAACTCGCGGAGCTGCGAGACGAGTTGGGTGCCGCAGTGTACTTCAGCCGTTACCACGACGGCGAGTTGTCGGTGGAGGCGGTCTCCGCGGCCGACCACGCGCCCGCGGTGCAGGAGTGGGTGGACTTCCGGGCCACCGCGCACGCCAGTGCGATCGGGAAGTGCCTGCTGAGCCAGCTCGACCACGACGGCCGCCGGGACCACTTCTCCCGGCACCCGGTGGCCCGGCTGACCTCGCGCACCGTCACCGACGCCGACCAGCTGATGCACCGGCTGGAGCGGCAGCCGGCCACCGTGCCGGTACTGGACATCCAGGAGTACGCGCTCGGCACCGTCTGCGCGGCCGTGCCGGTGACGGCGGGCAGCACGGTCGGCTGCCTGGCCACCTCGATGCCGGTGGACAACGTGCACCGGCTCAAGGCGGCAGCGGAGCTGTTGGCGGCCCGGGCAGCGCCGCTGATGCTCGCCATGGCGGTCTGACGGGCCGCCTTCGTCCGTCCACGCGGGCCGCCGGACGGCGGATTCTCGGGGTCCTCGCAGCACCTGATGGCTATGGGGTCGTCAGTAGATCACGCAGACGCTCGGCTGGAGTTCTCCAGTCGAGCGTCGTGCGTGGTCGGCCGTGTCGGCCGTTGAATTGTGGGGCGACGTGTTCTCGAGTCAGCCCTCCCGGTGTCCTGCGGCACGTTACGGGCGGCCGGCCCGATCACGACACCGCTGCCCCCATACAAGTCGGCCCTCCTCTCTGTAAGTCACCGACCTGCCGGTTCGCCAGGATCGCCGATCTCGGACACCGGGGATCGGCTCGACTTACAGAAGTTGTGCCAGAGCCCCAGATTGAACACCGTCGAGTACGAAGCCGTCATGACCCCACCCGCGGCCCTGTCGCCAATCCGCCGGCGGGAACCGCCGACCCGGCGTCGGGCATGGGCTCACGGACGGAGGACGAGATGTTGCCGGGCCGATCACCCGAGGAGAGGCTGTGAAGCGCGTCCCCCTGCCCCGGCGAGCGCGCACGAGACCGCGCCGGCAGCGGCGGACGGAAGGAGCACGTGCGATGCGAGTCATGCTGAGAGCGCATCTGGACACCCAGGTCACAAACGAGGCGCTCAGGAGCGGCACGCTGCTGAGGGTCATGGAGTCGACGATGGAACGGCTCAAGCCCGAGGCGGCCTACTTCGGCCCCAGCGAGGGCGGACGGTCTTGCACGTTCGTCTTCGACATGCAGGACAGTTCGCTCCTGCCCACCATCGCGGAGCCGCTCTTCGAGGAACTCGGCGCAAAGATCGAGATCCAACCGGTGATGAACCGCGAAGACATGCAGAAGGGTCTCGCCGCGCTGCAGCAAGGCTGACCTCATCGGGATGCACCGCCCTACGACAGCCGCGAGGCCGAGAAGTGCCACCGCCGTGTGGCTCCGTACGCGAGGACGGGCTCTGGCACAGCTGCTGTGAAGTCGACCGATCCCCGGTGTCCGAGATCGGCGACCCTGGCGAACCGGCAGGTCGGTGGCTTACCCAGAGGCGCGCCCGAGTCCGGTCGACGTGGTTTGACGGAGATCGAGCCAGAGCCGTTTCACATGTCCGCTCACACGGATCGGACTGCCGGTGCGCGGACATCTCGCGGCCCTGGTCCCGGGTCAGCGAGCCGCGCAGGTGCCCGGGCAGGGGCTGGATCAGCGGCACCAGCACGGCTCGCTGACCTCCTCGGCGGCGTGCCCGCCGGAAGATGCCCGAGCAGGACGTAGCGGGTGGAGCGCTCGACCAGGGTCACGATCGCGCTCTCGTCACGGGCGCCGGCGATCGGATCGCCCTCCCGGTGGCCGGGAACCGCCAGGTCCTCGACCTCGGCAGGTCGGAGATCATCACCATCTCATCGACGAACCGGGACGTGCGGTGCTCCGGACTGCGGTGCGGCGTGCGGCGTGCGGCGTGCGGCGTGCGGCGGGTGCGCGGCGCCCGGTGCGCAGTGCGAGGGCAACCTCGCGCCGCGGTCCGCCGCGGTCCTTGACGTAGATCGCCTGGTAGACCGTCTCCGGACTCACCCGCATGCTCTCGTCGTCGGGGACCTCCCTGACCAGAGCGTGACAGATCTGCTCGGGCGACCACCGCTTCCGCAGCCCGTCCGTGACGAACTGGCGCAGCGGACCGTCCTGGGTGAGTTCGGAGTCCATGGGGCGTCCGCCGGCCGCGCCCAGGCCGGCCGGCCCAGCTTCCGTCCGGTCGCCCGCAGCGACCGGCCCTCACGGTGCATGTCCGCGATCAGCTCCCGCTCGGCCACCGTGCGGAACCGAAGGCGCGGCTCGGCCTCGACCGCCGCGAGAGACGGCGCTGACGTGACGGCGGCGGTGCTGGTCATGCCGGTTGTGTAGTCGATCGTGTGCCCGTCGGGGTGCAGGCGCGCGTTGCCGATCCTGCGGATCCCGCGGTCCCAGTCCCGGGCCGTGCGCTCGCTCATGAATCCCGACCCGTGCCGCGGCATCACGGCGTCGCACCCCCGAGACCCGAAGCCGCCCGTACTCCGCCCGGCCCGGATGCCCGCTCGTACGGGGCTTGCCCCGACCACGGACACCGGCCTTGCGCGCCCAGCCGGCCGCCGTGTGGCGACTCACCCCGACCACCCGGGCAGCACCCGCGACGCCGCCCTCCCCGTCCAACGCCTCGAAGATCCTCGCCTTCAACACCCGGAGAGCCACGATCCCCGCAACTCCCTGAACTCAGGGTGTTGCGGGGATCGCCAGAACCCGCCGGTCCGGCGGGGCCCTTCGTGTTTCCCGGGGTGCCGTACGGTGCACATCACTTATTAGACTCGATGTCGATAAGGGCCGCCGAACCCCTTGTCGCCACCGCTACCCGCGAGTACGTTTCCCTGAGCCGAGCCGCCACCCGCAGGTCAGGAGGGCCCTCCCATGCCCCGCTCCACGCCCGTTCCCGCCGTCGCCGCACCGGCCCCGCGCGTCCACGACAGCCTCGTCCTGGAGCCCCGGGACGTCCGCTTCGACTGGGCCGGCCTGCCGCTGCACTGGATCCCGGACGAGCCGATGGCCACGCACGTCATCAACGTCCTCCACCTGCTGCTGCCGGAGGGTGAGCGCTGGTTCGTCAAGGTGTTCAAGGAGGCGCTGCCGTTGATCCGCGACGAGCAGCTGCGCGAGGAGGTGCTCGGCTTCATCGGTCAGGAGGCCATCCACGCCCAGGCGCACCAGGAGGTGCTGGACCACCTGCTCGGCCAGGGGCTCGACCCGCGCCCGTACGTCCGCCAGATCGCCTGGCTGTTCCAGCGGGTCCTCGGCGACAAGCCGGGCCTCACACCGGCCCGCCGGCGCGAGAACGTCATCGAGCGGGTCGCCTTCATCGCGGCGATCGAGCACTTCACCGCCTTCCTGGGCGACTGGGCGCTCAACTCCCCGGGTCTGGACCGGGCCCAGGCCGACCCGACGATGCTGGACCTGTTGCGCTGGCACGGCGCCGAGGAGGTCGAGCACCGCAGCGTCGCGTTCGACCTGATGGTCCACCTCGACCCGGGCTACCTGAGGCGGATCCGCGGGATGGCGGTCTCCGGGCCGCTGCTGGTCCACCTCTGGGTGCGCGGCGCCCGGTTCCTGCTGGCGGCCGACCCCGGCCTCGACGGACGGCTGAAGCCGACCTGGCGCGAGGCCCGCCGGATCGCCCGGCGCGGGCTGCTGCCCGATCCGGTGAAGTCGGTCCGCTCCGGCCTGCGCTACCTGCGCCCCGGCTACCACCCCACCCAGGAGGGCTCGTCCAGCCAGGCCCTCGGCTACCTGGCCACCTCCCCGGCCGCCCGCGCGGCGGCCGCCCACTGACGGCCGGCGGGGCGCCCGTCCCCGCCCGCCCCGCCCGACGCCGCTCCCACGGACACCCAAGGACCCGCCGGATGGACCTGCACACCCCGCCCCCCGACCTCTACGGACGCCCCCACGCCGACCGGTTCATGCGGCGGCTCACCGCCTTCGGCGACCGCTACAGCCCCGCCCTCGGCAGCCCGCTGCTGCGCCGCAACCCCCGCCGCCCGGTCGGCCTTCCCACCCCGCCGCTGCAGCTGGTGGTCGCCGCCCGCCGCGAAGTCGCCGCGGACGCCGTCGAACTGCGGCTCGCCGACCCCTCCGGCGCCCCGCTGCCGCGCTGGCAGCCCGGCGCGCACCTGCGCCTCACGCTCCCGTCCGGCCGCGAACGCCACTACTCGCTCTGCGGCGACCCGGACGAGCGCACCGCCTACCGGATCGCCGTCCGCCGGCTGCCCGGGGGCGGCGGCGGTTCGGTCGAGGTCCACGACGTCCTGCACCGGGGCGTACGCCTCACCGCCCGCCGCCCGCGCAACGGCTTCGCCTTCTGCGCCGAGCCGGCCGTCCTGCTGCTGGCCGGCGGCATCGGGATCACCCCGCTGCTGCCGATGGCCCGCGAGGCCCAGCGCCACGGACTGGACTGGCGGCTCGTCCTGGTCGGCCGCAGCGCCGCCACCCTCCCGTACGCGGACGAGCTGGACGACCTCGACCCGCGCCGGGTCCACCGGCGCACCGACGACGAGCACGGCGGTGTGCCGACCGGTGCCGAGCTGCTCGGGTACGCCCCTCCCGGGGCCGCCGTCTACTGCTGTGGCCCCGCCCCGATGCTCGCCGCCGTCCAGGGCGCGCTGGACGGATCGCCCGCCGCCGCCCTGCACTTCGAGCGGTTCGGCGCGGCGCCGGTCACCGACGGCGAGCCGTTCGCCGTCCGCCTCGGCACGGACGGCCCGGTGCTCGACGTCCCGGCCGACCGGTCCGCGCTGGACGTGCTCCGCGAGGCCCGCCCGGACCTGCCCTACTCCTGCCACCAGGGGTTCTGCGGCACCTGCGAGGTCCGCCTGCTGGCCGGCGCGCCCGACCACCGCGACCGCCGCCTCACCCCCGAGCAGCGCGCCGCCGGCGCCCTGCTGCCCTGCGTCTCCCGGGCCGCCGAGGGCGAGACGCTCGTCGTCGACCTGTAGCGGCCGACGCCCGGCCCGTCGACGCGCCGCGCCCCTCGACGACGCGTCAGGCCCGTCGCCCGCAGCAGCCCCGCCCCCGCAGCCCCCGGACCCCCAGAACAGGAGCCCCCGCCGTGGCGAAGCCCCCGACCTTCCCGTTCACCGAGCACGACCTCGCCCGCTTCCGTGAGACCCAGCAACTCGCCTACCACTGCGCCGAGCAGGTCGCCGCCTGGATCGAACCCGGCGTCACCGAACGGCAGGCCACGGCCAAGCTGCGCCGCTGCCTGGTCGGTGCGGGTGTGCAGGACTTCTTCCACGTCCCGTTCGCCTGGTTCGGCGACCGGACGGCGTTCCGGCACTTCCGCACGCCGCTGCAGTTCTTCGCCGGCGGCCGTCGACTGGAGGAGGGCATGCCCTACGTGCTGGACTGCGCCCCGGTGGTGGACGGCTACACCGCCGACATCGGCTACGGCGGCAAGGTCGGCGAGAACCGGGTCTGGGACCGGCTCGCCGCCGACCTCCAGGTCTACCGCGAGCTGATCCTGGCGGAGGTCCGCGCCCGCAAGCCGCTGAACGAGGTGTACGCGGCCGTCGACGCGCAGATCGCCGCGCACGGCTACGACAACCGGCACCGGGTCTACCCGGGCCGGGTGATCGGCCACCAGGTGACCCGGATGACCGCCCGCGGCCCCGCCGGGGTCAACCTCTTCGGCTTCGGGGTGCGTACACTCCAGACCCTCGGCCGCGAGCTGATCAGCGAGCGCCTGCACGGCCGCTCCCCGCTCTGGGCGGACGGGCGGGCGTCCCGGCACGCGCCGACCCCGGGCCTGTGGGCGGTCGAGCCCCACATCGGGTTCCGCGAGGTGGGCATCAAGTTCGAGGAGCTGCTGGTGGTCACCGAGGACGACGCGTACTGGCTCGACGACGACCTGCCGCACGTCCGGCGCTGGAGCGCGGCGACGAGCACGCCCGCGTCCGTCCCGGCCGGGGCCGAGACCGCCCAGGAGGCGACCCGATGACGACCAACCCCCGCCGCCGGACCGTCCACTCCGACGGACTGCCGCTCGCCGTCTTCGAGGAGGGCGCCCCCTCCGGGCCCACCGTCCTGCTGGTGCACGGCTACCCCGACACCCACGCGGTCTGGGACGACGTCGCCGCCGACCTGGCCCGCGACCACCACGTGGTCCGCTACGACGTGCGCGGCGCCGGCGAGTCCGGCGCCCCGTCCGCGCGCGAGGGCTACCGGCTGGAGCAGCTGGCCGCCGACCTGTTCGCCGTCGCCGACGCGGTCAGCCCGGACCGGCCGGTGCACGTGGTCGCCCACGACTGGGGCTCGCTGCAGTCCTGGGAGGCCGTCACCGCGCCCGGCGCCGAGCGGCGGCTCGCCTCCTACACCACGATGTCCGGGCCGTGTCTGGACCACATGGGCCACTGGTTGCGCGACCGCCTGCGCCGGCCCACCCCGCGCCACCTCGGGCAGCTGCTCTCCCAGGGCGTCCACTCCTGGTACATCACCGCCTTCCACCTGCCCTACCTCGCCCCCGGCCTCTGGCGGCTCGGCCTGGCCCGCGCCTGGCCGCGCGTGCTGCGGGACCTGGAGGAGGTCAGCCCGCGCCCAGGCCACCCGCAGCCCACCCTGCGGCGCGACGCCGTCCGCGGCATCGAGCTGTACCGGGCCAACATGCGGCCGGCCCTGCGCAACCCGCGCGAGCGGCCCACCGAGGTGCCGGTCCAGCTGATCACCCTGACCAAGGACCACTACGTGGGCGCGTTCCTCTCCGAGGGGCTGGAGCGCTGGGTGCCCAGGCTCACCCGCCGCTCGCTGCACGCCACCCACTGGTCCGCCCTGCTGGAGAAGGGATCCACCGTGGCCGGAATGGTCCGCGAGTTCACCACCGCCGTCGACGCCGGGAGGGCCGCCGAGGCGGCCGCCGGCCGGCTGGTCGTGGTCACCGGCGGCGGCAGCGGCATCGGCCGGGCCACCGCCCTGGCCTTCGCCGAGGACGGCGCCCGGGTGGTGGTCTGCGACCTCGACCTCGCGGCCGCCGAGCGTACCGCCGAACTCGCCTCGCTGATCGGTCCGGCGGCCCACGCCTACCAGGTCGACGTGAGCGACGGCGACGCCGTCGACGCCTTCGCCAAGGAGGTCGCGGCCGACCACGGCGTGCCCGACGTGGTGGTCAACAACGCGGGCATCGGCCACTCCGGGACGTTCCTGCAGACCACCTCGAAGGAGTGGCAGCGCGTTCTGGACGTCAACCTCTGGGGTGTCATCCACGGCTGCCGGGCCTTCGGCGCGCTGATGGCCGACCGCGGTGCCGGCGGCCACATCGTCAACGTCTCCTCGGCCGCCGCCTACCTGCCGTCCAAGGCGCTCACCGCCTACGCCACCAGCAAGGCCGCGGTCTTCATGCTCTCCGACTGCCTGCGCGCCGAACTGGCGGGCCACGGCATCGGGGTCTCCACCATCTGCCCCGGCATCGTCAACACCAACATCACCCGCACCTCCACCTTCTCCGCCACCACCGCGGCGGAGCAGGCCGCCAAGCAGGCGCGCGCCGCCCGGCTCTACGCCCGCCGCGGCTTCCCGCCCGAGAAGGTGGCCGCGGCCATCCTCGACGCCGTCCGCACGGGTCGCCCCGTCGTCCCGGTCACCCCCGAGGCCAAGGCCGCCCGCTTCCTGAGCCGCCTCTCCCCTGGCCTCCTCCGCCTGGCCGCGCGCCTCAACGTCACCTGAGCGAAGGGCCCGTGGGGCTGTGAGATCGGATGCTCTGGATGTTGATATCGCAGGCCCGCGCTGATCTGGGAGGCCGACCATGGCCCGTACCGTGATAGACGTCAACGACGAGCTGCTCGCCGAGGCCGCCGAGATCTACGGCACGACAACCAAGGTGGCGACCGTCAACGCCGCCCTCGAAGACGCGGTCAAGCGCCGCAAGGGCAGGGAGTTTCTCGCCTGGCTCGCCGAGGGCGGACTTCCCGACCTCACCGGACCGGTGGACCAGGGTGAGTGATGATCCGGCGGGCTACCGCTGACACCGCCCCCCGGGCGCGGCAGCGGTCCTCCGGAGCCCGGGGGTGGTACCCAGGAGGTCCTCACCCCGAGCGACCGAAGGAGTGCCCATGGCCACCGGAACCGTGCAGTCCTACAACGTGCACCACGGCTACGGCCTGATCGCGCCCGACGAGGACGGGCCCGCGCTGTACGTGTACTTCGACTCGATCGTGGGGGAGGGCGACCGGGCGCTGACCGAGGGGCAGCGGGTGGAGTACGACCCGACGGAACAGGAGGGCCGGGCGGTGGCCGAACACGTCCGGCCCCTCTGAGCGACGCGGCCCGTCCCGTCCCGAGCCCGGCGGCACGCCCGGCTCGGGACGGGACGCGTCGGGAACGTCCGGTCCGGGCCCCGCCGGAGGCCCGTACGATCGAGGTCCCGCCGCACTTCGCCGCCGGAGTGGCGCTCACCTGCGTGCACGTCGTCGAGGGGCTGGTCTGGTCGGCGGTGCTGGTGGGCTTCGCGCAGGCGGTGCGCGGACGGCTGCGCCGGCCTGCCGCACGTCGTCTGACGGACCGGGTGAGCGGTGCGGTGGTGGTCGGCTTCGGGGTGAAGCTCGCGGTCTCGGACTGACGCGGACTCAGTGGCGCTGACTCAGTGGCGCGGCCGACCTCAGCGGCTCATCCGGTCCAGCCCCGTGCGCAGCTCGTCCGGGTTCATGCAGAGGTGCAGGTCGACGTCGGCGTTGAACTCCAGCCAGAACGGCTCGCAGATGGACGGGATCGAGGCCTCGTCCGCCACGTCGACGACGACGATCTGGCACCGTCGGCCGTTGCGGGCGAAGGCGTAGGCAGCCTCCGGCCGGAGGTCGGACATGATCCGCTCGAACCGCTCGCGGATCGTGCCGTCGGTGATCAGCGCGTTGGTCGTCTCGGTGTCGAGCTCGATCTCCAGCAGGGCACGCATGACCGCTGCTCCTTCCCCGGGGCTCACGGTGAGTCCGCCGGACTCCAGCGTCACGCCGCCGACAAGGGCCCGCAATGCGACCCGGTGCCACCTGGGGGCGACCGCGGTCGTCGTCACCCGGGCGGGGGCGCCGACTGGCGACCGGGTCCGGGCCGGGGCTGCACTGGAGGCGGCCGTCCCCCGGCGACCCGCCGGCCCAGCGAGCAGGAGCAGCAGCCCATGGCCGTCATCGTGGCGTTCGAGTTTCCCGAGGTCACCCAGGCGCAGTACCAGGAGAGCGTGGACCGGCTGACCGGCGGGGCGGGGCTGAACTCGCCGTCGGACTGGCCGGTGCGCGGGCTGATCCTGCACGCGGCGGGCCCGACACCGGGCGGTGGGTGGCACGTCACCGACGTGTGGGAGTCCAGGGAGGCCTTCGACCACTTCGCGGCGGTGCTGATGCCGATCCTCAGGGAGATCGGCATGCCCACCACCCCGCCGATGATCTGCGAGGCCTACAACGTCGTGACCTGACCGGCGGCGCCCACCGTCCGGCACCGACCCGCCCCGTCGGCCCGACCCGCGCCGGCGCTCAGGCCGCGTGCGCCCGGGGGTCCCCGGCGGCCGGGCCGTCCGGGGCCTCGGCCGCACGCGCCACGTCGTGGTGGATCGGCCCGTCGCCGGCGCTCAGCGGCAGGCAGCTGCCGCCCCGTCGGTGGGCGACGATCTCCGCGGCGACCGAGACGGCCGTCTCCTCGGGCGTGCGGGCGCCGAGGTCCAGGCCGATCGGCGAGCGCAGCCGCCCGATCTCGGCCTCGGTGAGGCCGACCTCGCGCAGCCGGTCCAGCCGGTCGCGGTGGGTGCGGCGCGAGCCCATCGCCCCGACGTAGCCGACCGGCAGCCGCAGCGCGCGCTCCAGCAGCGGGATGTCGAACTTGGCGTCGTGGGTGAGCACGCAGAGCACGGTCCGGCCGTCGATCCGCTCCAGCTGCGCGTCCAGGTAGCGGTGCGGCCAGTCGACGACGACCTCGTCGGCGTCCGGGAACCGCTTGCGGGTGGCGAACACCGGGCGGGCGTCGCAGACGGTGACGCGGTAGCCGAGGAACTTGCCGATCCGCACCACGGCGGCGGCGAAGTCGATGGCGCCGAAGACCAGCATCCGCGGCGCGGGCACGTAGGACTCGACGAAGACGGTGACGGTGCCCTGCTCGTGCTCGTCGCACGGGCGGCCGTCCAGGCCGAGGACGACCCGGCCGGTGCGGCCGGCGTCCAGCATGGCCCGGGCCTCGGCGACGACGGCGCGTTCGAGGCCGGCCACGGTCGTCGGTGCGGGGGAGAGGGCGCCGTGATGGGTGTCGGCGGTGACGGCGACGGTGGCGCCGAGCAGGCCGCCGGGGCCGGCGATGACCCGGGCGAGGGCCACCGGGGTGCCGGAGGCGATGTAGGTGACGCCGGCGTCGAGCGCGGGGTCGGTGCCGGGGACGACCGGCTGGACGAAGACGTCCAGGATGCCGCCGCAGGTCAGGCCGACGGCGAAGGCGTCCTCGTCGCTGTAGCCGAACCGCTCCAGGACCGGCTCGCCGGACTCGATCGCGGCCTGGCAGAGCTCGTACACGGCCCCCTCGACGCATCCCCCGGAGACGCTGCCCACGGCCTCGCCGGCCGCGTCGACGGCGAGTGCGGCCCCCGGATCGCGCGGCGCGCTGCCCGAGACCCCGACCACCGTGGCCACGGCGAAGGAACGCCCGGCCGCGTGCCAGGCCTGCAGCTGCTCGGCGATGTCCTGCATGTCGGGGAGCTCCTTCAACCTCAACGGACGGAACGGTTGGTGCCGCCGTACGGGAAACGACTCCCGTACGGCGGCGGTGCTGCTAGTGCACACCCAGCCAGGACTTGATCGGGGTGAGCGCGAAGTAGACCACGAAGACCGCGGTCAGGATCCACATGAGCGGGCCGGGCTCGCGCCACTTGCCCTGGCCGGCCTTGATCACCGTGTAGGAGATGACGCCCGCGGCGACACCGGCGGTGATGCTGTAGGTGAACGGCATCAGGACGCAGGTGAGGAAGGCCGGGATGGCGACCTCGCGGTCGGACCAGTCGATGTGCCGGGCCTGGCTCATCATCATCGCGCCGATGACGACGAGGGCGGCGGAGGCGACCTCGACCGGGACGATGCCGGCGAGCGGGGAGAAGAAGAGCATCAGGGCGAACAGACCGCCGGTGACGGCGGAGGCGAGGCCGGTCCGGGCGCCGTCGCCGACGCCGGTGGCCGACTCGACGAACACGGTCTGGCCGGAGGCGCCGGACAGACCGCCGACCGCGCCGCCGGCGCCGTCGATGAAGAGCGCCTTGGAGAGGCCGGGCATCCGGCCCTGCTTGTCGGCCAGGCCCGCCTCGGTGCCGACGCCGATGATGGTGGCCATCGCGTCGAAGAAGCCGGCCAGGACGAGGGTGAAGACCGCGACGGAGGCGCTGATCGCGCCCATCCCCTTGCCGCCGAAGGCGCCGAACAGGTCGACGTCGCCGAAGAGGCTGAAGTCGGGGGCGGAGACCGGGCTGCCCGGCCAGACCGGCACGGAGTTCTTCCAGGCCTCGGCCGGCACGTCGGCGAGCTTGTTGACGACCATCGCCAGGACGGTGCCGCCGGCGATGCCGATCAGGATCGCGCCGCGGACGTTGCGGGCCATCAGTACGAAGATCGTCAGCAGGGTGAGGCAGAAGATCAGGACCGGCCAGCCGGCCAGCTCGCCGGTGGGGCCGAGCGACAGCGGGGTCGGGCCGCCGGTGTGCACGAAGCCGGCCTTGTAGAGGCCGATGATCGTCACGAAGAGACCGATGCCGATGGTGATCGCGTGCTTGAGCGGCAGCGGGATGCCGTTCATGATCTTCTCGCGGAGGCCGGAGACCACCAGGAGCACGATCAGCAGACCGTAGATGACGCACAGACCCATGGCCTGTGGCCAGGTGGTGTGCGGGACGACCAGGGCGGAGACGGCCCCGGAGACCGAGAGGCCGGCGGCCAGGGCGAGCGGGACGTTGCCGACCACGCCCATCAGGATGGTGGTGACGGCGGCCGCGAGCGCCGTGGCGGTGGTCAGCGCGGCGTGGTCCAGCTTCACGCCGGTGACGTCGGCACCGCTCAGGATGAGCGGGTTGAGCAGGATGATGTACGCCATCGCCATGAAGGTGGTGACGCCACCACGCAGCTCGTTGGCGAGCGTCGATCCCCGCGCGGAGATCTTGAAGTACGCGTCCAGCGCGTTCTTCGAAGGAGTCGCAGGGGCCGACGTGGGGGCGTCGTCCTCGGCGGATCTGTCTTCAGTGGTGCCGGGCTCCGTGGGGATCCTGGTCATGTCCACTCCCAAGTGTCAAAGGGGGTTGGGGTGGGCGAGCCGACCTGACAGCCAGTCAACGAAGTTGGCACAGGGGGACGATTCGACTCACTGGGCGCACTCTGTGGCAGTGCCGGCAGTGCGAGGGTGGTGGGCACCGCTGCAGAGCCCCGGCGTGGGAGAGGCAGCGGAGTGGTGCGTTCGCATTGCTTCGGATGGTGCATGGGCGGTGCTTCTTCACTGCGTTCGGTGGTGCTGCCCCGGGGCGGCGGGGCTGTGTTCACCTTTCCCCCTCGCTTGCGCTCGGAGGAGCCGGTGCCGCCCCGGGGAGGTGCGCGGAGGTTCCGGTTACAGGGCTTCCGGGGCCTCGGTGGTCAGGTGCTCGGGCCGGACCGGGATCCGGTTGAGCGCCAGGCCGGTGGCGTTGCGGATGGCGGCCACGATCGACGGCGTCGCGGAGACGGTGGGGGCCTCGCCGACGCCACGCAGACCGTACGGCGCGTTGGGGTCGGGCAGTTCGAGGACGTCGACCGGGATCGGCGGGGTGTCCAGGATGGTGGGGATCAGGTAGTCGGTGAAGGACGCGTTGCGCACCTTCCCGTCCTTGACGATGATCTCCTCCATCACGGCCAGCCCGAGCGCCTGGGTGCAGCCGCCCTGGATCTGGCCCACCACGGAGAGCGGGTTGAGCGCCTTGCCCACGTCCTGGGCGGCGGTCAGCTCCACCACCTTGACGAGGCCGAGCTCGACGTCCACGTCGACCACCGCGCGGTTGGCGCAGAAGGTGTACTGGACGTGGCCGAAGCCCTGCCCGGTCTCCTTGTCGAACGGGACGGTCGGGCGGTGGTGGTGCTCCCGGGTGAGGTCGATCGCCTCGTCGCCGAGCAGGTCGACCATGGAGACCAGCACGCCGGCCGACTCCGAGACCACCTTGCCGCCGACCAGCGACAGGTCCTTCTGGGTCCAGCCGTAGCGCCGGCGGCCCTTCTCGATCAGCGCCTGTCCGACCGCCTCGGCGGCCAGCTTCACCGCGCCGCCGGTCATGTAGGTCTGCCGCGAGGCGGACGTCGAACCGGCCGAGCCGACCTCGGTGTTGGCCGGGTGGATGGTGACCTGCTCGACGCCCAGCTCGGTGCGGGCGATCTGGGCGTGGACGGTGACGCCGCCCTGGCCGACCTCCGCCATCGCGGTGTGCACCATGGCGACCGGCTCGCCGCCGATCACCTCCAGGCGCACCCGTGCGGTCGAGTAGTCGTCGAAGCCCTCGGAGAAGCCGACGTTCTTGATGCCGACCGAGTATCCGACGCCGCGCACGATGCCCTCGCCGTGCGAGGTGTTGGACAGCGCGCCGGGGATCTGCCGGACGTCCAGGTGGTCGAGGTCCAGCGGCGGCGGGAGCGGCATGTCCTTGACCCGCTGGAGCAGTTCGGCGACCGGGGCCGGCGAGTCGATCTGCTGGCCGGTGGGCATGTGGTCGCCCTCGGCCATCGCGTTCAGCTGGCGGAGCTCGACCGGGTCCATGCCCAGCTCGGCGGCCAGCCGGTCCATCTGCGTCTCGTAGCCGAACGCGGCCTGGACGGCGCCGAAGCCGCGCATCGCGCCGCAGGACGGGTTGTTGCTGTACAGCGCGATGGCGTGCATCCTGACGTTCGGGATCACGTACGGGCCGTGCCCGAGCGAGGCGGCGTTGCCGACCACGGCGGGCGAGGCGGAGGCGTACGCGCCGCCGTCCAGCACGATCCGGGCGTCGGCGAAGACCAGCTTGCCGTCGCGGGTGGCGCCGTGCTCGTAGGTCATCCGCGCCGGGTGGCGGTGCACGTGGCCGAAGAAGGACTCGTCGCGGGAGTAGACGATCTTGACCGGCTTGCCGGTGTGCTGGGCCAGCAGGCAGGCGTGGATCTGCATCGAGAGGTCCTCGCGGCCGCCGAAGGCGCCGCCGACGCCGGCCAGCGTGAGCCGGACCTTCTCCTCCGGCAGGGCGAGCACGGGGGCCATCTGCTGGCGGTCCACGTGCAGCCACTGGGTGGCGATGTAGAGGTCGATGCCGCCGTCCTCGGCGGGCACGGCCAGGCCGGACTCCGGGCCGAGGAAGGCCTGGTCCTGCATGCCGACCTCGTAGGTGCCCTTGACGATGACGTCGGCCATCGCGCGGACCTCGTCCGTCACGCCGAGGCCGGAGACGAGCCTCTGCTCGTGGCAGATGTTGCCGTACCCGTGGGACTTGTACTCGTGCGGCTCGTGCACGTAGCCGTGGGTCTCCGGGTCGAGGCACTGCTCCTCGGTGGTGATCGGGGTGAGCACCTCGTACTCGACCTTGATCTTCTTCACCGCGCGGCGGGCCGTCTCCGGGTGGTCGGCGGCGACCAGCGCGATCGCCTCACCGTGGTAGCGGACCTTGTCGATCGCCAGGGCCGGCTGGTCCTGGATCTCCAGGCCGTAGTACTTGGAGCCCGGGATGTCTTCGTGGGTGAGCACGGCGTAGACGCCCGGCACCCTGAGGGCCTCGGAGACGTCCACGCCCAGGATGTTGGCCCGGGGGTGCGGCGAGCGCAGCGCCATACCCCAGAGCATGTCCTCGTGCCACATGTCGGACGAGTACGCGAACTCGCCCTTGACCTTCAGGTTGCCGTCCGGGCGCAGCGGCGAGCCGCCGATGCCGTCCTTGCTGGCCTGGTTGATGTTCTGGAGGTTCTTCTGACCCTGGATGGTGCGAACGCTCATGCGGCCACCTCGCAACGCTCGGCGGGCGCTTCGCACAATGCGCAGCCATTCATGATTCGCTCGCTTCGCTCGCTCATTCCGAGACCGCCTTACCGGCGCACTTGCGGGCGGAAGCCAGCCGCACCGCGTCCATGATCTTCTCGTAGCCCGTGCAACGGCAGAGGTTGCCCGACAGCGCCTCGCGGATGTCGTTGTCACTCGGCTGGGCGTCCCGCTCCAGCAGGGCGTCGGTCTGCACCAGCAGGCCCGGGGTGCAGAAGCCGCACTGCACGGCGCCGGCGTCGACGAACGCCTGCTGGACCAGGCCCAGCTCGCCGCTCTCCTCGGTCAGGCCCTCGACGGTGCGGACCTCGCGGTCCTGCACCTGGCCGGCCGCGACCAGGCAGGAGCAGACCGGCACGCCGTCCAGGTAGACGGTGCAGGAGCCGCACTCGCCCTGCTCGCAGGCGTTCTTCGAACCCGGAAGGCCGACCCGCTCGCGCAGGACGTACAGCAGGCTCTCGCCCTCCCAGACGTCGTCGGCCTCGACCGGCTTGCCGTTGGCGGTGAAAGTGACCCTCATGCCGCGCTCCTGATCTGCTTGCTGTAGTCGTTCCAACACCAGGTGAGGGTGCGACGGGCCATCACGGCCAGCGAGTGGCGCCGGTAGTCGGCGGTGCCGCGGACGTCGTCGATGGGGGAGGCGGCGTCCTTCACCAGCTCGCCGAACCGCTGGATCACCTCGGCACCCAGCAGGTCGCCGGACTCCCAGAGCCCGCGCTCGGCCAGTACGCCCTGCAGGTACTCCTCGGCCTCGACGGCGCGGCGCGGCGTGGGGGCAGCCGAACCGATGCCGGTGCCGACGGTGCCGTTCCTCGGGTGGAGGGCGAAGCCGAAGGCGCAGACCGCGATCACCATCGCGTTGCGGGTGCCGATCTTCGAGAACTGCTGCGGGCCGTCCGCCACCGGGATGTGCACGGCCCGGATCAGCTCGTCGGGCTCCAGACTGTTGCGCTTCACCCCGACGTAGAAATCGTCGATCGGGATCATCCGGGTACCGCGCACCGAGCCGGCCTCGACGAAGACGTCGCGCCCGGCCGCCAGCAGCGCGGGGTGCGCGTCACCGGCCGGGGAGGCGCCGCCGAGGTTGCCGCCGACACCGCCGCGGTTGCGGATCTGCGGGGAGCCGACGGTGTGGGCCGCCAGCGCGAGGCCCGGCAGCGGGCCGGACAGCTCGTCGATGATCCGGGTGTACGGGACGGAGGCACCGAGCCGGACGACGCTGCCGTCGTTCGACCATTCGGTGAGCTCGGTGATGCGGTTCAGGTCGAGAATCGCGGATGGCCGGTGCACGTCGAAGTTCATCTCGACCATGACGTCCGTACCGCCCGAGATGGGCAGCGCGGTCGGGTACTCAGCCTTCGCCGCGAGTGCCTCGTCCCAGGTAGCGGGCCGAAGGAACTCCATGCGGGTGTCTCCTCAAGTCGTTGCCGCCGGACGGTGGGCACAGTGCCCGCTTCCGGTGTTCGGACTGCGCTACTGCTTCGTCGCCTTCGCTTCGCGTCCTGGTCACCCGGGTGTGTCCGGCGGCGTGTGGCCAGTGAACCGCTGTGACCGGGCCCACTGGGAGTCACCGATGGCATGAAGCCCCGGCTGTGGTGCCGCCCGGCATCCTGTACGTTCCTCTAAGGAGGACAATCGCGCAGCCCAGCTGTTTACGGGGCGCTACCTACGACCGTAATCCGGCCGTGATTCCCAAGCTATGGGCCCGTGATCCGGGCGCCCGTCGGTACGTAACACCGAGCACCGATGTTCGGGCACACTGTCTGCCCGGACCGAGCGCTCGGGCCCTCACCCTCACCCCCCAGCCCGTTAGGAGTCCCGGATGCGTGTCCGCGACCTGCTCGCCCCCGGAGCCCCGCGACTGCGCCTGCTCGCGGCGGAGGAAGAACTGGACCGGCAGGTCAGCGGCGTCATGACCACGGACCTGCACGACCCCGGCCGCTACCTGCACGGCGGTGAGCTGGTGCTCACCGGCATGCTCTGGCGCACCGGCCCGGCCGACTCCGAGCGGTTCGTCCGGACGATCGTGGCCGGCGGCGCCGTCGCCCTCGCGGCCGGCGAGGCCGAGGTCGGTCCCGTCCCCGAGGACCTCGTCGACGCCTGCCGCCGGCACCGGATGCCCCTCTTGGCGGTACCCGACGACATCGCTTTCGGGACCGTCACCGAGTTCATCGGCCGGCAGGTCTCGGCCGACCGCGCCGCCGACCTGGCCGCCCTGGTCGACCGCCACCGCCTGCTGGTCTCCGCTGCCGGCGGCGGCGGGCTGGACGCCGTCCTCGACCTGCTCGGCGGCGACCTCGACCTGGACTGCTGGGTGCTCACCCCCACCGGCGCGGTGATCGCCGGACCCGCCGACCGGCTCTCCGCCGAGGATCGCGACCAGCTGGTCCGCGCCCACCTCGGCGCCCAGCGCCAGCGCCGCCGGCCCCCGCACCGGGCCAGGCTGCTCACCGGCTCGTACTCGCTGCTGCCGGCCTCGGCCACCCCGGAGGCCGAGGCGCCGCTCGCCGACTGGGTGCTCGCGGTGGCCGGCGACGTCACCGAGTGGACCACCAAGCGCCAGCAGCTCGCCGAGAACCTGGCCCGGCTGGTCGCCGCCGAGCGCCAGCGCCGCGACGAGGGCCGCCGGCTGCGCCGCCGTCTCGCCGACGAGGTGCTCACCCTGCTGCAGCGCGACGCCGACCCGGCCGAGATCAGCCGCACCCTCTACGCCTCCTCGGCGATGGCCGCCCGGTACGAGATCCCCGAGCCGAAGCCCCAGGCGTCGGACGGCAACTGGCTGGTGCTCAGCGCCGAGGGGACCGGCCTGCCCGAGGGGGCGGTGCGCGCCGTCCTGGAAGAGGCCCTGGGCGGCACCACCGACCGGGCCCTGGTCGCCGGGGCCGGCACCGGCGCCGTCGTGGTGATGCCCGCGATGGACACCGCCGTCCCCGCCGACACCCTGCGTGAGCTGCTCGCCCCGCTGGAGGCCGGCCTCGGCTCCGAGGGCCGGATCACCCTCGGCGTCTCCGCCCCCGCCCCCGAGGCCGGCGGCCTGCGCGGCGCCCTGGAGGAGGCCCGGCACGCCCGCCGGATCGCCGGTGCCCGGGTCGGCCGGGTCTGCGTGGCCGGCCCCGAGGAGCTGGCCTCGCACGTGCTGCTGCTGGCCGCCGTCCCGGACGAGGTCCGCCGCGCCTTCCGCAGCCGCCTGCTGGACAAGGTGATCGCCTACGACATCGAGCACCAGGCCGACCTGGTCCGCACGCTGGAGGCGTTCCTGCGCTCGGACGGCTCCTGGACGCGCTGCGCCGCCCAGCTGCACGTGCACGTCAACACCCTCCGCTACCGGATCGGCCGGATCGAGGAGCTGACCGGGCGGGACCTCTCCCGCCTGGAGGACCGGGTGGACTTCTACCTGGCCCTCGAACTGGCGTGACACGACGGCGCCCCGCCGGTCGGCCGACGGGGCGCAATGCCTGCCCGGATCCTGCTACGGACTGCCCGGCAGGACGGGGGTGTTCACGGTCGGGATGCTCCGGCGCTGCGCCGGCGTGCCGTCGCAGGTGAACAGCTGGCGGACGGCGCCGTGCCGCTCCAGGCGGTGCCGGAGTTCGACGGCTTCACCGGTGAGGCCGCCCAACGGCTCCGGCGGCTGCTCAGGCCCGCGCTGCGCCCGGGGACGCCGGGAACACGGAGACGCCGGGGGACACCCGAGCGGTTCAGCGCGGACACCGAGGCCGGGGATCCGCCGAGCCGGATCTGGCACGCCGACACCGTCTGAGGACCGGAACGCCGGGAGGGCCCGCCGCACATCGCGCGGCGGGCCCTCCGTTGCGTCGGGCAGGTCCTACTGGACCGGGATGACGCCGGTCAGCCACTCGAAGACGCCCGGCACCAGGGCCTTCCACTGGTCGGTGGTGTGCGGGCCGGTGGCCTCCTGGACCTGGACGGTGGTCGGGGCCTTGGCCACGGCGGCGATCGCCTGGCCGTCCTCGAAACCGTCGCCCTTGTTCCCGGAGACGTACAGCGCGACCTTCGGCGGCTGCTGGGCGTTCTTCAGGATGTTGACCGGGTTGTTGGCCTCGCGCAGCTTGGCGTCCTTGCCGACCAGCGAGTCCTTCTCGACCGCCGGGTCGTTGTAGCCGGACAGGGCCACCCCGGCGCGGTAGCGGTTCGGGTGGGCGAGCGAGAGCTTGGCCGCGCAGTGGGCGCCGGCCGAGTAGCCGGCGATGCCCCAGCGCTCCGGCGACGGGTCGGCGCGGAAGTTGTCCATGACCATCTGCGGCACGTCCCGGGTCAGCCAGGCGTCCGCGTTGATCTTGCCGGGGATGTCGGTGCATCCGGCGTCCTGGTGGCCGCCGAGCAGCAGGGTGCGCGGCGAGACCAGGATGAACGGCGCCACCTTGCCCTGCTGCATCAGCGGCTTCAGCTGCTCGGAGACCTTCAGCGTGCCGTACCAGGTGGACGAGGAGCCCGGGTAGCCCGGGATCAGCTCGACGACCGGGAACTTCTTGTCCTTGAACGCCGGGTCGTTGTACTGCGGCGGGAGCCAGACCAGCACCTCGCCGTCGACGCCGGAGACCGGGCCCTTGAGGTCGGTCTTCTGCACGTCGCCCGGGACGGCAGGGTCGTTGACGCCGCGGAACTGCTGGGTGAGCTTGGGCTTCGCGGCGTCCCCGCCCGCGGTCGGCTGCGCGCTGGCGGTGCCGCCCGAGGCCGGGACCGGCTGCTCGGCCGGCGGGATCGAGGGCACCGCGCGGACGTGGTTGCCGGTGCCCAGCAGGTCCTCCCAGCTGCCGTAGATCAGGTTGGCGTTGTTGACCATGACGAACACCATCACCACGGCCGTGATCTGGCAGAACACGATCATGACGAGCCGGGACAGGATCCGCACCGGCTGCGGCCCGCGCACCCGACCCCAGCACAGCATCGCCACCGCGATGGAGATCGGCACGAGGATCACCGTGCAGATGAGGAACGGCGTGCCTGTCAGTTGCATCAAAGTCTCGTATCCGGGTTCGCAAGCCGCTCGGGCCCCACTCGCCCGAACGCACTCCAATGGCATTGGACGGCCTCGAACGGGGATCGGTTGCCGTCCGAATCTGTGCGGAACCTGAGAGGAACATCACGTTTCCGCGATGATCCCTTTCCGGGTTCGCCCTAGTCTGCCACCCCGGCGGCCCGCGCCCGGACCATACGCCCAGCGGACGCCCAGGATTGCCCCCGACGGGGCACGATACCGCCCGTCCGGACTCCGGCGGCGGGCGAGGCGGTGCAATCGCGCGCCCGCGGGGCAGCGAGACTATGGGGATGAGCACAACCCGCTTTCGCCCTTCCCGCCGGTTCCTGCCCGCCTGCGCCGCCCTGGCCGTGCTGGTCGCCGTGGCCGGCTGCAGCAGCACCGGAGGCAGACGCGCCGAGCAGGCCCGCGCCAAGGCCGCGGCCGCCGCCGGCAGCGCCGTCACCACCCCGCGCTGGAAGGTCGCCATGGTGACCCACGCGGGCGCCGGCGACGCCTTCTGGGACACCGTGCGCAAGGGCGCCGAGCAGGCCGCCGCCAAGGACAACATCACCTTCCTGTACTCCAACGACGCGCAGACCCAGAACCAGGTCCAGCTCGTCCAGGCCGCCATCGACCAGAAGGTCGACGGCCTGCTGGTCACCCTCGCCAAGGGCGACGCGCTCGCCGACGTGCTCGGCAAGGCCGAGGCCGCCGGCATCCCGGTGATCACCATCAACTCGGGCCAGGAGTACTCCGCGAAGTTCGGCGCGCTCACCCACATCGGCCAGGACGAGTCCACCGCCGGCCAGGCCGCGGGCGCCGAGCTCGCCGCCCGCGGTCGCAGGAGCGTCCTCTGCGTCATCCACGAGCAGGGCAACGTGGGCCAGGAGCAGCGCTGCGGCGGCGCCCGGAGCAAGGCCGGCGGCGGCTTCCAGGTCCTCTACGTCGACGGCGTCAACATGCCCGACGCACGCGCCGCCGTCGCCGCCAAGCTCCAGGCCGACCCGGCCATCGACACCGTGCTGACCCTCTCCGGTCCGATGGCGGCCACCGGTCTGCAGGCCATCCAGGACGCCCGCCGCCCGGTCGAGCTGGACACCTTCGACCTGGGCGAGGCCGTGGTGGCCGGGCTGAAGTCCGGCTCCGTCGGCTTCGCCGTCGACCAGCAGCCCTACCTCCAGGGGTACGAGGGCGTCGACCTGCTCTGGCTCTACCGCTCCAACCTGGACATGCTCGGCGGAGGCAAGCCGGTGCTGACCGGCCCGCAGATCCTCACCCGGAACGACGCCGACGCCCTCGCCGAGTACGTCGCGAGGGGGACGCGTTGAGTACCGACGTCATCGTCCGGGAGCGCCCGGCGGCGGTGCGGCGGCTGCTCGCCCGGCCCGAGCTGGGCGCGCTGATCGCCGCGGCGGCGGTCTTCCTGGTCTTCGCCGCCGTCGCCGAACCGTTCCTGCGGGTCTCCTCGCTGGGCACCGTGCTGTACGCGGCGTCCACCATCGGCATCATGGCGGTGCCGGTCTCGCTGCTGATGATCGGCGGCGAGTTCGACCTCTCGGCGGGCGTGCTGGTCACCACCGCCGCGCTCACCTCGTCCATGGTCAGCTACCAGCTGACCGCGGTGACCTGGGTCGGTGTGCTGGTCTCGCTGGCCGTCACGCTGGCGATCGGCTTCTTCAACGGCTGGATGCTCGGCCGCACCGGACTGCCGAGCTTCATCGTCACCCTGGGCACGTTCCTGATGCTCACCGGCGCGAACCTCGGCGTCACCAAGCTGGTCTCCGGCACGGTCTCGACCAAGCCGATCGCGGACATGGAGGGCTTCGCGTCCTGCCGGTGGCTGTTCGCCTCCGAGCTGACCGTCGGGGGGCTGACGATCCGGGCCACCGTCTGGTGGTGGCTCGGCCTGGTGGCGGTCGGCAGCTGGGTACTGCTGCGGACCCGCTTCGGCAACTGGGTCTTCGCGGTCGGCGGCGACGCGGCCGCGGCCCGCGCGGTCGGCGTGCCGGTCGCCCGGACCAAGACCGTGCTCTACCTCGGGGTCGGCTTCTGCGCCTGGGTGCTCGGCCAGCACCTGCTGTTCTCCTTCGGCACCGTGCAGTCCGGCGAGGGCGTCGGCAACGAGCTGATCTACATCGTGGCCGCGGTGATCGGCGGCTGCCTGATCACCGGCGGCTACGGCTCGGTGGTCGGTGCCGCGCTCGGCGCGCTGATCTTCGGGATGGTCGGCAAGGGCATCGTCTACGCCCAGTGGAACCCCGACTGGTTCAAGTTCTTCCTGGGGGCGATGCTGCTGCTCGCCGCCCTGCTGAACTCCTGGGTCAAGCGCCGCGCCGAGAGGGGACCGCGATGACCGAGCTGCTCGCGCTCGACGGGGTCGGCAAGACCTACGGCACGGTCCGCGCGCTGGAGGACGTCTCCCTCAGCCTGCGGGCCGGTGAGATCAGCTGCGTGCTCGGCGACAACGGCGCCGGCAAGTCCACCCTGATCAAGATCATCGCTGGGCTGCACCAGCACGACGAGGGCACCTTCACGGTCGGCGGCGAGGAGGTCCGCTTCGACTCCCCGCGCCAGGCGCTCGACCGCGGCATCGCCACCGTCTACCAGGACCTCGCGGTCGTCCCGCTGATGCCGGTCTGGCGCAACTTCTTCCTCGGCTCCGAGCAGGGCCACCGCCGCTGGGGCGGGCTGAGGCTGGACGCCGACGGCATGCGCGCCACCACCCGTGAGGCGCTCGCCCGGATGGGCATCGACCTGCCCGACGTCGACCGCCCGATCGGCACCCTCTCCGGCGGCCAGCGCCAGTGCGTGGCGATCGCCCGTGCCGTGCACTTCGGCGCCGAGGTGCTCATCCTGGACGAGCCCACCGCCGCGCTCGGCGTCAAGCAGTCGGGCGTGGTGCTCAAGTACGTCACCGCCGCCCGCGACGCCGGCCTCGGGGTGGTGCTGATCACCCACAACCCGCACCACGCGTACCTGGTCGGCGACCACTTCACCCTGCTCAAGCGGGGCCGGACGGCCGGCAGCCACCCCCGGGCGGAGATCGGCCTGGAACGGCTCACCACCGAGATGGCCGGGGGCTCCGACCTCGCCGAGCTCTCGCACGAGCTGGGCCGGCCCACCGACCCCGCCCCCGAACCCCGTGAGGAGCGTCCGCAGCCGTGACCAGCCCCAACGCCGGCACCCGGCCGCCGGTCCTGCCCAACCTGCTCGGCCTCGGCCCGCGGGCCGAGCGCCGCCGGCGCGCCCTGCCCGCCGGGGTCCTGCGGCTGCCCACCATCGGCGTCGACATCGGCGGCACCAAGGTGGTCGCCGGCGTGGTGGACGGCGAGGGCAAGGTGCTGGAGAAGGTGCGCACCGACACCCCCGACAAGAGCAAGAGCCCCAAGGTGGTCGAGGACGTCATCGTCGAGCTGGTGCTCGAACTCGCCGACCGGCACGACGTCCACGCGGTGGGCGTCGGCGCGGCCGGCTGGGTCGACGCGGACCGCTCCACGGTGCTGTTCGCCCCGCACCTGAACTGGCGCGGCGAGCCGCTGCGCGAGGCGCTCAGCGAGCGGCTGCGGTTCCCGGTGATCGTCGAGAACGACGCCAACGCGGCCGCCTGGGCCGAGTGGCGGTTCGGCGCCGGGCGCGGCGAGGACCACATGGTGATGCTCACCCTGGGGACCGGGATCGGCGGCGCCGTCGTCCGCGACGGCTACGTCGACCGGGGCAAGTACGGCCTGGCGGGGGAGTTCGGGCACATGCAGGTGGTGCCCGGCGGCCACCGCTGCCCGTGTGGCAACCGGGGCTGCTGGGAGCAGTACTCCTCCGGCAACGCCCTGGTGCGGGACGCCCGTGAGCTGGTCGCCGAGGAGTCGCCGGTGGTCCAGCCGCTGCTGGCCCGGGCCGGCGGCACCGCCGAGGGCATCACCGGCCCGCTGGTCACCGAGGCCGCCCGGGCCGGTGACCCGACCGCCACCGAGCTGCTGTACGAGGTGGGCACCTGGCTCGGCGTCGGCATCGCCAACCTGGCGGCCGCGCTCGACCCGGGCCGCTTCGTCATCGGCGGCGGCGTCTCGGAGGCCGGAGACCTCCTGCTCGCCCCGGCCCGCGACACCTTCCGCCGCACCCTGACCGGCCGCGGCTTCCGCCCCGAGTCCACCATCGTGCACGCCGCCCTGGGCAACGAGGCCGGCCTGGTCGGCGCCGCCGACCTGGCCCGCCAGGTGGCCCGCCGCTTCCGCACCATCAAGCGCCGCCGGGTGGAGCGCAGCGTCCCGTAGCACGCCTCGGTCCGTGGGGGCGCCCGCCCGACGGCGGGCGCCCCTTCGCTGCCCCGGCGCACGCTGGGCCCCGGGCGGAGCGTCAACTGCGCGGTGGTGCCGGTGCGGCCCTGTTGTCCGGGCCATGCCTCCTGTGAAACAACGGAGTTGACGTCGACTCGGGAGGCCCTTCGGATGAGAGCTCTGGCCCGCATCACCCCGCCGATCCTGCTCGCCACCGCCCTGGTCTGCTCCGTCGCGGGGCCGGCCGGAGCGGCGGAACCACCGCCCAAGGTGCCTGAGGCGGTGGGCTGGGGCGGTGCGGTGGCCAGTGTCGACGCCGACGCCACGGCGGCCGGGATCGAGGTGCTGCGCAAGGGCGGGAACGCGGTGGACGCAGCCGTCGCCGTCGCCGCAGCCCTCGGGGTCACCGAGCCGTACTCGGCCGGGATCGGCGGCGGCGGGTACCTCGTCTACTACGACCACGACACCGGCCGGGTCTCCACCATCGACGGCCGGGAGACGGCCTCCCGGACGGCCGACACCTCGCTGTTCCTGGAGGACGGCAAGCCGCTGCCCTTCGCCGACGCCGTCACCAGCGGCCTCTCCGTCGGCGTGCCCGGCGCCCCGGCCACCTGGGAGACGGCCGTCAGGCTCTGGGGCAGGCGCTCCTTCGCCGACGCGCTCAAGCCCGCCGAGCGGATCGCCGAGCACGGCTTCACCGTCGACCGGACGTTCCAGGACCAGACCGCGCTGAACCAGGCCCGGTTCAAGGACTTCCCCGACACGGCGAAGCTCTTCCTCCCCGGGGGCGCGCTGCCGGCCGTCGGCTCCACCTTCCGCAACCCGGACCTCGCCGCCACCTACCGGCAGCTCGGCCGCGAGGGAACCGACGCGCTCTACCGGGGCGACCTCGCCGCCGACATCGTCAAGACCGTCCAGCACCCCCCGGTGGACCCGGCCTCCGGCCGCAACGCCCGCCCCGGCCAGGTCGACGCCGCCGACCTGGCCGCCTACCGGGTCCGCCGGCAGCAGCCCACCCACGTCGCCTACCGCGACTACGACCTCTACTCGATCGCCCCCTCCAGCTCCGGCGGCACCACCGTCGGCGAGGCGCTCGGCATCCTGGAGGACGGCGAGGTCGGGCGGTACGACGGCACGCAGTACTACCACCACCTCCTGGACGCCAGCCGGATCGCCTTCGCCGACCGCAACCGATGGGTCGGCGACCCGGCGTTCAACGACGTCCCCGTGCGGGAGCTGCTCTCCGAGCGGTACGCCGCCTCCCGGGCCTGCCTGATCAACCCCGACCGCGCCCTCACCAGCCCGCTCGCCCCCGGCGACCCGCGCCACCCCGCCCGCTGCGCCGACACCGGAGCGGCGCCCGCCGCCGAGCCGTACGAGGGGCTGAGCACCAGCCACCTCACCGTCGCCGACCGCTGGGGCAACGTCGTCTCCTACACGCTCACCCTGGAGCAGACCGGCGGCAGCGGAATCACCGTCCCCGGCCGCGGGTTCCTGCTCAACAACGAGCTCACCGACTTCAACTTCACCCCGCTCACCCCCGGGGTGCCCGACCCCAACCTGCCAGGCCCCGGCAAGCGCCCGCGCTCCTCGCTCTCGCCGACCATCGTGCTGCGCGACGGCGAGCCGCTGCTCGCGACCGGCTCGCCCGGCGGCGCGACCATCATCACCACCACGCTCCAGGTGCTGCTCGGCCGCCTCGACCGCGGCCTCAGCCTGGAGCAGGCGATCGCCGCGCCGCGCGCCAGCCAGCGCAACACGGCCGCCACCCAGGCCGAGCCGGACTTCCTCGCACTGCCCGAGCGCGCCCGGCTGGAGGCGCTCGGCCACGTGTTCGCCGGCACGCCCGAGATCGGGGCGGCCACCGGCGTCGAACGGCTGCCGGACGGCCGCTGGGTGGCCGCCGCCGAGCCGGTGCGCCGCGGCGGCGGTTCGGCCGCGGTGGTGCGGCCCGCCCCCTGACGCCGGCCGGGTCTGTCGGTGCCGTTCGGTAGATTCGGGGTGGGCGTCCGCTCGGGCGCCCACCCCTCGTCCGTACCGCCACCGGGAAGGCCGCACGCCGTGACCGTCCGCATCGCCACCTGGAACATCAACTCCGTCACCGCGCGGCTGCCCAAGCTCCTGGAATGGCTGGAGAGCGCCAAGCCGGACGTCCTCTGCCTCCAGGAGCTCAAGTGCGCCAGTGACGCCTTCCCGTACGAGGAGGTGCGCGAGCTGGGCTACGAGACGGCCGCCCACGGCACCGGCCGCTGGAACGGCGTCGCCATCGTTTCCCGGCTCGGCCTCGACGACGTCGTGCGCGACCTCCCCGGCCAGCCCGGCTACCTGGCCGACGGCGCCCTGCTGCCCGACGTCGAGCCGCGGGCCATCGCCGCCACCTGCGGCCCGGTCCGGGTCTGGTCGGTCTACGTGCCGAACGGCCGCGAGGTCGACCACCCCCACTACCACTACAAGCTGGAGTGGCTGGAGGCGCTGCGGGTGGCCGCGGCCGAGGACGCGGCCCGCCCGCGTCCGTTCGCCGTCCTGGGCGACTTCAACATCGCCCCGACCGACGAGGACGTCTTCGACGTCGCCGCCTTCGAGGGCCTCACCCACGTCACCCCCGCCGAGCGCGCCGCGCTGGCCGCCCTGGCCGGGGCCGGCCTCCAGGACGTCGTGCCCCGCCCGCTCAAGTACGACCGCCCCTACACCTACTGGGACTACCGCCAGCTGGCCTTCCCGAAGAACCGGGGCATGCGGATCGACCTCACCTACGGCAACAAGCCCTTCGCCGACGCGGTGACCGACAGCTACGTCGACCGCGAGGCCCGGAAGGGCAAGGGCACCTCCGACCACGCCCCGGTCGTGGTCGACCTCGACCTCTGAGCCGACCCGGATCACGCCGTGTGACGGCGAGTCCCCCGAACGGTCCAGACCGGTGGCCGGGCGGGGGGCGGGTGCCTACCGTCGGTGAATGACTGGGTGTAGTTGTTCGATCACGTGGACATCGGAGTCCCCGGCTGCGCCCGAGAATCCCGGAGGTTCCGGCATGCGCCCCACGCGTACGGCCGCCGCCGCCCTGATGGGCGCGGCGGTGCTGACCGGCCTGACGGCTCCCACCGCGCTGGCCAAGGACGGCGCCGCCACGGTCAGCCCGTCCCAGGCCGCACCGGGCCAGACCGTGACGGTCACGGTCTCCTGCGAGAAGTCCGACAAGCCCAACGCCAAGACCATCACCGCCCACTCCCCGGCGTTCGAGGGCGGCCCGGCCACCCTCACGCTCGGCTCGGACGGCAGGCACACCGGCTCCGCCCGGCTGGCGGGCAAGAACAGCGGTGACAGCAAGGTCGACGGCACCTGCCCGGACGGCGCCGTCTTCTCGACCAGCGTGACGGTCACCACCGCGACCGCGTCCTCGCCCGCGGAGAGCATCGGGTCGTGGAGCCAGGCGGCGGGGGAGTGGGCCGGCTCGCTCGGCCAGTCCGGCGCCGGCAGCCAGCAGGTGGCTCCGCACGGAGCCGTGAAGACCGGGCTCGGCGGCTCGGTCGCGGCCAACCCGGCGGAGCTGGCCGGCGGCGCGGCCCTGGTCGCGGCCGGCATCGGCGGCTTCTGGCTGCTCCGGCGGCGGACCGGCGCCGACTCGGTCTGAAGGGCGTCCTGCACGGCGGTGCCCCCCCCCCCCCCCCCCCCCCCCCCCCCCCCCCCCACCGCCGTGTCCGGGGCCGACCGGTGTACGACGGCGGCGGGTCAGGCGGAGGCGGGTCGGAGGGCCGGCCGGGCGGTGGCGGGCTCGGCGGTGGACGCCTCCTCGCCCCGCAGGGTGCCGCTCGCCAGCAGGTACTGGGCCAGGACGTACGTCGCCATGATCCAGAACTGGTGGCCCGGCAGCTCCTGCCACTTCGCCAGCTTGGTCGCGATCAGCGTGTCCGAGAGCAGGAAGAGCGCCCCGCCCAGGCCGGTCCGCCAACCGAGGCCCGCCGAGGTGACGGCGGTCGAGGCGAGCAGCAGGCTGTAGCCCGCCACCGGGATCTGCAGGTCGCCGAGGTCCGGCCAGAGCCGCCCGATCATCGTCGCCCACGCCGTCGCGTACGCGGCGGCCACCAGCAGTGCCCGCCGCCGGTCGGTCAGCGCCCCGCGCCGCACGAACATCGTCACGTAGCAGACGTGTGCCGCCGCGAACGAGCCCATGCCGGCCAGGAAGGCGGTGTCGTTGCCGAGCTGCAGCAGCACGTCGCCGCCGGTGCTGAACAGCAGTGCCGGTGCCAGCAGCTCCGGGGCCTTCCGGCCGGCCTCGGTCGCGGCCGTGACGCTCTGTGCGGCCAGCAGGGGCATCAGGGCCGGCTTGGTGGCGTGGCGCAGCACCGGGGTCTCGGTGAGGATCGCGCCCAGGTGGGCCGCGGAGGTGGCGGCGAAGCCGGCGAGCAGCCCGGTGGCGGAGCGCAGGCGCCCGCCGAGAACGGCGCGGGTGGTCGTACGGATGCTCATGCGGCGGTGTCCTCCGGGTGGGTGGGGCGGTGCACGGGCGCGGCGGGGCCGGGGCGGCGGCCCGTTCGTCCGCACCCTAGGCGACTCGGCCCGCCTGCGGAAGACATTGTTACCGGTGCGTAGGGTCGGTGCCGGCCGGGCGGTGACGCGGCGGCGGATCCGCACGGCGGCGGGAGGCGCGGGGGAGGCGACGGGCGGCCGCCGGTGCCCGGCGGAGCCGGGCAGGTCGATTCGCCGGGAGGAGCGGTTGCCGCCACCGGGGGCGGCGCCCACCGTCTAGTCTGGTCCACGACATGGAGCAGCAGGAGTACGCGGCCGGCGCCACGCAGGTGGCCGGCGGCACGGCGGACGGGCGCACGGGCGGGGCGGGGCGGAGCACCACCGACGCCGTCGCCGCTGTACGTGGAGCCGGGCCTGACGCTCCGCAGGGGGCCGAGCCGGTCGGCCCCGCCGACGGGCTCTCGCCCGACCCCGGCCTGCTCCGGCTCGCCCAGTGGTTCGCCGAGGCCGATCCCGGCACCGCCGACGACCTCTGCGCCGCCTCCTTCGGCCTCTATCCCGCCCGGCACTTCGGCGCCCCCGCCGAGGCGGCCCCCGCGCCGACCGTTCCCGTGCGGGCCGGCGCCGGGGCGGCCGCCGGGGGCGCGACGGACGTCAGCTGGTGGCACGGCCCCACCGCGCACGCGGCCGCCGCGTTGCGCGCCCGCGAGGCCCGCCCCCCCCCCCCCCCCCACGCCGACACCCTGCCCGTCGTCCGCTCGGGTGCGAAGCCCGGCAGCCCCGGGCGGCACCGCAAGCCCGAGCGGGCCCGCGGCTCCGCAGCCGTGGCGCCGGGCCCGGCCGGCGCGACCGGACCGCAGGACCGTTCCGCCGCCGCGGCCGAGCAGCGGATCGCCGCCCGCCTGCTGCTCGCCCACCCGCTGGTCACCGCCTCCGGCCCGCACGCCGACGGCTTCCCGCTGATCCGGCGTCACCGCGACTGGCTCGCCGAGCGCTTCGACACCCTGCTCGGCTACCGCCTCGTGGTCGGCCCCTGGCACGCCCGCCTCTGCAAGGCGGGCCTCGGCCCCGGCGCCACCCGCCGGCTCGAACACCCGGCCACCGGGGCCCCGTTCACCCCCGGTGGCTACGCCCAGCTCGCCCTCGTCCTGGCCCTGCTGGTCGACGCCCCGGAGCAGCTGCCGCTGGGCCGGCTGCGGGCCGCGATGTGCGCCGTCGTGCCCGGACCGCTCCCCGCCGCCGCCCCCGGCGACCTCACCATGGCCCTGGCCGCGCTCGCCGACTGGCAGGTGCTCACCGGGGTCCCCGCCGACCCGGCCGACGAGGACGCCGTCCTGACGGTCGACCGGGAGCTGGCCCGTGCCGTCCCCGCCGGGCCCCCCGAGCTCGCCGCCGACGCCGCCGACCTGATCCGTCGCGCCGCGGAGGCCGAACCCGGCACCGCCGTCCGCCGCCGCCTCGCCGAGACCCCGGCCGTCCTCGTCGCCGACCTGCCCGAGGACCAGCGCGCCTGGCTCCGCGAGCACCGTCACAGCGGCCCGGCGGCCCTCGCCGAGTTCCTGGGCCTGGAGGCCGAGTCGCGGGCCGAGGGCGTCGCCCTGCTCGACCCCGCGGAGGAGCTCACCGACCTCGTGCTGCCCGGCCCCGGCACCCTGGCACAGGCCGCGCTGCTACTGGTCGAGCGCCTGGTCGAGGAGGTCCGCCCGCTGCCCGGCGAGCCCGCCGAGGAGGCGGAGGCCCCGGGCGACGAGCCGGCGGTGCCGGTCGTCCCGGTTCCCGACGCGCTGATAGACGGCGTGCTCGGCGACATCGCCGACGAGTACGGCCTCCCGGCCGGATGGCGGCGGGACTACCTCGCCGACCGCACGGCCCTGCGCCGTGACGCGCTCGACCTGCTGCACCGGATGGGCCTGATCACCCCCACCCCTCGCGGCACCCGCCCGCCGGGCTGGCTGCTCCGCGCCCCCGCCGCCCGCTACGCCCCCGCGGCCGACCTCCTGCCGGCCCCGGGCACCGGCCGCCACTCCCGCCGCGACCCGGCGGTCACCGTCCCGTCCCCCGCGGGCGAACGCGCCGAACAGCGGGCCTGAGGAATCGGAGTCCGAGTCCGGCGACCCTGGTGCGTCCGGCGGCGAGACGGCCGGTGCCCCCGCCGCGAGCTTCTCGGGCGGGGCCACGGTGCACCTCCTGGCCGAAGCCGCACCGTGACCCCACTGTCCACACGGCCCGGATCACATCACCTGCTCGCCGTGGTGGTCGCCGCGGTGTCGTGCCGGACGGTCTCGACGGTGGCGCCGACACCGAGGGTGCCGAGGGCGATGGAGGCGAGCACGGCGGCGCAGGCGAGGAAGCGGCGGTGCCGCTGGGGGAGCGGGAAGCGCGGATCCTGGGAGGTCGCCGGAGGGTGGGCGTTCATGTCACGGAGCGTTCCAGGGCGGCGTTAACGATCGCTACGCGCGGGTGAAGTCCGGATGGGAGGTGGGCGTCGGCTTGCCGGATATGCCCCACCCGCCCGGGCGCGCGACCGGCCGGCCGGGCAGCACCCGGCCCGACGTGGCGCTGGTCAACCGGGAGGGCTGCCGGTGCGACGCCGTCGTGGCCCACCCGGTGACGGCCGACCGAGCCCGGCGTGCGAGCCGGCGGCGGGGACGCCCCCGCCGCCGGCTCACACGGTCGGCCGGACCTCGGACCGCACGTCGGACCGGAGGTCCGGCCGTACCTCCGTCAGGCCTTCATAGGGAGCCGGGAACGGCGTCTCGTACGGGGTCAGCACCAGCCGCACCACGTCCTCCAGCCGCCGCCGGGCGTCGCCGAGCGTGGTGCGCCCGGTCACCCAGGCCGTCAGCTCGCCCTGCCAGGCGTGGCCGACGATGTGCCGCACCAGGTCGCTCGCGGCGGCCGGCACCTCGGCCATCACCGCCTGCAGGGCGGCGCTGTCGGCCCGGGCCATGCCCTGCAGGGCCTCGCTGGCGAACGGGTCGGTGGAGGCGGCGACGGCCACCCGGAGTCTGGCGAGCTCGGGCTGGCGCTGGTAGGCGCGCATCCCGCCGCGGACGAAGCGCACCACCCGGTCGGTGGCGCCCAGTCCGGCCCGTGGCCCGCGCAGCTCCGCCACCAGATCGGCCAGGAGCAGCCGGTGCCACTCGGCGATCGCCGCCGCCAGCAGGTGGTCCTTGGAGGAGAAGTAGCGGTACGCCGTCCCGAGGGCGACTCCCGAGCGCTCGCAGACCTGCTTCATCTGCAGCCGCTCGACGCCGATCTCGTTCACCAGGGCGAGTGCGGCCGCGATCAGGGATTCGCGGCGTTCCAGCTGACGCGGAGACATCGCCTCCACCGGTCGTGGTGACAGGTCAACCTTGGTCACCCGCACCATGATACGGCTCGGGGCCGCTCAGGAGTATGACGTCGGCCGGCCGCCCCGCGTTCGCCTGCCGTCTCCCCGCCGGTCGGGGACGCCTCCGCGACTGTCCCCCGGGTGCCGCTCGACCGCGCCCGGGCGTTCGGGCCCGGGCGTCCGAACGCCGGGTGGCGGCAGGTCAGCGAGGCCGGGCGCCACGGTCGCGGATCAACGCCTCCTGGACGGCGGAGGCGACCAGCCGGCCCTCCCGGTCGTAGAACTCACCGAGCGACAGCCCCCGTCCGTCCGAGGAGGAGGGGCTGCGCTGGGCGAACAGCAGCCACTCGTCGGCCCGGAACGGGCGGTGGAACCACATCGCGTGGTCCAGCGAGGCCATCATCAGCCGCGGCGGCTCCCGCCGCTGGAAGAAGTTCGGCTGGACGTGCAGCCCGGCGGTCGAGGCCAGGGTGAGGTCGGACAGGTAGGTGAGCGCGCAGACGTGCAGCAGCGGGTCGTCGTCGTCCAGCGGCGAGCCGGTGCGCAGCCACACGTACTGCTGCGGCATGCCCGGGACGGCCGGCGGCAGGCCGGGGGCGTCCGCCGGCACGAACCGCAGCTCCAGCGAGCCGAAGCCGCCGGAGCGGGTCAGCTCGGCGCGGGCCGCCTCGTCCCAGAGGGAGAGCGCGTCCGGCAGCTCTCCGGGGCCGGGGACCGGTGGCGCCTCCCGGTGGCGGTCGGCGGCCGCCTCCGGCCGCTTGAAGGAGGCGGAGAGGGTGAAGATCGCCGCGTCGCCCTGCACCGCCGTCACTCGCCGGGTGGCGTACGACATGCCCTGGCGGATCCGCTCGACCTCGTAGCGGATCGGGCGGGTCGGATCGCCGGGGAGCAGGAAGTAGCCGTGCAGCGAGTGCACCGGGCGGTCCGGCTCGACGGTGCGCCCGGCGGCCGTCAGCGCCTGCGCGGCGACCTGGCCGCCGAAGGCGCGCATCGGGGCCCCGGCGTGGCACTGGCCGCGGAACGTGTTCTCGTCCAGCCGCTCGATCCGCAGCAGCTCGGCGAACGGGCCGATGGTGCCGGTGGCCCTTCTCTCCTGTTCACTCACGTCGGTCACGGGCCCATAGTGGCAGAAGCCAACGGTCCCACGGTGTGACCTGGGTAACCATTTCGGGCGAACTTCAGGCGTAGAACCTGTTTCAGTCCCGGCCGGCTGGGCGGGGTCGGCCGAGAGGGCGTCCCGGGCCCCGGGCCCCGGACCGACGGTGGCCCCGACGCGGGCACGGGCGGGAGCCGCCGGGCGGGCCGGAACCCGCCCGGCTGTCACACCGCGACGCCGTCGTCCTCCGTCGTCGCCACCGGCCGGGCCGGCGGACGGGCGGGCGCGGCGGCCGGGGCGGCCGGCACGACCAGCCCGGAGTCGTCCTTCGGCGGGGCGGCGACCGCCCGCCACCAGAGCCGCAGCGCGGGCGGGTCGGCCGGCTCGAAGGGCTTGCCGGGGCGGGGCACCGCCAGCCGCACGCCCAGTGCCTGGGCGGCGGCGACGACCCGTTCGGCGGGCTCCTCCCACGGGTGCGGCGCCAGGTTGAAGGTGCACCAGTGGATCGGCAGCAGAAGCTCCCCGCCGAGGTCCAGATGGGCCCGGACGCCTTCCTCGGGCGTCATGTGCACCTCGGGCCAGTAGTCGCAGTAGGCTCCGACCTGCATCATCGTCGCGTCGAACGGACCGAGCCGGCGCCCGATGTCGGCGAAGCCCGGGAAGTAGCCGGTGTCGCCGCTGTGGAAGAGCCGGTGCCCGCCGCCGGCCACCACCCAGGAGGCCCAGAGGAACAGCGCGCTGGTGCGCGGGCCGCGGCTGCAGTAGTGCCGGGCCGGGGTGGCGGTCAGGGTCAGCCCGGCCACCTCGGCCGACTCCCACCAGTCCAGTTCGACGATCCGCCCGGCGGGGACGCCCCAGTGCTCCAGGTGCGCGCCGACGCCGAGCGGGACGGCGAAGACCGCGCCGGTGCCGGTGAGCGCGCGGATGGTCGCCATGTCGAGGTGGTCGTAGTGGTCGTGCGAGACGACCACCACGTCCACCGGGCCGAGTTCGCCGAGCGGCAGCGGCACCGGGTGGAGCCGCTTGGGGCCGGTCCAGGCGAACGGCGAGCAGCGCTCGCCCCAGACCGGGTCGAACAGCACCCGGCGGCCGTCGAGCTCGGCCAGCACGGTGGCGTGGCCGAGCCAGGTCAGCCGCAGGCCGGAGTCGGGCGGGGCGGCCAGGTCGACCGGGAGCAGCCGGTGCAGCGGCACGGCGGCCGCGGGCGTCCGGCGGGTCTTGTCGGCGGCCAGCTGGGCGCGGGTGATCTCCAGCGGCGTGCGCTCGTAGACCAGCCGGCGGGTGGGCAGGGGGTTGCGGAAGGCCCCGTCGGCGAACTGCGGTGAGCGCTGGATCCGGGCGAGCCGTCCGCCGCGGGGCTCGGCGCCGAAGGCGTCGGTGCGGATCCGGTGCCAGGCCGCCCGGGGGAGGCCTGCCAGGCCCGGTCCGGTCCGGTCGGGGGAGGGCGCGGACGCCGTGGCGGACGGCGAGGTCAGACCGGCGACGCGGGAGTACCACGGAACGGAGCGGGGCACGGCACCTCCAGGGACGGTTACGGCTACCGGACATGCCGGGGCGCGCACCCAGGGCGGTGGGGCCGCCGAGGTACGACAACCATCTCGTCGGAGGTTACTCGCAGTGGGCCGTCCGGACCTGGTGGGCGGCCCGCCGCGGGCCGTTCGGCGTACCGGCGGGCCGCGGCGGGGCGGGCTTCGAACGGCGGCGGTCCGGGCCGGGCCCCGAGCGGCGCCCGGCCCGCCCCGGAGGGGTGACCGGAGGCCTCAGGCGTAGAAACGGGTGATCGCCTCGGCGACGCAGTGCGGCTTGGCGCTCTCCGCGCTGGTGATGGTGAAGCGGACCACCACCTGGGCACCGCCGGGCACCTCGGTGGCCGAGACCAGCTCCGCGGTCGCCCGGATCGCCGTGCCGACCGGCAGCGGCGCGGGGAAGCGCACCTTGTCGGAGCCGTAGTTGAGCGCCATCCGCACGCCCTCGACGCCGTAGCACTCCTTGGCCAGCACCGGGATCATCGACAGCGTCAGGTAGCCGTGCGCGATGGTCGAGCCGAACCGGCTCTCCTTCGCCCGCTCGGGGTCCACGTGGATCCACTGGTGGTCTCCGGTGGCCTCGGCGAACAGGTCGATCCGGGACTGGTCGACGGTGTGCCACTCGCTGGTGCCCAGCTCGGTGCCGACGGCGGCGGTGAGGTCGGCGAGGGACGCGAAGATCGTCACGGTGCGCTCCTGGTGGCAGGTTGGGGTACGGACTCGGCAGAGTATGCCTACTCGCCGGTCACCTGTCAGGAGCCGGGCGGGACGCGGGGAAGCGGACGCGGCCGTCCCCCTGGGGCGTGGGCGGGTGGTCAGGACCGCGTCACGGTGCGGCCGGCGGGCAGCAGGCGGCGGCCGGTGACCAGCTCCGGCACCAGGGCGACGAACAGCGGGTCCGGGTCCCCGACCCACGGCCGCAGGCCGGAGCGCAGCGCCCGGCGGATCTGCTCCGGGTCGCGCAGCAGGTCGGCCCGGCCGTGCACCAGCACGCTCCATCCGGTGCGGGTGACCGGGTCCAGCCGGTCCGCCTGGAAGGCGACGACGGTGCCGTCCAACCCGCGCGCGGTGGCGCTGTCCCGGCGCACGGCCAGCAGCAGGCGCCCGTCCGGTGCGAGGTCGAAGGAGAGCGGCAGGACCGCGGGCAGCGCGTGCTCGGTGTACACCACGCGCCCGACGGGCACGGTGCTGAGCAGTCGCAGGCACTCGGCCTCGCTCAGGGTCTCCACACGGTCGTCACGGTCCATGGGTCCGATCGTCCTCCGCCCCGACGGCGGGTCGATAGGGCCCATGGTCCCGGAGCGCCCGGGTCGGGAGCCCCTCGGCCGGCCGGGGAGGCGGCCCCCGGGGCGGTAGCTTGTCCGGCGGTGGCCGGTGCTGCTCCGCGGCGGTGGAACGTGCCGGGGGCACGGCCGGCCGGGCCGCGGTTCGCCGCGGACGAGCCCCGGCCGGTGGTGGCGGCGAGACGGCGAGACGGAGCGGTGGGCGGTCCCGGAGACGGCGGGCCGGCGAGGAGGGGGCGATGCGGGTGGTCAGCGGGGTCGATCTGGTGGTGATCGGGGCGGACGGCGGGCCCGACCGCGGCTTCGGCGGTTCGGTGCGGGCGGCCGAGGGTGCGCGACTGCTCGCCGAGGTGCTGCCCGGGATGTTCTTCGACGCCGGATCGGCGGGCTGCCGGGTCACCGGGGTGGACCCGGCCGCGGACGCCAACACCATGCTCACCGCGGTGCGCGAGGCGGCCGCCCGGCCGGGCCGCTGGCTGGTGGTCTGCCTGGTCGGCCAGCTGGCCGCCGACCCGCGCGGACGGCGGCTGGCCCTGGTCACCGGCGGCTCCACCGCCGACAACGCCTACCGTCGCGGCCTGGCCTGGGACTGGGTGGTCAGCGCGATGGTCCACGGTGATCAGGAGGAGGCGCTGCTGCTGGTCGACGCCGTCGCCGACCGGGACACCTGGGCGGCGCTCGAACGCGGCGGCGAGGACGGCGCGGGCGAGCTGCTCAGCTACCCGCGCGTCCCGCTCTGGGGCCGGGTCGGCCGCTTCACCGCCGGTAGACGGGGCCGGGACGCCGTCCTGCCCGGTGCCGAGGGATCCTTCAGCCACGCGCTCACCACCGTCCTGCGGCACGGCCTCCCGGGCGCGCCGGCGGCGGTCTCCCCGCTCGACCTCCAGCCGGCCGTGGCGGCCCTGCTCGACGGCGGGCCGGACGCCACCCCGAGTGCCGGTACACCGGGCGCACGCCTGCTCCTACCGCCGCAGGGCGGGCGCCTGCTGATGCGCAATCGGGCCGCCGTTCGGGGCGCATTGGCCGGATTGTCGCTTTCCGAAGAACTGTTGGCCGTCCTGTGGCGCGAAAGTGCCCCGACGGATCCGCCTTCCACGTAAGGTCAGGGGGCTCGGGGTGTTGCCGTGCAGGGGCGGGATGGCGAAGAATCGATGCTCTCGCGGCACACCAGCGGGACGGCGGAAATCTTCTGGCGACCACGGGCCACGAACGGGGTCGGTCGCGACGAGGTGGGGCGATGTGGCGGCGCTTGAATCTGGTGCGCACTGGGGCGGTAGGGGGTGCCGGGCTGGTTTCGGCGTTGCTTCTGAGTGCCTGCGCGGCCGGTGGTGACTCCGGTTCGGTCGATCGTCTCGGGACGACTGCGCCCACTGTTGCGGGAGTTGCGCCGCTAACCCCTTCGGGTGGTTCCGCAAACGACCGGATCGCGCCGACCGACGGCCCCGAAGGCGCGGCCGGGCGACTGGTGCTGAGGACGTATCAGGACTGGTGGCAGGCGCAGGTCGAGGTCTTCGGGCGAACGGATTCGGACGGTTCCCGGCTGGAGGCCTTCTCCTCCGGGAAGGCGCTGAGCGGATCGCTCGTCAATCTCCGCCAGTTGCACGACGCCAAACTGGTAATGATCGGAAGCCCGGGCAATTCCCCCGTGCTGAAGAGCGTGGACCTCAAGGCCGATCCGCAGACGGCCGTGATCGAGGACTGTCTGGACGTCTCGGGGTGGCATCAGGCGGATGCGGCGACGCGCGCGGTAAAGGATCCGCCGAAGCGGTTCACCCGCTACATCGCGACCGTTTCCGTGCGGAAGTACCAGGCGCGTTGGCTGGTAACCGAGTTCAAGCAGGAGGTGGACCGAACATGCTGAAACCGTTACGGCGAATCCCGGTCCCGGCGCTGTTGTCCGCCGGATTGCTGCTTTCCCCCGGGGGCACCGCGTTGGCGGACGAACCGCCTGCCGGGGGCGGGGGCGACGTCACGCAGTGCGCGGTGAACGTGATCTGCACCGGCGTCCACGTCCCGGGCAGCACACCCAGCCCCGGTGGCGGCGGCACGGGCGGCGGTGGCGGTGGCGGTGGCGACCAGGTGTGTCAGTGGAACGGTCTGCCGATGGCCTGCCACGACCCCGTCCACGGCTGGTTCAGCAGCTCGAACGGCTGCTACTACCGCGCCACCAGCCCGCAGCCCGCCGCGGAAGACCCGGCCTGGGCCGGGCACAAGCCGTCGGAGGGGGCGGTCTACGACGTCACCTGCGCCTACAGCGACGGCACCTTCGGCGCACCGCAGCCGACGTTCTTCGCCCAGACGCCGGTCGCGCCGCCGCCGATGAACCCGCGCGTTAAGGCCCAGGAGATCTGGGACGCCCTCACGTTCCCGTTCCCCGAGCCGGGTGTCGCGCCCGAGGGCACGTCCGTGGTCGGCGTCCCGGTGTGGTTCTGGCTGAGGAACGCGACCACGCTGAAGCCGGTCACGGTGACGGAGGGCGCGATCAGTGTGACCGTCACCCCGAAGCTGGAGTCGGTGGAGTGGGACCTCGGCGACGGGGGTCCGGGAGTCGTCTGTGCGGGGCCGAACGCCGGCGGGACGCCGTACGAGGCCAAGTACGGCGCGGCCAAGTCGCCGACCTGCGGCCACGTTTTCACGTCCGGCTCGGGCGGAAAGCAGGGCGGCACCTTCACCGGAACGGTCACCACGCGGTGGCGCGGCTACGTGACCGTCACCGGGAGCAGCCCGGTCGGGGACAAGGAGATGTCGCTCTCCACCGACCTGAAGCTCAGAGTGGGCGAGGTGCAGGTCCTCAACTGACCGGCGGGCGGCGGGGAGACCGCCGCCCGGGGCCGGCCCAGCACGTCCGCAACGCCCGTAGCAGCGAGAACCGCACGACGCAGGAGAGGTCGGGAACCCGGTGGAGAACCGTACATTCGCGACGCCGGGGGCCGGCACGTCCGGGACCGCGGCGGCGGTGCTGCCCGAGCAGGGGCGCACGACGCCGCACGCTCCGGGCCGGACGCTGCGCGCCCGGCGGAGGCGGCCGGCCGTGCTGGCGATGGCGGTCGCGCTGATCGCCGCGGGCGGGCTCGGCGGCGCGGTGCTCTACAACAGCACCGGGCAGCGGGTCGCCGTGCTGGCACTGGCCCATGACGTGCCGTACGGGCAGGTGCTGACCGACGCGGACCTGGTGGTGGCACGGATCGCGACCGACCCGGCGCTGAAGCCGCTGGACGCGGCGGACCGGAGCAGGGCGGTCGGGATGCGGGCCGCCACCGACCTCAAGCGCGGCGAGATGCTGACCAAGGCTCACCTGGCGCAGTCGCTGACCGTCCAGCCGGGCCAGCTGATCGTGGGCGTCGCGGCCAAGCGCACCCAGCTGCCGGCGACCAGGCTGCAGCCGGGGGTGCCGATCGTCGTGGTCTACACCCCGGACACCGGGCGGCCGGAGTCGCTGTCCGCGGTGGTCGTCGCGGTCGGCCGGGTGGACACCGACGGCAGCCAGGTGATCGACGTGGCGGTGCCGTCGGCCGACGCCGCCAGGCTGGCGGCCTGGGTGGCGAGTCAGCGGATCCAGGTGGTGCTGGCGCCGCGCGGAGCGGCGGCCGGCGCGCCCTCGGGGGCGCCCGCGGCCTCCCCGTCGGCCGGCGCGTCCGGCGCCGCACCGGGGGCGGCGTCCGGTGCGCCCGCAGCGCCGGGCGGTTCGACGGCGGCCGCGCCGTCCGGGGCCGGTGGGGCCTGAGATGGCGGTGATCGCGGTGGCCGGCGGGCCGGGGGCGCCGGGCGCCACCACGGCGGCGCTGGCGCTGCTGCTGGCCTGGCCGCTCCAGCCCGGGCGCCGGATCCTGCTGGTCGAGTGCGACCCGGACGGCGGCGCGGTGCTGGCCGGCGCCCTGGAGGGGCGGGTCGAGGCGGTCTACGGGCTGCGCAACCTCGCCGTCGCCGACCGGCGCGGTCTGCTCGCCCAGACGCTCTGGGAGCAGCTGATCGACCTCTCGCCGGACGGGAACGCCGAGCGGTTGCTGCTGCCCGGCCTGACCGACCCGTCCCAGGCACCGGGGCTCGCCTACACCTGGGAACCGCTGATGGAGGTGCTGCACGGGCTGGAGTCGCAGGGCTACGACGTGATCCTCGACCTCGGGCGCTCCGGCGCCACCGGGGCCAGCGCCGTCCTCGCCCGCCGGGCGGACGCGGTGGCGGTGACCGTGCGCACCACTCTGCGCGGGCTGAGCGCGGCCCGGCCGCGGCTGTCCGCGCTCGCCGAGGACCTGGCCGCCGCAGGCACCGGAGCCGACGCGCTGGGCCTGCTGCTGGTCGCCGAGGGGCCGTACTCGGGGGCGGAGGTCTCGCGCGAGTTCGGGCTGCCGGTGATCGGCCTGCTGCCGCACGCGGTGCGCACCGCACGGATCCTCTCCGACGGCGGGGACACCACCGACCGGCGGTTCATCCGCTCCGAGCTGATGCGGACCGCCCGGTCGGCGGCCGACGAGGTGCAGTTGCTGGTGCGCCGCCGCCGGCAGCGGCTGGCGCCCACGGCGGCACCCGCGCAGCTGCCCGCCGCGCCGGCACCCGATCCGGGGGCACAGCCGCTCGCCTGCGCGCCGCCGCCGGCCCCGGCGTCGCCGCAGCCCGCCCCGCTCCACGGACAGGCGCCGCAGCCGGCCCCGCCGGTGATCACCACCGGTCCGGTGGCGCCGCTCGCCGGGCTGGCGCCGCAGCCGGCCGCGCCCGCGCCGTTCCCGGCGCACGGGCGGCCGCAGGAACCGCAGCCGCCGTACGGACAGGGGGCGCCGTACGGACAGGAAGTGCCGTCGACGTACGCGGCGCAGCCGGGGCCGGAGGCCGGTCCGGGTGCGGCCCAGCAGTACGCGCAGCAGTACCACCCGCAGTACTACCCGCAGTACGGGCAGCAGTTCGACCCGCAGTACGCGCAGCAGAACGGCCAGCAGTACGGCCCGCAGCCCGTGGTCCCGCAGGACGGCCCTGCCCCGGGGAACGACCCGCAGGCCGACGGCCGGCCACACGACCGGCCCTACGGCCGGGTGCAGCCCGAGCAGTACCGCCAGGACCAGCCGCCGTCCGGCCACGGGCCGCGGCAGTCGCCCACCGCACCCGGGGAGGTGCTCCGTGCGCGGTAGCCCCCTGCACCAGCACCCGGCGGCCGACCCGGCCGCACTGCCCCGGACGGCGCCGCAGCCGCAGCCGAGCGCCCGACCAGGCGTGGGCACACCGGACTTCACCGCACCGGACTTCACCGCCGCGGGATTCACCGGGACCGGCCCGGTCGTGCCGGGGCCGGCCGCCGGTGTGCCCGGCGGTGCCGCGGGCCCGACCGCCGTCCCCTCCCAGCTGCCCTCGCTCGACCTGCGCGGCGCCGCCACCCGGCCGGCCGTCGACCCGCAGGTCGCCCGCGAGCTCAAGCGCCAGGTCGCGGCCGAACTGCACCAGCAGATCACCCGGTTGACCGCCGCCTCCGGCACCGAGCCGGACCGCGCCACCCGCCGCCAGCGCGGCCGGGCGTTGATCGAGGAGGCCGTCGCCCGCTGGTCCGACGCCTACGCGCAGACCCACGGCATCCCGCCCACCCGCGAGCAGGACCGCGCGCTGGCCGAGGCCGTCTTCGACCTGCTCTTCCGGGCCGGGCGGCTCCAGCCCTACCTGGACGACCCGGAGATCGAGAACATCCTGATCAACGGCTGCGACGACGTCTGGGTCTCCCGGGTGCACCAGCCGCTGCGCCAGGTGCCGCCGGTGGCCGACAGCGACGCCGAGCTGATCGAGCTGCTCCAGGACCTGGCCCGCCAGCACGGAGGCGGCGAGCGCAGCCTCTCCACCGCCAGTCCGACGCTCGCGCTGCGCCTGGAGGGCGGCATGCGCCTCCAGGCGCTCACCGAGGTGACCCCGCGTCCGTACGTGGCGATCCGCCGCCACCGGGTGGCCTCGGCGACGCTGCCCGAGATGGTGCGCCTCGGCACCCTGGACTCCACCCTGGCGGCCTTCCTGGCGGCGGCGATCCGGGCCCGGAAGAACGTGATGATCACCGGCACCCAGGGCGTCGGCAAGACCAGCCTGTTGCGCGCGATGGCGGCCGAGATCCCGCCGGACGAGCGGATCGGCACCCTGGAGTCGGAGTTCGAGCTCTGGCTGCACACCCTCGGCCACCTGCGCCAGGTCGTCCCGATGGAGGCCCGCGAGGGCAACGGCGAGCGCGTCGACGGCCGGATGGCGGGCGAGTTGAGCATCGGGGACCTCATCCCGGCCGCACTGCGGATGACGCTGTCGCGGATCATCGTCGGCGAGGTCCGCTCCGGCGAGGTCGTCCCGATGCTGCGGGTGATGACCAACGGCGAGGGCGGGTCGATGTGCACGCTGCACGCCCGCGGCCCGCACATGGTGGTGGACCGCATCGCCGAGCTCTGCCTTGAGTACGGCTCGCACATGACCGACGCGCTCGCCTACCGGCTCACCGCCAACGCGGTGGACCTCATCGTGCACGTCTCGATGGTCGACGAGACCGCGGTCGGCGGCCGCCGGCACCGGTTCGTCTCGCACGTCCTGGAGGTCACCGGCCTCGGCGAGAGCGGGCGGCCCGCGCTGAACACGGTCTTCGGCCCGCGCCCCGACCTGGGTGAGCCGCGCGCCGTCCCGCACACCCCGCCGAACTGCCTGGACGACCTGCGGCGGGCCGGCTTCGACGCCGCCCTGCTCGGCTCGCGCTTCGGCAGCTGGGCGGAGCCGCTGCAGCTGCGGATCGGTGGAGGCGCCCGATGACGCTGCTCTTCGTGCTCTGCGGCCTGCTGGTCGCGCTCGGCGTGGTCGCCCTGGTGGCCTGGGCCCGCGGCGGCGAGCCGGTCGAGGACGACGCCGGGGCGGACCGGAACCCGCTGGCCGGCCGACTGCACGTGTTCTGGTACGGCGCCCCGGGCGCGGCCCCGGCCCGGATGGTGCGGCTGCGCCGGGTCCAGCTGCCGGCCGCCCTGGTCGGCGCGCCGCTCGGCTGGCTCTTCACCGGCATCCCGCTCACCGCGTTGCTCCTCCCGCTGGCCGTCTTCGGCCTGCCCTGGCTGTTCGACACCACCCGCCCGGACACCCACCGGATCGAGCGGCTGGAGGCGCTCTCCGAGTGGACCCAGCGGATCGCCGACGTGCTGCTGCTCGGCGTCGGCCTCAACCAGGCCATCGTCACCAGCCGTCGGACCGCGCCCGCCGCGATCGAGGAGGAGGTGGCCGAGCTGGCCGCCCGACTGCAGGCCCGCTGGCGCCCGGAGGAGGCGCTGCGCGCCTTCGCGGACAGCATCGCCGACGCCACCGCCGACAAGGTCCTCGCGGCGCTGCTGCTGCGCGCCGGGGACAGCGGCCCGGGCCTGGCCCGGGCGCTCTCCGACATGGCCGAGTCGGTTCGCGAGGAGGTCCGCCAGCGCCGCACGATCGAGGCCGACCGGGCCAAGCACCGGACCACCATCCGCTGGCTGGTCGGCATCATCGTGCTGGTCGTCTCGATCGGCTCGTTCAGCACCGACTACACCCGGCCGTACAGCACCGCGCTGGGCCAGATCGTGCTGGCCGTGGTCGCCGGCCTGTTCGTGGCGATCATCGCCTGGATGCGCGCGCTCGCCTCGCACCCGCCGGTGCCGCGGCTGCTGGAGGCCGACCGGCGCAGCCGGACCGGGCGGCGCGGCCGGACCGCGTCCGCGCCGGACGACGGCGAGGGCCGGGACGCGGGCGACGAGCGCCGACTCCTCGGGGAGGCCCGGTGATCTCCCCCTGGTCCGTGCTGGCCGGCGCGGTCGCGGCCGGCGGCATCGCCCTGCTGGTCTCCGAACTCCGGCCCGCCCCGCCCGACCTGGGCCAGGCGCTGGAGCGGCTGCACCGCACCCCTGCCGAGCGGGTGGTCGACCCCGACGAGCGGCCGCGCTGGTTCGACCGGATCGGCGAGCGCTCGCTCGGCCTGCGCGGGGTGCGCATCCCGCACCGCGAGCTGTCGCTGATCGGCCGCAGCCCGGCCCGGTTCATGGCGCACAAGCTGCTGTTCGCCCTGGTCGGCCTCGTCCTGCCGGCCTACCTGGGGGCGACCGCGGCGCTCCTGGACATGGGCCTGCCGTTCGCGCTGCCGCTGCTGGTCGGGCCGCTGCTGGCCGGGCTGTTCTGGTTCGTCCCGGACGCCATCGTGCGCGGCGAGGCCAAGGAGGCGCGCACCGAGTACCTGCACGGCATCGCCGCCTACCTGGAGCTGGTCGCGCTGGAGCGGGCCGCCGATCTCGGCCCGGCCGAGGCGCTGCGCCGCGCCGCCTCGGTCGGCCGCGGCACCGTCTTCGGCCGGATCCGGGACGCCCTGGACCGCGCCGCCACCGACCGGCTGCCGCCCTGGGCCGGGCTGGACGCGCTGGCCGTGGAGCTCGGGCTGACGCCGCTGCAGGACGTCGCCGACATCATGCGGCTCTCCGGCACCGACGGTGCCGCCGTCTACGACACCCTGCGGGCCCGCGCCAAGGGCCTGCGCGGCGAGCTGCTCGCCGAGGACCTGGCCCGGGCCAACGCCGACAGCGAGCGGATGGTCGCGCCCGGCGCCGCCCTGACCCTGCTGATGACCGTCCTGATCGTCTTCCCCGCCCTCCACCAGATGCTCGCCTGACGCCGATGCGGCACCGCGAGCGGACGACACGCACCCAACCCCGGGAGTCCCCTGATGTCCCACCAGCTCAAGTCCCTGGCCGGCCGGTTGCTCCGGCCGACCCTGCTGCCCGTCCAGTTCGCCCTGCTGCTCTTCCAGTTCCGCGTCGGCCGGGTGAAGGCCGCCCGGGCCCGCGGCGACCGCGGTGCGATCAGCATCGAGCTCGCCCTCGCCATCATCGCGCTGGTCTTCGTGGCGGGGGCCGTCGCGGTGGCCCTGTACGCGCTCAAGGACAAGGTCGTGAAGAAGGTCGAGCAGGACCCGAACATGCCCGGAGCGGGTGCGGCCACGTGATCGAACGGCCCCGTCGCCGAGGCGACCGGGGAGCGATGAGCCTGAGTCTGGCCATCGTCTTCCCGGTCGTCCTGGTGCTGATCCTGCTCGTGGTCGACGTGGCGATGGTGTGGTACTACCGCCAGGTCGCACTCACCGCCGCCCGCGAGGGAGTCGACGCCGGGCGGGTGCAGGGCAACCAGCGCGACGAGGTCAAGGACGCGGCGGCGAGGTCGCAGGCCGAGGACTTCCTCGACCGGCAGGACGTCCGCGGGTACGACGTGCGGACGGACGGCAGCTCCCCGGTCCTGGTCCGGGTGACGGTCCGGCTGACCGCCCCGTCGGTGGTCCCGTTCCTCAACCCGACCGTGGTCCAGTCGGCCGAGGCCCCGCGGGAGCGGTTCGTCCCGCCGAAGGCGACGCCGTGAACGCCCGGGCCCGGAGCGACGGATGGGGGCGGCGGTTCGCCGCCCGGCGGGCCGCCAGGTCGGCGCACGGACGGGATGCGGGCGGGGTCGCGATCGAGGCGGCGATCGTCCTGCCGGCCGTGGCGGCGCTGATCCTCGCCACCGCCGCCGCGGGCCGGGTGCAGACCTCGGCCGGCACGGTGGAGTCGGCGGCCCGCTCGGCCGCCAGGACCGCCTCGTTGGCGCGCAGCGTCGACGGGATGGACGAGCTCGTGAAGAGGGCCGCCCTGGACACCATGCGGCAGCAGGGCGTGGCGTGCCGGCACTGGGAGGCCGACGTCAAGCAGGGCGAACTGGTCACCCACGGAGCCCCGCTGGTGACCGTCGAGGTGACGGTGGTGTGCGAGGTGCCGCTGAACGACCTGCTGCCGGGGCCGGGGATGCCCTGGACGAAGCGTCTCACCGGCCGCTTCGTCTCGGTGGTCGACCGCTACCGGGGCGGGTGAGGCGCGCGGTGCGGGCAGGGGTGCACCCGAGGGCTCGGGGCGGGGATTGGGGAGCGTCCGCGCGGGGGAGACGCAAGCGGAGGGCTCCCGGGGGACGGCAGGTGCGAGGCGGAGCGGTCCCGGCGGCGACCGGTGGGGAGAGGAACGTGCGGGAGGGGTGCACGGCGGTGCGCGGACCCGGGGGAGCGGGCCGGCGGAGCGCCCGGGCGGCAGGCGTGCGGTGCGCCGTGCGCGGCCGGTCGGACCGCGGCGCGATCGGCGTCTTCGTGGCGATCTGCGCGGCCTTCCTGATCCTGGTCATCGCCCTCGTGGTGGACGCGGCCGGCCGTTTGCGGGTCGCCGAGCGGACCGACGGCTACGCCCAGGAGGCCGCCCGGATCGGGGGACAGCAGCTCGACGAGGCCGCCGTCCTCCAGGGCGCGGGCTACCGGGTGAAGCAGGACTACGTCCGGGACGCCGCCAACAGCTACCTCGCCCTCTACCACCTCCAGGCCGAGAGCGTGACGTTCTCGGCCGACGGCTCGGTCGTCACCGTCACGGTGAAGGCCGAGTTCCGGCCCGCCCTGCTGGGGGAGCTCGGCAAGCAGAAGGTCACGGGCAAGGGGAGTGCCACCCTCGTCCACGGAGTCGAGAAAGCGGAGACCGACTGATGGTCGCGCCACGTGCCAAGGACCAAGCCCGCGCCGGACGCCCGGCCCGCGGCGGGCCCGCCTCCCCGGCGCCCGGCCGGCGGCCGGCACCGCTGCCGCCGCGCCGCGGCCGGGGCGGCGCCGTGCTCACCGCCCTCGCGGCGCTGCTCACCCTGCTCGCCCTGCTGATCGGCCTGCCCGCCCTGCTGCTGTACGGCACCCAGGCCGTCGCCGGGATGGGCGAGGTCGCGCCGGACGGCATCGGGCAGGCCCTGACCAGCCCCGACGACGGGCGGCTCTTCCTCTGGCTGCTGGTCGTGGTCGGCTGGCTGGGCTGGCTCTGCTTCGCCTTCTCCGTCCTGCTGGAGATCCCGGCCCAGCTGCGCGGCCGGATCGCCCGGCGGATCCCGGCCTTCGGCTGGAGCCAGCGGCTCGCCGCCGGCCTGGTCGGCTCGGTGATCGCGCTGCTCCCGGTGGCCGGCTCGGCCTTCGCCGCAGCCCCCGACCGGGCCCCGGCCGTCGCCGCGCCCGCCGAGCTGGCCGCCGGCACGCCGCGCGCCGCGCTGCCCGCCGCCCAGGCGGCACCCGCGCTCGCCCCCGCCGCCGACCAGCACCCGAGCTACACCGTCCGGGACAGCCGGCCCGCGGACAGCCTCTGGTCCATCGCCGAGCGCCAACTCGGCTCCGGAGAACGCTGGTTGGAGATCGCCAAGCTCAACGACGGGCGGGTGATGGACGACTCGGGCATCAGATTCGACGCAGAGCGGCCGATCCAGCCCGGCTGGGAGCTGCTGATGCCGGGCGACGCCAAGGCCGACGACGCCAAAGCCCCGGCGCCCACCCCGGTTCCGGCACCGTCCACGCCGCCGGCCGGGACCGGTGGAGGCGCCGGTGCCGGGCACGCCACGGTGACGGTGGCCGTCGGGGACAGCCTGTCGGCCATCGCCCAGCGGGAGTTGGGGGACGCCGAGGCCTGGCCGAAGCTGTTCGACGCGAACGAGGGCGTCGAGGCGCCGGACGGGGAACGGCTGACCGACCCGGACGTGGTGGTGCCGGGGATGGTCCTGACGCTGCCGGGTGCGACTGCACCCGCCCCGGCTCCTGCACCCGAGCCCGCACCGGCACCGACCGCGCCACCGGCGCCCGCCACGCCGGTGCCGCCCGCCACGCAGGCACCCGCGCCCGCGCCGTCCGCCCCCGCGAGCCAGGCGCCCGCGCCCGCCCCGACCCCCGCGGCGCCGTCCGCCCACGCGGAGGACGCCCCCAGCGACGACTACACCGTCGCCCTGGCCGCCTCCACCGTCGGCGTGCTGCTCGCCGCCATCATGATCGGCACGGTCGCCCGCAGGCGCGGCGGCCAGCTCCGCGCCCGCCGTCCGCGCCACCGCATCGCCCTTCCGGCCTCACCCGCCGCCGCGTTCGAGGCCGAGCTGAGGACCCGCCAGGACGACCGCGGCCTCGACCTGCTCGACCGCGCCCTGCGCACCATGGCCCGCAACGCCGTCCGGGGCGGCAAGCGACTGCCGGCCGTCGTCGCCGCCCGGGTCACCTCCAACCACACCGTCGAGCTGCACCTCTCCGGCCCGGCCGCCCCGATCGCGCCGTTCCGCGCCGCCCACACCCCGAACATCTGGTGGTGCGCGGCCGACTCGACCGAACTGCTCTCGCCGGCCCAGGCCCGCAAGGCGGCCGCGCCCTACCCGGCGCTGGTCACCCTCGGCACCGCGCCGGACGGCTCGGTCGTCCTCGCCGACCTGGAGACCGTCCGGCTGCTGCACCTCTCCGGCCACCCGGACGACGCCCGCGACGTGCTGCGCACCCTGGCCGTGGAGCTCGCCCACAGCCCGCTCGCCGACCGGCTGCACCTGCACCTGGTAGACCTCGCCGAGGAGCTGCCGATCAGCGGACCGGCCGCCGAGCGGATCCACCGGCACACCACCCTGGAGGCGGCGCTGACCGCCCTCGGGCCGCGCACCGCCAAGGCCCGGGCCACCCTGGTCGCGGCCGAGTCCACCAGCCCGCGGGAGGCCCGCAGCCGGGGTCTGGCCGACGAGTCCTGGATCCCGGAGATCGTGCTCTGCGCCCAGCAGCCCGGCGGCGACATCCCGGCCGAGCTCGGCCGTCTGCTCGACGCCCGCCCCCGGACCTGTGTCGCCGTCATCACCCGGGCGCCCGAACGCGGAACCGGCCCGGTCGCCCGCTGGACGCTGCCCGCCACCGGTCAGGCCACCATCCCGGGTCTGCACCTCACCCTGGAACTGCAGCGCCTGACCGGTCCGCAGTACGACCAGGTCACCGAGCTGCTTCGGGCCGCCGACGACACCACCCAGCACCCGGCGCCGGCGTGGACCCTCGACGGCCCCGGCATCGACCTCGAACCGGCCGAACTCCCGGTCCCCGTACCGGTGCTGGCGGCAGTCGGGGCCGCCGCGGAGCCGTTCGCGGGCCTCGGCGTCGGCCTCGGCGGAGACTTCGGCGCAGCGGTCGCCGACGAGGACGACGGGGCGGAGGCGGCAGGACCGCGCCTGCTCGCCCGGGTGATCGGCACCGGCGCCAGCCCGTTCGCGGGCACCGACCCGGCGTCACCGGCCGGGCCCGCCGCGGCTGCCGCGAACAGTGCGAACGGCGCGACCAATGCGAACGGCGCGAACGGCGGCCCGGGGGCGCGCTTCCTGGTCAACGGCCTCGGCCGGCACGCGAGCGCCCACCCGGCGCCGCCCGCGGTACCGGCCGCATCGCCCTCGGGTGCTCCGGTCGCCGGAGCGGCGGACCAGGAGGAGACCACCCAGAATCTCCGCCTCCCGTCCGGGCCCGAGGCCCGGGGCGACGTGGTCGTCCCGGTCCAGCCGCTGCCGCCCGCCGCACCCCTGCGGCCCGCTCCCGAGCCCGCGCCGACGCCCGAGCAGACCTCGGAGCCGGCCCCCGGGGCGGGCGCCGCGCCGGACGACGCGGCCGCAGAGCGCGCCACCACGTCCGAGCCGGCGCCGACGCACGACCCCGCGCCCGCGGCGTCCGCCGCGGCCCCGCGCACCCCGGGCCGCCCGGAACCGGCCCCGGCCCCCGAGCCCGGCCCCGCCGCCACCGCACCGGCGGCCCGCACCACACCGGGCCGCACCGACTGCGACGACCTGCTCGCCATCCTCCGCTCCCCGGAGGCGCACGCCAGCCGCACCGCTCCCCGGATCCGGCTGCTCGGCCCGGTGGACGTGGCAGGCGCCGCCGGCACCGCCGAGCCCGGAGCGCTGCCCCGGCTCACCGAGCTGGCCGCCTACCTGGCGCTGCGCCCGGGCGCCGACCACAACGCCCTCGACCACGACCTCCACCCGGGCGCGGCCCACCTCGACCCGCACCCGACCGCGGCCGGGGCCAAGAGCCCGCTGCCCGCCAAGCTCGCCGACCTGGCCGCCTGGCTCGGTACCTCCTCGGAGGGCCGGTCGTTCCTGCCCACCGACACCTCCGACGGCTACTCCTACGCCCCGACCGTCACCTGCGACTGGGACGAGTTCCGCAGCCTCTACCGGCGCGGCATGCGCAGCACCAGCGCCACCGCGGACGCGGCGCTCGCCCACGCCCTGGCACTGGTCCGGGGCGCCCCGTTCGCGGAGGCACCGCCCGCCTCGTACGGCTGGGCCGAGGCCGAGCGACAGGACATGATCGCCGCGATCGTCGACACCGCGCACGAACTCGCCGCCCGCCGCCTCCAGTACGGTGATCACCGCAGCGCCGAGGCCGCCGTCTTCCGGGGCCTCGCCGTCGCCCCGGACGTCGAACTGCTGCACCGCGACCTGTTCTACGCCTACGCCTCGGCCGGCGCCCGCGACCAGCTGGTCCGCGCCGTCAACCGGCTCGACGCGCTGAGCCGCCGCACCGGCCGCGACCTCGACGCCGACACGGTGGCCCTGCTCCGCGACCTCCTCGCGGGCTGACCGGCCGGGACCGGACGGCGCGGGTGGCGCTCCGTCACCCGTGCCCCGGCGGCGCCCTCCGGGGCCGACCCGGCCTGGCTCGGGCGGGGCGTGATCTCGTAGGGTGGCGCCCACGGGTAGTGGTGGTCCGCCACCACGAGGCAAGGGCAGCAGACGCCGCAGGGCGGCGGGGCGGGGCGGTGACCAGAGATGGCGGAGACGACGGCTGTCCCCGGCGGCCCCGATCCCGTGCCGGACGCCGCCCCGCGCGACGCCGCACCGCCTTCGCCGCGCAACCCGTACGACGAGCACGTTCCCGGCCCGGCCGCCCTGTACGACCCGCCCGTCCCACCGCCCGCGGCGCCGCCCGCGGCACCCCCCGTAGCGCCGCCGATGCCGCCGACCGGATGGACCGTCACCGGGATGCCTGCGGTGGACCTTCCGCCGTCCGCGACACCGCTGCCGTTCACCGTGCCCGGCGCCACGCCCGCGCACGGGATCAGCGTGGGCGGTCCGGGCGGCCTCGGCACCGCACCGCGCGGGCGGATCCTGGTCGTCGAGGGCGGTTACGGCACCTCCGGCCGCCGCACCTGGGGGCGTGGCGGTCCGACCCAGGCGCCGGTGCTCTCCGCGATGCTCGCCGCCGTCTCGCCGCAGGTCCTGCTCGCCGCCGACGCGGTCGACGCCGTCCACCTCCCCGGCGCCAGCGACCCGCACACCGTGCTCGCCCACCTGCGCGCCGCCGCCCGGCACCCCGGACCGCTGCTGGTCCACCTCGGGGGCCACCTGCTCGCCGACAAGCGCGGCGGCCAGCTCCACCTCACCCTGCGCGACTCCAAGCCCGGCAGCGTCCGGCAGGACGGCCTGGCCTGGCACTCCATCGCCGGCGAGCTGCGCCACCGGCCCGCCGAGTGGCAGACGCTGGTCATCGCCGACCTGAGCGCCGATCAGAACGCCCTGCCGTTCCTCCAGGGCACCATCTCGCCGCTGGCCGACGGCCTCCCGCTCTGGGCGGTGGTCAGCCCCGACCCGGAGCAGATCGGCACCTTCACCCGTGCACTGATCGAGGCCCTGCACGGCGGGCGCCCGGGCGCGGAGGCCGTGCTCGCCCCCGAGCAGCTGCGCAACCAGGTCTACTCGGTGCTCCGTCCGGACGTCGTCATCCTGGCCACGCACGCGCCGAACCGCCCGTTCTTCCGCAACACGGCACGCCGGACGGACGGTTCGCAGCTCGACCCCGTCCCCTACGAGGGGCCGCGCCCGGCCGCGGTGCTGCCCCGGCCACCCGCCGCCCGGGACGCCGCGCCGCGCGATGCGGTGCCGCGCGGCGCCGTGCCCGGGGACCGGCCGGCCGTCACCCTGGACAAGCCGGCGGCCGCCCCGGCTCCGCCACCCGTGGTGCCCGAGGGTCCGGTGGACCTGTTGAAGGCCCAGGTCCCGGCCACGCCCGCGCCACCCGTGGTGCCCGAGGGTCCGGTGGACCTGCTGAAGGCCGGCGTCCCGGCCACACCCCCGCCACCGGCCCAGCCCGTCGACCTGGTCAAGCAGTACGCCTGGCGGCCCACGTTGACGGACGGCATCCGGCTCGCCAAGCCCGCTCCGGCGGACGCCGTTCCGCAGGACGCGCGCCCGGCCGACGCGGTGCCGGCCGACGCCGTTCCGCAGGACGCCGTACCCGAGGACGCGGTGCCGCAGGGCGCGCTCCCGGTGGACGCGGTGCCGCAGGACGCGCCCCCGGCCGACGCGGTGCCGGCGGACGCCCGCGCCGGCGGGCGCTCTGACGAGAGCTCCGTTGACGAGGGTTCCGAGGCGCCGGTACCCGCCGGCGCTGAGCCTGCCGAGGCCGTCCCCGCCGAGGCGCCCCCGGCCGAGGACGACGCGGAGCGGCCGCCCCGGGCCGACTACCGCGAGGCGATCGGCCGGATCGTCCGCAGTGCCGACGCCGGGGACCACGCCGCCGCGACCGATCTCGCGTTCGCCCTCGAACTGGAGGCCATCGCCGAGCACGGCACCGTCTCCGAGCCCGTGCTGCAGGTGCGGCAGGTCCGCGCCCACGTGTGCCGACTGGCCGGGCGGACGGCGGAGGCGGCCGACATCTACCGCGAGGTCGCGCTGACGCTGCTGCGCTCGCAGGGGCCGGAGCACCCCGAGACCCAGCGGGCGACCACCAACGCGGAGGCCTGCTGGAGGGCGATCCCGGACCGCGCGGAGGCCATCCGCATCGCACCCGAGATCATCGAGCTCCGGGCCCACCTGCCGGGTGCGGACAACCGGAAGCTGCGCGCCGCCGAACGCCACCTGGCCAACCTCGCGGCCCGGGGCGCCCGGCCGCAGCCCTGAGCCGGGGAACGGGATCGGCGGCCCGGCCCCGACGGCTCCGCGGGACACACCCGCGCGCGGGAGCCGACCTGGCCGGCTTCCCGCGCGCGAGTGTTGCCCGAGGGCCTTCCCGGACGTGCCCGTAGGTCCCGCCCGCCCGGGGTCGGTCAGCGACCGGCGAGGGCGTGGACGAACCTGGCGCCGTCGATGGTGCCGAGGCCGCTCGCCAGGTCGTAGCCCTTGGCGGCCTGGTAGCCCGTCACCTTGTCCCAGGAGTTGTCGCCCTCCGTCACGTCGACCAGGCCGCTCCACTTCGGCGGCAGCAGGCTGAGGCCGTACAGGCGCCAGTTGATCTGGCCGAGCCGGTGGCCGGCGAGCTGGTCGGCGAGGGCGACGACGCCCGAGAAGACCGGGGTCGCCTCGCTGGTGCCGCCGGTGAGGTGCCAGCCGACCGAGGCCGGGTCGTAGGACTCGTACGTCCAGGCCCCGCCGTCCACGGCCGCGCTCATGCTGATGTCCGGCGTGCCGCGGTGGTTGCCGGTCACGCCGGCGACGCCGGCCTGGTACCACGGGCGATCGAAGACGCCGGAGACCCCGCCGCCGCCCGCGCCGTACTTGTCGTGCCACACCTTGTCGGGCGCGGTGCGCTTGCCGGCGTCGTCCAGGGTGAGCTGGGTGCCGCCGATGGAGGTGACCAGCGGGTCGGCGGACGGCCAGGAGTTGACCCGGTACGGGTAGAGGTCCTCGCCGTTCTCCTGGGCGTCGGTGGCGCCGTCGTCCCCGGAGGCGGCGAGCACGGTGACGTCGTGGGCGGCGGCCTCCTTGAAGGCGTAGCGCAGGTCGGTCAGCGACTTGAAGTCGCCCTTGTCGAAGCCGGGGAAGGTGTTCTCGGTGGCGCCGAAGCTCTGCGAGATGACGTCCGCCCGGCCGGCCTTGATCAGGGCCTTCTCGGCGTCCATCATCTCGGGCAGACCGGTCGTGCCCTCGGTCTCGGCGACGCCGGTCTCCACCACGATGATGTGCGCGTCGGGCGCGATGGCGTGGGCGTACTCGACGTCGAGGGTGGTCTCGCCGGCCCATCCGGTGTGGTCGGGGTTCTTCGGGTCGAACTCCGGGACGTCGCCCCACTTGACCACCTCGACCTTGGTGTCGGGGAGGCCCCACTGCTTGTCGAAGACCTCCAGGTCGTGCTGGATGGTCGGCGAGCCGAAGGAGTCGACGATGACGATGGTCCGGCCCTTGCCGGTGATGCCCTCCCGGTACAGCGGGTCGAGGTTGTAGGCGGTCCGGTACTGGAGGGGGGAGTAGCAGTGGATGCCGATCTGGCTGACGCACTCCGAGGTGGAGAGGGGTGCCGTCCGTCCGACGGCGTTGTGGTGCCCGGCGGAGGCGGGACGGACGTGGACGCCGGAGAGGGACGCGGACGCTGCGCCGGACGCGGCCGGTACCGCGACGGTGCCGGCGGTCAGGGCGGTGGCCCCCGCGGCGAGCAGGGCCAGGGAGCGGCGGAGGGTGGCGGGGCTGCCCATGGGACTCCTTGGGATACGGGGCCCGACCTGGTCCGGTCGGGTGGCTCCGGCCATCCCATCGATAGCCGCATGATCATGCCATAGTCATTTGGTACCTGTGGCATGGTCACGCCTGGCCACCGGAAAAGGTAAAGGCCGGCCCAGGTGAAGGTAAGTCTCCACCTGGGCCGACAGTCTGACGAGTCGTCAGCCCGAAGCCGCCGAGCCCCGCCGGGCCGGCCCGGCGGGCCCGGCCGGTTCGGCCGATCCCACCCCGCCGTTCGGGCTCAGCGTGCCCCGCCGTTGACGTACAGCGTCTGGCCGCTGACGTACGAGGCGTCCTCGCTCGCCAGGAAGGCCACCACCGAGGCGATCTCCTCCGGCCGGCCGACCCGCCGCAGCGGCGTCCGGGCGGCGACCTCCGTCTGGTGGTCCTCCGCCGTGGCGCCGACCCGCTCGGCGGTGGCGGCCGTCATCGGGGTGGCGATGTAGCCGGGGGCGACGGCGTTGACGTTGATGTTGAACGGGCCCAGCTCGATCGCCAGGGTGGCGGTGAGGCCCTGGATGCCGGCCTTGGCGGCGGCGTAGTTGGCCTGGCCCCGGTTTCCGAGCGCGGAGCGCGAGCTGAGCGAGACGATCTTGCCGTACTTCTGCGCCACCATGTACTTCTGGGCGACGTGGCTGCAGTTGTAGGCGCTGGTCAGATTGACCGTCAGCACGGTGTCCCAGTCGGCCTTGGCCATCTTGAAGAACAGGTTGTCCCGGGTGATCCCGGCGTTGTTCACCAGGATGTGCACCCCTCCGAGGTCGTTCACCACCTCGGCGAAGACCGCCTCCACCGCGTCGTAGTCGGCCACATCGCAGCCGTACGCGCGCGCGGTGCCGCCCTTGGCGGTGATCTCCTCGACCGTTCCGGCCGCCCGCTCGGCGGTGAGGTCGACGACGGCCACGGCCGCGCCCTCCTCCGCCAGCAGCCGCGCGGTGGCCGCGCCGATGCCCTGGGCCGCACCGGTGACGACGGCGACCTTGCCTGCGAAACGAGTCACGACGGACTCTCCCTCCGGACGATGCTCGGTACTGCTCAGTTGACGTTCTCGACGAGGACGGCGGTGCCCTGACCGACGCCCACACACATGGTGGCCAGCCCGCGCCGGGCGCCGCTGCGGCGCATCCGGTGCAGCAGGGTGGTGAGGATGCGGGCACCGGAGCCGCCCAGCGGATGGCCGAGGGCGATCGCCCCGCCGGTCGGGTTGACCAGCTCCGGGTCGATGCCCAGCTGGTCCGCGGAGGCCAGCACCTGGGCGGCGAAGGCCTCGTTGAGCTCGGCCTCCCCGAGGTCGTCGAGCGACCAGCCGACCCGGGCGAGCGCCTTGCGGGTGGCCGGCACCGGGCCGATGCCCATCACGTCCGGGTGCACGCCGGCCGAGGCCCCCGCGACGTACCGGCCGAGCGGCCGGAGACCGAGGTCGCCCAGTGCCTCCTCGCTGACCAGGACCAGGCCGGCCGCGCCGTCGTTCATCGGCGAGGCGTTGCCCGCGGTCACCGTGCCGCCGGGGCGGAAGGCGGGCTTGAGCTTCGCGAGCTTCTCCGGGCTGGTGTCCTCGCGGATGCTCTCGTCCTGGGTGACCTTCACCCCGTCCGGTCGCTCGACCGGCACCAGCTCGGCGTCGAAGTGGCCGCGTCTGCGTGCCTCGGCGGCCCGCTGGTGGCTGCGGAGGGCGAAGGCGTCCTGCCGCTCACGGGTGATCCCGTAACGGGAGGCGACCTCCTCGGCGGTCTCGCCCATGGAGAGCACGCCGTGCAGGTCGGCCATCCGGGGGTTGGTGAGGCGCCAGCCGAGCCGGGTGTCGAAGGTCTCGATCCGGTGCGGCAGCGCCTCGTCGGGGCGGGGGAGGACGAACGGCGCGCGGGTCATCGACTCGCAGCCGCCGGCCAGTACCACGTCGGCCTCGCCGGAGCCGATCGCCCGGGCGGCCAGGGTGACGGCTTCCAGACCGGAGGCGCAGAGCCGGTTGACCGTGGCGCCGGGGACGGTGTCGGGCAGGCCGGCCAGCAGCACCGCCATCCGGGCGGCGTTGCGGTTGTCCTCGCCGGCCTGGTTGGCGGCGCCCCAGTAGACGTCGTCGATCCGGGCGGGGTCGAGGGCGGGAACGTCGGCGAGCAGGGCGCGCAGCACGGTGGCCGAGAGGTCGTCCGGGCGGACCGTGGCGAGCGCTCCGCGCAGCCGGCCGATGGGTGTGCGGCGGGCTGCGGCGAAGTAGACAGGACGCACGTCGTCGGGCTCCTTATCAGAACAGCGGAACAGCGGAACGGCGGAACAGTGGAACAGCGGAACAGCGGAACAGCGGGGGACCGATGGTCGGGAGCGGGAGCCGGCTAGAAGGCGTTGACGCCGGTGAGCGAGCGCCCGATGAGCAGTTTGTGGATCTGGCTGGTGCCCTCGTAGAGCGTCATCACCCGCGCGTCGCGCAGGTACTTGCCGACCGGGTACTCGTCGATGAACCCGTAGCCGCCGAACACCTGGAGCGCGTTGTTGGCCGCCCGGACGGCGGCCTCGCTCGCGTAGAGCTTGGCGACGGAGGACTCGGTGGCGAACGGCAGGCCGCGGTCGATGTGGTCGGCGACCTTCCAGGTGAGCAGCCGGGAGGCCTCGACGTCCACCGCGATGTCGGAGAGCAGCTCCTGCACCAGCTGGTGCGAGGCGATCGGCCTGCCGAACTGCTCGCGTTCGCCCGCGTACCGGACCGCGGCGTCCAGGCAGGCCCGGGCGATGCCGACGCAGCCGGCGGCGACCGACATCCGGCCCTTGGCGAGCGCGGCCATGGCGACCGTGAAGCCCTTGCCGACCTCGCCGAGCCGGGCGGAGTCGGGCACCCTGACGTCGTCGAAGGAGAGCTCGGCGGTTGCCTGGCCGCGCAGGCCGAGCTTGCCGTGGATCTCCGTGCGGGTGAAGCCGGGCAGGCCGGTGGGGACGAGGAATGCGGTCACCCCGCGGTGGCCCTGCTGCTCGGGGTCGTCGCCCCCGGTACGGGCGAACACCAGGGCGACGTCGGCCCAGGTGCCGTTGGTGATGAACATCTTGCTGCCGCTGATCAGCCAGTCCCCGCCGGCGCGGACCGCCCGGGTGGTGAGGTTGGCGGCGTCCGAGCCGGTGCCGGGCTCGGTGAGCGCGAAGCAGCCGAGCGCCTCGCCGGAGGTGAGCCGGGGCAGCCACTCCCGCTTCTGCTCCTCGGTGCCGTAGCCGTTGATCGACTTGCCGACCAGCCCGAGCGAGACCGAGACGATGCCGCGGACGGCGGAGTCGCCGCGCCCCAGCTCCTCCAGGACCAGGCAGTAGGCGAGGTGGTCCCCGCCGCTGCCGCCGTACTGCTCGGGCAGGGTGAGGCCGAGGAAGCCCAGCTTGCCGAGCCTGCCGATGATCGCGCGGTCGACGGACTCGGCGCGGTCCCAGGCGGCGGCGTGCGGGGCGATCTCGCGGTCGGTGAAGGAGGCCGCCAGGTCGCGGACGGCGGTCTGTTCCTCGGACAGCTCCAGGTTCATCGAGACCCCGTTAAACTAGCGCTGCAAGTTTTATGGGGGGACTGTAGCCCCGACGGGGCTCCGCTGGGAAGGGCCGCCTGCCAGAATCGACGCCCACCCCCAGGTGACCCGCGGGCAGACACGCGGGACGCCGCCCGACCCTCACCCGACCGGAGGAACCGCGCCGATGGCTCGCCCGCGCACCCCGCTGCTCAGTCGTGAGCGCATCATCACGGCCGCGCTCCGGCTCGTCGACGCCGAGGGGCTGGACGCACTCTCCACCCGGCGCCTGGCCACCGAGCTGTCCGTCAGCGGGCCGTCCCTCTACAACCACTTCGGTACCAAGGACGAGCTGCTGGACGCGGTGGTGGACAGCGTGATGGGTGAGGTCGACCTGTCGATGTTCACCCCGGGGGCGCCCTGGCCGGAGGCGCTGCGGGCCTGGGCCCGCTCCTACCGTTCGGCCCTGGCCGCCCACCCGAACATCGTCCCGGTGCTGGCCCAGGGCCCCGGACGCCGGCCGAACGCGCTGCGGCTGGCCGACGCCGTCTTCGGCTGCCTGGTCGAGTCCGGCTGGCCGCGCGGACAGGCCACCCGGATCGGAGCGCTGATGCGGTACTTCGTCACCGGCTCGGCGCTGGCCTCGTTCGCGGCGGGCTTCCCGGAGGACGCCGGGCTGTACGACGCGGCCGACTACCCCCACCTCGGGGAGGCCCACCGGCTCGCCGAGCACCGGGGGGCGATCGACGAGGGCGCCTTCGAGACCGGCTTGGAGGCCCTCCTCGACGGGCTCGCGCTACGGTTCGGGCGCACCGTCGAGGGCGCCCGGCGGGCCGGGGCGGACCGGTAGGGCGGCGGCGGCCGGGCCGACCGCGAACCGGCCGGCGGCCGCGACCGCGGCCCGGGGGGGCCGTCACCAGGGCCCGCGGGCCGTGAACGCGGGCCGCAGCGAGGGGTCCACCGGGTCGTAGTACCGGTGGTAGACGGGCGTGAGCCCGCCGGATACCGGCGGCACGATCCAGCTCCAGTCGGCCGGGGTGGGCCGGCCGAGCCGCTGCTCCTGGGCGACGTGCCTGAGGAACCGGGCCGACTCCGTGTGGTGGTCGGCCATGGTCACCCCGGCCTCCTGGAACGAGTGCAGCACCGCCACGTTGAGCTCCACCAGCGCGCGGTCCCGCCAGAGTGTGCGGTCGCTGGAGGTGTTCAGGCCGAGCCGCCCGGCCACGGTCGCCAGCATGTCGTACCGGTCCGCGTCGGCGAGGTTGCGCGCGCCGATCTCGGTGCCCATGTACCAGCCGTTGAACGGCGCGGTGGGGTAGCGGACGCCGCCGATCTCGAGCGTCATGTCGCTGATCGCGGGCACCGCGTACCAGCGCAGCCCCAGCTCGGCGAACCACTCGTGATCGGGGTGGGTGAGCTCGACCTCCAACGTGGCGTCGTCCGGCACCTCGTACCACTCGGGGCGCTCGCCGGGCCGCTCCTGGACCAGCAGCGGCAGCACCTCGAACCGCTCCTCGCTGCACTTCCACCCGAGGTCGCGCGCCCGGGCGGTGAGCCGCGCACCGGCCGGATCGCCGGTCCAGCCGCCGTCCGCGGCCGGATGGCCGGCGTAGCGGACCAGCTGCTGGTTGAGGATCCGGGCGGCCGGGCGGCCGGGCCGGTCGGGGGCGAAGACCGAGACCACCGGGCGGATCCGTCCGCCGTTGGTGGCCGTGCGCAGGTGCTCGAAGCACTCGGTGGCGATGTCGTCGGCCGAACCCAGGTGCCGCAGGTCGCGCACCACCAGGCTGCGCCAGTACAGCCGGCCGATGCAGCGGGCGGCGTTGCGCCAGGCCAGCTTGGCGCCGTAGGCCAGCTCGGCCGCCGTGTGCTCGTAGGTGCCGGTGCGGTCGATCTCGTCGAGCACGGCGTGCAACCGCTCGGCCGGGTCGCCGGCGGCCGGCTGCTCGTGGTGGAACTGGCGGACGAAGGCGGCGGCCTCCCCGGGGTCTGTGAACGGCTCGGCCGGGTGGGGGGTGAGCCGCCCGGTGCCGTGGCCGGTCGGCTGCCGGACCGCGGGCAGCAGGTCGGGCCGCGCTTCGGGCCGGGCCGTGGCCGGCCTGGCCGGCCCGGTGGCGTCGGTGGCGGGGTGCGTGTGGGTGTACGGGCAGCCGGCGGCGGGTGCCGACGCCGGCGCTGCGGCGGGCGCCGAAGCGGGCCGGCGGCTGATGTGGGTGCTGCGGGTGCGAAGCCGGTTGAAGATCAAGGACACATCCCTCCTGCCGGTCATGAGTACCGGAGGCGCGCGGCCCGCCGCAGGGAGTGAACGATTCGGCCCCCGCACCCGCGCCGGGGGCGCTAGGGTCCGTCTTCAAACTCCCGTCGTCCGCCCGGAGGGCAGGAGGGGGTTCGACGACGGACCCCGCAGGTGCGGGGGCCGATGGTCCGACCGTCGGACCGGCGACGGCCTCTGGTCGGGGTGGCCGGGTCGGACCGGGTCGGCGCCGTGGGGCGTCGGCCGGTGGCTCAGCCCATGTCCTCCAGGCGGACGCCCTTGGTCTCCTTCATGAAGCGGGCCACGAAGAGGATCGACAGCGCAGCGAAGCCCGCGTACGCCAGGTAGGTCGCCGAGAGGTTCCAGCGCGACAGCGACGGGAACGAGACGGTGATCGCCCAGTTGGCGATCCACTGCGCCGAGGCGGCGACGGAGAGCGCGGCGGCGCGGATGCGGTTGGGGAACATCTCGCCGAGCATCACCCAGACCACCACGCCCCACGACATCGCGAAGAACAGCACGAAGGCGTTGGCCGCGACCAGCGCCACCGTTCCCTGGAGGTCGGGCAGCGAGACGTCGCCGCCGCTGCCGGTGGCCGAGGAGAACGCCCAGCCGCAGGCGGCCAGCGCGGCGGCCATGCCGGCCGAGCCGATCAGGGCGAGCGGCTTGCGGCCGATCCGGTCCACCAGCAGGATCGCGACCACGGTGCCGAGGATGTTGATGACCGAGCCGATGAAGCTGATCAGCAGCGAGTTGCCCTGGTCGATGCCGACGGACTGCCAGAGGATCGACGAGTAGTAGAAGATCACGTTGATGCCGACCAGCTGCTGGAAGACCGAGAGGCCGATGCCGACCCACACGACGGGCAGCAGGCCGAACCGGCCGCCGAGCAGGTCGCGGAAGCGCGGACGGTGGTCGGAGGCGATCAGGCCCTGGATCTCCGCGATCCGGGCGTCGGTGTCGGCGTCCTTGCCCTCGACCTCGGCGAGCACGGTGCGGGCCTCGTCCAGCCGGCCGGCCGAGATCAGGTAGCGCGGGGACTCGGGGATCGTCGAGGAGAGCACGAAGTAGACCGCGGCCGGCACGACGCAGACGCCCAGCATCCACTGCCAGGCCTCCAGGCCGAGCAGGTGGCCGCGGGTGTCGCCGCCGGCGGTGTCCGCGAGCACCCAGTTGACCAGCTGGGAGATCGCGATGCCGAGGACGATCGCCGCCTGCTGGAAGGAGGCCAGCCGGCCGCGGTACCGGGTCGGCGCGACCTCGGCGATGTAGGTCGGGGCGATCACCGAGGCGATGCCGATCGCCGCACCGCCGAGGACCCGCCAGAAGGCGAGGTCCCAGGCGGAGAACGGCAGCATCGAGCCGACGGCGCTGACCGCGAACAGCAGCGCGCCCGCCTTCATCACCTTGATCCGGCCGTAGCGGTCGGCGAAGCGGCCGGCCATCGCGGCGCCGACGGCCGAACCCAGCAGCGCCGAGGAGACGATCAGGCCGGTCACTCCGTCGCCGACACCGAACCTGTCCTGGATGCCGGAGACGGCGCCGTTGATCACGGAGCTGTCGTAGCCGAACAGGAAGCCGCCGAGGGCCGCGGCGGCGGTGATGAAGACGACGAAGCCGAGGCGGCCGGAGGACCCGGCCTCCGCCGCCGCCGGCTCCGCGGGCTGCTGGGTGACGCTCACGATCTTGACTCCTGGTACTCGGCACTGAGCTCGGTCGTCGCGATCGTAACCCGTCAATGTTCAAGTGTTGTACGCGGGATGGTCGTCAGACCCCTCTGCGCATTAGTAAGGTGAAAAATCAAATCGGCTCGGCCAGGGAGAGCCCGAACCGGCCCTCGTCGTCCGTCCACCAGTGGGCGAGCCGCATGCCGGCCGCGGCCAGCTCCTCGGCGACCCGCTCGCGGCGGAACTTGGCCGAGACCTCGGTGCGCAGCTCCTCGCCCCGGTCGAAGTGGACCGGCAGGTCCAGCGCCGGGATCTTCACGGTCTGCGAGCGCAGCGAGCGCAGCCGCATCTCGATCCACTCCTGCTCCCGGTCCCAGAGCGCCACGTGCTCGAACGCGGACGGGTCGAAGTCGGCGCCGAGCTCCCGGTTGAGCACGTCGAGCACGTTCTTGTCGAACTCGGCGGTGATCCCGGCCGCGTCGTCGTAGGCGGCGACCAGGACCCGCGGGTCCTTGACCAGGTCGGTGCCGAGGAGCAGGGAGTCGCCCGGCTCCAGGGCGGCGCGAAGGCCGCGCAGGAAGGCCGCGCGCTCGGCCGGGAGCAGGTTGCCGAGGGTGCCGCCGAGGAAGGCGACCAGCCGCGGGCCGCCGCCCGGGGGCAGGCCGAGCCGGGCGGTGAAGTCGGCCAGCACGGCGTGCACCGACAGCCCGGGGTACTCGTGGGCGAGCGCCTCCCCGGCGGCGGTCAGTGCGCTCTCGCTGACGTCCACCGGTACGTAGGTGTCCAGGGTGCCGCGTTCGCGCAGCGCGTCCAGCAGCAGCCGGGTCTTCTCTGAGGAGCCGGAGCCGAGCTCCACCAGGGTGCGGGCCCCGGTGGCGGCGGCGATCTCACCGGCCCGCGCGGTCAGGATGGCCCGCTCGGCGCGGGTCGGGTAGTACTCCGGGAGCCGGGTGATCTCCTCGAACAGCTCGCTGCCGCGGGCGTCGTAGAACCACTTCGGCGGCAGCCACTTGGGTTCGGAGGTCAGACCGAGCTGCACGTCGTGCCGCAGGGCGGTGCTGAAGTGGTCGGCGGGCAGCAGGCGGGTGACGTCGAAGGTGCTCATGGGGCGTTGGATCCTCTGTTCAAAAGGTGAAGGAGAGGGGATGGGGCGGCCGGCTCCGAGGACCGGCGGCGCGGGCTCTGTTCCGGGCGTCCGCCCGGGTCAGAGCGGTTGGACCGTGACGCCCTCCGGGCCGGCCAGCAGCAGCGAGCCGTCCGGGACGGCCGTCCAGCCCGGGTGGTCGTCGAAGGGCTCGGAGGCGACCACCACGCCGGGGCCGGGCAGGCTCCGGTGGTGCAGGGTGTCGCCCCAGGCGGTCGCGGCGATCGTGCGGCCGTCGGTGAGCAGCAGGTTGAGCCGGCCGGTGGTGTGGGCGGTGACGTCCGCGACGGTGCCGGCCAGCGCGTCGCCCAGGCCGGCGCCGGCCCGCAGCCGGTGCAGGACCAGGGCCCAGAGCAGCGCCGAGTCCGTGCGCGCCACCAGCTCCAGCAGCTCGGCCGGCGGCAGGAGCGCGGCCAGGGCGTCCAGCTTGCCCGGCCAGCCGTTCACCGCGCCGTTGTGGCTGAACAGCCACCGCCCGGCGGTGAAGGGGGCGGCGGCCTCCTCGCCCGCCGCGCAGCCCTCGGTGGCGGAGCGGACGGCCGCCACCAGCGCCCGGGTGCGGATCACCCGGGCGAGGTCGGCGAAGGCGGCGTCCGCCCAGATCGGCCCGGCCCGCCGGTACCGGGCCGGGATCGCGTCCCCGTCCGCGTACCAGCCGAGGCCGAAGCCGTCCGCGTTGACCGTGCCGTACTGCTGGACGCGCGGCGCCCAGGACTGCCGGTGGAGTCCGAACGGCGGCTCCACCAGCAGCTCCCGGGGCGCCACCGGCGTGCCCAGGTAGGCCAGGTGGCGGCACATCAGCCGGCCTCCACGTCGGCGGCCGTGCGGAAGCCGGCGAAGATCTGCCGCCGGATCGGGTAGTCCCAGTTGCGGAACGTGCCGCGGCAGGCGACCGGGGCGACGGCGAAGCAGCCGCCGCGCAGAACCTTGTACTCCGGCCCGAAGAAGACCTCCGAGTACTCCTTGTACGGCCAGGCCGTGAAGCCGGGGTAGGGGCGGAAGTCGCTGGCCGTCCACTCCCACACGTCGCCCATCAACTGCCGGACGCCGTAGGGGGACGCACCTTCCGGGTAGCTGCCGGCCGGGGCCGGGCGCAGGTGCCGCTGGCCCAGGTTGGCGTGGGCGGGGGCGGGCGCCGCGTCGCCCCAGGGGTAGCGGCGGGACCGGCCGGTGACCGGGTCGTGCCGGGCGGCCTTCTCCCACTCCGCCTCGGTCGGCAGCCGCCGCCCGGCCCACCGCGCGTACGCGTCGGCCTCGTACCAGCCCACGTGCAGCACCGGTTCGTCGAGCGGGACGGGCTCCAGGACGCCGAACCGGCGGCGCAGCCACTGGCCGCCCTCGCGGCGCCAGAACAGCGGGGCCGTCAGCCCGGCCTGCTGCCGGTGCTCCCAGCCGGCGGGGGCCCACCAGCGCGGGTCGTCGTAGCCGCCGTCGGCGATGAACCGCAGGTAGGCGCCGTTGGTGACGGGCGTGGAGTCCAGCCGGTACGCGGGCAGCTCGACCCGGTGCGCGGGGCGTTCGTTGTCCAGCGCCCAGGGCTCGGTGTCGGTGCCCATGGTGAACGGGCCGGCCGGGATCAGCACGTCGGCGGGCAGTGCGGCGGCGTCCGCCGGGGCGGGCGGCGGCGGGGGAGCGGCCAGCACCGGCTCGCCCCTGCGGAGCTGGTGGGTGATCAGCATGGTCTCGTCGTGCTGCTGTTCGTGCTGGGCGATCATGCCGAAGGCGAACCCGGCGTCCAGCAGCGGCTCGCCCTCCAACGGGCTGACGTCCAGCAGGTCGAGCACCCGGCCGCGGACCTCGTGCGCGTACGCGCGGGCCTCGCCGGGCGGCAGCAGCGGCAGGGCGGGCCGCTCGGCGCGCGGGTGCTGGAAGGCGTCGTAGAGCGGGTCGATCTCCGGGTGCATCGGGTCCCGGCCCCCGACGTTGCGCAGCAGCCAGAGCTCCTCCTGGTTGCCGATGTGCGCGAGGTCCCAGACCAGCGGCGACATCAGCGGGGAGTGCTGGGCGGCGAGGTCGGCGTCCTCGACGCAGTCGGTCAGCGCGGCGGTCCGGACGCGGGCGGCCTGCAGCTCGGCGGCGATCGCCTCGCGCAGGGCCTCGACCGGGGTGTCCGGTCCCGGTCCGGAGGGGGCGGCGGCGGGCCGGGCGGCGGGGGTTCCGGCGGCGGGGGCGCCGGTCGGGCGGGCGTCGTCGATCATGGTGCGGCCTCCTCCGGGGGAGTGCGTCGGGTGCCGGAGCGCAGGGCGTCCAGCTGGTCGTCGGCCGGGCAGCGGCCGCGCGCGGGGTAGCGCTCGGCGAAGGCGGCGACGGCGGTGCGCAGCCGCTCGGCGCCGGGCAGGCGGCCCAGCGCGGCGTCGGCGGCGGCGAAGCAGGCGAGGGCGGCGCGGCGCAGCTCGGGGTCGGCCACGGCCAGGGTGGCGGCGCGGCGCCAGGCGTCGCTGCGCGGCGGGCGCGGGCCGTCGGCGCACTCCAGAGGCTCCAGGGCGGCGAGTGCGGCGTCGGCGGCGACCGGGTCGTCCAGCAGTGCGCCGACCAGGGCGGCGGGGACGATCCAGCCGTCGCCCGGCTGGGCGTCGATCATCCGCAGCTCCAGGTGGCCGCGTGGGCGGACCGGCGGGAACAGCGTGGTGCGGTGGTAGTCCAGGTCGGCCAGGGTGGGCGGGCGTTCGCCGCCGTCGCGCAGCCAGTCGGCGAAGGTCAGCCCGGCCGGCGCCGTCCAGGGCAGCCCGTCGGGGCGGCGGATGCAGAGCACCTCGGCGTCCAGGACGTACCTGGTCCAGGCCTCGCTCGGGTCGCCGTGGTCCGGCTCGGGGGCGAGGGTGCGGGTGGGGTCCATCCGGGACCAGACGGTCTGCCGGGTGGACCGGTGGCCGGTCGGCTTCCCGTCCAGCAGGGGGGAGTTGGCGAAGGCGGCGACCAGCACCGGCCCGAGCCGGTGGGCCAGGCGCCAGCGGCGGTCCAGCGCGTGCGGTCCGCTCGCGTCGCCGGCGTCCAGGCAGACCTGGACGGAGGCGGTGCCGGTCATCATGATCCGGCCCCAGGGCCCGGCGGAGTTGAAGAAACGTTCCATCGCCAGATAGCGAGGGTGGTCCAGCACCATGCGGCGCGGGCGGGCCAGGGGATCGGTGCCGGTGCCGGTGAGGCGCAGGCCCTGCGCCGCGAAGGCGGCGCGCAGGGCGGCGAGGTCGTGCCGGGTACCGGCGACGCAGGCGACGAGGCCGTCGGCGGGCGGGGAGCTGAGCTCGACCTGTCCGCCGGGTTCGAGGGTGAGACGGGCTCCGGAGGGGAGCGACGTCCCGTCGGGGCCGCCGAGGGGCAGCGCGTCCAGTGCGGCGTGCAGCCGCTCCGGTAGGACCGGGTCGGTGGGACATCGGTCGTCGTGGACGAACCACTCGACCTCGACGCCGACCAGCCGCGGGGGGCCGATCTTGAAGCAGACGCCGGCCATGTGGCTGCGCGCCGCCGATTCGGTGAGCGGGGACACCCCGGTCGGGGGCGGTCCGGCGCTCTGCCGTTCCGGCGGACTGCTCGGGCTGGTCGGGCGAACGGGTATCACCGGACTCACCATCCTCGGGATCACGATTGCGGCCCGGTCTACCTTGCCCAGTCTGCTACGGACCATGCGGGGCCGCCCCGCGAACATCTCGTGAAGAGAGCGTCCTCGCAGCTCGGAGGGGTGGCAACCGGGTGAATCAATCCGTTCGGAGCCCTTTCAGCCGCTCCGCGACGACCTCCAGGACCGGTTCCGGCAGGGCGTAGTCGAGCCGTAGCGAGCCCTCGCCGCCGGGCCCGAAGCCGGCCCCGTCCGAGGCCTCCAGCCCGCACCGCTCCAGCAGCGCCGCCCGGGCCCCCACCGGCGGCAGGCCGAGCGCGGCGGCGTCCACCCAGAGCAGGTACGAGGCCTGCGGCGCGGAGCGGACGGCGGCGCCGAGCAGGCCGGTCAGCCGGTCCCGGGCGGCCGCCAGGTGCGCCAGCAGCGCGTCCAGCCACGGGCCGCCGTGCCGCAGCGCGGCCCGCTGCACCTCCTGCTCCAGCAGCCCGCCCTCCCAGAGCCCGTAACCCGCCATCACCTCGGTGAACCGCCCGCGCAGCGCGGCGTCCGGCACCAGGGCGAAGCTGCTGGGGATGCCCGGGGAGTTGAAGGTCTTGCCGACCGAGTTGAGCGTCACCGTCCGTTCCCGGTACGGCCCCGCCGCCTCGACGGCCACCGGGTGGCGGTGGCCCGGATGGGTGAGATCGCCGTGCACCTCGTCCGAGACGAGCACGGCGCCGGCCCGCGCCGCGGCCTCGGCCAGCGCACGGACCTCGGCCCCGGTCCAGACCCGGCCGGAGGGGTTGTGCGGGCTGCTCAGCAGCACGACACCGGGGGAGCCGGGGCGGGGGTGGAGGTCCGGGTGTCGCGGGTCGGCCGCGGCGGAGGGCGGCAGGGCGGCCAGGTGCCCGGTGAGGGCGGCGACCGGCAGTCGGTAGCCGGTGGCGTCCCGGTCCAGCGGGACCTCCCGGTACGGCAGGCCGGCGGCCCGGCACAACTCGGCGAAGCCGCCCCACTCGGGGGTCGGGAAGAGCACCGGCCCGGTCGGGCGCACCGCCTCCAGCAGCAACCGCACGGCCGTCCGCGGCCCGAACGGCAGCAGCAGCACCCACGCCGGGTCCACCGCGACCCCGTGCCGCACGCGGTACCAGTCGGCCACCAGCTCCCGGTCGGCGGGATCGCACACCGTGTACCCGTACGCCCGGTGCCGTGCCCGCCGTTCGAGTGCCCGGGCGACGGCCGGCGGCCCGGGCAGGTCCATGTCGGCCAGCCCCATCGCGATCACGCCGGCGGGGTCGGGGGAGCTGCGCCCGGCCCGCGCCCACTTGCTGCTGCCGGTTCCCGTGCGGTCGAAGGGCCGGTCGAAGCCGAACTCGTCGGGCTGGCTGGTCATGCGGCCTCCAGGGGGAGCGGGCGGGGGGAGCGGCGGCGGTCGGGCCACCGGGCGGGCCGCGGCCGCCGCTCCTCCCGTCTTCCCGTCCCGCGGCCCGGATACCCCCGGCGGGCTGTGGAAGCGGCCCGAGGCAGTAACGGGCCGTCGGGCCGTGCGCCGGCGGCAGGTTCCGGCCGGCCGCTACGGATGATCGCCCGAACCTGCCCGGCCCGGGAACGCGGCGGGCTGGACGATGATCAGGTCCCGGCGGGCGGCGGCACCCCGGTGCGGCACCGGCCGGCACGGTGCGCCTACGCTGCGGGCCTGGCACGCCGGGCGGGCACCCGCCCGCCGGACCGGCACCCGCACGCCGGGCGGCCACCGGCAGGAGGAGGGGCACACGATGACGGCGGACGGACAGCACGGACGGCAGGGCGACGAGATCACGCTGTTCGTGGCCCGGCGGGTGGAGCCCGGGTACGAGGCGGCGTTCGAGGTCTGGGCGAAGGGCATCCTCGCCGCGGCCGCCGCGCACCAGGGCAACCTCGGGACCGGCCTGCTGCGTCCGGCCGGCCCGGAGGACCCCTGGCACCTGCTGCTGCACTTCCGGGACACGGCCGCGTTCCGCTCCTGGCAGGACTCCCCGGCGCGTGCGGCCTGCTTCGCCGAGGCGGACGGGCACCACCACGAGGTGCACCGGCACGAGATCCTCGGCATGGAGGGCTGGTTCGCCACCACCCCGGCCGCCGCCCAGGGACGGCCGCCGGTGCGCTGGAAGATGGCGGTCGCCTCGACGGTGGCGATAGCCCCGCTCACCGTCACCGCGAGCCTGCTGCTCAACCCGCACCTCGCGGGCCTGCCGGTGGCCGTCCGCCCGCTGGTGACCGCGCCGCTGATCAGCGCGCTGATGACCTACGCGGCGCTGCCGGTGGTCACCCGGCTGCTGCGCCGCTGGCTGTTCACCGGGTGAGAGCCGGATCCCGGGCAGTCACCTCGGCTCCGCCCGGCGTGGCCGGTCGGAGCCGAGGTGGGCCGCCAGCCCGCGCAGGCCGCGGTGCATCATCACGGCGTGGTTGGCCCGGAACACCGGGTGCAGCGGGAGGGCGAGCCGGCGCAGCAGGGGCTTGCCGGGGCGGGTGTCCTCCTCGAACCGGAGCAGGCTGCCGCCGCGGTCCGGGGCGACCGTCCAACGGGACCAGCCCGTGAGGTCGCCGGTCATGGCGGCCTCCAGCACCCCGGCCGCCGGATCGCGCCGGACCGTCCGCAGGCCGATCACCAGCCGGTACGGCAGGTACCCGCGCACCACCACCGTGCCGGAGTCCGGGTCGTCCTCCCGGACGGAACGGATCTCCGGCCACCAGAGCGGGTAGTTCCGGACGTCCTCCAGCGCCGCGTACACGGCGGCGGCCGGCGCGTTCAACCGCCACGCGCCGCGGAACCGGTAGTGGTTGGGGTCCACGCCCGCACTATAGGGCGTCAGGGTGCCTGGGCCGCCTCGTTCAGGGCGAAGGCCGTGTTGACCAGCGCGACGTGGGTGAACGCCTGCGGGGTGTTGCCGAGTTGGCGTCGGGCGCGCGGATCCCACTGCTCGGAGAGCAGGCCCAGGTCGTTGCCGAGCCCGACCACCCGGGCGAACAGGTCGCGGGCCTCCGCCCGTCGGCCGGTGGCGGCGAGCGCGTCGGCGAGCCAGAACGAGCAGGCCAGGAAGGCCCCTTCGCCGCCGGGCAGGCCGTCGGTGCGCTGCCGGGCCTGGTAGCGGCGGACCAGGCCGCCGTGGTCCAGGCCCTCCCGGATCGCGTCCACGGTGCGGACCACGCGCGGGTCGTCCGGCGGCAGGAAGCCGGTCTTGACCACGAACAGCGTCGCCGCGTCCAGCCCCTGGCCGCCGTAGTGCTGGACGAACACCCCGCGCCGACGGTCGTAGCCGTTCGCGCAGACGTCCGCGTGGACGGCGTCGCGCATGGCCCGCCAGCGGTCGACCGGTGCCGGCAGGCCGGTGGCCTCCGCCAGCCGGACGGCGCGGTCCGCGGCCACCCAGGACATCACCTTGGAGTGGACGAAGTGCTGCCGCCCGCCGCGGACCTCCCAGAGGCCCTCGTCCGCCTCGCGCCAGTGCCGCTCCAGGTAGTCCATCAGCGCGCGGAGCAGGGTCCAGACGTGCCGCTCCATCGGCAGGCCGGCCAGCAGGGCGAGGTGCAGGGTGTCCACCACTTCGCCGTAGACGTCGAGTTGGAGCTGGTCGACGGCGGCGTTGCCGAACCGGACCGGCCGGGAGCCCTCGTAGCCGGGCAGCCAGTCGGCGATGGTCTCGCCGAGGACGCGCTCGCCGGCCACGCCGTAGACGGCCTGCAGGTCGCGGGGCTCGCCGGCGATGGCGCGCAGCAGCCAGCGGCGCCAGGCGGCGGCCTCCTCGCGGAAACCTCCGCGCAGCAGCGCGGAGAGCGTCATCGAGGAGTCCCGCAGCCAGCAGAACCGGTAGTCCCAGTTGCGCATCCCGCCGATCCGCTCGGGCAGCGAGGCGGTCGCGGCGGCGACGATCCCGCCGGTGGGCTCGTAGGAGAGGGCCTTGAGGGTGATCAGCGAGCGCAGGACGGCGTCCCGCCACTCGCCGTCGTAGCGGCAGGCGCCGGCCCAGTGCTGCCAGTCGCGGAGGGTGGCGACCAGCGCGTCCTCGGTGTCGGTGCGCGGGGTGGTCGGCAGGTGGGAGGGCTGCCAGGTGAGGACGAAGGCCGTGCGGCGGCCGGGGGTGGCGGTGAACTCGGAGACGGTGACGCCGTCCAGGCCGTAGGTGTGCACCCCGGGCGGGACCCGCAGCCAGGCCGAGTCGGGCCCGGCGACGGCGACCCGGTGACGGCCGGTGCGGCGGACCCAGGGTTCGATCCGGCCGTAGTTGAACCGCAGGCGCAGCTCGCCGCGGACCGGCACGGTGCCCTCGACCCCCTCGACGATCCGGATCAGCTGCGGGGTGCGCCGGCCGCCCCGGCCGCGCTGGGGCATGAAGTCGGTGACCCGGACGGAGCCCTCGGGGGTGTGCCACTCACTCTCCAGCACCAGGCTGTCGCCCCGGTAGCGGCGGGTGGAGCACTGCGCGGCGCCGACCGGGGCGAGCCGCCAGGCACCGTGGTCGCCGCTGCCGAGCAGACCGGAGAAGCAGCTGGGCGAGTCGAACCGGGGCAGGCAGAGCCAGTCGACCGAGCCGTCCCGGCCCACCAGGGCGGCGGTCTGCAGGTCGCCGATCAGCGCGTAGTCCTCGATGCGTCCGGCCATCGCCTCCATTCTCGGCCGCCGCCGCCGGAACGGCAGTCCGGACGGCCGCGGCGCGCCGCGCTCCCGGGCGGGGCGCTCCGCCAGTGCTCGACGAGAACCCGCCGGTAGGAGGGCGGAACTCCGCTTGCACGCGTTCAGCGTGCAGGGGAGGATCTTTTGTGCTTGTAGTCTCATCAGTCGCAGCAGTCCCGTCAGACGGCTGGCTTCCCGTAACCGGAACGAAGGAGTCCCTAGGATGCGGCGACCGAACTGGGTACCGGAGGGCACGGACCTGGACAAACCGAACGCCGCGCGGGTCTACGACTACTACCTCGGCGGTTCGCACAACTTCGAGGTGGACCGGGAGATGGCCCGCAAGGCGATCGCCCTGTGGCCGGAGCTGCCCCAGATTATGCGGTCCAACCGCGCCTTCCTGCGCCGCGCCGTGCAGTTCGTCGCGGAGCAGGGCATCACGCGCTTCCTCGACATCGGTTCCGGTATCCCCACCTTCGGCGCGGTGCACGAGATCGCCCGGGCGATCAACCCCGAGTCCGAGGTGGTCTACGTCGACCGCGATCCGGTCGCCGCGGCGCACAGCCGGCTGCTGCTGCAGGACGACCCGCAGAGCGCCGTCGTCCAGGCCGACCTGCGGGACGTCGACGACCTGCTGGAGCGCCCCGAGGTGCGTGCGCTGCTGGCGCCCGGCGAGCCGGTGGCCGTGCTGCTGGTCGCCGTCCTGCACTTCGTCGGCGACGCCGACGACCCGTGGAAGCTCGTCGCGGTGCTGCGCGACGCCCTGCCGCCCGGCAGCGCGCTGGTGCTCTCCCACGCCTCCCTGGAGGGCCGCCCCGACCAGGCCGAGGACCACCAGAAGCTGTACCGGATGACGCCCACCCCGCTGACCATGCGCACCGTCGAGCAGATCACCGCGATGTTCGCCGGCTTCGAGCTGGTCGAGCCCGGTGTCGTCTACCTGCCGCAGTGGCGCCCGGACCAGCCCGAGGCGGTCGGCCAGCACCCCGAGCGGATGACCGGGGTGGCGGGCGTGGGGTTCCGCGCGTGAGCGTGGGCGCGACGGTGGTCCCCCCGGCCGGCGGCCGGGGCGGGACCGCCCGCCGGCGAGCCGCCGGCGCGGCCGCCGTTGCGCGCAGCGGGGAGGGAGTGTGAGCGAGGCGCCGGTGCCGAGCAGCGCCGAACGGTTCCACGAGGACTGGGCGCGGCTGCTCTCCGGTGACCACGGCACGGCGGTTCACCCCGGCCTGCTCGGCCGGCTGGTCTCCCGGACCGCCGCGCTGCTCCACCGCGCCCAGCAGGACCATCCGTTCGAGCCGCACCTGGCCGCGCAGGCCGGCGCCGAGCTGGTCGACGCCCACTTCACCGATCCGGTCGTGCTCGCCCGGGCCGTCGAGCTGCTCCAGGAGCAGCCGGCCTCCGACGGCCGCGGACCGGCGCTGTGCGGCGCCTTCGCGGCCGGCTGGGCCGCCGCCCTGCGCGAGCGCACGCTGCGCGAGCAGGAGGCGATCCGCACCGCCGCCGATGCCGCCCGCAGGGAGGCCGAGCGGGCGATGCGCGCCTCCGAGGCCCGCTTCCGCGCGCTGTTCGAGAGCGCCGCGATCGGCATCGGCATCGGCGACACCGAGGGCAACATCCTGGCCGTCAACAAGGCGCTTCAGGAGCTGTTCGGGGCCGCCCCGGAGGACATGCAGGGCCGCCGGGTCGGTGACCTCGTCCACCCCGAGGACACCCCCGGCGTCTGGGAGGCGTACGAGGAGCTGATCAGCGGCAAGCGGGACTACTTCCAGTTCGACAAGCCGTACTACCGGCAGGACGGCGAGGTGGTCTGGACCCACCTGACGGTCTCGCTGATCCGCGACGAGGACGGCCGCCCGCAGTACCAGGTCGCGATGCTGGAGGACATCACCGACCGCTACCGCCTCCAGGAGCGGCTGCGCCACCAGGCCACCCACGACCCGCTGACCGGCCTGCCCAACCGGGCCGCCTTCTTCGACCGGTTGGAGAAGCTCTTCGAGGAGCCGGACCCGGGTGCCCGGTTCGGGCTCTGCTACGTCGACCTCGACGGCTTCAAGGTGGTCAACGACAGCCTCGGGCACGACACCGGGGACCAGCTGCTCTCCGCCGTCGCCGCCCGGCTCAAGGCCGCCCTCACCCCGCTCGGCCACCTGGTCGCCCGGCTCGGCGGCGACGAGTTCGTGGTGCTGCTGGAGAACTGCCGGGGTGAGCAGGAGGCGGTGGCCGCCGCCAAGACCGTGCTGAAGGCGCTGGCCGGACCGGTGCTGATCGGCGATCACAAGCTGGCCGTCGGAGCGAGCGTGGGCGTGCTGGAGCGGCGCGTCTCCACCACCACCCCCGGTGCCGCCGTCCGCGCCGCGGACCTGACGCTGTACCGGGCCAAGGAGGCCGGCCGCGGCCGGTGGACGCTCTTCGACCCCAAGGAGAACGCCCGCGCGGTCAGTCGCTACGCGGTCTCGGTCCGGATGCCCGCCGCGCTCGACCGCGGCGAGTTCTTCATCGACTACCAGCCGCTCTACGCACTGGCCGACGGCCGGCTCGCCGCGGTGGAGGCGCTGGTGCGCTGGCGCCACCCGCAGCTCGGAGTGCTCGGCCCGGACGAGTTCGTCACGACCGCGGAGGAGACCGGCCTGATCATGCCGCTCGGCCGCTGGGTGCTGGAGCAGGCGTGCGGTCAGGCGGCCGACTGGGCGAAGCGGTTCGGCGGCGACGCACCGCAGCTCAACGTCAACCTGGCGGTCCGCCAGGCCCGCAGCGCCGCGCTCGTCACCGACCTCGACCGGATCCTCGACACCACCGGCCTGGACCCGGCGCTGCTCCAGCTGGAGATCACCGAGTCGACCGTGGTCGGCCCGGAGGACGAGGCGCTGCGCACCCTGCACGGCCTGGTCGACCTCGGGGTCTCGCTCGCGGTGGACGACTTCGGCACCGGCTGGTCCAACCTCGCCTACCTCCGCGACCTCCCGGTCTCCGGGCTGAAGATCGCCGGCTCGTTCGTCGGCGACCTGCACGACCCCGCCAAGGACGAGGCCACCGGCTGGCGGATCGTCAGCGGCCTGGTGTCGATGGCGCACGCGCTCGGGCTGACCGTCACGGCCGAGGGCGTGGAGACCCGCAAGGACGCCGAGCGGCTGCGCACCATCGGCTGCGACTGGGCGCAGGGCTGGCACTTCGGGCGGCCGGTGCGGCCGGGGGAGATCGCCCGGCGGATCGCCGAGGAGCCGGAGGGCCGGCCGGTCGGGGGCTGAACGGGCCGCCGCCCGGGTCGCGCGCCGCCCCGGCAGGGGCGGGCCGCGTTCCGCGGGGCTCCCGGCGGACCCGCCCGATCCATTCCGAACCGGGCATAAGGAACCAATCCCCGCAAACCCCTTGACGTGACGCAGATCACCTGGGCACGATGAGGCCCTGGCACACCCCGCACCCCGGTGCGGGAAGCACATTGGCCAGTTCGACAGACCGGGCGCTCCGGCGCCCGAGCGAGAGCAGGCGGCGCGCACCCCCTTCGGCCGCGAGAGTCGCTCTCCAGCTTTTCGGCAGTCCCCCCGGGGACTTCCCTCCGGGGCCCCGCCCGCCCCGCGCATCCGTCGCGCGCCCGGGCCCGCCCCGTTCCACCAGGGGCCGCGCCGCGACCGGCGCCGCCCGCCGCCTCCCCCCGAGAGGCCGTCCTCGATGAGCACCCTGCCCAACCACGTCGTTTCGCACCCGGAGCAGAACGGCCGGCCCAACCGCCGCGCCGAGGACCGGGTCACCGGCCGGCGGCCGATGCGCCGGGCCGGGGACGGCGTTCCCAGCAAGCACAGCGTGACGCTGGTCGTTCCCGCGCAGAACGAGGCCCGGAACATCCCCTGGGTGTTCGAGCAGATCCCGCGCTGCGTCGACGAGGTCATCCTGGTCGACGGTTCGTCCAGCGACGCCACCATCCCGATGGCCCGGCACTGCCTGCCGACCGTCCGCAGCGTCGCCCAGAGCGGTCCCGGCAAGGGCAACGCCCTGCGCACCGGATTCGCCGCCGCCTCCGGCGAGTACATCGTCATGCTGGACGCCGACGGCTCCATGTGGCCCGGCGAGATCCCGCACTTCCTCCACTTCCTCGACCACGGCTACGACTTCGTCAAGGGCTCCCGGTGCATCGCGGGCGGCGGTTCGCTGGACTTCACCCGGATCCGCTCGCTCGGCAACCGCGTGCTGCTCACCGTGGTCAACCGCCTGTACGACGCACACCTCACCGACCTGTGCTACGGCTACTGTGCCTTCCGCCGCTCCTTCCTGGACGCGCTCGACCTGCGGTCGACCGGCTTCGAGATCGAGGCCGAGATGATCGCGCACGCGCTGCGCTCCGGACTGCGGATCGCCGAGGTGCCGAGCCTGGAACTCCCCCGCCGCAGCGGTCGCTCCCACCTCCACGCCGTCTCCGACGGCCGCCGGGTGCTGAGGACCCTGATCTCCGAGCGTCCCGGCACCCGGGCCTCGGCGACCCCTTCCGCGGAGGAGCGATGATGAATGGCTCCGACCGGCGCACCGCAGCTGCCTGCCCGCGCCCTGCCGCCCGCGACTCGCTCTACACCCCCGTCCGCGTCGTCGACCTGGACCTGGACGAGCCGAGCGGGCTGCGCTCGCCCGGCGGTCTCGGCGCCGGTGACCCGGCCGGCCGCGTGTTGGCGTTGGTGCGGCTGCACGGACACCCGCTCGGGTTGGTCACGGCCACCGGAACAGCAGGCGACACCGCCACGCTGCGCCGGGCGCTGGTCGACGCCGCTCACCGGGAACTCCCCGTTCCCGCCCTGTCCACCGCGACACCCGCGGCGCGTCCCGGTCGGGTCGGACGCGCCCGGGTGCCTGCGGGCCCGCCGACCGTCAGCGTGATCGTCTGCACCCGGGACCGGGCCGAGATGCTGGCCCGCTGCCTGGACTCGCTGGTGGGCATCGGATTCCCCGCGATCGAGGTGATCCTGGTGGACAACGCCCCCCGCACCGACGCCACCGAGCGGCTGGTCCGGTCGCGCTACGGCGACCGGGTCCGGTACGTCCGGGAAACCCTGCCGGGCCTGTCCCGGGCCCGCAACCGGGGCCTTGCCGCAGCCCGCGGGGACATCTGCGCCTTCACCGACGACGACGCCATCGCCGACTCCCGCTGGGTGACGGCCCTGGCGGAGGCGTTCCAGTCGGACGACCGGATCGGCTGCGTGACCGGACTGGTGCTGCCGGCCGAGCTCGACACCGAGGCGCAGTTCGTCGTGGAGGAGTACTGCGGTCCGAGCCGGGGCTTCGCCGCCCGGAGCTGGTCGCTCCGGGAACCGCTGGCCGACCCGCTGGTCCAGTTCTCCACGGGCCGCTTCGGGATGGGCGCCAACATGGCCTTCCGCACCGACGTGATCCGTTCCCTCGGCGGCTTCGATCCGGCGACCGGCACCGGCACGCCCTCGCGCGGCGGGGAGGACCTGCTCTCCTTCCAGCAGGTGCTGGCCGCCGGGCACACCGTCGCCTACCAGCCCGACGCGATCATCTGGCACCGGCACCGGCGGACCATGGAGGCGCTCGCCGCCCAGATCAGCGGCTTCGGGGTCGGATTCGGCGCGTACCTCGCGGCGGCGATCTCGCACCGGCCGAGCCTGCTCGCCGACCTCGTCCGGCGGCTGCCCTACGGGGTGTGGCGATGGCACGTCGCCCACCGGGTGGCCCCCCACGCCGGGCGGGTCGACAGCGGCACCCTGCGCAGCCTCCGGAGGCTGGAGCGCCGGGGGCTGCTCTACGGCCCGTTCTGCTACCTGTACACCGTCTGGCAGCAGCGCCGCCCCGGGGCGGCGGGCCGCGCGGGAGGTCAGCCGTCATGAACGCCCCGATCACCCTGCCGCCCGCGCCCGTCGCGGTCGCCGAGCTGGATCTCGAACACCCGGACGAGCTGCACCGCCCGGGACGGGGCGAGGTGTTCTCCCCGAACGGCCGCGTCCTCGCGCTGATCCGGCACCGGGGACAGCCCCTCGGCCTGGTCACCGCCGAGGCCGCGCCCGGCGACCGGGACGGACTCTGCCGGGCCCTGACCGCGGCGGCGGCCCGTGAACTGGACCTGACCGCGCCGGACCCCCGGACGGCGACCGCCGCCCCGCCGGCCGGCACCCCGCTGGTGAGCGTCGTCGTCTGCACGCACGACCGCGCCGACCTGCTGCCGCGCTCCCTGGACGCCCTCCTGGCCGGCACCTACCGGCACACCGAGGTGATCGTGGTCGACAACGCCCCCTCGGACCGGGCCACCGAACTGCTCGTCCGGCTCCGCTACCCGGGCCGCGTCCGCTACGTGCACGAGCCGGTGCCCGGCCTGGCCCGGGCCCGCAACCGCGGACTGGCCGTGGCCCACGGCGAGATCTGCGCCTTCGCCGACGACGACCTCCTGATCGACGCCGGGTGGGCGGCCGCCCTGGTCGACGGATTCCGCGCGGACCCGCGGGTGGGCTGCGTGACCGGCCTGGTGCTGCCCGCAGAGCTGGACACCCGGGCACAGATCGCGCTGGAGCGCTACTGCGGCTACGCCAAGGGCTTCACGGTGCGCAGCTGGTCGCTCGCCGAACCGTCCGACGACCCGCTCTTCCCGTTCGCCACCGGCCGGCTCGGCACCGGGGCCAACATGGCCTTCCGCACCGGCCTGCTCCGCTCCCTCGGCGGCTTCGACCCCGCCACCAGCACCGGCACGCCGGCCCGCGGCGGGGAGGACCTGCTCTCCTTCCTCCAGGTGCTGACCTCCGGCCACACCGTCGTGTACCGGCCGGACGCCCTGGTCTGGCACCCCCACCGCCGCTCCATGGAGTCGCTGACCACCCAGGTCTTCGGCTTCGGCGTCGGCTTCGGCGCCTACCTCGCCGCCGCCGCCCGACGGCAGCCGCTGCTGCTGGCCGCCCTGCTCGCCCGGGTGCCGCGCGGCATCCGGCAGACCCTGCGCCGGGGCACCCCGGCGGGGGGACGCCGTGACCCGCTGATGGCCCGCCTCGGGCGGTTGGAGCTCCTCGGGCTGGTCTACGGGCCGGTCTGCTACCTGCGCAGCGTCCGGATGCAACGCCGGGCCGACCACTCGGCGAGGCCGTGATGTCCATCCTCGACCACGCCCGCTCCCGGCGCAGGACCGCGTCCGCCCGGCCGTGCTCGTGCCCGGTGGCGCTCCCCTGCGAGTGCTCGTACGCCGTACTGCTGCGAGCCCGGCTCAGGGCCGTGACCGAGCGCCTGCGCGCGGACGCCCTGATGCACAACGGTCATGTGCTCGCCGCGAGTTCGATCGTCGCAGCCGGGCTCGGCGCGTTCTTCTGGATCCTCGCCACCCGCTACTACTCCGTCGAGACGGTCGGGCGCAGCTACGCGGCGCTGTCGGCCGCGATGTTCCTGGCCACGCTCGGCAGCCTCAACCTCGGCGACGCCCTGGTGCGGTTCGTCCCCGCCGCCGGCCGGCACACCAGGCGCCTGGTGCTGTGGTGCTACGCGGTCAGCGCAGGGTGCAGCGCCCTGGTCGCGGTCGGCTTCCTGCTGCTGATCCCGGTGGTCGCACCCAACCTGCGCTACCTGCACTCACCGGTGCTCACGGTCTCCTTCGTCGCGGCCACCGCCGGCTACGCGATCTTCGTCCTCCAGGACGGCGCGCTCACCGGCACCCGTCGTACGGGCTGGGTGCTCGGCGAGAACGCGGTCTTCGCGGTCGCCAAGTCCCTGCTCCTCGCCGGCTGCGCGGCCCTGGCCGTCGGCACCGGCATCCTGGTCGCCTGGGCGGTCGCCATGGTGGTCTCGATCGGGCTGGCCAACGTGGTGCTGTTCCGCTGGGCCGTGCCGGTCCACGAGGCGGCCGACGACGGCGGCGCCGAACCGCCCCAACGGGTGCTGCGCTGGGCCGGTGCCGACTACCTGGGCAACCTCTTCAGCTTCGCGAGCTACAGCGCCGTCCCGCTGATCGTGCTGGCCCAGCTCGGCCCGGAGGGCAGCGCCTACTACTCGCTGGCCTTCGTCATCGCCTCCACCCTCTTCGTCGCGACGTTCAGCATGGGCCACTCCCTGGTGGTCGAGGGCGCCCGCGACCCGCGCCGGCTCGCCGAGTACGCCCGGCGGATGCTGCGCCACACCGGACTGCTGCTGTCCGGCGCCGTGCTCGTCATCGTCGTCGGTGCGCCCTGGATCCTGAGCGTGTTCGGCGCCGCGTACGCCGAGAACGGCACCGCGGTGCTGCGGCTGCTCGCCCTGTGCGCACTGCCGATCGCGGTGACCAACGTGATCATCCAGGTGTCCCGGGTCCGTCGCGCGCTGAAGTGGATGGTCGGGGTGCGGATGGCCTCCGCCGTCATGATCATCACCCTGGTCTCGCTGCTGCTGCCGCGGTACGGACTGGTCGGCGTGGGCCTCGCCTGGGTGATCGCGGAGTACACGCTGGCGGCGTTCCTGCTCGTCGTCCTGCGGCGCTGGCTGCGGACCATGGAGGCACCGGCCGCCGAACCGCGGGTCGCGGAGCCGGTCGCCACGGAAGGAGGCGAGGGCGATGACCGCTGACCGCTCCGCCGAGCCGGTCGACCGGTCGTCCGACCGGGGCGGTGACCGGACCTCCGGGCCCGCCGACGGTCCCGGGGCGAGCCTGACCGTCGTGATCTGCGCCTACACCGTCGAGCGCTGGGACGACCTGTGCGCCGCCGTCGCCTCGGTCCACGCCCAGCACCGTCCCCCGGACGAACTGCTGCTCGTCGTCGACCACTGCCCCGAACTCCTCCGCCTCGCACGGCAACGCCTCTCCACCGGCCTGCGGATCCTCGCCAACGAACAGCGGCGCGGGCTCTCCGGAGCCCGCAACACCGCCCTGGGAGCGGCCCGCGGCGAGCTGATCGCCTTCCTCGACGACGACGCCACCGCCGCCCCCGACTGGACCGCGCACCTGCTGGCCGGCTACCGGGCACCGGAGGTGCTCGGCGTCGGCGGCCTGGTCCGGCCGTGGTGGCAGAGCGGTCGCCCCGGCTGGTTCCCGCCCGAGTTCGACTGGGTGGTCGGCTGCTCCTACCGGGGTCTGCCGCGCCGGGCCGCCCGGGTGCGCAACTTCATCGGCGCCAACATGTCCTTCCGCCGCGCCGAGGCCCTGGCCGCCGGCGGCTTCCGGACCGACCTCGGTCGGGTGGGGCGGCGCCCGCTCGGCTGTGAGGAGACCGAACTCTGCATCCGGCTGGCCGCCCGGCACCCCGGCGCCGTGCTCCGCTACGAGCCGTCCGCCGCCGTCCGCCACCGGGTGCCGCCGGCCCGCACCACCTTCTCCTACTTCGCCGCGCGCTGCTTCGCCGAAGGCCGTTCCAAGGCCGCGGTGGTGCGGCACGACGGCGCCGCCGCCGGCCTCGCGAGCGAGCGCGCCTACCTGCGGCACACCGTGCCCGCCGCGGTGCTGCGCAGCCTGCGCCGGTGGCGCCCCGCCACGGCGGCGGCGCTCTGCGCCGGCGTCGCCCTGACCGCCGCCGGCTACCTCACCGGTTCCGCCGGCGGCCGAACCGGACGGACCGCGCTCCGCCGGACCGGGGCGGTCCGTCCGGTCACCGGAGGCGAGCCCGCCGACGGCGGGCCCGCCCGCGACGAGCCGACCGGGGCCCGCCCCACCACCGGTGGCCGGCCGACCGGCGGCGCACCCACCTGGGGCGCGCCATGACCGAGATACCCGTCTTCCTCTACCACTCGGTCTCGGACGACCCGCCGTCCTGGCTCGCGCCGTACACCGTCACGCCCGCCGTGTTCCGCAAGCAGCTGGCCCGCATCGCGGACAACGGCCTGCAACTCGTACCGCTGCGCCGCCTGGTCGCCGCCCTGCGCGGCGGACCGCAGCTGCCGCCCGGCGCCGCCGTCCTGACCTTCGACGACGGCTACGCCGACTTCTACTGGACGGTCGCCCCGATCCTCTCCGAGGAGGGGCTGCCCGCCACCCTGTACGTCACCACCGGAGCCCTCCACCCGCCCGGCGGGCGCGGCACCGGCAGCCTGCTGCCGCCGGCCCCGATGCTGAACTGGCGCCAGCTCGGCACCCTGGACGCCCTGGGCGTCGAGATCGGCGCCCACTCCCGGACCCACGTCCCGATGGACACCGTCTACGGCAAGCGGTTGACCGACGAGATCGCCGGCTGCAAGACGCTCCTGGAGGACGTGCTCGGCCACGAGGTCGTCGCCTTCGCCTACCCGCACGGGTACTCGGGCGCCGAGGTGCGCCGCAAGGTCGCCCAGGCCGGGTACACCTCGGCCGCCGCCGTCCGGAACGCCTTCAGCTCCCCGGCCGACGACCCGCTGCGGATCGCCCGTCTGATGGTCCGCGCCGACACACCGCCGCAGGTGTTCGACGACTGGACGAAGCGCCGGGGCGCCCCGACCGCGCCCTTCCACGAGAGTGCCGCCACCCGGGCGTGGCGGACGTACCGCCGCCTGCGCGCGGCCCTCGGCCGCCCGGGGAGCGGACCACCCAGGGGCCACGGTCAGGAGTGATCACAGTGACCGACTCCCTGGAACGTGAAGACGTCCGACCCGACCCGCGGACACCGGCTCACCGCCCACTCTCCCATCGCACCTCCGCCCACCGGACCGGTGGTCTCCGCACGGCCCTCGCCGCCCCCGGCTGGTCCGGCTGGGTGGTCCGCGGAGCCCTGCCGGCCGCGCTGGCGCTCTGGCTGCTGGCCCTCTCCCGGACGCAGCTCTCCCGGATGGGCGACCTCGGTCTGCTCCAGGCGCTGCCGCCGGCCTACTTCGCCGCCCTGGTGCTGCTCACCCTCGGCTTCGTCACCGCACTGCGCGCCCCGGGGATCCGCCACCGGTGGCCCGCCGCCTACGTCCTGGCGCTGATCCTGGTGATCCACGCGACGCCCAGCCTGCTCTACCCCACCCTGCGGTACGCCTGGGCCTGGAAGCACGTCGCGATCGTCGACGCCATGCTGCGCCACGGCGGTACGGTGCCGGGCGCCGGCAAGCTCGACGTCTACAACCAGTGGCCCGGCTTCTTCGAGCTGCACGCACTGGTCCTGCGCGCCACCGGCCTGGACTCCGTCCTCGGCTACGCCTCCTGGTACCCGCTGATCACCAACCTGCTGCTGCTCGGCCCGCTGCTGATGCTCTTCCGGAGCATCACCAAGGACCACCGGCTGGTCTGGGGCGGGGTGTGGCTCTACTTCTCCACCGCCTGGGTCGGCCAGGACTACTTCTCCCCGCAGGCCTTCGCCTACCTCGTGTCGCTCACCGTGGTCGCGCTGGTCATGCGCCAGCTGGCGGTGGCACGGACGCTCGCGGCGGCCGGGCGCGGGCCCGCGAAGCGGCGGACGGGTCCGCCCGGTGCCCGGGCCCTGTCGACGGCCGACGAGGTCCCGCCCCGCGGCGGCTGGCGGGTGGCGCCGTTCCTGCTGGTCCTGGTGCTGCTCGCCGTGATCGTCTCCTCGCACCAACTGACCCCGGTCATGCTGGCCGTGAGCCTGGCCCTGCTGGCTCTGGGCCGCCGCAACCGCCGCACCGTGCTGCCGGTGCTGGCCGCGCTGGTGGGCCTGACCGTGCTCTGGGACGCCACCGTGGCCCGCCCGTTCGTCTCGCAGAACCTGGCCAGCCTGGTCACCGCCCTGGGCTCGCCGGACCACAACGCGGTGTCCGGCCTGGCCCAGCTGGGACAGGCCGCCCCCGGCCAGATCATGACCTCCTGGGCCGACCGCTTCCTGACCGGCGCCGTCCTCCTGCTCGCCCTCGCCGCGCTGGTCCGCCACCGCTCGGTGCGCCGGATCGGCCTGGTGCCGCTGCTGACGGCGCCGCTCCTGGTGCTGCTCGCCAACGCCTACGACGGGGAGATGCTCTTCCGGGCCTACCTGTTCGCCCTCCCGGCCGCCGCCTTCCTCGCCGCGACCCTGCTCTGGGGAACCCGGGACGCCGAGCCCGCCGACGCCGAGCCCGCCGACCCCCCGTCCGGCCCCGAACCCGGCTCCCCGTCCGACCGCACGCCGGCTCCGCCGGCCGGCCGGCCCGGCGGCCCGCTGCGGACCGGCGTCACCGCCGTCGTCCTGCTCGGCCTGCTCGGCGGCATGCTCTTCGGCTACTTCGGCAAGGAGAGCATGAACTACTTCACCCCGCAGGAGGCCGCCGCACTCCGCTACGTCGCCGCCACCCCGCCCGGCTCGCGGATCGTCTCGCTGACCGCCAACGAGCCGGGGGGCGAGCTGCACTACGACGACCACGACCGGCTCGTCCTCAGCGACGCCTCCCACGAGGACCTCAAGCGCCTGGTGGCCAACCCCGGTGACGTCCTGCGGATGGTGCTGGAGCGCCCGAACGTCGCGGGCGGCCCGACCTATCTGATCCTGACCCGGGCCCAGCTCGCCGAGTGCGAGCTCACCGGACTGCTGCCGGTCGCCGCGACGGAGGGCTTCGCGACCGCCGCGGCGACCGCCCCCGACCTCCGGCTGGTGTTCTCGAACGACGACGCCGTCGTCTACCAGTACGTCCCGTCCGGCGACGGGGGCGCCGGCTCCGCCCCGACCGGAGGGAGGACGTCATGACCGTCCGACCGTGGACCCTGCCGCGCGTGCTGCCCGCGCTCTGCGGCTGGATCGCCCTCGCCGCCCTGCTGCTCCCGGCCGGGAACCCGCTGCGGGCCGTCGCCGCCGGCATCTTCCTGCTCGCCGGTCCGGGTGCGGCGGCCGTGGCCTGGGCCCGGCCGGGCCCTTCCTGGCGCGACCGGGGGCCCGGCCGGGTGACCGCCGCCGCGCTGACCGTGACGGTGAGCCTGGCGCTCTCGATGCTGACCGCCGAGGCGCTGTTCTTCACCCACTCCTTCACGGTCGGCCGGGCCGTGCTGGCACTCGCCGTGCTCACCACCCTCCTGACGGCGCTCCCGCGCCGCCTCCCCGCCGCCCCGGCACGCGCGCCCGCGGCCTCAGCGGCCCCCGCGCCGGGCGAGCCGGCCGGCCGTTCCCGCCGCTCCCGGTGGCCCCGGCGGCCGTCCGGCGGGTCCGCGGTCCGGTGGCGGGTGCTGCCGGTGGCCGGCGTGCTGCTGCTGGCCGTCGCCTGCGGCACGGCCAGCGGCGCCGGAACCGGCGTCAGCGCGGTCCTGCAGCCGCACACCCCGACCGCGGCGGCCACGGGCGACGCGGACGTCCCGCCGCCGGTCGGGGCGGACCGGCCGCCCGGATCGGGCCCGTGGCGCGAGGTCTTCCGGGACGACTTCAACGGCACCGGGCTGGACGGCTCCAAGTGGACCACCTGCTACGACTGGAACGTCCGGGGCTGCACCAACGCCGGCAACCACGAGGACCAGTGGTACCTCCCGGGCCAGGTCTCGGTGGGGAACGGCGCACTCACCCTCACCGCCCAGCGCCAGGCGACGTCCGGCAGCGACGGGAAGGTCTACCCCTGGACGTCCGGCATGGTCTCCACCGGCCGCGACAACTGGGACGGCACCCCGCGGCACACCTTCACCTACGGGTACTTCGCCGCCGCGATCAGGACCACCGACCAGCCGCTCGGCATGTTCCCGGCGTTCTGGCTGCTCTCCGCCAACACCAGGGGCGGGCTCCCGGAGCTCGACGCCGCCGAGTTCATCAACAGCAACCAGTACGTCGACCTCAACCTGCACGCCGAGGCCCCCGACGGCACCGACATCGACGCCCACTACGCCCACGGCCCGGCGGACTTCGCCGTCGGCTACCACGTGTTCGGACTCGACTGGGAGCCCGACGCCGTCACCTGGTACGTCGACGGCGTGCAGGTCTTCCAGGTCACCGACCGGGCCTCGATCCCGACCACCCCGATGGAACTGATCCTCAACCTCGCCGTGGGTTACCAGCAGTCGCCCCCGCCCGGCGTCGACTCGACGCAGGTACGGGTCGACTGGGTCGGCGTGTGGCAGCACTGAGCGCACGACCGACCGGACCGGAACGCACCCGACCAGCGGCACTCCCGAGCGCACGACAAGAGGAGGCACGACATGAACCGGGCCGACCACACCGGGCCGACCAGGCTGGACCTGGACCGGGGGACCGCGGTCCTGCTCGTCAAGGTGGGGAGGTACCCGCTGGCGCACGGACCGGTCGGCGCCGTGCGATCGCTGGGCCGTGCCGGGGTGCCGGTGTACGCGATGGTCGAGGACCGGCTCACGCCGACGGCGCTCTCCCGCTACCTCACGCGCGCCTTCGTCCGGCCCACCACCGGGCGCGAGCGCGCCGACCGGCTGCTCGCCGTCGTCCGGGAGGTCGGCCGGGAGATCGGCGGCCGGTGCATCGCCCTGCCCACCGACGACGAGGCCGCCGTCCTGCTCGCCGAGCACGCCGACGAGCTGTCCCCGTACTTCGTGCTGCCGCCCGTGCCCGCCGGGCTTCCCCGGCGGCTGGCCAACAAGGGCGCCATGCACGCGATCTGCGAGGAACACGGGGTCCCGGCACCCGTCACCGTCGCTCCGGGCGACCACGGCGAGCTCCTGGCGGCCGCGAAGACCTGCGGCTACCCGATGGTGCTGAAGAACCTGGAGCCGTTCACCCGGCTCAGCCGCCCGGTGGTCCAGCACTCCACGATCGTGCGCGACGAGCAGGAGCTGCTGGCCGCCTGCCCGCCGAACGGCCGACTCTCGGTGCTGGCCCAGGAGTACCTGGCCCCGGAACGCTCCGAGGACTGGATCACCCACCTGTGCTGCGGCCCGGGCGGCGAACCGCTCGCCGTCTTCACCGGGCAGAAGCTGCGCTCGTACCCGCCCTCGGGCGGGTTCACCACCCGAGCGGTGTCGCTGCCCAACCCCGAGCTGGCCGGACTCGCCGTCCGGCTCTGCCGGGCGCTGGGCTACAGCGGCATCGCCGACCTCGACTGGCGGCTGGACCTGCGTGACGGCAGGTACAAGCTGCTCGACTTCAATCCCCGCACCGGTGCCCAGTTCCGGCTGTTCGAGACGGCTGACGGCGTGGACGTGGTCCGCGCCCTGCACCTGTCCCTCACCGGACGCCCGGTACCGCGTGGTCCGCAGCTCCACCGCTTCTTCGGGGTGGGACAGCTGGACGTGCTCTCCGCCGCCGTCACGTACTGGCAGGACCGGCGTCCGCTGCCGGACCTGAAGCCACGGCGGTCCACGGAGCGTGCCTGGCTGTGCCGTGACGACCCGGCACCGGCCGCCGTCATGGCGCTCCGCTTCGGCGGCCAGGGGACACGCCGCGTGGCCGGCTACGCCGGACAGCGGATGACCAAGGGCCTTGCCCTGGGAGGTTCGAAATGAACTCGATCACCGAAGTACCCGTCGCGATCGTCGGTGCCGGTCCGTACGGGCTGTCCGTCGCGGCCCATCTCCGGGCGCTGAGCGTTCCGGCACGCATCATGGGTGTGCCGATGGGCAGTTGGCGGGCGCGCATGCCCGTCGGGATGTTCCTGAAGTCCACACCCCGGGCCTCGTCCATCGCGGACCCCGAACGCCGGTTCGGGCTGAACGACTTCCGGGCCGCCAGGAACCAGCCGCGGGTGGGCGATCGCTACGCGGTGCCGCTCGACGAATTCGTCCGCTACGGCGAGTGGTACCAGCAGCGGTGCGTGCCCGGGGTGGAGCGCGCGGCCGTGATCCGGGTCGAGGGGGCGCCAAACGGTTTCCGGCTCCACCTGGACACCGGTGAGGCGTTCACCGCCCGCGCTGTGGTGATGGCCAGCGGCTTCCCGTCGTACGCGAGGGTCCCCGTCGACCTGCAGCCGCTGGTCGCGGCGGGGCTCGCCTCGCACACCTCGGACCACGCCGACCTGGCGAAGTTCGCCGGCCAGCGGGTCGCGGTGATCGGGGCCGGGCAGTCGGCGCTGGAGAGCGCCACGCTGATGTACGAGGCGGGCGCCGAACCGGTCCTGGTCGCGAGGGCGGAGCGCCTGCAGTTCGGCGAGCCGCCCGACTCGGACCGGCCGGGCGACCGGACGTGGCCGGCGCGGATCGCGCATCCGGGGTCCCCACTGGGCCCGGGGTGGTCGTTCGTCGCGTTCACCCGCGCCCCGGCGGCCTTCCGGTACCTGCCGGACCGCACCAGGGCGGAGCTGGTGCGCACGGTGCTCGGACCGTCCGGGGCGTGGTGGCTGCGCGAGCGGGCGCTCGGCCGGTTCCCGCTGCTCACCGGGCACCGGGTGGCGTCGGCCGAGGAGGTCGACGGCCGGGTCCGGCTCCGGCTGCGCGGGACCACCGACACCCTGGAGGTCGACCAGGTGCTGGCCGCCACCGGGTACCGGGTCGACGTCGAGCGGCTGGAGATGCTGGACCCGGGGCTGGGGGGGGGGTAGCCCGGCGCAACGGTGGCGCACCCCGGTTGTCCCACGGCTTCGAGTCATCGGTGCCCGGACTCTACTTCACCGGCCTGTCCGCCGCCGACACCTTCGGGCCGATGATGCGCTTCGTCTGCGGTACGGGCTTCGCAGCCCGGCAGATCAGCCGGGCGATCGCCGCGGAGGTGCGCTGACCGACCTGATCCGGCCCCGGGCCGGCCGGCCCGTCCACCACCGGCCCGGGGCCCGCACCCCGCCTGTGCCCCATCTCACAGACTGACCGCATCCGCACCTCGAAGGGCTGCCCCACCTGGAGTTTTAAGCACGTGCACGATCGATGCCGCGGTTCCGGCCGCGGCATCGGGCTTGCGTACGGACCGTTCCCTCGTTCAGGCTGCTGGCTCCACAGCCGGGGGGAACGAAAGGTCCTCCCCCTCATGCCCAAGCACTCGAAGCACCGTGCCCGCAGCACGTTCACCGGCCGGCGAAGGCTCGCCGTCCTCGCCCTCGCGGTCGCCGCGACCGGATCCGGAGCGGCCGTGGCCTGGGCCCTGCCGACCGCGCCGGCCGATCCGGTGGTGGTCGACTCGCTGTCGGTCACGCCGTCGGCTCCCGGCAGCGGCGCGACGGTCACCGCCACCGCCAAGGTGCACGCCACCAAGCGGACCGCGGTGCAGGCCCTGACCATCGCGGTCCGTGGGGCCGACGGCACGCACTACGACTTCCGCGGCGCCATCCCGACCACGCTGTCCTCGAAGCAGCGGACGTTCACGCCGGAGAGCCGCACCTTCCCGGACGGCAAGTACACGTACTTCGTGGCGTACGAGGTCAACAACACCTGGCACGACCTGGCGCCGATCGGCACCTTCACCGCCGGTGCGACGAGCCCGGCATCGAGCCCGACGCCGACGCCGACCTCGACGCCGACCTCGACGTCGAGCCCCACCGCCTCGCCGACCCCGAGCGCCTCGCCGTCGGCCACCGCCTCGCCGACCCCGAGCACCTCGCCGTCGGCCACCGTCACCACCACGCCCACCCAGCCGTCCGGTTCCGGTGCCGCCCCGCTCGGCATCCCCGGCACCTGGCGCTCGGTCTTCGCGGACGAGTTCAACGGCTCCTCGCTCGACAGCTCGAAGTGGAACCCCAACTGGTTCGGCTGCGCCACCTGTACGACGCCCCCGGTGAACAGCGCCGAGTCCGCCGCCTACGCCCCGTCCCAGATCAGCGAGAGCGGCGGCAGCCTGCACCTCAAGGCCGAGCAGAAGCCGGCCACGGTGAACGGCAAGAACTACGCGTACACCTCGGGCCTGGTCAACACCAACGGCAAGGCCCAGTTCACCTACGGCGCCTTCGAGGCCCGGATCTACCTGCCGGCGTCCGGTTCGCAGGTCGCCAACTGGCCGGCCTTCTGGGCCGACGGCCAGAACTGGCCGGCCGACGGCGAGCTGGACGTGATGGAGGGTCTGAGCGGTGACGCGTGCTACCACTTCCACTCGCCGTCCGGCGGCCCCGGCGGCTGCGCTCCGGGCAACTACAGCGGCTGGCACACCTTCGGCGCCGACTGGGCGCCGGGCTCGGTGACCTACTACTACGACGGCGTGAAGGTCGGCCAGATCACCAGCGGCATCACCTCGTCGCCGATGTACCTGATCCTCAACAACGCGGTCTACGCCTCTGGTCCGACCGCGACCCCGGCGGACATGCAGGTTGACTACGTGCGCGTCTGGCAGCACTGACCCGGTGCGGTGCCACCGGCCGGCCTGACTGACCGGTCCCGACGGCGGTCCGGCGCCGCGGAACCCCCTCCGCGGCGCCGGACCGCCGTCGTGCCTCCGGCCGACGGGCCGACGCCGCCTCAGCCCACCAGGCGGGAGAGCTCGATCGAGTGGCCCGTCCGCTCCACCTTGGCGCGCAGGTAGCGGACGTTGCTGGCGGACAGGTGGACGCCGGTCGGGACCCGGCGCTCCACGGTGATGCCGAGGGCGGCCAGTTGCGCGGCCTTGTCCGGGTTGTTGCTCAGCAGGTCGACGGTGCCGGCGCCGAGCGCGGTGAGCATCTGGGCGGCGGCCGTGTAGTCGCGCCCGTCCTCGGGAAGGCCGAGCGCGGTGTTGGCGTCGTAGGTGTCCAGGCCGGAGTCCTGGAGGGCGTAGGCGTCCAGCTTGTTGTAGAGACCGATGCCCCGGCCCTCCTGGCGCAGGTACAGCAGGTAGCCGCCGGCCTCGGCGATCCGCTCCACCGACTCGCGCAGCTGGGGGCCGCAGTCGCACCGGTCCGAGCCGAACACGTCGCCGGTCAGGCACTCGGAGTGCAGCCGCACCAGCGGCGTCCCGCCGTCGGGGACCGTGCCGAGGGCGAGCACGAGGTGCTCGGCGCCGTCGGCCAAGCCGTGAAAGGTGAAGACCTCGGCCTCGGCACGGTAACCGTCGGGGAAGGTCAGCGGGATGCGGACCCGGGCGCGCACGGTGGCGGTCCCGGGCAGCGGTGGGGCAGGGTGCGGCATGGGCGGGGCCTCCGTTACCGGTGTGGTGGTCGGGTGTTGACCGTACTAGGTAGTTCCAATTTGAACAACAGGGTTCGGTGCCGCCGGGGGTGCGAGGTGCGGCGGAGGGCGGCAACGCCGCGGGGGCGACGGATCTTCCCGCGGGCCGCACGACGAACCGCCCGCCCCGCCCGCCCGCCCCGCCTGACCCGACCCGACCGGAGCGGGCACAGGATGTCGGGTGCGGCAGGGCGGGCCCTTCCTACGCTGGTGATCAATAAGAGGAAGGACGAGGTCGGGATGCTGGAGCAGCTCAACCGGGCGATCGCCCACATCGAGGAGCACCTGGACGAGCCGCTCGACGCGGCCGAGCTGGCGCGGATCGCGGCGACCTCGGAGTACCACTTCCGGCGGCTGTTCTCGGCGCTGGCCGGGATGCCGCTGTCGGAGTACGTGCGACGCCGGCGGCTCACCGTCGCCGGGGCCGAGGTCCTGGCCGGTGGGCGGACGCTGCTGGATGTCGCGGTCCGCCACGGCTACACCTCGGGTGAGGCGTTCGCCCGGGCGTTCCGGGCGATGCACGGCGTCGGGCCCGGCGAGGCCCGGCGCGGCGGCCTGGTGCTGCGCTCCCAGCCCCGGATCTCCTTCCGGCTCGTCGTCGAAGGGAGTAGCAGCATGGAGTACCGAATCGTCGAGAAGCCGGCGTTCAAGGTGGTCGGCCGGAGGGCGCGGGTGTCCCTGGTCCACGAAGGGGTGAACCCGGCGATGGCCGCGTTCATCCGGGAGATCGGCCAGGAGGACATCGCGCGGATCGCCGCGCTCTCCGACCAGGAGCCCGAGGGCGTCGTCTCGGTCACCGAGTTCTTCTCGGACGACCGCGCGGAGGGCGTCGAACTCGACTACTACCACGCGGTGGTGGCAGGTGCGGAGACCGTCGTGCCGGACGGGCTGGACGTACGCGAGGTGCCGGCCGGCACCTGGGCCGTCTTCGCCAACCGGGGGACCTTCCCGAGGGCGCTCCAGGAGATGTGGCGGGACGTCTACACCCTCTGGTTCCCGTCCAACCCGTACGAGACCAAGCTCGGCCCCGAGATCCTGCGGACCGGCTTCGGGTCGGGGGAGGAGGCGGAGGCCGAGCTCTGGATCCCCGTGGACCGAACTGAGCGGTGAAATGCTCCTTCAGCGAAGAGATCTGACTGAGCGACAGATCGATCGGCCGTTTGTTAGGGTCCGCGCATGAGGAAGCGCGTGCCCTTCCGAGGGGCGGAGAAGGAGAGCCTGTTCGTGGCTCTCGACCGGCACCGGGACGCGGTGCTGTGGAAACTCGAAGGGCTTGACGACGAGCAGCTGCGGCGGCCGGTGGCGCCGTCCGGGACGACCCTGCTCGGGTTGGTGAAGCACCTCGGCGGTGCCGAACTCGGCTGGTTCTGCCAGGCCTTCGGCCGGGAGACCGGGCCGCTGCCGTTCGACCTCGACGAGGACGAGGACTCGGACCTGCGGATCCGCCCGGACGAGTCCACCGCCGACGTCCTCACCTTCTACGCCCGGGCCCGGGCGGCGGCCGACCAGGTCATCGAGGAGCAGGGGCTCGACGAGCTCGGCCGGGCCTGGTTCGGCGACGAGGTGTCGCTGCGCTGGGTGCTCATCCACATGGCCACCGAGACCGCCCGCCACGCCGGCCACATGGACATCCTGCGCGAGCTGATCGACGGCCGGACGGGGGACCACAACCGGGGGTGACGGCGAGCGGGCCGTCGCCCCCTCCGCCGTTCCCGCTGACGCCGCCGCTCGCGACGCCGGTCGCGTCGGTGCCGCTCGCAGCGCCGTCCGTCCCGCCACTCTCCGCGGCTCCGCCCTCCGCCCGTTCAGCGCATCACCGGCGGGCCGGGGCCGCGGCCGGGCCGCATGCTGGGCCGGGGGAGTGCGGCCGAGCGAGGAGTGGATCGAGGATGGCCAAGGCGTTCGGGTTCGTCGACTACGGCGGGCCGGAGACTCAGGAGTTCCTGGACCGGCCGGTACTGGAGCCGGGCCCGGGCCGGCTGGGGATCGCGGTGCGGGTCGCCGGGGTGAACCCGGTGGACTGGAAGATCCGCCGCGGGCTGCTGGGCCGCAACCGCGAGCTCCCGGCCGTCTTCGGACAGGAGGCCTCGGGCGTGGTCGAGCGGATCGGGCCCGGCGTCACCGGCTTCACCCCGGGCGACGAGGTGTTCGGGGTGGCCGCGACCGGCGCCTTCGCCGAGCAGACGCTGCTGCGCGCCGACATGAGCGCGGTCAAACCCCGTGGTATCGGCTTCGCCGAGGCGGCCACGCTCTCGGTGGCGGCCGCCACGGCCGACGACGGCGTCCGGGACGTCGGGGTCGGCTCCGGCGAGACGCTGCTGATCCTCGGCATCGCCGGCGGTGTCGGCAGCGCGGCCGCCCAGATCGCCCGCAGCCGGGGCATCCGGGTCCTCGGTACGGCGAGCGACGCCAACCGTGCCCACGTGGAATCCCTGGGCTCCGTGCAGGTGCGCTACGGCGACGGCGTGGCCGAGCGGATCCGGGCGGCCGCGCCGGACGGCGTGGACGGCATCCTCGACCTGGTCGGCGGTGAAGCCCTGCGGGCCGCGGCGGTGACGCTCGCCGACCGGTCGAAGCTGGTCTCCACCGCGGACCCGGACACCGCCGCCGAGCTCGGCGGCCGCTACATCACCCGCTCCACCACCCCGGCCACGCTCGCCGCGCTGGCCGACTTGGTGGCGGCGGGCGAGCTGGACCCGCACATCACCGGCCGCTACCCGCTCGCCCACGCCGCCGAGGCGATGGCGCTGGTCGAGTCGGGGCACGCGCGGGGCAAACTGATCCTCGAAATCGGCTGAGAGCAGGGCGACGAGATGAAGCAGGAGAGCGTGACCGTCGGCGGACCGTGCTGGGTCGAGCACGGCAGCGCCGACCCGATCGCCGCCGAGCGGTTCTACGGCGAGATCTTCGGCTGGCAGGCCGAGCCCGACGAACGGCCCGAGGCCGGCGGCTACACCTTCATGAAGCTGGACGGCAAGGTGGCCGCCGCCATCACCCCGCTCTACGGGGAGGGGCAGCCGACGGCCTGGACGGTCTCCTTCGCCGTCGACGACGCGGACGCCACCGCGGCCCGGATCACCGAGGCCGGCGGCAGCCTCATCGTCGCGCCGACGGAGGCCCTGGACCTCGGCCGGTTCGTGATCGCCGCCGACCCGTCCGGCGCGGTGTTCGCGCTCTGGCAGCCGCGCGCGCTGCTGGGCGCCGAGGTGCTCAACGAGCCCGGCGCGCTCGGCTGGGTGGAGCTGGTCACCCGCGACCCGGACGGTTCCCGCGCGTTCTACCCGGCGGTGTTCGGTTGGTCGGTGAACCCGTCCGAGCGGTACACCCAGTGGGGCCTGTCCGGTGAGGACTTCGGCGGCATGCTCACCATGGACGACCGGTTCCCGCCGCAGGTGCCGCCGCACTGGCTGCCGTACTTCGCGGTCGCCGACGCCGACGTGGCGACGTTCCGGGCCGGGAACCTCGGTGGCGACGTCCTGATGCCGCCGGTCTCGATGGCGAACGACCGGCGGATCGCCGTCCTGCGCGACCCGATGGGCGCGGCCTTCGGCATCTACGCGGCCGGGCCCGAGGGCTGACCCCCCTCCGGCGCCCCCGCCGCCGGGCGGCGGAGCCGGGCCGCCCCGCCGGTCACCGCCGCCACGGCGGTGACCAGCAGCGCCGCCGCCGGCACCACGTCGCCGACCCGGTCGTACCAGGTAGCCGTCGTGGTGGTGGTGAGCGGAAGCCGGACCGTCAGCGTCCCGGTGCTCCCGGTGCCGAGCCGGGCCAGCTCGCGCCCCTGCGCGTCGAACGCGGCCGAGACGCCGGTGAGCGAGGCCTGGACGGCGGGTCGGCCGGTCTCGGCGGCGCGGATCGCGGCCAGCGAGACGTGCTGCTCGGGGGCCCAGGTGCGCTGGAAGGTCGAGGTCGAGGACTGGTAGACCAGCACCCGGGCGCCGTCGTTCGCGGCCGCCCGGGCCATGTCGGGGAAGGCCGACTCGAAGCAGACCAGTGCCCCGACCGGCAGCGGCGCACCCGCGCGGTCGGTCGACGGCAGCAGGTGGAACGCCGTGCCCGGCGCCCGGTTCTCCCCGGCCGCCCGGCTCACGCCGGCGATCCAGCCGAGCGCCGGGCGCAACGGGATGTACTCGCCGAACGGCACCAGCCGGATCTTGCGGTAGCGATCGACGATCCCGTCCGGCGAGATCAGCACCGCGTCCTTGGAGATCCGCCCGTCCGCCTTGCGCGCGTCCTCGCCGGCCAGCAGCTCGGCGCCGGTCAGTGCCGAGAGCCGGCGCAGCCGGTCCAGGGCGGCCGGGTCGCGGTCCAGGTCGGCGGTGGTGCTGGACTCGCCCCAGACGACCAGGTCGACGGGCCGGCCGCCCAGCGCGGCGGTGGCCGCGGCGCTCGCCTCGAACCGGGCCTGCGGATCCTCGACGATGCCGGGCTGCACCAGCGCGACGGTGGCCTCCCCGGAGCGGGCGGGCGCGTCGCGGAGCGCGAACAGTGCCGGGCCGGCCGCCAGCACCAGCACGGTGGACAGCGCGGCGAGGGCGCGGGGCTGCCACCGGACGGCGGTGAGCGCGATCAGTACGCCGGTGTTGACGGCCACCACGGCGGCGCTGACCAGCCAGATCCCGCCCGCCGAGGCCAGCGCGAGGACGGCCGGGTGCCGCCACTGGGTGGCGCCGAGCAGTGCCCACGGCCCGCCGAGGGCGTGCCAGGAGCGCGCGTACTCGGTGGTCAGCCAGACCGCCGGGAGGACGGCCAGGGCGAGCAGCGAGCGGCGTGCGGTCAGCGGCGGGTGCAGCAGCCGGTGGGCGGCGTAGCCGAACCCGGCCTGGAGGACACCGAAGACCAACGCGAGCAGCGGCAGCGCCGGCCCGATGGAGGGGAGCAGCCAGTACATCCCGGTCAGGATGAACCCGGCGCCGAACCACCAGCCGCGCACCGCCGCCTCCCGCGCCCCGGGCGCCCGCTGCATCAGCAGCAGCCCGGGGACGAGTGCGACCCAGGCGAGCCAGGCCTGCCCGGGGGCCGGGAAGGCGAGCACGGGAAGCGCCCCGGCGGCCAGCGCGGCCACCCGGGCCCGGTAGCGGTGGGTCCGGGCGTCGCGGTCCGGTGCGGCGGGCACCGCACCGTGGGCGGGCCGGGCGAGGGCGAGGCGGCGGGACATGCCCCGTATTGTCCGCTCGGCAGGGGGGTGCCACCAGCATTTCCGTCACCCGAATGGATGAAGGGAAGGCGGACGGCCCGATGACCGGGACGCCGCCGACGCACGCCGGGCGGGGCTGCCGGGGCCGTCGTCAGCCCCGCCCGGAGCGCGCCGGGCTCAGCCCTCGTCGCCCTCCAGGTCGCCCTCGGTCTCCAGGAACGCGGCCTGCAGCTGCTCGATCAGCTCCGGGTCCGGCTGCTCCCACAGCCCGCGGCTCGCCGCCTCCAGCAGCCGCTCGCTGATCCCGTGCAGCGCCCACGGGTTGGCCTCGGCCAGGAACTCCCGGTTGGTCGGGTCGAGCACGTACTCCTGGGTCAGCTTCTCGTACATCCAGTCGGCGACCACGCCGGTGGTGGCGTCGTAGCCGAACAGGTAGTCCACGGTGGCCGCCATCTCGAAGGCGCCCTTGTAGCCGTGCCGGCGCATCGCCTCGATCCAGCGCGGATTGACCACCCGGGCGCGGAAGACGCGGGCCGCCTCCTCGGTCAGGGTGCGGGTGCGGACCGTCTCCGGGCGGGTCGAGTCGCCGATGTAGGCCGTCGGCGCCTTGCCGGTGAGGGCGCGCACGGTGGCCACCATGCCGCCGTGGTACTGGAAGTAGTCGTCCGAGTCGGCGATGTCGTGCTCGCGGGTGTCGGTGTTCTTGGCCGCGACGGTGATCCGCTTGTACGCGGTCTCCATCTCCTCGCGGGCCGGCCGCCCGTCCAGGCCGCGGCCGTACGCGTAGCCGCCCCAGACCGTGTAGACCTCGGCGAGGTCGGCGTCGGTGCGCCAGTCCCGGCTGTCGATCAGCTGGAGCAGGCCGGCGCCGTAGGTGCCCGGGCGGGAGCCGAAGACCCGGACCGTCGCCTTGCGCTCGTCGCCGTGCACGGCGAGGTCGGCCTGGACGTGGGCCCGGACGAAGTTGTCCTCCGCCGGCTCCTCCTGGGCCGCGGCCAGGCGCACCGCGTCGTCCAGCAGGGCGACCACGTGCGGGAAGGCGTCGCGGAAGAAGCCGGAGATGCGCAGCGTCACGTCGATGCGCGGGCGGCCCAGCTCGTCCAGCGGGATCGCCTCCAGCCCGGTGACCCGGCGCGAGGCGTCGTCCCAGACCGGGCGGACGCCGAGCAGGGCGAAGGCCTCGGCGATGTCGTCGCCGGCGGTCCGCATCGCGCTGGTGCCCCAGAGCGAGAGGCCGACCGAGGGCGGGTAGGCGCCGTCGTTGTCGGCGGTGTAGCGCTCGACGAGCGACGCGGCCAGGGCCTGGCCGGTCTCCCAGGCGAGCTTGCTGGGGACCGCCTTGGGGTCGACGGAGTAGAAGTTGCGGCCGGTCGGCAGCACGTTGACCAGGCCGCGCAGCGGCGAGCCGGACGGGCCGGCCGGGACGAAGCCGCCCTGCAGTGCGTGCAGCACGGCGTCCAGCTCGTCAGTGGTGGCGGCCAGGCGCGGGACGACCTGGGTGGCCGCGAAGGTCAGCACCTCGGCGACGGCGGCCGGCAGTCCGGCGGCCACCTTCTCGACCGCCGCGGGCGCCCAGTCCTCGGCCTCCATGGCCTCGACCAGGGCGCGGGCCTGCGCCTCGGCCGCGTCGGTGGCGCCCAGGGTGAGCGCCGCCTCGTCCAGGCCGAGCGCCTCGCGCAGGCCGGGCAGCGCGCTGACGCCGCCCCAGATCTGCCGGGCGCGGAGGATGGCGAGCACGATGTTGACCCGGTCGGTGCCGCTCGGCGCCTGGCCGAGGACGTGCAGGCCGTCGCGGATCTGGGCGTCCTTGATCTCGCAGAGCCAGCCGTCGACGTGCAGCAGGAAGTCGTCGAAGCCGTCGTCCTCCGGGCGCTCGTCCAGGCCGAGGTCGTGGTCCAGCTTGGCGGCCTGGATCAGCGTCCAGATCTGGGCGCGGATGGCGGGCAGCTTGGCCGGGTCCATGGCGGCGATGTTGGAGTGCTCGTCGAGCAGCTGCTCCAGGCGCGCGATGTCGCCGTAGGAGTCGGCGCGGGCCATCGGCGGGACGAGGTGGTCGACGAGGGTGGCGTGGGCGCGGCGCTTGGCCTGGGTGCCCTCGCCCGGGTCGTTGACCAGGAACGGGTAGACCAGGGGGAGGTCGCCGAGGACGGCGTCCGGGCCGCACTCGGCGGAGAGCGCGGCGGTCTTGCCGGGCAGCCACTCCAGGTTCCCGTGCTTGCCGAGGTGGATGACGGCGTGGGCGCCGAAGCCGCCGTCCTCGCGGGCGGCCTCGATCCAGCGGTAGGCGGCCAGGTAGTGGTGCGACGGCGGGAGGTCGGGATCGTGGTAGATCGCGACCGGGTTCTCGCCGAAGCCGCGCGGCGGCTGGATCAGCACGAGCAGGTTCCCGGAGCGGATCGCGGCCAGCACGATGTCGCCGTCCGGGTTCTGCGAGCGGTCCACGTAGAGCTCGCCGGGGGCGGGGCCCCAGTGTTCCTCGACCTGCTCGCGCAGCGCCTGCGGCAGCGTGGCGTACCAGCGGCGGTAGTCGGCGGCGGGGATGCGGACGGGGTTGCGGGCCAGCTGCTCCTCGGTGAGCCAGTCCTGGTCGTAGCCGCCGGCCGCGATCAGCGCGTGGATGAGGGCGTCGCCCTCGTGGCCGTCCTCGCCGGCACCGTCCAACCCGGGGAGCGCGTCGCCGAGGTCCATGCCCTCCGCGCGCAGCCGCTCCAGCAGCCGGACGGCGCTGGCCGGGGTGTCCAGGCCGACGGCGTTGCCGACCCGGGCGTGCTTGGTCGGGTACGCGGAGAGGACGAGGGCGAGCCGGCGCTCGGCGGCCGGGACGTGGCGCAGCCGGGCGTGCTTGACGGCGGTGCCGGCCACCCGGGCGGCGCGCTCGGGGTCGGCGGCGTAGACGGTCAGACCGTCCTCGTCCAGCTCCTTGAAGGAGAACGGGACGGTGATCAGGCGGCCGTCGAACTCGGGCACGGCGATCTGGGTGGCGGTGTCCAGCGGGGAGAGGCCGTCGTCGCTGGCCTCCCACTGGGCCCGCGACCAGGTCAGGCAGAGCGCCTGGAGGATCGGGCGGTCGAGCGCGGCGAGCGCGCCGGCGTCCCAGGCCTCCTCGTCGCCGCCGGCCTGGGCGTCGGCCGGGCGGGTGCCGCCGGCCGCGAGCACGGTGGTGACGATCGCGTCGGCCTCGCCGAGCGCGGCCAGCAGCTCGGGCTCGGCGCCGCGCAGCGAGGCGCAGTAGTAGGCGCGGGCCTGTGCGTCCTGGTCCTCGACGGCGCGGCAGAGGGTCTCGACGAAGGCGGTGTTCCCGCTCATGTGGTGGGCGCGGTAGTAGAGCACCGCGACGGTCGGGCCCCCGGTCGTGCGGGCCTCGCGCTCCAGCGGCCCCCAGGCCGGCGCGGAGGCGGGCGGGGCGAAGCCGTGGCCGGTGAGCAGCACCGTGTCGGAGAGGAAGGAGCCCAGCTCGGCGAGGTTGGCCGCGCCGCCGTGGGCGAGGTAGGCGTGCGCCTCGGCGGCGATGCCGGCCGGGACGGTGGACAGCTCCATCAGCTGGGCGTCGGGTGCCTGCTCGCCGGTGAGCACCACCACCGGGCGGGGGCCGGCCAGCAGCGCGTCCAGGCCCTCCTGCCAGGCCCGGCGGCCGCCGAGCAGGCGGACCACCACGAGGTCGGTGCCCTCCAGCAGCTCGGGCAGCTCCTCGGCGGTGAGCCGGGCCGGGTTGCCGAGGCGGTAGCGGACCGGACCCTCCGAGGCACGGGCGCTGAGCAGGTCGGTGTCGGACGTCGACAGCAGCAGAATCATGCGAAGGCCCTCCCGGCCTTGTCGGTGGACAGGACCGCGAGTGCGGGCATGCGGCGGCGCATGGCTTCAAGCCTTCCTCGGGGTCCGCGCCCCGGGCCGGTGGAGGACGGCAGGAGTTCCTGGCTCCCGCGGCCGCCCGGAAGTCCGGTGAACCGCGGTCACAGTGGCGGGACCGCACCGGGCTTGCACCGGTTTCCTCCCCTGCGCCGTCGCTGGCGTGCGGGCGGCCCGCGCGGGGCGCCCGGCAGCATCGTACGGGGTGCGGCTGAGCTGGGGGAGTGCGGCCGGGAGTGTGACCGGGAGTACGGGGGCAACCGATCGGATCATCTGTATGCTCGCGGCCATGCCACCGACTCCCGACGCCACGACGCCGGGCGCCGGCGCGCCCGACCGGGGCCGCGCGGACGCCTGTCCGGGGGCCCTTCGTCTGCACACCGCCGACGACGGAGCCCTGGCACGGGTCCGCCTGCCCGGCGGTCTGCTGACCGGGCGTCAGGCGATCGCGCTGGCCGAGGCCGCGACGGCGCTCGGCGACGGCGACCTGGAGGTCACCTCGCGCGGCAACGTCCAGCTGCGCGGCCTCGCCGCCGGCTGCGGTGCCGAACTCGGCGCCCGGCTGCGGGCCGTCGGACTACTGCCCTCCGACACCCACGAGCGGGTGCGCAACATCGTCGCCTCCCCCGGCCCCGGCGCCGGCCACGCCGACGTGCGGGCCTGGGCGCGCGAGCTGGACGCGAAGCTCTGCGCGAGCCCGTGGGCGACCGGGCTGTCCGGCAAGTTCCTGTTCGTCCTGGACGACGGGCGCGGGGACGTGGCCGGGCTGAACGCCGATGTGACGTTGATCGCAGGCCCGGCCGGCGCCGCCCTGCTGCGCCTCGGGAACGCGGCCACCGCGCGCCCGGTGCCGGCCGACCGTGCGGTGGACGCGGCGCTGGCGGCTGCCCGGGAGTTCCTGGACGTGCTGCGCGCCACCGGCCGTACGGCCTGGCACCTGCGGGAGGTCCCGGGGCTGCTGGCGCCGGGCACGGCCGAGCTGCCGGCCTTCGCCGCCGCGCCCCCGGCGCTCGGCGCACTGCCCGGCGGCCTGGCGGTCGGCCTGCGCTTCGGCCGCTGCGGCGCCGCCGCGTGGCGGGCGCTGGTCGACGCGGCCGAGGGCGAGCTTCGGCTCACCCCGTGGCGCGCGGTGGTGCTGCCCGGCGCGCCTGCCGAGCGGCTGGCCGGCCTCCACGCGGCCGGCTTCCGGACCGCGACCGGCGCGGGCTGGGACGGTGCGAGCGCCTGCACCGGCCTGCCGGGCTGCGCGAAGTCCCTGGCCGACGTCCGTGCCGACGCGGCCCGGGCGCTGGCCGAGGCACCGGCCGCCGGCCTGCCGGTGCACTGGTCGGGGTGCGACCGGCGCTGCGGCCACCCGACCGGGCAGTGGGTCGACGTACTCGCGACCGGGCAGGGATACCGGGTGACGGTGGCGGGCGCGCCGCAGGGGCGCGGCACCGCCGTGGATGTGACGAACGAGGAGATGGCCGAGGCGGTCGCCGAGGCCCGGAGGACCACGAAGTGATCGAGTACGAGAAGGACGGCGCGTCCATCTACCGCCAGTCCTTTGCCACCATCCGGGCCGAGGCCGAGCTGGCCGCCCTGCCCGCGGACGTCGCCCAGGTCGCGGTGCGGATGATCCACGCCTGCGGCATGACCGACCTGGTCGAGGACCTGGTGTACTCGCCGGGCGTGGTCGCCGCGGCCCGCGCCGCACTGCACGCCGGTGCGCCGATCCTCTGCGACGTGAACATGGTCGCCAGCGGCGTCACCCGCAAGCGGCTGCCCGCCGACAACGAGGTGGTCTGCACCCTCACCGACCCGTCGGTGCCCGAGCTGGCGCGCAAGATGGGCAACACCCGCAGCGCCGCCGCCATGGAGCTGTGGCTGCCCCGGCTGGAGGGCGCGGTGGTGGCCGTCGGCAACGCGCCGACCTCGCTGTTCCGGCTGCTGGAGCTGATCGAGGAGGGCGCGCCGCGCCCGGCCGCGGTGATCGGCGTCCCCGTCGGCTTCATCGGCGCGGCCGAGTCGAAGGAGGCCCTGGCCGTGCACCCGTCCGGCCTGGAGCACCTGGTGGTGCGCGGCCGGCGCGGCGGCAGCGCGATCGCCGCCGCCGCCGTCAACGCGATTGCGAGCGAGGAAGAGTGACGGACGATCAGGCAATTACGGGCCGGCTGTACGGGGTCGGGCTCGGCCCGGGTGATCCGTCCCTGGTCACCGTCCGCGCCGCCGAACTGATCGGCAAGGCCGACGTGGTGGCGTACCACAGCGCCCGGCACGGCCGCTCGATCGCCCGGTCCATCGCCGAGCGGTACCTGACGGGCGGTCAGATCGAGGAGCGGCTGGTCTACCCGGTCACGGTCGAGACCACCGACCACCCGGGCGGCTACCGGGGTGCCCTCGACGACTTCTACGAGGAGGCCGCCGCCCGGCTGGCCGCCCACCTGGACGCCGGCCGCGACGTCGTCGTGCTGGCCGAGGGGGACCCGTTCTTCTACGGCTCCTACCAGCACATGCACAAGCGCCTGGCGCACCGCTACCCGACCGAGGTGGTGCCCGGCGTCACCTCCGTCAGCGCCGCCGCGGCCCGGCTCGGCCAGCCGCTCACCGAGGCCGAGGAGACGCTCACGGTCATCCCGGGCACCCTGCCCGAGGAGGAGCTGACGGCCCGGATCGCCTCCGCCGAGTCCGCCGTGATCATGAAGCTGGGCCGGACCTTCCCGGCCGTCCGCCGCGCCCTGGAGCGGGCCGGCCGGCTGGAGGACGCCCAGTACGTCGAGCGCGCCTTCATGGACGGCGAGCGCACGGCGCCGCTGGCCGAGGTGGAGGCGGAGACCGTGCCGTACTTCTCGGTGGCCGTGCTGCCCAGCAAGGTCGCGCCGCTGGAACCGCAGGTGCGGCTCGCCGACGGCACGGGCAGCGTCACCGTCATCGGCACCGGCCCGGCCGGTCCGCTCTGGCTCACCCCCGAGGCGCGCGGCGCCCTCGCCGCCGCCACCGACCTGGTCGGCTACACCACCTACCTGGACCGGGTGCCCGTCCGCCCCGGCCAGCAGCGGCACGGCTCCGACAACAAGGTGGAGTCCGAGCGGGCCGAGTTCGCCCTCGACCTGGCCCGCCGCGGCCACCGGGTCGCGGTGGTCTCCTCCGGCGACCCGGGCGTGTTCGCGATGGCGACCGCCGTCCTGGAGGTGGCCTGCGAGGAGGCCTACCGGGACGTCCCGGTCCGGATCGTGCCCGGGATGACCGCCGCCCACGCGGCCGCCTCCCGCGCCGGGGCCCCGCTCGGTCACGACTACGCGGTGGTCTCGCTCTCCGACCGGCTCAAGCCCTGGGACGTGGTGGCCGGGCGACTGCGCGCGGCCGCCGCGGCGGACCTGGTGCTCGCCCTCTACAACCCCGGCTCGCAGTCCCGCACCACCCAGGTCGGCCGCGCCCGGGACCTCCTGCTGGAGTACCGCGCGCCGGAGACCCCGGTGGTCATGGCCCGGGACGTCGGCGGCCCGACCGAGCGGGTCCGCACGGTCCGCCTCGGCGACCTCGACCCCACCCAGGTCGACATGCGCACCATCCTGCTGATCGGGTCCTCCCAGACCCGGGCCGTCGAACGCGGCAACGCCACCGAGGTCGTCTGGACGCCGCGCCGCTACCCGGAGGCGTGAGACCGCGGGCGGGGCCGGGGCCGTCGGCCCCGCCCCCTGGCCGTGGTCGCCTCGTTCCGCGGTTCCCGGCCGCGGTACACCGCCGAACGACGTCCGATCCGGATCACCGGTACGACGGGTCGCCCGCCGTCCACGGCGTGGACCACCCGGTGGCCGCCGGCCCCGAGCCGCCTGTGCCCGGGCGAAGCGACCGTTCCGGTGGTGTGGAGACCGTACGGGCCCTGTCCGGGCTCGGCCGTCCTCCGCGCGCCCGTGATGGCGGCGGTTCGTGGGAGCTCGTACACGATCGCCCGCGCAGACGGCTCCCCCAGCTGCGTCGGTGCCGGGCCGAGCAGGGAGGATGGAGGCGTCCGGGAACAGGGTGCGGAGCGAGGAGCGGTCGTGAGTGAGGTCGGTGGTCGGGCCGGGCAGCTGCGGAGCAGCGGGCTGCGGCACGGGTGGACGACCGGGGCGTGCGCGACCGCGGCGACCAGGGCGGCGTACCAGGCGCTGCTGACCGGCGAGTTCCCCGACCCGGTGGTGATCACGCTGCCCAAGGGCCAGCAGCCCGCCTTCGCCCTGGCCGCCGAGCGGCTGACGGACGGGCCCGGCGGCCGACGGGCTACGGCCGGGGTGGTGAAGGACGCCGGGGACGACCCGGACGTCACCCACGGTGCGCTGATCCGGTCCACGGTCTGGGCGGGGGAGCCCGGCTCCGGGGTGGTCTTCCGGGCCGGGCCCGGGGTCGGCACGGTGACCAAGGCCGGCCTGCCGCTGCCCGTCGGCGAGCCCGCCGTCAACCCGGTGCCCCGGCAGATGATGCGGGACGCGGTGGCCGAGGTGGCCGCGGAGTTCGGCGCGGCCGGGGACGTGGTGGTGGAGATCTCGGTGGACCACGGCGAGGAGATCGCCCGCTCCACCTGGAACCCCCGGCTGGGCATCCTCGGCGGCCTCTCCATCCTCGGCACCACCGGCATCGTCGTCCCCTACTCCTGCTCGGCCTGGATCGACTCCATCCGGCGCGGGGTCGACGTGGCCCGCGCCGCCGGGCGGACCCACGTCGCCGGCTGCACCGGCTCCACCTCGGAGAAGGTCGCGGTCGCCGAGCACGGCCTGCCCGAGGACGCGCTGCTGGACATGGGCGACTTCGCCGGCGCCGTCCTGAAGTACCTCAAGCGCCACCCGGTGCCCCGCCTCACCATCGCGGGCGGCTTCGCCAAGCTCTCCAAGCTCGCCGCGGGCCACCTCGACCTGCACTCGGCGCGCTCCCAGGTGGACAAGGGCTTCCTGGCGGAGCTGGCCGGTCGGGGCGGCGCGGGCCCGGAGTTGGTGCAGGCCGTGGCCGCGGCCAACACCGCGTTGGAGGCCATCCAGCTCTGCCGGGCAGCCGGCGTGCCGCTCGGTGACCTGGTCGCCGAGGCGGCCCGGGCCACCGCGCTGGGTGTGCTGGTCGGCTCGCCGGTCGCGGTGGACGTCATCTGCATCGACCGGGCCGGCACCGTCGTGGGCCGGGCGGAGCCGCTGGGGCCCGCCCCGGCCTGACCGTCCCTTTGCCGGGGGAGTGAACCGTCGCCATGATGTGAAGATCTGACGTTCACACGGGGCCAAAAGTGGACAAATGTGGCGCAGTTCTTGCCCTTGACTCTATTGCTATCTCAGCCATGAGATATGGTCTGCCGGGTGACAGGCGACTACCTCACCCGTATCGGCACCCTCATCCGTACCGCGCGTCAGCACCGTGGTTGGTCCCAGGCCCAGCTCGGCGAGGCCCTCGGCACCAGCCAGAGCGCGGTCAACCGCATCGAGCAGGGCAAGCAGAACGTCAGCCTTGAGATGATCGCGCGCATCGGCGAAGCGCTGGACAGTGAGATCGTCTCGCTCGGCTACGCCGGTCCGATGCACCTGCGGGTCGCCGGCGGCACCCGGCTCTCCGGCGCGATCGACGTCCGCAGCAGCAAGAACGCCTGCGTGGCGATCCTCTGCGCCTCGCTGCTGACCACCGGTCGCACCACCATTCGGCAGGTCGCCCGGATCGAAGAGGTCTACCGCATCCTGGAAGTGCTCACCAGCATCGGCGTCAAGAGCCGCTGGACCAACGACGGCCGCGACCTCGAACTCACCCCGCCCGCCGAGCTCGACCTCGCGGCGATGGACGTCGAGGCCGCCCGCCGCACCCGCAGCGTGCTGATGTTCCTCGGCCCGCTGATGCACCGCGCCGACAAGTTCGCCATCCCGTACGCCGGTGGCTGCGACCTCGGCACCCGCACCGTCCAGCCCCACCTCGCCGCGCTGCGCCGGTTCGGCCTGGAGGTCGCCACCACCGGCGGCGCCTACCACGCCTCGGTCGAGCCCGGCGCCCCGATGGACCGGCCGATCGTGCTGACCGAGCGCGGAGACACCGTCACCGAGAACGCCCTGCTCGCCGCCGCCCGGCACGACGGCGTCAGCGTCATCCGCAACGCCAGCCCCAACTACATGGTCCAGGACCTCTGCTTCTTCCTGGAGCGGCTGGGCGTCAGGATCGAGGGCATCGGTACCACCACCCTCACCGTGCACGGCGTGCCCGAGATCACCTGCGACGTCGACTACACCCCGGCCGAGGACCCGGTGGAGGCGATGAGCCTGCTCGCCGCCGCCGTCGTCACCTCCTCCGAGCTGACCATCCGCCGGGTGCCGATCGAGTTCCTGGAGATCGAGCTCGCGGTTCTGGAGGGCATGGGCCTCGACTACGACCGGACCCCGGAGTACCGCGCCCACAACGGCCACACCCGGCTGGTCGACCTCACCGTGCGCCCGTCCAAGTTGACCGCACCGATCGACACCATCCACCCGATGCCCTTCCCGGGCATCAACATCGACAACGTGCCGTTCTTCGCCGCGATCGCGGCCGCCGCCCACGGCACCACGATGATCCACGACTGGGTCTACGACAACCGCGCGATCTACCTCACCGAACTCACCCGGCTCGGGGCGGACATCAAGCTGCTCGACCCGCACCGCGTCCTGATCCAGGGCCCGACCCGCTGGCGCGCCGCCGAGATGGTCTGCCCTCCGGCACTGCGCCCGGCCGTGGTTATCCTGCTCGCGATGCTCGCCGCCAAGGGCACCTCGGTGCTGCGCAACGTGTACGTCATCAACCGCGGCTACGAGGACCTCGCCGAGCGCCTCAACTCGATCGGCGCCCAGATCGAGACCTTCCGCGACATCTGACGGTCGATCGACTGATGTGCTGCCGGCCGGCCTCACCCGTCGAGGCCGGCCGGCAGTGCAGCTGTGCTCAATCCGCCGACCAGGTACTCCACGAACAGCTGGTTGTTCAGCGCCCACGGCGAACGCCGCTCGCGGATCAGTTCCACCGCCCGGTCGGCCTGGTGGCCGAGTTCGACCAGCGCCTGGGCGATCACCAGGCCGGAGCGGTTGTAGCCGGAGTGGCACCGCACCAGGACGCGCCGCCCCTGCCGGGCGGCCTCGGCGGTGGACACCGCGGCCTCCTCGACGACCAGCAGCTGCCCGGCGGAGAGAGGACCGTCCGGCAGCTCGCGGACCAGGTGCTCCACCCCCGGCGCCGGCCCGTGCCCGGCCCGGGTGAACAGGCTGACCACGAGGTCGAACTCCCCTTCCACGATGACCGGTTCGAGTGGTCGGCCCGGTGGGGTGACGAAGTGCCCGCCCATCCAGAGCCCGTGCGCGATCTCGCTCCACCGCTCCGGTGGCCCGGGGGTGTCGCGGTCCTTCTGGCGGGTCGGCATCGGTTCTCCGTCGCTCGTTCCGGTGTGTCGGGGCTACTCGCCGGTCTCGCCGTCCAGGTGTTCGCGCAGCAGGTCGGCGTGGCCGTTGTGACGGGCGTACTCCTCGATCATGTGGGTGAGGATCCAGCGCAGCGAGAAGGCCTCCTCGCCGCGGTGTCCGAGGGCGTCCAACGACTCGGCGGCGGCGACGAGTTCCCGGGCGTGGTCGCACTCGCCGCGCCAGACGGCGAACGCCTCCTCCGGATCGGCCGTGTCGACGTCGAACTCGGCGAAGCTGCCGTCCGGGTGCTTCCAGAAGCCAGGCCGGGCCTCGTTGTCGAAGGTGTTGCGGAACCAGCCGCGCTCGACCTCGGCGAGGTGGCGGACCAGCCCGAGCAGCGAGAGCTCGGACGGCGCCAGCACCCGCGCCCGCAGCTGCTCGGTGGTCAGCCCGGCGCACTTCATGGCGAGGGTGTCCCGCTGGAAGTCCAGGAAGCTGGTGAGGGTGGCGCGCTCGTCGGCGGTCTGCTCGGTCCGGGTGCGTGGAAAGTCGCTCATCGGAGCATCGTGGCAGGCCGGAACGGGAAGCGGTACGTGTTTACCGGAGGTCGCCGCCGGGCCCGTCGAACCGGCGGCCCAGCCAGTCCAGTGCCGCCGGGACGGACTCGGCGACCGGGACGCCGGCCGGTGGGGCCGGGCGCTGCACGACCACCACGGGCAGGCCGAGTTGGCGTGCGGCGGTGAGCTTGGGCGCGGTGGCGGCGCCGCCGCTGTCCTTGGTGACCAGGACGTCGATCCGGTGCTCGCGCAGCAGCGCCCGCTCGCCGTCGAGGGTGAACGGGCCGCGGTCCAGCAGGACGTCCAGGGCGGCGGGCATCGGCGGCTCGGGCGGGTCGACCGAGCGGGCCAGGAAGTGCAGGCCGTCGAGGTGGGCGAAGGCACCGATGCCCTGCCGGCCGGTGGTGAGGAAGACCCGCCGGCCGAGCGCCGGGAGCGCGGCGGCGGCCGCGTCCAGGTCGGCCACGGGGTGCCAGCGGTCCCCGTCCACCGCGGTCCAGCCCGGACGGCGCAGCGCCAGCAGCGGTACGCCGGTCGCAGCGGCGGCCCGTGCGGCGTTGCCGGAGATGGCCGCGGCGAACGGATGGGTGGCGTCCACGACGGCGTCCGCCCGCTCGGTGCGCAGCCAGGCGGCCAGCCCGTCCGGCCCGCCGAAGCCGCCGATCCGGACCTCCCCGGCCGGCAGCCGCGGTTCGGCGACGCGCCCGGCGAGGGAGCTGGTGACCCGCAGCAGCGATCCGGCCAGCGCGCCGGCCAGCTCCCGCGCCTCGGTCGTCCCGCCGAGGATCAGCAGGTGGTGCGCCATCACGCCCCGCAGGGCTCGTGCGGCCGCTCGCGGTCAGCGGAGTAGAGGTGGCTGTCGCGGAACTGCTCGGCGGCCAGCGTCCGGCCGACGATGATCACGGCGGTGCGGACGATCCCGGCCTCCTTCATCTGCCCGGCGATGTCGGCGAGCGTGCCGCGCAGCACCAGCTCGTCGGGCCGGCTGGCCATCGCGACCACGGCGGCCGGGCAGTCGGCGCCGTAGTGGGGCAGCAGCTGCTCGACGACGTCGTCCACGTAGCCGGCGGCCAGGTGCAGCACCAGCAGGGCGCCGCTGCGGCCGAGGGTGGCGAGGTCCTCGCCCTCCGGCATCGGGGTGGCACGCTTGGCGATCCGGGTCAGGATGACGGTCTGACCGACGGTCGGCACGGTCAGTTCGCGCTTGAGCGCGGCCGCGGCCGCGGCGAACGCGGGCACGCCGGGGACGACCTCGTAGGGGACGCCGGCCGCGTCGAGGCGGCGCATCTGCTCGGCGACGGCACTGAAGACCGACGGGTCACCGGAGTGCAGCCGCGCCACGTCCTTGCCGTCGCGGTGGGCGGCGACCAGCTCGGCGGTGATGGCGTTCAGGTCCAGGTCGGCGGTGTCGACCAGCCGGGCGTCCGGCGGGCACGCGTCCAGCAGCTCGCGCGGCACCAGGCTGCCCGCGTAGAGGCAGACGTCGGCGCGGGCCAGCAGCCGCGCTCCGCGCAGGGTGATCAGGTCGGCGGCGCCCGGGCCGGCTCCGATGAAGTAGACGGTCACGAGGCGTCCTCCTGGAGGTCGTGCTGGGGGTCGTGCTGCAGGTCGTGGGGCTTGACGGCGGACCACTGGGTGACCGGCATCGCCTGGCGCCAGCCGGTGAAGCCGCCCACCGGCACGGCGTGCGCGGTGGCGATCCGCAGCAGCTCGCCGCCGTGGCGGCGGTACCACGCGGTGAGCAGGGCCTCGGACTCCAGCGTCACGGTGTTGGCGACCAGCCGGCCGCCCGCCGGCAGCGCGGCCCAGCACGCCTCCAGCAGGCCGGGCGCGGTGAGACCGCCGCCGACGAAGACCGCGTCGGGGGTGGGGAGTCCGGCCAGTGCGGCCGGCGCGGGGCCGGTGACCACCTGCAGCCGGGGTACGCCGAGCGCGGCCGCGTTGCCCGAGATCCGTTCGGCCCGGGTGCGGTCCCGCTCGATGCTGACGGCCCGGTTGTCGCGGTGGGCACGCAGCCACTCGATCGCGATCGAGCCGGAGCCGCCGCCGACGTCCCAGAGCAGTTCGCCGGGGGCGGGGGCGAGCGTGGCGAGGGTGGCGGCGCGGACGTGGCGCTTGGTCAGCTGGCCGTCGCTCTCGTACGCGGCGTCGGGCAGACCGGGAACGAGCGAGCCGCGGGGGCCGTCGGCGGGCAGCTCGACCGCGACGAGGTTGAGCGGGTCACCGGGCGGGTGCGGCCAGCCGTCCGCCGGACCGTCCGACTGCCGCTCGCCGGGCCCGCCGAGCTGCTCCAGCACCCGGAGCCGGGCGGCGCCGTGGCCCCGGGCGGTGAGCAGGGCGGCGACGGCGGCGGGGGTGCCGGCGTCGGCGCTGAGGACGAGCAGTCGGCGGCCGGGGTGCAGGGCGAGCGCCAGGGTCTCCAGCGGCCGGCCGACCAGGCTGACCACCTCGGTGGCCTCCAACGGCCAGCCGAGCCGGGCGCAGGCGTAGGAGACGGAGGAGGGGTGCGGCAGGACGCGCAGCCGGTCGGCGCCGACCGTCTCGGTGAGGGTGCGGCCGATGCCGTGGAACATCGGGTCGCCGCTGGCCAGTACGGCGATGCGGCGGCCGGCGTGCTCGGCGAGCATTCCGGGCACCGCCGGGCGCAGCGGGGACGGCCACGGCACCCGGGCGGCGGCCACCTCGTCCTCGGGGAGCAGCGCGAGCTGCCGCGGGCCGCCGATCACCACCTCGGCCTCGCGCAGGGTGGCGCGCGAGGTACCGGCGAGGCCGGGCCAGCCGTCGGCCCCGATCCCGACGACGGAGATCGGAGGGGGCAGCTCGGGCACCGGGAGGCTCCTCGGGGGTCGGCGAAGGGTGGCCGGGGCAGCCTACCTGGCGGTGGACGGCCGCGGGCAGGTCAGGGTGCGTGCGCCCGCCGACCCGGGACCTCGGCCTTCCGGGCCTGGGCGCCGCCCCCGGCGGGCCGTCAGCGCCGGAACCAGTCCCCGGAGGCGACGGGAGCCGGGCGGAGCCGCAACCGGGCGGCGACCGCCGGGCCGGCCAGGTAGACCCAGGCGTCCGCGGTCCGCCCGTCGGACAGCCGGACGGGCAGCCGGCGCCGAACGTACTCGCCGGTCCCGTCGGCCCGGCAGTCCTCCAGCCGGTCGAGCGCCGTGAGCGCGGCGGCGTACGCACCGGGGCGGATCGTCACCAGCTCACCGGTGATCCGTTGGCCCGGGTCGGGGTCCGGCACCGCGTAGGGGTACCCCGGCCCGGCGTGCAGCACCGCACTCTCCAACACGGCCGGCCGCACGTCGGCGCACCGCCCGGCGAGGTGGACGGCCTGGTTGGCGCCGCCGGTGCGCAGCGTGCCGTAGACGAAGAAGGGCAGGGCGGTCACGGGACGCGGACCTCCGATGGCCGGTCAGGGGCGGGAGGGGAGTCGAAGCGGGAGTCGTGTGGCAGGGGCGGAAGCAGGAGCCGGAGCGTGCGCGGGCACGGGGCCTGAAGGCGCGGACCCGGCGTTCGGGGGCCCACGGTACGCCCGCCGCGTCCCGTCCTCGGACCGGCCGGTCGGATCATCTGGTGATACCTACTGGCGCTCGCGGCGCTGATGCGCTGTCATGACGGGTGAATCGCCAGTACCGTCCGAGGGGGACACCCATGACAGCTCCCGTTTCGCGCCCGTCGAGCACCCCCGTCGACGCCGTGCCGGGGAAGGCCGGGGGTGCGGCGGGCGGGCCGGCCAGGCTGGGCGGTGCGGTCTGGGCGGCGCTCGCCGTGGTGTACGTGGTGTGGGGGTCGACCTACCTGGCGATCCGGATCGCGCTGGAGACGATGCCCGGCTTCCTCTTCGCCGGGGCGCGCTTCGTGCTGGCCGGGTCGTTGCTGGCGGGCGTCGTCCTGGTCCGGCACGGCACGGCCGCACTCCGGGTGAGTGCCCGGCAGCTGGGGTCGTCGGCGCTGGTCGGCGTGCTGCTGCTGACCGGCGGCAACGGTCTGGTGGTGCTCGGCGAGAACCACATCTCCTCCGGGCTGGCCGCGTTGCTGGTCGCGGCGGTCCCGCTCTGGATGGTGCTGCTGACGGCGGCGGCCGGGGGGCGCCCGAAGCCGGCCGAGCTGACCGGGGTGCTGCTCGGGCTGGTCGGCCTGGCGGTGCTCTCCGCGCCCGCGATCGGCGGGGACATCGCGCCGGTCGGCGTGGTCGCGGTCGTCGGCGGCACCCTGACCTGGGCGGCCGGCTCGTTCGTCGCCAAGCGGCTCCCGATGCCGGGCAACGTCTTTGCGGCGAGCGCCTACCAGATGCTCGTGGGCGGGCTGGGCAATGTGCTGATCGGACTGGCGCGCGGTGAGCAGCACGGACTGGACCCGGCCGCCTTCTCCATGCGTTCCTGGCTGGCGCTGGGCTACCTGGTGGTGGTCGGCTCGCTGGTCGCCTTCACCGCGTACGCCTGGCTGCTGCAGTCCGCGCCGCTGACCCTGGCGGCCACCTACGCGTACGTGAACCCGGTGGTGGCGGTGGCGCTGGGCTGGCTGGTCCTGGCCGAGCCGCTGACCGGTCCCACCCTGGCGGGCGGGGCGATCGTGGTCGTGGGCGTCTGCCTGGTGGTCAGTGTCAGCCGCGCGCCGAGGACATCGGGGCGCACGTCGGTGCGGGGCCCGTGGCGACGGTTCTCCGGCGGCTGAGAGGCGGGGTGGGGCGCCCGGTGAGCCCGGCGCTCCGCGCCCAACCACTTCAACTATAGTGCTTTGCCTGTAGTGGTTGTCCCGCCCCCGAAGGAGAAACCGCGCCGTGGCCCAGAACCCCGCCCGCCGTGCCGCCCTCACCGATGCCGCCATCGACGTCCTGGCCCGGGAGGGCGCCCGCGGTCTCACCTTCCGCGCGGTCGACGTGCAGGCCGGCGTCCCGACCGGGACGGCGTCCAACTACTTCGCCAACCGCGACGACCTGCTCGACCACACGGCCCGGCAGATCCACCGACGCCTCGTCCCGGACCCGGCCGTCATCGCCGAACTGCTGCGGGCCCCGCGCGACCGGGCCCTGGTCGCCGCCCTGATGCACGATCTGATGCGCCGGATCACCGCCGACCGGGCGGGCTACCTGGCCATGCTGGAGCTGCGCCTGGAGTCCACCCGGCGGCCCGGGCTGCGCGCCGCCCTCACCGGAACGATCCGGGAGGAGCTGGAGGCCAACATCGCCTACCACCTGCGAGAAGGCCTCCCGGGCGACCGCGGGACCGTCGTCGCGCTCTACCTGGCGATGACCGGTCTGATCCTCGAACACCTCACGCTGCCCGAGGTGTTGGGCACGGACGGGCTCGGTGCACTGATCGACTCGCTGGTCGAGCGGATCGTCCCGGCGGCCTGAGCCCGCCGGGCGCCGGGCGGCGCCGACGCCCGGCGCTCAGCCGTCCGACCGCTCCCGGGACGCCGCCAGGGCCGGCCGCAGCAGGCCCAGCACCTCGGTGAGGTCGCCGTCCTCGCTCACCAGCACACCCATCGACCGCAGCCGCGCCAGGCTGTCCGCGTACGCGGGATGGGCGGCCTGGGCCTGGCTGAGGACGGGGCGCACGGCCGTCGGTACGCCCAGCCCGTACGCCTCGCAGAGGATGCCGAGGGCCAGCGTGTCCGAGATCCCGGCGGCCCACTTGTTGACGGTGTTGAACGTCGCGGGCGCCACGGCCATCGCATCCGGCGGCGGCAGCGGCTTCGGCTCGCCGGGCTTGCGCCAGGCCGAGCGGACCGGATACCCGGTCAGCTCGGCGAGCGCGGCCCCGTCGACGAGGGCGAGCGCGTCGGGTGTGGCGACGGCGCCGACCTCCCAGCCCTCGGCCTGGGCGGCGGTGATCAGCGCCGGCGCCTCGGGCGCGCGGCCCGAGGCGCAGACGACGACGTAGAGGAAGGGCACGGGCGGGCTCCCTGGGGTGGTGACGGCGGTGGTGTCCGCGGGTGGTGGTGCTGGTTCCTGGCCGACGGCTCCGTCCGCGGGGCGCGGCCGGGTCCATCATCCCGGTCCCGGCCGGCCCGCCCCAGGCCCCGGGGGAAGGCCCCGAGGGAAGACCCCGACGGCAGGACCCCCGCCCCCGCCCCCGCGTCCGCGCCCCGCCCGCGGACGCGGACTGCCGGGCTCAGGCCGCCGGACCGGCCCAGCCGACGAGCAGCACGCTCAGCGCGACGCCCGGCCCGAGGCCGAAGACCAGCCCGCGCGCCCCGTCCGCCGGGGGCGCGGCGTGGGTACGCGCGAGGACGGAGAAGATCGTCGCGCCGCCCAGGTTGCCCTCCTCGCCGAGCACCCCCTTGGAGTGGCGCAGGAACTCCCCGTCCAGACCGAGCAGGGCGCCGAGCCGGTCGAGGATCGCCGGTCCGCCCGGGTGCAGCACGCCGAAGTCCAGCTCCCGGCCGCCGTGCTCGTCCAGCCAGTCGAGCAGCGCCGGGCCCAGGTCGGTGACGGAGCGCAGCGAGGCGCGGGTGGAGGCGAAGTGGTCGCCGCGCCCGTCGGTCAGCTTCCGGTACCGGTCGGTGGTCTGCGGAATGGTGTACTCGAAGGCGTGGTCGAGGCGGAGCCCGGCCGTGCGCTGCTCCGCGGTGACGACGGCCGCGGCCACCGCGTCGCCCCAGAGCGCCTTGTAGATCTGGTCCTCGATCGAGGTCTGGCTGTCCTGGTAGAGCGAGGAGAGCGACTCGGCGGCGACCACCAGGACGACCGCCCCGGGGTGCCGGGCCAGGTACTCCTCGGCCATGATCAGCACGTGCGCGCCACCCGCGCAGGCCAGCTGCGTGATCGGTCGGCGGCTGACGTCGGGGCGCAGCCCGAGCCCCTGCTGCAGCTGGACGTCCAGGCCCGGTACGCCGTCCCCGGTGGCACTGGTGACGATGACGCAGTCGACGTCACCGGCCGCCACCCCGGCGTCCGCCATGGCCGCGGCCGCGGCGTGCTCGGCGGCGGCCAGCAGGTCGGCCATCACGGTGGTCTTGCGCTCGGCGGCGGTGCGGCCGGGGTCGGTGACCACCTCGTACGGTTGGAAGTACCGCCTGGTGCCGGGCAGGTTGCCCAGGGCCATCCGGACGGTCTGGGCCTGGCGCGCCGAGTAGCCGGGGTTGCGGGCGAGGATGTCGTCCCGGATCCGCTCGGCCCGGACGACGTGCGGGCCGACGACCAGAGCGGGCCGGCTGAGGTAGGCGGTGGTAGGCATGACGCGGAGTCCTCTGAGGCGGTCGGTGCCGCGCCCGGTCGGACACGGCAGCCGGCGCCGGTGCGGCGGCCGGACGAATGCCGGTGCGCCGCCTCGCACCGTGCCGTCCTCGGCTGCCCCCGCCCGGACGCAGACGCTCCCACGCTACCCGGCCGTCCCGTCCGCCCCGGCCTGGCGGCCGCACGGATCCCGCATCCCGGGACGCGGGTTCCGGGCCGACCCCGCCGCCGACCGCTACCGCGCGAACGGGGGCCGGCCGGTCCACCAGTTGCCGGGGGCCTCGGGGTCGCGGCTGGTCCAGAACTCGATGATGGCGCTGGTGAACTCGGCGGCGGAGAGGCGGCCGTCGCCGTCGCGGTCGAGCCGCCGGAAGGCCTCGTCGGCGTCGTCGCGGGAGAGCCCGGCGAAGTGGCCGCGCTGGAAGACGAAGAACTCGCCCGCGTCGACCGTCCCGCTCTTGCCGGTGTCGGCGACGGCGAGGAAGGCCCCGGCCAGCGCGCCCAGGCTGGCCTGCGCGGCCTCCGGGTCGTCGGCGAGCGAGCTGGTCGAGGCGACGAACTGCTCGCGGGTGATCGCCTGGGTGTCGGCGGGCAGGTGGGCCAGGTGCAGGTCGTGCCAGATCGTCAGGTAGGCGCGGACGATCCAGGCCTCGGCCTCCGACCCCTCCGGGTGCCCGAGCGAACGCGCCACCGAGTGGCCCATCAGCACATGGTCCCGCTCGGTCAGCAGTCCGTCGCCGTCGGCGTCGAGGTGGTCGAAGCCGTGGTGGATCTTCGCCATGAGCAGGTCGTCCGACACAGGTGGCCCCTCGGGTTGGTGATCACTCCTGCTCGCACGCTAGTGCCTCCGGGGCCGGCCGCGCAGCCGAACGCCGGGGGAGCGGTCGCATGCCCGGCACACCGCCTCCCGCCTGCACGTCCGGGCCCGCCGCCGCACGTCCGGGCACCCCCGCAGTGCGCCGCGGCCGGGGGCGGCCACGAGTCGGCCGGGGCGCACTGCGGGGGCCGGCCGGGGTGGCGGCGGCGGGGGCGGGGGCAGCCCGTCCCGCACTCTGAGACCGCCGCCGCCGTTCCCCGGGTGTTGATACGATCCGGGCGAGTCGCGACTGGCGCGCACGGATGGAATCGACCATCGGGAAGCGGCTCCGTGGAACGCCACGTCAAGTTGCCGAGCGCCTGGGCCGTCCGAACGCGTCACGAGGACACGAGGAGACCGCCTTGGCCGCCCAGCATCCCCACACCACCGCGAGCGTCGTCGCCGACACCGCCTTCCGCAGCGCCCTGGACACCGTCCGCGAGGTCGAGCCGCGGATCGCCGCGGCGATCGGCCAGGAGATCGAGGACCAGCGTGCCTCGCTCAAGCTGATCGCCAGCGAGAACTACGCCTCCCCGGCCGTCCTGCTGGCCATGGGCAACTGGCTCAGCGACAAGTACGCCGAGGGCACCGTCGGCCGCCGCTTCTACGCCGGCTGCCGCAACGTCGACACCGTCGAGGCCATCGCCGCCGAGCACGCCCGCGCCCTCTTCGGCGCCGACCACGCGTACGTCCAGCCGCACTCGGGCATCGACGCCAACCTGACCGCCTTCTGGGCCGTCCTCTCCCAGCGGGTCGAGGGCCCGGCCCTGGAACGCGCCCGGGTGCGCAACGTCAACGACCTGACCGAGCAGGACTGGACCGAGCTGCGCCGGGAGCTGGGCAACCAGCGGATGCTCGGCATGTCCCTGGACACCGGCGGCCACCTCACCCACGGCTTCCGGCCCAACATCTCGGGCAAGATGTTCGACCAGCGCAGCTACGGCACCGACCCGGCCACCGGCCTGATCGACTACGACGCGCTGCGCGCCACCGCCAAGGAGTTCCGCCCGCTGATCCTGGTGGCCGGCTTCTCGGCGTACCCGCGGCTGGTGAACTTCCGCCGGATGCGCGAGATCGCGGACGAGGTCGGCGCGACCCTGATGGTCGACATGGCCCACTTCGCCGGCCTCGTCGCCGGCAAGGTGCTCACCGGCGACCACGACCCGGTGCCGCACGCCCAGATCGTCACCACGACCACCCACAAGTCCCTGCGCGGCCCGCGCGGCGGCATGGTGCTCTGCGCCGCCGAGCTGGCCGAGCACGTCGACCGCGGCTGCCCGCTGGTGCTCGGCGGCCCGCTCTCGCACGTGATGGCCGCCAAGGCCGTCGCCTTCGCGGAGGCCCGACGCCCGGAGTTCCAGGCGTACGCCCGGCAGGTGGTCGACAACGCCCGGGCGCTCGCCGAGGGCCTGCTGCGGCGCGGCGGCAAGCTGGTCACCGGCGGTACCGACAACCACCTCGTGCTCGCCGACGTCACCGGCTACGGCCTGACCGGCCGCCAGGCCGAGGCCGCGCTGCTGGACTCCGGCATCGTCACCAACCGCAACTCCGTCCCGCAGGACCCGAACGGCGCCTGGTACACCTCCGGCGTCCGGTTCGGCACCCCGGCGCTCACCACCCGCGGCCTCGGCACCGCCGAGATGGACGAGGTCGCCGCCCTGGTCGACACCGTCCTGCGCGGCACCACCCCGGTCACCACCGCCGCGGGCGCCCCGTCCAAGGCCCAGTACGACCTGGACGCCGCCCTGAGCGAGGGCGTCGCCAAGCGGGCCGCCGACCTGCTGTCCGGCTTCCCGCTCTACCCGGGCGTCGACCTGGCCTGACACCGGTCGCCGCCGGGCGCAGGGGCCCCGCCCCTGCGCCCGGCGCCCTCGACCGCCTCAGTACTGCAGGGACTTGTACTGCAGGAACTCCTCCAGGCCGTGCCGGCCCAGCTCGCGGCCGAGGCCGGAGTTCTTGTAACCGCCGAACGGCGCCAGTGGGTTGAACCGGCCGCCGTTGAGGTCGATCTGGCCCGCGTCGAGACGTCGGGCGAAGGCCGCGGCGGTGGCGGTGTCCGCCGCCCAGACGCCCCCGGCCAGGCCGTACTCGGTCGCGTTGGCCAGCTCGGCGGCGTGGTCCTCGTCGCGGTAGGCCAGCATCGCCAGCACCGGTCCGAACACCTCCTCCCGGGCCACCGCCATGTCGGCGGTGACGCCGGCGAGGACGGTCGGCCGGACGTAGTAGCCGGTCGCCAGGCCGTCCGGGGCCCCGGCGCCGCCGACCACCAGCCGGGCGCCCTCGGCCAGCGCGCCGGTGATGAAGCCGCGGACCCTCTCCCGCTGGCGGGCGCTGACCAGCGGGCCGACCCGGGTCTGCGGATCGGCCGGGTCGCCGGGCCGGTACTTGCCGGCCGCCTTCGCGGCGAGCGCCACCGCCTCCTCGTACCGGTCGCTGTGCACCAGCAGCCGGGTCCAGGCGCTGCAGGTCTGGCCGGAGTTGGCGAAGACGTTGGCCACGTTCGCGTTGACCGCCCGGGCCAGGTCGGCGCCGGGCAGCACGACGTTGGCCGACTTGCCGCCCAGCTCCAGTGCGACCCGCTTGATCCCGCGGCCGGCCGTCTCCGCGACGCTGCGGCCGACGGCGGTGGAGCCGGTGAACGAGACCACGTCCACCCCCGGGTGGGCGGCCAGCGCCGCGCCCGCCGCCGGGCCGGTGCCGGTCACCAGGTTGAACACGCCGGCCGGGAATCCCGCCTCGTGGACCAGCCGCGCGAACAGCCGGGCGACCAACGGGGTGTCCTCGGCGGGCTTGAGGACCACCGGGCAGCCGGCCGCGAGGGCGGGCACCACCTTGGCCACGATCTGGTGCAGCGGATAGTTCCACGGCGTGATCGCCGCGACCACCCCGGCCGGCTCGGCGAACACGACGGAGTTGCCGATCCGCTCCTCGAAGGGGTGGTCGGCGAGCAGCGTCAGGTACGAGCCGGCCACGGTCAGCGGCAGCCCCGCGTGCACGGCGGCGGCGAAACCGACCGGCGCGCCCAGTTCGGCGACCACGGTGGCGGTGATCTCCTCCTGGTGTGCGGCCAGGCCGTCGCGGAGCCGGGTGAGCGGGGCCAGCCGCTCCTCACGGGTGGTCGCCCCCCAGGCCCGCGCGGCCCGGCGGGCGGCCGCGACGGCGGCGTCCACGTCGGCCGCGCCGCCGGCGGCGACGGTGGCCAGCACCCGCTCGGTGGCCGGATTCAGCACCAGGATCGAGCCGGTGTCCAGCGAGGGGCGCCAGCTGCCGTCGATGTACTGGTCGCCGTGCTCTCCGTACGGGACGGCGTCCTCCGTGCGCTGGTGGTCCGTGTGCTGCGGCACCGGTTGGTCCTTTCGTGTGATCGGCGGTTCAACTGACATCGCTGGTCGGAGGCCAGTCAAGGACGGCCGGGCGGGCGTGCGCAAGAGCCGGATCCGGCGGCCCACCTGGCCGGAAACCGCCCTGCCGCCCGGTGCGGGCGGTTCGTCGGCGCCGTGCGTGACGGTCGGCGCGCGTCCGGTGGTGCGCGTCCCCCTCGTTCCCTCCGGTTCCGTGCCACCGTTCGCCGCTTCCCGGCGGATCGACGGGTCGCGGCCGATTCCTTGTGCAAAAGCTCCTCAACTCCGGTCACCGGAGGGTAGATTGCAGCGCACTCGGGCCTTCGGCAGCGGTGCCGGCGGCGAGTCCGGGCGGGTTCTCGCCGTGCCGGTCCGCCGGCTCCTCCGGATGATGGGTGGGAGACCGTTCGCAGTCCGGGACCCGCCGTCCCGAGTCCAGGGACCGTTCCCATCGGTCGTCCGTACCGTGTAAGGAGCCACCTCGTGACCGACGCCGCCTTGCGCACCGAGCAGCACCGGCCCGCCGAGCCCGCCGTGCTCGATGACGTCCCCGGCTGGTTCTGGGACCACGACCGCCACCTTTTCGAGTGGTTCCTCACCCGGCAGGAGAAGGCCGGGGTGACCGGCGACCTCCTGGAGATGGGCGCTTACCTGGGACGCAGCGCCATCGTGATCGGCAGCCACCTGCAGCCGTCCGAGACCTTCACCGTCTGTGACCTGTTCGACTCGGACGCCCCGGACGACGAGAACGCCGCCGAGATGGAGATGTCCTACCGGAAGACGCTGACCAGGTCCGCGTTCGAGGAGAACTACCTCTCCTTCCACGACGCGCTGCCCGAGATCATCCAGGCGCCGACCTCCACCCTGGCCGGCGGCCGGATCCCGGCCGGCGCCTTCCGCTTCATCCACATCGACGCCTCGCACCTGTACGAGCATGTGGTGGGAGACCTTCAGGTCGCCCGGGTGGCGCTGCAGCCGGAGGGCGTGGTGGTCCTCGACGACTACCGCTCGGCGCACACCCCCGGCGTCGCCGCCGCCACCTGGGAGGCCGTGTTCAACCACGGCCTGAAGCCGATCGTGCTGACCGAGGGCAAGTTCTACGGCACCTGGGGCGACCCCGAGCCGGCGCAGCACGACCTGCTGGGCCGGGTGGGCCTGTCCGAGGACTGCGACCTCACGGTCGAGCTGCTGAACGGCCGGCGCATAGTGCGCATCGGCAACAACCCGCTGCGGATCGCCCCGTTCCGGCCCTCCCGCCACCACGACCGGCTGGCGGCGGAGGCCGCCCACCGCGAGGCCGAGCAGACGGCGGAGGAGGAGCTGCGGGCGCAGCGCGCGGCCGAGGCCGACCTCGACGCCCGCCGTGCCCGTGCGGCCGAGCGCCGGCGCCCTGTCAACGTCGCCAAGCGCGTCGCCGGAGACCTCCTCCCCCCCGTCGTCACCTCCGCCATCCGTCGGGCCCGCCGCGGCTGACCTGGTTGACGCCCGACCCCTCCGCTCCTGTGATCCGCTGAATCGCCGCATCGCCGCATCGCGTCCGTCGACGGCGTACCCGGCGGTGCGCCCGAGAGCCGCGTGGCCCCGTGCCACGCGGCTCTCGCCGTTCCCGCTCCCGGGGGACGGCTCCGCCGGCCGTGTCCCCGCCGGAATGCCCGGCGGGGACACGGCCCGGCTCAGTCACGGGTCGGTAGCCCCGCCTGCACCCCCAGTACCCCGAGCGTGCGCCGCAGCGCCTCGCGCTCCGAATCCCCCAGAGCGGCAGTGACCTCCGCGTCCAGCCGGTGCGCGAGCGCCGCGCATTCGGCGAGCAGCGCCCGCCCGGCGCCGGTCAGTGCCAGCACCTGCCGCCGCCGGTCCGCCGGGTCGCGGACCCGGTCCACCGCGCCGATCTGCTCCAGGTGGTCCGCCAACGAGACCACCAGGCTGGGCGCGACCGCCATGGTCCGGGCCAGCTCCAGCTGCGACGGCGGCGCGCCGGAATCCAGCGCCACCATCAGGCCGACGTGCTTGGGCTTGAGCCCGAGCTCCGCCAGCGCCTCGGTGTACCGGGCCGTGACGACGCTGCCGAGGGTGCCGAGCCGGAAGACCACGGAGTCCGTCAGGAGCGGGGGCTGAGCCGGTGGGGGGTTGACATCGTTCACGCGAGGAACGCTAGCATGCGAAAACCATTCAGAATTAGAACGATTCGGAGAGTGACTCAATGCTGCGCCGTTCCACCCTCGCCGCCACCCGGGGCATGCGGGCCCTGGCCATCGCCAATGCGGCCGGCGCCGCGCTCTCCGTGGCGTCCGCCGTCGCCGGCCTGCTCTCCCCGGAGCTGGCCCTGCCCGGCACCGCCGAGCAGGCCGGTCCGCTCGCCGAGCTGTACGTCCAGGCTTACGTGGCCCGTGCCCTGCCGCTCGGCGCGGCCCTGTTGCACCAGCTGCTCGTCAGCCGGACCGGGCGCGGTCTGGCGCCGCTGCTGCTGGTCGCGGGGGTGGTCCAGGCGGGAGACGCCGCCATCGGCCTGGCGGCCCACAACCCGGGGATGGCCGCGGGCGGCACCGTGCTCGCCGTTCTCCACCTGGGCCTCGCCGCCCGTCTGGCCCGCACCGAGGACCACCCCGCGGCCGGCCGTACCGCAGACTCCGTGGCCGCCTGATCGTCCCGGTGTCGAGGACGCCCTCCCGCCACGGAAGCGCCGGTCGAGCCGGCGCGAACGGCGCTTCGAAGGACCGCCGGGCCGCACCTCTCGGGAGGTCGACGGCTGCGGCAGGCTGAACGGCCGCACGCGTCGGTACGGGGTGTTCGTGACGATGCGCCGGCGACGGGGAGAGGGGGTGTCGAGCATCGAGCTCGACACCCCCTCTCCCCGTCGCCGGGACGCGCTCCGCTCAGACGCGCGACGTCTCGGCGGCCTGGCGGGGCAGGTGGGCGGCGCCGTCGGCGTCCGCGGCGTCCGCGGCCTCGGCGGCGAGTTCGGCCTTGACGGCGGCGAGGGACGGGTTGGCCCAGGCGCTCGCGACGCCCCACTGGTAGAAGGCGAGTCCGATCGCCGCGACGATCAGCAGGTCCCAGCCCTCCGGCAGGTAGCCGTGGCCGCCGAAGTCGGCGGAGCCGGCCCAGGAGACGGCGGCCATCACGAACAGGTAGGCGACCATCCAGGCGCCGGCCTTGAGGTGCGGCTTCAGCTCGGCGAACGGCTTGCGCAGCTCGTACCAGGCCCAGATCGGCAGACCGGCCGCCATCAGCAGGATGACCTTGCCGGTCAGCGGCCAGCGGGCCCAGTAGAGCACCAGCGAGCCGAAGACCATGGCGACCGGGGCGACCACCGGCATCGAGCGCAGGCGGACCGGGCGCGGCAGCTCGGGGGCCAGCCGGCGCAGTGCCATGACGGCGACCGGGCCGGTGATGTAGGAGATCACGGTGGCCACCGAGACGATCTCGGCGAGCGAGCCCCAGCCGCGGAAGACCGCGAGGAAGAGGAAGGCGATCAGCAGGTTGAGCAGCAGAGCCGGGCGCGGGACACCGGTCTTCGGGTCCACCCGGCCGAACAGGGACGGCAGGTGGCCGTTCTCCTGCACGCCGTGGATCATGCGCGAGGTGGTGGCGGCGTAGATCATGCCGGTGCCGCTGGGGGAGACGAAGGCGTCCGCGTAGAGCAGCAGCGCCAGCCAGTTCAGGCCCCAGGCGATGGAGAGGTCGGCCAGCGGGGAGGTGTAGCCGAGCGAGCTCCAGCCGCCGGAGAGGTCCGCAGCCGGGATGGCGCCCAGGAAGGCGACCTGCAGCGCGACGTAGATCACCAGGGCGATCAGGATCGACCCGATCACGGCCTTGGGCAGCGACTTGCCGGGGTTGCGCGCCTCGGCGGCCAGGTTCAGCGGGGACTGGAAGCCGTTGAAGGCCCAGACGATGCCGGAGACGGCGACCGCGGTGAAGACCGCGCTCCAGCCGTTCGGCGCGAAGCCGCCGTGGTCGGTGAAGTGGGCGGTGTCGAAGTGGGCGAGCAGCAGCGCGCCCGCCGTCAGCGTCGGCACGACGACCTTGAACACGGTGATCGCGGTGTTGGTCTTGGCGAACAGCGTGATCGCGAACCAGTTCAGCGCGAAGTAGCCGACCAGCAGCACGCTGGCCAGCGCCACGCCGCTGACGGACAGCTCCTGCCCGTCGTACAGGCCCTTGGCCCAGCCGAAGTCCCAGGAGCTCATGTACTGGACCGAGGCGGTCGCCTCGCCGGGGATCACCGAGACGATCGCGATCCAGTTGGCCCACGCGGCCAGGTAGCCCGCCAGCGACCCGTGCGAGTACTGGCCGTACCGGACCATCCCGCCGGCCTTGGGGAACATCGAGCCGAGCTCGCTGTAGGTCAGCGCGATGGTGAGCGCGACCGCGGCCCCGATCACCCACGCGACGATCGATGCGGGGCCCGCCAGTCTGGCCGCGCGCTCCGCTCCGAACAGCCAGCCCGACCCGATGATCGAGCCGAGCCCGACCGCGGTCAGGCTGATGGTGCCGAGCGAACGTCGGTAGTGCTGATGGGAGGCCGTCGATGCCGTCGTCGAATCGGGCGCGCTCAACGAATCGGTCCTCTCTCTCGTCGGGGCCAGGACAAACGCAGAGCAGACTATGGTGCGAAATCGGGCGAAAGCCTCAGGTAAAGCTCAGATCGTTCGATCGTTGCCATCTCGTGTCCGACTATCGGAGCGCGATGCCCGCAGGTCGGAGGCGTGACGCTGCTGCGGGGCCGGTCGGCGGGCGTGTGCCCGGCGTACGGTCGCGTGCCGTGCGCCTCGGGATGCGTGGTCGGAACGGAATTGCGGCGCGGGGGCGCCCCCCGTCGCGTCCCCGTCGCGGAACCGCGGAAAGCGGTCCGGAAAAGAGAAATTCCCCGTGGGAGCTCTTTCGAGTTCCCACGGGGAATTGTCGGTGTCCGAGGGGGGACTTGAACCCCCACGCCCGATAAAGGGCACTAGCACCTCAAGCTAGCGCGTCTGCCATTCCGCCACCCGGACGGGGTGTGTGCTTCGGGGACTTTTCTCTCGCCCCCTCGGCGACAGAGAGAACATTACCAGGGTTCTGGAGTGCTTCTCACCTGCGTTTCCCCGGTGGGGATCGCGCGGGTGGCCGGGACGGGTCGATGATCTGAGCGAAGCGGTGGTTTCGGGGGTGGGAAGCGGTCGGGTTGGGAGGGGGGAGCGATCGGGATCGAGCGGGAACGATCCGACACGGGCAAGTTGTCGACGGTGCCCCGGACTGCCCCGGCGGCTCTCCTAGCCTCTGTGGACCGAGGGCGCCATGAGCGGAACGCCTGATTCCCGGGGTCGCGGACGAAGGGCGGCTGGACGTGGAGCTGGAGCAGATCGGCGGGGCGGCTGAGGCCGAGCCGAGACGGGTCGGGGCCGGGCCGGTCGAGGGGGTGTGGCGGTTCGCGGTGCCGGCCGCCGAGGCCTCCGTGCCGCGGACCCGGCATGCGGTGCGGGACCGGCTGCTCGCCCAGGGAATGGCCGGGGTGCGCTACCAGGAACTGGTGGACGACGTGCTGCTGATCGTCTCCGAGCTGGTCGGCAACGCCGTGACGCACGCTGCGGAGCTCTCCCCGGAGGTGACCACCGAGCTGGCGGTGCGGGGCGGCTGGGTGCGGGTCTCGGTCGAGGACGGCGACCCCTACCGGCCGAAGGCGCTGGAGAGCGACACCGGGCGGACCGGTGGGCGCGGGCTGCTGCTGGTGAAGAGCGTGACGCTGCAGGCCGGGGGGATCTGCGACGTCGAGCGCACGGGGGAGGGCGGCAAGGTCATCTGGGCCTCGCTGCCCATCCCCCGACAGGACGCGGACCGGCCCGAGGTCGAGTGACCGCCCGGAAGCCGAGTGACCGCCCGAGGCCGACCGGCCGGCCCGGAGCGGAGTGACCGGACGCCGGTCGGGCGCCTACCAGTCGCGGCCGGCGATCTCGCGGATCCCGGGCAGGGCCGCCTCGAAGACGGTCCGGAACCAGACCGAGAACGGCCGCTCCTCCTGCAGCTCGCGCAGCTCCTGCGCGGTGACGAAGGCGAAGTCGTCCACCTCCTCCGGGCTCGGCCGCACCGGCGCGGTGACCAGCCCGACGAACAGGTGGTTCCACTCCCGCTCGATCAGGCCGGAGGCCTCGTCCGGCAGGTCGTAGCGGACCGTCCCGGCCTCGCAGAGCAGCGCCGGGGCGACGCCCAGCTCCTCCGCGGTGCGCCGGGCGGCGGCGACGAACGGCTGCTCCTCGGGGTACGGGTGGCCGCAGCAGGTGTTCGACCAGACGCCGGGGGAGTGGTACTTGCCCAGCGCGCGGCGCTGCAGCAGCAGGCGGCCCTGGCGGTCGAAGAGGAACACCGAGAACGCCCGGTGCAGCCGGCCCGGCTGCTGGTGGGCCCAGAGCTTCTCCGCGGTGCCGATGGTCACGCCCTCGTCGTCGACGAGCTCCAGCAGGATCTCCGGCCCGGCGGCTGCGGTCCCGGCAGTCGGGTCGGCCGTCACGTCGGTCTCCACGTCGAGACCGGTGTCGATCTCGGAGGTGAAGTGCGTCGGGCTGGTCGGCAGACTCTGGGGCATGAGGCCTCTTTCAGGGGCAAAAGGGAGCACCGGTGGCGTCGTGCTCCAGTCTGCCGTACGGGTGGCGGTGCACAGGGGTCCCACGCACAACCGGGCCGATCATGGCCGAACCCGGTCCGATCCCGTCCCCGGAACGGGCAACGGATTAGCAGAACCGTTCGGGTCTCGTTCGGCCGGCGTTCGATCCGGTGGTGCGCGCGCGGCGAAACCGACACCTCGGCGGCACTCCTCCTCCACAACCCCCGCCGCGCCGGCCCGGCACGCCCGCCGCCCGTCCGCGGCCCCGTGACCGCCGGGCCCCGGCCCCGTTCGGGCTGGTCGCCACGGTCGCCTACCATCACATACGACGCGGTGCCCGCATCCCCGCCGGCACCGGCGCGCCACCCGCGCTCCGTCCCCCCGAGGGGCGGACGGGCGGCGGCGCACCCACCGAGGGACCGCACGGACCGCACCGGACCGACGGACCAGCGGACACGACGGATCAACGGATCACCAGAGCACGACGGATCAGGAGACCCCCGCATGATCGGCCTCGTCCTGGCAGCCGGCGCCGGCCGCCGACTGCGCCCGTACACCGACACCCTGCCCAAGGCGCTGGTGCCGGTCGACGGGGAGCGGACCGTCCTGGACCTCACCCTCGGCAACTTCGCCGAGGTCGGCCTGCGCGAGGCGGCGATCGTCGTCGGCTACCGCAAGGAGGCGGTGTACGACCGCAAGGCGGCGCTGGAGCGGAAGTACGGCGTCAAGCTCACCCTGGTCGAGAACGACAAGGCCGAGGAGTGGAACAACGCCTACTCCCTCTGGTGCGCCCGGGAGCTGTTCACCGAGGGCCTGCTGCTCGCCAACGGCGACACCGTCCACCCGGCCTCCGTCCAGCGGACCATGCTGGAGGGCAACGCCCGGCTCGCCGAGAGCGGCGACGCCCCCGGCGTCCTGCTCGCCCTCGACACGGTGAAGAAGCTCGCCGACGAGGAGATGAAGGTCGTCGTCGACCCCGCCGCCGGCATGCGCCGCATCACCAAGCTGATGGACCCGGCCGAGGCCACCGGCGAGTACATCGGCGTCACCGTGATCAACCCGGCCGCCGCCGCCGACCTCACCGACGCGCTGCGCACCACCTACGAGCGCGACCCGCAGCTGTACTACGAGGACGGCTACCAGGAGATGGTCGACCGCGGCCTGCGGATCGACGTGCAGCCGATCGGCGAGGTGTCCTGGGTCGAGGTCGACAACCACGACGACCTGGCGAGGGCGCGGGAGATCGCGTGCCAGTACTGACCCGGCTGGTGCCGTCGCCGGTCTTCGTGGAGATCCGCTCGGGCGCGCTGGACGCGCTCGGCGGCATCCTCGCCGACCAGCGGCTCTCCGCCTCGGGCCGGATCGCGGTGGCGATCAGCAACGGCTCGGGGGCGGTGCTGCGCGCGCGGCTGGAGCCGGCCCTGCCCGGTGCCGACTGGTACAACGTCGACGACGGCAGCCTGGACAGCGCGGTCCGGCTGGCGGAGGCGATGCGCGGAGGGCACTACGACGCGATCGTCGGCCTCGGCGGCGGCAAGATCATCGACGCCGCCAAGTACGCCGCCGCCCGGGTCGGCCTGCCGCTGGTCGCGGTCGCCACCAACCTCGCCCACGACGGCATCTGCTCGCCCGTCTCCACCCTCGACAACGACGCCGGCCGTGGCTCCTACGGGGTGCCCAGCCCGATCGGGATCGTGGTGGACCTGGACGTGATCCGGCAGGCCCCGCCGCGCTTCGTGGCGGCCGGGATCGGCGACGTCATCTCCAACATCTCGGCCTGTGCCGACTGGGAGCTGTCGCAGGCCGAGACCGGTGAACCGGTGGACGGACTGGCCGTCGCGATGGCCCGCTCGGCCGGCGAGAACCTGCTGCGCCACCCAGGAAGCCTCCAGGACCAGGACCTCCTTACTGCGCTCGCGGAAGCCCTGGTACTGTCCGGCATCGCGATGAACATCGCGGGCAGCACGCGGCCCTCCTCGGGTGCCTGCCACGAGATCTCGCATGCCCTGGACGTGCTGTATCCCAAGCGGTCCGCCCAGCACGGCGAGCAGGTCGGCCTCGGGGCCGCCTTCGCCAGCTTCCTGCGGGGCGAGCGCGAGCTGACCGGCCTGATCGTGGAGCGCCTGGCGCGCCACGGGCTGCCGGTGACCGCAGCTCAGATCGGCTTCACCGAGGCGGAGTTCACCGAAGCGGTGCACTACGCTCCGAACACCCGTCCGGGTCGCTTCACCATCCTTGAGCACCTCGACCTCTCCCCTTCAGCCATCAGGGACGCGTACGCCGACTATGTCCAAGCCGTCAACAGCTGACCCCGCCACGAAGGGCTCTCCCCCGGCCCCGGTGGACCTCACCCGCCGCCCCTCCATCGAGGAGCTGCGCGCGGTGATCCACCCGGAGGGCATGCTCCAGCGCCGCAGCGCGGAGCACTGGGCCGGCCGCCTCTACATGCGGAAGATCTCGCTGCGGATCACCCGCGTGCTCTCGACCATGACGGCGATCACGCCCAACGGGCTGACCTACCTGATGATGTTCACCGGCATCCTGGCCGGTGCCGCGCTCGTCGTCCCCGGCCTCGTCGGCGCGGTCCTCGGCGCCCTGCTCATCCAGGCCTACCTGCTCCTGGACTGCGTCGACGGGGAGGTCGCCCGCTGGCGCCGGCAGACCTCGCTCACCGGTGTCTACCTGGACCGGGTCGGCCACTACATGTCCGAGGCGGCCCTGCTCACCGGCCTCGGCCTGCGGGCCACCGACCTGCTGCACCGCGAGGGCGGCGGCTCGCACTGGGAGTGGGCCTTCCTCGGCACCCTGGCCGCGCTCGGCGCGATCCTGATCAAGTCCGAGACGGACCTGGTGGACGTGGCCCGCGCCCGCAGCGGCATGACGGCGGTCGAGGACAGCGCCTCGGTGCCGCGCTCGGCGGGCGTCGCCAGGGCCCGTCGGGCGGCTTCCGTCCTCAAGTTCCACCGCCTGGTGGGCGCGGTCGAGGCCTCGCTGTTCATCCTCGCCGCGGGCGTCGCGGACGCCGTGCACGGCGGGCTGTTCTTCACCCGGCTCGCGGTGGTCGTACTGGCCGCGATCGCCATGCTGCAGACCGTGCTCCACCTGCTGAGCATCGTCCTTTCGAGCAGGCTGCGGTGAGCGCCGCGCAGACCGGGGCCGACACCTTCCGGCTCGGCGCGGTCATCATCACCATGGGCAACCGGCCGGAGGAGCTCAACGCCCTGATCGCCTCGGTCCGTGCCCAGGAGGGCCCGCGGGTCGAGCTGGCCGTGGTCGCCAACGGCGCCCCGCTGCCGTCCCTCCCCGCCGACGTGCGCAGCGTCGAGCTGCCGGAGAACCTCGGCATCCCGGGCGGGCGCAACGTCGGCATCGAGCTGTTCGGCAGGGACGGCCGGGACGTCGACGCGGTGCTCTTCCTGGACGACGACGGCCTGCTGCCGGGCACCGACTCGGCCCGGCTGCTGCGCGAGGCCTTCACGGCCGACCCGCGGCTGGGCATCGTCAGCTTCCGGATCGCCGATCCCGAGACCGGCGTCACCCAGCGCCGGCACGTCCCCCGGCTGCGGGCGAGCGACCCGCTGCGCTCGTCCCGGGTGACCACCTTCCTGGGGGGCGCCAGCGCGGTGCGCTGCACGGTGTTCGAGCAGGCCGGGCAGCTGCCCGCCGAGTTCTTCTACGCGCACGAGGAGACCGACCTCGCGTGGCGCGCGGCGGACGCCGGCTGGGCCATCGACTACCGGGCCGACGTGGTGCTGTACCACCCGGCGACCTCGCCCGCCCGGCACGCCGCGTACTTCCACAACGTGGCGCGGAACAGGGTCTGGCTGGCCCGGCGGAACCTTCCGGCCCTGTTGGTGCCTCTCTACTTGGGAACCTGGTTCCTGCTCACGCTGGCCCGCCGTCCCTCCAAGGAGGCGTTGAAGGCCTGGTGGGGCGGGTTCCGGGCGGGCTGGCGCGAACCCTGCGGTAAGCGGCGGCCCATGCGATGGCGTACCGTTTGGCAACTGACCAGGCTGGGCCGACCGCCGGTCGTCTGATCCGTCGGACGACCGAAGCGACGGCCTGCCGCTGCGTCGCGAGCCGCAGGGCAGGCCGATCGCACCGGCCGGTGGACCAGCACCGGCCGCAACCCCCGTGATCCGAGTGGATCCCCCTCGGCGAAAGGCCGGCGGACCCCCGCCGACCGGCCCGCCCCGACCCGATCCCGCGCGAAGGACGAATGTGTCGACAGTGAGTGAACCCGTCAGCCTCTCAGCCCCGAGGGGGGCGGACGCAGGCCTGACCCCCAAGCAGCTTGCGGACAAGTACGGCCTGGCGGTCAGTGGCAGACGACCCGGCCTGGTCGCCTACACCAAGCAGCTCTGGGCCCGCCGGCACTTCATCTGGGCCTTCGCGACCGCCCGCCTGGTGGCCCAGTACACCGACGCCAAGCTCGGCCAGCTCTGGCAGGTCGTGACCCCGCTGCTGAACTGCGCGGTCTTCTACCTCGTCTTCGGTGTGATCCTCAAGAACAAGGACGGGTTCCCCGAGGGCACCTACACCGCCTGGCTCTGCATCGGCGTCTTCGTCTTCCAGTTCACCCAGAACGCGGTGCAGTCCGGCACCCGGGCGATCTCCGACAACCTCGGGCTGATCCGCGCCCTGCACTTCCCGCGGGCCTCGCTGCCGATCGCCTTCACGGTGATCCAGCTCCAGCAACTGCTGATCTCGCTGGTCGTGCTGGTCGGCGTCGTGCTGGCGAGCGGGATCGCGCCGGGCCGCACCTGGGTCCTGGTGGTCCCGGCGCTGCTCCTGCAGTCGATGTTCAACACCGGCATCGCCCTGGTGATGGCCCGGATCGGCTCCAAGACCAGCGACATCTCGCAGCTGATCCCGTTCGCGATGCGGGCCTGGATGTTCCTGTCCGGCGTGATGTTCAGCATCCAGGACAAGATCAACGGCTGGCCCGAGTTCTGGCAGAAGGTGATGCAGCTCAACCCGGCCTCGGTCTACATGGACCTGGTCCGGCACGCTCTGGCCCCCGTCATCTACAACAAGCACGTCGCCCAGCACCAGGACTTCCCGCCGCACCAGTGGAAGTTCGCCATCGCCTGGGCGGTCGGGATGTTCGTCGTCGGATACGTCTTCTTCTGGAAGGCCGAGGAGGAGTACGGCCGTGGCTGACATCGACCTGCGCAAGGACCTGTCCGTCCAGGACGCCGACGTGGCCCGCGAGCCCACCGTGGTCGTCGACGACGTGCACATCGTCTACAAGGTGCACGGCGCCGGCTCCGGCAAGGGCAGCGCCACCTCCGCGATGAGCCGCATCATCAGCCGCAAGCGCGCCGCCGGCGTGCGCGAGGTGCACGCGGTCAAGGGCATCAGCTTCACCGCCTACAAGGGCGAGGCGATCGGTCTGATCGGCTCCAACGGCTCCGGCAAGTCGACCATGCTCGCGGCCATCGCGGGCCTGCTGCCGACCGAGCGCGGCGGCATCTACACCAACGGCCAGCCCTCGCTGCTGGGCGTCAACGCCGCCCTGATGAACGAGCTCACCGGTGAGCGCAACGTGGTGCTCGGCTGCCTGGCGATGGGCATGACCCCCGCCCAGGTGAGGGCGCGCTACCAGGAGATCGTCGAGTTCTCCGGCATCAACGACAAGGGCGACTTCATCTCCCTGCCGATGCGCACCTACTCCTCCGGCATGGGCGCCCGGCTGCGGTTCTCCATCGCGGCGGCGAAGACCCACGACGTGCTGCTGATCGACGAGGCGCTGGCGACCGGTGACCAGGCGTTCCAGCAGCGCAGCAAGGCCCGGATCGACGAGCTGCGCAAGTCCGCCGGTACGGTCTTCCTGGTCAGCCACGACAACGCCTCGATCCGCGAGGTCTGCGAGCGGACCATCTGGATCGAGGCCGGCGAGCTGGTCATGGACGGCCCGACCGAGGAGGTCGTCGGCCGGTACGAGCGCGGCGAGCGCCCCTAGCGCCGCCCGGCCCGCACGCACGGGGCCGGTGACCGGGACACCCGGTCACCGGCCCTTGCGGCGTTCCCGGGCCCGCCCGCGGGGCGTCGGGCGCCTTCCGGGCGTCGCCCGGGTGGCCCGCCGCCGGCCGGGTGAGCGCCCGGTGCGCCGGGCGGGGCGCCCTTCTCCGGCGCGGTCGGTGGTGCCACGCTGTAGACGCGGGAGTGGTGTGTCGTACGGGACTCCCGGTATCGGACGCGTGTCCGACTCGGGCCGGGAGTGCGGAGCGGTGTAGAACGGGGGAGTGACTGCAGTGTCGGCTTCGGCCCAGCCCAGTAGTGAGCCAGCGGACCGTTCGACGGGGGTGACGCTGGACAAGGCGAACGCGGAGAACTTCCCGGTCGCCCCGTTCTTCCTGCCCGCCGCCTGGCGGGGCGACCTGATGGCCGTCTACGGCTTCGCCCGGCTGGTGGACGACGCCGGCGACGGCGACCTCGCCGACCCGGCCGGCGCCGCCCGGCTGCTCGGGGTGGCCGAACGGCCCCCCGCCACCCCTTCGGCCCAGAGCGGCCCGCCCACTGCGGCGGAGACCGTCTTCCGGCTCGCGCTGCTCGACGGGCTGGAGCAGGACCTCGACCGGGTCTTCGAGTCCGTCCTGCACCCCGCGGCCGCCGAGACCCCCCGCCACCCGCTGCTGCGCGCCCTCGTCCCCGTGGTGGACCGGCACGGGCTGACCCCGGAGCCGTTCCGCCGTCTGATCGAGGCCAACCGGGTGGACCAGACCACCACCCGCTACGCCACCTACGACGACCTGATCGGCTACTGCACGCTCTCCGCCGACCCGGTCGGCCGCCTCGTCCTCGCCATCGCCGGCGTCTCCACCCCCGCGCGGATCGAGCTCTCGGACGCCGTCTGCAGCGCCCTCCAGGTGGTCGAACACCTCCAGGACGTCGCGGAGGACCTCTCCCACGGCCGGATCTACCTGCCGGCCGAGGACCTCGCCCGGTTCGGCGTCACCGAGGCCGAGCTCGCCGCGCCGACCGCCAGCGGCGCCGTCCGCGAGCTGATCGCCTTCGAGGCCGACCGGGCCCGCACCCTGCTCGACCGCGGCGCGCCATTGGTAGGTACGGTTCGGGGGAGGCTTCGACTGCTCCTGGCGGGATTCACCGCCGGGGGGTACGCGGCCCTGGCGGCCATCGAGGACGCCGGGTACGACGTGCTCGCCCAGCAGGCGAAGCCGGACAAGCGCCGCCTCGCAGCGAAGGCGGCGGCCATCTTCGCGAAGGGAAGGTGAACGCCCGAGTGGCGGCATCACCACTGGCGTCGGCGCAGGTCATGGCGGCGTACCGGTACTGCGAGGCAGTCACCGGACTGCAGGCCCGCAACTTCAGCTACGGCATCCGTCTGCTCCCGGAGCCGAAGCGGCTGGCCATGTCGGCCCTGTACGCCCTGGCCCGCCGGGTCGACGACATCGGCGACGGGGACCTCCCCGACGACCGCAAGGCCGAGGCGCTGCTGCGCACCCGCGAGCTGCTGGACGAGATCAGGGCCGGCGTGGTCGCCGAGGACGACACCGACCCGATCAAGGTCGCCCTGGCCGACGCCGCCCGGCGCTTCCCGATCCCGCTCGGCGGCTTCGACGAGCTGATCGACGGCGTCGAGATGGACCTCAAGGGCGCCGAGTACCAGACGTACGAGGAGCTCAAGGTCTACTGCCGCTGCGTCGCGGGTGCGATCGGCCGGCTCTCGCTCGGCGTCTACGGCTGCGACGACCCGGAGCGCGGCGCGGCGTACGCCGACACTCTGGGCCTGGCGCTGCAGCTCACCAACATCCTGCGCGACCTGCGCGAGGACGCCCTGAACGGCCGGACCTACCTGCCCGCCGAGGACCTCGTGCGGTTCGGCTGCCAGCAGGGCTTCGCGCTGCCCAGGCCGCCGGCCGGAGCGGACTTCGCCGGCCTGGTGGCCTTCGAGGCCGGCCGGGCCCAGGCCGCCTTCGAGGAGGGCCTGCGGCTGCTGCCGATGCTCGACCGCCGCAGCCGCGCCTGTACCGCGGCGATGGCCGGCATCTACCACCGGCTGCTCGGCCGGATCGCCGCCGACCCGGAGTCGGTGCTGCGCGGCCGGGTCTCGCTGCCGGGCTGGGAGAAGGCGTACGTGGCGCTTTCCGGGCTCGCCGGGGGGCGTTCTTGATTCTTGCCGCAGTTCTGTCACGCTGTGTCAGCGGGGAATCACTGATGGGTGGAGCCGTTTTGTCCACCGTGTTGGGCACGACCGTGCCGGGCGCGGCCGCCTCGGCCACGACCGGGTTGACCACGAACGCCCCGGCCGCCGTCCGGCCGGGCGCCGGACGCGAGGGGGAGGGCCGATGACCGGGCGAGCCGACGCCGCGTGCCCGGCCGCCGTGGTCGTCGGCGGCGGCCTCGCGGGCATCACCGCCGCGCTGCGGCTGGCCGAGGCCGGCCACCGGGTCACCCTGGTCGAGGGACGCCCCCGGCTGGGCGGCCTGGCCTTCTCGTTCCAGCGCGGCGAGCTGACCGTCGACAACGGCCAGCACGTCTACCTGCGCTGCTGCACCGCCTACCGCGGCCTGCTGGACCGCCTCGGCGCGAGCCGGCTGGTCCACCTCCAGGACCGGCTGGACGTGCCGGTGCTCGGCGTCTCCGGCCCCGAGGGCGCCCCCGAGCGCACCCTGGGCCGGCTGCGCAGGGCCGGCCTGCCCGTTCCGCTCCACCTGGCCGGCAGCCTGGCCCGCTACCCGCACCTGGGCCCGGCCGACCGCGCCCGGGTGGTCCGCGGCGCGCTCGCGCTGCAGGGCCTGGACCTCGCCGACCCGGCCCTGGACACCGTCTCCTTCGGTGCCTGGCTGCGCGGCAACGGGCAGAACGAGCGGACCGTCGCCGCCCTCTGGGACCTGGTCGGCGTGGCCACCCTGAACGCCCGGGCCGACCAGGTGTCGCTGGCGCTGGCCGCGATGGTGTTCAAGACCGGCCTGCTCTCCGATCCGGGCGCCTCCGACATCGGCATGGCGGCCGTCCCGCTCGGCCGGATCCACCACGACCGGGCGCTCGCCGAACTGGAGCGCGCCGGTGTCACGGTGCTGCTGCGCGCCCGGGCCGTCGAGCTCAAGCCGGCCTCGCCGCAGCACGCCGTCCGGCTGGAGGGCGGCGAGCTGCTCACCGCCGACACGGTGGTGCTGGCCGGCGCGCAGGACACCGCCGCCGCACTGCTGCCGCCCGACGCCGTCCCCGGGCAGGACCGGCTGGCCGGCTTCGGCACCGCGCCGATCCTCAACGTCCACGTGGTCTACGACCGCAAGGTGCTGCGCCGGCCGTTCTTCGCCGCGCTCGGCTCGCCGGTGCAGTGGGTCTTCGACCGCACCGAGCACTCCGGTCTGGCCGGCTCCGCGCTCGGTCGGGCGCACGCCGGTGCCCAGTACCTGGCCCTCTCGCAGTCCGCCGTGCAGGACGAGATCGACCTGCCGGTGGCCGAGCTGCGCCGCCGCTACCTGCCGGAGCTGGCCCGTCTGCTCCCGGCCGCGGGTGGTGCCGAGGTGCTGGACTTCTTCGTCACCCGTGAGCGCACCGCCACCTTCGACCCGGCCCCGGGCACCGCGGCCGTGCGCCCGTCCGCCCGGACGAGGGTCCCGGGCCTGCTGCTGGCCGGCGCGTGGACGGCCACCGGTTGGCCCGCCACCATGGAAGGCGCCGTCCGCAGCGGCCACGCCGCGGCCGACGCGGCGCCGGCCGCGGCCGGCGCCCGGCTCCCGGTGGACCGGGGCGACGGGAGGTGGCCCAGGTGACCCAGGGCCCCGCCGCCGGCCCCGGCGACCCCGCGAGAGCCGGCGGGTCCGTCGCCGTCGGCCGTACCGGCCTCATCGACATCGCAAGCGCCCGGCCGTCCCGTGCGGCCCGGCACCACCAGGGAGAGGGAACGCACGTGGAGTCACGCACCGGCACTGCCGTCGGAGGCACGGCGCACGCCGAACCGGTCTCGGTGCCGGAACTGCTCGCCCGTAGCCGAACGCTCTGCACCCCGCCGCTGAAGGCCGCCGTCGCCCGTCTGGCGGCACCGATGGACACCGTCGCCGCGTACCACTTCGGCTGGATCGACCGGGACGGCACGCCGTCCGCGGGGGACGGGGGCAAGGCCGTCCGCCCGGCCCTGGCGCTGCTCTCCGCCCAGGCCGCGGGTGCTCCGTCCGAGGCCGGGGTGCCCGGCGGGGTGGCTGTTGAACTGGTGCACAACTTCTCCCTGCTCCATGATGATCTGATGGACGGTGACGAGACCAGACGGCACCGGGCCACCGCCTGGACGGTCTTCGGTCCGGCCCAGGCGATCCTGGTCGGCGACGCACTGGCGACGCTCGGTACCGAGGTGCTGCTCGACGCGGCCACCTCCGGTGACGCGAGCGCCACCGACGCCGCGCGTGCCGTCCGTCTGCTCACCACCGCGACCCGCAAGCTCATCGACGGCCAGGCCATGGACGTCGCCTTCGAGCAGCGGGACAGCGTCACCGTCAACGAGTGCCTGGAGATGGAGGGAGGCAAGACCGCCGCCCTGCTCGCCGCCGCCTCGGCGATCGGCGCCGTCCTGGCCGGCGCCGACGACCGCGTCTCGGGCGCGCTGGAGCGCTACGGGCACCACCTGGGCCTGGCCTTCCAGGCGGTGGACGACCTGCTCGGTATCTGGGGCGCCACCGAGGTCACCGGCAAGCCGCACTGGGGCGACCTGCGCCAGCGCAAGAAGTCCCTGCCGGTCGCCGCAGCCCTCGCGGAGGGCGGCTCCGCCTCCCGCAAGCTCGCCGAGCAGCTGGCCGACCCGACCGGGCGCGGCGAGGAGAGCGAGCCCGAGCTCGCCGCCCGCGCCGCCCTGATCGAGGAGGCCGGTGGCCGCGCCTGGACCCAGGAAGAGGCCCGCCGCCAGCACACGACTGCCCTCGCCGCCCTGGACGAGGTACCCATGCCCGACGCAGTGCGTGAGCACTTCGTCGCACTCGCCGAATTCGTGGTGGTACGAGAGAGGTGACGTTACGTTGACATCTACCGCGGACGGCCGGCTCGACCCTGAGTACGATTCCGAGCCGGTCGCGGTGGGCGACCGCCCGCCGGCGCTGCTGAGCGCCGGCCGGTGGCAGCCCGCGGGGCCCGAGCCGGTACGGGCGGCCGAGGCGCCCGACCAGCCGCCCGGGCCCGCCTCCGCCGAGGAGGCCCTGGCCCGGGCCACCACCCACCTGCTCTCGCTGCAGAGCTCCGAGGGCTGGTGGAAGGGAGACCTGGAAACCAACGTCACCATGGACGCGGAGGACTTACTGCTCCGGCAGTTCCTCGGGATCCGGACGGAGGACCAGACCAAGGCCACCGCGGAGTGGATCCGCTCCCAACAGCGGGAGGACGGCACCTGGTCCACCTTCCACGGCGGGCCGCCCGAGCTCTCCACCACCGTCGAGGCCTACGTCGCCCTCAGACTGGCCGGCGACGACCCGAACGACGCGCACATGGCCGCCGCCGCCCGCTACGTGAGATCCGCCGGCGGCATCGCGGCCGCCCGGGTCTTCACCCGGATCTGGCTCGCACTCTTCGGCTGGTGGCCGTGGGAACGGCTGCCCGAGATGCCGCCCGAGATCATGTTCCTGCCCAAGTGGCTCCCGCTGAACATCTACGCCTTCGGCTGCTGGGCCCGCCAGACCATCGTGCCGCTGACCATCGTCTCGGCCCACCGCCCGGTCCGCCCCGCGCCGTTCCCGCTCACCGAGCTGCACACCGACCCGGACCACCCCTTCCCCGAGCGCCCGCTCGCCCCCGCCACCAGCTGGGACGGCGTCTTCGAACGCCTGGACAAGGTCCTGCACGCCTACCACCGCCGGGCCCTGCGCCCGCTGCGCCGGCTCGCCGTCTCCCAGGCCTGCCGCTGGATCGTCGAACGCCAGGAGGCGGACGGCTGCTGGGGCGGCATCCAGCCGCCCGCCGTCTACTCGCTGATCGCCCTGCACCTGGAGGGCTACGAGCTCGACCACCCCGTGATGCAGGCCGGACTCTCCTCCTTCGACCGCTTCACCGTGCACACCGAGGACGGCCGCCGCTGGCTGGAGGCCTGCCAGTCCCCGGTCTGGGACACCTGCCTGGCCACCATCGCCCTGGTCGACGCCGGGCTGCCGGCCGACCACCCCGCCCTGGTCTCCGCCGTCGACTGGATGCTCGCCGAGGAGATCACCCGGCGCGGCGACTGGTCGGTGCAACGGCCCTCGCTCGGCCCCGGCGGCTGGGCCTTCGAGTTCGAGAACGACACCTACCCCGACATCGACGACACCGCCGAGGTGGTCCTCGCGCTGCGCCGGGTCCGCCACCCCGACCCCGCCAAGGTCGGCGGAGCGGTCGACCGCGGCGTCGGCTGGAACCTCGGCATGCAGTCCAAGAACGGCGCCTGGGGCGCGTTCGACGTCGACAACACCAGCACCCTGCCCAACAAACTGCCCTTCTGCGACTTCGGCGAGGTGGTCGACCCGCCGTCCGCCGACGTCACCGCGCACGTGGTGGAGATGCTCGCGGAGGTCGGCAAGGCCAAGGACCCGCGCACCCGCCGGGGCGTCGAGTGGCTGCTGCGCAACCAGGAGGCGGACGGCTCCTGGTTCGGCCGCTGGGGCACCAACTACATCTACGGCACCGGCTCGGTGCTGCCCGCCCTCGTCGCCGTCGGCGTCCCGGACGAGTACCCCGCGATCCGCCGCGCCGTCCGCTGGCTGGAGGACCGCCAGAACACCGACGGCGGCTGGGGCGAGGACATGCGCTCCTACGACGACCCGGTCCGCTGGGCCGGGCGCGGCGACTCCACCGCCTCGCAGACCGCCTGGGCCCTGATGGCCCTGCTCGCGGCCGGCGAGGGCCCCGACGGCCGGGCCAACCCGGCGGTCGAGCGCGGGGTCGACTGGCTGGTCCGCACCCAGCTGCCCGAGGGCACCTGGGACGAACCACAGTTCACCGGCACCGGCTTCCCATGGGACTTCTCCATCAACTACCACCTGTACCGGCTGGTCTTCCCGGTCACCGCACTGGGCCGGTACCTGCACGGCAACCCCGGCACCGGCCGTCCGGCCACCGGCACCCCGGCGATCGGGGCGGCCCGGTGAACGCTGCCCCGCTGCTGGTGCTCTGCGCGCTCGGCCCCGAGGTCTGGGCCCTGCGCGGAGGGGACTGGCGCGGCGCGGCCGGCGGTCCACCGGTGCTCGTGCGCACCGGCGTCGGGCGGCGGCGCGCCTCGCACGCCGTACGGCGGCTGCTCACCTCGGCGCCCGGCGGCTACGGCGCCGTCGTGGTGGCCGGATTCGGCGCCGCCGTCGGGCCCGGCGTGGCCCCCGCCGACATCATCGTCGCGGACGGGGTGCGCGACGCCGAGGGCAACCACTTCGCCGTCGACTCCGGCCCGGACCTCACCCGGGCCCTGAGGGCGCGCGGCCTCACCGCCCACACCGGCACCCACCACACCGCCGACCACGTGGTGCGCGGCCTGGAACGGCGTGCCCTGCACCTGCAGGGGGCGCTCGCCGTCGACATGGAGGCCGCCGCCGTCCTCGCCGCCCTGCACGAGCTCCGGCCGGTGCTGCCCGCGGCCGTCCTGCGGGTGGTGGTCGACACCCCCGAGCACGAACTGCTACGACCGGGCACCCTGCCGGCCGGCGTCCGGGCCTGGCGCACGCTGCGGGCCGCCGTGCCCGGGCTGGTCGACTGGCACGGACAGAACCGGCCGGACCGGCGGCGCCCGGCACCCGGCACCCTCACCCACCCCACACCCTCGATCCCCCAGGAGGCGAGCTAGCCATGGCCATGCCGCTGCGCCAGACCGTGCGGGTCAGCACCTACCTCATGCAGCAGAAGCTCAGGCGGCGGGAGAAGTTCCCGCTGATCGTCGAACTGGAACCGCTCTTCGCCTGCAACCTGGCCTGCGAGGGGTGCGGCAAGATCCAGCACCCGGCGGGCGTGCTGAAGCAGCGGATGCCGGTCGCGCAGGCGGTCGGCGCGGTGCTGGAGTCGGGTGCGCCGATGGTCTCGATCGCCGGCGGAGAACCGCTGATGCACCCGCAGATCGACGAGATCGTGCGGCAGCTGGTCGCGCGCCGCAAGTACGTCTTCCTCTGCACCAACGCGCTGCTGTTGCGCAAGAAGCTCGACAGGTTCAAGCCCTCGCCCTACTTCACCTTCACCGTGCACATCGACGGGCTGCGCGAGCGGCACGACGCCTCGGTGGCCAAGGAGGGCACCTTCGACGAGGCGGTCGAGGCGATCAAGGAGGCCAAGCGGCGCGGCTTCCGGGTCACCACCAACAGCACGTTCTTCAACACCGACACCCCGCAGACCATCATCGACGTCCTGGACTACCTCAACGACGAACTCCAGGTCGACGAGATGATGATCTCCCCGGCATTCGCCTACGAGAAGGCTCCCGACCAGGAGCACTTCCTCGGCGTCGAACAGACCCGCGAGCTCTTCCGCAAGACCTTCGCCGGCGGCAACCGGCGCCGCTGGCGGCTCAACCACAGCCCGCTCTTCCTGGACTTCCTGGAGGGCAAGGTCGACTTCGAGTGCACCGCCTGGGGCATCCCCAACTACTCGCTCTTCGGCTGGCAGCGCCCCTGCTACCTGATGGCGGACGGCTACGTCGCCACCTACCGCGAGCTGATCGAGGAGACCGACTGGTCGAAGTACGGCCGCGGCCGGGACGCCCGCTGCGCCAACTGCATGGCGCACTGCGGCTACGAGCCGACCGCCGTCCTCGCCACCATGGGCTCGCTGAAGGAATCACTGCGCGCGATCACCGACACCGTCGGCGCCAACCGCGGCCGCTGATCGCACCCCCGCCCGGCACGGGAACGGCCTCCCGGGCCGGGCGGCCCCTGCGCCAGCGGTACCGCCGCACCAGGGGTACCACCGGAACCACCGCACCACCCCGAGTCGTGAGGTGAACACATGTCACTGCTCTCCAGCGTCAAGTCCCCGGCCGACCTGCGGAAGATCCCGGCCGCCGAGCTACCGCTCCTCGCCGACGAGATCCGCGACTTCCTGATCGACGCCGTCACCCGGACCGGCGGCCACCTCGGCCCCAACCTCGGCGTGGTGGAGCTGACCATCGCCCTGCACCGGGTCTTCGACTCGCCCTACGACCGGATCGTCTGGGACACCGGCCACCAGAGCTACGTCCACAAACTGCTCACCGGGCGGCAGGACTTCTCGAAACTGCGCAGCAGGGGAGGGCTCTCCGGTTATCCCTCGCGCTCCGAGTCCGAACACGACCTGGTCGAGAACTCGCACGCCTCCACCGCGCTGTCCTACGCGGACGGCCTGGCCAAGGCTGCCCGCCTGCTCGGCCAGTACGACCGGCAGACCGTCGCGGTCATCGGCGACGGCGCCCTCACCGGCGGGCTCGCCTGGGAGGCGCTCAACAACATCGCCGAGGCCCGGGACCGGCCACTGGTCATCGTCGTCAACGACAACGAGCGCTCCTACGCCAAGACCGTCGGCGGCCTGGCCAACCACCTCGCCACGCTGCGCACCACCCAGGGTTACGAGCGCTTCCTCGCGCTCGGCAAGGGAGCGCTGCAACGCACCCCGCTGGTCGGCCAGCCGATCTTCGACGCACTGCACGGCGCCAAGAAGGGGTTCAAGGACGCCTTCGCCCCGCAGGGCATGTTCGAGGACCTCGGGCTCAAGTACCTCGGACCGATCGACGGGCACGACCTGCCCGCGATCGAGCAGGCGCTGCGCCAGGCCCGCGGTTTCGGCGGTCCGGTGATCGTGCACTGCCTGACCGTCAAGGGCCGCGGCTACCGCCCGGCCGAACAGGACGAGGCGGACCGGTTCCACGCGGTCGGCCCGATCGACCCGTACACCTGCCTGCCCATCTCGCCCAGCGGCGGGGTCTCCTGGACGTCCGTGTTCGGCGACGAGATGTACACCCTGGGCGCGGAACGGCCGGACCTGGTCGCGATCACCGCCGCGATGCTCCAACCGGTCGGGCTCGCCAAGTTCGCCAAGGCGTTCCCGGAGCGGACCTTCGACGTCGGCATCGCCGAGCAGCACGCCGTGACCAGCGCGGCCGGGCTGGCCACCGGCGGGCTGCACCCGGTCGTGGCGGTCTACGCGACCTTCCTCAACCGGGCCTTCGACCAGGTCCTGATGGACGTCGCCCTGCACCGGCTGGGCGTCACCTTCGTGCTGGACCGCTCCGGCGTGACCGGCCCGGACGGCGCCTCCCACAACGGCATGTGGGACATGTCGATCCTCCAGGTCGTCCCCGGTCTGCGGCTCGCCGCGCCGCGCGACGCCGACCAGCTGCGGGCACAGCTGCGCGAGGCGGTGGACGTCGCGGACGCCCCGACCGTGGTCCGCTTCCCGAAGGCGAACATCGGGCCGGCCGTCCCGGCGATGGAACGGATCGGCGGCGTGGACGTGCTGCTGCGCACCGGCGAGCTGCCGGAGATCCTGCTGGTCACGATCGGCACCACGGCCGGCGCGGGGCTGGACGCGGCCCGGCTGCTGCTGGCCGAGGGGTTCACCGCGACCGTCGTCGACCCGCGCTGGGTGAAGCCGGTCGACCCGGCCCTCGCCGTGCTGGCGGCCGAGCACCGGCTGGTCGTCACCGTCGAGGACAACGGCCGCACCGGCGGCGTCGGCGCCGCGATCGCCCAGGCGCTGCAGGACGCCGACGTGGACGTCCCGGTACGGGTCCTCGGCCTGCCGCAGGAGTTCCTCGGGCACGCCGCCCGCGGCGAGATCCTGGAGGAGAGCGGCCTGACCGGTACCGGCGTCGCCGCCCAGACCGCCGCCTTCGCCAAGAACCTGCTACCGACCCGAGGAGCGAAACAGCGCCATGCCGGCTGACCCCGACCGAACCGGTCCACGCTTCGACCTCGCCGCCCTGATCGCCGAACGCGGCGCCGAGCGGTACGAGTTGCACAGCCGCTACCTGAATCCGCAGCTGCCGCGGATGCTGCACACGATCGGATTCGACAAGTACTACGAGCGCGCCGAGGGGCCGTACTTCTACGACGCCGAGGGCAACGAGTACCTGGACATGCTGGCCGGGTTCGGCATCTTCGCGCTGGGCCGCCACCACCCGGTGGTGCGTTCGGCGATCCAGCAGGTGATGGACCTCGACCTGCCGGACCTGGTCCGCTTCGACTGCTCTCCGCTGCCCGGCCTCTTCGCCGAACGGCTGCTCTCGTACGCGCCCGGCCTGGACCGCGTCTTCTTCGGCAACAGCGGTACCGAGGCGGTCGAGACGGCACTCAAGTTCGCGCGGTACGCGACCGGGCGCCGGCGGATCCTCTACGCGGACCACGCCTTCCACGGGCTGACCACCGGCGCGCTCTCGGTCAACGGGGAGAGCGGGTTCCGCAAGGGCTTCGAGCCGCTGCTGCCGGACACCGCCGTCCCGCTGGGCGATCTCGCGGCCCTGGCCAAGGAGTTGAAGAAGGGCGACGTCGCGGCGCTGATCGTGGAGCCGATCCAGGGCAAGGGCGTGCAGGCGCCGCCGGCGGGCTGGCTGCGCGAGGCGCAGGAGCTGCTGCACGCCCACAAGGCGCTGCTGATCTGCGACGAGGTGCAGACCGGCGTCGGCCGGACCGGAGACTTCTTCGCCTACCAGCACGAGGAGGGCGTGCTGCCGGACCTGGTCTGCGCGGCGAAGGCGCTCTCCGGCGGCTACGTGCCGGTCGGGGCGACGCTCGGCAAGAGCTGGATCTTCGAGAAGGTGTACTCCTCGATGGACCGTGTGCTGGTGCACTCGGCCAGCTTCGGCTCCAACGCACAGGCGATGGCGGCGGGCCTGGCCACCCTGGAGGTGATGCGGGACGAGAAGGTGGTCGAGAACGCGGGCCGGATCGGCGACCTGTTCCGCGGGCGGCTGGCGGCGCTGGTCGAGCGGTACGAGCTGCTGGCCGAGGTCCGCGGCCGGGGCCTGATGATCGGCATCGAGTTCGGCCGGCCGAAGTCGCTGAAGCTGCGGACCGGCTGGACGGCGCTGCAGGCCGCCCGGAAGGGGTTGTTCGCGCAGATGGTGGTCGTCCCGCTGCTGCAGCGGCACCGGATCCTCACCCAGGTGTCCGGGGACCACCTGGAGGTGATCAAACTGATTCCGCCGCTGATCATCACCGAGCGGGACGTCGACCGGTTCATGGACGCTTTCGTCGACGTGATGGACGACGCTCACCGGGGGAGCGGGCTGATGTGGGACTTCGGCCGGACACTCGTGAAGCAGGCGGTCGGCAACCGCTAGGGAACGTCCGGTGCGCCGTCCTGCGGACACCGTGGCGGGGGAGACCTGGCGGGCCCGGCCTCCCCCGCCGGGGGAGACACCGCGTCAGAGCTCGGTCCGGCGACGCCGGACGACGATGACGAGATCGACGACGGCGAACAGGGTGAGGATCCCGCAGGCCACCGCGAAGCCGATGAGCGTGCCCCGGCTGGGGGCGCCGTACTCGGGGGCGTTGGCGGCCCAGATGGCGAAGGCCACGGTGGCGATGGCGAACAGCGGGGTGAACGTCAGCGAGAGCAGGTAGCGCAGCTTGAGATCGCTGCGGGCGGTGGCGGGTTCGGTGCCGCTCCGCCACCGGCGCGGAGTCGTGGTGCGCACGCCCGTCACCTCCTTCGGCGGTCTACGATTCCAGCGTACGTCCGGGGCCGGAGGCGGGGAGGCGCGATGACCGAGGCGGACGCGGAGGGCTACGCGGGGCTGCGGGTGGAGCGGGCACAGGAACTGGCCCGCAGCCACGGCTGGGCCTCGGTCCGGGTGCTGCCGCCCGGGGCGTCGATGACCATGGACTTCCGGGAGGGCCGACTCAACCTCGCGGTTCGCGACGGGGTCGTGGAACGCTCCTGGGAGGGATGACCGCCGGCGCCGCCCGGTGGGCCCGCCGGGCGGCCACCCGCTGTTCGGCGGCGGTCACCAGGGGTTCGAGCAGCGGCAGCGCGAGCAGCACCAGCAGCCCGGCGGTCCAGCCGGCCAGCACGTCGGAGACCCAGTGGGTGCCGAGGTAGACGGTGGTCAGCCCGACCGAGCAGGCGGTGGCGGCGGCGAGCGCCGCGCCGGTGCGCCGCCAGCGGACGGCCAGGTAGGCGAGGACTCCCCAGGTGACGACGGCGTTGGCGGTGTGGCCTGAGGGGAATATGGTGCCCCCCGAGAACAGCTCGGGCGAGCCGACGTAGTGGGCGTAGTGCGGGCCCAGTCGGCCGGTGACGATCTTCACCGCGCCCACCGTGACGTTGAGCAGCAGCAGCGCGGCACCCATCACCAGCAGTGGGCGTAGCCGCCGGAGCCGGTGGGCGCGCCAGCCGAGCCAGGCGAAGGCCGCGATCGCGGAGGGGCCGCGCTGCCCGGCCACCACCCAGTTGTCGAGCAGCGGTCGCAGACCGGGCCACCGTTCGTAGGGACGGAGCAGGCGGAGCGACCAGTCGAGGTCGACCAGGGCGGTGTCGAGCAGCACGCCGGCCACCACCAGCAGGTAGCCGAGGCAGGTGAGGGCGAGCAGGCCGGCGTGGCGTCGGCTCAGCGGCGGCCAGCCGGTGTCCCGGCCGGGGTGGGCGGGGGTGCGGCGCGCGCGCTCACGGCGGGTGGTCTGGTTCTCCGGCAATTCACTCGGCGCTTGCACCCCGGTGACCATACCCACGGGGTCCGGGCCGCCCGCCGGGGAATTCGGAATTCTCCGGAAAGCATCGATGCGGCCGGAATCCGGTCATAAGGAGATGCTTTTCCGATATTCTTCGATCGTTCGTGTGTCCGGTATCCGGGCAGGTATCCCCAAGGGCGGGTAAAGCGAACGGAGCGGGAGACCGGCCGGGCCGGCTCCCGCTCCGTGGTCACCCTGTGTAGGTCCGGTGCCTCAGTCGAGGGGGCCGCCGGCCACGTAGATGACCTGGCCGGAGACGAATCCGGCGCCCTCGCCGGCGAGGAACGAGACGGTGTTCGCGACGTCCTCGGGCACGCCGACCCGCTGGACCGGAATCTGCGTGGCGGCCGCGCGCTTGAAGTCCTCGAAGTCCATGCCGACCCGGGCGGCGGTGGCGGCGGTCATGTCGGTGGCGATGAAGCCGGGGGCGACGGCGTTGGCGGTGATGCCGAACTTGCCGAGCTCGATCGCCAGGGTCTTGGTGAACCCCTGGAGTCCGGCCTTGGCGGCGGAGTAGTTGGCCTGGCCGCGGTTGCCCTGGGCGGAGGAGGAGGACAGGTTGACGATCCGGCCGAAGCCGGCGTCCACCATGTGCTTCTGGACCGCGCGGGTCATCAGGAAGGCGCCACGGAGGTGGACGTTCATGACCGTGTCCCAGTCGGACTCGGACATCTTGAAGATCAGATTGTCGCGCAGAACGCCCGCGTTGTTGACGAGAACGACCGGGGCGCCGAGCTCGGCGGCGATCCGGTCGACCGCGGCCTGCACCTGCCCGGCGTCCGAGACGTCGGCACCGACGGCGATCGCCCGGCCGCCGGCCGCGGTGATCCGGTCGACGGTGTCCTTGCCGGCCGCCTCCTCCAGGTCGAGGACGGCGACGGCGTAGCCGTCGGCCGCCAGGCGCTCGGCGGTGGCGGCGCCCAGTCCGCGCGCGGCGCCGGTGACGACGGCGACCCGGGGGGCGGTGGTCTGCTCGGTCATGCTCGCTCTCGTCTCTCTCGGATCTGCGGGATCGTCGATCCCGCTCGGGTCTCGCCCGGTCCGGTGCGGAGCGTCGCGGGCTCCGCGCGGGCGTCGCGCGGAGCGGCGGCTCGGGGCGGACCGTCGAGTGGCCACACCCTACCGGCGGGTAGGGTGTGCGGCCAGGGTGAAGCCGCAGGTGACCGAGGGTAAGGACCGGCCGGTCGGCTTTCTCCTGCGTTCGGGTTACTGTCGAGTCGGCACGGCGCGTAAATATGCCAATGTTGCCGAACCTGCGTCTACTATCCGCCCCCGCCTGCCAGCGAGGGCCTGCCGTTTGTATAGTGTCCGCCAGCAGCCACCGGCTGCACGGCTGGAGCGCCCTCCCTCACAGCGGGACGCCCACTCGCCGTTACTGCCCCACCCGGGTGTCCCACACACACCGGGTGTGACATCGGGACGGATACATGGTGCTGGGGGAGATCCCGACGACCCGCGTGTCCGCGCGACTGCAGCAGTCGCCCGGGCACCTCATCCGCGTTGCACAGCAGGTACACACCCGTCTGTGGTCCGAACACGTCGGAGCCGACCTCACGGCTCCGCAGTTCGCCGTACTGCTGGTCCTGGCCCTTGAGCCAGGTGCCGACCAGCGGACGGTCGGCGAGCGCGCCTCGCTGGACAAGGCCACGATGGCCGAGATGGTCGCCCGGCTGGTCCGGCGCGGCCTGGTGCTGCGACGCCGCGACCCGGCCGACGGTCGGCGCAAACTGCTCGCGCTCTCGCAGAGCGGTGCCCAGGCGGTGCGCGAGGCCACCGGCGGGGTGGTCCGCGTGCAGCGCACGTTGTTCGAGCCGCTCTCCCCGGAGGAGCAGCTGGAGATCGTGCGGGTGATGGCCAAGATAGCCAGGCTGGAGCCGGCCCAGGTCGCCGTCCTCAGCGACGCGAGACCGATGCTGGACGCCCAGCGGGCGATCGGCTACCTGATCCGGGTGAGCCAGCAGGTGCACACCAAGCTCTGGTCGGAGCACGTCGGTTCGGAGCTGACGGCGCCGCAGTACGCGGTGCTGGACGCGCTCGAACTGGAGCCGGGTGCCGACCAGCGGACGGTCGGCGAGCTGGCCTCGCTGGACAAGGCCACGATGGCCGAGATGGTCAGCCGGCTGGTCCGGCGTGGCCTGGTGCAGCGCCGGCGCGACCCCTCGGACGGGCGCCGCAACCTGCTCTCGCTCTCGCCGGCGGGCCAGGACCTGCTGCACCGCTCGGCCGCGGGCGTCGCCCAGGTCCAGCGGCTGCTGCTGGCTCCGCTTGAGGAGCACGAGCACGAGACGGCACTGGCGCTGATCGCCAAGGCGGCTCGGTTCTAGGCTGGGCAGTACTGCAATCTCCAGCCAAAACGATTCGCCAACGTACTGAAGGCCGCCGGCCCGTAAGGGGGAAGGCGGCCTTCGGGGTTGACGAGCCCCCGGCGGTCGCGGTGACCGCCGGACGGTCGCGGCCGGTGGCCGACCGCGACCGGGCGGGGCGTCAGTTCCAGTCGAAGCCCTGCGGGTCCGGGCCGATCCGCCGGCCGGTGGCGATGCCCGCGATCGCGGCGAGGTCGGCCGCGTCCAGCTCGAAGCCGGCGACGTCCAGGTTCTCCTTGATCCGGGACGGGGTGACCGACTTCGGGATCGCGATGACGCCGCTCTGCAGGTGCCAGCGGAGCACCACCTGGGCGACGGTGCGGCCGTGCTTCTCGGCGATCTGCAGAAGGGCCGGCTCGGCGAGCAGGTCCTTGCCCTGGCCCAGCGGGCTCCACGCCTCGGTGGCGATGCCGTGCTCGGCGTGGAAGGCGCGCAGCTCCTCCTGCGGGAAGTAGGGGTGCAGCTCGACCTGGTTCAGCACCGGGACGACCGAGGACTCGTCGAGCAGGCGGGTGAGCTGCTCGGGGCCGAAGTTCGAGACGCCGACCGACCTCGCCCGGCCGTCGGCGGCGAGCTGCTCGAAGGCCTTCCAGATGTTGGTGTAGCTGCCGTGCATCGGGCGCGGCCAGTGGATCAGGTAGAGGTCCACGTAGTCCAGGCCCAGCTTGTCCAGCGAGGCGTCGAACTCGCGCAGCACCGCGTCGCGGCCCTGCTCGCCCGACCAGTCGCGGGTGCCGGAGTTCCACAGCTTGGTCGTAATGTAGAGGTCCTCGCGGGCGACGCCGCCGGCCAGCGCCTGCGCGATCGCCTGGCCGGTGCCGGCCTCGTTCTCGTAGATCGCGGCGGTGTCGATCGAGCGGTAGCCGGCCTGGACGGCGGCGTGCACGGCGGCGGTGGCCTCCGCGTCCGGGACCTGCCAGACGCCGAAGCCGAGCTGCGGGATCTGGGTGCCGTTGTTGAGGGTGACGCTCGGGATGCTGCTCACGGGAAGTGGTGCCTCCGGGTTGTCCAAGTGCTTCCAGTCGCAGAACCGGTTCCGTGTCCGGATTGTTCCCGGTTGCGGAAAGAAATTTCTGACGCGTGGTACCGGCGCACGCAGCGGGTTGCGGAGGCGTCCGGGCGGGGCGTCCGGGCGTCTGGTCGGAGGCGGTCGGGTGGGCGGTCGGTGGGCGGTCGGTAGGCGGTCAGTAGGCGGGAGGGGGCGGCCGGGTGCGGACGGGGGCGGGAAGGGGGCGGGAAGGGGGCGCGCGCGGCGGGAAAACCTGTTGCGCAGGTCACAGCGGGTTGGCAGGCTCGCTGTCATGACCTCCTGAACAGCTCGTCACGGCCGTGACCCTGCCGGCCGGTTCTCCGTCGCCCCGCGCCATCCGCGCGGCCGCCTTCGCACGCCACCCGCGTCGCCGCAATCCCGCGTCAACCGCCCGTACCACCCGCAACGGAGCGTCATGCCGCTCAAGTCCCTGCCGCTGGCCGATCCCGGTGGCCCCGATCTGTCCTCCCCCCTCGCCTTCCTGCGCTGGCTCCAGCGCAGCCAGCGCCGCGGCCAGGTGCTGGCCACCTGTTGGTCCGTGCTGGAGATGGGCTGCCAGGCGGCCCTGCCGGTCCCGCTCGGGATGGGCGTCCAGGCCGCCGTCGACGGCGACGCCGCCGGCATCTGGCGGGCCGGCGGCCTCGCCCTGGCCCTCGCCGCCGTCGCGGCGGTCGGCACCGTCCTGCTGCACCGCCAGGCGGTGTGGAACTGGATCCACGCCGCCACCCAGGTCCGCCAGCTGGTGGCCCGTCAGGCCTCCCGGCTCGGCAGCGGTCTCGCCCGGCGGATCGCCACCGGCGAGATCGTCGCTGTCGGCAGCGGCGACGTCGAGAAGATCGGCTGGTACGTCGAGCTGGTCGCCCGGGTCCGCGGTGCGGTGATCGTCTGGCTCGCGGTCAGCGGCGCCGTCCTGGTCACCGAGCCGCTGCTCGGCCTCACCGTGCTGCTCGGCGTGCCGGTGCTGGCCGCCGCCGTCTGGCCGCTGCTCGGCCCGTTCGAGCGGCGCTACTCGGAGCAGCGCGCGCTCGGCGGCAAGGCCACCGAGCTGGCCGCCGACACCGTGGCCGGGCTCCGGGTACTGCGCGGCATCGGCGGCGAGGAGCTGTTCCTCGACCGCTACCGGGCCGCCTCCCAGAAGGTCCGCGCCGCCGCCGTCCGGTCGGCCCGGGTCTGGTCCCTGATGCAGGCCCAGCAGATCCTGCTGCCCGGCCTGTTCGTGGTCGGCGTCAGCTGGTACGGGGCCCACCTGGCGGCCTCCGGCCGGATCGGGGTCGGCACCCTGGTCGCCGTCTACGGCGCCACCGCCTTCCTGGCCGCCCCGCTGCGCATCCTCGGGGAGGCCGCGCACGCCTGGAGCGTCGCCCGGGTCTCCGCCGGGCGGGCCGTCCGGGTGCTCTCGCTCAGCCGGACCACCGCCACCGCCGAGGCGGTGCTCTCCGGGCCCGGCCGGTCCGACCTCCACGACCCCGCGACCGGGCTGACCGCCCGGGCCGGCGAGCTGACCGCAGTGGTCTGCGGCGATCCGGACTTCGCCGGGGCGCTCGCCGAGCGGCTCGGCGGGCACGTCCCGCTGGCCGAGGGCGAGGAGCCGCAGCCCTCGGTCCGGCTCGGCGGCACGGCCCTGGACGCCGTCCCGCTGGCCGAGGCACGCGCGGCCGTCCTGGTGCACGACAAGGAGCCGGTGCTGCTCTCCGGCACCCTGGCCGGGCTGTTGGACATCCCCGCCTCGGGCCGGGTCGCGCCGGCCGAGGCGCTGGCCGCCGCCCGGGCGGAGGACGTCCTCGACGCCCTGGTGGACGGCTCGCCCGACTGCGGTGGGGACGCGATGCGCGCCGGGATCACCGAGCGCGGCCGATCGCTCTCCGGCGGCCAGCGCCAGCGGCTGGCGCTCGCCCGCTCGCTGCTGGCCGACCCGCCGGTGCTCGTCCTGGACGAGCCGACCAGTGCGGTGGACGCCCACACCGAGTCGAGGATCGCCGCCGGGCTGCGCAAGAACCGCGAGGGCCGTACCACCGTGGTGTTCGCGACCAGCCCGCTGCTGCTCGACCAGGCGGACCGGGTGGTGCTGGTCCAGGACGGCCGGGCCGTCGTGGCCGGCCGCCACCGCGAACTGATGCACACCCAGCCGGTCTACCGCGCCGTGGTCACCCGCGACGAGGAGCCGGCCCCGGTCGGGGAGGGCGTGTGACCGACCGACCCGCGTACCGGACGACCAACCCACCGAGGAGCCTGACATGAAGCCCCCCGTCCAACGGGAACAGGGGCCGGCCACCACCCTCCCGGTCGGCTCCCCGGCCGCGGTCCGCGCCTACCTGCAGCTGCTCGCCCGGCGCCACCGGGCCGGCTTCTCCTCGGTGGTGCTGCTGCATTCGGTGGCCACCGTCGCCGGACTGGTCGGTCCCTGGGTGCTCGGCACCCTGGTCGAGTCACTCGCCACCGGCACCGCCGAGTCGACCATCGCGGTCGCGGCCGGCTGGTACCTGCTGGCGCTGGTGGTGCAGTCCGCGTTCACCTGGTGGTCGCGGCTGCGCGGCAGCATCCTCGGCGAGCGGGTGCTGGCCGACCTGCGCGAGGACTTCCTGGTCCGCTCGGTGGCGCTGCCGACCGGCGTCCTGGAGCGGGCCGGCACGGGGGACCTGGTCTCCCGGGGCACCACCGACATCGACCGGCTCGACAAGTCGGTCCGGGAGGCGGTGCCCGAGCTGGCCGTCGCCGTGGTGTCGCTGCTGCTGGTCATGGGCGCCCTGGTGCTCACCTCGCCGCTGCTCGCGCTCACCGCGCTGATCGGCCTGCCGCTGCTGCTGGCCTCCTCGAGCTGGTACTTCCGGCGTGCCCCGCAGTCCTACCGCAACGAGTCGGCCGGCTACGCCGCGGTGAACACCGTGCTGGCCGAGACGGTCGACGCCGGGCGGACGGTGGAGGCGCTGCGCCTGGGCGACGACCGGGTCCGGCTGACCGACCGCAAGCTGGGCGAGTGGCTCGCCTGGGAGCGGTACACCCTCTGGCTGCGCTCGGTCTGGTTCCCGACCATCGACGCGGTCTACACCCTGGCCGTGCTCGGCACCCTGGTGCTCGGCGGCCTGTTCACCCTGCAGGGCTGGATCTCGGTGGGCCAGCTGACCACCGGGGTGCTCTACGCCCAGGCGCTCACCGCGCCGGTCGACCTGATCCTGCGCTGGTACGACGAGCTCCAGATCGGGCAGGCCTCGCTGGCCCGGCTGGTCGGGGTCCGTGAGGTGCCCGAGCAGGAGACCGACGAGGACGCCAGGCCGAGCGGCCGCCGGGTCGAGGCGACGGATGTGCGGTTCGGCTACCGCGAGGGTGCCGACGTGCTGCACGGCATCAGCCTGGACGTCGCCCCGGGCAGCCGGGTGGCCCTGGTCGGGCCGTCCGGCGCCGGCAAGTCCACCCTCGGCCGACTGCTCGCCGGGATCTACGCCCCCGGCCGGGGCAGCGTCACGCTCGGCGGTGCCGCGCTGGCCCGGATGCCGGCCGAGCGGGTCCGCGCGCAGGTCGCGCTGGTCAACCAGGAGCACCACGTCTTCGTCGGCAGCCTGCGGGACAACCTGCGGCTGGCGGCGCCGGAGGCGGACGACACCGAGTTGCGCGGGGCACTCGGCGCCGTGGACGCCGGAGACTGGGTGGACGCGCTGCCGGAGGGCCTGGACACCGAGGTCGGCTCGGGCGGCACGGCATTGACCCCGCCGCAGGCGCAGCAACTGGCGCTGGCCCGGCTGGTGCTGGCCGATCCGCACACCCTGGTGCTGGACGAGGCCACCTCGCTGCTGGATCCGCGGGCCGCCCGGCACCTGGAGCGTTCGCTCTCCCGGGTGCTGGAGGGTCGGACGGTGATCGCGATCGCGCACCGGCTGCACACCGCGCACGACGCGGACGTGATCGCCGTGGTCGAGGGCGGCCGGATCAGCGAGTACGGCAGCCACCCCGAGCTGGTGGCGGCGGGCGGTCCGTACGCGGCGCTCTGGCGGTCCTGGCGCGACGAGCGCTGAGCCGGCCGGACCGGGGGAGGCCTCCCGGGCCGTCCCCGGTGGGCCGTCCCCGGTGGGCCTTCGCCCGTCGAGCCCCCGGCCGTCCGGCCCCTGTCGAGCCCCGGGCCCCGGCCCTTGGTCCGGCCACCGTGACGGCCCCCGTCAGGCCGCCACAGCAGCCCAACGGGGGCCGTAGAGCGGGTTGCCCCGTGCGGGCTACTCCCGGGCGCGTAACCGGAGAAATCCGCCGATCGGATCGCAGACTTGAGCGTGTGACCAAGATTTCAAACGGTTCGTCCGGCGCCAAGCGCAGCGAGATCGCCGGCATCCCCACCCGGTACATCGGGATCGGGGTCATCATCGTGCTCGCGGTGTGGTTCCTCTTCGCCAACCTCGACAGGGTCCAGATCCAGTTCTGGGTGTTCACCGTCACTGCCCCGCTCTGGATCGCCCTGCTCGCCACCCTGGTGGCCGGCGGCGCGCTCGGCTGGCTGCTGAAGGGCCGGCGTGTTAGGTGACCGCCCGGCGGGAGGACCGGGGCGGGCGGTGCCGGCTCACCGTCACGAGCAGGAGCCGGGTGGGCGGGACCGCGGAGCCGCCCGCCGCCCAGGCGGCCAAGGGCGCGGCCTCGGCCGGCCGGCCGCCGCAGATCTGCGCCGAGCGGCGGGCGGCCGGGAGCGGTACGAGGCGGTGAACGAGGTCGAGGGGCGGCTGTCCAGCTCCTGCGTCGCGGTGGTGCGCGCGGGCGGCGGCACCGCGACGACCACGACGGGGTGCTCGGCGTCGACGAGTAAGACGTCGCGGTCCAGCTGGGGGCAGCCCTGCTGCGAGGGCTCGGGCTGAACGAGCGCACCCGGGTGGCGACGGCGCAGGCGCTCAAGGACCTCGGCGCCTAGTACCGGGCAACGGCGTGGGGCACCGGGGGCCGGAGGGGGGCACCGGGGCCGGAGGGGGACGAATCGGGCCGGTGGCGCGGGGCGGTTCCGGTGGGGCGGGTGATCCCGCCGTAAACCATAGGTGCACACGGGGTCAGGCCGGGCTCCTCCAAAGTCTGCTTATGATTGCCGGACTGCAGCGGAGCGGACGGGCGGAGGGGTAGTGGATCCGGTATTCGATTCGCGGCACATCAGGACGTTCCACGAGGTCGTCCGGGCCGGCTCCTACTCGGCGGCTGCCCGCGAACTCGGCTACACCCAGCCCGCCATCACCCAGCAGATGAAGGCGCTGGAACGCTCCGTCGGCCTCCCGCTCTTCACCCGGGCCGGGCGCGGACTTCGGCTCACCGAGGCCGGCGAGGCGCTGGCCCGGCACTCCGAGCAGATCCTCGGCAGCCTCTCGGCCGCCCAGCAGCAGCTCGCCGCGCTGGCCCGGCTGCGCGCCGGGCGGGTCCGGGTCTGCGCGTTCCCGAGTGCCAACGCCACCCTGATCCCCGAGGCGATGGCCCGGCTGCTCGCCGAGCACCCCGGCGTCCGGGTGGAGCTGCTGGAGGCCGAACCGCCCGACTCCGTCCAGCGGCTGTTGCGCGGCGAGTGCGACATCGCGCTGGCCTTCCGTTATCCGGGCGTGGTCACCGAGCTGCCGGACGGCGTGGACGAGATACCCCTCATGGAGGACCTGCTCACGGTCCTCCTGCCGGTCGGCCACCCGCTCGGGCGTCGCCACGCCGTCCGGCTGTCCGATCTCGACGGCGAGCGGTGGATCGCCGGCTGTCCGCGCTGTCGGGCCAACCTGCTGCACGTCTGCGCCGAGGAGGGCTTCGCGCCCGACATCGTCTTCTCCACCGACGACAACCTCGCCGTGCAGAGCCTGGTCGCGGCCGGGGTCGGGATCGCACTGATGCCCGCGCTGGTGCTCTCCTTCATGTGCCACCGCAAGGTCACCGGGCGGGCGGTCGAACCGCACCTGCGCCGCCAGGTGAGCGCGTACGTGCTCCGCGAGCACCGACGGATCCCGGCGACCGCCCTGGTGCTGGACCACCTGCGGTCGGCGGCCGCGGCCCGGGTCGGCTGCTGACGCCCTGCTGAGGCCTGCCGCCGTCCTGCCGCTGCCGCCGTGACCCATAAGCTGGATTTCGGGGACAGCTAACGAACCATCGTTGGACGTGATAGGTGGGGTGCCGCCAACCTGCTGCCATGACACCCTCAGCCACGGTCGGCAGCGGCCGTCTCACCGAGCGTATGACCGCTCTGGTCGGCGAGGTCCGCGCGGTCGTGGACCGCGGACTGCCGCCCGAGCTCACCGCCTACCTGGTCGGCGAGCGGCTCGCCCCGCACCTTCGCGAGAGCGACCTGCTCACCGAGGACCAGCGCGAGGGTGACCCGGACCGCTACCGCCAGCACCTCGTGCACGCCGAGCCCGACGGCGGTTTCTCCATCGTCGCCCTGGTCTGGCTCCCCGGCCAGTACACCCCGATCCACGACCACGTCGCGTGGTGCGTGGCCGGTGTCCACGAGGGGCAGGAGAGCGAGACCCGCTACCGGCTCGTCTCCGACGGCCGCACCGCCCACCTGGTGGAGACCGAGCACGTGGTCGCCCCGGCCGGGAGCGTCGCCGCCTTCGCCCCGCCCGGTGACATCCACGCCGTCCGCAACACGGGCACCACCATCGCCCACTCGATCCACATCTACGGTGCCGACATCTCCCGCCTGGGCACCAGCGTCCGACGGACCTACCGGCTGCCCGCCGACGGCCGGCGGTGAGCACCCGGTGGCGCTGACCGTCCGGGAGCGGCACGCCCGCACCCGCATGCTCCCCCCGCTCGGCGGGGACGCCCCCGGCCTACTGCTCGCCGCCCTCGGCGTCGCCGCGGCCCTCGCCGTCCACCAGGCCGTCCCCGCCGTGCCCAAGCTCACCGCGGCGGTGGTGCTCGGCATCGGTGCCGCGCACCTGCCCGGACTGCGCCCGGTCGTCCGCGGCGTCGCCCGCCCCGGCCTCTCCACGGCCGGGAAGCGGCTGATGCGGATCGGCATCGTCCTGCTCGGTCTCAAGCTCTCCCTCGGCGACGTGCTCGGGCTCGGCTGGGCCACCGTGGCCATGGTGCTCGCCGTGGTCGCCGCCACCTTCGCGGGCACCTGGTGGCTCGGGCGCCGACTCGGCCTGCCCGGCGACCAGCCGTTGCTGGTCGCCACCGGCTACTCGATCTGCGGCGCCTCCGCGATCGGCGCGGTCAGCCAGGCCGCAGGGAGCGACGAGGAGGACGCCGCCGCCTCCGTCGCCCTGGTCACCCTCTGCGGGACCCTCGCCATCGCCGTCCTCCCGCTGCTCCAGCACCCGCTCGGGCTCGGCGAGGCCGAGTTCGGCCGCTGGGTCGGCGCCAGCGTGCACGACGTCGGGCAGGTGGTCGCCACCGCGCAGACCGGTGGGGCCGGTGCGCTGCGCGAGGCGGTCCTGGTCAAGCTGATGCGCGTCATGCTGCTGGCACCGCTGGTCGCCGGCGTCGTGGTCGCGGTGCGCCGCTCGCGGGCCGGTCGGGGCGAAGCCGGGGGCACGGCCGCCACCCGACCGCCGATCGTGCCGCTGTTCGTGGCCGGCTTCCTCGCCATGATCGTGCTGCGCACCACCGGCGTGCTGCCCGACCGGGCGCTCACCCTGGCTGCGGACGCCCAGGAGTTGCTCCTGGCCGCCGCCCTGTTCGGCCTCGGCAGCGCCGTCCACCTGCCCACCCTGCTGCGCACCGGCGGGCGGATCGCCCTGCTCGGCCTGGCCTCCTGGGTGATGATCGCCGGCGTCTCCTACGCCGGAGTGCTGATCACGACATGACCGGGCCGGGCCCGGCCTCGGCTATTGTCGGGCGGGTAGTCCGTGCATCCGAGCCTGCAAGGGAACCCGCATGTCCACCGCACTGCCCGCACGGGACGGCCACGACGCCGTCGTCACGCTCGACCGGCGGGAGGGCCCCTTCGGCGAGGTGGTCCTGCGGCAGCGGGGGCGGCACTTCGAGATCATCGCCAACGGCTGTTTCCTGATGGACACCGCCGACGGCCGCTCCGAGCGACTGCTGATCCAGGCCGCGCTGGACGAGCTGGACCGCGCCGGCACGGTGCCGACCCGGCCCTCGGTGCTGATCGGCGGACTCGGCGTCGGCTTCTCCCTGGCGTACGCGGCGGCGGAGCCGCGGTGGGGCCGGATCGCGATCGTCGAGCGCGAGACCGCGATCATCGACTGGCACCGGACCGGTCCGCTGGCCGCGTTCTCGGCCGGTGCGCTGGAGGACGTCCGGGTCGAGGTGCTCCACACCGACCTGCTGGAGTACCTGGCGGCGGCCGACGGCGAGCGCTACGACGCGCTCTGCCTCGACATCGACAACGGCCCGGACTGGACGGTCACCGACTCCAACGCCGGGCTCTACGGCGCGGACGGGCTCGCGGTGCTCCGGCACCGGCTGCAGCCCGGCGGGGTGCTGGCGGTCTGGAGCGCGCAGCCCTCCCCGGCCTTCGAGGAGGCGCTGCGCGCGGCGGGCTTCTCGGACGTGGCGACCCACGAGATCCCGGTCGCCCGCGGGGTGCCGGACGTCGTGCACCTGGCCCGCCGGGCCGGCTGACCTGCTGCGCCGTTCCCGCCCGGCCGGGATCACGGCGGACGCTTCGCATGGCTTCGCACCGCGGCGTCCGGGACGGCCCCGAGCCCCGAACGTCCGGAAGCGGACGTGTGGGGCGTGCGGGACCGCCCTGGACCAGGACGTCAACGCGGCGGCCGACGTCGTCAGGGCCGCCGGACTGCCGGTGTCAGCCTGTCGAGCGCAGGCCGGACCGGCACAGCGGGAAGAAGCAGGAACCCGCCGGGACGGTCGGGTGACCGTGGTGGGAATCCCCGGCCGCCTGGCCGGGGATCGCGCGTCACCGCAGGCCGTTGTCCACCGCGGCCATCAGCTCACCGCTCGCGGTGTCCCCGTCGAACGACCAGACCATCGCGCCCGCCAGTCCCTGGGACTTGATCCAGGCGGTCTTGCGGGCGATCTCGGTCGGGTCGTCGTAGGTGTAGAACACCGTGCCGTTGTAGAGGTAGGCGAAGCCGGCCACCGGATCCCGGTAGAGGGTGTAACCGCCGCTCGCGGCCAGGTCCTTGAGCTTGTGGTAGTCCTCGAAGCCGTTCTCGTAGCTGCCCGGAGCCGGTCCGGTGGCGCTCTGGAAGAGGCCGTTCGTGGTGCCGCGCGGCACGCCCGTCCAGCCGCGGCCGTAGAACGGGATGCCCAGCGTGAGCTTGCTCTTCGGGGCGCCGCCGTCGACGTACGCGTTGATGGCGATCTCGGAGCTGAACCGGCGGTCCGGGGTCGACGGGTCGCCGGCCGCGACCTTGAGGGCGGACTGCTGGTTGGTCGTCATCTCCCAGGCGCCGTGGTAGTCGTAGCCCTGGATGGTGGCGAAGTCGAAGGCGCCGAACAGGCCGGGGACGTCGATGCCCGCGGTGATCTTCGCCGGGTCGGCCGGGAGGAAGGCGCTCAGCGTGTAGTGCTTGCCGGTGGTGGCGCCGAGCGCGTCCAGCTGGCGCCGGAACTCCTGGGCCAGCAGCGTGTAGTTGGCCTTGTCGGCGGGCCTGAAGATGTTGCCCAGGTGCCCGTCGGAGTTCGGCCACTCCCAGTCGAGGTCGATGCCGTCGAAGATGCCGGCCGCACTGCCCGCGCCGCCGCGGCCGTCGATGACCGGCAGGTTGCCCTTGATGTACATGTCGATGCAGGAGCTGACCAGTGCCTTGCGGGAGGAGTCGGTGGCGGCCGCGTCGGAGAACCACTTGCTGTACGACCAGCCGCCGATCGAGATCTGGATCCGCAGGTTGGGGTACTTGGCCTTGAGCTGCTTCAGCTGGTTGAAGTTGCCGGCCAGCTTCTGGTCCCAGGTGTCGGTGGTGCCGGCGACCGAGTTGCCCGCGTCCCACCCCTTGCCGTAGTCCGCCCAGGCGTCACCGGCGCCGTCGCCCGCGTTGGGATCGGAGTCGTTCCCGGCCGCCTTGTTGGTGATGAAGCACTGCTTGGTGGTCGGGTGGATGTTGGCGAAGGCGTAGTTGAGCGTGGTGAGCCGGCCGGCCGAGCCCGAGGTGTCGAGCTTCTTCACGCTGTAGCCGCGGGCGTAGATGCTCCACTGGGTGAAGTAGCCGATCTTCAGAGCCCCGGGGTCGGTGCCGCCCGGCTTGGTCCTTCCGGTCGCCGGGCCGGAGGCGGGCGAGACGTTCCCGGCTGCGTCGCGGGCCTTCACGCTGAAGGTGTAGGAGGTGTCGGGCGCCAGGTTGCCGACCGTGGCGGACGGCGTGGTGACGGTCGCGGCGAGCGCCGTGCCGTTGTAGACGTCGTAGGCGGTGACGCCGACGTTGTCGGTGCTGGCCGCCCAGCTCAGCGAGATGCTGTTGGCGTCCGAGCCGGTCACGGTGGGGGTGCCGGGGGCGGTCGGCGGCTGCTTGTCCGGGTCGACCGGCGGCTTGGTGGTGGCGCCGACCGGGCCGGCGGCGGCCGAGCGGTTGCCCGCGGCGTCGAAGGCCTGGACGGTGAACTGGTAGGCGGTGCCGGCGGTGAGCCCCTGGACGGTGACCGCGGTGGTGGCGCCGTCGGTGGTGGCCACCTTGGTGCCGCCCTGGAACACGTCGTAGCCGGTGACCGCGACGTTGTCGGTGCTCGCCGTCCAGGAGAGGTCCACGGTGGTCTGGGTGGTGGTGCCGGCCTGGAGGTTGCCCGGCACGCTGGGCGCGACCACGTCCCCGCCGCCGCCCTCGCAGGGCAGGCCGTTCAGCTTGCAGTTGAGCAACGGCTTGTAGGCGCCCGAGTAGGCGATGTTGAAGCCGAAGTTGTACGTGCCGCCGGGGGGCAGACTGCCGGCCCAGCTCGGGTTCTTCACGGTGACGTGCGAACTCGCCGTGGTGTAGGTCGCGTTCCAGAGTGAGGCGACCGTGTTCCCCGAGGGCAGGTCGAACTCCAGTGTCCAGCCGTTGAGCGAGGTGCTGGAGCCGTTGGTGATGGTGTATCCGCCCTCGTAGCCGGAGCCCCAGTCGCTGCCCTTGGTGAAGGCCGCGGTGGCGGACCCGGAGACGGCGTGGGCGGTGGCGGCGGGGAGGGCGGCGGCGAGCAGCGGGACGAGCAGGGTCCCGGCTGCGAGCAGCGGCAGGCTGATCCGACGTCTGCGCATGGATGTGGCTCCTGTCCTGGGGGCCCGGGCAGGCCCGGACGCCCCGTTACCCGTGGGGAGGTGTCAGGTGCGTGGAGCAGCGTGCTCCGGGCCATGGGGGCGGCGCGGAACCGGGGACCTCGGGCCGTCGGGGTGCCGCGGAGGATCCTGAGCCGAGGGTAGGGAGCGGACGGGCAACTGGCAATAGGTCTGTACCAGTTGGCGGTCGGGCCGGGGCGCGGACGGGCGGGTGGTGGAGCGACGGTGCCGGGCCCGGCGAGCGTGTCGCCGGGTCCGGCACCGTCGTCCACCGAGGGTGCGCCCTAGCCGAACGGGCTGTTCTCGGGTGCGGCGGCGGGGGTCTCCGCGGGCGGGGCGGGGGTGTCGGCGGCCATCGGGGCGAAGGGGTTGAAGTCCGGCGGCGGGACCGTCACCGGCGTGCCCTTGGGCTTGCGGTCCGGATCGTCGGCGGTGTCCTCGGCCGGCAGGGTGACGGTCGGTGCCGCGACGGCCGGCGGGACCGGGGGCGGCGGCGGGGCGGCCGAGGACGACTGCGGGATCGTGGTGCCGAACGGGTCGCTGTGCTGCTCCGGCACCACCGTGCCGAACGGGTCGGACACGGGCGCGGTGGCCGGCGCGGCGGGCGCGGGCGGGGCGGGGGTGTCGGCGGCCATCGGGGCGAAGGGGTTGAAGTCCGGCGGCGGGACCGTCACCGGCGTGCCCTTGGGTCGGTCGTCCGCCTCCGCACCGGGCACGGTGGTGTCGGTGAGGGTCGGGGCCAGCGGTGCGAACGGGTTGAAGTCCGGCGGCGGGACCATGACGGGCGTGCCCTTGGGCGCCCGCTCGGAGTCGGCCGCCGGGCCGTCGTCCGGGACGAGGATCGGCTGGGTGGGGGTCGGCTCGGCGACCGGGGCGAAGGGGTTGAAGTCGGCCGGGGGGACGCGGACCGGCGTGCCGCGCAGGTGCACCGGCAGCGGGGTGGCGTCGGCCGGGACCGGGTCGGCGAACGCCGTCGGCATCGAAGGGACTTCGGTGGTGACCGCCTGCGCGTCCGGCGCCACGGGAACGCCGGCGGGCGGCGTCGCGGGGGCCGCCGGGGCCGTCGCGGCCGTGGCCGGGGAGGTGAGCTTCCCGGCCACGCCGTCCCAGCCGAACTGGACGCTCTTCAGCAGCTCGGCGAAGACCCCCGTGTACAGCTCCCAGTCCTGCACCCGGCCGGTGGCCAGCTGGACGCAGAGCACCGTCACGCCGTCCGGCAGCGGGACGAAGGCCTCCGCCACCGAGGTGACCGTCCCGCGGCGCTGCCCGTCCGCGGCCAGCGAGGCGGGCACCGGGACGCTGCGGCCCTCGACCAGGACGGCGGCCGGCCCGGCCGGCAGCAGCACCGTCCAGACCTCGGCGTGCCGGCGGACGGTGGCGAGCTCGGTGGCGAGCTCGGTGATCGGCAGCGGGTGCTGGGCGAGCGCGACGGTCAGCGTCGCCTCGCTCGGGCGGCCGTCGACCTCGACCGCGCAGACGCCGGCGTAGGCCGTGCCCGAGGCGGTGACGGTGTCGGCCAGCGCGGCGGCGACCACCGCGAAGTCCCGGCGCGGCGCCGGGCCGGTGCCGCTGAACAGCTCCTCGACGAGCTCGGCCAGATGGGCGGTCAGCTCGACGGCCGCCGCACCGGTCACCGGGTCGGTGCCCTTGGCGACGGCCGGGCCGTCCGCGGCCGCCGGGTCGGCGGACACCGTGCGTGCGGAGACGCCGGGCGGGCCGCCGGGGGAGGTCAGCGCGTGGAAGCCGGGCGGCACCACCAGGCGGACCTCGGCGCCGGCACCGGTGGCCAGCTCCACCGGCTCGCGGGTCTGCTGCCCGGCGGCGAGTTCGGCCAGCGCCGGGGCGAACGCCGGGCGTAGCTTGGGGTCGGCGGGCTCGCCGGTCACCGGCAGCTCGAAGAGGGCGGCCGCCGCGGTGCCCCGGTCGGCCACGGTGCCGCGCACCGCGCCGCCGCCGAAGCGGGCGAGCAGCGCGTCGGCGACCGCTGCGGAGAGCGGGGCGCCGGTGCCGGGACGGGCGGTGCCGGCGGTGACCACGGTGCCGAGCCGGTCGACGGCGTCGTGCACCGGGCCGTTGGGCGCCAGCCGCAGGTTGAACAGGGTCTCGGCGGCGGGGTGCGCGCCGGCCCGCAGCGCGGTCAGCGAGGCCGCCGGGTGGCGTGAGGTGTGCGGCTCGAAGAGGGCGTCCACGAGGGCGCCGAGCGTCGCGGAGACCTGCTCCGCGGCGGCGAAGGCGTTGGCCTCCGTCGTGAACTGGCCGTCCTGGGTCAACTGATGAGCCCCCGCTCTGCGCGTGCCTTCGGTGGTCCGGTGGTTCGGGCACGCGCTCGACCGGCATGCCGTCAGATCCGTGCACATTCCTATCAGAGGGCGCTGTCACCGCAGAACCGGCGGTCCGTCAGGCCGGCGCGGTTCGGGCCGGCGCTCCTCGGATCGGTGTCCGTCGGATCGGTGTCCGTCAGGCCGGACCCGGTCCGGCCTGCTGCCCGGCTTCCGCGGTGGGTTCCGGGGCGGCGGGCGGGGGCACCACGGCCAGGGCGGTGACCGCCTCGGCGATGCCCGGGACGGCGAAGAGCCCGGAGAGGTCCCGCACCAGCCGCCCGGTCGGGCCCTCGGGGCGCTCGCCGGCGAAGAACCCGGCCAGTTCGACGGCCAGGGCCGGCTCCCGGGCGGCGGTCAGGGTGAGCGAGGCCACGAACTCCTGGACCAGCTGGAGCTGCAACTGCTCCAGCGGCAGCGAGCGCTCGGCCAGCCACTCCAGCGAGGTGATCTCGGCGTTGGCGATCCAGGCCCGCACGGCCAGCCGCAGGCCCGCGCTGGGGGAGGGGACGGCCAGGTGGGACAGGATCTGCTCGTGCGCGGCCTGCCGGACCTCGTCGATCACCGCGGACGTCCCGGCGCTGGCGGCCACCGAGCCGCCGCGCAACAGCGCGGCGAAGCCGGGGCCGTGGCTCTGCACGAAGTCCAGGTAGCGGCCCATCACCCGGTACAGGCGCTCGGAGAGCGGGCCCTCGGCCGGCTCCTCGAACCGGGCGGCCAGCTCGCGGCCGGCCCGGCGCAGCGACTCCTCGTACAGTGCCTGCTTGCCCGGGAAGTAGTGGTACACCAGCGGCCGGGAGGCGCCGGCGGCGGCCGCGATGTCGTCGATCGACACCTCCTCCGGCGGGTGGCAGCTGAACAGCTCCAGTGCGACCGTGATCAGCTGCTCGCGCCGTTCGTCCACGCTGAGCCGGCGCCGCGGCCGGTCACCGCCCTTGTCCGCACGGGCGGCGGCCTTTCCGGTGGCCTTGCCGGTGGCTGCTCCGGCGGCCTTGCCGGCAGCCGGGCCGCGGTCGGTGCGCGCGGACGGGGGCGTGGCCGACGGCGTACGGGAAACCATGCGCGTCACCCTATCCGTCCGGGCCGCGGCCGGTGGATCTTGGACGCCCGGGCCGGCGCCGGCCCGGGCGCCCCCCGCGGCGGCCGCCCGACCGGGTGGCCGTGCCCGACCGTGGCGCTGTGACCGGCCGTGGTGCTGTGGCCGAAGGTTCGGGGGAGGTCCGGCCCGGCCGGTGTCACCGGGCCCGGCCGGTCTGCCAGGCGCGGTAGCGCCGGTAGGCGTCCAGCCCGTCCGGCACGAAGGTGTCACGGGCGAGCCGCTCGTCCAGCTCGGCGGGGGTGAGCCAGGCGTGCCAGGCCACCTCGGACTCCTGCGGCGTGACCGGCCCGTCCCACTCGGCCTGGTAGACGTCGCACCACCAGGCGAGCCGGTCCCGGCGGAAGAGGAACTTGAACAGCGGGCGGGGCTCGATCCCGCTGACCCCCAGCTCCTCCTCGGCCTCCCGGACGGCGGCGCTCGCGTACGTCTCGCCGGCGCCCACCACGCCGCCCACGAACATGTCGTACGCGCCGGGGGCGAACAGCTTGGTGCCGGTGCGCCGGTGGACGAAGAGCCGCCCGGCGGGGTCGCGGACCAGGACGAAGACGCAGCGGTGCGTCAGCCCGTCCCGGTACACCTCCCCGCGCAGCGCGGTCCCGATCACCCGGTCGTGCTCGTCGACGACGTCCAGCAGCTCTTCGGCAGGGTTGGTCATGACCGACAGGTTAGGGTTTCGGAGCCGGTTCGAACGGTTCGAACGGCGCGGAAGACCCGAACGATCCCAATCGTTCCCACGACTCGGGGGCGGGCGCAGCGGTCGGCGCGGGCACGGGACGACGGTCGGACGGGACAGGGCGGCACGCGGTGGTGGAGATCTGGGGCGAGACGGCCGAGGGCTTCGAGCCGGTACGGGAGGCCTTCGCGCGCAACTTCCGCGAGTACGGCGAGCTGGGCGCGGCCTTCGCGCTCTACCTGCGCGGCCGCAAGGTGGTCGACCTGTGGGCCGGCGACGCCCGTCCCGAGGTCGGCGGGCGGCCGGCGCCGGCCGTGCCGTGGACGGCCGACACCGCGCAGGTGCTGCGCTCGGTCACCAAGGGCCTCACCGCGACCACCGCACTGCTGCTGGCCGAGCGCGGGCAGCTCGACCTGGACGCGCCGGTCGCCTCGTACTGGCCCGAGTTCAAGGCGGCGGGCAAGGACCGGGTGCCGGTGCGCTGGCTGCTCTCGCACCAGGCCGGGGTGCCCGCGCTCGACGTGCCGCTGCGCCTGGAGGACGTGCTCACCTGGGAGCGGGCGGCGGCCGCCGTCGCGGCCCAGGCGCCCGCCTGGGAGCCGGGCACCGCCCACGGCTACCACCCGTACACCTTCGGCTGGCTGGTCGGCGAGGTGGTCCGGCGGGTCAGCGGGCGGACGGTCGGCCAGTACCTCGCCGAGGAGATCGCCCGGCCGCTCGGTCTGGACCTGTGGATCGGTCTGCCGGCCGGCGCCGCGCCCCGGGTCGGCCGACTGGTGGACCTGCCCGCCCCGGAGGCCGCCCGGACCGGGCAGAGCGGGCTGCGGCTGCGCCCCAAGCAGTCGGTGCGGGACGCCTACCAGGACCCGACCTCGCTGACCGCCCGCGCCTTCGCCTCGGTCCGCCCCGGCGTGGACCTCAACGACCCGGCGGTGCAGGCCGCCGAGATCCCCGGTGCGGGCGGGATCGGCACCGCCCGCTCGGTCGCGCGCTTCTACGCGGCGCTGGTCGGTGCGGCGGACCGGCACGGCGGGGCGCCCGGCGAGACGCACCCGCCGCTGCTCGGGCCGGAGCTGCTGGCCCGCGCGGTCGGACCGGCGGTCAGCGGGCCGGACCGGGTGCTGATCGTCAACTCGACTTTCGGCCTCGGCTACTTCCGGCACAGCCCGACCGCGCCGATGGCCTCACCGGCGAGCTTCGGCCACCCGGGCCGGGGCGGGTCGCTCGGCTTCGCCGACCCGGACCTCGGGATCGGCTTCGGCTACGTCACCAACGGCATGCAGCCCGGCGTCACGGGCGACGTCCGCTCCCGCAACCTGATCCGCGCGGTGCGCGGCTGCCTGGGGCTCGCCTGACGGGCCTCCGGGGAGGTCCCGCCGGGCGCGGACTGCGGCCGGTCGCTGAGCCCGCCACACGTGGCGGAACGCTCTGACGGGAGGCCCGTCCGGCCCGGGAGGCCCGTCAGGCCTGGCCGGTCTCGAAGCGGCTGATCTTCCCGCCGTCGACGGTGAAGCGCCACGCGGTGCGCATCTCGCCCCAGGTGTCGTTGCGGTAGTTGGCGACCAGCGCGTGCCCGTTCTGGGACTCGGACTGGACGTCCAGGTGGCCGCTGCTGGAGAAGATCTCCCGCTCGGTCCAGTCCTCGACGTTCCGGTCCGAGCCGTCGTCGGACATCGTGGCGTCGGAGGTGAGCGCCTCGAAGAAGGCGGTCCGGTCGCCGGCGTTGAGCGCGGTGACGAAGGCGCGGACGGCCGGGTCGGTGAGCTTGGCGGTGGCGATGGTCATCGAGTTCTCCCTGGAACGAGAAGGGGTTGGGCCTCCTCCTGTCTAGGGCGTCGCCCGGGCGTGTCCGGGCGTGTCGGCGGCGTGTCGGCGATTTTCGGCTTTCTTGTGCTTAGATCCCGATATAGGCGATTTGTCAGTTGACGGGAGTCCTGTGGGCCACGGGGAGTGGTGACGGAGTGGGAAGTCGGCCGGCCCGACTTCCCACTCCGCGATCTCGGCCCCGGCGCGACCCGGTGCGCGACCCGGCGCGCGACCGACCCGGCGCGACCCGGCGCGACCCGGTGCCGGCCGGCTCGGCGCAGCACCGCCTAGAAGAAGCCCACGGCGTCGGGGGAGTAGCTGACCAGCAGGTTCTTGGTCTGCTGGTAGTGCTCCAGCACCGCCTTGTGGTTCTCCCGGCCGATCCCGGAGTTCTTGTAGCCGCCGAAGGCCGCGTGGGCGGGGTAGGCGTGGTAGCAGTTGGTCCAGACCCGGCCGGCCTGGATGGCCCGCCCGGCCCGGTACGCGGTGTTGCCGTCCCGGGTCCACACGCCCGCGCCGAGCCCGTACAGGGTGTCGTTGGCGAGGGCGATGCCGTCCTCGAAGTCCTCGAAGCGGGTGACGGAGAGGACCGGACCGAAGATCTCCTCCTGGAAGATCCGCATCCCGTTGACGCCCTCGAAGACGGTGGGCGTCACGTAGTAGCCGCCGGCGAGCGACCCGCCGAGTTCCGCGCGCTCGCCGCCGGCCAGCACCTTGGCGCCTTCGGCCTGGCCGACCTCGATGTAGGAGAGGATCCGCTTCAGCTGGTCGTCGCTGACCTGGGCGCCGATCTGGGTCTCGGTGTCCAGCGGGTCGCCCTGGCGCATCGCCCGCACCCGCTCCAGACCGTCGGCGAGCACCCGGTCGTAGGCCTCGGCCTGGACCAGCGCCCGGCTGGGGCAGGTGCAGACCTCGCCCTGGTTGAGGGCGAACATCGCGAAGCCTTCGAGCGCCTTGTCGTAGAAGGCGTCCCGCTCGGCCGCGACGTCGGCGAAGAACAGGTTCGGGCTCTTGCCGCCGAGCTCCAGCGAGACCGGGATCAGGTTCCCGCTGGCGTACTGGGAGATCAGCCGGCCGGTGGTGGTCTCGCCGGTGAAGGCGATCTTGCGGATCCGGCTGCTGGAGGCCAGCGGCCGCCCGGCCTCCAGGCCGAAGCCGTTGACGACGTTGACGACGCCGGGCGGCAGCAGGTCGGCTATCAGCTCGATCAGGAGCAGGATCGAGGCCGGGGTCTGCTCGGCGGGCTTGAGCACCACCGCGTTGCCGGCCGCCAGCGCCGGGGCGAGCTTCCAGACCGCCATCAGGATCGGGAAGTTCCACGGGATGATCTGGCCGACCACACCGAGCGGCTCGTGGAAGTGGTACGCCACGGTGTCCTCGTCCAGCTGGGAGATGCCGCCCTCCTGGGCCCGCAGCACGCCGGCGAAGTACCGCAGGTGGTCGACGGCCAGCGGGAGGTCGGCGGCCAGCGTCTCGCGCACCGGCTTGCCGTTCTCCCAGCTCTCCGCGACGGCGAGCTCCTCCAGGTGCGCCTCGATCCGGTCCGCGATCCGCAGCAGTACCTGTGCGCGCTCGGCGGGCGGGGTGCGGCCCCAGGCCGGGGCGGCGGCGTGGGCGGCGTCGAGCGCGGCCTCGACGTCCTCGGCGGAGCCGCGGGCGACCTCGGTGAAGACCTCACCGGTGACCGGGCTGGGGTTCTCGAAGTACTCGCCGCGGACCGGGGGCGTCCAGCCGCCGCCGATCCAGTGCTCGTACCGGGAGCGGTAGCGGACGATGGAGCCGGGTCGCCCGGGGGGCTGGTAGACCGTCATGCTCGGGTGCCTCCTCGCGTTGTCGGGGGCGCCGCCGAGGCCGCACGGGCCGGGCGGCGCGCCGGACCGCGGACCCGGGGCCCGCGCGGTCCGGCGGAGGGTACGGACGCGCATGTGGGCGGGGCGTCGCCGGGGCGCCCGCGCCGTCGAGCACCCTAGCCGGGGACGGCGGGCCCGGCTACGGTCCGTCCCCGACCGCTGTACGGAGGGTGGTGGTTTCCGGCCGTTTTCGGCCGCGCGGGTGGTGCGGGCGGCGGGCGTGGTCCGCCCCGGCAGCCCGGCCCGGCGCCCTGCCGGAGCCGCGCCGGGCCGGGCCTGGGCTGCGCTCAGGCAGTCAGGTAGCGGCCGGTGCGGGACTCCCAGGTGAGGTAGCCGGCCAGCCAGGTGACCAGGCCGTCGGCGTAGCGCTGGGCGAGGATCCGCTCCACCCGGGCCAGGCCGAGCTCCCGGTGGACGGCGGGCAGGCGGTCGTGCAGCTCGCCGCAGCGCTCGACCATCAGCTGGGCCTCGGCCATCACCACGGCGCAGGCCTCCTCGGCCGAGCAGTCCCGCTCGCGCTGCACGATCATCACCAGGTTGTTGACGTCCCCGCGCGGCGCCTCCAGCGGGAAGGACCGCACGTCGTTGCTGAGTGACGGTATGTCGGCGGCGAGCTGCCGGAGTTGACGGAGCACCGGGTGGTGGAGGACGGCGGCGGGGACCTCGAAGTTGCCGAGCCGCTCCACCATGTCGAAGATCGTCTCCATCGCGGCGGTGCCCCGGCGCAGGGCCAGGTAGCCGTCGCGATCGGGCGGCCGTTCGGAGATCCGGCCGGCGGCCTCGGCGGGGTGGCTGGCCAGGTACCACTCCCAGTTGTACGCCGCGCGCGCCTGCCAGCGTGCGGGCATGCCCCGCGCGCTGCGCTCCCAGAGGTCCGCGAAGGCGGTCTCGACCGCGGAGGACGGGTTCGGCCGAGCGCCGTGCAGCACGCCGATCAGCCGTTCGCAGATCGGGGCCACCTCGGTGGGGCGCCGGCCCAGCGGCCCGTCGAACTGGTCGTCGAAGAGGAAGTAGAAGCCCATCAGATCCGCGGCCAGCGCGAGTTCGTCCGGCCCGGCATCGGGGTAGCCGAGTGCGGCGAGCGACACCACGTCCCAGTGCGCATAGGAGGGGTGGTAGGGGTCGGGCAGCAACGGATGCCGCAACAGCCACGCGTGGTGCAGTTCGGCGGCGTGCCGTCCGTGAGGGCTGCGACGGTGCGGGAACGGAATCTGAAGTGAGGTGTCGTCAGACATCGGACTCCCGGTGCGGCTGAGGGTGGGGGTCTACAGAGTACGAGGGCTTTTCGCGGGGAGTTGAGTTGCGGTGCTCGACGTGAACGGAGTGGCATGGCAAGATCAACTGATCGCGAAGGCCGCAGAGTATCTGATGCAATGATCGGACGTTAGGTATATAGGGCAAATGCCCTTGGCAAGCGGGCCGAACCCTCAATTCCGGCCCCAGCCTGGGTGAACGCCGCGCAGCGCGCCCCCCGCGGCGCTAACCTCGCTCCCACGAGCACGGAACTGCGAGGCGGAGGCGCGACGGTGACCGAGCAGGAACACGAACTTCGGGCGGGAGTCGGCGGACGGGAGACCGACACCGCGTCGACCCGGGTCAGGCTGCGCGACCGTGACGCCGAACTGCGTTCCGCCGAAGCCGCGGTGGAGAAGCTCTGCCGGGAGTTCGCGGCCGGCGGCACCGAGATCGGCGAGCTGCTCACCTTCTGCGGCCGGCCCGGCATCGGCAAGACCAGCCTGCTGCACGAGGTCCGCCGGATCGCCAAGCTCCGTGACGGTGCCACCGTGCTGTTCGCCCGCGGGGGCGAGCGCCAGTCCAACGAGCCGTACCACGTGCTGCGCCAGCTGCTCCAGCCCGTCCTCGGCAGCCTCGAACCGGCTGAGTTCCGCCAGGTCATGGGTACCTGGGAGGAGGTCGTCGGACCGGCCATGGGCCTCAAGCAGCCGAAGGCCGGCGCCCGCCGCCTCGACCCGCAGGGCGTCCGCGACGGCCTCGACTACGTCCTCACCCAGCTCGCCCCGCGCCGCGCCCCGATGGTGATGATCGTCGACGACCTGCACTGGGCCGACCTCGAATCGCTCGCCTGGCTCGCCCAGTTCGCGGTCCGCGCCCGTGAACTGCCGGTCCTGCTGGTCTTCGCCCACCGCGAGGACGCCGCGGACTGGCAGCCCGAGGCGAACGACCACCGGGCCGCCGTCTCCGACCTCGCCACCCGCCGGCACGAGCTGAGCCGGCTCACCCTGGTCTCCGTCACCGACATGGTCCGCGCCGAGCTCGGGGACAAGGCCGAGGACTCCTTCTGCTACGAGTTCTGGAACGTCGTCAACGGCAACCCTTTCGAGGCCGTCGCCCTCCTCGACCAGGTCCGGGACCAGGAGCTCGACCCGGTCGAGGAGAACTCCCAGCAACTGCGCGAGCTGGCCGTCGACGTCATCGGGATGACCCTCAAGGGCTGGCTGGACCGGCTCGGCGCCTCCACCCTCCGCTTCGCCTGGGCCTGTGCGATGCTCGGCACCGACATCCGCCAGGACCTCGCCGCCCGGATCTCCACCCAGAGCACCGAGGGCGCCCGCGACTCCGTCAAGCAGCTGCGCAAGCAGCGCATCCTCACCCAGACGCCCGGCGGGAACCTGGAGTTCGTCCACCCGCTGATCGGCAGCTCGATCTACAACACCATGCCCGAATCCACCCGGACCGGCATGCACGGCGTGGCCGCCGCCGAGATCGAGAACGCCGGGCTCGGCCTTCTCGCCGCCTCCCGGCACCTGGTGGAGACCTTCCCCGGCGAGGGCGACGACCGGACCGTCCGCAAGCTGCGCCGCGCGGCCCAGGAACACCTGCTGATCGGCGCGCCCGAGGCGGCCCAGCGCTGTCTCCACCGCGCCCTCGCCGAACCGCCGGACGACGACATCCGCGCCGAGGTGCTCTACGAGCTCGGCTGCTCCGCCCTGCTCACCGACCCGGCCGCCACCGTCAACCAGCTCAAGCTCGCCCTCGACCCGGAGGAGGGACCGCTGCGCCCCTCGCTCCGGGTGGACGCCACCTTCCGGCTCTCCGAGGTGCTCGCGCACAGCGGCCAGCTCGGCGAGGCGGCCCGGGTCTGCCAGGACGAGGCCGGGAACACCGTCGACGACCCGGCGGGCCGGCTCCGGCTGGAGGCCGCCGCGTTCATGTGGCACGCCTACCGCAAGTCCGAGGAGGACGGGCCCGCCCGCTCCGCGCGGCTGGGCGCGCTCTGCGCGAGCCTCACCGGCCGGGAGGCCGCCGACCGGGCCGTCCTGGCACTGCGCGCCTGGGACCTCACCCTGCGCGGCGAACCCTCCGCCGAGGTGCTGCGGCATGCGGACCAGGTCCTCGACCAGGGCCGGCTGCCCAGGGGGCTCGGCTGGACTGACTCCACCTGGGGCTTCGAGCTGCCCGCCACGCTCGGCCTCTCCTACACCTACAACGACCGCATCGCCCAGGCCGAGCGGCTCTTCGGGGACGCCATCGTCCAGTTCGAGATCGCCGGCTGGAGCGGTGCCCACCGCGGCTTCGCCTACTTCCTGATGGGCCTGGCCAGGTTCCGCCGGGGTCTGCTCGCGGAGGCCGAGGACTTCCTGCGCCGGGCGCTGCGACTGTCCGAGCGGATCGGCCCCAAGCTGCCGCTCGCCTGGGACGCCGTCGGCGTCCTGGTGGACACCCTGATCGCTCGCGGCCGGGTCAACGAGGCCTGGGAGGTCGCGAGCGGCTTCGGGTTCAACCCGCCGTACCACGACACCGCGATGGTCCTGCCGGACGCGGCGTCGCTCTACGGCAAGCTGCTGCTCGCCAAGGGCCGCAAGGCCGGCGCCGCCGCCGCGCTGACCGACGCCGGAGCCCAGCTGGAGGCGCGCGGCTGGCACAACACCGTCTGGGCGCCGTGGGCCGGACACCTCGCCGTCGCGCTGGCCAAGGACGAGCCCGAGCGCGCCCGCTGGTACGCGCAGAAGTCCGTCGCCGACGCCCGCCGCTTCGGGACCGCCTCGGCGATCGGCACCGCGCTGCGGCTGCAGGCCGAGATCGAGGACGGGCAGCAGGCGGTCGAGCTGCTGGAGGCCGCGGCACGCCACCTCGGGCAGTCGCCCGCCGGTTACGAGCACGCCGTCGCCCTGGTGGACCTCGGTGCCGCGCTGCGCCGGGTCGGTCGGCTGGAGGACGCCCAGGAGTACCTGTACCAGGGCATCGAGCTGGCCCAGCACTGCGCTGCCGACGGCCTGGTCGTCCGGGCCCGCCGGGAGCTGGCCAATTACGGCCTGCGGCCCAACCGGCTCAGTGACACCCGAGAGACGCTCTCCCAGCCCGAGTGGGACGTCGCCCGGCTCGCCGTGCGCGGTCTTCCGGCGCAGCGGATCGCCGACCAGCTGGGCGTCCACCTGAGCCTGGTCAACCGCCGACTGGCGGCGGTCTACCGCAAGGCGGGCAGTGGCCCCGACGGGCTCGCCTCGGCGCTCGGCCTGCCGCCGGAGCAGCCGGCCGACGGCGCGGGCGACCGTGCGGACGGATAACGGCGGCGCCGGGGAGCGCTGACGGCGAGCGCTGCCGGGAAGTGGTGCCGGGGCGCCGGGGCGGGGCGGCGGCCGGGAGCACCGGGGCGGCGCGCGGGCGCGGCAAGAGCCCCCGTACCGCCCCCGGTGACTAGGCTTTCGATCCGTAGGAAACTCCCTGGGGCCCGCCCTTCGGCGGGCCTCCGACGACCGGGTACCCAGGGGCTGCGGCGCGTCCGCGGCCGGTAGTGAGGAGCAGGCCATGGCGACGCCCCCGGCGAACGGGTCGCAGGCGACCAGCGTGCGGCGCGGACCCCTCGAACCCTCGGGCGCCGGCACGGCGATCGAACGCTGGACGCTCCGGGCCGGCCCGTACGAGGCGACCGTGCTCACCCTCGGGGCCACCCTGCACACCCTCACCGCCCCCGACCGCTCGGGCCGGCCGGGCCAGGTGCTGCTCGCCCCCCACCGGCTCGCCGAGATCCTCGGCCCTGGCCGGCACTACGGCAGCGTGGTCGGCCGGTACGCCAACCGGATCGACGGCAGCACGGTGACCATCGACGGTGAGGATCATCCGCTCGCCCCCACCGGCGGCGGCATGACCCTGCACGGCGGCCCGGACGGCTTCGCCCACCGGATGTGGGAGGCGCAGGCGCTCCCCTCGGGCGTCCGGCTCCGGCTGCACAGCCCGGACGGCGACCAGGGCTTCCCCGGCGGGCTCGACGTCACCGTCGACTACACGCTGAGCGCCGCCGGTGAGCTGGCGATCGCCTACCAGGCGGTCACCAGCCTGCCGACCGTGCTCAACCTCACCAACCACGCCTACTTCAACCTGGCCGGCGAGGGCGGCGGTGACGTCCTCGGCCACCTGCTGACCGTGGACGCCGACGGGTACACCCCGGCCGACGAGCGGCAGATCCCGTACGGGCGCATCGAGCCGGTGGCCGGCACGCCGTTCGACTTCACCGTCGCCCGCCCGATCGGCAAGTCGGTGCACGACGAGCACCCGCAGCTGGCCGGGCCCGGCGGCTACGACCACAACTGGGTGCTGCGCCCGCGCCCGGCGGACGGCGTCCCGGCCCGTGCGGCGCTGCTGGAGGACCCGGTGAGCGGCCGCACCCTGGAGGTGCTGACCACCGAGCCGGGGATCCAGGTCTACACGGCCAACAAGTTCCAGGGCGCGGTGACCGGGGCGAGCGGGACGGCGTACGGGCCCTACGCCGGCGTGGCGCTGGAGACCCAGCACTTCCCCGACTCCCCGCACCACCCGGGGTTCCCCGGCACCGAGCTGCGGCCGGGGCGGGAGTTCCGCTCGACCACCGTGCTGCGGCTCGGGGTGGCCTGACCCCGGGGCGCGGACCCGCGGGGTACAGACCGCGGGCAGGCACAATGGGGGGAGCCGAACGAGAGCCCGGGCCGTCGGCCCGGGCTCCCGGCATGTCCGGCTGCAAGCGTCTTTCCGCAACGCAGCGTACTAATCGCATCGTTCATACCCGGGTGAACCGGACATATCGTCGCCGTAGCTTCACCGGTCAACTACCGTGCGGCAACGTCAAGGACACGCGCGCGTAACGATCGCCGATTCTTGCAGAAACTTGCTGCAAGGACTTTCCGCGACGATTGCCCCGCTGTTAACTTCCTTCCGAGCCCGACGGCAGCAACGGTGCGGTCGGCACGAGGCAGCCATTATGCGCCTGTCTCCCAACATCTCGGGCACCCCCACCCCTCCAAGGAGTTCTCATGCGGCGTGGCATCGCGGCCTCTGCCCTCGTTGTGGCCCTCGCGGTCTCGATGGCTGCCTGTGGCAGCAGCGGCTCCAGCTCGGACGGCAAGGCCGACGGGCCGGTCACCCTCACCTACTGGGACACGTCGAACGCGACCAACGAGGCGCCCAACTACCAGGAGCTCGTCAAGAAGTTCGAGGCGGCCAACCCTGAGATCAAGGTCGACTTCGTCAACGTCCCGTTCGACCAGGCGCAGAACAAGCTCCAGACCGCCATGGGGGCCAAGGGCGCTCCGGACGTGTTCCGCTCCGAGGTCGGCTGGACCGCCGCCTTCGCCAAGGCCGGCTTCCTGGAGCCGCTGGACGGCACGCCGGCCACCGCCGACGCCGGCTCCTTCCAGCCCACCCTGGTGCAGCAGGCCAAGTACGACGGCAAGACCTACGGCGTGCCGCTGGTCACCGACACCCTGGGTCTGCTCTACAACAAGGAGCTCTTCACCAAGGCCGGCGTCGCCGCCGCCCCCAAGACCTGGGACGAGCTGAAGACCGCCGCCGCCGCCGTCAAGGAGAAGACCGGCGTGGACGGCTTCTGGCTGAAGGCCGCCGACGGCTACTACGCCATGCCGTTCCTGTTCGGTGAGGGCACCGACACCGTCGACGCCGCCGGCAAGAAGATCACCGTCGCCTCGCCCGAGGCCGTCAAGGCCATCGAGACCTACAAGACGATGTTCACCTCGCCGGGCACCGCCAAGGCCGACGTCACCACCGACGCCTACGCGCACATGATGGACGCCTTCAACAGCGGCAAGGTCGCGGCGATCATCCAGGGTCCCTGGGAGATCACCAACATCTACAAGGGCTCCGCGTTCGCCGACAAGACCAACCTCGGCATCGCCCCCGTACCGGCCGGAGCCTCCGGCAAGGCCGGCGCCCCCACCGGCGGCCACAACATCTCCGTCTACGCCGGCTCCGACAAGGCCCACAAGGTCGCCGCCGAGAAGTTCGCCGCCTTCATGACCTCGGCCGAGAGCCAGGCGTTCATCGCGAAGAAGAACTCCACGCTGCCGACCCGCTTCGACGCCTTCACCCCCGAGGTCAAGGCCGACCCCGGCATCGCCGGCTTCCAGGCGGTCCTCGCCAGCGCCAAGCCCCGCCCCGAACTGCCGGAGTACAGCTCGCTGTTCGCCTCGCTCGGCACCAACCTCGGCAAGGTGGTCCAGGGCACCGGCACCGAGGACGGCCTGAACACCGTCGCCACCGACTACGCCAAGCTCCTCCCGGGCTTCGCGAAGTAACACCCCGCAGCCGTCCGGCCCGCCGCCACCTCCCCGGCGGGCCGGACGGCCGGACCCGTAGCAGCAGCAGTCGCCGTAGCGAGGCGGCGGACCTCCCCGAGAAGGTGTCGAACATGTCAGTCGCCGTGCAGGGCGCCACCGGCCAGGGCAGCCGGGAGCGCGATCCGCGTCCGGGCCTGATGGAGCGCCTCAAGCGCTCGTACGCCAAGCACTGGTACGCCTACGCGATGATCGCGCCGGTGGTGCTGGTGCTCGGCGTCCTTGTGCTCTACCCGCTCGCCGAGGGTGTCTGGCTCACCCTCACCGACGCCAACAGCCTCAACGCCGCCCGCAAGATCGGCGTCAACGAGATCCCGGCCAGCTACCACTTCGTCGGCTTCGACAACTACGCCGACATCCTCTGGGGCCCCGGCTCGTACGACCGCTTCTGGTCGCACTTCGTCTGGACCATCAGCTGGACGGCCCTGTGCGTCGCCCTGCACTACGGCATCGGCCTCGGCCTCGCCCTGCTGCTCAACCAGAAGCTGCGCGGCCGCGCCTTCTACCGGATGATGCTCATCCTTCCGTGGGCCGTGCCGACCTTCGTCACCGTCTTCTCCTGGCGGCTGATGCTCGCCGACGGCGGCGCCGTCAACGGCCTGCTCTCCGCCCTGCACCTGCCCGAGCCCGGCTGGCTGGACGACCCGCTGGCGCAGAAGGCCGCCGCCGTGCTGGTCAACACCTGGGTCGGCGTGCCGTTCATGATGATCTCGCTGCTCGGCGGCCTGCAGTCGATCCCGGCCGAGCTCTACGAGGCCGCCGAGATGGACGGCGCCACCGCCTGGCAGCGGTTCCGCCACGTCACCCTGCCCGGGCTGCGCACCGTCTCCTCCACCGTCGTCCTGCTCGGCGTGATCTGGACCTTCAACCAGTTCGCCGTGATCTTCCTGCTGTTCGGCGGCAACGGCGCACCCGACGCCCAGCTGCTGGTCACCTGGGCCTACCGCCTCGGCTTCGGCCAGCAGCCCCGCGACTACGCGCAGTCCGCCGCCTACGGCGTCATCCTGCTCTCCATCCTGATCGTCTTCACCGCCTTCTACCGGCGCTGGCTCGCCCGCAACGAGCAGGCGAACGGCTGATCCCGACCACCCCGGCGACACGAAGGCAGGAATCCCGATGAGCACCACCACCGACCGACCCGCACCCCTGACCACGCGCCCCGCGGCGCCCGTCGCCCGGCCGGCCAGGGCCCGCCGCCGCGGCGAGGCGAGCCCGCTGGCCCGGGCGCTCTCGCACGGCGCGCTGATCCTGGCGAGCCTGATCGCGCTCTTCCCGGTGGCGTGGATCGTCTACGTCTCCTTCGGCCCGGACAAGACCGACTACCTCCACCCGGGCGACATCCTCGACAAGATGACGCTGTCGAACTACAGCACCGTGCTGTTCGACACCGACTTCTTCACCTGGTTCGGCAACGCCTTCCTGGTCTCCGGCATCACCACCGTGTTCGGCGTGTTGATCGCCGCCTCCACCGGCTACGCCGTCTCCCGGATGCGCTTCCCCGGCCACCGGCCGCTGATGTGGTCGCTGCTGGTCACCCAGATGTTCCCGATCGCGGTGCTGATCGTGCCGATGTACACGATCCTCTCCGAGCTCGACCTGCTGGACAGCTACCTGGGCCTGGTCCTGGTCTACTCGACCACCACCGTGCCGTACTGCGCCTGGCTGCTGAAGGGCTACTTCGACACCATCCCGGTGGAGATCGACGAGGCCGGCCGGGTCGACGGGCTCACCCCGTTCGGCACCTTCTGGCGCCTCGTGCTGCCGCTCGCCCGGCCGGGCCTGGCGGTGGCCGCCTTCTACTCCTTCCTGACGGCCTGGGCCGAGGTCGCCTTCGCCTCCACCTTCATGCTGAGCTCCGACAAGTACACCCTCGCAGTCGGCCTGCAGACCTTCGTCAGCGAGCACGACGCGCAGTGGAACCTGATGGCCGCGACCGCGGTGCTCATCGCGATCCCGTCGTCGCTCCTCTTCTACCTGGTGCAGCGTCACCTGGTGACCGGCCTGACCGCCGGCGCCTCGAAGTCCTGACCGCTCCCCGCTCCTCTGATCCCCAAGGGACACCGTCCATGACCCAGAACCTGGCCGACACCTCCCGGCCCGCCGCCGACGCCACCGCTCACGAGGCCAGCGCCGGCGCGTCCAGAGGCTGGTGGCGGGACGCGGTCATCTACCAGGTCTACCCGCGCAGTTTCGCCGACTCCAACGGCGACGGCATGGGCGACCTGCCCGGCATCCGCAGCCGCCTGCCCTACCTGCGCGACCTCGGCGTGGACGCCGTCTGGCTCTCCCCGTTCTACGCCTCCCCGCAGGCCGACGCCGGCTACGACGTCGCCGACTACCGCGCGGTCGACCCGATGTTCGGCACCCTGCTGGACGCCGACGCGCTGATCCGCGACGCGCACGCGCTGGGTCTGCGGATCATCGTCGACCTCGTCCCCAACCACTCCTCGGACCAGCACGAGTGGTTCCAGCGTGCTCTGCGCGAGGGTCCTGCGTCCCCGCTGCGCGACCGCTACCACTTCCGTCCGGGCAAGGGCGAGAACGGCGAACTGCCGCCCAACGACTGGGAGTCGATCTTCGGCGGCCCGGCCTGGACCCGCTCGGAGAACCCGGACGGCACCCCCGGCGACTGGTACCTGCACCTGTTCGCCCCCGAGCAGCCCGACTTCAACTGGGAGAACCAGGCCGTCGCCGACGAGTTCCGCTCGATCCTGCGGTTCTGGCTCGACATGGGCGTCGACGGCTTCCGGATCGACGTCGCCCACGGCCTGGTCAAGGCCCCCGGCCTGCCCGACATCGGCGGCGGCGACCAGCTCAAGCTGCTCGGCAACGACATCATGCCGTTCTTCGACCAGGACGGCGTGCACGAGATCTACCGCAGCTGGCGGAAGATCCTGGACGAGTACCCGGGCCAGCGGATCGGCGTCGCCGAGGCGTGGACCCCGACCGTCCAGCGCACCGCCAACTACGTCCGCCCCGACGAGCTGCACCAGGCCTTCAACTTCCAGTACCTGGGCACCTCCTGGGCGGCGGCCGAGCTGCGGGAGGTGATCGACCTCTCGCTCGACTCGATGCGCCCGGTCGACGCCCCCACCACCTGGGTGCTCTCCAACCACGACGTCACGCGGCACGCCACCCGGTTCGCCAACGAGCCCGGCCTCGGCACCCAGATCCGCACCCCCGGCGACCGCGAGCTCGGCCTGCGCCGCGCCCGCGCCGCCACCCTGCTGATGCTCGCGCTGCCCGGCTCGGCCTACCTCTACCAGGGCGAGGAGCTCGGTCTGCCGGACGTCACCGACCTGCCGGACGAGGTCCGCCAGGACCCGTCGTTCTTCCGCCAGGCCGGCCAGGACGGTTACCGCGACGGCTGCCGCGTGCCGATCCCGTGGTCCGGCACCGAGGCCCCGTACGGCTTCGGCCCGACCGCCGGCGGCCCGAGCTGGCTGCCGCAGCCCGCCGAGTGGGCCGAGCTCAGCGTCGAGGCGCAGACCGGCGACCCGACGTCCACCCTGGAGCTGTACCGCAGCGCGCTGGCCGTCCGCCGCGAGCAGGCCGACCTCGGCGCCGGCACCGACGTCGAGTGGCTGGACAGCCCGGCCGGCACGCTGGCCTTCCGCCGCGGCTCCTTCGTCTGCACCGTGAACACCACCGCCGAGCCCGTCCGGATACCGGCGCCCGGCCGCCTGCTGCTCTCCTCCGCGGACGCCCTGGTGGACGGCGGCGAGACGGTGCTCGCTCCGGACAGCACCGACTGGTGGGCGGTCTGACGTGGTTGCAATAGGCTCTGGGACCGTGACTACGGCGCGACTCTCAGACATCGCGGCGCAGGCGGGGGTCAGTGAAGCCACCGTCTCCCGCGTGCTCAACGGCAAGGCGAACGTCTCGGCCGCCACGCGGCAGACCGTGCTGGCGGCGCTCGACGTGCTCGGGTACGAGCGGCCGACCCGGCTGCGCCAGCGCAGCGCGGGTCTGATCGGGTTGATCACCCCAGAGCTGAGCAACCCGATCTTCCCCGCGCTGGCCCAGGTGATCGAGCAGGTGCTGAGCCGGCACGGCTACACGCCGGTGCTCTGCACCCAGACGCCGGGCGGGTCCACCGAGGACGAACTGGTGGAGATGCTGGTCGACCGGGGGGTGTCGGGCATCGTCTTCGTCTCGGGCCTGCACGCCGACACCACCGCTGACCACGACCGGTACGCCCGGCTCATCGGCCGGCAGGTGCCCTTCGTGCTGATCAACGGCTTCAGCGAGAAGATCGACGCCCCGTTCATCTCGCCGGACGACCGCTCCGCGATGTGGATGGCCGTCCAGCACCTGGCCGAACTCGGCCACGAGCGGATCGGTCTGGCCGTCGGCCAGCGCCGGTACGTGCCGGTGCTGCGCAAGATCGAGGGCTTCACCGCGGCCATGCGCGAGGTGCTCGGGCGGACCGAGGAGGAGGCCCAGGGCCTCGTCCACCACACGCTGTTCAGCGTGGAGGGCGGGCACGCCGCGGCCGGCGCGCTGCTGGACAAGGGCTGCACGGCGATCGTCTGCGGCAGCGACATGATGGCGCTCGGCGCGATCCGCGCGGTGCGCCAGCGCGGGCTGAGCGTCCCCCAGGACGTCTCGGTGGTCGGCTTCGACGACTCGCCGCTCATAGCGTTCACCGAGCCGCCGCTGACCACGATCCGGCAGCCGGTGGAGGCGATGGCCACCGCGGCCGTCGACGCGCTGCTGGAGGAGGTCGGCGGGAACGCCGCCCAGCGCGGCGAGTTCATGTTCCAGCCGGAGCTCGTGATGCGCGGCTCCACGGGCGCCTGCGCCCGCTGAGACGGCACGCCCGGACGCCGCGTCCGGGCGGGAACGGCCGGGGCCCGGGGAGCACACCGCTCCCCGGACCCCGGCCGTTCGCCGTTCAGCCCTCCTGGGCCGCGGGACGGCCCTCCTCCAGGCGGTGTCCGTCGGTGGCCTCGCCGGTCCGGGTCTCGGTGCGCCGGCCCCGCGCGAGGTAGTCGCGGAGGATCAGCTCGACGGCGTCCTGCGGGTTCTTGGTGCCGGAGAGCATCATCGCGTCGATCGCGAGATTGGCGTCGAGCGTGACGGTGACCTGGGCCATGGGGACTCCTCCTCGGGTGCGCAGAGCAGCAGCATGCCCGGTGCGGCCCGGTTTGACCATGACCGGGCGGGCCCGGTGCCGAGCCCGTCGCCGGGCCGTCGCCGGGCCGGGTGCTCGCGGGCCGGGTCCGGCCGGCGGCGCGCAGGCCGATGCCCCCGGGGAGGAGCGGTCTCTCTCCCCCGGGGGCTGCGGCGTGTGCGGTGGGTCAGACCCGGCCGGCGAAGTCCGGGGCCCAGTTGGCGACGGTCTGGGTCCGCACGCCCGCGCTCGGGTTGGCGGCCTCGACGTACTTGCCGTCACCGATGTAGAGCGCGACGTGGTAGACGCCGGAGTCCTGGCCGTTGTTGGACCAGAACAGCAGGTCGCCCGGCTTGAGGGCGTCCAGCGACACGTGGGTGCTGGCGGCGGCCTGGTCGGCGGCGACGCGCGGGACGGAGACGCCCGCGGCGCGCAGCGCGGCCTGGGTCAGGCCGGAGCAGTCCCAGCCGCCGTTCCCGGTGCCGCCGTAGACGTAGGCCTGGCCGACCTTCGACAGGGCGAAGGAGACCGCGGCGGCCATGCTGCCGGTGGCGGCCTCGGCCGGTGCCTGGGCCTGGGTCTGGGAGGCCTGGGTGGCGGTCTGCGCGGCCGGCTTGGCGGCGGTGGTGCCCGCGGCCTGGCCGGAGGAGCGGTTGAACCAGTCGAAGCCCTTGCCGGACTCGTCCGAGGCCTGGGTCCGGGCGTGCTCGCCGAGGCTCAGGTGCTGGCCCGGGTAGATGTGGTTCGGGCCCTCGGTCAGGGTGTCGCGGTTGAGCTCGTACAGCCGCTCCCAGCCGCCCTGGACGTGGTGCTCGTCGGCGATGGCGGACAGCCAGTCGCCGGTGACCACGGTGTAGTCGCCGTCCTTCTCCTGCCACTTCTGCGACCAGTCGGAGCGGTTCTGGCTCCAGGTCTTGGTGGCGTCGGCGGCGGCCGGGGTCTCGGCCTTCGGGGCGGCGGGCTTGGCGGCGGGGGCCTGGGCGGCCGGCTTGGCGGCCGGGGCCGGGGTCTGCGCGGCGGGCTTGGCGGCGGTGGAGGTGTCGACCGCGGCGGGGGTGCCGCCCTTGGTCAGACCGGCCTGGACGGAGCAGACCGGCCAGGCGCCCGGGCCCTGGACCGCGAGCACCTTCTCGGCGATCGCGATCTGCTGGTCCTTCGTGGCCAGGTCGGCGCGGGCGGCGAAGGCCGTGCCGCCGAACTCGGCCCAGGTGCTGTTGGTGAACTGCAGGCCGCCGTAGAAGCCGTTGCCCGTGTTGATGCTCCAGTTGCCGCTGCTCTCGCACTGGGCGACCTTGTCCCAGGTCGCGACCGAGGCGGCGGAGGCGGAGGTGGTGGTCAGGCAGGGGATGGTGAGGCCGATGCCCGCGACTCCGAGCGCGGCGATGGCGCGGCGGGTACGGCCGGACAGGCGGGTGCCGTTGGTGGGCAGCATGAAGATGCGGTCCTCTCCCACGCCTGCGAGGTGAGCTGTCGGATTCGGGCTGGAGTTGCCCGGCCGCGCTGTGGACGCGGCTTCACCCCTAGCCCTGGACCGGTACGCGGACCGGCCCGGGGCGACCTACCTGTGGTTCCCCCGCTCCTGCCGTGGTGCGTTTCTGCGCTGCCAGCACACCCGACGGCAGGACTCGGCGTTGCGGACGGGCTGGGTCCGTGTGGCCACGAACGGGGAGCACGTTAAGCAGACTCAAGTTCAAACCGCAAACATGTGTGATGCCCGTCACGGTTTGCGGACCGCCTGCTCGCGACGTGTCCACCATGATCAGAAATGACCGATTTCCGGCAACGCCCGTACGGGACGCCGCAACTGCCTATGCTTCAGAACGTCGGGACCGACGCAGCCGTCTGGGGGGAGGGCTACGCAGCGATGGCCATGGACGAGGAGCGGGGCGGCGGATCGCCGGCCGACGGAGCCCGCGGAGCGCATCGCAGGGCAAAGCATCGCAGACCGGACATCCCACCCGAACGACCCCGAACTCCCGTAAGCCGTCGCACAATGCTGCGCTGGCTCGCCGTCGGCACGGTGTTCGCCGCGATCGGCGGCGAGGAGGCCCTGCGTCGCTCGCTGACCGGCTCGACCGGCTCGACCGGGTCCGCCCCGGGTAGCACCGCCACCAGCCTGGCCGACACCGGCGGCGACGGCGGCACGGAACACGGCGGCCCGGACCGCGGCGGCCCGGACCGCGGCCCCGGCGTACCGCCCGCGCCCGGCGACGGCGCCGAGGGCGCCGCCCCCGAGCCCGACCAGGGCGGCCGCCGTTGGTCCGACCCGGCCGGCTGGGGCGGCCGGGTGCCCGGACCGCAGAGTGCCGTCCGGATCACCGACCGGGTGCTGCTCGACACCGACGCCGCCGTCGGCTCCCTGCTGGTCGAGCCCGGCGGCTCGCTCACCTTCGCCGCCGACCGCGGTGTCACCCTCAGCTCGGCCGGCAACGTCGAGGTCCGCGGAACCCTCGCCCTCGCCCCCGGCGACACCGCCGTGCACACCCTGCGCTTCCCCTCCGTCGACGAGAAGCGCTTCCAGGGCGACGGCATGAAGGTGGTCGACACCGACGTCGGCCTCTGGGTCACCGGGGCCGGCTACCTGCGGCTGGACGGAGCCGCCAAGACCGCCTGGGTGCGCGCGGCCGGCGAGCTGCGGGCCGGTGCCACCACCGTCAGCCTTGCCGCCCCGCCCGCGGGTTGGCGGGCCGGTGACGAACTGGCCGTCACCCCGACCGGTCCGCCGGACGAGGACGGCTTCTCCGCCCGCTACGACCTCGCCGTCGTGCGCTCCGTCAGCGGATCCACCGTCACCCTGGAGGCCCCGCTGCGGTACGCCCACCCCCGGGTCGCCCTCGGCGGGGGCGTCACGGTCGGCGCCGAGGTGCTCAACCTGACCCGAAGCGTCCGGGTCGAGGGCTCCGCGGAGGGGCGCGCCCACGTCCACCTCACCAGCTCCCGCCAGGCCGACGTCCGGCACGCCGTGCTGCGCTGGGTCGGCCCGCGGACCGACACCAGGGAGAGCTGGAAGGGCCCGGACGGCAGCGCCGCGGTCACCACGCCGGTGCTCGGCCGCTACGGGCTCCACTTCCACATGCTCGGCGACGCCACCCGCGGCACCGTGGTCGAGGGGGTGGTGGTGCGCGACGCCGGCAACCACGCGTACGTCCCGCACGCCAGCCACGGCATCACCTTCCGCAGCTGCATCAGCCACGACACCTGGGAGGACGCCTACTGGTGGGACGGCCCGCCGGACACCCGCACCCCGCAGCAGCCGTCCGACGACATCGTCTACGAGTCCTGCGTGGCCTCCCGCACCGTGCTCGAGCCCAACCCGCGGGCCTACCGGCTGACCGGCTTCAACCTGGGCGCCGGCACCGGCGGCAAGGCGCTGGACTGCGTGGCCGTCGGCGTCCAGGGCGCCAACGGCGCCTCCGGCTTCGAGTGGCCGGAGAACGGCGAGGGGGTCTGGACCTTCCGGCGCTGCCTGGCCCACAACAACCTGCAGGACGGCATCTTCGTCTGGCTGAACGCCCGGCAGCACCACGTGGTCACCGAGTTCGCGGCCTACCACAACGGCGGCTGGGGCATCGAGCACGGCGCCTACCTCAACGACTTCGACTACACCGCGAGCGTGCTCTACGGCAACGCCGGCGGGGGAGTGGCGCTGCACTCGCTCGGCCGGGAGAAGGGCACCGTCTTCGACGGGCTGCTGATCGACGGCGCCGGGCAGAGCGACTTCGCCGTCTCCACCGCCCGTCACGAACTGGCCGGCGAGGCCGTCACCTTCAGCCGCAGCCGGTTCACCGGATACCGCCGGGCCGGCCTCGCCTTCCGGGCCACGCCCGACGGCCAACCCGACGACGTCCTGGTGCTGGACTGCGAGTTCGGCGGGAACGAGCTCTGGCTGGACCCGGAGGCCGGGCCGCCGAAGAACATCCTGCTGCGCCGGGCCGGCCGGGCCGAGGCGATCCAGGTGCGCCGGGCGGAGGACGGCGGCGCCGCGCAGCCGCAGTGGAACGCGAGCAGCACCCTGCTCGCCTCGTTCGCCGCGCAGTCCCGGCCGGTGCAGCTGCCGGCGCTGCGGTTCGAGGACGCCGCCGCGCCCACCGGACGGGTCGGCGGCGACTCCTGAGCGCCCGACCACGGGCGCGGGCCCGCCCACGCACGCGCGGGGCCCGGAACGCCATCGTTCCGGGCCCCGCGCCGCGTTCTGAGGTTCCCGCCTACTCGGCGGCGTGCCGCCCGCCACCGGAGCCCGTGGCGGGCTCCTCGGCGGCCTCCTCGGCCTCGACGACCTGGGCCGGCAGTGCGGCCAGGTAAGTGGAGCCGATCAGCTGGCCGACCGTCGGGTACGCGCCCAGCGGTGCGGCCGACGGGCAGCCGCTCTCCTCGGCGGCCGCGGCGAGCAGCTCGGAGTCGGCCTCCGGGCCGATCACCAGCGGGGCCAGCGCCGGGTTCTGCGCGCCCATTTCCTTGAGGTGCGCGACGGCCCCGGCCACCGAGCCGGGTACGTCGAGCGCGGCGGCGACGACCGGCACGGCGAGGCGGGCCGACAGCAGCACGCCGGTGATCCCGGCGGCGGCCGCGGCGTCCTCGCCACCGACGGTGGTGAGCACCACGCCGTCGGCGGCCGTCGCGATGGCGAACAGTCGGGCGCGGTCGGCGCGGGCCAGACCGGCCTCGGAGAGGCGCACGTGGACGGCCTCGGCCAGCAACGGGTGCGGGCCCAGCACGTCGGTCACCTGGGCGCCGTGCTCGGCGGCCAGCGCGTGCAGCTCGGCCAGGAAGCCGTGCGGCCCCGGTACCAGCGGTACCACGACCGGCGCGGGCAGGCCGGCCTCGGCGGCGGTGGCCAACAGCTCGGCGACGGTGCGGTCCTCGGCGGAGGCCTCGCCCTCGGCCTCGCCGGCCGGGAGGTAGCCGGCGGCGGTCTGTACGCCGGTCTGCTCGCTGCGCACGATGGAGAGGAGTTCCTCGACCACCGGGCGGGACTCCGGGCCGGCGGTCGCGGGCACAGCGAGCACCAGGGCGGGGGCTCCGGTCGGGATCTCGGGGCGCTCGGGGCGGCGGTGGCGCCCCCGCGCACGGGAGCCTGGGGTGCGGACGGGCAGTGGCGCGCCCGGGATGGCTGCGGTGCTCATGGCGGAGATCGTAGGACATAGGGCCGCCCTGCCTGCAGTCGGCTACCGAACCCAGCGGGGCGGCCTGCCGTAAAACCGGACATAAGGTGCAATGTCTTCGTGAAGTGGCGGTCTCGCCCCGGACGCGTCCGGACCCGCCCCCTGTTGCACCGGTGGCGCGTGAGATGTCTCACAGGGCTGCGGCCGCCTGACGCAGGGTCACGGGGGTGCGACTCCGGGCGTTCGAAGATCAACATTCAGCGGGGAGCCGCCTACGGGCGGTTAGCGGAAGCTCGCCGATTCCGTCGGATTTGTCCGCTTACGTACCGTCAGGTGTCGAGGTGGTGAAGAGTTGCGGTTCGGTGGCGAAGGGTCCGTGCACCTGCACTGTCCCGTGCTGATGCACGTGCACTGGAGCTATCATCACGTCAAGTGAGGCGTTGTGCCGGGCCGGTACGGGGCCGGTCCAGTCGTTCGGCTGTGGCCGGGGCGCCGCGCTGGACGACCACTCCGGAGCTCTTCGGGAGATTTCTATGCACGACACGTACGGCACGTACAACGGGATGGCGGCTGCGGACCTCAAGGACGTGGTCTGGCAGAAGAGCCTGCACAGCAACTCTCAGGGCAACTGCGTCGAGTTCGCCGCCCTCCCGGGGGGCGAGGTGGCGATGCGCAACTCGCGGTTCCCGGACGGTCCGGCGCTCATCTACACCCGGGCCGAGATCGCGGCGCTGCTGCTGGGCGCCAAGGACGGGGAGTTCGACCACCTGGCGGTCTGACGACCACCTGGCGGTCCGATCGGCCGCCGCCTTCACCATCGGGGGGCCGTCGTGGGTGCTGACACCACGACGGCCTTTGTCTTGCCGGCGGTTCCGCGGGCCCCGGGGGCCTCCCGCGTGCGGTTCGTGCTCCCCGCCCGCCCGTCCGGTCCGCCGTCGCGGTCGTGAGGGGGGTGAGGTCGGCCGGTGCCCGCTGCCCGAGGGTCGCCGGTCGCCGCCGCCGGAGTCGTGGTGGCCGTTCGGGTGCCGTGGTCGCGTTCCGAACGGGGTGTCGCCGTGGTCGTGCTCCGGAGCCGGGGAGCTAGGCCGAGCGCCGGTGCCGGCCGCCGAGCCCTGGTGCCTTCGCGGCCTCCGACTCGGCCTCGAAGAGCGCCCAGACCACCTTGCCGCCGCCCAGCGGGTGCCAGCCCCAGGAGTGGCTGAAGGAGTCCACCAGGTGCAGCCCCCGGCCCGACTCGGCGACGAAGTCCGCTTCCCGCGCCACCGGGCCGGCACTGCTGGGGTCGCTCACCGCGCAGACCACCTGCGGCGCGCGGTGCACCAGGCTGATCCGGATCGGAAGTCTTCCTTCCGGGCCCGCCTGGGTGGGAAAGTCGTACTGGTCGAGGCCGCTGCCCGCCGCTCCCGGGCGCGCGCCGATCGCGTGCCGGAGGGCGTTGGTCACCAACTCCGAGGCCACCAGCGCGACATCGTCGAACAGCTCGTCCAGTCCCCAGCGCTGAAGAGCGGTTCTGGCGAAGTCGCGCGCGGTTCTGACGGCTTCGTAGCGGGGTGCGAGCGTACAGGTGACCACATGGGGATCGACTGCCAAGGCCGTACCGGTGCCCATGAAGAGCTCCTCCCATAAGGGGGCGGACACGGCTGGACCCGCCGGGGTCATGCCGGTCACCTCCGACTCGCTCGGCCGCGCGACCGCCCCCTCGACCAGGTGCGCGCGCACACGAAGGCCCGGTGGCGCGGGGGCGCTGCCGGGCTGGTGCACGGAGTCGCGCGTGGGGTCGAACGCGGAGCCCGCGGGATTGCCAGGGATGTGCAGGTGCACGTGCACCATGGTCCTCTGCGCTCACTGCAGATGCAAGAGTCGATTCACGTGCAGTCGTTCAAATGGCATATGCAAGCGCCGAATGCACGTGCATCCTGGTGTGTGAGGTGCAGAACTGATAGGAACATCCGTCAGTATCGGCACCGTGAGCGCTCAACTGATGGCAGACTGTGCGCTGTTTGCCCTAGGTGGAGGTTTCGACGCATGACCACAGTTCAGCCGGGCGGCGGCTCGATGGTCCGCCGGATCCTCCTCGGCTCACAGCTGCGCCGCCTGCGCGAAGCCCGCGGCATCACCCGCGAGGACGCGGGCTACGCGATCCGCGCCTCCGAGTCGAAGATCAGCCGTATGGAGCTCGGCCGCGTCAGCTTCAAGGAGCGCGACGTCGCCGATCTCCTCAGCCTCTACGGGGTGGACGACGGTGGTGAGCGGGAGGCCCTGCTCGGCCTGGTCCGCGAGGCCAACAAGTCCGGTTGGTGGCACAGCTTCAACGACGTCCTGCCCGGCTGGTTCCAGACCTACGTCGGCCTGGAGGAGGCCGCCGCGCTGATCCGCACCTACGAGGTGCAGTTCATCCCGGGCCTCCTGCAGTCCGAGGAGTACGCCCGGGCCGTCTTCGGCCAGAGCCGGCCGGTGATCAGCGAGGAGGAGGTCGAGCGGCGGGTCAGCCTGCGCCTGCGCCGGCAGAAGCTGCTCACCGAGGGCGCCAGCCCCCGCCTCTGGGCCGTCATCGACGAGGCCGCGCTGCGCCGGCCGGTCGGTGGGCCCGAGGTGATGCGCGGTCAGGTGCAGTACCTGATCGACGTCGCCGAACAGGCCAACGTGGTGATCCAGGTGATGCCGTTCCGCTTCGGCGCGCACGCCGGGGAGTCCGGTGCCTTCACCATCCTACGCTTCCCCGAGCAGGACCTCGCCGACGTGGTCTACCTGGAGCAGCTCACCAGCGCGCTCTACCTCGACAAGCGCGACGACGTCGACGCCTACATCCAGGTCATGGAGCGGCTCTGCGTGGACAGCCTGACCCCCGAGCGCACCATCGACCTGCTGGCGTCGATCCTCAAGGAGCGCTGAAGCGCCCGCCCCCGAGGCGCGCCCGAGCCGTTCTTCCGGGACCGGCGGACGTCGTGCGTCAGCCGCGGGCCGTCGGCCGTTCGCGCTCCGGCGGCAGGGGCTGCGGCGGCACGCCCAGCCGCCAGTCCAGGTCGTAGCGGCGGAAGAGGTCCGCCCGCACGGGGGCGAGCGGCAGCTCGGCCCCCGGCAGCAGCACGCCTATGCAGCCGCCCATCAGCGCACTGCGCAGCACGGCGTGTTCGGCCACCGGGTCCGGCGCGCCCCAGTCCCGCAGCAGCTCCTGGAGGATCGCGCCCAGCCGGCGCTGCTCCGGGTCCTGGACGAACGCCCCGGTGTCCGGGTCCAGGATCAGGGCCAGGTGCGAGCGCATCACCCGCGGGTGCTCCACCGCCAGGCCCAGCACGGTGTCGATCGCCCGGGCCAGCCGGGCCTCCGCCGAGGCCCCGGGTGCGAGCTCGCCCAGCGCGCTGGAGAGCGCCTTGTGCATCATCCGGTGCGTCGCCGACTGCATCAGCAGCCGTTTGCCGTCGAAGTAGTAGGACAGCAGTCCGCGGGCCAGCCCGGCCCGCTCGGCTATGTCGCCCAGCGTGGTGCCGGCGTAGCCGCGCTGGTCGACGAGCTCGACGGTGGCGTGCATGATGCGCCGGCGGGAGCGTTGGCGCATTTCCTCATTGACCGATTCCCCGCGAGGTGCCATCGTGTCTGCTCCGTACGTTGGTTGGCTCCCGGCCAATATACTGGCGGGGCGAGCGGCCGCACCGGGCGGGCGCACGCGGGCCGACTGGTACGGAAGCGCCGACTCCACCAACACGGGGGTTTGGTGGAGTCGGCGCCCCCGGGGCGCGGGGCCCGGGGATCGTTCAGCTCTTCGTCAGCATCCCGTCCTGCCGGTCGGCGAGGTCGACTGACGGATAATCATAGTCCGGCACCGACAGCGGAGTTGACCGCTGCTGCCGCCGTTCGAGCACGGCACCCGCTGCGGCGACCGCGAAGCCCGCCAGGGCGACCGCGGTGACCAGCACCAGCGCGGGGCGGTATCCGTCCAGCTGGGCCGCCGGGCTCTCGCCGCCGCCACTGCCCGCGGTGATGACCGCGGTGGCCACGGCGAGCACCACCGCGCTGCCCACCTGGAAGGCCGTGTTGACCAGCCCGGAGGCGAGCCCCTGTTCCTCGTCGGCGACTCCGGCGGTGGCGGCGATGTTGACGGACGGGAACGCGAGGGCGAAGCCGATCCCGAGCAGGATCATGCTGGGGAGCACCAGCGCCGGGTAGGAGCCGTGCTCGTCGAGCCCGAGGAAGACGGTGTAGCCGAGCACCAGGGCCAGCACGCCGATCGGCAGCAGCCTCCCGGTGCCGAAGCGGTCGACGATCGCCCCCATCCGGGTCGCCGAGAGGGCGACCAGGGCGCCGGCAGGGAGCAGGCCGAGCGCCATCTCCAGGGCCGACCAGCCGAGCAGCCGCTGGAGGTAGAGCGTGACGATGAACTGGAAGCCGGCGTACGAGCCGAAGATCGTGAACGCGATCAGGTTGGCCCGGGCGACCGAGCCGTTGCGGAAGATGCCGAGCCGGACCAGCGGGTGCGCGGTCCGGGTCTCGACCACCAGGAACGCGATGGCGAGCACGGCGACCGCGGCGAGCGAGCCGAGGGTGCGCACGCTCAGCCAGCCGGCGCCCTGCGCCTCGGTGACGGTGAAGACCAGCAGCAGCACGGCGCTGGTGCCGGTGATCGCGCCGAGCACGTCGTACCCGCCCTGGGCCCGCTCCTCGGTGGGGCGGGGAAGCAGCCGGACGGCGAAGATCAGGGCGATCAGGGCGACCGGGACCGGCATCAGGAAGGTCCAGCGCCAGCCGACCGAGGTGAGCAGGCCGCTCAGCACCAGTCCGAGCGAGAAGCCGCTGGCACCGCAGGTGGTGTAGATCGACAGCGCGCGGTTGCGGGCCGGGCCCTCGGCGAACGTGGTGGTGATGATCGAAAGGCCGGCCGGCGCGGTGAAGGCCGCGGCGACGCCCTTGAGGAAGCGGGCGGCGATCAGCAGACCGCCGTCGTCGACGAGCCCGCCGAGCAGCGAGGCGGCGGCGAAGACGCCCAGGGCCACCAGGAAGACCCGGCGTCGGCCGAGCAGGTCGGCGGCGCGCCCGCCGAGCAGCAGCAGGCCGCCGTAGCCGAGTACGTAGCCGGAGACCACCCACTGCAGCGTGGAGGTGGAGAGGTGGAGCTCGGAGCCGATGGACGGGAGGGCGACGCCGACCATGGAGACGTCCAGGGCGTCCAGGAACATCGCGGCGCAGAGCACGATCAGCGTGCCCCAGAGGCGGGGAGCCCAGCTCAGCCCGCCGGTTGATGAGTCGTCAGGAGTCGTCGCAGTCGCGGTGGTCATGGGGAGGACACTACATGCACGCGCATTCAATGCAAATGAATTAAATGTTGCCACATAAGCTTCTTGTGCATGTGATACCGTGGCGGCGTGACTGAACTCGACTCCGACGCGGACGCGGCGCTCGTCGCGTCCTGGCGTGACCTGCTGGCGCGGCACGCCGCCGCGTCCTGCCTGCTCGACCGTGAGCTGGGCGAGAAGCACGGCCTGGGCATGAGCGAGTTCGAGGTGCTGGAACGCCTGGTCGAGGAGCGGAACGCGGACAACTCCCACGTCCTGCGGGTGCAGGAGCTGGCCGACACCGTCCACCTGAGCCAGAGCGCGCTGTCCCGGCTGATCGGCCGGCTGGAGAAGGCGGGCCTGGTGACGCGCGCGATGTGCCCCGACGATCGCCGGGGCATCCTGGTCGCGCTGACCGAGGAGGGCTGCCGGCGCTACGCCGAGGCCCGCCCGCTGCAGCGCGAGGTGCTCGCGCTCACGCTCGGCGGCCCGCTGGAGGGCGGCCGCCCCGCTCAGGGGTAGCGGAACACCCGGGGGCGACAGGGCGACCGGCCCCCGCCGGTCAGATCAGCGCCGAGAGTCCCGGTGCGGCGGCCACCAGCGCGACGGCTGCCGGTGCGGCCAGCGCCGCCACGGTGAGCCGCAGCCGGTGCAGCACGGGCAGCCGCGGCCGCCCCGCGAGCAGCCGGTCCACCCGCTTCGGCGACTGCGCCTGACCGGGTGGGCAGGAGCCGAACACTCCGCGCCCCAGGTTGAGTTCGGCCAGTGCCAGGGCGGTGGTGTGCCGGCCGTGCCGGCGGGCCGCCCGGTCGTCCGCCGCCAGCTCGACCAACTCGCCCACCTGGTCCCGGAAGGCGCTGAACACCCCGACCCCGGGGAAACCCGACGCCAGCGCCTGCGAGCACTGGGAGAGCCAGTGGTGGCGGGCCCGGACGTGCCCGCGCTCGTGGCTGAGCACCGCGGCGAGCTCCCGGTCGGTCAGCTGCTGCAGGGCGCCGGTGGTCACCACCAGCCGGGAGTTGTGGCCGGGCAGCGACCAGGCCTCGGGGCGGACGTTCTCCAGCACCACCAGCCGCTCCCGACGGTGCCGCGCGGTGTCGATGGACTCCGGCAACTCGGGAGCTCGATCGGCCAGTTGGGCGTGACGGTGGTTGCGCAGGGCCTTGGCGGAGCGGACCTCGCGGGTCAGCGCCAGCACGGTCTGCACCCCGCCGGCGGCCAGCACCGCGGCGTACAGCCGCCCCCAGCCCTCACCGCCCTGCAGCCCGTACGCCGCCTCCACGCCGGGCGGGGCGCCCGCGAAGACCAGGTCGCGCAGTTCGGGGAGGGCGGCCGAGGCGGCCAGCAGCAGGCTCAGCGCGCAGCACAGCATCACGGCCACCACCAGGCACTGCCAGGCGAGCAGGGCCAGCACGGGTTCGCGCTCGGCCCAGTCGGCCCGGGCCAGCAGCCGGGGCGCCACGGTCGAGAGCAGCAGTCCGAGCAGCAACAGGCCGAGCAGGGCCGTCATGGCATGGGCTCCCCGAGTACGCACGGAACGCGACAGCGCGCTCCCCGCCAACCTAAGCCGTGCCGGCGCCCCGGGGAACGGCTTTCGGCCACCCAGTGACCAACGCCACGCGGGCCCCGACCGGGGGGTGGCCGGGGCACCGGAATGGGGTTCGAGAGCGGCGCGTCACCTCGCCAGAGGCATCACATCGTCAGAAGCATGGCGAACATGCCGATGCCCATCGACAGCCGGCAGGCCAGGGGGAGCCCGGCGGTCGCCGTCGTCAGCCGCCCCGTCGTGGTGCCGAGCAGCCGCGTCCCGGCCCAGAGCGAGTAGCCCCCGAAGTAGAGCAGCAGGGCCCCGGTCAGCAGCGGCGTCCCCCCGGCCGCGGCGTGGTGGTGGCCGGCCGCGGGCGCGGCCGCCATGGCCAGCGCCGCGTACGTCATGGCCAGCCCGCCGATCGCGTGGTGCAGCCGGTGCGCCCGGCGGTCCGGCCCGAACGCCGAGGCCAGGAGGAACGCCGCCGCCGGCACGCCGAAGACCCAGGCCCAGACGACGGCCGGCACGGCGTCCCCGGAGACGGCCATCGCCGCCATCCCGAATCCCATCAGGGCCTCGGCGGCGTCGGACTCGTGGGAGTGGCGCCGGTGCGTCCCGGGCCGGGCGGTGCCGGAGGCCCGGCGCAGCCGGTCGAGGCAGTAGCCGCCGGCGGCCGTGGTGAGGACGGCCAGCAGTGAGTTGACCAGGACTGGCCCGTGCAACGGCGGCCTCCCCGACGGCGCGGACGTGCGTACCGTCCACGATCACCGGTCGGGGCCGCCGGCAGTAGGGCGCGCACGGGGGCGCATGGTGGTGGGCGCCGGAGTGGAGGCTTCCGCAGGACGCCGGTGACGGGCGGCGCCGGCCGGCCCGGACCTGCGCCGGCACCCCGTATCCCGTGGCGCCGCCCCTCCCCGGTGGCGCCGCCGGAACGCAGGCGGCATGGTCGGCATACGGGGGTGTGTCGGCCAGGCCGCCGAACCGGAGCAGGCACGCCGGGAGCCGCCGGCTCCGCCGCGGCCGTCGCCACACCCGGGTCACGAGCCCGCGCGAGGGCCGCGGGGGCCACGGGGCCACGAGGGCCGCTGGCCTGCGAGGCTCGCCGCGGCCGAGAGCCACAAGGGCCACACGGCCCTGCGCCGGGCGCGGGGCGGGAGGTTCGCATCGCCACGGTGCCGCTGTCCTGAAGATTCGAACGGCGTCCCCTCCGGGGCGTCCGGCCGTCGGCCCTGGCCGCGGGACGTTCTCGCCCGGGCCCCCCCTTGAACAGGAGAACCTTTCGTACTTATGGTGGTCCTGTTGAAAACCCTCCTGTCGAAGTGAGTCCCCGATGCAGAATCTTTCGCCAAGGCTCGCCGTGGCGGCCGACGCCCCGGTCTCCGACCTCGCCGGCCACCCGGCCTGGCTGCGCCTGAAGGAAGCCGTCGAGGCCCTGCGCCCGCTCCAGTCCAAGGACGGCTCGATCGACCTCGCCGCCGTGCAGCGCCACACGGTCGACCCGCTGGTCGCCACGGTCCGCGGCGCCGTCGAGGAGCTCGCCCCCAACTTCCCGCACGACGCCGAGTACCTCGCCGCCGTCGACGCCGACCTCGCGAAGTGGGCCGACACCGGCTACCGGGAGCCCGACTTCCTGGACTCGCTGCTCGCCTTCCAGCCCGCCGACCAGCGCGTCGACGGCCTGGAGCACCTCGTGGTCTTCCCGATGTACACCCAGAACGGGAACCCGGACCGCAACCTGGAAGCCGTCCTGCTGACGGTCGTCTGGCCGGACTGGCTGGCCGAGCTGGAGCGCACCCGCTTCGACAACCCGATGTTCGTGCCGATCACCTTCACCGACTTCACGGCCGGCTACGACACCAACTCCGCCGTCCTTTTCCCCGAGACCGTGGCCGTGCGCAAGGCGCCGGAACGTTTCACCTGGGGCGGCATCTTCTGCGACCGCGAGGCCGCCCGCTTCCGTGCCGTCACCACCAGCGCCGTCCGGCAGCTCGGCCTGGAGATCCCGGCCGACGCCGAAGGCCTGCTGCAGGACCAGCAGCGTGCCCAGGAGACCTTCGTCCTGTGGGACCTCGTGCACGACCGCACCCACAGTCACGGCGACCTGCCGTTCGACCCCTTCATGATCAAGCAGCGCAGCCCGTTCTGGATGTACGGCCTGGAGGAGCTCCGCTGCGACCTCACGACCTTCAAGGAGGCCGTGAAGCTGGAGGCCGAGGGCAACCTGCACGCCCGCGACGTCCAGTACGCGATCCTGTTCGACCGCATGTTCCGCTTCCCGGTCAGCGGCGACCGCGTCCGCAACTACGACGGACTCGGCGGCCAGCTGCTCTTCGCGTACCTGCACAAGCACGACGCGCTGCGCTGGCGCGACAACCGCCTCACCATCGACTGGGAGCGCGCACCGCAGGTCACGAACGCGCTCTGCGGCGAGATCGAGACCCTCTACCGGGACGGCATCGACCGCCCGAAGCCGGCCCACTGGATCGCCGCCTACGAGCTGGTCTCCCGCTACCTCACCCCGCACCCCGCCTCCACCTGGGCGAAGGGCACCGACGCGCTGCCGCTCGACATCACCGACGGCAAGGCGCTCAACAAGGCGCTGTGCGACGCCGTGCTCCCGGACGAGTTCCCGCTGAGCATGTTCTACGAGGCCCTCAACAAGAAGCTCAGTGGCGTCATCGCCTCCACCACCGGCATCACCGGCTCGGGCACCCAGGGAGTTGCCGCATGACCAGCACCGACAACAAGCCGCTGACCGGCAAGGTCGTCGCCGTCGCCGGCGCCAGCGGCCCGGCGGGCCAGGCGGTCCTGCGCCGCCTCACCGCCGACGGTGCCACCGTCATCGGCGCCGACATCGACGGCCGGCGCCTGGAGGCCGCCCTGGACGCCACCCGGATCGCCGTCCCCGGCGCCCGGGTCAGCGGCCAGGTCATCGACCTGCTCGACCCGCAGGAGGTCCACGACTGGGCCGACCACCTGGAGGCCGAGCACGGCCACGTCGACGGCCTCTTCCACCTCGTCGGCGGCTGGCGCGGCAGCAAGAGGTTCTTCGACACCCGGATCGACGACTGGGACTTCCTGCACGACACCGTCGTGCGCACCCTGCAGCACACCTCGCTGGCCTTCCAGCCCGCGCTGATCCGCAGCGAGTCGGGTCGCTACGCGATGATCTCCGCCGCCTCGGCCCACAAGCCGACCGCCGGCGGCGCCGCCTACGCGGCGGCCAAGGCCGCCACCGAGGCCTGGACCCTCGCGATGGCCGACTCCTTCAAGAAGGAGACCACCGCCGAGGATGGCGAGCCGACCGCCGCGGCTGCGATCCTGGTGATCAAGGCGCTGGTCAGTCCCGAAATGAGGGCTGAGAAGCCGGACGCGAAGTTCCCGGGCTTCACCGACACCGCTGACCTCGCCGCGTCCCTGGCGGGCCTCTGGGACCGCCCCGCAGCAGAACTGAACGGACAGCACCTGTGGCTGACAGCCCGATGACCGACCTCACCCCCGGTACCGACGCGGTGCGGCGGCACGACCCCGCCGTGCGCGGCTTCGCCAGCGACAACTACGCCGGCGTGCACCCGGAGGTCCTCGCCGCGATAGCGCTCGCGAACGGCGGCCACCAGGTCGCCTACGGCGAGGACGACTACACCGCCCACCTGCAGGACGTCTTCCGCAGCCACTTCGGCGAGAAGGCCGAGGCGTACCCCGTCTTCAACGGCACCGGCGCCAACGTCGTCGCCCTGCAGGCACTGCTCCCGCGCTGGGGCGCCGTGATCGCCGCCGAGTCGGCCCACATCAACGTGGACGAGGGCGGCGCCCCGGAGAAGATGGGCGGCATCAAGCTGCTCACCGTCCCCACCCCGGACGGCAAGCTCACCCCCGAGCTCATCGACCAGCAGGCCTGGGGCTTCGGCGACGAGCACCGCGCGCAGCCGTGCGCGGTCTCGATCACCCAGAGCACCGAGCTCGGCACCCTCTACACCGTCGAGGAGATCCGGGCCATCGCCGAGCACGCCCACCAGCACGGCATGCTCGTG
>NZ_CP171642.1:1455000-1560000 GCF_043950205.1 Kitasatospora hibisci | reverse complement strand
AAGATGCTCGTTTCGCGCAGCAGGACGGAAAGACCCCGGGACCTTTACTATAGCTTGATATTGGTGTTCGGTTCGGCTTGTGTAGGATAGGTGGGAGACTTTGAAGCGGCAACGCCAGTTGTTGTGGAGTCGTCGTTGAAATACCACTCTGGTCGTGCTGGATGTCTAACCTGGGTCCGTGATCCGGATCAGGGACAGTGTCTGGTGGGTAGTTTAACTGGGGCGGTTGCCTCCTAAAGGGTAACGGAGGCGCCCAAAGGTTCCCTCAGCCTGGTTGGCAATCAGGTGTTGAGTGTAAGTGCACAAGGGAGCTTGACTGTGAGACTGACGGGTCGAGCAGGTACGAAAGTAGGGACTAGTGATCCGGCGGTGGCTTGTGGAAGCGCCGTCGCTCAACGGATAAAAGGTACCCCGGGGATAACAGGCTGATCTTCCCCAAGAGTCCATATCGACGGGATGGTTTGGCACCTCGATGTCGGCTCGTCGCATCCTGGGGCTGGAGTAGGTCCCAAGGGTTGGGCTGTTCGCCCATTAAAGCGGTACGCGAGCTGGGTTTAGAACGTCGTGAGACAGTTCGGTCCCTATCCGCTGTGCGCGTAGGAGTGTTGAGAAGGGCTGTCCCTAGTACGAGAGGACCGGGACGGACGAACCTCTGGTGTGCCAGTTGTTCTGCCAAGGGCATGGCTGGTTGGCTACGTTCGGGAGGGATAACCGCTGAAAGCATCTAAGCGGGAAGCCTGCTTCGAGATGAGCACTCCCACCTCCTTGAGAGGGTAAGGCTCCCAGTAGACGACTGGGTTGATAGGCCGGATATGGAAGCCCTGTGAGGGGTGGAGTTGACCGGTACTAATAGGCCGAGGGCTTGTCCTCAGTTGCTCGCGTCCACTGTGTTGTTCTGAAACAACGACCCCCGCCATCGATGGGTGGGCGGTAGATAGTTTCATAGTGTTTCGGTGGTCATAGCGTGAGGGAAACGCCCGGTTACATTCCGAACCCGGAAGCTAAGCCTCACAGCGCCGATGGTACTGCAGGGGGGACCCTGTGGGAGAGTAGGACGCCGCCGAACAATTCTTCTGAAGAACCCCCGGTCCGGGAACGGATCGGGGGTTCTTCGCATTTCCGGGGCAAATCCCGAAAACAGGTCGGGCACGGCATGGCGCCGTGCCCGATCGAGTTCTGGGTCCAGGTCAGTCGCGTGGTGCCCCCACCGCGGTGCCCCAGCTGGGGCGGCTCTCCCAGCGGTCGGGGCTGTTGGTCAGCTGGGCGACGTTCGAGCCGTCGCTCTTCATGGTGTACAGCTCGGCAGCGCCGTTGACCGGTGCCTGGGTGAAGGCGATCGACGTGCCGTCGGGGGAGTAGGAGGCGGCACCGTAGACGACGTCGGACGGCCCGGGGGTGAGGGCGCCGATGGCGGTGCCGTCGGGGTGGGCGGTGTAGATGCCGCCGCCCGGGGTGTTGTCGGCGCCGGCGGGGTAGGTGGTGAAGACGATCTGCGTGCCGTCGGGGGACCAGCTGGCCCGGTCGCCGGCCCGCAGCTCCCAGGGGGTGAGCCGGCGAAGGTCGGTGCCGTCGATGTTGACGACGTAGAGGGCCCGGCTGTTGGCGGGCTGGCCGGTGGCGCTGGTCTGGTAGGAGAAGACGAGCTGCTTGCCGTCGGGTGACCACGCCGGATTGGCGACCAGGCCGGAGTACGGCTTGTCGTTGGTGAGGAAGGTCAGCCGCTGGGCGTTGGTGCCGTCCGGGCTCATCAGGTAGAGGTCGCTGTACTGGGTCTGATGGGCAGTGGGGTCGGAGCTGCCCCAGGTGCGGCTGAAGGCGATCTGCTTTCCGTCGGGGGAGAAGGCCGGGGTGACCTCCTCCTCGTTGGTGCAGTCGAGGGCGCCCGGCTCGCAGAGCGGGCCGACCTGGTGGGCGTTCTCGCCGTCGGCGCCGATCGTCCAGATCCGGCCGGCGGATTCCGCGCTGGTGCGGTCGAAGGCGACGGTGGTGCCGTCGGGGGACCAGTCGGGGTGGTCGTCTCGGGTCTGGGCGGGCGGGCGGGTGAGCTGCTGCTCGCCGCTGCCGTCGGGGGCGAAGGCGAAGACGGCGCTGGTGGTGCGGTCGCCGGTGAGGAACACCCGGCCGACGATCAGGCCGTTGTGCCGGGCGCTCGCCGCGGCCGCGAGGGCCGGGTCGGGTGGGGCCGAGACTGCGACGGCGGGTTCGGCCGCGGCGGTGGGGACGGGTGTGGCGGGCGGTGTCTCCGCCCGGATCTCGCTGAGCGGGATCTCGCCCGGCTCGGCGCCGCATCCGGTGAGCAGGGCGCCGGCCAGCAGAAGGCCCGCACCTGCGCGGGCGCGGGTACGGGCCGTGGTGGTGGGTGGCAGCTGCCGTGTGCCGGTCATCGGCGTGTCCTCTCCGTCTCTACCGCAGGACGAGGCCCCCGGGAAGCTGCCACTGTGGCAGACGGAGAGTGCGTGTGAGCGGGCGACACGCGACGCTCCGGCGCCGATCGGTCACATGGAGTATGAAGAGCCGACCGTCTGGTTGACCGATGGAGCACGGAGGATTGGCCGCCGTACCCCGGCGCACGAGCGTCCGGACTGTGCCGCCGACCGGGGGACGCCCGGGCCGGCGGGCACAGGGTGTCAGCCCCGGGCGGCGCGGCGCTCGGCCTTGGCGGCGGCCTCCGCCTCGTCCTCGGCCTCGGCGGCCTCCAGCGTCGGCGCCGTGCCGCCCAGGTGGGTGGGGAGCCACCAGGTGTCGTCCGGTCCGGTCGGCTTGCCGGGGTACTCGCGCTGGGCGCGGTCCAGCATCTCGCCCATCGCGGCACGGAGCCGGCGGGTGACCATGACCGGCTTGTCCGTGTCGGACAGCTCGATCGGCTCCCCGATCATGATGGTGACCGGGACGTGTCGCTTGGTGAGGGTCTTCGGGCGGCCCTTGGTCCAGAGCTGCTGGGTGCCCCAGAGCACGACCGGCAGCAGCGGGGCGCCGGAGTCGGAGGCCATGCGGGCGGCGCCGGTCTTGAACTTCTTCAGCATGAAGGAGCGGCTGATGGTCGCCTCGGGGAAGACGCCGACCACCTCGCCCGCCCGCAGTGCGCGCACGGCGGCCTCGTAGGCGGGCTGGCCGTCGGTGCGGTCGACCGGGATGTGCTTCATGCCGCGCATCAGCGGGCCGGAGATCGCGTGCTTGAAGACGTCGTCCTTGGCCATGAAACGGGTCTTGCGCTTGCCGCCGCGGTACGCGCCGAGGCCGGCGAAGAGGAAGTCCAGGTAGCTGATGTGGTTGCTGACCAGGACTGCCCCGCCCTCGGCGGGGATGTTCTCGGCGCCGACGATCTTGATGCGCACGTCGAGCGCGCGAAAGACGGTCAGTGCGGCGCCGATCACCGGCGGGTAGACGAACTCTGCCACGGTCAGTCCTGACTTCCACGGGCCTGGCGGCCCGGTAAGGCGGTACCCGGGCCGGGCGTGGGGCCGACCGGAGGCGCGGCACGCCGCGGCGGCACGGGCGATACACGGAGATGATCCCCCGAACGAGTGCCCGCTGTCACCTGAGCGGGGCCACCGGGCTCGGCCGGGGGGTGTGATCTCCGTGATGTGGCGGGCGGGAACCTTTTGCCGCGGGCCTCGACGCCTGGTCCGTCACGTGCCTCCGCCGGCCGTCGGGAGCCCTCGGACGCCCCTCCCGCCAGCCGGTGGGGCCGGCCGTCAGCGCGCAGGGTCGAGGCGGCCCTGGGCGCGGCGGACGACCAGGTACATCTCGCAGCCGAGGCAGTAGCCGAACGCGGCGTTGAGGAACGCCGCGGCGAGCGCGAAGCCGGCGGTCAGCAGGCCGAGCCAGGCCACGCCGGTCAGGAAGCCGAGGGTGCCGATGGCGGCGAAGGCCAGGCCGACGCCCTGGGCGAAGCGCGGCGGCCGCTCGTCCTCGGTCGCGGTCGGGGGCGAGAGCCGGGGGTGGACCAGCGTCCGGTACACCCAGCCGTAGGGGGATCGGTGCAGGCCGCCGATGGCGCCGAGGCCGAACACCACGGCCTGCAGCGCGAGCAGGAGGCCGCTGCCGGTGAGCAGTACGGCGATCAGGACGAGGGTGGTGAGTGCGGCGGCGAAGCGCGGGCCGCGGGGGTCGATCTGCACGGGGACTCCGGAGGGGCGCGTGGCGGGGAGGCGGTGACGGGATGTGTCAGCGACAGCGCGAGGCGGTGGCCCGGCACAGGTCGACCACGCGGCGGGCGGTCAGCAGCGGAGGTGCGGGGCGGTCGGAGTCCACCCGGCGATGGTACGCGGGCACGAGTTCGGCGGTCGACCGTTTCACGGGGGCGGGGCCCGGCCTGCTCCCCGGTGGCCGGACGCCGTTGCCGGGGAGCGGCGGGCCTGCCGCAGACTGGGAGGATGACCGGGTTGGTGGTGTGCGCCGTCGTGCTCGCGGTGGCGAGTGCGTTCGGGCTGCTGCGGGCCAAGCGCGACGGGAGGCTGCGGGTGCGCACGAAGGACGGGGCGGTTCGGCTGTCGGCGGCGGAGCTGGGCGGGCCGCTGGGGGAGCGGGCCACCCTGGTGCAGTTCTCGACGGCCTTCTGCCAGCCCTGCCGGGCGACTCGGCGGGTGCTGGCCGAGGTGGCGGGGATGGTCGAGGGTGTGGCGCACGTCGAGTTGGACGCGGAGACGCGGCTGGAGCTGGTCCGCAGGCTGGACGTCCTGCGGACGCCGACCGTGCTGGTGCTGGACGCGGAGGGGCGGGTGGTGCGCCGGGCCGCGGGGCTGCCGCGCAAGGCGGACGTGATCGCGGCCCTGGGCGAGGCCGTCTGAGCCGGGTGGACGCCGGCGTACCCGGGCGGACGCCTGTCGACGTGGGCAGGGCCGGGCGCGTCGGACCGGCGGCCGGGGGCGGATCCCGCCGTTCCGGCGGTGAATCTCGACCCGGATGTGCCGCCCCGTCAGGTGGTGTCCGGCGCGGCCTGGGGCAGGATGGGCGACGACGGCAGTGCGGGCCGTTCCGCCGGCGAGGCCCGGTCCGGGCGTGCTCCGGGCCGCCCGGGCCTCCGGGCGGGGCGTCCGGGCCGGGCCTGGCGGCGTAAGCTACTGGCCAGTAGTGACCACTGAGCTACTGGCGAGTATGCTGCCAGGGAGTTCCGGACCGGCACGGGAACACGCTGCCCGGAGCGGGTGCGTGCCGTATTCGCGCCCGCTTGCACAGCCGCAGCCGCCGGACGAGACCAGTACAGGAGACAGGCCGTGAGCTTGAGGATCGTTGTCTGTGTGAAGTACGTGCCGGACGCGACGGGTGACCGTCGGTTCGCGGACGACCACACCACCGACCGGGAGGGCGTGGACGGCCTTCTGTCGGAGCTGGACGAGTACGGCGTGGAGCAGGCGCTGCGGATCGCGGAGGCGCACGGCGACGCCGAGGTGACGGTGCTGACGGTCGGGCCGGACGACGCGAAGGACGCGCTGCGCAAGGCGCTGTCGATGGGTGCGGACAAGGCCGTGCACGTGAACGACGACGACATCCACGGCACGGACGTGATCGGGACGTCGGCGATCGTGGCGAAGGCGCTGGAGAAGACCGGGTTCGACCTGGTGGTCGGTGGTATGGCGTCGACGGACGGGTCGATGGGTGTGCTGCCGGCGCTGCTGGCGGAGCGGCTGGGCGTGCCGCAGGTGACGCTGCTGTCGGAGGTGTCGGTCGAGGGCGGTGTGGTCAGGGGCCGTCGCGACGGTGACGCGGCGACGGAGCTGGTGGAGGCGGCGCTGCCGGCGGTGGTCTCGGTGACGGACCAGTCGGGCGAGGCCCGTTACCCGTCGTTCAAGGGGATCATGGCGGCGAAGAAGAAGCCGGTGCAGTCCCTGGACCTGGACGACCTGGGCATCGAGGCGGACGAGGTCGGTCTGGCGGGTGCGTGGACGGCGGTGGAGTCGGTGGCGGCGCGTCCGGCGCGCACCGCGGGCACGGTCGTCAAGGACGAGGGCGAGGGCGGCAGGCAGCTCGCCGCGTTCCTCGCCGACCAGAAGTTCATCTGAGCCGCTCGCCCCGAGCCCCCCCACCCCCAGCCCACAGCGAAGTACGGAGACATTGAGCAATGGCTGAGATTCTCGTCCTGGTGGACCACGCCGACGGCGCGGTCCGCAAGCCGGCCCTGGAGCTGCTGACCCTGGCCCGCCGGATCGGCGAGCCGTCGGCCGTCGTCCTGGGCGCCGGTGCGGCCGCCGCGGACATCGCCGCCAAGGCCGCCGAGTTCGGCGCCGCGAAGGTGTACGTCGCCGACGGCGCCGAGTTCGCCGACCAGCTGGTCGTCCCCAAGGTCGACGCGCTGGCCCAGATCGCGAAGGCCGCCGAGGCGGCCGCGGTGCTGGTCACCTCCTCCGGCGAGGGCAAGGAGGTCGCCGCCCGCGTCGCCCTGCGCCTCGGCTCCGGCATCATCACCGACGCCGTGGACCTGGAGGCAGGTGTGGACGGCCCGGTCGCCACCCAGTCGGTGTTCGCCGCCTCGTTCCAGGTGAAGTCCAAGGTGTCGCACGGCACCCCGGTGATCACGGTCAAGCCGAACGCCGTGGCCCCCGAGGCCGCCCCGGCGGCGGGCGCGGTCGAGAACGTCACCGTCGCGTTCACCGGCAACGCCGCCAAGGTCACCTCGCGCACCCCGCGCGTCTCCACCGGCCGCCCCGAGCTGACCGAGGCCGCCATCGTGGTCTCCGGCGGCCGCGGCGTCGGTGCCGCCGAGGGCTTCGGCGTGGTCGAGGAGCTCGCGGACGCGCTCGGCGCGGCCGTCGGTGCCTCGCGTGCCGCCGTCGACGCCGGCTGGTACCCGCACACCAACCAGGTCGGCCAGACCGGCAAGCAGGTCTCCCCGCAGCTCTACATCGCGGCGGGCATCTCCGGCGCCATCCAGCACCGGGCCGGCATGCAGACCTCGAAGACCATCGTGGCCGTCAACAAGGACCCCGAGGCCCCGATCTTCGAGCTGGTCGACTACGGCGTGGTCGGGGACCTGTTCGCCGTGCTGCCGCAGCTGACCACCGAGGTGAAGGCCCGCAAGGGCTGATCCGCCGACAGGCGCACGCACAGGGCGCGTCCGGGACTCCCCGGACGCGCCCTGCGGCGTTGCGGGCGGTGCACCCGCCCGTGGAGGCGGCCCGTAGAGTCGGCCCCGACCGGTGACGACGCGACCGGTGTCGCCGGGCCGGCCGAGGCCCGGCGGCACACCCGCGAGCGAGGGCGAGGGCGAAGGCATGACACTCCTGACGGCACTTCAGGGCGACCACGGGGACTCCGGCGACGCGCTGTGCGTCGACGGGCGGGCGCTCTCCCGCGAGGAACTGCTCGGCGCGGCGACCGCGGTGGCCGACCGGGTGGCCGGCGCGCCCGGACTCGCGGTGCTGGCCCGGCCCACCGCGGAGACCGTCGTCGCCGTGGTGGGCGGCCTGCTGGCGGGGGTGCCGGTGGTGCCGCTGCCGCCCGACTCCGGCCCGAAGGAGCGCGCGCACATCCTGCGGGACTCCGGCGCGGCCCTGCTCGCGCACGCCGCCGGGGACGCCGTGCCGGAGGACGCCGGGATCGCCGCGTTGCCGGTCGACCCGGCCGAGCGGTCGGACACCACGTACGCCGAGCCCGATGCGGCGGCTACCGCGTTCGTGCTCTACACCTCCGGCACCACCGGGGCGCCGAAGGGGGCGGTGCTCCGCCGTTCGGCGGTGGGCGCCGACCTCGACGCGCTGGCCGAGGCCTGGGGGTGGACCGCCGAGGACACCCTGGCCCACGGCCTGCCGCTGTTCCACGTGCACGGCCTGGTGCTCGGCGTGCTCGGCGCCCTGCGCACCGGCAGCCGGCTGGTCCACACCGGACGGCCCACCCCGGCCGGGTACGCGGCCTCGGGCGGCACCCTCTTCTTCGGCGTGCCGACCGTCTGGTCCCGGCTGGCCGCGGATCCGGGGGCGGCCGGGCAGCTGGCCTCGGCCCGGCTGCTGGTCTCCGGCAGCGCACCGCTGCCGGTGCCGGTCTTCGAGAAGCTGGCCGCGCTGACCGGCCACGCGCCGATCGAGCGCTACGGCATGACCGAGTCGCTGATCACCGTGTCCACCCGGGCGGAGGGCGAGCGCCGACCGGGCAGCGTCGGCCTGCCGCTGACGGGCGTGCGGACCAGGCTGGTCGGCGAGGACGGCGGGCCGGTGGCCTCCGACGGCGAGAGCGTCGGCGAGCTGCAGGTCGCCGGGCCGACGCTGTTCTCCGGCTACCTGAACCGGCCGGACGCCGACGCCGACGCCTGGACCGCCGACGGCTGGTTCCGTACCGGCGACGTCGCGGTGATCGGGCCGGACGGCTTCCACCGGATCGTCGGCCGAGCCTCGGTCGACCTGATCAAGAGCGGCGGCTACCGGATCGGCGCCGGCGAGGTGGAGGCCGCGCTGCGCGACCACCCGGCGGTCGCCGACGCGGCCGTCGTGGGCGCGCCCGACGAGGACCTCGGCCAGGTGGTGGTCGCCTACGTCATCCCGGACGGCCCGGTGACGGGGGAGCAGCTGGCGGCCTTCGTGGCGGAACGGCTCTCGGTGCACAAGCGGCCCCGGAGGGTGGTGCTGGTGCCCGAACTGCCCAGGAACGCCATGGGGAAGGTGCTGAAGAAGCAACTGCTCGCGGGGGCAGCGGGGTGACGGCACCCGGGTGACGGGCGGTCATCCGATGACGGCAGCTCACCTGATCGCCCGTCGGGGCGCTCACCATCCGTGAACCCTTCCATTGGCGCACTCCACTGCGCGCCGTGAGCGGACGCGTGCCTAACGTGACACGCAGGCAGAAACCGAATAGCCGGACGAGTGCCGCGGCTTCCGGTCGCAGGACCGGAAGCCGCCGCACGTCGTCCGGAGCGGTTCTGCGGTTCCCGTTCAGCAAAGGAAGACAGCAGGATGACGACCGTCAACACCGGCGCACCGGGCGCCGCCGACGACCCGACCGGGCAGCACGCCGCCACCGACGGGCGGACCCGTACCGCCCGTCCCTCCCGGGCGGCGCGGATCCGTCGGGGGATAGCCATGGTGGCCGTGGTCGCGGCCGGAGCCGGCGTGATCGGCCTCGGCACCGGCGTGGGCACCGCTGCCGCCGAGGCCGCGCCCGCCCACGCCGGCTGGGACGGCTCGCGGTACTGGTTCAAGAACGGCAAGGGTGAGTGGCGCTGGACCACGCACTACGACATCTACTTGGACCGGACCGGTGGCTCGGCCTCCGCGGCCAAGTCCTCGACGGCCTCCTCGTCCTCGGGCGGGATCAAGCAGGGCTGGGACGGCTCGCGGTACTGGTTCAGGAACAGCAAGGGTGAGTGGCGCTGGACCACGCACTACGACATCTACTTGGACCGGACCGGTGGCTCGGCCTCCGCGGCCAAGTCCTCGACGGCCTCCTCGTCCTCGGGCGGGATCAAGCAGGGCTGGGACGGCTCGCGGTACTGGTTCAGGAACAGCAAGGGTGAGTGGCGCTGGACCACGCACTACGACATCTACCTGGACCGGACCGGTGGCGGATCCTCCTCGTCCTCGTCGGGTTCCTCGGGCTCGGCCTCGGCGGACTCCGCCGCGCCGGCAGCCGACGGGGACGTCGAGACGGCGGTGCAGTTCGCGCTGGCACAGCTCGGCAAGCCGTTCCGGACCGCCGGCAACGGCCCCGACGGCTACGACTGCTCCGGCCTGGTGCAGCAGGCCTTCCGGCGCGGCGGGATCGAGCTGCCGCGGGTGGCGAACGACCAGTACGCGGCGACCACACCGATCCGCGCCAGCGAGCTCCGCCGCGGCGACCTGCTCTTCTGGTCGACCGACGGCACCGCCCGGGGCATCGAGCACGTGGCGATCTACCTGGGCAGCAACCAGTACGTGGAGGCCGCCCGGCCCGGCACCAACATCCGGATCTCGGGCATCAGCAGTGGCTACTACCCCACCCACATGGGCCGGCCCTGAGGGCTGCGCACGGGTGGCGCTGCCCCGGGCCGGGCGAGAGGCATCGCCTCCCGCCCGGCCCGGGGGCGTCCGGGGGTGCAAGGAGGAGGTCGGCCCGGACGAGGAGGTCGGGTACGGAGGGGGCGCGTGGGGTGTGGACAGGGCGCGCACAGAGGGCTCGGACGCCGGTTTCCGAGGGCGCGTGAACCGGCGGTCACGCGGGCGCGCGGGTGCACCGGTAGGGCCTCTGGCCTGGGCACATGCCGCTGTCAAGGAGCGCACTACGGTTCGTCCGGCCGGAACGGATCGGAGGCATGGGGACCGGCGCGGCGGGGGTACCACCTCGGGTGGCGCTGGCTGACGGGGGCGCCCGCCCGGTGCGAACGGCACCGGGGGAGGTCGAGGGGCAGGGGACACTGTGATCGTCTGGGTCAATGGCACGTTCGGCGCGGGCAAGACGAGCGCCTGCCGGGAACTGGTCGAGCTGCTGCCCGGGAGCATGCTGTTCGACCCGGAGGTGGTCGGGTTCGGGCTGAGAGGAATGCTCCCGGCCGACCGGATGGCGGCGGTGTCCGACTTCCAGGACCTGCCGGCCTGGCGCCGGCTCGTCCCCGAGACGGCGGCCGCCCTGCTCGGCGAGGTGCCGGGCCCGCTGGTCGTCCCGATGACGTTGCTCCGCGAGGACTACCGGGACGAGATCTTCGGTGCGCTCGCCTCGAACGGGATCACCGTGCACCACCTCGTCCTGGACCCTGAAGAAACGATCCTGCGGGAGCGGATCGCCCGGCGCGAGGAGTGCCCGGGCGATCCGGAGCGCAGCGCGCGCGTCCGCGAGTGGTGCCTGGAGCACGTCCCCCGCTACCGGGCCGCCCGGCGCTGGCTCGGCCGGGACGCCCGGCTGGTCGACACCAGCGCGCTGACCCCGGGCGAGACCGCCGCCCGGCTCGCACAGCTCGTTCGGGACGGCTCGGCCCGCTGTCCCATCGTGCAGACCCCCGACCCGACCGGGGACACCGTGGCCTCGGCGGTGCTCCTCTTCGACGAGCAGGACCGGGTGCTGCTCGTCGACCCGGTCTACAAGCCGGACTGGGAGTTCCCCGGCGGCGTGGTCGAGCGGGGCGAGGCACCGACCGACGCGGCCCTGCGGGAGACCGCCGAGGAGCTCGGCCTGCGGCTCGATCCGGCCGCCCTGCGCCTGCTCGCCGTCGACTGGGAGCCGCGCACCGGCCCGCGCCGCGGCGGCCTGCGGCTGGTCTACGACGGCGGCCTGCTGGACGCCGCGGCCCGCCAGAACCTGCTGCTCCAGCAGGAGGAGCTGCGCGGCTGGCGCTTCGTCAGCCTGGAGGAGGCCGCAGGCCTGCTGCCGCCGGGGCGCTACCGCCGGCTCGCCGCCGCGCTGGACGCCCGGCGCAGCGGCGAGCTGCGCTACCTGGAGGCCGGCCGGCGGGCGGCGCTGGGACTGGCGCGCGTGGTCGACGCGGCGTAGCGGTCGATGCGGTGGGGTGGTCGATGTGGCGGAGCGGGCGGCGCGAGCGGTCGCCCGGCGCGGCGGGTGCCGGTGTGACGGGGCGGGCGGTGCGGCGGCGGCCGGGCAGGGGCGGCAGGATGAGGGCATGCCTTTCACACTGAGCCACCCGGCCGCCGTCCTGCCCCTGCTGCGTGCGGCCGGCCGGCGCGGGCCGCTGGTCGCCTCGGCGCTGGTCGCCGGCTCGATGGCGCCGGACGTCCCGTTCTTCGCGGAGTCACTGCTGCCCGGGGTCTACGAGCAGGGCGGGCTGACCCACCGTTGGTGGGCGGTGCCGACGGTGGACGTGGCGATCGCCGGGGCGCTGGTCGCGGGGTGGCACGGGCTGCTGCGCGGACCGCTGGTCGGCCTGCTGCCGGAGCGGTGGGCGGGCGCCGCCGAGGCGCTGACGGCCCGCCGGCCCGGTGGCGCGGGGGCGGGCCGGCCGGGCGGTGGTTCCGGGACCGGCGCGGCGGCCGCCTGGTTCACCGCCTCGGCGGCGGTGGGCGCGGCCACCCACGTCGGCTGGGACGCCTTCACCCACGAGGGCCGGTTCGGCGTCGCCCTGGTGCCGGTGTTGGAGCGGAAGGTCGCCGGGCTGCCGCTGTACACGGTGCTGCAGTACGGGACGTCGGCGCTGGCGCTGGCCGCCCTGGCCGGGTGGGCCTCGCGCGCGGCCCGGGAGGTGGAGCCGGTACGGCCCGCGGTGGCGCTGCCCAGCGGGGTGCGGCGGGCCGCCGTGGCGGCGCTGGGCGCGGCCACGGCGGCCGGGGTGGTCCACCGGCTCGTGCCGCTGCGGCGGAACCTGATCCCGGAGTTCTGCTTCGGGGCCGGGGCCGGCCTGGCGGTCGGCGCGGCCGGGTACGCGCTGGTGCACGCGGCGGCGGTCCGGCTGGCCCGGCGGCACCGGCCGCGGCCCTGCCAGGCCGCCGGCCGGGAGAGGGCGGTCGAGCGGGCCGGGGTCTGAGCCGGCGCCCGGGGCTGTGCCCCGGGCGGCACCCCGGCCGGGTGGCGGCGGGCGGAGCCCCCACCCGGGCGGGACCGGCGTCGGACTCCCCGGGCGCTGCGTCAGGCCGAGTGGATCTCGGCGTAGCGGCGGAGGAAGAGCGCCTCGGTGAGCGCCATCCGCTCCAGCTCCAGCGGGTCGACGCTCTCGTTGACGGCGTGGATCTGGGTGGTCGGCTCCTCGACGCCGATCAGCACGATCTCGGCCTGCGGGTAGAGCGTCTGCAGGGTGTTGCAGAGCGGGATCGAGCCGCCCTCGCCGGAGGCGACCATCGGCGTGCCGAAGGCCTCGGCCATGGCCGTGCCCATCGCCTCGTATGCCGGGCCGGAGGTGTCCGCGCTGAACGGCGCGCCGTTGCCCTGGCGCTCGATCCGGACCTGCGCGCCGAACGGCACCTGGGCCTCCAGGTGGGCGACCAGCGCGTCCTGCGCGGCGGCGGTGTCGGTGCCCGGCGGAACCCGCAGGCTGACCAGCGCCTTGGCGGAGGACTGCACGGAGGAGGTGGCGCCGATCACCGGCGGGGCGTCGATGCCGAGGACGGTGACGGACGGGCGGGCCCAGAGCCGGTCGGCGACGGTGCCGGTGCCGGTCAGCCCGACGCCGTCGAGCACCTTGGCGTCGGCGCGGAACTGCTCGTCGGCGTACTCCACGCCGGACCAGGTCTGGTCACTGGTCAGACCGGCGACGGCGACGTCGCCGTGCTCGTCGTGCAGCGAGGCCAGCACCTTCACCATCGCCTGCAGGGCGTCCGGGGCGGCGCCGCCGAAGGCGCCCGAGTGCAGGTTGCCGGCGAGCGTGGTGATCGACACCTCGACCACGGTCATGCCGCGCAGCGAGGCGGTGACGGTGGGCAGGCCGGGGGCGAAGTTGCCGGTGTCGCCGATCACGATGGCGTCGGCGGCGAGCAGCTGCGGGTGGGCCTCGGCGTAGCGCTCCAGGCCGCCGGTGCCCTGCTCCTCGGAGCCCTCGACGATGATCTTCAGCCCGACCGGGTAGCCGTCCCCGTGGACCTGGCGCAGCGCCCGAAGGGCCGTCAGGTGCATCAGGATGTTGCCCTTGCAGTCGGCGGCGCCGCGGCCGTACCAGCGCCCGTCCCGCTCGGTCAGCTCGAACGCGGGGCTCAGCCAGGCGCTCTCGTCGAGCGGGGGCTGGACGTCGTAGTGGGAGTAGAGGAGCACGGTCGGCGCGCCGGCCGGGCCGGGCAGCTCGGCGTAGACGGACTGGGTGCCGTCGGGGGTGTCCAGCAGCTGCACGTTCGTCAGGCCCTCGGCGGCGAACGCGTCGGCCACCCACTCGGCGGCCTTGCGGCACTCCTCGACCGGGAACTGGCGCGGGTCGGCCACCGAGGGGAAGGCGACCAGCTCGGCGAGGTCGGTGCGGGCACGGTCCATCAGGGACCGGACGGCGTCGGCCAGGGGCTGCTGCGGCATCGGGCTTGCTCCGGGAGGGGAGGTCCGGCCGGGAGGGTCGTCCGGGCGGACACGTTGACGGGGGACGCACCGATCATAGGCGTAGACGAACGGACGGTCGCCGGGATCGACCGGATGTTCGGGGCGCCGTGGCGGACAGTGGATCACCGGGCCGCATAGGATTGCTCGACGTGACTGACTCCGGAAGCTCCGATTCCCGTAGCCCGCTCGACGCCGCGGCGTCCGGACAGCCGTCCGAGCCGCAGCCCGACCAGCCGGCGGCCGGGCCCGACCACCTCGACGGTGTCTGGGACGTGGTCGTGGTCGGCGCCGGACCGGCCGGGGCGTCGGCCGCGCACGCGGCCGCGGTCCAGGGCCGCCGCGTGCTGCTGCTCGACAAGGCCGAGCACCCCCGTTACAAGACCTGCGGCGGCGGCATCATCGGCCCCTCGCGGGACAGCCTGCCGCCGGACTTCAAGCTGCCGCTGCAGGACCGGGTGTACGCCGTCACCTTCGCGTACGGCGGCCGGTTCACCCGGACGCGGCGCTCCGACCGGATGCTGTTCGGTCTGGTCAACCGTGACGAGTTCGACCTGCGCCTGGTCCAGGCGGCGAAGCAGGCGGGCGCGGTCCTGGTCACCGGAGTGACCGTCACCGGGGTGGAGCAGCGCGGCGGCGAGCACCGCACGGCCCTGGTCACCGCCTCCGACGGGCGCAGCTTCGAGGCGCGGGCGGTCGTCGGTGCGGACGGAAGCGCCAGTCGGATCGGCCGGCACGTCGGCGTCTCCTTCGACCAGATCGACCTGGGCCTGGAGGCCGAGATCCCCGTCCCGCCCTCCGTCGCCGCCGACTGGGCCGGCCGGATCCACCTCGACTGGGGCCCGCTGCCGGGCAGCTACGGTTGGGTGTTCCCGAAGACCGAGTCCGCCAGCCTGACCGTCGGGGTGATCTCGGCCCGCGGCGACGGCGAGCGGACCAAGCGGTACCTGGCCGACTACATCCGCCGGCTCGGCCTGGCGGGCTTCGAGCCGAGTGTGGAGTCCGGGCACCTGACCCGCTGCCGGGCCGAGGACTCGCCGCTCTCGCGCGGCCGGGTGCTGGTGGCAGGAGACGCGGCCGGCCTGCTGGAGCCGTGGACCCGCGAGGGCATCTCGTACGCGCTGCGCTCGGGCCGGCTGGCCGGGGAGTGGGCGGTCAAGGTGGCCGAGGCGGGGACGGCCGCCGAGGTGCGGCGCGAGGCGCTGAACTACGCGTTCGCGATCAAGGCCGGGCTGGGCGTGGAGATGCGGGCGGGCAAGCGGATGCTGGCCGCCTTCGAGCGCCGGCCGTACCTCTTCCACGCGGCGGTGTGTCTGGTGAAGCCGGCCTGGCGGGCCTTCGCCCGGACCACCCAGGGGCACACCACCTTCGCCCAGGTGCTGCGGCAGTACCGGTCGGCGCGCCGGCTGGCCTCGCTCGCCTCGCGGTAGCGGTCGGGGCCGGCTCCGGGATTCGGGTTCGGCTCCCGGGGCGGGCTCCGGACCGGTCCCCCGGGGTGGCGGACCCGGGGGGGCCCGCTGCGCACCGCCCACGCCGCCGACCGGCCGGTCAGGGCCGGCGTGGGCCGCCGGTCAGCTCGTCGCCGAGCGGGCTGCGGCTGTACAGCACCGAGCGGCCGTTCCGCGCCCGGGTGACCAGGCCGGTCCGGTGCAGCACGGCCAGGTGCTGGCTGACGGCGCCCGGGGTGACGCCCAGCCGGTAGGCCAGATCCGTGGTCGAGGCCGGTTCGGCCAGCAGCGCCAGCAGCCGGGCCTTCGGCGCGCCGATCAGCAGCTCCAGTGCCCGGACGGTCACCGGCGCCGGCGGGCCGGCCATGGCGGCCTGGCCCCGCGCCGGGTAACTGAGCTGCGGTGCCCGGTCGTTGCCGATCATCGTGACCACACCGTGGGCGAAGAAGGTCGGGGTCAGCACGAGCCCGCGGCCGTCCACGGTGATGTCGCGGTCCTGCGCCGTCCAGCGGCGGTCGATCGACAGCACCCCGTCCTCCCAGCGCAGCCGGTGACACAGGTCGGCGAAGAGCGCCGCTGCGCCGTGCTGGGCCAGCACCCGTGCCCGGTAGACCAGGTCGGCCTCCAGTACCGCCCGGGCCTGCGGCCACCAGGCCGGCGCCAGGCAGACCTCCCAGTACTCCTCCAGAGCGTCCGCGATCCGGGCCAGCAGCCGCGTCGGATCGGCCAGCCCGGCTGTCAGCGGGGGAGGCAGCGGCTGCCCGTGCGGTCGGAAGGTCTGCTCCAGCTCCGGGCGCAGCCGCTCGGGGGGCAGGGCCCGGACCGCCGCCAGCTCGGAGCGGAAGTCGGGGGCGGGGCCGGTGGGACGGGGCGTCAGGAAGTCCGGGATCCAGCGGACCTCGGAGACCAGCGAGCGCAGCAGTACGGTGTCCAGCCGCTCGAAGGCCGGCCGCAGCCGCTCGAAGGCGGGGGTCTGCAGCGCGTAGTGGCCCGGGTGGGTCCACATCCGCAGGCTGAGCGTCGCCTCCTGGATCGGCGAACAGGCGAACCAGGTGGTCGCGAGATCGGCCAGGCCGAGACGGAACCGGTGCACGGACGGCGCTCCCTCCCCGGCCGCCGTTCCGGCTGGCCGCTCTGCCCGTGGTTTCAGGCAGAGCCTAAATCAGTATTGATCGGCCGGGGGCTGGGGGTGGGATCGAGGCATGACCACCCCATCGGCGGAGACCTCCGCAGCCACCTCCGGCCTGCCCGAGCCCGGCCGTCCTGCAACCGGCGCGCCCGGAACGGGCCGGACCGGCCGGCTGCTCCACCCCGACCCGACGGTGCGCCGGCTCGCCGCGATCACCCTCGTCAACACCATCGGCAGCGGGCTCTCGCTCTCCGTCGGGGTGCTCTTCTTCACCCGCGTCCTCGGGCTCACCGCCGCCCAGCTCGGCCTCGGGCTCACCGCCGCCGGCCTCTGCGGGGTCGCCGCCAGCGTGCCGGCCGGCCTGGCCGCCGACCGGTGGGGCGCCCGCCCGGTCCTGGTCGTGCTGGTGACGGTGAACGCGCTCGGCACCGCGGGCTACGCGCTGGTGCACAGCTACGCGGCCTTCCTGCCGCTGGCCTGCGTGGTGGCCGCCGTCGACCGCGGTTCGGCCGCCGTGCGCAACGCCCTCTACGCCCAGGTGCTGCCGGCAGACCGGCGGGTGGCGGGCCGCGCCTACCTGCGAGTGGTGACCAACATCGGGATCTGCCTCGGTACCGCGCTCGGCGCGCTGGCGCTGCAGGCGGACACCCGGGGGGCCTATCTGGCTGCGATCCTGGCCGACGCCGCCTCCTACCTGGCGGTCGCGGTGCTGTTCCAGCGGTTGCCGGTGCCCGGGGTGCGGCGGCGGGGCGCAGGTGGTGCCGCGGACGGAGGCGCCGGCGGGAGCGGGGCCGGGACCGCGGATGCTGCGGGACGTACGGCGGGGGAGCGGCGGCGCAACCCGGCGCTGCGGGATGCGCCGTTCCTCCTCGTGACGGTGCTGAACGCGCTGCTCTGCCTGCAGTTCGCGGTGCTGGAGGTCGGCCTGCCGCTCTGGGTCGTCCAGCAGACCGACGCCCCCCGGATCACCGTGGCCGCCTCCCTGATCGTCAACACCGTGCTGGTGATCGCCCTGCAGGTCCGGGCCACCCGGGGCACCGAGGACCCGGCCACCGCCGCCCGGGTCTGCGGACGGGCCGGGCTCATGCTGGCGGCGTCCTGCCTGGTCATCGCCCTCGCCCACGGCCTGCCGGCCACCTTCGCGGCGGTCGTGGTGCTCGGCGGCGTGGCGCTCCAGGCCCTCGGCGAGGTGCTGGCCCAGGCCGGTGGCTGGGCGCTCAGCTACGACCTTGCCGGTGAGCACGACCACGGCGCCTACCAGGGCGTCTACAACGCGGGCACAGCCGCCGCGCTGATGATCGGACCGGCCGTGGTCTCCACCGCCGTCATCGGCTACGGCCTGCTCGGCTGGGCCGCGCTCGGCGCGCTGCTCGCCGGGGCCGGGCTGGCCATGGGCCCCGCCGTCCGGTGGGCCCGACGGCGTGGCGCGGACGCGACGGGCCGCTGAGCCTGACGGGCGGATCCGGGGTGCCGTGGTCGGGCCCACCGGACGGGCCGCCGGACGCGGCTACGCCTGGTCGTCGACCAGGGCGAGCGCCTCGACCTCGATCAGCACCTCGGGCAGGAACAGCGCGGCGACCTGCATCGCCGAACTGGCCGGGAGCGGCGTGTCGCCGAAGTACTGGTTCCGGGCCTCGCGGACGGCAGGCAGGTGCCCGATGTCGGTGAGGAAGTAGGTGAGCTTGACGACGTCCCCGAAGCCGGCCCCGGCGGCGGCCAGGCAGCGGCGCAGGTTCTCGAAGACCTGGAGTGCCTGGGCCTTGGGGTCGCCGGCCCCGACCAGCTGCCGCTGCTCGTCGAAGGCGACCTGGCCGGAGACGACCACCAGGCGGCCGGTCCCGCTGACGACCTGGGTGTAGCCGGTGCCGGGGGCGACCCCGGGTGGCTCGGCGATGTGGGCGAGGTGCCGGGAGACGGGGTGCGGGGAGTCGGAAGTCATGGGCCTCATCGTTGCTGATGGACGATCGGCGCACCACCGGCTTTTCGGCTCCGGCCCGGCCGGGCCCGCGCGGCCCGCGGGGTCAGCCGACCACCGAGGCCGACGCGCGGCAGCACCGCCGTTCCCCCGGCGCGGCCCACCACGCCCTTCCGCCGGGCCGGTGTGCGGATTCCCCACGGGTGGCTCTGGCCGAGCGGAGGGTGGGCATGCCAGAGTCGTCCGGGCGCCGTCCGAGCAGACGCGCCGCCGCAGTCCGACCCACCCTCAGCCGGAAAGCAGGCCCGCACCGATGACCCGCGAAGTGCCCCTCGTCCACGTCAGCACCGCCGACGCCGTCACCACCCTCACCCTCGACTCGCCGCACAACCGGAACGCGCTGTCGACCCGGCTGATGGCCGAGCTCACCGCCGGCCTGGCCGCCGCAGCGGCGGACCCCGAGGTCCGCGCCGTGGTGCTCGGCCACGCCGGCAAGGTGTTCTGCGCGGGCGCGGACCTCTCCGAGGCGACCGGGGCGGACCCGACCGTCGGCCCGCGCGGCCTGGTGGACCTCCAGCGCGCGATCGTCGAGTGCACGAAGCCGGTCATCGCGGTGATCGACGGGCACGTCCGGGCGGGCGGCCTCGGCCTGGTCGGCGCGGCCGACCTCGCCCTGGCCGGTCCGGCCGCCACCTTCGCGTTCACCGAGGTCCGGCTCGGCCTCGCGCCCGCCGTCATCTCGCTGCCGTTGCGCCCCAAGCTGGAGCCGCGCGCCGCCTCGCGCTACTACCTGACCGGCGAGGTCTTCGACGCCGCCGAAGCCGCGCGGATCGGCCTCGTCACGGAGGCGAGCGACTCCGCGGAGTCCACCGCCACCGCGCTCAAGGGCCTGCTGGACGCCCTGCGACTCGGGTCGCCCCAGGGCCTCGCGCAGTCCAAGCGGCTCGCCAACGCCGAGGTCGTGCGCTCCTTCGAGCGGGACGCCGACGAACTGGTCGCGCTCTCCGCCCGGCTCTTCGGATCGGACGAGGCCCAGGAGGGCATGCGCTCCTTCCTGGAGAAGCGCCCGGCGGCCTGGGTGCGCTGAGGGCGGGGTACCGGTCCCGCGTGCTGAGCCGCCGTGGCGCGGGCCGGGCCGTGCCCGGGAGTGGTGGCACGCCCGGGCACGGTGAGTGTGCCCCGGTGGGACGGCCGGCTTCAGCCGACCACGGCCGTCTCGCGCCACAGGTCGAGCAGCGACTCGTCGCCGGTCCGCTCGACCTGCGCGGCCGGCAGCCGGTTCCAGAGCAGCAGGTAGAGGTCGCGGGCCCGGCCGGCCAGGGTGAGGTCGGCCGGTGCGCCGGTGCCGTCCGCCTGCCCGGGCCGGTCGGAGGTGGTGACGGTGAGCGGCTCCGGGCTGATGGTCAGCAGCCAGGAGACCGCGCCGTCGGTGGGCCGGACGAGCACCGTCCGCGGCTTCTCGCTGCGCACCCGGGCCCGGGTACGGCCCATGAACCCCTGCAGCAGCTCGGCGATCCCGTCCAGCGCCAGGTCGGTGGCCGTCTCCGGTCCGGCCGATCCGGCGGCCGCGTCGGCGTCGAAACGGTGCACGGCCGTCTCGTGCGCCTGGCGCCGGGCCCAGAACGCCAGCGGGCTCGGCGCCGGCAGGAAGCTCCAGCAGTCGAGATCGGCCGGCGCCGCGGCGAGTGCCTCGACCAGCGTGGTGTGGCCCGCGCGGAACCAGTCAACCAGCTCGCCGTCCGACGGCTCCGGCCCCCAGGCGGCACGCTCGCCGTCGGCGTTGAGCGGCTGCCGGTGGCCCTCCCGCACGTGGGCGGTGGCCCAGCGGTGCACCTGACCCGTGTGCAGCACGAGGTCGCGCAGGCGCCAGTCGGGGCAGGTCGGGACCGGGGCGCCGGGGTCGGTGCGGGCGGCGGCCTCGGCGAGGAGTGCGCCCTCACGGCGCAGCGCGTCGATGTGCTCGATGATGTCCATGATCGAGGAGTCTGGCAGTTCGAGCGGTGATCGGTCGCGGTGATCGGACGGGCGGACGGGCGGTCGGACGGATGGGTGGCCGGTCGGCGAGCTCCGGCAGGTGCCCGGACGGCGAGGCCGGGCGGGGACCCGCGCTCGGTGGCCACGGGCGCCGGCCGCGGCACGGATGTGATGTTGGCCGCCTCCCGGCCGGCGGTGGTGCGGTGCCCGGTAGCGTGGCCGCATGTCGATCACGCGTTCCCTGTACTGCGCCGTCCGGACCGGCGGCCGCCGAGCCGCCGGCCGCCTCGTCCACCGGGGCTGGCAGTGGGTGCAGCGGGCCGGTGCGGTCTCCAGCGAGAACCCCGGTCCGTACCGGTTCGGTGAGCTGGGCGCCGGGACGAAGCTGACGTTCCCGCTCGGTGCGGTCTTCAACGAGCAGTGGATCACCGTCGGCCCGTTCTCGATCATCGGTGAGCGCGTCACCATCAGCGCGGGCTTCCTGCCCGGCCTCGACCTCGGGCCCGAGCCGATCGTGCGGATCGGCGGCGGTTGTGTGATCGGCCGGGACAGTCACATCGTCGGCCACCAGTCCATCGTGCTCGGCGACGACGTGTGGACCGGCCCCGGCGTCTACATATCCGACCAGGCCCACGAGTACCGCGCCACCGACCTGCCGATCGGCAAGCAGTGGCCGCGCAACGAGCCGGTGGAGATCGGCGCGGGCAGCTGGATCGGCACCGGCGCGGTGATCCTCCCCGGTGCCAGGCTGGGCCGCAACGTGGTGGTCGCGGCCGGCTCGGTGGTGCGCGGCGAGGTGCCCGACCACAGCGTGGTCGCGGGCGCCCCGGCGAAGATCGTCCGCCGTTGGACGCAGGAGGACGGCTGGCAGCCGCCGTTCCGCAACGACCCGCCGAGCCCGCTCCCCGACGGCGTCACCGCCGAGCAGCTCCGCGCGCTCGCCGGCTGGGACCTCCGCCTCCCGGGCGAGTCGGGGGCCCGGGAGGCCTGAGGGGCCCTACGCCGGTTCCGGGGCGGGGCCGGCGTCGCGGGCGGCGATGGCGGCCGTGATGCGCAGGAGGTCGGCCGGACGGGTCGGATCGAGGCCGGTGAGGACGGCGATCCGACGCAGCCGGTAGTCGACGGTGTTGGGGTGGAGGTGGAGCGCACGGGCCGTGTGGCGGCGGTTGAGGCCGCCGGCGAGGTGGGTGCGGAGGGTGACGAGCAGTTCGCCGCCGTCCTCCAGCGGCTCGATCAGTGAGGCGAGCCGGGATCTGGCCTCGCTGGGCCGGCTGAGCTGGTACTCCAGCAGCACGTCGTCGAGGCGGTGCAGCCCCGGTGGTCGGCCGAAGGCCTCGGCGACCTCCAGGACCTCCCGCGCGAGCACGGCCGCACCCGGCACGGCGGCCGGCGCGGCTGCCGCCGCGCCGGCCTGGACGGCGGCGCCCGCGGCGCGTGCCGCCCGGTGGACGGTGTCCGCGAGGAGCCGCCAGGCGGCGGCGGGGACGGCGTCCGGCCGGCAGTCCAGCGGGACGAGCGCCACGCCGCCGGAGGGCGAGAGGTCGGTGAGGACCGACTGCCGTGTGCGGTGGTCGAGTTCGGCCCGCAGCCGGCGGAGCTTGCGCCGGCCGGCCACCGAGGCGTCGACGTCGGGAGCCCGTTCGTCGGGGTGGGCGGCGACGGCCAGGCGGAGGACGGCGTAGGCGGGCGGCAGCCGGCCCCCGGCGCGGTGGGCCGCGTCCTCGGCGGGGGCGCCGTCCAGCAGGGCGGCGAGGAGGGCCCGCCGGGCGGGGCCACGGTCGTGGTCCGGGAGCCGCCGTTCGTCGAAGTAGCCGGCCCCGGCCGCGGCGGTGGCCTGGCGGAGCTGGTGGAGCAGCAGGCGGTTGAGGACGAGCAGGTCGGCGGCGTCCCCGTCGCCGGCCTGCCGGGTGACCAGCTCCCAGCAGACCTCCATCCCGAGGTGGTGGGCGAGCAGCACGGCGTCCAGCGGCAGTCCTTCCTCCGCCCGGCGGGCCGCGGCCTCCCGCACGGCGGCGAACTCGGCCTCGGGGGCGGGCAGTCCGGTGCGGACGGCCTGGGCGAGGGCCCGGATCCGGCGCTCGGTGACCTGGGCCAGCTCACCGGCGATCTGTTCGCGGGGCAGTCGGCGGTACGTCGGCACGCGCTCCAGCAGGGCCGCGATGACCGTCTCGACCAACTCGGGTACGGCGCCGAGCAGTCGCTGGTCGGCGGGTACGCCGCCGATCACCGGGATCCGCCAACCGGGGGCGCGAACGGGTGAATTGTGACCGGTCACAGAGAACACCGTCCAGGTCTGGGGGACGCCCAAGGGCCGGGTCGGAGGGGCGACCGCATGATGGAGGCACTCGGGTTACCTGTTGGTAACAAACTTCCGCTGTGGAGGCAACAGTTGGGAACCCCACTTCTCCGCTTCTCCGCAAGACCGGTGCGGCGCAGGCTGATCGGCGCACTCGGCTCGGCCCTGCTGGCCGGAGCGCTGCTCGCCGGCGGACCGGCGGCCGGTGCCGCCGCAGCTGCCGACGGGGCGGACACGACCCCCACCGCGTCCGCCCCGTCGGCTCAACTCCCTCCGGACGGTGACTCGGTGGCCTCGCCGCCGGGCGCCAACGACTGGAACTGCCGGCCCTCCGCCGCGCACCCCAACCCGGTGGTCCTGGTGCACGGCACCTTCGCCAACCGGTACGAGAACTGGCTCGCCCTCTCGCCGCTGCTGAAGAGCCGGGGCTACTGCGTCTTCGCCCTGGACTACGGCATGGTCCCGGGGATCACCTCATCCGGCAGCGGCCTGCTGCTGCCGATCGGGGGCCTCGGCCCGATCGACGAGTCGGCGGCCCAACTCGGCCGCTTCGTCGACCTGGTGCGTGCGGCGACGGGCGCCGCCAAGGTCGACCTGGTCGGTCACTCGCAGGGCGGCATGCTGCCCAACTACTACGTGAAGTTCCTCGGCGGCGCGGCCAAGGTGGACAAGCTGATCGGCCTGGCCCCGTCCAACCACGGCACCACGCTGGACGGCATCGCCAACCTGGCGCCGTACTTCCCGAGGGTCGCCGAGCTGATCTACACGGCGTGCAAGGCGTGCCGGGACCAGGTGGTGGACTCGGCGTTCAACCGGAAGATGGCCTCGGTCCCGGACACCGTGCCGGGCGTCCGCTACACGGTGATCTCCACCGTGTACGACGAGGTGGTCACGCCGTACCGCAGCCAGTTCCTCGGCGGCCCGAACGTGGACAACGTCGTCCTCCAGGAGCGCTGCCCGATCTCGCTCGCCGAGCACGTGGCGATCGCCTTCTCGCCGACCGCGCTGCACCTGGTCGCCAACGCGCTCGACCCGGCGCACGCGACCCCGGTGCTCTGCGGCTGATCCGCGGGGGCGTCGCACACCAGCTGCACAGGAAGTCGGCCCGGCAGACTTCCTGTGCAGCTGCGTTCGGGGCGGGAGCCCCGCGGGTCAGTGGGCGGTGCGGAAGACGACGACGGCGGTGACGCCGTCGGGCCGCAGCTCGAACGTGCCGGGGCCGTCGAGAAGCGCGGCGTCGAAGCGGGTGAGGGCGGTGCTGCTCCCACTGTCCCCGCTGCCGCGCCCCCCGCTGGCGGTGGCGTCGGCCGCGGTGAGGACGGCCGCACCGGAGAGACAGACCAGCAGGGCGGTGGCGTCGGCCGGGACGTCGACGAGGCGGGGAGCGGTGGCCAGGCCGAGGTCGGCGGTGGTGCGCTCGCGCCGGGTCATCACGTTGAAGTCGACCACCGGCCCGCCGAGCAGGCGGCAGTCGGTGGCCGCGTCACCGGAGAAGGCGAAGGGCCGGAAGGGTGCGTCGACGAGGTGCTCGATGCCGTCGACGGTCAGGGCCATGCCCGCGCCGTCGACGAGCGTGATCACCCGGTCGATGCCGGTGAACTCCGAGAACGGCCCGGCGGAGGCCACGTCCGCGAGGCTGACCCGCCAGTCGAAGGCGGCCGCCCCGGCCCCGGCCGGGAACCCCGCGACCTCCCGGGTCACCCCGCCCCCGTTGAGCCACGCGGTCGCCGGCCGGTCGGCCGCCCGAAGTACCTGGATCCGTTCGGAGCTCGTCATGGCGCGATCCTCGCACGCCGGGCCGCGGTGGCGGGCCGCAGGTCGGGCCGCGGGGTGGTGCGGTGGGCGTCGGGGTCGTCGGGCGGCGGCATCGGCGTGGGCGCCCCGACCCGGGTACCGGTCGGGCAGGTCAGCGGCTCCGGGCGGCCAGGGGGACGAGCGCGGCGACGGTGGCCGCGGCGGCCACGGTGGTCAGGGCGAGCGGGAGGCCGGCGGCATCGGCGAGGAAGCCGATGACCGGCGGGCCGATCAGCATGCCGCCGTAGCCGAGGGTGGAGGCCAGGGCGACGCCTTGCGGGCCGCCGGCGGCGCCGGCCCCTGCGATGGCGAGCGGGAAGATGTTGGCCAGCCCGAGCCCGACCAGCACGAACCCGGCCAGCGCGAACGGCACCGACGGCGCCAGGGCGGCGAGCAGCATGCCGGCCGCCGCGGTGAGGCCGCCGAGGAGCATCACCCGGGTCTGGCCGAGCCTGATGGAGAGCCAGGTGCCGCCGAGCCGGCCGCTGGTCATCGCGAAGGCGTAGGCGGCGTACCCGGCCGCCGCCGTGCCGGCGCTCGCGTGGACGTCGTCGGTGAGGTGCAGGGTGGTCCAGTCGGCGATCGCGCCCTCGCCGTACGCGGTGCAGAACGCGGTGAGGCCGAGCAGCAGGACGAGCAGTCGCGCGTGCGGGAGGCGGGCCGCCTTCGCCCCGCCGGCGCCGGGGGTGCGGGTGGGGGCGGCCGGCGCCGCCTCCGGGCTGGCGAGCAGGACGGTGCCCGCGGCGGCGGTGACGGCCGCGCCCAGCAGTCCGCTGAGCGCGAGCGCCCAGGAGGCGCTGAGGGTGCCGGCCAGCAGGCCGCCGATGCCCGCACCGAGCAGGCCGCCGAGGCTGTAACCGGCGTGGAAGCTCGGCATCACCGGGCGCCGCAGCCGGGCCACCAGATCGACCGCGGCGCTGTTCATGGCGACGTTCGCCCCGCCGTACCCGGCGCCGAAGAGCAGCAGGACCGCGCCGAGTGCCGCCACCGAGTGGGTGTGCGCGGGCAGTGGCACGGCCAGGCTGAGCAGGGCGAGCGAGGCGACGGTGACCGGCCGCGATCCGTACCGCAGGCAGAGCCGCCCGACCAGGGGCATGGTGGCGACGGCGCCGGCCGAGACGCAGAGCAGGGCGAGCCCGAGGCCGCTGTGCGAGGCGCTCACCTGGCTCCGGACGTCAGGGATGCGGACCACCCAGGCGGCGAAGAGGAAGCCGTCGACGGCGAAGAAGGCGGTGAGGGCGAGCCGGGCCGCACTCCACGGATTGTCGGGTGCGGCGGGTGTGCTGCGAGACTGGGAGGAGGGTCGGTTGACGGGGTCATGGACACGGATTTTGTTTCGGAGCGGCACAAAGTAACAATAGGAGCGTGCAGCCCACTCCTTCAAGTCCGCAGCCGTCAGGTCCGAGGCCGTCGAACGCGCAGTCGCCGAACCCGGGGCCGTCGGGCGTGCGGCCGTCGGGCCCCCGGCCCGCCTCCGAGGCCGACCGCGACGTGCAGCGCGACGCCCAGCGCAGGGCGGCGCCGGACCGCGGTCGGACGCTGCTCGGCCCCGCGCTCGCGCTCATCCACACCGGCCGGGCTCCGACCCGCTCGGCGCTCACCCGCGCGCTGGACGTCACCCGGGCCACGGCCGGTGCGGTCACCGCGGAGCTGGAGGCGCTCGGCCTGATCACCGTCGACTCGCGCCCGGCCGGCGGCGGCCGGGGCCGCCCGTCGCACCGGCTGGCCGTCGATCCGGAGGGCCCGGTGGTGATCGCCGGCCAGATCCACGTCGACGGGCTGAGCGTCGCCCTCGCCGGGCTCGGCGGTTTGCTCGAACCGCCCGTGCAGCGGCCGCTGCCCGCCGCGACCGACCCGGTCCGGATGCTGCGCGCGGTCGCCCAGGCCGGCGCCGAGCTGGCCCGCGCCTCCGACCGTCGCTGTCTCGGCGCCGCGCTCGCCCTGCCCAACCCGGTCACCGAGCCGGACGGCACCGCCCTGGCCGCGTTGCACTTCGCCTGGCCCAGCGGCACGCCCGTCGCGGACCTGTACGACGTCGAGGTCGGCCGTGCCGACCACGGTCCGCTCGCGCTCGACCCGCTGCCCACCTCCATCGCCAACGACGCCAACCTCGGCGCGCTCGCCGAGTACCGGCACGGCGCCGGGCGCGGTGCCCGCCACCTGCTGCTGGTCACCTCCGGCCACCGCGGCGTCGGCGGTGCGCTGGTGATCGACGGCCGGCTGCACACCGGCAGCGCGGGCCTCGCGCTGGAGGTCGGGCACCTGACCGTCGACCCGCTGGGCCGCCCCTGCCAGTGCGGCAACCGGGGCTGCCTCAACGCGGAGACCGACCCGGACGCGCTGTTCGCCGCCGCCGGGCTCACCCCCGACCCCGGGCGTCCGCTGCTGGACCAGGCCCGCGAGCTCTGCCGCGCCGCCGCCACCGACGAGCGGGCCCGGGCCGCCGTGGAGCACGTGATCGACCGGCTCGGCCTCGGGCTGGCCGGTGTCGCGAACATCCTCAACCCCGACCGGGTCGTGCTCAGCGGCCTCCACCTCGACCTGCTGGAGGCCGCGCCCGAGCGGCTGCGCGCGGTGGTGGCCGAGCGCTGCCTCTGGGGGCGCAGCGGCCGGGTGCCGATCGTGGGGGCGGAGCTGGCGCACAGCGCGCTGGTCGGTGCGGCGGAGCTGGCCTGGCGCCCGTACCTGGCGGATCCGCAGTCGGTGGCCGTCTGACGGGATAAGTGGAACCTGGGGCGCCGGAAAAGGTCACTTATCGTGACACTCGTACACTCGTAGTGAGCAACCGGGGGGTTCGAGCGAGGAGAGTGACGGATGAGCACCCAGCTGAGTGCCGAGCGGACCGACGACGTGGACCGCTCCGACCCCGTGTACCGCAGCTGGCTCAAGGACGCCGTGCGCAGGGTCCAGGCGGACGCCAACCGATCGGCCGACACCCACCTGCTCCGGTTCCCGCTCCCCGCCGAGTGGGGCATCGACCTCTACCTCAAGGACGAGTCGACCCACCCCACCGGCTCGCTCAAGCACCGGCTGGCCCGCTCGCTCTTCCTCTACGGGCTCTGCAACGGCTGGATCCGGCCCGGCAAGCCGGTGATCGAGGCCTCCAGCGGCTCGACCGCCGTCTCCGAGGCCTACTTCGCGCAGCTCATCGGCGTGCCGTTCATCGCGGTCATGGCCAAGTCCACCAGCCAGGCCAAGATCGACCTGATCCAGTTCCACGGCGGCGAGTGCCACCTCGTGGAGCGCTCCGACGAGGTGTACGCGGCCTCGGCCCGGCTCGCCGAGGAGACCGGCGGGCACTACATGGACCAGTTCACCTACGCCGAGCGGGCCACCGACTGGCGGGGCAACAACAACATCGCCGAGTCGGTCTTCGCCCAGCTGCGCCTGGAGCCGCACCCCGAGCCGACCTGGATCGTCGCGACCGCCGGGACGGGCGGCACCTCGGCGACCATCGCCAGGTACGTGCACTACATGCAGTACGACACCCGGATCTGCGTCGCGGACCCGGAGAACTCCTGCTTCTTCGACGGCTGGGTCCGCCACGACCCGGACGCCGTCTGCGACAGCGGTTCGCGGATCGAGGGGATCGGCCGGCCCCGGATGGAGCCGAGCTTCGTGCCCGGGGCGGTCGACCGGATGATGAAGGTCCCGGACGCCGCCTCCATCGCCGCCGTGCGGGTGCTGGAGCAGGTGCTCGGCAAGAAGGCCGGCGCCTCGACCGGGACCGGGCTGTGGAGCGCACTGCGGATCGTCGCCCAGATGCGGGAGGCGGGGGAGCGCGGCAGCGTGGTCACCCTGATCTGCGACCCGGGTGACCGCTACCTCGACAAGTACTACTCGGACGACTGGCTGGCCGGTGAGCGGATCGACATCGCGCCGCACCGGAACCGGCTGGAGTCCTTCCTGGCCGGCGGGGCCTGGACGGGGTGAGGGCGGGTCGGGGTGAGTGGGGCCGCTCGGGGGCGGTCCGGCGGTGACGCCGCTGACCGTGACGGTGGCGTCGGACATGGCACACCCCCGTCGTGGGTGCGGGCGGGCGGCCCGGAGGCTCGGGGTCGCAAGGATTTCCGGCGCCACCGGGAACTGAAGCGAAGTCGGCTCGTTCGGCGCTCCCTGGTCTAGCGCTGCTAGAGTCCCTGTCATGTCAATCCAGGAGCGCCGCGAGCGCGAACGCGCCGAGCGGCATCAGCTGATCATCCGAATCGCCCGCGGACTGGCCGAGACCGAAGGCTGGGAGGCGGTGACGACCCGCCGGCTCGCCGAGCGGATCGAGTACAGCCAGCCCGTGCTGTACAGCCACTTCGCCAACAAGGACGCGATCGTGGCCGCCGTCGCCCTGGAGGGCTTCGCGGAGCTCGCCGAGCAGCTGCGGGACGCCGCGCGGAAGGCGGACGGGCCGGTCGCGGCCTTCACCGCGGTCGCCGGCGCCTACCTCGCCTTCGGGGCCGCCAACCCGGCGCTCTACGACGCCATGTTCACCATGGCCTCCGAGCTGCCGTTCGGCCGCCCGGACTCGCCGGCCGCGCTCAAGGAGGCGTTCGCGGCCCTCGCCGGGCCGATCGCCGAGGTGGCCGGCGGCGAGGACCCGGAGCCCTTCACCGAGGTGGTCTGGTCGGCCCTGCACGGCCTCGCCACCCTGGACCGGGGCGGCCGGCTGCGCCCGGACTTCGCGGAGCGCCGACTGGAACTGCTGGTCGAGCGGATGCTCGGCGGTGCGACCGACGAGGACTGACGAGGACTGACGAGGACCGACGAGGACCGACGGGGGAACAGCACGACCGGGGCTGCCGCCCGCTGGCCGCGCCGCTGAGGAGCAGCTCCCCGTCGGGTCCGACGCGGGCCCGGCCCAGCCGGGTTCCCGGCCGCCCGGCGCCGGGCGGCTCCCCGCGTCGAGGGGTTCCGCTCGTCGGGGGCCTCAGGGGAGGCGGGGTGCCGGCAGGTCGGCCGGTACGAGCAGCTGGAGTTCTTCGGTGGACGGGTCGGCGAGCTGGGCGACGCGCATGGCGTGGCGCTCGACCATCGTCTCGAACACCTGCCGCGCGGTGCGCCCGTTGCCGAAGTTGGGGCCGCGCTCCAGCGTCGCGAAGTGGTCCAGCAGCGCGCCCTCGGTGTCCTCGGACAGCGCGTACTCGTGCTCGGCGCACTGCGCGCGGGCGATCTCCAGCAGCTCGTCCGCGGAGTAGTCGGGGAAGGTGATGGTCCGGGAGAACCGCGACGACACACCCGGGTTGGCCGACAGGAAGCGCTCCATCTCGGCGGTGTAGCCGGCCACGATGACGACCACCTCGTCCCGGTGGTCCTCCATCAGCTTGACCAGCGTGTCGATCGCCTCCCGGCCGAAGTCGCGGGCGCCGTCCTCGGGTGCCAGCGCGTAGGCCTCGTCGATGAACAGCACGCCGCCGCGGGCCCGGTCGAAGGCGCCGGCGGTGCGGATCGCGGTGGAGCCGATGTGCTCGCCGACCAGGTCGACCCGGGCCACCTCGACCAGGTGGCCGCGCTGGAGCACCCCGAGTGAGGCCAGGATCTCGCCGTAGAGCCGGGCCACCGTCGTCTTCCCGGTCCCGGGGGCGCCGGTGAAGACCAGGTGGCGGCGGAGCGAGGGCGCCTTGAGCCCGGCCTGGCGGCGGCGCCGGCCGACCGAGATCAGGTCGATCAGCGTCCGGACCTCCTGCTTCACGGTGGCCAGGCCGACCAGCGCGTCCAGCTCGGCCAGGGCCTCCTCGGCGGGCCGGCAGTCCGGGATCGGGCCGATCGCGGCGGTGCCCACCGCCCCGCCCGCCACCGAGGACGCCAGCGCCGTGGCGGTCGACGGCTGGGCCGCGCCGACCGGCGGGACGCTCCGCGGGGCGGGCACCTCGGGGCTCGCGGCCGGTGCGACGTCGTCGGAGGTACAGCCCTCCACCACCGGGCCCGGTTCGGAGAACTCGAAGCCGGCCCGCCCGTTCTGCTCGGCCCGGCAGCGGGTGAGCACCGTCCGGCAGCCGTCGATGATGTGGAAGCCGAAGCCCTTGCCGTGCGAGACCCGGCAGTCCTCGAAGGTGCCCCGGCCCTGCGCCGAGACGTAGACGCCGGCGTCCGAGCTGGCCCGGACGGTGCAGTCGCGCAGGACGGGGTCGGCACCCTTGGTGACGATGACGCCGGTGGCCACGTCGGAGATCTCGCAGTCGGTGAGCAGGCCGCCGCTGCCGTGGTCGCGGAACCAGAGACCGGTGCCGGCCTCCTGCACCCGGCAGCCGGTGAGCGTCACGCCGGCGCCGCTGCTGACCGAGACGGCCGAGCTGCGGATCCGGCTGAACGAGCAGCCCTCGGCGGTCGCGGAGGAGTCCCGGTCCAGGACGAAGAGCGCGTCCGGCAGGTCGTGCAGCGAGCAGTCGGTGAGGGTGAGCCGGGCGCCGTCGCTGACCCAGAGCGCCGGGTACTCCCCGCTGGAGCCGTGCAGTTCACAGGACTCGGCGACGGCCTCGGTGCCCTGGTCCCAGACGGAGAGCGCGCCGCGGCCGAAGTCCCGCACGGTGCTGTTGGACAGGCTGAGCCGGGCCCGGCCGCGCAGGTCGGCGCCGTTCTCCGGCAGGTCGTGGACCCGGCAGCCGGTCAGGACGAGTTCGGCCTCGCCGTCCAGGGTCAGGCCGTTGCCGGTGACGCGGTGGATCTCGCAGTCGACGAGTCGTCCGCCGGCCTGCGCCTCGGCCTGCACGCCGCTGCCGCGGATCTCGTAGATCTCGCAGCCGGTCAGTTCGGCGGCGCTGCCGGGGTCGGTGAGCAGCACACCGGCGCCGGACGCGTGGTGGACCTTGCAGCGGTCGAGCACGGCGGTGGCGCCGCCGAGGACGGCGATGCCGGCCTGGCCGGCGGCGGCCACCTCGCAGTCCTCGAAGACGGCCGCGGTGTCCTCGCCGCGCAGCCGCAGGCCGAGGCCGGCCGGGTTGGCGACCAGACAGCCGCGCAGGGTGGGCCGTGCGCCGTCGGTGACCTCGACGCCGGTGGCCGAGCGGGTCTCGACCCGGCAGCCGCTGAACGCGGGCCGTGCGTCGGGGCCGGCGACCAGCACGGCCGGGACGGAGCTGTCGCTGCCCTCGATCACCAGGTCGCGGACGATCGCGGCGGCGGTGACGGTCAGCGGCACGCCGCCGGGCGGATCGATCCGGACGGAGCCGGGGCCCTGGGCGGGGACGATCGTGACCGGCTTGTCCAGGACGATGTTCTCCCGGAAGGTGCCGGGGCGGACGGTGACGGTGTCGCCCGGTTCGGCGGCCGCGAGGGCCTCCGCGAGCGTGTCGTACTCGCCGGCGCGGCGCCGCCAGCGGGATGCGCTGTCCTGGGTGACCCGGACCCTGTGCTCAGCCATGACGGTCTGTCGTCCCCACCTTCGTCGAGCCGGCGATCAACGGTCGGTACGCGCGGGGGCGCACCGGCCGTCCGCCCACCGTAGCGCGCCCGCGGGGGTGGTCCGGTCGCCCCGGCGCCGGGTGGGCCGGGGACCGTTTCCGCTTCACCACAAGTTTCAACGAGCGCGCACAGTTCCGGTTCCGGAACGCCCGGCGCGACGCCGGCACCCGGGCCGGCGCAGCGGCGCCCTCCGCCCGGCAGGCGTCAGACGGGAGCGTTCTCCGGCCAGTTCGCCCCGTCCTCCAGCACCTCGACCTCGTCGCCGATCCGCAACGTGCCGAGCGCGTCGCCCTCGACGCCGGCGGGGCGCTCGGGGATCAGGTTCTGCCCGAACGCGGCCTTCTTCAGCAGCCGGTGGTGCTTGGCCAGGGTGCGCAGCGGCTCGGGGCCGCGGCGCTCGCCGGTCTCCTGGTCGGTGGTGGTGACCACGCAGCGGCCGCAGGGCTTGACCACCTCGAAGGTCAACTCGCCGATCCGGATCCGGCGCCAGCCGTCCTCGGCCCAGGCCTCTGCGCCGCCGACCACCACGTTGGGGCGGAACCGCTCCATCGGCAGGGTCTCGTGGCCGTCCGGGTTCGCCTCGGCGATCAGCGTGTTGAGCGCGTCCAGCGAGGCGGTGGTGGTGAGCAGCAGCGGGAACCCGTCGGCCATCGACACGGTGTCGCCGGGCGTGCTGAAGTCCGGGTCGACCGGGCGGGCGCGCGGGTCGTCCAGGTGCACCAGACGGTAGTCGCCCAGGTGTTCCGCGATCCAGAGGTGGGCCTCCTTGGCCGCCTCGGCGGCGTGGAAGCGGGTGCCCCAGACCTCGACCTCGGCCACCGGGTCGCCGGCCGCGACGGCGGGGGCCGGGACCTCTATCCGGGAACCGCCTGGGGCGGTGAGCAGCAGTGTGCCGTCGGCGGCGAGTTCGGCGCGGATCTGGCCGAGGGCGGCGTTCTCGCGCTGGCTGACGAAGCGTCCGGAGGCGTCGGCGAGCATCCACCGGCGGTCTCCGGCGAGGCCCCACGGTTCGACGCGGGCGCTCGCGGGGCTCAGGCGGTACATGGACTTGACGGGGTAGACGTGGAGTCCGGTGAGCAGCATTCCCCCATCCTGCCAGCACCGGAGGGGTGACCGGCACTCCCTGCCGTGCCGACCGCGGCCCCGCCCGGCCCGGTGGGCGGGGCCCGTACGCGCACGGACCGCCCGGACGCCGTGGGGCGGCGGTCCGGGCGGTCCGTGGATGACCCGTTTCTCCGTACGCCCGGCGCGGGGGCGCCGGGTGGTGCTCAGGTGGTGCGGGTTCGGGCCGGGTGGGGCCGGCCCGGAGGTGGCGGTTCGCTCAGTAGCCCTGGCCCTGGGGCTGGTAGGCCTGCTGGAACTGCGGCTCGCCGTAGGGGCCGGGCCGTTGCGGCTGCATCGGGCGCAGCGGTGCGACCGGGGAGACGGCGGGACGCAGCGGGGCGCCGCCGAAGCTCTGGTCGCCGGACGGGCCCGCGAAGCCGGGGCCGCCCGCGCTCGGGCCGCCGACGAAGGACTGCTGACCGCCGAAGCTCTGCGGGCCGCCCTGCGGCTGGCCTCCCGGCTGCTGCGGGCTGCCGAACCCGGCGGGGCCGCCGAGCGGCTGGGCGCCGAAGGACTGCGGGCCGCTCTGGCCGGCGCCGACGAAGGTGTTCTGCCCGCCGAAGCTCTGGCCGCCGCTGGGCTGGTAGGCGCCGCCGCCGGTGGCCTGGGAGAAGCCGGGGGCGGGCGCCTGCGGGCGCTGGCCGGGCACGTACGGCTGGGGGCCGCCGTAGCCGGGGACGGACGGCTGGGGCGCTGCGGCGTACGCCGGCGCGGGCTGCACCGGGACGTAGGCCGTGGCGGGGCCGGCGGAGGGGCCGCTGCTCGGGCCGGGGCCCAGGGCGAGGCGGGCGGGGGGCAGCGCGGGGAGGTTGCTGCCGGGGGTGTCGTACCCGGTGCCGTACCGGTTGTCGTAGGACTGGCCGAGGCCGGATCCGTAACCGGAGGACAGCGCCGGCGGCAGGGCGGCCGGCACGTTGATGGGTGCGATCTGCGGGACACCGCGCTCTGCGACGAGGCTGTCGTAGATGGGCGTGCCGGAGGAGAAGGACGGAGGGGGGTAGCCGACTCCGTCGTAGGAGCGGGGCGAGGTCATGGGGCATACGGTAAGCCCACAATGCGCCTGCTGAGGAGAGTGGGAGGCCGAGCAGTTCGAGTGTTTACACAGTCTTCGCTCGAACAAAAGCTTCGAAAGTGGGAAGAACGGACATACCGGCGTCGACTTCCGGCCAGCCCGGGAGGGGTGTGCGCCCTCGAACGGAGCTCGGGCGGTGTCCGCAAAGACCCCTTCGGTGAAGGCCTGGTGGACGGTTGGGGTACTGCCGAAGAAACTTCTGCAGGCGGGGCGTGCGCTGGCGCATTCGAGCCCCCGCCAGCGGTCCGGCGGGGGCTCGTGAATGTTTCGGGGATATGGTCCGCGTGAGGTCCGGCCGGGCGGCCCGGCCGGACCGTCGGTCCGCGTGCGGAACCCGAGGTCAGCGGCCCGCCGGGCCGTCGGAGGGGGGACGTTCGGCCGGGCCCGGCGTGCCTGAGCGGGGCTCAGCGGGTCGGCAGCGGCCGGGTCGGCGCGGCCTGGGCGGGGAAGCCCGGCCGGCCGGCCACCTCGGAGGTGCAGAAGGAGCAGCGCAGCGCCGCCGCCGGGATCGGGCTGAGGCACTCGGGGCAGTCCGCCTTGGCCGCCGGGGCAGGCTTGGCACCCTCCAGCTTCGCCTGCAGCCTGCCCACCGGGACCACGACGACGAAGTAGATGACCGCGGCCACCAGCACGAAGCTGATCAGGGCGTTGACGAAGACCCCGTACGGGAAGCGGGTGCCGGCGACGTCGAAGGTCTTCTGGGTGAAGTCGCCGACGGCGCCGGTGGCCACGCCGACGAGCGGGGTGAGGAAGGCCGTGACGAACCCGGTGACGACGGCGGTGAAGGCCGCGCCGATGACGATGCCGACGGCCAGGTCGACGACGTTTCCGCGCAGCAGGAAGCTGCGGAATCCCTTGAGCACCGGGTGACTCCAAATCCGTACGGGGGAGGGTGGGACGAGGCCGCGGGCCCCGGCCGGACATCCTGCCGACCGGGTGCGCCCGCGGTCCAACCAGCGTTCACCCGAACCGCGCAACCGGCGCCGGTCGGATCAGTCGCCGCGCAGGCGCTCCGCGTACGGCTGGATCCGGACCACCGCGTCGGCGATCCGGCGTACGGTGGCGGCGTCCATCTGGGACCAGAGCGGCACGGTCAGCACGGAGGCGGCGAGCCGGTCGGTGCGCGGCAGCGCCTCGGCCTGGCCGAGGTGGGCGTAGGCGCGCTGGCGGTGCACCGGTGGGTGGAAGTAGCGGCGCGAGTCGATGCCCTCGGCCCGGAGGGCGTCGGCGAGCCGGAGCGCGGAGAGCCCGAAGGCGTCGGCGTCCAGCATCAGCGTGAGGTCCTTGAACGTCGAGGTGTCGCCCGCCTCCGGCAGGGCGAGCCGCAGGCCGGGCAGGCCGGCCGTGGCGGCGCCGAACTCGGCGACGAGGGCGCCCCGGTGGGCCACCCGCTCGGGCAGGCCGGCCAGCCAGTTGAGGCCGACGGCGGCGTGGAGTTCGCTCATCCGGGCGTTGAGGCCGGGGAAGAGCGTGTCGTAGTCGCCGGGGTTGCCGTAGTCCCGGGCGTGCCGCAGCCGCTGGGCGAGCTCGGCGTCGTGGGTGGCGACCAGGCCGCCCTCGCCGGCCACCGCGACCTTGGTCGGGCTCATCGAGAACACCTCGGCGTAGCCGAAGTTGCCGACCGGCACCCCGCGGCGGACGCTGCCGAAGCCGTGCGCGGAGTCGTACACCAGCGGGACGCCGGCCGCGTCGGCGACCTCCTGCAGCCGTTCGACCTGGCAGGGCGTGCCGTAGACGTGGGTGGCCATCAGGGCGGCCGGGCGGTCCGCGGTGGCGAGGACGGCGGCGGCGTCCTCGGGGTCGAGGGTGACGTCCTGCTCGCGGGCCTCGGCGAACAGCGGGGTGCCGCCGGCCCAGTGGGCGGCGTGGGCGGTGGCGGAGAAGGTGAAGCCGGGCATCACCACCGGCCGGCCGTCGCCGACCCCGGCGGCCTGCAGCACGAGCATCAGGCCGGCGGTGCAGTTGGAGACGGCCACCGCGTGCGGCACGTCGAGCAGCTTGGCGGCGGCCTCCTCCAGTTCGGCGACGGTCCGGCCGTTGGTGAGCTGCCCGCTGTCGAGCACGCTGCCGAGCCGCTCCAGCAGCGCGGCGCGGTCGGGGACGCGAACCCGGGTGAGCGGGAGTCCGTCCGGGAAGGCGGGCGTGCCGCCGAGGGCGGCGGGCAGGGCGTGGGTGTCGGTGGTCATGGCGCGGTCGATCCCCCCTGGGACGGTGACTGGGATTCGGAGTGGCTCGGGGACGGCGAGGGCGAGGTGAACGGCGTTCCGGCGTACGGTGGTTCGGCGTACGGTGGTGAGGCGTACACGGCTGGGGCCACCGGCGGTGGGCCGACCGGTCGCCGCTCCCGCCACTGGCCCGGTGCGACCCGCCAGACCGGTGGCGGCCGGCGTTCGGCGGGCCCGCGGGCGGCGGAGGCGGCCGGCACGACCAGCAGGACCAGCGCCAGCGGCAGCACCTGGACCCGCTCGCGGGACAGGATGCCCATGTTGTTGATGGTCGAGAACGCCCAGCAGAACAGCAGCGTGTACACGGCGGTGAAGGCGACGTACGAGCGCTGCACGAAGAGCCGGGGCAGCCGGCTCAGCCGGGGCCAGCTGCGGATGAACATCACCAGCAGCGCGAAGCACTCCACCGACTGGATCAGGTTCTGGATGTTGGAGGCCTCGAACGGGAACGGCCGGAACAGCACGCTGACCACGGCGACCGGCAGACCCGCCGGATTGAGGCTGAACCTGGGCGCGGTGTCCTCGGGCGCGGTCGCGTTGATCATCGAGTTTCCCTGGCTGGTGCGCCGCGAGGTCTCCGAGAGCACCTGGTTGACGGCGTCCCCGCCGGTGCCGTCGGTGCCGAAGAAGGTGGAGACCTGCTGCAGCATCAGCACGGCCATCGCGCCCAGCACCACGGCGGTGAGGATCGTCCGCAGCGGCCCGAGCGCGCTCGCCTGCTGCGGCCGCTTGCGCAGCACGTACGCGACCATCAGCCCGGCTCCGGCGAGCGCGGTGACGTGCGGGCGGACCATCGCGGTGCCGAGCGAGCCGAGGGCGATGCAGGCGAAGGCCCCGAACCGGCGGTCCAGCAGCCGTGCGGTGCCGTAGGTGGTCAGGCCCAGGCAGAACATCATCCAGGCGTCCTTGCCGATGCTGGACGGCCAGAACAGCAGCGAGGGCAGGAAGAACACCAGCTTGGCGTACTTGCGGGTGTCCGCCTCCGGGAAGGCGATCTGCAGCGCCCGCCAGAACAGCAGCAGCCCCCAGAACCCCAGCCAGGAGAAGACCAGGAAGCCGCCGATCAGCGACGGGCCGGTGATCGCGTAGACCACCCCGGTGACGACGATGATGAAGCCGGTGCCGGCGACCTTCATCCCGAGGTCGTACTGGATCCCGCCGAACAGGTCGGCCTGGTCCAGGTACGCGGCCAGCTCGCTGCCCTTCTGGTGGTACATCTTGGAGTCCGCCGCGCCGCCGTACAGCACGAACGCCATCAGGTAGCGGGGGAAGGCGCAGAGCAGCTTGGCCGTCATGGCCAGCAGCAGCAGCCGGAACACGTCCCGCTCCGGGTTGGCGGCGGCGATCCGGGCCAGGATCGGGGTGCCGATCCCCATCAGCACCGGGAGGATCAGCAGCGCGCCCCAGGTGTCGTACGAGGTGTGCACCATCGCGACGACGAAGAACGCGACGTAGCCCGTGACCAGCGCGGCCGCGACGGCGGACGGCCACGGCACCCGGGTCGTGGCGGCCCGGACCGCCGGGGCCGGCCAGGGCATCAGAAGACCTCCAGGTCGCCGAGGGAGAACCGCCAGTCGGCCAGGGTCAGTCGGGTCGGTCCGGCCGGGGTGCGGGCGGCCAGGGTCACCCCGGTGCGCGGTGCGCGCAGGTAGCCGGCCCGCAGTGCGGCCGCGGCGGCCTCGGTGCCGGGGGAGAGGTGGGTGGCGACGTGGTCGCAGCCGGACTCGCGGGCGGCGGCGCGCAGCAGCCGCGCGGCGCTGTCCCGGTCACCCGGTCGGACCAGCACGTCCGCGAGGGTGAACTCGGCCAGCGGGCCGCGCCGTCGGGGCCGGCCGACGGCCAGGCCGGTGAGCTCGCCGCCGCGGTGGCAGGTGAGCACCCGGTAGTCCAGGCCGGGGGCGTGCCCGTAGCGCCAGCGCAGGAACTCCGGGGTGCGGCGGACGGCCAGGCGCGGATCGGCGGCGTCGGCGGCGATCCGCTCGCGCAGCAGCTCGGCCAGCGGGCCGTCCGCCGACTGCGCCTCGAACCAGTCTCCGGCGGTGGGGAGCCGGCAGTCGGCCGGGGCGGCGGGGCCGGCCGGTCGGCGGGCCAGTGCGGCGCGCACCCCGCGGGCGAACGCGGTCGGGCGGACCGGGCGCAGCGCCACCGGGACGTGCCCGAGTTCCTGCCAGCCCATCCTCCGGTACCCCGGCAGGCTGTTGCCGTTGGGTGTGTTGAACACCAACTCGGCCTGCTCGCCGACCTGTCCGAGCAGATCGAGGGTGAGCCGGCGGAAGATGCCGCGGCCCTGGAAGTCCGGGTGGGTGGCGGTGTCCACCGGCCGGACGGCGGTGACGGTGCGGCCGGTGGCGCCCTCGTGCCAGTGCCAGCGCAGGAAGAGCCGGACGCCGGCGAGACGCCCTTCGGGGGTCTCGGCGAGCAGGCCGGGGCTGGCGCCGAAGGGGTTCAGCCGGTGCTTCCAGCGGAAGAACTCGGCGGTGCGGGTGCCGGTCGGGCCGCCCGCCAGGGAGGCGGTCAGCAGGTCGAGGACGGCCGGGAGGTCGGGCTCCGTGAGCGGGCGGAAGGTCAGCTCGGCGGGGGCGGGCAGGGCACTCACGTCCGGACTCGCACTCTTCTCGGTGGTAGGGGCCTTCGGTGGTGGCGGGGAGCGCGCCTCAGCGCCGCAGGACCTGCTCGTACACCGCCTCGACGGCCCGCTGCGCGCCGGCCACGTCGAAGCGCCCGGCGCGCTCCCGGGCCGCCGCGCCGAGGAGGCTCCGCAGCGGCGGGTCGGCGGCCAGCCGGCCGAGGGCCGCGGCCAGCGCGGCCGGGTCGCCCGGCGGGACGAGCAGCCCCTGCTCGCCGTCGTCCAGCACCTCCGGCATGCCGCCGACCCGGGTGACCACGGACGGCAGGCCGGTGGTCATCGCCTCCATCAGGGCGACCGGAAGGCCCTCCTGACGTGAGCTCAGGGTGAAGACGTCCAGGCCGGCCAGCAGCGCGGGCACGTCGGAGCGCGAGCCGGCGAACAGTACGCTGTCGGCGAGGCCCAGTTCGGCCGCGCGGTCGCGCAACTGCCCTTCCAGCGGACCGGATCCGATCAGCACCAGGCGGGTGCCGGGGTGGTGGCGGCGCAGCTCGGCGTGGGCGGCGAGCAGGGTGGCCTGGTCCTTCTTCGGGGTCAGGTTGCCGACCGTGCCGACCACGAACGCGTCCTGCGGCAGGCCGAGTTCGGTCCGGGCCTCGGCGCGGGCGGCGGGTCCCTCGGGGGCGCCCGAGAGGTCCGGCCCGTGGTGCACCACGGTGACCCAGGAGCCGGGGCGGCGCCGGGCGGCCGGGATGCCCCGCTCGACGGCGTGCGAGACGGCGATCACCGCGTCGTTGCGCCGGTAGGTGAGCGCGTTGGCCCAGCGGGTGGCCGTGCGGTAGCGGTCCCAGACGTTGTGCTCGGTGTGCACCAGGCGCGGCGAGCCGGCGGTGGGCGCCAGCAGCCGGGCGGCGGTGGCCGGGACCGGCATGTGGGTGTGCACCAGGTCGTAGCGGCGCGCGGCGATCAGCCGGCGCAGCCGCAGCGGCCAGCGCGGGTCGGACCGGCCGGGAGCGACGGTGGCCGTGCCGTTCCCCGGGGTGCCGAGGCAGTGCACCCGCACCCCGGCCTCGGTGAGTGCCGGGGCGAGTGCGTCCTTCCACGGCAGCACGTACGCCAGCTCGATCTCGTACCGTGAAGTGTCCGCGTGGCGGGCGCAGTTGAGCAGCAGCTGCTCGGCGCCGCCACGGCCCAGGCCCTTGGCCAGCCAGAGCACCCTGGTCCGTGCGCTCACCGTTCCTCCGTCTCGCGCAGCAGGGCCGGCTCGCCGTGCTCGCCGTCGCCGACCGTGCCCTGGGCACGGCCCCGGCGGTGGGCGCCCACGGCACCCTCGGCACCCTCGGCCGGTCCGGGCGGGGCGTGGTCGTCCGGGTGACGGCGATCGTCCGGCTTCCGGCCGTACGGCTCGGCGGCGCCGGTCCGGGAGCCGTCCGCCCCGGCGCCGGGGGTCGCGGCGGGTCCGCGCCGGGCCCAGCTGGGCGCCGGCCGCTGCCCGGCCGCCCGTTCGGCCGCTCGCTCCGCAGCCCGCGGCAGCGCGGGCTGCGCCGAGCGGGCCGCCGGGGCCGACGGGCCGCCGCCCGCCGCGGTGCGCCGCCGCCGCCGCCCGGCCGGCCCGACGGTGCCGAGCAGCGCCACGCCGGCCACCGGCACACCGGTGCGGCAGAGCAGCTCGGCGACCCGGTCGGCCTGTTCCGGGGTCACGTTGCCGCTGCGCACGGTCACCAGCACCGCGTCCGCGTGCTGGACCAGGTCGAACGCGTCGTTGGCGTGCAGCAGGGGCGAGGTGTCGACCAGGATCACGTCCGCGTACCGGCGGGCCCGACGCAGCACCTCGGCGGCGCGCAGCACCAGCGCGGCCGGGTACGCGGTGGTGTTCCCGCCGGTGATCAGCGAGACGCCCTCCACGTTGGTCGGCCGGATCAGTTCGTCCAGCTCGCCGAGCTGCTCGCCGCTGAGCAGCTCGGCCATCCCGGGCCCGCCGCCCACGCCGAGATGGGAGTGGAGCTGCGGGTGGCGGAAGTCGCAGTCCAGCACCAGGACTTCGCGCCCCGTCTCGGCCAGCGCGGCGGCCAGGTTGGCGACCGTGGTGGTCCGGCCGTCGCCGCTGCCGCCGGAGGCGACCAGCACCACCGGCGCCGGGTTGGCCAGCCGGCGCGAGAGCTCCTCGGCCGGGTCCCACGCGGTGTGCGCCCGAACCGGCAGCGCGAGCGCGTCCGGGCCGGTGAGCAGCAGGGTGGAGCGCAGTGAGCGGTACGCCTCGGCGGCCGGGTCGGAGGGCCGGGCCCGTACCAGCGGCTCGCGCAGTCGCCGCAGCCGGCGGGAGAGTTGCGGAACCTCACCGATCACCGGGAGGTTGAACGCCTCCTCGACCGGGTTGCGGGTGCGCAGCCGGGTGTCCATCCGGCTGAGCATCAGTGCCGCCACGACCCCGAGGGCGAGGCCGAGCGAGACGGCGAGGCCCAGCCGCACGCTCCGGCTGGGCGAGGAGAGCAGGTTCCCGGCGCTCTGCCGGGCGTCGATGCTGCCCCACTGCTGGATGGCATCGGTCTGCGCGCCGTTCTGCAGCTTGCTGATCGCGGTGAGCGTCGAGGTCAGCGAGGTGGACGCGGCGGTCAGCTTCGGCTGCAGCTTGGGCTGGTCGCCGGCCGAGGAGCGGTTGAACTGCTGCTGGATCTCGTCGAGCGCCTTCTGCTGCGCGTCCGCCTGGGCCTGCAGCTTCTTGATCGTCTCGGCGGCGCTCTTCGCGGACTCCTCGCCGAAGCCCTTGATGATCGCGGCCGAGTAGGCGGCCGCCAGGTCGGAACAGGACTGCTGGGTGGGGCCGATGGTGGCTATCGACAGCATCTGCGCGCTGTCGGCCGTCACCGTGCGGCGGGCGATCACCGCGGCGACGTCGGCGATGCCGAGCTGCTGGGCCGCCGCCGTCGCGACGTCCGCGCCCTGCGCGTACGAGAGCACCTGGTCGGCCCGCACCGTGTCGCCGGCCCCCGCGACCGGCGTGATGGCGACCTTGCACTTCCATTTGGCGTTGTCCACCGTGTCACCGGCCGGGGTCAGCAGCCAGCCGACGACGAGCGCGGCGAGCGTGCAGCCGACGAGCAGCCGCCAGTAACGCCGCAGGACGGTGAAGTGGTTTGCCGGTTCCACCGGTTGGATCCCCTCGCGTTCGTGGTGCGGTGGTGCTGTGGAACTCCCGCCCGGGGCGGCCCGTTCGGGAGCACGGCGGTCCGGGTGCTGCTACCTGCGCCGGATCCGCGGCGCGGTGGGATCCCTCGGCCGGTGCAACTCGCCCCCCTGACGATTGCGCTACCCCCGTAGCCCCGCGTCCGGCGCCCCGGAGCGGACCCGTGCTCGGCCCGCCGCCCCCGCCGGTCCCCCTTGCGATGCTTGCCGAGCCGCGACGTGCGGCGCAACCGCTTTGGTGATACTGGGACCGGTCGATTCCCGACCAACCGATCGCGGGTGGCCGGATCCCGTCAGACCGGGCGCAGCCGCAGTGAGCGCTCGTAGAACTCGACCATCTGCGCCGAGACCTGGTGCAGGGTGAAGGCGGTCAGGAAGCGGGCCCGCGCCGCCTTCGCCCGGACCCGCGCCGACGCACGGTCGTCCAGGGTGTCGGCGAGCGCCGCCGCCAGCTCCGCCGGCCGCTCCGGCGGCACCAGCCGGGCGTAGTCCTCCGAGCCCACCGTCTCGCGCAGCGCGGGCACGTCCGCGCAGACCAGCGGCACGCCGACGCCCATCGCCTCCATCGCCGCGCTGCCCAGCCCCTCCCAGCGGGACGGCACGGCGAACGCGTCGGAGGCGGCCATCAGGTCGAACACGTCGTCGCGCGGCCCGAGGAAGCGCACCCCGCCGGCGGCCTCGGCGAGCGCGGTCAGCCGGGGCGTCTCGCTGCCCTCGCTGCCGGCCAGCAGCAGCACCGCCCCCGGCTCGGTGCGCAGCACCGCCGGCCAGGCCTCCAGCAGGACGTCCAGGCCCTTCTGGTACTGCTGACGTGCGGCCGCGAGCACCACCGGGGCGTCCTGCGGCAGCTCCAGCGCCGCCCGCACCGCCGCCCGCCGGTCCGGGGTGACGGTGCCCAGCAGCTCCGGGTCGCGCCCGCGCGGCACGACGTCGATCCGCTCCCGTGGCACCCGCAGCCGCTGTGCCATCGCCCCCGCCACGTAGCGGGTCAGCGCGTGGAACCGGCGGGTGCCCTGCGCGGTGGCGGCGTCCACGGCCTGCGCCGCCCGCACCTTCCACGGGCTGAGCCCGCGGGCGTTCAGGTGCTCCGGCCCGTACGCCGAGTTGACCAGGCTGGAGACCACCGGGGTGCGCGCCGACAGCGCGGCCGCCCGGCCGAGCACGTCCGACTCGTAGAGCGTGGTGTGGACGAGGTCGGGCCGGCGCTCGCGGACCAGCCGGTGCAGCGCGGCTGCGGAGCGGCCCCGGGTGGCCCGGCCCACCCCGAAGACGTCGGCACCGGCCGCGGTCAGCTCGGGCTGGAACCCGCCGGGCGAGTCCTTGAGGTACGCGACGTCCAGCTTCACGCCGGCCCGCACCAGTTGGGGGGCCATCGCCACCAGGCCCTGCTCGGCCCCGCCGACCCTGCTCACGCTGTCGATCACATAGAGCACATGCACAGGCCAACCCCCGCCCTCCTGGGCGCGTCCGGTCTCCCGTGCCGGCCGGCACCCTGACTGCCGATCAGCATTGCAGGTGGCGACCGCCGACCGCCAGGGAATCGGACAGGAGGCATCGGCCCCCCGGGGCGGTCGGGGGCGGCTGAGGGCGCACGGCCGGGCGCACGTCCGGCGCAGCCGGCGGGCGGGGGCCGTGAGCGGCGCGCGCCCGGATCGCCGGCGCCCGCGCACGGGCCACCACCGGCTCGTGCGAAGAGGCTGTACCGCGCGGGGGCCTGTGCCAGGGTCGATCCCATGCCCGAAGCGACGCCGGCGACGCCGACCGGAACCCGCCCCCGGATCCTGCACCTCATCACCGACCCGCGCCGCCGCGGCGCCCAGAACCTCGCGCGGGACCTCCACCGGGAACTGCGCCGCCGCGGCCAGGCCTCGGCCCTGCGCGCCCTCGCCCCGCACCCCGACGCCCACCCGGACGCGCCCGACACCCGCGCCACCGTCGTCCTCGGCCCCGGTCGGCTGCACCCGGCCACCCTGCTCGCCCTGCGCTCCGCCGCCCGCACCGCCGACCTGGTCGTCGCCCACGGCTCGTCCACCCTCCCCGCCTGCGCCCTCGCCCTGGCCGGCACCCGCACGCCCTTCGTCTACGTCTCCATCGGCGACCCCCGGCACTGGACGGCGAGCCCGCTGCGCCGACTGCGCACCGGAGCCCTGCTGCACCGCGCCGTCGCCGTCACCGCCCTCGCCGACGAGGCCGGTGCCGTCCTGCAGGAGCGGTTCCGGCTGCCCGCCGCCGCGCTCCGCACCATCCCCAACGCCCGCGCCGCCGAGCGGTACCGGCCCGCCGCGGACGAGGCCGACCGGCGCGCGGCCCGGCAGGCCCTCGGCCTGCCCGCGGACGGCCTGCTGGTCGCCTGGCTCGGCGCGATCGCCCCCGAGAAGAGGCTCGACCTCGCCCTCGACGCCCTCGGCCGGCTGCCGGACGTCCGGCTCGCGGTCGCCGGCGACGGCCCGCAGCGGGCCGCCCTCGAACACCAACCGGCCGCCGCCCGCGCCCACTTCCTCGGCACCCTCGCCGACCCGGCGCCGCTCTACCGAGCCGCCGACGCGGTGCTGCTCACCAGCGACAGTGAGGGCGCCCCCGGTGTCCTGATCGAGGCCGCGCTGGCCGGGCTGCCCGCCGTCGCCACCGACGTCGGCTGGGTCGGCTCGGTCGTGCGCGACGGAGCCACCGGCGCACTGGTGGCCCCGGGCGACCCGCGCGCCCTCGCCGAGGCGCTGGCCGAGGTGCTGGCCGGCGACCGCGCCGCACTCGGCGCCGCGGCGCGCGAGCACGCGCTCTCCCGCTTCGAGCTCGGTGTGGTCACGGACGCCTGGCAGGCGCTCTTCACCGATCTCTGGCGACACCGGGCGGTCGGCCTCCGCTGACACGGCATCAAGGTCCTTCAGTTCCAGTGGTTTCGGTGCGGTGAGGTGCGGGCGGGCGGGTGCCCCCCTGTGCGGCCCGGTCGTCCGACGGGGCCGTCGGGGCCCTGCGCCCGGGTGGGAGGGCCTGATGGACGGCACTCCGTCCGCGTTCCGGCTGCGCGTGCGGCAGGCCGTGACCGAGGTGGCCGCGGGGAGCTGCTCCGCGCTCGCGCCGCCGTTCCCGGTCGAGCCGCTCCGGCCCTCCGAGGCGCGACGCTGGGCCGAACGGGCGAATCCGGCTCGCGCCGCCGGGCGGGAGCTGGCCGGTCGCCGACCGTGACGGACACACTGCCCGGTGTGAAGTCGCTGCTGAGGTCCACCGTCCTGCTCGCCGTCGCCACCGGGATCGCCGCATCCCCCGTCCAGGCGGGCGCCGCCACCACCCACCAACCCGCCGCCGACGGCGCGCAGTCCGTCCTCGCCGAGCGCCTCCAGCCGGTGCGCGAGGGCGCCCGCACCGAGGCGGTCGAGTTCTTCTGGTACGACTGCGGCCACTCCCAGCAGCTGGAGCAGCCCCTCCAGGCCTGGGCCGAGAAGCACCGCACCGACGTCGACCTGCGCCGGGTGCCCGCGATCTGGCCGGGCAGCCGCGAGGAGGGCGTGCAGCGCGGACACGCGCGCCTGTACTACACGCTGGAGCGCCTCGGCCTCGTCGAGCGCCTGCAGGCCAGTGCCTTCCGCGCGATCCACAACAACGACCAGGACCTCACCGCCGAGGCGGCCGCCGTCGACTGGGCGGTGCGCCAGGGCGTCGACGCGGGCACGTTCCGCGACGCCTACCGTTCCGAGCAGGTCCGGCGGAACGTCGACGAGGCCGCCGCGATGTTCGTCCGGTACCGCATCGACGAGCTGCCCACCGTGGTGGTCCAGGGCGACGCCCGCACCACGCCGACCCAGGCCGGCGGCGTCGACGCGATGCCCGCCGTCATGGACCGCCTGGTCGCCGACGACCAGCAGCGGCAGCAGGAGCGGTCCCGCCACTGAGGCCCCCCGCGCCGTACCAGGCCCCTGCCGACCTCCTTCCGCGCCACGCCCGTCCACCGGTGTTCCGATCACCTTCACGGAACCGACCCCCGGTGACCACACTCTGTGCCATGGTGGACGCCGGGCCGAACCGTCGCGTCGGACAACTGCCGTGGCGGCTGGCCCACTTCTCGATACCGCCGGTACCGGAGAGGGCAGGGGTCCGTGGGGGGACAACGCGCGCAGCTCGTCGACGAGCGCGAGAGCCAGACATCGGCCGCTCCGCGGCGGCCCTCGGCCGCGGAGGGGCCGCCGCCCGAACTGATCTTCAAACGCCGGCTGCGCCCCGCCCAGGTCGCCCGGGAGCTCTGGGGCGCCCGTGAACTGGTCCGCGCGCTGGCCGAGCGTGACCTGCGCGCCCGCTACAAGCAGGCCGTCCTCGGCTTCGCCTGGGCGGTCCTCACCCCGCTCGCGCTCTGCGCCATCTTCACCCTGGTCTTCCATCGCGCGGTGAAGATCGACACCGGCACGGCGGCCTACCCGCTCTTCGCCTACGTCGGCCTGATCGTCTGGCAGTTCTTCAGCAACACCATGAACCAGGGCGCGCTGAGCCTGGCCAACAACCTCAGCCTGCTCAACAAGGTCTACTGCCCGCGCGAGGTCTTCCCGCTGGCCACCATGCTGGTCGCCGGTGTCGACATGTTGATCGGCATCGGCGTCCTCGGCCTGCTCTTCCTGCTGTTCTGGACCGCCCCCGCCGCCACCTTCCTCTGGGTGCTGCCGCTGCTGCTGATCCAGTTCGCGTTCACCTACGGTGTGGCGCTGATCCTCTCGGTCGCCGTGGTCTACCTGCGCGACGTCCGCCACCTGCTGCCGATCATCACCCAGATGGGCGTCTTCGCCACCCCCGTCGCCTACCCGCTGGCGCAGATCCCGCAGCGCCTGCAGGAGGTCTACGTCGGGTTCAACCCGCTGGGCGCCGTCATCGAGGGCTACCGCGGTGCCCTGCTGTACGGTGACGCGCCCGACCTCGCGCTCACCTCGATCGCCGCGGTCTCCTCGCTGGTGTTCCTGGTCGGCGGCTACCTGCTGTTCAAGAAGCTGGAGACGGGGATCGCCGATGTCGCCTAGCCGGACCCACCCCCTGGGCACGATCCGCACCGAGCAGGTGTGGAAGCGGTTCAAGGCCGACCAGCAGCGGATGCTGCTGCGCGACAAGGTCGAGTCGATGGCCCGCCGGCTGCGCGGCGAGAAGGGCGAGGACTGGCGCTGGGCGCTGCGCGACGTCAACCTGCACATCGAGCCGGGCGAGTCCGTCGGCCTGATCGGCTCGAACGGCTCCGGCAAGTCCACCCTGCTGAAGATGCTGACCCGGGTGATGTACCCGTACGGCGGCGTGATCGACGTTCGCGGCCGGATCGGCGCCCTGATCGAGATCCGGGCCGGCATCCACCCCGACCTCACGGGCCGCGAGAACATCTACCTGTTCGGTGCGCTGCTCGGCCTGCGGCGGCGCGAGGTGGCCACCCGCTTCGACGACATCGTCGAGTTCGCCCGGCTCGGCGGCGCCATCGACCGGCAGGTGAAGTTCTACTCCTCCGGCATGCAGATGCGCCTCGGCTTCGCCGTCGCTGCCTACCTGGAGCCCCATGTCCTGCTGGTGGACGAGGTGTTGGCGGTCGGCGACGCGGTCTTCCAGCAGCGCTGCCTGGACCGGATGCGCGAGGTCGCGGAGCAGGGCACCACGATCGTCTTCGTCTCCCACGACCTGCCCGCCGTGGAGTCCATCTGCCGGCGCGGCGTCTGGCTGGAGCAGGGCTCGGTCCGGGTGGACGCGGGCATCAAGGACGCGATGGCCGGCTACCGCGACTCCATCGAGGCCCAGTCCGAGGCCGGCGGCCGTACCGGCGAGCCGCTGCAACTGCTCAAGCACGCCGTCCGGGGCGAGGACCGGGAGAGCCTGACCACCGACGCACCGATGAGCGTCGAGCTCACCCTCGGCGGCGACCACCGCGGCGACGCCACCCTGCACCTGGGCGTCAGCGAGGGCACGTCCAGCCCCATCTTCCAGATCAGCCACGAGCTCCGACTCACCGGCGAGGACCGCCAAGTCGTCTGTGTGATACCCAGGTTGCCGCTTCCGCGTGGCCGCTACACGCTCTGGGCCGGCGTGTACGGGATCGGCCGGACCGACGGTGGGACGCTGATGAGCTGGCACTCGGTCGGCCAGTTCGACGTGTTCGGCCCGATGCTGGACACCCCGCCGCGCGCGGTCGTGCTGGCCGCGCCGGTCTTCGTCCCGCACCACTGGGAGGAGTGACCCTTGCGACCTGTCCGGGTGCTGGTCCATCTCAACAACCTTGCCCTGGGCGGAGCCCAGCTCAACGCGGTCGACATCGCCCGCACCCTGCGCGAGCGCGGCCACGACCCGGTGCTCTTCGCGCAGGGGGTGACCGGCCCCGCGCCGCTGGTCGAGGTCGCCGCCGGGCACGGCCTCGACGTCGTGGTCGCCGGCGGACCGGACACCCCGCACGCCGAGGTCCGGCGCCGCCTCGGCCGCCTCGCCGCCGAGCACGGCAGCCAGCTGCTGCACGCCTGGGAGGTCCGGGCGGCCCGCAACTCCTACTTCGGGCCCGGACGTTACGGACGGCTGCCGGTGGTCACCACCTTCTACGGCATCCGGATGCTGCGCGGCCTGCCCCACCACCAGCCGCTCGTCCTCGGCCTCGGTGCGCTGATGGGCGAGGGAAGGGCCTTCGGCCACCGGGACGTCAGCCTGATCGAACCGCCGGTGAACACCGCCACCGACGCACCCGGACTGGTCGACGGCGCCGCCTTCCGGCGCGAGCACGGCATCGGCGACGACGAGTTGCTGCTCGTCATCGTCACCCGGCTGGTGCCCGCACTGGAGAAGGACGCCGGCACCGAGCTCACCGTCGACGCCGTCCGGCAGCTCGACGACCCGCGGGTCCGGCTGGTCGTGGTCGGCGCCGGGCCGAGTCTGGAGCCGCTGCGCACCCGCGCGGCCGCGGCCAACACCGCCCTCGGCCGCCGAGCCGTCCTGGTGCCGGGCCAGTTGGCCGACCCGCGGCCCGCCTACCAGGCCGCCGACATCGTCCTCGGCATGGGCGGCTCGGCCCTGCGCGGCCTCGCCTTCGGCAAGCCGGTGGTGGTGCACGGGGCGGCCGGCTACACCGCCGTGCACGAGCCGGGGCCGCTGGTCGAGCCGCACGCCTCGCGCTGCATGTACGGCTTCGGCAGCGGCTCGCGTGAGCCCGAGTCGCTGGCCGGGCAGCTCCGCGGACTCCTCGACGACCCGGGCCGACGCACCGAGTTGGGTGCCTGGGGGCGGGAGTGGGTGGTCGGACGGTTCTCGCTGGAGAGCGTGACCACGGCCTTCGAGGAGCTCTACGCCCGCGTCCTGGCCCGCCCGGCCCGCGCGGGCCGCTGGCTGCGGGACCTGGAGCAGATGACCAGGTACGAGTTCACCAAGCCGGCGGCCCTGCGCCTGTTGGGCCGCCTCTGACCCGGGCCTCCGACCCCGGCCTCCGACCGCGGTCGTGTCGGGGGCCCCGGCTCGGTCCTCCGTCCGGGCCGACCGACGGTCTCCGTCCGACCGGAGGACCGGCCGGCCGGACGGAGGACCGCCGGTCAGTCGCGGCGCAGCAGGTAGGTGACGAAGCCGAGGGTTCCGCGGTACCCGTGCAGCCACTCGGACCGGTGCCGGTCCGCCGCTTCTCGGGCGGCCGCCGCGTCCGGGTGGTCCGGGTGGTCCAGCGCCCACGCGGCCAGCGAGCCCGTCCACGAGAACTCGTAGTCGTCCCACTCCTGCGGCGTGCTGACATGGCCGTACACCGGCGTCCAGCCGTCCGCGATCACCCGGTCGGTCGTGGTCGCCAGATCCGCGAACTCCTCCCGGTCCGCGCCGAGCCCGTCCAGCGCGGCCTGCCCGGGTTCCCGCTCCCAGAAGCCGTCGCCGACCACGACCAGACCGCCCGGCGCCAGGTGCCCGCGGGCCGCGGCCAGGGTCGGCAGCAGCCCGCCGAAGGCGTGCGTCGCCCCCACGTTCAGCACCAGGTCGAACGGCTCGACGGCTTTGAACTCCTGGACGTCCAGGTGGTGCAGACCGATCCGCCGCTCCACCCCGAGGGCCAGGGCGACCTCCCGGGCCCGGGTCAGCGCCGCCGCGTCCAGGTCCACCCCGACCGCCTGCCACCGCGGCCGCGCCGCCAGCGCCCGGACCAGCCAGCCGCCCTCGCCGCAGCCGAGGTCGAGCACCCGGCCGGTCTCGGTGTGCCCGGTGGCCCGGGTCAGCAGCCGGGCCACCGACTCGTCGGCGATCGGCGCGGCGATCGGGTGGTGGGCATGGGCGAGGCGGGAGATCGTTTGGCGGTCCATTCGAACAGTGTGGACCAGACGTCTCAGTACGTCCGGCCTTTCCACGAAGCTCCGCGTCCGCGCCAGTGCTGCACCGCCGAGTCCACCGTCATCAGCAGGTAGAGCGCCGCGGTGAACGGCAGGAGCAACGCGGCCGGCGCGGGCTGCCGGTAGTAGCGCAGCATCGGCAGGTACGTTCCCGCCATCAGCGCCCAGGCCGCCCCGCCCGCCGAGGCCGTCGCCCACCGCTCGGCGGCCGCCCCGGCCAGGGTCGCCACCGGCGGCACCAGGTACACCAGCGCCAGCCCGAGCACCGTGCCGGCCAGCAGCAGCACCGAGTGCCGCAGCTGGGCGTAAGCGCTGCGCGAGACCATCCGCCAGAGCTGTGCCAGGCGCGGGTACGGGCGGACGCTGTCCACCTGGTCCGCCAGGCCCAGCCAGGTCCGGCCGCCGGCGGCTTTCACCGCGCGGGCCAGCGAGACGTCGTCGATCACCGCCCCGCGGATCGCCGCCACCCCGCCCACCCGCTCCAGGGCCTCGCGCCGCACCAGCGAGCAGCCGCCCGCAGCCGCGGCCGTCCGCGCGCCCGGCCGGTTGGACCGGCGGAACGGGTACAGCTGCGCGAAGAAGTAGACGAAGGCCGGCACGATCAGCCGCTCCCACCCGGTCTCCACCCGCAGCCGGGCCATCTGCGAGACCAGGTCCAGCCGGTTGCTCTCGGCCGCGGCCACCAGCTCGGCGAGCGAGTCCGGCCCGTGCGCGATGTCGGCATCGGTCAGCAGCAGGTACTCCGCGTCCGGACCGGCCAGCTCCACGCCGTGCCGCAGCGCCCAGAGCTTGCCGGTCCAGTCCGGCGGCAGAGGGGGAGGGGTGGTGACGGCCAGCTCCAGCCCGTCGGGGGCGGCGAGCGAGGCCGCGAGCGCTCCGGTGCCGTCCGAGCTGTGGTCGTCCACCAGGACCACCCGGGCCCGCCCCGGGTACTTCTGAGCGAGCAGGCTCGGCAGGCTGAGCGGCAGCACCTCGGCCTCGTCCCGGGCCGGGACCACCACCACGACGTGCGGCCAGCGCGCCGGCGGGCGGCGCGGCGGCAGCCGCAGGTCGGTGCGCCAGAAGAACCCGTGGCAGCACGCCAGCCAGAGCCAGACCAGCAGGGAGAGCAGGGCGATCCACAGCAGGACGGTCACCCGGGCAGTCTGCCGCACCGGGGGCCCGTGGCGGGGCATCGACTAATGTCTTGGTCCATGAAGATCGCACTGATGGACTCGGGAATCGGCCTGCTGGCCGCGGCTGCCGCCCTTCGGACGCTGCGGCCGGACGTCGATCTGGTGCTCTCCTCCAACCCCGCCTCGATGCCCTGGGGCCCGCGCACGCCCGAGGAGGTCGCCGCGCTCGCCCTGGGCTGCGCGCGCGCCGCGGCGGACCTCGAACCGGACGTGCTGGTGGTCGCCTGCAACACCGCCTCGGTGCACGCGCTGGCCGTGCTGCGGGCCGAGCTGGAGCCCGCGCTGCCGGTCATCGGCACGGTCCCGGCCATCAAGCCGGCCGCCGCCCTCGGAGGTCCGGTCGCGATCTGGGCCACCCCGATCACCACGGGCAGTGCCTACCAGCGCGGCCTGATCCGCGACTTCGCCGGGACGGCCGCGGTCACCGAGGTCGCCTGCCCAGGGCTGGCGGACGCCGTCGAGCACGGCGACGACGCGGCGATCGAGGCGGCCGTGGCGGACGCCGCGGCCCGGACCCCGGCCGGTACGGCGGCCATCGTGCTCGGCTGCACGCACTACGAGCTGGTGGCCGACCGCATCTGCGCGGCCGTCGTCTCCACCGCGGCCCCCGGGCTGACGCTGCACGGGTCTGCCGACGCGGTCGCGGCCCAGGCGCTGCGCCGCGTCGCCGATCCCGGCCGCACCGGGGAGGCGACCGTGACCGTCCTCCACGCCGGCGTCCCGGCCCCCTTCCCCCCGGTCGCCCGGCTCTACCCCCAGGGCCTCACCCTCGCCACCCCCGCTCCCGCCGCCTGACCACCGACCCGCACCGGGCGCCGGCCCGCCCGACTCCCGGCGTGGACCCTGACCGGTGCGTCCCGGTACGCCCCGTGCGCGGGACGTCGGCTCGGCCGACTCCCCCCGCACGGGAGGTCAGGCCACGGCGTGGCCGCGCCAGCGGCGGTAGGCCGGTTCGAGGCCGGACAGGATGGTGTCGAACCGGCGGGTGCTGGTGGTGGAGTCCACCTGCAGCCGGCTGATCTGCAGCGGGTGGTGGGGCAGGCGCGGGCCCAACCGGTGGTCCGAGAGGAATCCGAGGCGGTAGCCGAGCTCCTGCAGGACGGCTTCCGCGCGCGGGTCGTGGCCGCCGTCGGGGTAGGCGAAGGCCACCGGCGGCTCGCCCAGCCAGTGGGTGAGCGCCTCGTGTGCACCGGTGATCTCGGCACGGACGGTGACGTCGTCGCAGCGGCCGAGGCACGGGTGCCCCTGGGTGTGGTTGCCGATGGCGACGCCGCCCGCGCGCAGGGCGAGCAGGTCGGCCGGGGTGAGCTGCTCCTGCCGGGGCGGACGCCGGTCCGCACTGACCCGGAGCTCGTGCAGGCTGCGCCGCCGGTCCGGGTCGGGCATCGCCTTGAGCCGCCGGAGCAGCTGCGACGGGTGTCCGCAGTCCAGCGAGCGGGCGCGCCCGCCGTGCCGGGCCAGGAAGTCGGCCTCGTGCCACCAGAACGGCCGTTCGGTCCCGATCAACTCGGAGATCACGAAGGCGGCGGCCGGGATCCCGCGGTCGTTGAGGGCGGGCAGGGCGTGGGTGAGGACGCTGCGGTCGGCGTCGTCGAAAGTCACCAGCACGCTGCGCGGCGGCAGCGGCCGGCGCTCCGTGACGGCCTGCTGGACGGCGTCCAGGGAGACGGGTGTGGCGAGTCTTCGCAGCCGGTCCAGCTGGGCGCCGAAGGACCGCGGGTCGGTCACACCGTGGTAGGCGAGCACGGCGAGCCGCTGCGCGGCCCGCGCCCGGAACAGCGGTTGGACGGGGGCGAAGCGCAGCCACTCACCCCGCCCGTCCGGCCGGCAGGGATCGGCCGCCACGGTCGGCCGCCCGGCGGCCGGCTGGTGACCCCCCGGGCCAGCCGGCGCCGCAGGCACCGCCGGCGCCCCCGCGTAGGCCATGGGCGCCGGTTTCGTCGGCCGTGGAACGGGTTGCGGGCGAACGGGTTGCGGTCGGACGGAGGACTGCTGCCGGGCGGCCGGCTGCCCGACAGCCGCCTGCGGCAGCGAGCGCACGGTCACGCTCGGCAGGGTGCGGACCACGGACCTGGCCCTGGCCCTGGAGATCGACGTGGTGGACTGGGAATGCGGCACGGTTCCCCCTCGGTCGCCTGTGCGGCGTGGCGGTACCGCCGGAGGACGGAGCCCTGCCTCCGACACCAGGGCACGGCGGCTCCGCCCCCTGGGTAGTTCCGGTCCTCGGCGGGGACTCCCAACCCGCACCGCGGACGGCTCCTGGATCGCTCAATGTAGTGGAGACAGCTACTACGCGTAGATGGTTGTACCGGACAGCCGAGGATTTTTCGCGGGCCCGGAACATATGCCTCCGGGGCGTGCGCCGGAGCTCCGAACCGCCCGGTTCCGTCACCGAGCGTGCCCGGAGGGTCACTCCCCGCGGGCTGCCGGTCCGGGTTCCTCGCGGTACCTTGGGCTCATGGCAGACGCGGAACGTGATCACCCCCGCCCGCACGGTGCGACCCGGATGCAGCACCTGTGGCGTGGTGGCGCACTGGTCACCCACCAGATCCCGCTCGCCGTGGTGGGCCTGGCCTGCCTGGCGGTGGGCATCGTGGTGGCCGTGGCGGTTCCGGAGAGTGACGGTCCGGCCTGGGCCATGGCTGTGGCCGGCTCGCTCGCGGCCGGCGTGCTGCTGCTCGGCCGGATCGCGTTCGCCGTCGTGCGCTACCGGCGCGGCGCGACGCTCTGACCCGCGCGCTGCCGGACCCCGACCCGCCGTGCGTCCCGAACCGCCCGCAGTCGCTGTGGCTCCCGGGGTGTTTGTGGCTCCAGGGGTGCCCGTACCGTCGGAGTGTCCGGTATGTCCACGCGGTGACTGAGCTCCCGCTCGATTCCGGCCGGTCCGATCGGCCGGTTTTCAGCCCATCCGCCAACTCCTTCTCGCTTCTTTCACAAATCCGGGGCAGCAGCCCCACATCTCCCCCTACTGTGATTTCGTCCGGCCGGCCCAGAGAGGTCAACTGCGGCGGATGAAGGGCCACTTGACGGCGCCGGGGAGGGTGCCGCAGAGGGGGGAGCGATGAGCGGCAACGCCGTGTCCGGGGCAGTCGAGGCGGCCGGAACGGGTGGGGGCATGCGCGCCCGGGTCAAGCGCGGACTGGCACGCCGCGTCGGAGCCAGGCCCGGTGAGGGTGCCACCGTCCTGATCTACCACCGCGTGAGCGGCGGCAGCCCCGACGAGCTGGACGTCACCATCGCAGACTTCACCGCCCAGGCCGACCTGCTCGCCGAGCTGCCGCCCGGCCGGGTGGTCGCGCTGGACGAGGCGGTCGACCGGATCGAGGCCGGCCGCCGCACCCCCGGTATCGTGCTCACCTTCGACGACGGCTTCGCCGACGTCTACGACCACGCCTGGCCCCTGCTGCGCGAGCGCGGCCTCCCGTTCACGATCTACCTCGCCAGCGGCCACGTCGGCGGCGAGATGCGCTGGGAGGGCTCCACCGCGAAGACCGCCGGCGCTCCCGCGCTCAGCTGGGAGCAACTGCGTGAGATGACCGGCTCCGGCCTCTGCACCGTCGCCAACCACACCCGCAGCCACGCCCGGCCGGAGCTGCTCAGCACCGCCGAGCTGGACGCCTGCAACGACGACGTCGAGCAGCACCTCGGCGTCCGGCCCCGGCACTACGCCTACACCTGGGGCGTGCCAGTGCCGCACATGGAGCCGGCACTGCGGGCCCGGTTCCGGACCGCGGCCACCGGCGAGGTCGGCCGCAACACCCCGGGGACGGACCCGGTCCGGCTGCGCCGGGTGCCGGTGCGCCGCACCGACCCGATCGACTTCTTCCGCGCCAAGCTCTACGGCCGGCTGGTCCCCGAGCGCGCCTACGCCCGGATCGTCGCCGCCGCCAAGGCGGTGGGTGCCCGTGCCTGAGCCCGCCGCGGACACGCCCGATCCCACCGTGCCCGCCCGGCCCGCGCCGACGGCCCGGCTGCGCGGGCCGGGCGGGCGGCCGCTGCGCGTCGCCCACCTCACCACCGTCGACATGAGCCTGCACCTGCTCCTCGCCACCGAGCTCAAGGTGGACCTGGAGGCCGGCTTCGAGGCCTACGGCATCAGCGCGCCCGGCCCGTACGTCCCCGCGATCGAGGCGATCGGCGTCCGCCACGAGCCGCTCCCGGCGCTCACCCGCGCCTGGCAGCCCCGCGCGGACATCGCCGCCGCCCGCGAACTCCTGGCCGTGCTCGGCCGGATCCGCCCGGACGTGCTGCACACCCACAACCCCAAGACCGGCGTGCTCGGGCGGATCCTCGGCCGGCTGGCCCGGGTGCCGGTGGTGGTCAACACCTGCCACGGCCTCTGGGCACAGGCCCACGACCCGTTCGCCAAACGGGCGTTCGTGCTCGGGGCGGAGGCCTTCGCGGCGCGCTTCTCGCACGCCGAGCTGTACCAGAACGGCGAGGACCGCCGGACCCTGGCCCGCGTCGTCCCGTCCCGCCGCTCGCGGGTGGTCGGCAACGGCGTCGACCTCACCCGGTTCGTCACCGGCCCCGGCGAGCGCGACCGCCGCCGTGCCCTGCTCCGTGCCGAACTCGGCGTCGGGCCGGGGGAGCTGCTGGTCGGCGGGGTCGGCCGGCGGGTCGCCGAGAAGGGCATCCGCGAGTACGCCGAGGCGGCCCGGGCGCTGGCCGGCAAGGCCCGGTTCGTCTGGATCGGCCCGGACGACCCGGACAAGTCCGACGCCCACGGCGCCGAGTCCGGCGTGGAGTTTCTCGGCCCGCGCGGCGACATGCCCGCGGTGTACGCGGCCCTCGACGTCTTCGTGCTCCCCTCCTACCGGGAGGGGTTCTCGCGTTCCGCCATGGAGGCCGCCGCCGGCGGCCTGCCGATGGTGCTCAGCGACATCCGCGGCTGCCGCGAGATCGGCACCCACGACGAGCACCTGCTTCTCGCCCCGCCCGGCGACGCCCGGGCCCTCACCAGCGCGCTGGACCGGCTCCTCACCGAGCCCGGCCTGCGTGACCGGCTCGGCGCCGCAGCACGGAGCCGCGCCTCGGCACACTTCGACCAGCGCGCCGTCGCCGGGGTCTCGCTGGAGACCTACGCGGCCGTCGCCCGCGCCAAGGCCCTGCCCTGGACGGTCGGCTGAGCCCACCCACCACATCAGACTCAGGGGGAAGGACCGTCATGAAGCGAGGGGGGGACCTCGCGGTCACCGTCCTGGCCGGGATCGTCGCGATACCGCTCGGCCTGGTGATCGCCCTGCTGATCCGCTGCACGATGGGCGGACCGGTGCTCTTCCGCCAGACCAGGACAGGTCGGCACGGCAAGGAGTTCGAGATCCTCAAGTTCCGCACCATGCGGGACAGGCGCCACGCCGACGAGCCGGATGCCCCCCGCATCACCCGGCTCGGCGACCTGCTCCGCAGGACCAGCCTGGACGAGCTGCCGCAGCTCTGGAACGTCGCCCGCGGCGAGATGGGCGTGATCGGCCCCCGGCCCACCCTCCCGGAGCAGGTCGTCCACTACTCCCGCCGCCAGCGCGGCCGGCTCGACGTCCGCCCCGGCCTCACCGGGTGGGCACAGGTCCAGGGCCGCAACTCCATCGGCTGGCCCGAGCGGATCGAGCTCGACCTCTGGTACGTCGAACACCGTTCGCTCCTTCTGGACCTGCGCATCCTCGTCCGCACCGTCGGGGTGTTGCTGCGGCCGAGCGGCATCACGGCGGCCGGGGGCGTCAACCCCGGCTTCCCGGCGCCCACCGAAGCCGCCGAGACCCCGGCCGGCCACCCCGCACCCGACCAGCCGGTGACCGGCCAGTCCGCGTCCGACCACGTCGGGACCGCCGCCGGGCCCGCGCCGGTCGTTCCGTTCCCGACCATCAGCCTGCCCCGGCAGGCCACCGGACCCCGGCTGTCGCAGCCCGTCCACGCCGCCGTCGAGGAGGCGTCCTGAACCCGGAACCGGGCAGGATGACCGGCATGTCCTCCACCGACGGCCCGACCGCCCCACCGACCCCGGCCGACCGGCCCGACCCCCGGGAGCTCTGGATCGCCGGCGCCGGAGGCGTCGGCCGGGAGGCGCTGGACACGGCGCTCGCGGCCGGCGTCCCGGTCACGGGATTCCTCGACGACGGTCAGCACGGCGCCACCGTCCGCGGCCTTCCGGTCCGGCGGCCCACGGACGTCCCGCCCGGTGCCCGTTACCTGGTCGGCATCGCCGACCCGGCCGTCCGGCAGCGGCTCGCCGCGCTGCTGGACGGCCGGGGCGCGGTACCGGCCACCCTTGTCCATCCCAGGGCCCTGATCGCCCCCGACACCGTGCTCGGCCCGGGCTGCCTGGTGATGGGCGGGGCGTACGTGTCCAGCAGCGTGCGCCTCGGCGCACACAGTCAGGTCCACTACAACGCGACCGTGGGTCACGACGCCGTGCTCGGCGAGCGGGTGACGGTCTACCCGGGCGGCAACGTCTCCGGTGCCGTGCACCTCGCGGACGGCGCCACCGTGGGCAGCAACGCCGTGGTGCTGCAGGGCCGCAGGATCGGCGCGGGCGCGTTCGTCGGCGCGGCCGCCGTCGTGACCGGGGACGTCCCGGCGGGCGAGGTGGTGGTGGGCTCCCCGGCCAGACCGCTGCGTAGGTAGCCGCCCGGGCGCCCGGGCGGGGGCCTAGGCTCGGGGCATGGCCATTCCCGCGTTCCTCGCCGAACTCCGCTCCGTCGTGGGCACCCGCAAGCTCTGGCTGAGCGCAGCCGTCACCGTCGTCCTGGACGACCGGGACCGGGTGCTGCTGCTCCAGCGCGCCGACGACGGCCGCTGGGCGCTCCCCGGCGGGATCCTCGAACCCGGGGAGCAGCCGGCCGACGGCGCGGTGCGCGAGTGCCTGGAGGAGACCGGCGTGGCGGTCGTCCCCGAGCTGCTGGCCGCCGTCGGCGTCTCGCCCGAAGTCACCTACCCCAACGGCGATGTGACCCAGTACCTGGTCACCGTCTTCCGCTGCCGCGCGGTCGGCGGGGAGGCCCGGGTCAACGACGACGAGTCGCTCGCGGTCGGCTGGTACGGCCTGGACGAGCTGCCGCCGATGGCCGAGCAGGAGCACGAGTGGCTGCGCCAGGCGCGTGAGTCCGAGGGGGCGGCCTTCTTCGCCTGGGAGGGCGTGCAGCGCCCCTGACGGGGGCCGGACGGACTACGGCGTCCGGAACCACTCCGCCGTGCGCTCCAGCCCCTCCCGCAGGGGCACCGGCCGGACGTCCGGGAACAGCTCGCGCAGCCGGGAGTTGTCGGCCTGCGAGTCCCGGACGTCGCCCGGCCGCGGCTCGGTGTGGGCGACCTCGACCTCGTGGCCGAGCACCTGCTCCAGCTCGCCGACCAGCTCCAGCAGCGAGGTGCGGGTGCCGAAGGCCAGGTTCACCGGGTCGGCGTGCACCACGCGGCGGACCACCGCCTCGGTGATCACCTGGGTCACCGTGCCGACGTAGGTGAAGTCCCGGCTCTGGCCGCCGTCCCCGTGGACGGTCAGCGGTCGCCCGGCCAGCGCGGCGTCGAGGAAGGCCGGCACCACCGCGGCGTACGCGTGCCCGGCCGGCTGCAGCGGGCCGAAGACGTTGAAGAAGCGCAGTGGCAGCACACCGAGGCCGTAGCAGTGGTGGTACGCGGCCAGGTAGGCCTCGGTGGCCAGCTTGGAGACGGCGTACGGGCTCATCGGCGCGGTGCGCATGGTCTCGCACTTGGGCAGGTCCCGGTTCGCGCCGTAGACCGAGGACGAGGAGGCCGCGGTGACGTACAGGCCGCCGGCGCGGCGGGCGGCCTGGAGGACCTCCAGTGTGCCGGTCGCGTTGGCGTGGTGGCTGGCCAGCGGGTCCGCGACCGAGCGCGGGACGGAGGGCAGCGCGGCCAGGTGGACCACCGCGTCGGTGCCCGCGAAGGCCTCGTCCAGGAGTGCCGGGTCGAGGATGCTGCCCTCGTGGAGCACGGCGTCGACGCCGGCCAGGTTGGCCTTGGAGCCGGTGGAGAAGTCGTCCACCACCCGCACCTGGTCGATCTCGGGCCGGGCCAGCAGGGCCCGGACCAGATTGGCACCGATGAATCCGGCCCCGCCGGTGACGACCACGCGCATGGCTGAGGTTCCCCCCTCCGACCACCCGGCCCGCTCGGCCGGTCCTGCGCCGATGGTAGCCGGACGGTCACCCCGGGTGGGCGGGAACGGCGAGAAGTGCTGAGGCCCGTCCGGGGACCGCACGGGCGGCGCGCCGGGCCGGCGGAACATTCGGTGAACCCCGGCCGACGGCCGGGTGCCGCCCCGGGCCCGTCCTCGCACCGACCGGTGCTCGCGCCCGGCCCCGGGTCAGTCCTTGTGCTGGCGGTAGGCCTCCTCGGCCGCGTCGAGCACCGCCGCGAGGTCCCCGCCCGCGGTGGCGGTGGCGACGGCGGCGACCGCCCCCTCCACGAACGGCGCGTCGGCGAAGCGGACCGGGAACGGCAGGCCGTGCTCGTCCGCCTCCGAGAGCAGCGCGCGGACGGTGGACACCGCGCTCCCGAGGTCGGCGAGCACCACCACACCGTGTCCCTGGTCCACCCGGCGGGTGGCCGCGGCGACCAGGACGGCGCTGATCCCGGGCCCGGAGTGCGCGTCGCCCCCGGTGCCGGCGACCGGGGCGGGGGAGTCGGAGGGCACCAGCGCGAGCGCGAGGGCCCGGACGGCGTCGGCCAGCTCCTGGCTGTGCGAGACCAGCACGATCCCGACCCGGCCGTGCGCGGGCGGTCGGCCGGGGGTCGGTCGGGGCAGCGGGGTGCGCGAGGGCGGGGTGCGGGGCGCCGGGGGGTGCGCCGACGGGGCCTCGGAGATGGGGATGACGTCGGCGCGGGTGCCGTCCCGGCGGCTCATCGGCGGCTCCTCGGGGGGCGTTCGGTGGGGGGTTTCCCACACTCTGGCAGCTCGCCCGCCGCCCGCCGTGCCGGGACACGCTCAGGGCGGGTTCCGGGCTGCCCCACGCCGTATCACACCGCGCCCGGTCGCGGGGTGGTGTGCCGGCCGCAGGCCCGGGCGTTGGGGAGACCCCGGCAACTCGCTGACCGGGGCGGCGAGGGGTGGCTAGGCTGACCGGGACACCGTCGGGAGGAGAGCAGCAGTGCCAGCCAACATCGGAACTGACGTGGAATCGGCCGCCGAGCCGGCGGACCTGGTGCCGGAGCTCGCGCCCAACGGGAAGCCGAAGGTCGACTTCACCGGTGCCACCTGGCAGTGCTCCAGCCAGGGCGTCGGCGATGTCCAGATCGCGTTCGTGGACGGCTACATCGGGATGAGGGACGGCCGCCAGGAGGACGGGCCGATCCTGGTCTTCACCCCGGGCGAGTGGCGGGCCTTCGTGCTCGGTGCGCGGGACGGCGAGTTCGACCTCACCTGAGCCGCCGGTGGACGGGCCCCGAGCGGGGTCCGTCCACCTCTGCATCGGACGCGCATCGGTCTGATCTCGTTTGAGCGTACCCCGTCATATTTTCTGTTGACTGTTAGACAAACGCAGCTCAGAGTATGAGCACAGGCAGACGCCGTGCCCACCGCCCCCACGCGGCCAGACACGGCGCCTGCTGTGCAGCCCGGCAGCGCTGCCAGGCCTGCCTCCCAGTCATCCCCTGCGCACCGGGGGTGCGTTGGCCGGTCCCGACCCCGCGAGGGGTCGGCAGTCGCCGGGAGGCTGGCACCGGCTCCGAGAGCGACTCGGACCCGGTACCGGGTGCTCGGGACCCGCACGCCCCCACGCGGCGGCGTCCCGAGCAGATCCGCGGGAGCGACGGGCCGGGGCCCCGCGGACCTTGCTTGTGTGGCATCGAAATGTTGGCTTGTGTGTGCTGTGCGCGACGACGAAGCTGGGTGCTCGGCTGTTCGGCACGACATATGTGCACGGTGAGGGATACGCGTGTAGGGCCGCGTTGCGACGTGCCGTCCCCCCGGAGGGTGAAACCCAGAACGGCTGTCGTGCTGAACCGAACGTAGCCCGGACGGTTGCTCAGAGTCAACATTGGTCTCTGAGCGTGGATCTCCGACCGGTGCCCGACCCACCCCGCGAGCGCGGTGTGCCGGGCACGTACGATGTTCCCATGTCTTTTCTCCGCCGTCGCTCCGGACAGCCCGCCGGCCCGGACTTCGACGTGCTCGCGATGGACCCGGGGGACTGGCCCGGCGACTTCGGTGCGGCCATGATGACCGGCCCGGACGGCTCCTGCCAGGGGATCTTCCTGCGCTACGACCTGTTCGGCGGCAGAGGCCCGGCGATGTTCATCGGCAACCTCCCCGAGGGCTCGCCCGCCCGTGACACCGGGGACGACGTGCCCTTCGAGGTCCGGCAACTGCTCGCGGCGCTGGAGAACGAAGAACCGGTCGAGTTCGTCTCGGCCGAGGACTTCCCGGTGATGCTCGGGGACGACCTGCTGATCGTGAAGAAGGTCAAGGTCAGCGAGGGGCGGGTGTTCTGCTCCCAGTTCGGGCGCAGCGACGGCGTCCAGGTCACCATCGCCTCCTGGGACCGACCGATTTCGGACGACCTCTACCAGCTCCTGAAGCCGCTCCCGGCGGAGATGTTCCAGCAGGGCTGACCGGACCGCCCGGCCGCCCGGCGGCCGGGTCGCCGGTGCGTCCCGGGCGCTGCTTGACGGTTTCGATCACCGCTTCGTACAGTCGCGAGCATGTCGAGCCGTCTCCCGCCGCCGACCCGTCGCAGCCGTCCGGACCTGCGGCGTACGGCCAGTGCGGTGTGTCCGGGGCGCTGAGGGGAACCGTCCCCGAGGCGGCGGGCGACTGGCCGGAAGGGCCGCCGCCGATCCAGGGGCGCACTCCCACCGACCTCCGGGGCCGCCCACCGGCACCGCGCGCCCGTTCGGCGTGCCGCCCGAAGAGCCGAGCCCACGCTGCCGCCCGGAGGCACCAGCACCATGACCACCACGTCTGCCGACCAGTCGCCCGTCGCCACGGCCCTGGCCGGACTGCCCCGGGTCGTCGACCTGCTGGCCGCCCGCGCCGAGGAGCACGATCGCGACGCCACCTTCCCGTACCAGGGCATCGAGGCGGTGCACGAGGCCGGACTGCTCACCCTCACCGTCGCCCGGCGGTACGGCGGGCCGGGCGGCACGCTCGCGGACACCGTCCGGGTGCTCGCCCAACTCGGCCGCGGGGACGCCTCGGTGGCCCTGGTCACCGCATTCACCCTGCTCCGGCACGCCGAGCAGGCCCGGGTGGCGGCCTGGCCGGCCGCGGGCTACCGCAGGCTGCTCACCGAGTCCCGGCGCGGACCGGTGCTGGTCAGCACCCTGCACGTGGAGCCCGGCGGCCGGCCGGGGGAGCTCCCGGCGACGCTCGCCCGGCGGGACGCCGAGGGCGGGTGGCTGCTCAGCGGCCGGAAGACGTACGTCGCCGGCGCCGAGGCGCTGGCCTGGATGGCCGTCACGGCGCGGACCGACGAGCCGGAGCCGCGGGTGGGCACCTTCCTGGTCCGGGGCGAGAGCGAGGGCGTCGAGGTCGACCCGACCTGGGACCAGCTCGGCCTGCGGGCCAGCGCCGGCCACGACGTGGTACTGGACGCGGTCCGGGTGCCGGCCGAGCTCGCCCTCGGGCTGACGGTGGCGAAGGCCCCGCCCGCCGGCGGCCCCGGGCCGGCCGCGGAGGGAGCCGAGGGTGCCGAGGGTGCCGTCCCCGCGGCCGAACTCACCCGCGCCTGGCGCGATCTCGCCCTCGCCGCGGTCGCCCTCGGGGTGGCCCGTTCCGCGGCGGACTGGCTGGTCCGGTTCCTGCACCGACGCACCTTTGCCGACCTCGCCGAGCCGCTCGGCGGCCTGCCCCGCCACCGGTGCGCGCTGGGCGAGATCGAGGCCCAGCTGATCGGTGCGGAGGAGCTGGTCAACGGCCTGGCGCCGCGGGTCGACCGGGCCGAACCGGAGGCCGTCGCCCGAACCGGCCCCGCCCACCTGCTGGCCACCCGCGCCGCGGTGTCCGCCGTCCAGCAGGCCGTGACGCTCACGGGCGACCCGGGGCTGAGCCGGCGCCACCCGCTGGAGCGCTACCTGCGCGACGTCCTCAGCAGCCGGGTGCACTTCACCTCGGACGAGGCCGTCCTGGACGCGGCCGGCCGGGCCGCCCTGGCCCGCGGGGCCCGGCCCTGAGGACCGGGCCCCGCGATCGGGCCTGAGAACGGCGCACCGGGACGCGCGATGCCGGCAGGGTTCGCGCCTGGGTGCACGCCTCGGTGTGCACCGCCCGCGCGTGGTCCGCCCGGGCGCACCGGCTCAGCGTGTTCCGACGGCGGCGCGGACGGCCCGGCGGGCCAGCGCGGCGTCGTCGTACAGCCGGCGGATCATGATCCGCTGCTCCTCGCCCGCGCCCGGCACGTCGTACAGCCGGATCTCCCGCATCAGCACCAGCACCAGGTTGACCAGGAACGCGTCCCGGGCCATGGTCCCGCCGCTCTGGGCGAGCTGGCTGATCTGCCGGCGCGCCGCCGTGTCCCCGGAGAGCACGCTCCACAGCACCGCCAGGTCGTAGCCGGGCAGGTACCAGCCGGCCTGCTCCCAGTCGACCAGCACCGGACCGGACGGCGCCAGCAGCATGTTGCTGAGCAGGGCGTCGCCGTGGCAGAGCTGCAGCGGGGTTTGGCTCAGGCCGTGCAGCAGGCCGCGCAGGTCGCCCGCGTCCCGGTCGGTGAGCTGACCCACCGAGTGGTACCGGGCGATCTCCAGCTGGTAGTCCAGCCGCGGCTGGAACACGTCGGTCGGCGGCCGCCACAGGTTGAGCGTGCGAACGGCGGTGAGCAGCGCCCGCACCTCGCCAGGGGTGGGCGCGTTGACCGGGTGGCGCTCCCGGGCGGCCGGACGGCCGGGGACGCGCTCCATGACGAGCACGCAGCGGTCGTGGTCGGCCGCCACCAGTCGGGGCAGCCGCACCGGCGGGCGGTGCCGGACGAACGCCCGGTAGACCGCGACCTCGTGGTGGAAGTCGGCCACCAGCTGCTCGAAGTACTCGCTCCGCACCGCCTGCGGCGCCAGGCACTTGGCGACCACCGGGGCCCGCCCGATGGTGCCCGCCACCAGGATGTGGCGGCTCCCCTCGCGCAGCACCTGCCGGGGGGTGAAGGCGGGACATATCCGCGCGACACCGGCCAGCGCGGCCCGTACCGCGGGCGTCTGCAGTGCCGACGGGTCGATCCGCTCCGGTGCGCCGGACTGGCCGGGGCGCATCGGAGCCCGCAGCGGCCGGCCGTCACCGGGACGGGTGGCCGGGACGCGGGTGGCGGGAATGCGGGCGGTCGGGATCCGGGCCGCCGACTGCCCGGCCTCGGGGGCGCGCAGCCCCAGCGCCGTACGGGCGGCCTGGCCCCGCGCGTCCGCGGACCGGCCGTCGCCGCCCCGCTGCGGGGCGGGGCGGCCCGGCGGCGGGACCAGCTTCGGGCCGGGACGGCCGTTGGCTGCGGTGGGGGGGCGCAGCGCGGTGCGGGTCGCGGTCGGCGTGGGGGAGGTCGCTGAGGAGTACATGGGGTGAGGGTGGTCCCTTCCTGTCCGTCGGCGGGTGAGCCCCGCGGTGCGGGGGAGGGCCGGTGCCGTGTGCTTCCTGGCGTGACGGCGGCCCTGGTTCGGTGCAGTGGGTGGAGCGCGGGCGCCGGGCACGGACGGGGCCGTGGCCCCCTGCTGCGGTGGACCGGCCGTCCGCACCCTGGGGAATGCGGTCGGCCGGACTGCCGCGGCCGTGCCCGGCGCCCCCGCGCCACCCGGCCGCGCCACCCCCTCGGGTGAGGACCGGGGACGCCCCGTGACCCGGGCGGGGGTGAACCCGCCGCCGGCCTGGGGCGCCGCCCGAACCGAGGGGCGAGGTGGCGCACCCCTACATCACACCCGGACGGCACTGGTTCGTAATGTGGCGGACCCTGGCGAAGCCTGGCGAATGCTCGCCTGGCACATGACGGAGCCTCTAGCCTCGAACCAGCCGAGGAACCTGGGGGCTTCACTTGAGCAGGGGACCCAACACCCGACTCGCCGACCTGTTCGTCATGACCGGATGGTCGAAGGGCGAGCTCGCGCGGCTGGTCAACCGGCGCGGTGCTTCGCTGGGACAGCAGCAACTGTCCACGGACACCTCGCGGGTGAGGCGGTGGATCGAGCAGGGCGAGATCCCGCGCGATCCGGTGCCCAGGGTACTGGCTGCCGTGTTCACGGAGCGGCTCGGCCGTGTCGTCACCACTGAGGACCTCGGTCTTGAGCGACACCGGCCCACCAGGACCGGAGCGGCGCAGCCCGCAACACATCCATGGGAGCCGGATCGTACGGCCGCGGTCCTCACCGAGTTCACGGGAATGGACCTCATGCTGAACCGACGTGGATTGGTGGGCGCGGGAGCCGCGCTCACGGCCGGGGCGGTCGTCGCCGACTCGCTCAGGGGCTGGTTGGGCGGGGACGCCGTCGCCTACGCGGCCTCGGCGGCCGGACCCCGGCCGGTGGTCACCGGACAGGGCGGCGCCCTGCCGGTGGTGGACGTGTACGACGCGGGCCCGGTCGGGCTCGACGAGGTGGAGGCGCTGGAGCGCTCGGTGCAGGTGTTCCGCGCCTGGGACGCGGCACGCGGCGGCGGACTGCAGCGCAAGGCGGTGGTCGGCCAACTCAACGAGGTGGGAGGCCTGCTGACGAGCCGGCACGACCCGGTGGTCGAACAGCGGTTGTGGCTGGTCGCGGCCAACCTCGCGGTGCTGGCCGGCTGGATGTCGCACGACGTCGGCCTGGAGCCGACGGCGCAGAAGTACTTCGTGATCGCCGCCCAGGCGGCGAAGGAGGCGGGCGACCGTCCGCGCGCCGGTGAGGCGATCTCGCGGGCCGCCCGGCAGATGGTGCACCTCGGCCGGGCCGACGACGCGCTCGACCTGATGGCGGCCGCGAAGGCGAACGGCGGCCGGCTGTCGCCCCGGACCAGAGCGATGTTCAACACCGTGGAGGCCTGGGCACACGCCTCGATCGGGCACTCCCAGGACACCTGGCGCCTGCTCGGCGAGGCGGAGGACCTGTTCGCCGAGGACGCGCCGGAGCCCCCGCCGTCCTGGATGCAGGTGTTCGACGAGGCCGAGCTGCGCGGGATGCAGGCGCTGGTGCTGCGCACCCTGGCCGAGCACGACCCGGCGGCCGCCCCGCAGGCCCGCCGGCACGCGGAACGGGTGATCGGCCTGCGCGAGGGCACCGGGCAGCTGCGGTCGGCGCTGTTCGACCGGATCACGCTGGCCTCGCTGCACTGGCTCACCGGCGAACCGGACGCGGCGGAGTTCCAGGCCAAGATGGTGATGAACCTGATCGGCCAGAACTCCTCGCACCGCACCTGGGACCGGCTGCGCGAGATGTACCGGCTGACCGCCCGGTACCGGGGGGTGCCGGAGGTCGACGAGCTCCGCGCGGAGATGGGGCGCGAGCTGCGTCGGGCGGACGAGAAGAACCGGCCCAGGCTCGCCTGAGCGGGTCGGGCGGGGCCGCGCGGTGGTTCATCGGTGGTCGGGGCGTCGGCCGGGCCGCGGGTGTGCGGGCGCGGACGGCCCCCAGGGCGCCGCCTGGGGCGGTCGGGGCTCCCGCAGACGGTCGGCGGTGCGGTGCGGTCGGAGCGGCGTCGTCAGACCGGGTCGGCCGGGGCGGCCGCGCGCAGCCGCATCCGCAGGGCGGTGACGGTCCCGTCGTTGCCGAGGACGGGCTCCCCCGCGTACTCGATCGTGTCGTGCCCGCCGTCGGGCCGGCGGACGAGGAGGGTCCCGCCGGCGTGTCGTCCGTGCACGAGGGCGTCGGTCATCATGCGGCGCAGCTGCGGCCGGTCGCACTCGTCGAGACGGTCGGGCAGGCGGTCGAGGCTGAGCGGGCCGTGCCCCGGGTCGCAGCCGAGCAGCCGGAAGGTCTCGGCGGACCACCGGACGTCGTCGGTGAGGAGGTCCCACTCGGCCGAGCCGACTCCGGGGCCGGACGGCGCCTGCGCCGTGCCGTCCACTCTGCCGCCCCCCGCGTCGTCGGCCGCCCCGGAGGCGTTCCGGCCGGCCCCGGAACCGCCGGTGCCGCCGCCCGTCCGCCCCCCGGCACGCCCACCCGCCGGAGCGGTGCCCACGGGGTGGGCGGCGGCATTCGGCATGATCATGGCGGTTCCATCGCTCGGCTGTGGCGGGCGGTGAGGGCCTGCCGGGGTGGTGAGAAGACTGTCGCACAGCGCAGTCACCCTCGTGGGGGATTTGGGGCAGATCCTTGGCAAAATTCCTCCGGCATATGCCACTGCGGAAGAACGGTCCGTCGCCCTGTGTGCGGCGGGGTGCCCGAGGCGGTAACCTTCGGTGATTCCGGCGCCCGGGCGCCCACCGCAGTACCGACCAGAGACCCCGGCGACGGAAATCCCGTTGCCACTACGACCGCCGCAACGGATGCTGACCTCATGTTCGAGCCAGTGATAGCACCCAGTGCCAGCCTCCTCGGCCTCCTTCAGCGAGGTCGCGGTGACGGGCAGCTCCATGCGCTGGCCGCCGACCGCACCGAAGCCATCGCCGCACTGGAGGAGTGCGTCACCAGGGATCCGCGAGCCGACTGGCAGGTCGAGAACCGCTCCCTCTACTACGCGCGCCTCTACATGGAGCTGGAGGCTCCGCTCGACGGCATCGAGGACCACCTCCACTCCCCGGAGGACCTGCTCGACGACGACGAGACCCGGACGGGCCTCGCGCTCTCCGTGCTGGGCCACCTCGCGGCCTACGGTCGCCGCGACGCGCTGCTGATGCTCCGCGAGTACGCCGCGACCGGCACCAACTGGGCCTGGGCGCTGGACGAGCTCGCCCTGCGGGACGACGACCGCGGCCTTCTCCTGCTGGGCACCGCCGTGCTGGACCGGTTCGCGCCGGGCCCCGAGGGCGACGCCGAGCTGCGCGAGTTCATCCGCGGCGCCTACGAGCCCCGGCCGTGGCGGCTCTGGGCGGCCTACCACCCGCGGGTCGCCGCGGCCAGTGAGCAGTCCCCGTTCGACGTCTGGCAGCGCCAGCTGAACCGCAGCGGCGTCACCCCGGGCTGGTCCACCGCCGACGTGCTGGTCTGGGCCGACCAGGGCGAACTCGGCGGCGCCGGGGTCGGCGCCTTCACCGGCCGCCCCGACCGGCCCGAGCCCGGCCGCGACGTCGATCCGGCCGCCCCCGACGCCGTGGACCGCAGAGCGGCCGCCGCCGCGCGCTGCCTGGCCGCCGTGGTCCGCCCCGAGGACCGGCCCGAGGTGCTGGAGGCGGCCCGCAGCGGCCTGCCCGGCGCCCGCCGCGCCGCCCTGCGCTACCTCGTCGACCGGCGCGACCCGGCCGCCGCAGGCCTGATCGAGGCCGCGGCCGCGGACGTCGACGACCGGATCGTCCGCGCGGCCCTGGAACTCCTCGGCCGGATGCGCGGCCCCGAGGCCCTGGCCCACGCCCGCCGCTGGGCCGCCCCGGACACCGGCGGCGCCGACAGCGCCCTCGGAGAGGCCGCCGTCCAGCTGCTCGCCGACGCCGGCGAGCCCTGTGACGCGCCGCTGGTGGTAGCCGGGTTGCGCCGCTGGATCTCGGTCCGCGGAGTGACCGGCACCGGGCTCGGGGCACTGGTCGACGGCGCGGGGCGGCTGGCCGCCGCCGACGCCGTCCCGGTCCTGCGCCACATCTACGGCGAGGCGGCCTCGTCCGAACTGCGCGGACGCGCCGCCCGGGCGCTGGCCGCGACCGACGTGCACTTCCCCGAGGGGCCGGCGGTCGAGTGCCTCTGGGACTGCGAGGAGTCCACCCGGGAGCTCGCCGCGAGGCACGTCGCCACCACCGGCGACGCCCGCGTGCTGGAGCGCCTGCGCCGGCTCGCCGCCGACCCGGCCGAGGAGGCCGAGGTCCACGCCGCCGTGCGCGGTCGGCTGACCGCCGCCCGGGAGCGCAGCCGATAGCCGGCAGCGGATCCGGTACGACGGATGCGGTGCGGCGAACTCGTGCGACGAAGCGGGTACGACGAAGCGGGCCGGGCACCCGGGAAAGGTGCCCGGCCCGCTTCGGCTTCCACGGCTCCTGCCGTGGTCCCGGTGGTCCGGTGGGGTGGAATCGCGTTCTACTCTGCGTCGCGCTCCGTGTCCTGCGCGGAGGCTACTTGACGACGCCGGCGTCCGGCGCGAGGGTGCCGACGCTCACGAGCACGATGATCAGGATGCCGAGCGCCACCCGGTAGATCACGAACGGCATGAAGCTGTTGTTCGAGATGTACCTCAGGAACCAGGCGATGGCCGCGTAGCCGACCGCGAAGGCGATCAGCGTGGCCAGGACGGTCGGGCCCCACGCGGGCGCCGGCCCCTCGCCGATCTTGAACAGCTCCAGCACGCCGGAGGCGAGCACCGCGGGGATCGCGAGCAGGAACGAGTAGCGGGCCGCCGCCTCGCGGCTGTAGCCGAGCAGCAGGCCGGCGCTGATGGTGCCGCCCGAGCGGGAGACGCCCGGGATGAGTGCCAGCGCCTGGGCCATGCCGTAGCAGGCGGCGTGCGGCAGGGTGAGGTCGGTGATCGGCCTGGCGTACCGGACGGCGCGGGTGCGGTCGGCCACGGCGAGGATCACACCGAAGACGATCAGCGTGGATCCGATGATCCGCAGGTCGCGGAGGTTGGTCTCGATGGTGTCCTGGAACAGCTTGCCCAGGATGCCGATCGGCAGCGTTCCCATGATCACGAACCAGCCCATCCGGGCGTCCTGGTGCGAGCGCAGCGCGGGCCGGAACAGCGAGAGCGTCCAGGTCTTCACGATCGAGGCGATGTCGCGCCGGAAGTAGATCAGCACCGCGGTCTCGGTGCCGAGCTGGGTCACGGCGGTGAACGCTGCACCCGGGTCCTTCCAGCCCAGCAGGGCCGGGAAGACCCGCAGGTGGGCGCTGGAGGAGATCGGCAGGAACTCGGTGAGCCCCTGGATCAGGCCGAGGACGGCCCCGTGGAACCATTCGATCACCGGACACCCGCCCGGGGTATCCGTCGCTCGATGCGCATCAGCGGTCCTTGTTGGTGGTCGGTGCGGGAGCATGCGCTGCGGCATGCGCGAGGCACATGCCGATGGCATGCGAAGGGCCGGTCCCGCCCGATGCTCGGGCCGTGCGAAGGCCCGGCGCGCGCCCGATGCTACGCGGTGGAGATGACGGGCTTTCGCGCGCCCCCGTTCCGGACCGCTTCGCCTGGTGCGGAAAGGGTGCTACGTGTGCGATGTGTACGACGTGCGCGGCCCGGGCGGACCCGGCCCGGGTGGCGGCCGGCCCGCCCGCTCAGGCGGAGGTCGGTCGGGCCCGCACCCAGACCCGGTCGTCCGTGAGGTAGGCGTCCACGGTCAGTCCGGCCTCGGCCAGTGCCTGCTCGAACTCGGCGGTGGTGAGTGGCCGGGACAGGAAGGTCTGGGTCCAGCGGGCGTCGGGGAACTCGTACTCGACGAACACCGAGTTCACCCCGTCCCCGACCGGCGTGGCCGAGGTGATCCGGACCAGCCCGTCCGGGCCCAGCGGCCGCTCGCGCGGCACGTCGTCCTGCCAGTCCTCGCCCTCGCGCTGCAGCAGCACGCAGCCGTCGTCCGTGACGTGCCGGCGGCAGGCCTCCAGCAGGCCCCGCCGGACGGCCGGGTCGCCGGCGTGCACCAGGAAGGACGCCAGCAGGACGGCGTCGAAGCGCTCGCCGAGGTCGAGGTGCTCGATCGGGCTGCGGACCGTGCGGGCGCCGCGCACCCGGGCCAGCATCTCGGCGGACTCGTCGACGGCCGTGACCGTGAAGCCGCGCTCGATCAGCGGGTGCGTCATCCGGCCGGTGCCGCAGCCGAGTTCGAGGATGTGTGCGCCGGCGGGCAGCGCCTGCGCGATCACCTCGGGCTCGCCGTGCAGGGGCAGTCGCGAGTACATCTCGACGGCGCAGCCGTCGGGGGTGATCGCGCCCGGTCCGCTTCCGTCGTATCCCTTGCGTCGTTCGTCGGCCACGCGCCCATCGGAACACGTGGGGGCGGAGTGGGGAAGACCGCCTTGAGGAGCTCGAGGAAGGGGTCGCGCGGGGCCGTGAGAGGGTTGCTGAATACCCCCAGGGGGTATAAGTTGCATGGTGTCGGAACGAGGGGCGCGGCGCCGGTGGGCGCGGCGGCGGATCACGCGGAGGACGACATGGCGCACCAGGCACAGCACGAGCACCACCACCAGCACGCCGGCCACGAGGGCCACGAACACGCCGGTCATGCATCTCATGCGGCTCATGCGGCTCATGCAGGTCACGCCGGGCACGGTGTCGGCGGGGCGAGCTGGCGGACCGCGGCGCAGGCGACCCTGCACTGCCTCACCGGCTGCGCCATCGGCGAGGTCCTCGGCATGGTCCTCGGCACGGCCTTCGGCCTGCACAACGGAGCGACCGTGGTGCTCTCGGTGCTGCTCGCCTTCGTTTTCGGCTATGCGCTCACCATGCGCGGCGTGCTGAAGGCCGGCCTGGACGTCGGTGCCGCCGTCAAGGTCGCGCTGGCCGCCGACACCGTGTCGATCCTGGTCATGGAGCTGATCGACAACGGCGTGATGATGGCCGTCCCGGGGGCGATGGACGCGGGCCTCGGCGACCTGCTGTTCTGGGTCGCGCTGGCGGGCTCGCTCGTCCTCGCCTTCGCGCTGACCGTCCCGGTGAACAAGTGGATGATCGGCCGTGGTCGGGGCCACGCGGTCGTCCACGCCCACCACCAGCACTGACGCCCCCGGCGGGCTTCGACGCGCCACTTCCGGCGCCGAACGCCCGCGGGTGCACCGGACACCGCAGCGGCCCGCACCGACCGTCGAACGGTCGATGCGGGCCGCGGGTGTTGCTACTGCCGGGGCGGGGTGGCCGGGGGCGTGCCGGGTGTGGCCTCAGCGGTCGGTGCGCTCCAGTTCCGCCAGCGTCTCGCGCAGCCAGGTCAGCTCCGCCTCGGAGGTCGCGCGGGCGATCAGCAGGAGGCCCCGGCGGAACGGGTCGCCGACCTCTTCGGCGCCGATCGGGCGTGTGCCGTCGTAGAAGAAGCTGGCCGGCTCGCTGAGGAAGTCCAGGCGGCGGCGGAGCGCCGCGGCCTGGGCGGCGGGCTCGGTGTCCAGGTGGCGGAGGAAGGCCAGCACGGTGAACCAGCGGTTCTCGTCGCTGATGTCCAGCTGCTCGGGCTCGCGGAGCCGGCCGAGCAGGGTGGCTCGGCCGGCCTCGGTGAGGTGGAGGGTGTGGCGGGGGGCGGCCGTGGTCCCGGGCTCGGTCTCGCGCACCAGCAGGCCGTCGGTCTCCAGTCGCTTGATCGCCGGGTAGAGCGTGCCGTCGCTGATCGGCCGGACGTGTCCGGTGAGTGCGGCGAGGTGGCGGCGCAGCTCGTAGCCGTGCAGGGGGCGGTCGTGGAGGAACCCGAGGATCGCGAGCTTCAGCATGGGGCCACTCTCTCAGAGGCCGGGTCCTTATATCTCGCTATCGCTATACCTCGACTTCGAGGTATGTTCTCCGTGCTGCGGTGGGCGCCCCGGCCGCGATGTCCACGCGCCCGGAGCCGTCGCCCCTGTCCCGAGGAGGAGTTCGAAGATGCGCTACGCCCCGGTCACCCCGAACGGCGACCTGATCCGCTGGGTGGAACTGCCCGGCGCCGAACCGGCCCGGCTCTACCTCCACGGCCTCGGAGCCACCTCGCCGGTCTACTTCGCCGCCGCCGCGGCCCACCCGCTGCTCACCGGGCGGCGCTCGCTGTTGATGGACCTGCTGGGCTTCGGCATCAGCGACCGTCCGGTGGACTTCCCGTACACGCTGGAGTCCCACGCCGACGCGGTGGCGGCGGCGGTCAGGGCGGCCGGGCTGGAGCAGGTCGAGGTGATCGGGCACAGCATGGGCGGCGGGGTGGCGATCGTGCTGGCCCACCGGCACCCGGAGCTGGTCACCGACCTCGTCCTGGCCGACGCCACGCTGGACCCGGTCGAGCCCACCCGCACCCCGGGCGGCAGCGGGATCGCGACCTTCACCGAAGAGGAGTTCCTGGCCGGCGGGAGGGCGCAGGTCGAGGAGTGGGTCGGCCAGTTCTGGTGGTCCACGATGCGGCTGGCCGGCCCCGAGGCCCTCTACCGCAGCGTCATCCACCGCACGCGGGGCACCGTCCCCACCATGCGCGAGATGCTGCTCGACCTGGAGATCCCGCGGACGCTCCTCTATCCGGAGGCCGACGGCGAGCCGGCCGGCGCGGACCGGCTGCGCGAGTCGGGCGCGGAGCTGGTGGCCGTCCCGGACTCCGGCCACAACATCATGCTCGACAACCCCGAGGACTTCGCGAGGTCCACGGCCCGCGCACTGGCACGGCGCGTCACCGGGGCGTGACGCGCCGACGGCGGCCCGCCACAGCGGGCCGGAAGGGTGCGACGTTCCGCATCGGCTCGCCGTGCCACGGGGGCACGGCGGGTCGCTGCGGACCGAAGGCGCCGGTCACCGCTCCCGGAGGAGGACGAACCGCAGGGGTGTTCCCGGGCGGGCCTGGGCGGCTGCGGGGAGGTCGGCGCGTGGCACGACGCCGACCACCGGATAGCCGCCCGTGGTGGGGTGGTCGGCGAGGAAGACCACCGGCCGCCCGTCCGGCGGGATCTGGACGCCGCCCAGCACCATGCCCTCGCTCGGCAGCTCGGCGTGGCGCGCCCGGGTGACCGCCGGACCCTCGGTCCGCAGGGCGATCCGGTTGCCGGCCGAGGCCACCGTGTAGTGGTCGCGGGCCAGCCAGGCGACCGACCGCGGTTCGAACCAGTCGGCGTGCGGCCCGAGCCGCAGTCGCAGCACCAGCTCGGCGGGCGGCCCGGGCAGCGGCACCAGATCGGGCGACGCCCGGCCGGGCGTCGGGACGCCGACCGGCAGCCGGTCTCCGGTGGTCAGCGGGGCCGGTCCGAGCCCGGAGAGCAGGTCGCCCGAGCGGCTGCCGAGCACCGGGGGAACGGCGATCCCGCCCGCCACCGCCAGGTAGCCGCGGACGCCGTGGGTGGCGGCGCCGATCTCGATCACTGCGCCGTCCGGCACGGGGACGGGCGCGCCCCACGCGGCGGTCCGGCCGCCCACCCGCACGGCCGACGGCGCACCGGTCACCGCGACGAGCACCGGCCCGACGGCACGCACCGCGCAGCCGCCGAGCGTGGTCTCCAGGCCGGCCGCGTCCGGCGCGTTGCCGACCAGCCGGTTCGCCGCCCGCAGGGCGGGCTCGTCCAGCGCGCCGGCCCGCGGCACACCGAGGTGGGCGACGCCCCGCCTCCCGAGGTCCTGGACGGTGGTCAGCGGACCGGGTCGGACGACCCGGAGCTCAGCCACGGTCGCCCCGCACCGCCGTGAACCGGACCCGCACGCCCGGCGCGAGCAGCGCCGCCGGTTCCCGGTCGACGTCCCAGAGCGCCAGGCCGGTGCGGCCGAGCAGTTGCCAGCCGCCGGGGGAGGAGCGCGGGTAGACGCCGGTGTAGGGGCCGGCCAGGGCGACCGACCCGGCCGGGACGGAACCGCGCGGGGTGGCGCGGCGCGGCACCTCGTAGCGTTGCGGCAGGCCGGTGAGGTAGCCGAAGCCGGGCGCGAACCCGCAGAAGGCGACGACGTACTCGGGCTCGGTGTGGATCCGCACCGCGGCCTCGGGAGAGGCGTCCCAGAGCTCGGCCACCTCGGCGAGGTCGGCGCCGTCGTAGACGGTCGGGACTTCGATCAGCGGTCCGGGCGCGGTGTCCGCGGCGGTCGGACGGGCGGAGCGCAGCAGGGCGGTGAGTGCCGGAAGATCGGCGGCGCCGTCGAGCAGGACGGTCCGGGCGGCGGGGACGATCTCCTCGACGGCGGGCAGCCCGCCCTCCGCCTGGCGCTCGCGCAGCCAGCGGTACAGGGCGCCGACCTCGGCCGGATCGGCCGGCTCGACCAGGAGGGCGTTCTCCCCGACGGTACGGATCACCGGCGCGCGTCCGGCGTCGTCCGGCGTGCCGGGGCGGCCGCCGGTGGCGGTGCCCGGGGAGGCGCCCGCGCCCGGGGAGGCGTGCGCGCCCGGGGAACCGCCCGGAGCCCGCCCCCCGCCCCGCCCCGCGGGCGTCACGCGAAGGCCTCCACCCGCACCCCGGCCGAGGCGAGCGCCCCGCGGATCCGCCAGGCGAGCTGCGCGGCGCCGGGTGTGTCCCCGTGGACGCAGAGCGAGCGTGCCTGCACCGCGATCGGTTCGCCGCCGACGGCCTCCACCAGGCCGTCCCGGGCCACGCCGACGGCGCGGGTGATCACCGTCTCGGGGTCGTGCACGACGGCGTTCGGCTCTCGGCGCGGGACGAGCGTGCCGGCCCAGGTGTAGGCCCGGTCGGCGAAGGCCTCGGTGACCACCGGGAGCCCGACGCCCTCCGCGACCGTGAGCAGCCTGGAGCCGGGGAGGCCGAGCACCGGCAGCGGGCCGTCGCAGACCGCCCCCGCCCGCAGGACGCCCGCGACCACCGCCTCGGCCTGCTCGGAGTCGCCCACCACCCGGTTGTAGAGGGCGCCGTGCGGCTTGACGTAGGAGACCCGGGACCCGGCCGCGCGGGCGAAGACCTGGAGGGCGCCGATCTGGTAGGCGATCTCGTCGGCCAGCTCCTCCGGCGGGACGTCCATCGTCCGTCGGCCGAAGCCGGCCAGGTCGCGGTAGGAGACCTGGGCGCCGATCCGTACGCCGCGCTCGGCGGCCAGCGCGCAGACCCGGCGCATCGTCGAGGGATCACCGGCGTGGAAGCCGCAGGCGACGTTGGCGCTGGTCACCACCGACAGCAGCGCCTCGTCGTCGGTCAGCGTCCAGCGTCCGAACCCCTCGCCCAGGTCCGCATTGAGATCGATCACCGCATCGGCCACGCCCGTCCGCCTCCCAGCAGCTCTTGAGCCAGATGGTAGGGCCTGCGTGTCACCGCCGACGCCGCCCGCCCCGGCCGGGCCCGCGCGCACCGCGGTACCCGGCACCCGGCCGTTCGCCCGGACGGATCAGCCCGTGGTCCGAGGGTGGTGCGGTGACCGGTTCAGCCGGCCGCTCGGAGGGTGCCCGCACCATCCCGGCCCGGGTTCGCGCCACCGCTTCCCGGGCCGACCCCGGCCCCACCCGCGCCACCCGCGGCGCCGTGCCGTTCCAGCGACCGCAGGGCGCGCAGCACGGTCGGCAGCGGGACGACGCCGACGATGCCGAACGACATGTCGACGAATCGCCAGTAGAGCGGAATGCCCCGCAGACGCCGGTGGCCGGACCCGAAACGGGTCCGGCCACCGGTCCGGAGGAGGTGTCGCTACCTGGACTAATCGCAGTGCACCGGGCTTCAGCCCGGTGGTGAAGCGATTCTGAACCCTGCTCTGACCTGTGCGGTGGGCACCCTCCCGCACTGTGGACGGTGCCCACCGCAGACCGTCAAGCCGGACGGTTCTGCTGCTCGATGTACTGCCGGACTATCGACAGCGGCGCGCCGCCGACTGATCCGGCGAAGTACGAACCGGACCACAGACGCTGTGCCCGCCAGTAGTGCTTGACCAGCTCGGGGTACTCCTGCCGCAGCCGGCGCGAGCTGACGCCTTTGAGCGAGTTGACCAGCTTGGACAGGGCGACCTTCGGCGGGAAGTTCACCAGCAGGTGGACGTGGTTGTTCTCGCCGTTGAACTCGACCAACTCCACCTCGAAGTCGGCGCACACGTCCCGCATGATCTCTTCGAGCCGGGTCAGATGCCGCTCGGCGAACACCTTGTGACGGTACTTCGTCACGAAAACCAAGTGCGCATGCAGGGCGAAAGCGCAGTGCCGACCAGTGCGGATGTTCTGATACTCAGCCATAAACCAAAATGGTACGGTGCTGACCGTGCAGCTCAGGTACAGCTTCCGCGTGTACCCGAACGGGCCTCAGCGTTCCGCGCTGGCCAGGGCGTTCGGGTGTGCACGGGTGGCCTTCAATGATGCCCTCCGGGCACGTGAGACCGCCCGCGCCGCCGGGCTGCCGTTCATCCCGTCCGGCGAGCTGTCCAAGCAGCTCACGGCCGCGAAGAACACCCCCGAACGGGCATGGCTCGGCGAGGTGTCCGCCGTGGTGCTGCAACAGTCCCTCCGGGACCTGGACACCGCCTACCGGAACTTCTTCGACGGCCTCAAGGGCATGCGCCCGAAGATGGGACCGCCCCGGTTCAAGTCCCGCAAGGACACCCGGCAGGCGATCCGCTTCACCGCGAACGCCCGATGGAAGATCACACCGGGCGGCGACCTATCGCTGCCGAAGATCGGCGACGTGCGGGTGAAGTGGTCCCGCGCCTTGCCGTCCGTGCCATCCTCGGTGACGGTGATCAAGGACAGCGCAGGCCGGTACTTCGCCAGCTTCGTTGTCGAGACGGACCCCGAGATCCTTCCCGAGACCGAACCGGTCACCGGTCTCGATCTCGGCCTCGGACACTTCGCCGTCCTCTCGGACGGGCGGAAGATCGACGCCCCGAAGTTCCTCCGGCGCGCAGAGAAGAAGCTCAAACGCGCACAGCAAGCCCTGTCCCGTAAGGCCAAGGGCAGCAAGAACCGCGAGAAGGCCCGTCACAAGGTCGCTCGCAACCACGCACGGGTGGCCGACGCCCGGCGCGAGTTCCACCACCAGGTCTCCACCGGACTGATTCGCGAGAACCAAGCAATCGCGGTGGAAGACCTGGCGGTCAAGGGACTCGCCCGCACACGGCTCGCCAAGTCCGTGCACGACGCCGGATGGTCGGCGTTCGTCACCATGCTGGAGTACAAGGCCGCGAAGTACGGCCGGAACCTGATCAAGATCGGCCGCTTCGAGCCGACCTCACAGGTTTGCTCCCACTGCGGCGTCAAGGACGGCCCCAAGCCGCCGAACATCCGCGTCTGGCAGTGCCAGGCGTGCGGCGTCTGGCTGGACCGGGACGTCAACGCCGCCGTCAACATAGCCACGGCCGCCGGACTGGCGGTGTCAGCCTGTCGAGCGCGGGTAAGCCGGGGACCCGTCCCCGCACAGCGCGAAGAAGCAGGAACCCACCGAGACGGTCAGACGACCGTGGTAGGAATCCCCGCCCTTTAGGGCGGGGAGCGGAAGTCAAGCGGTGTACGTGAACCGGTCGGCGGCGACGGGCGCGCTGGTCCCGCCGGCCGTCGTGACCGTCACATCCACCGTGCCCGTCCCGGCCGGTGCGGTGGCCGAGCAGAAGGCGGGACCGCAGGAGACGTGCGCGGCCGGGACACCTCCGAAGGCGACCGAGCCGTAGGTCAGGTCCGACCCCTGGACGTACAGCTGGGTGCCGCCCGCGGCCGGGCCGCTCTTCGTGGTCAGGTTGGTGACGGTCGGAGCCGCCGGCGGTGCGGGCGGCGCGCCGGTGTAGTCGAAGGCGGTCGGCGCCGCGGCCGAGCCGCCCGGGGTCACCAGGGTGACCGGGACGCTGCCGGAGCCGCCCGGCGTGGTCACCGTACAGGCGGTGTCGGTGCAGGTGCCGCTCGCCGGGACGCCGCCGAACAGCACGAACCCGTCGGTCAGGTGGGTGCCGGTCACCGTGACGGCGGTGCCGCCGGCGCCCGGACCGGTGGTGGTGCCGAGTCCGGTGACGGCGGGAGCGGGCGCGGTGGTCCGCGGCTGCAGACCGCTGCCGAGCAGGTAGGTGGAGACGTTGTCGGAGGGGTCGGCGTCGCCCGCGTTGGCCACGGTGACGGTGATCGCGCCGGCGGGCCTGGTGCCGTGCGAGGCGACGTACACCTTCATGAAGTCGCTGCGCCCCGGCGCGCGCGTCCCCGTGAACACCGCTTCCAGCCGCCTCCCGTCGGCGGACACGGTCTGGGTGAAGGTGTAGTCGGCCGGCACGGCCGTGAAGGCGGCGCCGCTGGTGGTCAGCCCGGGCGGCAGGTCGACCGTGAGCCGGGTCGGTCCGGTCAGGTCGGCGGTGCCGTCGGACGTCCAGGTCACGGCGAAGTTGGTGTTGTCGACCGGGAAGATCGGATAGTTGCCGGCCTGCGTGACGCTGACGTTGGGGCCGGTCGCCGCGGCCCGGGCGGGCGTCGCGGCGGCGGCGGAGGCGCCCGCGGCGATGGACGTCGCGGTCAGTGCGGCGGCGAGGCCGCCGCGTACCAGTCTGGTGATCATAGGACGCATGATGACCGGGACGGGTGGCTCGCCGCCGGGTTTCCTCGAAATCCAGTTCTATCGGCGGTCCGGCCCGCCCGAGCCCGGCCCGTCCGCAAGGTCCGTTTCGGTCGATGTCGGTATCTACCTCTAACCTTGTCCACCGTGACCGCCATCGCTGACCCGCCCACCGAGCACGGGCTCCGGCCGCCCGCCGGGCCCGCCTCCGCCGCCGCGCGGCCCGCGCCCGGCCCCGCCGCCGACGAGGGCCTCGCCCGCCGGCTCAAGGCGCTGGCCTGCACCGCCCCGCTGCACGACCTGGACAGCCGCAAGGTCATGCTGGCAGGCGAGTACGGCGGCTACGCGATGGCCGAGGTCGGCCTGGCCGCGATCGACCTGGTCACCCTGAACATGGACTTCGACACCGGGGCGGACCGCGAGATAGTGCTGGTCCGCCTGCTGCCCCGGGTCGCCGCGCAGGCCGCCGGCCGCCCCACCGCCGAGCACGAGCGCGTGGCCCGCTGGGTGCTGGAATCGCTGATCAACGTCGGCAGCGTCGACCGCGGCTTCCGGGCCGTCTACGGCACCTTCGGCCCGGACGGCGAGTACGTCCGCCGCGACTACGACTTCAAGCTGATCGAGGAGGTGCCCGGCCCCGATGGCGGCGTCTACCTGCGCACCACCGACGAGGCGGTCAACGTCCTGGTCGGCGCGCTCGACACCGACGTCACCTCGGCCCAGATCGCCGCCGAGGTCAAGCTGGAGGTGCTGATCCGTCGCGGCCGCCTGGCCGACGCCCAGCTCGCGGCCGAGCAGGCCCGCTACCGGACCGTCCAGTACGCGGAGACGCTGCGCCGCGCCCTCGACGCCACCCGGCGCAACGTCCGTGCCGTGGACTGGATGCAGGCGATCCCCGACCTCATCGACGAGGCGCTCGACCACATCGCCGACCGCTACCGGCACGAGAACGCGATTCTCACCAACATCCGCAAGGCCCGTGACGAGGCCGAGGAGCCCGAGCACAAGCGCCGCGCCGCCGAGCTGGTCGACATCGTCAAGGACTGCATCCGCCGCCACACCCAGCTGCAGACCCGCCTGCTGGAGGCCGGTCCGCTGTTCCGCGCGGAGCAGGACCGCCAGGCCTTCGCCACGCCGGGTGCCCGGAGCGGCATGGACCTCTACGGACAGCTGCTCGCGCCCGTGCTGCGGCTGCCCGTGGAGCAGGCCGTCCGGCCCACCGGCGCGTTCTTCGCCCGGGGCGCCGGCCTGCGCACGCCGGTCTCCGTCCGGGTCGCCGACCTGGTGGACCTGCTGCTCACCCCACCGGTGGAGCGCGAGCACCTGGGCGCCGAGCTGCCCGACCCGGACCTCGTCGCCACCCCGGACGACAGCCGGTTCTCCGAGGCGCAGCTGGAAGCCGCGCTGGAACTGCTCGACCTGCCCGCCGACGCGCCCCGCCGGCTCTCCGGCCTGCTCGCCGACGCCCGCAAGCAGGACCCCGAGCTTCCGTACCTGGTCGCACTGCTGGCCGTGCACGCGGCGAGCCCTCCGGTCGGCACCGCCTACCGCCAGGGCGAGGAGCGGCTGCTCTTCGCGGTGGACGACGGCACCCCGCTGCGCGACCCGGAGTTCGGCGGAGCCGACCTCATCGTGGGCAGCGCCCTGCTGGACGCGGCCGGCATGGCCGCCGACCGCAAGGACGCCAGTTGACGGCCGGGTCGCCGACGCACCGCCGGCCGTCCGCACCGCGCCGGACCGTCACCGGGCCGTCCCACGGTCCCGTCGGCACCCCGGGCGGCAACGCCGCCGTCGGCCGCCTCAGAGCCGGCAGCCTCGGACCCACCGCTACCCCCGGCACCGCCCGGACCACCCGTACCAGCAGCAACACCCGCGAGGAGCACCGCCCGTGACGACCCACCACGACACGTCCTGGGCGCCCGAGACCGAGCCCGCCGCCCCGGCCGCGATCACCCCGGCCGACGTCGCCGACGCCGCCCGGCTGGTCTCCTTCGGTCTCCAGGCCAAGTTGCTCCCGGCCCGCGACGCCGAGTACGCCGAGCTGGTCCGCCGCCACCGCGAGGACCCGCCGTTCGCCCGGCTCGCGGACGCCGTCGCCACCGGCATGGGCCTGGTCGTGCTGGAGGTGTCGCCGCGCGCCGGCATGGCCGTCGCCGCCGCCGAGGACTCCGTCTTCGCCGTCCGGATGGGCGACTACTCGCGCCGCGCCGCCTCCGAGTCCACCGACCGATTCCTGCACGGCCTGGCCCACCTCGCGGTCGCCGCGATGGCCTTCCCCCGCCCCGAGGACCTCGCCGACGACGGCTACCTCGGCCGGATCACCGTCAACGGCGTCGACGCCTTCGTCCGCCAGGCCTGCCGCCGGCTGGAGGAGCAGGCCGATGCCGCGGGCACCAACACCGACCCGCAGAGCGACGCCCCCGGCCTGGAGGCCGCCTGGCGGGTCTGGGCCCGGCGGACCGCCACCGGCGCCACCAAGGACGCCCGCCGGCTCTCCGGCTCCACCATCGGCATCGTGGCCAAGGCGGTGGTGTTCCTGGTCGACTCCGGGTTCCTCCAGAAGGTCGCGGACGACGCCGGCGGCACCTACCGCACCACCGCCCGCTACCAGCTCCAGGTCCGCGACCTGGCCGGGAGCGCAGCGATGGCCGAACTGCTCGACCTCGGCGTCGTCCCGGTCTCCGACGGCAGTGCCAGCCTGCTGCCGCCGGACACCGGGGACGAGCTGGTCGCCGACGCGGGCCTGCCGTTCCACTCGCTCTGACGCCCCGACCGGCGGCTCCGCCGCGGAACCGCCCGCGCCGGCGGCTCCCGCACCGCCGGTGCCGGAGCGGCGGCTCCCGCAAACGGCGCCGGACGGAGCCACGGCACCCGGACCGGGCGCACCCGCCCACCGGCCCGCCACCGCACCGCCCGGCCCGTCCCACCGCACCGCCGACGGCGCCCGCCCGCCGCACCGCCCCGCACCGCCCCCAACGGCGCCGGCACCGGGCACCGGCCCCGAGACGCCACCCCCGACCGTCCGACCACCCACCCGCTTCCTGGAGAACCGCCGCACATGTACGAGCTCAACCGGGTCCGCCTGTACTCGATCGGACCGGCCGGCGCCCGCTACGCCGACACGGTGCTCGACCTGCGCGGCGTCGGCGAGCCCGTCGCCGACCCGGCGCCCCAGCAGATCGGCCTCTTCGGCGAGGACACCGACGGTCCGGTCCGCCGCCCGGCCCCGGCCGGGGTGCTCTTCCTGGAGAACGGTGGCGGCAAGTCCGTCCTGCTCAAGCTGATCTTCTCGGTGATGCTCCCCGGCCACCGCAACACCCTCGGCGGTGCCAGCTCCGGCGTGCTGCGCAAGTTCCTGCTCGCCGACGACTGCGGCCACGTCGCCCTGGAGTGGCAGCACACCGTCACCGGCGAGCTGATCGTGGTCGGCAAGGTCAGCGAGTGGCGCGGCCGCCAGGTCTCCTCCGACCCGCGCAAGTTCGCCGAGACCTGGTACTCCTTCCGCCCCGGCCCGGGCCTGACCCTGGACTCCCTCCCGGTCGCCGAGCGGGTCAGCCTGGCGGGTGACCAGAAGGCCCGCGGCCGCCGCCGCACCATGAAGGGCTTCCGTGACGCCCTCACCGAGGCCGGCAAGGCCCACCCCCACCTCGACCTGGTCTTCGAGGACGGCCACGACCGCTGGACCGAGCACCTCGGCGACCTCGGCCTCGACCCCGAGCTCTTCCGCTACCAGCGCGAGATGAACGCCGACGAGGGCGAGGCCGCAGGACTCTTCGCGGTCAAGCACGACAGTGACTTCACCGACCTGCTGCTGCGCGCCGTCACCGACACCCGCGACACCGACGGGCTGGCCGACCTCGTCCACGGCTTCGCCGCCAAGCTCGGCCGCCGCGCCGAACTCACCGCCGAACGCGACTTCACCGCCGGCTCGCTCGACCTGCTGGAGCGGATCGCCGAGGCGACCACCGCCCGCGAGACGGTCCGGGAGGCCCACCGTACGGCCGAGCGCCGCACCCGCCGCCTCGCCCACGCCCTGGCCTCCCGCGCCGCCGCCGAGCGCGACCGCGCCCAGGACCTCGCCGTCGAGGTCGCCGCCGCGGCGAGCGCCGTCACCGCCGCCGAGGCCGACCGCACCCGGCACACCCTGATCACCGCCGAACTCACCCACCGGCACGCCACCCTCGGCCTGGCCGCCGCCACCACCGAGGCCGCCGCCCTGCGCCGCGAGCTCACCGACGCCCGCACCCTGCACTCCGCCTGGCAGGCCGCCGAGGCGGTGCTGCGCCACCGCGCCGCCGCCGACCGGGTGGCCCGGGTCGCCGTCGCCATCCGCGAGGCCGAGCTCGACGCCGCGCCGGCGCTGGCCGCCCGCGCCCGCGCCGCCACCGTCCTCGCCCGCGCCCTCGAAGCCGCCGCCGCAGCCGCCGAGGCCCGCGCCGACACCGAGGAGGAGCGCGCCGGCGAGTTGCAGGCCGACGGAGCCAAGGCCCAGTCGGACGCCACCGAGGCCGCCACCGCCGCCCAGAAGGCGCGCAGCGAGGCCGAACACCTTCGCCAGCGCCTCGCCGAGGTCGAGCAGGAGACCGCGGCCGCCGTCGAGGCGGGCTTCATCGACGCCGACGGGGACGTCGACCCGGCCCGCGCCGCCCTGCACGCGGCCGACGTCGAGAAGAGCGCCAGTGCGGCCCTGGCCCAGGCCCGCACCGCCGCCGAGTCGGCCGCCACCCGGCTGCGCGAGGCCGCCGCCGCCACCGGCCGCGCCGAGCTCGCCGCCGCACGCGCCAACGACGCCCGCAAGGCCGCCGCCCAGGCCCTCGCCGCCGAGCAGCGCACCGCCGCCCTGCTCGCCACCGAGCCGCGCCTGGCCGACCTGCTCTCCCTGACGCCCTACCAGGACAACGCCGACGAGGACGCCGGCTTCCTCACCCCCGCCGTCCTCGACCGCTCCGCCGAGCACCTGCGAGAGCTCCTCGACGAGGCCATCGCCACCGCCGAGCGCACCCTGTTCGACCTGCGCACCGCCGCCGCCGACGACGCCCGCATCCTCGCGGCCCTCGGCGACGGCGGCCTGCTGCCGCCGGGCCCGGACGTCCTCGCCACCGTCGAGTACCTGGCCGAGCACGGCATCCCGGCGCTGCCCGGCTGGCGCTACCTGGCGCAGTCCGTCGACCCGGCCGACCACGAGGCGATCCTCGCCGCCCGTCCCGAACTGGTCGACGGCGTGGTCATCACCGACCCCACCTCGCTGGAGCGAGCCCGCGAGGCGCTGCAGGCCGCCGCCCTGCTGCCGCGCTCCACGGTCGCCGTCGGCGCCGCCGCCTCCCTGATCGCCCCGATCACCGACGAACCGGCGTTCTTCCTCGTCCCGCCGAACCCGGCCATGCACGACGAGTCCGCGGCCGACGGCGAGCGCCGCGAGCTGCGCGCCCGCGCCACCGCCCGCGAGGAGCACATCCGTGAGCTGGCCGCCCGCCTCGGCGGCGACCGCGCCCTCGCCGCGCGCCTCGCCTCCTGGCACGCCAGCTGCCCGCCCGGCACCCTCGCCGAGCTGGCCGCCGCGGCCGAGGCCGCCCGCGAGCACGCCGAGCAGGCCACCGCGGCGCTCGGCACCCTGCGCGCCGACCACGACGAGGCCGAGACCGCCCACGCCGCCGCCGCCGTCACCCACGAGGAGCACCGCGAGAACGCCCAGCGCGCCCGCCGCCGCGCCGACGCGCTCTCCGGCCTGGCCTTCCGCCTGCGCGAGCGCGCGGGCTGGACGCGCCGCCAGCGCGAACTCGCCGAGGACGCCGCCGAGTGCGACCGCCGCCAGACGGTCTGCGCCGAGCGCGCCCGCACCTGCGACGAGGACCGCCGCGCCGCCCAGCGCGCCGCCGACGACGCCCGCCGCACCGCGCGCACCCTGCGCGCCGAGCGCGCCGAGATCCCGGCCGGCGAGCAGTCCGACGAGCCCGACACCACCGTGCCCGCCGCGCTGCCCGCACTGCGCGAGGCCTACCGCGCCGCCTCCCAGCTCTACGAGAAGGTCGGCGTCGGCGCCGACCTGCGCGCCGAACAGGCCCGTGCCGAGGGCGACGAGGCCACCGCCGCGGCCGAGCTCGACCGCCTCACCAACAAGGTCCGCACCCGCGCCGAGGAACTGCTCGGCAGCCCTGACGGTGCCGACGGCCCGGCCCGCCAGGCCGCCGCCGCCCGTGCCGAGGAGCTGGTCGCCACCATCGAGGCCCGTGCGGCCGCCGCCAGCGAGCAGCTCGGCCGCCTGCGCGGCGAGGCCGAGCGCTCCGCGCCCGCGGACGGCGACGCCCACACCGAGCTGCCCGAGGACCTCGTCCCCACGGACCCCGAGCACGCCCAGGTCCTGCTGCGCACCGCCAGCAGCCGGCTGGCCGAGCGCCGCGAGATGGTCGACGCCGCCCGCACCGCCTACGCCGACCTGCAGCGCACCTTCGACGCCGCCCAGGCCGCCGCCGCGGACTTCGACGAGCACGCCGGCCAGCTCCGCGACGGCCTGCGCGAGCACCAGGACGACGAGGGCCTGCCGGTCGAGCCGTACCTCGGATCGCTCACCGACGCCCGCACCGCCGCCGCCGAGGCCCGCCGGGCCCTGCGCACCGCGGCCGGCGAGCTCTCCTCGGCCGAGCTCGCCGTCCGCGACGCCTCCGACGCCCTCGTCCGGCACGCCAACGCGGCCCGCTACGAGGCCGTCCGGACCCCCGCCCGCCAGCAGATCCGCGAGCTGCCCGCGTCCGCCCTGCCGGACCACGCGGCCGCCTGGGCCGCCGCCTTCGCGCCCCGACTGCGCGTGCTCACCGACGAGCTCGCCCAGCTGGAGCGCAACCGAGGCTCGATCGTCGACCGCCTGCGCGGCCTGGTCGAGTCCTCGCTCGCCACCCTGCGTGCCGCGCAGCGGCTCTCCCGCCTGCCCGAGGGCCTGGGGGAGTGGTCCGGCCAGGAGTTCCTGCGGATCCGCTTCGAGGACCCGGACCACGCCACCCTGGTCGAACGGCTCGGCGAGGTCATCGACGAGGCGACCCGGGCCGCCGTCAAGAAGAACAGCGACCTCCGCCGTGACGGCATGTCCCTGTTGCTGCGCGGCGTTGCCGCCGCGATCGGCCCGCGCGGCGTGAGCGTCGAGATCCTCAAGCCCGACGCGGTGCTGCGCGCCGAGCGGGTGGGCGTCGGCCAGATGTCCGACGTCTTCTCCGGGGGCCAGCTGCTCACCGCGGCCATCGCGCTCTACTGCACCATGGCCGCGCTGCGCGCCAACGACCGTGGCCAGTCCCAGCTGCGGCACGCCGGCACGCTCTTCCTCGACAACCCGATCGGCCGCGCCAACGCCACCTACCTGCTGGAGCTCCAGCGGGCGGTCGCGGACGCGCTCGGCGTCCAGCTGATCTACACCACCGGCCTGTTCGACACCACCGCGCTCGCCGAGTTCCCGCTGGTCATCCGGCTTCGCAACGACGCCGACCTGCGGGCCGGGCTGAAGTACATCTCGGTGGAGGAGCACCTGCGGCCCGGCCTGCCGGCCGCGCCGGACCCGGACGGCCCGACCATCCACGGCGAGATCACCGCCACCCGGATGTTCAAGCGCCCTGCGGACGCCCCGGCCTCCTGACGGGCGTCGGGTGCCCCGCTCCTCCGCCGAGGAGCGGGGCACCCGTGTCCCGGCCGCGGCGCGGCCGTCGCGGGCACCGGAGCGGCCACGGCACCCGCAACGGCTACGGCATCGGCACGCGCGACTGCCGACCGCCCTGCGGCGGCCGGTCGTGCTGCGGCGACCCCGGCGACGGTCGATCCGGCGGCTGCCGCTCCGGGGCCTGCCGTACCTGCTGCTGCCGCTCCTGGGGCCGGCGCGCGGGCGGTGCCGCCGGGTGCGGGCGGGGAGGCGGTTGCGGTACGGGCGCCGCCGCCCGGCTGCCCGCCATCGGCGAGGCCGAGTTCGGCCCGCGCACCCGCTGGGCCGCCACCTGGCGCGAGATCAGGATCTCCAGCAGACACCACATCGTGCCGAAGACGCCGAGCCCCATCGCCATCAGCGCGGGCGTCAACAGCCAGCTGTCCGCGTACGAGGCCAGAGCCGCGACCAGCAGGCCGACCAGCGTGAACGCCAGGCAGAGCACCGCCCGGACGGCGGCGACGCGTACCTCGTCGGGCAGACGGCGGCGACGGCGTGCGACGGACATCGGGCGACCCCCAGCGCGGTCACGATGGCAGGACGGGTGGCACGGGCGCACGGAACGCGCTCCTGCGCACCACTCTGCCCTGCACCAACCGGACTATGCGCGCCAATCAGCCGAAGTTCCGTCAAATCGTGTGATCTGCACCGGAAAGCCCCGCGGCTCGGGCCGCCGCGTCGCCGCCGCCGGGGCCGGCGATCGCGGGCCGACGCCGACGCCCTCAGCCCAGCTGCTGGTTGAGCTCCTTCAGGGCGCCCTCCACGATCGTGCGCATCGCCTGCTCCGCGTGTCCGGCGTCCCCCGCGCAGATCGCCTCCGCGACCTCGCGGTGCAACCGGATCGCGTACGGCTCGGGCTGATGGGGCATCAGATGGTACTCGGTGCGGCCCGTGAGCACCGCCCCGACGGTGTCACCGAGGTGGGCGAACATCTCGTTGCCGGAGGCCTTCAGTACGGTGGCGTGGAAGGCGATGTCGTGCCGGAGGAAGGTCTCCAGGTCGGCGGCCCGCGCAGTCATCGTCAATTCCACCGCCAGCGCGCTGAGTTCGCGTCGCTCGTCGTCGCTGGCATGCTGTGCGGCGAGTGCCGCGGCGGCCGGCTCCACCGCGAGGCGCAGTGAGCCGAGCGACCGCAGCTGGGCCGGGCGGTCGGCCCCGGCCAGGCGCCAGCGGATCACCAGCGGGTCGAAGACGTCCCAGCCGGACTTCGGCTGCACGGTGATGCCGACCCGTCGGCGGGGGGCCACCATGCGCATCCCCTCCAGGATGCGCACCGCCTCGCGGACCACCGTCCGCGAGACCCCGAACCGCTCCTCCAGCTCCTCGCCGCGGAGCACCGCGCCCTCGGGAATCTCCCCGGACGCGATCGCCGGCCCGAGCTCCGCAAGCAGTCGGCCGGGCAGCCCCTGGATCTCCATCCGCCCAGCCTAGACGCCCCGCCCCGCCCGCTCCCCGGGGGTTCGCCCCGACCGCCCACCGGTCGGCCCCTAAAAGTATGACGATTTGGTTTCCAGGTCTTGAATACGTCATATCTTTGGGGCGATAGTGGCGGCCAGCAACGAAGGAGCACCCCTCTATGGCTCTCAGCGTCGAGAACCACGGCACCCCCGCGGCGCCCCTCACCGTCGTGGTGATGGGCGTCTCCGGTGTCGGCAAGACCACCGTGGCCCGCCTCCTGGCCGACCGCCTCGGCCTCCCCCGCGCCGAGGCGGACGACTTCCACCCACCGGCCAACATCGCCAAGATGTCGGCCGGCACCCCGCTCGACGACGAGGACCGCGCCCCCTGGCTGCGCGCCCTCGGCGGCTGGCTCCGGGAGCGGGCGGAGGCCGGTACCGGCGGGGTGGTCACCTGCTCGGCGCTCAAGCACCGCTATCGCGACATCCTGCGCGCGGCCTGCCCGGGTGCCTTCTTCCTGCACCTCAGCGGCGGTACCGAGCTGGTCGAGGACCGGCTCGCCCATCGCACCGGCCACTTCATGCCGCCGTCGCTGCTCGCCTCGCAGTACGCCGCCCTGGAACCTCTCGGGGCGGACGAGCGCGGCGCCGTCCTGGACGTCGGCCCGTCCCCCGAAGAACTCGTCGAGCTGGCCGTGGCGCTGCTGCGGCCCGTCAATGGAGACCTCGCGTGAGCCTGTCCCTCACCCTGCTGGCGGCCGCCCCACCGGCCGCCCTGCCGCACACCAGCAGCGACACCCGGTTGCTGGTCGCGGTGCTGCTCAGCATCGGCGCGATCGTCGTGCTGATCACCAAGCTGAAGCTGCACCCGTTCCTCGCGCTCACGCTCGGCTCCGGGCTGCTGGCCGCGGTCGCCGGCGCCCCGTTCGACAGGCTGCTCGCCAGCTTCTCCACCGGCTTCGGTGCCACCGTCGCGGGCGTCGGCCTGCTGATCGGCCTCGGCGCCATGCTCGGCAAGCTGCTCGCCGACTCCGGCGGGGCCAACACCATCGCGGACACCGTGCTGGCGCGCTCCGGCGCCCGTGCACTGCCCTGGGCGATGGCGCTGATCGCGGCCGTGCTGGGCCTGCCGTTGTTCTTCGAGGTCGGCGTGGTCCTGCTGATCCCGATCGTGCTGCTGGTGGCGCGCCGCGGCGGCGTCCCGCTGATGCGGATCGGCGTCCCCGCCCTGGCCGGGCTCTCGGTGCTGCACGGCCTCGTCCCGCCGCATCCGGGCCCGCTGGTCGCCGTCGACGCGCTCAAGGCCGACCTCGGCATCACCCTGGCCCTCGGCCTGCTCATCGCCGTCCCGACGCTGATCGTCGCCGGCCCGCTGTTCGCCCGCCTGGCCGAGCGCTGGGTGGGCCCGCTGGAGGTCCCGGCCACGACCACGCCGGTGGAGACCGTGAAGCACGAGCGCACCCCGTCCTTCGGCGCGGTCCTGGCGACCATCCTGCTGCCGGTGGTCCTGATGCTCGGCAAGGCGCTCGCCGACGTGGTCATCGACGACCCGAAGGCCCTGCTCCAGCGCGTGTTCGACTTCATCGGCTCGCCGCTGATCGCGCTGCTCGCAGCGACCCTGCTCGGCATGGTGACGCTCGGCCGGGCGGCCGGATTCTCCAAGGAACGGATCTCCGCCACCGTCGGCTCGTCGCTCGGCCCGATCGCGGGCATCGTCTTCATCGTCGGCGCGGGCGGCGGCTTCAAGCAGACGCTGATCGACGTCGGCGTGGGCAGCGCGGTCAGCACGTGGTCGAGCAAGTGGCACATCTCGGCGCTGCTGCTCGGCTGGCTGATCGCCGTCCTGATCCGGTTGGCCACCGGCTCGGCCACGGTCGCCACCATCACCGCGGCCGGGATCGTGGCGCCCCTCGCGGCCGGCATGTCCTCCACCCACGCGGCCCTGCTGGTGCTGGCGATCGGCGCCGGATCGCTCTTCTTCTCGCACGTGAACGACGCGGGTTTCTGGCTGGTGAAGGAGTACTTCGGGATGAGCGTCGGTCAGACGCTGAAGTCCTGGTCGGTGATGGAGACGGTGATATCCGTGGTCGCGATCGTCCTGATCCTGCCGCTCAGTCTGGTCGTCTGAGTCATCTGAGCCCTGTCCGGCAAGACCGGCCGGACAGGCCCGACGGCCGTCCCGGCCTCAGGCCCCCACCGGCCTGCACCGCACCGCACGTCACCCCGCGGGGCGGCACCCGAATCGACCGGGTGCCGCCCCGCGGTGCGTTCCGGGGTGCTCAGCCGAGCATTCCGCCCAGGACGGCGGCCGTCGCGGCCAGCAGCTCCTCCGCCGTCTCGCCGCCGGCCGCGGTCCGGGCCAGGAGCCCTTCCCGCGCGGCCAGGATCACCGCGGCGGCCTGCGCCGCGGAGGCGCCCGGCGGCACCAGCTCCGGCAGCGCCCGCGCCAGCACGGCGGCGAGCGCCCCGGACACCGTGCGGTCGTGCGCGGCGACCCGGTCGGCCAGCCCGGCGGTGCGGGCGGCGAGCAGCCGGAACTCCAGGAAGAGCAGGATCCAGCCGGCTTCGTCCGGTTCGACCCGCAGCAGCGCGTCGACCAGGCGGCGGGCGCGCTCCTGCGGCGCGAGCGCCTCGCAGGCGGCTGCCAGCCGCTCCAGCTCGGCCATCCGGCCCGCGGCCTGCGCGTCGAACAGCGCCAGCAGCAGGTCCTCCTTGCTGCCGAAGTTCGAGTAGAAGGCGCCGCGGGTGTACCCGGCGGCGGCGCAGACGTCCTCGATGCTCGTCCGGGCGAAGCCGACGGTGAGGAAGAGCTCGCTCGCCGCGGTGAGCAGCCGGGCCCTGGTGTGGGTACGGCGGCGCGGCGGCCGGGGATCGGTGGGTCGGACCGGGGGAGGGTTCACACCAGTACGATACATGGTGTATTCAATACGGGTCGTATTGAATTCGAGTCGTATGGAACGTGGACCCGTACCGAGCGCGGGTCGCGTCGAACCGGAGGGGACCGCGCCATGAGCCGACTGCTGATCACCCACGCCCACCTGCTGCACCCCGAGGACGGCACCCGCACCGAGCCGTCCTGGCTGGAGGTCGCCGACGGCCGGATCGCCGCCGCCGGCACCGGACGCCCGCCGGCAGCCGGCGAGGACGCGCGGGTGATCGACGTCCGCGGCGCCACCGTGCTGCCCGGCCTGATCGACGCGCACGTCCACCTGCTAGTCACCAGCCTCGATCTGCGGGACGTCGCCGACTGGACCCCCGGCTACGCGACCGTCCGCGCCCTCGCCGAAGCCGAGCGCATGCTGCGCCGGGGCTTCACCACCGTCCGGGACGTCGGGGGCGCCGACCACGGCATGGCCCGCGCCCTCGCCGAGGGCCTCGTGCCCGGCCCCCGGCTCGTCCACGGCGGCAAGGCGCTCTCCCAGACCGGTGGACACGGTGACCTGCGCCCCCTCGGCGAGGACGCGCTGCCCTGCTGCGAGGCCCGCCCGCACTTCGGCCGGATCGCCGACGGCGTCGACGCCGTCCGGGCCGCCGCCAGGGACGAGTTCCGCAAGGGCGCCGCGCACCTCAAGGTGCTGCTCTCCGGGGGCGTCGCCTCGCCGCACGACGAGATCGCGGCCGTCCAGTACAGCGAGGAGGAGATCCGCGCGGCCGTCGAGGAGGCGGAGAACCACAACCGCTACGTCACCGTGCACGCCTACCACCCGCGCGCCATCGACCGGGCGCTGCGGGCCGGGGTGCGCTGCGTGGAGCACGGCAACCTGTTGGACGACGCCAATGCCGCGCTGCTGCGGGAGCGGGACGCCTTCCTGGTCCCCACCCTGGTCGCCTACGAGCAGACGGCGAAGCTCGGCGCGGCCTCGGGCCTGCCGCCCGCCTCGATCGGCAAACTCGCCGAGGTCCGGGACCAGGGGCTGGCCGCCTTGGAGCGCGCCCACCGCGCGGGCGTGAACCTGGTCTACGGCAGCGACCTGCTCGGCCCGCTGCACCCGGCGCAGCTGGAGGAGTTCCGGCTCCGCGCCGAGGTGCAACCGGCCGCGGACGTCATCCGCTCGGCCACCGTCACGGCGGCGCGGCTGCTCGGGATGGCGGGGGAGATCGGCACCCTCACCCCGGGCGCCCACGCGGACCTGCTGGTGGTCGACGGCGACCCCCTGGCCGACCTCGCCGTGCTCACCCGGCCGGAGCGCCACCTGCGCCATGTGATCAAGGCCGGCGTGCCGGTGTGACGGCGTGGCGGTGTGACCGCGCCACGACCGCGGCAGCACGAACGGGCGGCCGCCCGGACTTCCCGGACGCCCGCCCGTTCCCCACCGATGAGCACCGGTGCGCTGCGCGGGGCGGTGCCTACTTGGTTCCGCGCTTCGCGAGGAAGGCGTCGACCTGCGCACGGATCTCCGGCGTGTCCAGGCCGCGTACGGTCATCGTGGTGCGGCGGCGCAGCACGTCGTCCGTGGTGTACGCCCACTCGTTGTCGGCGGCGTAGGCGACCTGCGCCCAGACGTCCGGACCGTCCTCGTGGATCGGCCGGCCCAGCTCCGGGTTCTCGTCGATCAGGCGGGCGATCTCGAAGGAGAGCGTGCCGTAGTGGCTGGCCAGGTGCTTGGCGACCAGCGGCTCCATGCGGGAGCCCGGCTCGCGGTCGATCAGCAGCCGGTGCGCGACGGCGTTCGGGGCGCCGACGCCGGGCAGCGGGACGGTCGGGGCGATCGGGGACATGTCCTCGCCGAGGCTGGTGCCGGGCACGTGGGCCAGCTTCTCCAGCACGGTCCGGCCGATGTGCCGGTAGGTGGTCCACTTGCCGCCGGCGACCGACAGCATGCCGCCCTTGCCCTCGGTGACGACGGTCTCGCGCTTGGCGGCGGCGGTGTCGCCGGGGCCGCCGGGGAGGACCCGAAGGCCGGCGAAGGAGTAGGTGATCAGGTCGCGGTCGAGGTGCTCGTCGCGGATGGCGTGCGCGGCCTCGCCCATGATCTGGTCGATGTCGGCCTCGGTGGCCCGGACGTCCTGCGGGTCGCCGGTGTACTCCTCGTCGGTGGTGCCGAGCAGGACGTGGTCCTCCCAGGGGATGGCGAAGGAGACGCGGTACTTGTCGATCGGGATGGTGAGGGCGGCGCGCCACGGGGCGCGGCGCTTCACCACCACGTGCGCGCCCTTGGAGAGGCGGATCGACGGCGCGGCGCCCGCGTCCTCCATCCGGCGCAGGTGGTCGACCCAGGGGCCGGTGGCGTTGAGGACCAGGCGGGCGTCGACGCCGAACTCGGTGCCGTCCAGACGGTCCTTCAGCTCGGCGCCGGTGACCCGGCCGCCGGTGAAGCGCAGACCGGTGACCTCGGCGTGGTTGAGCACCACGGCGCCGGCGTCGACGGCGGCGCGCACGGTCATCACGGCGACGCGCGAGTCGTTCATCTGGTGGTCGCCGTAGACGGCGACCGAGCGCAGGCCCTCGGTGCGCAGCGCGGGCACCTGCTGGGCGGCGTGCGCGGCGGTGGAGACGCGGCCCATGCCGTCGCGGAAGGCGGAGAGCGCGGAGTAGAGGAAGACGCCGGCACCGAGCTTGGGGGCGCTGTGCGGGCCGCCCTTGTAGACCGGCACGAAGAAGGTCAGCGGGTTGACCAGGTGCGGGGCGACGTCGGTGGAGAGCGCGCGGCGCTCCTTGTGGTTCTCGGCGACGAGCTTGACGGCACCGGTCTGCAGGTAGCGCAGGCCGCCGTGGACGAGCTTGGAGGAGGCGCTGGAGGTGGCTCCAGCGAAGTCGCCGGCGTCCACCATGGCGACCTTGAGGCCGGCCTGGGAGGCGGTCCACGCGACGGCCGTGCCGAGGATGCCGCCCCCGATCACCAGCAGGTCGTAGGTGGCCTTGCCCAGCAGCTCGCGGGTCTCGGCGCGGGAGGCGGTGCGGCCGGCGGTGCGCTCGGCGCCCAGGGTCGGGATGGTTGCCATGGTGTGTGTTACGGCGCCGCGGGTCGGGCGGCGCCGTTACTCCTCTCGGTGTGCGGTGCGGCCCCTGCTGAGAGGCCGGTCGGCCCGGTGCGGCGGGCCGGTGAAACGGGGGCGAGCCGGTCGGGGCCCCGGGGCCCCTGACCGGCTCTGCGGTCAGTTCTGCTCGTCCTCCTCCACCCAGCCCATGGTGCGCTCCACGGCCTTGAGCCACTTCTTGTACTCGCGCTCCCGGGTGGCCTCGTCCATGCGCGGGGTCCACTCGGCGGCGCGGTGCCAGTTGGCCCGCAGGGTGTCGAGGTCGTTCCAGAAGCCGACGGCCAGGCCGGCCGCGTAGGCGGCGCCCAGCGCGGTGGTCTCGGCCACGTACGGGCGCTCGACCGGGGCGTCCAGGACGTCGGCGATGTTCTGCATGAGCAGGTTGTTGCTGGTCATGCCGCCGTCGACCTTGAGCGCGGTGAGCTCGACGCCGGAGTCCTTCTGCATGGCGTCGACGACCTCGCGGGTCTGCCAGGCGGTGGCCTCCAGTACGGCCCGGGCCAGGTGGCCCTTGGTGACGTACCGGGTCAGGCCGGCGATCACACCGCGGGCGTCGGAGCGCCAGTACGGGGCGAACAGGCCGGAGAAGGCCGGGACGAAGTAGGCGCCGCCGTTGTCCTCGACGGTGTTGGCGAGGGTCTCGATCTCGGCGGCGGTGGAGATGATGCCGAGCTGGTCGCGCAGCCACTGGACCAGCGAGCCGGTGACGGCGATCGAGCCTTCCAGCGCGTACACCGGGGCCTGGTCGCCGATCCGGTAGCCGACGGTGGTCAGCAGGCCGTGGTACGAGTTGACGATCTTCTCGCCGGTGTTGAGCAGCAGGAAGGTGCCGGTGCCGTAGGTGGACTTGGCCTCGCCCTCGTTGAAGCAGGTCTGGCCGAACAGCGCGGCCTGCTGGTCGCCCAGCGCGGAGGCGACCGGGACGCCGGCCAGGTCGCCGACGGCCTCGCCGTACACCTCGGCGGAGGAGCGGATCTCCGGCAGGACGGCCATCGGCACGCCCATCGACTCGGCGATGCTCTCGTCCCAGGCCAGGGTCTTGAGGTTCATCAGCATGGTGCGGCTGGCGTTGGTCACGTCGGTGACGTGCTTGCCGCCGTTCACGCCGCCGGTGAGGTTCCAGATCACCCAGGTGTCCATGGTGCCGAACAGGATGTCGCCGGCCTCGGCGCGCTCCCGCAGGCCCTCGACGTTGTCCAGCAGCCAGCGGATCTTCGGGCCGGCGAAGTAGCTGGCCAGCGGCAGGCCGGTCTCGCGGCGGAAGCGGTCCTGGCCGACGTTGCGGCCCAGCTCGCGGCAGAGGCCCTCGGTGCGGGTGTCCTGCCACACGAGCGCGTTGTGCACCGGCTCACCGGTGTTCCGGTCCCACAGGACGGTGGTCTCGCGCTGGTTGGTGATGCCGATCGCGCGGATGTCGTCCCTGGTCAGGCCGGCCTTCTCCAGGGCGCCGCGGATGACGGACTGCACCCGGGTCCAGATCTCGGCGGCGTCGTGCTCGACGTAGCCGGGCTGGGGGAAGATCTGGCGGTGCTCCTGCTGGTCGACGGCGACGATCCGGCCGTCCGCGCCGAAGATGATGCAGCGGCTGGAGGTGGTGCCCTGGTCGATCGCGGCGATGTAGTTGCCGGTGCCAGTGGAGGTCATGAGGGTCCTCGGCTCATTCGGGGGTTCGGGGGTGGGTGGGTCCGACTGTCGGGTCAGTCCCCGTGCTCGGGCTGGGTGAAGCCCTGTTCCGGAAAGATGGCCGGCTTCAGAAGACGATGTTGTAGAGGCCACCGGCCAGCAGACCGCCGACGAGCGGGCCGGTCACGGGGATCCAGGCGTAGGACCAGTCGGAGCCGCCCTTGTTCGGGATCGGCAGCAGCGAGTGGACGATGCGCGGGCCCAGGTCGCGGACCGGGTTGATGGCGTAGCCGGTCGGGCCGCCGAGCGAGAGGCCGATGCCGACGACGGTGAACGCGACGATCAGGATGCCGAGGCCGGACTTGCCGAGGCCCTCGTTGCCCGCCTGGGTGAGGATCGCGAAGCAGAGCACGAAGGTGCCGATGATCTCGGTGAGCATGTTCTGGATCGGGTTCCGGATCTCGGGACCGGTCGAGAAGATGCCCAGGGTCGGTTCCTCGTTCTCCTGGAACTGGCCGAGGTAGGTGGCCCAGACGAGGACGGCGCCGATCATCGCGCCGAGCATCTGCGAGCCGAGGTAGAGCGGAACGTCGCCCCATTCGCCGCTCTTGACGGCGAGGGCGAGGGTGACGGCCGGGTTGAGGTGCGCGCCGGACTTGGAGGCCGACATGTAGGCGGCGATCATCACCGCGAAGCCCCAGCCGAAGGTGATCGCCAGCCAGCCGGCGTTGATGGCCTTCGACTTCTTGAGCGTCACAGCGGCGCACACGCCGCCGCCGAGGAGTATGAGGGCGGCGGTGCCGAGGGTTTCGCCGACGAAGATGTCGCCGTTGGAGAACGCGGACACAAAGACTCCCTTGTCCATTTGGCCCGGAGGTGCGGGTGGGGGCAGGTGGCCGATCGACCGCTGTGCGGGTGAGCGCTCTGTGGGAGTGGTCTGCTCGGCCATCGTTCGACAATGTCGACCGTCATGCGGAAGCTTCCTCCCCGTGCCGCCTTCGCGTCAAGGTCGGGTTACGCAGCTGTGACCCTTCACGCGAAGTTACCGAGCGGATATGGCCGAATGCGGACAAAACGCCAAGGCGCGGACAGGCGTGACGCCCGTCCGCGCCTCGGCGTGAACACGGTGTTACCGGTGCGCTCGCGCGCCCGGGGAACGGCCGCCGGACCGGCCGGAGGGGCCGGGCCTCAGAACCGCCCGGCCCCGAGGTCGCGGGAGATCGCCCGCGCGGCGCTGCGCACCGAGGCGACCAGCGAGGGCTTGACGAAGCCGTCCTCGCAGACCCGCTCGACCGAGCCGCTGATGCAGACCGCGCCCACCGGATTGCGCCGCCGGTCCTGGATCAGGGCGCCGATCGAGGCGACGCCCTCCCAGGTCTCCTCGATCGAGTCCGCCCAGCCGCGCTCGCGGGTCAGCGCCGCCTCCGCGTCCACGTCCGCGGCCTCGGTCAGCGTCCGCGCGGTGTACGGCTCGAACGGGCCCTCGCCCAGCTCGCCCCGGGCCACCGGGTCGTAGGCCAGCAGCACCTTGCCCAGTGCGGTGGAGTGCAGCGGCTGCATCGAGCCGACCTCCAGCACCTGCCGGGTGTCGTCCGGCCGGAACACGTGATGCACGATCAGCACGCCCTGCTGGTGCAGCACCCCGAGGTAGACGGTCTCGCCGGCCGCCCGGGCCAGGTCGTCCGCCCAGACCAGCGCCCGGGCGCGCAGCTCGTGCACGTCCAGGTAGCTCTGGCCGAGCCGCAGCAGCTCCGCGCCCAGCTGGTACTTGCCGCTCTCCGGGTCCTGCTCGACGAACCCCTCCTGCTGGAGGGTGCGCAGGATGCCGTGCGCCGTGCCCTTGGCGAGGTCCAGCGCCGTCGCGACCTCGGACAGGCCCAGGCGGCGCTCACCGCCGGCCAGCAGGCGCATGATCGCGGCGGCCCGGGAGAGCGACTGGATCGGGCCGGGCATTCGGTACCTCCGGGCTGACAGGCGGTCGACATTGTCGACCGCAGTGGTAACGGGACGAGTCTGCCAGGCCGCCCCCGGTCCGTGCACCTTCCCCCTCGGTAATCACCCTCCCCGCGTTCACCTCAGCGCCGGACGCGCGCCACCTCGGCGGCCAGCGCGGCGATCTCCCGCGGGCCCACCCGGCAGCAGCCGCCCACCAGCCGGGCGCCCTCGCCCAGCCACCCGGCCACCTGCGCCGGACGGAAGGTCGGCGCACCGCGCCAGTCCCGTGCCCCGGAGTCCCAGCCCTCCCCGCTGTTGGGGTACACCACCACCGGCTTGCCCGTCACCCGAGCCGCCAGCGCCACCGCCCGTTCCGCGTCCGCCGGCGTGCAGCAGTTCACCCCGACCGCCACCACCTCCTCGGCCTCCGCCGCGAGCGCGAACGCCTCCGCCAGCGGCTGGCCGGCCCGGGTCCGCCCGCCCGCGATGCTGTACGACAGCCAGGCCGGCACCCCCAGCCCGCGCACCGCCCGCAGCAGCGCCCGTGCCTCGTCCGCGTCCGGGACCGTCTCCAGCGCCAGCACGTCGGGCCCGGCCGCCGCCAGCACCTCCAGCCGCGGCCGGTGGAACGCCTCCAGCTGGGCCACCGACAGCCCGTACCGCCCCCGGTACTCCGAGCCGTCCGCCAGCACCGCGCCGTACGGCCCCACCGACGCGGCCACCCAGCGCCGCCGGCCCGCCGCCGGCCGCCCGGCCGCCTCCCGCGCCAGCTCCACCGCGCTCGCCAGCAGCCGCGACGCCCGCACCCGGCCCACCCCGCGCCGGGCGAACCCCTCGAAGCTCGCCTGGTAGCTCGCGGTGATCGCCACGTCCGCCCCCGCGTCGAAGTACGCCCGGTGCACGGCCACGACCGCCGCCGGATCGTCCGCGAGCAGCCGCGCCGACCAGAGCGCGTCGGACAGGTCGTGCCCGGCCTCCGCCAGCCGGTTCGACATCCCGCCGTCCAGCACCAGCGGACCGGCGGCCAGCGCCGCCGCGAAGTCGTCCCCGGCCACCACGAGCCCCTTCCCGAACCGAAACCCCCTGCTCCACAGCTTAGGGAGCGTCCCGGCGCCCGCCCCCTGCGAAATCATTTGCCGCGACCCCCGGGGGTCGCTACGTTGTGCTCAGTCCGAGAACGACGACCACGCACGGAGAGGAGCCGACCATGGCCGCGGAGCAGCGCCCCGCCGACACCGGCACCGACGAGAGCGCGTGGCTCGCGGCCTACGACCCGCGCGCCTACACGCCCGTCGCCGTCACCGTCGACGTCGTCGCCCTGACCCTGCGCCACGGCAGCCTGCACGTCCTGCTCGTCGAGCGCGCCGCCCCGCCGTACCAGGGCGCCTGGGCGCTGCCCGGCGGATTCCTGCGGGCGGGGAAGGAGGACCTCGACGAGGCCGCGGTGCGCGAGCTCGCCGAGGAGACCGGCCTGCACGGCACCGCCGACGCCGAGGCGGCCCTCAGCCGCATCCACCTCGAACAGCTCGGCACCTACGGGAACCCGGACCGCGACCCGCGGATGCACGTCGTCTCGGTCGCCTACCTGGCCTTCGCCCCCGACCTGCCCGACCCCGAGGCCGGCTCCGACGCGGCCACCGCGGCCTGGCACCCCGTCACCGCCCTCGACCTCCGGCCCCGCAGCGGCCGGTCACCAGCCACCGGTGTGCCCGCCGACACCCACGGGGGTGGCGTCGGGGGGCACACCGGTCCCGCCACCGAGCCCACCGTGGCCGCCCCGCACGCCGCGGAGACCGGCCCCGCACCGACCGCGCTGGCCTTCGACCATGCGCGCATCCTCGCCGACGGCCTCGACCGTGCCCGCGCGAAGATCGAATACAGCCCGCTGGCCACCGCCTTCCTCCAGCACGACTTCACCATCCCCGAGCTGCGCGCCGTCTACGAGGCCGTCTGGGACGAGAGGCTCCACCCCGGCAACTTCCACCGCAAGGTGCTCTCCGTCCCCGGCTTCGTCGACAGCACGGGCACCACCACAGAACGCGGCGGTACCCGCGGCGGCCCGCGCGCCCGTACCTACCGCGCCGGCGACGCCCGCCTCCTCCACCCCGCACTGCTGCGCCCCACCCGCGAGGACGAGATCCGCTGACCGGCCTCCTCGGCCGCACCCCGGCGCACTACCATCCGGCCATGACCACTCAAGAGGTGAGCAGGACGAGCAACCGGCCCAACTCCCACTGCCACTGGTGCGGCGTGCCCTACCCGCCCGGAACCGAGGCCTGGCCGCGCACCTGCCCAGGCTGCTCCGAGATCAGCTACCGCAACCCGCTGCCCGTCGTGGTCACCCTCCTCCCGGTCACCCAGGAGGACGCCGAGCCCACCCTCGTCGTCATCCGCCGCACCATCGAACCCGGCTACGGCCTACTCGCCATGCCCGGCGGCTACGTCGACTACGGCGAGAGCTGGCAGCAGGCGTGCGTGCGCGAACTCCGCGAGGAGACGGGAATCCTGGCCGACGCCGCGGACATCACCCTGGTCGCCACCGACTCCGACACCGGCGGCGGCTTCCTCTGTCTCTTCGGCCTGCTCCCCGCCCGCCCGCTGGCCGACCTCCCGCCCTCCAGGCCCACCGAGGAGACCGACGGCTGGCTGCTCGCCACCCCGGAGACCCCACTCGCCTTCGGCTTCCACACCCGTGTCTCCCGGGCCTGGTTCAGCGGCGAGTTCACCCCCCGCTGACCACCCCCGGCCCCCGGGCTGACCAGGCGCGCGCCCCCGGAGCAGCCCCTGGCGCACCAGGCGATCACGTGGCAGGGTCTGCACCGACAGCCCCAACCGGACGGGCCCTGCCACAAGCGCGCCCGTCCCTCCACCGGCCGGGAGACCACCACCGTGAGCACCCCACCCCAGGACCAGCCGCTCTGGCGCCCGCATCCCGCCCGCGCCGCCAGCACCGGGATCGTCGCCTTCCAGGCCTGGGCGGCCCGGCACCACGGCGCCCCGGCCGCACCGCTCGCCCCCGCCGACGACGACCAGCAGGCCGAGCGGCGCTACGCCGACCTGCACGCCTGGTCCACCGAGGACCTCGACCGCTTCTGGACCGCCGTCACCCAGTGGTTCGACGTCCGCTTCACCCGGGCCCCCGACGCCGTCCTCGCCGACCCGGCCATGCCCGGCGCCCGCTGGTTCCCCGGCGCCCGCCTCAACTACGCCGAGCACGCCCTGCGCGCAGCCGAGGACGAGGCCAACGCCGACAAGCCGGCCATCCTCCACCTCGACGAGACCACCGAGCAACCGACCGCCCTCACCTGGTCCGAACTCCGTCGCCAGGTCGGCTCGCTCGCCGCCGCCCTGCGCGACCGGGGCATCGGCCCCGGTGACCGCGTCAGCGCCTACCTGCCCAACATCCCGCAGGCCGCCGTCGCCCTCCTCGCCACCGCCGCCGTCGGCGCCGTCTGGACCAGTTGCGCCCCCGACTTCGGCGCCCGCAGCGTCCTCGACCGCCTCCAGCAGATCGAGCCCGCCGTCCTCTTCGCCGTCGACGGCTACCACTACGGCGGCAAGGACCACGACCGCACCGAGGTCGTCGCCGAGCTGCGCCGCGAACTCCCCACGCTGCGCACCGTGGTGCACGTCCCCCTGCTCGGCGCCCCCGCCCCCGAAGGCGCCCTGCACTGGGACGACCTCGTCGCCGGCGACGCCGCGCCGGTCTTCGAGCCCGTCCCCTTCGACCACCCGCTCTGGGTCCTCTACTCCTCCGGCACCACCGGCCTGCCCAAGGCCATCATCCAGAGCCAGGGCGGCATCCTGCTCGAACACCTCAAGCAGGCCGGCCTCCACCTCGACCTCGGCCCGGCCGACCGCTTCCTCTGGTACACCTCCACCGGCTGGATGATGTGGAACTTCCTCCTCGCCGGCCTGCTCACCGGGTCCACGATCGTCACCTACGACGGCAGCCCGGGCCACCCCGACACCGGCGCCCTCTGGTCCGTGGCCGCCCGCACCCGCGCCACGGTCCTCGGCACCTCCGCCGCCTACGTGATCGCCAGCCGCAAGGCCGACCTCCACCCCGGCCGGGACCTCGACCTCTCCGCCGTCCGCTGCATCGGCACCACCGGCTCCCCGCTCCCGCCCGACGGCTTCCGCTGGATCTACGACGAGGTCAAGGAGGACGTCTGGCTCGCCTCCGTCAGCGGCGGCACCGACGTCTGCTCCTGCTTCGTCGGCGGCGTCCCCACCCTGCCGGTCTACCTCGGCGAGATCCAGGCCCCGTGCCTCGGCGCCGCCGTCGAGTCCTGGGACGTCCAGGGCCGCCCGCACACCGACACCGTCGGCGAACTCGTCGTCACCAAGCCCATCCCGTCGATGCCCACAGGCTTCTGGAACGACCCCGACGGCACCCGCTACCACGACAGCTACTTCGACACGTACCCCGGCATCTGGCGCCACGGCGACTGGATCACGGTCACCTCCCGGGGCACCGTCGTCATCCACGGCCGCTCCGACTCCACCCTCAACCGCCAGGGCGTCCGGATGGGCTCCTCGGACATCTACGAGGTCGTCGAGCGGCTCCCCGAGATCGCCGAATCGCTGGTCATCGGTCTGGAGGAGCCCGACGGCGGCTACTGGATGCCGCTCTTCGTCGTCCTCGCCCCCGGCGCCGCCCTCGACGACGACCTCATCGGCCGCATCCGCACCTCGCTGCGCACCGAGCTCTCCCCGCGCCACGTCCCCGACGAGGTCATCGCCGTCCGAGGCCTCCCGCACACCCTCACCGGCAAGCGCATCGAGGTCCCGGTCAAGCGCCTGCTCTCCGGAACCCCGCTGGAGCAGGCCGTCAACCCCGGCTCCGTCGACAACCTCGACCACCTGCGGTTCTTCGAGCAGCTCCGGCTCGACCGCCAGGCCGCCCGGGGCTGACCCGGCCCCCGCCCGGGGCGTGTCGGCCCCCGGACACGGCGAAGGGCGCCCCCACCGGCGGTGGGGGCGCCCTCTTCGACACCTGCGATCGACGGCTACTCGCCCGAGAGCACCTGCTGCGCCGCGGCCCGCGCCGCCTCGGCGCTGTCCGCCGCCCGGGCCGCCTCGGCCGCCCGACGGCACTGCGCCAGCGTGTACTTGGCCAGCGTGGTCCGCACGTACGGGATCGACGCCGCGCCCATGGAGAGGCTGGTGACGCCGAGACCGGTCAGCACGACGGCCAGCAGCGGGTCGGACGCCGCCTCGCCGCAGACGCCGCAGCTCTTGCCGACGGCCTGCGCGGCCTCGGCGGAGCTCGCGACCAGGTCCAGCAGGGCGGGCTGCCACGGGTCCTGCAGCCGGGCCAGCGCGCCGACCTGCCGGTCGGCGGCGAAGGTGTACTGGGCGAGGTCGTTGGTCCCCAGTGAGAGGAACTCGACCTCCTGGAGGATCGAGCGTGCCCGCAGAGCAGCGGAGGGGATCTCCACCATGGCGCCGAACTTGGCGTCCAGACCGGCCTCGCGGCACGCGTCCGCGAAGTCCCGGGCGTCCTTGCGGTCGGCCACCATCGGGGCCATCACCTCGAGGTGCACCGGCAGCCCCTCGGCGGCCTTCGCCAGCGCACGCAGCTGGGTCTGCAGGACGTCGGGGTGCTCCAGCAGCGTCCGCAGACCTCGCACGCCCAGAGCGGGGTTCGGCTCGTCCGCCGGGGTCAGGAAGTCCAGCGGCTTGTCCGCGCCCGCGTCCAGCACCCGCACCACGACCCGGCTCTCCGGGAAGGCCTCCAGGACCTTCCGGTAGGCCTCGACCTGCTTGTCCTCACCGGGCGCCGTCGCCGAGTCGTCCAGGAAGAGGAACTCCGTCCGGAACAGGCCGACGCCCTCCGCACCGGCCTCCAGCGCGGCCGGTAGGTCGGCCGGACCGCCCACGTTGGCCAGCAGCGGAACCCGGTGTCCGTCCGAGGTCTGCCCCGGGCCGGAGGAGGCGGCGAGCGCGGCCTTGCGCTCGGCGGCGACCCGACGCAGCTCCTCCTGCTTCTGCGCGGACGGCTCCACCAGCACGTCACCGGAGCTGCCGTCCACCGCGACCACCGTGCCCTCGGCGACGTCGGTCGCCCCGGGGAGCGCGACCACGGCCGGCACGCCCATGGCCCGGGCCAGAATCGCGCTGTGGCTGGTCGGCCCACCCTCCTCGGTCACGAAGCCGAGCACCAGCGTCGGGTCGAGCAACGCGGTGTCCGCGGGCGCGAGGTCGCGGGCGAACAGCACGTACGGCTCGTCGCTGTCCGGCACACCCGGCATCGGCACGCCCAGCAGCCGCGCCACGATGCGGTTGCGCACGTCGTCCAGGTCGGCGACCCGGCCCGCCAGATAGTCCCCGGCCGAGGCGAGCAGCGCGCGGTAGGCGGCGAAGGCGTCGTAGATGCCGCGCTCGGCGCTGCTGCCGACGGCGATCCGGCGCGCGACGTCCGCCATCAGCTCCGGGTCCTGTGCCATGAGCGCCTGCGCCTCCAGCACCGCCTGGGCCTCGCCGCCGGCCAGGTTGCCGCGGGCGGTCAGGTCCGCGGCGACCGCCTCGACGGCGGCCTGGGCGCGGGCCTGCTCGCGCGGCGCATCCTCGGTCGGGATCTGGGTGGCCGGCGGCTCCAGCACGGCCGTGCCCATGTGCCGCACCTGGCCGATCGCGACCCCGTGGCTGACACCCACGCCGCGCAGCGTCTTCTCCATGTCTCATGTCTCCGCTGAGAGAAGCGGCCCCGCGGGTACCGCTGTGCCGGGCCGCCCCGTCGAGTGCCGCGGGGCGGGTGTGTCGGTAATAAAGGGGTCAGCGCCAGCTGAACAGGGCGTCGCCGACCGCGACCTCGCCGCTCTCCACGGCGTCGTCGAGCGACTCGGGCGAGGCCTCCAGGGCGACGATCGGCGAGATCGGCGACTTGCCGGCGGCCTCGACGGCGGCCGGGT
>NZ_CP171642.1:1070000-1450000 GCF_043950205.1 Kitasatospora hibisci | reverse complement strand
CATTACGAGTAAAGATGCTCGTTTCGCGCAGCAGGACGGAAAGACCCCGGGACCTTTACTATAGCTTGATATTGGTGTTCGGTTCGGCTTGTGTAGGATAGGTGGGAGACTTTGAAGCGGCAACGCCAGTTGTTGTGGAGTCGTCGTTGAAATACCACTCTGGTCGTGCTGGATGTCTAACCTGGGTCCGTGATCCGGATCAGGGACAGTGTCTGGTGGGTAGTTTAACTGGGGCGGTTGCCTCCTAAAGGGTAACGGAGGCGCCCAAAGGTTCCCTCAGCCTGGTTGGCAATCAGGTGTTGAGTGTAAGTGCACAAGGGAGCTTGACTGTGAGACTGACGGGTCGAGCAGGTACGAAAGTAGGGACTAGTGATCCGGCGGTGGCTTGTGGAAGCGCCGTCGCTCAACGGATAAAAGGTACCCCGGGGATAACAGGCTGATCTTCCCCAAGAGTCCATATCGACGGGATGGTTTGGCACCTCGATGTCGGCTCGTCGCATCCTGGGGCTGGAGTAGGTCCCAAGGGTTGGGCTGTTCGCCCATTAAAGCGGTACGCGAGCTGGGTTTAGAACGTCGTGAGACAGTTCGGTCCCTATCCGCTGTGCGCGTAGGAGTGTTGAGAAGGGCTGTCCCTAGTACGAGAGGACCGGGACGGACGAACCTCTGGTGTGCCAGTTGTTCTGCCAAGGGCATGGCTGGTTGGCTACGTTCGGGAGGGATAACCGCTGAAAGCATCTAAGCGGGAAGCCTGCTTCGAGATGAGCACTCCCACCTCCTTGAGAGGGTAAGGCTCCCAGTAGACGACTGGGTTGATAGGCCGGATATGGAAGCCCTGTGAGGGGTGGAGTTGACCGGTACTAATAGGCCGAGGGCTTGTCCTCAGTTGCTCGCGTCCACTGTGTTGTTCTGAAACAACGACCCCCGCCATCGATGGGTGGGCGGTAGATAGTTTCATAGTGTTTCGGTGGTCATAGCGTGAGGGAAACGCCCGGTTACATTCCGAACCCGGAAGCTAAGCCTCACAGCGCCGATGGTACTGCAGGGGGGACCCTGTGGGAGAGTAGGACGCCGCCGAACAATTCTTCGAGAGAAGCCCCCGCCGGGGAACCGGACGGGGGCTTCTCTGTTGTAAGGTCAACGTGCAGTCGTGCACGGTCGTCACACGTACAGGAGGCCCCCGGGTGGAGGTCCAGGAGACGCAGGTCCAGACGGATCGCGTCCTCACCATCCCCAACCTGCTGAGCATGGGCCGGCTGGTCGGCGTTCCGCTGTTCCTCTGGCTCATCCTCTGGCCGGTGTTCGGGGGACCGAACAACGACGGATGGGCGCTGCTGATCCTGATGCTGAGCGGCATCAGCGACTACCTCGACGGGAAGCTCGCCCGTAGGTGGGGGCAGATCAGCCGGGTCGGCCAACTGCTCGACCCGCTGGCTGACCGGCTCTACGTGCTGTCGACCCTCCTCGGCCTGACCTGGCGCGAGATCCTGCCGTGGTGGCTCACGGCGATCCTGCTGGCCCGTGAGCTCTTTATCGCGGCGCTCCTGCCGATTCTCAACCGGCACGGCTACGGGCCGTTGCAGGTGAGTTTCCTGGGGAAGGCCGCGACATTCAATCTGATGTACGCCTTTCCGCTTCTGCTGCTCGGCACCGGGGACAGCTGGATCGCGCAGCCGGCGGAGATTGTGAGCTGGGCCTTCATCTGGTGGGGCACCACGCTCTACTGGTGGGCCGGGATTCTGTACGCGATCCAGGTGCGGCAGATCATCCGCGGTGGCGCGGCCTCCTCCGCGTCCACAGTCTGAGACGTGATCTGAGAGAAGTCCCACGGCGACACGGTGAGTCGGACGATATCTTCCGGGTAGACCACCCCTGGAACGGTTTGATGGACCTGCAGGTCCACCACCGCGAAGGAGGACGCACCCGTAATGAAAGCCGTCGTAATGGCAGGGGGCGAAGGCACCCGACTCCGCCCGATGACCTCCAGCATGCCGAAGCCGCTACTTCCGGTGGCCAACCGGCCGATCATGGAGCACGTGCTTCGGCTGCTGAAGCGGCACGGCCTCTCCGACACCGTCGTGACCGTCCAGTTCCTGGCCTCCCTGGTCAAGAACTACTTCGGTGACGGCGAAGAGCTGGGTATGAACCTCACCTATGCCAACGAGGAGACACCCCTGGGCACGGCGGGGAGTGTCAAGAACGCCGAGGACGCGCTCAAGGACGACTCCTTTCTGGTGATCTCCGGTGACGCGCTGACCGACTTCAATCTCTCGGAATTGATCGAGTTTCACCGCAGCAAGAACGCACTGGTCACAGTCTGTCTCACCCGTGTTCCGAATCCCCTGGAGTTCGGCATCACGATCACCGACGACGAGGGACGGGTCGAGCGCTTCCTGGAGAAGCCGACCTGGGGGCAGGTCTTCTCGGACACGGTCAACACCGGTATCTATGTGATGGAACCCGAGGTCTTCGGCTACGTGGCGGCAGGGGAGTCCGTCGACTGGTCGAGCGATGTGTTCCCGCAGCTGCTCAAGGAGGGCAAGCGGGTCTACGGCTACGTGGCCGAGGGCTACTGGGAGGACGTGGGCACGCACGAGAGCTACGGCAAGGCCCAGGCGGACGTCCTGGAGGGCAAGGTCGACGTCGAGCTCGACGGCTTCGAGATCTCGCCGGGCGTCTGGGTGGCCGAGGGCGCCGAGGTCGACCCGGAGGCGGTCCTCCGCGGGCCGCTGTACATCGGGGACTACGCCAAGGTCGAGGCCGGCGTGGAGATCCGCGAGCACACCGTGCTCGGCAGCAACGTGGTCGTCAAGCGCGGGGCGTTCCTGCACAAGGCGGTCGTCCACGACAACGTCTACGTCGGGCCGCAGAGCAATCTGCGGGGCTGCGTGGTCGGCAAGAACACCGACGTGATGCGGGCCGCGCGGATCGAGGACGGCGCGGTGATCGGGGACGAGTGCCTGGTCGGCGAGGAGTCGATCATCGCGGCCAACGTCCGGGTCTACCCGTTCAAGACCATCGAGGCCGGCGCGGTCGTCAACACCTCGGTCATCTGGGAGTCCCGCGGCCAGGAGCACCTGTTCGGGCTCCGCGGCGTTTCGGGGATCCTCAACGTGGAGATCACCCCGGAGCTGGCCGTGCGGCTGGCCGGCGCGTACGCCACCACGCTGAAGAAGGGCGCCACCGTCACCATCGCGCGTGACCACTCCCGTGGTGCGCGTGCGCTCAAACGGGCGATGATCTCGGCGCTGCAGACCAGCGCGATCGATGTGCGCGACCTGGAGAACGTGCCGATGCCGGTGGCACGCCAGCACACCGCGCGTGGCAGCGCCGGCGGGATCTTCCTGCGGACCACGCCCGGGGTGCCGGACTCGCTGGACATCCTGTTCTTCGACGAGCGCGGCGCCGACCTCTCCCAGGCCGGGCAGCGGAAGCTGGACCGGGTCTACGCACGCCAGGAGTACCGGCGCGCGTTCCCTGGCGAGATCGGGGACCTGACCTTCCCGTCCAGCGTCTTCGACTCCTACGCCGGCAACCTGCTGCGGACGGTGGACACCACCGGTGTCCGCGAGGCGGGCCTGAAGGTGGTCGTGGACACCGCGCACGGCAGCGCAGGGCTCGTTCTGCCGAGCATCCTCGGCCGGCTCGGGGTTGAGGCCCTCACGGTCTCCAGCGGGCTGGACGAGGCGCGGCCAACCGAGGACGCGGAGGAGCGCCGGGCCGGCCTGGCCAGGCTCGGCGAGTTGGTGGCTTCCTCCCGGGCGGCGTTCGGCGTCCGCTTCGACCCGGTGGGCGAGCGGGTGGCCTTCGTCGACGAGCTGGGCCGGGTGATCGACGACGACCGGGCGCTGCTGGTGCTGCTCGACCTGGTGGCGGCCGAACGCCGGAGCGGCCAGGTGGCGCTCCCGGTCACCACGACCCGGATCGCCGAGCAGGTCGCCGCCTACCACGGCACCCAGGTCATCTGGACCACGACCACGCCGGACGACCTGGCCAAGGCCGCCTCCGCCGAGGGCACGGTGTTCGGCGGGGACGGACGCGGCGGTTTCGTGGTCCCGGAGTTCAGCGGGGTGCTGGACGGGGCAGCGGCCTTCGTCCGGCTGGTCGGGCTGGTGGCCCGGACCCAGCTCACGCTGAGCCAGATCGACGCGCGGATCCCCCAGGCGCACATCCGCCGGCGGGACATCGCGACACCGTGGGCCGCGAAGGGCATGGTCATGCGCTCGGTGGTGGAGGCGGCCGGTAACCGGCGGCTGGACACCACCGACGGAGTCCGGGTGGTCGAGGCGGACGGGCGGTGGACGCTGGTCCTGCCGGACCCGGCCGAGGCGACCACTCATCTCTGGGCCGAGGGCCCGGACGACGAGGCGACGGACGCCCTGCTCGACGAGTGGGCGGCGGTGGTCGAGAGCGCCGGGCGGTGAGGATCTGACCGTGGCCGCGGCGCCGGGTGCCGGTCGGTCGGCACTGACGGGCACCGCGGCCCGGTGACGGGCCCAGGGCGGCGGGGCGGGCGGCAGGTGTGCCGCACCGCCCCGTTGTCCGTTCCATGGCTGTTCAGGTCGGTCTGCGGCTTCTGGGGAGTTCGTGACTCAGGGGGCGTGCACGGGCCCCTCAGCCGACGTGGGACGATGGTCCGCATGCCAGCGACGCCGACGCCGAGTGCCAGCAACGGACGGTTCAACCGTCCCGACGCCTCGATGTCCCTGCTGACCAACGTGATGGACCACAGTCTGGACGAGGGTTATGCCGAGGCGGCCGCGGCGAGGGGCGGGGACCACGACGGTCGGATACCCGGCACCGTCCGGGGTCTGCTGACCCTGGGCGCGGGCCTTGCCCTGGTGGGGGCGGTCCTGACGGTGGGCGCGGTGAACGCGCACGAGGCGGCGCCGACGTTGGCCAAGGAGCGCGACGCGTTGATCCACCGGGTCAACGACAGCAACGCCTCGGTGGAGCGGCTGCAACAACAGATCCAGGACCTGCGGCGGAAGGTCGACAGCGCCCAGCAGCAGGCGCTGGCCCCGGGGGACGGCGATCCGGCCGTCCTGGCGGGGGCGGTCGGCCTCGGCGAGGTGACCGGCCCGGGTGTCCGGCTGGTCCTGGAGGACGCCGCCGGGACCGGTGCCGGCGGGAACGTCGATCCACGGGCCGGCCAGGGCTTCTCGAACAGCGGCCGGCTGCGCGACCGCGATCTGCAACTGGTGGTGAACGGGCTCTGGGAGTCCGGCGCGGAGGCCGTTTCGATCAACGGGCAGCGGCTGACCGCCCTCTCGGCGATACGCGCCGCGGGTGAGGCGGTGCTGGTGGACAACCGGCCGCTGGTCCCGCCCTACACGGTGCAGGCGCTCGGCGACGGCCCGAGGCTGGTCGGCGCGTTCGAGAACCACATGGCGGGCCAGTACCTGCGCCTGCTGCAGGAGAAGTACGGCATCAAGTCGACGATCTCGGCGCAGAAGAGTCTGACGCTGCCGGCCGCGGTCGGTGTGACCCTGCGGTCGGCGCAGCCCGCCACGGCCGAGTCCACGCCCGAGCCCACGGCGAGTCCCGGTGCCGGCCCGAGCACGAGCCCGTCCGAGGCTCCGAGCCAGTCCCCGAGCCCGACGGCCTCCGGCAGCCGGTCGGCGAGCCCCTCCACGACCCCGTCGGCGGCGCCGAGCACGTTCTCCTCCGGGAAGCGCCCCCCCGGGCGGTTCCAGCAAGACCACGACAACCCACTCGTCGACGGCGCCCGCGAGCGGGTCGCCCTCCTCCGCAGGGACAGGAGCAGCTAGACCGTGATTGCCGTACTGGGTCTCGTGATCGGGGTGGTCGTCGGGCTCTTCGTCCAGCCCGAGGTGCCGGACGCCGTCGTGCCGTACCTGCCGATCGCGGTGGTGGCTGCGTTGGACGCCGTGTTCGGCGGTGTCCGGGCCATGCTGGACGGGATCTTCAACGACAAGGTGTTCATCGTGTCGTTCCTGTCGAACGTGGTGGTCGCAGCACTGATCGTCTTCCTCGGTGACCAGCTGGGCGTCGGCTCCCAGCTGTCCACGGGCGTGGTCGTCGTGCTCGGCATCCGCATCTTCTCCAACGCCGCAGCGATCAGGCGCCATGTCTTCCGCGCCTGAGTCGGGCCGCGGGCCGGCCGCCGCGAGGAGGACGGACGTGGCGACGGAGGATGCGGCGAAGGCCGGAACGACGGTGGACGGACAGGCGGGAGTGGTCGTGCGCGAGGACGGCGGCGCGGAGCGCGGGACGGCGCCGGAGCCGGTGAAGCCGCTGCCGAAGGCGGCCGAGCCGACGGTCGCGCCTGCGGAGTCGGCGGAGTCGGCCGGGACCGCCGAGAAGGCCGTGGAATCCGGGAAGACCGAGCGGCCGGGCCCGGCCGGGCCGGTGAAGCGTCCGGGGCCGGCAACGGCGCAGGAGCCGGCGGTCGGGCAGACAGCGGCCGACCGGGAGTCGGCCGGCGACGAGTCGGCCGAGGAGGGTCAGGCCGACGCGGCGACCGAGGTCGAGCAGACCGCCGAGCAGGCCGAGCCCGTCGCGGAGCCGGCGGCGAAGCCCGAGCCCGAGCCGGAGGGTGGGACGTCGAAGCCGGTGTCCGCACCCCAGCCGGCGGCCTCCCCTGCGCAACCCGCGTCCGCCGCTCCCGCCGCTCCCGCTGCCGACCGGGGCGCGGGGCGTCGGCGGCTGAAGGCGGCGCTCTGGCCGCCGCGGCTCTCCCGCGGCCAGCTGGTGGTGGCGGTGCTGCTGTTCTCCCTCGGTCTGGCCCTGGCGATCCAGGTCCGTTCGACGAACGACCACCACAGCCAGCTGCGCGGCGCACGTCAGGAGGACTTGGTCCGGATCCTCGACGAACTGGACAGCCGTCAGCAGCGTCTCCAACAGGAGAAAGCGGAGCTTGAGCAGTCCCTGACCAAGTTGGAGAACAGTTCCAACCAGGCCAAGGAGGCCCAGGAGCAGACCAGGAAGAAGGTGACGGAGCTCGGCGTGCTCGCCGGCACCGTCAAAGCCACTGGTCCGGGCATCGTACTGACGGTCGATGATCCCCAAGGGCAGGTGAAGGCGGATATGCTGCTGGACACCCTGCAGGAACTCCGAGCAGCGGGGGCGGAGGCGATTCAGATCAACGATGTGCGCGTGGTGGTCAACACCTACTTCACGGACGCGTCCGGCGGTGGCGTGCTGATCGACGGGAAGAAGGTCTCGCAGCCGTACCGCTTCACCGTCGTGGGGAACCCGCAGGACCTCACACCCGCGCTGAACATCCCGGGGGGTGTCGTCCGCACCCTGGAGAGTCATCAGGCCCGGGCGACCATCTCCCAACAGCAGAAGGTCGCCGTCGACGCCCTCGTCGATCTGAAGACGCCGCAGTACGCCAAGCCGGCTCCGAAGTGACGGGGCGCCTGCCGTACGGTCCGTCACCTGCGGGCGGCCCCCGGTGCGGGGTGCCGCCGTCGGGTGGGCGAGACTGGTCCACACCAGCACATGTCGGAGCACCACACGTCGGAGTACCACTCCAGCCGGCCCGATCGCAGACCGGGCCCGCAGCCTGTCCGAGGTTCTCACCCTGCCCCGCGGGCGGGTCTGTCACACGCAAGGGGATTCGCCCGTGAGTTTCTTCTCGAAGTTGTTCGGTCGTAGCAAGGACCGTGACGCGGCCGCCGTCGAGGCGCCCACCGCGCGTCACCGTCGTGCCGACGAAGAGCCCGCCGTGCCGGGCATGCGACCCGCCCCCGAGGGGGTGGAGTACGCCGAGCGCCCGCTCTTCCGCGAGGGCGGGGGCCAGCAGTTCGCCGGGAATCCGGCGGGCTACGGCGCGTCGGTTGACCCCTCCGGCGACCCGCGCATAGGTTTCCAGTCAGGACCCTCAATCTCTGGTGGAGGGTTTGCCCCGGACCCGTACGCCGGGCACAACCCGTCGGGTGTGCCTCGCCAGGAGGCTGTGAACATGGCTGGCCCCACTCCGTGCCCCCGGTGCGGCAACCCGAACCCGGCGTCGGCCCGCTTCTGCTCCAACTGCGGTACGGCCCTGCGCGGTGGTGCGCTGCCCGAGGGGGCGGTGGAGACCACCTCGACCATCTCGATCTCCGGTCTGGAGTCCTACGACCCGAACACGACGACCGGGACCGGCACGCCGGCCCTGTCGGCCGAGGTGCTGTCGGCGATCGACGCGCTGCCCCCGGGCTCGGCCCTGCTGATCGTCCAGCGCGGCCCGAACTCCGGCAGCCGCTTCCTGCTGGACTCGGACAAGACCACGGCCGGTCGCCACCCGCAGGGCGACATCTTCCTGGACGACGTCACGGTCTCCCGCAAGCACGTGGAGTTCCGCCGGACGCCGGGCGGCGGCTTCACCGTCGCGGACGTGGGCAGCCTCAACGGCACCTACGTCAACCGCGAGCGGATCGACGAGGTGCCGCTGAACAACGGCGACGAGGTGCAGATCGGGAAGTACCGGCTGGTGTTCTTCGCCAGCCACAACCGGGGGTACTGAACCCAACTTCGGCAGGAGCCCGAGTGAGCACGAATACCCCTTCCTCTCCGCTCGGGGCGGCCGCCCCCGCATCCTCCGGTCCGCAGACGGACCAGGGCACGTGGGGGGCGGTCGCGGCCCCCAGGCAGCCGGTCCGCCCGGACCGGCCGGCCGGGGGCGGCCGCCGGCGCGGCGGCGACGAGCTGCTGAGCATCGGCGCGGTGCTGACCTTCCTGCGGGACGACTTCCCGGAGGTCACCATCTCGAAGATCCGGTTCCTGGAGGCCGAGGGCCTGGTGGAGCCGCAGCGCACGCCCTCGGGGTACCGCAAGTTCAGCCCGGCCGACGTCGAGCGGCTCGCCTACGTCCTGCGGATGCAGCGTGACCACTACCTGCCACTGCGGGTGATCCGCGATCACCTGGAAGCCATCGAGCGCGGCGAGAGCCCGCCGGCGCTGCCGGCCGCCGAGAGCCGCCCCGGACCGCTGGAGGAGGCGGACCGCGAGCTGGTCGCGACCGCGGAGGCCTCCACCGGGGTCCGGCTGGGCCGGGCCGAGCTGCTGGCCGCGGCCGAGGCCGGCGAGGGCGAGCTGGCCGAGTGGGAGTCCTACGGGCTGGTCGCGTCCGGGCCCGACGGCGGCTACGACGGCGAGGCACTGCAGGTCGCCCGGCTGGTCGCGGAGCTCGGCCGGTACGGGCTGGAGCCTCGCCACCTGCGGGCCATGAAGGCCGCCGCCGACCGCGAGATCGCGCTGGTCGAGCAGGTCGTGGCGCCGTTGCGCCGACACCGGAACCCGCAGACCAGGGCGCACGCCGAGGCCACGGCACGGGAGCTCGCGACGCTCTCGGTGCGGCTGCACGCGGCTATGGTCCAGGCCGGTCTGCGCACCCGCGCGTGACGGCTCCGGGCCGCTGACCAGCGCTGTCGGCTCTGCGCTTTCATATCCGGGGCGCGGGCCATAGGGTTGCCTGTGTGAATGAGCTCGACGTCGTGGGTGTCCGGGTGGAGATGCCTTCCAACCAGCCGATCGTGCTGTTGCGGGAGGTCGGGGGCGATCGCTACCTGCCGATTTGGATCGGCCCCGGCGAGGCGACTGCGATCGCCTTCGCCCAGCAGGGCATGACGCCGGTGCGCCCGCTGACGCACGACCTGTTCAAGGACGTCCTGGAGGCGCTCGGCCAGCAGCTCACCGAGGTGCGGATCACTGATCTGCGGGAGGGCGTGTTCTACGCGGAGCTGGTCTTCGCCGGCGGAGTGGAGGTCAGCGCGCGGCCGTCCGATGCGATAGCGCTGGCCCTGCGCACGGGCACGCCGATCTACGGGAGCGAGGAGGTGCTCGCCGAGGCGGGCATCGCGATCCCGGACGAGCAGGAGGACGAGGTGGAGAAGTTCCGCGAGTTCCTCGACCAGGTCTCGCCGGAGGACTTCGGCGGCGGCGCGCCGCAGTAGCCCGATCCGGTGGTTTCCGTCCGGCGGGCGCACGCGTGCGGCAAGCAGCCGGGCCGATAGGACGTACTCGTTTGGTCGTTTTGCCAAATAGCGTTCGTCTACCCACACTAGGGGCACGAAAAACCACTCTCCTGAGCGATGGGGATTCCCCGGCCCGGCGTGGCGATCGTTGACGGGTCATGGGCGACTGCCTACCGTCAGGAGTGGCTGCCCGGGTGCCTGTCGCCCCGCAGTCTGGGTTGCCCGCAGCAAGTGGACGGAGGTAGGCATGACCGGCACCGGCGATGACGCGGCCGTGGGAGGCCTGTGTGCCGTGCACATGCCGCGCACCGGCCGTACCGTGTCGGACCTGCCCCGGACGGACCTGCCCCGAATGGGCCGGTTTCCGGCCGTCCAGCCGGGTCAGCCGGCCATCGAGCGGCTCGCCCCGACCTCGGAGCTGATCGGCTACCGCGGCCCGACGGCCTGTGCCGCCGCCGGGATCACGTACCGCCAGCTGGACTACTGGGCCCGGACGGGCCTGCTGGAGCCGAGCGTCCGTGCGGTCTACCCCGCGAGCAGCCACCGGTTGTACAGCTTCCGCGACATCCTGCTGCTGAAGATCGTCAAGCGGCTCCTGGACGCCGGCGTGTCGCTGCAGAACATCCGGGTGGCGGTCGCCCACCTGCTGTCGGCCGAGGTCGGCGACCTGACCGGGCTGACGCTGATGTGCGACGGCGCCACGGTGTACGAGTGCACCACGCCGCAGCAGGTGGTCGACCTGCTGAAGGGTGGTCAGGGCGTGTTCGGCATCGCGGTCGGCGCGGTCTGGAAGGAGCTGGAGCTGGCCCTCGGGCGGCTGCACGCCGAGCGGACCGACACCGGGGAGACGGTGGTCGGGCACGACCCGGGCGACGAGCTGGCACAGCGCCGCAACCGCGCGGTCTGATCGCCGGACTGATCGAGCGAAGGACGAGGCCGTGGGCCCGGACGGGGAACCGTCCGGGCCCACGGCCTCGTCGTGCCTGATGGAATCGAACAGGCCGGGCTGCCGGGGAACCGGCGCACCGAGCGGGGGAGGGAACGTGCGGGGCGGCTCGGGAGTGATCGACCTGACGGTGCGGCGGGTACGCCGGTTCGGGGCGGGGCTGCGGCAACGGCGAACCCAGCGGCGGCTGTTCCAACTCGTCACCGCCGGATGCGTGTTGGCGCTGGCGCCGAGCGCCTGGCTCTGGATCGCCGCGGGGGACCGGGTCGGCACGGTGGCGAGCGCGCCGAGCGCCCCGGTTGCGGTCGTGTTCGGCGCGGGGCTGTTCGACGGCAAGCCCTCTCCCTACCTGGCGCACCGGCTGGATGCGGCGGTCGACCTGTACCGGGCGCAGAAGGTGCAGGCGATCCTGGTCACCGGTGACAACGGGCGCGACGGCTACGACGAGACCGATGCGATGCGCGACTACCTGGTCGAGCACGGTTTGCCGCAGATCCGGGTGGTCGGTGACTACGCGGGCTTCGACACCTGGGACTCCTGCACCCGGGCGCACCGGATCTTCGGCGTGGACCGCGCGGTCCTGGTGAGTCAGGACTTCCACGTCCGGCGGGCGCTGGCGCTCTGCGAGGCGGCCGGCATCGACTCGTACGCGGTGGGTGTGCCCGAGTGGCGCGACGCCACCTGGCTGTACGGCGGGGTGCGCGAGATCCCCGGGGCTGGCAAGGCGGCGCTGAACGTGCTGATGCGGCCGGACCCGGTCTTCCTCGGGCCCAAGGAGGAGGGCATCCCCCGCGCGCTGGCCGACGCGGCGGCCGCGCCCCGGCCGTAGCACGCCCGGGGCCCGGGATCCCGGGGCGGCGTGGGCAGTGGGCGGCGTGGGCAGTGGGTACGGCGCAGCGACCGCGGGCCGTGGTTCGCACGGACTGTCGGACCCGTGCGGCATGATCGGCAGGTGCGGTCGCTGCCGAGCATCATCCACCTCGACATGGACGCCTTCTTCGCGGCGGTGGAGCAGGCGGCCAAGCCGAGCCTGCGCGGGAAGCCGGTGATCGTCGGCGGCCTGGGCGGCCGCGGGGTCGTCTCGACGGCCTCGTACGAGGCGCGGCGGTTCGGGGTGCACTCGGCGATGCCGATGGCACAGGCGCGCCGGCTCTGCCCGAACGCGGCCTTCCTGTCCGGGCGGTTCGAGGCCTACCGGCAGGTCAGCGAGATCGTGATGGGCCTGCTGCGGGAGCTGTCGCCCCTGGTCCAGCCGCTCAGCCTGGACGAGGCGTTCGTCGACCTTGAGGCGGGCCCGTACGGGCCGGTGCTGGCGGAGGCGGACCACGGGACGGGGGAGCGGTTGGTGGTGGCCCTCGCGGAGGACCTGCGGGCCGACATCCAGCGGCGTACCGGGCTGACCGCCTCGGTCGGGGCTGCCGGGTCCAAGCTGATGGCCAAGATCGCCTCCGAGCAGGCGAAGCCGGACGGGCTGGTGCTGATCGAGCCGGGTGAGGAGCGGGCGGTGCTCGGGCCGATGCCGGTGCGGGCGCTCCCGGGCATCGGCCCGGCCACCGAGCAGGTGCTGCGCCGTGCTGGGCTGAACACGGTGGCCGACCTTGCGGAGGCGGGGGAGGCCGAGCTGGTGCAGCTGCTCGGGCGGTCGCACGGCGTCGGCGTCCACCAGATGGCGATAGGGCTGGACGACCGGCCCGTGGTGGCCGACCAGGACGCGAAGTCGGTCTCGGTGGAGGACACCTTCGAGGTGGACCTCGCCGACCGCGAGCGGGTGCTGCGCGAGGTGGACGTGCTGGCCGCGCGGTGCGTGCGGCGACTGCGGGCGGCCGGCCGGTCGGGGCGGACCGTGGTGCTGAAGGTCCGGCGTTTCGACTTCTCCACGCTGACCCGTTCGGAGACGCTGCGCGGTCCGACGGACGACGAGGCGGTGATCACGGAGACCGCGCGCCGGCTGGCCTCCCAGGTGGACATCACGGGCGGCGTGCGGCTGCTCGGCGTGGGGGTCTCCCAACTGGCCGACTACACCCAGGAGGACCTCTTCGCCCAGGCGGAGCGGACCGAGGCGGCCGCCGAGCAGCACCCGGTGCCGGCCGGGGAGGAGAACGGGCCGGCGGCGGAGGAGGAGGCCGTGGCGCGGCACTGGATGCCCGGGCAGGACGTGCACCACGACGAGTTCGGCCCCGGCTGGGTGCAGGGCAGCGGGGTCGGGCGGGTCACGGTGCGGTTCGAGACGCCGTGGAGCGGGCCCGGGCGGGTGCGGACCTTCGCGGTGGACGATCCGGCGTTGGAGCCGGCCCGGCCGCTGCCGCTGCACCGGGACGCGGGCCGGGGCGAGCACGGTGGCGCCGAGGTTGCCGAGCCCGGGGAGCGGCGTGGTCGGGAGGGAGGCTCCGGTGCGGACCCGGCCGGACAGGACCCGGCAGGACAGGACCCCGCCGGGAAGGGCTGAGGATGCGAAGCGGCCCCACCCGGCAGGGCGGGTTCTAGCGATCCCCGCAACACCCTGTAGTTCAGGGAGTTGCGGGGATCGTGGATTTCGGGGTGTTGAAGGCGAGGTTCTTCGAGGCGTTGGACCGGGAGGACGGCAGCGTCTCGGGTGCTGCCCGGATGGTCGGGGTGAGTCGTCATACGGCGGCCGGCTGGGCGCGGAAGGCCGGTGTCCGCGGCCGGGGGAAGTCCGGTACGGGCGGGCATCCGGGCCGGGCGGAGTACGAGCGGCTACGCGCGTCCGGGGTGCGACGCCGTGATGCCGCGGCACGGGTTGGGGTCCACGAGCGCACCGCCCGGGACTGGGACCGCGGGATCCGCAAGATCGGCAACGCGCGCCTATACCCCGATGGGCGCAGGATCGACTACACAACGGGGATGACCAGCACCGTTTCCTCCAAGGCCACACCGTCCCTCGCGGCGGTCGAGGCCGAGCTGCATCCCCGGTTCTTGACGGTGGCCGAGCGGGAGCTGATCGCGGACCTGCACCGTGAGGGCCGGTCGCTGCGGGCGATCGGACGGGCATTGGGCCGGCCGGCCTCCACCGTCAAACGCGAGATCGATGCCCGTTCCGTCGACGGCCTCTACCGGCCGCACCGCGCCCAGCGGGCCTGGGCCGGGAGCCGGGCGCGCCCCAAGGACTCCAAGCTCGCCCAGGACGGTCCACTGCGCGAGTTCGTCACGGACGGGCTGCGGAAACGGTGGTCGCCCGAGCAGATCTGTCACGCTCTGGTCATGGAGTTCCCCGACGACGACAGCATGCGGGTGAGTCCGGAGACGGTCTACCAGGCGATCTACGTCCAGGCCCGCGGCGGGCTGCGTCGCGAGGTCGCACTCGCACTGCGCACCGGGCGCACCCGACGCAAGCCGCAGCGCAGCCCGGAGCAGCGCACGTCCCGGTTCGTCGACGAGATGGTGATGATCTCCGAACGCCCTGCCGAGGTCGAGGACCGGGCGGTTCCCGGCCACTGGGAAGGCGATCTGATCGTCGGCACCCGCAACGAGAGCGCGATCGTGACCCTGGTCGAGCGCTCCACCCGTTACGTCCTGCTCGGACACCTGCCCGGCGGGCACACCGCCGAGGAGGTCCGGGAAGTGCTGGTGCCCCTGATCCAGACCCTGCCCCAGCACCTACGCGGCTCGCTGACCTGGGACCAGGGCTGCGAGATGGCCGCGCACAAGCAGTTCACCGTGGCCACGGGCGTGCCGGTCTACTTCTGCGATCCGCACTCACCCTGGCAGCGCGGATCGAACGAGAACACCAACGGCCTGCTACGGCAGTACTTCCCCAAGGGCACCGACCTGTCCGTCCACAGCCCCGAAGACCTCGAACACGTCGCCCAACAACTCAACGGCCGACCACGCAAAACGCTCGACTGGAGAACCCCAGCCGAGCGCCTGCGTGATCTACTAACGACCACATAGCCATCAGGTGTTGCGAGGACCCCAAGAATCCGCCCAGGGCCGGGCGGGGCCGTTTGCAGTGCCGGCCTCGGCGGTCGTGATGCCCTCGTCGACCGCTCGGGGACCGGTTCCCCCGCGCCCTGTCCCTGAGCGCGGGGGTGGACGCCTCGTCAGGCGTCGGTCTTGGCCAGCGTGGGGCTGGAACCGAGGTCCGCCGTCTCGGCGCCGGCGGTGACGGTGGCGGTGGGCTTGATCGTGCGGATCATGAACGGCACGGCGCCGGCCACCACGCAGACCGCGGCGGCGACCCAGAACGCGTGCTTGTAGGCGTCCAGGGTGGGCAGCGTGACGGGGATCGGGAGCTTCATGGTGTCACCGGTCAGGATGGCGGCCATGACCGCGGTGCCGATCGCGCCGCCGACGGTGCGGAGCACGGCGTTCATGCCGTTGGCGATGCCGCTCTGCTCGACCGGGACGGCGCCGTTGATGTAGGCCGGCATGGCCGAGAAGGCGAGGCCGATGCCCAGGCCGAAGATCGCCGAAGCAGTGTAGATGTCGCCCTCGTGGCTGTGCCGCACGGCCAGGTAGGCCATGGCGACGGCGCCGAGCACGCCGCCGAGGACCAGCGGCAGGCGCGGGCCGCGACGGGCGATCAGCAGGGCGCCCAGCGGGGCGGCGACCATCGAGCCGATGGCGGACGGCAGCAGCATCACACCGGCGTGCAGCACGGTGGCGGTGAAGCCGTAGTGGGTGAGCTTCTCCGGGGTCTGGGCGAAGTTGCTGATCACCATGAACGAGCCGTACATCCCGAAGCCGATCAGCAGGCCGGCGAGGTTGGTGAAGGCGACGGCCGGGCGGGACATCATCTTCATGTCCACCAGCGGGTGCTTCACCTTGACCTCGATGACGCCCCAGATCAGGGCGACCACGGCGGCGACGGCGAACAGGCCGAGCGTGCGGGTGGAGGTCCAGCCCCAGTTGTTGCCCTGGCTGACCGCGACCAGCAGGGCGGAGAGCCAGCCGGCCAGCGTGATCGCGCCGAGCGGGTCGGCACCGCCGTCCTTGTCGGTGACCGGGTCGGTGGGCACCCGAAGGGCGACCAGGGCGACCGCGATCAGGCCGAAGACCAGGCCCATCCAGAAGATGGACTTGTAGCTCCAGTGCTCCAGCAGGAGACCGGTGGCGACGAGGCCGAGGCCGCTGCCGACGCCCATCGAGGCGCTGATGGCGGCGACGCCGCCGGTGACCTTCTGCTTCGGCAGCTCGTCGCGGACGATGCTGATGGCCAGCGGGAGCACGCCGCCGCCGGCGCCCTGGAGGACGCGGGCGACGACCAGCCAGGTGAAGGAGTGGGTGCTGACGGCCAGCGCGGAGCCGGCCACCAGGCCGGTCAGCGAGATCAGCAGCATCGGCTTGCGGCCGCGCAGGTCGCCGAACCGGCCCAGCAGGGGGGTGAGCACGGCGGCGGAGAGCAGGTTGGCCGTCATCAGCCAGGTGATGCTGGAGCCGGAGACGCTGAGCTCCTTGGCCAGCGAGGGCAGGATCGGGACGACCGCGGTCTGCACCACGCTGAACGACAGCATCGCCAGAATCAGGGCCGGCAGGACCCGGGCGCTGCTCTGCTTCTCGGCCGCGGTGGTGGGCTGGGGTGCCTCACTCACGGTTGCTTCCTCCCGTACATAGTGAATGAACTGAAGCAACCATGCCGGGAGATACTTCATTGTGTCAAATATCGATCGGTGAAGCTTTGGCAAAGTCGAAGGACCCCGGGCCGGGCCCGGGGTCCTTCGGGTCGAGAGGGGAGGGCTCAGGCCAGCGGCCTGAGGGGGGCCGGGTGGGACGGCGCGTCGGACGACGAGTGCTCGGCCGAGGTCGAGGCCGGCGACCCGGGGGCGGCGGAGTGGCCGGAGCCCGAGGCGGCGGAGCGGTCGGCGGCGGGGGCGGTGTCGTCGTGCACCTCGACCTGCTCCCGGCGCAGCTCGTCCCGGACCACCTCCTCGGTGGTGTAGCGCTCGACCACCAGGCGCACCCGTTCGATGGGGGCCAGGTACTTGCGGACCACCGGCCGCTCCTCGCGGAGCGTCACCTCCTCCACCGCCTCGGCGATCTCCTTGTCGCTGAGAGCGGCCCGCTCCGTGTCGCCGACCGGCATCCGCTCGACCCGGACCCGCTCGCGCACCACCGGCACCCGGCGCTCCACCGGCTCGCTGGTGACGTACTTGCGCAGCTTCGCGGTGCCGAGCACGTGCCACTCGGTGGTGATGTCCAGCCGCTCCTCGCGGCAGGTGATCTCCAGCGGAGCGGCGGGGGCCGTGGTGCCGGGGGTGGCCGTCGTGTCCGGGGCCGCCGTCGTCGCGGCGACGGGCACCGCCGGGGCGGTCGGGACCGAGACCTGCGGACGCGTCTCGGGGGCCGCGGGTGTCGCCGGGGCGGCGGCCGGTGCGGTGCTGTCGAGGGTCCGCACGTGGGCCTCCGTGGCGTGTTCGGACGGCTTGCCGAGATCGGCCGCCGGGCTGGTGTGATGGGCGGGGGCGGCCGTGTCGGCCGGGTGGAAGGCGGCCGGCTTGGTGGCGGCCGGCTTCGTGGTGGCCGCGGTGGTACCGGCGGCCGCGGCCGTGCCGGCGGGCACGGTGCCGAAGTCCAGGTCGGCGGGCTGCGAGCCGGAGCCCGCCCCGTTCGACCGGTTGCCGTCCAGCGCGGTGTCCAGCCCGTAGTAGCGGTACAGCTGGAGCTCCTGGGCGGGCGACAGGTGCTGGCCCACGCCGAAGTCCGGTGACTCCTTCACCAGCGACTTGTCGTACGGAACCCTCAGCTCGTCGCCGGAGAACTCGCTCGTGGTCAGGGGGACGAAGGCGTCCCGGCCGAAGATGCCGGTCCGGACGGCGGCCCACTCGGGCTGCCCGGTGGCGTCGTCCAGGTACACCTCGTCGACCGTGCCGATCTTGTCTCCGTTGCGGTCGACCGCCTTGTGGCCGATGAGGTCCCGGGGGTCGATATCGGTCTGCACTCTTTCCTCCAGTGCGCTGCGCCTGCGGAACTCCCGCAGGCCGGCGGCCGGCCCGCCCGTCCGACACCGCCACTTCACACCAAAAGCCATGAACCGGACGCCCGCGACCGGGGAGCCGCCGGACGGGCCCCGCACTGCTCCGTACGGGGCACCCGTGCGGCGGCCGAGTGACCCGGCACACCCGTGATCGAACCGCCTCCCGCTGGTACCCTGGGCGCGACCGCCGAGCCCGCTCGGGAGAGTCCCCGACGTCGGAGAACGCCGGTCGGGGCGCCGAAGGAGCAACTCCTCCCCGGAATCTCTCAGGCATCCGTACCGTGTGGGATAGGTCACTCTGGAAAGCAGGGCAGGACCGCCGGCGAGGGAGCCGACGGCGACCACCCTCACCGACGGTGCAAGCCGACGGGTGCCCCCGCGCCCCGTGCGGGCGAAGCTCTCAGGTCCCGATGACAGAGGGGGAGGCCTGTCGGGTTCGCCTGTCGGGCCGAACCGCTGTTGTCCGCAGCGGCGGAGCCGCCCGGCGTGCGTACCCCCGCCGGTCCGTGACCAGGAGGCCTCGACCACATGAACGCCCAGCCGAACGCGGGACGCCCCACCGGCGCCTCGACCCTCACCGAACTTGAGCTGGCCAGCCCCTTCGAGAACCGCCACATCGGCCCCGACGCCGCCGCGCAGGAGAAGATGCTGGCGCAGGTCGGCTACGGCTCGCTGGACGAGCTCGCCGCCACCGCCGTGCCCGAGGCGATCCGCTCCATCACCGGGCTGGACCTGCCCGCCGGCCGCAGCGAGGCGCAGGTTCTGGCCGAGCTGCGCGAGCTGGCCGGCCGCAACCGGGTGCTCCAGCCGATGATCGGTCTGGGGTACTACGGCACGTTCACCCCGCCGGTGATCCTGCGCAACGTCCTGGAGAACCCGGCCTGGTACACCGCGTACACGCCGTACCAGCCGGAGATCTCGCAGGGTCGCCTGGAGGCGCTCCTCAACTTCCAGACCCTGGTCTCCGACCTGACCGGCCTGCCCACCTCCGGCTCCTCTCTGCTGGACGAGGGCACCGCGGCCGCCGAGGCGATGGCCCTGGCCCGCCGCGTGACCAAGGTCAAGGGCGGCGTCTTCCTGGTCGACGCCGAGACCCTGCCGCAGACCGTCGCGGTGATCAACACCCGCGCCGTGCCGACCGGTGTCGAGGTCGTCGTCGCAGACCTGTCCGAGGGCATCCCGGCCGAGGTCGCCGAGCGCGGCGTCTTCGGCGTGCTGCTGCAGTACCCGGGTGCCACCGGCGTGGTCCGCGACCTCACCGCCGTCATCGAGCAGGCGCACGGCCTCGGTGCGATCGTCGCCGTCGCCGCCGACCTGCTGGCGCTGACGCTGCTGAAGTCCCCGGGCTCGCTGGGCGCCGACATCGCCTGCGGCACCTCGCAGCGCTTCGGTGTGCCGATGGGCTTCGGCGGCCCGCACGCCGGCTACCTCTCGGTGCGTGCCGAGTACGCCCGTTCGCTCCCGGGCCGGCTGGTCGGCGTCTCGGTCGACGCCGACGGCAACCGCGCCTACCGCCTGGCGCTGCAGACCCGTGAGCAGCACATCCGCCGCGAGAAGGCCACCAGCAACATCTGCACCGCCCAGGTGCTGCTGGCCGTGATGGCCTCGATGTACGCGGTCTACCACGGCCCGGACGGCCTGGCCGACATCGCCCGCCGCACCCACCGCTACGCCGCCGCCCTCGCCGAGGGCCTGCGGGCCGGCGGCGTCGAGCTGCTGCACGGCGAGTTCTTCGACACCGTGACCGCGGTGGTCCCCGGCCGCGCCGCCGAGATCGCCGCCGCCGCGCGCGCCAACGGCGTCAACGTGTACCAGGACGGCGAGGACCGGATCTCGGCCTCCACCGACGAGACCACCACCCGCGAGCACCTGGCGGGCGTCTGGGCCGCGTTCGGCGTCGAGGGCGTGGAGGTCGCGGAGAGCGCCGACGCGCTGCCGGCCGCGCTGCTGCGCGAGGACGAGTACCTGACCCACCCGGTCTTCCACAGCCACCGCTCCGAGACCGCCATGCTGCGCTACCTGCGCCGCCTCTCGGACCGCGACTACGCGCTGGACCGCGGCATGATCCCGCTGGGCTCCTGCACCATGAAGCTCAACGCGACCACCGAGATGGAGCCGGTGACCTGGCCGGAGTTCGGCCAGCTGCACCCGTTCGCGCCGATCGACCAGGCGCAGGGCTTCCTGACCCTGATCCGCCAGCTGGAGCAGCAGCTGGTCGAGGTGACCGGCTACGACGCCGTCTCGATCCAGCCGAACGCCGGCTCCCAGGGTGAGCTGGCCGGCCTGCTGGCCGTCCGTGCCTACCACCACGCCAACGGCGACACGCAGCGCGACGTCTGCCTGATCCCGTCCTCCGCGCACGGCACCAACGCGGCCTCCGCGGTGATGGCCGGCATGCGCGTGGTCGTGGTGAAGACCCTGGTCGACGGCGACGTCGACGTCGAGGACCTCAAGGCCAAGATCGAGCAGCACCGGGACAGCCTCTCGGTGCTGATGGTCACCTACCCGTCCACCCACGGTGTGTACGAGACCCAGATCACCGAGATCTGCGGCATGGTGCACGAGGCCGGCGGCCAGGTGTACGTCGACGGCGCCAACCTCAACGCCCTGGTCGGCCTGGCCAAGCCCGGCAAGTTCGGCGCGGACGTCTCGCACCTGAACCTGCACAAGACCTTCTGCATCCCGCACGGCGGCGGCGGCCCGGGCGTCGGCCCGGTCGCGGTGCGCGCGCACCTCGCGCCGTACCTGCCCAACCACCCGCTGCAGGAGGAGGCCGGCCCGGCCACCGGCGTCGGCCCGATCTCGGCCGCGCCGTGGGGCTCGGCGGCGATCCTGCCGATCTCCTGGGCGTACGTCCGGCTCATGGGCGGCGAGGGCCTCAAGCGCGCCACCCAGGTGGCGGTGCTGAACGCCAACTACATCGCCAAGCGCCTGGCCCCGCACTTCCCGGTGCTCTACACCGGCCCCGGCGGCCTGGTCGCGCACGAGTGCATCATCGACCTGCGCCCGCTCACCAAGGAGACCGGCGTGACGGTGGACGACATCGCCAAGCGCCTGATCGACTACGGCTTCCACGCGCCGACGATGTCCTTCCCGGTGGCCGGCACCCTGATGATCGAGCCCACCGAGTCCGAGGACCTGCACGAGATCGACCGGTTCTGCGACGCGATGATCGAGATCCGCGGCGAGATCGAGAAGGTCGGCTCGGGCGAGTGGGCGGCGGACGACAACCCGCTGCGCAACGCCCCGCACACCGCGGCCGCGTTGGCCGGGGACTGGGCGCACGGCTACGGCCGCCAGGAGGCCGTGTTCCCGGCGGGCGTGAACCCGGCGGACAAGTACTGGCCGCCGGTCAGCCGGATCGACGGCGCGTACGGCGACCGCAACCTGGTCTGCTCCTGCCCGCCGCTGGACGAGTACGGCGTCTGACGTAGGACGGCGTCCGATCGCGGACGGAAGACGGCAGGGCCCCGGCAGAACGATCCGCCGGGGCCCTGCCCGTTGCTCCGTACGTGTGGCGGCTGCCCCCGCCGACGGTGGTCAGACCGCGTGGGCGACGGGGCGGCGCGGGGCGATCACCCGGCCGTCGGGCAGCAGTTCTCCCGTGTCCTCGAACATCAGGACGCCGTTGCAGAGCAGGCTCCAGCCCTGCTCCGGGTGGCAGGCCACCGGCACGGCCGCCTCGCGGTCCTCGGACTCGGCCGTCGGGCACTCAGGACGGTGCTGGCACATACGCGTACCCTCGCTTCGCTCTGCGATCCTCCCCGTGATGCGGCGCCTTCGGGTGGCCGTCGGGAGCCGCCGCGGTAGTCGGATCCTGTCCGGCGCCGGAGCAGGTGTGGACCGGCGCTCAAGTGGGTAGGACAGGTGGTCCTTCCACGCTGGTTCCCAGTGTCGGCATCCCGGGACGCTCGCGCAGCAATTCGGTGACATGGGCCACAACCGGCGGGCAGAGATCACCCGTTCAGGTGGCTTCGGGCAGAAATCACGCCCGGACGGGCCATCAGGGGACTGACCCGGGAGGGCCATGCCCGATGGCCCGTCCGGGTGGGGCGGGCGATGCAGGTGACAGGGGTGACGGGGGCGACGGGTGGCGGGGGAGTCGATCGGGGCGCGCGGGGCGGGGGCTGCCCGGGCGCGCGCAGGGGTGGTGGGGGTGTCGGCTCAGGGGGAGCCGAGCAGCAGCGGACGGCCGAGCGGCGCCCGGGCCAGTACCGGGAGCAGGTCGGCGGCCGGGTAGGCGCGGTGTGCGGTCACCCCGAGCGGGGCCGGCGCGAGCGGGATCAGCAGGTCGCCTTCCGGCCCGCCGTCCGGGCCGTGCAGCCAGAGCGCCGTCGCGTACTGCCCCGGGAAGGTCAGCAGCCGGGGCTGCCGGCGGGCCCGGGAGGTCTGGGCGAGCTGCCAGGCCTGGCGCAGCGCCCGCACCGTGGAGTCCAGGTACGGGCCGGCGGTGAAGTGGGAGAAGGTGTGGCCCTCGACGCCCTGCACCACCTCGGCCGCGGCGGCCACCTCCGCCCCGTCCTTGATCAGGAAGCGCCAGCCCGTGCGCCGGGCGGCGGCGAGCTCGGGGCGCGGCCCGTCCAGGACGTGGACCGCGAGCGGATGCGCGGGCAGCAGCGGGCCGGCCGGATGGCGCAGCGCGGCGGCGGCGGGCTGGCGCAGCGCGGTCTCCGAGTCGAGCGCGGCGAGGACCGCGCGCAGGGCGCTGGGCGGGGGCTGGGGGGTCTGCAGAGTCATGGCGGGGTCGCCTCTCCGTGCGAGATCGGCGTGCGAGTGCGGCATACCGGCGGGGCGCGGTGTGCGTCGGTGACGGGACCTGGCCGTGTCCGGTTGTGCATGATCGCGGTGCGGGCGCGGCCGCTCCCGTCGACGAGGGTTTCGGAGCGGTAGCGGGCCGGCCCGGGCGCAGTGCGAATTCTATCGAACAGGTGCACAGGGTGACCTGTTTATCACAGGCCGTGGCCCCGGGCAAGTCGGGAGATGTGCTGAAAGTCCGTCAGTTTCCTTGCTTTGCAAGCCGTTCGAAGCAATCGGGTATCGATCTTCGGGGTGGGCATGATGCTTGCGCGGTCGCTCGGCCGGGCGGCTCAGAGGAGGGGATCATGGGCGAGAAGGTCGTGGCGACGCGGGCGGACCTGTCGGACCGGCAGCTCTACCGCCGCAAGCTCCAGTCCTGTCTCGACGCGCTCGGACGGATGCTCCGGGAGGAGCGCTTCGACCGCCCCAGGGCGGTGATGGGCCTGGAGATCGAGCTCAACCTGGCCGACGAGCAGGGCCTGCCGATGATGAACAACGCCCAGGTGCTCACTGCGATCGGTTCGAGCGACTTCCAGACCGAGCTGGGCCAGTTCAACATCGAGGTCAACATCGCGCCGCACCGGCTCTGCGGCCACGTCTTCGAGGAGCTGCGCGAGGAGATCGACACCGGTCTGCGCTACGCCGACCGGAGGGCCGCCGAGGCCGGGGCGCGGATCGTGATGGTGGGCATCCTGCCGACCCTGGATCACGACCACACCGGGCTGGACGCGATGTCCCACAACCAGCGCTACAGCCTGCTCAGCGACCAGATCCTGGCCGCCCGCGGCGAGGACATCACGCTGGACATCGAGGGTGTCGAGCACCTCCAGCTGGAGTCGATCACCATGGTCGCCGAGGCCGCCGCGACCTCCCTGCAGCTGCACCTTCAGGTCACCCCCGAGCGATTCTCCTCGGTCTGGAACGCCGCGCAGGCGATCTGCGGCGCCCAGCTGGCGCTGGGCGCCAACTCGCCCTTCCTGTTCGGGCGCGAGCTGTGGCGGGAGACCAGGCCGGTGCTGTTCCAGCAGGCCTGTGACACCCGTTCGGCGGAGCTCAAGGCGCAGGGGGTGCGCCCGATCACCTGGTTCGGCGAGCGCTGGGTGGACTCGGCGTACGACCTGTTCGAGGAGAACCTGAAGTACTTCCCGGCGCTGCTGCCGATCTGCGACGACGAGGACCCGCTCAAGGTGCTCGCCTCCGGCGGCGTGCCGCGGCTCGCCGAGATGCGGCTGCACAACGGCACGATCTACCGGTGGAACCGGCCGGTCTACGACGTCAGCGGCGGGGTGCCGCACCTGAGGGTGGAGAACCGGGCGCTGCCGGCCGGGCCGACCGTCGCCGACACGCTGGCCAACGCGGCCTTCTACTACGGGCTGGTCCGGGTGCTGGCCGAGCAGTCGCGCCCGATCTGGACCAGGATGCCGTTCGAGCGGGCCGACGAGAACTTCCGCCAGGCCGCGCGGTACGGCATCGACGCCGTCCTCCAGTGGCCGCGGCACGGCCGGGCCGGGCGCGGCGGCGGCCTGGCCGCCGTCCCCGCCGTCGACCTGGTGCTGAACGAACTGCTCCCGCTGGCCCACCAGGGGCTGGACGAGTGGGGCGTGGAGCCGGCGGATCGGGACCGCTACCTCGGCATCATCGAGCAGCGCTGCCTGCGCCGGGTCAACGGCGCCTCCTGGCAGAGCGCCACCTTCCACCGGCTGCGCGAGCAGTTCGGGATGGACCGGCCGGCCGCGCTGGCGGCGATGACCCGCCGGTACGTCGAGTACATGCGTGCCGGAGAGCCCGTCCACACCTGGCCGGTCGGCTGAGCCCTGTCCGGTACCGCGAGCCCGCGGGTCCGCCTCGGCCGGCCGGTGCTTGACCCGGACCCGACGCCCTCCTGTGGAAGGATGATCGCTCCGGCGGTCGGCCGACGGCCGGAGCGATGCCGGACCGCTGGAGCACGCCGTGACCACCGCCTCGACCGAACAGCCGGAGACCGCGAAGCCGACGCGCCGGCTGCTCGGCGTGGAGCTGCTGACCGTCCTCGGCCTCTCGCTGGGGGCCAGCGGCATCGGTGCGCTGATCAGCTTCACCGGCCTGCTCACCGAGACGCTGAAGCTCGGCCAGCAGGTCGCGACCCTGAACGCCTCGCGTGCCCCCGGCCGCCCCTGGCTGGACCTCGCCTGGCAGCTCTACTACGTCGCCCGCGGGCTGATGCCGGTCGTCCTGGTCGGCTACCTCCTGGTGCGCGAGGGCACCTCGCTGAAGGTGCTCGGCTTCGACCTCGGCCAGAAGCTGCGCGACCTCGGCCGCGGCACCGTCGTCGCGGCCGCGATCGGCGGCTCGGGGCTGGGGCTCTACCTGCTCTCGCAGGCGGCCGGCTACAACCTGACGGTGGCGCCGTCCGGCCTCCCGGACGTCTGGTGGCGGATCCCCGTGCTGGTCGCCTCAGCGTGGCAGAACGCGATCCTGGAGGAGGTCGTCGTCCTCGGCTATCTGCTCCGCCGGCTCGGGCAGTTGGGCTGGTCGTGGCCGGCCGCGGTGGTGGCCAGCTCGGTGCTGCGCGGCTCGTACCACCTGTACCAGGGGGTCGGCGGGCTGGTCGGCAACATGGTGATGGGCGTGGTGTTCTGCCTGCTGTACCGGCGGTGGGGGCGGGTGATGCCGCTGGTGGTGGCGCACGCGCTGATCGACACCGTGGCGTTCGTCGGGTACGCCCTGCTGGCCGGGCACGTCAGCTGGCTGCCCACCGGCTGATCGTCGACCGGGCGAGGGCGGTGCGCGGGGGCCGGGCGAGCAACCGGTCGACGTGCCGGCGCTCCAGGCCCTGGCCGGGGTCGATCGGGAGCAGTAGGCGGTCGCGCCGGAAGAGCGAGCCGCGGACCAGACGGGGCGGGATCACGTCGTCGACCCAGGCGAACGGGCGGCCGCCGGCGTAGCGCAGCAGCGGGGCCCACTTACGGGCGGAGAACAGCTCCATCAGCGGTACGCGAGGGTCCCCGGGCTGCGGGACGTGGCCGGTGAAGCGGACCACCGGGAGCTCGGGCAGGCCGATCGCCGGGGCGATGTGGGTGTTGGCCTTCTCCTCCCAGGTGGTGGCCCAGACCAGCTCGTAGTTCCCGGTGAGTTCGCGCAGCCACTCGCCGTGCCGGGCGGAGAGCAGGACGGTGCAGCCGAGCAGGGTGTGGGCGTCGAAGTCGCCCTCGGGGTCGGGGCAGACCGGATTGAGCACTCCGTCGACGTCCAGGAACAGCAGTGGCTTCGGCATCGGGCCCCTCAGGTGTCACTCCGGCGTTCATCTGGTCGGACGAGTGGCGTCCGCCGGCGGTTGCCCACCGGGGGCACCCGCGGGTGCGCACGGGGCGTGCCGGGGCCGGTCACGCCGGGGGTCAGTGGTGGGCGCCGGCGGGCGCGACCTGCTCGGCCGCCTCGCCGGACTGCGCGGTCGGGGCGGCAGGGGTGCGCCGGGCGAGCCGGCGGACCTGCGGCTCCAGCAGCACGGCGGCGCTGAGCACCAGGGAGATCACCGCACACGCCCAGAGCGCGCCGGAGAGACCGAGGGCGTCGGCGGCCGGCCCCGCCAGTGCGGTGCCGAGCGGAGCCAGCGAGAGCGACCCGAGTTCGTCGTAGGCCGCGACCCGGGAGAAGGCCTCGGCCGGGATCTCCTGCTGGAGCGCGATCATCCAGTTGACGCCGAAGACGGTGACCCCGACGCCGGAGAGGAACATCGCCGCGGCCAGGACCGGCAGCGGGGCGGCCACCGCGAGGGCGAGCGCCGGCACGCCGAACAGGAAGACGCCCCAGTTGCCGACCAGCAGGATCCGGCGCGGATGCCAGCGGACCATCAGCAGACCGGCGGAGACCAGGCCGATCCCGTAGGCCGACATCGCCAGCCCCCAGGCCCGCGCCCCGCCGAGGTGCTGCTTGGCGACGATCGGCCCGTAGACCGCCTCGACGGCGCTGATGCAGGCCACCAGCACGGAGAACTGGAGCACGATCACCCAGAGCCAGCGGCGGGAGGCGAACTCCTGCCAGCCCTCGCGCAGGTCGCGCAGCACGCCGCCGCCCCGGGCGGCGGTGGGCGGCTGGGTCTCCAGGAAGAAGCGCAGGACGGCGGCGACCAGGAAGCAGCCGGCGTCCGCGGCGAGCACCCAGCCGGGACCGATCGCGGCGGTCAGTGCGCCGCCGAGCGCGGCGCCGCCGATCTGGGCGCCGTTGAGGCCCATCCGGAACACCGAGAAGGCGCGCGCGGCGTGTTCGGGCGCGACGCTCTCCAGGATCATGCCTCCGGCGGCGGGGGAGTAGAAGGCGTAGCCGGCGCCTCCGGCGGCGGAGAGCAGCAGCAGCTGCCAGAGCTCGGCCCCACCCGTGAGCACGAGGGCGGCGAGGGCCGCCTGGGCGACGGCGCTGAACAGGTTGGCGGCGACCATGATGTGGTGGCGCGGCAGCCGGTCGGCGAGGGCACCGCCGAGCACCAGCAGCAGGACGGTGGGCAGCAGCCGGGCGGCCGTGACGTAGCCGACGTCCGCGGTGGAACCGCCGCCCTCCAGGATGGCGAACGCGGTGGCGATGGGGGCGCCCGCGTTGCCGAGCCCGCTGATCACGGTGGCGGCGGCCTGGATGCGGAAGTTGCGGCCGGCCCAGGCGAACCGGGAGGCGTGCGGGGGTGTGGATGGGCTCTGCACCCCGTGACTATGCCGGGGCGGATGCTCCGTGTCCATCCGATAACCGGACGGCCCGACGGCGGACCGGTGAGTCGGTGTGCCCCGTGGCGGCGTGGCGGCGCTCGGGCGGGAGCCGGGCAGGCCGGTCGGGCCGGCGCGGCGGGGGGTCAGCCCAGGTGGCCCCAGAGGAAGCTGAGGGTGCGCTGCCAGGCGATCCCGGCCTGCAGCGCGTCGTAGCTGCCGAGCAGGTTCTCGTCGTTCATGAAGGCGTGCCCGGCGGGGTAGAAGTGGATCTCGGGCCGGACGTCGGTGGCCTCACCGATCCGGATCGCGGCCTCGTCCACGACGGCCATCCGGATCGAGCGGTCGTGCTCGCCGAAGTGGCCGAGGACGTGGGCGGTGAGGCCCCGGTAGTCGAAGTCCGGGTCGGGCGGCAGCCCGTAGAACGGGACCACCGCGGCCACCCGGTCTCCCTCGGCGGCGGCCAGCAGCAGGGCGAAGCCGCCGCCCATGCAGAAGCCCACCACGCCGACCGCGTCGCCCACCACGCCGTCCAGGCCGAGCAGGAAGCCCACCGCGCCACGCAGGTCCACCACGGCCCGCTCGACCGGCAGCTCGCGCTTGAGCCGGGCGGCCTCGGCGCTGTCGTGGGTGGTGGCGCCGCCGAAGAGGTCGGGTGCGAGGACGGTGAAGCCCTCGGCGGCGAAGCGGTCGGCCATCGAGGCGACGTGCGAGGTGAGTCCCCACCACTCCTGCACGACCACCAGGCCGGGGCCGACGCCTTGCGGCGGGCGGGCCAGGTAGCCGTGGGCCTCGCGGCCGTTGCTCGGGAAGGTTACGTTCTGCCGGGAGCCGCCCTGGTCAGGCATGACTTCCTCTCGGTGGGACGGGCCGCGCGCGGCGGCGTGGTGGGTGGGGGCTCAGCGGGTGGGCCGGTCGGTGGGCCGGTGGCCGGATCGGTGGGCGGATCAGCCCATCTCCTCCAGGGCCCGGCCCTTGGTCTCCTTGATGCAGAGGGCCACGAAGGGGATGGAGAGCAGTGCGAAGACCGCGTAGATGACGTACGTCGCCGACAGGTTCCAGTCGGCGAGGTCGGGGAAGCTGACGGTGATCGCCCAGTTGGCGATCCACTGGGCGGAGGCGGCGACGGACAGCGCGAGCGCCCGGATCCGGTTGGGGAACATCTCGCCGAGCAGCACCCACACCACCACGCCCCAGGAGAACGCGAAGCAGAACACGAAGACGTGCGCCGCGACCAGCGCGACGGTGGCGTAGGTGTCGTCCAGGGTGGCGGTGTCGCCGGTGCCCACCCGGAAGGAGAAGGCCCAGGCCGCCGTGGCGAGGGACGCCGCCATGCCGGCCGAGCCGGCCAGCGCCAGCGGCTTGCGGCCGATCCGGTCGACCAGCACCATCGCGACCACCGTGCCGATCACGTTGACGATCGAGGTCGAGAGGCTGATCAGCAGCGAGTTGGACTCGTTGATGCCGACGGACTGCCAGAGGAAGGACGAGTAGTAGAAGATCACGTTGATGCCGACGAACTGCTGGAACACCGAGGCGCCGATGCCGACCCAGACGATCGGCAGCAGGCCGAAGCGCCCGCCCATGAGGTCCCGGGCGCGGGGCTTGTGCGTGGACTCCAGCACCGCGCGGATCTCGGCCACCCGCCTGTCGAGGTCGACCCCCTGACCCTCCACCTCCAGCAGCACCTTGCGGGCCTGGGCCTCGCGGTGGTCGGCGATCAGGTAGCGCGGGGATTCCGGGATGGCCAGCGCCATCAGCCCGTAGACGACGGCGGGCACGGTCTCGACGCCGAGCATCCACTGCCAGGCCTGGATGCCGCCGAGGTGGCCGGTGGACTCGCCGCCGGCGGCCTGGTTGAGTGCCCAGTTGGCGAGCTGGGAGACGGTGATGCCGAGCACGATCGCCATCTGCTGGAACGAGGCGAGCCGCCCCCGGTAGGCGGTGGGCGCGACCTCGGCGATGTAGGTCGGGGCGATGACGGAGGCGATGCCGATCGCGACACCGCCCACCACCCGCCACAGCGCGAGCACTTGGACGGTGGGCGGGAACATCGAGCCGATGCCGCTGATCGCGAAGAGGGTGGCGGCCAGCAGCATCGTCCGCACCCGGCCGAGGTGGTCGGCGAGCCGGCCGGCGGCCACCGCGCCGGCCGCCGAGCCGAGCAGTGCGATCGCCACCACGAAGGCCGTCTCGCCGTTGCCGACGCCGAAGTGCTTCTGGATGCCCGTCACCGCACCGTTGATCACCGCGCTGTCGTAGCCGAACAGGAAGCCGCCCATCGCGGCGGCCGCGGAGATGAACACGACGTGCCCGAGGTGCGCCTCGCCGGAGACCGGATGGCTGCGGGTTGTCGACACGGACGCTCCCCGAGTGGACGGGCCCGTCGGCGCGGCCGAGTGGGCAGGATTCGTCTCACATTCGATCAGCGCCGGCCCGGATCCGCCCGATTTCCGGCTGTTCGGGTGACCGTGTGTCAGGGGCGCTGTTCGGCCGCGCGCCCGGAAGTGCGCCCTGCGCGCCGGGCGTTGCGGCGGAGCACCTGGCCGCGGACGGCGGTGTCGAGGCCGTGCCCGCGTTCGGCCAGGCGCCGTGCGAGGGCGTACTGCTCGTCGGCGGGCTTCTTGTCGTCGTACTTGAACTTGGCGCGCACCTCGCGGACCGTCAGCCGCAGTCCGCACAGGCCCGGCAGCTGCCGGCCGAGCGGACCCTCACCGGGGACGACGCGGACGTCCGGGGTCTCCGGCTGGAAGTGCGCCAGCTGGCGGTTGAGGATCTCCGCCTTGCCGGCGGCGTCCTCGACCGGCTCGGCCGTGCAGTGGAAGTGCACCGAGGCGTAGAAGCTGGTCGGGGTGCCGGGTTCGCCGCGCCAGTGCCCGGGGGCGAACGCGTAGTCGTCGGTGACCGCGAGGGTCACCGCCGGGTCGGTGCGGACCGCGGCGAGCAGCGGGTTGGGCGCGGCGAGGTGGAGCAGGATCTCGCCGCGCCCGGCGTCCAGCAGGAAGTGCGTCGGGACCAGCACCGGGCCCTCGCCGGGCGGGCCGTTGGCGGCGAGCAGACCGAAGTCGCGGCCCTCGGCGAGCCACGCCCGCCACTCGGCCTCGTCGCCGCGGTCCCAGGAGCGGATCAGCATCGCGGGCGCCGGTCAGCCGACGAGGTCGCGCAGGTGCGCGGGGAGCGGGACGGTGGTCGAGGCGTGCGGTGCGGGCGTGCCCAGCACGGTGGACACCGGCACCACACCGGCCCAGTAGGGGAGGCCGAGGTCCGCCTCGTCGTCGTCGGCGTCGTCGTCCCGGGTCTTGGCGGACACCTCGTCGAGGACCAGGCGGATGACGGCGGTGGCGGCGAGTTCCTTGGCGTTGGCCGGACGGACCTCGGCGGAGCGGCCGGGGACGGCCTGGTCCACCAACGCGTCCAGCGCGACCGAGAGCTCCTCGGGGTCGGTGACCTGGTGGGCCGTGCCGTGGGCGACCACCGAGCGGAAGTTGACCGAGTGGTTGAACGCGGACTTGGTCAGCACCAGGCCGTCGACGAGCGTGACGGTGACGCAGACCGGCAGGCCCTGCTCACCCTTGGCACCGCGCATCGGGCGGCTGCCGGTGGAGCCGTGGATGTAGAGGCGGTCGCCGACCCGCGCGTAGACGGTCGGCAGCACGACCGGGGCGCCGTCGGCGATGAAACCGAGGTGGCAGAGCCAGGTGCCGTCCAGGACGGCGTGGATGGCGTCCTGCTCCCAGGTCGCGCGCTCCCGGTAGCGGGTGGGGGTGGTCCGCGGTGTGCGGGCGTAGGACGCGGCGCCGTCTGACATGACAACCTCTATGTACTAGTGCATAATCTGTTTTGTGCTAGGAGACTATCCGATCAAGGGGCGGCGCGCCAGCGATATCGCGGCCGACGTCGAGCAGGGCGTCAGCAGCGGCCGGCTCGCGCCGGGCACCGCGCTGCCCCCGCTGCGCGACCTCGCCGCCGAACTCGGGGTCAACCCCAACACCGTGGCCGCCGCCTACCGGCTGCTCCGCGACCGGGGCGTGATCGAGACCGCCGGCCGCAAGGGCAGCCGGATCCGCTCCCGGCCCGCCCACACCCCTCGCGACCAGATCCGGCTGCCCGTCCCGCCGCACGCCCGCGACCTCTCCCACGGCAACCCCGACCTGGGCCAGCTGCCCGACCTCGCGCCGGCCCTCGCGGTCGCCGCCGAGGCCGCCCGGCGCGACCCGGTGCGCTACGGGCACCCGTCCGCAGACCCCGGGCTGCTCGCCCTGGCCGCGGAGGGCTTCCGGTCCGACGGCCTGCCGGACGCCCCGATCGCCGTCGCCTCCGGCTCGCTCGACACCATCGAGCGGATCCTGCTCGCCTGGCTGCGCCCCGGCGACGCCGTCGCGGTGGAGGACCCGGGCTGGGGGAGCCTGCTGGACCTGCTGCCGGCCCTCGGCCTGCGCGCGGCGCCGGTGCGTCTGGACGACGCGGGACCGCTGCCCGAGTCGCTCGACGAGGCGCTGGCCCGCGGTGCCCGCGCGGTCGTGGTCACCGGCCGGGCGCAGAACCCGACCGGCGCCGCGCTCACCGCCGAGCGCGCTCGGGAGCTGCGCGCCGTCCTGGCCGGCCACCCCGACGTGCTGCTGATCGAGGACGACCACGGCCACGGCATCGTCGACCAGCCGTACCACCCGTTGGTCGGCGCCGGGCCGGCGCGCTGGGCGGTGGTGCGCTCGGCGGCCAAGGCGTACGGGCCGGACCTGCGGCTGTCGGTCGCGGTCGGCGACCCGGACACGGTCGGCCGGGTGCTCGGGCGGCAGCGGCTCGGCGCCGGCTGGGTCAGCCACCTGCTCCAGCGCACCGTCGCCGAGCTGTGGCGTACCGACGCTGCGCCGGCCGAGCGGGTGGCGGCTGCCTACCGGGAGCGGCGGGACGCCCTGCTGGGCGAGCTGGCCGCGCGCGGGATCGAGGCGCACGGAGCGAGCGGACTGAACGTGTGGGTGCCGGTGCCGGACGAGACCACGGCGCTCTCCGCGCTGGTGCAGCGTGGCTGGGTGGCAGCGCCCGGGGCGCGCTACCGGCTGCAGTCGCCTCCCGGTATGCGGCTCACGGTCTCCGAGCTCGACCCCGCGGACGCGCGGCGGCTGGCCGATGATCTGGCGGCCGTCCTGGGAACGGACGGTGCCGTCTCGCGACTGATCTGAACCGACCGGTAACACAACGAGAAACCTGCTGCAGATACCTAGCGGTAACAACCGCGGGCGTGCCATCTTCATCGCGCCACCGGCCGGCGGCCCACCCTCACCTACGCGTCTCCCCCGTCCCCACACACGGGTGGGACCGACAGCAGGAGTTCCGCCGTGCCCGAAAGAAGTTCGAGCATCACCCGCAGAACCACCCGCCTCACCCGGCGACTGCTCGCCGCCGTCCTCGCCCTCCCGCTGAGCGCCGTCGGCCTGGTGGCCGGCGCCGCCGCCCCGGCCCACGCCGCCGCCGGGACGGGAGCGACCGCCAGCGTCACCCTGGGCGACAGCTACATCTCCGGCGAGGCCGGCCGCTGGAAGGGCAACTCCGTTGTCACCAGCGGAAGTCGGGCCGGTACCGACCGGTCCTGGACGGGCAGCGGATACGACCCGGCGCGGATCTACGGCAGCACGTACGCGAGCGGGTGCGATCGCTCGGACGTCGCCGAGGTGCGCAGCGCCCCGACCGTCGCGCAGACCCAGATCAACCTGGCCTGCTCCGGAGCCGTCGCCGCCAACGTCTACCGCGCGGCCAACGGTGGCCAGTCGTTCAAGGGGGAGGCTCCGCAGGCCGACCAGCTCGCCGCCGTGGCGGCCCAGTACGACGTCAAGGTGGTCACGCTCTCGATCGGAGGCAACGACCTCGGCTTCTCCGACGTCATCGAGACCTGCGTGAAGGACTACCTGATCTGGTACTCCTACTGTCACGACGACCAGCAGGAGGAGATCGACTCGCGGATGCCGGAGGCGATGGCCGGTGTCGGCAAGGCCCTGGACGAGATCCGGACGGTGATGACCGGCGCCGGCTACCGGGCCGGTGACTACCGGATCGTGCTGCAGTCCTACCCCTCGCCGATCCCGCGCAGTGCGGAGATGCGCTACCCGGAGAGCGGCTGGACCCGCGCCAGCACCGGGGGCTGCCCGTTCTGGGACGGCGACGCCGACTGGGCCCGGGACTCACTGGTGCCGCAGATCTCCCGGGAACTGGGCAAGGTGGCCGCCGCCAAGGGCGTGCAGTTCATGGACCTCTCCGACATGCTGCAGGGCCGCGAGGTCTGCTCCACGGCGACCCGCCAGGCCACCGGGGCCTCCGCACCCTCGGCCACCACCAGTGAGTGGGCCCGGTTCGTCGACGCCGGCCTCAGCAGCTCGCAGGGCACCGTCCAGGAGTCGATGCACCCCAACTACTACGGGCAGCAGGCGCTCGGCCGGTGCCTGACCCTGATGTACGCACGGCCGAGCGGTGGCTACGCGTGCCGCAACACCGCCGGGCGCGACGCGAGCGGAATGTACCTGGTCGCAGAGTAGCCTCGCCGGACGCTCGTGGGGTCGGCCTCCGGTCCTCCCGGGCCGACGGCCGGTGCCCTGCCCCGCGGACCGTCGCGGGGCAGGGCACCGGCCGTCCGGCGGTCAGCCCTTGGCGAGCAGTGCCTGGGCGTGCGCCCGCACCTGATCCTTCGTCAGATATGCGTCGGTGTACTCGAAGTCGCGCAGCCGGGCGGGCTGACGGGCGAGGAAGCCGGTGCGGACGAAGTCGTCGCCGGCAGCGGCGTTCAGCAGCCAGTTGGCGCCGACCCGGAACTTGGCGACGTTGGTGCGCATCGCCATCAGGTGGTAGCCGCGTGCCACCACCTGTGCCGGGACGCCGTGCAGCTCGACGCCGACCGGCTTGGACACCGCGTCCTTGCCGCCGAGGTCCACCACCAGGCCCAGGTCCTTGTGGTAGTACGGCTCCAGGGGCTGGCCGCGGAGGGCGGCGATCACGTTGTTCGCCACCACCCTGCCCTGGCGGGCGGAGTGCTGGGCGGTCGGCGGGCAGACCGCGCCGTCGCCCTTGGCGAGGTCCGGCACCGCGGCCGCGTCGCCGAGCGCGAAGACGCCCTCGAACTGGGGCACCCGCATCTCGGCGGTCACCGCGATCCGGCCGCGCACCGTCTCGGCGTCCAGGGTGCCGATCAGCGGGCTGGCCGCGACGCCGGCGGTCCAGATCAGGGTGCGGCAGGGGAGCACCCGGCCGTCGGTGAACTTGACCGACTCCGCACCGACTTCGGCGACCGAGACGCCGAGCGACACCTCGATGCCGCGCCCGCGCAGCACCTCCAGCGCGGCGGTGCCGAGTGCGTCGCCCAGCTCGGGCATGAGCTTGGGGGCGATGTCGATCAGGTGCCACTTGATCTGCCGGGCGTCCAGGCGCGGGTAGCGTAGGGCGGCCGCCGTCGTCAGCCGCTGCAGGCAGGCTGCCGTCTCGGTACCCGCGTAGCCGCCGCCGACCACCACGAACTGCAGTCTGGACTCGCGCTCCCGCTGGTCCAACGTGGCTGAGGCGAGGTCGAGTTGTGCGATCACGTGGTCGCGGACGTAGGTCGCCTCGGCGAGCGTCTTCATGCCGCGCGCGTAGTCGGTCAGGCCGGGGATGTCGAAGGTGCGGGTGACACTGCCGGGCGCGAGCACCAGGTAGTCGTACCGCTGCGCGACCACCTCGTCGGTGATCTTGCGGACCACACAGACCTTGGAGCGCGGGTCGACGCCGATCGCGCCGCCGGGGAGGATGTGCGCGCGGCGCAGGGAGCGGCGCAGCGACACCGCGACCGACTGCGGGGTCAGCACGCCGGCCGCGACGTGCGGCAGCAACGGCAGGTAGAGCTGGTAGCTGAACGGCGTGACCAGCGAGATCTCCGCCTCCGAGGGCGAGAGCTTGCGCTCCAGCCGCCGGGCGCACTCCAGTCCGGCGAAGCCACCGCCGACGATCAGGATCCGAGGTCGTTCCATCGCTCATCCCTTAGGTGCAGGTCGTACCGTGCAGGGTCCGAGGCTGTTACTGCCCGCCACACTCGCACGGAGCAGCGCGGGCTGCCACCGGGGCGGGGCTGATGGGCGGAGGGCCGGGCCGACGGGGCCGGCGGGGTGCTCGGAGGGCCGGCCGTCGGCCGCAGGGAGCGAGGCGTGGGCACGGGGCGGTGCGGCGGCGTGGGGGCTCGGGGTGGGGCGGGAACAACGGGCAGTGGCAGGGGGCGGTGGACGGGGCCGCTCGGGTGGTCGGCGGGGCGGCCCGGACGGCGTCCCGATAGGCTGTCCGGCGTGCTCCCCGAGGTGACGGCGGTCCGCTACGTGACGCCACTGCGAGAAGGCGGCTCGATGCCGGGCCTGGTCGAGGCCGACGACCGGCGGCTGTACGCGCTGAAATGGGTCGGCGCGGCCCAGGGCCGCAAGGCGCTGGTGGCGGAGGTGCTGGCCGGCGAGCTCGGCCGCCGGCTCGGCCTGCCGGTGCCGGAGCTGGTCACGGTCGATCTGGACCCGGTGCTCGCCCGCAGCGAGCCCGACCAGCAGATCCAGGACCAGATGCGGGCCAGCGGCGGCCTCAACCTCGGCATGGCCTTCGTCAGCGGCGCGCTCAACTTCGACCCGCTCTGCTTCGACGTGGACGCCGGCCTGGCCGGCCAGGTGCTCTGGTTCGACGCGCTGATCGGCAACGTCGACCGTTCCTGGCGCAATCCCAACCTGCTGGTGGCGACCGGCGGGCTGCGGCTGATCGACCACGGCGCCAGCCTGATCTTCCACCACCACTGGGCCGGCGCGGATGCGTGGGTCCGCCGCCCGTACGACGCCTCCGACCACGCACTGCTGGGCGCCGAGCCGGACCTGGCGGCCGCGGACAAGGCCCTGGCCCCGATCGCCGAGGCGGCGATCGGGGAGGCGGTGGCGCAGATCCCGGACGTCTGGCTGGAGGACGAGCCGGGCTTCGACTCGCCCGAGGCGGTGCGCGCCGCGTACCGTGCCCAGCTGACCGGGCGTCTGGCCGGTCCGCGCGACTGGCTGCCGGAGGTGGCCGCATGACCGAGCCCACGACCCCCGCGCCGGCGGCCGCCGCCGAGCTGCACGACTACGAGTACGCGGTGATCCGGGCGGTGCCCCGGGTCGAGCGCGGCGAGTGCGTCAACGTCGGCGTGCTGCTGTACTGCCGGCAGAACGGTCACCTGGCCGCGCGCACCCATCTCGACCAGGCCCGGCTGCTGGCACTGGACCCGGTGACGGACGTCGCCGGGGTGCGGCGGGCCCTCCAGGGGATCGAGGCGGTCTGTGCGGGGGGTGCGGCGGCCGGTCCGGCCGCGGGGGACAGCCCCGGGCAGCGCTTCCGCTGGCTGACGGCGCCGCGCAGCGCGGTGGTCCAGCCGGGGCCGGTGCACACCGGCCTGACCGCCGACCCGGAGACGGAGCTGCGCCGGCTCTTCGACCAGCTGGTGCTCTGAGCCGGCGGCTGGTCGCCCCGCGTTCCGCCCCGGACCGGACCGGCCCGGACCGGGGCGGACCGTTGCCGTGGTCAAAGCTTGAGTTGCTGAAGCACTCCACCGTACCCTTGTCCCATGGGTTCGACAGCGACGACGACCGTACCGACCAACGCCGAGTTGATGGAGGCGCTGGCCGCCGTAGGCGCCGCGTACTTCCATGACTTCGCCGCGGCGGCGGCCCGGCACGGGCTCTCCTCCTCGCAGGCCAAGGCGCTCGGCGCCGTACGGGAGCCGGTGCCGATGCGGGCGCTGGCGGGCCGGCTGGGCTGCGACGCGTCGAACGTGACCGGCATCGTCGACCGGCTGGAGTCGCTGGGCCTGGCCAACCGCGAGGCGGCGGCGGGCGACCGGCGGGTGAAGATCGTCGTGATCACCGAGCAGGGCCGGGAGATCCTGCACCTGATCCGCGGCGAGATGGCCCGCACCCACCAGGCCTTCGAGGCGATGAGCGACGAGCAGCGGGTGGCGCTGCACTCCATCTGCGCCCAGGTGCTCCCGGTGCTCGCCGGGCGTTCCGCCGGGGCGCAGTAGCGGGGTTGCCGGGCAGCACCGCAACGAGGGGGCGCCGCAGCGAGGGGGCGCCGCAACGCCGCGGGCTGCGCCCGCGGCGGCACCCGTGGTAGCGGCCGGTCCGGCGCCGATCCGGCTGACCTCGGCTGTTAGGCTTGCGAAGCGTGAGCGCGAAGCCCCAGATCCCCAATGTCCTGGCCTCCCGGTACGCCTCTGCGACCCTGGCCCAGCTCTGGTCCCCCGAGCACAAGGTGGTCCTTGAGCGCCACCTGTGGCTCGCCGTCCTGAAGGCCCAGCAGGACCTCGGCGTCGACGTGCCCGAGGGCGCCGTCGCCGACTACGAGCGGGTGATCGACCAGGTCGACCTCGGCTCGATCGCCGCCCGTGAGCGGATCACCCGCCACGACGTGAAGGCCCGGATCGAGGAGTTCAGCGAGCTCGCCGGCCACGAGCAGATCCACAAGGGCATGACCTCCCGGGACCTCACCGAGAACGTCGAGCAGCTGCAGATCCGGCAGTCGCTGGAGCACGTGCGCGACCGCACGGTGGCCGTGCTGGTCCGCCTGGCCCGCCTCGCCGCCCAGCACTCCGAGCTGGTCATGGCCGGCCGTTCGCACAACGTCGCCGCGCAGGCCACCACGCTGGGCAAGCGGTTCGCGACCGTCGCCGACGAGCTGCTGGTCGCCTTCAACCGCCTGGAGGAGCTGATCGCCCGTTACCCGCTGCGCGGGATCAAGGGTCCGGTCGGCACCGCCCAGGACATGCTGGACCTGCTCGGCGGTGACACCGGGAAGCTCGCCGAGCTGGAGCGCCGGGTCGCCGGCCACCTCGGCTTCGAGAACGTGCTCACCAGCGTCGGCCAGGTCTACCCGCGCTCGCTGGACTTCGAGGTGCTCACCGCGCTCGTCCAGCTGGCCGCCGCGCCGTCCAGCCTCGCCAAGACCATCCGTCTGATGGCCGGACACGAGCTGGTCACCGAGGGCTTCAAGGAGGGCCAGGTCGGCTCCTCCGCGATGCCGCACAAGATGAACACCCGCTCCTGCGAGCGCGTCAACGGCCTCGCCGTCATCCTGCGCGGGTACGCCTCGATGACCGCCGAGCTCGGCGGCGACCAGTGGAACGAGGGTGACGTCTCCTGCTCGGTGGTCCGCCGGGTCGCGCTGCCGGACGCGTTCTTCGCGTTCGACGGCCTGCTGGAGACGTTCCTGACCGTCCTCGACGAGTTCGGCGCCTTCCCCGCCGTGATCGAGGCCGAGCTGGACCGCTACCTGCCGTTCCTCGCCACCACCAAGGTGCTGATGGGCGCGGTGCGCGCGGGCGTCGGCCGGGAGACCGGGCACGAGGTCATCAAGGAGCACGCCGTCGCCTCGGCGCTCGCGATGCGGGCCGGCGCGCGGGAGAACGAGCTGCTGGACCGGCTGGCCGCCGACGAGCGGATCCCGCTGGACCGCGCCGCGCTGGACGCGCTGCTCGCCGACCGGCTCGCCTTCACCGGCGCGGCCGGCGCCCAGGTCGCCGAGGTGGTCCGCCGGGTCGAGGCGGTCGCGGCCGCCCGCCCGGAGGCCGCCAAGTACGCCCCGGGCGACATCCTCTGACGATTGGTCGTCCGTAGTGGGAGTCGGCGGGCCCCGTCACCGTTCGTTCGGTGACGGGGCCCTCGCCGTTCCCCGGCCCCTAGGGGGCGCCGGCGGCCGGGTGGCCGGGGTCGAGCGGTGGGGCGTTGGTGCCGCAGTTGTAGCGGCATTCAGGCTCGGCCACCGGGTGGTCCTCGGGAGCGAGCACATTGCCCCGCACGGTGGTGAACGCGATGAGCCCGCCCGTGACCAGCAGTCCGGCGCAGATCAGCATCGCGGTGTGGAAGGCGGCGTCCACCGAAGACGGCACCCGGTACGCGTCGCCGCTGAGGCCGGCGAGCGCGGGCAGCGCGGCGACCGCGAGCAGGCCGGCCGCTCGGGCGGCGGCGTTGTTGACGCCGCTGGCGATGCCCGCGTGCCGGACGTCCACGGCGGCCAGCACCGTCGCGGTGAGCGGTGCGACCAGCAGCACCATGCCGGAGCCCATCACGGTGACGGCGGGCAGCACGTCCGTCCAGTACGAGGCTCCGGGCCCGATCCGCAGCATCAGCAGGACCCCGGCCGCGCAGAGCAGCGGCCCGACGGTCAGTGGCAGCCGGGGGCCGATCCGCTTGCCGAGCCGGCCGGCCCGGGCGGAGAGCGCGAGCATCAGGACGGTGATCGGGACCAGCGCCAGCCCGGAGACCAGAGGCGAGAAGCCGGCGACGATCTGCAACTGGACGACCAGCAGGAAGAACACCCCGCTGAAGGCGGCGTAGACGCAGAGGGTCACGAGGTTCACCGAGGTGAACAGCCGGGAGGAGAAGAGGTCGAGCGGCAGCATCGGCTCCGGGGTGCGGCGCTCGACCAGGACGAAGGTCGCGCCGAGCACCAGGCCTGCCGCAGCGGTGATCCAGACGCCGGCGGAGAGCCCGTCTCCGGCCGCGGTCAGCGCGTAGGTGAGCGAGCCGAGGGACAGGGCGGCCAGCACCGCGCCGAGCGCGTCGAACCGCCCGGTCGCGCTCTCGTCCCGGCTCTCCGGCACGTGCCGGGTGGCCACCACGACCACCAGCACGGCCAGCGGGACGTTCAGCAGGAAGATCCACCGCCAGCCCGGGCCGTCCACCAGCCAGCCGCCGACGAAGGGGCCGACCGCGGCCGCCACCCCGCCGAGGCCGGACCAGAGGCCGACCGCCGCCGAGCGGTCGTCCGGATGGAAGACGGCCTGGAGCATCGCCAGCGACCCCGGGGTGAGCAGCGCCCCGCCGATGCCCTGCACCGCGCGGGCGGCGATCAGCACCTCGATGCTGGGTGCGGCGGCGCAGGCCGCCGAGGCGGCGGCGAACCAGACCACGCCGAGCAGGAAGACCCGGCGCCTGCCGTAGCGGTCGCCGAGGGCGCCGCCGAGCAGGATCAGCCCCGCCAGGGTGAGCAGATAGGCGTTCAGCGTCCACTGCAGGGCGGCGAGCGGGGCGCCGAGGTCTTCGCCGATCCGGGGCAGGGCGACGTTCACCACGGTGCCGTCGAGCATCGCCATGCTGGAGCCGAGCACCGTCGCCAGTAGTACCCAGCGCCCCTGCGCGGTGCTCAGGCGCAGGGTGCCTGCCTCGGAAGTGGCCACGGCCCGATGGTCCGCCCCCCGGGGCCCGAGTGACAAGGGTCACCGGGGGTGTGTCGGCGGCTGGCTTTCCGTGAGTGATCGTGTGCGGACGGCCAGCGAAATGGGCGGAGTGTCGCGGATCAGTGGCGCGCCGTTAATGGATTGTGCACGTACTGTGCAGCGGGCCATCCGGAGCGTCACGGTGCCGCCCGCGGAATCGCCTGATGCGGGAGATCGACATTGCTTCGCTCGAACGGATGGGTTTTAGTTCAGCGACCGCCCGGCGTCAGCCCGGGTGGCCACCGGGTGGAACGCCTAGTCCTGCCGCTGCCCGGTGGTACGAACTGAACTCTGTACGGCAGGAGCGGGGGACCCACAGGTAAGTCGCCGGACCGGAATTCGCGGTCCGGCTTGGGGTGAAGCCGCCTATGCGGCCGGGCAACTCCAGCCCGAACCCGACAGCTCACCTCGCAGGCGTCGGAGAGGAACTCTTCCATGCCCGCACAGGCCCGTCGTATCGCCCTGCCCCGCGCCGCCCGCATCGGTATCGCGACCGCCGTCACCGGCGCCGCGTTCGCCCTCCCGCTGGTGACCGCCATCAGCGCCCAGGCCCACACCGCCCCGGCCGCGAAGCCGCAGCAGGCCGCCACCTGGACCGGCGCCACCAGCGTCGACGCCGCCCCGGTCGCCGCCGCGCAGCCGGCCGCCGAGGCCGCCGCCCCGGTCGAGGAGAGCTACAAGGTCGTCAGCGGCGACACCCTGTCGAAGATCGCCAACGCCAAGGACGTCCAGGGTGGTTGGAAGGCGCTGTACGAGCACAACCGCTCGGTCGTCGGCTCCAACCCGAACCTGATCTTCCCGGGCCAGAAGCTGGCCCTGGGTGCCAAGGCCGCCGCTCCGGCCGAGGCCGCCAAGCCGGCCGCCCCCGCCGCCAAGCCGCAGGTCTCGCACGACTCCGCGAAGCCGGCCGCCCCGGCGAAGCCGGTCCAGGCCGCGAAGCCGGCCGCCCCCGCCGCCAAGCCGGCGCAGGCCCCGGCCGCCAAGCCCGCCGCCCCGGCACCGGCCGCCGTGGCCTCCACCTCCGGTTACGTCGCCCCGCTGGCCAACCCGAAGCTCGGCACCGCCTACGGCGTCGCCGGTTCGATGTGGGCCTCCGGCCACCACACCGGCGCCGACTTCGTCGCGGCCACCGGCACCCCGCTGCGCGCCGTCGCGGCCGGCACCGTGGTCAAGGCCGGCAACGGCGGCGCCTACGGCAACGAGGTCGAGATCAAGCTCGCCGACGGCAAGTACGCCCAGTACGCGCACCTGTCCTCGATCGGCGTGAAGGTCGGCCAGGCCGTCACCGCCGGCCAGCAGATCGGCCTCTCCGGTGCGACCGGCAACGTGACCGGCCCGCACCTGCACTTCGAGATCCGCACCGGCTCGGAGTACGGCTCGGACATCGACCCGATCGCCTACCTGCGGGCGCACGGCGTCGCCATCTGACCCGGTCCACGACCGAGTTCAGACCACCGCCAGGTGCGGGGCGAACGAACTCCCGGGATGGTCATGTCGGGTGACCGCTCGACCGGGTGATCGCCGCACCAGTGGCGGACATACGGGCGCGGGACACGCCCAGGCCGGCCCGGCTCGCGAGACCTCCCTCGCGAGCCGGGCCGGCCGCTTTCGTGTCCGTGCCGCTTCCGTAGGCCCGGTCGCGGTCCGGCGTCCGATCGCGTCCCCTTCCCTGCCGGCCCGTCCGGCCGCTCCGGTCACGCCCGGCGGGCAGGCAGGCCGGTCTGTGCGGCGGTCAGCAGCCGGTGCATCTGCTCGCCGAACCCCTCGGTGTCACCGGCCGGTTCGGGGAAGACCAGGCGGACGTCGCGGTGGCCGTGCGGGTGGTCCAGGCGCAGTACCAGGCCGTGGCGGTCGAGTGCGAGCGGGCGGATCTCCGGTTGCCCGGCGAGGAGTTGGGGGTCGAGCAGCCGGGTGAGCGCGGCGAGCGCGTCGGGGTGGTCGTCGGCCAGGTGGGTGAGCAGGCCGGCCTCGTAGAGGGCGAGCGGGTCCGGTGCGGCGAGGTCGAGGTCGGCGCCGGTGAGCGCGCTGGTGCCGTACGGGGTGGCGAGGACGGCGTGGGCGACGTCCAGGTGCAGGTGGACGCTGAGGCCGTCGTCGGCCAGGTGGGCGAGCCGGAGCCGGCCGGCCAGGGTGAGCCGGGCGCGGACGCGGTCGCGGACGGCGACCGGGGCGATGTCGGTGACGTCCAGCACGACGGCCAGGCCCTCGGTGTCGCCGGTCGCGGCGAGCGTGAGCCCGGAGTCGAGCGGGGCGCTCAGGCGCAGCCGGGAGCCGTGCACCGAGACGGGGGTGTCGAGGCCGTGGTGCTCGCCGCGGGCCCGGACCACCACCGAGGAGGTGGCGCTGAGCAGGCTGCAGATCCGTTCGGCTGCCGTGGGCTCTGGGGCCTCGGCCTCGGCCTCGGCCTCGGCCTCGGCGTCGGTGGGGGTGGGGCTCACGGCGACCTCCAGGTGATTAGGTTAGGCTTACCTAATCACCTGGGTCGCGTGGAAGGCAAGGGCCGCCCGCCCGGTGGTCCGCCGGCCTGGCCGGCGCGCGGCGGGCCCGGACGCTCGTCGTCCGGGCCCCGCGGTTCAGGATCCTTGCCCGACCCCCGCCTGCGTGGCGGTGGATCAGCCGACCACGGCCTGGGCGTCGATCTCGACGAGCATCGGCTCCTGCGGCAGTTCGGCGAAGACGGTGGTGCGGCAGGGCTTCACGCCTCCGGGCTTGATGTTCTCCTCGATGAATTCGGCGTAGGCCTCGTTCATCAGCGGGAAGTCGGCCCGCTCGGTGAGGTAGACGCGGAACATCACCACGTCCTCGATGGTGGCGCCGCCGGCCTCGACGATCGCCTTCACGTTCTCCAGCGTGCGCCGGGTCTGCGCCTTCACGTCGCCGTGGTGGAGGTACTCGCCGGTGGCCGGGTCCTGCGATCCCTGGCCGGAGACCTGCAGGACGGGGCCCTTGCGGACGCCCTGGGAGAACATCCAGGCCGGGGCGGGGGCGCCGTCGGTGCGGATCTCGCTCTTCTCGTTGCCGCTCATGGCTTCCTTCGTGTCGCGGGCGGGCGGTTGGAGGGGCAGGTGGCAGGGGGGATCCCGCGAGGGCCGAGGGCCCGGACGGTCAGCCCTCCCGGGGTGGCCGGCCGCAGTCGGCGGAGACCGCGCGGGCGGTGGCGAGCAGGCGGGGCAGCAGCTCCAGTACCTGCTCGTGGGGAAGGACCACGTCCGGGACGGAGATCGAGACGGCGGCGACGACCCGTCCTCCGGCGTCCCGTACCGGCGCGGCCACGCAGTTGATGAAGGCCTCGTGCTCGGCGTGGTCCTGCGCCCAGCCCTGGGCGGCGACCTTCTCCAGTTCGGCCAGCAGCGCCTCGGGGCCGGTGAGGGTGCGCGGGGTGTGCGGGGTGAAGTCGATGCCCGCCACCACCCGGCGCCGCTCGGGCGCCGGAAGGTCGGCCAGCAGGACCTTGGCGACGGCCGCGCTGTGCAGGACGGCGCGCAGCCCGATCCGCGAGTACATCCGCACGGGGTGGCGCGAGTCGTACTTGTCGATGTAGACCACCTCGCCGCCCTCGTAGGCGGCCAGGTGCACGGTCTGGCCGGTGGCGGCGTTCAGCTCGGCCAGGTGCGGGGCGGCGATCCGGCGGATGCCGCGCTGTTCCAGGGCGAGGCCGGAGAGCGCGAACAGCCCGGCGCCGAGGTGGTAGCGGTAGGCCTGGTCGCGGTGGACGAAGCGTTCCGCTTCGAGGCTCTGGAGCAGTCGCAGCACCGTGGTCTTGTGCACGCCGAGCACCTCGGCGAGCTGGTCCAGCGAGCGTTCGCCCTCGCCGAGTTCGGTGAGGATGCGCAGGGCGCGGGTGACGGTCTGACTCATCGGCGGCCTCCCGGGGCCGGGGAGGTGGTCGGTCGGCGGCCGGTGGTCGGGCCGCCGACCGGGGGCAGGGTGGGGGAGGTGATGCCGTCCACCGAGACCGCGGTGGCCGCCCACTCGTACGGGGATGCGTCCAGCAGGGCGGCGACCACCGACGCGGGCGGCAGGTCGGGCTGATCGCCGTGGGACGTCAGGGCGCAGGCGGCGCTGAGGTGGCCGAGACGCAGTCGGCGGCGCTGGTCCAGGCCGCGCAGGGTGGCGGCCAGGTAGCCGGCCGCGAAGGCGTCGCCGGCGCCGGTCGCCTCGACCACCTCGACGGCGAGGGCCGGCTCGGTGACGGTCGCGCCGTCCCGGTCCAGGGCGGTCGCGGTCCGGGCGGCGTCCTTGACCACGACGGTGGCGGGGGAGGGGAAGCGGCGGCGAAGTGCGTGTGCGTCGCCCGTGCCGAACGCGTCCTCGGCCTCGTCGGCGCCGAGCAGCAGCAGGTCGCAGGCGTTCAGCAGCGGCGGCAGCACGGCCGGGTCGCGCTCGCGCCACAGCGCGGGGCGCCAGTTGAGGTCGAGGCTGACGAGGAGGCCCGGTCGTCGGGCGGCGATCAGGACGCGCAGCAGCGCGAGGCAGTCGTCGGAGAGGGCGGCGGTGATCCCGGAGAGGTGCAGCAGCCGGGCACCGGCCAGCAGGCGGGCGGCCGCCGGATCGTCCAGCAGTGCGGGGGAGAGCGCGGAGGCGGCCGAGCCGCGGCGGTGGTAGTGCAGCCGACTGCGGCCCGGACCGAGGTCGTGGCGGCTTCCGTCGGAGCCGCCGACCTCCTTGAGGTAGAGGCCGGTCGGGCGGTGCCGGTCCACGGCGACCGCCGAGACGTCCACCCCGCGGGCGGCCAGCTCGGCGAGCAGCCGGCGGCCGAACCCGTCGTCACCCACCCGGCTGATCCAGGCGCTCGGCACGCCGAGCGCGGCCAGCGCGCCCGCCACGTTGGACTCGGCGCCGCCGACGGAGATGCGGAATCCCTCCACCGACTCCAGCGGGCCCGGCCGGTCCGGCAGCAGCGCGGCCATCGACTCGCCCACGCAGACCGCCGTCGGTCCGCCGGGCGGCGGTGGGGCGCCCGGGCCCTCGATGGACTCCTGTCGGGGCATCTGCGGGCTCCTCGTCTGCGGGTGCCGTTCCGTCGACCTTCGGTTCCGTCCGTTCTGCCGGCTCCGTCGACCGTCGGGTTCCGGATTCGGTTCCGTTGACCTTCGTCCGGCGCCGATGCTAGAACCGTGATGTCAACATGCGCAACCAGCGTTGCACATGTTGCAACCTGCTGAGGAGGGGTGACAGTGGATCAGACCTTCGCAAGCGCCGGCACCGGGCCGGGAATCGACGCCGACAAGGTGGCGGCGCTCGCCGACGAGGTGCTCGACTGGCGGTTCAAGGCGCTTCCGGACGCCGCCCGGGGGCTGAGCGTCCGCGACTACCTCGCCACCGGCCCCAGCCTCGCCGGGTTCGGCACGCCGCTGCTCACCCTCGACGGCGCCGCCGTCGAGCACAACGTGCGGACCATGGCCGACTGGTGCGCCAAGGCCGGTGTCGCGCTCGCCCCGCACGGCAAGACGACGATGGCGCCCGCGCTCTGGCAGGCCCAGCTGGACGCCGGCAGTCACGGGATCACGCTGGCCAACCTGCCGCAGCTCCGGGTCGCCCGGGCCTTCGGCGTCCGGCGGACCCTGCTCGCCAACACCCTGCTGGACCCGGCCGGACTGCGCTGGCTCGCCGCCGAGCTGGCGGCGGACCCGGCGTTCGCCTCCGTCTCCTGGGTCGACTCGGTCGAGAGCGTCCGGCTGATGGACGAGGCACTGCGGGCGGCCGGCACCGGACGCCCGGTCGAGGTGCTGATCGAACTCGGCGGGCCCGGCGGGCGTACCGGCGCCCGCGGCGTCGACGCCGCCGTCGACGTGGCCGCCGCCGTGCTGCGCGCGCCCACCCTGCGGCTGGCCGGCATCGGCGGGTACGAGGGGGCGCTCGCCCACGGCGTCGCCGCCGACGCTCTGGCCGTCGTCCGCGGCTATCTGCGGGACCTCGCAGACCTGCACGGCCGGCTCTCGGCGGCGTACGCCGAGGACGCGCCGCCGGTGGTCACCGCCGGCGGCAGCGCCTACTTCGACCTGGTCGCCGAGGAGTTGGCCGCGCTCCCGGAGGCCGTGGTGGTCCTGCGCTCCGGCGCCTACCTCGCCCACGACGACGGCTTCTACCGGGGGATCTCGCCGCTCGCCCGCGGCGCCGGCGACGTGCCGTTCCGCGGCGCCCTGCACGGCTGGGCGCGCGTGGTGTCCCGGCCGGAGCCGCAACTCGCCCTGCTGGACGCCGGAAAGCGCGACCTGCCCTTCGACGAGGGCCTGCCCGAGCCGCAACTCGTCCGCGGTGGTGCGGCCCTGACCGGGACGGCGGCACGGATCACCGCGCTCAACGACCAGCACGCCTTCCTGCGCGACGCGGGCGACCTCGCACCGGTCGGTGCCGTGCTGCGGCTGGGCGTCTCGCACCCGTGCACGGCCTTCGACAGGTGGGCGCTGATCCCGGTGCTGGACGACGCCTCGGCCGCCGAGCCGAAGGTCACCGGGCTGGTCAGGACCTTCTTCTGATGGCCGGCGGCCCGCTGGTCTTCAAGGGCGCCACCGTCGTCGACGGCACCGGCGCCGACCGGTACCGCGCCGACGTCAGGGTCGAGGGCGGGCTGATCGCCGCGATCGGCCGAGGCCTCGGGGCGGCTTCCGCGGTGGACGCCGACGGGCTGGTGCTGGCCCCCGGGTTCATCGACATGCACGCCCACTCCGATCTCGCCCTGCTGCTCGAACCCGAGCACCCGGCCAAGGTCACCCAGGGCGTCACCTGCGAAGTCCTCGGTCAGGACGGCCTGTCGTACGCGCCCGTGGACGACACCACGCTCGCCGCGCTGCGCCGCCAGCTCGCCGGCTGGAACGGCGATCCGGAGGACTTCGACTGGGACTGGCGTACGGTCGGCGGTTACCTGGACCGCCTCGACCGGACGGGGACCGGGGTCAACGCGTGCTACCTCGTCCCGCACGGCTCGCTGCGGATGCTCGCCATGGGCTGGGCGAACCGGCGGCCGACCCCGGCCGAACTCGACCGGATGCGCGCGCTGTTGGCCGAGGGGCTGGAAGAGGGCGCGGTCGGGCTCTCCAGCGGCCTCAGCTACACGCCGGGCATGTACGCCGACACCGCCGAACTGGTGGAGCTGTGCCGGGTGGTCGCCCGGCACGGCGGATTCCACGCACCCCACCAACGCTCCTACGGGGAAGGTGCGTTGGCCGGCTACGCCGAGATGGTCGAGATCGCCCGCCGCTCCGGCTGCCCGCTCCACCTCACCCACGCCACCATGAACTTCGGCGTCAACCGGGGACGGGCCGGCGAACTGCTGGACCTGCTGGACCGGGCGCTCGCCGACGGCGTCGACCTCACCCTGGACAGCTACCCGTACCTGCCCGGATCCACCACACTGGCCGCTCTGTTGCCGAGTTGGGCCACCGAAGGCGGCCCGCAGGCGACCCTGGCCAGGCTCGCCGAGACGGACGCGTGCGAGCGGATCCGCCACGAGGTGGAGGAGAAGGGCAGCGACGGCTGCCACGGCGTGGTCACCGACTGGGCGACCGTCCAGCTCTCCGGCGTCCGCAACCCCGCCCTGGCGGGCCTGGTCGGGCGGACGGTCGCCGACATCGCCGTGGAACAGGGGCTGAGCGGTACCGACGTCTTCCTCGATCTGCTGCGCCGCGACGAGTTGGCCACCGGCATCCTCCAGCACGTCGGCCACGAGGAGAACGTCCGGGCGATCATGCGCCACCGCGCGCACACCGTCGGCAGCGACGGCCTGCTGGTCGGCGCCCGCCCGCACCCGCGCGCCTGGGGGACCTTCCCCCGCTACCTCGCCCGGTACAGCCGCGAGTCGGGCGTCCTCACACTGGAGGAGGCGATCGCGCGGATGACCGGACGCCCCGCGGCCCGGCTCCGGCTCGACCGCCGCGGGCGGATCGCCCCCGGCCACCACGCCGACCTGGTACTCCTCGACCCCGGGAAGGTCCGGGACACCGCCACCTTCGACCGCCCGCGGCAGCCCGCCGCGGGCATCGAGCACGTCTACGTCAACGGCACCGCCGTCGTCCGGCAGGGCCGCACCACGGGCGCCCGCCCGGGGCGGGCGCTGCGCCGAACCGACCGAGGAACGCTTGCCGCATGAACCCCACGCCCGCCGCGCTCGCCCGCGCCCTGCTGGCCGCCTCGCCCGTCATCGCCGTGGTCCGCGCCCCGCGGATACCGGATGCCGCCGCGCTCTGCTCCGCGCTCTCCGCCGGCGGCATCCACCTGACCGAACTCACCTTCACCACACCGGATGTGACGACACATCTGCGGCGTGCCGCCCGGACGGGTTGGCGGGTCGGGGTCGGCACCGTGCTGACCGCGGAGCAGGCCGACCGGGCGATCGGCGCGGGCGCCCGGTTCCTGGTCACGCCCGGACTCCGGCCGGAGGTGGCGCGGCGTGCGCACGCCGCGCGGGTGCCGGTGGTGCTCGGTGCGCTGACGCCGACCGAGGTGCTCCGGGCCCACGAACTCGGCGCGGCCGCGGTCAAGGTCTTCCCGGCCCGGGCGTTCGGCCCCGGCTACTTCAAGGACCTGCGCGGCCCCTTCCCGGACATCCCGCTGGTCGCCTCCGGCGGCGTGAACGCGGGCAATGCCGGTGAGTTCCTGGCCCAGGGCGCGCTCGCGGTCTGCGCCGGCTCGGAGGTGGTGGCGCCGGAGGCGGTGGAGGCCGGGGACTGGGCGGAGATCACCCGCCGGGCCAGGGCGTTCACCGAGGCCTGCGCGGACCGGTAGCGCAGCGTCGGCCGGGTCGTGGCGGACCCGGCGGGTGTCCGGCCGTGCCGGTCCGGCGCCACGCCGGTGCGGGTGCGGGCTGTCGGGACGGCCGGGATTGGACGAGAATCGGTAGACCCGGCCCCCGGCATCCGGCAGGAGGATCCACCCCATGACCTCGACCCGCCCCGGCCCCGACTGGCTGGCCGACGCCGTCCTCTACCAGATCTACCCGCAGACCTTCGCCGACTCCGACGGCGACGGCATCGGCGACTTCGCCGGTGCCACCGAGCGCCTCGACCACCTCGCCTGGCTCGGCGTCGACACGGTCTGGCTCACCCCCTGCTTCGCCTCGCCGTTCCGCGACGCCGGGTACGACGTCAGCGACTACCTCACGCCCGCCCCGCGCTACGGCACCTCCGACGACCTGGCGGCGCTGGTCGAGGCCGCCCGCCGCCGCGGCATCCGGATCCTGCTCGACCTGGTCGCCGGTCACACCTCCGACCGGCACCCCTGGTTCCTGGCCGCCGCCGAGGACCCGTCCGACCACCGCTACATCTGGTCCGACCACCAGGCGGACGGCTTCGTCGCCTCGCCCGGCAGCCGGTCGGGCTGGTACCGGCCGAACTTCTTCGACTGCCAGCCCGCGCTCAACTTCGGTTATGCGCGCAGCCGTTCCGACGAACCGTGGCGTCAGCCGGTCGACGCCGAGGGCCCGCGCGCGAACCGCCGGGCGCTGCGCGAGATCATGGCACACTGGCTCGGCCTCGGCGTGGCCGGCTTCCGCGTCGACATGGCCTCCTCGCTGGTCAAGGACGACCCCGGATTCACCGAGACCGCCAAGCTCTGGTCCGAACTGCGCGACTGGCTCGACCGCGCCCACCCGCAGGCCGCCCTGTTCGCCGAGTGGGGCGACCCGGCCACTGCGGTCGCGGCCGGCTTCCACGCCGACTTCTTCCTCCAGTTCGGCGGCGCCGACCGAGGCCTGCCGCTGCGCTCGCTCTGGAACAACAACGCCGGCACGGTGGAGGACTTCTGGCAGCAGGGCCCCTGCTACTTCGAGGCCGAGGGCCGCGGCACCCCGCAGGTGTTCCTCGACGCCTGGCGCTCCGCCGCCGAACTCACCGACGGCGCCGGGTACATCGCCCTCCCCACCGCCAACCACGACTTCTCGCGGCTCGCCACCGGTCCGCGCACCGGCGCCCAGCTCGCCCCCGCCTTCGCCTTCCTGCTCACCTGGCCCACCTTGCCGGCGGTCTACTACGGCGACGAGATCGGCATGCGGTACCTGCCGGGGCTTGCGGACGTCGAGGGCAGCGTGCTCGGTCCGCAGTACAACCGGGCGGGCTCGCGCACCCCGATGCAGTGGGAGCCGGGGCCGAACGCCGGCTTCTCGACCGCACCCGCCGACCGCCTCTACCTGCCCGTCGACCCCGATCCGCACCGACCCGACGTCGCCACCCAGCGGGCCGATCCGACCTCGCTGCTGCACACCGTCCGGCGGCTGATCGCGCTGCGCCGCGCCCACCCGGGGCTGGGCGCGGTGGGGGAGGCGGACGTCCGGCACGCCGGGTACCCGCTGGTGTACACCAGGGCCGGACGGTACCTGGTGGCCGTCAACCCGCGGCGGGAGCCGGGTGAGGTGCCGCTCGGCCGGGTCGGGGTGCGGCCGCTGGACGTCCAGGGGGTGCGGGTGGTCGACGGGCGGCTGCGGGCGGACGGTTTCTCGTACGGGGTGTTCGAGATGGCGTGAGGGGCGGGGCGGCTCCGGGTGTCCGGTGAGGTCGCCGGGTGCCCGGGCCGCGTCGCGTGGCGGGCGCGGCCCACGTACGGTCCCAGGTGGTTGTAGAATGCATCCAGATAGTTGCATTTACCATCTGATTTGCTCGGGCCTGCGCCCGGGCCCGTATCCCGAACCCCCGGAGGGCCGGACAGCGCCATGAGCACACCCCAGACCACCGCCACGACGCCCGCACCGGGGCACGCGCTCAAGCACCTCGCCGTCCACCTGCTCACCCCGCTGCTCATGTGCCTCGGCATGGCGCTCGCCTATCAGGGCGCGTTCCACCAGCCCGAGCCCAACCACCTGAAGGTCGCGGTCGTCGGTAGCTCCGCGCAGGCCCGGGGCCTCGCCGACGCCGTCCGGGCCAAGGCGGGCCCGGCGCTCGACGTCAGCACCCTGCCGGACCGCGTGGCCGCCGAACGGCGACTGCACGACCGCGACCTGGTCGGTGCGTTCCTCCCGGACCCCCGGCGGCCCGAACTGCTCGTCGCCAAGGCCGGCTCCGACACCTCCGCGATGGCGGCGGAAGCGGTGTTCCAGAACGTCACGGACAGGCAGGGCGTGCCGCTGACCGTGACCGACCTCGCCGCCCCGGCCAAGGGCGACCCGACCGGCCAGGGCCTGTTCTTCCTGCTGGTCGCGCTCAGCATCGGTTCCTACGCGAGCGTCGCGGTGATCGGCGCGGCCGGAGCGGCGCTGACCATGCGGATCCGGGCGCTGGTCGGCCTGGCGGTCTCGCTGGTGGTGAGCCTGATCGGCATCGCCACCGCAGGACCGGTCTTCCACGTCGTCGACCACGACCTGGCGGCCGTCTGGGCGCTGGGCTGGCTCTACTCGGCCGGGGTCGTGGCGGTCGGCATCGGCCTGCACACCTTCCTCCGGAAGTGGACCACGCTGGTGATGATGGTCCTCTTCGTGATGCTGAACTTCACCACCTCCGGTGGCGTCTACCGGCCCGATCTGCAGAACGGCTTCTTCGGCACCCTGCACTCCGTCTGGACCGGCGCCGGATTCCTGGAGGGGGCGCGCAGCCTGCTCTACTTCGACGGCGGCGCCGGGCTCGGTCGGCACGTCCTGACGCTGGCGCTCTGGCTCCTGCTCGGTGGGTTGGTGATGGCCGGCGCGGCGCTGTACGAGCGGCGCGGGCGGCCCGCGCCGCTCGCGACGGACGCGGAGGCCGAGGAGGAGATGGAGGGGGTCGTCGCGGTCTGACCACGCGACGGCGACGAGGCCGAGGAGGGCGGTACCGGCACCGGGGCCGGTGATCGCGGAGCCCTCGGCCTCGCCGGCCTCACCGATGTCACCTGTGTCCGGGGCGTCCGCGGCACCGGGGCGCCCCCGGGCCGACGGATCGCGCGGTCAGCGCCGGCCCGGTACCCGGGCGTAACGGCCGGCGGGCCCCTGGCCGAGGACGCCGCGGCCCGCGCCGAAGAGGGAGCCGACCGCGCCGGCGAGGGCGAAGAACGGGGTGAGGTAGGACGGCCGGGCCGCCCACCCGGCGGCCGTCGTCACCGCACCCGTGACCAGCAGTGCAGCGAGCACGGCTGCGAACGGCCCGGCGCCGACGGCGAGCCGGGTGGTGAGCAGGCCGAGGCAGTAGGCCCCGACGGCCACCCCGGCGAGCAGGAGAAGAGCGAGCGACACGGCGCGACCCTACCCGCCGTGCCGTGGTGCGGGGCCGGCGGGGGCGGGGCGACGGTGAAGCCGGACCGGTGACCCGGTGGCGGCGGGTGAGCCGTCCGGGGGGAGTTGAGGCGTCCGGGGGAGGGGAGTGGAGGGCGCGTGCCGATGCGGCTTCTGCCGGTGGGGGTCAGGAGCGGCGGGGCGGGCCGGTGAAGCAGCAGTCGCCGCAGACGCCCGCGGTCGGGCCGACGCGGTAGTAGAGGCAGCAGCTGGTGCGCCGGAAGCCGCCGGTGCGCAGCGTCCCGGCGCCTGCCAGTGGCGGCCGGTCCAGCAGGCGCGCGACGAGCGACTCGGCCCGGCCGGGGGTCGCGTGCGGGCGGAGCATCCGCAGCGTGCCCGCCAGCGCCGAGGCGGCATTGCCGTCGAGCAGCCGCTCCGAGAGCGGGACCACCGCCCGGACGGCGGTGGCCAACGGCGCCAACTGCCCCTGGATCAGCACTCGGTGGAGCCGGTCGGCCAGTTCGGGGAGGTTCTCGGGGCCGGCCTCGCCGGGCGGGGGGCCGTCGTCCGCGGGCTGGGGTCGGAGGGGTGTCCACAGGTCGATCGGGCCCTGCTCGGGGATGCGCACGTGGGCCCGGTCGGGGTCCAACTCGGGGACGGTGCCGAGCAGGACGGCGGCGCCGAGGCCCACCGAGCAGAACCGGGCGGCCAGCCCGAGGTGCAGGATCGACGCCGCCACCCGGGGCTCGGCGGTGCCGAGTCGGCGCGCGACCTCCCGGACCCGCGCGGCCGGCAGGGAGTCCGGCCCGGTCGCGTACAGCTCGCGCAGCGGACGGTAGCCCGGCGGAGGGGTGTCGGCGGGGGCGGGGGCGGTGTCGAGCGCGAAGTACGGCCCGACGACGGCGAGTCGGCGGTAGTCGGGCATCGGGCCGTCCTCCGGGTCGGCGGTGGGCGGCCCGGCGCCGTCGGGCGAGGGCCGCTGTCGGTACGGAGGAACGGTAGCGCGTGGCCGGAGTTCGGGAGCGCCGACGGCCGCGGAGGTCCGGACGTGCGGAACCTGCGAGGCGGGGGCGGCCTCCGGACGTCGCGTCCTCCGGCCTGTAGTTCGATCGTCGACCTAGGTACCAGCGGCAGACCCTGATCCGTCTCGATCTGTCGCCACTGCCTCCTGCGGTCGAACTTCCTCGTCTACCTCGCAGGTCCACTTCCATCATGCGCCTGTCCCGGTCGTTGCACCAGGGTTTCGCCGCTGCTAATCCGGGCGGAGTCCGGCATTTCGATCCTCGTGGTCAGCGCAGCGCGTCCTTGCGCAGGAACTTCTTCAGTCGCTGCCAGGTCCAGGTGTTGATCACGTCCTCGGTGGTCAGCCAGGCCCGCTGGGCGGTGCCGATCCCGTACCGGGGGTAGGCCAGGTGGCCGGTGGCGTGGGCGTCGCTGTCGATCGAGAACTTCACGCCGTACCGCTTGGCCCGCAGGACGTCCTCGTCCCGCAGGTCGAGCCGCTGGGGCGAGCTGTTGATCTCGATCGCGGTGCCGGTCCGGGCGGCGGCCTCGAAGACGGCGTCCAGGTCGACGTCGATCGGCCCGCGCCGGCCGATCCGCCGGGTCGTGAGGTGGCCGATGACGTGCACGTGCGGGTTCTCGCAGGCCCGGATCAGCCGGCGGGTCTGGGCGGTGCGGTCGGCGCCGAAGTGCGAGTGGACGGAGGCCACGCAGACGTCGAAACCGGCCAGGAACTCGGCGGGCCAGTCCACCCCGCCGTCCGGACCGATGTTCAGCTCGGTGCCGTGGAGCAGCCGCATCCGCCTGTGCCGGTCGGCGAGCCCGCGCAGCCGCTCGCGCTGGGCGAGCATCTTCTCGTCCGTCATCCGCTGCATGACCAGGTCCGGTGCGTGGTCGGTGACCGCGTAGTAGCTGTAGCCGCGGGCGGCGGCCGTGTCGATCATGTCCTCCAGGGTGGCCAGCCCATCGGTGAGGTCGGTGTGGGTGTGCAGATCGCCACGGAGGTCCGACTCGGCCACCAGGTCCGGCAGTTCGCCGCGCAGCGCCGCCTCGACCTCGCCCCGGTCCTCGCGCAGCGGCGGCGCGATCCAGGGCAGCCCGAGTGCGGCGTAGACCTCGTCCTCCGTCGCCGAGACGACCTTCTCCCCGCTCCCCGCGTCGAACAGGCCGTACTCGGAGAGCTTCAGCCCGGCCCGGACCGCCATGGTGCGGAGCTTGATGTTGTGGGCCTTGGATCCGGTGAAGTAGACCAGCGCGGCGCCCCAGTCCTCCTCGGGCACCACCCGCAGGTCCACTTGCAGGCCCCTGGTGGTGCGTACCGAGGTCTTGGTCGGTCCGTGGACGATCACCTCGGCCACGTAGGGGAGTTCGGTGAGTGCGGTCATCAGCGGTCGGGAGTCCTCGGCGGTGGCGAGGACGTCGATGTCGCCGACGGTCTCGCGCATCCGGCGCAGCGATCCCGCGTAGGCGCAGCGCGTGCAGCCCGGGACGGCGGAGACCGCCGTGACGATCTGCTCGGCCTGCTCGGTGGCGGCGTCGAGCAGCGTCCGGCCGCCGGACTGCCGCATCAGCTCGATGCCGTGCAGGATCTTCTCGCCGCTGCGCTCGCCGAATCCGGCCACCTCGCTCAGCCGGTCGGCGCGGACGGCCTCGGCGAGCTCGTCGACGGAGGCGATGCCGAGGTCGCGGTAGAGGGCGAGGGCGCGCTTGGGCCCCACGCTGGGGACGGCCATCATCTCCCGGACACCGGGCGGGATCCTGGCGCGCAGCTTCTCCAGCGCGGACATCCGGCCGGTGGCGAGGTACTCGGCGATCTTCTCGGCGGTGGACTTGCCGACGCCCGGGATCTGTTGGAGCCCCTTGGGGTCCAGTCGTCCGACGTCCTCCGGGTGGCCCCCCACCGCGCGGGCGGCCTTCTCGTAGGAACGGGCCCGGAAGGCGTCCCCTCCGCTGATCGAGATCAGGTCGGCGTACTCCTGGAGGAGCTCCTGGACCTGGTCGTTGATCCGGGTCATGGGGCCAGTCTAGGTTCGGCGGCCGGATCGGGTCGGATCGGGCCGGCCGGGTCCGGCGGAGCCGGTGGTGCGGGACGGGTCGTGTGCGGGGCGACCGGGCGGGAGCGGGCCGCGCGGACCTCCGGGTGGTGGGGGCCGGCGGTGCCGTCCGGTCCGCCCCGCCCGTCGGCCGGCCCGGACCCCGCCGGTCGGCGGGGGAGTCGGGCGAATCTGCGTCCCTGAGCCGGATTGTCACCCGTCCGGCAGGGGCGCAGGCTTGGCGGAGGGGCCGGGAACGCGGCCCGCTCCGGCCCGCCCGCGTCCGACGGCGGTACCGGTCGGCGAAGTACGAGGGGCAGGGCGCGATGGCACGCGGGAGGCTCTGGGGCTACGTGGCCTCCGGTGCCCGGATGCTCGGCGGACTCGCCGCGGCCGGGGGCGCCGGCGGCAGCGCCGGGGGGCGGCCGGGCGGTGGCGGCGGGCCCGGTGGGCCCGGTTGGGGCGGGGGCGCCGGTCCGGGCGGACCCGGCCGTGCCGCGGAGGGCCCGGGACGGTCGCGCGCAGGGGTGATGGCCGGCCCCCGGCCGCTCAGCCGGGCCGAGTTGGAGCGGGTGCGCTGGACGGTCCGCCCGATCGGCTGCGGCCCGCAGCCGCAGCACGTCCAGGTGGCCGAGGTGGTGCAGCGGGTGCTGCGGGGCGGCGGTCGTGCGGCGGCCGTCTCGGCGCGGATACCCGGTGGGCTGCCGGTGGTGAAGGGCGACGCCCGGCGGCTGGAGACGGCGCTGGCCGGGCTGGTGGACCACGCCGTCCGGCGGAGTCCGGCCGGCTCCGCGGTGGTGGTCCGGGCCGAGGTCGCCGCGGGCGGCCGGACCCGCCCGCGGCGTGCAGGCGACGCCGACGACGCGGGGGGCCTCGGGGGCGGGGGCGGCCCGGATCCGGAGAGCGGATGGCGCGGGGCCCCGGCCCGGGTGGAGGTCCGGGTGGTGGACCGCGGTCCGTGTGAACTGCCCGAGGCCCGGCAGTGGCTGCTGGCGGGGATGCGTACGAGCGGGCCCGTCGGCCCGGCCGTGCACGGGCTGGTCCGGGCTGCGGGCGGGCGGCTCGCCGTGGAGCAGACCCCGGGCGGCGGCCTGACCGTGGTGCTGGCGCTGACGGTCGCGCTGGAGTGACGACGGGCCCGGCGGTGCCGGGCCGGAGCGTCTTCGGCTGCCTTCGGCTGCCTTCGGATCGCCTTCGGATCGCCTTCGGAGAACCGCAAAGGGTTCTTCGCAAAATTCCTTTGCGAAGAACCCTTTGCGGTTCTAGGCTACTGCCATGACCGAAGAGAAGCGGTGGCCGCACAGCCCCGACCCGCAGACCGACGTCGTCCTCGACGCCCGGGGCCTGCGGGCGATGGCCCATCCGGTGCGCGTGCAACTGGTCGGGCTGCTGCGCCGACTCGGGCCGTCCACCGCGACCAGGCTCGCCGAGCGGATGGGCCTGACGTCGGGTGCGACCAGCTACCACCTGCGCCAGCTGGCGGCCGCGGGCTTCGTCACCGAGGACACCGAGCGCGGCAACGCCCGTGAGCGGTGGTGGAAGGCCGCCCATCGGAACACCGTCTGGTCGGATCGGGACTTGGCCGAGCAGGAGCCCGAGGCCGCAATCGGCTTCCTCCGGTCGGTGGTCGCCGCGAACGCGCTGACCGCCCAGCGCGCCCTGAACGAGTTCGACGCCATGCCGCGCAGCTGGCGGCACGCGTTCGACTTCAGCGACTGGGCGCTGCTGCTGACGCCGGAGGAGTCGCGCGAGCTCGCCGAGGAGCTGGCGGCGGTGGTCGCCCGCTACCGCCGGGACGACGCCCGGGAGGACGCACCCGAGGGGGCCGAGCGGGTCGCGGTCGTGCTCCAGGTGCTGCCTGATCCCGCGGGCGGGCTGCCGGCGGACGAACCGGACGAGGCCGAGGCGGCAGAGGGCGGCCCGGACGAGCAGGAGGAGTCGCGATGAGCCCCGCACCGGAGCGGGGTCCGGCCCCCGCGGCGCCCCGCACCGTCCGCCCGCTGGCCGGCGTGTTCGGGGCGATGGCGATCTCGCTGACGGGGACGCGGGTATCGGCCATCGCCCTGCCCTGGTTCGTCCTCGCCACCACCGGCAGCGCCACCATGACCGGCCTCGTCGCCTTCGTCGAGATGACGCCGTACGTGCTGGTCAAGGCCCTCACCGGGCCGCTGATCGACCGGCTGGGCCCGCGCGTCGTCTCCTGGACGACGGACGCGGTCAGTGCCGTCGCCGCGGGCCTGATCCCGCTGCTGCACGGCCTCGGCGCGCTGCCGTTCTGGCTGCTCCTGGTCATGGTGGGTGTGGTCGGCGGGGTCCGCGGCCCGGGGGACCTCGCCAAGGAGGTGATGGTCCCCGAGGCGGCCGACCGAGCCCGGATACCGCTGGAGCGGGCCACCGGCCTCGCCGGCGTGACCGAGCGGCTGGCCTCGACGGTCGGCCCGGCCGTCGGTGGTGGTCTCATCGCGCTGCTCGGCCCGATGGCGGGACTGGCCGTCAACGCCGCCGCGTTCGCGCTCGGCTCGCTGGTGATCGCGCTCGCCCTGCCGGCCGGCATGGGCCGCGCGGCCGCCGCGCCCGAGCCCGCCGACGAGGGCGCACCCGGAGAGAGGGCCGGCTACTGGAGGATGTTCCGGGAGGGGTTCACCTTCCTGCGCAGCGAGCCGCTGATGCTCACCGTGATCGTGATGATCGGCATCACCAACCTGCTGGACGCCGGGTTCATGACGGTCCTGATACCGCTCTGGGCCAAGGAGTCCGGCGGCGGCCCGGCGGCGATCGGGCTCTCCGGCAGCGCCTGGGGGATCGCCGCGGTCGCGGGCAGCCTGGTGGCGGCGTCCGTCGCCCACCGCTTGCCGCGCCGGTCGGTCTTCTTCGCCGGTTTCCTGCTGTGCGGCGCCCCGCGCTTCCTGGTCCTCGCACTGGATGCGCCGATGGGTGTGGTGCTCGCCGTGTTCGCGGTGGGTGGCTTCGGGGCCGGGTTCCTCAACCCGATCCTCGGCGCGATCACCTTCGAACGCGTCCCGCGCCACCTGCTCGGCCGGGTCGGCGCCCTGGGGGACTCGCTGGCCTGGGCCGGCATACCTCTCGGCGGCCTGCTGGCCGGCAGCGCCGCCGCGCTCACCGGCCTGCTGCCCGTGTTGCTCGCCTTCGGCGGCCTCTACCTCGCCACCACCACCCTGGCGGGTCTGCGCCCGGAGTGGCGGGAGATGGACCGCTCGCGCGGCCGGGGCGCGGTGGCCGGATCGGTTCCGAGGAGCCCGGTCGGTGCCGATTCGGCGGTCGGCGAACCGTTGGGGGCGGCGGCCCGGTGACGGCGGCGCCCGTGCGGCGCCGGGCGTCCGGGCCTGCTCGCTCTCCTGCCGGCCGGCGCGAGCCGCCCGAGCCGCCCGAGCCGAGACCCGCGTCGGCCGAACGCACCCGCGGACGAACCGCGGGTGCGGGCGATAGCGTGGCCCCCGGACGTACAGGCGCGCCGTGGCGCACGCCCGACGAGGAGACCGAGCATGGGCTGGTTGCCGCCGGAACAGTACGTGCAGACCATCGAGAACGCGACCGTCTTCGGCTGCTTCTACTTCACGGACACCCTCGGTCGTCCGCTCGGGATGCGCTCGCGCCACGACCCGGGGTTCTGGGGCTGGCCCGGCGGGAACGTCGAGCGCGGCGAGCATCCCCTGGAGACCGCGGCGCGGGAGTGCCATGAGGAGACCGGCATCGACCTGGAGACCGCCTGCCCCGGTCTGCTGGCGAGGCCCCGGCTCCTGGCCGTCATGTTCAACGGGCCCGATGAGGCCTGGCCGCTGGCCAAGGTCGGATTCGTCTTCGACGGCGGCGAGCTGACCGACGACCAACTCGCGGGCATCGTCCTCGACCCCGACGAGCACACCGAGTGGCAGGTCCGGCCCGTGGCCGGATGGCTCGACCTGATGGGGGCGACTGAGTTCGCCCGCCTGCAGCAGGTGGACGCTGCCCGCAGGAGCGGCGCTGCGGTCTACCTGCCCTCCACCGTCGGAAGCGAGCCCCCGCCGACCGCCTGATCCGAGGAACCCCGGGCTCCCGGGGAACGAACCGGCCGTGGCGCTCTACCGGCGCCACGGGTTCGTGGCGTCGGCAGTGCCCGGAGATCTCCTGCCGGGTGGTGCGGGCCGCGAGCTCGTGACGGTGAAGGCGCCGGACGCGAGCAGCTGTTCCCGGGGGGCCGGTCCGCAAGGGCCGGCCGACGGGATCACGGGCCGGGGGCGTGGGCGTGGCGCCGGGCTTCGGCGTGCCACCGTCCGGGCGGGGCCGTTCCGGTGACCGTCGGGGCCCGCTGATCGGGGTGCAGCCCGAGCCGGCGGAGGAGCGGCCCGTGGAGGTGGACGTGGAACCAGCCGTGCCGTCGGCCGTCCGGGCCGACGTCGCAGGTCAGGCCGGAGCGGATGTCGTCGGCGGTGAGGGGGCCCGGTCGATGCCCCGATCCCGTGGTCCGGCGCGGGCCGCGGCTGCGGGCCGGAGGCGGCCGGAGACGCTCTCGTCGTGCGCGACGAGGATCAGCCAGGACCCGGGCGCGGTCGTTCCGGCGATGCCAGACGCTGCCCGGACCTCGCGCTCCGCCGGAGGGCGTGCCCTGGTCGGCCGGCTTCCGGTGGGGGCGGCGGCCGCCGGACGGGCGGCCGCGTGGCGGGCGGCCGCCGGACGGGGTGGCGGTCCAGCGGAGCAGGAGCATGCTGGCCAGAGCCGCGAGGGCGCACCAGGTGGAGACGAAGGCCAGCCGCCACAGCAGCGCGCAGACGGCAGCGCCCACGCCGGCGAGCAGACCGAGCTGCCGCAGCCGGCGGTCTCCGCTGAGGAGGAGCGGGCCGACGGTGGCGAGCAGGTACCCGGTCAGCAGGAGTCCCGGGTGCGGGAGGTCGACGGCGTAGGCGAGGGTGTGGCCGTGCTCGGTGGCCCCGACCGGGTGGGTGGCGACGGCCACGGCAAGCGGGGCGGCGACGAGGAGGCCGAGGAGCACGAAGGGCAGGAGGCGCCGTCGGCGGCCCGGTTCGCGTGCCGCGCACCAGACGCCGGCGGGGACGAGCACGGGCAGCAGCGGCAGGGCGATCACCGCCCACGCGGTGCGGGCCCACCCTGCCGCGGGTGCGGGCAGGTCGCCGTCGGCGCCGAACCAGACCGCGGCCTCGATCAGCTGGTGCACGCCGAGTACCAGGGGAAGCGAGGCGAGAAGCAGGCGCTCCGGTCGTCCGGCGCGGTACGTGCGGGCCAGGCAGAGCAGACCGATCCCCGCGACCACGCCGCCGGCCGCCAAGTCCGCCTGCGCGCTCCAACACATGCCGTTGCCCGTCCCGGGATTACCGGGGGCTCCCGCCGGTGCCGCGCGGATCGTTGCCCTCGCGGCGGTCGGGGCCCTGGTCGTCGGGTCCGCGGTCGTCGGGCGTACGGCGGCCGGACCCGCTGCGGTCGGTTGTCGGGCTGCCGTCGCCGGTGCCACCGGCGGGGCCGCTGCCGGGGGAGTCCTGGGGCGGCGGGCCCGGGGTGTGGTCAGGGGCGGGATCCGCACCGGCACCTGGGTCGGAACCGGAACCGGAACCGGAACCTGCGGCGGGGGCGGCCTCAGCCCCGGTCCGGTCCGCGTCTTCGGGGAGGTCGCCGACGCTCTCCAGCAGGTCGCCGGTGGAGCCGGGCATCGCGGGGTGGCGGCCGATCACGATCACGCCGACGACGATGGCGATCAGCCCGGCGATCTCCCACGCCAGCGCGCCGGGTGTGACCCGCAGGCGGTCGCCGAGGAAGCCGACCGCGCAGACGATCCCGGTGATCGGCTGCGCGGCGGTGAGCGCGGGCAGTGACATCCGCAGCGGCGCCGCCTCGAACGCGCTCTGCACCAGCAGCAGTCCGACCACGCCGGCCGCCACCACCGCGTACGGCTGCCAGGTGCCGAGCACCGCTCGAAGGCCGTCGTGGTCGAGACGCTGGGTGGTGGTGCGGGTGAGGGCGTCCTGGAGGCCGTAGAGCAGGCCGGCGGCCAGGGCGAGCAGCGTGGCCTCCTCGAAGAGGGGCAGCCGGCGGGCGAGCGCGACCAGGAGCAGGGTCAGGCCGGTGACCGTCCCGACCACCAGCCAGTGCCGCAGCTCACCTGCCGGTGGACCGCCGCCGGTGGGCCGTCCGGCCACGATGAAGGCCGTGACACCGAGGGCGAGCAGCAGTACCCCGATCCAGCCGGACCGCCCGAGGGACTGGCGGGTCAGGACCCGGGAGAGGGCCATGGCGAAGAGCAGGTTGGTCGCGAGCAACGGCTCGACCAGCGAGACCTCGCCCTGGTTGAGGGCGAGCGCGGAGAGGATGAGTCCGCTGATCATGAAGCCGGTGCCGAGCAGCCACTCGGGCATCCGCAGCAGGTCGAGCAGCAGTCGCCAGTGCAGCAGGTCGCCACGCGGGGCCCGTTGTGCCGCGTGCTGCTGGAGGACGAACCCGAGGCCCAGGCAGCAGGCGGCGCTCAGTGCGAGGAGGAAGACCGCCACGAAGGGACCACCCCAATGTCGCTGCCCGCGCCGCACCGGCGGTCTGTGGTTCGACGGCGGTTGCGGCGCGCTCTCGTCAGCGTACCGCCGGGGCGGCCCGCCGACCCCCGGTAGCCGCCCGGGGTGGGCGTGGCGCCGGGGTTCGCGGCCGTGGCCCCCGCCCGTGGCCCCGTCCGCGCTTGCCGCGGTGGGCGGAGCGGGCGCACGCTGGTGTGAGCGGCCGCCACGGCGTCGGCATCCGTGCCGGTCAGAGCAGGCACGACGGGGGCGGACGCCAGGAGGTGTGGCATGCACAACCAATGGGATGTGGAGCTGAGCTTCGACGAGGACGGCGTGCACACGGCGTGCGACGCGAGGCTGACCGGGGCCAGGGCACCGGGCCTCAGCGCGCACGGGGAGTCCGTCAAGAGCGCGGACGACCGCCCTCTCGCGCGGATCGGCGAGGAGATGGCGGCCTCCCGTGCACTGGAGGAACTGGCCCACAAACTCCGGGCACAGGCCACCGGGGAGATCGAGGACGAGGGCCACCGGCCCGGCTACCTGATCTACTGAACGGTACCGACCGGCGTCCGCGTAGCCGTCGACGGCCGCGAACCGGCCGACGGGGCCGCTGCAGCAACGGGGCCGGGCACAGTGTGCGCCCGGCCCCGTCGGGTCTCCGGTTGATCAGCCGATCAGCCGATCAGCCGAACTGTCCGGGCTGGTAGTCGCCGGCGGGCGTCTGGAGTATGACGTTGCCGCGGTTGAAGGCGTTGATGACGGTGATGACACCCACCAGGGCGCCGAGCTGCTCCTCGTCGTAGTGCTCGGCGGCGTTGGCCCAGACCTCGTCCGGGACGCCCCCGGAGGCGTCGGCGATGCGGGTGGCCTCCTCCGCCAGCTCCAGCGCCGCGCGTTCGGCGTCGGTGAACACCGTCGCCTCGCGCCAGGCCGCGACCAGGTTGAGGCGCTCGGGGCTCTCGCCGGCGTGCACGGCGTCCTTGAAGTGCATGTCGGTGCAGAAGCCACAGCCGTTGATCTGGCTGGCGCGGAGCTTCACGAGCTCCTGGGTCGAGGCCGGCAGGGTCGAGTCGGCGAGCACCTTGCCCGCGGCGATGATGTGCTTGAAGACCTTGCCGAGGACCGGGTTGGTGAAGGGGTCGAGGCGTGCGTCCATGATGGGCTCCGTTGCCGTCGTTCTGCGGTTCCACGTCCTTGACGGGAAAGCCCGGTCGTTTGTGACACGGAGCCGGCGTGACGGGTGTCACTCCTCTGTGGCTCGTCGGCCCTGGCGCGGCGGCGCGACCCGATCCGCTCGGCGCCCGCTACGTGCGGACGGCGAGGAACTCGGTGAGGCGGCGGTTGAGTTCGGCCGGGTGGGCGGCCGGAAGATTGTGGTGGGAGACGTCGGCGAGCACGTCCACGGTGGCCTCGGGCAGGGCCTTTCGCGCCAGGTCGGCGACGCGCCGGGCGTCGTGCGTGCGGCTGCGGGCGGCGAGCAGGACCAGCGTCGGCGTGGTGAGGTGGCGTAGCCGGTCGGGGGTCGGTCGGGGGCCGGTGACCGGGCGGGCGGAGGGGAAGTCGGCGAACCCGCGTGCGTAGAGCTCGCGCCAGGCGAATTCGGCGGTGGTGCCGGAACCGCCGCCCCGGGTCTCCCAGGCGAGGTAGGAGCAGGCCTTGCCGGCCGTCCGGGGCGGCAGGAAGAGCGGCAGGGCGCGCAGCAGGTAGCCCGGGCGGAAGCCGGCGAAGCACTGGGTCGGGTCGAGCAGGGCCAGCCGGCCGATCCCCGTCGGCGCGTGCAGCGCGTACTCCAGTGCGATCCAGCCGCCGTAGGAGTGGCCGCAGAGGTCCGCCTCGGCGACGCCGAGCCCGTCCAGCACCGCGCCGAGCCAGCGCATCAGGCCGCCCACGCCGCCGAGCGGGGCGTCGAGGGTGCTGCGGCCGGGGTCGCCGATCAGGTCGACGGCGAAGACGCGGTGGCCGGCCTTGGTGAGCGCCTCGACATTGGCGAACCAGCCGGTGGAGGTGGCGCCGCCGCCGTGCAGCAGGATCAGCGGTCGGCCGTCGCGCGGGCCGCAGGCGTTGACCCGGGTGGTGCCGTGCGGAGTCCGGACGGTGATCGCCTCGGCGGGCACGGGCCAGTGGCCGAGGGTCGCGTCGTAGGCGGCGAGGAACGCGGCGAGCGCTGGCGAGGCCTGTGCGGCGGCCGGGCCGGGCGAGCCGGACGAGGCGTGGGCGGACCCGGTGGTGCGTGCTGACATCATGCCCTCCGATGGATGGCGAATTCACTCGCTGACCAATAGTCTCGCTGAGCGAGAGAATAGTCGTACAGGGCGTGCCGAGGGAAGGACGACAGGGTGGGTGCACAGGTCGACGGGCGGCCGGACGGGCAGCCTGACGCGCAGCGGGGAGGCGGTGTCGCCGGGCGGCCGGAGGGGCGGGCGGGCGGTGCCGCGGAGCCGATGCAGCTGGTCCATCTCCTGCGTGGGCTGACCGTCGAACTCGACCTGTTCGGTGCGGAATTCGCCGGCCGGCACGGACTTCACCCGACCGACCTGCGGGCGCTGATCCACCTGTTGGACGCCGCACGGGCCGGCACGGTCGTGACGCCCGGTCGGCTCGGTGCGGCGCTGCGGCTCAACTCGGCGGGCACCACGGGCCTGGTCGACCGGCTGGAGCGGCTCGGCCTGATCCGCCGCGAGCGCGACCCGGAGGACCGGCGAAAGGTCCGGCTGCTGGTCGAGGACCGGGCGATGGAGCTGGGGCAGGACTTCTTCGGCGGCCTGATCGGGGACCTCGTGGCGGCCATGGGCCGGTTCGACGCCGGAGAGCTGGCGACGGCGCAGCGGTTCCTGGAGTCCATGACCGCCGTGGTCGCCGCGGCCCGGGAAGGGTGACCCGGCCGTCGCGGTGGGCCGCGGGACCGGCCGCGCAGCGAGGGGGCGGCGACCGCGGCCGGCTCAGTGACCGGGGGAGAGCACCCAGCTGACGGCGGAGAGGGTGGCCATCGACACGAGGGTCGAACAGAGCACCGAGTCGCGGGCGAGGGCGGCGGCATGGCCGTACTCGCGGGCGTAGACGAAGACGTTCTGGGCCGTCGGCAGTGCGGAGAACAGCACCACGGTGAGCAACTGGTGTGCCGGCAGGTGGAGCAGGAAGGCGCCCGTGGCGAACGCGCCGAGCGGCTGTATCAGCGTCTTGATCGCGACCGCCGCGCCGACCTCCGCGTAGCGGCCCGGACGGCGGCCCCGCCCGCGGTCGCCGAACCGCCGGTCGGCTCCTCGCGGGTCGGTGCCGACGGGGTCGGCGCGCCGAGGATCCGTGGCCCGAAGGGCTGCGTCACCGGAGTCGGTGCCCGGCCGGTCGGCAGAGGGGCGGTACAGCGACATGCCGAGAGCGACCAGGGCGGTCGGCACGCCGGCGCCGCCGAGCAGCTCGCAGGACCGGTTCAGCTCGGCCGGCAGCTGCCAGCCACCGGCCGACGCCGCTGCACCCAGCGCCGCCGCGAGCAGGATGGGGTTGCGCAGCGGCAGGGTGAGCGCTGCCCGGAGGCCCGCGCGCCCGGTGTCCAGCACCGTCAGTACGGCGGGCGTCACCAGGAGGGTCTGGAACAGCACCACCGGTGCGGCGAAGGAGGCGTCGCCCAGGATCTGCATGGCGACCGGGATGCCGAGGTTGGCCGAGTTGACGTAGCCGGCCGCCATGCCGCCGATCGCCCGCTCGGCCGGCGGCCGGCCGAAGAAGCGGTGTGCGACCAGTGTGCCGATGCCCACGGCGAGCGCCGTTCCGGCGGCGAAGGCCAGCATCGACGGGTTGGCGAACTGGTCCAGCGGCGTACGGCCGATCATCAGGAACAGCGCGGCCGGCATCGCCACGTGGAAGACGAACCGGCTCAGTACCGCCTCCGCCTGCGGCCCGAGCAGTCCGCTGCGGCCGACCAGGTAGCCGACCCCGGTGAGGGCCCAGATCGGGGCGAACCCGGAGAGCAGCGGATGCAGGCTGGGCATGGTTCCTCGGAGGGCTCGGCCGCGCCGGGTGGCGGTGCCGGGCCGAGTCGGCGGCGCAGCGGTGGGGCGACGTCGGCGCGGCGGTGCGGTGGCACCGCCCGGGTGGTGGCGGCGTCCTCGGGGCGAGGGGGCGGGTCGGCGGGGTGGCCGCCGAGCCGGGGGTCGCCCGGCCATGCCGAAGTCAACCAGACGCCCCGCGGCCTACCATGACCCGGTGGACTATCTGAGCCTGGCCGAGGTGGAGACGATCGCACGTCGAGCGCACGAGGGGCAGGTCGACAAGAACGGTCACCCGTACTCCGAGCACCTCGCCGCGGTGGCGCACGGTGTGGCCGCGCGTGGCGGGAGTGACGAGCAGGTCGCGGCCGGCTGGCTGCACGACGCGATCGAGGACGATGCACTGAGCCGGGAGTGGCTGGCGGAGGCCGCGCTCTCCGGCGCCACGAAGGCGATCGTCGATGCGCTGACCAAGCGGCCCGGCGAGTCGCTGGAGGTCTACACCGCCCGGATCCTGGCGACCCCGGGCGCCCTGTTGGTCAAGCAGGCCGATCTGGCCCACAACTCGAACCCGGCGCGGCTGGCCTCGCTGGACGACGTGACCGCCGCCCGCCTCGCCGAGAAGTACCGGCGGACGCGCGAACTGCTCGGTCTGGCCGAAGACTGACGGGGCGCCGGTCCACCGGTCGGTGTCGTGTCCGGGCTGCGGGGGTCGGACGGGCGAGAGGGCCCGTGCACGCGGATCGCGCGTGCACGGGCCCTCTCGGTCACCCCGGTGATCCCTGTCCGATCCCCGGGGTGAGGGGGGACAGCGGTTCGGAAGCTGGGGGAAGCGGAGCCGGGCGGCTCGAATGCCGGCGGCTCAGCACCGGTGGTCCGGTACCAGCGGCTTAGTACCAGTGGTGGGTCTGCCAGAAGGCCCAGGCGGCGTTCGGGCTGCCGTAGCGGGTGTTCATGTAGTCCAGCGCCCACTTGATCTGGGTGGCCGGGTTGGTCTTCCAGTCAGCACCCGCGGAGGCCATCTTGGAGCCCGGCAGCGCCTGCGCCAGACCGTACGCGCCCGAGCTCGGGTTGGTCGCGGTCACGTTCCAGCTGGACTCGTGGCTGATGATCTGGCTGAACGAGGCGAGCTGGTTGGCCGGCACGATCTGCGCGGCGATGGTCTTCGGGGAGACGGTCGCGGCGGAGGCGGTGGAGGGCAGCAGACCGGCACCCACGGCGGTCAGACCGGCGGCGCCGGCAAGAATCGCGGCAGAAGTACGCATACGGAGCTTGAAAGCGGGCATGAAGAACTGGACCTCAATCGGGTTGGGCCGGTGTCACGCCCCGCCTCGACCGGTGGCCGGACAGGGGCCGAAACGGTCGCGGGGCGTGACTCGGCAACGAGCCGTCCTCCGGCGGGACAGGAGCCGGGGCGGCTGACGACTGAGCCATTGTTGCCAGACCGGATCGCCCGCCGCCAAGACCCCCCGGCTACGACCCGCCGTCGTAGCGCCGCTCCCCGCCGTGGAATCGAAGGGCCGGCTGAGGCGGTCATCGCAGTGCCGGCCGACCTGCGGGAACGTTCTCCCGCGGGGCCGCCCGCCAGCGCTGCTCGGCACGCACTACCGGCCGTCGTGGCGTCCAATCGCGTGTGAGCGCACTCACCGAGCGACTGCCCCGCACCGTCACCGACGGGACGGCGGGCGCCACTGCGCGTACAGACGATCTGAGAGCGGCGCCACAGCCGGAGCCCGGTCGGAGCCGGCGCGGGCGTCGGCGGGGGTGCCGCTGCCGTTTGCACCCGGTCCGCCGCACCGGCGTTGACGGTGAGGGCCGTCCGGCCCGGTGCGGCCCGGCCCGTGGACCTCAGCCGGCGAGCACGTCCCCGAGCCGGCGGTGGCGGGCCGCGCGGGCGGTGAGCCGGTCCGCCGCCGATGCCGGGGCGAGTGCGTCGAGCGCGGTGCCGAGGGCGAGGCCGAGCCGCTCGCAGAACGCGGCCGGCTCCTCGGCGGCGTCCGGCCGCTCGGGGACGACCGCGTCCACCAGGCCGACCTCCGCCAGGTCGTACGCGCCGATGCCCTGTGTGCGGGCGAGCTCGGCGGCGTGGGCGCCGTCGCGGTGGACGATCGCCGAGGCGCCCTCGGGCGGGAGCGGGGCCAGCCAGGAGTGTTCGGCGGCGAGTACCCGGTCGGCCGGGAGCAGGGCGAGCGCACCGCCACCCGATCCCTGGCCGAGCAGCACCGCGAGGACCGGTGTGCGCAGGGCGAGCAGGGTGGTGAGGCAGTGCGCGATCTCGATCGCGATGCCGTCCAGCTCCGCCTGTGCGGAGAGTTCGGCGCCGGCCGTGTCCACGACCGTGACCAGCGGCAGACCGAGCTGTTCGGCGAGCCGGGCGGTGCGGCGGACGGCACGCAGGTCGGCGGCGGTGAAGGGGCGCTCGCGCTCCGCGTCCTGCCGCTGCTGCCCGACCACCAGCGCGGGCCGGCCGTGCAGCACGACGAGTGCGCGCACCAGCGCGCCGTCCCGGCCGCCCGGGGCGTCCAGCAGGAGCAGCTCCTCGGCGGTCCGGCGCAGCAGCTCGCGGGTTCCCGGGCGGTCGGGGCGGCGGGTGCGGCGCACCGACTCCCAGGCGTCGGGGCGGCCGGCCGGCGGCGGTCCGTCGGGGGCGGCGCCGGTCCGGGGCGCGCCGGCGGGGCCGGTCGCCGACCCGGCGGCCAGGCCCAGGACGGCGAGCGCGCGCCGCAGCACCTCGCGCAGTTCCTCCGGCGGGACCACCGCGTCCACCAGGCCGTGGCCGGCCAGGGTCTCGGCGCGCTGCACGTCCGGGGGCAGCTCGACGCCGCGCAGCTCCTCGTACACCCGGGGGCCGAGGAAGCCGAGCCGGGCGCCCGGCTCGGCGAACACCAGGTGCCCGAGGGTGCCCCAGGAGGCGAACACGCCGCCCATCGTCGGATTGCGCAGATAGGTGAGGTAGGGGAGGCCGGCTGCCCGGTGTGCCTGCACGGCGGCGGTGATCCGGAGCATGCAGAGGAAGGCCGCCGAACCCTCCTGCATCCGCGTGCCGCCCGACACCGGCAGGGCGACCAGGGGCAGCCGCTCGGCGGTGGCCCGCTCCACGGCCCGGGTGATCCGCTCGGCGGTGGCCACTCCGATCGATCCGCCGAGGAACCGGAACTCGGACGCCACCAGGGCCACCGCCCGGCCGCCGATCAGCGCGGTCCCGGTGATCACGGCCTCGTCCGCCCCGGTGCGCTCCTGTGCCCGGGCCAGCGCCGAGCGGTACCCGGCGTCGGCGGGCTCGCGGCCGACCGGCTCGTCCCAGGACAGGAACGAGCCGGGGTCCACCAGGAGTCCGAGGAGTTGGCGCGCCGTCAGAGAGCTTCCCGTACCCAACGCCCACCCCGCACCCGAGCCGCCCGCACCGACAAGATCCACCCTACGCAGCGGGCGCGGGCGCGTCCCGGTCCGACGTGCGGATGTGACCGGGTCGACAGCCCCGGCAGACCCGCCGGCTGCGGCGGACCCACCGGCCTCGGGAAGCCCGTCAGCAGGCCGGACCGTCAGTGCGCGCGGGCCAGGGCGGGCCGTCGGAGCCGGCCGGACCGGGCCGTCGGCCCGGCGTGCGCGCGGTCGAGGAGGTCGGCGCAGGCGTTGTCGTAGCGGGTGCCGACCAGGCGGGCGAGGGCGTCGTGGGTGCCCAGCGGCGCGCTGGTCCAGTGGGCGGGGGTGTCGGCCGCCCGGTCGGCGAAGAAGCCGGGGCCGAGGAGGTAGGTGGCGACGGAGACCCGCTCGTGGCCCGCGGCGTGCAGGGCCTCGACCGCCTCGCGCGGGGTCGGCCGGGCGGCGGAGAGGTGGGCCGGGACGACCGGTCGGCCGTCGGCCAGCCGGGCCGCGAGCAGCCGGGCCGTCCGGCGGGTGTCGGCGGCGGCCGCCGGGTCGGAGGAGCCGGCTGCGGCGAGCACCACCGGGCCGGCGCCCGGGGCACGTCCGCTCTCGGCGAGCCGGTCCGCGAGAACGGTGGCCAGCAACGGGTCCGGGCCGAGTGCGGGGGCGAGCCGGACGTGTGGCAGCCGGGTGGCGGCCAGCGCACCGGGGATGTCCACCCGCAGGTGGTAGCCGGTTCCGAGGAGCAGCGGCACGAGGACGGCCGGCTCGTCGCCGGCGAGCCCGGCCAGGGACTCGGGCAGGGAGGGTGAGGCGAGGTCGAGGAAACAGCAGCGGACGTCGAGTTCGGGCCGCTGTGTGCGGACCAGATCGAGCAGCGCCCGGGTCGCGGCGACGCCGGCGGGGTTCCGGCTGCCGTGGGCGACGGCGAGCAGAACCGGCCGGTCGGTGCCCCGGGTCGGGGCCTCCGGCCGCCTCACCGCGACGCCCGCCGGGGGAGGGTCCTGCGGTCCCGGCGGCCCGCCGGCCGCCAGGCCCGTCACCACTCCGCCTGCCGTCACCACTCCGCCCGCCGTCGCCGCCACTGCGCCGGCCGTCAACTCGCCGCCAGGCGGTAGCCGCGCTTGGGCACCGTGCGGATCAGTGCACCGTGCGGCCCGAGCGCCGCGCGCAGCCGGCCGACCGCCGCCTCGACGGCGTGCTCGTCGGCGGCCGAGTCGGCCCAGGCGGTGCGGAGGAGTTCGGCGCGGCTGAGTACCCGGCCGGGCTGCGCGGCGAGGGCGCGCAGGACGGCGGCGCCGCGCGGGCTGAGCCAGTGGCTCTGGCCGTCGACCAGGACGGCGTTGCCCTGGAGGGTGAGCACCCGCCCGGCGAGCGCGACCTCCTGGCGGCCGCGGCCGGGCAGGGCCTCGGCGAGCAGCCGGACCAGCGAGCCGAGCCGGCCGCGCTCCGGGAAGACCGCCGACAGGCCGAGCTCGGCGAACGGCCGGGCGCAGAGCGCACCGACGCAGACCGGCAGGACGTCGGCGCGCAGCGCGTCGAGCAGTGGTTCGCGCAGGCCCTCGGCGGTGGCGGTCTCGACGAAAGCGGTGACCGCCGGGGCGCTGGTGAAGGTGAGCGCGTGGACCTGGCGCCGGACGGTCTGCTCGACCAGTCGGCGCACCGGGGCCGGGTCGTCCGGCGGCTCCCAGCGGTAGACCGGGACGGAGATCACCTCGGCGCCGCGCTCGCGCAGCGCCGCCGCGAACGCGTCCAGCCGGATGCCGTGCTCCTGGAGGGCGATCCGGCGGCCGGCCAGCGGGCGGGCGAGCAGCCAGGTGAGCAGTTCGTCGGTGGCCTCGGAGCCGGGGGAGAAGCGCTCGCCGAGGCCGCTGGCCCGCACCGCGCCGGTGGCCTTGGGGCCCCGGCTGAGCACCACCGCGTCCCGGCAGGCGTCGGCGAGGGCGCCGCCCCGGCCCCAGCCCTCGGCCGCGCTCATCCAGCCGCGCCAGCCGACGCCGGTGGTGGCGACCACGTAGTCGAGCGGTGCGGCCAGGCAGCGCTCGGTGGCCTGACGCAGGGCCAGGTCGTCGGCGAGCGGGGTGATCCGCAGCACAGGTGCCTCGACCACCTGGGCGCCGCGCCGGGCGAGCAGCGCGACCAGTTCGTCGCGCCGCCGGGCGGCGGTGACGCCGATGGTGAAGCCGGTGAGGGGTCCCGGCTGCGCGCTGGGACGCGGGACGGCGGGGGCGGGGGAGGGAACCATGGCGGCAAGGGTGCGTCGGCCGCATTACGGGTGGATTGCCCGGCCGTCACCTGCGCGTTAGCGAATCAGGCCGGCCGGTTACGGCCGATGTCCGGCCGCGCACCCCGTGCGGGCGGCGGCGTGAGCGAGGCGTACCGCGCCCGCAACACGGAGGACCCGGCGGCGAAACGATCGCCGTCGAGATTCTTCGGCATGACGACGACCACCGACACCCACTGCCCGTACTGCTCGTTGCAGTGCGGGATGCGGCTGCGCACCGGGGGCGACCCGGCCGAGGCCGGTGCGGCCGGGGCGCCCGCCGAGGTGCTGGAGCGGCCCGGGTTCCCGGTGAACCGCGGTGCGCTCTGCAACAAGGGCCGTTCGGCGCCCGCGCTGCTGGCGCCGGGCGCCCGGCTGACCGGCCCGCTGCTGCGCGACCGTCCGGGCGGCCCGCTGCGGTCGGCGGGGTGGACGGAGGCGCTGGACCGGGTGGCCACGGGCCTGGCCGAGGTGCGCGAGCGCCACGGGGCGGACGCCGTAGGGGTGTTCGGCGGCGGCGGGCTGACCAACGAAAAGGCCTACCAGCTGGGTAAGTTCGCCCGGGTGGTGCTGCGCACCGCGAACATCGACTACAACGGCCGGTTCTGCATGTCCTCGGCGGCCGCCGCGCACCGCAGGGCGTTCGGACTGGACCGCGGCCTGCCGTTCCCGCTGGCGGACATCCCGCAGACGGGTTGCCTGATCCTGGTGGGCGGCAACCCCGCCGAGACGATGCCGCCGGCGCTCCGCTACTTCCGCGAACTCCGCGAGAACGGCGGGACGTTGATCGTGGTGGACCCGCGCCGCACGCGAACCGCGGCGGAGGCCGACCTGCACCTGCAGCCGCGGCCCGGCGGCGACCTCGCGCTGGCGCTCGGCCTGCTCCACCTGGTGATCGCCGACGGCCGGGTGGACGAGGAGTTCGTCGCCGCCCGCACCACCGGCTTCGAACGGGCCCGGGCCGCCGCGATGGCGCACTGGCCGGACCGGGTGGAGCGGATCACCGGCGTCCCGGTCGCCCGACTGCGCGCCGCAGCCGAGCTGTTCGGCCGTGCCGAGACGGGCATGGTGCTGACCGCGCGCGGCCCGGAGCAGCAGAGCAAGGGCACCGACACGGTCGGCGCCTGGATCGACCTCTGCCTGGCCACCGGGAAGGCCGGCCGCCCGTACTCGGGGTACGGCTGCCTGACCGGTCAGGGCAACGGCCAGGGGGGCCGGGAGCACGGCCAGAAGGCCGACCAGCTCCCCGGCTACCGCTCGATCGAGGACCCGGAGGCCCGGGCGCACGTCGCCGGAGTCTGGGGCGTCGACCCGGACGAGCTGCCCGGCGCAGGCCGCTCCGCCTACGAGCTGCTGGACGGCCTCGGCCGGCCTGGCGGGGTCCGCGCTCTGCTGCTGACGGGTTCCAACCCGGTGGTCTCCGCGCCGAACGCCGCCCACGTCACGACCCGGCTGCGCGGGCTGGACCTCCTCGTCGTCGCCGACCCGGTGCTCTCCGAGACGGCCCGGCTGGCGGACGTCGTCCTGCCGGTCACCCAGTGGGCCGAGGAGGACGGCACCACCACCAACCTGGAGGGCAGGGTGGTCCTGCGCCGCCGCGCGCTGGACCCGCCCGAGGGCGTGCGCAGCGAGCTCCGGGTGCTGCGCGAACTCGCCGCCCGGCTGGGCGTGGAGAAGGGTTTCCCGGACGGAGCCGAGGAGGTCTTCGACGAGCTGCGCCGCGCCTCGGCCGGTGGGGACGCCGACTACTCCGGCATCAGCTACCGGCGGATCGCGGCCGAGGACGGCGTCTTCTGGCCCTGCCCCGACGACGCGCACCCGGGCACCCCGCGGCTCTTCCTGGACCGCTTCGCCACCCCGGACGGCCGCGCCCGTTTCGCCGGCGTCACCCACCGCCCGGCCGGGGAGGAGCCGGACCGCGACTACCCGCTCCACCTGACCACCGGCCGGGTGCTCGCCCAGTACCAGAGCGGCGCGCAGACCCGTCGGGTGCCGGAGCTGAACGCGGCCGCGCCCGGGCCGTTCGTCGAGCTGCACCCGCGGCTGGCCGCCCGGCTGGCCGTCGCGGAGGGCGACCTGGTCGCGGTGACCAGCCGGCGCGGCCGCGCGGTGGCGCCGGCCCGGATCACCGACGCCATCCGCCCGGACACCGTCTTCATGCCGTTCCACTGGCCCGGCGCGGGGCGGGCCAACACCCTGACCAACCCGGCCCTGGACCCGGTCTCCCGGATGCCGGAGTTCAAGCTCTGCGCCGTCCGCGTGGAGCCGGCCCGGGAGGCGGCCCAGGGGCCGGCCCACGAGCCGGCCCGGGAAGCAGACCAGGAGGTGGCGCCGTGAGGAACGCACAGGACCGGCGGATCGCGGTGGTCGGCGGCGGGATGGCCGCGGCCCGCTTCGCCGAGCGCTACACCGCGCTGGGCGGCACCGGCCGGGTCACCGTGTACGGCGCCGAGCCCCGGGCCCCCTACAACCGGGTGCTGCTCGCCGACGTGCTCACCGGCCGCTACGACGCCGAGTCGATCGCGTTGCCGCTGGGCGGCGCCGAGCCGCGGCCCGGCTGCGAGGTGGTGGCCCTGGACCCGGCCGCCCGCACGCTCGGCCTCGCCGACGGCACCGTGGAGCCGTGGGACGAGCTGGTGCTCGCCACCGGTGCCAACCCGGTGCTGCCGCCCGTCCGGGGCCTGCGGCGGGCGGACGCCGGCGGCCTCACCGAAGGTGTCCACACCCTGCGCACCCTGGAGGACTGCGGCCGGCTCGCCGAGGACGCCGTGGCCGCCCGCCGGGCCGTCGTGATCGGCGGCGGGGTTCTCGGGGTGAGCGCCGCCCGTGCCCTGGCCGCGCTCGGGGTGCCCACCGAGATCGTCCACCAGGGGCCGTACCTGATCGAGCGTCAACTCGACGCGCAGGCAGGGGAGGTGCTCCGCGGCCGGCTGCTGGAGGCCGGTGTGGAGACCTACCCCGGCAACCGGGCCCGCGCCCTGCGCGGCGAGGACCGGGTGACCGGTGTCGAGTTGGCCAACGGGTACGTCCTCGACTGCGACCTGGTGGTGCTCGCCTGCGGCACCCGGCCGCGGACCGCGCTCGCGCACACCGCCGGCCTGCCGGTCGCCACCGGCGTGCTGGTGGACGACGCGCTCGCCACGGCGGCCCCGGGCGTCCACGCGATCGGCGACTGCGCGGAGCACCGCAGCACCGTGCACGGTCTGGCACTGCCTGCCTGGGACCAGGCCGACGTGCTGGCGTTGCGCCTGTCGGGTGCCGGGCCGGACGCCCGCTACACCGGCTCCAGGTCCCCGGCCCGGCTGAGCACCGGCGGCCTGGAGTACGCGGCCTTCGGTGCGGTGGACGAGGGTCTCGACGCCGGCCTGGACGTGCTGCGGCTCACCGACGCCACGCGTGGGAGCTACAAGAAGCTCGTGCTGCGCGGGGACCGGCTGGTCGGCGCGATCCTGCTCGGCGACCTCGCCGGCGTCGACGCCCTCGCCGAGGCCTGGCGGCGCGACGACCCGCTCGTCGACCACCCCCTGCACCTGCTCACCTGAGCCGCCCCACCGGCTCCCCGGCCCGGACCCGGCGTCCCACGGACCCGGACACCCGGACACCCGGACACCCGGACACCGGGACCCGCCGGAACCCCCGGCACCTCGCATCCCGCATCCCGCACCCCGCACGATCCCGAGGAGCATCGCGATGACATCGCACACGCCCGACCGACCACGGGACCTCGTCCTCGTCGGCCACGGCATGGTCGGCCAGCGCTTCCTGGAGGCCTTCACCGAGCAGCCCGGCGCCGAGGGCTGGCGGATCACCGTGCTCGCCGAGGAACCGCGCCCGGCCTACGACCGCGTCCGCCTCAGCGCACTGTTCGACGGGAAGACCGCCGAGGACCTCGCGCTGTGCCCGCCGGGCTTCCTCGCCGAGCACGGCATCGACCTGCGTCTCGGCGACCCGGTCACCGCGGTCGACCGCGCCGAACGGACCGTCACCACCCGGGCGGGAGAACGGCTGTGCTACGACGCCCTGGTGCTGGCCACCGGCTCCGTGCCGTTCGTGCCGCCGGTGCCCGGCAAGGAAGCGGCCGGCTGCCACGTCTACCGCACCATCGAGGACCTGGACGCGATCCGCGCCGACGCCGGCCGGGCCGGGGCCGGCGTGGTGGTCGGCGGCGGCCTGCTCGGGCTGGAGGCCGCGGGCGCGCTCAGGGCGATGGGCGTCGCCACCCACGTGGTCGAGTTCGCCCCCCGGCTGATGGCCGTCCAGGTCGACGAGGGCGGCGGCGAACTGCTCCGGCGCAAGATCGAGGAGCTCGGTGTCACCGTCCACACCAGCGCCGGCGCCAGTGGCGTCGAGACCGGCGAGGACGGCCGGGTCCGCGCCCTGGCCCTCTCCGACGGCCGCGAACTCGCCGCCGACCTGGTGGTGTTCTCGGCCGGCGTCCGCCCCCGCGACCAGCTCGCCCGCGACTGCGACCTGCCGGTCGGTCCGCGTGGCGGCATCGTGGTGGACGAGCACTGCCGTACCGCCGACCCGGCCGTCCTGGCCATCGGCGAGTGCGCGCAGACCGTGGACGGCCGGGTCTACGGCCTGGTCGCACCCGGCTACCAGATGGCCGACACGGCCGCCCGCGCTCTGGCCGGCACCGCCGGTTCCGGTTTCACCGGCGCGGACACCTCCACCAAGCTCAAGCTGCTCGGCGTGGACGTGGCCAGCTTCGGCGACCCGCACGGTACCGCCGAGGGCGCGCTCGACGTGCTCTACAGCGACAGCCGGCGCGGCGTCTACCGCAAGCTCGTGATCGGCACCGACGGCGCGCTGCTCGGCGGTGTCCTGGTCGGTGACACCGAGTCCTACGGCACCCTGCGGCCGCTCGCGACGGCCGGGAAGCCGCTCACCACCCCCGCCGAACAGCTGGTGCTGCCCGCCGGGTTCGCCGCAGCCGGTCCGGTCGCGCTGCCCGACGACGCGGTGCTCTGCTCCTGCCACAACGTCACCCAGGGCGCCGTCCGGGCAGCGGTGCACGAGGACGGCTGCGACTCCGTCGCCGCCGTCAAGAAGTGCACCCGGGCCGGCAGTGGCTGCGGCAGCTGCGTCAAGCAGCTCACCACCGTCGTCAACGAGGAGCTCGCCGCCTCCGGCGTCGCCACCCGGAGCGGCCTCTGCGAGCACTTCCCGCAGACCCGCGCCGAGTTGTACGAGATCGTCCGCGTCACCGGCATCACCACCTTCTCCGAACTCGTCGACCGCCACGGCGGGGGCGAGGGCTGCGACATCTGCAAGCCGACCGTCGCCTCGGTCCTGGCCAGCCTCGGCAACGGCCACATCCTGGACGGCGAGCAGGCCGCGCTGCAGGACTCCAACGACCACTTCCTCGCCAACCTCCAGCGCAACGGCTCCTACTCGGTGGTGCCCCGCGTCCCCGGCGGCGAGATCACCCCCGAGGGCCTGATCGCGATCGGCGAGATCGCCCGCGACCACGGCCTCTACACCAAGATCACCGGTGGCCAGCGGATCGACCTCTTCGGCGCCACCGTCGACCAGCTCCCCACCATCTGGCGGCGACTGGTCGACGCGGGCTTCGAATCCGGCCACGCCTACGGCAAGGCACTGCGCACCGTGAAGTCCTGCGTGGGCGAGACCTGGTGCCGCTACGGGGTGCAGGACTCGGTCGGGCTCGCGATCGAACTGGAGCTCCGCTACCGCGGGCTGCGCTCCCCGCACAAGCTCAAGTCCGCCGTCTCCGGGTGCGCCCGGGAATGCGCCGAGGCCCGGAGCAAGGACTTCGGCATCATCGCCACCTCCTCCGGCTGGAACCTCTACGTCGGCGGCAACGGTGGTATGACGCCACGTCATGCCGACCTTCTGGCCGCCGACCTGGACCGGGAGGCGTTGATCCGGACCGTCGACCGGTACCTGATGTTCTACATCCGCACCGCCGACCGCCTGGAACGCACCTCGGTCTGGCTGGAGCGGCTGGAAGGCGGCCTGGACCACCTGCGCGCAGTGGTCATGGACGACTCGCTCGGCATCGCCGCCGAACTGGACGACCTGATGGCCCGCCACATCGACTCCTACCAGGACGAATGGGCGGCCACCCTGGCCGACCCGGACCGGCTGCGCCGGTTCTCGTCCTTCGTCAACGCCCCCGGCACCCCGGATCCGGCCGTCACCTTCGTCCCCGAACGCGGCCAGATCCGCCCCGCCCGCCCCGACGAGGACGGGCACGTCCTCGCCGCCCCGACCCCGGTCCTGGTGGCCGGGTCCCGACTGGAGGTGCTCACCCCGTGACCGTGGAGATCCACGACGGCACCCGCTGGCAGCCCGTCTGCACCCTCGACGACCTGCAGCCCGGCCGAGGTGTGGCCGTACTGCTCGGCGCCGACCAGGTGGCCGTGTTCCGTGACCGAGCCGGCGCGCTGCACGCCGTCGACAACCGCGATCCGTTCAGCGGCGCCCACGTCCTCTCCCGCGGACTGATGGGCAGCCGCGGCGACCGGCCGACCCTGGCCTCCCCGATGTACAAGCAGGTCTTCGACCTCACCGACGGCCGCTGCCTCGACGAGGAGACCGGGCCCGACGGCGCCCCGGCCGTCCTTCGGCTCTGGCCGATCCGCGACGGCGCGGGCGACGGCACGGACGGCCCCGGGTCCGCGCGCGCCGCGCGGGCCGGACTCGCCGGGCAGGAGGGCGCGGAATGAGCGCCGCCGTCGAGACCCCGCCCGCGAGCGGCAGAGCCGGCGCCGCGCCGCTCACCCACTGGGACCCGGAGGACCCGGTCTTCTGGGAGCGGACCGGTGCCGCGATCGCCCGCCGCAACCTGGTCTACTCCGTGCTCAGCGAGCACATCGGCTTCTCGGTCTGGAGCATCTGGTCGGTCCTGGTGCTCTTCCTCGGTCCCGAGTACCACATCGACACCGCGGGCAAGTTCACCCTGACGGCGCTGCCCACCGCCCTCGGCGCCCTGCTGCGCCTGCCCTACACCTTCGCCGTCGGGCGGTTCGGCGGCCGCAACTGGACGGTCGTCAGCGCGCTGCTGCTGCTCGTCCCCGCCGCCCTGGCGGCCCTGGTGCTCACCCCCGGCGTCTCCTACGGCACGCTGCTCGCGGTGGCCTGCGTGTCCGGTGTCGGCGGCGGCAACTTCGCCTCCTCGATGGCCAACATCAACGCCTTCTACCCGCACCGGCTCAAGGGCTGGGCGCTCGGGATCAACGCGGGCGGCGGCAACCTGGGCGTCCCGGCGGTGCAGTTGCTCGGCCTGCTCGTCCTGGCCACCGCCGGCGCGGCCCACCCCCGGCTGCTGCCGCTGCTCTACCTGCCGCTGATCGTGCTGGCCGCGGCCGGCGCCCGGTGGCGGATGGACAACCTGGCGGCCGCACCGCGCGGCGAGGGCCGGGCGTTGCGGGAGGCGGCCCGTGACCCGTACGGATGGGCGGTCTCCGTCCTGTACGTCGGCACCTTCGGCTCGTTCATCGGCTTCGGCTTCGCCTTCGGGCAGGTGCTCCAGGTGCAGTTCCACGACCGCTTCGACACCCCGGTGAAGGCGGCCGCGCTGACCTTCCTCGGTCCGCTGCTCGGCTCGCTGCTCCGGCCGGTCGGCGGCCGGCTGGCCGACCGCTGGGGCGGCGCCCGCGTCACCCTGGCCACCTTCGTGGCGATGGGAGCCGGCACCGTGGTCGTCCTGGTCGCCTCCCGGGCGCACTCGCTGCCGCTCTTCCTCGGCGGCTTCATCGCGCTCTTCGTGCTCAGCGGCATCGGCAACGGCTCGACCTACAAGATGATCCCGGCCCACTACCAGGCCAGGGCGCGGGCAGCCGTCGCGGCCGGCACCGACCCGGCGACGGCCGAGTACGACGCCCGCCGCCGCTCGGCCGCTCTGATCGGCCTGGCCGGCGCGGTGGGCGCCTTCGGCGGGGTGCTGGTCAACCTCGCCTTCCGGCAGTCCTTCCTCGCCAGCCACAACGGTGACGCGGCCTACCTGGGCTTCCTGGCCACGTACGTGGTCTGCTCCGTGCTCACCTGGGCGGTCTGGCTCCGCCCGCGGGCGGCCCGGTCGGCCGCCGCCGAGGCCTGACGGTCTCGACCCGCCGGCCGGCCCCCGGGCGCCCCGCCGCCCGGGGGCCGGCCGGTGCGCCCCTACACCGGTGCTCCGCTCCCGAGGGTCCACGCGCGGACGCGGGCGATCGCGCCGTCCGGATCGGGGGTGGCGGAGTGGACGGGGAACTCCGCGTAGGCCGGGTCGCCGATCGGCAGCGGGGGCAGCGGGTGTTCGCGCAGCCGGGCCACCAGGTAGCCGGCGGCCAGCAGGTTGCGGGACTTGTCGGTGTCCAACCCCACCTTGTCCGCGTGCCAGTAGGAGCCGTCGTACTCGATGGCGAGCAGCCGTCCGTCGGCCTGCTCCACGGTGATGTCGACGATCCAGGAGCCGCGTCGGACGAACGCCTCGTGGCGAACGGACCGGCCCGAGGCGGCCCGGCCGAACGCGCGCTCCGCCGCCGCGTGGTGGTCCAGTTCGACCTGCGACTTCCCCGGCACGCGGCACTCCGGGCATCCGCTGCCGTTGGAGCGCGAGGCCAGGGCCGCCTGCCACACGTGCTCGGGATTCGCCGCGCACAACCAGACGGGGACGAACGGCGTCTGCCCGGTCGGGCGGACGTGCCAGGCGGTGACCGGGTTCTCCGGCGACCACTCGGCGGCCAGCTCGGGGAAGTGGAAGGCCAGCGAGTCGAGGATGGTGCGGCACTCGGGGCAGCGCAGGCGCTGGCCCTTGTCCCGCCCGGCCGGGGCGTCCTGCCACACGTGGCCGCAGTTCGGGTCCTGCCACCAGACCGCCTTGCGCGATCCGGGGGACACCTTGGCCGGCCGGGTGTCGCCGTTGAGCTCCGGGTGCCACTGCGCGGCGATCTCCGGGTTGAGCCGGACGCCCGCCCGGTGGGTGTCGGCGATCGCCTGGTTCTCGGCGCGCGTCGCCAGGCCGGTGCAGGACGGGCAACCGGACTTCAGGTACGTGCGCGGCGCCAGCCGCGGATGGTGTCCCTGCGGGCAGCGGAACCGGCGCGGCGGCCCGTCGTCGACGACCGTCACCGTGTGCGGGTCGGCCTCGTCGGCCCAGGCCGCGAGCAACTCGGGCACCTCGGCGACCGGCGTCACCCGGTGGCGCTCGTACTCCGCCTCCCGGGCGGCGCGGTGCCGGGGTTCGCAGTCGGGGCACTGGCGGACGTGGACCATGTCGAGGACCTTCCGCCGGAACCGCAGCCCGCACGCGGGGCAGCGCCAGGCCGCCTCGCGGTGCCCCCTGACGCTGACGGTTTCCCAGGTCGCGGTGTCGTTGGCCTCGTGGTCCCACCAGTCGAGGACGGGCAGACCGCTGTCCTTGAGCAGATCCCGTTGCCGCGGCCCGGAAACGTTCGTGGTCTGACGGTCGCGCCTGGGGTTGGTCTGGCAGCGGCAGCCGAAGGCGATGTCCCCCGGCCGATCGGCGCTCAGCCGCCCGCAGTAGCGGCAGCGGACGCGGTGGGGGTCGTCGGGGAGCGACGGATCGGTGAGCGGGCCGAGGTAGTCGTACCCGTGCTGCTCGGCGTGCGCCCGCATCGCCCCGGTGGGAACCGGGGCGAGATCGGCGTCGGGGCCGAGTCGTTCCCGCGATTCGCGGGCCCACGTCCGCCAGTAGCACGCCCGGCAGGTGGCCTCGCCGTGCGCGTTGTTGTCGAGTGTGTACTGGAAGCGGTAGTGCGCCTCGCAGCCGCAGACCAGACAGCGGGTCAGCCGCCAGGCGGTCGGCTTGTCGAAGGGCTCCAGCGGTTCGAGGCCGCCCTCGCGGAGGATCTCCGTGATGTGGTCGTCGCACCACGTGGGACGTGAGCGGGTCCGGAAGGCGGCCGGCCGCGAACACTCCGGCTCGGAGCAGAGCTGGACCGCCTTACCGCCTGGAGTTGCACTCATGTGCGAATCGTTCCACGGTGTCTGACGTGTGATTCCCGGCCCCGGGCGGCGCGGCGGTTCGGCAGCGGGTCGATCGCGGCTCAGTCCAGGCGGGCCGCCTCGGCGAGGACGCGGGCCGTGGCCAGGCCGGCCCGGACGGCGTGGTCGGCCTCGGCGGGCACGCAGCGGGCGACCGCCGGATCGTACTCGGTGAGGATCACCCCGGCGTGGTCGGAGTCCGGCTCCAGGAGGTGGTGCGAGCCCCGCGCCGCGAGGGCGGTGCTCAGCTCGCGGCTCCGGTCCGCGGGCACGAGCTCGTCGCGCGTGCCGTGGACCAGCCGGACCGGGACGGGGGAGGGGTGGGCGCGGAGGTGGGCGAGTGGGGACTCGCCGGTGGTGACGGCGGCGCGCTCGTAGCTGGAGGCTATGCCGACGGCGGCCGTCGGGCGCAGCTCGGCGGGAGTGTCGGGGTGCGTGGCCAGGGCGACGGCCTCCCGGCCGCTCATCGACCAGCCGGCCAGCACGAAGCGGTCCGGATCGCCGGCGTGGGCGGTCGCGTGCCGGCGGGCGTACTCGAAGGAGGCGAGCAGGTGGGCCCGGCCGCCGTCCTCCTCGTCGGACCGCCAGTCGGGGACCAGTACCAGCAGGCCGAGCCCGGCCGCGGCGAGGCCCAGCGGGCGCATGACGTCCCGCTCGTCGGGACCCCTCCCGTGCCAGAGCAGGACGACGGGGAACGGGCCCTCGCCACCTGAGGGGCGGTGGACGTCCATCAGCTTGCCGGGGGCGTACTCGACGACCTCGGTCGGGGCGGGGTGCAGGGTGGCCATGGGCTGTTCTCCTCAGGTTCGGGCAGGGGTTCCGACCTGCTAGTGTTCTTCCTGTCGCGAGGGAGATGATCTCTCGTCAGGCGTCAGTGGTGCTACCAGAGCACGTCCTACTTTCAGTAGGGAGAGTCCGTGCGACCCGGGCCTGGCGCTCTATCGTCGGACGGGGTCCGGTTCCTGTGAGGGTGCCGGGCCCCGTTCGCGTTCCCGGCTCGGGGCGGGGTGGTCGGGGCCGAGGGTTGTGCGTTGGGTGCACCGGCGCTGACCTGCTAGTGTTCTTCCTGTCGCGAGGGAGATGATTCCTCGTCAGGCGTCAGTGGTGCTACCAGAGCACGTCCTACTTTCAGTAGGGAGAGTCCGTGCGACCCGGGCCTGGCGCTCTATCGTCGGACGGGGTCCGGTGCCTGTGAGGGTGCCGGACCCCGTCCGCGCTCCCGGCTCGGGATCCGTCTCAGGCCGCCTCCGCCGTGTCGTCGAGGTCGCTCCAGGCCCTGCTGTCGCCCGACGGGCCGGCGATCAGGGTGAACGCCGCACCGTCGTCGTCCCGCACCACCGCCATCCGTCCGAACGGGGTCGGCTCCGGGCCGTCCAGCACGGTACCGCCGAGCCGCAGCGCCCGCTCCACCGTGCGGTCGGTGTCGGCCGCGGCGAAGTAGACCGCCCAGTACGCGGCGGGGCCCGCCGGATCGACCCCCGGGTTGCCGCCGATCCCGCCGCTCGGAAGGCTGTCGACCCGGAAGAGGGTGTAGTCGCCGGCCGGGCTGTCGTAGCCGTACCCGAAGACCTGCCGGTAGAAGGCGCGGGCGGCGTCCGGGTCGGGCGACAGGTGCTCGTTCCAGGTGAACGTGTCCGGCTCGTTGACCAGGCCCGCACCCGGGTTCAGCCGGCCCTGCCAGAGGCCGAACGGTGCGCCGAGCGGGTCCACGGCCAGGGCGGTGCGGCCCAGCTCCGCCACCTCCTCGGGCTCGCGGGCGATCCGACCGCCGGCCTCCCGGACGGCCCCGGCCGCTCTGTCGGCGTCGTGCACCGCGAGGCAGGTCGTCCAGACCGACGGCTCGGCGGCCGTCGGGGTGCGGTTCCCGCCGTCGCCCGGCCGGGTGATTCCGGCGACCTGCGCCCCGCGCAGCGTCGCCACGGTGTAGCCGTCCAGCTCGACGAACTCCCAGCCGAAGAGTCCGCCGTAGAAGCGCCGGGCCCGCCCGACGTCCCGTACGGACAGCTCGACCCAGCACGGCACGCCCTCGTGGTAAGTGCCCGCCTTCGGCATGTCGTCCTCCCAACCCCGGTGGACCCCGTGGACCCCCCGTGGACTTCCCCGGACAGCCTCCGCGACCCCGCCCGCCCCGGCAACCGGGGCGCCTGCCTTCTCCCCGTGGAAGGGCCGGCCGTCCGGGCCGCGCCGGGCCGGGGCGACGAACGGATCAGGCCACACCGCGCGGCCGGAACTGGATGCTGATCCGCGGCCCCACCGGCCGGGCGGTCTTCGGCACGGCGTGCTCCCACGTGCGCTGGCACGAGCCGCCCATCACCAGCAGGTCCCCGTGCCCCACCTGGTGCCGGACGACCGGCCCGCCGCCGCCCCGGGGCCGCAGCAGCAGTGCCCGCGGTTCGCCGACCGAGACGATCGCCACCATGGTGTCCTCGCGCGCCCCGCGGCCGATCCGGTCGCCGTGCCAGGCCACGCTGTCCCGCCCGTCGCGGTAGTAGCAGAGCCCCAGGGTCCGGAACGGCTCGCCCAGCTCGGTCCCGTAGTGGGCGCTCAGCGCCGCTCGCGCCTCGCCGAGCACCGGGTGGGGCGGCTCGTCCCGCTCCCCGTACGAGGCGAGCAGCCGCGGCACCTCCACCACCCGCTCGTACATCTCCCGCTGCTCGGCCCGCCACGGCACCTCGGCCGCCAGCTGTTCGAACAGCTGGTCCGCCCCCTTGACCCAGCCCTCCAGCACCTCCACCCAGGCGCCCGCGCCGAGCTCCGCCCGCCGTGCCCCGGCGAGCGGCCCGAGCAGGATCCCGCTCCGCCCGGCGTCGTCGAACAGTGAGGGCTGGAGGGCGACGGTGTTGCGCATGCCTCCAGCGTACGCCTTATTCGAACACCTGCTCGAACCGATTCCTGCGACTGTCCGACCCCGGGGCTAGGCTTCGGCCATGCCGGGCCGCGGAGGCTGTGGACGCGTCCCACCGGCGAAGCGGGGCCCACTGGCGAAGTGGGGCCCGCCGATGGGCCGCCAGGGGCCGACGAGGCGACAAGGGGAGACGACGATGAGCATGGCCGCCGCCGACAGTCACGATCTGATCCGCGTGCACGGCGCGCGCGAGAACAACCTCAAGGACGTCAGCGTCGAGATCCCGAAGCGCCGGCTGACGGTGTTCACCGGTGTGTCCGGCTCCGGCAAGAGCTCGCTGGTGTTCAGCACGATCGCCGCCGAGTCGCAGCGGCTGATCAACGAGACCTACAGTGCGTTCGTCCAGGGCTTCATGCCGACCCTGGCCCGGCCCGACGTCGACGTCCTCGAAGGGCTGACCACCGCGATCATCGTCGACCAGCAGCGGATGGGCGGCGACCCGCGGTCCACGGTCGGCACCGCCACCGACGCCAACGCGATGCTGCGCATCCTCTTCAGCCGGCTCGGCCGGCCGCACATCGGATCGTCCCGGGCCTTCTCCTTCAACATCCCCTCGGTGGCCGGAGCGGGCGCGATCACGCTCGAACGCGGCGGGAAGACCGTGAAGGAGCGGCGCAGCTTCACCGTCACCGGTGGCATGTGCTCCACCTGTGAGGGCCGCGGCACGGTGTCCGACATCGACCTCACCCAGCTGTACGACGACGGCAAGTCGCTCAACGAGGGCGCGCTGACGATCCCCGGCTACACCATGGACGGCTGGTACGGCCGCATCTTCCGTGGCTGCGGCTTCTTCGACCCGGACAAGCCGATCCGGGAGTTCACCCAGCAGGAGCTGCACGACCTGCTCCACCGGGAGCCCACCAAGATCAAGGTCGACGGCATCAACCTGACGTACGAGGGCCTGATCCCGAAGATCCAGAAGTCCTTCCTGGCCAAGGACGTCGACTCGCTGCAGCCGCACATCCGCGCCTTCGTCGAGCGGGCGACGACCTTCGGCACCTGCCCCGACTGCGACGGCACGCGGCTCAACGAGGGCGCCCGGTCCTCGAAGATCGAGGGGATCTGCATCGCCGACGCCTGTGCGATGCAGATCAGCGACCTCGCCACCTGGGTCCGCGGACTTGACGAGCCGTCGGTCGCGCCGCTGCTCGCCTCGCTACGACAGACCCTCGACTCCTTCGTCGAGATCGGCCTCGGCTACCTCGCGCTCGACCGGCCCTCCGGCACCCTGTCCGGCGGCGAGGCGCAACGCGTCAAGATGATCCGCCACCTCGGCTCCTCGCTCACCGACACCACCTACGTCTTCGACGAGCCGACGATCGGGCTGCACCCGCACGACATCCAGCGGATGAACGAGCTGCTGCTGCGCCTGCGGGACAAGGGCAACACGGTGCTGGTGGTGGAGCACAAGCCGGAGATGATCGCGATCGCCGACCACGTCGTCGACCTGGGACCCGGAGCCGGTTCGGGGGGCGGCACGGTCTGCTTCGAGGGCACCGTGGCCGGCCTGCGAGCCGGTGGCACCGTCACGGGCCGCCACCTCGACGACCGGGCGGCGCTCAAGGAGACGGTCCGCAAGCCCACCGGTGCGCTGGAGATCCGCGGTGCGTCGGCGAACAACCTGCGCGACGTCGACGTCGACGTCCCGCTCGGGGTGCTGTGCGTCGTCACCGGTGTGGCCGGCTCCGGAAAGAGCTCGCTGGTGCACGGGTCGCTGGTGAACGCCCCGGGGGCCGGCGGCGCGGGCGGCGACGGCGCGGGCGTGGTCGCGATCGACCAGGCGGCGATCCGCGGCTCGCGGCGGAGCAACCCGGCCACCTACAGCGGTCTGCTCGACCCGATCCGCAAGGCGTTCGCGAAGGCCAACGGCGTGAAGCCTGCGTTGTTCAGCGCCAACTCCGAGGGAGCCTGTCCCACCTGCAACGGCGCCGGCGTCGTCTACACCGACCTGGCGATGATGGCGGGCGTCGCCACCACGTGCGAGGAGTGCGAGGGGAAGCGGTTCGAGGCGTCGGTGCTGGAGTACCGGCTCGGCGGCCGTGACATCAGCGAGGTGCTCGCGATGTCGGTGGCCGAGGCGGCGGCGTTCTTCGGTGACGGAGCGGCGCGCACGCCGGCCGCGCACCGCATCCTCGGGCGGCTCGCCGACGTCGGGCTCGGCTACCTGACCCTCGGCCAGCCGCTCACCACGCTGTCCGGTGGCGAGCGGCAGCGGCTCAAGCTGGCCACCCACATGGCCGAGAAGGGTGGTGTCTACGTCCTCGACGAGCCGACCACCGGCCTCCACCTCGCCGACGTGGAGCAGCTGCTGGGCCTGCTCGACCGGTTGGTCGACTCCGGCAAGTCGGTCGTCGTCATCGAGCACCACCAGGCGGTCATGGCGCACGCCGACTGGATCATCGACCTCGGGCCCGGCGCCGGCCACGACGGCGGCCGGGTCGTCTTCGAGGGCACTCCGGCGGAGCTGGTCGCCGCCCGTTCCACGCTGACCGGCCGGCACCTGGCGGAGTACGTCGGCGCCTGAGGGGTGGGGTGCGGCCGCCGCCCGGGAGGTCCACCTCTCCGTCCGCTTCCATGCGATTTCTGAGCAGGCGTGATGTCCTGCTACTGTTCATCGCGTCGAGGGGAGACGTTCTCTCGAACAGGCGTCAGTGGTGCTACCGGAGCACGTCCTACTTTCAGTAGGGAGAGTCCGTTCAACCCGGGCCTGGCGCTCCATCCGAGGGGCCGTTCCGCACTGGAACGGCCCCTCGTCGTCGTGTCGTCGTCGCGCCGCTGTGTCGTCGTGGTGCGTTGCGCCTGCCCGCCTGCCCGCCCGCCTGTGCTCGTGCCGGGTGGGGCCGGGGTTCGGCCTGGGGCCGGCCGGGTGTGGGCCGAGCCGGTTCCGGGCGAGGTCGAAGGTCTGTCCTATCGCAGGTTGTGGCTGAAACCGTCTGGCGTGGCCGAGTACCGGCCAAGGTCCCGTCCCAGGTGGCTCGACTGGGCGGATCTGCACCGCGGTCACGGCCAGGGCTTTTGCCGGTCACGCTGCGCTGATGCATTATCACAGGTTGGCTGGAAACAGGCGCATCTGGTGTGAATATGCCATCGGAATGTTCGTCGTACGGGATCCGGCAGTAGCCTTCCGTGTCGAACCCGCCACTGGTCGTGGTGGTCCGGCCGGCGCCGGCCGAGTGAAACCGGCTGCCCCAACCCTCCGAAGGAGCCCGAGTGCCGGGTATCGACGAATGCCTGTCCGGGGCGATGGCGATCGCCGGCGCCCGTGCAGCCAGTCTCATCGACTGGAGCAGCGGACTCGCCCTCGGCAGCCTCGGCGTCAGCCCCGCGGGAGACCACGAGACCTCGGCGGCGGAGGCAACCGACTTGGTGCGGGCGGCCGTTGAGGGCCAGACCTTCACCGCTGCGGAGGACGTGCGGACACCGCTGCAGGACATCATCGTCACTGCGGGCCGTAGTTACCACCTGATCTGCTTCATTGACACCGTCTTCGACAGTCCGCTCGTCCTGCACCTCTGGTTGGACCGGGTCGACGGCAATCTCGCCGCTGCCCGCTACCGCCTCCAGACCCTTGCCGAGGAACTGGTGCTCGGATGACGAACGAGTCGGTGAACGTACAGGGAGGCGAGCGTGGGCGAGCCGTCATGTTTCGGCCAAGCGACCGTGGTTGCGGCCACGTCGGCCGGACCGACGGCGGGACCGCGCGCCTGGGGCGTCCCCTCCGACTGCTTCGGCTCCTCCAGGACTTCCGGGCCGCCGGTGCCCTCCGGCCTCCCTCCTCCCGGGGCTCCCGTCCCGTTCGGCTTCCCCGGTGGTCGGCGTGACGACCGTGACCGCCGTCGACGCGCTCGCCGCCGTCGGCTGGCTGGCCGACCAGCGCGCGACCGGCGTACTGCGAGGACCGGCAGGCGCCGTGTACTTCACCGACGGCCTGGTGGTGCACGCCGAGTCCGACCTCGCCCCGGACCTGGCCGTGCTGCTCACCCGGAGCGGCCGGATCGCCCCGGAGGCGTGGCACGAGGTGGTCGGTGCGTTCGGTCCGTACGGCCTGGTGGCCGGCGCGCTGGTGGACCAACGGCGACTCACGCGCGGCGAGTTGGAGGTGAGCCACCTCGGAGTCCTGTTCGACGCCGCCTACTGTGTTCTGACGGCGGGCCGTGTCGCGTCGTGTGCGGGGGAGGCGGGTCTGCGGACCGGGAGACCGGGCGGCGGAGCCCCCGGGGGCGACGGGTTCGGGCGTGGCGGGTCCAGTGGTGGCGGGCAGGTCGTGGCCGAGGCCGACGACGGCGAACCGGGCACCGAGGACTGGCTGTTCGAACCGGGTGTCCGGCACTGGCTCGGTCCGGTCTCGGCGGTGAGCGCCAAGCGGCTCTGCCGGGAGGTCGAGCGCCGGCGCCGCCTGCTGGACCGGATCTGGCCCTGGCCGCAGCTCGACGCCGCGCCGGTGTGCCCGACCGGCGTCCGGGGAGCGGTGGCCGGGCCGGGTGACCGCGCCGGCCGTCAGCGCCCGCCCACGCGGCGCCAGTGCGAGCTGCTCGACCAGGCCGACGGCCGAAGAACCCCGGCGGAGCTGGCCCGGCTGCTCGGCCGCTCGGCCTTCGCCACCACGGCCGACGTCCGGCGGCTGGCGGCCGCCGGACTGGTCGCCACCCCGGGGCGAAACGTGCCCCGGCCCGCGCCGCGGCACGCCGCTCGTCCGGCCGCGGAGCCGGTCGTCCGCACCACCGGGGTGCAGGCGGCGGGGGTGCCGGCCGGTGAGGTACGGGACGGGGGCGCCCGCGCCGCGGAGGTCCGGGGGCCCGGCGGACAGGCCGCCGGCCGTGCCGCTCCGGGCCGTGCCGGAGGCAGTGGTCCCGACAGTGGTCAGGCCACCGGCGGGGGTGGGGTCGTCGGCGCCGGCCCGGTGGCCGAGGCCGGTCCGACGGCTGCGGTCGACCAGGCGGTCGCGGCCGGTCAGAGCGCCGGTACCGGCCAGGCCCCGACTGCCGATCAGGCAGCCGGGACGGGCCAGGTGACGGGTGCAGGGCAGGTCGTGGGTGCCGGTCAGGCCGTCGCCGGCCGTACCGTCGGCGGCCTGCACCGGCGGGTGCCCGGCGCCGCGCTGGCAGGACTGCTCCCGCCCGCCGCCCGCTCCGCCCGTCCGCCCACCCCGATCCACCCACCGACCCCGGCAGCGGCCCACCCGTTGACCGTCACCGACCCGGACATCGCGCTGCTGACCCGGGTCCGAACCCTTCTGGAGGCCCGACTTTGAACCTCTCTCCGCCCGCGACCCCGCCCTCTCGGCCATGAGGCGGGCGCTCAAGCAGCGTGTCGGAAGGAGACAACTGATCGCCTTGGAGACCGAGCTGCTGGCCGAACTCCGCGCCCTCAAGCACCGGGTGCCGCACCTCGCGGGCGGCCTGGTGGGGAGTGTGGACGGCATGCTGGTCGCACACGACACCCATGGAACCGAGCCGACCGGGGTGGCCGCCATGACCGCCGCCTCCCTCAGTCTGGCCCAGCGCCTCGCCGACGCCACCGGGCAGGGCGACTTCCGGGAGTCGTTGGTCCGCGGCGAGTACGGCTACGTGGCCACCTACGGCGCGGGCGGCAGCTGCGTGCTCACGCTGCTGGCACACCCGGACGTGAACGTCGGCCGGTTGCACCTGGAGGCCCGCCGCTCCGCCCAGCGGATCGCCGCGCTGCTCAACGACTCCCTCACCCCCAAGGAGGCCCGGGAACCGCGCGAGGTGAGCTGACCGCTCCGCCCCGGCGCCTCCCCGCCCGCCAGGGCGACCTGGCGATCCGACCACCCGACCACCGACCCACCCGACCACCGACCCACCTGACCGCCGATCCACCTGACCGCCGACCCACCCGACCACCCCACCTTTCGACCACCCACCTTTCGACCAACCTCGAACCACCCCTTCGAACGAACTGGAGAAACCGACATGACGGACGCACCCGGCGCACTCAAGCAGGCCATGAGCGGGATCGAAGGCGCCATCGGCGCCGCCCTGGTGGACTACAGCAGCGGGATGGCGCTCGCCACCCTCGACGGCGCGGGCGGGCTCGACCTCAACGTCGCCGCCGCCGGGAACACCGATGTGGTCCGTGCCAAGATGCGCACGATGGACATGCTGGGCCTGGGGGACGGGATCGAGGACATCCTCATCACGCTCAGCAGCCAGTACCACCTGATCCGCCCGCTCACCAGCCGCAGCGGCAAGGGCCTGTTCCTCTACCTCGCACTGGACAAGGCCCGGGCCAACCTCGCCATGGCACGCCACCAGCTGACGAAGATCGAGAACGACCTGGAGGTCTGACGGCCGAGGGTCCGACCCCCGGGGAGGCCACACCCCCGGAGGCCTCCCCGGGGGCCGGGCCGCGCGTCATCCGGCGTGCGGCCCGGCCCACCCCTCGGTTCGGCGTTCCGCTGCCGGGCCGGCCGACCAGACCACCTCGCCGCCGGCGAGCCCGTCGCAGACGGCGCCCTCGGGCGTGAGCACGCTCCAGGGCGCGACCACCGCGTGCGGTGGCACCGAGAGCGTGACGCCGCCGTCGAACGCCACCTCCAGCCCGCCGGCCATGGTCACCCGGGCGCCGGCGACCGCCCGTCCGACCAGACCCAGCAGGGGGCCGGTGGGGCGGAGGGTCAGCCCGGGGTAGTGATGCTCCACCTCGGACGGCGCGTCGACACGGAACTCGTGCGCCACCCGCACGGTCACCGGCCCGTCCAGTGTGAGGTCGAGCCGGCCGCCGCCGCTGACCGCCGCCACCCGCCGTCCGGTGAGCACCTCTGCGATCCCGTTCTGCATGCGCCCAGTGTCACCCAGGAACACCGTTCGGAGCAGTGGACCACAGGGACGAGCACCACCGGACCACCCCGCGGGGTCAGCGCGCCTGAGGCCGCTCGGGTCGTTCGGCCGCACGTCCCCCGACCAGCTCGGCCGGCCCGCCCGGGCGGTGCCGGGCGGCGAGCGCGGCCGACGTCCGGGCCCAGGACTCCGGCGAGAGCAGGCGCTGTGCCTCCTCCGGGCCGCAGAACCGCAGTTCCACCAGCTCGTCCTCGGCCAGGACGGCCGAAGCCGACTGTTCCTCCGTCACCGTACCGCCGTCGAAGAGGTAGACCAGGACGGCCGTGTCCCGCCGGCTCGCGGGGTCCGCGTCCCGGCCGGGCAGCCAGTCCAGCGCCAGCAGCCGGCCCGGTTCGCACTCCCACCCCAGCTCCTCGCGGACCTCGCGGCGGGCCGCTGCCCGGGGCAGCTCCCGGTCCGCCTCGATGCCGCCGCCCGGGAGCACCCAGTACGGCTCCTCGCCCCCCGGGCCGTCCCACGGCCGGAGCCGGACCAGCAGAACCCGCCCGTCCCGGTCCGTGAAGAGCGTCCGGGCCTTGGCCCGGATCCGCGGCCGGGTGGCGATGTACGTGGCGCGGTCCAGCGGGGGACCGGCGTTCTCGGGGATCGGCCGGTCGGCGCCGCCGGTGAGCGCCACGCCCGCCAACCGCGTGTAGTCGACGGGCGGTTCGGCCACCAGGTGGTCGAGCGTGTGCCCGGCCGGCAGGCTGTCCTCCAGCTCCAGCGGACCGGCCGAACGAGGTACCCGCAGACAGGCGCCGACCCGCCGGGACAGTCGTGGCGGCAGCGCGTGGCCCGCCTGCTCCGGCGTCAGCCACGCCCAGCCGCCGACCTCCGCCGAGTCCGGCGTGAACGCTGACACCTGCCCGGGCGTGAGCGGCTCGGCCCAGTAGAGGTGCGCGGCGATCGGCGGCCGGAAGTCGTCCATCGTCCAGTCGATGCAGGCCAGCGGGCCGAGCCGGGGCGTGAACCCCAGCTCCTCGGCGATCTCCCGGACGGCCGTCCGGCGCGGCGACAGGTCCGCGGGCTCCCAGCCCCCGCCCGGGATCGCCACCGGGTGCTTCCGGTCGTACGGAAGCCGGACCACCAGCACCCGGCCCTGCCCGTCCGGGAAGAGCACCCCGGCGGCGGCCATCAACTCGCGTCCCGCGCGCCCGTCCTGTGCACTTGCCGACGATGACGTCACCACTGCGACCCACTCCCTCCGTCGGACCGGGAACGCCCCGCCCGCCGTCCATCACGACACCCGGTCGACCGCCGTGGTTCCCGTGGCCCGGCCGACGGCCGATCCATGACCATCTGTCAGGAGCTTAGGCCTCGGTGAGCCGGTCACGGCCTGCGCACGGGTCGGACCACGCCGGCACACCCGGTGCCCGTGCGGTCGCGGGCAGCCGGCCGGACGCGGCGGCCCGTGACCGGATCAGAGGCCGGGCACGGCCCGGCCAGGGAGGTCGGGGAGGCGGATCGGGGCGACCTGGCCCGTCGTGCCACCGGGGCCGAGCGAGGCGAGGGCTGCTTCTGCCGCGCGGGCCATCCGCTCGTCGTACCGCGCCGTCGCGCCGCGGAGGCGGGCGACGGTCTCCCCGACGGCCAGCGCGACCAGCCCCGGAAGCAGGTCGGTACTGCGGTCGACGACCCAACTGGTGCCGCGGGTGGCCAGCCACCACAGGTCGGCCGCCGTGCCGGGCGGCGGCTCGGCGGGCCGGGCGGCGGGCGCGTCGCTGAGCGGACGGCCGGTCTCGGCGATCAGCGCGTGGAAGCCGCGGGCGATCACGTGGTGCCCCTCGGCGCTGGGGTGGAGCCGGTCGACGCTCAGCAGGTGCCGCTGCGCCACCCAGGGCAGCTCGGTGACGTGCAGGTGCACGGCCCGGTGGCGGACGGAGAGCGCGTGCACCACCGTGTTCACCGCGCGCATCCGCCGGGCCAGCGGGCGTGCGAGCGGTCGGGGAAGCCGCAGCAGCGTGCCCGGATCGGGCAGGCAGGCGGTGAGCAGCAGGGCGCCGCCGTCGGACAGTTCGCCGAGCACCGCGTCCAACTCCCTTGCGGTGCGGCCGATGTCGAACCCGGCCCGCAGTGTGTCGTTGCCCCCGGCCACCACGGCCGCCACACCCGGCCGCAGTGCCAGTGCGGCCGGCAGCTGCGCGGTCCGCAGATCGCCGCTGAGCGCCCCGCTCCGGGCGAGGTTGGTGAACTCGACGCCCGCCTCCTGCGGTGCCAACGCGCCCGCGAGCAGCGCCGCCCAGCCCCGCCACCCGCCGGCCACCGGGTCGCCGACCCCCTCCGTGAGCGAGTCGCCGAGCGCCACGAACCGCACCGGCTCCACCACCCGCCCGTCCCCGACCACGACCGCCGTCTCCACCGCGTACCTCCCACACGTCACTGCGTGCACAGGAAGCCGGCCTGTCCGACTCCCCGGGCCCTGAATCCCGTCGCCGTGTCCGTCGCAGCCGCACTTGCGGCCGCTGCCGTGCCGCGCTTCCGTGCTCCCGCGCGCCGGGTGGCCGGGGGGACGGTGCTGTGCCCGCACCGGAAGCCGGCAGGTTCGGCTTCTCGTGCCGTGCCCGGTACGGACCTGCCCGGCAACCGCTCCTGCTGCTCCCACTACCGCTGGGCCTGCCCCTGCTGGGCACCGTCCGCCACGCGGCGCCGCCGCGCGAGGTGCGCCGGTTCCGCGCCCTGCTCCTCCGCGCCCTTCCGCGCGGTGCCCTCCTGCTCCGCGCGCCCCCGTGCCGGGCCTCCCGCAGGTGCGCCGTGGGCGGTGAGGAAGGCGGCGACCGCGGCCGGCCAGCCGTACTGTTCGGCCTGGGCGCGGGCCGCGGCGCGGCGGGCCTCCTCCGGGCGGTCGAGCAGTTCGCGGACCGCGCCGGCGAATCCTGTGCCGGTGTCGTCCGCGGCCACGCCCGCCGGCCCGACCAGCCCGGGCAGGGCGGACGAGCGGCTGACCGCCACCGGGGTGCCGCAGGCGAGCGCCTCCATGGCGGCGAGGCCGAAGGTCTCCACCGGCCCGGGGGCGAGCACCACGTCCGCGCAGCCCAGCAGCCGGGCCAGCGTGTCCCGGCCGGTGACGTGACCGAGCAGGTGCACGGGCAGCGCGAGCCGCGCGGCGCGGGCGGCGAGTCGGGACCGGAGCGGTCCGGTGCCGGCCACCACCAGCAGGGCCGGGAGCCCGCCGGCCCGCAGCTCGGCGAGGGCGTCGACGGCGCGGTCGGGGTGCTTCTCGGTGGAGAGCCGCGAGCAGAGCACCAGCAGCACCTGGTCCGGATCGGCGTACCGGGCCCGCTCGTACGCGCGCTCGGGTGCGGTCATCGGGCGCAGTGCGGCGAGGTCCACGCCCAGCGGCGCCCGCGCCAGGTTCCGTACGCCCAGCCGGCGGAACTCGGCTGCGGCCCAGTCGGTCGTGCAGACCACGGTGTCGTACGCCCGCGCGGTGCGGATGTTGAGCCGGTCGGCGGCCGAGCCGGCGAGCGGGGCGGGCAGCCCCCAGGTGCGGAGCAGTCCGGCGGCGCTCTCGTGCGAGACCATCGCCGAGCGGAGGCCGTGTCGGCGGGCCCACGCGCCGGTCCAGCGCAGGGTGGTGCGGTCGGAGACCTCCAGCCGGTCGGGCGCGAGCCGGGTCAGCTCGTGCGCGACGGCCCGCCGGTCGGTGAGCAGCCGGTAGCCGCCACTGCCGGGCAGGACCGGCCCGGGCAGGGTGACGACCAGGCCCTGCTCGGTCTCCTGCTCCGTCCGCCGCTCGCCGGGGACGAGGAGGACGGGCGTGTGCCCGGCGGCCCGGTAGCCCGCGCCGAGGTGCCGCAGGGCGGTGCGCAGTCCGCCCGAGACCGGGGTGACGAAGTTCGCCACCCGGACGATCCGCAGGGAGTCGCCTCGGCCGGTCATGCCGGCAGGCCCCCGGCCACCGCGGGGGCACCCGGAACGGGCGTGCCGACGGCAGGCGCGGCCCGGCCGGCCCCCGGGGCGACTGCGCCGGCGGCGCCGGCCCCGGTCACGACCGTCCCCGGGAGGGCTGCCCCGGTCACGACCGTCCCCGGGAGGGCTGCCCCGGTCACGACCGTCCCCGGGAGGGCTGCGCCGTGGTGCTCCGCCAGCACCTCCGTGTAGTGCCGCAGCAGCATGTCCCCGACCGCCTCCCAGGTGCGGGCGGTCACCTCCGCCCGTCCGGCCCGGCCGTAGGCGGCCCGCAGCTCGGGGTCGGCGGCCAGGGTCTCCACCGCCCGGGCGACCGCCGCGCAGTCCCGGGGCGGTACGAGCAGGCCGGTCCGGCGGTGGGCGACCAGGTCGAGCGGGCCGCCGGCGGCCGGCCCGATCACCGGGACACCGCTGGCCATCGCCTCCTGGATGGTCTGGCAGAAGGTCTCCAGCGGACCGGTGTGCACGAACACGTCCAGGGTGGCGAAGCAGCGTGCGAGCTCGTCGCCGGTGCGGCGGCCGAGGAAGACGGCGCCGGGCATCGCGGCCCTGAGGCCGGGCGCGGACGGTCCGTCGCCGATCACCACCACCCGCACGCCGGGCAGCGCCGAGGCCGCGGCCAGCAGGTCGACGCGCTTCTCGGGCGCGAGCCGTCCGACGTACCCGACCAGCACCTCCCCGCCGGGGGCGAGCGCCCGGTGCAGCGCCTCGTCGCGGTGGCGCGGGTGGAACCGCACCGAGTCGACCCCGCGCGGCCAGAGCTGGACCCGGGGGACACCGTGCGCGGTGAGGTCCTGCGCGGCCGGGGTGGAGGGCGCGAGCGTCCGGGCGGCGGCGCCGTGGACGGCGCGGATGCGGTGCCAGGCGGCGGCCTCGCCGAGCCCGCGCCCGGCGCGGTAGGCGTGCGCGTACCCGGCGAGGTCGGTCTGGTACACGGCGACGGCCGGGACACGGAGCCGGGCGGCGGCCTGCATGCCGCGCGCGCCGAGCACGAACGGGCTGGCCAGGTGGACCACGTCGGGCCGGTGCCCGGCGATCGCGACGGTGAGCTGCCGGCTCGGCAGGGCGATCCGGACCTGCGGATAGCCGGGCAGCGGGACGGAGGGGATGCGGACCACCGGCAGCTCGGTGGGCGTGGGCCCGGCCCCGAAGGTGTGCGGCGGGCACCCGGCGCCGCGCGCGGGTGCCGGAGTGACGACGAGGGGCTGGTGGCCCCGGCGGACCAGGTGTTCGGCCGTCCGCAGCACGCTGTGGGCGACTCCGTTGACCTCGGGCGGAAAGGATTCGGTGACGATGACGACGCGCATGCCTGTGTTCTGTCCGCATCCGGCGTGCACCCGGCCAAAGGGATCTGTCGTACAAACGAACGGGGGTCGGCGAATTCCCTCGCTTCGCCGACCCCGCGCCACGCGCGCCCGCACCCGCCGCCGGCGGGGCTGCGCGCGCGTCCGGTCAGGCCGTACCGGCGGCCGCCTCCTTGAGCTCCGCGTAGGGCGCGAGCTTCCGGATCGACTCGATGCTCCTGATGCAGTCGTCCCGGCTCTCCTGCGGGTCGCCCGTCACGACGATGGAGCCGTTGCTGGCCTTCAGCCGGAACCGGTGCATGCCGCTCTCGTCGGTGTACAGCTCGAACTTGCCTGCCATGGCAGTAGACACCTCTCGGTCGAGTAGCCCCCTCGCAACGCAACCTAGGGCCAAGTCCCTTCCGCTGCACGCCAGATGATCCATCCGGGGCAACCGGACCCGGCCGGGGCCGATCCGCAGGTGAGGTCGCCGATCCGCCCGAGCGGCCGACCGCCACGCCGTCAGGCTTCACGGGGCCCGTGACCGCCGTGGCCCCCGGCCCCCGGACAGGGTCGGGGGGAAGGGGTCACTCGCGGGTCAGGATGCCCGTGGCCACCGAGCGACCCCAGTCGAAGAGGATCGTGCCGTCTTCGCGGAGGTCGACGGTGAAGTCGCCGTTGATGCAGGTCGTCGAGGTGTTGCGGGTGACCCTCTCCCGGCCGGCCAGGTGCTCGGGGGTGGCCTCGGTGAGGGTCCAGGCCGTCGAGCAGCCCAGCGGTGCGTACTCGGCGGTCGCGAACTCCTCACCGAGCTTCGCCGCGTGGATGTGCACCAGGGCGACGTACTTCTCGCGTCCCTGGGTGACCGTCCCGCGCCACGCGCCGACCCACGCCGCGCCGGGCACGGCGGTGGGCGGAGTCGCTGCGATGGTCGTCGGGGTCGTCGGGGTCGTCACGGTCGACGGGGTGGCGGGAGGAGGTGCCACCGGCGGTGTCACCGTCGCGGTCGGTGTTGCGGTCTGTGGTGTCACGGGGCCGGGGCCGGCGGAGCTCCCGGAGCCCGTCGGGTGCCACCAGGTGAGGATGGCGGCGGTGCCCGCGAGCAACGTCCCGAGGCCCGCGATGAAGCCTGCCCACGGGCGGAGCCGCGCGCCGAACGGCCGCCGACGAGGTCCGCCGGGCGCGCCGGGCGGCGCTCCCGGGACGCCGCCCGTGCTCGGGCCGGGGCCGGACGCACCGCCGCCCCCGCCGCCCGAACCGGCCGCGCCACCTGTGCCGGATGTTCCGGATCCGCCGCTTCCCGCAGTCGTCACGCCGATCACCCCCCGGCTGACCGTTACCCGTGGCCGGTGGCTTGAACCGTGCCCCCTGGTACAGGCCCTGCTGTCGCCCGGGTGGCGGATCAGTTCCGGGCCGGGGCCGGGTGGGTGTCCGCCGCACCGTCGGGGGCTGCGGCCGCCGCCGGCCCGTCGACCGGCCGCATGGCGGCCAGACGGCGGAGGCAGGAACGGCGCTGGAGAAGGGAGAGGCCGGCGACCGCGGTGCCGAGGGCGAGCCAGCCCGCCGGACCGGCGGTCATCACGGCGCCGGTGAGGAGCAGCGGACCGGCGGACTTCTGGACGGACTGGGACATGCCGGCGACGCCCAGGTAGGAGGCGCGGGAGCGGTCGGGGGCGAGGGAGACGGCCAGCTCCCAGGAGCTGACCGAGCGCATCAGCTCGGCTGCGGTCACCACCGTCGCCGCCGCCAGCAGGGCGGCCGAGGCCGACCAGGCTCCGCCGCCGGTGCCGAGGGCCACGAGGGCGCAGCCGATGAACATCGCCAGGCCGGCGAGCGCCACCGCCCCGGTCGCCCGGTGGGGGCCCTCGGCCCGTGCGGAGAAGCGCAGTTGGAGGAGGACCACCAGCACCGTGTTGAGCACCAGGAAGGCCGGCACCAGGGCGTGCGGGGCGGTGGTGTGCTCGACCAGCCAGAGCGGCAGGCCGACGGCGAGCACGGAGTCGTCGAGGTTCATCGGGATGTCGAGGAGGACGAAGCGCAGGTAGCCGCGGTCGCGCCAGGGACGCGGCGCCGGCCCGGCGGGTGCGGCGGGTGGGGGTGCGGGTGCGGCTGGCGGGGCGCCCGCGGCGACCCGACCGGGGGCGGACCGCGGCTGCCGGGTGCGCGAGACCAGTGCGGCGGTCACCGCGAAGGAGAACGCGTTGGCCAGCACCAGCAGCTGATAGGCGCCGACCGTCCCGACGGCCAGGCCGAGCGCCGCGACCCCGGCACCCAGGGCGTACCCGGCGTTGGCCGCGCTGCGGGTGAGAGCCTGGTACGTGGCCCGCCGCTCGCCGGCAGCCCGGGTGGCGAACAGCATCTCCAGCGTCTTGGCGGCCCGCTCGGCCAGGCAGGTGACCGCCATCACCGGCAGTAGCGCGGCGAAGCCGTCACAGGCCAGGAGCAGGCCCATCGTGCCCAGGCGCAGCAGGTGGCAGCCGATCAGCAGCGACCGCACCGGGAACCGCTCGGCCAGTTGCCCGGCCAGCGGGGAGCCGGCGATGCCGGCCAGTGCGGCGATGCCCAGCAGCAGGCCGATCTCCTGCGCGTCGAGCCGGGTCACGAAGGTGAAGTAGAGCGCCGAGGACGCCGCCCACACCCCGGTGCCGGCCCGGTCCAGGAACTGGGCGAGGAGCATGATCCGCCCGTCCCGTCCGCCCGGCGGCCGGCGCAGCTGCGCCAGCAGTCCGTCCCCGCGGTTGCCCATGGTCCGCCCCTCCCCGTTCCGTTCGCCCGGGGAGCAGCCTGCCGGACATGAATCTCGACGTCAAGATACTTGATGTCGACAGACCTGGCCGGGGGTGGTCGGGGCGAGCGTGGCGCGGAGCAGCTTGCGGTCGGGCTTGCCGGCCTCGGTGAGCGGGAGGCGGTCCAGGAGGTGGACGGCGTTCGGCACGTACATCCGGCCCAGTCGCTCGGTGACGAGCGCCCGGACCGACGCGCCGTCGGGGCGATCGCCGGCCGCGGGCACGACCGCGACGTGCAACTCCTCCGTCCCGTCCGCTCCCCGGGTGCCGAAGGCGGCGCACTGGGCGATGGCCGGGTGGGAGAGCAGCACCTGCTCGACATCCGCCGGGTACACGTGGCCGCCGACCACGACGACCATGTCCTTCAGCCGGTCGACCAGGTGGAGGTAGCCCGCCGTGTCGAGGTGGCCGACGTCCCCGGTGCGGACCCAGCCCTGTTGCAGCACCTCGGCGGTGAGGTCCGGGCGGTGCCAGTAGCCCGTCATCGTCGTCGGGGTGCGGACGAGGACCTCCCCGTTCTCGTCCGGGGGCAGTACGGCGCCGGACGGGTCCCGGATCTCGATCGCCACCCCGGGTACCGGGCGTCCGGCGGTGATCCGGCCGCCCGGCCCGGTGACGGAGTGCTCCTCCGGTCCGACCTCGGCGATCGCACCGGCCTCGGTCTGCCCGTACCAGCCGTGCAGCACGGGCCCGAACAGCTCGGCGGCCCGGCGCAGCCGTGCGGCGGAGGCAGCGGTGCCGCCGTAGAACAGCCTCCGCAGGGCGGGGAGTTCGGTGCTCGCCGCGGCCGGGTGGTCCAGCAGCCCGTACAGCAGCGGGGGGAGCAGCCAGAGATCGGTGATGTGCTCCCGCTCCAGCGCGGTGAGGACGTCCGCGGGGTCGAAGCCGTGTTGCAGCACGACGGCGCCCCCGGCGAGCAGCGCCGCGTCGGCGAGGATGCCGGCCATGTGGGCGAGCGGGGTGCAGACCAGTACGCGGGGCGGGGGGTCGGACCGCAGACGGTTCGCCAGCCCGTCGAGCATCCGCCGGTAGGGGCCGTGGGCCATCGGGACGCCCTTCGGGGTTCCGGTGGTGCCGCCGGTGAAGCGCAGGCACCAGTCGTCCTCGGCCCGGACCGGCTCCGGCGTCCGGAACGGCGCGCCGGTCGGGGAGGGGGCGGGCAGGGCGTCGAGGGTGAGCACGGTCGGGAACGGCAGGCGTTCGAGCAGGGCGTCGGCCGCGGGCTGCCCGGCGGGGTCGACCAGCAGGGCGCCGGCGCCCGTGCTCGCGGCGACGTCCGCCTGCACCGCGGCGGACATGCCCGTACCGAGGAAGGCCGCCCGGGCGCCGAGGAGGTTCACCGCGTAGCGGGCCGAGACGGCCTCCGGCCGGTTGCCGGTGAGGAAGGCCACGCTGTCCCCGCGCCGGACGCCGTGGGCGGCCAGGACGGCGGCGGTCGCAAGGACCTCGTCGGCGAGCGCGCGGGCCGTGACCGTGCGGCCGTCGGCGGCGACCAGCGCGGGCCGGTCGGGTCCGCGGTCCAGGGCGGCGAGGATGCCGTCGACGTAACTCTCGAACAGGGGTGCCGGTTTGGCGGTCATGCGGGACAACTCCTCGAACGGGACGGGTGTGCGGCGGGGCGGCGCCCCCTCTCGGAGGCTAGGCGGGACCTGCTCATCGACTCCACGACCGAAATCGGCATGAGACGATGCCTCAGGTGTTATGAGCGGACGGTGCGGAAGGTGCGGGCGGCATCGATGTCATGGACGACGCGGGCCCGAGGGGAATGAGCGGATGGACCTGCCGGCACTGCGGTGCTTCCAGGTGGTGGCCCGGTACGAGCACATCAGCCGGGCGGCCGAGGAGCTGAGGGTGGCCCAGCCCTCGGTGAGCCGGACGATCTCCCGACTGGAGGCGGAGCTCGGGGTCCGGCTCTTCGACCGCCGGGGCCGCCGGATCCACCTCAACGGGCACGGTGCGGCCTTCCTGCGCCGCGTCGATCGCGCGCTTCGAGAGCTCGACGACGGGGCAAGCGAGTTGACCGACGCTGCCGAACGCAACCGCCGGGTGACGCTGGCCGCCGAGACGCTGCTGACCGTCACCGGCCTGCTGGTCCGCTTCCGGGCCGCCCACCCGGGCATCGAGGTGCGGCTGCGCCAGTCGGCCGCCGACGCCATGGCGCGCCGGCTCCGGACCCGGGAAGTGGACCTCTGCGTCGCGTCCCAGCCGCTCGTCGGACCCGGCCTCGTCTCGGAGCTGTTGCTGCGGGAGGCGGTGCTGCTCGCCGTGCCGGCCGGCCATCGGCTGGCCGGCCGCGAGGCGGTCCTGCTGTCCGAGCTGGAGGGCGAACCGCTGGTCACCCCGAGCAGGGGGCACTGGCAGCGGGTCCTCGCGGACCGGCTCTTCGCCCGGGCCGGCGTCGAGCCGGTGGTCGCCTGCGAGGGCGACGAGCCCGGTGCCGTCGTCAGCCTGGTCGCGGCGGGCCTCGGGGTGGCCCTGCTCCCGGCGATGGCTCGGGCCTCGGAGGTCCGCGGGCCGCTCTCCTGGGTGCGGATCGCCGAGCCCGACTGCCACCGCGAGCTGCGCCTCGTCCGCGACGGCGGCGCCCCCCGCTCGGCCGCCGCCCGCCTCTTCGCCGCGTTCGCGCTCGACCACTTCCGCACGGTGGGCGCGACGGCGACGGCGACGGCGGAGGACGCGGCCGGGGCCGGCGCGACCGCCTGAGCCGGGGGCCGCCGGCCCCCGGCGCCTCGCCCCGCTCGGTCGTCGGAGGCCGTGGTTAGGCTGGGAGACTCACCGTCCCACCGCCCCGGAGGCCTGCCCCGATGTACGCCCTGCACGCGCTCTGGCGAGCCGACGGCCGCCTCGCGCTCTGGGCGGAGGACGCGGCGGCCTACCGCACCGGGCGGCCCGGCACGGCACGGCCGGGCGCGGGCGCGCATCCGTACGCCTGCGCGGCGGGGGAGGTCGCCCGGCTGCTGGGGGCGGTCGGGCCCGGCCTCGGCTGGCTGGCCGGCCAGGCGGACGAACGCTGGACCGGCCTGCTGCTGCCGACCCTCGGCGAGCGGCCCGTCCCGTCGCCGGACCTGCCGGTGGGCAGCGCACCGCGCGGCGTCGCGCTCGGTGCGTGGCGGGTCCCGACACTGCTGTTCGATCCGGCCGGGGCGGCCCAGTTGCTGGGGGCGCTGTACGACCCGCGCTGGCCCGGTGCGACGGTGGAACTGCCCGGTGGCGAGTCCGTCGAGCTCACCTACGGCGCCTCGCTGCGCTGGCTGTCCGCCGTGCACGATCTCGCCTGGCGGCTGGTCGGGCGGGGGCGGCTGCTCCCCGTCCTCGCCGAGGAGCGGCCGGGCGTGTGGTACGCGCGCTGGCGGCCCGCCCCGGACGCACCGGCCCGGCGGGAGCTGGCCGCGCTGGCCGAGGGCTGCCCGCCGGTCTGCCGGGCCGAGCACCGCCCGGGCGCGGGCCGGCCGGACGCCCCTGCCACCACCCCGACCGGCACCGAGCTGGCGACCGGCCTGCTCGACGCCCTCGTCGACCAGGAGGCCCGCGCCGCCCTCGTCGACCTCGAACCGCCCGCCGAGCCCTGGCTCGCCGCGCTCCACGCCACCGACGGCCGCCTCCACCGGCCCCCTGCCGCCGACCTGCCGGAGCGCCTGACCGCCTGGGGGGCCGCCCGCCCCGCCGACAGCCCGGTCCGGCTCAACCTCCGCCTCACCGAACCCCTCGGCCCGGACGGCCTCCCGGACGGCCGCGGCCGCGCCGAGGACGACCGCGCCGAGGACGACCGCCCCGGGCGGGCGTCCCGGGAGGACGGCCCGGACGCGTCCCCCGAGACCTGGCGGCTCGACCTGCTGCTCCAGGCCGCGGACCACCCCTCCCTGGTCGTCCCCGCGGCCGACCTCTGGACCGGGGGCGCGGGGGCCGCCGCCCTGACGCGCACCGTCGCGGACCCGGCCACCGCCCTCCTCGCCGAGCTGGAGCGCGCCGCCCGCGTCCACCCGCCGCTGCGCAGCGTGCTGCTGGCCCCCCGCCCCACCGGCGTCGACCTGGACCGTGCGGGCGCCCTGCGCTTCCTGCGCGAGGCAGCCCCCGCCCTCACCCGGGCCGGCTTCGGCGTGCTGCTCCCCGCCTGGTGGCAGCGTCGCCCCCGGCTCGGCCTAGCCCTCACCGCGGCACCGACCACCGCCCCGGGGTCGGTGCGGCGCACCGCCCGGGTGGACCGGGACGCCGTGCTGGACTTCCAGTGGCAGCTCTCCATCGGCGAACTGACCATCACCGAGGAGGAGTTGGACGAGCTGGTGGCGGCCCAGCAGGGGCTGGTCCGGCTGCGCGGCCGCTGGATCGAGGTGGACCAGGCCCAACTCGCCGCCGCCGTGAGCTTCCTGGCCGCGCAGGGCGGCGGAGTGATGGAGCCGGTCGAGCTGCTCCGGCTGGCCCTGGACGACGGCGCGGTGGTGGACGGACTACCGGTGACGGCCGTTCGCGCCGCCGGGCCGATCGGGGACCTGCTGGCCGGCCGGCCCGGCCCGGCCGACCGCGTCCCCGAACTGCCGGACGGCTTCACCGGAACCCTCCGCCCCTACCAGCGAAGGGGGTTGGCCTGGCTGGACGCCCTCGGCCGGCTCGGACTCGGCGCCGTGCTGGCCGACGACATGGGCCTCGGCAAGACGGTCCAGACCCTCGCCCTGCTCGCGCTGGAGCAGCAGCGCGGCGCCACCGGCCCCACCCTGCTGGTCTGCCCGATGTCGCTGGTGGGCAACTGGCAGCGGGAGGTGGCCCGGTTCGCGCCGGGGCTGCGCGTCCACGTCCACCACGGGGCCGACCGCTCCGCACCCGACCGGTCCGCCGACCTGGTGATCACCACCTACGGGCTCGTCCAGCGCGACGCCGCCGAGCTGCGCGCGATCCGCTGGCGGCGGATCGTCGCGGACGAGGCGCAGCACATCAAGAACCCGGCGGCCCGTCAGTCGCGGGCGATCCGCTCGTTGCGCTCCGGGCCGCGGATCGCGCTCACCGGCACACCGGTGGAGAACCGGCTCGCCGAGCTGCACGCGGTGCTGGACTTCGCCAACCCGGGGCTGTTCGGCAGCGCGGAGTCGTTCAGGGAGCGGTTCTCGATCCCGGTGGAGCAGGCCGGGAGCGCCGAGGCCGCGGCCCGGCTGCGCCGGCTGTCCGGGCCCTTCCTGCTGCGCCGCAGCAAGAGCGACCCGCAGATCGCCCGGGACCTGCCCGCCAAGCAGGAGTTCACCGTCCACTGCAGTCTCACCGCCGAACAGGCCGGTCTCTACCGGGCGGTGGTGGCCGATCTGTTGGAGCGGCTGCGCGGCATGCGCGGCGTGGAGCGCAAGGGCGCCGTCCTCGCGGCGATCGGCCGGCTGAAGCAGGTCTGCAACCACCCGGCCCAACTGCTGCACGACGGAACGGCGGTGGCCGGCCGCTCGGGCAAGGTCGAGCGGCTGGTGGAGGTGCTGGAGGAAGCGCTGGCCGAGGGCGACCGGGCGCTGGTCTTCACCCAGTACGCCGAGTTCGGCGCCATGCTGCAGCCCCACCTGCGCGAGCGGCTGGGCGAGGACGTGCCGTACCTGCACGGCGGGGTGCCCAAGGGGCGCCGGGACGAGCTGGTCGACCGATTCCAACGTCCAGACGGGGCAGGGGTGTTCCTTCTCTCGTTGCGGGCGGGCGGAACCGGTCTCAACCTCTCCGCCGCCAACCAGGTGATCCATCTCGACCGCTGGTGGAACCCGGCCGTCGAGGACCAGGCGACCGACCGGGCGCACCGGATCGGGCAGCGCCGCGACGTGCAGGTGCGGCGGCTGGTCTGCGTCGGCACGGTGGAGGAGCGGATCGACGACCTGCTGGCGGCCAAGCGCGGTCTGGCCGACGCCGTGATCGGCGGTGGCGAGGAGTGGCTGGCCGAACTGTCCGCCGAGCGGCTGCGCGAGCTGCTCGTCCTGTCCGCCGACGCGATCGGAGAGTGACCCGCAAGATGCCCGCCCCCGACCGCCGGCCCGTACCGGGCGACCGGCCGCTCGCGGACTGCCTCGACACCTTCTGGCAGGCCCGCATCCCGGCGGCTCACGCCGAGCCTGCCACCGGGGCCGACGCGCGGGTAGCCGCCGGCAGCCCCGTACCCGGCACTGTGCTCGCCGAGCTCGGCGCCTCCGGGATCACCGTCCGAGGGCGGCCCCTGGAAGCCGCCCTCGGACCGGCGTACCGGCTCTTCACGGGCGGCGGGTAGCGGCGCCGCCCCGCCTTCCGGCTCTAGCCGGCCGTCACCGGGTAGTGGTCGGAGAGGTCGTTGTAGGTGTAGCTCCTGCCCCAGCTGCTCACCGTCCACGGTGCGCTGTGGAAGCGGACCACGGTGTTGGTGTAGTTCGCCGGCCGGGCGTGGTCGGTCCGGTAGAGGACGTAGTCCAGGTCCTCCTTGGGCTCGCCGGGGTACCGGTAGGCGGCGATCGAGTTGTCGACGGTGTCGAAGGAGTCGACCCAGCCGTTGCGGGTGTCGGCCGGTGCGACGCCCGCGTTGGCGAGCAGCGACGGGTACTCGGTGTCGTGCGAGTTGATGTTGAGGTCGCCCGCGATGACCACCGGCTCGGCGGCCGGGATGTCCTTGCCGTCGATGAACGACTTCATCGCCTTGAGCTGCGCCGCCCGCACGGCCGCCGGCTCACCGGCGGAGCACCCGGTGTCGGTGGACTGGAGGTGGGTGCCGACCACGTGGGTGCGCAGGCCGTTGACGTTCAGCACGGCGTAGACGAAGCCCTTGTTCGACCACCAGTCCGCCCCGCAGGCGTCCTTGAAGACGTACTGTTCCTTGCGCAGGATCGGCCACTTGCTGAGCAGCGTGACCCCGCCGTCCTCCGGCGTGGTGGAGCTGTAGCTGCCGCCGGTGGCGTCCCAGCCGCTGGTCGACCGGCCGACGACCGGGGTGTGGTACGGGTAGGCGGCCGAGGCCTGCGAGGTGAGCAGGTCGGAGGCGGCGTTGTCGAAGGCCTCCTGGAGGACGACGACGTCCTGCCCCTGGAAGAAGTCCGCGGCGGCGATGGCCTTCGCGCGGTAGTCCTGGCCCCAGTTGGGGTAGAGGCTCTTGCTCATCAGGAAGACGTTGTACGTCAGTACCTTGAGCGCGGGCACCGATCCTGCGGGCACGGTGGCGGCCGAGGCGGTCGGGGTGACGGTCAGCGGGGCGATCAGGCCCGCGGCGACGGCAGCGGCGGCGGCCAGGCGCGTGCCGCGGCGAAGCGTGGTGGGAGTTGGCATGCCCGCAGTGAACGCGCCTCCGGCCACGCCTGGCAAGACATCGGACGATCACCGTATGAACTCGACGGTAACTTAAAGCTGTCTGGCCAACTCGCCCTCCGAATCGGCGACTTGCTTGGACAACTTGCTTGGCCACCACATGCGCCGGTCCAGGTCCATGGTGAGCGCGGTGACCAGGACCGACCGCACCACCAGGGTGTCCAGCAGGACGCCGAGGGCCACCGCGAAGCCGATCTCGGCGAAACCGACCAGGGGCAGGGTGCCGAGCACCGCGAAGGTGCTCGCCAGGATCAGCCCAGCCGAGGTGATCACCCCGCCGGTCGCCGCCAGCCCGGTGATCGCCCCCATCCGGGTGCCCTGGTGGACGGACTCCTCCCGTACCCGGGTCATCAGGAAGATGTTGTAGTCGATGCCGAGCGCCACCAGGAAGACGAAGACGAACAGCGGGAAGGCGTTGTCCTGGCCCTCGAAGTGGAAGGCGTGTTCGAAGAAGAACGCGCTGATCCCGAGCGCCGACGCGTACGACAGCACGACGGTCGCGATCAGCACCAGCGGAGCGGTGATCGCGCGCAGCAGCAGTGCCAGGATCACCAGCACCACGCCGAGCACCAGCGGGATGATCGTCCGGTTGTCGTTCGTCGCGGCGCGCCCGGCGTCCAGGATCACCGCCGTGCTGCCGCCGACCTTGGCGTCCGCGTCCGGCACCGCGTGGACGGCCGTCCGCACCCGGTCCACGGTGTCCTCGGCGGCCTGGCTGTCCGGCGGATCGGTGAGGGTGGCCTTGAACAGCGCCTTGCCCTCGTGCACCTCGGGCGCCGACGTCCCCGCGACCCCGGGCGTCGAGGTCGCCGCCGCCCGAACGGCGACGGCCCCGGCCTCTGTGCTGATCACGGTCAGCGGCGCGCCCGTCCCGCCCGGGAAGTGGTCCTGCAGCACCTCCTGGCCGACCACCGAGTCCGGCTTGCCGGTGAAGGTGCCGGCCGTACTGAGGCCGGAGGCGTTCAGCGAGACCAGGCCGACGCAGCAGGCGGCCAGGGCCAGCGTGGTGCCGATCCACACCTTGCGCGGACGGCGGCCGATCCAGGCACCGACGTGCGCCCAGCGGCCCGTCCGGGTCGGCTCCGGCGTCCCGTACGCAGGCTTGACCGGCCAGAACACCCACCGGCCGAAGACCACCAGCAGTGCCGGCAGCAGGGTGAGCATCGCGACCAGTGCCACCAGCACACCGATCGCACAGACCGGCCCGAGGCCGCTGGTGGAGTTCATCTCGGCGACCAGCAGGCAGAGCATCGACGCGACCACCGTGGCCGAGGACGCCAGGATCGCCGGGCCGGCCCGGTGCAGGGCGAACGCCATCGCCTCGTGCCGGTCCTCGTGCCTTCGCAGCTCCTCCCGGTAGCGCGCGGTGAGCAGCAGCGCGTAGTCGGTGCCGGCACCGAGGACCAGCACGATCAGGATGCCCGCGCTCTGCGCGTTGACGGTCAGTCCGACGTGGTCGGCCAGCAGGTAGATCACTGCCTGGGAGACGACCAGCGCCCCGGCGGCGGAGAGCAGCGGCAGCAGCCACAGGACGGGGCTGCGGTAGGTCAGCAGCAGCAGGATGATCACCACGCTGATGGTGGCGGCCAGCAGGGTGCTGTCGATGCCCGCGAAGACCTCGGCCTGGTCGGCGCCGATCCCGGCGGGGCCGGTGACGTAGGTGACCATGCCCTGGCTGCCGTCGGCGGCGGTGGCGCGCAGGTCGTCCACGGCCGGGCGCAGGGCCTCCCAGCCGCCGGTACCGATGTCGATCGGCACGATGGTCTGCATCGCCTGGCCGTCGGCGGAGACCACCGGTCCCACCACCTGGCCCAGGACGTGCGGCGCGGTGGCGAAGGCGGCGGCGTCCCGGGCCGCCTCGACCCGGTCGGCCGCGGTGATCCCGCCGTCGCGCTGGTAGACCACCACGGCCTGCGCGGTGTCCACCGGCTGGAAGGCGCGCTGCTCGTTGAGCACCTGGGTGGACTCGGCGTTGCCGGGCAGCCAGCTGGAGGCCTGGTTGTCCTCGGCGCCGTTGAGCTTGCCCGCGAGCGGACCCGCGACCACCAGCAGCACCAGCCAGAGGGCCAGCACCACCCACTTGCTGCGGCGCCCGCACGGGAGTGCGGCCAGTCTCCGGGTCGGGCTCATCGGAAACCCCCAGGGGCCTGAGGCGTCAACTCGTTCCAGCCTCTCACCGGCCCGCCGACCCGGCAGCCGGAGTGCGGCCGGGTCGGTGCCCCGCTCCCCGCGGGTCGCTCCCGTCTCCGCTCTCCGCGGGCCGCTGCCGCGCGGCCGTCCCCGCCGTCAGCGGCGCGAGCGCTGCCCCGGAACGGCGGCCCGCTCCCGCAGCTCCTTCAGCACCCCGATGTCGAGCGCGTGGCCCGCACCGTCCCCGCCGTGCTTTCGGTCCGGGGTCTCGACCACCAGCGGGACGCCGGCGGTCTCCGGGTGCTCGAACAGCTCCCGGAACGGCTCCGCGCCGATCATCCCGGCGCCGATGTTCGCGTGCCGGTCCTTGCGCGCGCCGACCGCGTCCTCCGAGTCGTTGGCGTGGATCAGCCGCAGCCGCCCCGGCCCGGCGGCCGCGACCAGCGCGTCCAACGTCTCCCGGACGCCTCCCGGCGACGCGAGGTCGTGCCCGGCCGCGAAGGCGTGGCAGGTGTCCAGGCAGACCCCGACCTTCGGGTGGCCGTCCAGCGCGTCCACGTACTCCGCGAGGTCCTCCATCCGCGAGCAGAGCGAGCTGCCCTGGCCTGCGGTGGGCTCCAGCAGCAGCCACGGCGCGTGGTCGCCCAGCGCGTCCAGCTCGTCCAGCAGCGGGCGGACGTCCGCGCGGACCTGGGCCATCGCCTCGGCCCGCCGCGACCCGCCGCCCGGCGCCGTCCCGACCGCCGACCCGGTGTGCAGCACCACGCCCAGGGCGCCGATCGCGTGGCCGCGCAGCAGCGAGTGCCGCAGCGAGTCGGCCGAGCGCTCGCGCGTCGCCGCGGTGTCCGAGCCGAAGTTGATCAGGTACGGCGCGTGCACGTACGCCGGAACGCCCTGCTCGGCACAGGCGGTGCGGAACTCCGCGTCCTGGATCGGGTTGCCCGGGGGAGTGGCCCAGCCACGCGGGTTGGCCACGAACACCTGGACCGCCTCCGCGCCCACCCGCCGCGCGTACGCCAGGCCCGTCCCGGCCAGCCCGCGGGCGGCCACCGGCACGTGGGCGCCGATCGGGTTGCGGACGGCGGCCGCCGCGGGCAGGGCGGCGGGCGGTAGGGCGGCAGCGGTGTTCATGGCCCCGAGCATGCCACGGCGGCGCTCCCGCCCCCGGCGCGGGTGGCGGCCACCGCCGTCGCGCCGGCCTCCGCAGCCGCCCGGCCCCGTCGAGCCCGGCCTCGTCACCGCCTCGGCCGACGCACCGTCAGCCCCACAGCCCAGCCCTGGTGGCGGGTCCACCCGTGCACCCATAGCGTCGATTCGGGCCGGCCACCACCGGCCGTCGTCTCCCACTCACAACGCGTCACCGCGCCGGAGTCCCGCGAGCGCGCCAGAAAGCAGGTCACCAACTCATGCCCACGCGACGGGTCCACCACCTCGCCGCGGCCACCGCCGCCGCCACCGCCCTCACCACCGTCCTCGCCACCCTCGCCGCCGCGCCCGCGGCCCACGCAGCCGGCGGACTGCACCTCGTCCGCCCGGGCGAATCGATTCAGCAGGCCGTGGATGCGGCCAGCCCCGGTGACACCGTCCAGCTGCTGCCGGGCACCTACTACGGCAGCGTCCGGATCACCACGCCCGGCCTCACCCTGCGCGGCGTCGGCCGGAGCAGCGTGATCGTCCCCGGGAACGCCGACGAGGGCACCGCCGGCGACACGGTCTGCGCCGCCGCCGGTCACGGACTCTGCGTCGCCGGTGCCGACGCGGAGCCGCTGCGCGGCGTCACCGTCGAGGCCCTCGCCGTCACCGGCTTCCCCAAGAACGGCATCAACATCGCCTCGACCACCGGCATGACCCTGCGTGCGACCTACGTCCACGACAACGTCCAGCAGGGCATCAGCCAGGAGAAGTCGACCCGCGCCGTCATCGTCGGCAACGAGTCGGCCCGCAACGGCCAGTCCGGCATCTTCCTCGCGAACAGCGTGGTCAACGAGGGCGGCGCCACCGACACCGAGGGGACGCTGGTCAGCGGCAACCGGCTCTCCGAGAACCGGATCGGCGTCACCGTCCGCCGGCTGCGCGACCTGAGCATCGAGGAGAACGAGGTCCGCGGCAACTGCGGCGGCGTCTTCATCGTCGGCGACGAGGGCGTGCCCAAGGCGGGCGCGCTGAGCGTCACCCGCAACCGGGTGCTCGCCAACAACAAGTACTGCCCGCCCAACCCGCGGCTCGACTACATCCAGGGCACCGGCATCCTGCTCACCGGCGCCGAGGACACCCGGGTGACCGACAACCAGGTCCGCGACAACGTCGGCGCCTCGTCGATGTCCGGCGGCATCGTGCTCTTCCGCAGCCTGGTCGGCACGCCCAACGCCCGCCACACCATCAGCGGCAACCACCTGACCGGCAACAGCCCGGCGGACCTGGTCGACGCCGACACCGGCACCACCAACACCTTCGTCGGCAACCACTGCGCGGTGTCCGTGCCGGCCGGCCGCTGCTGACCCCGCACGCCCAACGCCACCCTTCCCACCTGCAGAAAGACGGCACATGACCACCGCACCCGCCACCACCCCGCAGGCCGCGATGCGCCTGCGGGAACTCGTCTTCGGCGCCGCTTGCGCCGCCGCCGTCCGCGCGGCCGCCCGGCTCGGCGTCGCCGACGCGCTCGGCGACACCCCGACCGCCGTCACCGACCTGGCGGCCGAGCTCGGTACCGAGCCCAAGCCGCTGCGCCGCCTGATGCGCGCCCTCACCTGCTACGGCATCTTCCACGAGGTCGGCGACGACCGGTTCGAGCACACCGAGATGTCCCGGCTGCTGCGCGAGGACGCCCCCAACAGCCTGCGCTACATCTCCCTCTGGTGCACCGAGCCGTGGACGTGGGAGGCCTGGCCGATGCTGGACGAAGCCGTCCGCTCGGGCCGCAACGTCTTCCCCGAGATCTTCGGCAAGGAGTTCTTCGACTACCTGCACAGCGAGGGCGGCGACTCCGCGCGGGTCTTCGACCGGGCGATGACCACCTCCAGCCGGCAGTCCGCGGCCGACTTCGCCGCCTACCTCGACCTGACGGGCATCGACTCGGTGGTCGACATCGGTGGCGGCCAGGGCCACGTGCTGGCCAGCCTGCTGGAGAAGCACCCCGCGCTGCACGGCACCCTGCTGGACCTCCCCAAGGTGGTCGCCGGCGCCGACCCCCGGCTCCGCGACGGCGGTGCCTTCGCCGCCCGGGCGCGGCTGGTGCCCGGCGACTGCCGGGTCGACATCCCGGTGCGCGCCGACCTCTACATCATCAAGAACATCCTGGAGTGGGACGACGAGAGCACCCGTCGCACCCTGGCCAACGTGGTTCGGGCCGCCAAGCCGGGCGCCCGCGTCGTGGTGGTCGAGAACCTGGTCGACGACAGCCCCTCGATGCGCTTCACCACGGCGATGGACCTGATGCTGCTGCTCAACGTCGGCGGTGCAAAGCACTCCAAGGAGAGCATGGTGCGGCTGATGGAGGAGGCCGGTCTGTCCGTCGCCGGCGTCCGCGAGGTCAACCCCTACCTGCACGCCTTCGAGGCCACCGTCCGCGGCTGAGCCACCCGCGCCGGGCAGCCGGCGCCCAGCGAACCGCCCGCACCGGCGAACGGTGCGGGCGGTTCCGCGCTTCGCCCGCACCGGCGACCGGCAACCGGTGCCGGGAACGGCGGGGCCCCGGTCGGCGAGGTCGCCGACCGGGGCCCCGCGGCGGCGGGCTCAGGCCCGCCGCGAGGACTCCAGGTGCGCGAAGACCACCACGTTGTCGAGGTAGTCCTTGCGCTTCCTGTCGTAGGTGCCGCCACAGGTGATCAGCCGCAGCTGGGCGTCGGGCGTCTTCCCGTAGACCTTCTGGTCGGGGAAGGCGCTCTTGGAGAAGGTCTCCACCGAGTCCACCGAGAAGACGGCGACCGTACCGTCCGCCCGCTGCACCTCGACCTTGTTGCCGGGCAGCAGCAGGCTCAGCAGCAGGAAGACCGCCGGGCCCTTGGTGGTGTCCACGTGCCCGGCCACCACCGCACTGCCGCGCTCGCCGGGGGTCACACCGTCCCGGTACCAGCCGACCAGGTTCTTGTCGTCCGGCGGCGGTGCGTTGAGCTGGCCGGCCGGATCGAGTGTCAGCTCCGTGAACGGGGCGTCCACACCGATCTGCGGGATCCGCAGCCGGGTCGGCGCGGCCCGCTTCAGCGGGGGCGCCGCGGCGCCCTGGGCGGCGGCCTTCGGCGCGGCGGGCGCGGTGGGCGCGGGGGCCGCAGCACCGGGCGTCGGGCCGGCGCTGGCCGCCGGGGGCGCGGCCTGGCCCGAGGCGGGCTCCGCCGGGGACCCGGAGTCCACCGAGTTGTAGATCAGCAGCAGACCGGCCGCCGCCGCGCCCATACCCGCGCGCAGCAGCCGGGACGTACCAGGAACCAGACCGGCCATCGTTCCACTCCTCGGCCGTGCGGGACTGTTCTGTCACCACGAGTCGGTCACCACGACCCGGTCGTCACGATCCGGCCGCGGCGACTCGCCGAGGACGAGCCGGCCGGCACGCGTCGGCCACGACGAGTCGGTGATCTTGCGCCGGCCGTTGCGGCGAAACCGCTCGTGGCCGCTCGGCGGGCCCGGTGGACCCGCGCGCCCCCGCCGCGGCCTGCGCGCAGGGGCGGCGGCCACGGCGGGGAGGCGTCGGACGGCGCCCGGCTCAGATCGCGGCGCCGGCCGAGCGACGGCCCTTGCGCAGCGCGATGGCACCGGCCCCGAGACCGCCGAGCAGCAGGACGGCGCCGGAGGCGAGGCCGCCGCCGGACACCAGGCCGCCGCCACCGGTGTGCACACCACCGTGCGGGGCCTTCTCCTCGCCCTTCTCGCCCTTGTCGCCCTTCTCGCCGTAGGAGGAGGAGCCGGACGAGCCGGAGGAGGCTCCCTTCTCCTGCTTCTCGTCCCAGGTCTTCTGGCCGTCGGGGCTGGCGGCCTTCTCCTGCTTCTCCTGCCAGGTCAGGTTCTTGTCGCCGCCGTCGGCGAAGGCGGCAGGGGCGCTGATGGTCGCGGCGGCGGCGGCGATGACCGCCCCGGCGAGCAGCGTGCGTGCAGAACGCATGATGTTGATCCTTCCGGCGCGGAGCCGCGACTGCCGACACGTCGTCGGCCAAGGGGACTCGCGGTGCTGCGCCTGATCCACCGTCAACCACCTTCGGCGCCGCTGCCACCGGAGGACGGCGGCGGTGGCCGCGGCGGTGCGCCCCTTCGGGTGGTCTCCCGGGCGTGTTCACCCGAGTGCACGGGCGGTCCGGGTGAATCCGGGCCGGGCCCTTGCGCGCGTCGCCCGCCTCGCACCCACGGCTGTGCTCCGGACACGGGTGGTCGGACCGCGGTCTGCTGCTCCGGAGCCCGGCCCGCCCCGGTGCCGCGGTCGTCCTCGAAGGCCGGCCGCCGCCGTCCGGGGCGGGCCTTACCGGACCCCGGGGAACCGGGGGCGCCTGCCCGCGTCTATCTTGAGGGGCCACTGACACGAGAGGGAGCGGGCGATGGGCACGGTCGGTCGGAAGGTGGCTGCCGCGGCGGCCGCAGGGGTGCTGCTGGGCGTGCTGACGGGGTGCAGCTCGGGGGGGTCGGCGACCTCCCGGGACGCGGCGCAGGGCGGTGCGTCCGCCACCGCGGGTGCGGCGTCGGGCCAGGCCTCGGCCGCCGCCTCGGCCTCGGTCTCGGCCTCGGCGCCGGCCCCCACGGGCGGGGCCGCCGCCGGCGGCGGCGCGTCCGCCGCGGCCGGTACGCCGGGCGCTTCCGGGACGGCCGGGGCGCCCACGGGCGGCGCGTCGACGCCGGGGGCGGGTGGCGGTTCCGGCGGCGGCGCGTCCGGCGGCGGCGCCCTGCCGGCGCCCACCGCGGACTCGGACGCGCTGGTGCTCGACGAGAAGCTCCTCCTGCAACTGCTGCCCGACGGCAAGGCCATGACCGGCTGGGAGGAGGAGAAGCGCCGGGTCGACTCCGCCGACCACGCCATCACCTGCTCCGGCAGCGGGGCGTGCAGCGGCAAGCCGCTCAGCGGGACGGCCCGCTTCTCGCTCGGCGAGGTGACCGCGCGCTTCGCGATCGACACGCTGCCGACCAAGGCCGCCGCCAAGGAGAAGCTCGCCGAGGTGTACGCGTCGTACGGGGACGCGAGCACGTACCGGGCGGTGGACATCGTGCCGCTGGGGAGCGAGTACCGCGCGTTCCAGGGCCAGCTGGCCGGCCGGGACGGGGTGAGCATCGTCCTGCGCTCCGGCACGCTGGTCGCCGCGGTGACCACCGAGGGCGGACCGGCCGACCCGGCGGCGACGCGGAAGCTGGCCGTGATGCTGGTCCAGCGGATCGAGCAGGCCCAGGCGGGCAAGACCCCGGACGCCGCACTCGGCGCGGCCTGAGCCCGCACCCCCCGCCGCCGGCCCCCGGCCGCCTTCGGCGCCCGACGCCCGGCCTCCGACGTCCGCCCGACGTCGGGGGCCGGGCGTCGGCGTACGGGTGTGACGGCATGGGGAACGGGCGCGGCGGCCCGGACCCGGGTGCGGCCGGGTGCCCGATAGCACGGCGAGGCCACGCCAGAGTGACGAATGGTCAAGACTTTGCAGGTTCCGGCCATGTTGGCGGCGGCTGTCCGATGGCCAGATCATGCCTGTCCGGTATTCGGACGATGTGGCGCGGATCCTGGTTTGGATTCCGTCCGGTCGGGATGTCGCTGGTCGGACTCCCGGCGGTGGCCCGGCCCGGCGGGCGGTGGGCCGGGATGGAGCGCGACCGGGCCGGGGAAGGGGCGGAATCCGGCCGTTGTGGCGGAAGGCCGGAAACGAACCGACCGGTTGCCCGGTGTCGAATCGGTAACCGAGAGTCGTACTGATGAACGACATGCCTCGTCCGAACCCCGCCCGCCTGCTGGGTCTGCGCGATTTCCGCCTCCTCCTGTCGGGGGCCGTCGCGGCCCAAGTGGGCAGTCAGGTCACCCTGGTGGCACTGCCGCTGGTCGCGGTGGTGGAGCTCGACGCCGCGCCGTTCCAGGTCGGTCTGCTGACGGCGGCGGAGACCGCGGCCTTCCTGCTGGTCGGGCTGCCCGCGGGTGCCTGGCTGGACCGGATGCGCAAGCTGCCCGTACTGATCCGCGCCGACGTGGTGCGCTGCCTCGCCGTCGGGTCGATCCCGCCGGCCGCCGCCCTCGGCGTGCTGACGATGGCCCAGCTCTACCTGGTCGCCCTGGTCACCGGCGTGGCGACGGTCTTCTTCGACGTGGCCCACCAGTCCTTCCTGCCGGCACTGCTGCCGCGGGAGCGCCTGGTTGCCGGCAACGGCGCGATCGAGACCGTCCGCTCCTCGGCCCAGGTCGCCGGCCCGGGGCTGGGCGGCGGGCTGGTCCAGCTGCTCGGCGCGCCGCTGGCGATCGCGGCCGACGCGGTGGGCTACCTGACCTCCGCGGTGCTGCTCGCCCGCATCCGCGCCGAGGAGGAGCCGCCGCCCCCGCCGGACCCCGGGCGCTCGCTGCGCACGGAGATCGCCGAAGGCGTCGGGTTCGTGCTCCGGCACCCGCTGCTGCGGTCGATCGCCGCCGCCACCGCCGTCTCCAACCTGTTCGCCGCCGTCCTGATGGCCGTCCAGACGGTGTTCTGGGTCCGGGTGCTGGACCTCTCGCCGGCCGCCATCGGGGTGCTGCTCTCCGTCTCGGCGGTCGGGGGACTGGCCGGGGCGCTCTGCGCTGGCCCGCTGGCCCGCCGGATCGGCCAGGCCCGGCTGATCTGGCTCGCCCCGGTTCTCACCGGACCGTTCGCGCTGCTCTGGCCGCTGACCGGCGACGGAGCCGGCGTGGCGTTGTTCGGGCTGGCCTCGGGCACGGTCCTGTTCGGCGCGGTGGTCTACAACGTCGCCCAGGTGAGCTTCCGGCAGAGCGTCTGTCCGCCCGGGCTGCTCGGCCGGATGAACGCGACGATGCGCTTCCTGGTCTGGGGCACCCTGCCGCTGGGTGCGCTGCTCGGCGGCGCCGTGGCCGACGCCGCCGGAGCGCGCGCCGCGCTCTGGGTCTGCGGGGCCGGGTTCCTGGTGGTGCCGCTTCCCCTACTGCTCTCGCCGCTGCGCGGCATGCGGGAGCTGCCGACCGGCGCCGGCCCGGCCGAGGCGCACGCTCCTGCGGACGCCGGCTCCGCCGAGGCGGGCCGGGAGCACGCCCCGGGCGGGCCCGGCAGCGCCACGGCCGGGGAGGCCGCGCCCTCCCCGGAGGATGCCAGACCCGCCCGCTGACCCGCCCGGCCCGCACGCGCCGGTGACCGCACCGGTCGTCCGGCGGGGCCGTCCTGCCCGGACGGGGGGCGGCCCCGCCCCCGAGTCCCGCCCCGCCAGCCTCCTCTCCTCCCGATCCGCCGATCCGATCCGCCGAACCGAAAGCGGAGATCCTTCCGTGCACTCCAGCATCACGGCCGCCTACCTCACCCGGTTCCGCTCCGTCGCCGCCGACTCCGTCGCCGACTCCGGGGGCGGGCTGCTCCCGCTCACCGGTGCCCAGCGCCGCTTCCTGATCGCCCGGCGGCGCGACCCGCAGAGCCGGACGGACATCGTGCCGCTCTTCTTCGCCTATCCCCGGGGCACCGTCGACCTGCCGCGGCTGCACCGCGCCGCCGTCCGGCTGGCCGCCTCCCACCCCGCCCTGCGCGGTTCCTTCGCCACCGTGCGCGGCACTCCCGTGCTGCGCCTCGCCGGACCGTCGGTCGCGGTCGAGCGGGCGGAGACCGGCCCGGACGGCACGGCCGACGGGGCGCTGCGCCGCGCTCTGCTCGACTGGCCGGCCGACGGCCCGGCCCTGCGCCTGCTGCTGGCGGCCGCCCCGGACGACGAGGAGGAGCTGCTCGCCGTCGCCCTCGACCACGCGGCCTGCGACGAGCAGTCGCTCGGTCTGGTCACGGCCGGGCTCGCCGCCGCCTACGCGGAGGACGGGTCCGCCGGGCCGGCGGGGGACGACGGGTCGGCGGCCTACCGGGAGGCGGTGGAAATGCAGTTGGCGTCCGAGGACGCGGCCGCGAGCGCCACCGCGCACGCGTACTGGGCCGCCCGGCTGGGCGGACTCGGCGGGGCCGGCGACGCCGGCCCGGCGGCCCGGTCCACCGGGATGGTCACCCACCGGCTGCCGGCCGCCACCGGGGCGGCCCGGGGCGCGCTCTTCCCCGCGCTGCTGGACGCCGTAGGTGTCGCCGCCCACCGGCTCGGCGAAGGGGACCGGGCGCTCGCGCTGGGCTACCCCTGGGGCGGGCGGCCGCCCGGTGCCGCACCGGTGGTCGGCTGCTTCCTCAACACCCTGGTCCACCCCGCGCCGGCGAGGCCCGCCACGGGACAGGCTGACCGCGCCGGCCTCGACGAGCTGAGCGCGGCCTGGTGGGACGACCTCGACCACGCCGACACCCCGTTCGACGACGTGGTCCGGGCCGCCCGCTCCGCCGGGGCGCGCTGGTCCGGCGCCCTGGACGGGCTGCTCACCTTCGAGGACCTGCAGCGCCGCCCGCCGCTGGTGCTCGCCGGAACGGCGGGCCGCGAGACCCACCTGGCCGGACGCCCGCTGGCCGCGCCGCTGGCCGTCTCCGCCTCGCACGGCGACGACCTGCTGGTCCGGCTCGCCTGGGACCGCGACCGCTACCCGGACGCCGCCGCCGAGGACGCCTTCGAGGCGATGCTGTCGGCCCTGAGCCGGCACCTGGGCGGGCCGGCGGCCTGAGCCCGGCCCGGCCGACCCCGCACCGCGGTCCCGTCACCACCCCACAGTCACCCCCTCGCGCCCGCCGGGCCGCCCGATCCGGGCGCACCCGCCCGGCGGTCGGCCGGCCACGCCCCCACCCCCGGCGCCGGCCGCGAACCGAGCAGGACGGCCACCGCCGTTCGGCTGCACAACCGAACAACAACCCACCACCAAAAGGGAGTTCGTCATGTTCGCCCTCTCCTCCTCGCAGGAGATCGTCTGGCTGCACGAGCAGATGCTGCCCGGCAGTCGCGCCTACAACTTCACCGCCGCCCTCGATCTCTGGGGCCCGCTCGACACGGACGCGCTGCGCGCCGGAATGGCCGCGGTGCTCGCCCACCACCCGGGCCTGCGGCTGGAGTTGGTGGCCCGACCGGAGGGGCTGCCCGCCCAGCGGGTCGGCTCCCGGACCGAGCCCCGGCTGCGCATCGGCGACCTGGCCGGCGAGGCCGACCCCGAGGCCGCCTTCCAGGCACTGCTCCGGGCCGAGGCCGAGGAGCCGCTGGACACTTCGGCGGCGCCGTTGCTCCGCTGGCACCTCGTGCGGCTCGCCGAGGACCACCACCGGCTGATCCACGTCGAGCACCACCTGATCCACGACGGGCACTCCTTCGCGATCCTGCTCCGCGACCTCTTCACGGTCTACCGCGGGCACGTCCTCGGCGAGCCCGCCGAGCTGCCTGCGGCCCGCTCGTACGAGGAGCACGTGCGCACGGCCGAGTCCGCCGCCGCGGACGCCCGGGAGCGCGGACTCGCCTTCTGGAAGCGTGAGTTGCAGGACGCCCCGCTCGACCTCACGCTACCCGGGCTGGCCCGTCCGGGCGTCGCGCGCCGCCACCGGGGCGGGCAGCTGCGCCAGTCGATCGGCGCCGACCTGGCCGAACGGCTGCGCGAGCGGAGCCGGGAGGACGGCCACACCCCGTTCTCCACCCTGCTCACGCTCTTCGCCGAACTGCTGCGCCGCCACAGCGGGCACCCGGAGCTGGTGGTCGGCACTGCGGTCGGCAACCGGCCGCAGGGCTTCGAGAGCGCCGTGGGCATGTTCGTCAACACGGTGCCGCTGCGGCTGCGGCTGGACCCGGCCGCCCCGGGCATCGAGGCGGTCGACGAGGTGACCGACGTCCTCTTCCGCGCGCTGCCCCACCAGGACGTCCCCGTCCAGGAGCTGACCCGAGCACTGGGCCGGCACACCAGCGGCGCCGACAACCCGCTGTTCGACGTGATGTTCAGTGCGCACGACGCGCCGCTGCCGGACATCCAGGCGCCCGGCCTGGAGGTCTCGCTCTACGAGGGATTCAACACCGGCACCACCCGATTCGACCTCGACGTGGTGCTGCTGCCCGACGACCGCCGGGTGGTGGGCGAGAAGCACGGCGCGGCCGGAATGACTCTGGTCTGGGACTACGACGCGGACCTGTTCGGCGAGGAGATCGCCGAACTGCTCGCCGGGCGCCTGCTGGAGCTGCTGCGCCGCTACCTCGACCGGCCGCAGGCTCCGCTCGCCGCGCTCGCCTCGACCGCCCCCGAGCAGGCCGCCCCCGAGCAGGCCGCCCCCGAGCAGGCCGCCCCCGAGGAGACTGCCACCGAGCAGGCAGCCACCGGACACGCCCTGGACGCGGCCGCTGTCCTCGACCCCGCCGCCGCCCACGACCCGGCCGCCCTGGCCGTGCTCGCCGGTACCGAACGGCTCAGCTACGGCGACCTCGACCGCCGGGTCGGCGAGCTGGTCGACCGTCTGCGGGCCGCCGGGGTGACGCCGGGCCAGCCGGTGGCCGCCGTCCTGCCGCGCGGGGTCGACAGCGTGGTCGCGCTGCTCGCCTGCCTGCGCCACGGCGCGGTGTACGCCCCGCTCTCCGCCGAGGACCCGGCGGCCCGTCTGGGCCTGCTGCTGGAGCGGCTGAGCCCCGCGCTGGTCCTCGCCACCCGGCAGAGCGCGCTCGCGCTGCCCGCCGAGGGCGTCACCCCGGCCCTGCTGGACGGCCCGGCGTTCCCCAAGGCGGAGCCGGCCGCGGTCCTCGACGGCGCCGCCTACCTCATCCACACCTCGGGCTCCACCGGCGTGCCCAAGCCGGTCCTGGTCGGCCGGGAGGCGCTGGTCGGCTATGCGGCCGCCGTTGCCGGACGGTACGGACTGGGCCCCGCCGACCGGGTGCTGCTCTTCGCCCGCCCGTCCTTCGACGTGTCGCTGGAGGAGGTGCTGCCCGCGCTGGCCGCCGGCGCCGCCCTGGTGGTGCCGCAGCGCGAGGTGCCGACCGGGCCGGAGCTGGTCGCCGTCCTCGCCGCCCGCGGCGTCACCGTCGCCAACCTGCCGACCAGCTACTTCCTCGCCGTCCGGGAGGACCTGGCCGAGGCGCTGCGCGACGGCCGCTGGTCGCCGCGCCTGCTGGTGCTCGGCGGCGAGCGGCTGCCGGCCCGCGCCCTGCGCGGCCTGGCCGGCGCCACCACCGCCACCGTGCTGAACGCCTACGGCGTCACCGAGGCGACCGTCACCTCCACCGTGCACGAGGTCACCGAGGCCGACCTGGCCGAGGACGCCGCCGAGATCCCGCTCGGCACCGAGCTGCCCGGCGTGCGGGTGCACGTTCTGGACGACGGCCTCCACCCGCTGCCGGCCGGCGCGGTCGGGGAGCTGGCGATCGGCGGCGCGCTGCTCGCCGAGGGCTACCTCGGCCTCCCCGAGGTCACCGGGGCCCGCTTCGTACCGGTGCCCGCGCTCGGCGGCGAGCGGGTCTACCGCACCGGCGACCGCGGCTACCGCGACCTGAAGGGCCGGCTCTGGTTCCTCGGCCGGCAGGACAACCAGGTGAAGCTGCGCGGCTACCGGATCGAGCTGGAGGAGATCGAGGCCGCCGCCTCCGCGGAGCTCGGTGGCCGCTCCTGCGCCGTCGTCCTCCACCACGACGAGGCGTCCGGTCCCCGGCTGCTCGGGTTCCTGGAGGGTGCCGAGCAGCCCGACCAGGCCGCCCTGCACCAGGCCCTCGGCCGCCGGCTGCCCGGCGGGCTGGTCCCGGCCGCCTGGACGGCGCTGGACACCATGCCGCTGCTGCCCGGCGGCAAGCCCGACCGCGCGGCCCTGGCCCGGATCGCCGCCGAGGCGGGGCCGGCCGGCGAGCCGGCGCAGGCGCAGCAGCAGGCCTTCACCGACCCCGGGCAGGCCCTGATCGCCGAGGCCTGGCAGGAGGTGCTGGGCCACGACCGCTTCACCGCGGACTCGCACTTCTTCGAGGTGGGCGGGCACTCGCTGCTCGCCGCCCGGCTCGCGGCCTGGCTGGAGCCGCGCCTGGGCAGCCGCCCGCAGTTGCGCACCCTCTTCCAGCACCCCGTCCTGGCCGACCAGGCCCGCGCCCTGACCGGAGCGAACCAGTGAGCACCTCCGCGCTGTCCACCCCCTCCAGCGTCCTCGAAGCCGGCCACCGTGAGCTCGTCGACGCCTTCGAGAGCTTCATCCGCCGCGAACTCGTGCCGCTCGCAGCCGAGTTGCCCGAGACCGCCGACCAGCCGCCGGCCGACCTGCGGGCCTACGTCCGCAAGCGCTCCGCCGCGCTCGGCTTCTACGCCGGCGACTACCCCGAGGAACTCGGCGGCGCGGACATGCCGTTCACCGCCGTCGTGCTGCTCCACCACGCCGCCGGGCGCAGCGGCTGCCCGCTGGCGCCGTACGCGCTGGCCGGTTCGGACGGGCCCAGTCCGCTGCTGCGACACGGCACCCCCGAGCAGATCGAGCGCCACCTCGTTCCGCTGGTCCGCGGCGAGCAGGCGCGCTGCCTCGCGCTCACCGAGCCGCAGGCCGGCTCCGACGCCTTCCGGCTCACCACCACCGCCGTCCGCGACGGCGACGGCTGGGTGCTGAACGGCCGCAAGACCTTCGTCAGCAACGCCGACCGGGCCGACATCGCCCTGGTCGTCACCGCCACCGACCTCGGCGAGGGCGCCGGCCCGACCGGCGGAGCGACCGCCTTCGTCCTCCGGATGGACCACCCGGGCCTGCGGATCGGCCAGCGCTACGAGGGCATGTCCGGCGAGCCGCTGTTCGAGCTCACCCTGGACCAGGTGCGGGCGCCGATGGACGCGGTGATCGGCGGCGAGGAGGGCGTCGGAGCCGCCACCGCGCTCGCCATGGACAGCCTCTCGCGCGGTCGCCTGGTGGTCGCCGCGATGTGCAACGGCGTCGCCGAGTACGCGCTCCGCCTGGGCGTCGAGTACGCCCGGGAGCGGCAGGCCTTCGGCGAGCCGATCGGCAACTACCAGCACGTCCAGGAACACCTGGTGGCCACCCGGGCGGAGGTGGAGGCCTCCAAGCTGCTCACCCTGGCCTGCGCCCGGCTGGTGGACGAGGGCACCGAGGCCCCCGAGAACGCCGCGCTGGCCAAACTGACCGCCTCCGAGACCGCCGTCCGGGCGGTGGACCGCTCGCTCCAGGTGCACGGCGCGACCGGCTGGGTGCGCGGGCACCCGCTGGAGTTCCTGTACCGCTACGTCCGGATGACGACGATCATCGAGGGGACCTCCGAGGTCCAGAAGGTGATCGTCGCCCGGGCGATGGGCCTGGGCTGAGCCGCTCCCGCCTGCGAAATCCGCCACGCGACCTTCGGAGAAACACTCATGACTGACCGTCAGTCCGAGCTCAGTATCGGCTACGGCCGGCCGCACCAGGAGGGTGCGGTGCTCGACCTCTTCACCCACTGGGTCCACCGGACCCCGGATGCCCCCGCGCTGGTCGACGGCGAGCGCAGCTGGACCTATGCCGAACTCGACCGGCTCGCCGCGGAGTCGGCCGAGAGCCTGAAGGGCCGGGTGGCCCGCGGCGACCTGGTCGGCGTCTGCCTGGACCACTCGGCCGCGCTGGTCGCCGCGACTCTGGCCGTGGCCCGGCTCGGCGCCGTCCACCTGCCGCTCGGGCCGCGCCCCGGCGAGCGGCGGCTGCAGGCCGTCGCCGAACAGCTCCGGCCGGCCTGCCTGATCGGCGACCCGGCGCTGCTGCCGCCCGCCCACCGGGCCGGCGAGCAGCTGCCGCTGGCGCTCCCGGTGGAGGGGGCGAACGCCGCCGCCACCGTGGTCGCCGCCTTCGCCGCCGAGACCGGGGGCGGCGAGGCCGCCGTCCGCGCGCCGGCCGGCACCCACTACGCCGTCCTCACCTCCGGCTCCACCGGCACCCCCAAGGCCGTGGCCGTCGGCGAGTCCGCGCTCGGCGCGCTGCTGCAGTGGTACCGGCAGCTGACCGGCCTCGGGCCCGGCGACCGGCACAGCCTGCTGATCGGCGTCGCCTTCGACCCGCACCTGATGGAGCTCTGGGCCACCCTCACCTCGGGCGCCGCCCTCAGCGTCGCCCCCGACGCCGTCCGGTGGGACCGCTCCGCGCTCACCGACTGGTGGCGCGAGGCCGGCATCACCGTCGCCGTCCTGCCGACCCCGCTCGCCGAGCCGGTGCTGGACCGCCCGTGGCCGACCGGGCTGGCCCTGCGTCACCTCTGCATCGGCGGCGACCGGCTGCGCCGCGCCCCCGGGCCGGACGTCACCGCCACCGTCCACAACGCGTACGGGCCGGCCGAGGCCACCGTCGTCACCAGCGTCCACACCATGTCCCCGGGCGGCGGCCACGGCGCCGACGCGCCGCCGATCGGCCTGCCGATCCCCGGCGCGGTGGTGCTGGTGGCCGACCCGGACGGCCGCCCGGTGCCGCGCGGGCAGGCCGGCGAACTTCGCGTGGGCGGAAGGGGGTTGGCCATCGGCTACCTGGATGCGGAGCTCACCGCCCGCCGCTTCGTCGAGGCACCGGCCGGGATCGAGGGCGCCGACCGGGTCTACCGCACCGGTGACCGGGTGCTGATGCGCCCGGACGGCGTGCTGGAGTTCCTCGGGCGGCTGGACGACCAGGTCAAGGTGAGCGGCGTGCGGATCGAGCCCGCGGAGGTCGAGGCGGCGTTCGAGCGCGACCCGTGGGTGCGGCGGGCGGTCGTGGCGGCCCGGCCCGGACCGGCGGGCGGCGTACAGCTGACCGCCTTCGTCCAGCCCGCGCCGAGCGGGGAGGCACCGGCCGGCGAGGCGCCCACGGCCGCCGAGCTGCTGGACGCCGTCCGGCCCTGGCTGCCTGAGCAGGCCGTGCCCACGGCGGTCCGGCTGGTCGAGGCCTTCCCGCTGGACGCCAACGGCAAGGTCGACCGTCCGGCCCTGCTCGCCGCCGCGGAGCCGGTCCACCCGACCGCCCCGGAGGAGGACGCGAGTCCCGCCGAGCGGGTCGTCCTGCGGATCTGCCGTGAGCTGCTCGGCCGGCCGGACCTCGCGCTCGCCGACAACTTCCTGGACGCGGGCGGGACTTCGATCGTCGCCGCGCGCCTGCTGGCCGCCCTGGAGGAGGAGTGCGGCGTCCGGCTGCGCGCCCCGCAGCTGCTGCGCCAGCCCGACCTGCGCGCCCTCGGGCGGCTGGTCGAGGAGCGGTTGCCCAGCGCCGTCGGCTGACGGCCCGGCCGCCCTCCCGTAGGCCCCGTCCGTACCCCGTAGCAGGGCGCCCCCGGCAGCGACCGGGGGCGCCCGGAAGGGAAGACACCCATGACTGCTCCCACCCCCCTGGGCGGACCCGCGCCGGAGCGCCCGGCCGCGGCCACCGCCGCCGCCGAGCCCGCCGCCACCGTCCCCGCGCTGATCGCCCGGCACGCCGGACAGCAGCCGCACGCGCTGGCCGTGACCGACGGCTCCATCAGCCTGACCTACCGCGAACTCGTCGACGCGGCGCGCCGGTTGGCCGCCGAGCTGGCCCACCGGGGCGTCCGCCCCGGCAGTGCCGTCGGGCTGCTCTGCGCCCGCTCCACCCGGCTGGTCGTCGCCGAACTCGCCGTCTGGTGGGCGGGCGGCCAGGTCGTCCCGCTCGACCCGGCCTACCCCCGGCCGCGCATCGCCGAGATGACCGGGGACGCCGGCGTCCGGATAACCCTGGGCGACAAGGCGCTGCTCGCGGACGCCGGACTGGCCGACGATCAGGTCCTCGTCCTGACCGAGACCGGCCCGACCGAGAGCGGCCCGGCCGCCGGGTCGCCCGCCGCCGTCCTCGCCGACCGTCCCGCCGCCACCCCGGAGGCGGTCGCCCTGGTGCACTACACCTCCGGCTCCACCGGCCGTCCGAAGGGCGTCCAGGTGCCGCACGCCGCCGTCGCCGACCTGGCCACCGCGCCGGACTCGGTGGTGCTCGGTCCCGGCGACCGCATGCTCTTCCACTCGCCCGCCACCTTCGACGCCGCCACCTTCGAGCTCTGGGCGCCGCTGGCCCGCGGCGCCGCCGTCGCCGTCTCGCCCGCCGAGCGGCCCACCGCCGAGGAGCTCGCCCGGGACGTCGAGCGGTTCGGCGTCACCACGGCGTTCCTCACCACCGCGCTCTTCCACCAGCTGGCCGCCCGCCGGTCCCGGATCTTCGGCGTGCTCCGCACCGTCGTGGCGGGCGGCGAGGCGCTGGCCGCCGAGCACGCCGGCGCGGTGCTCCGGGCGTTCCCCTGGCTGACCCTGGTCAACGGCTACGGCCCCACCGAGGCCACCACCTTCGCCACCCTGCACCGGGTGGAGCCGGCCGACTGCGCGGGCCCCGTGCCGATCGGCCGTCCGTTCGGCGGCGCCCGCACCCACGTCCTGGACGACGGGCAGGCGCCGGTGCCGGACGGCACCCGCGGCGAGCTCTGGATCGCCGGCACCCGGCTGGCCCTCGGCTACCTGGGCCGGCCGGAGCTGACGGCCGAGCGGTTCCGGGACCTGCCCGGCATCGGCCGCGCCTACCGCACCGGCGACCTCGCCGTCCGGCGGCCCGACGGCACCCTGGAGTTCCACGGGCGTCTCGACGACCAGGTGAAGGTGCGCGGCTTCCGCATCGAGCCCGGCGAGATCGAGCACGCGCTGAGGGCCTTCCCCGAGCTGGCCGAGGCCGCCGTGGTGGTCCGCCGGGCCGGCCGGGAGGACGCGGCGCTGACCGCCTGCCTGGTGCCGGCCGAGGGCACCCGGCCGGCACCCGAGGCGCTCCGCCGCCGACTGGCCGAGCGGTTGCCGGCCCACCTGGTGCCGACCGCCTGGATCGTCCTGGACGCTCTGCCGCTCACCGGGACCGGCAAGGTCGACCGCCGGGCGCTCGCCGCGGACGACACCGCACCGGTCCCGGCGGGCGAGGCCGAGCCGGCCACGGCGGCCGGGTCCCTGACGCCGATCCAGCAGGTCGTCGCCGAGGCCTGGTCGCGGGCGCTGGAGCGCCCGGTGACCGCATCCGACGCGGACTTCTTCGCCGAGGGCGGCCACTCGCTGCTGGCCATGTGGGTCGTCGACGACCTGCGAGAGGACCTCGGCGTCGAGCTCCCGCTCGGCGACTTCCTCGACCACCCCACGGTGGCCGGCCAGGCCGCCCTGATCGAGCGCGCCCTGCTCGCGGCCGACGACGCAGCGGCCGGCGACGCAGCGCCCGACGACCCCGAGGCGGGTGCTCCAGCGGCGGGCGAGCCCGCGACCGCGCCCGCCGTGCACCCCCTGGAGCCGACCCGATGACCTCCGCCACCGGCCACCCCGGCGACCACGCCGCCCGCCAGGCCGACCTGCTGGCCCGCGCCCGCCGCCGCTCCGGCGCCGAACGCGCCCGGACGGCACGGCCGCTCGCCCGCGCTGCCACCGCCGAACCCGCCCCGCTCTCCCACGCCCAGCAGCGGATGTGGCTGATGGACAGCCTCGGCCAGGGCGGCGCCCGGTACCACGTCCCGCTCGCCACCCGGCTGCGCGGCCCGCTCGACCCCGAGGCCCTCGCCACCGCGCTGACCGCGCTCACCGCCCGCCACGCCGTGCTCCGCACGCGGTACGGGCAGCGGGACGGCCGGCCCTGCCAGGAGATCGGCCCGGTCGTCCGGGTGCCGGTCGCCGTCGTCCCCGCCGCCGAGCAGGACGCCCCGGCTCTGCTGCACGAGGAGGCGGCGCACCCGTTCGAGCTCGCCACCGGCCCGGTCCTGCGTGCACTCGCCCTCCGGCACGCCCCGGACGACCACACCCTGCTGCTGACCGTCCACCACATCGCCGTCGACGGCGGCTCCCTGCCCGTGCTCACCGCCGACCTGCGGGTCCTGTACGCGGCGGCGGTCGAGGGCCGGCCGGCGGACCTGCCCGACCCCGGGCCGCAGTACGCCGACTACGCCCGCTGGGAGCGCGGCCGGGACGCCGAGCTGGCGGCCGCCGCCGACGAGCGGGCCGCCCGGCTGGCCGGCACCCGGCCGCTCCCACTGCTACGCCCGGTACCGCCCGGCACCCCCGAGCGACGGGCCGCCCTGCACACCGCCCCGCTCCCGGCCGCCACCCTCGACGGCCTGCGGCAGCTCGGCGCCCGCCACGGCGCCACCCTCTTCACCGTCGTCCTCGCGGCGGCCTTCGCCACCCTGCGGATCGCCACCGGCGAGCCCGACCTCACCGTCGGCTGCGCCGGCGGCCACCGCGCCAGGCCCGAACTGCGCCGCCTGGTGGGCCTCCAGGTCAACACCCTGCCGGTCCGCGCCGACCTCTCCGGCGATCCGCGGTTCACCGAGGTCCTGGCGGGCGTCCGGGCGGCCCAGCTGGACGCGCAGCAGCACCAGCACGTCCCGTTCGACCTGGTCGTCGCCCGGCTCGACGCCACCGCCCGCGGAGCCGACGGCACCCCGCCGCTCGCGGTGAGCTGCGACGTCGTCCGCCCGGCCGAGCCCCTGGCGCTGCCCGGCCTGACGGGGGAGGCGGTCGAGATCGACCTCGGGCTCGCCAAGTTCGGCCTCACGCTGCTGGTCGAGGACGGCCCCCGGCCGCGCTGCCTGCTCCAGCACGACCCGGCCGCCCTCGACGCCGAGCCGGCCGGCCGACTGCTCGCCGGTTTCGCCGAGCTGCTCGCCGCCGTCGCGGCCGACCCGACCCACCGCCTCTCGGCGCTGCCGGGCGCCCGGCTCGCCCCGGCGGCACCCGCGGCGCCGCAGTCCGCGGCCGAGCCCGCCTCAGCGGCGCCCGAAGCCGACCCCGCCGCCGCGCCCGCCGGCACCGAGCCCGGCGCCGCGTCGGAGCCGCCGCACCCCGCCGTCGCCGCGCTGCTGGCCGACCCCCGGGTCGCCGACGCCGCCGTGGTGCACCCCGCGGCCGGCCGGGCCGTCGCCTATGCCGTCGTCCGCGGCCCCGGTGCACCGAGCGGCGCCGATCTGCGCGCCGCCCTGCGCCGCCGGCTCCCGGCGGACCGGCTCCCGGCCGCCGTGACCCTGCTGGACGCGATGCCGCGCACCGCCGACGGCGGGCTCGATCCCGCCCGACTCCCCGCAGCGCCCGCCCCGGCGGAGCCGCCGGCCCCCACGCCGCGGCTGGAGGCGGTCCGGGACGCCTTCGCCGAGCTGTTGGGCGGCAGGCCGCCGGCGGACGGCGACTTCTTCCAGCTGGGCGGCCACTCACTGGTCGCCGTCCAGCTGGCCGAGCGCCTGCGGACCAGGGCCGGACTTCCGCTGACCGGCCTGGACGTGCTGGAGCAGCGCACCCCTCGGGCGCTGGCCGCGCTGCTCGACGAGCGCGCCACCGAGCGCCGGGCGGCTTCGGTCCTGCGGACCGGGCCGACGGCCGGTACCACCCGGGTCGGGACGGTGCTGCTCACCGGAGCCACGGGCGGGGTCGGCGCGGCGGTGCTGCAGGAGCTCACGGCGCAGGGCCGACCGGTGCGGGCACTGGTCCGGCCGGAGTCGGCGCACCTGGTGGCCCGCAGCGGTGCCGAGGTCGCCGAGGGGGACCTCGGCGACCCGGACAGCCTGCGCCGTGCGGTGGAGGGCGTAGACGCGGTGATCCACGCCGCCTGCACCTTCACGGAGCACGCGGTCGACGTCGCCGCGATGCGCGTCCTGGTGGACGGCTGGCGGGGCAGCGGCCCCTTCGTCTTCGTCAGCAGCATCGACGCCTACGGCCGCCCGGCGGTGCACGAGGTCCCCGAGGGCGCGCCGGCCTCCGAGCCGGTCAGCCCGTACGGGCGGGCCAAGGCGGAGTGCGAGCGGATCCTGCTGGCCGCGGCCGGCACCGGTGGCCGCGGCCCGGGGGCGGTGGTCCGCTCCCCGCTGGTCTGGGGACCGCACCAGCGGTTGCGCGACCAGCTCCGGTGGGGTGCGACCGGTGCGCTCTACCAGGCCGCCCTGGCCGGCCGGCCGATCGCGCTGCCGGCGCCGCCGCCGGGCGCCGGCCCGGACCACCACGTGGCCTGCTGGGTGCACGCGGCGGCCCTCGCCCGGGCGGTCGCGGGATGTGCGGACGGCGCGGCGGGGACGGCCCGCGCGGCCGGCCGGATCGTCAACGCGGTCTCCGGGCACGTCCCCTGGCCCGAGTTCACCGCCGAGCTGGTCCGGCTGCTGGGCTCGTCCAGCCAGCTGGAGGAGGCGGCGGACGCGGACCCCGAGCTGCTGCGGCCCTGGCGCTACCGCTCGGACGCGCTCGCCGACCTGCTGCGGCCGGAGCCGGGCGAGGACTGGCGCACCGTCCTCGCCGCCATGACCGGCTGAGCCGGCCCCGGACCCGCCGTGCCCCGGCCCCGGCCCCGACGCACGGCACGCCGGTGTCCCGCAGGAGATCCTGCGGGACACCGGCGTGTGCGGGCCCGTCCGGGCGGCACCCGGCCGTCCGAGACCTGGCCGTCCGGCCCCGGTCAGTTGAGGCCGGGACGCTCCCAGCGGTAGAACTCGCGCGCCATGGCGTCCTCGGGCTCCCGCCAGGTGGCCGGGTCGTAGGCCTGGACGTAGGCGGTGAGGGCGTTGCTGACGGCCCGGAACTCCGGGTGGCCGATCACCTTGGCGACGGCCGGGCCGGGCGGGCGGTCGGCCTCGATCAGGTGCAGGTAGACGTCGCCGAACTGGAACAGGCTCCGCCCGGTGACGCCGATCAGGTGCGGCAGTTCGCCGCGGTCGGACTCGGCGAACACCTCGGCGATGCCGTCGGCCGCCCCGGGCTTCATCCGGGCGACGATCAGTGCGCGGTGGGTCATCGGGCTCACACCTCCGCGGCCTTCTTCTCGACCTTCTCGCGGATCAGCTGCATCTGGATGCGCGAGTTGCGGTTGATGTGGTTCACCATGCCGTCGTCGTCCACCGGCGCGGTCGGCTTCATCGAGAAGTCCTGCACCCAGCGCATCCGGGTGCCGGCCGGGACCTCCGCGTACTCCCAGCGGATGTCCATGAACTCGAACGGACCGGGTTCGACCCGGCGCGCGTTCACCGCGAGCGAGGACCGGTCGGTGGTGCGCTCGGAGACCCAGCTCCACACCTGGCCGTTCTCGTCGGGGTGCATGGTGAGCCGGAAGCGCACGCGGTCGCCGTCGCGCTCCAGCACCTCCACGGAGGCGTACTCGCTGAACAGCTGCGGCCAGTTCTCCAGGTCGTTGGTGATCTCCCAGACCAGGTCGAGCGGCGCGGCGATGACGATCTCGTTGTCGGTGTGTCCGGGCATCTCAGGCACCGGCCTTCGCGGTGAAGGCGGAGTTGACCAGCTCCAGGAACTCGGCCGGGGTCTTGGCCGACTCGGCGCCGTTGGTGACCTTCACGCCGTACCGGTTCTCGAGTTCGCCGACCACGCCGAGCAGACCGAGGGAGTCCACGCCGAACTCGTCGAAGCTGGCTCCCGGGCGCTCCAGGTCCATGGGGTCGATCACGACGCCGGCTCGGGCCCGGATCAGCGTGGCGAGTTCGGGATGGGTGAGGGTGTTGCTCACGGGTTGTTCCCTTCCGTAGGTGGGCTCACCGGGTCTGCCGGGTGAGCCGGGTGGGCCAGACGGGGTGCGGTCAGGCCTGCTCGCCGCGCCGGAGCACCAGCGCGGAGTTGGAACCCATCAGCCCGCGGCTGAGCACCAGGGCGGTGCGCAGCTCGGCCGGGCGGGCGCGGCCGGTCACCAGGGCGAGGTCGTGGCAGACCTCGGTGACGTTGGGGGTCGGCGGCACCACGCCGTCCTCCATGGCCAGGACGGCGGCGGCCGTGTCCAGCAGCGGCGCGCCGCAGTAGGCCCGCCCGGTGCCGGCCTTGGGCGCGGTGACCGGCACGCGTTCGGCGTACGGGCCGAGGGCGTCGGCCAGTGCGAGTGCCTCGGCGCGGTCCGCGGCCGGGACGCCGAGGGCATCGGCGAAGACCACGTCGACGTCCTCCGCGGAGATCCGGGCCTGGTCGAGCGCGATCCGGATCGCCGCGGCCAGGCCCTCCCGGGACTCCTCCCAGCGGGAGGCACCGGTGAAGGTCGCGCCGTGTCCGGCCAGGTGGGCCCGGACGGCGGCGCCCCGGCGGCGGGCCGACTCCTCGTCCTCCATCAGCAGCATCGCGCCGCCCTCGGCGGGCGAGAAGCCGACCGCCGCGGAGGAGAACGGGAGGTAGGCCCGGTCGGCCTGCTGGGCGAGGCTCAGCTCGGGGTAGCCGAGCTGGCAGACCATCGAGTACGGCGCCAGCGGCGCCTCGGCGGCGCCGGCCACCACGGCGTCGGTGCCGCGCTCGATGGCACGGGCGGCGTGGGCGAGGGCGTCCAGGCCGCCGGCCTCGTCGCTGGCCACCACCCCGCACGGGCCCTTGTAGCCGCCGCGGATCGAGACCTGGCCGGTGCTGGCCGCGTAGAACCAGGCGATGGACTGGTACGGGCCGACGAACTGCGGCCCCTGGCCCCAGAGCTGCTGGAGCTCGCGCTGGCCGAACTCGCCGCCGCCGGAGCCGGCCGCGGTCACCACGCCGACGCCGAAGGGCTGCTCCGGGTCGGGGGTGAACCCGGCGTCCGCGACCGCGAGGTCGGCGGCGGCCATCGCGTAGTGGGTGAAGCGGTCGGTCTGCACCAGGAAACGGCTGTCGATCACCGAAGCCGGGTCGAAGTCCCTTACCTGGCCCGCGATGCGCAGGGGAAGGTGCGCGCAGCCCTCCCGGGATATCCGGTCGAGGACGCTCACGCCCTGCGTGGTGGCCTTCCAGAAGGCGTCGGTCCCGACGCCGTTCGGCGCCACCACGCCGAGGCCGGTGACCACCGCCCGGCGGCCCTGTTGACGTGACGTCATGGAGATCACCCCGTTCTGTTCAACACGACGGCGGACTGGAATCCGCCGAATCCGCTGCCGACCGACAGGATGTGACGGAGCGGCAGCTCGCGCGCGGTGCGCGGCACGTAGTCGAGGTCGCACTCCGGGTCCGGAGTCTCGTAGTTGGCGGTCGGCGGTACCACGCCGTGGGCGAGGGCGAGGGTGCACGCGACCACCTCGATCGCGCCGATCGCGCCGAGCGAGTGCCCGACCATCGACTTGATCGAGCTCATCGGCGTCTCGTAGGCGTGCCCGCCGAGCGAGCGCTTCACGGCCGCCGTCTCGTGCCGGTCGTTCTGCTTGGTGCCCGAGCCGTGCGCATTGACGTAGTCGACGTCGGTGCGGTCGACCCGGGCGTGGCCGAGCGCTTCGTCGATCGCCCGGGACATCTCCAGCCCCTCCTGGGTGAGGCCGGTCATGTGGTAGGCGTTGCCGAAGGTGGCGAACCCGCCGATCTCGCCGTAGATCCGGGCGCCGCGCCGGCGGGCGTGTTCCAGCTCCTCCAGCACCAGGACGGCGCCGCCCTCGCCGAGCACGAAGCCGTCCCGGTGGGCGTCGAAGGGGCGGGAGGCGTGCTCCGGATCGTCGTTGCGCTCGCTGGTGGCCTTGATGGCGTCGAAGCAGGCAACGGTGATCGGCGAGATCGGGGAGTCGGAGGCACCGGCGATGCAGATGTCGGCGCGGCCCTCCTCGACGGCCTGGAAGGCGTAACCGATCGCGTCCAGCCCGGAGGTGCAGCCGGTGGAGACGGTCTGCACCGGGCCGTGCGCGCCGGTGCGCTCGGCGACCGCGGAGGCCAGCGTGCTGGGCGCGAACGCCCGGTGCAGCTGGGGCTCGGCCTGCCGGTGGTCGACGTCCCAGCGGTCGCCGCCGGCGCTCACCAGGGCGTAGTCGTGCTCCAGCCGGGTGGTGCCGCCGACCGCCGTCCCGAGGGAGACGGCGACCCGCCACGGGTCCTCCGCGGCCAGGTCGAGCCCGGCGTCGGCGATCGCCTCGTCCGCCGCCACCATCGCGAACTGCACGTATCGGTCAGCCCGTTGAACCTCATCCGGGCCCAGCCCGTGCGCCGCCGGGTCGAAGTCGCACTCGGCGGCGATCCGGGAGCGGAACCCGGTGGGGTCGAAGAGCGTGATGCCCCGGGTGGCGGTGCGCCCGGAGGTGAGCAGCCGCCAGAAGGCCGGCACGCCCACACCGCCGGGCGCCACCACACCGATCCCGGTGACGGCGACACGCCGTGTCACGAAGCGACCTTGGCGTGTTCCGGCGGGCCGGAGGCGACGGCCGGCTCGGTCTCCTCGGTGTCGACGTGGCCGAGCTCCGGCCGCGGCGCGAGCGGGCCGAGGTGGAAGACCATCCGGGCCTCGGTGTCGCCGACGTTGCGGAAGCGGTGGCGCATGTTGACCGGGATCATCAGGCCCTGGTTGGGCTTGATCGGACGGGTCTCGCCGTCCAGGTCCACCTCCAGGTCGCCGCACACCACGAAGACGAACTCCTCGGAGTACGGGTGGTAGTGCTCGCCGATCCGCTCGCCGGGCTGCACGATGGCCAGACCCATGAACCCGCTGGTCGCGCCGCAGGTGGTGGGGGTGAGCATGGCGCGCAGGTCGCCGCCGCGCCGCCGGTTCTCCGGGGCCTCGTCGACGTGCACGATCCGTGGGTACTGCTTGGTCATGGTTGTTCCTCCGAGTGTGGGGTCTGGTCTTCCGGTCCTGCGACGCGACGGACGATCCGTCAGTCCATGTGCGAGCTCCGGTCGGTGACCGGGCTCATCGAGTGGGCGGCGAGGAACGCGCTCAGGCCGGCGACGGTGCGCAGGTCGCCCTCCGCACCGAGGTCGAGCAGCCGGCCGAGGACGGTGGCCTCCCGCTCGCCCGCGACGCCGAGCGCGGCGGCCGGGTCGGCCTCGGCGGGGACCCGCAGGTCCACCAGGCGGACCACGATGTCGTCGCGGTGGAAGACGGTGCTCGCCGCGACCGGGCCGGTCGGGTCGGTGGTGGCGAGGTTGTCGTGCTCGGCCAGCAGTTCGGTCACCGCCCGCGCGTTGCCCGGCTTCACGGGGTACAGCACGGCGTGCCGGTGGAGCCGGCCGGACACCGGGGAGCCGGCGATCGCCTGGTGCTCCGCGGGCAGCGCGGCCTTGGCGAAGAAGGCGCGCGCGGACTGCGGGTCACCCAGCTGACGGGCCTCCTCCAGGTGCGGGTTGATCGCCTCCTCGACGGCCCGGACCTCGGGCTGCATCGCGACGTGGCGCAGCGCGTCGCCGAGGCTGCCGATCACCTCGACCGCCCGGACGACCCGGTTGCCGTGCATGAACAGCGACGTGCGGCGCAGCCGGGTGGTCTCGTCGACCTCGGCCTTGGGGGAGGTGTAGCCGGAGAGGATCCTGGCCACCTCGTGCTCGCTGCCGGGCTTGACGGTGAAGGTCAGCGCGTGACGGACCACGCCGTCCGGGCCGGGGGCGGCCTGCGGCGGGCCGACGTGCCCGGGGGTCTCGGTGCGGGGCAGGCCGGGCGGTACCGGCATCGGGGCGCGGGTGCCGGTGGTGCCGGCCGCGGAGGTCTCGCGGAGGATGGAGTAGCGCAGCGAGCGGAAGGTGTCGCTGACGCAGCCGTGCATCGGCTTGACCATCTCGCGGTGCGCGGGGCTGTCCACCCACTCCAGGAAGGTCTCCTGGTCCCGCCACTCGCTGGTGATCAGCCACTGTCGCGGGTCGTTGATCGACTGGCAGAGCTGGTCGCTCACATGGCCGGGGACCGAGGCCACCTGGTGGCGCAGCTTCTCGTAGACGTCGAGGAAGCGCTGCTGGGCGCCGTCCTTGATTTCGAGCATCAGCATCACGCGCAGCCGGGTGTCGGTCTCGGCGTGCTGCTGCGTCTGCGGTTCGGACAGAGTCGTCATGATCCACTTTCTGCTTCTGGGTCGCCCACGAAGGGTCGCGCCGGGCGGCGTTCCGTGGACTGCGCCCGGTGGGGGAGGAGGGCGGTGCGGTGGCGGTCGGCCTCGGCGTTCGGCGCCAGGCCTGAAGTCGATCGTGCGCGGACCCCACGGGTTGCGCGAGATATGCGGGCCATCCGAGCGAAGAGGCGGCAGAACGCCCCCGGCACGGGGGATGGAAGGACGGGGCCGCTGTCCGTCCGGCCCCGCCGAGGGCGGCGCCGTGCCCCGTAGCCGGGCCGCGAACCCCCGTACAGGCTGGAGCAATTGATGAATCCGAAGGTTGACGACCGGGTGCCGGTCCTGATCGTCGGCGGCTCGCTGGTCGGGCTGTCGGCCTCACTCTTCCTGGGCCGACTGGGTGTCAGACACCTGCTGGTCGAGAAGCACTCCGACACCTCGCATCACCCGCGTGGCCGAGGCAACAACGTCCGTACGATGGAGCTCTACCGGGGCGCCGGGATCGAGCCGGCGATCCGCGAGGCGGCCTCGGTGCTCGCCGCGAACCACGGCATCCTGCAGGCCCCCTCGCTGACCGGCTCGGAGCAGGAGTGGCTGTTCCGGGAGATCGACCCGGGCGGGCGGCTGGCCCGGTTCAGCCCGAGCTCGTGGTGCCTGTGCAGCCAGAACGACCTGGAGCCGGTGCTGCTTCGCTCCGCCCGCGAGCTGGGCGGAGACGTGCGGTTCAGCACCGAGCTGGTCTCCTTCGAGCAGGATGCCGAGGGCGTCACGGCGTTGCTGCGCAGCCGGGAGACCGGTGAGGAGCGGACCGTCCGGGCGCAGTACCTGGTCGCCGCGGACGGTCCGCGCAGCCCGGCCCGGGAGCGGCTGGGCATCGGCCAGTCCGGGAAGGGCGAGCTGTTCCACAACGTCAGCATCACCTTCCGGGCCAAGCGACTGGCCGAGGCGGTGGGCGACCGGCACTTCATCGCCTGCTACCTGACCAACCCGGAGGCGGACGGCGCGCTGCTGCCGGTGGACAACCACGAGGAGTGGGTGTTCCACGCGCCCTGGCACCCGGAGCACGGCGAGCCGCTGGAGGCGTTCACCGACGAGCGGTGCGTCCGGCACATCCGGGCCGCGGTCGGCATCCCGGACCTGGAGGTGGAGGTCACCGGGAAGGCGCCCTGGCACGCAGCCGAGCGGGTGGCCGAGCGCTACTCCAGCGGCCGGGTCTTCCTGGCCGGGGACTCCGCGCACGAGATGTCGCCGACCGGCGCGTTCGGCTCCAACACCGGCATCCAGGACGCGCACAACCTGGCCTGGAAGCTGGCCGCGGTGCTCTGCGGCTGGGCCGGTCCGGAGCTGCTGGAGTCGTACGGGCGGGAGCGGCAGCCGGTGGCGCGGGTCACCAGCGAGCGGGCCTCGGCCCGGTCGGCCGAGCACAGCCACCCCGGGTACGCGGTGGTGCCGGGTGTCGGACGGCAGGCCGGGGTGCTGGCGGTGGCGCTCGGCTACCGCTATCCCGCGGGCGCCGTGGTCGGGACGGACCCGGCCGGCCCGGTGGTGCCGGAGCAGTTCGGGGCCAACGGCGAGCCCGGCAGCCGGGCACCGCACCAGTGGCTGCTGCGCGCCGGGGTGAAGCTGTCCACGCTCGACCTCTACGAGCAGGCGATGGTGCTGCTCACCGGCTCGGAGGGAGCGGACTGGCCGGACGCCGCCCGGCGGGCCGCGGACCGGCTGGCCGTCCCGCTGGACGCCTACCGGATCGGCACCGGCGCGGACGACGACCTGGCGCCCGAGCCCGGGACGGACTTCGCCGAGCTGCACGGCGTGCGCCCGGACGGCGCGGTGCTGGTCCGCCCGGACGGCTTCGTCGCCTGGCGCTCCGAGGGCGCGGTCGCGGACCCGGAGACGGCGGTGGCGGCGGCCCTGCGTGCGGTGCTGAAGATCTAGCCCTTCCAGGCCCGCCCGGGGGGCCTGAGGCGGGCGGGCGGCGACACGGGCACGGGCCCGCCGGTGAACCGGCGGGCCCGTGCCTCGGGTGGGCGATCGTCGAGGGGCGGTGGGGTGCGTCAGTGACCGCCCGCGTCGACGACCTCCACGTCTTCGATGTTCTGCTCGATCACGTCGGCCGGCAGCGCGACCCGGATCGCCCAGAAGTAGATGCCGAGGGCGAAGACCGCGATCACGAGCATGTCCCACCACATCGGGATGTTGCCCTGGCCGCCGAAGGGGCCCTGCCAGGAGATCGCACCGAGGCCCACCAGGTAGGCCGGCAGCCACTGGGCGGCCCGCCAGTCCAGGCGCGGGGCGTTCGGCAGGCCCTTGCGGATCGCGTAGAGCGCGTAGCTGCCGAGCAGCAGGTAGCCGATCAGGATGGCGAAGCCCAGGCGGTACAGGGTCTCCCAGCCGGACCAGTAGATGATCAGGCTGGCGACCACGAAGGACAGCGGCGAGATGACGGCGCCACCGGGCAGGCGGTAGGACCGCTCGCGGTGGGGCAGGCGGCGGCGCAGCGCGCCGAAGGCGAGCGGGGCGCCGGCGTACATCAGCACGCTCGCGGAGGTGATGAAGCCGACCAGCTCGTGCCAGCTCGGGAACGGCAGGAAGCAGATCACGCCGGTCACGAAGGACATGATCAGGCCGAAGTAGGGGACGCCGTTCTTGTCGACCTTCTCGAAGGCCTGCGGCGCGTAGCCGTTCTTGCTCAGGCCGTAGGAGATGCGCGAGGTGGAGGTGGTGTAGATCAGGCCGGCGCCGCCGGGGGAGACGATGGCGTCCACGTAGAGGACGTAGGCCAGCCAGCCGAGGCCGACGGTCATCGCCAGGCCGGCGAAGGGGCGGCTGATGCCCTCGAAGTCCAGGCCGGCCCAGCCGCCGGCGAGGCTCGCGGCGGGGATCGCGGCGATGAAGACGACCTGGAGCAGGACGTAGATCAGGGTGCCGATGCTGACCGAGCCGATGACGGCGCGCGGGATGTCGCGCTTGGGGTTGCGGCTCTCACCGGAGATCTGCAGGGCCTGCTCGAAGCCGAGCAGGGCGAAGATGATGCCGCTGGTGCTGATCGCGGTGAGGACGCCCTTGATGCCGAACGGCGCGAAGCCGTGATCGGTGAAGTTGCCCGGGTGGAAGTTGGTGATGGCCAGGACGAAGATCGTCGCCAGCGGGACGGCGATCTTGAACCACGTGGTGATGCTGTTGGTGCGGGCGAGCACCTTGACCCCGAGGAAGTTGACCGCGACGAACAGGGCCATCAGGAAGACGGCGACTATGAGGCCGCTGGTGGTCAGCGTCTCGTCGGGCCGCTGCAGGCCCTCGGCGAACGACCAGTGCGTGGCGTAGTTGATCATGGCGAAGACTTCGATCGGCGCGACGGTCGCCGCCTGAAGCCAGGAGAACCAGCCGAAGGACATCCCCGCCAGGCCGCCGAAGGCGTAGTGCGGGTAGCGGGCGGTGCCACCCGCGACGGGGAAGAGGCCGCCGAGCTCGGCGTGGACGAACGCCAGCAGTGCGATCGCGATGGCGCCGATGCCCCAGGAGATGAGGGCGGCGGGGCCGGCGACCATGGAGGCGTTCTTGGCGCTGAACAGCCACCCGGAGCCGATGATCGAGCCGACCGAGGCCCACATGAGGCCGATCAGTCCGACCTCGCGGCGCAGCGAGCGGTGGTTGGTGGTACCGGGGTCGGTACCGGTGCTCGGCGGGGAGAGCTGGTTGAGGGATGCCATGCGAAATCTCTCTGTGGTGTGGGGGCCCCGGCCATCGGAGCGTTGGAGAGTCGCCACACAGTAGGCGTATTCATAGGCCTCTGCACAGATTCTTTTGCTGAATGTTTACCTACTTCGCCCCTGTATCGCTGCAGGTAGGGGGCATTCAGTTCATACATGTGTTACGTAACTGATGAGTAAGTTCAGTACTTGAGCGCGAATTGAGGTTCGCCCCGGGATCGTGCACTCTTGACGGCGAATCGAGTTATAGGAATGGTGGGCCGTGCATAGTGATGCTGGCCCGGACGGGTGACGGCTACTGCCGCCGGGGTCGTTCGTCCGCTACGGTATGCGCCACCACCGCGCGCGGTGTCGTGTCCGCGCCCGCCGTCGCCCCCGCCCCGCCCTAGCCTGGGGCGATGACTGATCGCACGTCCGGTCCGCCGCGTCCGGTCCGCTACCGCCCGCTCTCGCCGCTGCGCGAGCACCTGCGGGACTCGTTCTGGTTCGCGCCGCTGCTGTCCTGCCTCGGCGCCGTGCTGCTCGCCTCGGTCGCGGCCTGGCTGGACGAGCAGGCGGTCTCCGCCACCGTCGCCGAGACCGGCTCGGCCGACGAGCTGATGCGGTTCAACGGCGCGGCCAGGAGCGTGGTCTCCACCGTGAGTTCGGCGATGCTCACCTTCATCGCCGTGGTGTTCTCGATCTCCCTGGTGGCCCTCCAGATGGCCGCCAGCCAGTTCTCCCCGCGCGTGCTCAGGCTCTACGTGCGCAGCCGGCTGACCAAGGCGACCTTCTCGGTCTGCCTCGCCACCTTCCTGTTCTCGCTGCTGGTCCAGCTCAGCTACGACGACTCCACCGACCCCGCCGAGGTCACCGCGGTGCCGCTGTTCTCCGGCCTCACCGCGGTGCTGCTGGTGCTGCTCAGCCTCGGGCTGTTCGTGCTCTACGTGCAGGCGACCATGCGGCTGCTGCGCGTGCCGCACGTCATCGACCGGATCGCCGACGAGTCGGTGGCCGTCGTCCGCCAGTACCGGCTGATGCCGCCCGAGGCGCGGCCGCCGGCCGTCCCGGAGGGGACTCCCACCCTGCTGCACGAGGGTCGGTCCGGAGTGCTGCGCGACATCGACATCGCCCGGCTGGTGCGGATCGCCCGCAAGCACGACGTGGTGCTCCATCTCGTGCCCCGGATCGGCGACTTCGTCACCCCCGGCACCCCGATCGTCCGGGTGGCGGGCGCCGCCGACCGCCCGCCGCGCCCGCGCCGGATCGCCCAGGCGTTCAATGTGGGCGTCGAGCGGACGATGCACCAGGACCTCGGCTTCGGCTTCCGGCAGTTGGTGGACATCGCGATCCGCGCGCTCTCACCGGCCGTCAACGACCCGACCACCGCGGTCCAGGCCGTCGACCGGATCCACCAACTGCTCGGGATGGTCGCGCAGGAGAGCCTCGGCGACCTCTGCTACCGCGACAGGGCCGGCACCGTCCGGCTGGTCGAACCGGTGCCGGACTGGGGCAGTGTGGTCGACCTCGCGTTCACCGAGATCCGCCTCTGCGGCGCCGGCCACCCCCAGGTGACCCGCCGGCTGGCCGCGGCCCTGGACGACCTGCTGCGGATCGCCCCCGAGCCGCGGCGCCGCGAACTCCTCTATCAGCGAGAGCTGTTGGACCGTGCCGTGGCCGAGAACCTGGCTGATCCGGACGCCCGCGCCTTCGCGCTGAAGCCCGACCGCCAGGGGATCGGCTGACTGATGCTGGATTCCTCAAATGATGTGTATAGAGCGCGCGTTGAGGATCTCCGGGTGACTGGGGGTGGGGTGTGCCGGGGTTGTTGCGGGCTCGGCCTGCCGTGGGGGCGGACGAGGAGAGGGTGATCGCCAGGCTCGCAGGGGCGCGGAAGGCGCCGGCGGATCTGGTGATGCGGGCGCGGATCATCGCCCTGGTCAAGCAGGTGCCGCCCGGACGGCCGACCCGGCAGGCGGACGGGGAACTGGCCCCTGCCGACGAGGCAGGGCCGCCGGAGTGGACGCCGGACGCTCTGCCCGAGGAGGCCCGGCGGCTGGGGATCGAGGTCGGCCGCTCGCAGGTGCGGTGGATTCGTCTGGCCGAGGGCGTGCGGTGACGCCGTACCCGCTCGTGGACCCGCTCGAAGGACCGGGACTTCGAGGGAAGGGAACGCGGATCACCGGCCTGTACACCTGCCCGCCCGACGGCGCGACGGTCGTGTGCGCCGACGGGCTCGGGCCGGTGATCCCGCGCACCTTCCCGCCGGTGCCGGGCCGGTCACCGGACGGGCACCGCATCAAGAACGAGATCGACTACTCCCGCGGGCCGGAGAAGACCTACCATCGGACGGCTTCATCCAGCTGCGGACTTCGGCACCGACCAGACCGCCGACAGCCCTACTCCACAGCGATTCAGATCGCCCTGAGGCACAAGGTTACGGTGCCGTGAAGGGCTTGGAGGGCGCTAGCGTTATTGCACTGTTCGCCCTCGTTTGGGCCGAGGACCTGTGAGATCTCCACTAGATAGTCAGCACCGGAAGGAATGCGGCGGTCGGCGCAGAACCAACCGTCCAGCAGGCGGACAGTGTCCAGCCTGCCAGTGCCATTGCCCCAGCCAAGGACGCAGTCACCGGCGCGGAATTGACGGTCGATGCACAGGGTGATGTCAGGGGGGCCGCCAGAGTGGACCCACTGCGTACTGCCTCCCTTGGGAGGCCCTGGGCACTCAGTGCCAGTAGGCAGTACCTTCGTGATTCGGTAGTACGCGTTCCACGCGTCGCAGGGCACCATATCCGGCTTGTACTCGTCGGCCGGCTGGCTGAGGGCGAAGTCACTCGGGTGTCCGTCTCCTACGTGGAAGCAGTCACCGACCCGGGCTGCTGCGAATACCTGACCAATGGCGTCCGGGGTGGGGCTGGGCTTGGGCGTCGGGCTGGGACTCGGGGTGGGACTGGGACTCGGGGTGAGGGTGGGACTGGGGCTGGGGGTGGGACTGAGCGTGGTCATGGCGCTCGACGTGGGGGAAGCCTGCCGGTGCGAGAAGGAGGGCAGGCCGCCGAAGGCAGCGGTGCCGAGCAGGCCGAGGATGAGGACAACGCACGCGCCGCCGATCCATGCGAGGTTGGAGCCGAATCGCTTCCGCTGAGGGGGAGATCCGTCGGAACGGCCGCTGCCGGGCCCGCCCGGTGTCCTCCTCTCTCGGGGACCTGAACCAGAAGGAGAAGACGGTAACTGGGCCGAGAGGGTCTGCACTTGCCGTTCGGTGATCATTGTCGTGACCGGCGCGGGAAGCCATTGGGCGGTCGTCTGGGTGGGGCTGGCAAGTTCCCTGAGGATGTCGGCCACCTCGGGGCGGTGCTCAGGGCTCTTGGCCAGGCAGCGGTGCACCAGGTCAGCCAGGTAGGCCGGCAGGCCGGTCAGGTCGGGTTCGTCGTGGACGATGCGGTAGACGATCGCTTCGGCCGAGCCTGTACCGAACGGACTACGTCCGGTGGCGGCGAACGCCAGGACAAGTCCGAGGGAGAACACGTCACTGGGAGGGCCGATCTCGTGGCCGCGCGCCTGCTCGGGGGACATGAAAGACGGGGTGCCGACGACGGAGCGGGAGAGGGTGTGGGAGGTGGCGTCGAGTGCGCGGGTGATGCCGAAGTCGATGACGTGGGGGCCGTTGTCGGCGAGGATCACGTTGGAGGGCTTGAGGTCGCGGTGCACCAGGTTGCAGGCGTGGATCGCCCGGAGCCCTTCGGCCAGTCCCGCGCCGAGCACTGCGGTCGCCTCCGGCGGCAGCGGGCCGTTCGTCTCGACAGCTTGGTGCAGCGACGGCCCGGGAATGTATGCGGTGACCAGCCACGGCGGGTCAGCATCGGGATCGGCCTCAACCACCTGGGCGGTGTAGAACCCGCCGACTCGGCGCGCTGCCTCGACCTCTATAGCGAAGCGGCGTCGGAATCCGGGATCGCCTGCCAGCTCGGGCCGCACCACCTTGACCGCGACCGGACGGCCACTGGGAGAGCGGCCCAGGAACACCTGCCCCATCCCGCCACCGCCCAGCCGCCCCTCCAACCGATAGTCCCCTACCGAGTGCGGATCACCCTGCCGGAGCGGCTCCGGCCAGACCGGTGAGCTCATCGCACGCCCGCATTCACGTGCTGGGCCGTACGGACTTGCTGACCGAGCGAACACTTGGCGTAGCCGATGGATTCGTTCACGCTGGGAGTGTACGAAGAGGCCGCGTTCATCGTACAGATCACCGAGAACTCGGGCGCGATCCATGAACTCGATGGTCTTCTCGGGCTCGCCGCCGACTCCCCGGCGACCAGCGCGTGTGGAATCCCGTTGCCCACGCTCGCGGTCGTGCCGCAGAGTAGGCGCATTAGCCCGGAACCATCGCCGCGGGAAGGAACGCACGTCATGAGCAACAGGCGCGCGTATCAGCGTTCTTCGGGTTCCCCGCAGAGCCAGGGGCATCCCTCCACGCGGTAGACCGGCACCCATCACGTGCCAGGCCGCCCAGGGGGAGCACCCCTTCCGGGCGGCCTTCGCGTTGCCGCCCCGCAGTGCCGGATGGTGTAACTGGCAGCACGCCTGACTTTGAATCAGGAGTCTCGGGATTCGGATCCTCGTCCGGCGGCGCAGTACCCGGAGAGTTGGCCGAGTGGTAAGGCAGCAGCTTGCTAAGCCGTAGTCGGGTGAAAGCCGGCGCGTGTTCGATCCGCGCACTCTCCGCGCAGTACAAGGCAGTTCATGGAGGAGCCAGCCGACACCGGCTGGCACCGCCACGTCACCCTCGTCGCCCTCGCCCACGCCTTCTGCACCCTCCGGAGGCTGGCCCGGGCCCCCAAAGGAACGGCAGCGGCCTGAGCCTCCACCAGATCGTCCGCGAGCTGCAGTTGGTCCTCGCCACCTGGGCCGGCCACTGCCCGACCTGCCACCGCGACATACCCACGCCCATACGAACCCGACCAAGCCCTACCAGTGACCGTTGACCAGGTCGGACGGGTCGGTGTTGGCGCCGCAGAGCAGGACGGCGATGCACTCGCCGTCCAGCTCGTCCAGCAGTTCCAGCGCGGCGTGCGCGGTGGCGGCGGCGTGTTCGACGGCGATCCGGTGCCCGTCCCAGAGGGCCTGCCGGGCCCGGACGATGGCCTCGTCGGACACCAGCACCGAACGCACGCCGTGGTGTCGGGCGGCGTCGACGGCAAGTGCGGTGGCCCGGCGGGCTCCCAGCGCGTCGGCCGCCACCGAGGCCACCGGTACGTCGACCGGCCCGCCCGCCGCCAGTGCGGCGTTCAGCGCCCGGCTGTGCTCCGGCTCCACCGCCACCACGCGGACGCCGTGCTCGCGCGCCGCCGCGGCCACCCCCGCGAACAGCCCGCCGCCGCCGACCGACACCACCACCGTGTCCAGGGACGGAAGCCGGGCGCAGATCTCGTCCAGGACCGTTCCCGCCCCGGCCGCGATCAGCGGGTGGTCGTAGGCGTGCGCGGCCAGGGCCCCGGCGGACGCCGCGAACTCCTCGCAGGCGGCCAGCGCCTCGGCGTATTCGCGGCCGACCGGCCGCACCTCGGCGCCGTACGAGCGCAGCCGGTCCACCTTGACGGCGGGGGCCGTCTCGGGGACGAACACCGTGGCCCGGACGCCGAGTTCGGCCGCCGCCCAGGCGCAGGCCAGGCCCGCGTTGCCGCCGGAGGCGATGGTCACGCCGGCGGTCGGCAGGTTGCCGGCCTCGGCGTGCGCGAGCAGGAAGTTCTGCGCGCCGCGCGCCTTGAAGCTCCCGGTGTGCTGCAGGTACTCCAGGGCCAGCCAGACCCGCCCGGCGGAGTCCCCGGGCGCCACCGCGACCGGCCGCACCCGGCCGGCGATCCGCCGGCCGGCGGCCCTGACCTGGTCGTACGTCAGCTGGTCCATCCTGCCTGCCCTCCGTCGATAGGCGCGGGTCGGTCGGTCGGTCGGTCAGTCGGTCGGCCGTGCCGCCGCCGCCGACCCTATGTCGTGCGGGCGGTGGCGTGAAGATCGCTCTCGCCCGGGCAGGGTGCCCGCGCCCGAGCGCTGCAGGGCGGCCGTGACCGCCCGTAGCTCCGCCGGGCCGGCGCGTGCAGCGGCCGGCTGGCCTCCCGGGGCGTGCGCCGCCGGGGAGCAGGTGAAGGACGGTCACCTGGGCTGGAGCCGGGCGGCCGGGGCGGGGGAGAGCGGGACGGCCGGCCTGGCGACGGGCGGGGCCACGAGGCGCGGATCCAGGACCAGGGTGTCCACGCCGAGCGGCGCGACGAGGGCGCGCAGCGCCGGTTCGGCGAGCTGCACGGAGGCCTGCTGCGGGCCGAGCAGGGCGGTGAGGGCCTCCGCCGAGGCGAAGCCGGTCGCGCACCGGCGGCCGTCGCGCAGGCGGAAGAGGCGGAGGGCGGTGGTGCGTCCGGTGACGGTGACCGGGACGTGCCAGACGACGCGGGCCATGCGGGTGCTCCCGAGTGGTGGAGGGGCCTGCCGGAACTGCTCTCTCGACGCTAGGGCGGCCGCGGACGCCCGGGCGCCGTCCATACGCGGCGTTGACCGAATGAGGCGCCGTGTTGACGGACTTCTGACGCACCGTGCGCTTCCGGCGGCCCCCCTCGCGGTGGCGCACACCGCCGGAGTGTGAAGTCTTCAAAGTTCCCTATCACTCCGCGTCTACTGGTACGTTGCGGTCAATAAGGGAAGTATGCGAGAGGTGAGCCCGTGTCGCAGTACTACTCGGTGGAGCAGGTCGCCGAACTGCTGGCCCTGCACGTCCGCACCGTGCGCGGCTACATCCGCGACGGCCGGTTGCGGGCGGCCAGGATCGGCAAGCAGTACCGGATCGCCCGCCAGGACCTGGAGGCCTTCACCGGCGCGCCGGTCGCCGAGCCGCCCGTCACCGAGCGGCGGTACGCCGAGGCGTCCGTCGTGGTCCGGATCGAGTCGATCGGCCGTGTCGAGGCCGGACGGGTGGCCAACACCGTGCTGGCGGCGATCGCCGGCCCGCGGGACGCCGGCGGCCCGCCGCTGCGGGTCGAGGCCGTCCACGAGGAGGACCGCGAGACCCTGCGGCTGGTCGTCCTGGGAGGCCTGGCCGACACCGCGGCCGTGCTCGCCCTCGTCGACACATTGATCAAGGAGAACCGGCATGGCTGAGACCCCCGGAACGGCTGAGGCCCCCGAAGGCACGGTGATGCGGGTGCCTGCCGAGGGCGTGCCGATCCGCGAGGAGCGCGACGCGACCGACCTGATCGGCGAGGCCCTGGGCCACGGCGCGACCTGGGTCGTCCTCCCGGTCGCCCGGCTGCACGGCGACTTCTTCCGGCTCGGCACCAGGGTGGCCGGCGGCATCGTGCAGAAGTTCGTCAACTACCGGATCGGCCTGGTCGTGCTCGGCGACATCGCCCACCACGTCGCCGCGAGCGACGCGCTGCGCGACTTCGTCCGGGAGAGCAACCGCGGGCGGCAGCTCTGGTTCCTGGCCGACGAGGCGGAGCTCGCCGACCGCCTGGCCGGGGCTGCGGCCGCCGCAGCCCGACGGCCCTCCGCCTGAATCCGAGGGCCCTCCGCTTGCCCCGCGCCCGCCCCGGGACCACGGTGGAGCTGACCGCCGTCCGCCCCGGGGCGGACGCCCGCGCACATTCCACGGCAGGGGGAGGTGGAGCGAGGGGGCATCGACGAGATATCTTGACGTCAAGACGTTGGAGACGTGAAGCGGAGTACCGATGACTGACTCGACCATCATCTATACGCACACCGACGAGGCGCCGGCCCTGGCAACGTACTCGTTCCTGCCGGTGGTCCAGGCCTATGCCTCGACGGCGGGCGTTCAGGTGGAGACTCGCGACATCTCCCTGGCCGGGCGGATCATCGCGAGCTTCCCGGAGCGTCTGGAGGAGGGCCAGCGGATCGAGGACGCCCTCGCCGAGCTGGGCGAGCTCGCCAAGACCCCGGGCGCCAACATCATCAAGCTGCCGAACATCTCGGCCTCCATCCCGCAGCTGAAGGCCGCGATCGCCGAGCTGCAGGCGCAGGGCTACGCGCTGCCGGACTACCCGGACGACCCGCAGACCGACGAGGACAAGGACGTCCGCGCCCGTTACGACAAGGTCAAGGGCAGCGCCGTCAACCCGGTCCTGCGCGAGGGCAACTCCGACCGCCGCGCCCCCGGCTCCGTCAAGAACTACGCCAAGACCCACCCGCACCGCATGGGCGCCTGGTCGGCCGACTCCAAGACCAATGTCGCCACCATGGGCGAGAACGACTTCCGCTCCACCGAGAAGTCGACCGTGATCGCCGCGGACGGCGCGCTGCGCATCGAGCTGGTGGCCGAGGACGGCACCACCACCGTGCTGCGCGAGAAGGTGCCGGTGCTGGCCGGCGAGGTCGTCGACGCCTCGGTGATGCGCGTCGCCGCGCTGCGCGAGTTCCTGGCCGCCCAGGTCGCCCGCGCCAAGGCCGAGGGCGTGCTGTTCTCGGTGCACCTCAAGGCCACCATGATGAAGGTCTCCGACCCGATCGTCTTCGGCCACGTGGTCCGCGCCTTCTTCCCGCAGACCTTCGCCAAGTACGGCGAGGCGCTGGTCGCCGCCGGTCTGAGCCCGAACGACGGTCTCGGCACCATCCTGAACGGCCTGGACAACGTGCCGCAGCTGGGTGCCGAGATCAAGGCCTCGTTCGAGGCCGAGCTGGCCGCCGGCCCGGCTCTGGCCATGGTCGACTCGGACAAGGGCATCACCAACCTGCACGTCCCGAGCGACGTCATCGTCGACGCGTCGATGCCGGCCATGATCCGCACCTCCGGCCACATGTGGGGCCCGGACGGCAACGAGGCCGACACCCTGGCCGTGCTGCCGGACAGCAGCTACTCCGGTGTGTACCAGGCCGTCATCGACGACTGCCGCGCCCACGGCGCCCTCGACCCGGCGACGATGGGCTCGGTGCCCAACGTCGGCCTGATGGCGCAGAAGGCCGAGGAGTACGGCAGCCACGACAAGACCTTCGAGATCGCCGTCGCCGGCACCGTCCGGCTCGTCGACGCCGAGGGCAACGTCGTCCTGGAGCAGGCCGTCCAGCCCGGCGACATCTTCCGCGCCTGCCAGACCAAGGACCTGCCGATCCAGGACTGGGTCAAGCTGGCCGTCACCCGCGCCCGTGCCACCGGCGACCCGGCCGTGTTCTGGCTGGACGAGAACCGTGCGCACGACGCCGTCCTGATCGAGAAGGTCAAGGCGTACCTGCCGCAGCACGACACCACCGGCCTGCAGATCGAGATCAAGTCCCCGGTCGAGGCCACCAAGTTCTCGCTGGAGCGCATCCGCCGCGGCGAGAACGCCATCTCGGTCACCGGCAACGTGCTGCGCGACTACCTGACCGACCTCTTCCCGATCCTGGAGCTGGGCACCAGCGCCAAGATGCTGTCGGTCGTCCCGCTGATGGCCGGCGGCGGCCTGTTCGAGACGGGCGCCGGCGGTTCCGCCCCGAAGCACGTCCAGCAGCTGGTCAAGGAGAACTACCTGCGCTGGGACAGCCTCGGTGAGTTCTTCGCGCTGGCCGCGAGCTTCGAGCACCTGGCCCAGTCCACCGGCAACGCCCGCGCCAAGGTACTGGCCGACACGCTGGACCGCGCCACCGGCACCTTCCTCAACGAGGACAAGTCGCCGAGCCGTCGCCTCGGTGGCATCGACAACCGCGGCAGCCACTTCTACCTGGCCATGTTCTGGGCCCAGGAGCTGGCCGCGCAGACCGAGGACGCCGAGCTGGCGCAGGCGTTCGCCGGTCTGGCCAAGGCGCTGACCGAGCAGGAGCAGACCATCGTCGCCGAGCTCGTCGCGGTGCAGGGCTCGTCGGTCGACCTGGGCGGCTACTACCAGCCCGACCCGGCCAAGGCCGCGGCCGTGATGCGTCCGTCCGCGACCTTCAACGAGGCGCTCGCCGACCTCGGCTGAGCACGGCCGAGGTGAAGCACGGGGAGGCTCCCGGGTCCTGACGGACCCGGGAGCCTCCCCGCGTCGGGCGACAGCCCGCCGGGGCTCACGCCTCCGGGGCGTCCTGCGGGCGGGCGTGGCGGGGGAGCAGGAAGGCGACCACGAAGGTCACCGCGAACAGGCCGGCGGTGAGACCGTACGTCCAGCCGGCGGCGTGGCGGAATCCGTCCGAACCCGCCCAGCCGAAGAAGGCGGTGCCGAGCAGCGCGACGCCGATCGAGCCGCCGAGCTGCTGCTGCGCGTTCAGCACGCCGGCCGCCGAACCGGTCTCGGAGTCCTCCACCCCGGCCAGGGCGATGTCGAAGAACGGCGCCATGATCAGGCCGAGCCCGAGGCCGGCCGCAGCCAGTGCGGGGACCAGCTCCCAGCTGGTGAGGCCGGTCGCCCAGTGCTCGACCGAGGCCCAGAGCCCGAGCACGCCCGCCGCCGCGACCGCCATGCCGGCGTGCAGCACCTTGCGGCCGTACCGCGGGCCGAGGACGGCGCCGGAGAGGACGGCGCCGAGCACGATGCCGAGCGAGAGCGGGATCATGCTCAGGCCGGAGTGGAGCGGGGTCCAGCCGAGGCCGAGCTGCAGGTAGAGGGTGAAGACCAGCAGCAGCCCGGAGACGGCGGCGAAGAAGACCAGCCCGGTGGCGAGCGCCGAGGTGAAGGCGCGCTTGGCGAACAGTGAGGGCTCGATCAGCGGGGTGCCGCCGCGGTGCAGCACCCGCCGCTGGTGGACGGTGAAGAGCCGGAGCACCGGCAGCGATGCCGCCATGGCGGCGTACGTCCAGAGCGGCCAGCCCAGTTCGCGGCCCTGCACCAGCGGGTAGACGAGGAGGAGGACGGCGGCGCTCAGCAGCAGGACGCCCACCGGATCGAGCCGGCCGGCGCCGGGGGTGCGGGTGGTGCGGTCGACGGGCAGCACCTTCAGGGCGGCGAGCACGGCGAGCACGCCGAGCGGCAGGTTGATCAGGAAGACCATCCGCCAGCCGGTGCCGAACCAGTCGGCGTCGGTGAGGTAGCCGCCCAGCGTCGGCCCGAGGACGGAGGAGAGTCCGAGGACGGGGCCGAACAGGCCGAAGGCGGCGCCCACCTCCTTGGGCGGGAACATCGCCTTGATCAGGCCGAGTCCCTGTGGGATCAGCAGCGCGGCGAAGAGGCCCTGGACGGTCCGGGCGGCGATCAGCGTGCCGGCGCCGGGCGCGCTCGCGCAGAGCACCGAGGCGACGGTGAAGCCGGCCGCGCCGACGACGAAGAGGCGTTTGCGGCCGAAGAGGTCGCCGAGCCGGCCGCCGGTGATCAGCAGGACGGCGAAGGCGAGCGTGTAGGAAGCGGAGATCCACTGGATCTGCGCGTCGCCACCGCCGAAGTCGTGCTGGATGGCGGGGGAGGCGACACCGACGATCGTGGTGTCGAGGAGGTCCATCACCTCGGCGGCGAGGATCACGGCGAGGGCGGCCCAGCGCAGCCGGTAGCCGGCCGGCTCGGGTGCGGCCGGAGCGGCGGGGGCGGGAATGGCGGTCTGACTGGTCATGCAGGGTCTCCGAGTGGATTCAGAGCTGGACGAACCTCGTTCGCCCGAACGAACACTGTTTGACGTGACGAACAGTGTTCTTCCATGGAACGGCGTTCGTGTCAAGTAGGGTGGGGTGCGTCGTCGACCGTGAAGGAGCCCTCCATGACCAGTGCCGCCCCGCGTTCGAGCTGGTCAGGGCAGTGGCAGGAGAAGGAGAAGGGCGGCTCCCGGCGCCAGCCGTTGACCCGTGAGCGGATCGTCGAGGCCGCGCTGCGGATCGTCGACACCGAGGGCATGGACGCGCTGAGCATGCGCCGGGTCGGCCAGGAGCTCGACACCGGTGCGGCCAGCCTCTACGCGCACGTCGGGAACAAGGAGGAGCTGGTCGAGCTGGTCCTCGACCTCGCCTACTCCGAGATCGAGCTCGAACGGCCGGATCCGGCCGACTGGCAGGAGCAGGTGAAGCGGCTGATGCGCCGCTCGCGGGACGTCCTGCTCGGCCACCGCGACCTGGCCAAGGCCGCCGTGGTCGCCAACGTCCCGATGACCCCGCACGCGATGGACGTCGCCGAGAACATGCTCGCCATCCTGCGCTCCGGCGGCCTGGACGAGCAGACGGCCGCGTACGGGGTGGACCTGATCGGGCTGTACACCACGGCGACCACCTTCGAGGCCTCGACCCGCAGCGGCGGGAACTCGCAGGAGTTCACCGACCAGGTCCTGGCGTACTTCGGCACGATCCCGGTCGACCGGTACCCGATGATCACCTCGATGGCCGTGGCGCTCACCCGCAACGTCTGGGGCGAGCGGTTCGAGTTCGGCCTGGACATCCTGGTGGCCGGCCTGGCCCGGCACGGCGGCGGGACCGACCCGTCGGCCTGACCGCGCCCGTCGGCCTGACCGCGCCCGTTGGGGTCGGCCGCCGCGAGGCCGCAGACGCAGGAGCCCCCGCCCGTGGCCGGGCGGGGGCTCCTGCGGACGGAGGGGCCGGCTCAGCCGGCGTCGGCGGCCGGGGCCGCCGGGCGCTGGTTCCGCTTGTCGAGCGAGGCCAGGTAGGCGTTGTACGCGGCCAGCTCGGCGTCGCCGTTGCGGTCCTCGGCGCGGTCCCGGCGGCGGGAGAGCCGCTGCTCGGAACGCATCCACTGGTAGACCAGGGCGATCAGCACGATCGCGGTCGGGATCTCGCCGAACGCCCAGGTGATGCCGCCGGCGAGCTTCTGGTCGGCCAGCAGGTCGGTGCCGGGCGGGGCGCCCGCCTCGGTGAAGGTGCTCACCAGCTGGTGGCTGCCCATCATCACGGCCACGCCGAAGAACGCGTGGAACGGCATCCCCATGAACAGCTCGATGATCCGCATCACGTGGCCGGGCCGGTGCGGGCCCGGGTCCACGCCCATGATCGGCCAGAAGAACGCCAACCCGGTGGCCAGGAAGTGCACCATCATGAAGATGTGCCCGAGCCGGTACTGCATCAGGAAGTCGAACAGCGGGGTGAAGTACACCCCGTAGAGGCTCGCGATGAACAGCGGAATGGTGAACGCCGGGTGCGAGATCACCCGGACGTAGGTGCTGTGCAGCAGCGCCACCAGCAGCTCGCGGGGGCCGCGCGGCCGGCCCTTGCCGGCCGGCCGCAGCGAGCGCAGCGCCAGCGTGATCGGCGCTCCGAGCAGCAGCAGGATCGGCGACAGCATGGAGAGCACCATGTGCTGCATCATGTGTGCGCTGAACAGCACCATGCCGTAGTCGTTGAGCCCGGTGCAGGTGACCAGGATCACCGATCCGACGCCCGCGACCCAGCCGACGGTCCGGCCGACCGGCCAGCGGTCGCCGCGGCGGTACAGCCGGACCACCCCGGTCACGTACAGCGCCAGGGCGACCAGGCAGCCGATCAGGAAGACCCAGTCGGGGGACCAGGTCATGACGTTGGAGAGGGAGAACGGTCCCAGCTGCGACATCCCGCCGTGGTGGTGCATCCCTGACATTCCGTCGCCCATCGGCGGGTCCTGCTTTCCCTCGTCGCGGCCCCTGGGTGGGTCCGGTTCGCCCGTTTTGGTTCGCCCTACAGCCTAGGCGGGCCTTACTCCGGGCCTCCCCCCGACCCCCTTCCGGCACGAGCCGGGCCGGGAAGGACGGGGCCGGAGGGTACCGGTCCCGGCCGGGCCGGATGCGCGGGGCCGTACCGGGACGGTCGTCCGGCTCACCGGCCGTGCCTCAGGTCACCACCGCCCGCTGTTCGGCCAGGTACGGCCGGTGCGCGCGCTCCGCGGCGATCTCCCGGAGGGTGGTCACGGCGTGCAGCACGTCGGCATGGGACACGTAGAGGGCGTTGACGCCGAAGCGGAGCAGGTCGGGGGCGCGCATGTCGCCGATCACCTCGCGATCGGCCAGGGCCCGGACCAGGGCGTAGGCCTCGGGGTGGCGCAGGGCGACCTGACTGCCGCGCCGCTCCGGTGCGCGCGGAGTGGCGGGAGCGAAACCCTGCGCGGCGAGCAGGTCGTCCGCGCAGTCGAGCAGGAAGCCGGTCAGGGAGAGGCTCTTGGCTCGCAGCCGGCCCGGGTCGACGCCGTCGAACACGGTGAGGGCGGCTTCCAGCGCGAGCAGGGAGAGCATCGGCGGGGTGCCGATCCGTGCGCGGGCGATGCCCTCGGCGGGACGGTACTCCTCGGTCGGGTCGAACGGGTCGGCGTGGCCGTTCCAGCCGGTCAGGGGGTGGTCGAAGCCGGCCTGGTGGCGGTGGGCGACGTAGAGGAAGGCCGGGGCGCCCGGGCCGCCGCACAGGTACTTGTAGCCGCAGCCGACGGCCAGGTCGGCGCCGAGTGCGTCCAGGTCGAGGGGCAGCGCTCCGGCGGCGTGGCACAGGTCCCACACCGCCAGCGCGCCCGCGTCGTGGGCGGCCCGCGTCACGGCCGCCGGGTCGGTCAGCCGGCCGGTGCGATAGTCGACCGGCGCGCCGAGCACGGCGGCCACCTGCTCACCCTCCCGGGACAACAGCTCCGCCAGCGCGTCGGCCGGTACCGCACGGAGCCGGAGGCCGTGGAGCCGGGCGACGGAGGCGGCGAGGTACCGGTCGGTGGGGAAGTGGTCCCGGTCGACGACCAGCAGCGGCCGGCCGGGGCGGAGCCGGACCGCCGCGCTCAGCGCGTTGAACAGCTGCACGCTGGTGGAGTCGCCCACCACCACCTGCCCCGGAGCCGCGCCGATCAGGCGCCCGACCGCGTCGCCGACCCGCAGCGGGGCCTGCCACCAGCCGTGGTCGTTCCAGGAGCGGATCAGACCGGTGCCCCACTGCCGGTGCACCGCGTCCGCCAGTACCGGCGGGACGGCCGCGGGCAGTGCGCCGAGCGAGTTGCCGTCCAGGTAGACGACGCCCGGCGGGAGCAGGAACCGCTCGCGCAGGCCGGACAGCGGGTCGGCGGAATCCAGTGCGGCGGCCCGGGCGGCGAGGCGTTCGACGGTACTGCTCATGCCGTGCTCCCGGCGCCCGCGGCGTTCCCGGCGGTTCGCCCGGGCGTGAACTCGGCCGCCAGCCGGTGCAGCTGCTCCGCGACCGCGCGGGCACCCGGCGCGCCGGGCTCGATCAGGGTGTAGTGGCCGGTGTCCGGCAGCACGACGACCTCCAGGTCCCGGTGGACGGCGGCGTAGTCGGTGAACTGGTCCTGCGGCACCTCCTCGTCGACCGCGCCGTGCAGCAGGACCGTGCGCACCCCGGTGGTGCCCGGCCCGCGCAGCAGGGTGACCGGGTCCACCAGCGGCAGCCGATCCGGCAGGGCCTGCGGGCCGCCGAGCAGTTGCAGGGCCGCGTCCTCGCTGAGCCGGTCACGGACGGTGGCTTCGAGGTCGGTGAGCGGGGCCAGCGCGAGGATCGCGGTGGGCGACCCGGTGCTGTGCCAGGGGGAGTCGGCCGGCAGCAGGGCGCGGGCGCCGGCCCACAGCGCCAGGTGCCCGCCCGAGCAGTGCCCGGCGAGGACGTACGGCCGCCCGGCCGGGAGGGTGTCCACGATCCGCGCGATGTCGTCGAAGGTCTCGGGGTAGCCGCCCGCGCCGCCGGAGCGGCGGAAGCCCGGCAGCAGCGTGGTCAGCCCCTGGCCCGCCAGGTAGGCGGCGAACGGCGTCAGGTGCATCCGGTCGTATCGCCAGTATCCGCCGTGCAGCAGGATCACCAGGGGCGCGTCGTCGTGGCCGCCCGCGGCCGGCCACAGGTCGTAGACCTGGTGCGGGTGGTCGCCGTAACGGCCGTGGGCCGGAGCCAGCACCGGCCGGAGGCCGAGCACCCGCCGCTCCTCCTCGGCGGCGAAGGCGGAGATCGTCCTGCCGGCCGCCGTGGTCGTCGTGGCGGCGGCCGTCGTCGCGGCGGCCGTGGCGCTCGTGCCGGATGTGACGGACACGGGGTCAGACATCGCTGCGCACCGTCCACAGCTCGGGGAAGACCCGGCGCCGCGCGCGGCGGTCCAGCCAGTCCAGTCCGGAGGTGCCGGCGCTGCCCGGCCTGGCACCCATCGCGCGCCGCACCACCAGCAGGTGGTCGGTGCGCCAGCGCTCGACCGACTCGGCGATGTCGGTGAGCAGTTCGGCCAACCGCAGGAGCGGATCGTGCTGCGGTCCGCGGTAGATCCGCCGCCACACCTCGACGACGCCCTCGTCGGGCTCGTACTCCTGGGTGACGTCCCGTCGGAGCACGGCCTGCGGCACCTCGTGGCCCTGGGAGTGCAGGTAGCGCAGCACCTCGTCCCAGAGCGAGGGGGCGTGCAGGTGCTCACCCAGCTCGGCGTGCTCCACCGGGTCGCCGCGGTGGGCGTCCAGGATCGCGTCGGACTTCTCGCCGAGCAGGAACTCCATCATCCGGTACCGGACGGACTGGGCGCCCGAGGCCTTGCCGAAGGCGGCCCGGAAGCCGTTGAACCGGACCGGTGTCAGCGCGGCCAGCGGCGTCCAGCTGGCATTGAGCGACAGGTGGGCACGCCGGCTGCGCTCCAGCGCGTCCAGCGCCGCCGGCAGGTCCTGCTTGGCGAACGCGTCGCAGGCCGCGCGCCACTCGTGCACGATCAGCTTGAACCACAGCTCCATCACCTGGGTGGTGACCAGGAAACCCATCTCGTCGGGCGCGTCGGTGAACGGCTGTTGGAGCGAGCCGAGCACCGACGCGTGCACGTAGTCCTCGTACGGCGAGGTGCCCGCGAAGACGGCCAGCTCGGCGGCGTCCCCGGGGACGGGTGTTCGGTTGATCATCTGTGGGCTCCAGGGTGTCAGAGGCCGAGGTGGACGCCGCCGGTCGCGTCGATCCACTGGCCGGTGATCCAGCGGGCGTCGTCACCGGCCAGGAAGGCCACCACGTCGGCGATGTCGGCGGGCGCGCCGAGCCGGTTGAAGGCCGAGTGCGCGGCGAGGGCGCTGCGGATCTGCGGGTCGGCGAGGGTCGGATTGATCGCGGTCTCGGTGAAGCCGGGCGCGACGGTGTTGACGGTGATGCCGCGCGGGCCCAGCTGCAGGGCCAGGGCAGGGGTGAGGACGTCCAGCGCGCCCTTCGTCATCGTGTAGGCGGCGATCGCCGGGTAGGCGATCCGGGCGGCGCCCGAGGAGATGTTGACGATGCGGCCCCCGTCGTGCAGCCGTGGCAGCGCGCGCTGGAGGATGAAGAACGGCGCGCGGGTGTTGACGGCGAAGACCCGGTCGTAGTCCTCCTCGGTGACGTCTGCGATGGACTTGGGCAGCGTGACGCCCGCGTTGTTCACCACGACGTCCACCCCGGCCGGTGCGCCGAGCGCCTCCAGGCCCCGGTCGAAGCCGTCCCAGACGGCCTCGGCGTCGCCGGGCACGCCGAGCTCGGCGCGCAGGGCGAAGGCCCGGCCGCCGGCCGCCTCGATCTGCTTGACGGTGTCCTGCGCGGCCTCGTGGTCGTGGCCGTAGTGCACGGCCACCAGTGCGCCCTCGGCGGCGAGCCGCAGCGAGATCGCCCGGCCGATGCCGCGGCTGCCGCCGGTCACCAGCGCGGTCCGGTCGGCGAGTCTGGTCGACGTCATGTCGGTTCCTCTCTGCGCCGGCCCCGCCGGGGCCGGCGTTCGGGACGCCCGGGTCTCAGGCGTCGAAGTCGAGTTCGATCGCGTCCGTCTGCGGACGGGCGCGGCAGGTGAGGGTGTAGCCGGCCGCCACCTCGGCCGGGTCGAGCGCGTACTGGCTGTCCAGCGCCGCCGAGCCGGAGACCACCCGGGCGCGGCAGCTGCCGCAGAGCCCGACCCGGCAGGAGTACGGAGCGTCCGGCCGGACCCGCAGCACCGCGTCCAGCAGGGTGCGGTCGCCGGGCAGCATCCGGGCGCCGGCGGTGTGGCCGCCGAGCCGCGCGGTGACCCGGACGCTGCGGCCGGCCGGCGGCACCGGGACCGCGGCGGGCGTCCCCTCGGGCGAGAAGAGCTCCAGGCGGATCTGCCGCTCGGCCGCGCCGGCCTCGGCGAGCGCGGTCCGGGCCAGCGCCACCAGCCCCCACGGCCCGCACAGGTAGAAGGCGGTGCCCGCGTCGAACTCGGTGCCCGGCGCGGACAGCAGGCGCCGCAGCCGGTCGCCGTCGAGCCGGCCGGAGAGCAGCTCCGCCTCCCGGCGTTCCCGGGAGAAGACCTGGAGCACGGTGAACCGGTCCAGGTACGCGTCCTTCAGGTCGGCCAGCTCGTCGGCCAGCAGCAGCGAGCCGGCGCCGCGGGCGGCGTACAGCAGCGAGACGCGGCAGCTCGGGTCGTCGCGCAGCGCGGCCGCGGCCATCGCCAGCAGCGGGGCGATGCCGGTGCCGCCGGCCAGCAGCACGTGGTGCCCGACCGGTGCGGCGGCCAGCCGGAAGGTGCCGGCCGGCGGGGAGACGTGCAGCCGGTCTCCCACCGCCAGGCGGGTCGTCGCGTGCTCCCCGAAGCCGTCCGGGCTCGCCCGCTTGACGATCAGCCGGAGCCGGCCGGGGTCGAACGGCGGCGGGCAGACCGAGTAGCAGCGCCGCAGCTCGCGCCCGTCCTGCCGGTGGCGGACCACCACGTGCTGCCCGGCCCGGTGGGAGAAGGCCCCGGCCAGCCGGTCCGGGACCGCGAGGGTGATCGCCACGGTGTCCTCGGTGAGATGGTCCAGGCTGCTCACCGTCAGCGCGTGCCAACCCTGCGGCCCGGCGGACCGGTCGGTGTCGTCGATCATGCTCAGCACTTCGCCTCACCCCGTCCTGAACTGCGCGAACGTCTCCCGGCACGCCGTGCACAGCAGGATCGACTGGCAGCGGGTGGCTCCGAACGGGCTCAGCGGCCGGGTGGCCGGCGAGCCGCAGTGCGGGCAGGACGGCCCGAGCTCCAGCGTCACCGGCCCGGCCCCGGCCGGGCGGCCGGGCGGGGCGATCCCGTGCTCGGCGAGCCGGCGCCGGCCCCGCTCGCTGATCCGGTCGGTGCTCCAGGCCGGGACCAGCACCCGGTGCACCCGGCCCGCCGGGTGGCCGGCCTCGGTGAGCACACCGCGCACCGCCTGCTCGATGACCTCCATCGCCGGGCAGCCCAGGAACGTCGGGGTGAGCTCCACCTCGGGCGTGCCGTCCGCGCCGATCCGGACCGCGTGCACGACGCCCAGATCGCCGAGGGTCACCACGGGCAGCTCCGGATCGGGCAACTCCTCTATGGCGGAGCGCAGTTCGGACAGCCGCTGTTCGGACAGCCGCTGCTCGGACGGCCGTGGCGGCCGGGTGGCCGCGGCGCCCGCTCGGGCCGATTCGCCGAAGTTCACCAGACACCTCCCGGGTACTGACGGTGGACCGACTGCAGCTCGGCCAGCAGCAGCCCGAACTCCTCCGAGTGGCGCCCGTCCCGGCCACCGCCGGCCGACCAGGACGGCTCGGGCACGCGCAGGCCCGCCCGGACCACCACCTCGGCCACCTCGCGCTGCCAGCGCTCGCGCACCCCGCCCGGGGCGGGGACCAGACCCGCCGCGTCCAGCCGCGCCGCCGCCTCGTCCGCCTCGAACAGCTCGGCGGCGTACGGCCACATCCGGTCCAGGCCCTCCTGCATCCGGCGCCGGCTCTCGGGCGTGCCCAGGCCCAGGCGGACCGTCCAGCCGTCGGCGTGCGCCCGGTGGTAGCCCACCTCCGTCGCGGCGCGCCCGGCGAAGGCGGCCAGCTCGGGGGCCGCGCAGCTCGCCAACTCGGCGTAGTAAAGGCTCGCGTAGTGCGTGTAGAGCAACTGCCGGGCCACCGTGACGGCGAAGTCGCCCCCCGGGAGCTCGGTGAGCAGCGTGTTGCGGAACTCGCGTCCGTCGCGCAGGTACGCCAGGTCGTCCTCGCTGCGGCCGGTGCCGTCCAGGCGGCCGCTCATGGTCAGCAGGACGCGGGCGTGGCCGAGCAGGTCCAGGGCGATGTTGGACAGCGCCAGGTCCTCCTCGATGCTCGGCGCCCGGGTGATCCAGGCGCACAGCCGCTGGGCCAGGACCAGTGCGTCGTCGCCGAGTCCGAGCGCGCAGCGGGCGAGGTCGTGCTCCCGGGCCACCGTCGCCCCGGCGGTGGTACCGGCCGTCGTGTCAGCGGTCACGGCCCGCTCCCTCCGCGGACTCGGCCGGCTCGGGTGAACCGGAGGACTCGGACTGCTCTGACTGCTCGGAATGCTCGGACGGCTCCGGACCGCCCAGCGGCGCGTAGTGGTCGGGGTAGCGGTACGGCTTGGCGGACGCGCCCGCGAAGTACGGGTCCTTCTCCTGCGGTGAGACCGCGTGCACCTGGTCCGAGCGGACCACCCACAGGGACTGCGGTTCGCCCCGGCGGGCGAACAGGTCGCGTGCGGTGGCCAGGGCCAGCTGATGGTCCGCCGCGCGGACCGAGCCGACGTGCTGGTGGGCCAGTCCGCGCCTGGCCCGCAGGAACACCTCCCAGGACGCCGGCGCCCCGCCGTTGCCGCCGGTCATGACGCCACCTCCGTCGTCTCGTCGCCGCTGCGGCTCGCGTACGCCTCGGCGGCCTCCCGCACCCAGGCGCCGTCCCGGTGGGCCGCCTCCCGGTGCGCGAGGCGCTGCCGCGCCCAGTGGGTGCCGTCCGCCAGCGCCCGCCGGTAGCAGGGCCAGTCGATCGGGCCGAAGTCGTGGTGGCCGCGCCCGGGGTTCCAGCGGATCGCCGGGTCCGGCAGGGTCAGCCCCAGGCTCTCGGCCTGCGGCACGACCAGGTCCACGAAGCGCTGGCGCAGCTCGTCGTTGGTGTGCTGCTTGATGCCCCAGGCGATCGCCCGCCGGGAGACCGCCGAACCGACCGCCACGCCCGCGCCGCCCGCCTCGGTGTCCGGCGGGCCGAACATCAGCGCCACCGCGGGCAGCCACCAGCGGTTCACCGCGTCCTGGGCCATCCGGTGCTGCTCCGGCGTGCCCCGGCTCAGCGACAGCAACTGGTCGTAGCCCTGCCGTACGTGGAACGCCTCCTCCTGGCAGACCCGCCGCATCGCCCGCGCGTACGGGCCGTAGGACGTACGGGTCAGCGGCGCCTGGTTGACCACCGCGGCGCCGTCCGTGAGCCAGGCGATGGCGCCGGTGTCCGCCCAGGTCAGCGCCGGGTGGTCGAAGGTCGCCGCGTAGTGCTGCTGGCCGCGGTGCAGCGCGTCCAGCAGGTCGGCGCGGTCCACGCCCAGGGTCTCGGCCGCCGAGTACAGGTACATGCCGTGCCCGGCCTCGTCCTGCACCTTGGCCAGCAGGGCCGCCTTGCGGTGCAGGGACGGCGCGCGGGTCAGCCAGGCGCCCTCCGGCTGCATGCCGATGATCTCCGAGTGCGCGTGCTGGGCGATCTGCCGGATCAGCATCCGCCGGTAGCCGTCGGGCAGCCAGTCGTGGGGCTCGACGGTCTCGCCGGCCGCTACCAGCGCCTCGAACCGTGCGAGCAACTCCTCGTCGTCCTGGCGTGGTCGCCCGCTCCGTTCGCCCTGCCCGGTGGCCGGCGCGTGAAGCGTCGGCCGATGCCCGCCGGTCATGTTGGCCACTCCCTCGGTTCCCCTGCCGGTCCGGGCGCCGCGTCCTCACGACCGGCGCCTCCGAAACAGAAAGAGGCGCCGATCGGCGCGGGCTATCCCCGGCGCCGCGGATCCGCGGCGTGACGAAGGTCACGCGCCGGGTGGGGAGTGCCGGGCCGGTGGCGTCCCTCCTTCCAGAGGTGACGGCAGTGCCGGGAGCCACCGCCCGCGGCGGCTGCGCGGCGGACGGGCCGTACGGCGAAGTGAACGAGCGCATGAAGCGAACGAGCGCACAGCGAAAGGGAAACCATGAGCCTGATCAGGTCGATGCTGGTGGAACTGACCGGCACCTCGGAGTACACCGACGCGATCGGTGACGACGCCGACCTCGCAGCCAGCGGCATCGACAGCGGGGACCTGGTGCGCCTGGTCCTGCTCATCGAGCAGCGCACCGGCGTGGAGGTCACCGCCGAGGACATGGAGAAGCTCGCCACGATCGGTGACTACGAGCGCTTCGTCGAGGAGCGGAGCGCCGCCCTGCAGTCCGGCGGCGCGTGATGTGGCTCAGCCAGCTGACGGACCGCAACCGGCAGTGCTTCCCCGACCGGGTGGCGCTGGTGGACGAGCGCCGGTCGGTGACCTGGTCCCAGTTCCACGAGCGCACCGTCCGCCTCGCCCGGGGACTGGCGGCTCTCGGCATCGCCAGCGGTGACCGGGTGGTGGTGCTCTCGCTGGACCGCGTCGAGGTGCTGGAGACCTACTTCGCGCTGGCCCGGCTCGGTGCGCTGTTCGTTCCGCTCAACCACAGTCTCACGGTGCCCGAGGTCGCCGAGATCGTGGAGCGGGTGGAGCCGACCGCCCTGGTCGGCGAGACGGCGCTGCTGGAGCGCTTCGCGGACCTCCCGGTGTCGCGGCGGATCGCCCTGGACGAGCCGGACTTCGCGGAACTCGGAGAGGACGCAGCGGAGTTCGAGCTGCCGGAGGTCTCGGACACCGACCCCGTCGCGATCCTGCACACCTCGGCCACCACCGGTCGGGCCAAGGGCGTGGTGGTGGACCAGCGGTCGTTCCGGGCGATCGCCCTCGGCTGGCTGGCCGTCAGCAGGCCGGCCGACGACATGGTGCTGGTCAACTGCTGCCCGCTGTACCACGGCAGCATGGTGGTCACGCTGACCTACCTGGCCGCCGGGGCCACCGCCGTGCTGATGCCCGGCTTCACCCCGCAGCGCGCGCTGGCCGCGATCGAGACCCACCGCGCCACGCACATCTGGCTGGTCCCGCAGATGCTGCGCTTCATGCTGCAGGCCAAGGCCCTGGAACGCACCGGGTTCGGCACCCTGCGCGAGGTGCTGTACGGCGCCGCGCCGATGCCCCGAGAGGTGTACGCGGCGGCCGCCGAGCGGCTGGGCTGCGGGTTCCGGCAGGTCTACGGCATGACCGAGGTCGGCGGCCCGTTCGTCACCCTCGGCCCGGAGGAGCACCCGGCCCCGGACGCGGTGGGCGAGATCATCCCCGCCGGCCGGGTCGTCCCCGGCATGTCCGTGCGCGCGATCGGCGCGGAGGGGCGGGAGGTGGAGCCGGAGGCGATCGGCGAGATCGTGGTCCGCGGGCCGGGCGTCATGCACGGCTACCTGCACAATCCGGACGCCACCGCCGAGATCACCACCGCGGACGGCTGGATCCGCACCGGTGACCTCGGCCGGATCGACCGGGCCGGCCGCATCCACCTGGTCGACCGCACCAAGGACCTCATCCTGCGGGCCGGGCAGAACGTCTACCCGTCCGAGATCGAGCGGGCGCTGATGCAGCACCCGGCGGTGCGGGACGCGGCCGTGGTCGGTATGCCCGACGCCGACTACGGCGAGGTGCCGCTGGCCTACGTGGTGGCCGAGGCGGACACCGGCCGCGCCGAGTTGCAGCGCCACCTGGCCGAGCGGCTGGCGCCGTACAAGCGCCCGGCGCGGATCGAGTTCATCGAGCAGGTGCCGCGCAATCCGGCCGGGAAGATCGTCAAGAAGCTGCTCCGGGCGTGACCGCGGAGCTCGTGCGGCGGCGGGTTCTGGACGACCTGCCGCCGCTCGGCGCTGCACTGGCCGCCCGCGGCCTGTCCCTGGGCTGGGCCGTCGCCGGGGACGCCGTGGACGGCGGCGCCGAGCACGTGGACGCCGCACCCGCCGGGCCGAGCGAGGCACGGGCCGCGGCCGGAATGCCGCCCACCCGGCGCCGCGAGTTCCTGGCCGGCCGGTGCGCGGCGCGGCGTGCCCTTCGTGCGGCGGGCGGCCCGGTGGGCGAGATCGGGCGGGCGGGGCGCCGACCGCTGGCGCCGGCCGGCTGGGCGCTCTCCATCAGCCACTCGGCCGGGCTCGCGGTGGCCCTCGCCGCGCCGCTCGACCGGCACGCCGCGGTCGGCTGCGACCTGGAGCTGCGCCGGCTGCCGGCCGCCGCGGCACGGCTGGTGTTGACCGGGCCGGAGCGCGCCTGGGTCGGCGACGCCGGTACGCCGGAGGCGGAGCACCGGCTGCTGGCCCTCTTCTCCGCCAAGGAGGCGGCCTTCAAACTGCTCTGCGGCCTGCAGCCGGAGACCTTCGGCGCGCTCACCGTGGCCCGCCTGACCGCCGATCCGCCGCCGGCCGGCGCCCGGCCGCGGGCCTTCCGCCTGCGGCCGAGCCTGCCGGGCGCCCCGGGTGCACCGCCGCCCGCGGCGCTGGTGCGGGTCGACGCCGCGGGCGACGGGGTGTTCTGCTGGACGGCGCTGCCCACCCAGGCGCTGTCCGGTCCTAGCGCCCGGCGTTGACCAGCACCGCCATGTTGCCCGGCGGGTGCTGGTTGTCGTGGATGAGCTGGTGCGCCAGCCCGACCTCCTCGAAGTCGAAGGTGCGCGACAGGCACGGGTCGATGTGCCCCTGCGCGATCAACGCGGAGACCTCCCGCGCCTCCCGGGCGCTGGCCACGTGCGAGCCCTGCAGGCGCTTCTGCCGCATCCACAGGAACCGCAGGTCCACGTCGCCGTTGTAGCCGGTGGTGCCGCCGCAGATGACCACCATGCCGGCGTTGTCGCACAGGTACATCGAGGTGGGGATGGTGTCCTGGCCGGAGTGCTCCAGCACGATCCGCGGCGCCCGCCGCTCGCCCAGCACCTCCCAGAACCGGCGGCCGAACGCCCGGGCCCCCTTGAGCCAGTGGGCCATCGCCTCCTGGTCGGTGGCGTCCGGCAGCCGTCCCCAGTGGTCGAAGTCGCGCCGGTCGATCCAGCCCCGGGCGCCCAGGCGGACGCAGAACTCGCCGCGCTCCGCGCTGGAGACCACCGCCACCGGGATGCCCCCGGCGTGCCGGACCAGCTGGATCGCGATGCTGCCCAGACCGCCCGCGCCGCCCCAGATCAGTACCGGGTCGCCGGGCCGGACCGCGTGTGGCTCCCAGCCGAACAGCTGGCGGTAGGCGGTGGCCGCGGTCGCGAGGTAGCAGGCGGCCTCGGCCCAGGACAGCCGGGCCGGCTTGGGGTGCAACTGGTAGTCGCCCACCACCGCGAACTGCGCGAAGGAGCCGTAGTTCTCCTCGTAGCCCCACACCCGCTGGCTGGCGGAGGTCGCCGGGTCGGCGCCGAGCCTGATGTCCTCGGCGTGCTCGTCCCAGGTGCTGGCGAGCACCACCACCTCGTCGCCGGGCCGGAACTGCTGCACCCCCTCGCCGGTGGCCCAGACCACGCCGGAGAGGTCGGAGCCGCCGATGTGGAAGTCCTCGGTGGCGCCCTGCTTCTGCCGGGCCGCGATCACGTCCAGCGGGTAGCCCTGCGCCGCCCAGACGTTGTTGTAGTTGACGCCGGCCGCCATCACCTTCACCAGCACCTGGTTGCGGCCGACCGGCGGCACGTCCACCACCTCGGTGCGGAAGGCGTCGGCGGGGCGCCCGTAGCGCTCCCGGCGGATCAGCGAGGCGTACATGCGACGCGGCGTGCGCCCCAACTCGGGGGCGTCGCCGAGTTCGTAGAGGTCCTTCGCGGCGAAGGGGACCTGGCTCGGCTGGTTCACCGGGAGACTCCTCGGGTGGTGGTACCGGGGTGGGTGGCGGCGGCCGCGCGCTCGGCGGCGGCCAGGCAGGCGCGGTGGGAGGCCGCCGGCATCGCCTGCCGCCAGCCGGCCGGGAGCGCGGCGAAGACCGGCCAGAGCGAGTGTTCGCCTGCGGCGTTCACCAGTAGCACGTGCGACGCCTCGTCGCCGCGGTCCTCGAACGGACTGCACACGGTTCTCTCCTGTCTCAGGGGGCCGTTCACGACTTCAGCGCGGCGGCCAGCACCGCGCCGATCTCGGCCATCGGCTGGGGTTCGGTCATGCCGTAGTGGCTGCAGGCGACCGGACGGTCGTGCAGGGTGCCGCCGACGTACGCGCGCCAGGCCTCGGCCTTGCCGGGCGTCAGTGACGGGTCGTCCGCCCCGTCCGGGGCGGGCAGGTCGGCGCTCGCGGTGAAGAAGAGCGCATCGCCGTCGAAGACCCCGGGCGCGAAGCCGGGCGCGATCCGCAGGTTGTTGCGCATCACCTCGGCGATCCGCTCGGCCTCCGCCCCGGTCACCGGCGCCGTCCCGCCGTCGGTCCCGGACAGTCGCTCCAGCACCCCGGCCACGGTCGGCGCAGGTCCGTCGCCCGGCTCCAGGCCCGCCACCCGCAGCAGCAGCGCCGCCACCTGGGACTCGATCTGCTCCGGGGTCCAGTGCAGGCCGTACGGCTGCGGCGCGTCCATCATCGCCAGCAACTCCACCCGCTCGCCCCGGCGTTGCAGGGCGCAGGCGACCGCGTGTGCCACGAAGCCGCCGTACGACCAGCCGAGCAGCCGGTACGGGCCGTGCGGCTGCCGCTCGCGCAGCAGCGCCACGTACGCGTCCGTCATCGCCGCGGCGTCGGCGGCCGGCGACCGCCGCCCGTCCAGCCCGAGGGCCTGGATGCCGTACACCGGCTGGTCGGTGCCGAGGTGGGGCAGCAGCCCGGAGTACCGCCAGGACACGCCCGCCCCCGGGTGCACGCAGAACAGCGGGTTCTGTTCGCCCTCGGCGCGCAGCGGCAACAGCGGCGCGAACGCCTCGGGGCCGCCGCCGCGGCCCGCGGCCGTGATCAGCCGGGCCACGGTCGGGGCCGACAGCAGCGCGGCGGCGGGCACGTCCAGCACCCCGGCCTCGCGCAGCCGGCCGACCAGCAGCACGCCGCGCATCGAGTCGCCGCCCAGGTCGAAGAAGTTGTCGTCGACGCCGATGCCCTCGACACCCAGCACCGCCTCCCAGGCCTCGGTGACCGCCTGTTCCAGCGGGGTGCGGGGCGGCACCTGCTCGGTCGTCAGGTACGGGCGCGGGGAGCGTCCGGCGGCCCGCCCGGCCGGGCCGTCCGCCGCCCCGGCCGGGCGGGCCCCCGGGGCGTCGATCCAGTACCGCCGGCGGTCGAACGCGTAGCCGGGCAGCGGGACCGGACGCACCTGCTCGGCCGGGTCCGGCTCGGGCAGCGCGGCCACGCCGGCGCTCCACAGCCGCCCGAGCGCGGCCGCGAGCACCTGCCCGTCCGGGCTCTGGGCCTTGGCGTGCCGCATCGTGGTCACCCCCACCACCGCGGCCTGCGGGCCGAGTGCGGCGCCGGCCAGCTTCAGCAGGGTGTCTCCGGGGCCGATCTCCACCAGCACCGGGTTGCCGCCCTCCCACAGCGTCCGGACGCCGTCGGCGAACCGCACGGTCTGCCGGGTGTGGGCGACCCAGTGCTCCACCGATCCGGCCTGCGCGTCGGTGGCCCAGTCGCCGGTGACGTTGGTGACGTACCGGATGCGCGGCGGGCGCAGCGGGACGGAGCGCAGGTGCCCGGCCAGCTCGCCGAGTGCCGGGTCCAGCACGGCGGAGTGCGCCGCGGCCGGCATCCGCAGCCGGCGGAACGTCACGCCGCCCTCCGTCAGCCGCCGTTCCAGCTCGGCCACCGCGGCCACCGGGCCGGCGGCCGTGCAGGCGGCCGGGCCGTTGACGGCGGCCAACGAGACGCCCTCGGTCAGGAACGGCCGCAGCTGCCGCTCGCCCAGCGCCACCCCGACCGTGGCACCGCCGCAGGCGGCGATCAGCCGGATCCGCTCGTGGACCAGCGGCAGCATCTCCTCCAGGGTGAACACCCCGGCGAGGCAGGCGGCCGTGTACTCACCGAGGGAGTGCCCGATCATGGCGTCCGGGCGCACCCCGCGCTCGGCGAGCTCCGCGGCCAGCGCGTACTGGGTGACCACCAGCGCCAGGAACGCCTCGGCGGACGCCGGGTCCACCTGCTCGAACAGTGCGGTGCGCAGGTCCCGGTCGAGCCCCGGCCGCAGGATGCGGGCGCACTCGTCCACCGCGTCCCGGTACACCCCGCCCGCCCGGTAGAGCTCGGTGCCCATGCCCACGTACTGGGTGCCGCCCCCGGGGAACAGGAAGGCCACCGGCCGCGGCGCGCCCTCCGCCACCTCCACCGGCTCGGGCAGCGGCGCGCGCAGCGCGGCGACCGCCTCCCGGGCGCCGCGCACGGCGACCGCGGAGCGCAGCCGCATCACCGGCCGGTGGTCGGTGAGCGTGTGGGCGACGTCGGCCAGCCGCAGCCCGGGGTCGTCCGCCAGCCGCCTTGCGAGCGCGTCGGCCTGGCCGCGCAGGGCGCCCGGGGTCCGGGCCGACAGCGGCAGCACCCGCCAGCGCGTCCGCTCCGCCTCCCGGGAGTCCGCCGGGGCGGCCGGCGCCTCCTCCAGCACGACGTGCGCGTTGGTGCCGCCCACACCGAAGGCGCTCACCGCGGCGCGGCGCGGGTGCCGGCCCGCCGGCCAGTCCTCCAGCGCGGTCGGTACCCGGAACGGGGTGGCGGCGAAGTCGATCAGCGGGTTGGGCCGCTCGAAGTGCAGGCTCGGCGGGACCTGCCGGTGCTCGAGGGCGAGGACGGCCTTGACGAAACCGGCGATTCCCGCCGCGGCCCCCAGGTGCCCGATGTTGGTCTTCACGGAGCCGAGCGCGCAGTAGCCGCGCCGGTCGGTGCTGTGCCGGAACGCCTCGGTGAGTGCCGCGACCTCGATCGGGTCGCCCATCGCGGTCGCGGTGCCGTGCGCCTCGACCAGGCCTATGGTGTCCGCGGTGATGCCGGCCGCCAGCTGTGCGGCCAGGACCGCCTCGGTCTGGCCGGCCGGGCTCGGTGCGGTGAAGCCGACCTTGCGGCGGCCGTCGTTGTTCACCGCCGAGCCGCGCACCACCGCCCGGATCCGGTCCCCGTCGGCGATCGCGTCCTCCAGGCGCTTGAGCACCACCACGCCCACCCCGTCGCCGGAGGAGGTGCCGGCCGCGTCCGCGGCGAAGGCCCGGCAGTAGCCGTCCGGCGAGAACGGACCGCCGGGCACCCAGCGGTAGCCCAGCAACGCCGAGGGGTTGACCGACACCGCTCCGGCCAGGGCGGTGTCGCAGCGGTAGTCGATGAGGTCCTGGCAGGCCTGGTGGACGGCGACCAGGGCCGTTGAGCAGGCGGTCTGCAGCGACAGGCTCGGCCCGGTCAGCCCCAGTTCGTAGGAGACGCGGGTGGCCAGGGTGCCCAGCGAGTTGCTGGTCGCCGCGTGCACCAGGGCGACCGAGCCGGGCCGGCCGGCGTACTGCGGGTGCAGGTGCGAGGGGTAGTAGCGGCTGTCGCCCGCTCCCGCGTACACCCCGACCTGCCGGTCGCCGAAGCCGCCGGCGTACCCCGCGTCCTCCACCGCGTGGTAGGCGGTCTCCAGCAGCAGGCGCTGCTGCGGGTCCACCACGGCGGCCTCGGTCGGGCTGTAGCCGAAGAAGGCGGCGTCGAACCGGTCGATGTCCTCCAGGACGGAGACCGTGCGGACCAGGTCGGGGTCGGCGAGGTCCGCCGGGTCGCCGCCGGCGGCGACGAACTCCTCGTCGCCGACCTGCCGCATGGAGTGCCGGCCGGAGGCCAGGTTGGACCAGAACTCGGCGACGTCGGCCGCGCCCGGGAACCGCGCGGCCATGCCGACCACGGCGATCAGCGGTGGGCCGTCCTCCGTGGTCGGCTCGTCGGTGGCCAGGTGGTCGTCAGCCATGGTTGTCGCCCTTCTGCTGTGCGGTGGTACGGCGGGCGGCCTGTGCGGTGCGCCGCCGCTGGTTCTGCAGGCGGGCCCGGTCCAGGGCCGAGGGGGCACCCGGGGCCGTCGGCCCGGCGGGCCGGCCGGCGGTGCCGTTCTCCGGCGCGCCGGTGGCGGGTGAGGCGCCGCCGGCGGCGGGCGACGTGCCGTCGGCGGCGCGGACGCCGCTCCCGGCGAGGTGCCGGGCCAGGTCGCGCACCGTCGGGTGGCCGAACAGGTCCACCACCGTCAGGTCGGTGCCCAGCGCCTCGTTCACCCCCGCCTGCGCCGCCACCAGCAGCAGCGAACTGCCGCCCAGGTCGAAGAAGTTCTCCTCCCGGCCGATCCGCTCCCGGCCCAGCACCCCGGCCCAGAGCGCGGCGATGGTCTCCTCCAGCCGGTCCGCCGCCTCCGCCGCGCCGTCCGGGGCCCCGGACACGCCGGGTTCGGACGACCCGGCGGCCCGCAGCACCCAGTGCCCGTCGACGTCCAGCCTCCGGGCCGCCTCGCCGGCGCCGGTGCACACCGCTCCCAGGTCCGCGCCGTCGGCCAGCACCACCCGGCCCGCCAGCCGCTGCACCGGGCGGGCCGGGCCGGCCAGGTGCGCCCGCACCCAGGGCGCCGTCCGGTCCGCGCCGATCAGCAGGTGCGGCTCGGCCGTCGAGACCGCCAGGTCGTACGAGCGCAGGGCCGCCACCGGATCGAGGGCGCGGTAGCCGCGGGCCTCGGTCAGCGCCGCCAACCGGTAGCCCTCGCTCATCCCGCGGTCCTTCCAGGCGCTCCAGGCCAGGCTGCGCACCGGGCGTCCGTCGCGCCCGTGGTGCACCGCGAGCGCGTCCAGGAAGGCGCAGCCCGCCGCGTAGGCCGCGTTGAGCGAACCGCCGAAGAAGCCGTTGACCGAGGAGAAGGCCGTGTAGGAGGCGTCCAGGTCCGCGGCCAGCCGGTACAGCACCCAGCCGCCCTCGACCTTGGCCGCCAGCGCGGAGCGCCAGCGCTCCGGATCCAGCTCGGTCACCGGCGCCTCGACCCGGTCGCCGGCCAGGTGCAGCACACCGGCCAGCGGCGCCGACCACGCGGCGCGTGCCCGGTCCACCGCCGCCCGCAACTGCACCGGGTCGGTCACGTCGGCCGCCTCGTAGCGGACGTCGCCCAGCGCGCGCAGCCGCCGGTACGCCGCGACCCGCTCGGCGGCCGGGCCGTCCGCGGCGGGCCCCCGCTCCCGGTCGGGCTCCTCGGGCAGCGCCGTGCGGCCGACCAGCAGCAGCCGGGTGCCGGTCGTGCGCAGCAGGTGGGCGGCCAGCTCCGTGCCGACCCCGCCCAGGCCGCCACTGACCAGGACGAAGCCGGGCGCGTCGGGGTCGGCGCCCCGCCCGGCGACCGGTGGCCGTTCGACCGGCGGCTGCTCGGCCGGCTGCCGCTGCTCGGGCAGTGGTGCCAGCCGACGCAGATGACGCACTCCCGACCGGTGGGCGACCTCCGGCTCACCCGGCGGCAGCGCCAGCTCGGTCAGCAGCGCCGCGGCCGCCGCCCCGGCGTCGACGTCCGCCGCGAGATCGAGGTGGACGGCGCCGAGCCAGGGCAGCTCCTCGCGCAGCGTGCGCAGCAGCCCGCCCGCGGCCGCGTGCAGGTAGCCTCCCCGCTCGGCCGGCAGCACCGGCTGGGCGCCGGCGGTGGCGAAGACCAGCGGCAGCGGTGCGGTGCGGTGCTCGGCGCGGGCGGCCAGCGCCCGGGCCAGCGCGAGCAGCGACTGTGCGCCGTCGCGCTGCGCCTCGACCAGTTCCGCGACGCTGTCGGGCTCGCGGTCGGCGCCGTCCAGTGCGCCCAGGTGCAGCACGGCGTCCACCGTGCGGCCGTCCTCCGCGAGCCGGTCCAGCAGTCGGCCCAGGTCGGCCTCGTGGTCCGGCCGCACCCGGTAGCGCGCCGCGTCGGCGCGCCCGAAACCGGGGCCCGCCGTCACCACGGTGCAGCGGCCGTCCGCCGCCCGCAGCCCGGCGGCCACCCGCTCCGCCACGGCGCCGGCCCGCTCGCCGCGGCCGGCCAGCACCAGGGTGTGCCCGGGGGTGCCGCCGGGCGCGCGGTGCGGCCGGGCGGGCTGCCAGACCGGGCGCAGGAACCAGTCCGGGACGGTGGTGGCGGTGCCCAGCAGCTCCTCCGCCTGCCGCAGCACCCCGTCGAACTCCCCGGCCTCGAAGCGCTTGCGCAGCTGGGTGCGCTGGATCTTGCCGATCTCGGTCTTGGGGATCGCGGCCGCCGGCACCGGCAGCAGGTGGGCCGGGCTCACCCCGATCTCCCGCGTCACCTTGCCGCGGATCTCGCGCAGCGCCGCGGCGGCGTCCACCCCGTCGGCCAGGTGGACGAAGAGCGCCAGCTCGTCGGTGCCCGCCGCCGGATCGGGGCGCACGGCCACCGCAGCGGTGAAGCTGCGCACCACGGTGGCGAGTTCCTCGACGCAGGCCTCGATCTCGTGGCTGTAGTGGTTGACGCCGTTGACGATGATGACGTCCTTGGCCCGGCCGGTGATGTACAGCTCACCGTCGCGGAGGAACGCCAGGTCACCGGTGTCGAACCAGCCGTCCGCGGTGAACGAGTCGGCGTTGGCCTCGGCGTTGTCGTGGTAGCCCGAGGTCACCGAGGTACCGCGGACCTGGAAGCGGCCCACCTCGCCCTCGCGCAGCACCCGGTCGGCGCCGTCCACGATCCGCATCGCGAAGCCCGGGTACGGCCGGCCGCAGCTGACGAAGGACTCGTCCGCCCCGGTCGGCTCGCCCGGCAGGCCGACGTCGGTGACCACCGAGCAGGTCTCCGACATGCCCCAGCCCGGGTGCATCACGTCTTGCGGCAGGCCGAACGGGCGCAGCACGTGCAGGAAGCCGCGGGCGGTGGCGGCCACCACGACCTCGCCCGCGTTCATCACCAGCCGCATCGGCGAGAGGTCCCAGCGGCGGCCGGCCATCCGGTCGGCGTGCTCGGCCAGCAGGCCGAAGGCGAAGTTGGGCGCCCAGGTGACGCTCACCCGGTGGCGGTCGGCCAGGTCGAGCCAGCGCAGCGGGTCCTGGAGCAGCCAGCCGGTCGGCGCGTGGACCTGGCGGCAGGTCAGGTAGACGTCGCGCAGGTGGAACATCACCACGCCGGTCACGTGGTCCAGCGGGATCCAGTTGAGCGAGACGTCGGCGGCCGACAGGTCGTTGGTGGCTGCGGCGGCCGCCGAGCGGGTGAGCACGTTGCGGTGGGTCAGCCGTACCGCCTTGGGCAGGCCGGTGCTGCCCGAGGTCATCAGCATCAGCAGCAGGTCGTCCGGCTGCGCCCGGTACCAGTCCGCGTCCTCCGGGCCCCGGCGAAGCGCGTCCACGGTGGCCAGCCGCAGCTCGGGCCAGCCGCGCCGCTCGGCCAGGCCGCGCAGCCCCGGCTCGCCGGCCGTGGTGGTGACCACCGGCGGCATGTCCAGCATCCGCCAGATGCCCTCCAGCTTGGTCAGTGCCGCCGACGCGGCCTCGTACGAGGCGGGCACGGTCAGCGGGACGGCCGTGATGCCGCCCAGGATGCAGCCCCACAGGGCGGCGAGGTAGTCCTCGGTGTCGTCGCACTGCAGGATCACCCGGTCGCCTGGGCGCAGCCCGAGGGCCCGCAGCCCGCCCAGCACCCGGGAGGCCTCCGGGACCAGCGAGGCGTAGCTCCGCCGGGTCTCCGAGCCGTCCGCGCGGACGTGCACCACCTCCGCGTGCTCCCCGGCCGCGGCGGCGCGGCGCAGCGCCGCCGCCCAGCTGTCCACCGAGGGCTCCGGCAGCTCCGGGCCGGTGCTCACCGCGAGCGGCGCGTCCGCGGCGGCCGGCGCCTCGGCCGGCTGCTCCGCCGCCGGGCGCCGCCGGGTGGCGGCCGGACGCCGGGTGCCGAGTTCCTCGGGCGCGTCCTCCAGGCCGACGGTGGCCGCGCGGACGCCGGGCAGCGCGGCCAGGGCGCGCTGCCACCGCTCGGCGGTCACTTGGTCCACCGGCGGCAGGCTCAGCAGCGCGCGGGTGTCCAGCACGCCGTCGGCGTCGTACGGCAGGGTGCCGACCGCGGTCAGCCGGGCGTCGGTGCCGAGCGCCCGGGCGGTCTGCTCGGCGGCCCCCGCGCGGGCGGGCACCGCGAACAGCCTCGGCAGGCCGTCCGGTTCGCGGACGGCGGCCGCCGCGCGCAGCCCGCCGGCGGCCAGTGCGGCGCGCTCCAGCGCGGCGGGGTCGGGGCCGGGCCGGGCCGGGCCGGCCGCGCCGCGCGGCGGCGGGGGAGCGGGCAGCGCGCCGAGCCGCTGTGCCGGGTCGGCGGTGACCGCTGCCAGCAGCCGGTGCAGCGCCTGCACCAGGCCCCGGGCGGTGGCGGCGTCGAACAGCTCGGTGGCGTACTCCAGGTGGCAGTCCAGGCCGGCCGGGGCGCCCTGCTCGTCGGTCCGTTCGACCACGTCGAGGAACAGGTCGAACTTGGCGGTGCCGGTCGCGGTCGGCCGCAGCGGCGCCGTGGTCGGGCCCAGCCGCAGCACGGCCTCGCCCGCGTTCTGCAGCGCCAGCATCACCTGGAAGAGCGGGTGCCGGGCCGGGTGCCGGGGCGGGTTGACGGCCTCCACCAGCAGCGGGAACGGAACCTCCTGGTGGTCGTAGGCGGCCAGGTCGACAGCCCGCACCCGGGCCAGCAGGGTGCGGAAGTCCGGGTCGCCGGAGGCGTCGGTGGGCAGCACCAGGGTGTTGGTCAGCAGGCCGACCAGGTCGTCCAGTGCCGGGTCGGTACGGCCGGCGACGGGTGTGCCGATCGCGACCACCGGGCCGGCGCCCCACCGGGTGAGAAGCGCGCCCAGCGCGGCCTGCAGCACCATGAACAGGCTGGCCTCGCCGTCCTCGGCGAGCCGGGTCAGCGCCCGGTGCAGCTCGGCGTCCACGGTCAGCGTGCAGGCCGCGCCCTCGCCGGGGCGGGTGCCCCGGGGCCGGTCCGCGGGCAGTCCCGCGTCCTCCGGCAGGCCGGCCAGCGCCTTCCGCCAGAAGGCCAGTTGCTGCTCCAGCAGGTCCGCCCCGTCCGGCGGCGGCGCGAGCAGGCGGCGCTGCCACAGCGCGTAGTCGGCGTACTGGACCGGCAGCGGGCGCCGGTCCGGTACCCGGCCCGCGACCCGGGCCGCGTAGGCCGCGGAGAGGTCGTCGGCCAGCGGGCGCAGAGACCAGCCGTCACCGGCGCTGTGGTGCAGGACCAGGACCAGGACGCGGTCCCGGCCGGTGCCCAGCAGCCAGGCGCGCAGGGGGAGTTCACCCGCCAGGTCGAAGCGGTGGCGCAGGGCGGCGGTGATCTGTGCGGCGACCTCCTCGGCCGGGCAGTCGACCTCCGTCAGCTGCGGGGCGCGTTCCCCGGCGGGCAGCACCTGTTGCCGGGGCCGGCCCTCCGTCTCGACCAGCAGGGTGCGCAGGCTCTCGTGCCGGTCGGCCAGGTCGGCCAGCGCCGCCCTCAGCGCCTCGGTGTCCAGCTCCCCGGCCAGCGGGACCACCAGGGGGATGTTGTAGGTGGCGCCGGAGGCGTCGATCCGGTTGAGGAACCACATGCTCTCCTGCCCGTGGGAGAGCGGGAGCAGCTCGGGACGTGCGGCGGGCGCGAGCGGCGGGCGGGCCTGCGACCGCGGACCGCCGGGCGCCAGCCGCCCGGCCACCCCGGCGGGCGTCGGGGCGTCGAACAGCGCCGCCACCGGCACCTGCCGACCGGTCTCCAGGCGCAGCCGGGAGAGCAGCCGGGTGGCGCTCAGTGAGTGGCCGCCCAGGGCGAAGAAGCTGTCGTCGCGGCCGACGCTGCCCTCCGGCAGGCGCAGCACCTCCTCGAACAGCCGGCAGACCAGGGCCTGTTCGGCGGTGTCCGGGGCCCGGCCGCCGGCCGCGGCGGCGAAGTCCGGCGCCGGCAGCGCGGTCGCGTCGAGCTTGCCGTTGCCGGTGAGCGGCAGCGCCTCCAGCAGCACGCAGACGGCCGGTACCAGGTGTTCGGGCAGCAGCCCGGCCAGGTGGGCGCGCAGGGCGGCCGGGTCGGGCCGCTCGCCGGGTGCCGGTACCGCGTACGCCACCAGCACCCGGTCGCCGCCCTGTTCGCGGGCCACCACGGCGGCCTGGGCCACCGCGGGGTGACCGACCAGGGCGGCCTCGATCTCGCCCGGCTCGATCCGGAAGCCGCGGATCTTTATCTGCTGGTCGGCCCGGCCCCGGTACTCCAGGGTGCCGTCCTCGGCGCGCCGGGCGAGGTCGCCGGTGCGGTACATCCGGGAGCCGGGGGGACCGAACGGGTCGGCGACGAAGCGCTGTGCGGTCAGTCCCGGCCGGTCCAGGTAGCCGAGCGCGAGGCCGGGACCGGCGACGTACATCTCGCCCACCGTGCCGGGCGGCACCGGCTGCAGGCAGTGGTCCAGCACGTGCACCCGCAGGTCGGCGAGCGGGACGCCGATGGTGCCCCGCGGGGTGGGCTCCTCGACCGCCTCCCGGGTCACCCGGTGGTGGGTGACGTGCACCGTGGTCTCGGTGATGCCGTACATGTTGACCAGCTCCGGGCACCGGTCCCCGTACCGGTCCAGCCACGGGCGCAGGTGTGCGGCCTCCAGCGCCTCGCCGCCGAAGACGACGAAGCGCAGGGACAGCGGCGCGGCCTCGGCGGGTGCCTCCTGGTCGGCCTGCACCAGCTGGTGGAAGGCCGAGGGCGTCTGGTTGAGCACGGTGACGCGCTCGCGCCGCAGCAGCTCCAGGAAGTCCCCCGGCGCACGGGAGACCGCGTACGGGACGACCACCAGACGGCCGCCGTGCAGCAGCGCGCCCCACAGCTCCCAGACGGAGAAGTCGAAGGCGTAGGAGTGGAAGAGCGTCCACACGTCCTCGGACCCGAAGGCGAAGTGCCCGGCGGCGGCGAACAGCCGCAGCACGTTGCTGTGCGGGACCGGCACGCCCTTCGGCCGGCCGGTCGAGCCCGAGGTGTGGATGACGTACGCCACGGTGTCCGGGGTGAGCGGCGCGGTCCGGTCGGCGTCGGTGAGGTCGGCGGGGGAGAGCGCGGCGAGCTCCCGCTCGACCGCGGGGGCGCCGAGCACCACGGGCGGCGGGCCGTCCGCGGGCAGCTTCCCGGCGCTGTGGGCCTCGGTGACGGTGAGCAGCGGCGCGGCGTCATCGGTCACCAGGCGTAGCCGCTCGGCGGGCTGGGCCGGGTCCAGCGGCAGGTAGCCGGCGCCGGCCTTGAGCACGGCGAGGACGGCGGTGACCAGCTCGGCGGTGCGCGGCAGGGCCAGCGCCACCAGGCGGCCGGGGCCGGCACCGCGGGCCGCCAGCAGCCGGGCGAGCCGGTTGGCCCGGTCGTTCAGTTCGGCGTAGGTCAGGGTGCCGTGCTCGTCGGTGACGGCCGCTGCCTGCGGGGCACGGGCCGCCTGCTCCTCGAACCGGGCCGGCACGGTGCCACGGGCCGCTGCGGTGAGGGCGGCGGGAAGCGGCGGCGCCGGGGTGAGTTCGGGCAGCTTCTCGTGCTCGTGCGGCAGCAGCAGTGAGGTGCGGGCGAGCGGCAGGCCGGGCTCGGCGGTGGCCAGTCGGTCGAGCAGCTGCACGAAGCGCTGCTGGTGCGCCGTCAGTTCCTGTTCGGTGTAGGCCCCGGGGTTCGCGTCGAAGGCCAGCCACAGCCCGGGTCCGTCCTCGGCGGGGCGCACGTTGATCTGCAGGTCCTCGATCGCGCCGCCGGTGAGGTGGTGCGAGGTGGACGGGTGCCCGTCGAAGCTCAGGTCCTCGCTGAACGGGATCAGGTTGACCACCGGCCCGTACAGCCGCCGGCCCCCGTCGAGCAGGCCCAGGTCACGACGCAGGTACTCGCCGCGGTAGAGCTGGTTGCGCCGCAGGGCGGCCAGCTCGGCGGCGACCTCGCGCACCAGGTCGCCCACGGTGGTGCCCGGGTGCACCCTGACCCGCAGCGGCAGGATGTCGGAGGTGGTGCCCGGCGTGCGCAGCGCGGCCGAGCCCAGACGGCTCATCGTGGCCAGCCCGAGCACCAGGTCCTGCGCGCCGGTCGCCCGGTGCAGGTAGGCGGCCACCGCGGCCACCAGGAGGTCGGTGCGGGAGGCGCCGAACCGTCCGGCGGCCGCTGCCAGGCCCTCGGCGTCGGGCAGCACGGTGGCGCGGCGGCGGAACGGAAAGACCGGTGGCGCGGTGCGCCCGCTCAGCCGTACCGGCGCGGGCGCGTCGGCGAGGCGGTCGGTCCAGAACGCGCGGTGCTGCGCGAAGCGCTCCGAGGAGCGGTACTCGGCATCGGCTTCCAGCAGCGGGCCGATCGGCCCGAACGGACCCGGCGGAACCTCGCGGCCGGCGGCCAGCGCGCTGTAGGTCTCGGCCAGCCGGCGGGCCACCAGCTTGTAGCTGTAGCCGTCCAGCAGGATGTGGTGGGCGCGCAGGGACCAGGCGTAGTGGTCGCTGCCCAGTGTGAAGAGCGCGTGGGTGAACAGCGACCCGCTCTCCAGGTCCACGGGGGCGGCCAGGTCGGCGCGGATCCACGCCTCGGCCGCGGTCCGCGGGTCGGGTTCCGCGCTCAGGTCGATCCGGTGCAGCGGCCAGTCGGCCGGCTCGGCGGGCAGCACGCAGCACGGTCCGTCCGGGGTGTCGCGGAAGCGCAGCGCGAAGGTCTGGGCCTCCGCCACCGTGCGCCGCAGGGCGGTCTCGAAGAGCGCCGGGTCGATGCGGCCGTGGATCTCGACGTACTCGCCGGTGTTGTAGGCGCCGTTGGCCGGGTCGAGCCGCTGGGCGAACCAGATTCCTTCCTGGGCGCCCGACAGTGGCCGGAGTTCTTCCTCGTGGACTGACATTGCACCAACCTTCAGCGCGGAGCGGTAATACCGCAGGAGAGACCGACCGGTGTGTTCGAGCAGGATGTCGGGGCGCGCGCCGGGAAACTGTCGGCGTACCCGCGGAAAGCTCAAGAAAGAGAGGGGTGAATTCGGGCTGAACGGAGCCCGGCGTGGAGATGCGTCGCACCGGTGAATGCATTGGCGACGCTGATCATTCAGGCCTCATTATCAGGAGCCCCGCTTGTCGGGTCAAGGTCAACTCTGCGGACGGCGGGATGGGACAGAACCGGACAATCCATGTGTTCGGGCAGCTCGGATGCGGAACCTCCGGCTCCCGCTCGGGGGCGGATTTGGCTGAGAACCCGCCGGAAGACGTGATTCGGCCATGTCTCAGAGGCGACCTTGGCGCATACGTGACCAGGTGAAAGGCTGAGCGCGCGGACCCCTTCTTCGGGTCCGCCGCAGCTACGGGGGACACGAATTTCTTGCTGCGGAAATCCGGATTCGGTTGAACCTGATCGGCTCACCGTCCGTACGACCGAACAGTGCGCCGTGCCACCGCTCGAAAGGCTCACCATGCAGCGCTTGCTATGCCCCGTGGAAACGCTTTACGTCGGCCAGCGGAGCCGGGCCGTCATTTCCTGCGCGGTGTCGGGCGGGGTGGACCCGCAGGTGCTCACCGCGGCCTTCGCGGACCTGACCGCCAAGCACCCGCCGCTGCGCTGCCGCATCGCGCGTGAGGACGCCGGCTTCGTCCTGCAGGAGCTCGACACCCCGCCGCGCCTGGTGGTGCGGGAGAACGCCGACGACGGCTACGCCGACGAACTCAACGCCCCGCTGCCGGTGGGCGGCCCGCTGGCCCGCGCCACGCTGCTGCGTGGGGCCGGCACCGACACCCTGGTGCTGGTCATCGACCACACCATCACCGACGGCCACAGCGCCATCGCCCTGCACCATGCCCTCTGGGACCGCTACGCGCAGCTGCTCGCCGCGCCCGACACGGCCCCGGAGCCCTGGTGCACCGACTGGCCGGCACCGCTGACCGAGCAGCTGCCGCCCTGCCCCGAGGAGGAGGTCGCCCGGTACTTCGACCGCCGGGTGGCCGCTGCCAAGGCCCGCCCGGTCGAGCTGGTGCCCTACGACGCCGCGGGCGGAGCCGAGAGCGGCCGGATCGAGATCGCCCGACTCCGGCTGGACGCCGAACGGACCGTCCAACTACGCAGCGCGGCAGCCGCGTTCGGCGTCTCCGTACAGGGTCTGGTCGCCGGCGCCCTGCTGGTCGCCGCCCGGCGGCGGCTGCCCGGTGAGGGCCCGCGGACCCTCGGCTGCCTGTCGCCCGTCGACCTGCGCTCCCGGATGACGCCGCCGGTGCCGCGCGAGCTGATGATCGCCGCCGTCACCTCCAACGTCCAGGCGCTCGACGTCGCCCCGGACAGCGAGCCGGTGGAGCTGGCCCGCACGGTGACCGGCGGGCTGCGCCGGGCCCTGGAGGCCGGCGAACCGGCGCTGGAGGTGCGCATCATGCCCCGGGTGGGGGAGTTCCCGCCGCTGATGGCCGGCACGGTGATCGCCACCAACATGGGGGCCGTCGCGGCCCCGCCGCTGCCCGAGGGACTGGAGTTGCTCGACGTACGGCTGGTGCCGGCGCGGGAGCAGTACTTCCCGCAGGCCGGGCGCAGCCCGCTGATGGCCTGTGTGACCACCTTCGACGGGCGCCTCGCGGTGGAGTTCCCGTACTGGAGCGAGTGCTTCAGCGGGCCCTTCATGGCGGCCCTGCGGGAAGACGTGCAGTCCGTGCTCCTGGACCTCGCCGCGCTCGGCGGGTCGGCCGGGAGCGCCGCATCTTGACGGCGGTCGACACGAGCCCGGCCGCGACCGCGGCGCAGCTGCTCGCGCGGGCACGGGCCGGCGACCGGCGGGCGCTCAACGACCTGCTGGCCCACATCGCGCCCTACGTCTCCCGCGTGTGCACGCCGATCGCCAGGCGCCACGGACCGGACGCCGCCCAGGAGGCCCTGCTCGCGGTCTACCGCGGTGTGCACGGCCTGCGGGACACCGGGGCGTTCTACGGGTGGGTGCGCGCCATCGCCGTCCGGGAGGCGGTGCGCGCCGCCCGGCTCTCGGTGGCCTCCGCCGCGGACGCGCTCCCCGACGTCACCCAGACCGCCGACCCGCTGGACGTGGTGCACATCGACGACATCCTGGAACGCCTCTCCAGGCAGCACCAACAGGTGCTCTCGCTCAGGGTGTTGGGCCTGAGCGAGGAGGAGATCGCACGCACCCTGCAGCTCCCGGTCGGCACCGTCCGCTCCCGCCTGCACCGGGCCCGGAGCCGCTTCCGGCAGCACTGGAACGCCACTCCGGTCTGCTGACCCGGCCCGTGGACGCCGCGACGGGCCGGGTCAGGCCCTGGGGACCAGGGTGTTCTCGTTGGTGCGGCCGGCGGCGTAGTCGTCGATGTTGCGGGCGGTGGCGTCGATGATCTGGCCGACGGCGGTGCGGGTGAAGTAGGCCTGGTGGCTGGTGACGAGGACCTGGGGGAAGGTGACCAGGCGGGCGAGGGTGTCGTCGGTGATGCCCCGGATGGAGCGGTCGGTGAAGAAGACGCCGGTCTCCTCCTCGTAGACGTCCAGACCGACGCCGGAGAGCCGTCCGGCGCGCAGCGTCTCGACCAGGGCGGCGCTGTCGATGAGGCCGCCGCGGCTGGAGTTGACGAGGATGGCGTCGTCCTTCATCCGGGCGAGGGCGGCGCCGTCGATCAGGTGGTGGGTGGCCGGGACGAGGGGGACGTGCAGGCTCACCAGGTCGGCGCGGGTGAGGAGTTCGGGAAGTTCGGTGTAGTGCATGCCGAGGTCGAGGCAGGCGGGGTTCTCGGTGATGTCCCAGCCGAGCAGTTCGGTGCCGAAGCCGGCGGCGATCCGGGCGAAGCATGCGCCGATCTTGCCAGTGCCGATGACGCCGACGGTCATGCCGTGGACGTCCCGGCCGAGGAGGCCGTCGAGGCGGAAGTCGAACTCGCGGGTGCGGGTGGCGGCGCGGGTGAGGCGGCGGTTGACGGCCAGGGCGAGCGCCCAGGCGTGTTCGGCGACCGAGAACGGGCTGTAGTGGGAGACCCGGGCGATGGTGAGGCCCAGCTCGGCGGCGGCGTCCAGGTCGATGTTGTTGAAGCCGGTGGAGCGCTGGGCGATCAGCTTCGTGCCCCCGGCGGCCAGTACGGTGAGCGTCGCGGCGTCGAGCACGGCGTTGACGCTGCTGCTGACCACCGGGTGGCCGGTGGCCAGCGGGGCGGTGTCGCGGTTGAGGAAGACGTCCAGGCAGCGCAGCTCGTGCCGCCCGGCGAAGGCCTGCTCCAGCAGCGACCGCTCGTCGGTCTGGACGCCGTACGCGAGGATCTCCATCGGGTGGTTCCTTCCGTGGTGGACCGGTCCACGGGTCACGCTAGCCGCTGCCGCCGGTCGCCGGGCGGCAACGGCACCGGAACCCAAAAGGGGGGTGGGGGGGGGCGGTGGTGCCGCGGGCCGCGGTGCTCCGTGCCGCGGTGCGGTGGGGGCGGACGGGTCAGATGACCGTCTCGGCCTCCACGTAACGCTCCTGCGGGACGGTCTTCAGCTCGGCGACGGCCTCCGCCAGCGGCACCAGGTTGATGTTGGTGCCCTGCAGCGCGGTGATGTGGCCGAAGGCGCCCTTGTGGACGGCCTCGATGGCGTGCCAGCCGAAGCGGGTGGCGAGCACCCGGTCGTAGGCGGTCGGCGTGCCGCCGCGCTGGGTGTGGCCGAGGATCACCGGGCGGGCCTCCTTGCCGAGCCGGTGCTCCAGCTCCCGCGAGAGCTGGGTGGCGATGCCGGTGAACCGCTCGTGGCCGTAGATGTCCTTGCTGCCCTCCTCCCAGTGCATGGTGCCGGGCTCGGGCTTGGCGCCCTCGGCGCAGACCACGATCGCGAACTTCTTCTGCCGGTCGAAGCGCTCGCGGACGACGGCGGTGAGCTTCTCGATGTGGAACGGGCGCTCCGGGACGACGATCGCGTGGGCACCTGCCGCCATGCCCGCGTTGAGCGCGATCCAGCCGGTGTGCCGGCCCATGACCTCGACGACCATGACGCGCTGGTGCGACTCGGCGGTGGTCTTCAGCCGGTCCAGCGCCTCGGTGGCGACCGAGACGGCGGTGTCGAAGCCGAAGGTCACGTCGGTGCAGGCGATGTCGTTGTCGATGGTCTTCGGCACGCCGACGATCGGCAGGCCGGCGTCGCTCATCAGCTTGGCGGCCTTGAGCGTGCCCTCACCGCCGATCGGGATGACCGCGTCCAGGCCGAGGTCGGCGCAGTACTGCTTGGCGCGCTCGACGCCGTCGCGCAGATGGCTGGGCTGCACCCGGGAGGACCCGAGGATGGTGCCGCCCTGAGCGAGGATCCCGCTCACCGAGTCGAGGGTCAGGGGCCGGTGGTGGCCCTCCAGGAAACCGCGCCAGCCGTCCTCGAACCCGATGATCTCGTCGCCGTGGTCGACCACCCCCCGGTGGACCACGGAGCGGATCACCGCATTCAGGCCGGGGCAGTCACCGCCGCTGGTCAGCACTCCAATACGCATTGCTTTGCAACTCCCGAGCAGAACCGAGGAACGGCCGGACTACAGGCTGGGACGACGAGCCGTCACCGTAGCGGCCCGATCCCGCACCGTGGTGACGGGGAGGCGACCGTGGGGTGAAGGACCGGCCGATTCGGACAGAACGCCCGAAAGCGGCCGGGGAGTCGAGCATACGGCCCCTGCGTCCGGCCGGGCAGGGGCCGACGCGGGAGCGGCGCCGTCGGCGCCCCCGCGCGGAAGTGCAGCCTGCTGCCGAGGAGGGTGTGCAGCCGGCAGCCCCATTGTCGTACGTCCGGCCCGCCGGTGGGCCGGGTGACCGCATCGCGGGCACCCGGTCCTGGCGGGCGGCGTGCTACGCGGGGCGCGAAGTGGCCGCGATGCGCTCGGCGCGCAGCGCGTCGTACCAGGTGGTGTCAGCCGGCGGCAGGGCGTTGACGTCCAGCGCCAGCTTGATCAGCATGTCCGCCACGGCGGGGTTGCGGGCCATCACGGGCCCGTGCAGGTAGGTGCCGAAGACGGTGTCCCGCCAGGCGCCCTCGGTGCCGTCCCCGGTGCCGTTGCCCCGGCCGGCGGTGACGGTGGCCAGCGGCTGGACGCCCTGGCCGAGGTGGGTGACGCCCTGGTGGTTCTCGAAGCCGGTCAGCTGCGGCAGGGCCAGGCGCGGGTCCACGTCGGCGAGCACGTCACCGACGCAGCGGGCGCCCTCGCCGCGGGTGGTCCAGACGTCGAGCAGGCCCAGGCCCGGCTCGCGCTCGCCGAGGTCGTTGACGAACTCGTGGCCGAGGATCTGGTAGCCGGCGCAGACGGCGAAGATGATCGCGCCGTTCTCGGAGGCCCGGACCAGGCCGCTGTCCGCGCGCAGTCGCTCGGCGGCCAGCCGCTGCGGGCGGTCCTCGCCGCCGCCGATCAGGTAGATGTCGCCGCTGGTGGGGATCGACTGGTCGGAGCGGACGTCGATCCGGGTCACGTTGAGGTGGCGCTGGCGGGCCCGGCGCTCCACGACCAGGGCGTTACCCCGGTCGCCGTAGGTGCTGAGCAGGTCCGGGTAGACCCAGACCACGCGCAGGCTGCTCTCACTCATCCTCGAAGGCCTTCCGTCACGCTCACTCGATGGGGCTGCTGGGCCGGCATCAGCCGGCCACGACCTTCCGCAGCTGCTGGAAGGCGGTGTAGTTGGCGATCGCCTCGATCCGGCCGGGCGGCGCCATCCGGACGGCCTGCTCCAGCGAGTCCACCACGTGGAACTGCAGCCCGGCGACCTCCAGGCGGACGGCCAGGTCCAGCTTGCGCTGGCCCATCACGAACACCGGGTGCCCGGCGAGGCGCTCGTAGTCGACGTCCCAGAGCCACGAGGTGTCGGTGCCGTCGGCGTCGAGGGCGTTGACGGAGAGGACCACCGGCGCGGGGGGGCCGTCGATCAGCGAGAAGGTCTCCAGCCAGCCGGCCGGGTTCTTGGCCAGCAGCAGCCTTATGTCCCGGCCCTGGTACTGCACCACGTCGTAGCGGCCGGCCACGGCGGTGACCGAGCGCATCCGCTCCAGTGCGACCTGGGGGGCGACGCCGAAGACGGCGGCGACCGCGGCCGAGGTGGTGGCGTTGGCCAGGTTGGCGCGGCCGGGCAGCTGGAGCTGGATCGGCCAGGCGCCGCGCTGCGGGTCGATCACGTGGGTGCCCTGGAGCGCCCAGTGCGGGTTGGGGCGCCGGAAGCCGCAGTCCTGGCAGAACCAGTCGTCGCCGGGGCGCTGCATCACACCGCCGCAGGCCGGGCAGGACCAGGCGTCCTCCTTCCAGGCCTGGCCGGCGGCCACCCAGACCACCTTCTTGCAGGAGGAGGCGGCCCAGGTCACCAGCGGGTCGTCGGCGTTGGCGATGACCACGGCCTCGGTGTCCTGGAGGCCCTCGCGCCACTTCTCGGCCATCATGCGCGTCTCGGCGGCGCGGTCGAGCTGGTCGCGGGAGAGGTTGAGCAGGGCGATCGCCTTCGGGCGGGTGTCGCGGGCGACCCCGGCCAGGTACTTCTCGTCCACCTCGATGACGCCGAAGCGGGCGTCCGAGCCGCCGGCCAGGGCGGAGGTGATGCCGGCCGGCATGTTGGCGCCGAGGGCGTTGGAGACCACCGGGCCGGCGGCGCGCAGCGCCTCGGCGATGAGCCGGGTGGTCGTGGTCTTCCCGTTGGTGGCGCTGACCAGCACCACGTCCAGGTGGTCGGCGAGGGTGGCGAGCAGATCGGGGTCGAGCTTGAGGGCGACCTTGCCGCCGATCACCGAGCCGCTTCCGCGGCCGGCCTTGCGGGACACGGCGGCGGCCACCCGGCCGGCCGTCACGGCGATCTTGGCGCGGGCGGGCAGCGAGGCGTCGCGTGCGCCTGTGGGCTCCGGTTCGGTGCCTGCCATGCTCAGTGGTTCCTCCTTGCTGCGGCACCGCCCGGGGGCCGGATAACGAGCCGTCGGGCGGCGGGGACGGGGCCAGCCTACCGACTCCGCCGGCCGGCTCGATGCTCCGGACCCTGTGCCGCCTGCTGCGACGGCCCCCGCGGCCCCTTCGCGGACGCCCTGACGTGGCGTCAGGAAAGGCGGTGTACGGAGGGGCCTTTCGCCGCCGGGGACGCTGATCCGGGGCCTGCCGGTTCCCCCTGGCGGGCGTGCGTCGGGCCGGACGGCGGGGCTCGCCGTCCGGCCCGAGGGGTCCGCGTGAGGATGTAGTGAAGAAACGATAACCGGCTGGTTGGTCGCCGGGTGATCGGCTACCGAACCGCCGGGTGGCCCCGCAGGGCCGGACCGCCGCGTCCGGGGCGGAGAGGCCGACAAGGCGGGCCCGACCGCCCTTCCGGCGCGACCGCCCTACCGGCCCGACCGCCCTACCGGCCCCGCCGGCCCGGGCGGGTCGGCCAGGGTGCGGGGAGCTGCTCGGCGGCCTCCGCCAGGTGCGCGGTGATCACCAGGGTGCCCTCCTCGACCTGGTAGTCCAGCGGTGCGGCCAGCCTGCGCATGGTGGAGATCAGCCCGGTGTTGGACGACTGGGTGACGGCGTAGACCGTCTCCACCCCTGCCTCCAGCGCCAGCGCGGACATCCGCCGCATCAGGTCCAGTCCCAGACCGCGGCGCTGCCAGGCGTCCTCGACCAGGACGGCGACCTCGGCACTGTCGCCGTCCCACATCAGGTGCCCGAGGGCCACGATCAGGCCGTCCGCCGCCTCCACGGCGAGGGTCTGTCCGTGCCGGGCGTCCAGCAGGTGGTCCAGGTAGCGGTCGGCGTCCCGGACCGGGCCGTGGTAGCGCTTGCGCAGGGTGTCCGGGGAGCAGCGGTGGTGCATGGCCAGCGCCGCCTCCTTGTCGCCGGCGTCGGCCCGCCGCACGGTCAGGTCGGCGCCGGCGGGCAGCGTCAGCCGCGCGCGGACGTCCGGGACCCGCGGGCCGAGCAGGGTGTCCAGCTCGACCAGGGCCTTCGCCCGGGCGAACTCGGTCGGGGTGAAGGGCAGCCGGGGGCGGCTGAGCTCGATCAGGTCGCCGGACGGCACCGGCAGCCGCAGCACGTGGCCGTCCACCCCGGCGGCGGAGCGTCCGGCCCCGCCCGGGTACTGCCGGATGGTGCACTGTCCGAACAGCTGGCGCAGGGCGACCGGCAACTCGGCGGCGTCCAGCGCGGTGCGGGTGGCCAGCGCCAGCACGTGGGTCGGCTCGTCCACCAGGTCGTGCGCGTCGGCGGGCGCGCTCCAGATGTCGTGTCCGCCGGCCGAGGCCACCAGTGCGGTCAGGTCGGCCCGGGTGAGCGAGCGCGGGACGCGGACGAAGAACTCGTCCACGGTGCCCTCGGGCAGCGGGTGGGACTGCATCGAGACGATGTTGACCCGCCGCTCGGCGAACGCCGTGCAGACCCGGGCCAGGCTGCCGGGGGAGTCCTGCACGGTGGTGCGGATCCGCCAGAGCGCGGTCTCCTCGAAGTCGTCCAGCGGCCCCTTCACGGGCTCGGCCGCGGCGGACTCCGCGGCGCCCGGGGGCGCGGGCGCGTCCGGCACGGGCGGGCCGTGCAACTGATGGCGGTGCGACCACCAGGCGTGGAAGAGCGCCGTGGCGACCAGGGCGACCGCGGAGGCCGCGAGCACCACCGGGCCGTCCGGGCCGTGCACCACGACCTTGGCCACCAGGTCGGCAGCGGTCACCGAGAGGAAGACCGCGGCGAGCTCGACGGTGTCGCGGCGCCAGCGGTGGTTGCGGGCACCGCGCCGTTGGGCACGGGAGGGGGTCGGCGTCTGCGGGGACCGGGTCGTCAGCTTCTCCGTGTGCTCCATGCCGTCAATCTGCCGCCCCGGTGTTTCGCGATCACGAATCCGCCGTGTCCGGTCGGTAAATGGTGTGCAGGTCGGCGGCGGCCGACTTCACCTCGGCCAGCAGGAGGGCGAGGTCGGCCTCGGTGGCGGCGGGGTTGAGGAGGCAGGCGCGGAGCATCTCGCGGTCGCCGAGGCGCGCCCCGGTGACGAAGACCCGGCCGCGGCGCTGGACCGCCGCGGGCAGCCCGCGGTTGAGCGCGTCGAGGGTGGCCTCGTCGAGCCCGGCCGGCCGGTACCGGAAGGCCGTGATGGAGGTCTGCACCTCGGCGAGCAGCTCCAACTCGGCGTCGGCGGAGACGAGTTCGCCGAGGTGTCGGGCCAGGGCGGTGCAGCGGCCGATGTCCCGGGCGAGGCCGTCGCGGCCGCGGTGGGCGATGGTGGCCCAGACCTTGAGGGCGCGGAACGGGCGGGTCTGCTCGGTGCCGTACTCGGAGAACCAGCCGAGCGCGCCGGCCGCCTCGTCGCGCAGGTAGGAGGGGACGAGGCTGAAGGTGCCGCGCAGCTCCCCGGTGTCGCGCACCAGCGCGCAGCCGCAGTCGACCGGGACGCCCAGCCACTTGTGCGGGTCGAGGGCGAGCGAGTCGGCCCTCTCCAGGCCGGCGTAGCGGTGGGCGATCGCCGGGTCGAGCCGGCCGAAGGCCCCGTAGGCGCCGTCGACGTGCAGCCAGAGGCCCTGCTCGGCGCAGAGGTCGGCGATCGGGTGGAAGGCGTCCACGGCGCCGGTGCCGACCGTGCCGGCCGAGGCGACCACGAGGAACGGCAGCAGGCCGGCGGCCCGGTCGCGCTCGATCGCGGCGTGCAGGTCGGCGGTGTCCAGCCGGCCGTCGGGGCCGGTGGCGACGGTGCGCAGGTGTCGGCTTCCGAGGCCCAGCAGCTCGGCGGCCTTGCGGACGCAGGAGTGGGTCTCGCCGGTGACGTAGCCGACCAGCGGCGGCAGGCCGGCCAGGCCGTCCTCGCGGACGTCCCACCCGGCGGCGCGAGCGGCGCGGTTGCGGGCGGCGGCCAGGCAGACGATGGTCGCCATCGACGTGCCGGAGGTCAGCAGCCCGCCGCCGGCCGGGTGCGGGAAGCCCACCAGCTCGGCGATCCAGCGGACCACCGCCCGCTCCAGGTGGACGTCGGCGTGGTCGCCGCCCGCCGAGCTGGGGTTCATCGCGGCGGCGGCGAGGGCGGCCAGCACGCCGGCCGGGGCGGGGGCGGAGTTCACCCAGCCGAAGAAACGGGGGTTGCCGTTGCCCATCGGGTACGGCAGCACGTCCCGCTCGACGGCGGCGAGCAGCTCGGTGAGCGCGGTGCCGGCGGCCGGGAGGGGCGCGTCCAGCAGGGCCGCCCGGGCCGCCTCGTCCATGGGCTGCCAGACCGGGCGGGCGGGCAGCCCGTCGAGGTAGTCGGAGACCAGGTCGGCGGCGGCGTGCGCCGCGGCGCGGAAGTCGTCAGGGGTCGGCGGGGTGGTGCCGGCCTCGTCGGCGCGGAGACTGCGGAGGTCGTCAGGGGTCACGGCGGGCTCCCAGGGGGTGCGGGGCCAAGGGCCTGGCGGCGCGGCGTCCTCGGCGCACCCGATCACCGCGATCCTACGGAAGGGGCCCGCGCCGCACGGCGCGGGCCCCTTCCGGTGGGACGGCGGGTGGGGCGTGATCCCAGGGACGCGCCCTCCCGGAGCCGTCCGGTCGATCGAGCCGGGCGCACGATCGACCGGGCAGGTCCTAGTCGAGCGAGGCGGAGAGGCCGCTCGCGGAGCGGCAGTAGCCCTGCATCTCCTTGTTGGTGATCTTGCCGCAGAGCCGGCCGGCCGCGCCGGCGTCCGTGTAGTTCACCGTGTAGTAGCTGACCAGTCCCTCGGCGCAGGCCTTGCGCTGCCAGCCGTCGGCGGCGGTCGCGCACTGCTGGGCGGCCCAGTCCTCGCGGTCCAGGTTGTACTTCATGGTCCGCGAGCCGACGCCGCGGCTGCAGTCGACGGCGCCGCCGGAGGCCTTGCCGGCCAGGCACCACTTCAGGGCGTCGGCGTAGACCTCGGGGTGGTTCGGGTAGTCGTGCGAGGAGAGGTAGAAGGTCGGCGCGTAGAAGAAGCAGGCGGGCTGGAACAGCGCCGGCTGGTCCTTGCACGGGTAGAGCGGGTCCTGGGCGAGCTTGTCGGCGGGCAGGTTGGCCTTCGCCTTCTCGTCCTCCTCGTCCGGGCCGAAGAGCTGCATGAACAGGCCCTCGGAGCAGCGGATCCGGTTCTGGTCGGTGGTGAACTTGCTGCACAGGTCGCGGGCCTTGGCCACGTCCTGCTTGGCGACGAACATCGTGCCGTGGCCGACACCGTGGATGCACGGGCCGCTGTTCTTGGGGGCGCAGAGCTTCAGCAGGTCCACCTCGGGCTGCTGGGAGGAGTTCAGCATCTCCTCGACCGCGCCGTGCAGGTAGCCGGCCGCGCAGGTCTCGTGCGGGAAGGAGATGACCTTCTGGAAGTCGGCGTTGAACCGCTTGACCGCCGCGTGCCCGAGCTCGTGTGCGATCGGGTGGCAGAACCGCACGGTGTACGGCAGCTGCTTGGTGATCCTGTCGAGGTCGGCCAGCGCGACGCCGGGGTCGGTGGCCTCCATCTCGGACATCAGCTTGTTGCGCAGCGTCGAGCGGGTCCACACCGCCGGATCGCCGGTGGGGGTGGCGCTCGCGCCGGTGGCGGTGGTGCCACCGGAGGGCGGTGCGCCCGAACCCGTCACGCCGGTGGCCGCCGGAGCCGCGGCCGCCGAGGTGGTCGAAGGCGTCCAGTCGGTGACGGCCACCGAGCCGAGGCCCAGGACGCCCAGCAGCAGGGCGGTGAGAATCGCGAACGCTCGCGGTTGCATGACGGAGATCCCCCGGCGGATCGATGCGGACGGTTCGCTCCCCATCCTGACGGCACGAGGGTCGGATTCCGTGTTTTCGGCCGCCATTCGGGAGGTGTCGGCGACGCTACCGCACGTCGCGGCGGTCGACCGAGGCGGGATGGCCCGGGGCGGCCGCCACCCGTACGGCGGCATCCGGCCGCCGTACGGGCTGAGGTCCGGTCAGAGTTCCAGCTCCACCCGGTACTCGGTCAGCCAGGCGTCGAGGTCCAGGGCCAGGTCGACGCCGAGCCGGACGGACTGCGGGTCGGTGTCCGGTGCGAGCGCGTCGGCGAGCGCCCGCCGGTCCAGCAGGCCGAGCACGGGCGCGCTGCCGTCGTCGGCGAGGGCGGCCAGTTCGGCCCGGAGCAGTGCCGGGTAGTGCGGGTCCAGGACCACCGGGTACGGGGCCTTGGGCCGCTGGGCGACCTCCTCCGGCAGCATGTCCTTGACGGCGGCGCGCAGCAGGCTCTTCTCCCGGCCGTCGAAGGTCTTCATCCACCAGGGCGTGTTGAAGACGTACTGGACCAGCCGGTGGTCGCAGAACGGCACCCGGACCTCCAGGCCGTTGGCCATGCTCATCCGGTCCTTGCGGTCCAACAGGATGCAGACGAAGCGGGTCAGGTTGAGGTAGGAGATCTCCCGCATCCGCCGCTCCAGCGGGTCGGCGGCGGGCAGGTGCGGTACCTCGGCCAGCGCCTCGCGGTAGCGGGCCCGTCGGTACTCGTGCACGTCGAGCTTGGCGACCAGGCCCGGGTCCAGCAGCTGCTCGCGCGGCCCGGCGCCGGCTCCGGCGAGCTGGCTCAGCGCGCCCGCCCACGGGAAGTCGTCGGCGGAGACCAGCCGCGGGTCGTGGAACCAGCGGTAGCCGCCGAACAGCTCGTCGGCCGACTCGCCGGACAGCGCCACGGTGGAGTGCCGGCGCACGCCCCGGAAGAGCAGCAGCAGCGAGATGTCCATGTCGCCGAAGCCGCCGGGGACGTCCCGGGCGCGCAGCGCGGCGGCCCGCTCGGCCGGGTCGGTGAGTGCGCGCGCGTCCAGCTCGATCACGCTGTGGTCGGCGCCGACGTGCCGGGCGAGCAGCCGGGCGAACGGGCCGTCCGGAGTGGACCGGACCTCGTCGGCCCGGAAGTGCTCGCTCTGGCCGGTGAAGTCGACGGCGAAGGAGCGCACCGGGCCGGCCCCGGCGGCGCGCAGCGCCCGGGCGGCGAGCGCGGTCACGGCGCTGGAGTCGAGGCCGCCGGAGAGCAGCGAGCAGAGCGGCACGTCCGCCTCCAGCTGGCGGTGGACGATGTCGTCGAGCAGGGCCCGGACGGTGGTCACCGTGGCGTCCAGGTCGTGCGGGTGCTCACGGGCCTCCAGTGCCCAGTAGCGGCGTACCGAGACGCCCTCGCGCCGGATCCGGACCACGTGGCCCGGCCGGACCTCGGCGACGCCCCGGTAGACGGTGCGGCCGGGCGACTTGGTGACGGCGAACATCTCCCGAAGCCCGTCGAGGTCGACCACCGGCCGGACGGAGGGGTGGGCGAGCACGGCCTTGGCCTCCGAGCCGAAGACCACGCCGTGCCGGGTGAGGTGGTAGTAGAGCGGTTTGACGCCCATCCGGTCCCGGACCAGCAGCAGTTCCTCGGTGCGGGTGTCCCAGACGGCGAAGGCGAACATGCCGTTCAGCCGCTCGGCGAGCCGCTCGCCCCACTCCAGGTAGGCGCGCAGGACGACCTCGGTGTCGCTGCGGGTGCGGAAGCGGTGGCCGGCGGCCTCCAGCTCGGCCCGCAGCTCGCGGTGGTTGTACACCTCCCCGCTGTAGGTGAGGCCGGCCAGCACCCGGCCGTCGTGCTCGACCGTCATGGGCTGGGTGCCGCCCTCGATGTCGATCACGGCGAGGCGGCGGTGGCCCAGGGCGGCGTGCCGCTCCAGGTGGACCCCGCCCGCGTCCGGGCCGCGGCAGAGCTGGGTGGCCGTCATCGCGTCGAGTACCGGCCCTTCGACGGTGAGGTCGCGGTCGAAGGCGACCCATCCGGTGATCCCGCACATCAGCAAGCCTCCGGTTCTTCCGAGGCGCGTCCGCGGAGGGCGCGCCTCTCCGATGCGTATGCGAAGAGTCACGCTACGTGTCGAGCCGGTGTCGCTACAAGGGGCCGGCAACGGTCCGGGTGTGGGCGCCGGGGCGCGGACTGGCCGACCCTTGACCTGAATGCGGCAAGTCCTGCCCGAATTCGGGCAGGATCTTTGATCTCCACGTCCTTCCCGGCCTAGAGTCCCGAGTTGTGTCCAGCGCTCCCGCTTCCTCGCACCCTCAGTCCCACCCGCACGAGGAACTGCTCGCCCACCTCACCCGGACCAGCCCGCTCGGGCCCCGGGAGGCGGCGCGGGTGGTGGCGGAGGTCCTGGCGTACTTCTCCGAGACCGCCGAGGAGTACGTCCGGCGCCGCCACGGCGAGCTGCAGGCGCGCGGCCTGACCAACGAGAAGATCTTCGCCCGGCTCGCCGAGGAGCTGCCGGCCCGGCGCGTCGCCGCGCCCGGGCTCTCGGCCCGCCAGCTGCGCCGGATCGTCTACGGCTGACCGGCGTCCCCGCGCCGGCCGCACCCGACCTCCGGGGGCGGCCCCGCTGCCCGGTCCTCCCGCGTCACCCGGAGCACCCGCTCCTCCCACACCACTCCAGAAGGAGTCCACCCAGATGTGCGGAATCGTGGCCTACATCGGCCCCAAGGACGCGACGCCCTTCCTGCTGGAGGGTCTCGCCCGGCTGGAGTACCGCGGCTACGACTCCGCGGGCGTGGCCGTCGCCGGACGCACCGGCGGCATCAAGGTCCGCAAGGTCAAGGGCCGGGTCGCCGACCTGGCCGCGGCCGTCCCGGCCCGGTTCAAGGGCGGCACCGGCATCGGCCACACCCGCTGGGCCACCCACGGTGTGCCCAGCGACGCCAACGCGCACCCGCACCAGGACAACGCGGAGCGGATCGCCGTCGTCCACAACGGCATCATCGAGAACGCCGACGAGCTGCGCGCCCGGCTCACCGCCGAGGGCGCCGTCTTCCGCTCCGAGACCGACACCGAGGTGCTCGCCCACCTGATCGCCGCCCACGCGACGGAGGGTGTGGAGCTGGAGGAGGCGGTCCGCGCCGCGCTCGGCAAGGTGGTCGGCACCTACGGCATCGCCGTCCTGGACGCCGAGCAGCCCGACCGCATCGTGGTGGCCCGCAACGGCAGCCCGATCGTGCTCGGCATCGGCGAGAAGGAGATGTTCGCCGCCTCCGACGTGTCGGCCCTGGTCCGCTACACCCGCCAGGTCGTCCACCTGGAGGACGGTGAGCTGGCGACCGTCCGCGCCGACGGCTTCCGCACCTTCACCGAGGACGCCCGCACCACCCACCGCCAGCCGTCCACGGTGGACTGGGAGATCGACTCCTACGACACCGGCGGTTACGAGCACTTCCTGCTCAAGGAGATCCACGAACAGCCCGGATCGGTCGAGCGCACCCTCAGCGGCCGCCTCGACGAGCGCTTCGCCACCGCCCACCTCGGCGGCCTCAACCTGGACGCCCGCGAGCTGCGGGAGATCCGCCGGGTGAAGATCCTCGGCTGCGGCTCCGCCTACTACGCGGGCGAGATGGGCGCCCAGCTGATCGAGGAGCTGGCCCGCATCCCCGCGCACAGCGAGCCGGCCTCGGAGTTCCGCTACCGCAACCCGGTGATCGAGGCGGACACCCTCTACATCGCGGTCAGCCAGTCCGGCGAGACCTACGACACGCTGGCCGCCGTCCAGGAGGTCAAGCGCAAGGGCGGCCGGGTGCTCGGCGTCGTCAACACCGTCGGCAGTGCCATCGCCCGCGAGTGCGACGGCGGCATCTACCTGCACGCCGGCCCGGAGATCTCGGTCGCCTCCACCAAGGCGTTCACCTCCACGGTCATCGCCTTCGCGCTGCTCGCCCTGCACTTCGGCCGGATCCACGACCTCTCGCCCGCGGACGGGCGCCGCATCGTGGCCGCCCTCAAGGCGCTGCCGGACCAGATCCGGGAGGTCCTCGCGCAGAGCGACACGATCGCCGGACTCGCCGCCGAGTACGCCGACTCCGAGGGGATGATGTTCATCGGCCGGGTCCGCGGCTACCCGGTGGCCCGCGAGGGTGCGCAGAAGCTCAAGGAGATCTCCTACGTCCACGCCGAGGCCTACCCGGCCAGCGAGCTCAAGCACGGCCCGCTCGCGCTGATCAGTCCCGAGCTGCCGACCGTCGCGCTGGTGCCCGACGACGAACTGCTGGACAAGAACCTCACCACCCTCGGTGAGATCAAGGCCCGCTCCGGCCGGGTGCTGGCCGTCGCCCACCGCGCGCCGGAGGCCAAGCTGGCCGACCACTGCATCGTCGTCCCGAAGAGCGAGCCGGAGCTCGACCCGCTGCTGCTGAACATCCCGCTGCAACTGCTCGCCTACCACGCCGCGGTCGCGCTGAAGCGGGACGTCGACAAGCCGCGCAACCTGGCGAAGAGCGTGACGGTGGAGTAGACGGTGGAGTAGGCGGCGTCCGATCGCCGAGGGAGGGCCGGTCCCGGACGGGGCCGGCCCTCCGTGCACCCAGATGCTTGACTTTGCCAACCATTCGGGCCTACCGTCGAGGCAAGTGCTTGATGTTGGCAACTATCAAGCGGCTGAAAATTTCTCGCCGGGAGTACTGTCATGAAGGCCACCACCCACTCAGCCCCCGCCGACCGGGCCGCCGCCGAGCCCGTGGCGGCCCCCGACCCGGCCGCCGTCGTCGCCGGACTGCGCGCCGTCTTCGCGAGCGGCCGGACCCGTCCGCTCGACTGGCGCCGGGAGCAGCTCGCCGGGCTGCGCACCCTCCTCGCCGATCGGAGCGGGGAACTCCTCGCGGCCCTCCGCGCCGACCTCGGCAAGGGTCCCGTCGAGGCGCACCGGACGGAGATCGCCTTCACCCTCAACGAGCTGGACCACACCGTCCGGCACCTCGACGAGTGGGTCAGGCCGAAGCCCGCCGCCGTCCCCGACGCCCTCCGCCCCGCCACCGCGCGGGTGGTCCGGGAGCCGCTCGGCGTGGTCCTGGTGATCGCCCCCTGGAACTACCCGCTGCAGCTCGCCCTGGCGCCCGTGGTGGGCGCGCTCGCGGCCGGCAACGCCGTCCTCGTCAAGCCCAGCGAGCTCGCCCCCGCCACCTCGGCGGCGATCGCCCGGCTGCTCCCGCAGTACCTGGACCCCGAGGCGGTCGCGGTCGTCGAGGGTGCGGTGCCCGAGACCACCGCCCTGCTGGAGCAGCGATTCGACCACATCTTCTACACCGGCAACGGTGCGGTCGGCCGGATCGTGATGGCCGCCGCCGCCCGCCACCTCACCCCCGTCACCCTCGAACTCGGCGGCAAGAGCCCGGTGGTGGTCGACCCGGGCGCCGACCTGAAGGCCACCGCGCAGCGGCTGGCGGCGGGCAAGTTCCTGAACGCGGGGCAGACCTGCGTGGCCCCCGACTACGTCCTCGCCGTCGGCGGCACCGGCCCCGAGCTGGCCGCGGAGCTGGCCGAGGCCGTGCGCGGGCTCTACGGCGAGGACCCGGCCGCCCACCCCGAGTACGGGCGGATCGTCAACGACCGGCACTTCGACCGCCTCGCCGCGCTGCTCGGCGACGGCCGGGTGGTCACCGGCGGCGGCCACGACCGCGCCACCCGCTACATCGCGCCCACCGTGTTGGCCGACGTCCGGCCGGACGCGCCGGTGATGCGGGAGGAGATCTTCGGCCCGGTGCTGCCCGTTCTGGAGGTGCCCGACCTGGACGCGGCGATCTCCTTCATCGCCGACCGGGAGAAGCCGCTCGCCCTCTACGCCTTCACCGCCTCGGAGGCGACGAAGGAGCGGCTGGCCGCGGAGACCTCGTCCGGTGCGCTGGTCTTCGGGCTGTCCGTGTCCCACCTTGCGGTGCCCGAGTTGCCGTTCGGCGGCGTCGGGGAGAGCGGCATGGGCAACTACCACGGCGAGTACTCGATGGCGACCTTCAGCCACCCCAAGGCGGTGCTGGACAAGCCGCTGGGGTGAGGGTGGCGGGGGCGGCGCGTCGCGCGGGTCGGCCGCGGCGCCGTCCCGTGGCGCTGTCCGGGGCGGGCGGTGCAGTCCGGTTCAGTCGTCGGAACTGCGCCGGGCCACCAGGGAGTTGAGAAGCGCGGCGCCCCGTTCCGCGTCGTCCAGACTCACCGCGAACTCCGCCCCCGTGCGGGGGTGGACCACCAGGCAGGAGCCGCCGCGCAGCATCACCGTGGTGCCCGGACCGCTCAGCCGGTAGCCCCAGCCGCCGACCTGGGCGGGGGTGCGGTCCTCGGCGCGGGCCGACTCGATCTGCCCCAGCGGCCAACGGCGGACCGGCCAGCCGAACGGGCCGAAGGAGACCTCCAGGCCCTGGGGCGAGACCACTGCCTGGACGGCGGAGCAGCCGAGCGTTGCCAGGGCGACCACCGCGAGCGGCGCGACGGCCGCCCAGAGCCCGCCGGCCAGGCCGGCCGCGGCGGCGATCGCCAGGGCGGCGGCGGCCGTACCGGAGACGGCCGCGGTCAGCCGGAGCCACGGGTTGACGGTGCGGGAGAGCCAGGCGAAGCGCTCGCCGTCGGGGAGGGCGAGGTGCGGACCGGAGGCCGGGTCGGCCGCCGGGGCTCCGGCCGGGGCGTCGGGCGGGGCGGCGGTGCGCCGCGCGGCCAGGTGGCCGAGCACCCCGGCCGCCGCCGCGGCGAGCAGGACGAAGGCGACGTCCAGGCCGACGCCGTCGGCGTCCCTCCAGTCGGCGCGGTCGAGGTTGGCGTGCACGATCGAGGCCTGGGCGCCGATGAGCAGGACGCCGCCCGCCGGCAGCACCGTGGCGTACCACAGCCGCCGCATCGACGCGCCCAGTGTCCGGGCGGTCAGGGCGAGGGAGAGCGCCAGCGCGGTCCAGAGCGCCGCCGGGCCGAGCGTCGCCGCCCAGAACGGCATGGAACCGTCCGGGCCGCCGCCGGACCAGTGGGTGGCGAGCCGCCCGGGCAGCCGGCCGGCCGCCACCTGCGGCAGGGCGAGCAGGGCCGCGAGGACCGCGGCGGCACCCAGTGCGGCGCTCCGCCCGGTGCTCGGCGGCAGGGTGCTCCGCCGTTCGCCGTCCCGCCCGCCCGGTGTTCCGGTCCCCCCGCTGGTCATGGCAGCCTCCTGATCAGTTCCACGAGATCCTCCCTGCTGTAGCCCAGCCGTGCGGCTTCCTCCACCAACTCGGCGGCCCGGCCGGCGAGCTCGGCCCGTCCGTCGGCGCCGCCGGCCACGGTCACGCCCCGGCCCCGGCGGAACTCCAGGACGCCTTCGTCCCGCAGCGCCCGCAGGCCGCGCAGCACGGTGTTGGCGTTGACGCCCAGCGCCCGGGACAGCTCCCGGGCAGGCGGCAGCCGGTCGCCCGGTGCGCACTCGCCCTCGGCGATGGCCCGCCGGATCGCGCCGGCCACCTGCTCGTGCAGGGGCCGGGTGTCGGTGAGGTCCAACTTCAGCAGCATGATGCTATCGACAGTAGCACCATATCGGCGCAAGGTCGCCGGTGCCGACGCTTCCGGGCGGCGGAGCCGCGACACGCCGCGGCCGGGCCGCCGTACGGCTCGAAGGGCCGATCAGTAGTCGACGCTGGGGGCGGTCGTGGTGGAGCCGAGGTCGGGCCGGTCACGCAGTTCGAGGACGGTTCCGTGGGCGGCGAGTTCGAGGACGATCAGCTCGTTGCCCCCTGCGCGCCAGAGCGGCCCGGGGGCGTAGAGGGTGTGCTGCGGGCTGTCGGGGGAGTAGCGGCCGAGCAGGAAGCCGTTGAGCCAGAGCAGGCCGCGGCCCCAGCCGGGCAGGGCGACGAAGGCGTCGCCGGGCTCTTCGAGGTGGGCCTCGAAGCGGTGGAACACCGGGTCCTCGTCGGCGGCCCCGACCGCGGGGTCGAAGGCCAGGGCGGAGAGGTCGGTGAGCGGCAGCGGCCGGATCTCCCAGTCGAACAGCCGCTGTTGACCGTGCGAGACGCCGCGGCCGATGCCCTTGTGGTCGTCCATCAGCGGCCCGTAGTTCACCCGGCCGAGCGCCTCGACCAGGACGTCCAGGGTCGCACCGGTCGGCCCGGTCTCCAGCGGCAGCGTCCGGCCGGGGGCGTTGCGCTCCAGGACGCCGAGCGGCGCGCCGTCGGCGAAGACGTGGGCGCGGTCGCCGATGCCGTCGATCCGCAGCGGCAGCGCGCCCCGCGGCCCGGGGACGCGGGTGCGGTAGTGGATCAGGCCGAGCGACTGGCCGACGCGCTCCATCGGCTCCGGCGCGGCCCGGCGGACCGGGACGGAGAGGGCGTCGAGGGATCCCAGCAGCCGGGCCCGGCCGGTGGGGCCGTCCAGCCGTTGCGGTGCGATCCGCGGCGGCGGCTCCGGCAGTTCGACGTCGGGCAGCGGTACGTACTTGCCGATGACCGCCCGGAAGGCGTGGAACTTCTCGGTGAGTTCGCCGGCCTCGCCGATCGGCGCGTCGTAGTCGTAGCTGGTGACGTCCGGCTCGTGGCCGGCGTCGTACGGGTGGGCGCCGGTGTGGTTGGCGCCGGCCCAGAAACCGAAGTTGGTGCCGCCGTGCGCCATGTACAGGTTGACGGAGGCGCCGGTGGCGAGCAGGTCGTCCAGGGACCGGGCGGACTCCCCGGCGTCGCGGACGTGGTGCGGTGCGCCCAGGTGGTCGAACCAGCCGATCCAGAACTCCATCGCCGTGAGCGGGCCCTTGGGCTGGTGACGGCGGAGCACCTCGAAGCGCTCGGCCGCCCGGGAGCCGAAGGTGGCGGTGGCCAGCAGGCCGGGGATCCCGCCGCCCTGCTGCATGGTGTCCTCGGCGCCGTCGGCGGTGAACAGCAGGCAGTCGACGCCCCGGGCCACCAGACCGTCGTGCAGGTGGGCCAGGTAGGCGGCGTCGTTGCCGTAGCTGCCGTACTCGTTCTCGATCTGGACGGCCACCACCGGGCCGCCCCGGTTCGCGAGCAGCGGCAGGAACTCCGGCACCACGGCGTCGAACCACCCGTCCACCTCGGCCAGGTAGGCCGGTTCGGCGCAGCGCAGCCGCAGGCCGTCGACGGTGAGCAGCCGGGCCGGGAAGCCGCCGAACTCCCACTCGGCGCAGATGTACGGGCCGGGGCGCAGGATCACGTCGAGGTCGTTGGCCCGGGCGAGCCGGAGGAACCGGCCGAGGTCCCGCCAGCCGGTGAAGTCCTTCTCGCCGGAAGGGAGTTCGTGGAAGTTCCAGGGGACGTAGGTGTCGACGGTATTGGCGCCCATGGCTCGCAGCCGGCGCAGGCGGTCGTCCCAGAGATCGGGGTGGATGCGGAAGTAGTGCACCGCACCGGAGATGATCCGGTGCGGTGTGCCGTCGCGGCGGAATCCGCTGTCGTCGTAGTCGAGCATGAAGACCGGCTTTCGGGTGCGGGAGGCGAGGGGGAGCACGGTTTTCGGGCTACCGGGAAGGATAGTTGGGACCTGCGTGCGGCGGGTGCGGTACGCGCGGAGCGGCGACGGCCGTCACCCCCCGCCCGCGGGGTGTTCCCGTGACCGGGCCGGGCCTAGACTGCGGAGCTCGCGCGGTATTACCGGCCGGTAGGGATGGGGAAGTCGTATGGCGGACGAGCGGGTGCACGCTTTCGGGGACGACGCGCTGGGGGAGCACGACGCGGTGGCCCTGGCGGCGCTGGTGAAGGCGCGTGAGGTCAGCCCGGCCGAGCTGGCGGCGGCCGCGGCGGCGCGTGCCGAGCAGGTCGACGCCGCCCTGGCGCCGGTCGCCTTCGCCGCCCACGGCGGCCCGCGGACGGCCCCGGCCGGCGAGGGCGGCGCGCTGTACGGCGTGCCCAGCTACCTGAAGGACAACGTCGACCTCCGCGGGATGCCCACCACGCACGGCACGTCGGCGTTCCGCGCCAAGCCCGCGCGGCGCACCGCCGGGTTCGCCGAGCAGTTCCTCGGCACCGGTCTGGCCGTACTGGGCAAGACGCGGCTGCCGGAGTTCGGCCTCAACGCCTCGACCGAGTTCGCCGAGGCCCGGCCGGTCCGCAACCCGTGGCGGACCTCGCACTCGCCGGGGGCGTCCTCGGGCGGCTCGGCGGCGCTGGTGGCGGCCGGTGTCGTGCCGATCGCCCACGCCAACGACGGCGGCGGCTCGATCCGGATCCCGGCGGCCTGCTGCGGGCTGGTCGGGCTCAAGCCCACCCGCGGCCGGCTGGTGCCCAACGACCAGGGCCGGCGGCTGCCGATCGACCTGGTCACCGACGGCGTCCTGACCAGGTCGGTGCGCGACACCGCCGCCTTCTTCGCGGCGGCCGAGCGTCACCGCCGCAACCCGGGGCTGCCCCCCTTGGGCCTGGTGGAGGGGCCGGGCGACCGCCCGGTGCGGATCGGGCTGGTGGTGGACTCGCCGCTGGCGGTCAGCGACGGGCCGACCCGCCGTGCGGTCGAGCGGACGGCGGAGCGGCTGGAGACGATGGGCCACAAGGTCGTCCCGGCCACGCTGCCGTTCGGCGAGGAGTTCTCCCGGGACTTCACCATGTACTGGGGCTACATCGCGTTCCTGATCGCCACGACCGGCAAGGTGCTCCTGGACCCCGGCTTCCAGGCCGGGAAGCTGGACGGCCTCACCACCGGCCTGCGGCGCTCCTTCCACCGCGAGTTCCACCGGGTGCCCGGTGTGCTGCGCCGGCTCCGCCGGGCCGAGGCGGCGTACGCGGGGCTCTTCCGCGACCACGACGTGATCCTCTCGCCGGTGCTCGCGCACACCCCGCCGCCCATCGGGCACCTGAGCCCGAACGTCGCCTTCGGCGAGCTGCTGGAGCGGTTGAGGCGCTACGTGGCGTTCACGCCGGTGAACAACGTGACCGGCGGTCCGGGGATCGCGCTCCCCGGTGAGGCGGCCGGCAACGGCCTGCCGGTGGGCGTCCACCTCTCGGCGGCGCACGGTCAGGAGCGGGTGCTGCTGGAGCTGGCCTTCGCACTGGAGGCCGACCGGCCCTGGCGGCGGATCCAGGACGACGCGGCCGCGGTCTGAGGGGGCCGGGTCCGAGAGGGGCAGGGTCCGGGAGAGGCGGTACGGCGGTCGGGCGGGTCAGCCCGGGGCGGGGGCCGCGATCGCCCGGGCGGCCCGGACCTCGCGCCGCAGCGGGTCCAGCACACCCTCCTCCCCGTCCGGACCGCCGGCGGCGCCCGGCGCGCCCGCTCCGTTCGGCCCGGCACCTTCGTCCGCCCCGCCGGGCACGGCCTTCCCGGTGCGCAGCGCGCCGGCGAGGTCGTCCAGCTCGCGGGTGATCTCCGCGACCTCCGCCGCGGGCGGCGCCGGCACCCCGTGGTCCGCCCGGACCCGTGTGGCCGTGGTGGCCTCGACGATCCGCTCGACCGCGATCACCAGCGGCCACCAGGCCGCCGCCAGTGCCCCGGTCGGCGGCGGCTCGGTGAGGGCCCGCTGGAACTCCGAGCGCACCGCGGACAGGTCGCGGTAGAGCCGGCGCCGGTGCCGCAGCCGCGCCGGGTGGTCGCGCCCGGGGGCCGTGGCGAAGGCCAGCGAGACGTAGGCCGCCGTGTCCGCGACGGCGTCGGCGAGCCGGTCGCCGATCCGGGTGTGCCAGGACTCCGGCCAGAGCAGGTACCCCGCCACCAGCGAGATCGCGCAGCCGATCAGCGAGTCGTAGAGCCGGGGCAGCACCAGCTGGAACCCCTGGTGGTTGAGCTGGTCGGAGAGCAGCAGGATGACCGGCGTGATCGCGGCGGTCTGGAAGGCGTAGCCCTTCGCCGAGAAGGCCGGGACCAGCGCCGCCAGCAGCGCGAGCGTCGGCACGTCCCACCACCCGCGCGGCACCTCGGCGAGCACCGGGATCGCGATCAGCAGCCCCGCCGCGGTGCCGAGCGCGCGGAGCACGGCCCGGGAGAAGACCGAGCCGAAGTCGGGCTTCATGACGAAGGTGACGGTGAGGGTGACCCAGTACGAGCGGGGTACCGCGATCACCGAGACCAACGCCTGGGCCAGGCCGATGCAGAGCGCGATCCGCAGCCCGTACCGCCAGGACGCCTCCGACACCAGGGCCGCGCGTGCGGTGCGCCGGGCCCGGATCCTGAGCTCTGCGGGCCGGCCCAGGCGGTCGGTGGCGCCGAACGGGTCGGGCGTGTCCTCCTGCATGACCTCGGCCGCGTACCGCAGCGCCCGGTCGACGGCCCGCTCGGTGGGGCCGGTGGGCGGCGGCAGGTCGAGGACGGGGGAACTGCGGCCCGGGAGGGCGGTGGCGGGCGGCCGGCGGCCGGCGGAGCCCCGCTCCACCGCGTCGGCCAGCCGCCGGGCCGCCGCCGGGTAGGCCGGCGACAGCGGGCCCAGCGAGGCCGGGCGCAGCTTCGCCGAGGAGGCCGCCTCCACCAGCGGGATCACCGCGTTGAGCTGGGCGGTCAGCCGGGCGAGCGCGGGGGAGCGGCCGTGCCGCCGGGTGCGGTGGGAGAGCAGCAGGTCGTACGAGCGGTTCAGGGAGAGGGTGACGGCCTGCCGCCGCTCGTCGTGCGCGGGGCCGCCGGCGGCCTCCAGGAACCCGGCGACGCTGCGGTACGTCCCGGCGACCGCCGACCGTTCCGGCACTCCGCCGCGCAGCGGCCAGCCGAACAGGGCGAGCACCAGGACGACCAGGCCGCCGAGGGCGAGCAGCAGCGGCGGCTTCCACCAGGGACTCGGCATCGGGAGGCCGGCGCCGACGACGGCGTTGAGCAGGAGCAGCAGCCCCGACGCGGAGGCGACGGCGCCGATCGAGGAGATCATGCCGGAGACCAGGGCGACGGCCGTGACCACGGTGACGGCCGTCCACCCCTGGCCGAAGACCAGCGTGCCGAGGGTGACACCCAGGGCGCCGAACAGCTGCGGGACGGCGATGTTGAAGAGCCGCATCCGGTAGGCGTCCGCGGTGTCGCCGATCACGGCGGAGAGCGCGCCCATGGATGCCAGCGCGCCGTACGCGGGCCGCCCGGCGGCCATGCCGACCGCCAGCGGTGTCGCCAGGCCGGCCGAGGCCCGCGCGACGGCGGCCCAGGGGATCGCCGCCGGGTGCGGGCGCAGGCCCTCGGCGAGCCAACTGGGTGGTGCGAGCCGACCGGCCCGTGCGCTCCGTGCCACGGTTCCACGCTAGGGCTTGTCCGCCCCCGTCCGGTCGATCCTGCCGGCGCGCGCCGCCGGCGTCCCGCCCACCCGGACGGGTGTCAGTGCGCCGGGACGGCCGGGACGCCGGCGGCGTCGGCCGCCGGCCGGGGTGCGGGGCGGTCGGGGAGCTCGCGCAGCCGGGGCAGCGGGGAGAGGAGCAGGGTGGTGGCGGCGAGCGGCACGGCCGCGGTGGCCAGCCACATCGCGGGCCCGACGCCGAACGCGGTGGCGAGCGCCCCGCCGGCGAGCGCGCCCACCGGGATGGTGCCGTAGTTGAGGAACGCGCCGCTGGCACTGACCCGGCCGCGCAGGTCGGCGGGGACGTAGCCCTGCTGGAAGGTGGCGCGCAGGATGTTGCCGGCCACCACTCCGGCGGCGACGGCGCCCGCTCCGACGACGTAGCAGGCCACGCCGGCGCCCGGCCCGGTGAGCGGGATCAGCAGGGCGAGCGTCGGCAGCCCGAGCTGGAAGAGGAGCATGGCGCGCGCGGTCCCGATCGCGGCGGCAGTCCGGCGGGCCACGGCCGCGCCGACGATGCCGCCGGCGCCGGCCAGGCCGAGCACGGCGCCGACCGCGCCTTCCGAGAGGTGGGCCCGTTCGATCAGGAAGACGATCTGGATCGCCTGGTAGGCCATCAGCACCATGTTGCACAGGGAGCCGTGGAGGACGAAGGTGCGCAGCCACACGTCGCCGGCGATCAGGCGCAGGCCCTGGACGACCTCGCGGCCGAGCGCCCGCTCGCGCGGCGGCACCGGATCCTCCCGGTACCGGATCCGGCTCAGGCAGACCAGCGAGACCAGGAAGGTGGCGGCGTTGGCGAACATCCCGTTGGCCGCGCCCGCCGCCTGGGCGATCAGGCCGCCGGAGCCGAGGCCGGCGAGCTGGGCGGCCGAGCCGCTGCCGTGCAGCTTCGCGTTGCCCTCGGCCTGGTCGGCCGGCCCCACCAGGCCGGGCAGGTAGGCGGTGTAGGCGGTCTGGAAGAAGACTCCGGCGGTGCCCACCAGCAGCGCGACCGCCAGCAGCAGGCCGATGCTCAGCGCGCCCAGCCAGGCCGCCACCGGCACGGCGGCGAGGAGCAACAGGGAGGCCGCTGCGGAGGCCAGCATGATCGGCCGTCGGGGTAAGCGGTCCACCCAGGCGCCGACCGGCAGACCGATCACCAGCCACGGCACCCACGCGGCGGCGCTCAGCAGGCCGATCTGGAAGGTGCCCGCGTGCAGGTCGGCGACGGCGATCAGCGGAAGTGCCACCGCGGTGACCGAGGAACCGAACCGGCCGGCCGTCTCGCCGCACCAGAGCAGCCGGAAGTCCCGGTGGCGGCGGAGCAGCCCGCCGCGTGCGTCGCGGTTCATTCGGCACCTCGCGGCCGGCGCGGGAAGGCCTGGATCTGGACGATGACCGGCAGTGCCGCCGGGTCGGGTTCGGCGTCCGGATCTGGGGCGTAGCGGTTGACGAGTTCGGTCAACTCGCGGTTGAGGGACTTGAGCTGACTCGGCGTCATGCGGAGGTTGCTCCAGTTGGAGAGGGTGCCGGAGTTGCGCCACTCGTCCTCCCACTCCTCGCCGAGGTAGGAGGTGACCCGGTTGAAGGACTGCTGCACCATCTCGTGCAGGTAGAGCGAGAGCGCGCCGCGGCTGTCCGGGTCGTCGCGGAAGTCCACGGTGTCGAGCCGGTTGGACACCGGCACCCGCCGCCACCAGCGCTCGCGCTTGGTGCCGCGGCCGGTCTCCTCCTCGATGAAGCCGTGCTCGGCCAGGTGGCGCAGGTGCCAGCTGACGGTGCCGGTGTTCTCGCCGAGCCGTTCGGCGAGCCGGGTGGCGGTGGAGGGGCCGTCGAGGTTGAGCAGTTCGACGATCTCGATGCGCAGCGGGTGGGCCAGCCCGCGCAGGCTGCGGGCGTCGAGCCGGCGCTCGGGGCGGCCGCCGTGGCGCTGCTCGGTGCGGCCGGGTGCGGCCGGGGGTTCGGGGCGCTCGGTCATGCCGTCATCGTATGTTGCAGAGGTTTCTCTGCATAGGGGAATCTGCAGAGAAACCTCTGCAACATGGGGTGCGGGCCGAGGAGGAGGTGGGGTGGCAGGGAGCCGGGCGCCCCGGGGCCTCAGAGCCCGGCGGGCCCGTAGAGCACGTCGACGGTCAGCTGACCGTCGAACCCGCGGGCGACCGCCGTGTTGGCGACCACCGTGATCAGGGCGTTGGAGTTCTTCGCGGTGAAGACGCAGGCCCGGTCGCCGGGGGCGAACCCGTGCGGCGCGTAGCCGCTGGTGAATCGGTCGGTCACGGCCAGGCAGGCGTCCCGGGTGGCGGGCGCGTCGCTCGGGAGGAAGGCCGCCGCGTCCTTGTAGCCGGCGATCTCGCTGCCGTCGTCGGCCTTGCCGTACCAGCCGAAGGTCTCGTTGGGGCCTTCCCACTTCGGCACGGCCGGGCTGCTCTGGTTGCCGAGGTCGACGGCTGTCCCCTGGGGGATGACGGTCCGGTAGCCGCCGGTCCATCCGGTGGAGCGCCCGGGCGGCGTCCCGCCGGCGACGGTCGGAGGCTCGGCGGCCGAGGCCGTGGACGTGGCCGCCTGGCTCCGGCCGTCCTGTCGGGGATCGCCGGAGGTCGGTGCCGCGACGGCGACGAGCACCGCCAGGCACACGGACGTCACGACCAGCGTGACGACGCCGCGCCGGGAGAGCCGCCGGCCCGCCAAGGGCGCGGGCGGTGCGGCCACGTTGACCGTCGCCGTCTCGCTCTGCACGGTCACGCCGTTCGTGGTGCTGTCGCGAATGGTGCTGCGAACGCTGCTCCGGGCTTCCCCGGCCGTACCGGAACCACCGGTCGGGCCGGAGCGCGCCGCCTTGCCGTCCTCGTCCCCGTTCAAGTGCCGACCCCCACGATCTCCCCGCGGATGTTCGATCCGGCCCGGGAGGAGTCCTGCCCGGCCCGGCCCGTCCCCCAACCGGTCCGTCGGACACGAACATGATCCCGGGCCCCGCCCCGCAGCTGGTTCGGTCCGTGCCCGGCCTGCTCCGGTCCCGGCGTCCAGGGTCCCCGAGGGGGAACGGGACTGACGGACTGTCCGGGTGCCCGTTCGGTCCCGTGATCTTCTAGAGTCGCCAGCGGTAGGACCGTAGGACGACCGCACCGGCCGCCCGGCCGGGCACGACTGCATCAGGCACGACCGCACCGCGTCACACCACGGAGAGGCAGTACCCATGAGCGAGCAGCAGGCGCCCGAGCCGTTCGAGCCCGTCGACGAGGACTGGCAGACCGCGTTGGCCGTCGTCGCCCACCCGGACGACATGGAGTACGGCGGGGCCGCCGCCGTCGCCCGCTGGACGGCGCAGGGCAAGAAGGTGGTCTACGTGATGGTCACCAGCGGCGAGGCCGGGATCGACTCGCTGAGCCCGGAGGAGTGCGGCCCGCTGCGCGAGGCCGAGCAGATCGCCTCCGCCGCCGTCGTCGGCGTCGACACGGTCGAGTTCCTCGGCCACCCGGACGGCGTACTCGAATACGGCCTGCCGTTGCGCCGCGACATCGCCCGGGCCGTCCGCCGCCACCGCCCGGACATCGTCATCACCAGCAACTTCCGCGAGACCTACGGTGGCGTCTTCCTCAACCAGGCCGACCACATCGCCGTCGGCCGGGCCACCCTCGACGGCGTACGGGACGCGGGCAACCGGTGGGTGTTCCGCGAGCTCACGGCCGAGGGGCTGGAGCCCTGGAACGGCGTGCGGCAGGTTTGGGCGGTCGCCTCGCCGGAGTCACGGCACGCCGTGGACACCACCGACCACTTCGACCGGGGCGTCGCCTCGCTGGCCGAGCACAAGGCGTACCTGGCCGGACTCGGCGGCGCGATGGCCGAACCACGGGAGTTCCTGGAGGGTTTCGGCCGCTCGGCGGGCACCCGGCTCGGCACCCGCTTCGCCGTCCCGTTCGAGGTGTTCCCGCTCCGGTAGCGGGACGGCAGGCGGCCGGGGGCGGCGTCCGGGAGCCACGGGGACGGGTCGGCCGGCGCCGCTACCGCGGGTCCTCCGGGGCCCGCGGCCCCTGCTCCGGTGCCTCAGGCGGCTCAGGTGGTTCCGCCGGCTCCCGGGTGCCGGACGGCTCCGGCGGGTCCGGCCGCCCCTGCTCCGGCCCGTTGCGCTCCGGCCCGTTGCGCTGCCGGCCGCCGCGCCGGCGGCGCAGCACGGCCCGGACGACGAGCACCGCGCAGACCGCGAGCAGGCCGAACAGCAGCCAGAGCTGGTAGCGGACCACCGTCCGGTAGATGGTGCCGATGTTCGTGCCGGCCAGGTAGCCGAAGGCCGACCAGACCCCGACCCAGAGCGCCGCGCCGAGCACGTTGAACGGCTGGAACCGTCGCCACGGCATCTCGGTGGTCCCGGCGATGATCCCGTTGGTCTGCCGCAGCCCGTCCACGAAGCGGGCCACCGTGACCACCTTCCCGCCGTGCCGGGCGAAGAACCCGTCGGCGCGCTCCATCCGGGCCGGTGTGAGCGCCACGTAGCGGCCCCAGCGGTGGACGAAGGCGCGGCCTCCGGTGCTGCCGATCAGGTAGCCGAGGCTGTTGCCGACGACCGCGGCCGCGAGGGCGATCGCCACCAGGGCGGCCAGACTGAGGTGCCCGGCGCCGGCGTAGACGGCGGCGAGCACCAGGATGGTCTGGCCGGGGGCGGGGATGCCGCAGTTGTCCAGCAGGACGAAGAGTGCCACCGCCGGATAGCCGTACCGGTCGAGCAGCGGCGCGAGCCCGGCGAGTGCGCCGGGCAGTTCGGGGACGGACGCGGACACGTCGTTCACCACCCCGCGCCGGGGCGGCGCGGGGTGGTGGTGGCCTGGGTCAGTGGAGCGCCTCGCGGCGTTCGATGTTGCAGTCGGGCCCGGGGTAGATCAGGCCCACGTGGCCGTCCTCGAAGCGGACCATGTACGGCGGCTCGCCCTCCTGGCCGCGCACCTCGATGATCTCGCCCTTCTGGTCGACCATGCCTACCGACCTGCTGTGGATGTGGAGCTGGTCACCTACCGCTGCCTGCATGGTCTGCTCCTCGGGTAGCTGTGGCCGCGCGGGCGGCCGTTCTGCTTCCACTGTGCTGCGGCGGAGGCGGCCTCGCAACGCCGTGGTGGGCCGGGACGCGGCCGTGTCGGGTGCCGGGTGCGGCCGGTTCGTGCCGCCCGTTCCCGGGCGGGTGCGCGGTGTGTCCGGTCCGCCGCGGGGTGTGTCGGCGGACCGCCCCCGGTCCCGCTTCCGGGGGCCGGGGCCGTCAGTGCTGGCCGAACTGCGCGGCGAGGTAGCAGCGGATCAGCTGCTTGCACTCGGCGATCAGGGCCGGGTCGCCCTCCGGGTCGCTGCGGAACGCGAGCTTGAGGACGGCGTCCGCCGCCTCCAGGGCCACCCGCAGTCCGAGTGTGAGCGCGGCGGGGTCGGCCGCTGTGAACAGCTCGGCGCCGAGTGCCTGCAGGCGCAGCGCGACGGCCGTGTTGTTGTCGAGCTCGGCGTCGAGCAGGTGCTGGTCGTCCCGTACCCCGGCGGGGACGGGCGCGTCGGCCAGTCCGAAGTCCACCTGGCCGAAGCCGGGCACCGTCCGCTTCATGACGACGAACTCCTCGACCGCCAGATCGGTGAACCCGGCCGGGCCGGCCGGGGACTCCGCCAGCAGGCGCTGCTCGACGCGCCCGAGGTAGAGGTCGAGGTTGCGGCCGGCCAGCGCGGCCAGCAGGTCCTCCTTGCCGGCGAAGAACTGGTAGAGCGTGCCGATCGGCACGTGTGCGCGGTGCGCGACCTCCTTGGTGGTGAGCGCGCCGGCGCCGACCTCGTCGAGCAGCCCGGCGCAGGCGTCGAGGATCCGGCCGTAGCGCTCCTGGCTGCGCTGCTGCACCGGGCGCCGGCGGCCCGGACCGGTCCGCTCGGGGGCCTGGTGACTCCTCGTGTCCGCGCTCATGGGGCCACTGTGCCGCATCGGGCGTTCCCCCGGCCAATCCCGGCCCCCGCCGCCGTGCCGCGCCGAGCCCCGCCGGTGGAGGCGGCCCGGGCCCCGGGCCGCGGCCCGGGGCGGCCGCGAGCGGTCCGGGCTTCGGGGCGCCACCCGGCGCCGGGGCGGCCCGGGTCGGGTGAGGCTCTGCACCAGGGAGCCGGGGTACGTGCCCATCTGGCCGGCGGACACGGCCCTGTGCCGCCTCGCGCCGTTCGCCGCAAGAGTGGACTCCGGATCCCGCGACTTGTCCGTGAACAGTCGTCAGGAGTGGTAGCGTCCTGCCCTGCCATGACCGCGGCACTCCTCCCCGGTGACCGTTCGGTTCCTGGCGTCCGTGCTCAGCACCTTCCCCCTTCCAGACCGCACGGGGCCCGGCCCCGTTCGCCACCACCGCTGCGACCGCCCCGGGTTCACCGCCCAGGTCGTCCACTGCCTCGGGCTCGCCCACCTCCGTCCGTCGGTACGCCGAGTCGACGCGATGCCCGGGACCGGGCAGCGGGGTGAACGGTCGCCGCCGCCTGCCTGACCCACCGGGATGACGAATGAAGAAGCTCGTGCACCGCGCACTCGCGGCAGGGGCAGCCCTGTCCGCGTGCGTCGCGATGACTGCGGGAGCCGGCACCGCCTCCGCCGCACCTGCCACACCCGCCGCCGCGACCGCGGCCGCTGCGCCGGTGCCGCTCACCGGCCCGCAGCTCGCCGCCTCCTGGACCGCCCCGCTCAGCACCCGCGGACGGTACATCGTCGACGCCGCGGGCAACCGGTTCAAGCTGAAGGCCGGCAACTGGGCTGGTGCCCAGGGAACTTGGCAGGGCAGCGGCTCCACCACCGACCCGGCCAACAACCAGGCCGGCCAGGTCTCGTACAACCTGCCACTCGGCCTGGACCGGGCGCCGATCGCCGACATCCTGACCGGCTTCCACCGCCTCGGCATCAACAGCGTCCGGCTGCCCTTCGCCAACGCGATGATCCACGACACCATGCCGGTGCCGGACGTCGCCGTGACCGCCAACCCGCAGCTGAGGGGGAAGACCCCGCTGCAGGTGTACGACGCCGTGGTGGCGGCGCTGACCGCCGACGGCTTCGCGGTGATCCTCAACAACCACACCACCAGCTACCGCTTCTGCTGTGGTCTGGACGGCAACGAGCGCTGGAACAGCGGCCAGTCCACCCAGGCCTGGGAGGACGACTGGGTGTTCCTGGTGAGCCGGTACAAGGAGAACAAGCGGGTGGTCGGCGCCGACCTGCGCAACGAGGTCCGCCGCGACACCTGGGACGACCCGAACTGGGGCATGGGCGACAGCCACGACGAGTTCGCGGCCTTCGAGGAGGCGGGCAACCGCATCCTCCGGGCCGACCCCGACATGCTGGTCGTCATGGAGGGGATCAACTGGTACGGCATCCCCGCCGCGATCTTCAGTCACGGTCGGCCCAACCTCACGCCGGTCCGCACCCTCTCCAACACCCTGATCGACTCGGGCAAGCTGGTCTACGCGGCGCACTTCTACGGCTACACCGGTCCGGCCAACACCGGCGCGGGCAGCGGCCCGGGTGCCACCGACGACCCGCGCTACCAGGACTTCACCCCCGAGCAGCTGGCGCAGGTCGTCGACGACGAGGCCCTGTTCGTGACGCAGTCCGGCCAGCACTTCACCGCGCCGGTGTGGATCAGCGAGTTCGGCGCCGGCGGTCGCGGCGACACGGACGCCAAGGGGCAGGCCTGGTTCGACCACTTCACCGCGATCCTGGCGGCGAACGACACCGACTTCGCCATCTGGCCGCTGGTCGGCTGGCAGAACGCCGGCGTCCCGAACGACAGCTGGGCGCTGCTGCACTTCGACACCGCCGGCCGGGCGCTCAGCCTGGAGGACCCGGGCGACTGGCGCGCCCCGTACTGGAACCGGCTGCTCGGGGCCCCCTCCTACACGGGTCAGGTCGCGCCGGGCCCGCGCTGGAACATGCTCGACCTGGACCACACCGACTTCAACGTCTCCCGGCGGATGCTCGCCCGGCCCGACTGGAGCCCCGGCAACCGCAAGGGCAACTGCCCGGACGGCCAGCGCCTGGTCGGCCTCGGCCGCGGCGACAGCCGGGGCCTGTGCACCGACGCGGGCCGGCCCGCGACCGGCGCCGGCGACTGGGCGACCGTCACCGACGAGCGGTACGTCACCCACGGGGACTGGGCCGCCGGCTACAACAAGCTCCAGTGCCCGGACAACACGTACGCGGTCGGCTACAGCGTCCGCTCCAACGCGATGTCCGCCCTGCTCTGCGCCCCGGCGGCGGCCGCGCTGCCGCTGTCCGGGCGGAACGTCTGGTTCGACCACGGTGACGACCGGCCCGCGACCGGCGGTTCCACGGCCAGCGACTGGGCGCCGGGTCACTACAAGGGCCAGTGCACGGACGACGAGTACGTCGCCGGTGTCGCCTTCACCTGGAAGTGGCTCCACTACGGCGTCCCGGACGCGCTGCTCTGCCGCCCGGTGAAGTGATCCGGTCGATCGGCGGGAGCATCACCCGACGGTGCCCCCGCCGGCGGTCCGACCGCCGGCGGGGGCGACGTCGTCCGGGCGCCGCCCCGGGGCGGCGCCTGCCACGCCCGCTCGACTCGCTTGTACGGACAACTTCAGGCGTTCGCCTGACGTACAGCCGGCCGCCACGAGCGGTCCTCCGGCCGGTACTCCGCCCGCGCTGTCCTTGGGTCGCCGTCCTCCCCCCGACACGCAGAGGTCACTTACATGGCTGAGCTGAGCCGCCGGCGATTCTTCCAACTGACCGGCGCGACAGTCGCGTTCTCGGCACTGTCGCAGAGCATCGCGCGCGCCGCCTCCATCGCCCCGCAGGGCACCACCGGCACCATCCAGGACGTCGACCACATCGTCGTGCTGATGCAGGAGAACCGTTCGTTCGACCACTACTTCGGGGCGATGAAGGGGATCCGGGGCTTCGGCGACCCGCGCCCGGTGACCCTGCCCAGCGGAAAGCCGGTCTGGTACCAGACGGACGGCTCGAAGAAGGCGGTGCTGCCGTTCCGCCCCCAGGTGAGCGACCTGGGCATGCAGTTCGTCCAGGACCTGAACCACGACTGGGCCGGCGGCCACAAGGCCTTCAACAACGGCAGGTACGACCAGTGGATCCCGGCCAAGACGGCCACCACGATGGCGTACCTGACCCGCCAGGACATCCCGTTCCACTACGCGCTCGCCGACGCCTTCACCATCTGCGACGCGTACCACTGCTCGTTCATCGGCTCCACCGACCCGAACCGCTACTACATGTGGACCGGCTGCACCGGGAACGACGGCGTCGGCGGCGGCCCGGTGCTGGGCAACCAGGAGGCCGGCTACGGCTGGACGACCTACCCGGAGCGGCTGGAGAAGGCCGGGGTCTCCTGGAAGATCTACCAGGACATCGGCGACGGCCTCGACGCGGCCGGCGGCTGGGGCTGGATCAACGACGCGTACCGCGGCAACTACGGCGACAACTCGCTGCTGTACTTCAACAACTACCGCAACGCCAAGCCCGGCGACCCGCTCTACCAGAAGGCCCGCACCGGCACCAACGCCAAGGCCGGCGAGGGCCTGTTCGACGGCCTCCGGCGGGACGTGCAGGCCGGCACGCTGCCGCAGATCTCCTGGATCGCCGCCCCCGAGGCCTTCACCGAGCACCCCAACTGGCCCGCCAACTACGGTGCCTGGTACATCTCCCAGGTGCTGGACGCGCTGACCTCCAACCCCGACGTGTGGGCCCGCACCGCGCTGTTCATCACCTACGACGAGAACGACGGCTTCTTCGACCACGTCGTGCCGCCCTTCCCGCCGTCCTCCGCCGCGCAGGGCCTCTCGACCGTGTCGACCACGGCGGACCAGCACCCGGGCAGCGCCGGCTACGCGGCCGGCCCCTACGGCCTCGGCCAGCGGGTGCCGATGCTCGTCGTCTCACCGTGGAGCACCGGTGGCTACACCTGCTCCGAGACCTTCGACCACACCTCGATCATCCGCTTCATGGAGCGCCGCTTCGGTGTCCAGGAACCCAACATCTCGCCCTGGCGGCGCGCGATCTGCGGTGACCTGACCGCGGCCTTCGACTTCACCAGCTCGAACCCGGCGCCGGCGGCGCTGCCCTCGACGGCCGGCTACCTCCCGCCGGACCGCAACCGCCACCCGGACTACGTGCCGACCCCGCCCGCCACCGGCACCATGCCCAAGCAGGAGCGGGGGAGCAGGCCCACCCGCCCCCTGAAGTACGCGCCGTACGTCGACGGCGCGGCGGACACCGGCGCCGGCAGATTCGGCCTGACCTTCAGCGGCGGGGCCGCGGCCGGCGCCCAGTTCCTGGTGACCTCGCCGATCCGCACCGACGGCCCGTGGACGTACACCGCCGAGGCCGGCAAGTCGATCGCGGACGTCTGGAACACCAAGTACTCCAAGGGCCTCACCGACCTGACCGTGCACGGTCCGAACGGCTTCCTGCGGCGCTTCCGCAACCCCGGCAAGACCGCCGGTCCCGAGGTCACCGCGCGCCACGACGCGACCACCGGCAACCTCGACCTGACGTGCACCAACGCGGGCAGCGCCGACGCCGTCCTGACCGTCACCAACGCCTACGGGGGTGCGCCGACGACGGTCACCGTTCGCCGGGGTGCGACGGTCGTCCTCACCGTCGACCTGACCGCCGGACACCGCTGGTACGACGTGACCGTCACCTCCAGCACCTCGACGGACTTCGTCCGCCGCCTGGCCGGGCACGTCGAGACCGGCTCCTCGGGCGTCTCCGACCCCGGAATCCTCACCGACTGATCCGTCGCCCGCCGATCCGTCGGCGAGGGCCGCGGTCCGCGCTGCTCCGGGTGCCGCAGGGTGCCCGGGGCGGTCGCGCAGGGTGCCCGGGGCGGTCGCGCGGGGCGACCGTGGCCGGGTGGCCGGGCCCGCGGCTCAGCCGGCGGGCCGCTCCGGGTGCCACTCGGCCAGCACGATCGTCGCGTCGTCGCGCAACCGGTGGTCCTGGTGGGCCGTCAGGCTGTGGATGAGCCGGCGCAGCGCCTCCGGGGCCGGGTCGCCGCCGGCCATGTGCTGGACGACGGTGTCGACGAGGCGCTCCTCACCGTAGAGTTCGCCGCTCGCCGAGCGCGCCTCGGTCACCCCGTCGGTGTAGACGAGCAGCCGGTCGCCGGGCTGTAGCCCCGTGTGGTGGGTGACCGGTGCGGTGTCGCTGTGGAAACCCAGGCCGAGGGGCAGCTGGGCCCGGCGGGACAGCGCCTCGGGCAGCACCCGGCGTGCCCTGACCAGCAGGGGCGGCGGGTGGCCGCAGTTCACCCAGGCGAGTCTTCCGGTCGTGGTGTCCAGATCGGCGAGGACGGCGGTCAGCAGGCGGCCGGGGATCCACTCGACGAGGGTGCGGTCGATGGTGCGGGCGACCTCGGCGAGGCTCCCGCCGGCCCTGCGGGTCGAACGGCACGCGGCCAGGGCGACGGCGCTGGTCCCGCCGGCGGCGAGATCGTGCCCCATGGCGTCGAACACCGACAGGTGCAGGACGTTGCCGATCATGCTGTGGTCGAAGGCGTCCCCGCCCACGTCGTAGGCGGGCTCCAGCACCGCACTGGACGTGGCGCTCCGGGTGCCGATGGTGCGCGGGGGCAGGAAGCCCCAGAGGAGTTCTGCCTGCAGGCTCATCGCCGTGCGCCGCGTGGTCCGGGCGATGACGTCGCCGTGCGCGGCCCGGGAGACCACCAGCAGGGCGATCAGGCCGGCCAGGGCCTCGCAGTCGGCCAGCGCCCGTTCGCCGAGCGTCGGTGCCTCCACCCGCAGGGTGCCGATCCGCTCCACGCCGTCGATCAGCGGCAGCCAGCCCACCGCCGGCGGGCCGGCCGACACCTGGGTGCGCTGCAGCCGGTAGGCCCGCCCGCCGAGCGATCCCTCGATCGCGACGGCCGAGTGGCGGACCTCCGACGCCGGGTCCGGCAGCGGGACGAGCCGGTGCTGTTGCAGGTCGGCCAGGAACACCCAGGCCTCGGACAGTCCCAGCCCCCGGGCCGCCTCCCGCACCAGGTCGGGCACCTCCCACGGCCAGCCCACCCGGGCCCGCGCCATCGCGCGGGTGAGGACGCGCCCGAGGCGTCCGTCGTCGGCAGCCACGACCTCACCTCCCGCAGCGGCTTCGGAGGTCGCCGAGCGGGTTCGACCCGTTCCGGCCGAACGGCTCCTCGCCCCGCGGTCGCCGGTCACCGGTATCCCGGCCACACTCCTGCCGTGTCCCACGGTCGTCACCGCCCTCCGCCGGCCGTCACCGCCTTCCGCCACCGGTCACCGTCTCTCGCGGTGCGCCGGATCGCTGCCCCCGCGGCCGGCGGCGGGGGCCTGCCCAGCGGCTGCCCGGGGCCGCCGCACCGAAACCCGGGGCCGGCCGCCGTCCTCGCCCCGGAGGAACCGGGGCACACGTTCAGCCGTCCCGCCCCACGAGACCCGGGGGCGCCCGTGTCGAGCACCGGCTGTCCGTGCCCGCCCGTCGCCGGTCCCGGCGGTGTGCCCCCGGCCCTTCGACGACCCGGCACTGAAGGGGTACGACTACGGGGAGGGCTCCGACCGTGCGGGCGGTGCGGCCGCCGGTGGTGCTGCGGAGCCGTGCCGGGCACCGCTCCGCGTCCAGGGTCGCCACTCGGACGTCATGCCGGCCACGGCCCCTTCCCGCGTGGTCCGCGGAGAGGGGCGGAGGGGGCTCGTGGACCGGTCGGAGGGTCCCCCGCCTGAGGGGCTCGCCCGGTCCGGGCTCAGGAGGCCGGGAGGCCCGCGCCCCGCTCGCGCACCGGCGGAGCCTGCGTGGCGATGAGGGCGGCCTGGACCCGGCGTTCGACGCCGAGCTTGGCGAGCAGTCGGGAGATGTGGTTCTTGACGGTCTTCTCGGCCAGGTAGAGGCGCTGGCCGATCTGGCGGTTGGTCAGGCCCTCGCCGATCAGTGCGAGGATCTCCCGCTCGCGGTCGGTGAGCTGGGGGAGAGCGCTGGGCTGCGGGGTGGCGTCGCCGCGCAGCCGGGTCATGAGGCGGGTGGCGGCGCCGGGGTCGAGCATGGACTGTCCGGAGGCGACGGTCCGCACGGCGGTGACGAGGTCGGTGCCGCTGATCTGCTTGAGGACGTAGCCGGAGGCGCCGGCCATGATGGCGTCGAGCAGGGCCTCCTCGTCGTCGAAGGAGGTGAGGAAGAGGCAGGCGAGTTCGGGCATCCGGGAGCGCAGTTCGCGGCAGACGGTGACACCGTCGCCGTCGGGCAGGCGCATGTCGAGGACGGCGACGTCGGGGCGCAGCGCGGGGACGCGGGCGAGTGCCTGCTCGACGGTGGCGGCCTCGCCGACCACGGTGAGGTCGGGTTCCGAGTCGAGCAGGTCGTGCACGCCGCGCCGGACGACCTCGTGGTCGTCGAGGAGGAACACCTTGACCGGGCCGTTCGTGTTGTCCGCCATCACCGCTCCGCTCCCCGGCCCGCCGTGCCGAGCCGCCGGGACCACAGCTTAGCCCCGTGCCCAGGGTCACCCCGCCGGTCCTCGAAGGCCGATCCCTCCGGGAGCCGGGGCAGACGGTCAGCCGGCCCGCCTGCCCGGAGTGGCGCGGCCGCTCCAGACGGGTTCGTACCGCGCCCAGGAGGACTGCCAGGAGTCGCAGGCGCGCCGGTCCAGAACGGCCAGCCGGGTGGTGAGGCCTCCGGCGACGAGCACCGTCAGACCGCAGAAGGTGAACAGCCCGATGAGCAGCGCGTCGACGGCGGTGTCGGTCGCCGACGGAGGCGCGGCGACCGGCCGGCCGCGGTCGTCGATCCACGTGCTCACGGTCGAGCCGGGGGCCGTACGGCGCGGGACGGCGATGCTGCCGGTCTGGCGCTGGTCGGCCGGCCAGGACCAGTAGGCATCGGCCGCGTACATCGTCCGGCCGGCGACGGTCAGGTCGACGCCCCGCGGAGGTGCGAGTGTCACCGCATCGACCCGGTGGAGTCGGGAGGCGGCCGCGAGAGCCTGCGGCCGGGACGCCGCGTACTCGGCCGCGGTGGCCCCGGCGCCGACCAGGGCCGCCAGCACCATGCCGAGGAGGGCCGTCAGCACGGCCTGGCTGCGGTGGCGGTCGGCGGGCCGGCCCAGCGGGTTGCCGTCGCGGCCGAGAGCGCGACGGAGGTGGCCGCGCAGCGTGCCGCGAGCAGGGACGGACCGGGCGGGGCGACGGGCGTCGGTCATGTGGGTTCTCCTCTGTCTTCCGGCACGGAATCGGGTCTGCAGCGGCGGGCGTCGGTCGGGCCGCGACGGGTGGTGGGGCGTGGTGGCGTCGGCGCCGGAGCGCGGGTGCGGCGTCGCCGGTCGGCCCGGCCGGCTCCGCAGGTCCGCACCGGTCACGACGGCGCACCGTCATGTGCGGCCGCCCGCCAGTCTCCGGCTCCGGCGAAGCGTCGCCCCAGGGACCGAAGGGGCTCGTACGGGGGCCGATGGTCCCGATGATCCGCAGTCAGCCGGGCGTTTCCCGGTGACCGGGGCGTCGGTCCGGTGGGAACGGAGCGTCACGGGAGGCAGGACGGAGACCTGAGGGGCCGGTCGGCCCGGGACCGGGTGGGACCGATGGGGACGGCATCCGGGACGGCCGGGCCCGAGGGGAGGGACTGTCGGCCCCTGGGGCGCGGCACGGCCGTGAACCGAGGATCTTCAGCGACGGGCGGTGAGGAACAGACCGTCCCACGGGATCCACTTCACATCGGCAAAGGAGCCGCTTCATGTCAGCGCTCGAACGCGGGAGACGAGCAGAGACCCCGGACGGCACGCGGGCCCGGCCGGAGCGGTCGTTCGGGCTGCCCGCCGCGACCGCGCTGGTCGTCGGCAGCATCATCGGGACCGGGGTGTTCGCCCTGCCCTCGGCCCTGGCGCCGTACGGGCCGATCGCCCTGGTCGCGTTCGTGCTGGTGACACTCGGTGCGCTGGCGCTCGCCGCCACGTTCGGGCGGCTGACCGAGCGGTCCCCGGGCAGCGGCGGCCCGTACGTCTACGCCCGCGAGGCGTTCGGCGAGTTCGCCGGCTTCCTGACCGCGTGGTCGTACTGGATCACCGCCTGGGCGGGGAACGCGGCCATCGCAGTGGCCTGGGTGGGCTACGTGGAGGTGTTCGTCAACAAGGGGCACCACACCTGGGCGTCCATCGTGATCGCCCTGGCCGGGCTCTGGCTGCCCGCCGCCGTCAACCTCGCGGGCGTGCGCAGCATCGGTGCCTTCCAGGTGGTCACCACCGTGCTGAAGTTCCTTCCGCTGGCGTTCATGGCGACGGCCGGCCTGCTGTTCGTGAAGTCCGGCAACTTCGGCGCCTTCAACGCGAGCGGCGGCTCGGCGCTCGGCGCGGTCTCGGCGGCGGGGGCGATCGCCCTGTTCAGCTACATCGGGCTGGAGACCGCCTCGGTGGCCGCCGGGCGGGTACGGGAGCCGAAGCGTAACGTGCCGCGCGCCACCGTGTACGGCACGCTGGCCTGCGCCGGGATCTACCTGCTCGGCACCCTGGCCGTCTTCGGGACCGTCCCGCACGGCCAACTCGGTTCCTCCACCGCGCCGTTCACCGACGCCGTGAACAACATCGCGGGCGGCACCTGGGCGGGCGACCTGGTCGCCCTGGCGGCGATCGTCTCCGGCCTCGGCGCACTCAACGGCTGGACCCTCATCTGCGCCGAGATGCCGATGGCCGCCGCCAGGGACGGACTCTTCCCGGCGGCGTTCACCAGGGTCCGCGGACGCGGTGAGGTGCCTGCCTTCGGCATCGTGTCGGCGACCGTCCTCGCCTCGGTCCTCACCGTCGTCAGCTACACCGGCTTCACCCGGGTCTTCACCGAGATCGTGCTGCTGAGCGTGCTCACCGCGGTCATCCCGTACCTGGTCTCCGCCGCCGCCCAGCTGTTCTGGCTGGTGCGCAGCGGCCGGGAGGAGCTGGACCGCCGGCGCTTCGTCCGGGACACCGTCGTCGCGGTCCTGGCCCTGGCCTTCTCCTACTGGTCGATCCAGGGCAGCGGCTACCAGACCGTCTACTACGGCCTGTTCACCATTCTGCTCGGCATCCCCGTCTACATCTGGCTCAAGCGCCCCCAGGGCGAGCGCGCCGCCACCGGGCGGATCGCGCAGGACGCCTCCCCGGCCGGCGCGCCGGCCGTCCCCCCGCAGCTTCCGCTCGCCGCCCGGGCGGCCCGCCCGGTCGGCCTGCCGGCCATCCTGCGCCGCGCCCTGACTGTGCGTCACCTTCACTGAGCCCCCCTCTGCACCGAGAACGAGGAGCGAACCCTCCATGTCCACCCTGCGTGTCGATTCCGAGGCCGGCCGCCTGCACCAGGTGATCCTGCACCGACCGGGCCTGGAACTGTCCCGGCTGACCCCGCGCAACGTCGACGAGCTGCTGTTCGACGACATCCTGTGGGCCAAGCGCGCCCGCGAGGAGCACGACGCCTTCGCCCAGGTGCTACGCGACCACGGGGTGCGCGTCCACCACTACGCCGACCTGCTCGCCGAGACCCTCGACATCCCCTCCGCCCGCGCCTGGCTGCTCGACCGGGTCGTCACCCCGGCCGCGGTCGGACCGGCCCTGGTGGACGCGGTCCGGGAGCTGTGCGGGGAACCGGACGGCGAGACCCTGGCCGGCCACCTGATCGGCGGCGTCCTCAAGGACGACCTGCCGTTGCGCAACCCGCACAGCCTGGCCTGGCACACCCTCGGCGACCAGGACTTCGCCCTGCCGCCGCTGCCCAACCACCTCTTCCCGCGGGACAACTCCTGCTGGATCGGCAGCCGTTACAGCCTCAATCCGATGGCCCGCCCGGCCCGCCGCCGGGAGACCCTGCACACCGCGGCGATCTACCGGTTCCACCCGCTGTTCGCCGAGACCCCGCCCCCGCTGCTCGACGGCACCGGCCCGGTTGCGGGCCTGAGCCTCGAAGGCGGCGACGTCCACGTCCTCGCCCCGGGGGTGGTCATGGTCGGCATGGGGGAGCGCACCACCCCGCAGGCCGTCGAGGCCCTCGCCCAGCAGCTGTTCGCCACCGGCACCGCCCATCGGCTGGTCGCGGTGCGACTGCCCGAGAGCCGCGCCTTCATGCACCTGGACACCGTCCTGACGATGATCGACCGGGACGCCTTCGCCGTCTACCCGGGCCTGGCCGACGGGCTGCGCTCGTGGACCCTCACCCCCGCCCCCGAACGGCCCGCCGGCTTCGACGTCGTCCCCGACCCCGACCTCGCCGCCTCGCTCGCCGAGGCCCTCGGCCTGGACAAGGTCCGTTTCCTCTCCGCCGAGCAGGACGCCCGCGCCGCCGAGCGCGAGCAGTGGGACGACGGGAGCAACTTCCTCGCCCTCGAACCCGGCGTCGTCGTCGGCTACGAGCGCAACACCACCACCAACACCTACCTGCGCAAGCAGGGCGTCGAGATCGTCACCATCGCCGGATCCGAGCTCGGCCGCGGCCGCGGCGGCCCGCGCTGCATGAGCTGCCCCATCCAGCGCGACCCCGCCAACTGACCGCCCCGGAGAGGAAACCCGCCATGACCGTCGACCTGCGCGGCCGCCACTACCTGCGTGAACTGGACTTCACCGCCGCCGAGATCCGCCACCTGCTCGCCCTCGCCGCCGAACTCAAGGCCGCCAGGCGGGCCGGGACCGAGACGCCCCGCCTCACCGGCCGCAGGATCGCCCTGATCTTCGAGAAGGCCTCCACCCGCACCCGCTGCGCCTTCGAGGTCGCCGCCGCCGACCAGGGCGCCACGACCACCTACCTGGGCCCGGACGGCTCGCACATCGGCCACAAGGAGAGCATCGCCGACACCGCCCGCGTCCTCGGCCGGATGTACGACGCCGTCGAGTACCGCGGTTTCGAGCAGGACGCCGTGACCGAACTCGCCGAGGGCGCCGGCGTCCCCGTGTACAACGGCCTCACCGACCAGTGGCACCCGACCCAGAGCCTGTGCGACGTCTTCACCATGCGCGAGCACAGTGGCAAGCCCCTGGAGGAGATCTCCTTCTGCTACCTGGGCGACGCCCGCAACAACACCGCCAACTCGCTCCTGGTCATGGGGAGCCTGCTGGGCATGGACGTGCGGATAGCCGCCCCCGAGGCGCTGTGGCCCGCACCGGACCTGGTCGCGCAGTGCCGGCGGATCGGCGAGGACACGGGAGCCCGGATCACGCTGAGCGAGAAGCCGCAGGAGGCGGTCCGCGGCGCGGACTACCTCTACACCGACGTCTGGGTCTCGATGGGCGAGGACCACGGCAAGTGGAAGGAGCGCATCGACCTGCTGCTCCCGTACCAGGTCAACGCCGACCTGCTCGCCGCCACCGGCAACCCCGACACCGCCTTCCTGCACTGCCTGCCCGCCCTGCACGACCACGACACCGACCTCGGTGCCGAACTCGCCCGCGAGCACGGCCTCGACGGGCTGGAGGTCACCGACGACGTCTTCGAGTCCCCCGCCTCCCTCGTCTTCGAGCAGGCCGAGAACCGGATGCACACCATCAAGGCGGTCCTGGTCGCCACCCTCGGAAGGAACTGACCATGCGCATCGTCGCCGCACTCGGTGGCAACGCCCTGCTCCAGCGAGGCGAACGCCCCGACGCCGAGGTCCAGTTGCACCACGTCCACCAGGCCGCCCGCTCGCTCGCCGAACTCGTCGAGGCCGGCCACGAGTTGGTGATCACCCACGGCAACGGCCCACAGGTCGGCCTGCTCGCCGCCGAGAGCGAGGCGGACCCGGCACTGACCGTGCCCTATCCGCTGGACGTCCTCGGCGCCCAGACCCAGGGCATGATCGGCACCCTCCTCGTCCGCGAACTGGCGGGCCTGCTGCCGGGACGCGCCGTGGCAGCCGTCGTCACCCACACCGAGGTCGACCCCCACGACCAGGCCTTCCAGCAGCCGAGCAAGTTCATCGGCGGCCGACTCACCGAAGCGCAGGCCAGGTCGATGGAGGCCGAACGCGGCTGGACCACCGCCCGGGACGGCGGCCACCTGCGCCGCACCGTCCCCTCCCCGCGACCGGTGGCGATCAGCGAGGTACCGGCCGTCCGTTCCCTCCTGGCCACCGGGACGGTGGTGATCGCCGGCGGCGGCGGGGGAGTCCCGGTCGTCCGGAACACCGACACGGGGCTGCTGCACGGCGTCGAAGCCGTCGTCGACAAGGACCTCACCGCGGCCCTGCTCGCGGAACGGCTCGACGCCGACGCCCTGCTGATCCTCACCGACGTCACCCACGTGTTCACCGGCTTCGGCACCCTGCACCCCCGCCCGCTGCTCACCGCCACCCCCGCACAGCTGCGCGCACTCGACCTGCCCGAGGGCTCGATGCGGCCCAAGGCGGAAGCGGCCGCCGCCTTCACCGAACGCACCGGCCACCTCGCCGCGATCGGCCCGCTCGACAACGCCCTCGGCATCCTCCTGGGCACCACCGGAACCACCGTCCGCGCCCACGCGGACGGCCACGCCGACCACCACGACCTGCTGCTCCTCGGAAAGGAACTGTGATGAACCCCCTGCAGACCGGCCCCGCCGTCGACGTCCTGGTGGAGACCCGGGGCGAGGTCTCGCTCGCCGCTCCGGACTACGCGAGGGCCAAGATGGCCGCCGTGCTGGAGCGTCTGGACGAACCCGTCCTGGCCGCCCGGGTGAAGCTCACCCAGGAGGCGCACCACTCGATCGCCAAGCCGAGCCTCGCCCAGGGCCTGGTGGACCTCAACGGGCGCCCGGTGCGGGCCCACGTGGCGGCCGCGACCATGCAGGAAGCGGTCGACCTGCTCCAGGACCGGCTGACCGCGAGGCTCGCCAGGGTCCGCCGCCACCGGGACCACCACCGGCACCACGGCGGGGCTGAGGTGGATCCCGGCGCGTGGCACGCGGAGTCCGGCCAGGACCACCGCCCGCACCGCCGCGGCCTGGCACCGGAGGAGCGGCGGATCGTCCGCCACAAGGCCTACAGCCTGGCCCGCCGGAGCGTGTGGTCCGCGGTGTTCGAGCTGGAGGCCATGGACTACGACTTCCACCTGTTCACCGACGCCGTGACCGGTTGCGACAGCGTCGTCTACCGTGACGCGGCCACCGGCGGCCACCGGGTGGCGGCGGCCGGCCCGGCGCCGGAGCCGCTGCCGGGACTCTCGGTGAGCACCCGCGGAGTCCCGGAGCTCGGCGTCGCGGACGCCGTCTCGCGGCTCGACCTCGGCGGCCTCCCGTTCGTCTTCTTCACCGACGCGGCCACCGGGCGGGGCAACGTCCTCTACCACCGCTTCGACGCTCCCGACCGGACGGGTGAGACCGTCCCTGCCCGCCCCGCCCGCCCTGCCCGCCCCGCCCGGCCCGGCGGGCCCGGCGGGCCCGGGCTGCTTCGCGGCCCGGGTCCCGGTGACGGCCCGATGGCCGTCTGCGAGAATCAACCGGCTGGTAACCGGTGACGAGGAGGCTCGCGTGGGCGGGGACGAGGTACGGCCGCGCGTGCCGCAGCTGCGGCTGGACGAACTGCTGGAGGAACTGCAGGCACGGATCGACGCGGCCCGGGGCACCCGGGACCGGGTGCACAGTCTCCTGGAGGCCGTCCTGTCGGTCGGCCGGGAGCTGGACCTCACCCAGGTGCTGCGGCGGATCGTGGAGGCGGCCGCGGTGCTGGTGGACGCCCGGTACGCGGCACTGGGCGTCATCGGGCCGGACGGCGAGACGCTGTCGCAGTTCCTGACGGTCGGCCTGGAGGATGACGAGATCGCGCGGATCGGCCCCTACCCGACCGGTAGGGGGCTGCTGGGCGAGCTCATCCGTCACCCGGAGCCGCTGCGGCTGGACAGCCTGTCCGAGCACCCCGCCTCGTACGGCTGCCCGGCCCATCATCCGGTGATGAGGACCTTCCTGGGCGTCCCGGTACGCGTGCGCGGCGAGGTCTTCGGCAACCTCTACCTGACCGACAAGCGCGGAGGCGAGGAGTTCGACGCCGACGACGAGTCCGTCATCTCGACCCTCGCGGTCGCCGCCGGGGTGGCGATCGACAACGCCCGCCTCTACGAGGGGTCGCAGCGCCAGCACGGTTGGCTGCGTGCGAGCGCGGAGATCACCAGGGCGCTGCTGTCCGGAAGCCCCCGCTCGGAGGTGGTCGAGCTGATCGCGCAGCGGGCCCGCGAGATCACCGGCGCCGAGCTGGCGGACGTGTCGGTGCCGGTGCCCGGCACCGCGGCGCTGCGCGTGGAGCTGGCACTGGGCGGTGACGCGGCGGAACGGCTGGGGCTCGTGGTTCCGGCGGACGGCACGCTCTCGGGTGAGGCCGTCGCCAAGGCGGAACCGGTGACCACCGCGGACCTGGCCGGAGACCCGCGGCTGTCCGGCGGGCCGCGCCGCTTCGACGGCCTCGGCACCGCGGTGGCGGTTCCGCTGGGTCGGGCCGGCGGCCTGATCGAGGGGGTGCTGCTCCTGGCCCGCCGGGCCGGTGAGCCGCCCTTCACCGAGCGGGAGATCGGTCCGCTGCTGAGCTTCGCCGACCAGGCGGCCCTGGCCCTGGAGCTGGGGGAGCGGCGACGGGACGCCGAGCAACTGGCGATGCTGGAGGACCGCGACCGGATCGCCCGTGACCTGCACGACCTGGCCATCCAGCGGCTCTTCGCCACCGGGATGACCCTGCAGAGCGCCGCGCGCTTCATCGAGCACTCCGGGGCCTCGGACCGGGTGCTGCGGGCGGTGGGGGACCTCGACGAAACCATCAAGATCATCCGATCGACGATCTTCGGGTTGCGGGCCCGGGAGGACGCGGCCGGCCACGGACTGCGCGCCCGGGTGGTCCGCGTGGTCGGGGACGCGCAGCCGACGCTGGGGTTCGCACCTCGCTTGAGCATGGAGGGACTGCTCGACACGGACGTCCCGGCGGAGACCGCCGAGCACGTGGTGGCGGTGCTGGCCGAGGCGCTGAGCAACACGGCGCGCCACGCCGGGGCCCGCCGGGTCGAGGTCTCGCTGCGGGCGACCGGCACGCAGGTGGTGCTGGCCGTGCAGGACGACGGAGTGGGCATCCCCGAGCAGGGAAGGCGCAGCGGACTGCGGAACATGGTCGAGCGGGCGGAGGGCCTGGGCGGCGCGCTGGAGCTGTCGAGTCCGCCGGAGGGCGGGGCCCGGCTCGTCTGGTCGGCCCCGTTGGGGAACTGACCGCGAGACCCTGGTGACGGGTCGTCAGGGGGGTGGGGACGGCGCGGCGGGCAGGAGACGGCCGGTCACCCATTCGGAGTGGATGCGGACGGCGACCTGGTCGCCGTGCCGCGGTTCCGGGCTCTCCGGGTCCGCTTCGGCCCTGCCGAGTACCGTGACGCTCCAGCCACTGCCGTCGGCCCCGCTGACGGCGTCGGTCTGGAAGGCGACCAGGGCGTCCCTGACCGCCCGGAGGAACTCGGACCCGGCGGCGGCGCGCAGGAGCACGTTGTTGTGGCCGTCGAGCCGGAACCGGACCGGCAGGACAGCGGGAAGCGCGCCGACGGTGTACACGACGCGCCCGACCGACGACTTCGCCAGGAGCCGCAGGCAGTGCCACTCCTCAAGCGGCGCGGGATCAGGTGTCATGGCATCGATGGTCGCTTCGCACCGTCGGGCGCGGCAGAGGCCGTTGGTCCCGGCGGGACGGCCGGGAGGCCCGCTTCACGGGCCGCCGGGACAGGGGGAGCGGAAAACGTGAGCACAGGCCGCCGGAGGGGTAGTGGTGTCGTAGGGGCGGGTGCGTGACGCCCACTTCAGCGATCGACGTACCACCGTGGGGGTTCTCATGGGCGACTACGAGTTCTCGGGCAGGGTCGACGCCGCCGTCTCCCGGTTCGCGCAGGGACGGTCGCAGAGCCGGCCGGAGAAGGAGTACATCAAGGGACAGGCCGACCGTCTTGCCTTCGCGTTCGCCGTCATGGAGAGGATGGGGCTGGCTCCCATCGTGCTCGTCACCCGCGAGGGCGCCGAGACGCACGAGTTCCTGCCGACCGGCGCGGTGGGGCAGGAAACGGATCCGCTCGCCCGCGGCCGATCGATGGGCATGCCCTACGTCACACTGCTCGGCGGCCACTTGTCGGGCGGCGCGGACCCGCTGCCGACCCTGGAGGACGTGCGACACCGCCTCACCACGGCGGCGAAGGAACCCCTGCGGGCGCTGGAGCCGTACCAGTACACCGCGAGCACCGCCGAGTTCGCCGCGGCCAAGGCCCAGGGCCACTACCACGACCTGTTCCGGGATGTCCGGATCGTCGGCCGCAGCACCGGCAGCGTCCACGCGACGGAGAAGGGCTTCTTCGGGTCCAAGAGCGTGGTGAAGTCCGGCCGGTTGGTGCTCAATGTGGACCGGCCGGGCAAACCCGCCTACGAGATGCGCGAGTTCGTGCACTTCGACAACGGCAGCTTCTGGAGCGACCACGGGCCGGACGGCCCGCGACGGGTCGAGGTCGGGCGCACCAAGACGACCACCTACCGGTTGACGGTGCGGGGTGGTGAAAGCTGTGAGGTGGTGCCGGCCTTCGGCACCTTGCACCTCGTCGAACGTTGACGGGTGGACACGTTCCCGGTGGTGCCGTCCGCCCGGACGGTGCGCATCCGTGATCGAGGCGTCCGGGTCCGGTGACGTCCGGCGGGTCCTCCGGGTGAACGGCGCAGCGGCGGGGACCGGATCCCGCTCCCCGCCGCTGCACCGCCCTCGGGCGTTTCCGGTGCTCAGTCGTGCGGGACGACCGCCACCGGTGCCTGCGTGTGGTGGAGCACCGCATGGGCGACCGGGCCGAGGCGCATCCCGATGCGGTGGGGGCGCCGGCGCCGTCCCACCACGACGAGGCACGCGTCGGAGCCGGTGTCCACCACGGCGGAGGCTCCGCTGCCGACCCGGCAGTCCTCGACCACGACGACGTCGGGGTACTTCGCCCGCCAGCCGGTCAGGGCGTTGCCCAGCAGTTCGGCCTCGATGGCGGCGAACTGCCCGGCCTCGACCTGCGGGCTGATCCAGCCCGCGTAACCCCAGGCCGGGGGCGGGGTCCAGCCGTGGACGGCGTGCAGCACCGCTCCACGACGTTCCGCCTCGCGGAAGGCGAAGTCGATCACGTCGCCGGCGGGGTCGCGGGTGTCGATGCCGAGGACCACCTCGGCCCCGTCGGGCGCGGCGGGGCGCGCGGAGTCGTCGGCGTGGACCAGGACGAGGGGCACGTCGCACCGGCCGGCGAGGGCGAGGCCGAAGGAGCCGACCACGAGCCCCTCGAACCCGCCGATCCCCCGCGATCCGACGACGAGCATCTCCGACTTCGTCGCGGCCTCGGCGAGCACCTCGACGGGGTCGCCGCCACCGATCAGTTCGGCTCTGACCTCCAGGCCGTGCTGGAGCCCCCGGATCTCCTCCGTCGCGTCGGAGACCATGCGCGTGGTCAGCGCGCGTACGTCTGCGGGCTGGGAGGGGTCGGCGTGGATGTCGTCCAGCCAGGTCTGGGCGTGGACCAGGCGCAGCGGCACGCCACGGCGGACGGCCTCGTGGGCTGCCCAGCGGGCGGCCGCGGTGCTCTCGGGCGAGCCGTCGATGCCGGCAAGCAGGTACGAGGACATCGGTTAATCTCTCCAGATCGTTCTCGGCTTGGCAGTGAGTCGTCGAACAGTGTCGGACGGCCCCGGGCGTTCTGCCAGGGCCGTCCGGGGCAGGTCGACGGGGCCGAACGTCCCGAGCAGGCCGCACGGCGCCCGGAGGCCGCGGAGCCGGGGCCGGCCGGACCGGTGCTCCCCGGTCACGCGGTCCCACGCGGTCCCACGCGGTCCCACGCGGTCCCACGCGGTCCGGTCCGGCCCGAGCGCCCCGCCGGGGTGGGAATCGCGGCTCAGCCGAGCGCGGTGCGCAGGGCCGCGAGGGCGGCGGTGGGGTCGGTCAGGGCGTGGTGGACGGGCGGCGTCGGCAGGTCGAGGCCGAGCAACTGGTGGACGGCGTGCATGGCCCCGCGCACCGAGTACTCGACGGTGAAGACGACGTCCTCGGGGATCTCGACGTACTGGCCGAGGAAGGCGAAGTTCCGCGCGCCGTGGGGGATCACCAGGGGGCGGTCGCGGACCTCGCGGCGGGCGAACTGGCTGGTGATGTAGGGCATCATCACCGTGGTGACCGTGGTGGTGGCGCGGACCTCGTCGGCGATGTCGTCGAAGCCGAGCTGCCCGAGGAGCTCGGTGAGGATCTCCCGGCCGGTGCACTCGGACATGGCCTTGCCGGTGTGCTCGCCCGGGGTGTCCATGAACAGGCCGTAGCCCCACAGGGTGAACACGTCCTCGGGCTGGCCGTCGAAGTGCGGCGGACGGGGGACGACGATCGACATCAGCCAGGGCGAGTCCTTGAAGGTCATCAGCGCGCCGGTGCCGGGGGCGTTGCCGCTGAACTCCTCGATCCGCTTGAGCAGGGCGGGGCTGCGCATGGTCAGTGTGAAGGACTCCCAGGCGGCTTCGGCGATGTTGCCGTTGAAGACGGCGGGCCGCCCGAAGTCCGGCGCCTTGCGGGAGAGGGTCTCCCAGAGTGCCCAGTTGCCGTCCCGCTTGTCCCGGACCAGCTCCGGCACGGTGTCGTCGCCGCCGAGGGCGGCGTCGGCGGTCATCGAACCGAGCGTGATCAACGCCAGGTCCAGGTCGGCCAGTTCGACGGTCTCACGGCCGGACTCCGGGCGCTCCAGGTGGAGCCGCCCGGCGCGGCGGATGCCGTCGTGCTCGACGAAGTCGACGTCGGTGACGGTGACGCCGTGCTCGAAGCGAACGCCGCGCTCCACCAGCCACCGGGTGAGCGGGCGCACGATAGAGTCGTACTGGTTGAGGCGGGTGCGGCGCACGCCGGCGAGGGTGTGGATGCGGGGGAACTCCTGGAGGAACCGCAGGAAGTAGCGCTTGAGCTCGATCGCGCTGTGCCAGTTCTGGAACGCGAACGTGGTGCGCCACATCGCCCAGAAGTTCGTGGCGAAGAAGTGCTCGGAGAAGAACTCGTCGATCCTGCGGGCGCCGATCACCGACTCGGGGGTGACCAGCAGCCGGGTCAGTTCGAGGCGGTCGTGGGTGTCGAGGCCGAGGCGGGAGGCGTCGAGGATCCGGTGGTCGCGGTCGATCAGGCGGGCCCTGGCGTCGGTGGGCCACTCCCGGTTGAAGTCGATGATCTCCTGGCGGACGGAGACGTCCGGGTCCTCCAGGGTGGGGATGGTTCCCATCAGGTCCCACAGGCAGGTGTACGCCTCGTCCTCCAGCATGCGGCCGCCGCGGGTCACGTACGCTCGCTCGGGCGAGCCCGAGCCGTCCAGGGAGCCGCCGGCCAGCGGGAGCCGCTCCAGGACGTGGATGTTCTCGCCGGGGAACTCGCCGTCCCTGATCAGGAAGGCCGCAGCGGCCAGGGAGGCTATGCCGCCGCCGACCAGGTAGGCCTTCGAGGCGCGCCCGCTGTCGATCATGGTGTCGTCCAACCGTCCGAGGTCCGCGCCGTGGCGGCGCCCCTGCACCGTTCGGGCAGGTGCCACCAGCCTCCGGCCACTCGGGGGCCCGCGTCAGGGGCCGGCGGTACCCATGCCGCAGGGCCGGAAGTCCTCACCGCCGGGGCCTTCTCCGGGCGGTCCGCGACGGGCCACAGGTCCCTCCCGGTGCGGAGGTGTCGTGCCCCGTTCGGCCCTGGGGCGCGGGCGCGGGCGTGATGACGATGGACACCGCCTGCCGTGCGGCCGCCGGCGGCACGGAACCGCCCCGGAGGAGACCGTCACCATGTCCGTCACGCCCAGCCAGACCCCCGTGGCACCGTCCGAACGAGAGCTGCGGGCGCTCGACGCGCACTGGCGGGCCGCCAACTACCTGGCGGTGGGCCAGATCTACCTGATGGCCAATCCCCTGCTGCGTGAACCGCTGCGCGCGGAGCACATCAAGCCGCGCCTGCTGGGCCACTGGGGCACCTCGCCCGGCCTGAACCTGGTGCACACCCACCTCAACCGGGTGGTGAAGGCGCGGGACCTGGACGCGATCTGCGTGTGGGGGCCGGGGCACGGCGGTCCGGCCGTGCTGGCCAACTCCTGGCTGGAGGGCAGCTACTCGCAGACCTACCCGGACGTGACCCGCGACGAAGCGGGGATGGCGCGGCTGTTCCGCCAGTTCTCCTTCCCCGGAGGCGTACCGAGCCACGTCGCCCCGGAGACCCCGGGCTCGATCCACGAGGGCGGCGAACTCGGCTACGCGCTCTCGCACTCCTACGGAGCCGCCTTCGACAACCCCGGTCTGCTGGTCGCCTGCGTGATCGGCGACGGCGAGGCCGAGACCGGACCGCTCGCCGCCTCCTGGCACGGCAACAAGTTCCTCGACCCGGTCCACGACGGCGCGGTGCTGCCGATCCTCCATCTCAACGGCTACAAGATCGCCAATCCGACGGTCCTCGCCCGCCTGCCCGAAGACGAGCTCGACGCCCTGCTGCGCGGCTACGGGCACCGACCGCTGTACGTCGGCGGCGACGACCCGATGACGGTGCACCGGGCGATGGCCGAGGCCATGGACACCGCCCTGGACCTCATCGCCGCCATCCAGCGCGACGCCCGCACCGACGGCTCCACCGGTCGCCCTGCCTGGCCGGTGATCGTACTGCGCACTCCCAAGGGCTGGACCGGACCGGCCGAGGTCGACGGACTGCCCGTGGAGGGCACCTGGCGCGCCCACCAGGTCCCGCTCGACCAGGTCCGCGACGACCCGTCGCACCTCGCCCAGCTGGAGGCCTGGCTCCGTTCCTACCGCCCCGAGGAACTCTTCGACGACCACGGCCGGCCGACCCCGGAGGTCCTCGCCTGGGTGCCCGCCGGTGACCGCCGCCTCGGCGCCAACCCGCACGCCAACGGCGGCCTGCTGCTGCGGGACCTTCCGCTGCCGCCGCTGGAGCGCTTCGCCGTGCCGGTCGACAAGCCCGGCGCCACGCTGCACGAGCCCACCCGTGCGCTGGGCGACCTGCTCGAACAGGTGATGGCGGACACCGCCGACCGCCGCGACTTCCGCCTGGTCGGCCCGGACGAGACGGCCTCCAACCGGCTCCAGAGCGTCTACGCCGCCACCGGCAAGGCCTGGCAGGCCGGCACCCTGCCCGTCGACGAGAACCTCACCCCCGACGGTCGGGTGCTGGAGATCCTCTCCGAGCACACCTGCCAGGGCTGGCTGGAGGGCTACCTCCTGACCGGTCGCCACGGCCTGTTCTCCTGCTACGAGGCCTTCGTCCACATCGTCGACTCCATGGTCAACCAGCACATCAAGTGGCTGCGCACGACCCGCACGCTGCCCTGGCGCGCACCGATCGCCTCACTGAACTACCTGCTCACCTCCCACGTCTGGCGCCAGGACCACAACGGCTTCTCCCACCAGGACCCCGGCTTCGTCGACCACGTCCTCAACAAGAGCCCCGAAGCCGTCCGCGTCTACTTCCCGCCGGACACCAACACCCTGCTCGCCACCGCCGACCACGTGCTGCGCAGCCGCGACTACGTCAACGTCGTCGTCGCGGGCAAGCAGCCCTGCGCCGACTGGCTCACCCTCGACCAGGCCCGCGTCCACTGCGCCCGCGGCGCCGGCATCTGGGAGTGGGCCGGTACCGAGGACGGCTCGCGCGAGCCCGACGTCGTCCTCGCCTGCGCCGGCGACGTCCCCACCCAGGAGGTCCTGGCCGCCGCGGACCTGATCCGCCGCCACCTGCCGGACCTGCGCGTCCGGGTGGTCAACGTGGTAGACCTGGCCCGCCTGATGCCTGCGGAGGAACACCCGCACGGCATGCCGGACGCCGAGTTCGACGCCCTGTTCACCCGCGACCGCCCGGTCGTCTTCGCATACCACGGCTACCCGTGGCTGATCCACCGCCTGGCCTACCGCCGCGCCGTCCACCCGCACCTGCACGTGCGCGGCTACAAGGAGTCGGGCACCACCACCACGCCCTTCGACATGGTCGTCCGCAACGACCTCGACCGCTACCGCCTGGTCATGGACGTCATCGACCGCACCCCCGGCCTCGCCGCACGGGCGGCCGCCGTCCGGCAGGAGATGGCCGACCAGCGCACCCGACACCACGACTGGATCCGTGAACACGGCACCGACCTGCCCGAGGTAGCAGACTGGAGCTGGGGTTCCTGACCGGGGATCAGGGGGGCCGTCATCGAGGAGACAACCACCGTGGACCTGCCCGTCACCGTCGGCGTCGACACCTCCGAGGCGAGCCTGGCGGCCGCCGACTGGGCCGCGCGCGAGGCGTCGCTGCGCGGCCGACCGCTGCGCGTCCTGCACGCCCTGCCCCCGACGGCCCACCCGCTGCCCGGCCGGGCAGCCGGGCAGCGGTCCGACGGCGGAGGCCTGCTGCACGAGGTACAGGACGTCCTCGCCGTGCGTCACCCCGGAGTGCTCCTCCACACCGAGGAGGTCCACGACGTCGCCACGTCGGCGCTCTGCGCCGCCGCCGAGGACGCCGAACTACTGGTGGTCGGAGCCCGCGGTGACGGCGGATTCGCGGGGCTGCGGGTCGGCTCCACGTCGCTGTACCTCGCGGCCCGGGCCGGCTGCCCGACCGTGGTGCTCCCGGTCGAGCCGGCGGGCCCGGAACAGCGCGACCAGGTGGTGGTGGGCGTGGACGCCCGCCGCCCCGCCGAGGCGGCGCTGGAGTTCGCGTTCGCGGCTGCGGCGCGGTACGGCGTGGTGCTGCGGGCCGTGCACGCCACCGCCGTGGCGGTGGCCGCCGGGGCCGCCGGGGGACGGGACGAGGAGGCCGGGCTGCTCGGCCGCGCCATCGCCCCCTGGAGGGCGGCGCATCCGGGTGTCGAGGTCGTCGAGGTGACGGAGCGCGCGGCCCCCGGACTGCTGCTGGTGGAGGCGTCGGCCAAGGCCTCCCTGCTGGTGGTCGGCCGCCGCCCCACCGTCCGGATCGGTCTGCTCGGTCCGGTCGCCCACGCGGTCCTGCACCACGCGGCCTGCCCGGTGGCGGTGGTGCCCGACGCGTGAGCCCCGAACCGCCGGGACCTCCGGCTCGGTGGCGGGGCGGCCCGGCCCCCGCCGCCGCCCCGGGGCCCGGCGCGGAGCCGTCCCGGAGGGCGGCCGCGACCACCGCATGCTCCTCCGGTGCCGGCGGTCCGTGGCTGGCGAACCGGCCAGTCCTTTGCATTGGGCAAAATTTGCACAAAGCAAGAAAGGTTCCCAAGAGGCGTGGCGTGGCGCACCGCTACCGGCTGATCTGTCATATGCCCTGGTCATGGCGTTGATGGGCCGGGCGGGGCGAGTCGTTCCCGCCCCGCGGGGCGGCCTCGCGGCGGGGCCAGGGGACCCTTGCGAAGCCGGATGGCGGGGCTAGCATGTGCCGCAGGCCGTGGAAGGCGGGGATCGGGTCCACCGCCGGAAGACCGGGCAGGCCACGGCTCGCGCGTTGCCGCGGCCGGCGCCGCCCGCCCGTCACGACACCCCGGGCGGGCGACCGGGCGGGGCCGTCGAACGTCCGATCGGAGACCGCCCCGCCTGTGGCCGTGGCGGGGACAGGGAGTTTCCATGGCGTCCGCTTCGCCCAAGTCCGAGCGCCCGAAGGGCGGTTCCGGCCCGGTAGGCCCCACGGGGAGCGCCTCGGGCAGCGCTGCACGGCGGGCGCGCATCGCCGAACTGCGCGCCCGCGAGCAGCGGCACGAGCGGAGGTCCAGGGCTCTGGTGGTGACCGCGGTGGTCGCGCTGGTGGTTGCCCTCGTCGCCACCGGCGTCTTCGTGGTCCTGCGCGCGTCGGACCGTCAGGCCTCGGCGAAGGCCGCCGCCGACGCTCCGATACCCGGGGTGAAGACCTTCGGCACCTTCACCCGCAACCATGTGACGACGCCCGTCCAGTACCCCCAGACCCCGCCCGTGGGCGGTGACCACAACCCGACGTGGACGCCGTGCATGGGCGACGTCTACGACCAGCCGCTGCACAACGAGAACGCCGTCCATTCGCTGGAGCACGGTGCGGTGTGGGTCACCTACAGCGGCAAGGCGAGCCCGGCGGACATCAAGACGCTCTCCGACAAGGTCAGGGCCACCCCGTACTCGTTCATGAGCCCCTACCCCGACGAGCCCGGAACCATCACCCTGACCGCCTGGAGCACTCAGCTCGTCGTCGACAGCGCCACCGACCCGCGCGTGGACCGGTTCTTCACCAGGTACGTCCAGGGGCCGCAGACCCAGGAGCCCGGAGCCTCCTGCAGCGCAGGTTCCATGTGAGCGACCGGCGGTGGCCGTGCTTCCCCCGCCGTGAGCCCGCGGTGCGGGCCGGGCGCTCGGAGGTCGCCCAGGCGTGACGTCAGGCGGCGGCCCCGCGAATCACCGGTCGGGTCGGATGAGCAGGAGCGCGATGTCGTCGTGGTGCCGCGCGGAGTCTGCGGCACGGCGGAGGAGGCTCCGGGCGAGGCGGTCGAGGTCGTCGACCCGGGCCTCGGCGAGGTGCCGGCAGAGGGCGTCGGTGGCGTCGTCGATGTCGGTACCCGGGGCTTCCACGAGCCCGTCGGTGTACAGGACGAGTACGGCGCCCGGCGGGAGCGGGATCTCGGTGGTGCGGTAGTCCGCGTCGGGATCGATGCCCAGCAGGAGCCCGGGGGGCAGGTCCACGACTTCGGTGTGCCCCCCGGGGTGGCGGAGCAGGGGCGGGGGGTGTCCGGCGGTGGCGAGCCGGGCGCGCCGGTGGGCGAGGTCGAGCTGGGCGATCAGGCAGCTGGTGAACAGTTCGGCGTCGAGGTCGGCGAGGAGGCGGTTGGTGCGGGCGAGGAGGTCACCGGGGGAGGCACCTGAGGCGGCGTGGGCGTGTACCGCGGTGCGGACCTGGCCCATCAGGGCGGCGGCGGCGGTGTTGTGGCCCTGGACGTCGCCGATCGCCGCCGTGGTGGCGGTGGGCGCGTGGATGAGGTCGTAGAAGTCGCCGCCGATGTCCATGCCGTGGCCGGCGGACTGGTAGCGGGCGGCGATGCCGAGGCCGGGGACGTGGGGCAGCGCAGGGGGCAGCAGGCTGGTCTGCAGGGTGTGGGCGAGGGTGTGCTGCGCGTCGTAGAGGCGGGCGCGATCCAGCGCTTGGGCGATCAGCCCGGCGAGCGAGGTGAGGAGCGCGCGCTCGGCCGGGTGGAAGGGGCGGGGCCGGTCGTAGGAGAGGACGAGGGAACCGATGCTGCGGCCGGAGGCGATCAGGGGAAGGAAGGCCCACGCGTTCCGGGCCTCGTAGCGGGGTGCGTCGGGGTACGCGCGCTGGAAGTCGGCGAAACTGGGGAAGAAGACGGGGTCGCCGGTGGCCCGCGTGTGCGCGGTCGGGGTGCGCGAGGTCAGGGCCGTGCCGTCGAAGCGGTTGATGAACTCCGTGCTGTAGCCGCGGTGGCCGATGACGTGCAGGCGGCCTTCCTCGGCGATCATGAGGACCAGGCCCCGGGGGCCGAAGGCGGGCACGATCTGGTCGGCGACCACCTCGGTGACGTCGTGGACGGTTGCGGCCTCGGCGAGGGCGGCTGCCAGGTGGGTCAGGTGGTACAGCCCCATGGCGCCGACCGGTGCGTCGGACGGCGGGGCCTGCGGGGTGGCCGTCCGCCGACGGGTGGGCGTGATGTGGACGCTGACGCCGCTCTCGTCGGGGTAGAGCTGGAAGAGCAGTGGCGTGCCCGGAAGCCGCATCGCGGTGAACGCGGTGGGCCGGCGGGTGACCACCGCGGCCCGGTAGCTCTCCTCGCTGGTCGGTGCGTGGAGCCACGGCAGCGCTTCCCAGGGGCGCCGGCCTCTGAGGGAGGCGGCATCGGAGCCCACCAGATCGGCGCCCGCGGAGTTGATGAAGGTGAGCCGGCCCTCAAGGTCCAGCGCGCAGCAGCCCACGGGAAGGCGTTCGGCGAAGCCGAGCGCCGCCATGGCCTGGGCGGGGTCGGCATCCGGGGGCGACGTCGGTACGTACCGGGGTTCGTCGGGAGGCAGCAGTGGGTGCCCCTCGGCGGCGGCCCGCTCCAGCAGCAGTGCCGTCCGCCGGCAGCACGCGGTGACGATCTCCCGCTGCTGCGCGTCCGGGTGTTGCCCGGCCTGCCCGACGGGCCACAAGAGGGCGAGGCCTCCCCACACCTGGGTGCCGCCGGTGAAGGGGACCGCGGCGAGCGCGAAGTCGTACGGCAGGACGAGGGTCAGCTGTGGATACCGGCGGGCCACCTCCTCCTGGCTGTCCAGCCAGATCGGACGCCGTCGGCGCATGGCGTCCGTGACCGGCGTCGATGCGTCCAGCGGGGCGCGGTACCAGGGGGCGGCGATCTGCCGGGACACACCGGAGAGCAGCGCGAGCCACAACAGCGGAGCCCCGGGAGGCCGGAGGTAGAGCAGACCGGCCGACGCGTCGGTCCGGCGCATCACGTCGGCCATGAGGGCTTCCAGGTGTTCCGTACCGCGGTCGGGCCCCGGCCCGGGGGAGGAGGACGGCATGGCGCTAACCGGTCCGCACGGCGACTGTGGAGACCGCGGCGACCGTGCGAGCGGAGCGACCGCCTGCCGCCCCCGCACCGGCCCGCTGCCCGGCCGGCATGCGTCGGGACGGCTCTCGGCCCTGCGGTGTGACGGCCCGCGCCCAGGTGGTCACCGTGTCACCCTCCGCGGTCGGATCCGACCGGGGCGCGACCGCGTCCCCCGGACCGGCGGCCCGCGTGCTCCCGGCCGGCACGCAGGCCGACAGGACGCCCGCGGCTTCGCGCCGTCGGCGCGCGAGGCAGGGACCACACCCGAATCCACCCACTCAAGAACGATAAGCCCGAGCGGTGGGCGGCAGCTTCCGGACATGCGTCCTTCGTGCCGTCGGGTCTGCGGCACGGAGCCCCGCGCGCGGAGGTGAGCTCCCGGGCGCCGCCGCCGCGAACCGCTCCTGCGGGCCGCCCGAGCGCCGGGTGCGGGACCGGTCCGCCGCGGTGCGCCCGTGAGCCGCGGTGACGATTCGTCAACGATGGGACCGGCGGCAGCAGGACCGGCCGGTCGGCGCGGAAGACTGACGTCATGACGTTCCCTCTCGCCGGCAGGTCGGCCGACGGCGTGCCGTCGCCGCGCAGCCGACAGCAAACCGCTGATCGCCGTACCGACACCCCCGGGGCGCGGTCGGGTCACATGGTCGTGTGCGGTGGTGACGCCCTGGCCCACCGGCTGGCCGTCGAGTTGGCCACCTTGTACGGGCAGCGGGTCACCGTGGTGGTGCCGTCCTTCCAGGACGACCACGGCCCGCGGATCGCCGCCCTGGCGGCCGACGAGGAGGTCACCGTCGAGGCGGTCGAGGCGACGCAACTGGACGAGGCGACGCTGCGCGCCGTCGGTGTGGCATCGGCTGCGGCCCTGGCGCTCACCTCCGGTGACGACCAGGCCAACATCCATGCCGGGCTCCGGGCCAGAGGAATCAACCCCCGGCTGCGCCTGGTGCTGCGGATCTACAACCGACGGCTGGGGCTGCGGGTCGAGCAACTGCTGGACCGGGCGGTCGCCGCACGCCACCCGGAGCTGTCGCCCGCGGCGCTGGAGGCTTCCACGACCGTCCTGTCCGCGTCGGGCACGGCGACACCCGCGCTGGTGGCGGCGGCCGTGGCCGGGCGCAGCCACGTGGTTCCCGTCGACGGCAGCCTGCTGCGCCTGTCGGTGCTCGCCCCGGGGGAGAACGCCCAGGGGCGGGAGGTGGCGGTGGTGGCGGCGGTTCGCGGAGCGGCGTCGGGGGAGCCGGAGGGCGGGCTGCTGCCCGATCCCGTCGTCCCGGGGGAGGGCCGCGTCGTCCTGGAGCTGCTCGGCAGGGCGCCGAGTTCCGCACGCCGGCGCAGGCCGCCCGGGTTGTCCGCGCTGGCGTGGCCGAGCCTGTTCTCGGCGCGGTTGCGCTGGGCCCTGGCCGGGCTCGCCGCGCTGACCGGTGTGTTCGCGGCTCTGACGTGGGCCCTGGCCGACAGGCCTCCGCTGTCGGCGGTGTGGCTGACGACGCTCGACGTGCTGGGTATCGCGGACCCCGCGGACGACGGCGGGCCGGGGCGCAAGATCCTCCAGATTCTTGCCTCGGTGAGCGGCATGCTGCTGATGCCGCTGTTGATCGCCATGGTCCTGGAGGCCCTGGGAACGTTCCGCGCGGCCACCGCACTGCGCAGGCCGCCGCGCGGCCTGTCGGGTCACGTCGTGCTGGTGGGCCTGGGCAGGGTCGGCAGCCGTGTGCTGGAGCGGCTGTGGGAGATGGACGTGCCGGTGGTGTGCGTGGAGAGCGATCCGGGCGCCCTCGGCATCGCCCGGGCCCGGGCCTACGGGGTACCCGTCGTTCTGGGGGACGTCACGCAGGACGGCGTCCTGGAGGCGGCGAGGGTCGATCGGGCGGCGGCCCTGATGGCGCTGACGAGCGACGACAGCACGAACCTGGAGGCCGCGCTCTACGCCCGGGAGTGCCATGCGGACCTGCGGGTGGTGCTGCGGCTGTTCGACGAGGACTTCGCCGGCGACATCTACCGGGCTCTGCGGGACTCCTATCCCGGGGCCGAGACCCGTAGCCGCAGCGTCTCCTTCCTCGCGGCCCCGTCCTTCGCCTCCGCCATGATGGGCCGCCAGGTGATCGGCGCGCTCGGTGTCGGCCGCGAGGTGGTGCTGATCGCCGCCGTCGAGGTCGCCGGGAACCCGCACCTGGCCGGCCGCACGGTCCGTGCCGCCCGCCGGCCCGGTGGCTGGCAGGTCCTGGCGGTGGACGTGGCGGCTCCGCCCGAGCGCGCCCCGGATCTGGCCGATCCCTACCACCGCGGATCGGAGCTGCTCTGGTCCCCACCGGGCACGAGGGCGCTGGGGGACGGCGACCTGGTGGTGGTCGCCGCCACGCGGGAGGGTCTGGGGCTGCTGCTGGGGCGTGACGGCGGTCTGCGGTGAGCCGTCACCAGCCGAGCAGGTCGGCCGGGTTCCGGTCGGGTGCCGACGGCTCGCCGCCCGCCTCGGCGAAGGCCTGCAGTGCGTCGACGAGGCCGGTGCGCTGTTTCGCGGGCATGGCGGCGACGATCCGGGAGATCTCCTCGCGGCGGCGGTCGGTGGCGTCGACCACGGTCCGGACCCCGGCCTCGGTCAGGGTGATGCGTACTTCGCGGCGGTCCCCGGGGCTGACCTCCCGGGCGACGACGCCGGCGGCGACGAGCCGTTCGATCATCCGCATGGCCGTCGACGGGTTGACGGCCAGGAGCTCGGCCAGGCGTGACATGCTCATCGGGCCCCGCGAGTGCAGGACGACGAGCATCCGGAACTGGGGCAGGGTGAGCGCCTCGGCGACCTCCCCCAGCGATCGCGCGGAGATCGCCACCAGGACCCGGGAGGCGGTCAGCACGGCGGTGACCAGGTCCTCCTCGACGGGGCCGGAGGGCCGGTCGCGGGAGGCGTGCACGGTGAGGTCGTCGGACATGTGTCCTTTTTACCTCCCCGACGCGTCCGTGCACACGTTCATTCGATCTTCCCGCCGTCGCGCAGCGGCCTCGTGCCGCGTCGGCCGAAGGCCGGCCCCGGCGGTCTGGGGCCGGTGGACTCGCCTTCCGGCCCTCCCGGGCCGGGGCGTGCGGGCGCCGGGTGACGGAGCCCGGTCGTCCGCACGTTCCCGCGGACGGATCGGGCCGATCGCCCCTCCGGAGGCCGGAGGTACTGCCAGACTGTCCGAATGGGCACCGAGACCCCCTCGCTGGACCTGGCGCACTACTACCCGGGCTGGATCTGGGACGACACCTCCGTCCACCGGATGAAGAGTCTGCTGCTCTACTTCGACGGCTTCGCGCTGCTCCTGCCCGAGGAGCACTTCCAGGCGGTGGTCGCCCGGGAGACTCAGCTGGCGGGCCCGTTGCGCGCCGCCGGGCTGCTGCACAACCTGGCCCCCGGGACGTGGCTCGACGCGGAAACCGCCCGGGCCGTACGCCAGGTCGCCGAGCGGACCCGCCGCTCCGGGGCGGGTCCTGCGTCCGCCTCGGGCCTGGATATCACCGCCGGGCACTTCACGGGTGGCCTCACGATCACCGGTGGCCACGTCGCGGGCCACGCGGAGAACGCCGACCGCATCGTGGACCGGATGCTCTGCACGGGCTCGGTGAGCCGACGCCGTCCCGACCTCGGTGCCGACATGGTCGAGATGCCTCCGCGGGTCCGGGCCGCGGTCCTGCTGGCCCTCGGCCTCTCCGCACAGCGCCGGGTCCCCGGCCATCGACTCCACCTGGTCGGAGACCTGCCGGGACCGGTCGACACCGCAGCGGTGACCCCGGCCGACGGCTCCGGCCGTGGCGGTATCGCCCCGCTCACCCTGCACCGCGACCTGGTGGACGCGGGAGTCGATCTCTCGCAGGTGCCCCTGGACGAGATCCTCGACTTCCGCCGCGAGCACGGCGGTACCTATCGGGCCTACGCGCGCGACCTGCGGAGGTTCGTCGTCGAGCTCGACACGGTCGATCATCCGGCCGAGCGGGAGCGGCTGCTGCGCGACCGCTCCGAGTCGATCGCCGATCAGGCCACCGCACTCCGGCGGGCCCGCAGGGCCTGGGGCCGCCCGGTCGCGTCGCTGGCGATCGCCGGCGACGGCGCCGCCTGGACCCTGCACCAGGCCGACCCCGCGGGAGCCGTCATCGCCCTGCTGGGCGCGGCGTCCGGCTTCACCCCTCCTGGGAGGGACGGCGGCCCCTTCACGTACCTGTTCGAGGCGCGCCGCCTCCGGTAGCCGTCGGCCTGCAGCGACCGGCGGCCACGTCCGAGGCTTTCGCCCGCCCCCGTGTCCCGACCCGGGAGGCGAAGGCGCTCAGCCCGGCGAGGCGGCAGGTCGAGGGCCGTACCGGGGCGGGGTCCGGCCCATGCTGTGAGGCGGACCCGGGCAGCGGTGGTTTTTAACGCTTCCTTGACGCTCCGCTGTCGCGTTCTTGACGTATTCTCTTCGACCGGTGAGCCGGGAAGTCTGGTCGGCACAGTGATCCACCGTACGCTCCTGAAAGGGCCTGCCGCCGTGCCGTCCTCCGTTCCCGCGTCCACCGCTCCCGCTCCCGCACCCGGACCCGTACCGGCCGTCGTCGGCCGCGGGCCCAGGCGGTCGGTGCTGTTCTTCGCCTTCGCCTTCGCGGTGATCGCGGACCCCGTCTCCTCCGTCGCCTACGCGATCGAGGCGGCGCTCCACGCCCTGCACGGGGACCTCGCGCTGCTGCTGCCCACCATGGCCCTGGTGGTCGGCCTGGTCGTGGTCGTCACCGCGAACTACTGGCAGTTGGTGGGGCGCTTCCCGCAGGGCGGCGGCGCGGCGGCGGCCGCCGGGCGGGCGTTCGGGCCGCGGTGGACGTTCCTGCCGATCGGCGCACTGGTCGTGGACTTCGTCCTCACGATCGGCATCTCCATCGCGGCTGCGGCCAGCGCGGTGATCGCCCTGTTCCCGGCCCTGGCACCGGCCCGGATACCCCTGGCACTCGTGCTCCTGGTGGTCGTGGCGGGCCTGACCTGGTTCGGACACGGCGGCCGCCTGCTGTTCGCCGCGATGACCGTGGTGTTCGTCGTCGTCGCCGTGGCGGTGGTGGTCCTCGGCTTCGCCTCGCCGCACGCCGTCGGCACCGCCGCCGCCCACGCCGACCCGGGCCGTTCGGCAGCGCTGGCCGTCGTGATGGCCTTCCCGGTCGCCATGGCCCTGGCGACCGGCGTGGAGGCGCCGTCCACCGCGATCGCCCAGCTCGGCCAGCTCGACGACACCCATCGCCGCCGCTTCGGCCGCGGCACCCTGGCCCTGCTGCTGGTCATCGTCGGCGGACTCACCCTCGCCCTGACCGCCCTCGCCGTGAAGCTCCACATCGGCCTGCCGGGCGCGGACTCCACCCAGATCGCCGACATCGCCCACGCCGCCGCCGGACCCGGCTGGCTCTACGGCGCCTTCCAGCTCACCAGCTCGCTCCTCCTCCTCGCCGCCGCCAGCTCCTCCTTCCAGGCCGGCCCCGGGCTCCTCAAGGCCCTGGCCGGGACGGCGAAGAACCCCGGTGTGCTTCCCGCCGTGCTCGGCCGGACGAACAGGCACCACACCCCGTACTGGTCCGTCGCGGTCTACCTCGCGGCCGCCGCCGTGATCATCCTCGCCGCCGCCGGCCAGGAGCAGGAGCTGGTGCTGTTCTACGCCGTCTCGGTCTTCGTCAGCTTCCTGGTCGGCCTGCTGGCGATGACCAGCTTCGCCCGCCGTGCGCACAAGCCGGTCGTGGCCCTGGTCAACGCCCTCGCGGCGGCGGCGGTCGCCTTCACCCTGGTGGTGAACCTGCTGCGCGGCTGGCCGGTGCTGTCCCTGGTCGCGACCGTGCTGATCGGCGCGGGCCTGTACGTGCGCTGGGTGCGGGCCGGCAGCCCGAGCGGCATCGAGGACGTCGAGCGGCAGGCCGAGTCCGAGTGACGTGACGGAACCCGTGGGCCGCGGCCCGGGGACGTCGGCCCCGGCAGGGGGCGGGTGACCGGGAGGTCACCGAGGGGCCCGGAGGCGGTCCGTCCGCCGTCCGCAGCGGCCCGCCCTGTCAGGCCGTTGCGCTCACCACGACGCGTACCTGCGCACCGCACAGGCCGGGCACTCCCGCCGATGCGGTCCGGACGGCCCCGCGCACGGCGCGGGCGGTCGCGGCGGCCTGGTGGTCGGTCCGGACGGCGATCCACACCTCCACGACCGGTGGATCGCCGTCCCTGATCCGTACCCCGCCGGCGGATCGGCCGCGACCGGTGAGGCGGCGCAGCAGGTTCGGGCTGAGGTAGGCCACACCCGGTACGGCGACGGCCCGTTCGGCGAGCTCGGCCTCCAGACGGGCCCGGTCGTCGGCCTTCATGGCTGCCGTTCCTCCTGCGGGAGTAGGTCCCGCACCGTGACGTCGATCCGGTGGACGTCCAGGCCGAGCCGCAGGGCGGCCGCCCGGGCGACGGCGGACCGGACCAGCTCGACGGAGTGCGGCAGGGGCCGGGAGAGGTCGGCGAACACCTCGACGTCGATGCGCAGCGGGCCGCGGGGAAGTCTGCTGCCGGGCAGTGCCGGTGCTCGCCCGGGGCCGCCCGGCCCTCGGTGCGGGGTGATGCGGCAGCTGCCTGCGCGCAGGCCGGCAAGGGTGTCGACGGCCGAGCGCAGGACTCCGGCGGCGGCGGCCTCGGTGATCCAGTCGTCGTCGAAGGCGTCGCCCAGGGGGATCAGGGCTCCGGGGCGGATCTCGGTCCGTACGGCGCACATCACCCGTTCGAGGAAGGCGGTCTGGTCCCCGCCCCGGCCGTCCCCGCCCCGGCCGTCCTCGTCGAGCGCCGTGTGCACCGTCCGCTGCAGCACGCCGAGTGCATCGAGCGCGGCGTGGCAGTCGGTGCAGGCGGTGTGGTCGCCGACGGGCTCGCCGGCCTCCCACAGTCGGGCCAGGTCCTCGCCGCAGGGCAGCGCCTCGTGGTCGGCGGCGTCGTTCAGCGCCATGGTGCCATCGCCTCCGTCAGCTGTCGTCGGGCGCGGAAGATCCGTCCGCGTACCGCCGGTTCGCCGATGCCGGTCACCTCGGCGATCTCGTCGTAGGACAGCCCGTGCAGTTCACGCAGGACCCAGCATGCCCGTTGTTGCGGGGTCAGCGCCGCAAGCGCCGTGCGGAGGTCCTGTGCGGAGGCGTGGGATTCGGCGGTGCGTTCCGGGGACGCCGCCGGGTCGGGGCTCGCCGGCTCCTCGGCGTCCTCCAGCGGGACGTGGGCGTGCCGGGCCCGGAGGGTGTTGAGGCAGCGGTTGGTGACGATCCGGTACAGCCAGGTGCCGAAGGCGGCCTCGCGACGGAAGTCGGGCAGGCGGCGCCACGCGGTCAGGCAGGCCTCCTGGACGTCGTCCTCCGCGGATCCGCGGTCCCCGAGCAGCCGGGTGGCCAGGGTCAACATGCGAGGCACGTGGCGCCGCATCAGTTCCGCGTAGGAGGACTCGTCGCCCTCGGCGGCACGGGCCACGAGAACCGTGTCCGGTGGTCCCGCGGGGGGCGGGGCGAGGTACGGGCCCGGCGGGGTCAGTACCTCGGAGCGGGGCTGGAACATGTCGCTTCCGTCGAGATGAGGGCCCCGGTGCAGGGGGCGGCCGTCGTGGGTACGCTCCGCCCCCTTCCGGGACACGGGGTCGGGACCTACCGGACGCGCGAGGGTGCGTCGTCCTCCTCCCCGTCGTCGGGCAGGTGGACGTCCACGACGTGGACGTTCACCTCGACGACCTGCAGGCCCGCCATCCGTTCGACCGCGCCGATCACCTCCTCGCGGACCTCGGCCGCCACCTCGGCGATCGCGACCCCGTACTCGACCACGATGTCCAGGTCCACGGCGGCCTGCTTCTCGCCGACCTCGACCTTCACCCCCCGGGTGACACCGGATCCCCGCCCGCCCGGCACACGGTCCCGGACGGCGCCGAGGGCCCGGGTGAGGCCGTCACCGAAGGAATGGACGCCGTACACCTCCCGAGCGGCCATGCCGGCGATCTTGCCGACCACCTGGTCCGCGATCACGGTTCGGCCCCGATCGGGGGAGGACGCGGGCGGCACCGGCTGCTGGACGGTGCCGAGGGCTTCGGCGGCCGCCACCGCCTTCGTCGCGGTGCCTGCGGTGATGCTGCGGGTGACGGTGCCGGTGGCGGTCATCGATTCCTCCGAAGGTGTCGGTGCTGGTCGCGCACTTGGACACCCGGGATCCGGGATTCCTCACGCGGCCAGTCGGGGAGTGTTCGGAGCCGCCGGTCGACGCGGGCGAGCCGGGAGAGACATTCACTCGCACGAGTGACGCGAGCGTGCGTGAGCATCGGCGCTGTCCGCGTGTCCAACAGCCGAGCACGTCACCTGTCCGTCCCGTCGCCGAGGAGAAACCCGCCATGATCGTCGATCTGCCCGCCGCCCGGACCGCCCGTGTCCACCGAGCAGACGTCCCCTGTCCGCGCTTCCACTGCGACGTGTGGCAGGAGGACGGCGCACTGGCCCTGGCGCCCTGCGGAGACCTCGACATCGCCGCGCTCCCGGTGCTCGCCGGGCCCCTGTGCCTGGTCTGCCCGCCGGTGCTCCGGGTGCACCTGGACCTCAGCGCGACGGGCTTCATGGACTCCAGCGGACTCAACTTCCTGACCCGCCTGCAGAACCGCTGCGCCCTCGCCGGTGCCCGCCTGGAAGTCACCGGGCTGCGGCCCCAGCACCGCCAGCTCCTGGATCTGACGGGCTACCGGCTGTTCGTCCCGGCGGGCCTCTGACCCGGACGCGAGGGAGCAACACATGTCATCGGCACGGACCGGACTCCTCGCCGGCATGGCGCTGGGCTTCGCCGGGTACTTCGGAGGGTTCGCAGCCTTCCTGCTGGTAGCCGCACTGGGAGCGGTGGGCTTTCTGACCGGCTGGTGGGCCGACGGACACCCGCAGCTCGAAGACCTCCTGCGCAGGGGACGGGAACGATGAGCACCGGCACCTCGCCGGAGACCCCGGCGCCCCGCCGGCGGGGCCGTCTCACCGTCTCCGAAAGGGCGCTGACGCGGGTCATGGCGCAGGGCGCCCGGGAGGGCACTCCCGCTCTCGCGCCCGGTGCCCTGCCGCAGGTCACGGTCCACCGACGCGGCGCCGTCACCGACGGAGAGCTCCGGTTGACGGTGGACTACCCCGCCCACCTGCCGAGCGTCCTCGTCGCCGCGGCAGGGGCCGCGGAGGCGGCGGCCCTGCACCTGGCCGGGGTCCGCTTGCGCAGCGTGCGCGCCGAACTCGGCCGGCTGACGGCGCGTTCCGCACCCGCGCGCGATGCCCGTCCGTCGAACCCGGTCGACGCCACCGGGCCGGGCTCCGGCGGGACGGCCCGCTCGGCGACGACCCCGCCCCTGCGCGGTCGTGCACTCCGGGCCCGACGCCACTGGTGCGAGCGGCGCCCGGCCGCGGCAGCGCTCTACGCCGTCGTCGCCACGGCCTGCGCCGCGTGGTGGTACGTCCGGCTGGGCGGCACCTGGCGGCCGCGGCACCTGGACGCCGCGCTGAGCACCTTCGGCCACCGGGCCACCGGTGCCGGGGCCGTGGTCGCCGCGGCCGGAGGCGTGCTGGGCCTGCGTCTGCTGGTCCTGGCGGCCACCGGCAGCGGCGCGCTCCGCTGGCGGCTGCCGCGCCCGGAGGCGGATCCGCCCGTGACGGTGGACCGCCGCCTGGTGGAACACGCGGTGCAGCGCGCCGTCGGGCAGACCCGGGCGGTGGCCACGCCCCGGGTGCGGGTGCGCCGGACCGTTCGGGTCCGGGCCGTCGGGGGCTGCGCCGCCGACCTGCAGGACGCTGCCCTCGGCGCGCTGTTCCGCCTCGGATTCGACGGCAGCGGCCCCCGGATCACCGTGCGCGTCGCCCGCCACCGGGCGGACCGGGCCGTGAGCGAAGCCGGGCGACCAGGCGAGGACCCGGCCGGGTCCGTCCGGTTCCCGGAGCAGAATCCGCCACCGCCACCGCCACCGCCGGCACCGGTCCGGCCACCTCATCCCCAGGAGGACCGATGAGACGACTCGTCAACCGTGCCGTGCTCGGCCTGGCAGGCTTCGCCCTCACCGCGCTGAGCGCATCCGTCCTGCTCGTCGCCGCGGGCTTCCGCCCGCCCGGCAGGTGGCTCCACCGCGTGCCGGGCGGCCCCTCCGAGATCGTCGTGCCGTGCCTGCTCCCCGTGCACCCACTGGCGCCGCGGAGCTGGGACGACTCCTTCGCCGTCGCGGTCGCGGCCACCGGGGCGCTGTGCCTGCTGCTGCTCGCCGCCCAAGCCCTGCCCGGTACGCCCGCCAGGCTCGACCTGAGGGGTGGCCGGCTGCGCACCCGAGCCCTCACCGATGCGGTTCGGACGCGGGCGGAGGAGGTCCCGGGCGTCGTCGGTGCGCGAGCACGCATGGGGCGGGGGCGGAGCCCCGTGCTCGAACTGACGGTGTGCCTGTCCGAACAGGCCTCACCGGCCGACGCCGTGGACCCGCTCCTGGAGGTGCTCGCCGAAGCCTCGGACAGCACGGGCCTCTCCCTCCGGCCGAGGCTGCGCCTCCGGCCCGCCCGCTCCGTGAGACGTCGATCGGGGTGAACGCCCTCACCCCCTCTCCGCCACGTGCATGGGGCGGGATCCGGCAGCCGAGCCGGGAGGACCGCCGTTTCCGACCGCGACCGGACATCCGTCGCGACCGGCGCCGGGCTTTCCGGCGAGCACCGGGCCCGTGTCCATGTGCATGCGCGCGATGCTCGTGTGGGCGCATTTCCGGCAGGAGGGGTGGAATCACTCCCGACCTGACCTCAAGGGAGGCGGTGTCGTCGGAGATGCGGTAGCCGGGCGGTGCACCTCCCTGGTGTTTCGGCGCCCCGTCGATAACATGACTACCCCTCATGTATTCGTCAGGAGGCTGTCATGCCGGACCGTATCGACCTCCCGGCGGGGTTCCGCTGGGGTGCTGCCACCGCCGCCTACCAGATCGAGGGGGCGGTCGGCGAGGACGGCCGCGGCCCGTCGGTCTGGGACGTCTTCGCCGCCCGTCCGGGCGCCGTCCGGGACGGTCACACCGGTGCGGTCGCGTGCGACCACTACCACCGCTACCCCGAGGACATCGCCCTGATGAAGGGCCTCGGCCTCGACGGCTACCGCTTCTCCATCGCCTGGCCCCGGATCCTGCCCACCGGCTGCGGGCCGGTGAACCCCGCCGGACTCGCGTTCTACGACCGCTTGGTCGACGCCCTCCTCGACGCCGGCATCACCCCCCTGCCCACCCTCTTCCACTGGGACCTTCCCCAGGCCCTCGAAGACCACGGCGGCTGGCTCAACCGTGACACGGCTCACCGCTTCGCGGACTACGCCGCGGTCGTGACCGACCGCCTCGGCGACCGCGTCCCCGCCTGGATCACCCTCAACGAGCCCTTCGTCCACACCGTCTTCGGCTACGCGACGGGCGTCCACGCCCCCGGCCGTACCCTGATGTTCGAGGCGCTCCCGGCCGCCCACCACCAGCTCCTCGGCCACGGGCTGGCCGCCTCGATCCTCCACGAGCGCGGCCTGGAGGTGATGCTCTCCAACAACCTCACCCCCGTCGAACCGGCCACCTCCGACCCGGCCGACCTCGCCGCCGCGGCGGCCTACGACACCCTGCACAACCGGCTGTTCACCGACCCCGTCCTCCTCGGCCGCTACCCCGACCTCGCCGCCCTCGGCGTCCCCGACGACGTCTACGGCGCCGTCCACCCCGGCGACCTCGACCTCATCCACGCCCCCGGCCTCGACGGCCTCGGCGTCAACTACTACAACCCCACCCGCATCGCCGCCCCCACCGCCCCCGGCCTCCCGTTCGACCTGGTCGACATCCCGGACGTCCCCCACACCGCCTTCGGCTGGCCCGTCGTCCCGGAGGCCCTCACCCGGCTCCTCCTCGACCTCCGCGACGCCTACGGCGGGGCCCTTCCGCCCGTCACCATCACCGAGAACGGCTGCTCCGTCGCCGAGTCCACCGATCCCGACCGGCCTCGCATCGACTTCCTCGCCGCCCACCTCGACGCCCTCTCCCGGGCCGTCGCCGGGGGAGTCGACGTCCGCGGCTACTACACGTGGTCCCTCCTCGATAACTTCGAATGGGCCGAAGGGCTCTTCGCCCAGCGCTTCGGCCTCGTCCACGTCGACTTCGAGACGCAGCGCCGCACGCCCAGGGCCTCGTACGGCTGGTACCGGGACCTGATCGCGGCGCACCGGAAGCGGTTCGCGGGGTAGGCGGGTCGGTCGAGAGGACGTCCGTCGCGTGCCGGCCGGCGCGAAGGTGCGGCGACCGCTCGTCCAGCGGCGGGGGTTCAGTCCCGCTCGGGGTGGTAGCCGGTGAGCAGCAGGGCGATGTCGTCGGAGCGGTGCGGGGAGCGCCGGGCCTTGCGCAGGAGGTGGTCGGCGAGTTCATCGAGGTCGCCGGCGGGGGCGTGGGCCAGCGTGGCCCGCAGCTCGTCGATCCCCACGTCGATGTCCTGGCCGCGTTCCTCGACGAGGCCGTCGGTGTAGAGGGCGAGGACCGACCCGTGCGGAAGGTCCAGCCGGGTCTCGGGATAGCTGCTGGTGCCGACGACACCGAGGAGCGGGCCGCCGGCGATCTCCAGCACCTCGGTGCTGCCGTCGGGGCGGCGCAGCAGCGGCGGGCAGTGCCCGGCCCGGACGGCGTGGGCGCAGTCGCTGCCCGGCTCGACGCGGATGTAGCAGCAGCTGGCGAGCAGCCCGGGGTCGAGGTCGGTCAGGAGCCGGTTCGTGCCGGCCAGGACGGCCCCGGGGGCGTGGCCGGCCGTTGCGAAGGCGCGGACGGCGCTGCGCAGCTGGCCCATGGTTCCGGCCGCCGCGATGTTGTGGCCCTCGACGTCCCCGACGACCAGGGCCACGCCGTCCCCGGTGGGGATCACGTCGTACCAGTCGCCGCCGATGTCCATCCCGCTGGTCCCGGGCAGGTACCGGCCGGTCGTGTGGATGCCCGGCAGGACGGGCAGGCGGTGCGGCAGGAGTGCGTTCTGCAGGCCGTGGGCGAGGGCGTTCTTCGCGTCGTAGAGACGCGCGCGTTCCAGCGCCTGGGCGATCAGACCGCTGAGCGCGGTGAGGATGCCGCGGTCCTTGGTGGTGAGGTGGTGGACGTCGTCGAATCCGAGGAGGCAGGCGCCGACGGGACGGTTGGAGGCGATGAGCGGCAGGTAGGCCCACGTCGCCACGGCCTCCCCGAGACCTTCCCCGGCGTCCTCGCCGGCGCCCTCCCCGGCGCGGGGCGGCCGGCCACCGGGAAGGTCCTGCCGATCCTCGATGAACAGGGGCACGCCGAGGGCCGGCGCCTCCGTTCCGGGCAGCGGGGCGTCGAGTGGCCGGCCCTCCAGACGGTGCAGGAAACGGTCGTGCCGGCCGGTGCGGGAGAGCAGGTGCAGCCGGCCCTCCTCGATGGCGTAGACGGCGAGGTGCTGGCCTCCGAAGGCCGGCAGGAGCTGGCCGGCGACGACCTCGCACACCTCGTCCATGGTGACCGCCGCGGTCAGCGCGCTGCCCAGCTGCATCATGCGGTAGATGGCGCCGAGGCGCGCGGGTGCCGCCCGATCGACCGGTGGGTCCGGGGTGGAAGGGGCGGACGGGGTGGAAGGGGTGGAAGGGGAGAGCGGGGCGGGCCGGGCGTCCGGCGGCGCACCGGCCGCATCCCCGGAGTCCTCCTCCGCTTCCCGGGCCCCCACCGGCGGCCCGGCGGCCGCCTTCGGCGGCTGCGGAGGGGCCGCGGTCGCCACCCTGCCGGTCACGCCGTTCGCGTCCGGGTGAAGGGAGAAGGCGAGCCACCGGTCCGGCGGTCGGCGGACCAGGAAGGCGGTGCGCTGCTGCGAGACCATCGCGGCCCGGTGCCGATCCTCGAAGACGGGATCGGACAGCCAAGGGACGACCTCCCACAGGCAACTGCCGAGCAGCTCAGGTCCGGATACCCCGAGCAGCTGCTCCAGGCAGCGGTTGGTGTAGGTGACCCGGCCGTCCGGGGTGAGGGAGAAGATGCCGTCCCGGAGCCGTTCCACCGCGGTGACGGCCGCGGCGCCGGCCCCGGCGTCGAGCACACTGCCGACCAGGTGGGACCGGGCCTCCTCCCCGGGCGCCTCCGGTACGCGTCCCCACAGCTCCACCGTGCGGTACCCCTCGGCGGTGCGCACGCGCAGTCGCCGGGCGAGCACCCTGCCGTCCGTGCGGGCCTCGCGGGCCGCGGCCCGGAGCGACAGCCGGTCGCCGGGATGGAGCCGGGAGGCCAGGGTCTCGGCCCGACCGTCGAACGTGCCCGGCGTGAGGCCGAACAGGGCGCACAACTCGTCGTCGGCGACCACGGCCCCGGTGTCGAGCTGCCAGTCGAACAGGCCGACCCGCACCGCCGGCACCTCGGGGGCCGGTACCTGCAGGGGGACGGTCGCGGCGTCGCAGTCGAGGGTGCCCCCTCGGGCTCGGAGGTCGGCGAGGGTGGCGCCGAGCCTGCCGGCGATGGCCCGCAGGTGACGGAGCTGGGCCCGGGACAGCCCGGGGTGCCCGGATGCCGCCGCCCACACCACCGCCAGTGCACCGAGGCTCTCCTGGCCGGTCTGGACCGGCACCGACGCCGAGCCGAACGCGTACGGCAGGGCCACCGCGAGCTGGGGGTAACGGCGCACCGTTTCGGTGGCGTCGGCCAGGTGGACCGTCCGGCCCGACCTGTAGGCCACCGCCACCGGGATGGGGCTGTTCACCGGGATGAGTTGCCAGCCGCCGAGCAGGGAGGGCGGGGTGCCGCAGGCGGCAGCCAGCACGATGGACCGGCCGTCCCGGGAACGCAGGAAGACGCTGCCGGCGTGGGCCGCGCTGTCCCCGACGGCCTTGACCACGGCCGTCACCAGGGCGTCCTCGAACTCCGCCCGCACCCGGTCGGACACCGCCGTCCCCGGTGCGTGCTCGGGGCGGTCGGTGCTCGCCGCGGCTCCCGTGGCCGGGTGGGCCGCCGTGCTCCCGTGAGGTCCCGCCTGTTCGCCGGGCTCATGCCGACTCATGCTTTCCCGTCTACGTCCGGCCGGCGCCACTGTCAAGCGGGGGCCGGTGCGGGGCCGCAGGGTGCGAGTGCGTCCCGTCCCCCGGGGCCGCCGCAGCGAGGCCGCGATCCGGGGCGGCGGCCCCGGCGGCCCGCGGCCGCTGAGCCGTCCGGCTCCGGCAGGAGCACGGGCGAGGCCGTGGCGGCCACGGCTACCGGTCGGTGCCGTCCGGGGTCCGGCTGGGAGGGGGGATGCGCAGCACCGGGAGGGCGCAGAGGGCGGCGGCCGCGGTGGCGCAGACGGCGGCCATGGCGAGGACCGTCCACGTCGAGGGGGCGCGGGCGATGCCCGCGCCGATGCCGCTCAGCTCGCCCTGCCGGTCGATGAGCCGGCGGACGAGCGGGACGGCGACGGCCGAGCCGACGGCGACGGTGACGAGGGCGATGACCGTCCCCCGGACGGCGAGCACGACGGCGGACTGGCCCGGGGTCAGGCCGATCGCCCTGAGCAGGCCGAGGTCCCGGCGGCGTTCGTGGAAGCCGGCGGCGGCCGTGCTGAGCAGGTCGACCAAGCCGATGAGGGAGAGCAGGAGCAGCAGGCCGACCACGCTGGCCCGCAGGGCGCCGGGCCGGGTGACCGGGCCGGTCGGAAGGCGGATCTCCGTCTGCCCGGCGAGGCCGGCGCGGGCGGGGAGGTCGCGTTGGACCTCGGCCGGGTCCTGGCCGGGGCGCAGGGTCAGCTGCCAGAAGTCGGGGTGGGTGGGGTCGCCGGGCCGGTCGAGGGTGTCGAAGCCGGTGGACAGGACGCGGCCGCCGTGTTCCGGTTCGAGGTTCCGTCCGACGATGTGCAGGATGCGCGGGGTGCCCCCGGTGGTGAGCCGCACCCACTGGCCGACCCGGGCGCCGAGCAGGTCGAGGGCGCCCTGTCCGGCGACGGCCTCGTCGGTGGCGCGGATCGCCCGGCCCTCGACGAGGGTGTACGGGTACGGAGCGTCGGTGGTGCCTACGGCGCGGAGGGTGAGCGTCGCGGACTGGCCGGGAGCGAGGGCCTGCACCTCGGCGCCCGGATAGACGCGCTGCACGGCGGCGTCGGCGGCCAGCGCAGCGGCGAGCTGCCCGTCGCCGGGCGTCTGGTCGGGGGTGGCGCGGCGGGCGGTGACGGACGGGACGGTGGCGCCGCCGTCGGGCCGGGTGACGGCGTCGAGGGTCGTCCAGGTACTCAGGGCCAGGGTGGCGGCGACGACCGGCACGGTCAGCCGCAGGGCGCTTCCGACCAGGTCCGAGCGTCGGCGCAGGACGCTGCCGAGCCCGAAGGCGAGGGCCGGCGGCAGCCGCCGGAGCGGGCCGAGGCGGACCGGCCGGGCCGTCATGGCGGGCGGCCGGGTGCCGTCCGTCGGGGGTACGGGGGCGACCCGGGCGGCCCGCAGTGCGGGCAGTGCGGCCGCGGCCCCGACGGCGAGGAGCGCGGCGGCGACCACGGCGCCGGTGGTCGCCGTGCCGCCGGGGACGAGCCCGGGGAGCGCGTCGGTCCCGCCGCCGAGGGCCGGTACGGTGTGGACGGCGATCGCGGCCCCGCCGGCGCCGAGCAGCACTCCGGTGCCGGCCAGCAGGAGCTGTTCGGCGATGAACATCCAGGCGACCTGGCCGGCGGTGAAGCCGAGCGCCTTGAGCAGGGCGATGTCTCCGGTCCTGGCCCGGATCCGACCGCCGGCCGCGCCGGCCACCACGAGGGCCGCGGCGAGCAGTGCGGCGAGTCCGCTGAGGCCGAGCAGCAGGCCGGCGAGCCGGTTGTCCTGTTGCCGTGCGGCCCGTGCGTCCAGCCAGGTGGTGATCCGGGAGACCCGCTCGGCGCCGAGGACGCTGACCACCCGCTGGGCCGTGTACCCGGCGTCGGAGGGGTGGGCCAGCCGCAGGCCGAGGGTGAGTCCCTGCGCCGACCGTTCCGGCTGCACGAGGTCGAGCGTGCCGGGAGGGGCCCAGCCGAGGTCGTAGCCGGCGGCCTGGCTGGGCAGCTGGTCGGGGCTGTCCGCGACGCCGACGACCTGGAGGTCGACGGGGCCGCCGTGGGCGTCGAGGACGGTCAGGTGGTCCCCGGGGCGGACCCAGGCGGCGTCGGCCGCGGACCGTTCGAGCACGATGCCGTGGATGTCGTCCGGATCGAGCCAGCGGCCGGAGCGCAGCAGAGGACGAGCCGCGTCCGGCGTGTCGCCGCGCAGCACGAGCGTGGTGCGGCCGGGCGGGCCCGCGTCGGTGGCCCCGTCGGTGCGTCGGCCGACCAGGGTGGTCTCGGCGGTGTGCTGGGACGGTGAGACGGCGAGCACGCCGGGTTCGCCGGCGAGCACGGCGGCCGAGGGCTCGTCGGCGCCGCCCCGGGCGGAAGCGGACGGGCGCAGGTCGATCCGGACGTCGGGTGATCCGGCGGCGTGGAACTGCCGCTGCCACGGGTCGGCGGCGGCGCCGAGCAGCGTGCCGGCGAGCAGGAGGGCGGCGGCGGTGCCGCCGGTGGCGAGGACGATCAGCAGGGCGTGCAGGCGGTGCGAGCGCAGGTCGGCTCGGATCCAGCGGAGGACGGCAGGCACCGGCTCACCCGCCGAAATCGATGATGTCGCGGACCCCGACGGCGCGCCGCGCGGGCGAGGGCTCCTCCACCCGGGCGTCGTCGGCGACCCGGCCGTCGAAGAGGCTGACGACGCGGTCGGCGGTGCTCGCCGCCCTGGCGTCGTGGGTGACCAGCACGATGGTGGTGCCCTGGTCGTGGTAGCGGCTGAGCAGGGCGAGGACGTCGCGGGCGCTGCGGCTGTCGAGGTTCCCGGTGGGCTCGTCGGCGAGGAGCAGCTGTGGCCGGTTGACCAGCGCGCGCGCCAGGGCGACCCGCTGGCGCTCACCGCCGGAGAGCTCGCCGGGCCCGGCGGCGGCCTTCTGGGCGAGGCCGAGGTCTTCGAGGAGTTCCTGCCGGCGTTCGCGGGCGGTACGGCCGGACATGCCGGCGAGCACCGCGGTCAGTTCGATGTTGTCGGCGACGGAGAAGTCGGGGAGCAGGTTGCCGCTCTGGAAGACGATCCCGTAGTGCCGGCGGCGCAGGCGGGCCCAGGCGGACTCGCGCAGGCGGTCCACCCGGCGTCCGTCGAGCCACAGCTCGCCCTCGTCGGGCCGCAGCAGGCCGCCGAGGAGGTGCAGCAGGGTGGACTTGCCGGCGCCCGAAGGGCCGGTGACGGCGACGAACTCGCCCCGGTCGATCCGCAGGCTGACGCCGCGGACCGCCGGTATCAGGGTCGAGCCGCTCAGGTGCGAGCGCACCACGCCGTCGGCGGCCAGCAGCGGTGGTATCGGCTCCGAGCCGGTCACGTGAGCTCCTCCTGGCAACGCTCCAGCCAGTCGAGGTCGGCCTGCAGGTGCAGGACCGCGCCCTCGATCAGCAACAGCGAGGTCCGGTTGCCGCGCTCGGTGGCGGCCAGCTTGTTGAGTCCGCGCATCGTGTTGATGCAGTGCCGGCGCTGGTTGTTGATCAGCGTCAGCTGGTCGGCGAGGTCGGTGCCTTCGGCCAGGATGAGCTTCATGAAGAACTCGTCCCTGACCCGGGGTCCCTCGGTGGGCGCCTCGAACCAGCCGGCGAGTTCCTCGGTGCCCTTCTCCGTGATCTCGTAGACCTTCTTGTCCGGCCTGCCCTCCTGCGTCACCTCGGTGCCGCGGATCAGTCCGGACTTCTCCAGTCGGCTCAGGGTCACGTAGATCTGGCCGATGTTCGGCTGAGGGTACGCCGCGCCGAAGGTCTGCTCAAGCCCCTGCTTGAGCTCGTACCCGTAGGCGGGCTGCCGGGCCAGCAGCGCCAGCAGCTGATGGCGCACCGGGCGTCACCTCTTCCTTCTCGTTCCTGTTCGCTGGTTACACCTCGGTCACACAGTACGGGCAGACGGGTCCCCACCAGCAGGGAGGCCGTATAAAGGGACGTGCGTCGGCGCCCACCCGTGCCGGCGGATCGAAGGAGCTCCATGGACAACCGGCCGCCCACCGGTCCCGACGCGGGTCGACGGCGCGTGGTCCGCGCGCTGGCGGGCGGGGCGGCGGTGCTCGCGGCCGGGGGCGCGTCCGCCTGGTACGGCCTGGTCGGCGGTGCGCAGGCGGCGGGCGATCCGGAGGGCGTCGGGCCGGTCACGCTGGCCACCGGCCGGGACACCACCCGCTACCTGCGCGGGCTGCTGGCCGACTGGAACGCCGAGCACCCGGACCAGCCCGCCGAGCTGGTCGAGCTGCCCGAGGCGGCGGACGAGGTGCACGCCCAGCTCGCCGGCGAGCTGTCGGCCGGCGGGAGCCGCTTCGACGTGCTCAACCTCGACGTGGTGTGGACGGCCGAGTTCGCGGCCAGGCGCTGGACCGTGCCGCTGGACGAGTCGGACTTCGCGCTGGACAGCTTCCTGCCACCTGTCGTGCGGACCGGACGGTACGACGGGCGGCTGTACGCGGTGCCGTTCGTCGCCAACGCCGCGCTGCTGTACTACCGGAGCGACGTGCTGGCCGCCGCCGGTGAGCAGCCGCCCACCACCTGGGCGGAACTGGCGCGGCAGGCAAGGACGCTGGCCCCCGCGCACGGGCTGTCCGGGTACGCGGGCCAGCTGAGCCCCTACGAGGGCCTCGCCGTCAACGCGCTGGAGGCCATCCGCTCGGCCGGCGGGGACCTGCTGGCCGCCGACGGAACCGTGGTGGTCGACAGCCCGCAGGCTCTGGCCGGGCTGGAGTTCCTGGCCGGGGGCGTGCGCGACGGCTGGATCCCGCCCGAGGTGCTCGGCTACCAGGAGGAGGAGTCCCGCGCGGCCTTCGGCCGGGGCGGCCTGCTCTTCCTGCGGAACTGGCCGTACGTCTACCACGCGGTCGGCGCCGCCGGGTCCCCCGTGGAGGGACGGTTCGGCGTGGTGCCGCTGCCGGGCCCGCACGGGCCCGGCAGCGGTGTGCTGGGCGGCTCGGGCCTGGCGGTCAGCCGGTTCTCCCGGCGCCAGCGCACCGCCCGGGCGCTCATCGGCTACCTGACGAGCCGGCGGGCGCAGCGCCGCGTGCTGACCGACGGCGGGCTGCCGCCGGTCTGGGCCGACCTCTACGCGGACCCGGACCTGACGGCCCGGTTCCCGTACCTGCCCGTGCTGCGCACGGCGATCCTGGCGGCCGGGGCGCGCCCCGGCGTGCCGCAGTACCAGCAGCTGAGCCTCGCGTTCAGCGAGACGGCGTTCGAGGTCGTGTCGGGCCGTCGGACCGCCGAGGCGGCGCTGCCCCGGCTGGCCGCGGAGCTGCGCGCCATCGTCGGCTGAGTCGACGCCGAGGACGGCTGCGGGCGGTTCAGCCCCTGCCGGGCGAGCTCCCTACCCGCTAGTACCTAACATGTATCTATCCCGGATCGGGCATCCCTTCTCGTAACTCCCGGGAAACAGCATCAAACAAGGGCTTAACAGCGGCTGCATCTGCCTGCTATACCTAACGCGAATGCATAACCGTTGGAGTAGCGAGATGCCCAACCCCACCCTCCCCGACGGCGACGCGGTCACCCTGCCGCGCGCTCGTTCGCACGCCCCCACCGCCACCCCCACCGCCCGCGCCTGGTGGCGCGACGCCGTGATCTACCAGATCTACGTGCGCAGCTTCCGTGACACCGACGGCGACGGCGTCGGCGACCTCGCCGGCGTCCGGGAACGACTGCACCACGTGCGGCAGCTGGGCGCCGACGGCGTCTGGCTCAACCCGTTCTACGTCTCACCCCAGCACGACCACGGCTACGACATCGCCGACCACTGCGCCGTCGACCCGGTCTACGGAGACCTCGCCGAGTTCGACCGCCTGGTGACGGACTGCCGGCTGCTCGGCCTCAAGCTGGTCCTGGACGTCGTCCCCAACCACTGCTCACGTGAGCATCCGTGGTTCCAGAAGGCGCTGGCCAACGGCCCCGGCAGCCCGGAGCGGGCGCGGTTCCACTTCGCCGACGGGCGCGGCGAGGCCGGGGAGCTGCCGCCCAACAACTGGCGGGCCATGTTCGGCGGCCCGGCCTGGACCAGGGCCACCGAGGCCGACGGCCGGGCCGGCCAGTGGTACCTCCACCTCTTCACCCCGGAGCAGCCCGACTTCAACTGGCGCAACCCCGACGTCGCCGCCCACTTCGAGGAGGTGCTGCGGTTCTGGCTCGACCGCGGCGTCGACGGCTTCCGGATCGACGTCGCGGCCGGGCTGTACAAGCACCCCGAGCTGCCGGACTCGCCCGACCCGGACGTGGACGAGCGCACCCGCGACTCGGTCAACCCGCTGGCCTGGAACCAGCCGGAGGTGCACGAGGTCTGGCGCCGCTGGCGCGCGATCTGCGAGGAGTACACCGTCCGCGACGGCCGGCAGCGGCTGCTGGTCGGCGAGGCGTCCGTGCCCACGCCGGCCGAACAGGCGCTGTACGTGCGCCCGGACGAACTGCACCAGGCGTTCTTCTTCCACCTGCTGCACGCGCCGTGGGACCTCGCGCACTTCCACCGGGTCATCGACGACGCCGTGCGGGACATCACCGCCACCGGGTCGACGGTCACCTGGGTGCTCAACAACCACGACCAGGTCCGCACGGTGAGCCGGTTCGCGGGGGAGGACCCGGCCTCCGGTCCGGCCCGGGCCAAGGCCGCCGCCCTGCTGATGCTGGCCCTGCCCGGGGCCGCCTACATCTACCAGGGCGAGGAGTTCGGACTGCCCGAAGTCCTCGACCTGCCGGACGAGTCGGTCACCGACCCGATCTTCCGCCGCACCGGCAGCCGGACCGGGATCCGCGACGGCTGCCGGATACCGTTGCCCTGGTCGGGCGCCGAGGCCCCGTTCGGCTTCAGCCCGCCGGACAGCCCGGCCGCGCCGTGGCTGCCGCAGCCGGCCTCGTTCGCCGCCCACACGGCCGAGCGGCAGCGGGTCGACGCCGGCTCCGTGTTCCACCTGTACCGCGCCGCCCTTCAGCTGCGCCGTGAACTCCCGCAGCTCGGCGAGGGCACGCTGCGATGGCTGGAGACCCCGCCCGGCGTCCTCGCGTTCGTCAGGGGCGAGGGCCTGGTGTGCGCCGTCAACTTCGGGGACACCCCCGCACCGGCTCCGGTCGTCGGCCCGCCCCTGCTGGCCAGCGGCCCGTGCGATGACGGCGTCCTGCCGCCCGCAACTGCCGCCTGGTGGGTCAACACCACCGCCGTCAGCAGTATCTGACTGTTCATCACATCACAAACCCCGCCACCCGCCTCACGGAAGAAGACTCGACGATGAGACTCCGCAACGCTCTTCCCGCCCTGACCGCCTCCGTCGTGCTGGCCGCCACCGCCACCGCCTGCGGCAGCGGGGGAGGCGGCACCGCCGTCGACTCCGCCACCCAGGAGCTCAAGGGGCAGACCCTGACCGTCGCCGCCGTGTGGAGCGGTACCGAGCAGGAGAACTTCAAGAAGGTGCTGGACGCCTTCACCGCGAAGACCGGCGCCACCGTCAGCTACACCTCCACCGGCGACAACCTCTCCACCGTGGTCGGCAGCAAGATCGAGGGCGGCGACCCGATGGATGTGGTCATGGTCGCGCAGCCCGGCGTGATCAAGCAGTTCGCGGAGAAGGGCTGGCTGGCGCCGCTCTCGTCCGCCGTCACCGATGCCGCGAAGAAGGACTACGCCAGCATCTGGTCCAGCCTCGGGACCGTCGACGGCACCCAGTACGGCCTCTACTTCAAGGCCGCCGACAAGTCGACCATCTGGTACAGCCCCACCGCCTTCCAGAACGCCGGCGTCCAGCCCCCGGCCACCTTCGACGACCTGCTGAAGGTCGGCCGGACGCTCTCCGACTCCGGCACCCCGGCCTTCTCGGTCGGCGGCCAGGCCGGCTGGACCCTCACCGACTGGTTCGAGAACGTCTACCTCTCCCAGGCCGGCCCCGAGCTCTACGACAAGCTCACCCGGCACGAGATCCCGTGGACCGACCCGTCGGTCCTCAAGGCCCTGACCACCCTCGGCAAGGTCTTCGGTGACAGGCAACTCGTCGTCGGCGGGGGGCAGGGCGCCCTGCAGACCGACTTCCCGACCTCTGTCCAGGACGTCTTCGGAGCGCAGCCCAAGGCCGCCATGACCCACGAGGGCGACTTCGTCGGCGGTGTCATCGCCTCCGAGCTGAAGAAGCAGGTCGGCACCGACGCCAAGGTGTTCCCGTTCCCGGCCGTGGACGGCGGCAAGGCCCCGGTGATGGGTGCGGGCGACGCGGCGGTCGTCCTCAAGGGCGCCAAGCACCCCGAGGCCGCGCAGAAGTTCGTCGAGTTCCTGGCCGGCCCCGAGGCGGCGACCGTCTGGGCCAAGGCCGGCGGCTTCATCTCGCCCAACAAGGCCGTCGACCCCTCGGTCTACCCCGACGACACCACCCGGCAGTTCGCCAAGTCGGTGATCGACGCCGCCGACACCTTCCGCTTCGACATGTCGGACCAGGCCCCCGCCGCGTTCGGCGGCACCGCTGGCCAGGGCGAGTGGAAGGACCTCCAGGACTTCCTCGCCAACCCCTCCGACGTCCACGGCGCCGCGGCCAGGCTCGAAGCCGACGCCGCCAAGGCCTACAAGGGCTGATCCACCATGTCCCTGCGCTCACCCCGCAGCGGCCGGGCATCCGGTGGCGCCCTCCGGCGCCACCGGGGCCTCGCCCTGCTCTTCGTCCTCCCCGCCCTGCTGCTGCTCGGCGCCCTCGTCGTTTACCCCATCGGCTACTCGGTGGCCCGCAGCCTCTTCGACGCCTCCGGCCATCGCTTCGTCGGACTCGACAACTACGGCACCGCCTTCACCGACCACGCCACCCTCACCGCCGTGCGCAACAACGCGATCTGGGTCGCCGTCGCCCCGGCACTGGTGACCGCCGTGGGCCTGGTGTTCGCGGTGCTCACCGAGAAGATCCGCTGGGCCACCGCGTTCAAGCTGCTCGTCTTCATGCCGATGGCGATCTCCTTCCTCGCCGCCGGGATCATCTTCCGCACGGTGTACGACGCGGACCCGCAGCGCGGCGTGCTCAACGCCGCCGCGGTCGCCGTCCACGACACCTTCACCGACCGGCCGACCTACCCGGGCGCCCACCCGCGCCCCGGCGGCGGCCTCGACCAGGCCCGGGACGGCGACGTCACGGCGCCCGCCGGCACGCACGTCGTGCTGCTGCCGCTGGTCGGCGTGCAGCCCGGCGCGCTCCCGGCCGCCGCCCGGACGGCCCAGGAGCCGGTCGGCGGCGACGGGGTCAGCGGCACGGTGTTCCTGGACTTCGTCCCGGGCGGCGGCGGCCACCCCGGCAGGCCGGAAGCCGGGAAGAAGGGCCTGCCCGGCGTCACCGTCCAACTCCGGGACGGCGGAAGGACGGTCGACACCACCACCACCGCCGACGACGGTACCTTCCGGTTCGCCGCCTCCCCGTCCCCCACCACGTCGGTGGTCATGCCGGCGGCGAACTTCGCCGCCCCCTACCGCGGCGTCGACTGGCTCGGACCGGCGTTCATCACCCCGGCCGTCATCGGCGCCTACATCTGGATCTGGGCCGGCTTCGCCATGGTCATCATCGCCGGGGGCCTCGCCAACCTGCCCCGCGAGACCATCGAGGCGGCCAGGATCGACGGCGCCGGCGAATGGCAGATCCTCCGCCGCATCACCGTGCCCCAACTCGCCCCGGTCCTCGGCGTGGTGTTCATCACCATGGTCATCAACGTGATGAAGATCTTCGACCTCGTGTACATCATCGCGCCCGGGCCGGTGCAGCAGGACGCGAGCGTGCTCGCGCTCCGGCTCTACCTGGTCTCCTTCGGCGGCGGCAACGACCAGGGCCTCGGCAGCGCGCTCAGCGTCCTGCTGCTGCTCCTCGTCGTCCCGGTGATGCTCCTCAACGTCCGACGCTTCCGAGGGAGCCGCGCATGACCACCACCCGGACGGCCCCGTCCGCCCCCACCACCACCGTGCCCGCACCAGTGACGGCCGGCCGGCCCGCCCCGGCGCTCACGACCCGGCTCGCCGCCCTCACCCGAAGCGGCCTCGTCCAGGCCGTGCTGACCGTGGCCGCCGTCGCCTGGCTGGTGCCCACCGTCGGCCTGCTGGTCTCCTCGCTGCGCCCCAAGCAGGTCGCCGCCACCGGAGGCTGGTGGACGGCACTGACCGAGCCCGCCCAGCTCACCCTGCAGAACTACACCGCGCTGCTCGGCGGCGGCGACGTCCCCAAGGCGCTCTGGAACACCGTGCTCATCAGCGTCCCGGCGACCCTGCTGACCGTCGCCCTCGCCGCGGGCGCCGGCTACGCCTTCGCCTGGATGCGCTTCCCGGGCCGGGACGCCGTCTTCCTCGGCGTGGTCGGGCTGCTGGTCGTCCCCGTCCAGGTCGGGCTCATCCCGGTCGCCAAACTTGAGGGCGCCGTCGGGTTGTTCGGCACGATCCCCGGTGTCGTGCTCTTCCACGTCGGCTACGGGCTGCCGTTCGCCGTGTTCCTGATGCGCAACCACTTCCTGGAGATTCCCGCCGAGCTCCTTGAGGCGGCGCGGATGGACGGCTGCGGGGAGTGGCGGATCTTCCGCGCCCTCGCGCTGCCGCTCGCCGCACCGGCCGTCGCCTCGCTGTGCATCTTCCAGTTCCTCTGGGTCTGGAACGACATGCTGGTCGCGCTGATCTTCGCCGGCAACGACTCGCAGCCGCTGACCGTCTACCTGCAGTCCCAGATGCGGCAGTTCGGCAGCAACATGGACATCCTCGCACCCGGCGCGTTCCTGTCCCTCCTGGTCCCCGTGGGGGTGTTCCTCTGCTTCCAGCGGTTCTTCATCCAGGGAGCGATGGCCGGATCCGTGAAGTGAGACCGGTGGGCGCGGCGACGACAGACGGCCCCGGGGCCGGGTGTTGCCCCATCGCCGGGCACACCCACCGGCGCCCCGGGTGACACGGGTGACACGGGTGGCCGGCGCCGGGCCGGTGGAGGTGCCCGAAAGTGCACTTGTCGGTCGGGCCGCTTGGCCCGGTGGTTCGGCGGGTGGTCGAATCGTTCCGTGCGTTCGGGCCGGTCGGCCCGGACGGCGTCCGTCCGTTCCGGCCACTCGTTCACCCGGGAGAGGCATGTCCCCGTCGTCCGACCACCGCAGGACCGTTGCCGGCGTCGTGGCCCTCACCACGCTCGCGATCTCCTGCGGCTGGGCCACCGCCGGCAGCTCCGCCGCTGCGGCGGGCAGGGTCCTGTGGACCCCGAGCACCGCAAAGGGCCCGTCCTCCTTCGCCGCCGTGCAGTGCGCGTCGGGCGGCTTCGGCGTCGTCAAGGACTCCGCCAAGGGCAGTGTGTGGCGGGCGTTCCAGGCCGCGGGCGAGGAGCGCTGCGAGACGTTGAGCCCCGACCTGAAGCAGGGCGACACCTTCTACCTCGGCTGGTCGTCCAAGGTGGACATCAAGGACGCGAACAGCCGCTACGTCTTCCAGCTCAAGTGCTCGCCGAGCACCGACACGGCGAACCACCCGATCGAGATCGACGCGACGGCCGGGCGCATCCGCCTCCAGGAGTGGGACACCGACCACGTCGCGCACACGCTGTGGACCGCGCCGACCGCCAACAACCGGTGGCACTCCTACGCGTTGAAGATCCGTCTGGGCCGCACCGACGGCACCATCGACTTCTGGTTCGACGGTGTGAAGCAGACCTTCACCACCGGCTCCGGCACCTTCAAGGGCACCACCTGGGACGGGAACCGCAACTACCTCAAGTGGGGTTCGTACCACCTCTCCTCGGGGGACGCGACCAACACCTTCACCAGCCCGGTCATGGCGACCACCCTGGAGGCCGCCACCGCCGGCTCGTGAGGAGCAGCGGCCCGACGGACCGGCCGGGGGCGCCGGCGGCCCCGGTTCCGCCCCGGCCACTGCCCCCGGACCGGTGGCGCGCCCGGGCCGCGACGCGCTGTCATGAACCATGCATCTCACCCGACCTGGGGAACAGGCCATCCCCGCAGAGACCAACAGCCTCGTCGGACGGAGCCGTGAACTCGCCCGGGCCCGCCGCTTACTCACCCGGTCACGGCTGGTCACCGTCACCGGACCGGCCGGGATCGGCAAGACCCGCCTCGCCCTGCGCACCGCCCGGGACCTGCAACCCGCGTTCCCGGACGGCACCCGCCTGATCGACCTCGCCCTCCTCCAGGACGGCGACCGGCTCGCCCAGACCCTCGGCCTGGCCCTCGGCGTCGACCACGAGGCGACGACCCCCGACCCGCTCACGCCGCTCGTCCGCCACCTCGCCGACCGGCACCTGCTCCTGGTCCTCGACAACTGCGAACACCTCACCGAGCAGTGCGCACCGCTGATCCACACCCTGCTCACCACGGCTCCCGGTCTCCGGGTCCTGGCCACCAGCCGCCACCGGCTCGGCGTCTACGGGGAGCACATCCTCGACCTCCCACCCCTGGCCACCCCCGACGCCGAGCACCTCCCGCGGCCCGACGCCCTGACCCGCTACGCCGCGGTCCGGCTCTTCGTGCACAGGGCGCGGGCGGTCCTCGGCGGATTCCCGCACGGCGAGGACGAGTGGACCGCCGCCGGTCACATCTGCGCCCGGCTCGACGGCATCCCGCTGGCCATCGAACTGGCGGCGTCATGGATGCGCGTCCTTCCGGTCCGGCAGATCCTGGACCGGCTCGACGCCTGCCCGCACCTGCCCACACCGACCGGCGGGGCCGTGCCGGAGCGGCACCGCACCCTCCACGCGGCGATCGACTCCAGCCACCACCTCTGCACGCCCCGCGAACGGCACCTGTGGACCGCCCTGTCCGTCTTCCGCGGCGGCTTCGACCTCGCCGCGGCCGAGGCGGTCTGCCACGGCGAGGACCTGCCGCGCCACGCGGTGCTCCGCACACTCGCCGCACTCATGGACAAGTCCGTCCTGACGCGCGAACAGCACTCCGGGGAGCCCCGCTACCGGATGCTGGAGACACTCCGCCACTACGGCCTCGCCCGGCTGCGCGAGCAAGGACGCGAGGCGGACACCCGGCGGCGCCACCGCGACCACTACCGCGACCTCGCCGCCCGCGCCGAAGCCGACTGGTTCAGCCCCCGGCAGAGCGCCTGGTTCGCCCGTCTGCGCCAGGACCACGCCAACATCCGCTCCGCCGTCGAGTTCGGCCTCACCTCACCCACCGAGGCCCAGGGGGCGCTCGAACTCGTCGCCGCCCTCTGGAGCCACCGGTTCGGGCACGGCTGTCTGGAGGAGGAACGGCACTGGCTCGACCGCACCCTCGTCCTCGGCACCACGCCGACCCCCGCCAGGGCCAAGGCCCTCTGGGCCGACGGCTGGCTCGCCCTCCTGCGCGGCGACGCCCCGACCGCCGCCGTGCGCCTCGCCGAGTGCCGGGCCATCGCCGACCGCGTCGACCACGGCCCCACCCACGCCCTCGCCGACCAGCTCGCCGGCCTGAGCGCGCTGTTCCGGGACGACTTCGCCCAGGCCGTCGAGCTCCTGCACCGCGCCCTCGACCACCACACCGCGACGGGCGACCCGGGAGCGCAGTGGACCACACTCTTCCTGCTGGCCGTCGCCTGCACCCTGGCCGCGGACCCCCGCGCCCGCCACTACGCGGACCGGGGCCTGGCGCTCTGCGACACCCACCACGCCCAGTGGTCCCGCCGGTACGCCCTGTGGGTCATCGGGCTGCAGCGCTGGCTCGTGGCCGATCTCGACGGCGCCCGCGCCGCGCTGAAGGACGCCCTGCGGGTGGAGGAACCCGGACACAACCTCTTCGCCACGGCCCAGACCCTGGAGGTTCTCGCCTGGACCGCCGCGCAGGCCGGCTCGGCCGGCGACGGCGCCGTGCTGCTGGGGGCGGCCCAGGCGGTGTGGGAGCGGATCGGCGTCGTGCCCCGCGCGCTCGGCCGCCTCCTGAACCACCGCGACGCCTGCCGCACTCTCCTGCGCCGGCACCTCGCCGAGGAGCAGCTGGCGGGGGCCGAGCGAACCGGCGCCGAGATGTCCCTGGCGCAGGCGGTCGCCTTCGCCCTGGACCGGGAGCCGGCCCCGCCCGCCGAGGTCGCGCCCGGCCGTTCGCCCTTGACCGCCCGGGAACAGCAGGTCGTCGACCTCCTGACCGAGGGGCTGACGGACAAGCAGATCGCCGCCCGGCTGGTCCTGTCTCCGCGGACCGTCGAGGGCCACGTCCAGCGCGTCATGACCAAGCTCCACGTCAGCTCCCGGCTCCAGATCGCGGCCTGGGCCTTCGGCCTTCGGGCCGCCCCCCGCTGAACCCCCGGCCACCGCCTCCGGGCCCCGCCCCGGGGGCCACCGCCCCCGGCGCCGCGGTGCACCGGCCCGACCGGTCGCGTGGTTGTACGCGACCGGTCGGGCGGGGGCGAGCACGTGGTTCCACGCTGTCGCGCACCGGCCCACTGCCCCGAAGCTTGCTGCGACACGCCGGCCCACGAACCGAGCCCAGCCCCCACGCGCGCCCCGCACAACAGTGCGGCGGCACGCCCAGCGGGCCGGCGGAGTCACCCCCACCCTCACTCCCGGGACCACCCCAGTGCCCGGGACACACCTCTGGAGCCGCTGTGCACACGCGCCGCCGCACCTCCCGCCTCCTCGCGCCACTGACCGTGGCCGCGCTGGCCCTGCCACTGGCCCTCGCCGCCACCCCGGCACGGGCCGACGGTCCCACGGCGGGCAGTCCCGCCGCCCCGAGTCCCGCCGCCGTGAGCAGTACGGCCGCCAACCCCACGGCCGCCGTCGCCATGGGCGACAGCTACATCTCCGGCGAAGCCGGTCGCTGGAAGGGCAACAGCCTCACCACCTCCACGAGCCGCGCCGGAACCGACCGGGCCTGGACAGGCAGCGCCTACGACCCGTCCCGGGTCTACGGGGCCAGCGCCGGCAACGGCTGCGACCGCTCGGACGTCGCCGAGATCCGCCGCGCCCCCACCACCGCGCAGTACCAGATCAACCTGGCCTGCTCGGGCGCCACCTCCGTGAACATCCCCCGTGCGGCCAGCGGCGGGCAGTCCTACAAGGGCGAGGCCCCGCAGGCCGACCAGCTCGCCCAGGTCGCCCGCGACTACAACGTCAAGCTCATCTCACTCTCGATAGGCGGCAACGACCTCGGCTTCGCCGACGTCATCGTCTCCTGCGTCGAGGACTACGAGATCTGGAACTCCTACTGCCACGACGACCAGCAGGAGGCCGTCGACTCCCGGATGGCCGGGGCCATGGCCGGCGTCGCCAAGTCGATCGACGAGATCCGTGCCGTCATGACCCAGGCCGGCCAGGCCCCCGACAGCTACCGGATCGTCCTCCAGTCGTACCCGTCCCCGATTCCGCGCAGCTCCGAGAACCGCTACCCCGAGAGCGGCTGGAGCCGGACCAGCACCGGCGGCTGCCCGTTCTGGAACCAGGACGCCGACTGGGCCCGGGACCGTCTGGTCCCGCAGATCTCCGACCGGCTCGCGCGCGTCGCCGCCGCGAAGGGCGTGCAGTTCCTCGACCTCCGGGACATGCTCCAGGGTCGTGAGGTCTGCTCCACCGCGACCCGCCTGGCCACGCCCAGCAGCCCGCCCACCGCGACCGGGAGCGAGTGGGCCCGCTTCCTCGACTTCGGCGTCACCGTCCAGGGCACCATCGAGGAGTCGTTCCACCCCAACTACTACGGCCAGCAGGCCCTCGGGCGCTGCCTGACCCTGCTGGACGCCAAGGGGAGCGGCAACTGGTCCTGCCGCAACACGGCCGGCCGCGACTCCACCGGCATGTACCTCACCGCCCGGTAGCCGGCCCGGCAGCCGGCTCGGTGGCGCCGGCACCGCGACGGGCCGCTCCTGCCTGCCCCGGCCGGGAGGAGCGGCCCGTCGCCGGTGAGAGGCGACAGGCCCCCTTGGCGGGTCGCCCGGGAAATCTTGTATGGTGCTTGGCGAATCATCCAGAGGGGTGGAGGGACCGGCCCTACGAAGCCCCGGCAACTCCCCGGTCGACTCGGCGTCCGAAGTACGCGCCGCGCCGTCCGGGATCAGTGCCAACTCCGGCCTGTCGCCAATGTGGCGCGGGAAAGATGAGGAGACACGGTGCTCTCTGTGCTGTCCTTCGCCCGGGCGCTTCCCGCCCCGGCCCTTCCGCGTACCCGTCTCGTGCCCGGCGCAGGCAATCGGCCGACTTCTCCGGCCTGCCCTCGCTGACCACCCCCGCTCCCCACGGGGGGCGTCCGCGAGTGAAGCCCTGCTGCTGCTCGCGGGATCTGAGACGGAGTACCCATCCATGGAGAACACGAGCGGCGTCGGCGTGCTCGACAAGGTCACCTCGATCCTCGGCACCCTGGAGGCCGGTCCCGCCACCCTGGCCGGACTCGTCACCGCCACCGGCCTGGCACGTCCCACCGCCCACCGGCTCGCCGTCGCACTCGAACAGCACCGACTGGTCGCGCGGGACATGCAGGGCCGGTTCATGCTCGGCCCGCGACTCACCGAGCTCTCGGCGGCCGCCGGCGAGGACCGCCTGCTGGCGGCCGCCGGACCGGTCCTCACCCACCTGCGCGACGTCACCGGCGAGAGCGCCCAGCTCTACCGCCGACAGGGCGAGATCCGGATCTGCGTGGCCGCCGTCGAGCGCCTCTCAGGGCTGCGCGACACCGTCCCCGTTGGAGTCACCCTCCCCATGAAGGTCGGATCCGCGGCCCAGATCCTGCTCGCCTGGGAGGAGCCCGAGCGCCTGCACCGCGGCCTGCAGGGCGCCCGTTTCACCGCGACCGCCCTCAGCGGTGTACGGCGCCGCGGCTGGGCCCAGTCCATCGGTGAGCGCGAGCTCGGGGTCGCCTCCGTCTCCGCACCCGTCCGCGGCCCGTCCAACCGGGTCGTGGCCGCCGTCTCGGTCTCCGGCCCGATCGAACGGCTCACCCGCCACCCCGGCGCTCACCTCTCCCAGGCCGTCGTCGAGGCGGCCGCCCGCCTCACCGAAGCCCTGAGCCACTCCTGATCGGCCGGCATCCTCGTCGCGACGCAGCTCCTTGCCGAGCGGTGGGACGGGCGGTTTGTCTCCTGCGCCGAGTAGGAGTAATCTCGCCCAGTCGCTCGGCAGGGAGCACCGGACACGCAATGGCGCGGACGGTCCCGGGGCGGCCGATCCCTTGAAACACCATTCCTTCCCTTCCGGGGCCGGGTCGCGTCTTGTCGCGCTCCTGTTCGGGTCGGGGTCTATTCGGTGTGTGCGTTTATGGGGATTGCGGCCGGATTCGCCTTTCGGGGCGGGGGTCGGCTAGAGTTTGGAACGTCGGACGGGGCGAACAGCCGCAGAAGACGCGGTGAGTTGGATGAACGAAGCCCCGGAAAACGGAGCGGAAATCGTCTGATAAGCTGGAAACACGAAAGAACGAAGCGCCCGGAGGGCCGGTGTGAGAGCCGCCTGAAGGAAGTGTCCGTTCCTTGAGAACTCAACAGCGTGCCAAAAGTCAACGCCAGATATGTTGACATCCCCGGCCTCGGATCATCCGGGGTTGGAGATTCCTTTTGAAATAACACTAGCGAGGACGCAGTGCGCGGGGCCGCCCTATTCCGGTGGTTGCCGTGCCGCTCAACGCGGGTGTTTCGCCCGATTACGGGCAAGCATTCACGGAGAGTTTGATCCTGGCTCAGGACGAACGCTGGCGGCGTGCTTAACACATGCAAGTCGAACGGTGAAGCCCTTCGGGGTGGATCAGTGGCGAACGGGTGAGTAACACGTGGGCAATCTGCCCTGCACTCTGGGACAAGCCCTGGAAACGGGGTCTAATACCGGATATGACCTTCCTCCGCATGGGGGTTGGTGGAAAGCTCCGGCGGTGCAGGATGAGCCCGCGGCCTATCAGCTTGTTGGTGGGGTAATGGCCTACCAAGGCGACGACGGGTAGCCGGCCTGAGAGGGCGACCGGCCACACTGGGACTGAGACACGGCCCAGACTCCTACGGGAGGCAGCAGTGGGGAATATTGCACAATGGGCGAAAGCCTGATGCAGCGACGCCGCGTGAGGGATGACGGCCTTCGGGTTGTAAACCTCTTTCAGCAGGGAAGAAGCGCAAGTGACGGTACCTGCAGAAGAAGCACCGGCTAACTACGTGCCAGCAGCCGCGGTAATACGTAGGGTGCGAGCGTTGTCCGGAATTATTGGGCGTAAAGAGCTCGTAGGCGGCCTGTCGCGTCGGATGTGAAAGCCCGGGGCTTAACCCCGGGTCTGCATTCGATACGGGCAGGCTAGAGTGTGGTAGGGGAGATCGGAATTCCTGGTGTAGCGGTGAAATGCGCAGATATCAGGAGGAACACCGGTGGCGAAGGCGGATCTCTGGGCCATTACTGACGCTGAGGAGCGAAAGCGTGGGGAGCGAACAGGATTAGATACCCTGGTAGTCCACGCCGTAAACGTTGGGAACTAGGTGTTGGCGACATTCCACGTCGTCGGTGCCGCAGCTAACGCATTAAGTTCCCCGCCTGGGGAGTACGGCCGCAAGGCTAAAACTCAAAGGAATTGACGGGGGCCCGCACAAGCAGCGGAGCATGTGGCTTAATTCGACGCAACGCGAAGAACCTTACCAAGGCTTGACATATGCCGGAAACGTCTAGAGATAGGCGCCCCCTTGTGGTCGGTATACAGGTGGTGCATGGTTGTCGTCAGCTCGTGTCGTGAGATGTTGGGTTAAGTCCCGCAACGAGCGCAACCCTTGTTCTGTGTTGCCAGCGAGTAATGTCGGGGACTCACAGGAGACTGCCGGGGTCAACTCGGAGGAAGGTGGGGACGACGTCAAATCATCATGCCCCTTATGTCTTGGGCTGCACACGTGCTACAATGGTCGGTACAAAGGGCTGCGATGCCGCGAGGCGGAGCGAATCCCAAAAAGCCGGCCTCAGTTCGGATTGGGGTCTGCAACTCGACCCCATGAAGTTGGAGTTGCTAGTAATCGCAGATCAGCATGCTGCGGTGAATACGTTCCCGGGCCTTGTACACACCGCCCGTCACGTCACGAAAGTCGGTAACACCCGAAGCCGGTGGCCTAACCCGTAAGGGGAGGAGCCGTCGAAGGTGGGACCAGCGATTGGGACGAAGTCGTAACAAGGTAGCCGTACCGGAAGGTGCGGCTGGATCACCTCCTTTCTAAGGAGCACATAGCAGCTTCGGGCGAATGTCCCGGAGTGCTCGCTCATGGGTGGAACGTTGACTATTCGGCACAGTTCAGACGATGTCTCCTAGTACTGCTTCGGCGTGGAAGAGAGGTCATGGTGTGGGTGTGTCGGGCACGTTGTTGGGTCCTGAGGGAACGGCTGTATGGTCGTTGCTTCAGAGTTGCCGGTCTCACTGAAGAGGTGCCTTCGGGTTCTTGGAGGTGGGTGACTGGTCGTTGTTTGAGAACTGCACAGTGGACGCGAGCATCTGTGGCCAAGTTTTTAAGGGCGCACGGTGGATGCCTTGGCACCAGGAACCGATGAAGGACGTGGGAGGCCGCGATAGGCCCCGGGGAGCTGTCAACCGAGCTTTGATCCGGGGGTGTCCGAATGGGGAAACCCGGCAGTCGTCATGGGCTGTCACCCGCTGCTGAACACATAGGCAGTGTGGAGGGAACGCGGGGAAGTGAAACATCTCAGTACCCGCAGGAAGAGAAAACAACCGTGATTCCGGGAGTAGTGGCGAGCGAAACCGGATGAGGCTAAACCTAGGTGGTGTGAGACCCGGCAGGGGTTGCCGCTTGGGGGTTGTGGGAATGAGCTTCAGTCGTCTGCCGGCGGCTGGGCGAGTCAGAAACCGTATGGATAGTCGAAGGACATGCGAAAGGTCCGGCGTAGAGGGTAAGACCCCCGTAGGCGAAATCTGTACGGCTTGCTTGCTCATCTCCCAAGTAGCACGGGGCCCGAGAAATCCCGTGTGAATCTGGCGGGACCACCCGCTAAGCCTAAATATTCCCTGGTGACCGATAGCGGATAGTACCGTGAGGGAATGGTGAAAAGTACCGCGGGAGCGGAGTGAAATAGTACCTGAAACCGTGTGCCTACAAGCCGTGGGAGCGTCGTCATCAGCTTGCTGGTGGCCGTGACTGCGTGCCTTTTGAAGAATGAGCCTGCGAGTTTGCGGTGTGTAGCGAGGTTAACCCGTGTGGGGTAGCCGTAGCGAAAGCGAGTCCGAATAGGGCGACCCAGTTGCATGCCCAAGACCCGAAGCGGAGTGATCTAGCCATGGGCAGGTTGAAGCGCGGGTAAGACCGTGTGGAGGACCGAACCCACCAGGGTTGAAAACCTGGGGGATGACCTGTGGTTAGGGGTGAAAGGCCAATCAAACTCCGTGATAGCTGGTTCTCCCCGAAATGCATTTAGGTGCAGCGTCACGTGTTTCTTGCCGGAGGTAGAGCACTGGATAGGCGATGGGCCTCACCGGGTTACTGACCTTAGCCAAACTCCGAATGCCGGTAAGTGAGAGCGTGGCAGTGAGACTGTGGGGGATAAGCTCCATGGTCGAGAGGGAAACAGCCCAGAACACCGACTAAGGTCCCTAAGCGTGTGCTAAGTGGGAAAGGATGTGGAGTCGCAGAGACAACCAGGAGGTTGGCTTAGAAGCAGCCACCCTTGAAAGAGTGCGTAATAGCTCACTGGTCAAGTGATTCCGCGCCGACAATGTAGCGGGGCTCAAGCACACCACCGAAGTCGTGTCATTCACATAATAGGCCCAACGGCTGTGTGGATGGGTAGGGGAGCGTCGTGTGCCGGGTGAAGCGGCCGAGGAATCGAGTCGTGGACGGTATACGAGTGAGAATGCAGGCATGAGTAGCGATACAAGAGTGGGAAACTCTTGCGCCGATTGACCAAGGGTTCCTGGGTCAAGCTGATCTGCCCAGGGTAAGTCGGGACCTAAGGCGAGGCCGACAGGCGTAGTCGATGGACAACGGGTTGATATTCCCGTACCCGCTTTGAAGCGCCAACGCTGAACCAGGTGATGCTAAAGCCGTGAAGCCGGCCCGGAGTCTTCGGATGATGGGACGTGGTGGAGCCGCTGAACCAAGCCTGTAGTAGGTGAGCGATGGGGTGACGCAGGAAGGTAGTCCAGCCCGGGCGGTGGTTGTCCCGGGGTAAGGGTGTAGGACGAACGGTAGGCAAATCCGCCGTTCACGTAGTCTGAGACCTGATGCCGAGCCGATTGTGGTGAAGTGGATGATCCTATGCTGTCGAGAAAAGCCTCTAGCGAGTTTCATGGCGGCCCGTACCCCAAACCGACTCAGGTGGTCAGGTAGAGAATACCGAGGCGTTCGGGTGAACTATGGTTAAGGAACTCGGCAAAATGCCCCCGTAACTTCGGGAGAAGGGGGGCCATTCCTGGTGATGACACGTGCTGTCTGAGCTGGGGGTGGCCGCAGAGACCAGCGAGAAGCGACTGTTTACTAAAAACACAGGTCCGTGCGAAGCCGTAAGGCGATGTATACGGACTGACGCCTGCCCGGTGCTGGAACGTTAAGGGGACCGGTTAGCTAGAGTTCGCTCTGGCGAAGCTGAGAACTTAAGCGCCAGTAAACGGCGGTGGTAACTATAACCATCCTAAGGTAGCGAAATTCCTTGTCGGGTAAGTTCCGACCTGCACGAATGGCGTAACGACTTCTCGACTGTCTCAACCATAGGCCCGGTGAAATTGCATTACGAGTAAAGATGCTCGTTTCGCGCAGCAGGACGGAAAGACCCCGGGACCTTTACTATAGCTTGATATTGGTGTTCGGTTCGGCTTGTGTAGGATAGGTGGGAGACTTTGAAGCGGCAACGCCAGTTGTTGTGGAGTCGTCGTTGAAATACCACTCTGGTCGTGCTGGATGTCTAACCTGGGTCCGTGATCCGGATCAGGGACAGTGTCTGGTGGGTAGTTTAACTGGGGCGGTTGCCTCCTAAAGGGTAACGGAGGCGCCCAAAGGTTCCCTCAGCCTGGTTGGCAATCAGGTGTTGAGTGTAAGTGCACAAGGGAGCTTGACTGTGAGACTGACGGGTCGAGCAGGTACGAAAGTAGGGACTAGTGATCCGGCGGTGGCTTGTGGAAGCGCCGTCGCTCAACGGATAAAAGGTACCCCGGGGATAACAGGCTGATCTTCCCCAAGAGTCCATATCGACGGGATGGTTTGGCACCTCGATGTCGGCTCGTCGCATCCTGGGGCTGGAGTAGGTCCCAAGGGTTGGGCTGTTCGCCCATTAAAGCGGTACGCGAGCTGGGTTTAGAACGTCGTGAGACAGTTCGGTCCCTATCCGCTGTGCGCGTAGGAGTGTTGAGAAGGGCTGTCCCTAGTACGAGAGGACCGGGACGGACGAACCTCTGGTGTGCCAGTTGTTCTGCCAAGGGCATGGCTGGTTGGCTACGTTCGGGAGGGATAACCGCTGAAAGCATCTAAGCGGGAAGCCTGCTTCGAGATGAGCACTCCCACCTCCTTGAGAGGGTAAGGCTCCCAGTAGACGACTGGGTTGATAGGCCGGATATGGAAGCCCTGTGAGGGGTGGAGTTGACCGGTACTAATAGGCCGAGGGCTTGTCCTCAGTTGCTCGCGTCCACTGTGTTGTTCTGAAACAACGACCCCCGCCATCGATGGGTGGGCGGTAGATAGTTTCATAGTGTTTCGGTGGTCATAGCGTGAGGGAAACGCCCGGTTACATTCCGAACCCGGAAGCTAAGCCTCACAGCGCCGGTGGTACTGCAGGGGGGACCCTGTGGGAGAGTAGGACGCCGCCGAACAATTCTTCTGAAGAACCCCCGGTCCGGGAACGGATCGGGGGTTCTTCGCATTTCGGGAGCCTTGTCACTCGTCGGTCCCCGCACGGCGAGGCCGGGTGATCCGCCGGGTCGGACGGGCACGCGACGAGGCGGGCGGGGGAGACCACGGGCGGCCGCTCCGGAGTGTGCACGGGCATGTCGCGCAGGTGGTCGCCGTGCGTGGTCACGGCGGGCGATATGCCCCTCTCACCTCCGGGAGGGGACCATGGGTGTATGGCCAGAGACACGGGCCCCGTCACCCGGCCGCCTCTGCGCCGGCCGGGTGGCCGTCGTGGGCGGCGAGATTCACGCGCAGTTACGAAAGGGCCTTCGGCGTACCGGCTGCGGTCGATGATGAACATCCGCAGCGTCGCCGGGCAGATGTTCGTCCTGCAGGTGTTGATCGTGCTGTTGCTCGTGGTGGCAGCCGTCGTCGCGCTGCTGATCCAGTCCCGCAGTGATCGGTACGACGCGGCGCGGGACCGCTCGCTCGCCGCCGCTCAGGCGTTCGCCCACAGTCCCGGGCTGGTGGACGCGATGCAGGGCCCCGATCCGAGCGCCGTGCTCCAGCCGCTGACCGAGGCGGCCCGCAAGGACGCCCATGTCGACTTCATCGTGGTGACCGACAGGAACGGCACCCGCTACACCCACCCCCAGCCCGAACAGATCGGCAAGCAGTTCGTCGGCACCATCGGGCCGTCGCTGAACGGCGCGGTCACCGTCGAGCAGGTGCACGGTCCGCTGGGGCTGGAGTACCAGGTGGTGGTCCCGGTCGAGGACGCCAACGGTTCGGTCGTGGGCATCGTGTCGTCCGGGATGAAGGTCGCCAACGTGAGCAGCGCGGTGAACCGGCAGCTGCCGGTCGTCCTGGGTGCCGGCACCGTCGCACTCGGCCTGGCCACGGCCGGTACGGCGCTGGTGGGCAGACGTCTCCTGCGGCAGACCCACGGTCTGGGGCCGGAGGAGATGACCAGGATGTACGAGCACCACGACGCGGTGCTGCACGCGGTGCGCGAGGGCGTGGCCATCGTCGGCGGCGACGGACGGGTCCGGCTCGCCAACGACGAGGCCCGGCGGCTGCTCGACCTGCCGCCCGACGTGGAGGGGCGTGCCGTCGACGGTCTCGGCCTCGCTCCCCGTACGGCCGAACTACTGGTCTCCGGCCGCGCGGTCAGCGACGAGGTGCTTCCCGTCGGTGAGCGTCTGCTGGCGGTCAACACCCGCCCCACCGACAGCGGCGGCGGCCCGCCCGGCAGTGTCACCACCCTGCGCGACTCGACCGAACTGCTCGCTCTCGCGGGGAAGGCGGAGGTCGCGCGTGGCCGGCTCAGACTGCTGTACGACGCGAGCATGTCGATCGGTACCACCCTGGACGTCCGGCGCACCGCCGAGGAGCTCGCGCAGGTGGCCACCCGGGAGTTCTGCGACTACGCCACCGTCGACCTCGCCGAGGAGGTCCTGCGGGGCGAGGAGCCGCCGATCCTGGCGGTCGGTGCCCCGGTGGAGCTGGAGCGGGTGGCGGTCACGGGCGTCCGCGACGACTCGCCGCTGTACTCCCAGGGGGAACTGGTCAGGTGGGCCGGGAGCACCCCGCACGCGGCGGGGTTCGTCAGCGGGCGTTCGGCACTGGTCCCCGAGGTGGCGGCCGACGCCGGGTGGCGCAAACAGGACGCCGAGCGCACGCGGGCGGTCATGGACTTCGGTCTGGTGTCGCTGATCGCCGTCCCGCTGACGGCACGGGGCGTGCTGATGGGCGTCGCGTGCTACTGGCGTGGCCGGGACAAGGAGCCGTTCGACGAGGACGACCTCTCCCTGGGCGAGGAACTGGCCGCCCGGGCCGCCGTGTCCATCGACAACGCCCGTCGCTTCACGCGCGAGCACACGATGGCCGTCACCCTGCAGCACAGCCTGCTGCCGCGCGGGCTGCCCGAGCAGAGCGCGCTCGACGTCGCCTACCGATACCTGCCGGCCCAGGCGGGGGTCGGCGGTGACTGGTTCGACGTCATCCCGCTCTCGGGCACCCGGGTGGCGCTCGTCGTGGGCGACGTCGTCGGCCACGGCCTCCACGCGGCCGCGACCATGGGCCGGCTGCGTACCGCGGTCCAGAACTTCTCCACCCTCGACCTGCCACCGGACGAGCTCCTGGGCCACCTGGACGACCTGGTCAGCCACATCGACCAGGAGGCGGCCGCGGTCGAGGGGTCGCTCGCGATCACCGGCGCCACCTGCCTCTACGCCATCTACGACCCCACCACCGCCACCTGCGTCCTGGCCCGGGCGGGTCACCCCCCGCCCGCCCTCGTCCGCCCGGACGGCGTGGCGGAGGTGCTGGACCTTCCCGCCGGTCCGCCGCTCGGCCTGGGCGGGATGCCCTTCGAGGCGATGGAGGTGCGGCTCGACCCGGGCAGCAGTCTGGTCCTCTACACCGACGGCCTGATCGAGGACCGCACCCGGGACCTCGGGGTCGGCCTGGACGTGCTCACCGCCTCCCTGGCCCAGCCCGACCGGTCGCCCCAGGAGGCCTGCGACGCGGTGCTCGACGCCCTGCTGCCCGCCCGCCAGACCGACGACATCGCGCTCCTCGTCGCCCGCACCCGGGTGCTGGAGCCCGGCCGGACCGCCGAGTGGGAGGTGGCCAAGACTCCCTCGGCCGTGGCCCGGGCCCGTGCCGACGCCACCCGGCAGCTCACCGAGTGGGGCCTGGACGAGGCCGTGTTCGTCACCGAGTTGGTGCTCAGCGAGCTGGTGACCAATGCCATCCGCTACGCGACCGGTCCGATCACGATGCGGCTGCTCTACGACCGCACGCTGATCTGTGAGGTCTCGGACACCAGCAGCACCGCCCCGCACCTGCGCTACGCGGTCGCCGACGACGAGGGCGGCCGCGGTCTGTTCCTCGTCGCGCGGCTCGCCGAACGCTGGGGCGTCCGCTACACCCCGCAGGGGAAGATCATTTGGGCGGAGCAGTTCCTGGAACCGGGCGCCGGGACGGCCTGGCCGCTGGACGCGATGGCCTGGTCCGTCGACGAGGCGGCCTGGCCCGAGGACGAGTAGGGCGCGAGCCGGGCGGCCGGCAGGGCCACGGGCCACGGCGGTGTGCGCCGCCCGGCCGGGGGCTCAGCGGTGCGCGCGGCGGGCCCGGAGGTACTCGCGGCCGAGCAGGCGGAGGGCGGCGGGCCTGGAGGGGCCCGCCGAGCGGTGCAGCAGGGCGGGGACGTCCGCGCGGGCAGCTGCGCTGGTCAGTTCGTCCAGGCCGATCATGCAGCGGACCATCGGCCGGTGGGCGGGCGGCACGAGAGCGACTACGGCGCGGCCCTCCGTGAGGGTGTGGTCGACCAGATCGAGCTGCTCGGTGATCATCGCCCGGACGGCCGGGAGGTCGCGGGCCTGCTCCAGGTCGGCGCGGCTGACCCCGTGCCGTTCGAGGCTCTGCTCGGGGATCGTCAGGCGGCCGTCGGCCAGGTCCTCGGCGAGGTCGCTGACGAAGTCGAGCCGCTGGCCGGCGTCGATGAAGGTTCGGCAGGAGGCCCGGTAGGCGGTCTGGTCGCCGTCCGGGCCCAGCAGGGTGGCGACGACCATGAACGCGGGCAGCGAGTAGGCGTCCACGTAGCGCTGGTAGTCGGCCTCGGTGGCGAATCCGGCGAAGTCGAGGTCGGCGAGGGCCCCGGCCAGGTGCTCCAGCGCACGGCCGTGCAGGGCAGGGTGGGCGGCGACGGTGTTCAGCAGCGGACGCAGTTCGGGGTTGTCGGTGCCACCGGTGGCGAGGCCGTCGGCGACCTCCTGCTCCCAGCGCGCGTACGCCGCCTTCCGCCCGTCGAGCGGGCCGCTGTCGAGCAGGCCGTCGGTGCGGTGCATGAAGGCGGTGGCCGCGATCACGTGCGGCACGAGCGGCGCCGGCAGGAGGAGCCGTGCGGCGAGCACGGCCTCCCGCTTGTACCGCGTGACCTGTCGGCGCTGCCGGCCGTAGTCCTCGCGCAGTCCGGGGTCGTTGATCCCGGCCGCGTCCAGAGCGCTCTCCCAGCTGCCCACTCGCGTCCGCCTCTCCCTGTTCGGTGTATGCCGAGCCTAGACGGCGGGTGATCACCGGCCGAGGGGAGGTGTGCAGTTCGGGGACCGGGCGCGAGCCCCACCGCGCGGCGGGCCCGGTGGGGCTCTGGAGACGGATCGGCGGTCGGGCTCAGCGGGGGGAGAGGACCAGGCGGCGGGTGTCGTTGCGGTAGCCGAGGCGGTCGAAGGCCGCGGCCATCGGGGTGTTGACGAGGTCGGTGTCCGCGCGGACGCGTTCGGGTGCGGTCTCGGCGGCGAGAATCCGGGTGATCTCGGCGAGGATGTCGTCGCCGTACCGGCGGCCGCGGTGCTCCGGGACGACGCCCAGGTAGCCGACGACGGGGAAGGCGTGGTTGCGGGAGGGGATGCCGAAGCCGACCGGCTCGCCGTCGGGCGTGCGGGCGGTGCGCCACCAGGAGCGGTCGCCGAGCATGGTGTCGCGGTAGAAGGCGACGTCCGCGCGGGCCTGGGCCTCGGCGCCGAGGCGCTCGGCCTCCCTGCGGGAGTCGGTGTCGAGGGTGCCCACCAGGACCCGGCGGAACAGGTCGACGAAGACCTCGTCGTCGGGCTCGGGCCGGAGGACGAGGCGGCCGGACGGCGCCGGGAGGCCGGCCGGGGGCGTCCACTCGTAGCGCAGGCGCTCCAGGCCCGCCGGGAGGCCGGCCCTCCGGGCCGCCTCCCGGCGCCAGGCCACGGCGGCGGCCGTCCCGGGACGGTCGTGCCAGTCGCCGGGGAGGACGAGGTGGTAGTCCGGGGCGGCGGAGGCGCCGGCCCCGGCGTAGGCCGCGTGGGCGGCGGTGAGCAGCTGCGCGGCCAGGTCGGTGCGGTCGGTGCCGGACTGTACCGAGTCGTGGACGAACACGGCGTCGAGGGCGTCGGGCAGGTCCCCGTCCGGATCGCCCCACCAGACGGCCAGCGCGAGCGGGGAGCCGCCGGGGGCGTCCTCGGCGACCCACGTCCACCCGGGGCGGTACTCGCCCTCCGCGAGGCGGGTCCGGTAGGTGTCGGCCGTCAGGCCGGTGGCCGGGTCGGGCACGATCAGCGGGAGGACTCGGTCGAGGTCGGAGGGGGTGGTGGGTCGGATGATCACAGTTGCTCCGCATCGGTGGAGTTGGCGGGAATCCTGGTCAGGGCGGTTCTATCGCACCCGATCGGTTCCGGGGGCGGAAGCGCCTCGACGGTGTGGCGGCGCCCGGCCAGGCCGGTCACGGCCAGGAACAGACCGGTGCAGCAGAGCAGCAGGGCGCTGCCGCGGTCCCGGTCGGTGCCGAGGAGGCGGCCGAGGGTGGAGCCGAGCGGGCCGCCGGGGGCCACCAGCGGCTCGCAGACCTGCGAGGCGAGCGGTCCGGCCAGCAGGTAGCCGAGCAGGGTGCCGGCCTGGGTGAACATCCGGCGCAGCGCGAAGACCCGGCCCTGCGCCTCGGCGGCCACGGCGGACTGCCAGAGCACCTGGGCGCAACTGGTCACCACGGGCAGGCCGAGGAAGAACGTGAAGGCGGCCACCGCCAGTGCGGCGGGGCGCGGGTGGAGGCCCGCCGCCAGGACGGCGCCGCCGCTGAGGACGGTGGCCGAGGTGACCCAGGCGAGCGGCCGGCGCGGCCCGGACCAGATCGACATGGCGACACTTCCGGCGGCCAGGCCGAGGCCTCCGGCGGTGCTGACCATGGCGACCGCGGCGTTCTGGCCGTCGGCCGGGGTGCCGGCCAGCACCAGGGGCAGCAGCAGAGCGGTGGCGGCGGCCTCGACTGCATTGAGCACGGTCACCACGCGGAGCAGGTGCCGCAGACCCGGTTGGCCGGTGAGCAGCCGCCGGCCCTCGGCCAACTCGGCTTGCCAGCCGCGGCGTCGCGCCGGGTCGGTGGCGTGCCCGGGCGGGTGGGGGCGGTCCCGGTGGCCGGTCGGCTCGGGGAAGCGGGCGACCAGCAGGGTGAGCAGCCCCAGCGCGAACGAGACGACGTCGGTCAGCAGGACGGCGCGCAGCCCGCCTGCGCCGAGCAGGACGGCGGCGAGCATCGGGCCGAGCAGCTGGGCCCCGGCCAGGGCGGTCTGGGTCATCGCCCCGGCGCGGCCGCGCTGGTCGGGCCGGACCATACCGGTGACGGCGGCGGCGAGCGCGGGCCACTGGAAGGCGGCGCAGCAGGACTCCACGACGGTGGTCGCGTACACCTGCCAGACGGCCAGGTGCCCGGTCGCCTCGGCGGCGGCCATGGCCGCGGCGGCGAGCATGGCCGCAGCGTCCGCGCAGAGCAGGACGGTCCGGCGGCGGTGGCGGTCCACGAGGATGCCGGCGGCCGGGGCGGCCAGCATGCCCGGCGCGAATCCGAGCAGCAGACCGGTGGCGAACTGGGTGACGGAGCCGGTCTGTCGGTAGATCCACAGGCCGAGGGCGAAGCCGGAGATGCTGGAGCCGAGGGCGGTGAGCAGCCGGCCGGCCCAGATGAGGAGGAACGTGGTCACGGCACCTCCGGAGGGGGTGGGGGAGGGGCGAGGGAAAGAGGCATGGCAGGGCTCCGCTACGAGGTGGCGAGCGACGGGCGGTGAGGGACGGACGGGACGGAAGTCGGGGCGGGGTGGTGCGGCCGAGGTCGGTCGCACCACCCCCGGTCCGGCCGGGTCAGCGCAGGTGGGCGGCCAGGACCGGGCCGATCACGTCCAGTGCCTCCGGCGTGGTGAAGCGGCTGTGCGGGATGTCCAGCGGGTGGTTCTCGATGGGGCCGTCCACGTGCTGCGTCCACAGCTCGGTCAGCGGGGTGCCCTCGGAGCCCCGGCCGGGCAGGGCCTCGAAGAAGAGCACCCGGCCCCGGTAGCGCCCGGGCTGTTCGCCCCGGGCCAGCGTGATGTTGTTGGCGGTCACCTTCACCAGTCGGTGCAGCGCCGCCGGGTCCAGCCCGGCCAGCACGCTGCCGCGCACCCGCAGCAGCTCCGACACGGCCTCGGCGGTGGGGAGTCCCTCACCCAGGGCGTCGCTGCCGCCGGCCCTGGCAGCCGCGGCCTCCGTGGCTTCTGCGTCCAGCTCGTCGAGGTCGAGGCCGTCCAGCGCCAGCGAGAGGATCTCCGCGTCGCTGGGCCGGCCGGCGTGCCGGAACCGGCCGGTGGGGTGCGAGTCGAGCATCGCCAGCAGCGCCACCTCCTCGCCCGCGGCCTGCAGTTGGCGGGCCATCTCGTGGGCCACCGTGCCGCCGAACGACCAGCCGAGCAGGTGGTACGGGCCGCTCGGCTGCACCGTACGGATCAGGAGCAGGTAGTCGGCCGCCATCTCGGCCACGCTGCCCGGCAGTTCGCCGTCCCCGTCCAGCCCGCGGGCCTGCAGCGCGAACAGCGGTCGGTCGCGGTCGAGATGGCGGACCAGGCCGGAGTAGCACCAGCCGAGGCCCCCGCCGGGGTGCACGGCGAACAGCGGCGGACGGGTTCCGCCGGTCCGCAGCGGCAGCAACCGCCCCAGCCCGTCGGAGGATCCGGTGTCGCCCTCACCGCCGATCCGTTCGGCCAGCAGGGCCACGGTCGGGGTTTCGAACAAGGCCCGCAGACCGATCCGGACACCCAGCTCGTCGCGGATCCGGGCAGTCAGCCGGGCGGCCAGCAGGGAGTGGCCGCCGAGGTCGAAGAAGTTGTCGTCGATGCCGACGGTTTCGGTGTTGAGGGTGGTGGCGAAGAGGCCGCAGAGGACTTCCTCGCGGGGGGAGCGGGGTGCGCGGCCGGTCCGGCCGGTCGTGGTGGCGGGTGCGGGGAGGGCGCGGCGGTCGAGCTTGCCGTTGGGGGTGAGCGGGAGGGCGTCGAGCAGGACGACGGCGGACGGGACGAGGTGCGCGGGGAGTCGGGCCGCGGCGGTGGCGCGGAGTTCGGCCGGGTCCGGGAGGGCGTCGCCGGTGGGGACGAGGTAGGCGACGAGCCTCGGGTCCCCCGGGTTGTCCTCGCGGAGCAGGACGGCGGCCTGGGCGATGTCGGGTCGGCCGGTGAAGTGGGCCTCGATCTCGGCGGGTTCGATGCGGAAGCCGCGGAGCTTGACCTGGTCGTCGGTGCGGCCGAGGAACTCCAGCCGGCCTTCGTGGTGCCAGCGGCCGAGGTCGCCGGTGCGGTACATCCGGGATCCGGGCTCGCCGAACGGGTCGGGCAGGAAGCGCTCGGCGGTCAGGGCCGGGCGGCCGAGGTAGCCGCGGGTCACCAGGTCGCCGGCGATGTACAGTTCGCCGCCGACGCCGATCGGCAGCGCCCGCAGTGCCTGGTCCAGCACGTACATCCGGGTGTTCCAGATCGGCCGTCCGATGGTGATCACGCCGGAGGGCGCGGTGTCGCCGGGCTCGATCCGGAACTCGGTGCAGCCGACGGTGGTCTCGGTCGGGCCGTACTCGTTGATCACCGTCGTGCCCGGGTGCCGGCGGCGCCATTCGTCCAGCACCTCGCCCATCAGCGACTCGCCTCCGAGCACCAGCTGTTCGGCGGGTGAGAAGCGCTCGGGCAGCGCGGTCAGCAGCGCCAGGTGGCTCGGGGTGGCCTTGACGAAGGTCGGGCGCTCGAACTCCCCTGCTGTGGGCGCCCGGTCGTCCAGTTCGATCAGTTGGACGGCGCCGCCGCTGGTGAGCGGGGCGAACAGGCCGGTGACGGTGAGGTCGAAGGAGACCGGCGAGTGGACCAGGGCCCGGCCGGCCACACCGCCGTAGGCCTCGCGGGCCCAGGCCAGGTAGGCGTCCAGCGAGTGGTGCTCGACCACCACGCCCTTGGGGCGCCCGGTGGAGCCGGAGGTGTAGATCACGTAGGCCGGGTTGCGCAGCGCCAGCGGCGCCGAACGGTCGGCGTCGGTGAGGTCGTGCGCGGGCAGGGCGGCCAGTTCGGCCACCGTGTCCGGGCCGTCGAGCAGCAGGTGCGGGTGCCCGGTGGTGGGCAGCTGGGCCGCAGCCTCGGTGGTGGTGAGCACACAGAGCGGTCCGGCGTCGGCGAGGGTGTAGGCGATCCGTTCGGCCGGGTGGGTGAGGTCGATCGGCAGGTACGCCGCACCGGACTTGAGCACCGCGAGCACGGCCACCAGGGTCTCCACCGAGCGCGGTACGGCCAGTGCGACAAGCCGCTCGGGACCGGCGCCGCAGGCCACCAGGTGACGGGCGAGGCGGTTGGCGGCGGTGTCGAGTTCGGTGTAGCTGAGGGTGTCGGTGCCGCAGGTGACGGCGGTGGCGTCGGGGGTGCGGGCGACCTGGGCGGCGAACAGCTCCGGCAGCGTCCGGCCGGGGAGCTCGCGGGTCGGGCCGTTCCAGTCGGTGAACAGGGCCCGGCGCTCGTGCTCGGTGAACAGGTCGATGTCGTGGATGGGGGTGTCGGGGTGTTCGGCGGCGCTGCGCAGGATGCGCTGGAACTGGTCGGCGAGGCGTTCGACGGTGGCGGGTTCGAAGAGGTCGGCGGCGTACTCGATGGTGACGGTGAGGCCGTCGGGGGTGCCGTCGGCGGTGTGCTGCTCCGTGACGGTGAAGGAGAGGTCGAACTTGGCTGCGCTCTCGAACTCGACTTCCTGGGAGTCGAATTCGCTGCTGGCCGTGGTGGTGTTGTTGAGGGTGAGGATGGTTTGGAAGAGGGGGTGGTGGTGGGGGGTGCGGTTGGGGTTGAGGGCTTCGACGAGGCGGTCGAAGGGGAGGTCCTGGTGGGTGAGGGCGGTGAGGTTGAGGTCGCGGGTGTGGTGGAGGAGTTGGGTGTGGGTGGGGTTGCCGGTGGTGTCGGTGCGGAGGACGAGGGTGTTGACGAAGAAGCCGATGAGGTGGTCGAGGTGGGGGTGGGTGCGGCCGGCGGTGGGGGTGCCGATGGGGAGGTCGGTGCCGGCGCCGTTGCGGGTGAGGAGGGTGGCGAGGGCGGCGTGGAGGGTGTGGAAGAGGGTGGCGTGGTGGGTGTGGGCGTGGGTGGTGAGTCGGTGGTGGGTGGTGGGGTGGGTGTGGGTGGTGTGGGTGCGGGCTTGGTGGGTGGGGTTGGTGGGTCGGGGGTGGTCGGTGGGGAGGGGGATGGTGTCGGGGAGGTTGGTGAGGTGGTTGGTCCAGTGGGTGAGTTGGGTGTGGAGGGGGGTGTCGGGGGTGTCGGGGTTTCCGAGGTGGTGGTGTTGCCAGAGGGTGTAGTCGGCGTACTGGACGGGGAGTTCGGGCCAGTTGGGGGTGTGGCCGGTGGTGTGGGCGTGGTAGGCGGTGGTGAGGTCGTGGGTGAGGGGTTGCATGGACCAGCCGTCGCCGGCGATGTGGTGGAGGACGAGGGTGAGGAGGTGGTGGTCGGGGGCGAGGGTGAGGAGGGTGGCGCGGAGGGGGAGTTGGGTGGTGAGGTCGAAGGGGGTTGTGGCGAGTGCGGTGATGTGGGTGTGGGCGTCGGTTTCGGTGTCGACGGTCCGGGTGTGGAGGGGGATGAGGTGGGGGGTGGCGGGGCGGATGTGCTGGTGGGGTTCGCCGTGGGTCTCGGGGAAGAGGGTGCGCAGGGTCTCGTGGCGTTCGACGACGTCGTCCAGGGCGGCCTGCAGGGCGGTGGTGTCGACGGCCTCCGTCAACCGCAGCACCACCGGGATGTTGTAGGAGGCGCGCTCGGTCTCCTCCATCCGGTTGAGGAACCAGAGCCGGGACTGCGCCGACGAGAGCGGGATGCGCTCAGGTCGCTCCGCCCGCACCAGCGGCGGCAGCGCGGTCGCGGGCCGGGCCTGCTCCAGGCGCTCGGCGAGGGCGGCGACGGTCGGTGCCTCGAAGAGGTCGCGCACCCCCAGCTCGGCGTCGAGTTCGGTGCGGACGGCCGCGACCAGGCGCATCGCCAGCAGGGAGTGGCCGCCGAGGTCGAAGAAGTTGTCGTCGATGCCGACGGTTTCGGTGTTGAGGGTGGTGGCGAAGAGGCCGCAGAGGACTTCCTCGCGGGGGGAGCGGGGTGCGCGGCCGGTCCGGCCGGTCGTGGTGGCGGGTGCGGGGAGGGCGCGGCGGTCGAGCTTGCCGTTGGGGGTGAGCGGGAGGGTGTCGAGCAGGACGACGGCGGAGGGCACCAGGTAGGCCGGCAGCCGGGCCGCGGCGGTGGCGCGGAGTTCGGCCGGGTCCGGGAGGGCGCCGCCGGCCCGCACCAGGTAGGCCACCAGTCGCTGATCCCCCGGGTTGTCCTCGCGGAGCAGGACGGCGGCCTGGGCGATGTCGGGTCGGCCGGTGAAGTGGGCCTCGATCTCGGCGGGTTCGATGCGGAAGCCGCGGAGCTTGATCTGGTCGTCGGTGCGGCCCAGGAAGTCGAGGGTGCCGCGAGGGTTCCAGCGGCCGAGGTCGCCGGTGCGGTACATCCGCGCGCCGGGCTCGCCGAACGGGTCGGGCAGGAAGCGCTCGGCCGTCGCTCCCGGACGGCCCAGGTAGCCGCGGGCCAGGCCGGCGCCGGCGATGAACAGCTCGCCCGGCACCCCGACCGGCACCTGCCGCAGCCCGGCATCCAGCAACCGGACCCGCATGTTGTCCAGGGGACGGCCGATCGGCACGGTGCTGCCGAGCTCGTCCCCGGCGGCCATCGGGTGCCGGGTGGCGAAGACGGTGGTCTCGGTCGGGCCGTAGCCGTCGACCACCCGTAGCTCGGGGTGGACGTCGAGCACCCGGCGCACCGCGGACGCCGGGACGACGTCGCCGCCGGTGAGCACCTCGCGCACCCCGGCCAGGCTCTCCGGCGCCTCTTCGGCGAGCAGCCGGAACAGGCCGGCGGTCAGCCAGAGCGCAGTGATCCGGTGTTCGGCGACCAGCCGCCCGATCCGCCCGGCGTCCAGGTCGCCGGCCGGAGCCACCACCACCTGGCCGCCGCTCAGCAGCGGTACCCACAGCTCGTAGGTGGCCGCGTCGAAGGCGTGCGGGGAGTGGAACAGCACCCGCGAGTGGTGGCCGTCCTGCTGCCACCAGTGGTCGGCGGCCAGCGCGGCCACGTCCGCGTGGGTGACGGCGACGCCCTTGGGAGTGCCGGTGGAGCCGGAGGTGTACATCACGTAGGCGAGCCGCTCCGGCTGGACGGGCGGGAAGGGGCGCGCCGTCCCGGTGCGGGCGGGGGCGTCCGGCAGCGGGGCCGAGACGTCCACCACCCGGACGCCGGCCGCCGCCCGGGCCCGGACGAACGGCAGGTCGCGGGTGGCCGCGTCGACCAGCAGCAGCTCGGCACCGGTGTCGGCGAGCACCAGCTCCATCCGCTCGGCCGGCCAGCTCTCGGACAGCGGCACGTACGCGCTGCCCGCCCGCGCCACGGCCAGCGTGCTGACCACCAGCGCCGTCGAGCGCTGCTGGAGCACCGCGACCCGGCTCTCCGCACCCGCGCCCAGCACGGTGAGGTGACGGGCGAGGCGGTCGGTGGCGGTGTCGAGTTCGGTGTAGCTGAGGGTGTCGGTGCCGCAGGTGACGGCGGTGGCGTCGGGGGTGCGGGCGACCTGGGCGGTGAACAGCTCGGGCAGGGCGGCGGCGGGCAGCGGGTGGACGTCGCCGGTGGCCAGCGCGGTGAGTTCGGTCCGTCCGGCGTCGCCCAGCAGGTCGATGTCGTGGATGGGGGTGTCGGGGTGTTCGGCGGCGCTGCGCAGGATGCGCTGGAACTGGTCGGCGAGGCGTTCGACGGTGGCGGGTTCGAAGAGGTCGGCGGCGTACTCGATGGTGACGGTGAGGCCGTCGGGGGTGCCGTCGGCGGTGTGCTGCTCGGTGACCGAGAACGACAGGTCGAACTTGGCTGCGCTCTCGAACTCGACTTCCTGGGAGTCGAATTCGCTGCTGGCCGTGGTGGTGTTGTTGAGGGTGAGGATGGTTTGGAAGAGGGGGTGGTGGTGGGGGGTGCGGTTGGGGTTGAGGGCTTCGACGAGGCGGTCGAAGGGGAGGTCCTGGTGGGTGAGGGCGGTGAGGTTGAGGTCGCGGGTGTGGTGGAGGAGTTGGGTGTGGGTGGGGTTGCCGGTGGTGTCGGTGCGGAGGACGAGGGTGTTGACGAAGAAGCCGATGAGGTGGTCGAGGTGGGGGTGGGTGCGGCCGGCGGTGGGGGTGCCGATGGGGAGGTCGGTGCCGGCGCCGTTGCGGGTGAGGAGGGTGGCGAGGGCGGCGTGGAGGGTGTGGAAGAGGGTGGCGTGGTGGGTGTGGGCGTGGGTGGTGAGTCGGTGGTGGGTGGTGGGGTGGGTGTGGGTGGTGTGGGTGCGGGCTTGGTGGGTGGGGTTGGTGGGTCGGGGGTGGTCGGTGGGGAGGGGGATGGTGTCGGGGAGGTTGGTGAGGTGGTTGGTCCAGTGGGTGAGTTGGGTGTGGAGGGGGGTGTCGGGGGTGTCGGGGTTTCCGAGGTGGTGGTGTTGCCAGAGGGTGTAGTCGGCGTACTGGACGGGGAGTTCGGGCCAGTTGGGGGTGTGGCCGGTGGTGTGGGCGTGGTAGGCGGTGGTGAGGTCGTGGGTGAGGGGTTGCATGGACCAGCCGTCGCCGGCGATGTGGTGGAGGACGAGGGTGAGGAGGTGGTGGTCGGGGGCGAGGGTGAGGAGGGTGGCGCGGAGGGGGAGTTGGGTGGTGAGGTCGAAGGGGGTTGTGGCGAGTGCGGTGATGTGGGTGTGGGCGTCGGTTTCGGTGTCGACGGTCCGGGTGTGGAGGGGGATGAGGTGGGGGGTGGCGGGGCGGATGTGCTGGTGGGGTTCGCCGTGGGTCTCGGGGAAGAGGGTGCGCAGGGTCTCGTGGCGTTCGACGACGTCGTCCAGGGCGGCCTGCAGGGCGGTGGTGTCGACGGCCTCCGTCAACCGCAGCACCACCGGCATCGCGTAGGCGCTGGTCCCGCGCTCCATCCGGTTGAGGAACCAGAGCCGCCGCTGGGCGAAGGAGAGCGGCAGGACGTCGGGGCGCTCGGCCCTGACCAGCGGCGGTAGCACGGCGGCGGGCGCGGCCCCCGCCACGCGTGCGGCCAGCTCCGCTACGGTCGGCGCCTCGAAGAGGTCACGGATGCCCAGCTCGGCGTCGAGTTCGGTGCGGACGGCCGCGACCAGGCGCATCGCCAGCAGGGAGTGGCCGCCGAGGTCGAAGAAGTCCTCGTCGATGCCCGGCTCGCGCGCTGTGCCCAGCACCTCGGCGAAGATCCGGCACAGCGCGGCCTCCCGCTCGTCGCGCGCGGCCCGGCCGGGGGCGGCCTCCTGGCGGGGCGGAGCCGGCAACGCCCGCCGGTCCAGCTTGTTGTGCGCGGTCAGCGGCAGCGCGTCGAGCACCACCAGCGCGGACGGGACCATGTAGCCGGGCAGCGTCTTCGCCAACTCGGAGCGCAGGGCTGCCGGTTCCACCTCGGCGCCGGGTGCCGGGACCAGGTAGCCGACCAGCTGCCGGTCACCCGGCCGGTCCTCGCGGACCACCGCCGCTGCCGCCGCCACCGGTTCCAGTGCGGCCAACGCGGCCTCCACCTCGCCCAGTTCGATCCGGAAGCCGCGGATCTTCACCTGGTCGTCCAGCCGTCCGAGGAACTCGATCGCGCCGTCCGCCAGCCGGCGGGTCAGGTCGCCGGTGCGGTAGAGCCGGGAGCCGGGCGCTCCGAACGGGTCCGGGACGAAGCGCTCGGCGGTGAGCCCCGGACGACCCAGGTAGCCGCGGGTCACCTGGGCACCGCCGATGAACAGCTCGCCCGGCACCCCGACCGGCACCGGCTCGCCCCGGCCGTCCAGCACGTACGCCCGGACGTTGCCGAGCGGTCGGCCGATCGGCACGGTCGGGGTGGCGGCGAGCTCTCCGGCCCGCGGGTGGTGGGTGGTCACCCCGACCGTGGTCTCGGTGGGGCCGTAGTGATTGAAGACCTCGCACCCGGCCCGGCCCAGCACCTCGCGGACGAAGGTGCTGGTGGAGCCCTCGCCGCCGAGGATCAGACCGCGGCGGGGGAGCACCCGGTGCTCGCCGCCCGGGCCCTCCAGCGCGGCCAGGTGCGAGGGGCTGATCTTCAGGTAGTCGATCGTGTGCTCGGCGAAGTAGGCCGCCAGCCGTCGCCCGTCCGAAGCGGTGTCGGCGTCCACCATGTGCAGCGTGCCGCCGCCGAGCAGTGCGGCCGACAGCACCGTGACGCAGGAGTCGAAGGTGAACGGCTGGACCATCGCGTACCCGGCCTCCGGCGCCAGGGCCAGCGCCGACACCACGGCGGTCCGGTAGTTGAGCACCTGGCGGTGCTCGACCACCACGCCCTTGGGCCGTCCGGTGGAGCCGGAGGTGAACAGGACGTAGGCGGCCTGGCCCGGGTCGACCGCAACCTCGGGGGCGGTGCCGGGCAGCGCGTCCAGGGCCAGCTCCTCCACCACGACCGCCTGCACGGCGGCCGGCAGCCGGTCGGCCGAGTCGGCGCGGGTGATCACCACGGGCGCGGCGGTGTCGGCGAGCATCATCGCCATCCGCTCCTGCGGCTGGGCCGGGTCGATCGGCACGTAGCAGCCGCCGGCCTTGAGCACGGCCAGCAGCGCCACCACGGTCCAGGTGCCGCGCTCCAGGCAGATGCCGACCGGGGTCTCGGCGCCGACGCCGAGCCCGCGCAGGTGGTGGGCCAGCCGGTTGGCCAGCCGGTCCAGTTCCGCGTAGCGGTGGGCGCCGTCGGCGCCGACCACCGCGACGGCCTGCGGAGTCCGCGCCGCCTGCTCGGCGAACCGGCCGTGGAAGGTGCCGGCCGGCACCTCCAGAGCGGTGGCGTTCCAGCTGTCGAGCACCAGCGCGCGCTCGGCGACGGTGAGCAGCGGCAGGCGGCCGACGGGGCGGTGCGGGTCGGCGCCGGCCTCGCGCAGCAGGGTGGCGTAGTGGGCGAGCAGACGCTCGGCGGACCGCTCCTCGTAGCGGTCGGTGCGGTGCACCAGGGTCAGTACCAGGGTGTCGCCGGTCTCCGAGACGGTGAAGGTCAGGTCCCGCTTCGCGTCGGCCGGGCCGGTGCCGTCCAGTGGGCGCAGCACCAGCTCGCCGGGCGCGGCGGCGGACCCGGCGGCGGGAGCGCCGCCCGGGGAGGCCTGGTCGAGCACCAGCATGGTGCGCGCCAGCCCGTCCGGGGAGCCGGCCCGCAGCCGCGCGGCGAGCTGTTCGAAGGGCACCTCCTGGTGCCGGAGGTCGCGCCGGGTCGCCTCACCGGCCCGGTCCAGCAGCTCGGCGAAGGTCGGCTCGCCGGAAAGGTCGCCGCGCAGCAGCAGGGTGTTGACGAAGCAGCCGACCAGGCCTTCGAGTTCGGTGCGGTCGCGGCCGCCGACCGGGGTGGCGACCACCGGGTCCTCCCCGCAGCCGTAGCGGTGCAGCAGCGTCTGGAGGGCGGCCAGCGCCACCGTGAAGAGCGTGGTCCGGTGCCGCGCGGCCAGGGCCCGCAGACCCGCGGTCACGTCGGCGGGCAGCTCCAGGCTGTGCGAGCCGGCGCCCGGGCCGTCCGCGGGGCGGCCGGTCGCGGTGGCCGGCGGCGGGGTGTCGGTCAGGCCGGACAGCCGCTGCTGCCAGTAGTCCAGGCTCTCCTGGTACGCGGCGCCGTCGAGGCGGCCGCGCTGCCAGGCGGCGAAGTCGCCGTACTGCACCGGCAGCGGGGGCAGCTCCGCGCCGGCGGTCGGCCCGTCCGCCGACCGGTAGGCGGCCGCGACCTCGCCGAGCAGCACGTTCACCGACCATGCGTCGACGGCGATGTGATGAACGGTCAGTGCGAGTACGTGCTCCTGTTCGCCGGTGCGCAGCAGCGCGGCCCGCAGCAGCGGTCCGGAGGCCAGGTCGAAGGGGGTGTGCGCCTCGGCGGCCAGCCGCTCGTGCACGTACGCCGAGGCGTCCGCCGTCGACCGGAGGTCGGTCACCGGCAGCTCGAACCCGGCCTGCTCGTGCACCAGTTGGACCGGCGAACCGTCCGGTCCGGCGGCGAAGGTGGTGCGCAGCACCTCGTGCCGGGAGATCACCGTGCGGAACGCCCGGGCCAGCCGCTCGGCGTCCAGCGGTCCGCTGCAGGTGAGCGCCATCGGCACGTTGTACGCCGCCGACTCCGGGGCGAGCTGCTGGGCCAGCCAGATCTGCTCCTGGGCGAAGGAGAGCGGCACCGGTGCCCCCGGGGTGCGGCGCGGAACGCCGGCCGCGGCGGCCGGGCGCCGGGCCAGCCGCTCGCGCAGCCGCGCCTCCAGCCGGGCCCGCTGGTCGGGCGACAGCTCGGCGATCCGGCGGGCGGTGTCGGCGGCCCCGGCGACGGTGGCGCCGGCCTCGGCGGCCCGGCCGGTCGACGACGCGGTGGTGGCGGACTGGGTGGTGCTCACGGTGCTCTCCCCGGAGAAGGTCGTGCTGGCCCGAAGGCGCTTGGCGGAAGGCTGAGTTGGGGCAGTAGGCGCGCGGTGGCGGGCGGGGCCGGCGGAGCGCGCTCGGAGCGGTCAGAACAGGACGCGGGAGCCGGCGGCGGCCCGGGTGTCGCGGGACTTGCGCAGGTCGCGGGCCACGCTGACCCGCTTGAGCCAGCGGTCGGTGCCGTCGAAGCGCGCGGAGAAGGAGCTGCGGCCGTGCACCGCACGGTAGTTGTCGACGAAGACGATCTCTCCGGGGGCCAGCGCGGCGCCGCCGAGCCGGCGGTCGATCTCCGCCGACAGCCGCTGGAGCGCGCCCCGGGCCTCGTCGTCCAGCCGGTCCAGGTCCATGAAGTACGGGTCCAGGCAGAGGTACGGGTCGGCGGGCGAGCCGAACAGCACCGGCACGGGTGCGGCGTCGTCGCGCATCCGCTTCAGCCGGTCGTACGCCTGGTCGAGCAGTTCCGCACCGCCCGCGAGCGCCCGCCCCGGCCCGCTGTCGAGCATCTGGAGGTGCGAGTTGTCCGGCAGCATGTAGAACCGCGGCTCTGCGAGCACCCGCCGGTCCTCGGCGGAGATCTCCAGGTCCTGCACGCCGACGAAGGTGGTCGGCACCCGGTCCGGGTTGCGCAGGCAGAGCAGGCCCACGTAGTCGCCCCGGTAGGGGTGGAAGGCGTCCTCGACGTGCCAGAAGATGGTCTGGTTGCTGCCGGTCCCGATCTGCTCGTCCTCGTGGCCCTTCACCGGCAGGACGTCGTGCACCAGGTAGCCGTCCTGCTGGGTGGCCCAGGCGACCGGCTCGCCGAGCAGGGCCCCGCAGAGCAGCAGGAAGATCTCCTCGCGCAGCGCCGGGGAGACCCCGGTGCGGTGCTGCCAGTGCGCGGGGGTGGCGCCGATCCGGTCCTGGTCGACCCGGTAGCCGGAGACCACGCAGGCGCCGGCCGGCTCGTGCAGCCGGAAGTCGGTCAGGAAGCGACGCAGGGCGAGCGGCAACCGGTGGGACTGGACGGTCAGTTCGTCCTGGAGGGCCTGGTCCTCGACGCTGCCGTGCCGGTCGGCCAGTTCGTCGAGCAGTGCGGCGACCGCGTCGGCGTCGGCGGGGTCGAGAGCGAGGGTGTGCATGGGTGTCACCTCGGTGGTCGGTGGTGCGGGAGGGCTCGGCGGAGCCCGGACGGAAGGGCGGCGGGGAAGGCCGGCGGACGGGCCCGTGGCGGGCCTCAGGCCGCGGGCAGCAGCGTGGAGAGTCGGTCGAGGCCGGCGGCCAGCTCCGTGGAGGAACCGCCGAAGCCGAGCCGGATGTGCCGCGGGGCGCCGAAGCAGACGCCGGGCACGACCAGGACGCCGTGCTCGCGGTCGAGCCGGTCGGCGAACGCGGTCACGTCGGCCACCGTGGTCAGCTCGGGGAAGGCGGTGACCCCGCCGGCCGGCAGGTCGGCGCGCACCCGGTCGCGGTGCTCCGCCAGCCAGTCGGCCAGCACCGCGCGGTTGGCCGTGGCCTGGGCCAGCCGGGGACGGAGCAGCTCGTCGGCGTGCCGGACGGCGTGCGTGGCCACCGCCTCGACCAGCGGGGAGAGCGCCAGGCTGGTGTAGTCGCGACGGCGCACGCAGCCGGCCAGCACCTCGGGCGCGGCCAGTGCCCAGCCGACCCGCAGGCCCGGCAGGCCGTACGCCTTGGAGAGGGTGCCGAAGGAGATCGCCCGGGGGTAGCCGGGGGCCGGGTCGGGCAGCGGCTCGCGGTCGTAGACCAGGCGCTGGAAGGCGTTGTCCCAGGCGAGCCAGGTGCCGTACCGGGCACAGGCGTCGACGACGGCGGCCTGCTGGTCCGCGGTGACCGTGGCGCCGGTCGGGTTGTGCGGGAAGTTGAGCACCACCATGGCGGTGGCCGGGCCGATCAGCGCCAGCAGCTCGTCCTCGTTGGTGACCACGCCCTGCGCGGTGCGCATCGCCCAGGGGACGATCCGGCAGCCCAGCGAGGCGGCCACCTCGACCAGCGCGTGGTAGGCGGGAGCCTGCACCACCACCTCGTCGCCGGGCTTCAGCAGGGCCTGCATGACCAGGTAGACGGCCTCGCTGGACCCCTGGGTGGCGATGACCGCGCCGGGGTCGGTGCCGTGCCGCTCGGCGAGGGCGGCGCGCAGCGGCTCGCCGCCCAGCGAGTGGCTGTCGCGGAACACGATGCCGCCGAGCGAGGCGGCGTCGGTGCCGGCCAGGGCGAGGACCTGGTCGACGGTGTAATTCTCGACACCGCTGCTGCTGATGTCGTAGGTGGTGGTGAAGTAGCGCTCGCGGAGCCAGTCCTCGAGCAGGGCGGGGGCGATGGTCACGGGGTTCCTCCAGGTGCCGGGCCGGATGCGGCCCGGCGGGTCGGGTGGGTGGCCGCCGGGCAGGTCGTGCCGGGGCGGGTGGGCGGTCGCCGGTGCGGGGCGGTCGGGCCGGGTTCAGGCGGAGGCGAGGCCGTCCTCGGCCTCCAGTTCGGCGAGCAGCTGCGCCAGGTCGTCCGGGTCGGTCCCCTCGGCCTGGAGCTGCACCACCCGCAGGGCCAACTCGGCGACGGTGGGAGCCTCGTAGAAGACCCGCAGGGGCACGTCGACCTGACAGACCTCGCGCACCCGGGCGGCGAACCGGGCGGCCAGCAGCGAGTGCAGGCCCAGATCGAACAGGTCGTCGTGGACGCCGACCGCCGGCAGTGCGAGCAACTCGCCCGCCAGCTCCGCGATCTCGCGCTCGGCCGGGGTGCGCGGGGCGACCGCCGCGCCACCGGCCAGTTCGGCCCGGCCGGGCCGGGGCAGCGCGCCGCGGTCGAGCTTGCCGTTGCCGTTCAGCGGCAGCGCGGGCAGCAGCACGATCGCCGACGGCACCAGGTACTCGGGCAGCCGCTCGCGCAGCGCGGCGCGCAGCTCGAAGCCGTCCGGCGCGGTACCGGGGGCGGCGACCGCGTAGCCGACCAGGCGCTTCTCGCCCGGCTCGTCCTCGCGGACCACCACCGCCGCGGCACCGACCCCGGGCAGCTCGGCGAGCTGGGCCTCCACCTCGGCGGGCTCGATCCGGTGGCCGCGGATCTTCACCTGCTGGTCCGCCCGGCCGATGAACTCCACCTCGCCGTCGGCCCGGTGGCGTGCCAGGTCGCCGGTGCGGTAGAGCCGGGCGCCGGGCGGACCGAACGGGTCCGGGACGAAGCGCTCGGCGGTCAGGCCGGGGCGGCCCAGGTAGCCGCGGGCCAGGCCGGCGCCGCCGAGGAACAGCTCGCCGGGGGAGCCGATCGGCACCGGCTGCCCGGCCGCGTCCAGCAGGTAGACGGTGGTGTTGGGCAGCGGGCGGCCGATCGGCAGGCCGTCGCCGCCCACCGGCTCGTCGGTCACCCGCCGGGTGGCCGAGGTGCACGTGACCTCGGTGAGTCCGTACACGTGCACCAGCGGCACCCCGAGACGCTGCCAGACGGCCAGCCGGTCCCGCCGTACCCGCTCGCCGCCCATCGCGACGAACCGCAGGTCCGGCGGGAGCGCGGCACCGGTGCGCTCCAGGTCGGCGGTCCAGTCGTGCCAGTAGGCGGTGGTCAGCTCCAGGCCGGTGATCCGGTGCTCCGCGAGGTAACGGGTCAGGTCGACGCCGCGGGCCAACAGCCGGGTGCCGGGCAGCACCACGGTGGCGCCGGACGCCAGGGCCGGGAACAGCTCCTCGACCAGCACGTCGAAGCCGGTGGAGGCCAGCTGGAGGAAGCGGTCACCGGGGGCGAGGCGGAACTCCTCGGCCATCGCCAGGGTGAAGTTCACCAGGCCCCGGTGGGTGAACATCGATCCCTTGGGCAGCCCGGTGGTGCCGGAGGTGAAGAAGACGCAGGCCAGCGAGTCCGGTTCGGTCGCCGCGGCGGGGCAGGCCGGGACCGCCGGTCCGGTGCCGTCCGGGTCCTCGACCGGCTCCTCGACCGGCTCCACCCGCAGCCCGCCGAAGAGCGGTCCGGCCGGACTCCCGTCGGTGAGCACCAGCTCGGCGCCGGAGAGCTCCAGCAACCGGCGCAGTCGCGCCTCGGGCAGTTCCGGGTCCAGCGTGGTGAACGCCGCGCCCGCCTTCAGCACCCCGAGCAGGGCGATGACCAGCTGCGGCGTCGGCGACGCGTGCACCGCGACCACGCTCCCCGCGCCGATCCCCAGACTGCGCAGCCGCGCCGCGCAGCGCCCGGCGGCGGCCTCCAGCTCGGCGTAGCGGGTCGTGCGGCCCTCGTGCTCCAGTGCCGGGGCGTCGGGAGTGCGGGCCGCGGCCGCCGCGACCAGGTCGTGCAGGCCGCCGGCCGGGATGGGGCGGGCGGTGTCGTTCCACCGGGTGAGCACCGTGCGGCGTTCCTCGGCGTCGAGCAGCGGCAGCGCGGACAGCGCGGTCCGCGGCTCCTCGGCGGCGGCCGACAGCAGCACGCCGAAGCGGTGCGCCAGGCGGGCGATGCCCGCCGCGTCGAACAGGTCCGTCGCGTACTCCACCGTGAAGGCCAGCCGCCCGTCCTGCTCGACGGCGGTGAACATCAGGTCCATCAGGCAGGAGCCGGTCCGTGCGTCCAGCGGTTCCACGCGCAGCCCCGCGAAGCCGGCCCGGGGCGGGCGGGCGCTCTGCAGCGTCAGCATGGTCTGGAACACCGGGTGCCGGGCGGGGTCGCGCTCGGCGCCGACGGCGTCCAGCACCTGCTCGAACGGCAGCTCCTGGCAGTCGAAGTCGGCCAGCGTCCGGTCCCGGGTGCGCTCCAGCAGTTCGGCGAACGCCGGGTCGCCGGAGAGGTCGCCGCGCAGCGCCAGGCTGTTGACGAAGCAGCCCACCAGGCCGTCCAGTTCCTGTTGCCCCCGGCCGGCGACCGGGGTGCCGACCAGGACGTCCTCGGCGCCGGAGAGCCGGCCCAGCAGCGCCTGGTAGCCGGCCAGCAGCACCATGAACAGGGTGGCGCCGTGCCGGGCGCCGAGCGCGCGCAGCCGCTCCGTCAGCTCGGCGGAGAGCTCGAAGTCGTGCACAGCCCCGGCCAGGCTCGGGACGGCCGGGCGCGGCCGGTCGGTGGGCAGCTCCAGCACCGGCAGCGGCGCGGCCAGCCGCTCGCGCCAGTGTGCCAGCTGCCCCGTCCAGCGGCCCTCGGCGGCGCGGTCGGCCTGCCAGCGGGCGTAGTCGGCGTACTGCACCGGCAGCGGCGGCAGCTCGCGCCCGTCGTAGAGCGCGCCCAGGTCCTCGACCAGCACGCCCATCGACCAGCCGTCCAGCGCGATGTGGTGGATCACCAGCACCAGCACGTGCTCGGCCGGTGCCAGCCGCAGCAGCAGGGCGCGCAGCGGCACCTCGGCCGCCAGGTCGAACGGACGGGCGACGAAGGCGTCGACCACCTCCCGGGCCTGCTCGCCCCCGGCGAGATCGCGCACGGTCAGCGGCGCCTCGCCGACCGGCAGCACCCGCTGCGCCGGCACGCCGTCCACCTCCGGCAGCACGGTGCGCAGCACCTCGTGCCGGGCCGTCAGCGCGCGCAGGGCGGCGGCCAGCGCCACCGGGTCGAGCGCGCCGCCGATCCGCACCGCGGTGGGCACGTGGTAGGCCGGGTTGCCCGGAGCGAAGCGGTCGAAGAGCCACATCCGCTGCTGGGCGAAGGAGAGCGGCAGCGGACGGCTGCGGTCCGCCGGGACGACCGGCGGCAGCGCAGGTGAGTCTCCCTCCGCCGGGCCGCCGTCGGTGCCGGCCGCGGAGCGCAGCCGCTCGACCAGCTCGGCCTGGGCGGCCACCGTGACGGCGGCGAACACCTCGCGCAGCCGCAGCTCGACGCCGAACTCCGCGCGCAGCGCTCCGACCAGCCGGTTGGCCAGCAGCGAGTGCCCACCGAGGGCGAAGAAGTCGTCCAGCACGCCGACCTCGGGCAGTTCCAGCAGCCGCTGCCAGATCGCGGCGATCGTGGCCTCGGCGGCGGTGCGCGGGGCGAGCCGGTCGGCCGCGCCGGCCGCGGCAGCCGGCGCGGGCAGCGCGGCCCGGTCCACCTTGCCGTTGGGGGAGAGCGGCAGGGCCGCCAGCTCCGTCCACAGCGCGGGCACCAGGTGGCCGGGCAGCCGCTCGCGCAGCCAGGCGGCCAGCTCGGCGCCGGACGCCGGGGCGCCGGTCGCGGAGGGCACCCAGTACGCGGCGAGCCGCCGGTCGCCCGGGGCCACCTCGCGGGCCACGACGATCGCGTCGGCCACCGCCGGGTGGCCCTGCAGCACGCCGGTCACCTCGCCCGGCTCGACCCGGAAGCCGCGGATCTTGACCTGGTGGTCGGCCCGGCCGAGCAGTTCCAGCTCGCCGTCGGCCCGGCGGCGGGCGAGGTCGCCGGTGCGGTAGAGGCGCTCGCCCGATACCCGGCCGTAGGGGTTGGGCACGAAGCGCTCGGCCGTCAGGCCGGGGCGGCCCAGGTAGCCGCGGGCCAGCCCCTCACCCGCCACGCACAGCTCGCCGGGCACGCCGGCCGGCACCGCCCGCAGCAGCCCGTCCAGCACCAGCAGCCGCTGGTTGGGCAGCGGGCGCCCGTACGGGACCGGGGCGGTCGGGTCGGCGTCCTCGGGCACCGGGTACTCGTTGTTGCAGAAGGCGGCCTCGGCCACCCCGGCCGAGTTGACCACCCGGCAGCCCGGCGCGGCGGCCCGCAGCCGGGGCGGCAGTGCGGGCGGCAGCACGTCCCCGCCGATCAGCGCGGCGCGCAGGCTGTTCAGCGCCAGGCCGTGCTCCTCGGCGGCGGCCAGCATCGCCTCGGTGCCGGCCGGCCCCATCGACCAGACGGTCGCCCGGTGGCGGGCCACCAGCTCGGCCCAGTGCCGCGGGTCGCGGGCCGCCTCCGGCGCGGGGAAGACGGCGGCGGCGCCGACCAGCAGCGGTGCCAGGCAGTCGTGCACGGCAGGGTCGAAGCTCGGCGAGTGCAGCGCCACCATCCGGTCGCCGGGGCCGAAGCCGTGCGAACGGGCCAGCCCGGCGAAGGTGTTGACGATGGCACGGTGGGAGACGGCGACGCCCTTGGGGCGCCCGGTGGAGCCCGAGGTGTACACCAGGTAGGCCAGGTTGGCCTCGCCGGCGGTGGTGCGGTCGGCGGGTCCGTCGGCGGAGCCGTCGTCCCCACGGCCGAACTCCGGCCCGTCGGCGGCGATCTCCTCCAGCAGCAGCACCTCGGTACCGGCCGGCAGCGCGTCCGCGGTGGACCGGTCGGCGAGCACCACGGCCGGCCGGGCGTCGGCGAGCATGAACGCCAGCCGGTCGGCCGGGTAGGACGGGTCCAGCCCGAGGAAGGCACCGCCGGCCCGCAGCGTGCCGAGCATGGCGGCGCTGAGCCCCGCCCCGCGTTCCAGGCAGAGGGCCACCGGCACGTCCGGTCCGACGCCGCCGGCCCGCAGCCGGTGGGCGATCCGGCCCGCCCAGGCGTCCAGCGCCCGGTAGTCGAGGGAGCCGGCCGCGTCGACCACCGCGACCGCCCCCGGGGTCAGGTCCGCCCGGCGGGCGAACAGCTGGTCCACCCGCAGGCCGGCCGGGAGCTCGCCGTCGGTGTCGTTCCAGCCGTGCAGCTCCTGTTCCAGTTCCTCCGGGGTGAGCACCGGCAGAGCGGACAGCCGGGTGCCCGGCGCCCGGACGCCGGCGGTCAGCAGGGTGGTCCAGTGGCCGATCAGCCGGGCCACCGTCGACGCGTCGAAGAGGTCCCGGGCGAACTCGGCGAAGCCGGTGAAGCAGCCCTCCTCCTCGGACAGTTGGAGGTCGAGGTCCAAGTGGGCGCTGTCCCGCGCCACCGCCACCGGCTCGGTGTCGAGGCCGGCCAGCGCGGGCGTGACGGCCGGCGCGTTCTGGAGCACGAAGCCGATCTGGGCCAGCGGGTTGCGCGACAGGTCGCGGCTGGGCGCCAGCTCCTCGACCAGCCGGTCGAAGGGAAGCTCCTGGTGCTCGAAGGCGTCCAGCGCGGTGCCCCGCACCCGCTCCACCAGCTCGGCGAAGCTCGGGTCGCCGGCCAGCGAGGTGCGCAGCAGCACCGTGTTGACCAGCGCGCCGACCAGCAGTTCCGTCCCCGGCGGGCGGGTGGCGGGCCCGGTCGCCACCACCACCTCCTCGGTGCCCGCGTGCCGGGCCAGCACCGCCTGGAAGGCGGCGAGCAGAACGATGTAGGGGGTGGCCCCGGCAGCCCGGGCGAGGTCGCGCACCGCCTGCGAGGCGGCCGCGTCCAGCCGCACCGGCACGGTCGCGCCGCGGAAGCTGCGCACCGCCGGGCGCGGGCGGTCGCCGGGCAGCTCCAGCGCCTGCGGCGCGCCGGCCAGCCGCTCGCGCCAGTGGTCGAGCAGCCGCTCGCCGAGGCCGCCGTCCAGCAGGGCCTGCCGGCCGGCCACGTGGTCGGCGTAGCGCAGCGGCAGGGCGGGCAGTCGCGCCGGCCGCTGCTCGGCCAGGGCGGCGTAGCACTCGGAGAGTTCGGACATCAGCAGGCCGAAGGACCAGCGGTCCACCACGATGTGGTGCAGCACCACGACCAGGAGGTGTTCCTGCGGTCCGAGGGCGATCAGCTCGGCCCGCAGCAGCGGCCCCTTCGCCAGGTCGAAGGGCTGCTCGGCGAGCCGGCCGGCCAGCTCCCGGACCTCCGCCTCGCCGGCGCCGGCGACCTCGGTCACGCCCAGCTCGAAGACGCGGCGCGGCAGCACCAGCTGGACCGGGACGCCGTCCCGGGCCGGGAAGACGGTGCGCAGCGCCTCGTGCCGGTCGACCAGCAGCTGGAAGGCCTGCCGGAGGTGGTCGGTGGCCAGTGGTCCGCGCAGCCGCAGGGCGGCGGCGGTGTTGTAGACGCCGCTGGGGCCCTCCAGCCGGTCGATCAGCCAGAACCGGCGCTGGGCGGCGGAGGCCGGCAGCACCTCGGCGGTGCGGGGGGCGGTGGCCACGGGGTGCTCCTTCACGGGGGCGGGGTCGGGGGTCGGGCTGACGGTGGCACCCGGGGTGCGCGCGGTGGCGGTCACAGGCCCCCGCCCATCAGCTCCGCCAGCTCCTCGGCGGACAGGTCGTCGAAGCGGGCGTCGTCGGCCGGTACGGCCTCGCGTACCGGGGCGGCCGCCGCCTCCGGGGCCTCGGCGGCCGGGGCGCGGCGCACGGCCTCGGCGTACTCGCCCAGGACGGGAGCCTCGAACAGGGCCCGCACGGGCAGGGCGCGGCCCAGCGACTCGCGGACGCCGGCGGTCACCTGGACCGCCAGCAGGGAGTGGCCGCCGAGGTCGAAGAAGTCGTCGGCCAGCCCGATCCGGACCACGCCCAGGGCGGCGCTCCAGATCTCGGCGAGCGCCCGCTCGGTGTCGTCACGGGGGGCGAGCAGCGCGGTCGAGCCGGTGGACCAGTCCGGGGCGGGCAGCGCGGCCCGGTCGAGCTTGCCGTTGGCGGTCAGCGGCAACGCGTCCAGCGTGACGAAGGCCTCCGGGACCATGTACTCCGGCAGCCGCTCCCGCAGGTGGGAGCGGAGCACGGGCACCAGGCGGCGGGCGGCGCGGCCGCGGTGCGGGTCGTTGGCCCAGTGCGACCAGGGCAGCTGCGCGCCGTCCCCGGCGGGCGGCAGCGCGGTCTCCGGCTCGGTGCCGGCCGGTCGGAACGCGGCGTCGAAGCGGCCCAGCGGGTCGCCGGCCGCCCAGCTGAGCGCCACGGCGTGCCCGTGGCGCTCGGCCAGCTCGCGCAGCTCCTGCGGGTCCAGCGCGGCGGGCTCCTCGGCGTCGACGGCATCCGCGCCGGCCTCGCCCGGCCCGGCGGCGAGCCGCGCGGCGGTCCGGGCGTCGCCGTGCACCCGGGCGTTGGGGATGCCGGTGACCACCAGAGGGGAGCCGTCCAGCAGCGCCCGCAGCTCGCCGCCGGTCCACGGCACCGTGCGCACCGCGGGGGCGGCCGGCTCGGTGTCCAGGTGCAGGACGACGTCGTAGCGGTAGCGGGTCATCTCGTTGCGGTCGTGCCCGGGCTTCGGCAGCACCTCCACCCGGCCGATCCGGGGGATCTCCCGGCGCAGCGCCGCGAAGAAGCGCGGATCGAGCAGCAGTTCGTCCTCCTGCCGGACGGCCTGGCGGACCTGGCGGGCCAGCTCGGCGTCACCCGCCCCGGCCGGCAGGCCCGGCTGCAGCACCGACACCTGGAAGGCGTCGAGCAGGGCCAGGTGCCGGACGTCGCCGATCACCATCCGCCCGCCCGGCGCCAGCAGCGCGGCGGCCCGGGTGAGGACCTCGACCAGGTAGCCGGCGCTCGGCAGGTACTGGGCCACCGAGTTGACGACGACGGTGTCGAACCCGCCGGTGGCCAGGTCGTCCAGCTCGTGGCCGGCGCGGCGCAGCAGCCGGACGTGCTCCCAGTGCGCCGGGAGGTGGCGGCGGACGTGGGCGACCGCGCTGTCCGACAGGTCGAGGGCGGTGTACTGCTCGCAGTCGCCGGCCAGCCGGAAGAGCAGCAGGCCGGTGCCGCTGCCGATCTCCAGGATCCGGCGCGGGCCGGTGCGCCGGACCAGCGCGACGGTCTCCTCCACCCAGCGCCGCATCTCCTCGGCCGGGATCGGCTCGCCGGTGTAACTGCTGGTCCAACCACGGATGTTGAATGTCGGGTCGGCGCCGCCCACCTGCTCGTACTGTTCGTAGGCGGTGTCGAAGACCGTCTGCCACTGCGACACCTGCTCGGCGTCCTCGGTACGGTCCGCCGGTCCCTCGGGTGATGCGCCGTCCGCGGGGACGAGGTAGGCGACCAGCCCGGTTCCTCCGCCCGGGGCCTCACGGGGCAGCACGGCCGCGTGCCGCACGTCCGGGTGGGCGCCGAGCTCCGCCTCGATCTCGCCGAGCTCGACCCGGTGTCCGCGGACCTTGACCTGCTGGTCGATCCGGCCCAGGTACTCCAGCGTGCCGCCCGCGGGCCGGCGGGCCAGGTCGCCGCTGCGGTACAGCCGCTCGCCGCGGCCCAGCGGGGAGGGCACGAAGCGCTCGGCCGTCAGGCCGGGTCGGCCCAGGTAGCCGCGGGCCAGGCCGGGCCCGCCGACGCACAGTTCGCCGGGCACACCGGGCGGTACGGGCTCGCCGCGCCGGTCCAGCAGGTGCACCGCCAGATCGGCGAGCGGGCGGCCGATGACACTGCCGGGGTCGGCCGGGGCGGCCGGGTCGAGCGGGTGCGCGGTGACGTGCACGGTGGTCTCGGTGATCCCGTACATGTTGACCAGCCGCGGGCCGTCGGGGTGCCGGGCGGCCCAGGTGCGCAGCACGCCCGGCTCCAGGGCCTCGCCGCCGAACACCACGTGCCGCAGCGCGAGCGGACGGCCCGCCGGTCCGGCTTCCGCCGCCTCGGCGTCGGCGTCGGCGAACTGGCGGAAGGCGGTGGGCGTCTGGCTGAGCACGGTGACGCCCTCCGTGCGCACCAGCGCGTGGAACGCGGCGGGGCTGCGCCGGGCCTCCGGCGGCACCACGGCGATCCGGCCGCCGTGCAGCAGCGCGCCCCAGATCTCCCAGACCGAGAAGTCGAAGGCGGCGGAGTGGTACAGCGACCAGACGTCGTCCGGGCCGAACGGCACGTCCGCGGCGGCCGCCTCGAAGAGCCGCAGCACGTTGGCGTGGGTGAGCAGCGCGCCCTTGGGGCGCCCGGTGGTGCCCGAGGTGTAGATCACGTACGCGAGGTGGTCCGGCCCGAGCGGGGCCGGCTCCAACGGTCGCTCCGCCGCCGACGGCTCGGTCGTCGGCCCGTCGACCGTCAGTACCGTTACGCCGTCGGCCAGTTCGGCGTGCTCGGGGTCGGCGACCAGGGCCACCGCGCCGGAGTCGGCCAGGGTGTAGGCGAGCCGGTCGGCCGGGTGACGGGGGTCGAGCGGGACGTACGCGCCGCCGCTCTTCAGGATGCCCAGGATGCCGGTGACCAGCCGGACCGAGGGCTCGACGCAGATCGCCACCCGGCTCTCCGGCCCCACCCCCAGCTCGCGCAACCGCCGGGCCAGGGCGTCCGAACGGCGGTCCAGTTCGGCGTAGCTCAGGTTCTCCGCACCGCAGTTGACCGCGATCGCCGCCGGGCGCAGCCGGACCTGCTCGGCGAACGCGGCCGGCAGGCTGCGCGCCCGCGCAGCGGCGGCGACCCGGGCGGCGCCGGCGGCCAGCTCGGCGTCGCGCTCACCCGCGTCCAGCAGCGGCAGCGCGTCCAGCCGGGTGTCCGGGGCGGCGGCCGCGGCCGCCAGCAGGTGCAGCCACTGGTCGACGAACCGGCGCACCGTGTGCTCCTCGTACAGCTCGGTGCTGAAGTCGGCCAGGCCGGTCAGGCCCTGTGGGGTCTCGGTGACCTGGAGGTGCAGGTCGAACTTGGCGGTGCCGGTGTCCACCGCGGCCACGTCCATCCGCAGGCCGGGCAGCTCGATGGCGGTCTCCGGGGTGTTCTGGAGGACCAGCAGCAGGTTGGCGAACGGGGTGCGCCCGCCGGCGTCGCGGTCGGGCCGGACCTCCTCGACGATCCGCTCGAACGGCACGTCCTGGTGGGCGTACGCGGCGAGTGCGGACTCCCGGACACGGTCCAGCAGCTCGCGGAAGGTCGGGTTGCCGGACAGGTCGGTGCGCAACGGCAGCATGTTGACGAAGAAGCCGATCAGGCCCTCGGTCTGCGGGTGGTTGCGGTTGGCCACCGGCGAGCCGACCACCAGGTCGCTCTGCCCGCTCCAGCGCTGCGCCACGGCGGTGAAGCCGGCCAGCAGCGCCATGTAGAGGGTGGCGTCGTGCTCCCGGGCCAGCGCGGTGAGCCGGGTGGCGAGGTCACCCTCCAGCCGCCACGGGAAGCAGGCGCCGGCGAAGCTTTGCCGGGCGGCGCGCGGCCGGTCGGTGGGCAGGTCCACGGTGCTGGGCGCGCCGGCCAACCGCTCGCGCCAGTGGTCCAGTTGGGCCTCCAGTGCCTCGCCCGACACTCGCTGGTGCTGCCAGAGCGCGAAGTCGGCGTACTGCACCGGGAGTTCGGGCAGCTCGGCCGGTTCGGGCAGGTGGCGGGGCTCGCCCCGGTCGGCCGGACCGGCGGTATCGGGCCGGTAGTGGTGTGCCAGCTCGCGGACCAGGATGTCCAGCGACCAGCCGTCCGCCACGATGTGGTGCACGGCGAGCACCAGCAGGTGCTCCTCCTCGGCCAGCCGGGCCAGCCGGCCGCGCAGCAGCGGGCCGGCGCCCAGGTCGAACGGGCGGCGGCTCTCCTGCTCGGTCAGCTCGGCGAGGGCGGCCTCCCGGGCGGGGACGGGCAGCGCGGACAGGTCGGTGAGCGGCAGCTCGACCCCGACCCGGGCGTGAACGACCTGCTCGGGCCGGCCCTCCTCGGCGCGGAAGGTGGTGCGCAGTGCCTCGTGCCGGTCCACCACCCGGCCCAGCGCCCGCTCCAGCGCGGGGGCGTCCAGGCGTCCGGTCAGCCGGACGGTGCAGGCGATGCTGTAGAGCGGGCTCGGGCCGGCGAACTGCTCGACGAACCACAGCCGTTGCTGGGCGAAGGAGAGCGGCAGCCGAACGGTCCCGGCGGGGCGGGGGGCGATCAGGCCGGCGGCGTCGGTGCGGGCGAGGCCCTGCTGCTGGAGCAGCTTGGCGAGCAGGCGGCGCTTCTCGGCGGAGAGTGCGGCGCGCTGGGGTGACTGGCTCATGCGTGGTCCCGGGCGGTCGGAGAGGTGGTCAGGGGGGTCAGGGCGTGTGGTGCGGGAGCGGGAACTCCCGGCAGAGCCGGGCGACTTCGCCGCGCACCTCGGACCGGACGGCCGGATCGAGGGCGAAGCCGGCCTCGTCGCGCGGCACCAGGGCGGTGAGCACCCGGTCGACCAGGGCGGCGCACCGGCGCAGCTCGGCCGGGCCCATGCCGCGCAGCGCCAGGGTGTTGGTCCCGAAGCGGACGCCGCTGGTGATCCGCGGGCCGTGCGGGTCGCCCGGGATCCGGTTGCGGTTGACCACGATCCCGCAGTCGGCCAGGGCGGACTCGGCGATCGCCCCGGTCAGCCCGCGCCGGCCGACGTCCAGCAGCACCATGTGGTTGTCGGTGCCGCCGGTGACCAGGGTGTGGCCGAGGCCGGCGAAGGCCTCCGCCAGCTCCCGGGCCCCGGAGACCACCCGCTGCGCCAGGGCGCGGAACTCCGGCTGCGCGGCGAGGTCGAAGGCGCGCGCCTTGGCGGCCACCGCGCCCAGGTCGGGGGTGCCCTGGAGGAACGGGAAGGTCCCGTGCGCGATGGCCTGGGCGAGGGTCCGCCGGGTGCCGGGCAGCGGCAGGTCGGCGTCCCGGCCGAGCAGGATCAGACCGCCGCGCGGACCGTACAGCTGCTTGTAGGTGCTGGTGGTGGTGGCGTGCGCGTGGTCCACCGGGCTCGGGTGCAGCCCGGCCGCGACCAGGCCCGCGATGTGCGAGATGTCGGCGAGCAGGAAGGCGCCGACCTCGTCGGCTATCCGCCGGAACCGGGCGAAGTCGACCGTGCGCGGGTAGGCGCTGGCGCCGCAGACGATCACCTTGGGCCGGTGCGTCCGGGCCAGCTCGGCGACCTGCGCGTAGTCCAGCCGACCGTCGGCGTCGGTGCCGTAGCCGACCGCGTGGAAGAACCGCCCCGAGACCGAGGCCGGCGAGCCGTGGGTCAGGTGCCCGCCCGCGCTCAGCTCCATGCCGAGCAGGGTGTCGCCCGGCTTCATCAGGGTGCAGAGCACGATCTGGTTGGCGGTGCTGCCCGAGTGCGGCTGCACGTTGGCGTAGCGGGCGCCGAACAGGGCGCGGGCCCGTTCCACCGCCAGCCGCTCGACCTCGTCGACCAGCTCGCAGCCCGCGTGGTAGCGGGCGCCCGGGTAGCCCTCGGTGGTGACGTTGGAGATGGAGGCGCCGGCGCAGGCCAGGACCGAGGGGTCGGCGCTGCTGGAGGCGGCCACCATGGCCAGGGTCTCGTTCTGCCGGGCGTGCTCGCGCTCCAGCAGGTCGGCCAGCAGGGGGTCGGCCTCGACCAGGCGGTGCGCGCCGAGACCGGCGTACGCGGCCAGGACGCCGGTGCTCGTGGTGGTGGTCATGCGTGGCTCTCCTCGTGCTGCTCGTGGTGGTGCTCGTGGCCCTGGTGCTCGTCGTGTCGGGCGAGCAGCCCGTGGGCCTCCTCGTCGGTCATCTCCAGCAGTGCGGCGGCGATCCGGGCCACCGCCGCGACGTCGGTGCCCGCCTCGCGGCCCCGGGCGGCCAGCCGCTGCGCCTGCTCGGCGAGGGTGGGCGCCTCGAACAGCTCGCGCAGCGGCAGCTCGACGCCGAAGGTCTCCAGCACCGCCGAGGCGAGCCGGGTGGCGAGCAGCGAGTGTCCGCCGAGGGCGAAGAAGTCGTCCCCGGCGCCGACCCGGTCGACCTCCAGCAGCTCGGCCCAGAGGGCGGCCAGCACCCGCTCGGTGTCGTCGCGCGGGGCCAGGTAGGCGGCGGCGGCCCGGTCGGCCGCGGCGTCGGGCTCCGGCAGGGCGGCACGGTCCACCTTGCCGTTGGGAGACAGCGGCAGTGCGTCCAGCGTCACGAAGACCGCCGGGACCATGTACTCCGGCAGCTCGGCCCGGAGCAGCGCGCGCAGTTCGGCGGCCGCCGGGGCCGCCCCGCCCTCCCGGGCGGGCACCAGGTAGCCGACGAGCCGCCGCTCGTCGCCGCTGCCGCGGGCCGCGACCACGGCCCGTTCGACCCCCGGGTGGCGGCGCAGCACCGACTCGATCTCGCCCAGCTCGATCCGCAGTCCGCGCAGCTTGACCTGGTGGTCCAGCCGGCCGATCAGCTCGATCACCCCGTCGGCGCGGGTGCGGGCCAGGTCCCCGGTGCGGTACAGCCGCGCGCCGGCCGGCACCGGGCCGGTGCCGGCGCCCGGGTGCGGGCGGTAGCGGTCCGCGGTCAGGCCCGGGCGTGCGAGGTAGCCGCGGGTCAACCCGGTTCCGGCCAGGCAGAGTTCGCCCGGGACGCCGACCGGGGCCGGCTCCAGCGCCGGGGTCAGCACGACGGCCTGCTGGTTCACCATCGGGCGCCCGTACGGGATGCTCGTCCAGGCCGGGTCGACCTCGCCGACCGGGTAGGTGATCGAGTGGACGGACGCCTCGGTGGCGCCGCCGAGGGCGATGAACGCCAGCTCCGGCGCCAGCCGGCGGAACCGTCCGACCAGCGGGACCGGGATCCAGTCGCCGCCGAAGAAGGCGACCCGGAGCTTCGGCAACCGGACGTTGCGCTCCTCCCCGGCCCGGACGAAGGCGTCGGCCAGCGCCGGGGCGGAGTTCCACACCGTCACCCGGTGGCGTCGGACCAGGTCCACCCAGTGGTGCGGGTCGCGGGCCCGGTCCGGGTGCGGCATGACCACCGCGCCGCCCGCCGCCAGGATGCCGAGCGTCTCGTAGACGAACATGTCGAAGCTGGGGGAGGAGAGCCCGAGCACCCGGTCGTCCGGCCCGACGCCGTAGGTGTCGTTGAGGTCCAGCAGGTTGTTGACGGCGCCGCGGTGCGGGACGGCGATGCCCTTCGGCGCGCCGGTGGAGCCCGAGGTGTAGATGACGTACGCCAGGTTGTCCGGGGCGGGCCCGGCCGGGCGCCGCCGGGCGGCGGGCCACTGCTCGGCGTCCTCCACCTCCAGCAGCGCCGCCCCGCCGGCCGGCAGCAGGCCCGCCAGGGCGCGCTCGGTGAGCACCACCGGCGGCGCCGCGTCGCGGAGCATGAAGGCCAACCGCTGTTCCGGGTAGGCCGGGTCCAGCGGCAGGTAGGCGCCGCCGGCCTTGAGCACACCGAGTACCGCGGCCACCAGCGCCGGGCCCTTGGCCAGGCAGACGCCGACGGTGGTGTCCGGGCCGACGCCCAGGTCGGCCAGGCGGCCCGCGATCCGCTCGGCGAGCGCGTCCAGCGCCGCGTAGCTCAGCTCGCCGCCGGCGTGCAGGACGGCCGGCGCCTCCGGGTGCCGGGCCGACTGCTCCTCGAACAACCCGTGCAGGCAGGCGCCGGCCTGCGGATAGGCGTGGGCGGTGTCGTTCCACTCCACCAGGGCGCGGTGGCGCTCTCCGGCGGTCAGCATCGGCAGGGCCGACAGCCGGGTGTCGGGGGACGCGACGGCGGCGGCCAGCAGGGTGCGCCAGTGCCCGAGCAGCCGCTCCACCGTGGCGGGGTCGAAGAGATCGCTCGCGTACTCCACGGTGCCCGTGAACACGCCTTCCACCTCGCGCAGTTGGAGGTTGAGGTCGAGCTGCGCGCCGCCGCGCGGCACCTCCCGGACGGTCACGGTCAGGCCGGGCAGCTCGGGGGCGGCCAGCGGCGCGTTCTGCACCAGCAGCAGCGACTGGACCACCGGGTTGTGGCTGAGCGCCGGGCCGCTCGACCGCTCCGGCAGCATCCGCTCGAACGGCAGCTGCTGGTGCTCGAAGGCGCCCAGAGCGGCCCGGCGGACCCGGGCCAGCAGGTCGGCGAAGGTGGGGTCGCCGGCCAGGGAGGTGCGGATCGGCAGGATGTTGACGAAGCAGCCGATCAGCCCCTCGGCCTCGGCCGGGCGGACCCCGGCGCCGGTGCCGACCACGATGTCCTCGCCGCCGCTGTGCCGGGCCAGCACCGCCTGGAAGGCGGCCAGCAGTGCCATGAACGGGGTCACCCCGGCCCGGCGGCACAGTTCCCTTACGGCGGTGGACAGTTCGGCCGGGATCTGCACCGGGAGCGCGCCGCCGCGCAGCGACTGCACGGCGGGGCGCGGGCGGTCGCAGGGCAGCTCCAGCAGCTCGGCCGCGCCGGCCAGCCGCCGGCGCCAGTACGCCCGGTCCTCCTCCTCGCCGGCGGCCTGCACCTCACCCTCCCAGACCGCGAAGTCTCCGTACTGGATGGGAAGTTCGGGAAGATCGGCGGCGCGACCGGCGTAGCACTGCGCCAGCTCGGCCAGCAGGACGCCGACCGACCACATGTCGGCGACCAGGTGGTGCACGGTGACGGCCAGCACGTGCCGCTCCGGCGCCAGCCGGTGCAGCACCGCGCGCAACAGCGGGCCGTTGGCCAGGTCGAAGGGGCGGGCGGCGTCGGCGGTCAGCACGGCGTCCAGCTCGGCGGCCGGGGTCTGCCGGGTCTCCAGGGCGAACGGGACCGGCTCGCCGACCAGTTGGAGCAGGTCGCCGTCCGCCTGCTCGAAGCTCGTGCGCAACGACTCGTGCCGGCGGACCAGTTCGGTCAGCGCCGCCGTCAGCGCGGCGGCGTCGAGCGGGCCGTCCAGCTCCAGGGCGAACGGCAGGTGGTAGGCGCTGGTGCCGGGGGTCAGCCGCTCCACCAGCCAGATCCGGCGCTGCGCCGAGGTGGCGGGAAAGGCGAACTGCTGCATGGTCTGCTCTGCTCTCTGCCGGTCGGACGGCTCGGGCTCGGACGCGGGCTCGGACGCGGGCTCGGACGCGGGCTCGGAGCCGGGGGCGTGGGCGTGGGCGTGGGGGTGGGCGGGTCGGGTGGGTTCCGGGGCAGGGACGAGCCCGGCGGCGGGGGCCGTCATGCGCCGGTCACCAGGTAGGCGGCGGCCTCGGCCCCCAGACCGGCCGGTATCCGCAGGTCGGGCCGGACCGGGGCGACGGGCCGGTGGCCGGCCGCGTGCCGGGCCCGGCCGCCGCCGGTGACGTGCAGCAGCACGGTCTCCCCGGGCCGGATCCGACCGGCGGCGACCGCCTGCCGCAGACCGGCCAGCGCCACCGCCGCGGCCGGCGCGACGTCGATGCCCTCGACCGCGGCGAACAACCGCCCGGCGGCGACCGCCTCGGCGGTGTCCGCGGCCCGCAGCTCCCCGCCGCTCTCGGTGAGGATCTCGCGCACCCCGCCGGCCACCGCGTAGGGCGGCTTGCGGGTGGTCAGCTCCTGGGCGTGGGAGGCGGCGATCGCCGCCCGGACGGCCGGGCCGGAGCCGATGACGGGCTCGGCCAGGCCGTCCTGCCAGGCGCGGACCATCGGGGCGAACGCGGTGTTCTGGCAGAGGGTCAGCCGGGGCAGCCCACCGTTCGGGCCGTCCGTGCCGCCCCGGCCGTCCGCGGCCGGGAAGCCGGCCGCCAGCAGCCGCCGGGCGGCCTGGTGCGCGGCGATCGCGCCGGCCCCGCTGCCCACCGCCTGGACGTAGTGGTCGGGCAGCCGGCCGATCGTCTCGGCGGCCGCCAGCAGCGCGGTGCCGAGGCCGTCGCGCCGGGCGACGTTGCGGGTGCCGCCCTCGGCCCGGTGGCCCGGCCGGGCGGCGATCGCGTCGGCCAGCTCGATCGCGTCGGTGTAGTCGCCGGCCACCGTCACCAGCCGGACGCAGTCCGCCCGTTCACCGGCGGCGGCGAGGACGGGCAGTGCCGTCTCCGGCACCACCAGCACGCATTCCACCGCCTGCTGCGAGCAGGCCCGCAGGAAGGCCGCGGCGGTGTTCCCGGCGGACGCGACCACCAGCGCCGGCGGCCGCTCGGGCAGTCGGGCCAGCACCGCCTGCGCCTCCAGCTCCTTGAAGCTGCCGGTGGCCAGGGCAGCGCCGCGCTCGGGCCAGTGGCCGCTGAAGGCGACCCAGAGCTCGGCCAGGCCCAGGGCTCGGCCCAGCCGCTCGGCCCGGTAGGTGGCGCCGCCGCTGCCCTCGGGCAGGGCCCGCCCGGCGGTCGGCAGCCAGCAGCCGTAGCGGAACGGGCCGCTGCCGGGGCCGGGGGCGAACGCGGTGGCGTACTCGGTGCTCAGCAGTCCCGGCCGGTGCGCCGAGCCGCAGTCCAGCCGAAGGCCGTCGTCCTGGTAGCCCTCCCGGCAGACCGGACAGCGCAGCAGGTACGGGCGGTCCGCCGGGGCGGCCGGTCCGGCGGCCGGCCGGGCGGAGGGGACGTAGGGGGCGGAGGTCATCGGCCCTCCCCGGTGGTGGACGGAGCGCCGGAGGACGGACCTCCGGAGGACGCGCCGGCGAACGCCGGTCGCAGCGCGCCGTCGGAGCCGCGGCTGACGGCGTACCGGGAGCGGTCCACCCGGGTCAGCCCCGGCCGGCCCGCGACGCCCGCCCGCCCCGGCCGCGCCACCGCGGCGTCGACCAGAGCGGCCACGGCCGCGACGGTGGGCCGCTCGAACAGCCGGTGCAGCGGCAGCTCGGCGCCGAACTCGGCCCGGGCGCGCTCGGCGAAGCGGGCCAGCAGCAGCGAGTGCGCACCCCGGTCGAACAGGTCCTCGTGCCGGCCGACCGGACCGGTCCCGAGCAGGTCGGCCAGCACCGCGGCGATCCGCTCCTCGGTCGGCCCGACCGGCGGCTCGGCGCCGCCCGAGGGCCCGTCCGCGGGGCCGGCCTCCGGCACGGGCAGCGCCCGCCGGTCGACCTTGCCGTTGGCGGTCAGAGGCAGCGCGTCCAGCGTCACCAGCAGCGAGGGGACGGCGTAGCCGGGCAGGGTCCGCCGCAGCTGCTCGCGCAGCTCGCCGGGCGGCGCCGGCGGGTACTCCCGCTCCGGGTCCTGTTGCTCCGCGCCGTGCTGTTCGAGGAAGGCGACCAGCCGGGCCCGGACGCCCTCGCCGTCCACCACGACCGCCGCCCGGCGCACGGCGGGCAGCCGTTCCAGCGCGGTCTCGACCTCGCCCAGCTCGATCCGGTGCCCGTGCAGCTTGACCTGGGTGTCGTCACGGCCGACGAAGAGCAGCGCGCCGTCCGCCCCGCGCCGCACCAGGTCGCCGGTGCGGTAGAGGCGCGCCCCCGGCTCGGCGCCGAAGGGGTCGGGTACGAAGCGCTCCGCGGTCAGAGCGGGGCGGCCGAGGTAGCCGTGGGCCAGGCCGTCGCCGCCGATCAGCAGCTCGCCGGTCACGCCGGCGGGGACCGGCTGGAGGGCCGGATCGACCAGGTGGAGGCGGGTGTTGGCGACCGGCGTGCCGAGCGGCAGCCCCCCGCCGACCGCGGTGAGCTCGCCGCGCACCGACCAGACGGTGGTCTCGGTCGGGCCGTAGACCTGCCACAGCCGCACGCCGCGGGCCAGCAGCCCGGCGGCGAGCTCGGCCGGCAGCCGCTCCCCGCCGCACAGCGCGGTCAGCCCGGAGGTGCCCGACCAGCCGGCGTCCAGCAGCAGCTGCCAGGTCGCCGGGGTGGCCTGGAGGTGGCTGATCCCGCCGTTCTCCAGGCAGGCCCGCAGCCGCGAGCCGTCGCCGGCCGTCGCCGCGTCCGCCAGGTGCACGGTCGCGCCGGTGGCCAGCGGCAGGAAGTACTCCAGCGCGGCGATGTCGAAGGCCGGCGTGGTCACCGAGAGCCATCCGGCGCCGGGGGCGGGCGCCAGGTCGCGCTCGAACGAGGCCAGCAGGTTCGCCAGCGCCCGGTGCGGCACCACCACGCCCTTGGGGCGGCCGGTCGAGCCGGAGGTGTGCAGCACGTAGGCCGCCGCCTCCGGATCGATCGCGGTGTCGGCCGTGCGCCGGGCCTCGCCGATGGTGTCGACCTGCAGCACCGCCCGGTCGCCGGCGGGCACCCGGTCGGCGGGCAGGTCGGTCAGCACCGCGGCGGCGCCGCCGTCGGCCAGCACCAGGGCCAGCCGCTCGGCCGGGTGGCCGGGGTCCAGCGGCAGGTAGGCGGCGCCGGACTTGAGGACCCCGAGCAGCGCGGCGAGCAGCCGCGGGGTGCGCGGCAGCAGGACGGCGACCGTCCGTCCGGGGCCGATGCCCAGGGCGCGCAGCCGCTCGGCGACGCCGTCCGCGAGCCGGTCCAGGGTCCCGTAGTCCAGCTGCTCGCCGCTCCCGGGGCCGGCGCCGCGGACCGCCACCGCCAGCGGGGTGCGGGCGGCCCGGGCCTCGAAGCGGCGCACCACGCCGTCGGCGGGGTCGTAGGCGAGCGCGGTGTCGTCGGCCTCGGCGAGCGGTGCTCGGCGCTCGGCCGGTGTGAGCAGGGGCAGTTCACCGACCGGCCGGGCAGCGTCGGCCGCGATCTCCGCCAGCAGGACGGCGAACCGGGCGGCGAAGCGCTCGGCGCTCGTCGGCAGGTAGCGGTCGGTGTCGTAGCGGACCGACCCCGCCAGGCCGCCCGCGGCCGCCCCGAGGGTGAGCTGGAGGTCGAACTGGCTGCCGCCGACCGGAAGGGCGAGCGTCGAGCACTCCAGGGCGCCCAGGGTGAACGGGACGCCGTCGCGCCCGGTGGCCATCGCCACCAGCGCCTCGGCGTGCCCGCCCGGCGCCTGCTGGAGGCTGAACAGGCTGCGCACCAGCGGCCGGCCGCCCTGGTCGCGGTCCGGGCGGACCAGCTCGACCAGCGCGGGGAACGGCACCTCGGCGCCGTCCAGTGCGGCGCCGGCGTCGTCACGCACCCGGGCCAGCAGCGCGGTGAAGGGCTCGGCGGCGTCGATCCGGGCGCGCAGCGGCACGGTGTTGACCAGACAGCCGACCGTGCCGGCGAACTCGGCGTCCGTACGGCCGTGCGTCGGCGTGCCGACCACCACGTCCGACTCGCCGGTGCAGCGGGCCAGCAGCAGCTGGAAGGCGGCCAGCAGGACGGCGTACAGCGTGCTGCCCTCGCGCCTGGCCAGTGCCGTCAGCGCCTCGGTGGTGGTGGCGTCCACCGTCAGCGGCACGGCCGCGCCGCGCATCCGCTGGCGTTCGGGCAGCGGCAGGTCGGCGGGGAGCGACGTCCCGGTCCGGACGCCGGCCAGTGCGGTGCGCCAGCGGTCCAGCCGGCGCTGCCCGGCGGGGGTGGCCGGCAGCGCGGCCTGCCGGCGGGCGAAGGCCGCGAACGGAGCGGCGGCGGTGTCCGCGGCGGTTCCGACCGGCTCGCCGCGCAGCGCCGCCGGGTAGTCGGCGGCCAGCTCCTCCAGCAGCAGGGACAGCGACCACAGGTCGGCCACCAGGTGGTGGGCCGTCAGTACCAGCCGGTCGCCGTCCTCGGCGCCGGTGAACAGACGGGCCCGCAGCAGCGGTCCGGCCTCCAGGTCGAAGGGCTGCTCGGCCGCGGCGGTCAGGCGCTCGGCGAGCTCGGCCGCGTTCCAGCCGGCGGCGTCGACCTGCTCGAAGACGGGCGGGAGCTCGGCGTGCACCCGCTGCACCGGACCGGACGCGGTCCGCGGGAAGGTGCTGCGCAGCACGGCGTGCCGCCGGGCCAGCCCGGCGAGGGCGGTGCGCAGGGCGGCCGGGTCGAGTCCGCCGTGCACCCGGAAGGCGGCGGAGACGAGGTAGGCGGGGCTCTCCGGGGCGATCCGGTGCAGCAGCCGCAGCGCGGCCTGGTTGGGGGAGAGCGGGTGGTCGCCGGGCTCGGTGGCCGGGTCGGGCGCGTCCGTCGCGGCGGCCTCCGGGGTCTCCGCGGGCGCCTCGGCGAGGCGCCCGGCGAGCAGCCCGGCCAGCCCGGTCAGGTCCAGGGCGAGCGCCTCGGTCAGCCCCAGATCGACGCCCAGGGCGGCGCGCAGCTCGTGCCGCAGCCGGACCGCGCCGAGCGAGTCCAGGCCCAGCTCGGCGAGCCGCCGTCCGGGCGCGAGCTCCTCGGCGGCCAGCCCGAGCCGGGCGCCGAGCAGCGCACGCAGCGCGGCCAACAGCAGCGCCGGGCGCTCCGCCGGGGCGGCCGCCCGCAGCGCCGGAGCGTCCAGCTCCGCCGGCCGCTCGTCCGCGGCGCCCTGCGGCCGGCCGCTGTGGCCGAGCGCGGCGAGGCTCCCCTCCCGGTAGGAGGCGGCGCACACGTGGCGCTGCACCTTGCCGCTGGACGTGCGGGGCAGTGTCGCGGCGCGGATCAGCACCACCGCGGCCGGCCGCACCCCGTGCGCCTCGGCGACCGCCTCGCGCACCGTGCGGGCCAGTGCCGTCAGGTCGCCGTCCTGGTGGTCGCGCGCCACCTCCTGGACGATCACCAGCTCGGCCGCGCCGGCCAGTTCGACCTGGACGGCGGCGCCGCAGTTGGCGCGCAGGGCGGGGTGGACGGCGGCGACGGTCTGCTCGATGTCCTGCGGGTAGTGGTTGCGGCCGCGGACGATGACGAGGTCCTTGAGCCGCCCGGTGACGTACAGCTCGCCCTCGTGCAGCAGGCCCAGGTCGCCGGTGCGGAGGAAGGCGGCGCCGTCGGCATCATCGGGATCATCGGCATCACCGGCGGCGAGGCGGGCACCGAAGGTGGCGGCGCTGTGCTCCGGACGGTTCCAGTAGCCCTGGGCCACGCTCGGGCCGGAGAGCCAGATCTCGCCGATCGCGCCGGACGGCACCGGCCGGCGGGTCACCGGGTCGACGATCTCCAGCCGCTGGGACGCGTCCGGGCGCCCGCTGCTGACCAGCTCGGTGCTCCCGGTGATGCCGCCGGTCGCGTCGGCCGAGTCCGGTGCACCGGTCCCGGTGTCCGCGGTGCCGGCGAGCAGGGAGTGCGGGGCAGAGTAGCGGGCCGGCGCCGTGCCGTGCGGCTTGCAGGAGACGATCAGCGTGGCCTCGGCCAGCCCGTAGCACGGGGTGAAGGCCTCGGCCCGGAAGCCCGCCGGGGCGTAGGCGGCGGCGAACCGCCGGAAGGTTTCGGCACGCACCGGCTCGGCACCGTTGAACGCCACCTCCCAGCTGCTCAGGTCGAGGCCGGCCAGCACCTCGGGGGTGGCCAGGTCGGCGCAGAGGTCGTAGGCGAAGTTGGGCCCGCCGCTGACCGTCGCCCGGGTGCGGCTGATCTCGCGCAGCCAGCGCAGCGGGTCCTGGGCGAAGGCGGTGGGTGCCATCAGTGAGCAGGAACCGGCGTAGTACAGCGGCTGGAGCATGCCGCCGATCAGGCCCATGTCGTGGAAGAGCGGCAGCCAGGACATGCCGCGGGTGCCGCCGTCGGTGCGGAAGGCCCGCTGGATCAGCGCCGAGTTGTGCAACAGGTTGCCGTGCGTCAGCACCACACCGCGCGGGGCCGAGGTGGAGCCGGAGGTGTACTGGAGGAACGCCACGGTGTCGGCGCCGACCTGCGGGCGCACCCAGGCCTCCGCCTCCTCCTCGGGCACCCGGTCGGTCGCCAGCAGCCGCAGCACGTCCATCACCGCGCCGTCCGGGTCGCCGGGCAGCAGCCGGTCGCGGACGGCGGCGGTGGTCAGCGCCACCGTCGCCCCGCAGTCCGCGACGATGTCGACCAGTCGCTCCAGCGAGCGCGGCCGGCGATTGGGCGGGTACACCGGCACCGCGACGGCCCGCGCGTACAGGCAGCCGACGAAGGAGATCACGTAGTCCAGGCCCGGCGGCTGGAGCAGCAACACCGGACGGTCGGTCAGACCGAGCCGCTGGAGCCGGGCGGCGACGGCCCGGGCGCGCCGGTCGAGCTGTCCGTAGCTCAGGCGCTCGGCCGGGGCGTCCTCCCTCCCGGAGAACTCGAAGGCCGTGCGGTCCGGATCCGCCGCCGCGGTGGCGGCGATCGCCGAGATCCAGTCCTGGTGCTCTAGTCGCGGGTCCACGCGTTCTTCCCTCACCGTTCGGTGTCCGATGCCCTGTGTCTGCCGTTGTCGGCGGCCGTTCCGGCCGGCCGCTGCCCGCTCAGCCGGCGGCCGGGACCGCGTCGGCCTCGGCGGCCTGCTGCGCCATCGCCAGGCGCAGGCTCAGCGGCCGCATGTCGGTCCACACCTCGTCGATGTGGGCCAGGCAGTGCGCCTTCCCGCCCCGGGTGCCCTCGGCCCGCCAGCCGGCCGGGAGGTCCCGGTCGGCCGGCCAGATCGAGTACTGCTCCTCGTGGTTGACGACGACCTCGTAGACGGTGGTGTCCTCGTTGCTCATGGCTGTGCTCCGATCCGATGGATGGGTCTTCCGGTGCTTCCGGTGACGGGGGTCCCGTCCGCCGGCCGCTGCGGCCGCACGGGCGGGCCGACCTGTCATCGATGCTGTCGTTCCGCCCTGACCGCGATCTGTGCCCGGCCTGGGCGGAGGCGGATGCGGCTCCGGCGCCCCACCGGCGCGGGACCGGGCCCGGGCTGGCGCCGTACGGACGGCTCACCGGCGGTTCACTGACGGCTCACTGAACGTCGGCTGAAGTCCTCGGCCCCGACCAGGGACCGCGAGCCGGTGCGGTCCCGGCCGCCGGGCGGTGGCCTCAGCCGCCCTGGTGGGCCCGGCCGAGGTCGGGGAAGAGCCGGGCCTCGGCGGCCTCGCGCAGGTAGGAGGCGCCGGCGGTGCCGCCGGTGCCGCGCACCATCCCGATGATCTTCATCGTGATGCCCCAGTGGGTGCGCTTCATCGCTCCCCAGGCGTCGTCCAACTCGACCATGACGGAGTGGAGTTCGTCCTGCGGGAGGCCGCTGTCCAGCAGCGTGCGGTGCAGGGCCGGGCAGGACCGCTCGACGGTCCGGTACGCCCGGGACTGAACGGCGCTCCGCCCGTCGGTGTTGGCCCGGATCACCGCGAAGGCGTCCCTGGGCATCGTGGTCAGGACCCGGAACACCGCGGACGTCCCGGCCACCTGTCCGGCGGCCCCCGCCAGCAGCTCCCGCGCCGCCCCGGACCGGCCGGCGGCCACGGCCTCGGTGGCCGCCCGCACGGCGTCGGCGACCGCGGCGAAGACCGCCTCGAAGATCTGGATCACCCGGATGAACATCTGTTCGTCGTGGCTCGTGGTGGTCGGTGTCAGCGTCACCTCCACGGCGCGGAGCAGGTCGGCCGGCACCGCGTCCCGGGCCGCGGCGACCGCCTCGGTGCAGGCGTGGACGAGCTCGGCCGGCTCGGCCGGGGCGCCGCGCTCGGCCGGGAGGCCGGCCGCCGCGGTGAGGGCGCGCAGGGCGGCCCGGGTGCGGGCCAGTCCGGCCGGGGCCCCGGCCAGGGTGGCGGCCTCGACGGCCACCACGTCGGCGAGCAGGGCGGTGATCACCTGCGCCGTGCCCGCCCCGGTCACCGCCGGCGAGGCGTAGACCGGGCTGCCCAGATAGCTGTCGTAGTCGCCATCCCGGCCGTCCACCACCTGGGGCAGCCAGTCCGCGAGCAGCCGCTCCGCCGGGTCGGCGGTCTCGACGCGGGGCGGTTCGACGGCGCGCAGGGCCGTCAGCAGCTCCGCGCCGACCGCGTTCTTGCCGACCGCCCGGTAGTGGCCGAGCACCGCCCGGTACGGGAACCGGTCGGCGGCCCGGCCGTCGGCCCGCCAGCGTGCCAGCTCGTCCAACGCGCGGCGCGGGTCGGCGTCGGCCCGGTCCGGCCGGGCGGCGGCCAGACTCGGGCCGCCGACGCCGGGCGCGAGGGCCGGATCGACGGTGGGGGCGGGATCGGGTGCGGTGGTGGGCTCGGCCGTGGGGGCGGCGCCCGGTATGGACGGCCGGGTCGGCGGCGCTGTGTCGGCGGTCCGGGCAGGGTCGGCGGTGGGCGTGGCGGCCGGGCCGCTGACAGGGGCCGGGGAGATGGCGGTGGTCACGGGGCGCTCCGTTCGGTGGTCGACCGGGCCGGGAACGGCCCGGTGGGGCGGTGCCCGCGGGCGGCTGCCTGCGGGCAGGACGGCACAGCCCGGCCAGGCTGCGGCGGTGGGGTGGACGGCTGCGGTGGACCGGCCGTCAGGCGGCCTGCTCGGCGGAGTCGGCCGGGTGGGCCGGGTCGGCCAGCACGTAGCCGTCGCCTGCCCGGTGGGCGCGCGAACGGCGCAGATCGGCGAGGACGAAGGTGCGCTGGAGCCACCGGTCGGTACCGTCGAACCGCGGGCTGAACGCGGTGCGCCCGTGCACGGCGATCCGGTTGTCGACGACGGCCAGGTCGCCGGGTTCCAGCCGGACGGTCCGGGCGGTGCGCTCGAAGAGCCGCTGGAGCTCGTCCAGCGCGGCCGCGGCCCGCTCGGTCAGGGGTTCGGTGGCGGCCATGTCCACCCGCAGGTCGGGGTCCTCGGGCGCGCCGCCGAGTACCGGGTGCGGCTCGGCGGGGCCGTCGGCGGCACCGAAGGAGGGAGGCGGCGCGGTGCGGAACTCCGGGCGCCGCAGGTCCCTCCGGGTCCGCTCGTCCAGCAGCGGCAGCACCTCGCGCACACAGGAGGTGCGCAGCCCGGCGAGCCCGTCCGGGTCGGCGCGCAGGCAGAGCAGCATGACGAAGTCCGGCCGGTGCGGGTGGAAGGCGTTCTCGTTGTGGAACGTGAGCAGCACCGAGCCCGCGTTGCCCTGGAACTCCTCCTGCCCGGGGACCGGGACGACGTCCTGCACCAGCGCGCCGGCCTTCTCGGGGCGGAAGGCGGCCGGGTCGCCGAGACCGCACGCGGCGAGCATCAGCACCGCGGCCGGCACGGTGGCCGTGCGCTGGACCGAACCGCCGGTCAGCGGCGTGCGGCCGAGCGCGGGTGCGGCGACCGGGAGTCCGCGCACCAGCAGCGCGCCGCCCGGTCCGGGGTCGCGGCGGAAGGCGCGCAGGGCGCGCCGCAGGCGGGCGGGCAGGTCCTCCCAGCGGTCGCGGGCCTCGGCGACCCAGGCGGGCTCGTCGACCAGGGCCTGCGGCGGGCCGCAGAGCAGTGCGGCGACCCGTTCGGTCGCGGCGCTCTCGGCCCTGGTCAGCACCACGTCCGGTGCCGAGATCTCGATGTCCGGTGAAACCGGCACAGGTGTCAGCCTTTCTCGAAGGGTTACGGGGGCGGTCGGCCGGTGAGGGGCGGCCGGCGGGCGGTCAGCGCGGGGCGGCCGCGTCCAGCTGCCCGGCGACCACGGCCCAGAGGCTTCCCACGGTCTCGAAGGCCTCCGGGCCCAGCTCCTCGTCGGGGATGGCCACCTGATAGGCCTCTTCGAGTCGCACCAGCAGTTCGACGGTGGCCATCGAGTCGAGCCCGGCGGTGCGCAGCTCGCGGTCGGCGGGCAGCGGCTGCTCCTCGGCGAGCCGGGGCATCAGGTCGGTCAGGACGGCCTCGTAGCGGGCGTCCCAACTGGCGTTCTCGGTCAAGGTGCTCAGCTCCTCGTGTCGGTCGGGTGGTGCTCGGTCGGGTGGTGCTCGGTGGGGTGGTGCCCGGTGGGGTGATCCACGGGCTCGGTGGTGTGGTGGCCGGGCAGCGGCTCGCGCCTGAGGGCGAGGCGGTCGGCGCCGACCACCCGGCCGTCCCGCACCGTGACCTCGGTCGGGGCGGGGCGGCTCAGGAAGCCGAGCAGGCTCGCGGTGGCGCCGTACGCGCCGACGTTGGGCACGGCCAGCAGGTCGCCCGCCTGCGGCGGCACGGTCTCGGCGGCCCGGCTGATCACGTCGGCGGGTGTGCAGAGCGGTCCGACCAGTGCCACCCGGCTGGTCTCAACCGGCCTGTCGGCGAACCCGGTCGAACGGGCGAGGCGCAGCGGTTCGGCTCGCAGCGAGGGCAGCCGGCCGACCCCGGAGAGTCCGCCGAGGTGGTTGATCCCGCTGTCCAGCACGCCGTACGCGGTGCCCCGGCTCTCCTTGACCTCGGTGACGGTGCAGATCAGCCGCCCGCTGTCGCCGACGAGGTAGCGGCCGGACTCGAAGGCCAGCTCCAACCTCCGCTGCCAGCCCGGCAGGTGCTCGTCCAGCGCGGCCGTCAGTGGTTCGCGCAGCGCGTGGTAGCGCGGCCGTTCGCCCGGTGCCGCGTACGGGCAGGCGAAGCCGCCGCCGAGGTCGAGCATCCGCAGCGGAAGGCCCCAGTGGGCCTCCAGCGCGGCGGCGGTGCGGATCGAGGCGACCGCCTCGGCGAGCAGGCCCGCCGGGTCGGCCGCGTTGGTCAGCGGGAAGAAGTGCAGGCCGCACAACTCCGTCCCGTCCACCGTGAATTCGGCGAGGTCCGGCAGGCCGTCCGCGATGTCGTGGCCGAACTGGGAGGCCCCGCCGGTCATCCGCAGGCCGACGCCCGCGCCGGCGCCGGTGCCGTTGATCCGCAGCAGGCAGCGCGCGGTGACCCCGAGGGCCCGGGCCTCGGAGCCGACCCGGCGCAGGTCGGCCGGAGACTCGACGGAGAAGGTGCGCACCCCGGCCGCAAGCGCCTCGCGCAGCTCCTGGGCGGTCTTGCCCGGGCCGCCGTAGAGGCAGTCGGCCCCGTCGAAGCCGGCCGCCAGCGCGGCGGCCAGCTCGCCGGTCGAGCAGATCTCCGGGCGGCAGCCGGCCACGCGCAGGGTGCGGACCAGCTCGGGGTGCGGGTTCGCCTTCAACGAGTAGTAGAGCCGGGCGTTTTCGGGCAGGGCCGCCCGCAGGTCGGCGGCGGCCCGTGCGACCCGGTCCAGGTCGTAGACGTACAGCGGGCTGCCGTAGCGGCGCACCAGCTCGGCCGCCAGCGCGTCCTCGGCGGAGGGCGGGTCCTCGGTGGCGCCCCGGCCGGGAGCGCGGGCCGTTCCGGGGGCGGGGGAGTGGTCAGTGTGCATCGGTCTCCAGCGCCTTCCGGTCGATCTTGCCGTTGGGGGTGAGCGGCATCCGGGCGAGGACCCGGCAGGCGGCGGGCACCTTCGCCGGCTCCAGCCGCTGCTCCAGTCCGTCGAGGACCCGGCGCGCGGTCAGGCCGTCCTCGCCGGTGACGACCAGGCGCAGGTCGTTCCCGTCCCGGGGCGGCAGCGCGGCGGCCGCCCGGACGCCCGGTACGTCGAGGGCGGCGGCCTCGATCTCCGGCGTCCCCATCCGGACGCCGCGCCGCTTGAACTGGTCGTCGCGGCGCCCGGCGAAGTAGAGGTGTCCGTCCTCGTCCAGCCGGCCGTGGTCGCCGGTGTGCAGCCGGACCCGACCGGTGCCCGGGTCGGGGCGGTAGCGGTGGGCGGTCAGTTCGGGCGCGTTCCAGTAGCCGGACATCACGTGCGGGCCGCCGACGACGATCTCGCCGACCTCGCCCGGCGGCAGCGCGCGGCCCCGCGCGTCGAGGACCTCGACCGTGGTGCCGTCCAGCGCCCGTCCCACCGAGCCGGGGCGTTCGCGGTCGGCATCCGGTTCAGCGATCGTCACCCGCTTGCACTCGGTGATCCCGTACATCGCCACCACGGCCGCGCCCGGGAAGCCGGTGCGCAGCGCCTCGATGGTCGAACCGGCCAGCGCGGCACCGGTGTTGGTGAACAGCCGGACGTGGTCCGGCGGCGTGCCACGGGCCGCGAGCCGGCACAGCATCTCGGCCAGCGAGGGCACCACCGGGACGACGGTGGCCCGGTGCTCGCGCAGTGCGGTCAGCACCCGCACCGGCGCGGCCGCGTCCGCCAGCACCACCTCGGCGCCGCCGATCGCGGCCAGCAGGAGCTGGTAGAGGCCGTAGTCGAAGGAGAGCGGCAGCGCGGCGAGCACCACGTCGTCCGGCCCGTAGGCGAGACGGCGGGCGATCGCCCGGGCGGCGAAGACGACCTGGCGGTGGGTGCAGACCACGCCCTTGGGAGCGGAGGTGCTGCCGGAGGTGTAGATCAGCTGGGCGACCGCGTCGGCGGTGACGTCGACGCCGGCCGGCGCACCGAGCGCCTCCCCACCACCACCGTGGGCCAGCAGCTCGGCAGGCCCGGCCGACCGGGCACCGCAGGCGGCGACCGTCTCGCGGACCGGCTCCGCCTCGGACGGGTCGAGCACCACGACGGCGGGCGCGGCGTCCGCCAGTACCCGGCGCAGCACGAAGGACTTCATCTCCGGGTTCAGCGGCACCGCGACGGCGCCGGCGCGCAGCACGCCGTAGTACAGGGCGGCGGACTCCCGCCGGTTGCCCAGCCGCAGGACCACGCGGTCACCCGGCGAGACACCGCCGGGGCCGCGCAGCCAGGCGGCCACCGTACGGCTGGCACCGGCCAGTTCGGCGTAGCTCCAGGCGCCGCCGGCGTCCCGGACGGCCGGCGCGGTGGGGCGGGCGGCGGCGGCCGCGTCGAGCAGGTCGACGACGAGGGTGCCGTCCCGGCCGGGCGCGCCCGGCCCGCCCGCGGCGAGGGTCGCGTCCGGCGCGCCCACGGGGAGGGCGTTCATGAGCACCCGCCCGCGGGACCGGTGATCTCGACGACCGCGCTGGTGCAGCTGTAGCCGGTGCCGCCGCCGACCAGCAGGACCCGGTCGCCCGCGGCCACGTCGCCGGTCTCCAGCAGTTCGTTCAGACCGGCGATGTGGTCCCCGGCGCCCAGGTGGCCCACCTCGCGGCAGAACTCCCAGGTGGAGCGCTTCTCGTCGACGCCCAGCTGCTGTTCCAGCTGCCAGAGCATCCGCTGGTGCCCGGTGGCGTTGAGGACGACCCGGGCGATGCGCTCGATCGGTGTCCCGGATTCGGCCAGCGCGGCCCGGATCGACTCCGCCGCCACCTCGGCCGTCCGGATCGTCACGGCCCGCAGGTTGCGGTGGGTGCGGAAGTGCTCCTCGGTCCGCGCCCCCAGGTCCACGGGCCGGTCCGCCGCCTCCGGGCCGGGGCGGAACCCGGTGCCCCGGGCCAGGCCCTCCAGCGAGTTGTCCACCCTGGTCGCCGTGGCCAGCAGGCGGCCGACCGCGTTCTCGGGGGAGGAGCTGAGGACCACGGCGGTGCCGCCGTCGCCGTAGACCATGCCCCGCTCGGCCCGCCAGCGGTCGAAGGCCGGCCGCGCGAAGCGGTCGGCGGTGGTCAGCAGCACGGCCTCGTCCCGGCCGGGCTCGCCGGCCCGGAGCTGGCGGGCCGCCAGCTCCATCCCGGCGAGCCCGGCGTTGCACTGCTGCAGCAGGTCGAAGGCGGGCACCGCCGGGCCGACCGTGTGCTGCGCCACGTACGCGGCGGCGGGCCACAACTCGGCACCCTGGAACCACAGGTAGCTGTGGAATACGGTGCCGATCCGCTCGGCCGTGCGGCCCGCCCGGCGCAGTGCGGTGCGGGCCGCACGGACCGCCATCTCGGGCGGTGCCAGGTCGTCCGGACCGCCGGCGGTGGCCGCACTGACCGAGTCGATCCGGTTGACGGCGTGTTCCCGGGCGTCGTACGCACCGGCCGCGACCGCCGCGGCGGCGTCCGCGCGGTCGGCCAGCCAGACACCCGTGCCGGCCAGGTACACCTGCTCCCAGCGCATGTCCCTCCGATCTCCGGCCCCGTGGCAGCGCTCTGCCGGGGGCGACTGTCGGTGACGATGCTTCCGTCCGCCGCCTGCCGCGCGGTTGCCCTCCACTGGCGCCCGGTCGGTGCTGCGCTGGCCTCCGTCTGACGGCGCACGGAAAGCCGGCTGACCGGCCGGGGTGGTGCCGCTGACGCCGGACGGGCCACCGACCGATGGCCCACCGGCAGCGGACCGAAGCCGCACTGACGTGGCACTGAAGCCGCACTGAAACAGCGCCGAACCCGCACCGGGGCCCGCCCCGGCCCGTCGCACGCCGGTGCCCGGCCCCGCCGTGGGCGGGACCGGGCACCGGGAGGGACCTCCGCAAGGAGCTCCGGGGGACGGGAGTAGCGGCGCGGCCTCAGGGGGTGAGGCGCAGGCGGTCGCGGGCGGCCGCGTCCACCGCGGCCGTCCCGTACGGCCAGGCCAGGCTGTCGCCCCTGGCCCAGAGCGTCGTCTGATCGGTGTAGGTGTCCGCGCTGGCGTGGCCGGAGGCGCCGGTCAGGTTGATCCAGCGCGAGCGTTCGAAGTCAGCCAGGTCCACCACCATCCGCATCGAGGGGACCCAGATCACCTCGAAGCCCTTCTTCGGGTCCCAGCCGTTGGCCAGCACCGTGTCGGTGCCGCCGCCGACGCCGATCGGGTCGGCGTTCAGCAGCCACTGCAGCGGGGCGGGGCCGGCGGTGCCGAGGGTGGGGTTCTCCAGCGTCAGGGTGTGAAGGGCTCCCCAGCGCCACTTCTCAGGGGCGTCGCCGAGCCGCTTCCGCAGGTCGGTGGCGGCCTGCTCCATCGCCCGCCGCAGCATGGCGTCGCGGCCCTGGACGGAGGGCTCGGCGGTACTCGTCCACCAGAGGCTGTCCGGCTTGTCGAGCAGGCCACGCACCACCTCGAACCAGTGGCCGCCGCCGTCCGGGTAGGCGTAGCCCTTGACCCCGGCCCGGCTCAGCCGGTCGGTGAACGCCTCCTTCAACAGCTCGCGCCAGATCGCGTTGAAGTAGGCGGCCGGCGCCGAGTCGGCGCCCTGGGTGAAGTCCCAGCCGCGGAGCAGGTCGCGGGCCGGCCCGGTCTCGGCTCCGACCTCGACCCGGAGCAGGTGGGGCACGAGGGTGGCGGCGTTGCCGTTCCAGGTGTCCTGGGTGATCCGCTCCATCGCCGCGACGTCCAGCTTGCCGGCCTGCTCGATCAGTTCGCCGATCCGGCGGCTGCGGTAACCGGTGCCCCAGTCGGCGCCGATGAGGTGCGGGTAGCCGGGGCCGACGACCGCGTTGTTGGCGGTGACGATGTAGCCCTCGGGTGGGTTGAAGCTGGTGGGAAGCTGGTCGAAGGGCAGGTAGCCGGTCCAGTCGTAGGCGCCGGTCCAGCCGGGCACCGGGCGGCGGCTGTCCCCGGCCTTGCGGACCGGGATGCGGCCCGGCGTCTGGTAGCCGATGTTTCCGGCGGTGTCCGCGTAGATCATGTTCTGCACGGGGGAGGCGAAGACCGCGGCGGCGGCGCGGAAGTCGTTCCAGTCCCTGGCCCGGTCCAGGGCGAAGAGGGCGTCCACCGTGGGGGCGGGGTCGAGTGCGGTCCACTGCATCGCCACCGCGTAGCCGTCCTGCTCGCCGTGCGGCGGGACGTCCGGTATCCGGCCGCGGTCGGCGACCTCGCCGGCGGTCTTGAGCACATCCGAGATCAGCGGGCCGTGCAGGGTCGACCGCACGGTCAGGTCGACCGGGTGTCCGCCCGCCACCTTGATCTTCTCCTGGCGGAGGGTCAGCGGCAGCCGGCTCCCCTCGTGCTCGTAGCTGGAGCCGTCGACCCGCTCCACGAACAGGTCGGAGTCGGCGGCGCCGAGGTCGGTGAAGCCCCAGGCGATGTCGGCGTTGTGGCCGATCACCACGCCCGGCATGCCGGCGAAGGTGAAGCCGCTGACGTCGAAGGCGCAGTCCGGGCCGGTCCGGGTGCAGTGCAGGCCGACCTGGTACCAGATGCCCGGGAGCGAGGGGGTCAGGTGCGGGTCGTTCTCCAGCAGCGGCTTGCCGGTGGTGGTGCGACTGCCGGCCACCACCCAGGAGTTGGATCCGATACCGGTGCCCTGCGGGCCGAGGACGGCGGCCAGGACGGTGCGCACCTCGGCGCTGTCGGCCAGCGCGGCCGAGGCCGCGGCGGGGACGGCGGGCGGGGCGGGGACGGCGGGCGCGGCGGGTGCCGCCTGGTCGTCGGCGGGCGGCTGGCCGGCGGGCGCCCGGTCGGGGACGATGGGCGTCCAGCGCCGGTAGTCGTAGTCGGGGAAGAGGTCGTCGGACGCCCCGTCCGGCAGGTCGGCGGGCAGCATCGCGTGCTCGAACTGGTCGATCATGCCGGTGTTGAGGTTCCAGGCCATGGTCTTCAGCCAGGAGACCGAGTCGGCCGGGGTCCACGGCTCGGGCCGGTAGTCGTCGGCGACGAAGCCGAGCACCGGGTACTCCACCGACAGCTCGGCGCCCTCGTGCCGGCCGAGGTAGGCGTTGACGCCGTCGGAGAAGGCCCGCAGGTACTCCTGGGTCTGTGGTGACAGCATCGTCACCTCCTGCTCGGCCACCCGGTACCAGCCGAAGGTGCGGGCCACCTTGTCGGTCTGCACCTCGCTCGGGCCGAACATCTCGGCCAGCCGGCCGGCGGTGACGTGCCGTTGGACGTCCATCTGCCAGAACCGGTCCTGTGCCTGGGCGTAGCCCTCGGCGAGGAAGAGGTCGTGCGCGCTGTCGGCGTAGATCTGCGGGATGCCGGAGGCGTCCCGGACGATCCGGGCGTCGCCGTACAGCCCCGGCACGGTCGTGGTGCCGGACAGCTGCGGCAGCGAGCGCTGCACCGTCCAGTACGCGTAGCCGGCCAGGCTGGCGGCCGCCAGCAGCACCAGGGCGGTGAGGACGACCGCGGTGCGCCTGAGGATGCGCAGCACCCGCCGCCGGCGTCGTGGGCGCGCCGCGGGGGCGGGGGCGGGGGCGGGGGCGGGGTCGGCCCCGGCCGCGGCGGTCGTGTCGGTGGCGGCGCCTGGTGCGTGCTCGGCTCCCGGTACGGCTGCGGCCTCCGGTGCGGGGCCGGCCTCCGGTGCGGGGCCGGCCTCCGGTCCGGGTTCGGTGGCCGGACGCGGATCGTCCGGCGCGGTGGTGTCGGTCTGGACTGTCACGGGGCGGGTGCTTCCTTGTCTCGACGGGGATCCGGCCATGGCGAGTGCCGCCGTGCGCGCGCAGGCGGGCGCGGGCGCACGGCGGCGGGGGCAAGCGGGCGGGGACGAGCGAACGGGCAGACGGAAGGGCGGACGCGGGGCGATCGCTCGGGCAGAGGGGGCGCGACGGACGGGCGGAGGTTCGCGCAGGGCCGGGCGCCGCGGGTGCCGGTCGGGCCGACGTCGGGGCGCGGGGAGTTCACGGCCGTGCGGTCCCCGGCCGCACAGGGGCGGGACGGACCGGAGCGCGCCGGTCCGACGGCTCAGCGGGCCAGGCGGGTCGGACCGTCGGCCCAGGGGCCGCGTGCGGCTGCGCGCGGTGCGGGCACGGTGGCCGGCGTCGTGCCGACCAGGGCCAGGTGGGGCCGCCCCGCTGCCGGCTCCGTGCGGCGCGCCGCCGCCGGTGCCGTGGGTACGCCACGGCCCGGGGCCGGGTCGCCGCCCGGCCCGACCGGGCCGGGCGGAGGGGTGAGGGAGAGCGGGGCGGCGGGCCGGGCCGGTACGAGCGGGTCGGGGCGTCCGGCGAGGATCGCCTCCTCGATGCTGCGCAGCTCCGGCCCCGGTAGCAGGCCGAGGTTCTCGGTCAGGGTGTGCCGGGCCCGCTGGTACGCGGCCAGCGCGTCGGCCTGCCGGCTGCCCCGGTACAGCGCGACCATGAGCAGGGCCCAGAGCCGCTCGCGGTACGGGTGCTCGGTGGTGAGGACGAGCAGGTGGGGCACCAGCCAGGCGTGGCCGCCGAGTTGGAGCGCCAGCTCGGCGTGTTCCTCGACGACGGCGAGGCGCAGCTCCGCGAGCCGCGCGCGTTCGACGTCGAGCAGCGGGCCGCTGACCCCGGTGAGTGCGGGGCCGGACCAGGAGTCCAGGGCGGTGGCGAGGGTCCGTTCGGCGGCCTCGGGCTGCCCGGCCGAGCGCAGCGCCCGGGCATCGGCCACCGACTGCTCGAAGCGGCCGAGGTCGCACTGGTGGGGGCCGACGGAGAGCCGGTAGGAGGCGCCGATCCGGGTGAGCACGCCGCCGGTCGTGCGCGGTGCCCGGTCGGGTTCGAAGAGCCTGCGCAGCTTGGAGACGTACGCCTGCACCAGGTTGGCGCCGTCCGCCACGGTGGCGTCGCCCCAGATCCCGTCGATCAGGTGGTCGCGGCCGACGGGCGAGCCGGCGCGCAGCAGCAGGACGGCGAGCAGGGCGCGCTGGCGGGGCGCTCCGAGCGGGAGTTCGATGCCGTCCCGCCAACCCCGGACTTCACCCAGCAGTTCGAAGCTGAGGCCGGCCGGGTGGGTGGTCGGAAGGAGAGGAGTGGTCATGGCAGCCTCCGCCGAGCCGGGGCCGTCGCGTGGCGGCTCGGACGCAGTTGTGGGAGCTGGTGCGGGGTCAGGGCCGCACCGGGGCCGGGTCCGTTCAGGGTCGGTCGGCGCCGGGGCGGCGCGGGTCCGGGCCGGCCGGACGGTGGTGCCGGGCGGGCCGGCGCCGGTTCACCACTGCCAGCCCATGTCGTTCGTGTCCGCGTTGTGGTGCTGGGAGCCCGTGGTGGCGGTGGTGGCGCTGGTGGTGGTCGCCGTGGACGTGGCCGGCTCCTGGCCGGCGAGGGTGGCGGTGCCGCGGTCCGGTGCCGTGGTCCCGGTGCCGGCGGCGAGCCCGGCGGCGGCGCCCAGCACCACGGTGACGGCGGCGAGGGCGGAGACGAGACGGAACTTCAGGGCGGACATGGTGGCTCCTTTCGGGCATGGGGATGCCCGGTCGCGTGGTGTGGGTGGTCGGTCGGGCGGCGGTCCGTGCCAGTGCTGCTCGCCGCGCTTCGACACTTCGATTCTGCCCGGCCCGCAAGCCGGTTGTCCTTGCTCTCGGGTGACACAAGTTGTCGCTGGCATATCTGTGTCAGCGGTCGCGGCCGGATCGTGCCGGGGGCGTCGCGGCGGTCAGACGTCGACGAACCACCCGGTCAGTTCGGGGGTCCCGGCGATCGCCTGGGCGCAGACGGTCAGGCAGAGGGCGCGCGCGGTGTCCGGGCACGGTGCGATCACGAACATCACGCCGCGCGCGCCGGCGCGCGAGCCGTGCACGCGGATGTGTTCCGGGCCGCGATGGAGGCGGGCGGCGGCGCGCAACGCGGCGGCCACCGTACCGTCGGCCGGAACCGGCGCGTCGCGGGGGCGGGTCATGGTGAAGTGAACGACATGCACGCAGCCACGATGGTGGAAGTCGGGCGCCGACAGGCGGGCCCGGGCGGGCACGTTCTTGCCATGGCCTGCCTGTGCCAGCCCGAAAGTCCGATTTCCTGTGATCGATCCCGTTCTGCGACCGCCGGCCGCCGCCCCGTCCCGGCTTGCTCCCGGTGCCTTCCCGTTCGGTTTCGTCCCCCTGTGGTGGCACCGAACACCGGCTGATCGGCGGGTGCCTGGGCTTTCGGCGGCGGTGGTATTTTCTGACCTGGACCTGCTCAGATGTGCACGTCGGAGCTCTGCGTCCATTACCGTACGTGCGCGAACCGGTTCCTGGTCGCGGCGCAGCTCGTTTCACGTCAGGGGGCCGATCGAATGCTGACCACGCTGGGACTCACGCGCGAGGCCGAGGCCGTCTACCGCCTCATGCTGAGTCAGCCGGACTGGGGCGTGATCCGCATCGCCGAGTCGCTCGCCCTGGCCGAGGCGGCCGTCCGCGCCGCGATGGACGAGCTGGCCGACCACGAGCTGATCCGCCCGTCCTGGGAGGGCGGCGGTGCGATGCGCACGGTCAGCCCCAGGGTCGCCTTCGAGGCGCTGATCGCCCGCCGGCAGGCCGAGGTCGCGCGCAAGCAGCACGAGGTGGAGTCCAGTCGGGCCGCGATCGCCGGGCTGGTCGCCGAGTACTCCATGCTGCGGCCCGAGGAGGGCTCCGGCGGGGTCGAACACCTGACGGGCCTGGACGACATCCGGGCCCGGCTGGAGGAGTTGGGCACCCAGGCCCGCCGCGAGACGATGTCCTTCGCCCCCGGGGGCAAGCAGACCCCGGAGAACCGCGAGGCCAGCCGCCCGATCACGCAGGCGCTGCTGGACCGCGGGGTGAAGGTGAGGACCGTCTACCTGAGCAGCATCCGCAACGATCCGGGCAGTGTCGAGCACGCCAACTGGCTGGCCGCGCAGGGCGGCGAGACCCGCACCACCAGCGTCCTGCCGATGCGGATGCAGATCGTGGACCGCGAGGTCGCGATGGTCCCCCTCGACCCCGACGACCTGAGCAAGGGCGTCGCCGTGATCCGCGAACTCGGCGCCGTCGCCGGCCTGTGCGCGCTCTTCGACCAGATCTGGGAGCAGTCCGAGGTGCTCGGCGCCGCCCCCGTCACCCCGGCCGGCGAGATCACCCCGCAGCAGCGCGAACTGCTCCGCCTGCTCTCCGCAGGACTCACCGACGAGGCCGCCGCCCGCCGCCTCGGAGTCTCCCTCCGGACCGAGCGCCGGATGATCACCGACCTGATGGAGCAGCTCGGCGCCCAGAGCCGGTTCCAGCTCGGTCAGCGGGTCACCGAGCGCGGCCTCCTCTGACGGCCCGGCGGGCCCGCCGGCGCTCCCGGCGCTCCCGGCGTGGACGCTCTCCCGTCGCCTCCCGTCGCCTCCCGCCGCGGACGGCCCGGCCGAGCGGCTCAGATCGCGGACGGCCAGGGGACCGCGGTCCGGACCGGGGCGTCGTAGTCGGTCCCGGGGACGTGCCACCCGTAGAGCCGGCCCACCTGCGCCCGGAACCAGTCGGTGTCCGCGAGCCCGGCCAGCGTGTCGGTGGTCGCGGCGGCCCAGCGTTCGTGGACGGCGGCCTGGACCTCGTCGTCCATCTCCCAGCCGTCCAGACGGATCCGCTGCTCCTCGTCGAGCTGGAGCGGCGCCGCGCCGGTGAGCTGCTGCCAGAGGGCGGTGGCCTGCTGGGCGGTGCTCCGGAATCCGTCGCCGAGTTCGGCGCGGAGGAGGCTGGTGTAGAGGGCGATGGACGGGATGGCCGTCGACGCCTGGGTGACGGCCGCGCCGGCGACCACGGTGTGGGCCTGTCCGCCGAGCGGGGCCAGGTCCTGCTGGAGGCGGCGCGCGGTGTCCTCCAGGTGCTGCTTGGCCGCGCCGATGGTGCCGGCCCGGTAGATCGGCGCGGTCAGGTCCGAGCCCACGTAGGTCAGCGCCACCGTGTGGAAGCCGGGGTGGACGAGGCCGCGACCGGTGAGGGCGTCGACCCAGCGCTTCCAGTCGGCGCCGCCCATGACCTGCACGGTCGCGTTCCGCTCCGCCTCGACGGCAGGGTCGAGCTCCAGGGAGCCGACGAGTGGGGTGTCGCCGTCGAACTGCAGGGTCTTGGCCCGGTAGGCGGACCCGAGGGGCTTGATCACCGAGTGGTGGACCTCGCCGGTGACGGGGTCGGTGCGGCGGGGCGCGGCGACGCTGTAGACGAGGTGGTCGACCCTGCCGTACCGGGCGGCGAGGTGGTCCAGCGCCTGCTCCTTGGCCGCGTCGGAGAAGGCGTCCGCGTTGAGGAAGGCGAAGTCGCCGTCCGGTCCGGCGAGCGCGGCGGTGCGGGCCGTCCGGTACCAGCCGCCGGAGGCGGTGCGGCGCTCGGTCTCGGGGGCCTCGAAGGCGATGCCGAGCCCGCGCATCCCGTGGGTGCGCAGCGCGGCGACGGTGGCGGCGAGGCCGTAACCGGCGCTGGAGCCGATGATCAGGGCGACCGGACCCGGTGCGGTGCCCGGTGCGGTGCCCGGTGCGGCGGGTGCCGGGGTCTGCTGCCACAGCTCGTCGACGACGGCGGCGCAGCCCTCGGGGTGGGAGTTGACGTAGAGGAAGCCGCGGTTGCCGGGCTTGATCTGGCGGAGAGTCATCGGTTTCCTTCGCTCGGGAGCCGTCGCCCCGGTGAGAGGCGTACGCCACCGGCGGTGGGCCGGCCGGGCACCATCCTGTCCGGCCGGCCCGGAGCGGGACGTGGCGATACCCACCAGGCTCCGGCCGGGAATCCTGTCGATGTCGATCTTGTCAACCGCTCGGAGCGGCCGGGGCCGGGGCGGGGCGCCCTGCTCGGCCGGATCGGTGCGTTCCTCGCGAGGTGACCGGAGACCGCCCAGGGTGAGTCCCCGTCGTCGCCTCCCCGGGGCGTCGACGGACCGCGTCGGGCGTGCAGTCGAGGGGTGGTCGGGTCGGTCGCCGGACGCGGGGCACCGGCCCGTGCGGGCCCGAGCCGTCCTCGTCCGGGTTTCGAGTCCGTTCATCGGACGTCAACCTACCGTTGGTGAGATCGAGGATCCACGTCAGGACACCGACAAGAAGGAGTGTCGTTCGTGACCTCTCACCTCAGGCGCGCCACCGGTCGCACGCGGACCCTGCCGGCGCTGACGGCGGCGCTGTGCGGGATCATCGGCACCGGCGCGGTCGGTGCGACCCCGGCGGCCGCGGCCGACCAGCGCCACCCGGTCTACGCCATCGCGCACCGGGTCGACACCCTGGACGGCGTGGACGCCGCCCTCAACCACGGTGCGAACAGCATCGAGATCGACGTCTGCGCCTGGTGGAACCCGAACGAAGGGCGCGCCTACCACGACTGCTCCTCGGCCGGTGACAACCGGCTGGGCCCGAGCTTCGACAGCATGATCGACCGCATCGTGTCCAACGCCAACGCGGGGCGCCGGCTCGCGCTGGTCTGGCTGGACGTCAAGGACCCGAACGACTGCGGCGAGCAGCAGAACCGCGGGTGCAGCGTCGCCGGCCTGCGCGACAGGGCGCAGCGGCTGACGGCCGCCGGGATCCAGGTGCTCTACGGCTTCTACGAGTACCACGGCGGCAACACCCCGGACGTCGGCGGCCGGGGCTGGAAGAGCCTGGAGGGCAGGCTCGGCCCCCTGGAGGGCATCACCACCACCGGGACCCGCGACCAGGTCCGCAACGCCTTCAACCGGTCCGGCTCCGGATTCCCCGCCGGCCACCGGGTGATGGACTACGGCGACAGCGACATCACCAAGGGCTTCGGCAACAGCGCCTCGAACGCTGCTACCTGGACTAATCGCAGTGCACCGGGCTTCAGCCCGGTGGTGAAGCGATTCTGAACCCTGCTCTGACCCGAATCCGCAGGTAGTGGCGGAGGCTGGTAGCTGATACGACGACAGGTGCGCTTTCGGTTTGAGAAGATTGAGGTTCCTACGCCTAATCGACTCGAACGTGAAAGTGCACCTGTCTGGTGAAGACGATATCGCGTCGCCGTACCGCCTCCCGTACTCCCGGTGGTCGCTGGACCCGTCTGAACGCCCAGGTGGGCGGGGTGGACGGGTCGCTGACCGAGAACGGCGGCCTGCTGCTGGTTGCCGAGCTGGACCGGGTGCTGGGGGTCACCGCCGCGCTGGACGCGGGGATCGGCCCGGTCAAGGAGCGCGACCGGGGCCTGTCCGGGGGCGAGTTCGCGCTGGCCTGCGCGGTGGTGCAGCTGACCGGAGAGGACCACCTGGTCGGCTTCGACCGTCTGCGCGCGGATGCGGTCGGCGAAGGGCTGCTGCCCGCACCGGTCCCGGCTGCTACCACAGCCGCCACGCTCGCGGCCCGGTTCGGGCAGCCGCAGCGGGAGGGCGTGGAGACCGCGTGCGCGAAGCTGACCGGGCGGGCGCTGGCAGCGCTGCCGGTCACCGAGCGGGCCCGGATCCTGTCCGGGCGGGTGACCGTCGACCTGGACGCGAAGGACGTCGAGGTGTTCTCCACCCGCAAGGAACAGGTGGTCCGCTCCTACAAGGGCGAGATCTCCGCACGGGTGCACGCCGCGCACTGGGCCCAGGCCGGCGTGGTACTGGTCGCGGACCTGCTGGACGGCCGCTCCGACGGCCGCACCCACGCCCTCGGCCAGATCGACCGGGCCGTGGACGCCGTCCGCGCGGCCAACGCCACAGGACAGGTCCTGTTCCAGGGGGACACCGGCTACTTCGCGGGCAGGGTCGCCGAGAAGATCGTGGCCCGTGGCGCGTTGTTCCGGCTCGGCGTCCCACGCAGCACGGCGCTGTGGCGAGCGGTCGCCCGCGTGCACGAGGACGACTGGATCGACGCCCTCGACTATCCCGACGCGCAGGCCGCCCTGCTGGACCACGCACCGGCCGGCTGGCCGGAAGGCACCCGGGTGATCGCCCGACGAGTCCGCTACGACGCGGCCGACCTCTCGGCCGACGCGCGCTCGCGTCGCTCGCGGACCGTCGGCAGGGACCAGCTCGCCCTGGTGCTGGACGGCATCGCCGATCAGGCGTTCGCCTACTCGTTCTTCACGACCAACGAGGTGCTGGACCTGGACGAGGAGATCGCGCTCGCGGAGTGGGAGTTCCGTCGCCGCACCGAGGTCGAGGAACTGTTCCGCGACACCGCCCACGGCGCCGGCCTGAACCACCTGCCCTCCGCGTCCCACGCCGTCAACGCCATGTGGATGTGGGGCGCGCTGCTGGCCTACAACCTCTCCGCCTGGCTGCAGATGCTCGCACCCATCGGCACCGCACGCCGTCGCATCGCCACCGTCCGTCGCCTGCTCATCGCCCGCGCCGCCCGGTTGACCAGCACCGGTCGCCGCCGTCGGCTCCGGTTCACCGCCGCAGCGGCCAGCCTGATCGGCCAGACACTGGCCCGCATCCGAGCCCACCGCCGCCTCCAGTCCGCCTGACCGACCGCCCCGACCGGTCCAGAACCACCCGCCACCGCCTTGGAAAGCCGCCCACCCGACGCGCCAGCCGGGCCATTGGCCTACCCACACACCCCACACTCCAGCCGACGACCAGCCAAAGAGATCAACTGACAGGCCGTCGGCCACTACCTGCGGATTCGGGTCTGACCTGTGCGGTGGGCACCCTCCCGCACTGTGGACGGTGCCCACCGCAGACCGTCAAGCCGGACGGTTCTGCTGCTCGATGTACTGCCGGACTATCGACAGCGGCGCGCCGCCGACTGATCCGGCGAAGTACGAACCGGACCACAGACGCTGTGCCCGCCAGTAGTGCTTGACCAGCTCGGGGTACTCCTGCCGCAGCCGGCGCGAGCTGACGCCTTTGAGCGAGTTGACCAGCTTGGACAGGGCGACCTTCGGCGGGAAGTTCACCAGCAGGTGGACGTGGTTGTTCTCGCCGTTGAACTCGACCAACTCCACCTCGAAGTCGGCGCACACGTCCCGCATGATCTCTTCGAGCCGGGTCAGATGCCGCTCGGCGAACACCTTGTGACGGTACTTCGTCACGAAAACCAAGTGCGCATGCAGGGCGAAAGCGCAGTGCCGACCAGTGCGGATGTTCTGATACTCAGCCATAAACCAAAATGGTACGGTGCTGACCGTGCAGCTCAGGTACAGCTTCCGCGTGTACCCGAACGGGCCTCAGCGTTCCGCGCTGGCCAGGGCGTTCGGGTGTGCACGGGTGGCCTTCAATGATGCCCTCCGGGCACGTGAGACCGCCCGCGCCGCCGGGCTGCCGTTCATCCCGTCCGGCGAGCTGTCCAAGCAGCTCACGGCCGCGAAGAACACCCCCGAACGGGCATGGCTCGGCGAGGTGTCCGCCGTGGTGCTGCAACAGTCCCTCCGGGACCTGGACACCGCCTACCGGAACTTCTTCGACGGCCTCAAGGGCATGCGCCCGAAGATGGGACCGCCCCGGTTCAAGTCCCGCAAGGACACCCGGCAGGCGATCCGCTTCACCGCGAACGCCCGATGGAAGATCACACCGGGCGGCGACCTATCGCTGCCGAAGATCGGCGACGTGCGGGTGAAGTGGTCCCGCGCCTTGCCGTCCGTGCCATCCTCGGTGACGGTGATCAAGGACAGCGCAGGCCGGTACTTCGCCGGCTTCGTTGTCGAGACGGACCCCGAGATCCTTCCCGAGACCGAACCGGTCACCGGTCTCGATCTCGGCCTCGGACACTTCGCCGTCCTCTCGGACGGGCGGAAGATCGACGCCCCGAAGTTCCTCCGGCGCGCAGAGAAGAAGCTCAAACGCGCACAGCAAGCCCTGTCCCGTAAGGCCAAGGGCAGCAAGAACCGCGAGAAGGCCCGTCACAAGGTCGCTCGCAACCACGCACGGGTGGCCGACGCCCGGCGCGAGTTCCACCACCAGGTCTCCACCGGACTGATTCGCGAGAACCAAGCAATCGCGGTGGAAGACCTGGCGGTCAAGGGACTCGCCCGCACACGGCTCGCCAAGTCCGTGCACGACGCCGGATGGTCGGCGTTCGTCACCATGCTGGAGTACAAGGCCGCGAAGTACGGCCGGAACCTGATCAAGATCGGCCGCTTCGAGCCGACCTCCCAGGTTTGCTCCCACTGCGGCGTCAAGGACGGCCCCAAGCCGCTGAACATCCGCGTCTGGCAGTGCCAGGCGTGCGGCGTCTGGCTGGACCGGGACGTCAACGCCGCCGTCAACATAGCCACGGCCGCCGGACTGGCGGTGTCAGCCTGTCGAGCGCGGGTAAGCCGGGGACCCGTCCCCGCACAGCGCGAAGAAGCAGGAACCCACCGAGACGGTCAGACGACCGTGGTAGGAATCCCCGCCCTTTAGGGCGGGGAGCGGAAGTCAAAACACCTGCGCGGAGCTGAAGAAGGGCGCCGGCGACCGTGCCGCCGGCCAGCTCGCGGCCACGCTCTCCTGGACGACCACCTACAACGACCCGTGGTACGTCGACAAGCTGCTGGGCGATGCGCGTGTGAACGGCATCATCGCGGGCTACGGCGCCTTCACCGGAGTGCGCGAGTACGACAACAGCTGGCAGTGCGCCAACGCCGTCAACCTCGTCCGCGACTGGGTGAACCGCCACAGCGGCACCCATCGCATGGCCACCGGCGGTGACCGCCTGTTCCGGTAGCGGCACCGGGCCCCCGGGCGCTGCGCCGCGGCCGCGGGCCCGTCCGGCTCCCGCCGGGCGGAAGGGATCCCCGGGCGGGCTCCCCGGGCTTCTGGGAGCATGCCCCCATGGACACCGAGACGCTCGTACGCACCCGCCGGGCCCTGCACGCGGTGGCGGAGCTGGTCCTCGCCGGGCCGCAGTACCGGGCCGGCGGCACCATCCGCCTGCGCGCCTGTCCGGGCGGCTTCGCCACCGTCGTCGAGCCGGAGCTGCGGGTGGTCGGCGCGGAGCTGGTCGCGACCGGGCGGGTGCTGTCCCTCGAACGGACCACCTGCACCGAGCTCGGCGCGGCCCTCGGGTTGGCGGTCGGCGCTCCCGCCGGGCTGTACCACGACGGCCCGGGCGTTGCGCCCGGCGACGCGGTGGAGGCGGACCCGTCCGCCGCCCGCCGGATCGCGGACTGTTTCGCGCTCGGCGACGCCGCGCTCCGCGGGCTGTTCGCGGGCGCGGACCCGGTCATCTGGCCCGAGCACTTCGACATCGGGGTGACCGTCGACGAGGTCAACTACGGCGTCTCGCCGGGCGACGCCTTCCAGCCCGAGCCCTACGCCTACGTCGGCCCGCACACCCCGCCGCGGCAGGGCGGGTTCTGGAACGCGCCGTTCGGCGCCGCCCGGACGGTCCGCGAACTCGGCGGCGTCGGCGCCCTCACGGCCTTCCTGGACCAGGGCCGCCGACTGGCCCGCGACGCCTGACGGACCCCGGCGCCCGACGGATCCGGCGGGGAGGGCTCAGGGCAGCAGGATCAGCTTGCCCGTCATCCGGCCGCTCCGGCTGAGCCGGTGCGCCTCCTCGGCCTCGGTGAGCGGCAGGGTCTGCGCGAGGGAGACCCGGAGACTGCCGTCGGCCACCGCCGCGACCAGCGGCTCCAGCCGTCGGCCGGTGGGCCTGCCGAGGATGCTCCGGGAGCGCCGCGGCGCGACGAGCAGTTGCAGGGCGGAGGCCGGGTCGTCGCCCGCCACCATGATGTGGCGGCCCCGCGCGGACAGCAGCGCCCGGCAACCGGCGCCGGGGTAGCTGCCGACGCAGTCGACGACGAGGTGGAAGGGGGCGTGGGCCCGGGCCCGGGCCAGTGCGTCACCCGGTCCGTAGTCGATCACCGCATCGGCGCCCAGGCCGGCGACCAGCTCCGCGTTCCGAGCCGAACAGACGCCGACCGTGAACGCGCCCTCCGACGCGGCGATCTGCACGGCGAGTTGGCCCACGGCCCCGGAGGCGCCCAGGACCAGCACCCGGCGCTCGGCCGGCTGCACCCGGCGGATCCGGCCCAGGTCCACCACCGCCATCCGGGCGGTCACCCCGCTCACCGGGAGGGCGGCGGCCACGGTGAGGTCGACCGAGTCGGGGACCGCGCAGAGCTGGTCCGCGCGCACCACCACCGTGTCGGCGTACGAGCCGCGCTGCCGCCGCGAGAAGTCGGTCCCGCCCACCACCCGGTCGCCGGGCGCGAAGCCCGCCACCCCCGGGCCGACCGCGTCGACCACCCCGGCGAAGTCCACCCCCACGACCACCGGCGGCCTCGGCCCCAGCACCCGGGCGGCCAGCCGCAGCGGACCGTGGCTGCGCATCTTCCAGTCGACCGGGTTCACCCCGACGGCCCGCACGCCGACCCGGACCTCCCCCTTGCGGGGTTCGGGTGTGGGCAGCTCCACGAGCGCCAACCGTTCGCCGGCCTTCCAACTGCGCTGTGCCATGGCTCTCATGACGCGGTAGCCTACGGCGCCCGCCCGCCCGCCCGCCCGCCCGCCGGCCGGTGCGCGCCGCGCGCGTCGCCCCGGGCCGGCTCTGGCCCGCTACCCCTCCTCGCCGGCCGCGGAGGATGCCGGCGAGGAGGTCGCGGATCCGGCCGGGGCCGGCGCGGTCTCCCCGCCCGAGTCCCGGGGCCTCGACCGCAGGCGGCCCCGAGCCGCCCGGCGGTCGAGCCTGCGCTGCTCGGACCTCGCCCAGCGGCCCACCCGGGCCGGGTCGAGCGGCGTGCCGTGGCCGACGTGGAGCCGGGCCGGCTTGAGCGCGAGCATCGCCCGGAGGCTGGCGAGGTTGGCGAGCGGGTCGTCGTGGAAGGGCGGGTTGGCGGGTCGGCCCGGGACCAGGCCCAGGAAGGAGTTGGCGATGAGGTCGCCGGCCACCAGGTCCCCGTCGTCGGTGAGGAGCGAGACGGATCCGGCGGTGTGCCCCGGGGTGGGGATGATGCGGCCGTCGACGCCGAAGTCCGACACGTCGGTCTCTCCGTGCAGGACGATGTCGGGTTCGAACGGTTCGGCCGGTTCGTGGAGCTTCCCGTTCCGGGCCATCACCCGCCCCATCGGCCCGGTGGGCAGGTACGGCAGGCGGCCCCGCCCGGACCGGTAGGGGCCCAGGTCGGCCGCGTGCGCGGCGATCGGCGCGCCGGTGAGCCGGCGCAGTTCGGCGGCGGAACCGAAGTGGTCGAGGTGGCCGTGGGTGACGACGATGAGGCGGACGTCGCCCGGGTCGACGCCGTGCGCGGCGACCTGTTCGGTGATCCGCCGGCCGCTGCCGGGGGTTCCGGCGTCGACGATGATCGGGTGGCGGCCGAGCAGCAGGTGGGCGTTGACTGCTCGCCGGCCCACGACGGGCAGGGTGACGACCTCGGTGCGGGACAACGGAGACTCCTTCGGGAGGGGGACGCGGCTACGATCGGTGGGTTCAGCGGGCGGACGGATGGCGGTGGAACCGGCGCCGGTACTCGGCCGGGGTGGTGCCCAGCCGCCGACGGAAGGCCCGGTGCAGCGTCTCGACCGAACCGAGTCCGCTGGCCGCCGCGACGTCGGGCAGGCTGTGCGTGGACTCCTCCAGGAGCCGGCGGGCGGCCTCCACCCGGACCGCCTCCAGGTAGTCGGCGGGGGTGCGGCCGGTGCACTCGCGGAAGACGCGGGCGAAGTGCCGGACGCTCAGGTGAAGGCGGGCGGCCATGGTCTCGACCGAGATCCGGGCGGTGAGGTTGTCGTCGATCCAGCGGCGGAGCTCGTCGATCCGGTCGTCGGCGGTCGTCTGGAGGGAGAGCGGAACGCTGAACTGGCTCTGTCCGCCCGGGCGCTTGACGTACATGACCATGGCGCGGGCGGCGTCGAGGGCGAGCGCGGGGCCGAGGTCCTCGGCCACCATGGCGAGGGCCAGGTCCAGGGCGGAGGTCACGCCGGCGCAGGTCCAGGTCCGGCCGACGCGGATGAAGATCGGCTCGGGATCGACCGCGACGTCCGGGTACTCCGCGGCCAGTCGGTCGGCGGTGAGCCAGTGCGTGGTCGCGGGCAGGCCGGCGAGGAGCCCGGCCGCCGCCAGCAGGTGGACGCCCGCGCACACCCCGCCGACGCGCCGCGCGGCCGGGGCCGCCGTGGCCAGCCACGCGACGACGTCGGGATCGACCACCGCCTCGTGCCGACCGTCCGCGGCGGTCATCGCTCCGGCCACCAGGAGGGTGTCGACGCCGGGGCCCACCTCCGCCAGCGACCGCGCCGCGACCAGGTCGATCCCGGCGGCGGTGGGCAGCGGGCCGGCCTGCGGGGCGGCGATCTCGACACGGTAGGCGGGGGCGTCCTCGGCCACCAGGCGCGAGGCGATGGAGAACACCTCGGCGGGGCCGGTCACCTCCAGCAGTTCGACGCCGGGGAAGGCGGCGATGACGACGGTGCGCGGTTCGGGCATACGGCGATCCTTCCGCCGGACCGCAGGTGTCCGCAATGACGGGGTTCTGTCGGATCCGGCCACCGGCGCCGTTCGCCCCGGGCGGGCCCCGGTGGCGACGGTCCGGAAACGGAGCGCGGGGCGCAGTTCGGCTGGAAGAGCGGCGGGCGTCGGCGACGGCGGGGCCGGCGCCGGCGCTCACGGCCGGGCGGTAGCGCCGGGCCGCCCGGGGAAAGGGCCGGTGACGGTGACGGCGGGCGGGGGCGACCAGGGGTTCGGGCCGTGCTGCAGGCGCCAGGCCGGGGCGGGCAGACGGTCCCGTTCCCAGTACCAGTGGTCGGGCGCGGCCAGGGCGCCTGGTCCGGGGAGCGGGGCGACGACACGGAGGCCGGGCGCGTCCGGGGTGTGCGGGCCGGTCGTCCGGGAGTCCCGGAGGACCTCGTGCAGGGCGTCGGGGTGGGCGTGGAACACCGTCACGCGGTAGGTGTCGAGGGTCTCCCGGAGGCGTTCGGGGTGGGTGGCGCGGCCCGGGTCCGCGCAGAGGACCTGCGGGGCCCCGAGGGCCAGCGGTCCGGTGACGGTCAGCGGGTGGCGGACCAGCCAGTCGAGCTCGGCGGCGCACCAGAAGACGTCGGCGGGGTCGCGGAGGCCGAGACGGACGGCGGCGGCACGCTCGTCGAGGGCCGCCCCGGAAGGGCCGTGTCCGGCCGGAGGCGCGGTGCGGGCGAGGTGCCACCCCGGACTCGCGCCCTCCTCGGCGCGGCCGGGGCCCCCGGCCGGGCGCACCGTCAGGACCGGCGGCGACGCGGGTGAGGCGGCCCCGGCCCCGCTCCCGGCCGGACCCCCGTCGTCGGTGGTCACCAGCAGCTGGACACGCCGCAGGCGCCGTCGGGCGAGCTCGTCGGCCGGATCGTGGTGCCGGGACGCCGGGGGGAGCGTGGTGGCGACGGCGCCGATCCGGGTGCAGGCGAGCAGGGCGGCCACGGCTTCGGGGGTCGGCGGCAGCTGGAGGGCGACCCGGTCGCCCGGGCGCACGCCGAACCGGCGCATGGCGGCCGTGGCCCGGTCGACCTGTGCGGCCAGTTCGCGCCGGGTGACGCTCCGTCCGGCGCCGACGGCGTCGACGGCGTACAGCGCCACCGCGCCGTCCGCGCCGTCCGCGCCGTCCGCGCCGTCGGGGTGGTTCGGGGCGGTCGGCGGTGACGGGTGAGGGGTGGTGCCGGTGGTGGGGCCGGTCACGGTCGGCGGCTCGGTCGGCGGCATGGCGGCTCCGATCGGTCGGGGCGGTCGGTCTTGGGCGGGGCGGTCAGACACCGGTCGGTGCGGACAGCCCCTGGGGGCTCCACCAGGCGGCCCGCGAGGAGCAGTCGCCGACCGCCAGCGGCACGTCGGCGCCGTCGTCGAGCAGACAGCCGGTGCCGTCCTGGGTCCTGATCCGCAGACAGTCGGGGACGGCGGAGCCGTCCGCCGAGGCGGCGCCCGGCTGCGGCCGGCGGTCGGTGAGCTGCCAGCGCTGGGCCGAGGCTTCGGCGGTGCCCGCGCCGGGGGCCTCGTCCCGCACGGCGACGGTGCCGGCCGGCTCCGCGGTGACCAGCCTGGGCACGGGGGCGCCGCTGGAGAGCAGGGACTGCAGGACGAGGCCGCCGTCCGGTTCGGTCCACGCCAGCCACTCCTCGCCGTTGGCGCCGGTGGGCTCGGTGGCGCCGACCCGGGCGCCGTCGGGCACATCGGTCAGCGGGGCGTCCAGGACGGCCAGGCGCCGGCCGGAGTCGCAGGCGGTCAGGGTGCCAAGACCGCCGTAGGCGGGGGCGCGGGGGCCGTCGGGGCCGAACGCCGCGCCGCCCGTCGGCGCGGCGGCCGGGTCGCCGGGACCGCCCGGGAGCACGGCGTCCTCCGGCGCCGGCGACCCGCCGGCGAAGGCGTCCGGTGCCGCCGCCCGCTTCGCCGTGCCGGAGACGGCCGGGGCGCCGGGCCCACCGGCGCACCCGCAGGTCAGCAGCACGGCGGCGGCCGCGAGGGCGGCGAGTGGCCGGTGCATCGGCGGGCCGGCGGCGACCCCCCGCGCGGTTCGTTCCGTCGTCACCCTGTGCAGCGCCATCCGTCGTTCCCCTTCCTACCGTCCCCCGATGGGCGAGCGGCCGACCTGTGCGTGACGGGTGCGGCCGCTCGACGGAGCCCAACCGTCGGACGCCGCCGGTGGTCACGCTAGGACCGGCCGGACGGCGGCGGATGACGGTCGGAGCCGAAGGATTTGGCCGGTTGACGGGGTTTCGGCCAGGGGCGCGGAACCGCGGTGCGGTCCGACCGGTGGCCGCCCCGGTACCGAAAGGTTTGGGGCCGGGTACCGAGAGTTCTTCCCGATCCGGGCCGGAGCACTCGTCGGCGGCCCCGAGGATCGGGAGGAGCCGCCGGGAACGGCCGCCTTCCGCCGAGAACCGGCGGGGATCAGCAAGAACAGCATGAGGAGTGCGCGTTGAGCAACGAGAGCCTGGCCAACCTGCTCAAGGAGGAGCGGCGTTTCGCCCCGCCGGCAGAGCTCGCCGCCGGCGCGAACGTCACCGCGGCCGCGTACGCGCAGGCCTCCGAGGACCGTCTGGGCTTCTGGGCCGAGCAGGCCCGCCGTCTGAGCTGGGCGGTCGAGCCCACCGAGACGCTGGACTGGTCGAACCCGCCGTTCGCGAAGTGGTTCGCCGACGGCCGGCTGAACGTCGCCTACAACTGCGTCGACCGCCACGTCGAGGCCGGCCTGGGCGACCGGGTCGCGATCCATTTCGAGGGCGAGCCCGGGGACGGCCGCTCGATCACCTACGCAGCTCCGGGACGAGGTGTGCCGCGCCGCGAACGCCCTGCTGGAACTCGGTGTCGCCAAGGGCGACCGGGTCGCGGTCTACCTGCCGATGATCCCCGAGGCCGTGGTGGCGATGCTCGCCTGCGCCCGGATCGGCGCCACCCATTCCGTGGTCTTCGGCGGGTTCTCCGCGGACGCGGTGGCCTCCCGGATCCAGGACGCCCGCGCCAAGCTGGTCATCACCGCCGGCGGCGGCTACCGCCGCGGCAAGCCCTCCGCCCTCAAGCCCGCCATCGACGAGGCGCTGACCAAGGTCGACGGCGTCGAGCACGTGCTGGTGGTGCGCCGCACCGGCCAGGACACCCCGTTCACCGAGGGCCGTGACGTGTGGTGGCACGAGATCACCGACCGTCAGAGCGCCGAGCACACGCCCGAGCCGCACGAGGCCGAGCACCCGCTGTTCATCCTCTACACCTCCGGCACCACCGGGAAGCCCAAGGGCATCCTGCACACCTCGGGCGGCTACCTGACCCAGGCCGCCTACACCCACCACGCGGTGTTCGACCTCAAGCCCGCCACGGACGTGTACTGGTGCACCGCCGACATCGGCTGGGTGACCGGGCACTCGTACATCGTGTACGGGCCGCTGGCCAACGGCGCCACCCAGGTCGTCTACGAGGGCACCCCGGACACCCCGCACCAGGGCCGGTTCTGGGAGATCGTCCAGAAGTACGGGGTGACGATCCTGTACACCGCGCCGACCGCGATCCGCACGTTCATGAAGTGGGGCGAGGACATCCCGGCGAAGTTCGACCTGTCCTCGCTGCGGGTGCTGGGCAGTGTCGGCGAGCCGATCAACCCCGAGGCGTGGGTCTGGTACCGCGAGCACATCGGCGGGGGGCGGGCCCCGATCGTCGACACGTGGTGGCAGACCGAGACCGGCGCGATCATGATCAGTCCGCTGCCCGGGGTGACGGAGACCAAGCCCGGCTCGGCCCAGCGCGCGCTGCCCGGCATCGCCGCGACCGTCGTCGACGACGAGGCCCGCGAGGTCCCCGGCGGCTCCGGCGGCTACCTCGTCCTCACCGAGCCCTGGCCCTCCATGCTCCGCACCGTCTGGGGCGACGACCAGCGCTACATCGACACCTACTGGTCCCGCTTCAGCCCCGGCCTCACCCGGCCCGACGGCATCTGGCGCTACTTCGCGGGCGACGGCGCGAAGAAGGACGAGGACGGCGACATCTGGCTGCTCGGCCGGGTCGACGACGTCATGCTGGTCTCCGGCCACAACATCTCCACCACCGAGGTCGAGTCCGCCCTGGTCGGCCACCCGGCGGTGGCCGAGTCCGCCGTGGTCGGCGCCACCGACGCCACCACCGGCCAGGCCATCGTCGCCTTCGTCATCCTGCGCGGCACCGCCACCGAGACCCCCGAACTCGTCGACGAACTCCGCGCCCACGTGGGCAAGACCCTCGGCCCGATCGCCAAGCCCAAGCAGATCAAGGTCGTCGGGGAACTCCCCAAGACCCGCTCCGGCAAGATCATGCGCCGCCTGCTGCGCGACATCGCCGAAGGCCGCGAGGTCGGCGACACCACCACGCTGGCCGACAGCACCGTGATGAGCCTGATCCAGTCCCAGCTCCCGCCCACCGACAGCGCGGACCGAGTCCGGCCGCACCACTAGGGGCACGGACGACTTATCGGACAGTTACACGTGCTCGGCAGGATGCAGGTCCGGCCGGGTGGCCGGCGGGTCGCCGACGACCCGCCGGCCACCCGACCGGTCAGCCGGCCACCGGCCGGTCCCGGACCACCGACCAGCACCCTTGAGCACCGATGCCTGAACTCTCCGCCGTGACGTCCGCCCCCGTCGTGCCCCACCCCCGCACCCGTGCCGCCGGCCCGGTCGCCGGCCGGCCGCGCCGCCGGCCCGACGACCCCCTGCTGATCGGCCGCGAGCGCGAACTCGAAGCGCTGGAAGGGTTGTTGCAGCAGGGTTCGGCGAACGGGACGTTCGTGCTGATCCAGGGCGAGTTCGGCACCGGCCGGACCGCACTGCTCCGGGCGGCGCTCGGACGCGCCCGCCGCGACGGCGGCACCGTCCTGTCGGCCTGGGCGGACCCCTCCGAGCAGGGGGTGGAGCTCGGCGTCGCCCGCCAGCTCTTCGAACCGGCGCTCGCCGCCGGCGAGGCCGACGCCGCGCCCGCCGAATCTGCGGCGCGCGCCGCCGAACTCCTCTGGCCGACGGGGCCGGCGGCCCCGTCCACACCCGCCGGCGACCCGACCGCCGCGACGCTGACCGGGCTGTACCGGCTGACCGCGGACCTCGCCGCCCGCGGCCGCCTCGTCATCGGCATCGACGACCTGCAGTGGGCCGACCGGGCCTCCCTGCTCTGGCTCCAGCGCCTGCTCCGCAGGGCCGACGAACTGCCGGTGATCGTGGTCGCCACCGTCGGCCCCGCACCCGCGACTGCCGACCCGGACGTCCTCGGCCGGCTGGCCCCGCTCTTCCGGCACCGGGTCGTGCTGACCGCCCTCGACGACGAGTCCGTCGCCGCCGCCACCGAGGCGCTCCTCGGCGAGCCCGGCGACGACCGCTTCCACGAGGCCGTCCGGACCACGACGGGAGGCAACCCGTTCCTGCTGCACACCCTGCTGCGCACGATCAAGGCGGCCGGGCACGCGCCCGACACGGAGACCGCGGCCCGGATCACCCGGTTCGTCCCGGCCGACGCCGGCCGGGCGCTCCACGTGCTCGTCACGACGGCGGGCCCGCACACCCGGGACGTCGCCCGGGCGGTCGCCGTGCTCGGGGGCACCCCGGCCCTCGACGTGGTCGCCGCCGCGACCGGCCTTCCGGAGCCCGCGGTCCTGGACGCCGTCCACGCGCTGCAACGGACCGGCCTGATGCACCGGGCCGGGCACAGCGCCGCCTTCGCCTGCCCGATGATCGGCATCGCCCTCGCCGACGACGTCCTGCCCAGCATCCGCCAGGACGTCCACGTCCGCGCCGCCGAGCTGATGCTCGCCCAGGGCGCGCCCGCGGAGCAGACCGCCGTCCACGCCATCCACGCGTCGCTGGGCCTGCCCTGGGTGCCCGAGGTGCTGGAGCGCGCCGCCGCGGCGGCGCTGCGCACGGGCGCCCCCGACCGCGCGGCCGAGCTGCTGCGCCGGGCGCTGCGCGAGCCGCTGGAGGACGAGCTGCGCGCCACGCTGGTGATCCGGCTGGGGGAGGCGGGCCTCGCCTTCGACGTCCCGGAGGCGGTCCGCAACCTCTGGCTGGGGCTGGACCTCTCCCGCGACCCCGTCGAACGGGCCGCCACGGCGCGCCGCCTGGCCGGCGCGCTGTTCGCCGTGGACCGCTACCCGGACGGCCTGGCCGTCCTCGAACGCACCGCCGCCTCACTGCGCGGGACCGACGCCGCACTCGCCCTACGACTGGAGATCGACCAGGTCTACGCCGGCCTGCACGAGGTCGAGTCGGCGCCAGGAGTGCTGCCCCGGCTCCTCGACCTGCGGATCGAGGACGCCGCCGGAACGTCCGCCGAGCGGCCGCTGGCGGCACTGCTGGGCCTGCGCGCGATCGTGCGCGGCGAGTCGCCGGCCGAGGCCGTGGCCCTGGTGCGGCAGGCGCTCACGCAGGGGATGAACCCGGCTGACGACGAGTCCTTCGTCTACTCCGGTGCCGTCCTCCTCCTCGGCGCCACCGGGGAGACCGAGCTGGCCCTCGACTACGCCGACGCGGCCGTGGAACAGGCCCGCACCCGCGGCTCCGCCTTCTCCCTCGCGCACAGCCGCATCATCCGGGCGTCCGTCTACGGCCAGCTCGGCCGGGTGCCGGACTGTCAGGGGGAGGCGGAGGCCGCCCTGGCGGCGCTCCGGGAGATCGGCGTCGACCCGCGGCACTGCCACAGCGTCCTGGCAGCCGCCACCCTCACCGACGCGCTCGTCCTGCAGGGCCGGCTCGCCGAGGCGCAGGCGGTCCTGGAGCGGGCCGCACTGACCGCCGACCTGAACGGACACTGGATCAACGACCACGTCCACCTGGTCCGAGGCCGGCTGCGGGCGGCCCAGGGCCGCCCGGCCGAGGCGCTCGCCGACTTCCGCGAGTGCGGCCGGCGGACCGGGGCCCGGGGCATGCGCTGCCCGTGGATCTACCCCTGGCGCTCCGAGGCCGCCCTGGCCCTGACGGCACTCGGCGAGCCCGGGCAGGCCCGGACCCTGGCGGCGGAGGAGCTGGAGCTCGCCCTGCGCTGGGGCGTGCCCGAGGCCGTCGGCGCCGCCCGGCGCGCGCTCGCCCTCGCCACCGGCGGGCCGGAGGGCCAGGAGCTGCTGCGCGAAGCCGTCCGGACGCTGGCCGGCACCCCGGGCCGGTCCCGGCACGCCCAGGCCCTGGTCGACCTCGGGGCCCAGCTGCGCCGTGCCGGGCGGGTGGCGGAGGCCCGGGGATGTCTCCAGGAGGCCGTGACCGTGGCCCACCGCTGCGGGGCGGTGCAGGTGGCCGACCGCGCGCTGGACGAACTACGCGCGGCCGGCGACCGCCCGCGCACCCGGACCTTCCACGGGCCGGCGGCCCTCACCCCGACCGAGCACCGGGTGGCCGGCCTGGCGGCCCGGGGCATGACCAACCGGGAGATCGCCCAGCACCTGTTCGTCGGTCTGCGCACGGTGGAGGTCCACCTGACGCACGTCTACGGCAAGCTCGGCATCGACGGCCGCCCCGGGCTGGCCGCGGCGCTCGCACCCTTGCAGACGCCTCAGGCCGCGTCAGACGCGCCGTAGCAGATCGAGCGCCGCGGTCTCGGTGTCCTGCCGGTGCAGCCGACGGCTGGCCGTCACGGCCTGCTCGGCCCGCGCCGCCGCCTCGGCCGGCCGGCCCGCCTCCAGGTGGCAGTTGGCGAGGTGCACCAGGGCCATCGGCTCGAAGACCAGGAAGCCGTGTGCGTCCGCCAGCGCCAGGCCCCGTTCGTGCAGCGAGATCGCGCGCTCGGTGTCGCCGAGGACGCGCGCCGCGCGTCCGGTCGAGTGCAGGGCGTAGACCTCGCCGAACGGATCGTCGAGGGCGCGGAACAGGGCCAGGCTCCGCTCGGCCGCGCGGACGGCCGTCCCGGCGTCGCCACGGGCCAGGTGCCACGGGACGCTGGTGGCCAGGGCGTTCGCCGTGGTCCAGGTGCTGCCGCACTCCTCGGCGAGGCGGACCGTCTCGGCGTGCAGGACGTGTGACACCTCGGTGCGCTGCCGGATGTGGGCGATCATGGCGCAGACGTTGAGGACCTCGGCCAGCACCGGCAGGTCCCGGCAGCTGCGGGCCTGCTCGGCGGCCCGGTCGGCGACCGGCTCCGCCTCGTCCAGCCGGCCCAGCTGCATGAGGCCGCCGCCGAGCATGTAGCCGGCCCTCCCCTCGGCCCGGGCGTCGCCCCGGTCGGCGGCCTGCCGCATCGTGCGGCGGCAGACGTCGATGAGCGCCCGCCAGCGGAACCCGGCCTCCAGGTGCGGGTCGAGGGCGAGCAGCAGGTCGGCGACGACCCGGTGCGCGCCGGCGATGCCGAGCGCCTGCTCGGCCAGGGCCAGCAGGTTCCCGCCCTCCTCGTCCAGCCAGCGGCGCGCGCCCGCGCGATCGGTCAGCGCCGACCCGGTCACCGGCACGGCGCCGATCGCGTCGGCGACGGCGTGGGAGGGGCGCACGGTGCGGTAGGCGTTGGCCGCGGTGGCCACCGCCTGATCGACCATCCGGAGGATCAGACCGGCGCGCTCCTGCGGGGAGTCGAGCTGCTCGGCCCGGGCCTGGGCGAACAGGCGCAGCAGGTCGTGGTACCGGTACCGGTCGGGGGCCGGGGACTCCAGGAGACCGGCGTGGACGAGGCCCTCCAGGACGTCCAGGGCGGCGTGTTCGGTCAGTTCCAGGGCCGCCGCGGCGGCCGGCAGGGACAGGTCGGCGGTCTGCGGGACGGCCAGCAGCCGGAAGGCGTGCGCGGCGCCCGGCGTCAGCTGGTCGTAGCTGAGCTGGAAGCAGGCCTCGACGGCGAGGTCGTGCAGGCTGAGCTCCGCCAGCCGCTGCCGTCGGTCGGCCAGCCGGGCGCCGATGGCGGCGAGCGACCAGTCCGGGCGCAGGGCGCTGCGGGCGGCGACGATCCGGATGGCCAGCGGGAGGTGGCAGCAGGCCGCGAGCAGTTCGCGGGCGGCGTCGGGCTCCTCGGCGACCCGCCTGCGGCCGGCGATCCGGGCGAGCAGTTCGAGCGACTCGTCGGGCTCCAGGACGTCCAGGTCCACGTGCCGGGTGGGGGCCAGGCCGAGCAGGCTCGAACGGCTGGTGACGAGGACGGTGCTGTGCTCGGAGCCGGGCAGCAGCGGACGCAGCTGGTCGAGGTCGCGGGCGTCGTCCAGCACGACCAGGACGCGGCGCTCGGCGAGCAACGACCGGAACAGTCCGGACCGCTCGTCCAGTTGGTCGGGGACGGCGCTCTCGGGCACGCCCAGCGACCGCAGGAAGTGGACCAGGACCGCACCGGGCTCCATCGGGTCGGGGCGGCCGCCGCGCAGGTTGACGTAGAGCTGCCCGTCGGGGAATCGGGCGCGGACCCTCCGGGCGAGGTGGACGGCGAGCGCGGTCTTGCCGACGCCGCCCATGCCGGCGACGGCGATGATGGTGGGGGCGAAGGCAGGCGGCCTCTCCACCAGTCCCATCAGGGACTGCACCAGCTCCCGGCGGCCGGTGAACTCCGATGCATCCGAGGGAAGTTGCTCGGGCCGCGGGCGACTCTCCCGCGGCCCCGCGGCCGCCGGAGAGGGATGCGGGGGAGGCGCGGTCGGCGCGGCGAGTCCGGGGTCGCCCTGCCGGATCCGCTCGTGCAGTTCGCGCAACGGGAGGGTCGGCTCGACGCCCAGCCCGGTGTCCAGGGCACGGCGGGTTGCGGCGAACGTCGTGAGTGCCTCGGCCGGTCGGCCGCTGCGGTACAACGCTGTCATCAGCAGTGCCGCCAGGCCCTCGTGAAGCGGGAACTCCTCCACCAGGGAGGTGAGTTCGTTCACCTGCTCGGCGTGGCGGCCGAGCTCCAGGTCGAGTTCGAGGCGCTCGTGCAGGACGGCGAGGCGGAGTTGGGCGAGCCGTTCCCGTTGCCGTTCGGCGTGGCCCCCGGGAACGCCCGCCAGCGGCGTACCCGTCGGCAGCTCCAGCGCCCGGCGCAGCCGCGCGGACGCCCCGGCGGGATCGCCCCCGGCCCGGAGCCGGGCGGCATCCCGGGCCAACTGCTGGAAGACCGCGAGATCCGTCCCGTCGGGCGCGAGCCGGAGGGCGTAACCGCCGCCCACCGAGACCAGCAGTTGCGGTGCGGTGCGGTCCTCCTCCAGCACGGAACGCAGCCCGGAGACGTGGTTGCGGATCGCGGCGACGGCGTGGTTCGGCAGGTCCTCGCCCCAAAGGCCGTCGATCAGCTCCTCGGTGGTGACCGCGCGGCCCTCGGCTCCCGCGAGCATGGCCAGCACGGCACGCCGCTGGGCCGGGCCGAGCGGGAGCTCTGCGTCGCCGCGCCAGGCCCGTACCGGTCCGAGCAGGGATATCCGAATGCCGGTCACGTCTCTTCCACCTGTTCGTTCGTGTGTCGTTCCGCCCCCCGTGACGCCGGGACTCCGCGGCGGCGCCCACCGCGGTGCGACGGCCCGGAGCGGGACGAACGGGGCGAGACGGGCCAACCTACCCGGTCCCGGCCCGGAGACCGTTCCCCGGTGGCGGGCGGCGTGCCCGACAGGCGTGGGACAATCCCACCGGAGCCGCCGGAATCGGGCGGATCCGGGCGCGCGGCGATGACACACCACAACGGTGTGGCGCCGATCGGTCGGACGCCGCCGGACAGGGGCCGGGCGGAGCCGGTGCCGTCGGGGTGGTGTCGTGGAGGGAGAGGGCGCGGGGATGACGGGGCTGCGGATCTCCGTGCTGGGGCCGGTGCGGGTCCGGTACGGCGGCCGGGAGGTCGCGGCCGGGTCCGGCCAGCGCCAGGCGGTGCTGGCGGCGCTGGCGCTGCGCGCCGGGTATGTCGTGACGGCCGACGCCCTGGCCCGCCTCGTCTGGGGGGAGAGCGCGCCGGCCTCCGTCGGCGCGGTGGTGCGCAATCACGTCTCCAGGCTGCGGGCCGCCGTCGGTGCCGCCGGGGGCGACGCGGCGACGGTCCTGGTGTCCAGGGGCGGAGGGTACGCCCTGGACCTCGCGGACGACGGTCTGGACGCCGCCGAGTTCGACCGACTGGCGGACGCGGCCCGGAGCCACCGGGAACGCGGCGAGGCGGCGCAGGCGGCCCGGCGGTACCGCGAGGCTCTGGCGCTGTGGACGGGCACCGCGCTCTCCGGCGTGCCGGGCCCCGACGCCGAACAGCAGCGCGAGCGGCTCGCCGAGCGGCGGCTGACCGTTCTCGAGGACTGCCTGGGGCTCGAACTCGACCTCGGTGAGCACGCGCGACTGATCGAGGAGCTGACCGCGCTGGCCGCGGAGCACCCGCTGCGCGAGGGCCTGCGAGCGCTTCTGATGACCGCCCTCTACCGCGCCGGTCGACAGGCGGAGGCGCTGGAGGTGTTCGCGGACGCCCGCCGGACGCTGGCGGAGGAGACCGGCGTCGGGCCCGGCCCGGAGCTGCGGGGGCTGCAGCAGCGGATCCTCTGCGCCGATCCCGGACTCGCGCCGCCCGTGCCCGCCGCACCGGCCGTGAGCGCTTCCGTCGGCCCGTCCGCGTCCGCGGCGGCGGTCCCGGCGCAACTGCCGCCCGATGTCGGCGACTTCACCGGTCGCACGGCCGAGGTCGAACTGATCGCCGACGCCCTGACGGCCGACGCCGGGCGGTCGGGCGCGGCCGTCGTGGCGGTCTCGGGTGCGATCGGGGTCGGCAAGAGCACCCTGGCGGTCCGCGTCGCCCGGACCGTGCGGAGCACGTTCGCCGACGGCCAGCTCTACGCCGACCTGAACGGTACCGGGGACGAACCGGCCGGCCCCGGCGCCGTCCTGGCCGGCTTCCTCCGGGCGCTCGGCGAACCGGCCGAGGGGATCCCGGAGGGGACGGCGGAACGTGCGGAGCGCTACCGGGCCCTGCTGGCCGGCCGGCGCGTCCTGGTCGTGCTCGACGGTGCCCGGGACGAGGAGCAACTGTGCCACCTCCTGCCCGGCGGGTCGGCCGCGGCGGTGCTCGTCACGGCCCGCTCGGGCCTGGCCGGGCTCGCCCCGTCGCTCGCCGTGCGGCTCGGCCGCCTGGCGCCGGCGGAATCGGTGGAGTTCCTGTCCGCCGTGGCCGGTCCGGCCCGCATCGCCGCCGAGCCGGCGGCGGCCGTCGCCATCGCGGCGGCCTGCGGGCAGCTCCCGCTCGCCCTGCGGGTCGCGGCCACCAAGCTCGCGGCCAGGCCCGCGTGGAGCGTCGCCGCCCTCGCCGACCGGCTGCGGGACCAGCACCGCCGTCTCGGCGAACTGCGGGTCGGCGGGTTCGCCGTCGAGACCGAGCTCCGCCGCAGCCGGCTGCTGCTGCCGTCCGACCTCTCCGCCGCCCTCCCGCGCCTCGCCGCCCTCCCGGTCTGCTCGGCACCGGAGGCCGCCGCCGCAATGGGAGTGCCGGAGTCCGCGGCCGGCGTGATCCTCGAACGGCTCACCGCCGCGGGGATGCTCGACGCCCCGGTCCGGGGCCGGTACGCCTTCCACGACCTGGTCCGGCTGTTCGCCCTGCAGTCGCGGGAGCCGGACCCGTCGCAGCGGGTCTGACCGTTGGACCGTGCCGTTACTGCTCCGGTCGAGCGGACTGGGCGACTCTTCCGGGACACGGCTTGCCGGAATCGCTGAGCACGGATCAGGGGGCACGGGCGCCGGGCCCCCGATCCCCCCACCTCGCCGCGCCGAACCGGCGGCCCCGGCGTTCCGGCCCGTCCGTCGGAAGGGGACTCGCCGGGCGACCCGCGGTTGCGAAGGTGACGGTCAGGGGGTGCGGCGGCCGGGGGTGCACGGTGACGGCTCCGGCTGCAGCCTGGTGGGCGCCGGGACGGGGCGGACGCGGGCGGTCGGGGCGTCGGCCGCGGCGCGGGCCGGGTCGAGCCCGGTGGCCGGCGGGGGAGGCGTGGTCGGCAGCTCGCTGTGGCGGTGCAGCGCGGTGCTGACCTGCCGGGGCAGCCAGTCGTCGGAGAAGCGGAGCTCGCCGCCGGTGGCGGGGTGGCTGCGGGCCGCCTCGATCAGCCAGCCGGTGTCCGGGCGGTCCGCGGGGGCCTTGGCCAGGCAGCGCAGTGCCAGGTCGTGCAGCCCGAGCGGAAGGCGGGAGAGATCGGGCTCCTCGTGCACGGCCCGGTAGAGCGAGGCGGACTCGGGGCCGTCGCCGAAGGGCGCCGCGCCGGAACCGACGAGGGCGATCAGGGCCCCGAGGGCGAAGACGTCGGTCGCGGGGGTGGCGGGCCGGCCGAGGGCCTGCTCCGGGGCCATGAAGCCCGGCGAGCCGATGCGCAGGCCGGTGCCGGTGAGCGGGCTGGCGTCGGCGGCGCGGGCGATCCCGAAGTCGATGACGCGCGGGCCGTCGGCGGCGACGAGGACGTTGCCGGGCTTCAGGTCGCGGTGGACGACGCCGGCGGAGTGGACCGCCTGCAAGGCCTCCGCGATGCCGGCGAGGAGCAGCAGGACGGTCCGCTCGGGCAGCGGACCGTGCTGGGCGACGACCTGGTGGAGGGAGGGGCCGGGCACGTAGGCGGTGGCGAGCCAGGGGGTGGCGGCGTCGGTGCCGGCGTCGACGACCTGGGCGGTGTAGAGGCCGTGGATGCGCCGGGCGCTGGCGACCTCCTGCGCGAAGCGGTGCCGGAACTCCGGGTCCTCCGCGAGCTCGGGCCGGACCGCCTTGAGCGCGACCGGCCGCCCGCCGGGGGTGTAGGCGAGGTAGACGCGGCCCATGCCGCCCGCGTCGAGCCGCGCGCAGAGGCGGTAGCCGCCGATCTCGCGGGGGTCGTCCGGGGACAGCGACTGGAAGGCCGAGGAGGCGGGGGCGCCGATGGGCTCTACGGTCATGGTGGCTCTCCCAGCGGGTCGAACGGTCGGGACGGAGGGTGGTGCGGCGGGCCGGGTGGGACAGGGCGAGGTCGCGCCCGCGTGGGGTGCACCGGCGTCCGGAGTCGCACCGGACCATAGCCTCGACTGGAGTTTCAGTCAGGGGCGGCCCCGGAGGGGTCGGCCGGGGAGGCCGGCCGGGTAAGGTGATCGCTTGTGGCTGACCGTCGAACCTTGATCATGGAAGCGGCCGCGCGGGTGATCGCCCGGCGCGGCGTCCGCGGGCTGCGCGTGGAGGAGCTGGCCGCGGAGGCCGGCGTGTCCACCGCGCTGATCTACTACCACTTCAAGGACCGCGCGGGGATCCTCCGCTCGACGCTGGAGTTCATCAACGACCGGGCCGAGCGCTACACGACGGAGCGCGAGCCGGACGCGCCGCCGCTGGACGCCCGGGGCGAGCTGGAGCAGACGCTGCTGCTGGAGTTCCAGGACACCCCCGAGGTGCGGGAGAACAGCACGGCCTGGGGGGAGCTGCGGGCGAGTGCGGTCTTCGACCCCGATCTGCGGGAGGACCTGGCCCGCGCCACCCTCGTCTGGGTGCAGGAGGTGGCCGAGCTGCTCGGCCGGGTGCGGCCGATGAACGGGGCCGCCGCCCTCGCCGCCTCCGCGGAGCGGCTGACCGCGCTGCTGGAGGGGCTGAGCGTCCGCTGGCTCAGTGGCAGCCTGCCGCTGGAGCACGCCCGGGAGCTGATGGCGGGCGCGATCGAGGGCGAACTGGAGCGTCTGCGCGGCTGAGGGCCGCTTGCGGGTGGCTTGTGCCGGTTCCCCCGGCGCGTACGGATCCCGGCCCCGCGCCAGACGGCCCGGGGCCGGGATCCGTACGCGCCGGGGGCGGCGGTCCCGGGCCCGTGTGTGTTCGGGAAGGCGTGGACCTGTGATCCGAGGTTTGACTGAAGATTCAGTCAGTGTCACAGTGGGGCACGCGGAGCCGCCGGTTCATCCGGTGAGCCATACTCGATTCTGGAGATCCGTATGAGCGACACCCACGGTGGCAGCCGTTCCCTGTTCGGCCGCCTCTTCGGAGCCCCGCCGCCGCGTGCGGCGGAGCGCGGGCAGTGGCGCGACCCGGAGCACGGCCTGCCGCAGTGGTGGGTGGACCGCGACGACGTCCCGCACGCCCGTACCTGGATGTCCTGGCCCTCCCGCAGGTCCGTCTGGGGCGGGCAGCTGGCAGGCGTCCAGCAGGACATCGCCCTGATCGCCCGGACCGTCGCCCGCTTCGAGCCGGTGGTCATGTGCGCACCGGACGACTACGGCGTCCGGGAGGCCCGCTCGCTGTGCGGGCCGGGCGTCACCGTGACCGCCGACGTCCCCACCGACGACCTGTGGATGCGGGACACCGCCCCGGTCTTCCGCCGGGACGGCGACGGTCGGCTCGACGCGGTCGGCCTCAACTTCAACGGCTGGGGCGGCAAGCAGACCCACCGCGACGACGCCGAGGCGGCGCGCGGCATCGCCGGGGTGCTCGGACTCCCCTTCTCCTGCGCGGACTTCGTCGGTGAGGGCGGGTCGGTCGAGACGGACGGCGACGGCACCCTGATGGCCACCGAGAGCAGCCTGGTCAACAGGAACCGCAACCGGGGGATGAGCCGGGACGAGATCGAGAAGGCCGTCCTCGACGTGTACGGCGCGGACCGGATGATCTGGGTGCCCGGCATCAGGGGCAAGGACATCACCGACGACCACATCGACGTCACCTCGCGCTTCGTCCGGCCCGGCGTCGTCATGGTGCAGCTGCCCCCGGCGGACCGCCGTGACGTCTGGGCCCGCGACGCCCGTGAGCAGTTCGACATCCTCTCCCGCGCCACCGACGCCAGGGGTCGCCGGCTCCGGGTGATCCGGGTGGACGGCCCGGACACGGTCCGCTCGCGCGATCCGAAGTTCGTCGACTCGTACCTCAACTTCCACGTCGTCAACGGCGGCGTGATCACAGCCCAGTTCGGCGACCCGGCCAAGGACGAGGCCGCCCGCCGCGTCCTCGCCGAGGCCTTCCCCGGACGCGAGGTCGTCCAGCTCGACGCCGACCGCCTGATGGCCGGGGGCGGCGGCATCCACTGCTCCACGATGCAGGAACCGCTGCCGTGAGGCCGGTCCCCGGCGGCACCGTCGCTCCCGGCCCGCCGTCCGCCCCGTGACCACGCCGGGGTGGCGCACCTCCACCCACGCACGTCCCGTACGCCTTCCCTCGTTCAGCCGGAGAGTTCCGTGACCAACCCCTCCTCGCCGTTCCCCGCCACCCCGGCCACCCCGTCCCGTCGCACGATGTTGCGTGCCGTGGGCGGCGCCGGCCTGCTGGCGCTGGGCGCCACCGCCTGCTCCGACCTGGACGGGCCCGCCGAGCCCGAGCCGGGCGCGCCGGGCACGCCCGACGCGCCGGGCACGGCCGCGCCGCCGTCGAAGCCCGGAGGGGAGGGGGCGACCCCCGGGCGCAGGTTCGGCGCCGAGTGGGAGGGTCACGCCCGGACCTTCATGTCCTGGCCGGCGTCCACCGGCATCTGGGCCGATCAACTCCCCGACGTCCGCGGCGACATCGCACGGCTGGCCCGCGCCGTCGGTGCCTACGAGCCGGTCGTGATGTTCGCCCGGCCCGCCCAGGTGGACGCGGCGCAGAACGCCTGCGGAAAGGGCGTCGAGGTGGTCCCGTTGCCCGTCGACGACCTGTGGGCGCGTGACACCGTGCCCGTGTTCGTCGAGGACGGCGGCACGCTCAAGGGCGTCGACTTCAACTTCAACGGCTGGGGCAACAAGCAGAAGGAGCACGGCAACGACTCGGCGCTGGCCGCCGCGGTGCTCGTGAAGTACGGGGTCGAGCGGGTCCGCACGCCGGTGGTCGCGGAGGGCGGCTCCTTCGAGACGGACGGGCAGGGGACACTGCTGGTGACCGAGAGCTCGGTGGTCAACCAGCGCCGCAACCCCGGCAGGAGCCGGGACGAGATCGAGGCCGAGCTGAAGAAGGCGCTCGGCGTCACCAAGGTGATCTGGTTCGCCGGCGTCCGGGACCAGGACATCACCGACGCGCACGTGGACTGCCTGGTCCGCTTCGCGGCCCCCGGTGTCGTCCTGCTCGACCAGCCCTTCCCCGGGGCGCCCGCCGACGTTTGGTCGCGCTCGGCCGCCCAGGCCCGCGAGGTCCTGAAGAGCGCCACCGACGCCCACGGGAAGCCGCTGCAGGTGATCGACCTGCCGCAGCCGGACCCGGACCGGATCACCGGCCGCGGCGACGCCTTCGTCTCCTCGTACGTCAACTTCTACGTCGCCAACAAGTCGCTGTTCCTGCCGCGATTCGGCGACGCCAAGGCCGACGACCGGGCCCAGCAGATCCTGCGGGACCACTTCCCCGGTCGCGACATCGTCCCGGTGAAGATCGACAACATCGCCTCCGGCGGCGGTGGGATCCACTGCTCCACCCACGACCAGCCCGGCAAGCCGGAATCCTGACCCTCCTCGGGGCGGGACACGTGCACGTCCGCGCCGGACCGTCTCGCCGGACGGCGAACCGGTGCCGGACGGCGAACCGGTGCACTCCGGATCCGCCGACTCCGTCGGCCGCAACCGCCGCCGGCTCCTGCAGAGGCCCCCGACCGGGTGCGGGGCCCGCCCCCGAGCCGTACCACGGCTCGGGGGCTTCGGCGTGCCCGGTCCACCCGACGCCGGATGTGCCGTTGCGGGACGGGTCGGCGCGCCCGCCGGGTGCACAGCCGAAAGCCGCCGTGGGCGACACGGGGTGTCGCCCACGGCGGCTTCGGTCCGGCCGGTGCCGGGCTTCCGTGGCCGTCAGGCGGGGGGATCGGTCCGGCGGGTCCGGTCGGCTCCGGCCGGTGCCACCGCTGCGGCGGGCGGAGCCGGGGTCCCGGCGGGTGGTGCCGGGGGCGCCGCCGAGCGGGGGTGCGCGGGGGCGGTGTCGGCGGCCGCCGGCGGCGCCTCGCCCTCGCGCATGGCGGCCGTCTCGGCCTTGAGGATGCGCAGGGACTTCCCGAGGCCGCGCGCCATGTCGGGCAGCTTCTTCGAGCCGAAGAGCAGGACGACCACGGCCACCACGACCAGCAGGTGCCAGGGTTCCAGACCATTGCGGAGCATCGCGTCTCACCGGGCCTTTCGGAGCAGGGGGTGGGCTCGGTCGAGCGGGACCACTCTCGCATCGGCTGAAATATCAGTCAATGCTCGATCGATGGCTCGCTCGCTCGGCGGCGATCGCCTCACCGAGCAGTGTGCGGGCGTGGTCGAGCGGGAGGGACCCGCTAAGCCACCGGACGCTGAGGCCCTCCAGGAGGGCGGTCAGGCGCTCGGCGGAGGCGGCGTGGGCGGGGGCGGTGCCGGCCGGGTGGGCGCGGCCGAGTAGCTCGGCGATCTCGTGCACCCAGGTGTGGGTGGCCCTGGCCAGGTCCTCGCGCAGGCTGGACTCGAAGACCGCGCTTGCTCTCAACTCGCCCCAGGCGGTGCTGTTCTCGCGCACCTCGGCGGTGTCCTGGAGCTCCAGCAGGAGGGTCCGCTCCAGCTCCCCGCCGGGGTCGTCCGCCGCTCCGGTGCGGGCGGGCTCGGCGGTGTAGCGGTCTGCCCGCTCGCCGATGAACTCCAGCGTCTCGCGGAGGATCCCGGCGCGGTCGGTGAAGTGGTAGTAGATCAGCGAGGTCGACACTCCGGCCTCGGCCGCCAGCTCCCCAACCCGCAGTCCGCGGACGCCGCGTCGTGCGATGACGCGGGTGGCGGCTCTGACTATCTCTGTTCGACGGTCTGACACGGTCGTTCACTGTACTCGCCCGTAGGCGGCTCGGGCTCCATCAGCTGACCACATCTTCAGGACCTGTTGCGCTGAGCGCGGCCCCCAGGGCTCCTGCGAGGCGGATGGGCGGGGAATCGGTGCGTTCGCGCACGGGACGGGCTTCAGCAGGCTGGCCGGGCGGCGGGTTGAGACAGCTGCGAGCGAAATATTGACTGAACTTTCAGTCCGGTCCAGGATGGCGGTTACCCCACACCTCCCGATCCCTCCAGGGAGCTTCATGAACACCCCCGACTCCTCCCGGCGCAGCCTGCTCAAGTTCGGTGCCGCCGCCCTGCCGCTGGCCGCGCTCGGCGCGGTCCTCCCGGTGAGCGCCCGCGCTGCCGAGTCGTCGGCCGCGTCGCCGGCCGGGCCGGCCCTGCGGATGCCGGCCGAGACCGATCGCCACACCCGGACCTTCATGGCCTGGCCCGCGCTGTTCTCGGTCTGGCAGAACCAGCTGTCCGCCGTACGCCTGGACATCGCCAGCCTGGCCTACGAGATCTCGCGCTTCGAGCCGGTCGTCGTCCTCGCCCGCCCCGGGCAGGCCGCCGACGCGCGCTACTACTGCGGGTCCGGCGCCTACCACGTCATCGACGTCCTGGAGATCGCCAACGACGACCTGTGGATCCGCGACTTCGGGCCCACCTTCGTCGTCGGCCCGGGCGTGATCGCCGGTGTCGACACCAACTTCAACGGGTGGGGGAAGACCGGCACGGCCTACTACCAGCCGTTCGCCAACGACGCCGCGGCGGCCGGCACCCTCCTCGCGGAGTACGGCGTCGGCCGGGTCCGCGCCCCGTTCGTCGGCGAGGGCGGCTCGCTGGAGACCGACGGGGACGGCACCCTGCTGGCCACCGTCAGCTCGCTGGTCAACCCCAACCGCAACCCCGGCATGTCCCAGGACCAGGTGGAGCGGGCGCTCAAGTCGTCGCTGGGCATCGACAAGGTCATCTGGGTCCCGGGGCTTGCGGGCCAGGACATCACCGACTGCCACATCGACTGCCTCGCCCGGTTCGCCGCCCCCGGCCGGGTCCTCCTGGACCAGCCCGGTCCCGGTGCCGACGCCAAGTGGGTGGCGGTCTACAACGAGGCGAAGCGGGTCCTGCAGAACGCCACCGACGCCCGGGGCCGGCGGCTGGAGATCACCGAGCTGCCCGGTCCGGACCGCACCCTGATCCGCGGCCGCGGCAACGAGTTCCTCTCGAGCTACGGCAACTACTACACCGTCAACGGCGCCGTCATCGCCCCGCAGTTCGGTGACGGCTACGCGGACGGCGTCGCCTACGCGATCCTCCAGGCGAAGTACCCGGACCGGCGGATCGTCCAGGTCGGCATCGACAGCATCGCGAGCGGCGGCGGTGGCGTCCACTGCGCCACGCAGTCGCAGCCGGCCGTGCCGGGCGCCGTCTGACCCTCCCGGCTCCTCCCGCCCGGGCCTGGTGTGCGCCCGGGCGGGAGGCCCCACCGACGGACCCCTCCCACCGACCCGGGCCCCACCGGCCGAACCGCCCCACCGACCGAACCTCCCAGCAGAGAAGAGTCCCACCGTGAGTACCCGTGGTTACCGCATGCCCGCCGAGTGGACCGAGCACGAGTGCTGCCTGATGGCCTGGCCGACCAGGGCCGACCTGTGGGGCGGCACCCTCGACGAGGCCCGGCGCGAGTACGCCGAGGTCGCCCGGGCGATCGCCGCGTTCGAACCGGTGACGATGGTCGCCTGCCCCGGTCAGGGCGACGAGGCCCGCGCCCTGTGCGGGGAGGGCGTCGAGGTGGTGGAACTCCCCGTCGACGACTCGTGGTTCCGCGACTCCGGCCCGATCTTCGTGCTCGACGAGGACGGCCGGCGCGCCGGCGTGGACTTCCGTTTCAACGCGTGGGGCGGCAAGCACCACCCGTTCGACACCGACGACCGGATCGCCGGCGTCCTGCTGGAGCGCCTCGGCGTCGAGCGGATCGACTCCCGGATGATCCTGGAGGGCGGCGCCGTCACGGTCGACGGCGAGGGGACGCTGATCACCACCGAGCAGTGCCTGCTGCACCCCAACCGCAACCCGGGCATGACCAAGGCCGAGATCGAGGCCGAACTGATCGAGAAGCTCGGTGTCACCACGGTGATCTGGCTCCCGTACGGGGGGCTGTTGGACACCGAGACGGACGGTCACGTCGACGGTGTCTGCGCCTTCGTGGCGCCGGGCAAGGTCGTCGTCCAGCTGCCGAGCGACCCCGGTCACCCGGACTACTACCGGATGATCGAGAACCGGGCCGTGCTGGAGGCCGCCGTCGACGCCAGGGGCCGGAAGCTGGAGATCATCGACCTGCCGCAGAGCGCCTTCGTCCAGGTCGACGGCAAGGAGACCGAGGTCGGCTACCTCAACTTCTACATCGCCAACGGCGGCGTGGTCGTCCCGATCGCCGGCGTTCCGGAGGCGGACCAGGGGGCGCTGGCCGTGATCGCGGCCGCGCTGCCCGGCCGCAAGGTCGTCGGCGTGCGCTCCCGGGTGATCGCCTACGGCGGCGGCGGTGTCCACTGCATCACCCAGCAGGTGCCCGCGGCGTGCCGCACCGCGTGACGCCCGCCCTTCCGGTCATGCGCGCCTCCCTGCCGACGCCCGCCTCCCCCTGAGCAGGACAGGCGGGCCGCGGTCCCACTCCCGTCGGCCCGCCTGTCCGGCCCCCTCGCAGTCCCGTCCCGCACGGAAGAGAGCCACCCTCATGCCAGAACCCCGCAACGGGTCGAGAACGACCCGCAGGCCCCGCCGCCGGCACCCGCTCACGGCCGTGGCCGCCGCCGCCCTCGTCACCTCCATGCTCGCGGCCGCCTGCTCCGGCCCGCCGAAGACCGGCGGCTCCGACGGCGAGTCGTACCGGCTCTCCGCCGGAACCCCCGCGGCCGGGGGCGAGCTGGACTCCTTCACCTGGGCCGTCTACGCCGAACCGCCCACCCTCGACTACATCTCCGCGTTCGACTACCCGCAGAACACCGTGCTCTCCAACGTCTGCGAGAGCCTGATGCGGTGGACGCCGCAGCTGACCCTCGCCCCGGGGCTCGCCGAGAAGGCCTCCAACCCCGACCCCACCACCTGGGTCTACGACCTGCGCCCCGGCGTCCGCTTCCACGACGGCGGCACGATGACCGCCGACGACGTCGTCTACAGCCTCGGCCGGCAGATGGACCCCCAGAACGCCGCCGCCTGGGCCCAGCAGTTCCAGAACGTCGGCTCCGTCACCAAGACCGGCCCGCTCCAGGTCACCGTCAAACTCACCCAGCCCGACTCGCAGTTCAACCAGTACATGGCCACCGCCGCCGGCGTCGTCGCCTCCCGGGCCGGGATCGAGGCCGCCGGCAAGGACTACGGCACCGGCGGCAGCCTCGCCTGCACCGGCCCGTACGCGCTGGGCACCTGGACCAAGGGCCAGTCGATCGAGCTGCAGCGCTTCGACGGCTACTGGGGGACCAGGGCCAAGTCGTCCAAGGCCGTCTTCCGCTTCCTCACCGACCCCTCGGCCCGGGTCAACGCCCTGCTCAGCGGCGAGGCCGACGGCGGCTACCTGATCCCCACCGAGTCGTACGAGCGGCTGCGCTCCGCAGGCCCGGGCACCCTCTACTTCGGCGAGGGCCTCAGCACCGTCAACGTCAACGTCACCAGCATGCAGGGCGTGCTCGGCGACGTCCGGGTCCGCCGGGCGCTCTCGCTCGCCCTCGACCGCTCCGGCTTCGTCCGTACCGGACTCGGCGGCGCCGGAAGCGTCACCGGCTCCCTGACCACCCGGGCGGCCTGGGCCGGCGCGCCCGAGGAGGTCCGCAAGGCCGCCTTCGACGGGCTCACCCCCACCGCCCCCGACATCGAGCGGGCCAAGACCCTGGTCAAGGAGGCCGGCGCCACCGGAAAGACCCTCACCGTCGCCACCAGCCCGATCGGCCAGGACGTCTCGGTGCTGGCCACGGCCGTCCAGTCCGCCGGCGCGAAGATCGGCCTGGACGTCCGGCTGAAGACGGTCGCCCCCAACGCCTTCACCGCCCTTTTCACCGACCCGGCGGCGCGCGAGGGCATCGACATGTTCCCGGAGACGTACTACGACTCCATCACCGACCCGCTCGATCTGCTGGCGAACTTCAGGACCGGCGCCTACCAGAACTTCGCGTCCTTCAGCGACCCCGCCTACGACGAGCTGGTCAAGAAGGCGGTCGCCGCCACCGACCCGGCCCAGCGGTTCGCCGTCACCGCGCAGCTCCAGAAGACCGCCTCCGACCAGCTGCTCTGGATCCCCGTCGCCGAGTGGCCCACCGCGGTGTTCCTCAACAAGCGGATCACCGGCGCCCCCACCACCATCTCCTACATGTACTACCCGTGGGCGGCCGACGTGGGGGCGGCCCGGTGAGCTTCCTGAGATTCGCCGCCCGCCGGCTGGTCGAGATGGCCGCCACCCTGGCCGGCGCCTCCTTCCTGATCTTCGGCGCGATGCACCTCGCCCCGGGCAGCCCGGCGAGCTTCCTGCTCGCCGGCCGCTCGGCCTCCCCGGAGGCACTGCAGGCGATCAGCACCCGCTACCACCTGGACGACCCGTTCCTGCTCCAGTACCTGCGCTGGGCCGGCCGGATCCTGCACGGCGACTTCGGCCGCTCGATCACCTACCGCACCGACGTCTCCCGGCTGCTGGCCGACCGGCTGCCCGCCACCCTGCTCCTGGTCGTGATGGCGCTCGTCCTCGTCGTCACCCTCGGCCTGCTGCTCGGCTGGATCGGCGCCGTCCGCGGCGGCGCCGTCGACTCGGCCGTCCTGGTCTCCACCACCGTGGCCGTCGGCACCCCCTCCTTCGTCGCCGCCGTGCTGCTGCAGGGTCTGTTCGCGGTGAAGCTGGGCTGGTTCCCCAGCGGCGGTACCGGGGACGGCGTCGGCGACATGATCTGGCACCTCGCCCTGCCCGCCGTCGCCCTCGCCCTCTACCTGATCGGCATGCTCGCCCGGGTCACCCGCGCCGCGATGGCCGACGTCCTCGGCCACGAACACGTCACCGTCGCCCGCAGCCGCGGCGTCACCGGACACCACGTGATCCGTCGCCACGTCTTCCGCAACGCCCTGGGCACCGTGCTGACCACCGGCGGTCTGATCGTCTCCACCCTCCTGGTCTGCACCGTCCTGGTGGAGACCGCGTTCAGCGTCGGCGGCGTAGGACAACTGCTCGAACTGTCCACCACCACAAAGGACTTCCCCACCGTGCAGGCCATCTCCCTGATCATGGTCGGACTGTTCATGGCCGTGAACCTGGTGGTCGACCTGCTCCACCCGCTGGTCGACCCGCGGGTCACCCTCGGATCCCGGAAGGCCACCGGATGACCGCCACCCTGCTGCGCCGGCCCGGACTCGGCCGCCTGCGCACCGACCGCGCGCCGCTGCACCGGATCTGCCTCGCCTTCGTCGTCCTGGTCGTCCTCGCGGCAGTGCTCGCACCCTGGATCGCCCCCCAGGACCCGAACGCCGTCGACCTGGGCGACGCCCTCGCCGGGCCCTCCGGGGAGCACCTGCTCGGCGTCGACGCCTCCGGACGCGACACCCTGACCCGGCTGCTCACCGGAGCCCGCACCTCCCTGCTCGGACCGCTCGGCGTGGTCGCCTTCTCCACCCTGGCCGGCGTCACCGTCGGCGTCACCGCCGCCTGGCGCGGCGGCTGGCTTGACTCCGTCCTCTCCCGGAGCGCCGAGCTGGTCTTCGCCTTCCCCGGCCTGCTGCTGGCCATCCTGATCGTCTCCGTCTACGGCGAGGGCCTGCTCGCCCCGGTCCTCGCCCTCGCCGTCGCCTACCTGCCCTACGTCAGCCGCCTCACCCGCTCGCTCGTCCTCGCCGAACGCGCCCGGCCCTACGTGGAGGCCTACCAGGTCCAGGGCCACTCGGGGCTCCAGATCTGCCTGCGCCACGTCCTGCCCGGCATCGCCCCGGTGGTCCTGGCCCAGGCGACCGTCAACTTCGGCTACGCCCTGATCGACCTGGCCGGCCTCTCCTTCCTCGGGCTCGGCGTGCCCGCTCTCACCCCCGACTGGGGCCGCATGGTCTTCGACGGCCAGTCCGCCGTGCAGCACGGGTACCCGCTCTCCGCGGTCCTGCCCTGCCTGGCGATCGTGCTGACCGTCGTCGCCTTCAACGTCGTCGGCGAGCGCTGGGCCGACCAGGTCTCCAGGAGGGACCGATGACCGCACGTCGCACGCCCGCGTCCGACCCGACCGGGCGCCGCACGGCCACGTCCGAGCCGGCCGTGTCCCGCCCGACCGCGTCCGACCAGGCCGCACTCGACATCCAGGCCTACCGGCTGCGCCTGCCCGGCACCGCCCGGCCGGTCCTGGACGGTGTCGACCTCACCGTGGCCGCCGGCGAGACGGTCGCCCTGGTGGGGGAGTCCGGCTCCGGCAAGAGCCTCACCTCCCGCAGCGTCCTCGGACTGCTGCCGGAGGGCGCCACCACCGAGGGCGCCGTGCGCGTCGGCGGCGAGGACGTCCTGACCATGACGCCCGACCGGCTGCGCCGCCTGCGCACCGGCACCGCGGCGATGATCTTCCAGGACCCCCGGGCCGCCATCAACCCGATGCGCCGCCTCGGAGACTTCCTCACCGAGAGCGTGCGGCTCAACGGCGGGCTCACCGCCGCGGCGGCGAGCGCGCGGGCCACCGAGATGCTGGACGCGGTGGGCCTGCCCGCCACCGTCCTCTACCGCTACCCGGGCCAGGTCTCCGGCGGCATGCTCCAGCGCGTCATGATCGCCGCCGCCCTGATGGGCGACCCCACCATCGTCCTCGCCGACGAGCCCACGACCGCACTCGACGTCACCACCCAGGCCGAGGTGATCGCGCTCCTCGGCGCGCTCCAGGAACGGTTCGGCACCGCCCTGCTGTTCGTCACCCACGACCTCGGCCTCGCCGCCGCCATCAGCGACCGGGTCTGCGTCATGTACGCCGGCCGGATCGTCGAGACCGGTCCCGCAGAGGCGCTGTTCGAGCGGCCGCGCCACCCGTACACGGCCGCGCTGCTCGCCTCGACGCCACGCCTGGAAGCCCCCGGGAGCCGGCTCGCCGCGATCGAGGGCCGGCCGCCCAGCCTGCGGGACGAGGTGACGGGCTGTCCGTTCGCGCCCCGCTGCCCGCTCGCCACCTTCCTCTGCACCCAGCAGGAGCCCGCGCTGCTGCCGGTGGAGGCCGAACCGGTACGCCGCGCGGCCTGCCACCACAGCGACCGTACGGGGGAGGGGAGCGCGGATGCGTAGCCCCGGCACCACCGCCGCCCGTCCGAAGGGAACGCCGCCGATGCCACAGCCGGACAGCGGGAGGGCCGTGCTGGAGGCCGTCGGCCTGCACCGTGCCTACGGCGGCGTCCGCGCGGTCGACAACGTGTCCTTCACGCTGTTCGAGGGCGGGTCGCTGGGCATCGTCGGCGAGTCCGGCTCCGGCAAGACCACCACCGCCCGGATCGTCGTCGGCCTGGAACGGGCCGACACCGGTCGGGTCCTGGTGCACCGCCGGGACCGCACCGAGCACCGGCGGGGTCGCGCCCACCGACTCGCCCGGGCGCGCGAGGTCCAGATGGTCTTCCAGGACCCGTACCAGTCCCTGGACCCGCGCACCACCGTCGGTGCCGTGCTGCGCGAGACCCTGCGACTGCACTTCCCCGACGCGGACCACCCGCGCCGGATCGCGGAACTCCTCGACCAGGTCGGCCTCGGCGAGCGCGAGGCCGGCGCGCTGCCCCGGCAGCTCTCCGGCGGGCAGCGCCAACGGGTGGCCATCGCCCGGGCGCTGGCCGTGGAGCCGGCCGTGCTGGTCCTGGACGAGGCCGTGGCGGCGCTCGACGTCTCGGTCCAGGCCCAGATCCTCAACCTGCTCGCCGACATCCGAGAGCAGACCGGCATCGGCTACCTCTTCATCACCCACGACCTGGGCGTGGTCCGGTTCGTCACCGAGGACGTGATCGTGATGCGGCACGGGAAGGTGGTCGAATCCGGGCGGACCGCCGACGTCCTCGCGCACCCGCAGCACCCCTACACCCGGCTGCTACTGGAATCCGTGCCCAGGCCCGGGTGGGACCCGCGGTCCATCGCCGCCGCCCGCCGCACTCTGGCGGAGCGCGCCCCGTAGGGCGCCCGGCGCGCGTCACCCTGTGCCGGGTCCGGGCCGTCGACGCCCCCACGGCGGCGGTCCGGACCCGTTCCCCCGACCGGCGGCAGGCGGGTTCACCGGCTCGCCGCCCGGCCGCCCCTACTGTCGGATATCACCTGCTTCCGGGTGAATGCGAGCCGTGAGGGGACCCTGCCATGGGCGCCGCGCCCCGGGTCCCGTCTGCCGACGGGGGCGGCTACGCGGCGCCGGCCGCGAGTCCGAACACGAGCGCCCGCATCACCGGAGCGGGGTCGACGGCCGCGCCGAGGGACTGGAAGGCGGCGAGCCCGTCGGTCCCGGCGGCGGCGGCCTCGCCCAGCGGGCGGGGGTCGAACGCGCCGTCGTGCTCCTCCGCGAGCACCCGGAACAGTGCGACGAAGCACTCCCGCCACCGCCGGTACTCCGCCTCCAGGCACTCCCGTACGCGCTCGTCGCCCGCCGCGAACCAGTGCAGGGCGGCGTGGACCCGGGCCAGGTCGCCGCCCTCCGGTTCGGCCAGCAGCCCGACGACCCGCTCGGCCCGTTCGGCGAACGTGCCCGGCCCGGCCACCGCCTCCTCCAGGGGCGTGATCCACTCCGGCCGGATGCTCTCCACCAGCGCCACGATCAGGTCGGTGCGGTTCGCGAAGTGGTAGTGGCACATGCCGTGGGTCACCCCGCCCAGGGCCGCCACGTTGCGGGTGGTGAAGGGCGTCGAGCCGTCCCCGGCGAGCAACTCCCGTGCGGCGGCGAGCAGCCGTGCGCGCGTCTGCTCGCCCTTGGCGGAGGGGCGCGGACGCCTGAGGGCGGGGGCCTCGCCGGACCTCGCCTCGCCGGTGTTCGCCCTGCCGGACTTCGCCTCGCCGGATTGCGCAGCACGTTGAGCCATCGGGCCACTCTAGGGCCTGCTCCCGGGCCCCCGCCCGCCGACCGCTGCGCAAAGTATTGACCGAGCGCTTGGTTAGTTTTAGCGTCTTGGCCATCGCGTGGACCGACCACCGATGGACAGGCAGGACAGGAGGCCGAGAGATGAACGGTCACGACGCACCGCACGTCTCGTCCGGAAGAGTCCCGGGTGCAATCGGGAGGCGGGGGCTCCTCGCCGCCACCGGACTCGCGGTGGCGGGCACCGCCCTCGGAGCGAACGGAGCCCGCGCCGCAGTGCGGGCAGCCGCCCCCGCCGCCTCCGCCCCCGCCGCCTCCGCGGCCGGCACCTTCGCGGTGCCGGTCGACACGGTGGCCCACACCCGGACCTGGATGGCATGGCCGGACGACCCCGCCATCTGGACCGGCCGTCGCGGCGGCCGCCGCGGTGGCACCACCCCGTCGCTCGCGCAGATCCAGGCGAACATCGCGTTGGTCGCCAACACCATCGCCAAGTACGAGCCCGTCTACCTGTGCGCCAACCCCGCCGCCGCCGCGGGCGCCCGCCGGGCCTGCCCGTCGGCCAACATCACCGTGATCACCACGATCCCGGTCAACGACTGCTGGATGCGCGACTCCGGACCGGTCTTCCGCACCGACGGGCTCGGCGGCCTGGACGCGATCGGCCTCAACTTCAACGGCTGGGGCGGCAAACAGACTTACACCAACGACGGCAAGGTCGCCGCCCGCGTGGCCGCCCTCGTCGGCGTCCCCTTCACGGCGGCCGGTCTGGTCGCGGAGGGCGGCGCGATCGAGACCGACGGCGCAGGCACGTTGATGGCCACCCGGAGCAGCATCCTCGTCTCCAACCGCAACCCGGGCATGACGCAGGCCCGGGCCGAGGCCGCGATGACGGCCACGTACGGCGCCTCGAAGGTCATCTGGTTCACCGGGGTCGCCGGGCAGGACATCACCGGCGACCACGTCGACGCGACCTCGCGCTTCCTCGCCCCGGGCCGCGGCCTCGTCCAGCAGCCGAACGCCACCGACGACCCGTCGGACGTCTGGACGAAGGACGAGCTCAACCAGTACAACGTGCTCTCCGCGGCGACCGACGCCCGCGGCGTGCGCATCCAGGCCACCAAACTCGGCGGCCCCGACTACTACGCCATCCGGCAGAGCGACCCGTACTTCGTCGGCTCCTACGCCAACTACTACGTCTGCAACGGCGCCGTCATCGCGTCCCAGTTCGGCGACTCGCGCGCCGACGCCGCCGCGAAGGCGAAGCTCCAGTCCCTCTTCCCCGGCCGGGTCGTCGAGCAGCTGAACGTCGACTACATCGGCCTCGGCGGAGGCGGCATCCACTGCGTCACCCAGCAGCAGCCGAAGCCGAAGCCCTGACAGCTCCGGCTGCTCACAGCCTCGACCAGCAACTCCTCGGCCGGTCGTGCGCCGGCACGCCCGGCCGAGGAGAGTCAGTGGGGGCGTTCCGCGGGCCGCTTCGGCGCAGGCCGCTTGCGCTTGCACGCGTGGCCGGTGACCAGCTCGGTCCGCTCGTCGACAGTCCGGAGCAGCCACCCGACGACGGGAAACTCACCGCATTCGGTACACGTGCCGGTGGTCCGAACCGCCCCGCCGGGCTGCCCACCGACGCCGCTCACCCGGTGCCGCCCTGACGGTAGCCGCGGTATCCGGCGAGCGCGACCTGGCCGCTGACCCAGGCTCGTGCGCTGTGCTCCAGAGCGAATCGACGCGCCTGTCCCTCGTCGTCACGGACGAGTTCGTCCGTGGCCCTGTCCCGTACCGCCCACAGCCCCTCGCCGTGACGCGCGGCCGGCAGCTGCACGGGTACGTAGCGGGCAGCAACCCGCTGCTGGGTGGTGAGCCCGTCGCCCCGCCACACCCGCACGGTCACCGTGCCGCCGCTCGCGAGTCGGAGGGGCCAGTCGATCCGCCCTTCGCCGTCGAGCAGCTTCTCGATCGGCCGCGTGTCGCCGGCGCCGAGGAGCCGGTGCATTGCGCGCCGTTGGAAGTCACCGATGGCCAGGCCGCGAAGGCACCGCCAAAGGGTGGTGATGGCGGTCTCGATCGGCTCGACGGTCGGATCCAACACGCCGTCCACCGCCACCGTCAGGGCCCCGTCTTCGGTCGTCATGTCCTCTCCTCGGGATTCTCGGCCGCTTGGCAGGCGGCGCATGCAACGACAGCCCAGCCGAGCGGAGCCCGGTCCTCACTGGTCTGCGTGCAGCAGTGGCCGGTCGCGGCCAGCTTCACATCGGAGCGGCCGCAGGTGATGCACGCGCGGCACTCCCGCTGAGCCCTGGTGAAGGGCGTCGGGGTCGGGGGGCGATTCACGGAAGAATCGTCGGCGCATGTGACGGGACGTCATACCGCCTTTGCGGGACACTTGGGACGTTTCCGCGGTACAACTTGATTCGTCCTGGCTGTGAGAGGCAGGCCCCGTGAACAGTCCGCTCCGCGACGCGATGATCCGCGCCAACCTGACCGAGTCCCAGCTCGCCAGGGCATGCGGAGTCGACCCCAAGACGGTCGGACGATGGATCGCCAACCCCTCGCGCGAACCCCACCCCCGGCACCGTGAAGCGGCAAGCCGGATCCTCGGAGAGGAGGAGACCGCGTTGTGGCCGTCCGTCCAGCAGCGGGTGAAGAGCGGGCCCGACAGGGAGCTCGTACGGATGTATCCCTACCGATCGGCAGCGCCGGCGACGCTTTGGCGGCAGCTGATAAGGGGCGCCACCTGTGAACTGATCTTTGCTGGATACACGAACTACTTCCTGTGGCTGGAGCAAGCGAACTTCGGCGCCCTGCTCAGAGCGAAGACCGAGTCGGGCGTCCGGGTCCGATTCATCCTCGGCGACCCCGCAAGCCCCGTCACCCGGCAGCGCGAACGGGAAGAGAACGTGCCGCTCACCCTGTCCACCCGGATCGAGGTGACCATGTCCGAGCTGGCCAAACTCCGCGATACACCGATCGAAGCGCGGTACGAGACCGGGCACGTGAGCCTGTCGGTCTTCCGCTTTGACAACGACATGATCGTCACCCCGTTGCTGCCCGGTGGGCTCGGCCACGATGCCCCGATGATGCACCTGCGAAGGTGCCAGGATGACGGCGTGTTCGACCGGTTCGCCGGTCACGTCGAGGACCTGTGGGCGCGTGGCCGCGATGTATGGACGACCCCGGAGGTGGACCGTGCCCAGGCGTGACTACGAGGACGACCCGAATGCCCCGAGGCCCAACAGTCTGGTGCCCGCCGCGAGCGTCGTCGTGGTCGACGACGCCGGCCGGGTGCTCCTCCAGCGCCGCACCGACAACGGCATGTGGGCGCTGCCCGGTGGCGTCATGGAGTTGGGCGAGTCCCTCGGCGACTGCGGCATCCGCGAGACGTGCGAGGAGACCGGAATCCGGGTTGAGATCACCGGGGTCGTCGGTACCTATACCAACCCGGGGCACGTCTTCGCCTACGACGACGGTGAGGTCCGGCAGGAGTTCAGCATCTGCCTGCTCGGGCGCCCGGTTGGAGGCGAGCTGCGAGTGTCCGACGAGTCACACGAGGTGGCATGGTTCAAGCCCGCGGAGACGGACGACCTCCCGATGGTCGCCAGCATCCGCAAGCGGATCACGGACTGGCGATCCGGGATGATCCCGGTAGTGCGCTGAACCTGATCTGGGTGGCAGGCATCTGGACAATCGCTCGTACCCCTGGTTGACGACCCTCAGCGCGCTGCAGCGTTGAAGTTGGCGATCAGCACCGGCAGCTCTGCGAGCGAGTCGATCCGGAACGTGGCCTGCTCGGTAGTCGGGTCGTGCTGTTGGATCCAGCCCCACGGCCCGCGCCGGATGAGGGCCGTCTGCATCCCTTGGCGGGCTGCGGGGAGCACGTCGTTGTCGAGCCGGTCGCCAACATAGAGGACTTCCCCTGGGCTGGCCGGCGTCACCTCGGCGACCCGCTCGAAGAACAGCGGGTCCGGCTTGCTCGCTCCCCAGTCGTCCGACGTGCCGATGAGGTCGACATCAGCGCTGAACAGCTCGCGCAGGATCCCGCCGGCCCGGACGGTCTGGTTCCCGGCGATCGCCAGCCACAGGCCGGCCGCGCGGAGCTGAGCGAATGAGGGCCGGACATCCGGATAGAGGTCTTCCTCACCGAAGGTCTCTGGTCGACCAACGGCCGCGCGCTTCTCACGCTCCTCATAGAGGTCGAAGCCGGGGCGGAAGACCTGGAACGTCTCCCGATAGTCCCGGCCTTGCGCGATCACCGCGCCGAGCTGAGCGACGAAGGTGTGACGTGGCACGTTCAACCAGTCCGCCCAGGTGCCGTACTCCCGAGTCTCGTCGACCAGGCACTCCCCAACGTCGAACACCACAGCCTTGATCGTCATGTCCGCAGCCTAGTGCCGTGACCGGGAAGGTTCACCGGCTTGGCGGTTGACTGCCGCACGATCACGATCACGATCACGAGCACGAGGACGGGGCGGCATGGGCGCCCCGGTTCCGCCGAGCGTGTTGATTAAGTAACGCTTCGTGATGGGGAGGCCCCCGCCGGTCACATTGCCAGGCGCTCGCCCCACTGGATGTGGAGCCAGCCGGGGCCGGTGGGGAACTCTTGTAGGTCGACAGGGCCTCAGCGGCGATAGAACAAGTGCAGTTGGTCCCGGAACACTGTCATGACCGGGCTGTCGATGGGATCGTTACCGGGCAGCTTTTCCCAGGTGTTCCATCGGGCGCCGTTGAACTTGCTCCACCAGTTGACGCCGTCCATGCCGCGGTGGACGCAGTACATCATGTTGACGCGCACGGCTAGAGCGGGGGTGGCGGGGCTGCGAGCTCCGGCAATGGCTCCATGTGTCGTCCACACGGAGCCGTCGTACGACGCCCAGATCAAGCCGTCGGCACTGTCGCGGAACACGCAGTGGAGCTTGCCGAGATACGCCGCCAGGACGTGGCCTTTGGCGTCCTTGCTGTAGGGGATGGCGGGAATCCAATCCCCCCAGGTACCGTCGGAGCGGTAGGGGTGGCAGTAGATGCCGTCCCCGCGCTGGTAGGCGCAGTAGAGCGTGTTGTCCATGACGGCCAAGCCGGGGGCGTGCTCCCGCGACCCGCCCATGGGCGAGGCCAGCCCGTTCCAGCGGGTGCCGTCGGTGCGATCCAGCTTCAGCTTGTCTCCGCCGTGCGGCCAGGGGATGTAGCAGAGGTAAAGGTGGTCGCCCATGGTGGCCAGGTTCGACAGGGGGGTCTCGGAGGCGAAGGGCGTCTTGGTGTAGTCGCTCCAGGTCGTCCCGTCGTACGTGCGCCACTGCACGGCGTTGGTGAACTCCTCGGCGTTCCACTCGCGGTGGAGGTAGTGCAAGGTGCCGTTGAGGACACCCACCGCCGGGGCGCCGGTGCCCACGCGCACCCCGGGAACGAACGACTCCCCACTCCAGCCCCGATCGGCCGACCAAGTGCGCAGGTACATGTTCTGGTCCGGCGCGGCATCGGCGGCCGTGACCAGCCGGTAGTGGCCCTCCGAACTGGAGAAGTCCCACGTGAAGCCGGGCGTGTTCGGCATCGACGGGCCGTCGGTGAGGCGGGAGGCGGCGTACCCCAGGGCCTTGGCGGTGATGGCGATGCTTCGCTCGCCGACGAGGTCGTCGTCGTTGGTGAACCACCCCAGGATCCAAGTCAGCAGCGCGGCGACCACCGCGACGACGGCGGCCAGGGCCGCATCGGAGGACTCGCCGTGGTCGATGATGCTCTTGGCGGAGGCGGCGGCCTGCTGAGAGATCTTCCACAGCTGCTTGCGCAGTTCCTCGAAGATCGCGCCGTTGTCCTCCTCCCAGCACTCGATGTTCAGGATGAGCGATTCGTGGAGGGAACCGAGGAAAAGAGGCTGTCCGGCGGGGAAGTCCCTGACGTGGCCGGTCCTCAGGCCCTCGAACACGGCCGACCTATACTCCGTCTGCTGTTCGGTGTCGCTGCCGGCGCCGCAGACCCAGTAAATCTCGTCGTTCCCCGCCTCGCCCGGCGTGCTACGGACACAAGAGAACGACTTCGGGACGATGTTCACCCCGGTCAGGGCCGCGCGGGCGCTCTCGTCCAGGGCGGGGCCGGTCAGGACCGTGACGGCGCTGCCACCGTACTCGGTCATCGCGTCCACGTCCTCGGCCGTGTCGACGCTCCCGTCGGACTCCAGGGTGGAGACATCGACGATGTTCACATTCGGCTGCGCAAGGATCTCCGCGGCCAGGCCCGGCAGGTCGGCGGCGAGGTCGTCGAACGTGTACGCGATCTCGACGGGCAGGGCAGTGACGACCGCAGGGAACAGTTGTGCGGAGGTACTCGGGGATGCCTTGCGCCAGATACGCCCGGCGGCGGAGATCTCCTCGTCGGAGACGAACACACCCAGCACGTCCACCAGCCCCTGCTCCAGGTCGGACAGGGCCAAGCCCTGATCCCGGCGGGCAGCGGCGTGCATCATCACACCGGCCAGGACGTTGCAGGGCCGGTTCATCTGCATCCGGCCAGCCGCACGTGACACCGTGGGATTGTCCCCCAGCCGCGTGCGCAGTCGAGCAAGTCGTTCCTCGGGCGTGGAATCGAGTTGGACCATGGGACGCTCCTTAGGATCGACGAGCCCGAGCGTGGGTATGCCCGAAACAACCTAGAAGGTCCGTAGTCGCACGCGCACGGAATGTATCGCGAATGGCTTGATCTCGACTGCGACGCCTACTCCACGATGCGCCGAAGCGTGAGGCCGTGGGCCGACACCGCCGGCGGTCGCGGTCCCGCCCGGGCCCGTTCATCACGGCCGGGGGGCTGAACCGGTCGATTACGCCCCCATGCGCCGATCCAATCGCCCCGCGCCGCCGTCTCCAAGCGCATCATCCGCCGCGGCGAGGGCCACTCGCTCCGTCTCACGGCGCCACTCGAACTTCACCGCACCGCGCTGCAGCGGGCTGGCGAATCTAGTAGATCTGGCCGGTCTGCGGGTTGGGGTCGCTGTGGTCGCCCAGGCAGGGGGTCTCGTCGGGGTAGAGGTTCTTCTGCTCGGTCATGTTGAAGTAGAGGTAGCCCTCCGGGCAGCGTTCCGGCTGGAGATTGCAGGCGGCCGTGTGCATGAGGAAGAGGTGCCCGTCGGCTGTCTTCTCGTAGTAGGTCATGCCGCTGCCGAAGGGGTCTGCGTAGAGGCAGGCCGGCGCCAGGCGCAGGGCGTCTTCGTACTCGGTCCGGTTCCGCGCCGTGTTGAGGGCGCTTTCGGCGGCATCGCTGAGGGTCGCACCGTTGGGGAGCACGCTTGCCATGAGGAGGTCCTCGGTTCAGTCGGCGTGGGCAAAGATGATCAACCTCAGCGTAGGGTCCGGTTGCCTACCGTGTCAGCCGAACGCGGAAGGGGGGGCCGGCCGCCCTCTTCGATCCCGTTTGTCTGCGCAGTGCAGGGCGACGGGCCGCCGAGCTCCCCGGCGGCAGCTCCGTGGGGCCGGCCCTGGCCAGCTGCGACGGCATTCTCTACTGTGCGGCCGGCGGCAGGGGTGAGAACGCTCAGGTGTACGTGGCCATGCTCCAAGGCGTCGGCTGGGGCGCCTTCCCAACCGTCACCGACTTCAAGACCGCGAAGGCGCCAGCCCTGGCAGCCCATCAAGGCAAGCTCTGCCTCGCCGCCACCGGTGTCGAGGAGAGGGTCGATGACGGCGGGTGGGCCACCACATCCATGCAGCTCGGTGGCACCATCCACAGCGCCCCGGCTCTTGTCGACGCCATGCCTCCCGTGTAGATCAAAGGCCGGCCTGCGAACGATTGGGACGCCCGGGGCAGGTGTGCCCGCCAGACGGACGACCGCACCTGTCCGCCCTTGGTGGCGGCCTGGCGTCCCTACCCCTGGGGCTGTCCGGGCGCACCACAAGCCGTCATGTCCCGCGTCGATGGGCGGACGGGTCAGGAGGGGAGACCTGCCGGGCCCAGCAGGTAGTTGCCCGGTGCGGCGGGGTCGGTGCTGAGGTAGAACTCCACGATCGCCTGCCGGTACTCGGCGCGGCTGACGACGCCGTCCCCGTTCAGGTCGATCCGGGCGAACGCTGGTGCCGACACTTCGCGGGGAACGCCCAGGGTGTCGTAGAGGCGCATGTACTCCTCCAGGGACAGCACGCCGTCCCCGTTGGTGTCGAAGGCGTTCATCACCGCGTCGGCGATCCGCATCACCGCGCTCTCGAAGTGTGCGGGGGCGGTCACGCTGTCCTGAGCAATGCTCGGAACCTGTGGATCGCCCGGGGAGGACGTACCTTCCCTGGTGATCGATCGATAGGTCACCGAGCAAGGCCGACAGGTCAACGTCGGCCGGGAAGGCACGTCCGTGCTCACCGTAGTCAACACCGACGGCACCACCCCTGGCGGTGCATCGCTGCTGGACGAGATAGTTCGAGAGGGCGCACGCCGGATGCTGGCCGCCGCGCTGGAGGCCGAGGTCAACTCCTACATCGCCGAATTATCCGACCAGCGGGATCCGGACGGTCGCCGTCTGGTGGTGCGCAACGGCTACCACCAGGCCAGGAAGGTCACCACCGCCGCCGGATCGGTCGAGGTGAAGGCCCCGCGGGTCAACGACAAGCGGGTCGATGCGGCCACCGGGGAACGCAAGCGGTTCTCCTCGGCGATCCTTGCGCCCTGGTGCCGCAGGTCACCGAAGATCGCGGAGGTGCTGCCACTGCTCTACCTGCACGGCCTGTCCACCGGCGATTTCGTGCCCGCGCTCGAGCAGTTCCTCGGCTCTGCCGCCGGCCTGTCCCCGGCCACCGTCACCCGGCTCACCTCGCAGTGGCAGGCCGACCACACTGCGTTCCAGGAGCGCGACCTGTCCGGCACCGACTACGTGTACATGTGGGTGGACGGCATCCACCTGCGCATCCGCCTGGACGAGACGAAGGCCGCCGTCCTGGTCATGATCGGCGTCCGCGCGGACGGCGCCAAGGAGCTGGTGGCCATGACCGACGGCTACCGCGAATCGTCCGAGGCCTGGGCCGACCTGCTGCGCGACTGCGCCCGCCGCGGCATGCGCGCCCCCGTGCTCGCGGTCGGCGACGGCGCGCTCGGCTTCTGGAAGGCCCTGCGCGAGGTCTTCCCGGCCACCCGCGAGCAGAGGGGCTGGGTTCACAAAACCGCCAACGTCCTCGACGCCATGCCCAAATCCGCGCAGCCGGCGGCGAAGAAGGCCCTGCAGGACATCTACAACGCCGAGGACCGCGAGCACGCCGAGCAGGCCATCAAGGCGTTCGCGAAGCTCTACGGGGCGAAATTCCCCAAGGCCGTCAAGAAGATCACCGACGACCAGGCCGAGCTGCTGGCCTTCTACGAATTCCCGGCCGAGCACTGGATCCACCTGCGCACGACCAACCCCATCGAGTCGACCTTCGCCACCGTCCGACTGCGGACCAAGGTCACCAAGGGTGCAGGCTCCCGCGCTGCCGGTCTGGCCATGGTGTTCAAGCTCGTCGAGTGCGCCCAAAGCCGCTGGCGCTCGGTCAACGGCGCCCACCTCGTCCCGCTCGTCCGCGCGGGAGCACGCTTCGAACGCGGCCGGCTCGTCGAATGCCCTGAGATCATGGCAGCGTGACGATGACTCCCAAGCACCCGCGGATCGACGCGGAACTCCAGATCGACGGCATCCGGGGCACCGAGGAAGACAAGGCAACCGTTGTCGTGCGGTGCATCCGCGGACCGGTCCGCCTCGGGGCGCGCTTCCACCGCATCCGCGACACCGCGGTCCCGATCGACCTGGAGCTGACGGAGATCCTCTTCTACGAGCGTCCGGTCGACGAACTCGATCCCTCCCACACCGCCCTCGTGACCCTCCGCGGAGCAGGAACGCCTCTCCTTCTTTCAGGGAACAATGCTCACGGCTGGAAGATCATCCAGGGCGCAAACCCTTCCTCGTGACTCCGCCCGCCCACAGGTTTTGACAATTGCTCCGCTGTTCCTGCATGACCGCCCTGAACGCCTCGCGGGAGACCAGCTCGTCGCCGTCGGTGTCCGGGTGCTCGACCAGCAGATCCCACCACTGACCGAACGCCTCGTGGATGGCCTTCACATTGGCATCGTCGCCCGGCCGAGCCGTCCGGGATGGAGGCGGCCCGTCAGTTGGTCGGGAACGGTGTGATCACCTGCAGTGCCGAGGACCACCGGGCTCAGCAGCCGGTGATGAAGCCCGCGTTCCACCGCAGCCGGGTCGCCGGCTACACCGACGTGATGCGCGAGTGCGTGGTGGAAGCGACATCCTCTTGGCAGGCGGGCCAGGTACTCGATGCCGGGTCCGCGATGTACCGGGTGGCGGCGCTGGTGGTCGCGCGAACACTGGTATCCGCGCCGGCCGGCCGGCAGGCGGCACAGGTGATGGCGCAGGCGCTGCCGGAGCTCCTGCGCGGTCTGCTCCGCCGGATGCTGATCCCGGCGGACTGGGTTCACCGCGTTCCGACCCCGGCGAACCGGCGCTTCGATGCGGCGCGCGCCCGCCTGGACGCGGCCATCGGCGAGGTCATCGCCCAGTACCGGCAGCAAGAGCAGGGCCGGCAAGACCTGCTGTCGCAGATCATGGCCGGGGACGAGGACAGCGGACGCCGACCTGGTGATACCGAGGTGCGTGACCAGGTGATGTCGGTGCTGGCCGCAGGCGTGGAGACATCTGCCTCGCTTCTCGCCTGGACCTTCCAACTCCTGGGTCGCCACCCGGAAATCCAGCACCGGCTGTGGGAGGAAGTCGACGGCGCCCGGGGAGAGCGTCCGATCACCTTCGAGGATCTGCCGTCCCTGCCCTACACCAAGCGGCTGCTGACCGAGGTCCTGCGGCTGTACCCACCCACCTGGCTGCTCAGCCGCATCGTCGTCGAACCGACCGAGATCTGCGGATTCCTGCTGCCCAAGGGCGCCGACGTCCTGATCAGCCCCTACGCCCTGCAACGCAACCCCGACGTCTTCCCCGACGCCGACCGTCTCGACCCGGACCGCTGGCTGCCCGAACACCTCACCACCGGCCAGCGCCAGTCGTTCCTCGCCTTCGGTGCCGGACGCCGCCGGTGCATGGGTGAGTTCTACGGCATGACCGAGACCACCCTCGCGCTGGCCACCATCACCCGCACCTGGCACCTGCGCCCCACCCGGCCGGCCCCCCTCCGCCCGCTGCCGCGCTTCCTGCTCGTCCCCGCCGAACAACCCCTCACCCTGCACCTGCGCGCCCCGGAAGGCGCTCCGGGGTGACCAGCCTCCCCACCCCTGGCCTTCAGCCCGGCGATGCAGTCGAACCGAGTTCCTACCCCAGCTTTCGGCTACCGTCCCTCCCACGCTTCCAGCCCGCACTGCGCCGCCCCGGCATCGATGACCTGGAGCACTCCTGCCGTACATGGCTGGACGACGCCCTGCGGGACGCCCACGCCGACAGCCCGCAGGCGTTCGAGGAGTTCCTCCACCAGCGCACCACCTTGTGGAACCTGCTGGCCTACCCCACCACCGACACCGAGCGGACGAAGACGATCTGCCACTGGATCGACGTCCTGTTCAGCATTGACGATCTCTTCGTCCACGCCCCGCGCCCACGCCTGGAACGCCTAGGTCTGCACCAGCTCGATGTCGTCCTCGACGACGACCAGTCCGCCCCCAGAGCCTCCTACCCGCGCGCTGCAAGTACTGGCACAACGCATCCGCGCCGGCATGCCGCCCGGCCTGTGGAACCGTTTCGCCCACGAGATGAAAGGGTTCTTCGCCGCTTGCCGCACCGAGCGGGACTGGCTTGAGGCCGGCACGGCCGTAGACATGGCCGCTTACGAGGCATCGCGGATCAAGAGCGTAGGCGAATGCTGCTTCCCACTCCTGGAATACGGACTGGGCATCGACCTCACCGACCACTTCACCGCCGTGCCGGAGCTCAGGCGGCTCAACCATCTGGTGGCACGACACTGGGTCGGCGTCAACGACATCTTCTCCTACCGCAAAGAGCTCTACAGCGGCGACACCATCAACGAAATCACCCTCGCCCTCACCACCAACGGCGGCAACCTGCAAGCCGCAGTCGACCGCATCACCGACACCATCCAACGAACCGAGGACGAGTTCTGCGCCCTCGGCGAGCACCTGCTGACCACAGCGTCGGGCCGGGACCCGGCGGTCAGCCAGTACATCGAAGCACTGCGCTGGATGATCGCCGGCAACCTGGAATGGTCCTACATCACCACCCGCTACAACGGCCAAGACCACACCTGGAACGGCCACACCGCCGCCACCGTCATCCTCGCACCGCACCGAACCCTCTTCCGGCCTGAATAAGCCCTGTGAGCGCCTGGCACGGTGACCGGCAGGGCCTCCCCAACA
>NZ_CP171642.1:0-1067500 GCF_043950205.1 Kitasatospora hibisci | reverse complement strand
ACGGCTGTATGGTCGTTGCTTCAGAGTTGCCGGTCTCACTGAAGAGGTGCCTTCGGGTTCTTGGAGGTGGGTGACTGGTCGTTGTTTGAGAACTGCACAGTGGACGCGAGCATCTGTGGCCAAGTTTTTAAGGGCGCACGGTGGATGCCTTGGCACCAGGAACCGATGAAGGACGTGGGAGGCCGCGATAGGCCCCGGGGAGCTGTCAACCGAGCTTTGATCCGGGGGTGTCCGAATGGGGAAACCCGGCAGTCGTCATGGGCTGTCACCCGCTGCTGAACACATAGGCAGTGTGGAGGGAACGCGGGGAAGTGAAACATCTCAGTACCCGCAGGAAGAGAAAACAACCGTGATTCCGGGAGTAGTGGCGAGCGAAACCGGATGAGGCTAAACCTAGGTGGTGTGAGACCCGGCAGGGGTTGCCGCTTGGGGGTTGTGGGAATGAGCTTCAGTCGTCTGCCGGCGGCTGGGCGAGTCAGAAACCGTATGGATAGTCGAAGGACATGCGAAAGGTCCGGCGTAGAGGGTAAGACCCCCGTAGGCGAAATCTGTACGGCTTGCTTGCTCATCTCCCAAGTAGCACGGGGCCCGAGAAATCCCGTGTGAATCTGGCGGGACCACCCGCTAAGCCTAAATATTCCCTGGTGACCGATAGCGGATAGTACCGTGAGGGAATGGTGAAAAGTACCGCGGGAGCGGAGTGAAATAGTACCTGAAACCGTGTGCCTACAAGCCGTGGGAGCGTCGTCATCAGCTTGCTGGTGGCCGTGACTGCGTGCCTTTTGAAGAATGAGCCTGCGAGTTTGCGGTGTGTAGCGAGGTTAACCCGTGTGGGGTAGCCGTAGCGAAAGCGAGTCCGAATAGGGCGACCCAGTTGCATGCCCAAGACCCGAAGCGGAGTGATCTAGCCATGGGCAGGTTGAAGCGCGGGTAAGACCGTGTGGAGGACCGAACCCACCAGGGTTGAAAACCTGGGGGATGACCTGTGGTTAGGGGTGAAAGGCCAATCAAACTCCGTGATAGCTGGTTCTCCCCGAAATGCATTTAGGTGCAGCGTCACGTGTTTCTTGCCGGAGGTAGAGCACTGGATAGGCGATGGGCCTCACCGGGTTACTGACCTTAGCCAAACTCCGAATGCCGGTAAGTGAGAGCGTGGCAGTGAGACTGTGGGGGATAAGCTCCATGGTCGAGAGGGAAACAGCCCAGAACACCGACTAAGGTCCCTAAGCGTGTGCTAAGTGGGAAAGGATGTGGAGTCGCAGAGACAACCAGGAGGTTGGCTTAGAAGCAGCCACCCTTGAAAGAGTGCGTAATAGCTCACTGGTCAAGTGATTCCGCGCCGACAATGTAGCGGGGCTCAAGCACACCACCGAAGTCGTGTCATTCACATAATAGGCCCAACGGCTGTGTGGATGGGTAGGGGAGCGTCGTGTGCCGGGTGAAGCGGCCGAGGAATCGAGTCGTGGACGGTATACGAGTGAGAATGCAGGCATGAGTAGCGATACAAGAGTGGGAAACTCTTGCGCCGATTGACCAAGGGTTCCTGGGTCAAGCTGATCTGCCCAGGGTAAGTCGGGACCTAAGGCGAGGCCGACAGGCGTAGTCGATGGACAACGGGTTGATATTCCCGTACCCGCTTTGAAGCGCCAACGCTGAACCAGGTGATGCTAAAGCCGTGAAGCCGGCCCGGAGTCTTCGGATGATGGGACGTGGTGGAGCCGCTGAACCAAGCCTGTAGTAGGTGAGCGATGGGGTGACGCAGGAAGGTAGTCCAGCCCGGGCGGTGGTTGTCCCGGGGTAAGGGTGTAGGACGAACGGTAGGCAAATCCGCCGTTCACGTAGTCTGAGACCTGATGCCGAGCCGATTGTGGTGAAGTGGATGATCCTATGCTGTCGAGAAAAGCCTCTAGCGAGTTTCATGGCGGCCCGTACCCCAAACCGACTCAGGTGGTCAGGTAGAGAATACCGAGGCGTTCGGGTGAACTATGGTTAAGGAACTCGGCAAAATGCCCCCGTAACTTCGGGAGAAGGGGGGCCATTCCTGGTGATGACACGTGCTGTCTGAGCTGGGGGTGGCCGCAGAGACCAGCGAGAAGCGACTGTTTACTAAAAACACAGGTCCGTGCGAAGCCGTAAGGCGATGTATACGGACTGACGCCTGCCCGGTGCTGGAACGTTAAGGGGACCGGTTAGCTAGAGTTCGCTCTGGCGAAGCTGAGAACTTAAGCGCCAGTAAACGGCGGTGGTAACTATAACCATCCTAAGGTAGCGAAATTCCTTGTCGGGTAAGTTCCGACCTGCACGAATGGCGTAACGACTTCTCGACTGTCTCAACCATAGGCCCGGTGAAATTGCATTACGAGTAAAGATGCTCGTTTCGCGCAGCAGGACGGAAAGACCCCGGGACCTTTACTATAGCTTGATATTGGTGTTCGGTTCGGCTTGTGTAGGATAGGTGGGAGACTTTGAAGCGGCAACGCCAGTTGTTGTGGAGTCGTCGTTGAAATACCACTCTGGTCGTGCTGGATGTCTAACCTGGGTCCGTGATCCGGATCAGGGACAGTGTCTGGTGGGTAGTTTAACTGGGGCGGTTGCCTCCTAAAGGGTAACGGAGGCGCCCAAAGGTTCCCTCAGCCTGGTTGGCAATCAGGTGTTGAGTGTAAGTGCACAAGGGAGCTTGACTGTGAGACTGACGGGTCGAGCAGGTACGAAAGTAGGGACTAGTGATCCGGCGGTGGCTTGTGGAAGCGCCGTCGCTCAACGGATAAAAGGTACCCCGGGGATAACAGGCTGATCTTCCCCAAGAGTCCATATCGACGGGATGGTTTGGCACCTCGATGTCGGCTCGTCGCATCCTGGGGCTGGAGTAGGTCCCAAGGGTTGGGCTGTTCGCCCATTAAAGCGGTACGCGAGCTGGGTTTAGAACGTCGTGAGACAGTTCGGTCCCTATCCGCTGTGCGCGTAGGAGTGTTGAGAAGGGCTGTCCCTAGTACGAGAGGACCGGGACGGACGAACCTCTGGTGTGCCAGTTGTTCTGCCAAGGGCATGGCTGGTTGGCTACGTTCGGGAGGGATAACCGCTGAAAGCATCTAAGCGGGAAGCCTGCTTCGAGATGAGCACTCCCACCTCCTTGAGAGGGTAAGGCTCCCAGTAGACGACTGGGTTGATAGGCCGGATATGGAAGCCCTGTGAGGGGTGGAGTTGACCGGTACTAATAGGCCGAGGGCTTGTCCTCAGTTGCTCGCGTCCACTGTGTTGTTCTGAAACAACGACCCCCGCCATCGATGGGTGGGCGGTAGATAGTTTCATAGTGTTTCGGTGGTCATAGCGTGAGGGAAACGCCCGGTTACATTCCGAACCCGGAAGCTAAGCCTCACAGCGCCGATGGTACTGCAGGGGGGACCCTGTGGGAGAGTAGGACGCCGCCGAACAATTCTTCTGAAGAACCCCCGGTCCGGGAACGGATCGGGGGTTCTTCGCATTTCGGGAGCGTCCGGCCCGAGAGGTCGGCTAAACGGTCCGGGCGGCCCCTCCCGAAGGAGGGACCGCCCGGGTGTCAGGCCCGTTGGATCAGGCCGTCGGCTCAGGCAGCGGGGCCGGCCGGCGCGTGCAGGACGGTGGACAGCACCTTGGGCAGCTCACCCGCGGACTCGGCGGTCCGGGCGCGCCAGGCGACGTGCCCGTCCGGGCGGACCAGGACGCAGCCGTCGGCCTCGACCTCGCGCAGCCGCTCCCACGCTCCGTACGGGTCGCGCAGGCCCTCGGCGGCGCCGATCGTGCGGACGGCCACGGACACGCCGGTGACCCGGGCGGCCTCGCGGGCCGCGTCGTGCCAGCGCTCGCCGCCGCGGCCGGTGAGCAGGACGAAGCGGCCCTGGCCGACCACGTCCAGAGTGGAGCGGCGGCGCCCGCCGTCCTCCAGCCAGGCGTGCGGCAGACGGGCGCCCGGCCAGGTGGTGGCCTGGTAGTAGAGCTCCGGGTCGCGGTCCTGGGTCGGCTCGGGCGTGCCGTCGTCGACGCGGGCACCGGCTCGGTAGCGGTAGCCGATCTCGACCCCGTGCGCGTTCGTCTGGTAGTTGATCCGGTCGGTCGCGGCGGCCAGGGCGGCGCGGCGGGCGGCGGCCTCGTCGGTGTCGTCGGTGAGGCCGCGCAGCAGCTCCCACTGCTCGGTCGCGCTCTGGCCGGCCGCGTAGCCCAGCGCAGCCGGGATGCCGAGGAAGTCCATCATGCTGCGGACGGCGCGGTCGACGATCTGCGCGCCGACCGGCACCCGCTCGGTCTGGTAGGTGTCGAGCAGCTCGGGCGAGGCCGTGCCGTCCAGCACCAGCTTGAGCTTCCAGCACAGGTTGAAGGAGTCCGCGACCGCCGAGTTCAGGCCGAGGCCGTTGGTGGGCGGCATCTGGTGGACGGCGTCGCCGACACAGAACACCCGGCCGTTCGCGTAGCGGGGGGCGACGACGGCGTTGACCTCCCACGGCGAGACGTTCTTGATCCGGATCTCGACGGAGGGGTCGCCGATGCTCTCGCGCAGGTGCGCGCGGATCTCCTCGTGGTCCTCCGGGTCGAAGCCGGGGTCGTGGTCGAGGAAGCGCAGGAAGACCCACTCGTTCCAGGGACGGACGTTGACGAACACCCGGCCGTCCTCCGGCGGGTTGCCGGGCACGGCGCCCATGTAGAGGATCGCGGGGCGGTCGGCGCAGTAGCGGGAGAGGTCCGCCTCGAACCAGATCGTGGCCGCCTTGGCCAGCCCGCTGGCGCCCTCCACCGTGAGCCCGGCCTGCTGCATCACCCGGCTGTTGGCACCGTCGGCGCCGATCACGTAGTCGGCGCGCACGGTGTACTCCAGGCCGGACTGCCGGTCGGCGAGCACCGCGGTGACGCCGTCCTCGTCCTGCTCCAGGCTCAGGAACTCCTGGCCGAAGCGGAGCTCGCCGACCCCGGCCTGCTGGACCTGCTCGACGAGCAGCGGCTCCATCAGGTGCTGCGGGAGGTTGCACATCTTGCTCGGGCTGGCCGCGAGGTAGTCGCCGATCCGGTCCGGTCCGTTGCCGTACGCGTCCAGCCGGCTGACCTCGGGACCGGCGAAGGTCGACATGAAGATGTGGTTGGCGAGCAGCGGGCTCGGCGTGGCCTCGGCCAGCACCTCGCGCTCGACGCCGAGGTCGCGCAGGATCTCGCCGGTGCGCTGGTTCAGCAGGTGGGCCCGCGGAGTGTGCGCGGTGCCCGGGTACTTGCCGACGACCAGGTGCGGGACGCCGTACCGGGAGAGCGCCAGTGAGGCGGTCAGCCCGGCCGGTCCGGCGCCGACGATCAGGACCGGGACGCGGACGCCGGGGGTGGTGGTCGCCATGGTCAGTTTGCTGCCTTTCGTGCGTAGCCGGCGTAGATCACCGACGTGTCCTTGTGAACGCCGAGCTGGAACCGCCGCCCCAGCTCGCCGTACGTGATCTCACCGCGGGCCCGGCTCCGCATCGCCTTCAGCAGCTCCAACTGCGGCCGCTTGGAGGCGAATCCGATCAGGTCCTGGTTGGCCAGGCCGTGTCGGCGGAAGACCTCGTGCAGCTCTGCCGGCTTGATGAAGCTGTTCCAGTCGTGGAGGTCCTTGGGCGCGAAGCTGACCGACTTCCAGTCCTGCGCCATCTTGATCATCGCGAGCTTGGACCGGAAGGTGCGGTTGATCGTGTCGTACAGGTAGTAGCCGCCCGGCTTGAGGACCCGGACCGCCTCGGCGACGGCCTGGTCCACCGAGGTGACGTGCTCCAGCGTGTCGCAGCAGTAGACGACGTCGAAGGTGCCGTCCGGGAAGGGCAGCTTCTCGGCGAAGCCCTGCTGGTACTCGATCTCCAGGCCGGACTCGGCGGCGTGGGCGCGGGCGGCTTCCAGCGAGGGGCCGGACGGGTCCATGCCGGTCACCCTGCAGCCGGCCTTGGCGTAGAGCTCGGCGAGCAGGCCGCCGCCGCAGCCCACGTCGAGCACCCGCAGGCCGGCGAGGTCCAGCCGCAGCCGGTTGGTCAGCACGTCGTGGAAGTAGTCGAACCGGGCCGGGGTGAACGCCTCCAGCGTGGCGAACGGCTGGTCGTCGTCCCACCAGGAGTGTGTGTTGTAGACGTCGTTGTCGACAGCCATGGTGCGACTCCTCAGGAGAGCTTGATGGTCGGGCGGTATTGGTCGAGCCAGACGGCCAGGTCGAGGACGCGCTCGAACGCCTCGCGCTCGTCCCGGTCGACGGCCTCGGGCTGCGCGGCGACCGCCTTGGCGAGTGCGGCTCCGTCGAAGAGCGTCACGGCCTCGTGGTCGGCCGACAGGAGTTCGCCGACCTGCTGCTGCAGCCGGCCGACGTAGGCGAGCTGCTGGGTGTGCGGGTAGAGCGCCTTCACGCGTTCCACCACCGAGGTGGGCAGCACGTCCTTGACCGCGGCCCGCAGCAGGCTCTTCTCCCGGCCGTCGAACGTCTTCATCGCCCAGGGGGTGTTGAACACGTACTCGACGAGGCGGTGGTCGCAGAACGGCACCCGGACCTCCAGACCGACCGCCATGCTCATCCGGTCCTTCCGATCCAGCAGCAGGCCGAGCAGGCTGGTCAGGTGCACGTAGCAGAACTCGCGCATCCGCCGTTCGTGCGCGTCCTCGCCGGCCACCACGGGGAGGGCCGCGACAGAGTCGCTCCAGCGCTGGGCCCAGTAGCCGGGGACGTCGAGGGTGCGCAGCAGCAGGTCGGGGTCGATCAGCTTGGTGGGGTGGTTGCGCGGGCCGAGGCCGGAGGCGGTCACCCACGGGAACATCGGGACCTGCTGGACGGCCGGCAGGTGGAACCAGGGGTAGCCGCCGAAGATCTCGTCCGACGACTCGCCGGAGAGCGCGACCGTGGAGTGTTCGCGGATCGCCTTGAACAGCAGGTAGAGCGAGTTGTCCGCCTCACCGAAGCCGAACGGCAGGTCGCGGGCGGTCACCGTGGCGCGGCGCACCTCGGGGTTGGCCAGCTCCTGGTAGTCGAGCTTGATGTCATGGTGCAGCGTGCCGACGTGCTGCACGACCTCGCGGGCGAACGGCGCGTCCGGCGAGCCACGCAGGTCGTCCGGGCGGAACGCGTCCGACTGCTCGAAGTCGACGGTGAACGTGCGGGCGCGCTCGCCGTCGGCGGCCAGCCGGCGGCCGGCCAGGGCGGTGAGGGCGCTGGAGTCGAGCCCGCCGGAGAGCAGGACGCACTGCGGCACGTCGGCGACCAGCTGCCGCGCGACGCTGTCCTCCAGCATCTCCCGGACCCGGCGCACGGTGGTCTCGGTGTCGTCGCGGTGCTCGGCGACCTCCAGGCGCCAGTACACGTGCTCGCGCAGCCCGGAGCGGTCGAAGGTCACCATGGTGCCCGGCTTGACCTCGTGCATGCCGGCCCAGACCGCGCGGCCGGGTTCCTTGACGAAGCCGAACAGCTCGCGGAAGCCGTCGGCGTCGACGACCGGTTCCACCTCCGGGTGGGCCAGCAGGGCCTTGGCCTCGGAGCCGAACACCAGGCCGCCGGCGGTGGGGGCGTAGTAGAGCGGCTTGATGCCCAGGCGGTCGCGCAGCAGGATCAGCTTCTCCACGCGGCCGTCCCAGATGCCCAGGGCGTACATGCCGTTGAGCCGGTCGGCAACCCCCTGCCCCCACTCCAGGTAGCCGCGCAGCACCACCTCGGTGTCGCTGGAGGTGCGGAACTCGTGCCCCCGGCGCCGGAGTTCGTCCCGTAGCTCGGTGAAGTTGTACGCCTCACCGCTGTAGGTCATCACGACCGGGCCGTCCGGCGTCTCGGCGACCATGGGCTGCACGCCGCCGGCCAGGTCGATGACGGAGAGCCGGCGGTGGCCGAGGGCGGCGTGGGCGGACAGCCAGGTGCCGGAGGCGTCCGGGCCGCGGCAGGCCATGGTGTCGGTCATGGCGCTCAGGGCGGCGAGTTCACGTTCGAGGTCGAGCTGGAAGGAGATCCAGCCAGCGATCCCGCACATTCGGGTCTTCCTTCGTTCAGAGGGCGGGGTGGGCCGACCGGGTGGTCAGCGGAGCGCGGTGCCGCGCTGGGAGGCCATGTAGGCGGGCAGGCCGTCGATGTGGGAGCGGCCGGTGGGGGCGAAGAAGAACCGGTCCAGAGCGCCCTGCAGGAAGGACCACGGGCGGTTCAGCTCGGCCGCCCAGCGCCAGCTGAACCGGGCGCCGGTCTCGGTGGGCTCGACCACGTAGTCCTCCACCAGGTGGCGGAAGATCGGCTTGGTCGCTCCGGTGGCGGTGAAGGTCTTGCGGGTGCCCTCCTCCCAGCGGAAGAAGCGCTCGCGCAGGATGAGGCCGCTCTCCATCTCGATCTCCCGGGTGGTGCCGACGCCGAACGGCCGCGGCGAGGTCCAGGTGAGCTGACGCATGCCCTTGGTCCAGCTGGAGACGCCGTCGCCGGTCAGGGCCGCCCAGGTCTCCTCGGCGGAGAACGGCACCTCGACCGAACGGGCGTGGTACAGCGGGGCGGTGGCGAAGAGCGAGTCGTCGGCTTCCTCGATCGGATACCAGCGGGCGGCCATGGTGTCGGGTTCCTTTCCAGGGGGTCTTACGGGGTGTTCCGGGGTGGGGCGGTGCGCCGGGGGATCGGTGCGTCGCGGGAGTTACGCCTTGCGGGCCCGCCAGAGGCCGACGCAGCCGCGCACGGCGAGGTCGAAGTCGTCGAAGTTCTGCTTCAGCTGGTCGCGCAGGTCGTCAAGGTGGTCCTGGTCGTTGTGGAAGACACCCTTGCCGTTGAGGTCGTTCATCAGCCAGCGGCCGGCCCCGGTGACCGGAACGCCCTGGGAGAGGATGGTGCTGCCGAACACCGTGCCGCCGGGCCGCACGGCCGCCGCGGCGTGCCTGATGGCGACGCCCTTCTCACGCAGGCTGCCGGGGATGCAGTGGAGCAGGAAGCTGAGGGCTGCCGAGTCGTGGCTCTCGGCGGGCACCGGCAGCGGCTCCAGCGCGTTGGCGACCACCTTGGTGGTCTTGAAGTGCGCCAGCCGCTCGGCGGTGAAGTCGAGGGTGCTGGGGTTGAGGTCGGCCAGCGTGATCTCCGGGTTCGAGACCGGGAACCGGGTGCGCTGCAGCAGGTAGCCGGTGCCGACGCCGATCTCCAGGTGCTTCGCGCCGATGGAGGTCCGGTACATCTCCAGGAAGTTGCGCGGGGAGCAGCGCCAGAACAGCGGCGCGCTGCCGCGGAACACGAGCAGGTCGTAGAAGGCGAGCGCGCGCCGGTGGTACGGGTTCGCGCCGTCCAGGACCGCCTGGTCGACGGAGTCGGGCTGGTGGTCGTTGTCGATGCTCATGGTCTGCTCACCCTCGGTCGGAGTCGGTACGTACGGTTGGACGGGTCAGGCGGACGGCTCGGCGAGCCGGTCGAGGACGGCGCGCACGGTGGAGGGACTGTGCTCGCCGGTCAGGGAGAAGTGGTCGCCCGGCACCTCGTCCTCGGTGTGCGGCACCGGCCAGGAGGCCTGCCAGCCGGTGGCGGGGAAGCCGGGGAGCGGCCGGGCCGCGCGGAGCTGGAACGTCGGCGTCGTGAGGGGCTGCGGCTGCCAGCTCTCGAAGAGCCGGGCGTAGCCGCCCATCGCGGTGAGGCAGGTGTCGTCCAGCAGCTGGTCGGCGGGGAGTTGACCTTCCGTCAGAAGTTTGGCGATCTCCGCCTGGATGCGGGGAAGTATCGCACTCCCGGGCCGGTAGCTGTCCAGCAGGACGACGGAGACCGGTGCGGTGCCGAGCTTCTCCAAGTGCGCCGCCACCGCGTGCGCGATCCAGCCGCCGGCCGAGTGGCCGAGGAGGGCGAACGGCCTCCCTGCGGCGAGCCTTTCGACGTCGTCGGCGTGCAGACGCACCAGCGCGTCGAGGTCGGCGGGCAGTGGCTCGCCCGCGGCGAAGCCGGGTGCGGGCAGTGCCCAGAGCTCGTGCCGGCCGTCGAAGGCGGCGGCCAGCCTGGCGTACTGGTGGGCGCCGGACCTGGAGGCGAAGGAGGGGAAGCAGAAGAAGCGCGGGGTCGCCGCTCCGCGGGCGAGGCGGACCGGTGCCGGGCGGCCGGCAGGGTCGGCCGCGCCGTCGAAGGTGTCCCGGAACCGGGCTGCGGCCGCGAGGAGTTCGCCGAACTCGGCGAACCGGCCCAGCTCGGCGGCCCGGGGTGCGAGCGAGGCCAGCAGGCCGGCAGCCGGCGCGTGCGGCGCGGCCGCCGCGGTGGCCAGCCCGGCTTCGAGATGCGCGGTGAGGCCGTCCAGCGTGGGGTGCTCGAACACCGCGGTGGACGGCAGGGGGACGCCGGTGGCGGCCTGCAGGGCGGCGCTGAGCTCGGTGGCCGCGAGCGAGTCGAGTCCCAGCTCGGGCAGCTCCAGTCCGGCATCCAGCTCGCCGGCGGAGCCGTGCCCCAGGGCCGCGGCCACCTGGGTGGCCACCAACTCCTTGAGGGTGGCCAGGCGTTCGGGCGCATCGAGGGTGAGCAGCCGCTCGCGGAGGCGGACGGGCGTCTCGGCGCCGGCCACCGGATCGTCGGCCGGGGGGACGGCGCCCTCGGCCGGCCGGGGGAGGGCGGCGGTGCCCTCGATCCAGAACCGGCGGCGCTGGAACGCGTAGGTGGGCAGGTCTACGAGGTCCGGTTCGAGGTGCGGTGTCCCGTCGCCGGCGAAGACGGCGGCCCAGTCGACCGGGACGCCGCGGACGTGGACGTGGGCGAGCGCGGTCAGCGCGCCCTCCGCCTCGGGGCGGGCCCGCCGGAGCAGCGGCACCGCCGCCGGTGCCGGCGTCCGTCCGGCCAGACCGTCCCGGACGAGGCCGGACAGGACACCGCCGGGACCGAGTTCGAGGAAGGTGGTGACGCCGTCCTCCGCCATCCGGCGGACGCCGTCGTGGAAGCGGACCGCCTCCCGGACGTGCTGCACCCAGTACTCCGGGCGGCCCACCTGTTCGGTGGTCGCCGGCTCGCCGGTGAGGTTCGACAGCAGCCGGATCCGCGGCGGCCGGTAGGCGATCCCGCTCGCCGCCTCGTGGAAGCGCGCCAGGACGCCGTCCATCAGCGGCGAGTGGAACGCCCGGGCCACCCGCAGCCGCCTGGTCCGGCAGCCGCGCGCGGCCAGCTCGGCGGCGACCTCGTCGACCGCCTCGGCCAGGCCGGAGAGCACGATGGCGCGCGGCCCGTTGACGGCGGCGATGCCGAGCCGGTCCTCCCGGCCCGCCAGCAACGGCAGCACCTCCTCCTCGGCCGCCTCCACCGCGACCATGGCGCCGGCCGGCGAGTCCTGCATCAGCCGGCCGCGGGCGGCGACCAGCCGGCAGGCGTCCTCGACCGTGAACACCCCGGCCGCGCAGGCCGCCGTCAGCTCGCCGATCGAGTGGCCACCGACCCAGTCCGGCACCACCCCCCAGGACTCCAGCAGCCGGAACGCCGCCAGACCGACGGCGAAGAGCCCGGCCTGGGTGAACACCGTCTCGTCGAGCAGAGCGGCTTCCGGGCTGCCCTCGGGGGCGAACAGCACGTCGCGCAGGGCGGGGCGGCCGGGCGCCGCGAGCTGCCGGTCCAGCAGCGCGCAGACCTCGTCCAGGGCCCGGGCGAAGACCGGGTGGGCCGCGTACAGGCCCTGGCCCATGCCAGGGCTCTGGCTGCCCTGGCCGGGGAAGAGGAAGCCGACCCGGCCCGCGGCCACCGTGCCGCGGACCACCCCGGGCGCGGGGGAGCCCGCGGCCAGCGCGTCCAGACCGGTGCCCAGCTCGGCCGCGTCACGGCCGAGCAGGACCGCCCGGTGCGGCAGGGCGGCCCGGGAGAGGGCCAGTGCGCGCCCGACGGCGGCCGGGGCGACGGCGGGCGAGCCGGCGAGGTGTTCGCGCAAGCGCTCCGCCTGGGCCCGCAGGGCGGCTTCACCGCGGGCCGAGACCAGCCAGGGGACGAGCGGACGCGCCGACGGCGTCGGCCCGGCCGGGCCGACGTCCACCGATTCGGCGCGCGATGCGGTGCCGTCGGAGCCGTCGGCGCTTTCAAGGCCTTGAGAGCCGTCGGGGCCCGCGGAGCTCCGGGAGCCGTCGGACGGTGCCGGTCGGCCGGGCAGGAGCGGGGCCGCTTCGAGCACGACGTGGGCGTTGGTACCGCTGATGCCGAACGCGGACACTCCCGCGCGCCGCGGCCGGTCCCGCTCCGGCCAGGCCACCGACTCGGTGAGGAGGGCGACCGCCCCCGAGTCCCAGTCCACGTGCGGGGTGGGGGCGTCGGTGTGCAGCATCGGCGGCAGGACGCCGTGCCGCATCGCCATCACCATCTTGATCACCCCCGCCATCCCGGCGGCCGCGGCGGTGTGGCCGATGTTGGACTTCACCGAGCCGAGGTAGAGGGGCTGTTCGGCCGACCGCCCGCGCCCGTAGGTGGCGAGCAGCGCCTCGGCCTCGATCGGGTCGCCGAGCGGTGTGCCCGTCCCGTGCGCCTCCACCGCGTCGACGTCGTCCGGGGACAGCCGGGCGTTGGCCAGCGCCTGCCGGATGACCCGTTGCTGGGAGGGGCCGTTGGGCGCGGACAGGCCGTTGCTGGCGCCGTCCTGGTTGGTCGCCGAGCCGCGGACCACGGCCAGCACCGGGTGCCCGTTGCGCCGGGCGTCGGAGAGCCGCTCCAGCACCAGCACACCCACCCCCTCGCCCCAGGCCGTGCCGTCGGCCGCGGCGGCGAACGGCTTGCACCGCCCGTCCGGAGCGAGCCCCCGCTGCCGGCTGAAGGCGACGAAGGCCTGCGGGGTGGACAGCACGCTGACGGCGCCCGCGAGTGCGAGCGTGCTCTCGCCCGAGCGCAGCGACTGGCAGGCCAGGTGCAGGGCGACCAGGGAGGACGAGCAGGCCGTGTCCACCGTGGCGGCCGGCCCCTCCAGTCCGAACGTGTAGGCGAGCCGGCCGGACAGGACACTCGCCGCGTTGCCGGTGAGCAGGTACCCCTCCAGGCCGTCCGGCGAGCCCTGCGCCAGCAGGTGGTAGTCCTGGCCGCTGCTCCCCGTGAACACCCCGGTGCGGCTGCCGCGCAGGGTGGTCGGGTCGATGCCGGCGCGTTCGAAGGCCTCCCAGGAGGTCTCCAGCAGCAGGCGCTGCTGCGGGTCCATGGCCAGGGCCTCGCGCGGGCTGATGCCGAAGAACGCGGCGTCGAACCGGTCCGCGTCGTGGAGGAACCCGCCCTCGCGGGTGTAGCTGCGGCCGGCCCGGTCCGGGTCGGGGTCGTAGAGGTTGTCCAGGTCCCAGCCGCGGTTGTCGGGGAAGGACGTGATCGCGTCCCGTCCCTCCGCGACCAGCTGCCACAGCTCGTCGGGGCTGCGGACCTCGCCCGGGTAGCGGCAGGCCATCGCGACGACGGCGATCGGCTCGTCGGCGCCGACCGCCGCGGCGGGGACGGGCTCGGCTTCCGTGATCTCGACGTCCGGGTCGGCGAGTCGGGAGAGCAGGTGGCGGCTCAGGGCCTCCGGCGTCGGGTGGTCGAAGGCGACGGCGGCCGGGAGCCGGAGGCCGGTGGCGGCCATCAGCCGGTTGCGCAGCTCGACGGCGGTGAGCGAGACGAAGCCCAACTCCTGGAAGGTGCGGCCCGGTGTGATCGGGGCGGCCAGGTCGAGGACGGCGATCGCGTGGGAGTCCACCAGATCGCGCACCAGCCGCTCCCGGTCGGGCTCGGAGAGCTCGGCGAGGCGGCGGCGCAGCTCCGCTCCGGCGGAGCCTGCGACGTGGTTCTCCGGCGCGGCGACCGGCTTGCCGGAACCCGTGGTGTCCACCCAGTAACGGCGGTGCTGGAAGGGGTAGGTGGGGAGGTCGGGGTGGGGGGCGGGGTGGAGGAGGGGGGTCCAGTTGAGGGGGTGGCCGTGGTTGTGGAGGTGGGTGGCGGAGGTGAGGAGGCGGGTCCAGGTGTCTTCGTTGCGGCGGAGGGTGCCGGTGATGATGACGGGGTTGGTGGTGTGGAGGGTTTCTTCGATGGCGGGGGTGAGGACGGGGTGGGGGCTGGTTTCGATGTAGGTGGTGTGGCCGTTGGTGTGGGCGGCGTGGGTGGCGTCGGTGAAGCGGACGGGGTGGCGGAGGTTGGTGTACCAGTAGTCGGCGTTGAGGTTGGTGGTGTCGAGGAGGGTGCCGGTGACGGTGGAGTAGAAGGGGATGGTGGCTTGGCGTGGTGTGATGCCGGCGAGTTGGGTGGTCAGGTTGGTCTGGATGGTTTCGACGTGGGGGGAGTGGGAGGCGTAGTCGACGTCGATGCGTCGGGCGCGGATGTTGTTGTTCTGGCAGTGGGTGAGGAGTTCGTCGAGGGCGTCGTGGTCGCCGGCGATGACGGTGGTGGTGGGGCCGTTGTGGGCGGCGATGGTGAGGCGGTCGTTCCATGGCTGGAGTAGTTCGGTGGTGTCGGTGTTGTTGAGGGGGAGGGAGGCCATGCCGCCGTGGCCGCTGATGGTGAGGATGGCTTGGCTGCGGAGGGCGGCGATGCGGGCGCCGTCTTCGAGGGTGAGGGCGCCGGCGATGGTGGCGGCGGCGATTTCGCCTTGGGAGTGGCCGATGACGGCGGCGGGTTCGATGCCGAGGGAGCGCCAGAGTTCGGCGAGGGAGACCATGACGGCGAACAGTGCGGGCTGGACGATGTCGACGCGGGTGAGGTCGTTGTTGCCGCGTAGGACGTCGGTGAGTGACCAGTTGACGTGTGGGGCGAGTGCGGTTTCGCAGTTGGCGATCCACTGGGCGAACACGGGGGAGGTGTCGAGGAGTTCGGCGCCCATGCCGATCCATTGGGAGCCTTGGCCGGGGAAGACGAAGACCGGGCGGTCGTGGGTGCCGTGGCCGGTGGGGGTGGTGCCGTCCGCGATTGCGGTGAGGGCGGTGAGGAGTTCGTGGTGGTTCTGGCCGAGGGCGACGGCGCGGTGGTCGAGGGTGGCGCGTCCGGTGAGGAGGGTGTGGCCGACGGCGCGTAGGTCGGTGTCGGGGTGGTTCTGGAGGAAGGTGGCGAGCTGTCCGGCCTGGGCGCGTAGGGCGCGTTCGTCGCGGGCGGAGAGCACCCACGGCACCACCGACGACGGCGGGTCGACCTCGGTCGTCTCCTTCCGGGACTCCTCCGGGGCCTCCTCCAGGATCACATGCGCATTGGTCCCGCTCGCCCCGAATCCCGAGATCCCGGCTCGCCTGGCCTGCTCACCGGCCGGCCACTCCTGTGCCTCCGTGAGCAGCGACACGGCGCCGGACGCCCAGTCGACGTGCGGCGTCGGCTCGTCGACGTGGAGGGTCCGCGGCAGCACGCCGTTGCGCATCGCCATGACCATCTTGATCACCCCGGCGACACCCGCCGCGGCCTGGGTGTGGCCGATGTTGGACTTCACCGAGCCGAGCCAGAGCGGCCGTTCCGCCGGACGGTCCTGCCCGTAGGTGGCCAGCAGCGCCTGCGCCTCGATCGGGTCGCCCAGCGTCGTCCCGGTGCCGTGCGCCTCGACCGCGTCCACCTCCGCCGCCGCGAGGCGGGCGTTGTCGAGCGCGTCCCAGATGACCCGCTGTTGCGCCGGACCGTTGGGTGCCGTGAGCCCGTTGCTGGCGCCGTCCTGGTTGACGGCGGAGCCGCGCACCACCGCCAGCACCCGGTGCCCGTTGCGCTGCGCGTCGGACAGACGCTCCAACAGCAGGACACCGACGCCCTCGCCCCAGCCGGTCCCGTCGGCGGCGGCGGCGAAGGCCTTGCAGCGGCCGTCGGGGGCGAGCCCGCGCTGGCGGCTGAACTCGACGAACATGCCCGGCGCGGCCATCACCGCCGCCCCACCGGCGAGGGCGGTCGTGCACTCGCCCCGGCGCAGCGACTGGCAGGCCAGGTGCAGCGCCACCAGGGACGAGGAGCACGCCGTGTCGACGGTGATCGCCGGGCCCTCCAGACCGAACACGTAAGAGAGCCGGCCCGAGATCACGCTCGCCGCCCCGCCGGAGAGCAGGTACCCCTCCAGGCTCTCGGTCGCGTTCTGGGCGAGCGCCGCGTAGTCGACCTGTCCGGCGCCCATGAAGACGCCGGTCCTGCTGCCTCGGAGTGTGGCCGGGTCGACGCCGGCCCGTTCGAAGGCCTCCCAGGAGGTCTCCAGCAGCAGCCGCTGCTGCGGGTCCATCGCCAGGGCCTCGCGCGGGCCGATGCCGAAGAAGCCGGCGTCGAACCGGTCTGCTCCCTCGACGAATCCGCCCTCGCGGGCGTAGGTGTGGCCGGCACGGTCCGGGTCGGGGTCGTACAGCGCCTCGACGTCCCAGCCGCGGTCCTCCGGGAAGGCGGAGATCGCGTCCCGACCGTCCGCGACCAACTGCCAGAGCTGCTCCGCCGAGTCGGCGCCGCCGGGGAAGCGGCAGGCCATGCCGACGATCGCGATCGGCTCACCCGCGACGTTCTCCATCTCCTGGAGCCGCCGGCGGGTCTCCTGGAGGTCGGCGGTCACCCGCTTGAGGAAGTAGCGGAGCTTGTCCTCGGTCTCGCTGGCCACAGTGGCGCAACCCCTTCGGGATGGACAGGTACGGGATGTCTGGCCGGCACGGCCGCCGGCAGGCTGGTCAGGGCGGGGCGGTCAGGAGATGCCGAGTTCGTTGGTGATGAAGTCGAAGACCTCGTCGTCCTCGGCGGAGTCCAACTCCATTTCGCCCGCGGGGGATTCACCGGAGGTGGTCGGATCGCGCCGGTCGTCCCACCGCGAGACCACGGACCGCAGCCGGCCGGCGATCCGCGCCCGGTCGGGGTGGTCGGCGGCAACCGCGGCGAGGACGGCTTCCAGACGGTCCAGTTCGGCGAGCACCGGGGCGGTCGAGAGCTCTCCCTCGCGGGGGAGTTCGGCGTCCAGGTGGCCGGCCAGCGCCGCCGCCGTGGGATGGTCGAAGACCAGAGTCGCCGGCAGCCGCAGACCGGTCGCGGAGGTGAGGCGGTTGCGCAGCTCGACCGCCGTCAGCGAGTCGAAGCCCAGGTCGCCGAAGGCACGGTCGGCGTCGACCGAAGCGGCGTCCGAGTGGCCGAGCACGACCGCCACCTGGGTGCTGACGAGGTCCAGCAGCACGCGTCCGCGGTCGGCGTCGGACAGACCCGCGAGCCGTCGCTTCAGCCCGTCCGCCGCCTCCGCGTCGGGACGACGGGCGGGCCCGGCGGTCGTCCCGGCCAGGCTGTGCAGCAGCGGCGGGAGCTCGGCCCCGGCCTGGCGCAGCGCGGCCAGGTCCAGCCGGACCGGCAGCGTGGTCGGGTCGGCCCCGGTGAGCGCCGCGTCGAAGAGGGCGAGGCCGTCCTGCGGGGTGAGCGGGAGGACGCCCGAGCGCCGCATCCGGCCGAGCGTGGCGTCGTCGAGGGCGCCCGCCATGCCGTCGCGCTGCTCCCAGAGCCCCCAGGCGAGCGACCGGGCGGGAAGGCCCTGCGCGGCGCGGTGCTGGGCCAGGGCGTCGAGGAAGGCGTTGGCCGCCGTGTAGCCGCCCTGGCCTGCGCCGCCGAGGGTGGCCGTCGCCGAGGAGAACAGCACGAAGGCGGCGAGACCGGCCTCGCGGGTGAGCTCGTGCAGGTGCCAGGCGGCGTCAGCCTTCGGGCGGAGCGCGGCGTCGAACAGCTCCTCGGTGAGCGAGGCGAGGGCACCGTCCGCGACCACGCCGGCCGTGTGGACGACGGCGGTGAGCGGGTGCTCGGCGGGGACGGCGGCGAGGGCGGCGGCGAGTGCCGCACGGTCGGCGACGTCGCAGGCCGTGAGTGTCACCTGTGCGCCCAGGTCGGTGAGCTCGGCGGTCAGCTCGGCTGCGCCCGCGGCCTCCGGGCCGCGGCGGCCGAGCAGCAGCAGGTGCCGTACGCCGTGGGCGGCGACCAGGTGGCGGGCGAACAGCGCGCCGAGCGCACCGGTGCCGCCGGTGATCAGCACCGTGCCGTCCGGGTCGAGCGCGGGGGCCGGCGCGGGCGCCGCCGGGCGGGCCCGGACCAGGCGCGGCGTCAGGACGGCCCCGGCACGCAGGGCGAGCTGCGGCTCGGTGCCGGCGGCGGCCCGGGCGAAGGCCGCGGCGGGGTCCGGGGTGCCGTCGAGGTCGAGCAGGACGAAGCGGTCCGGGTGCTCGGCCTGGGCGGCGCGGACCAGCCCCCACAGCGGGGCGTGCGCGAGCTGCGGGACGTCCTCGCCGTGATCGGTGGCCACGGCGCGGCGGGTCACCAGGACCAGCCGGGAGCCGGTGAGGCGGTCGTCCGCCGCCCACTCCGCCAGCGCGGACCGCACCCGGTGCACCGCCGCGCGGACCGCGTCGGGGACGTCACCACCGGCCTCCGGCCGGTCGGCTCCGGCCATGTCAGGAATGGGGAGGAAGACCGCGTCCGGCACCGGCAGCCCGGCGTCGACGGCTGTGCCGAGTGCCGTGACGTCCGGGTGATGGTCGAGGCCCGCGCCCAGGGTTCCGCCGCCCGGGGAGCCGAGGACGGCCCACCGCCCACGGACGGGCTCCGCCGCCGGGGCCGGCGTCCACTCGACGCGGAACAGGGCGTCGCCGAGCCCGACCCGGGCCGCCGAGCGCAGCTGATCGACCGAGACAGGCCGGGCCCGCAGCGCGCCGACCGAGGCCACCGGCGCGCCGGACTCGTCGGCCACCTGCAGCGACATCGCGTCCGGCCCGGCCGGGGCCATCCGCAGCCGCAGCACGGCCGCGCCCGGGCGGTGCAGCCGCACCCCGTTCCAGGCGAACGGCAGCAGCACCTGCTCGCCGGTGTTCCCGACCAGACCGGCGTGCAGCGCGGCGTCGAGCAGCGCCGGGTGGACACCGTACCCGGCGGCCTGTGCCCGCTCCGGTTCCGGCAGCGCGACCTCGCCGTACATCTCCTCGCCCGCGCGCCACACCGCCCGCAGACCGCGGAACGACGAGCCGTAGACGAATCCGTCGCGGGCGACGGACGGGTAGAAGTCGGTCACGTCCACCGGCACCGCGCCCTCGGGCGGCCAGACGCCCGCGTGGTCCCAGACGCCCGTGTGGTCCCGGCCGATGGCCCCGTCCTCGGCGGTCAGCGTGCCGCCGGCGTGCCGCGTCCACGGCTCGCCGTCGTCCGGCCGCGAGTACACGCCGATCGATCGCCGGCCCGATTCGTCGGCCGCACCGACCACCAGCTGCACCTGCACCGCGCCGGCCTCGGTGAGGATCAGCGGCGCCTCCTGGTCCAGCTCCTCCACCGCCGTGCAGCCGGTCAGGTGCGCCGCGTGCAGCGCCAGCTCCAGGTAGGCGGTGCCGGGCACCACCACGCTGCCGAGGATGACGTGGTCGGCGAGCCAGCGGTGCGAGCGGACCGACAGCCGCCCGGTGAGGATCAGTCCGCCGCCCTCCGCCGGGGTGACGGAGGCGCCGAGCAGCGGGTGCCCGGCCGCCGTCACGCCCAGTTCGGACGCCTCGGCGGCCGGCCCGGCGGCGACCGGCCAGTACCGCTCGCCCTGGAACGCGTACGTCGGCAGGTCCACCCGGTGCCGGTCCGGTCCGGTCAGGTCGGTGAGGCAGGTCGGCCAGTCCACCCGGACGCCCCGCACGTGTGCCTGCGCGGCGGCGGCCAGCACGGTGTCGGTCTCCGGGCGGCCCCGGCGCAGCAGCGGCACGGCCGCGACGTCGTCCCGGTCCCCGGCGGCCTGCTGGGCCATGGCGGAGAGCACGCCGTCCGGGCCCAGCTCCAGGAGGGCGGTCACCCCGCGGTCGAGCAGGTGCCGAACCCCGTCGTGGAAGCGCACGGCCTCGCGCACGTGCCGGACCCAGTACTCCGCGGTGCGGATCTCCTCGGTGACCGGGCGGCCGGTGAGGTTGGAGACGACCGGGATCGTCGGCTCGTGCAGGGTCAGCCCGGCGAGCACCTCGCGGAACGCGTCGAGCATGCCCGCCATCCGTGGGGAGTGGAAGGCGTGGCTGACGGTCAGCCGCTTGGTGCGGCGGCCTTCGGCACGGAGTCGTTCGGCGATCACGGTGACCGCCTCCTCCTCGCCGGAGAGCACCACCGAGCGGGGGCCGTTGACGGCAGCGATGCTCGCCTGCGCCTCGTGGCCGGCGAGCAGCCCGGCGACCTCGTCCTCCGTCGCCTCGACGGCCACCATCGCGCCGCCGGCGGGCAGTTGCTGCATCAGGCGGCCGCGCGCGGCGACCGCCGTCACCGCGTCCTCCAGTGAGAACACCCCGGCGACGTGTGCCGCCGCCAGTTCGCCGATCGAGTGCCCGAGCACGAAGTCCGGCCGCAGGCCCCAGGACTCGGCCAGCCGGAACAGCGCCACCTCCAGCGCGAACAGGGCGGCCTGGGTGAACGCGGTCTCGTCCAGCCGTTCGGCCTCGGGCGAGCCCTCCTCGGCGAGCAGCACCTCGCGCACCGGCAGCCCGGTCCGCTCCGCCAGCAGGGCGCAGACCCTGTCCAGCTCGGTGGCGAACACCGGGAAGCGGCCGTGCAGTTCGCGGCCGGCGCCGGCCCGCTGGGCGCCCTGGCCGGTGAACAGGAACGCCAGCCTCCCGCCGCGCGGGCCCGGACCCCGGACGAGCTGCGGCGCGCTCCCACCCCGCTGCAGGGCGTCGAGACCGGCGAGCAGTTCGGTGCGGTCGGCACCGAGCACCACCGCGCGGTGGTCGAGGTCGGCCCGGGAGGTGGCCAGCGACCAGGCGACGTCCGCCCGGTCCCACCCGGGCTCGCCCGCGACGGCCCCGGCCAGGCGGCCGGCCTGGGCGCGAAGCGCCTCCGGGCTGCGGGCGGAGAGCAGCCACGGGGTGCCGGCGGGCGCCTCGTGGGGCTCTTCGGTCGGGCTCGGCCCGGCCGCCGGCCCCTCGACCGGCTCGTCGACCGGCTCCTCGGAGGGCTGTTCCAGGATCACGTGGGCGTTGGTGCCGCTGATCCCGAACGAGGAGACACCCGCGCGCCGCGGCCGGTCGGTGACGGGCCAGGCACGCTGCTCCGTGAGCAGCTCGACCGCGCCGCGCGACCAGTCGACCTGCGGCGTCGGCTCGTCCACGTGCAGGGTGGCGGGCAGCACGCCGTGCCGCATCGCCAGCACCGTCTTGATGACGCCGGCGACGCCCGCGGCGAGCTGGGTGTGGCCGATGTTGGACTTCACCGAGCCGAGGTAGAGCGGCCGTTCGGCCGGCCGGTCCTGGCCGTAGGTGGCGAGCAGGGCCTGCGCCTCGATCGGGTCGCCGAGCCGGGTGCCCGTCCCGTGGGCCTCGACCGCGTCCACGTCGGCGGCGGTCAGCCGGGCGTCCGCCAGCGCCGCCCGGATCACCCGCTGCTGGGCGGGCCCGCTCGGGGCGGTCAGGCCGTTGGAGGCGCCGTCCTGGTTGATCGCCGAGCCGCGGACCAGAGCGAGTACCGGGTGGCCGAGGCGGCGGGCGTCGGAGAGCCGCTCGACCAGCAGCACGCCGACGCCCTCGCCCCAGGCGGTGCCGTCGGCCGCACCGGCGAAGGCCTTGCAGCGGCCGTCGGGGGCGAGGCCGCGCTGGCGGCTGAACTCGATGAACATGTGCGGCGCCGCCATCACGGCCGCGCCGCCGACCAGTGCCATCGTGCACTCGCCGTCCCGCAGCGCCCGGCTCGCCAGGTGCAGTGCGACCAGGGAGGAGGAGCAGGCGGTGTCGACCGTGAGCGCCGGGCCCTCCAGGCCCAGGGCGTAGGCCAGTCGGCCGGAGGCGACGCTGACGGTGGTGCCGGTCAGCAGGTAGCCCTCGGAGCCCTCGGCGCTGCGCGGATCGGCGGCGTAGCCGAGCGGGGCGGCGCCGACGAACACTCCGGTCCGGCTGCCCTGGACGGAGGAGGGGTCGATGCCGGCGCGTTCGAAGGCCTCCCAGGAGGTCTCCAGCAGCAGGCGCTGCTGCGGGTCCATGGCCAGGGCCTCGCGCGGACTGATGCCGAAGAACGCGGCGTCGAACCGGTCCGCGTCCCGGACGAAGCAGCCCTGCCGGACGTAGCTCCGGCCGGGGCGGTCCGGGTCCGGGTCGTACAACTCCTCGGTGTCCCAGCCGCGTTCGGCCGGGAAGTCGGAGAGGGCGTCGCGGCCGTCGGCGACCAGCCGCCACAGGTCCTCGGGGCTTTGTACGTCGCCGGGGTAGCGACAGGCCATGCCGACGATCGCGATCGGCTCGTGCCGGGCCTCGGTCAGCTGGTGGTTCTGCTGCTGCAGCCGCCGGGTCTCCTTGAGCGAGACCCGGAGCGCTTCCAGCACCTTCTCCTGTGATGCAGCCATCGTTTGGTTCTCCGCAGTCCGAGCGCGATCAGAGGTCAGTGGTGCCGAGGGCCAGGCCGATCAGGTCGTCGGCGTCCATGGCGTCGATCTCGTCCAGTTGGTCGTCCGCCTCGGCCGGCGGCTCCTCGGGCGCAGCGCCGGCCAGGGCGAGCAGCGCGTCGAGCAGGCCGGCGGCGCGAAGCCGGGCCGGCGCGATGGTGGCCAGGAGCCGGCTGACCTCGCCGTCCGAGGCGGCCGGACGGTCCGGCTCGGCCGGTGCGGCCGGGGCCAGCTCGGCGAGCAGGTACGCGGCCAGGGCGTCCGGCCGCGGATGGTCGAAGACCAGCGTCGCCGGGAGCCGGAGCCCGGTGGCGGCGCCCAGCCGGTTGCGCAGCTCGACGGCGGTCAGCGAGTCGAAGCCGAGCTGCTTGAACGCGAGGTCCGGCCGGATCGCATCGTCGGTGGTGTGACCGAGCACGACGGCAGCGTTGGCGCGAACCAACTCCAGCAGGGCACGGGCCCGTTCGGCCTCGGGCAGGGCGGCCAGCCGGCGGGCCGGTGCGTCCGCTCCGCCCGCCTCGGCGACCGCCACTGCCCGGCGGGCCGGCGAGCCGATCAGCCGGCGCAGCAGCGGCGGCACCGACGAGGACTGGAGAGCGGTGCGGGCGGTCGCGACGTCGAGCCGCATCGCCACCAGCAGGGCCTCGTCGGCGTCCAGGGCCGAGTCGAACATCGCCAGGCCGTCGGCGTCGGAGAGCGGGCGGACGCCGGAGCGGCGCAGCCGGGTCAGGTCGGTGTCGTCGAGGTGGCCGGTCATCCCGCTGGCCTGCTCCCACAGGCCCCAGGCGATCGACAGGCCGGGCAGCCCCGCGGCGCGGCGCTGCTCGGCGAGACCGTCGAGGAAGGCGTTGGCCGCCGCGTAGTTGCCCTGGCCGGGGCCGCCCAGGACGGCGGCCGAGGAGGAGAAGAGGACGAACGCGCCGAGGTCGGCGTCCCGGGTCAGCTCGTGCAGGTGCCAGGCGGCGTCCGCCTTCGGGCGGAGCACCGTCGCCACCTGGCCGGGGGTCAGCGAGGCGATCACCGCGTCGTCCAGCACACCGGCGGCGTGGACGACGGCGGTGAGCGGGTGCTCGGCGGGGACGTCGGCGAGCACCCGTGCCAGGGCGTCGCGGTCCGCCGTGTCGCAGGCGGTGACCGTCACCTGCGCGCCCAGCGCGGTGAGTTCGGCGGTCAGCTCGGCCGCGCCCGCGGCCTCCGGGCCGCGCCGGCCGAGCAGCAGCAGGTGCCGCATGCCGTACTCGGTGACCAGACGGCGGGCGACCAGGCCGCCCAGCACGCCCGTGCCCCCGGTGATCAGCACCGTGCCGTCCGGGTCGGGCCCGGCAGGCATGGTGAGCACCACCTTGCCGGTGTGGCGGGCCTGGCTCATGAAACGGAACGCGTCCGGTGCACGCCGCACGTCCCAGGTGCGGGCGGGGATCGGGTGGAGCGTGCCGCGCTCGAACAGCGGCATCAGCTCGGCCGTCATCCGGCCGATCCGGTCGTAGCCGGCCTCGATCAGGTCGAACCAGAGGTAGGAGGTGCCGGGGTGGGCGGCGGTGACCTCGGCCGCGTCGCGGATGTCGGTCTTGCCCATCTCGGCGAACCGGCCGCCGTCCGCGAGCAGCCGCAGCGAGGCGTCGACGAACTCGTTGGCGAGCGAGTTCAGGACGACGTCCACACCCCGGCCGCCGGTGGCGGTACGGATCCGCTGCTCGAAGCCGAGGTCGCGGGAGGAGGCGATCCGGTCCTGGGGGATCCCCAGCGAGCGCAGGGTGTCCCACTTGGCCGGGCTCGCCGTGGTGAACACCTCGGCACCCAGGTGGCGGGCGAGTTGGATCGCGGCCATGCCCACACCGCCGGTCGCCGAGTGGATCAGCACCGACTCGCCGGGAGCGAGCCGGGCGAGGTCCACCAGCCCGTAGTAGGCGGTGAGGAAGGCGATCGGCACCGAGGCGCCCTCGGTGAACGTCCAGTGCGCCGGCAGCGGGACGAGCAGCCGGTGGTCGACCACGGCGACCGGCCCGAACGAGCCGGGCACCATGCCCATCACGCGGTCGCCCGGGGCGAACCCGGTCACGTCGGGGGCGGTCTCCAGCACCACGCCGGCCGCCTCGCCGCCCATGACGTCCTGGTCGACCATGCCCAGGCCGAGCAGCACGTCGCGGAAGTTCATCCCGGCGGCGCGCACGGCCAGCCGGACCTGGCCAGGGCCGAGCGGTTCGGCAGCGGCGGGGTACGGGATCAGTGCGAGGTTCTCCAGGGTGCCCTTGGCGGTGGTGTCCAGCCGCCAGTCGGCGCCGTCCGCCGGCGGCTCCAGCAGCCGGCCGGTGGCGCCGCGGACGAGCCGAGGGGCGTACAACCTGCCTTCGCGGAGTGCCAGTTGCGGCTCGTCGGTGGCGAGAGCGGCGGCGAGCGCGTCCTTCGGGGCGGGGGAGCGGCGGTCGTCCAGGTCGATCAGGACGAAGCGGCCGGGGTGTTCGGTCTGGGCGGAGCGCAGCAGGCCCCAGACCGGTGCGGCGACCAGGTCGCGCACGCTCTCGCCGGTGCCGGCCGGGACGGCGCCAGAGGTCAGGACGACCAGTCGGGAGGTGCTGAACTGCTCGGCAGCCAGCCACTGCTGAAGCAGGGTCAGGGTGTCGGTGGTGAGGTCGCGGACGGCGGTGGGGACGTCCGGGGAGCCGGCGCCGGTGCAGGTGACCAGCACCGCGTCGGGGACGGTCGCACCGGCGGCGACGGCCTCGGCGAGGGCGGCCAGGTCGGGGTGGCCGCCGATCCGGAGGTCCTCGGACAGGCCCAGCCGGTCGGTGCCGAGCAGGACCCAGCGCCCGGCGGCCGCCTCGGCGGCGGGCAGCTCGGTCCAGTCCACCCGCAGCAGGGGGTCCGCGTGGTCTTCGCGCGCCGCCTGCAGCCGCTCCCGGTCCACCGGGCGGCTCGCCAGCGCCGCCACCGAGGCCACCGGGGCGCCGGACGCGTCGGCCACCTGGAGGGCGATCCCGTCCGCGCCGGCCGGGGAGACCCGCACCCTCAGCGCGGTCGCACCGGTGGCGTGCAGGGCGACACCGCTCCACGAGAACGGCAGCCGCACCTCGCCGGGCGAGGCGGCAGCGGTCGCGTGCAGGGCGGCGTCCAGCAGCGCGGGGTGCAGGCCGAAGCGCACGGCGTCGTCGTGCTGCTCGGCAGGCAACCGGACCTCGGCGAACAGGTCGTCGCCCTGCCGCCAGAGTGCGCGCAGCCCCTGGAAGGCCGGGCCGTAGCCGAGGCCGTCCTCGGCCAGCCGGGGGTAGAGCTCGGTGACGTCCACCGGCACCGCGCCGGCCGGGGGCCATGTGGCGAGGTCCCAGGTCGGGCGCTCGGCGCCGACGGCCAGCGCGCCGGTGGCGTGCCGCGACCAGGGGGCGTCGGGGCGGTCGGGGCGGGAGTGCAGGGAGAAGGCGCGGCGGCCCCCCTCCTCCGGCGGGCCGATCCGGAGCTGGAGCTGGACGGCGCCCTCGTCGGGGAGCAGGAGCGGTGCCTGGAGCGTCAGTTCGTCGAGGACGTCGCAGCCGGTGTGGTCACCGGCGTGGAGGGCGAGTTCGACGAAGGCGGTGCCGGGGAGGAGGGGGGTGCCGAAGACGGCGTGGTCGGTGAGCCAGGGGTGGGTGGTGGGGGAGATCCGGCCGGTGAGGATGGTCGCGTCGTCGTCGGCGAGGGGGAGTAGGGCGCTGAGCAGGGGGTGTTGGGCGGGGGTGAGGCCGGCGGTGGTGACGTCTCCGGTCGCGGTTGGGGTGTCGAGCCAGAAGCGTTCGCGCTGGAAGGGGTAGGTGGGCAGGTCGAGTGGGCCGGTGGGGTGGGGTGGGTTGGTCGGCCAGGTGAGGGTGGCGCCGTGGACGTGGGCTTCGGCGAGGGAGGTGAGGAGGCGGCGGAGGCCGCCCTCGTCGCGGCGTAGCGAACCGATGACGAGGGCCTGTCGGTCGGTGTTCTCGCTGATGTCCTGTACGGCCATGGTGAGGACGGGGTGGGGGCTGGTTTCGATGTAGGTGGTGTGGCCGTTGGTGTGGGCGGTGTGGGTGGCGTCGGTGAAGCGGACGGGGTGGCGGAGGTTGGTGTACCAGTAGTCGGCGTTGAGGTTGGTGGTGTCGAGGAGGGTGCCGGTGACGGTGGAGTAGAAGGGGATGGTGGCTTGGCGTGGTGTGATGCCGGCGAGTTGGGTGGTCAGGTTGGTCTGGATGGTTTCGACGTGGGGGGAGTGGGAGGCGTAGTCGACGTCGATGCGTCGGGCGCGGATGTTGTTGTTCTGGCAGTGGGTGAGGAGTTCGTCGAGGGCGTCGTGGTCGCCGGCGATGACGGTGGTGGTGGGGCCGTTGTGGGCGGCGATGGTGAGGCGGTCGTTCCATGGCTGGAGTAGTTCGGTGGTGTCGGTGTTGTTGAGGGGGAGGGAGGCCATGCCGCCGTGGCCGCTGATGGTGAGGATGGCTTGGCTGCGGAGGGCGGCGATGCGGGCGCCGTCTTCGAGGGTGAGGGCGCCGGCGATGGTGGCGGCGGCGATTTCGCCTTGGGAGTGGCCGATGACGGCGGCGGGTTCGATGCCGAGGGAGCGCCAGAGTTCGGCGAGGGAGACCATGACGGCGAACAGTGCGGGCTGGACGATGTCGACGCGGGTGAGGTCGTTGTTGCCGCGTAGGACGTCGGTGAGTGACCAGTTGACGTGTGGGGCGAGTGCGGTTTCGCAGTTGGCGATCCACTGGGCGAACACGGGGGAGGTGTCGAGGAGTTCGGCGCCCATGCCGATCCATTGGGAGCCCTGGCCGGGGAAGACGAAGACCGGCCGGTCGAAGGTGCCGTGGCCCTGGACGACGCCGGGCGTGGTGGTTCCGTCGGCGAGGGCCGCGAGGCCGTTCAGCAGCTCGGCACGGCTCTCGCCGATGACCACGGCCCGGTGCTCGAACACCGATCGGCCCGATACCAGCGTCCCGGCCACCGCGGCGGGGTCCCACTCCGGGTGGGCCTCGACGGCCGCCCGCAACCGCCCGGCCTGCTCACGCAGCGCCCGCTCGTCCCGCGCGGACAGCACCCACGGCACCACGCCACCGGACGCTGCGCCGTGGTCGGCTGCCGGAACCTCCGGCGCCTGCTCCAGGATGACGTGCGCGTTGGTCCCGCTCACACCGAACGAGGACACGGCCGCCCGCCGCGGACGGCCGGTCTGCGGCCATTCCTGTGCCTCGGTGAGCAGCGACACGGCGCCGGACGCCCAGTCGACGTGCGGCGTCGGTTCGTCGACGTGGAGGGTCCGCGGCAGCACGCCGTTGCGCATCGCCATGACCATCTTGATCACGCCGCCGACCCCGGCCGCGGCCTGGGTGTGGCCGAGGTTGGACTTCAGCGAGCCGAGGTAGAGCGGCCGTTCGGCCGGCCGGTCCTGGCCGTAGGTGGCGAGCAGGGCCTGTGCCTCGATCGGGTCGCCGAGCTTGGTGCCCGTCCCGTGCGCCTCGACCGCGTCGACCAGGTCGGGCGAGAGTTCGGCCTCGGCGAGGGCCTGCCGGATCACCCGCTGCTGTGAGGGCCCGTTGGGCGCGGAGAGGTTGCTGCTGGCGCCGTCCTGGTTGACCGACGACCCGCGCAGGACCGCGAGCACCCGGTGTCCGTTCCGCTCGGCGTCCGACAGGCGCTCGACCAACAGCATTCCGGCGCCCTCGCCCCACGCCGTCCCGTCGGCGGCGGCGGCGAACGACTTGCAGCGCCCGTCCCGGGCGAGGCCGCCCTGGCGGCTGAACTCGACGAACGTGCTCGGGGTGGCCATCACCGTGACGCCGCCGGCCAGCGCCATCGTGCAGTCGCCACGCCGGATCGCCTGCGCCGCCAGGTGCAGCGCGACCAGCGACGAGGAGCACGCCGTGTCCACCGTCACCGCCGGCCCTTCCAGGCCGAGGACGTAGGCGATCCGGCCGGACGCGACGCTGCCCGCCGTCCCGCTTCCCAGGAAGCCCGCGACCGACTCGTCCACCGAGCCGAGGCGGGTGCCGTAGTCGTGGTACATCAGGCCGGTGAACACGCCGACCCGGGCTCCGCGTACGGTCGCCGGCCGGATGCCCGCCCGTTCGAAGGCCTCCCAGGAGGTCTCCAGCAGCAGCCGCTGCTGCGGGTCCATCGCCAGGGCCTCGCGCGGGCTGATCCCGAAGAAGCCGGCGTCGAACCGGTCCGCGTCGTCGAGGAAGCCGCCTTCGCACACGTAGGAGGTCCCGGGGCGCAGGCCCTCGGGGTCGTAGAAGTCCTCGACCCACCAGCCGCGTCCGCCGGGCGGGACGCCGACGGCGTCCCGCCCGGCGGCCACCAGGTCCCACAGCTCCTCCGGCGTCCGCACCCCGCCCGGGTACCGGCAGCTCATCCCGACGATCGCGATCGGGTCGCGGTCGGCCGCCTCCAGTTCGGCCACCCTGCGGCGTGCCTCGCCGAGCTCGGCGGCAGCCCACCGGAGGTGCTCGCGAAGCTTGTCTTCATGTGCCACTTGAGCCTGCTCCTATAGCCGGTGCGGGTTCGACCTGGTTCTGCCCTCGCCCTCAGCGGGCGCGCAACTGGTCGAGTACGTCGAAGAGTTCGTCGTCGGTGGCCGAGGCGAGGTCGGGCCGGCCGCTGCTGTCCCGGCTGTCGTCGCCCCAGCGGGCGAGGAGGTCCTTCAGCCGGTGGGTGATCGCCGTCCGGGCCTGGTCGTCGTCGGTGTAGGGCGTCAGGAACTGCTCCAGTCGGTCGAGTTCGGCGAGCGCCGGGCCCACCGCCGTGGTCTCTCCGGTGTCGAACTCGGCGCAGAGGTGATCGGCCAGCACCTCCGCGGTGGGGTAGTCGAACACCAGGGTGCTGGGCAACTGGAGGCCGGTGGCGTCCTGCAGCCGCTCCTGGAGTTCGAGGTTGGCGAGCGAGTCGAAGCCCAGGTCGACGAAGCCCTGGCCCGGGTCGATGGACTCGGGGGTGGACTCGGCCAGCACGATCGCCGCGTGGGTGCGCACCAGGTCGAGCAGGGCGCGCCGGCGGTCGGACTCCGGCATCGCCCGAAGGCGCTGCGCGAAGCCGCTCGTCCCGTCCTGCGCCGGTTCCTGGTCCGGCCCCGGCGCGGGCGCCGACGCCGCCGTGGGGACCGACACCGTGACCGACTCCCGCAGCAGCGAGGGAACTTGTCCCTGGTCGGCCCGGCCCCGCAGTACCGCGAGGTCCAGCCGAACGGGGACGAGCACCGACTCATTGATCATGATACGGGCGGTGTCGAAGAGATCAAGTGCCTCAGCCGTCGAAAGCGCACCGACGCCTTCCCTGGCCAACCGGCCTATGCTGAGCGGATCCAGACCTTCCGTCAGCTTGCTGCGCTCCGCCCACAGCCCCCAGGCCAGTGAGAGGCCGGGCAGGCCCTCGGATCGGCGCCGCTGCGCGAGCGCGTCGAGGAAGGCGTTGGCGGCGGCGTAGTTGGCCTGCCCGGCGGTGCCGAAGGTGCCCGAGGCGGAGGAGAACAGCACGAAGGCGTCGAGCCCGGCGTCGCGGGTCAGCTCGTGCAGGTGCCAGGCCGCGTCGACCTTCGGCTGCAGGACGGCGGCGAGCCGCTCGGGCGTGAGCGCGGCCAGCAGGCCGTCGTCGGCCACGCCGGCGGCGTGCACGACCGCCCGCAGCGGGTGGGCCTCGGGTATCGACCGCAGCAGGGCGGCCAGCGCCTCCCGGTCGGCGGTGTCGCAGGCGGCGACGGTGACCTCGGCGCCCCGTTCGGTCAGTTCCGTCACGAGCTCGGCCACGCCCGGCGTCCTCTCGCCCCGGCGGCCCGCCAGGAGGAGGTGCCGGGCGCCGCGCTCGACCAGGTGCCGGGCGAGCAGGCCGCCCAGGGTGCCGGTGCCGCCGGTGACCAGGACGGTGCCGTCCGGGTCGAAGGCGGTGCCGCCGCCGGTGGCCGTCTCGGCCTCCACCAGCCGCGGCGCCAGCAGCCCCGAGGTGCGGAGCGCCAGCTGTGGTTCGTCGGAGGCGAGTGCCACGGCCAGGTCGGCCGAGGTGGGCGTCGCCCGATCGAGGTCCAGCAGGCCGAAGCGCCGGGGGTGTTCGGACTGAGCGGACCGGAGCAGTCCCCAGACGGCCGCCGCCGCGAGGTCGGGGGCGGGGTCGCCGGCTCCGGTGGACTGGGCGCCGTTCGTCACCACGACCAGCCGCGCGGCGGCGAACCGCGGCTCGGCCAGCCAGGCCCGCACCAGCCGGAGCGCGTCCGCGGTGGCGGTGTGGACGGCGGCCGGCACGTCGCCGCCGCCGGTCGGAGCGAGCGGGACGAGGACGACGTCCGGCACGGGGGTGCCGGCGGCGGCCAGTGCGGCGAGGTCGGGGTGGCGCTCCGGCGAGGCGTCCGGCAGCCCGGCGCCCACCACCGCGGTCCGCACCGCGACGGGGTGCGGGACCGGCGGCACCGGCGCCCAGCGGACGCGCCACAGGGCGCCGGAACCGGCGCCGGCCCCGGGCAGCCGGCGGGAGCGCAGGCTCGCCACCGTGGCCACCGGGACGCCCGCCGGGTCGGCGGCCTCGACGGTCACCGCGTCCGGGCCGGCCGGGGCGAGCCGCACCCGCAGGGCCGTGGCGCCGGTCGCCCGGACCGAGACGCCGTGCCAGCCGAACGGCACCGGCGTCGGGCCGTCCGCCTGCTCCGCCCCGGCCGCGTAGGCCTGCAGGGCGGCGTCCAGCAGTGCCGGGTGGAGGCCGTAGCGGCCGGCGTCGGCCCGGTCCGCCTCCGTCAGCGCCACCTCGGCGAACACCTCCTCGCCGCGCCGCCAGAGCGCGCGCAGGCCGCGGAAGGCCGGGCCGTACTCGACGCCGAGGGCGGCGAAGCGCTCGTAGCAGCCGTCCAGGCCGACCGGCTCGGCGCCGGCCGGCGGCCAGGCGACCAGGTCGGAGGGGACGGTCGGCTCCTCGGGCGTCAGCGTGCCGGTGGCGTGGCGGGTCCAGGCGGCGTGCTCGGGGGCGGCCGGGCGCGAGGACAGCTCCACCGCGCGGTGACCGGAACCGTCCGGGGCGCCGACGACCAGCCGGATCCGGACGCCGGCATCGGCGGCGGCCTCCGGCGCGGGCAGCTCCAGCGGGGCGAGCAGGGTGAGCTCGCCGAGGTGCGGGCAGCCCGTCCGCGCGCCGGCCTCGCGGACCAGCTCGACCACGGCGGTGCCGGGCAGCAGCACCCGGCCCTGCACCGTGTGGTCGGCGAGCCAGGGCAGCTCGCGCGGGGTGAGCCGGCCGGTGAACAACAGCCCGCCGTCGTGCGGCAGTTCGACCAGGGCCCGGAGCAGCGGGTGGCCCGTGGCCGTGAGCCCGGCGGCGGTCACGTCGGGATCGGCCGGCCCGTCCTCCAGCCAGTACCGCCGGCGCTGGAAGGCGTAGGTCGGCAGGTCCACGAGGCGGAGCCCGGTGACCGGGAACGCCGCCCCGAAGCGGACCGCCGCGCCGTGGACGTGCAGGTCGGCCAGCGCGGGGAGGAACCCGTCCGCGGTGGCGACCACCTGGACGTCCGGCCCGACGGCGGCGGTGATCCGGTCGGTCCGGTCGGTGCCGAGGACGACGAAGCGGTTGTGGCCGCGCTCCAGCATCGTGCGCAGTGAGGCGTCCACGGGCTCGGTGAGCAGCGGGATCCTGCTCTCCGTCGGGGCACCCGCCTCGCCGGACACCGCCGCGCGCGCACCGTCGACCAGGGACAACGACCCAGCGACGCAGGCGCCGGCGACCGTGCCGGCGCCCGGCGCGACCACCGCGGCCGGGTCCACCCCGTGCTCCCTCCAGAGCCCGGCGAGGGCCACCAGCACCGCCCACGCCACCGCCCGGCCGATCTCGGGACGCGCCGGATCGGGCGCGCCCGCCGTTGCGCGCAGCACCTCCGTCGCGGACCAGCCGGCGACCTCGCGCAGCGCGGCGTCGCACTCGGCGAGCCGCGCGGCGAACAGCGGCGTGGTGTCCAGCAGCCGCACCACCCGGTCGGGACGCTCCAGCGGCGCATCCGGCAGCACGAACACCACCGGGCCGTCGTCCCGGGCGACGCCCGTGACCAGGCCGGGCCGGGACTCGCCCGCGGCCAGCGCCGCCAGGCCCGCCCGCAACTCGCCGAGGTCCGCACCCAGCAGCACGGCCCGGCGCTCGAAGGCCGACCGGTGGCGCGCCAGCGCCGCACCGACCTCGGCCGCCGTCTGATCGGGATGCGTGGCCAGGTGGTCCAGCAGCCGCGCGGCCTGCGCGCGCAGCGCGGCCTCGGTCCGGCCGGAGAGCACCCACGGCACGGACGCCCCCTCGGCGGGCCGCGGCCCGGTCCCCTCCACCGGGAGGTCGGCGGCGGCCTCTTCGGCAGCCTCCTCCAGGATGAGGTGCGCGTTGGTCCCGCTGACCCCGAAGGACGACACGCCGGCCCGGCGCGGCCGCCCGGTGACCGGCCACTCCCGGGACCCGGTCAGCGGCGCCACCGCGCCCGCCGACCAGTCCACGTGCGGATTGGGCTCGTCGAAGTGGAGCGTGCGCGGCAGCACGCCCTGCCGGATCGCCATCACCGTCTTGATCACACCGGCCACACCCGCCGCCGCCTGGGCGTGGCCGATGTTGGACTTCACCGAGCCGAGGTACAGCGGCTCCCCGCCGGACCGGTCCTGGCCGTAGGTGGCGAGCAGGGCCTGCGCCTCGATCGGGTCGCCGAGGGTCGTCCCGGTGCCGTGTGCCTCCACCGCGTCCACCTCGCGCGCGGCCAGCCCGGCGTGCGCCAGCGCCTGCCGGATCACCCGCTGCTGGGCCGGCCCGCTCGGCGCCGTCAGCCCGCTGCTGGCGCCGTCCTGGTTGACCGCGCTGCCGCGGATCACCGCGAGCACCCGGCGCCCGTTGCGGCGGGCGTCCGAGAGCCGCTCCAGCAGCAGCATCCCGACGCCCTCGCCGAGGCCCGTCCCGTCGGCCCCGGCCGCGAAGGCCTTGCACCGTGCGTCGGTGGCCAGGCCGCGCTGCCGGCTGAACTCGACCAGCGCCATCGGCGAGGCCATCACGGTCACCCCGCCGGCCAGCGCCAGCGTGCAGTCGCCGTTCCGCAGCGCCTGCGCGGCCTGGTGCAGCGCGACCAGCGAGGACGAGCACGCCGTGTCCAGCGTGACGGCCGGGCCCTCCAGACCGAAGGTGTACGCGACCCGGCCGGAGGCGACGCTGCCGGTGCTGCCGTTTCCGACGTAGCCCTCGAACTCGCCCGGCACCCGGCGCAGCCGCGAGGCGTAGTCCTGGTAGATCACTCCGGCGAAGACCCCGGTCCGGCTGCCGCGCACCGACGCCGGGTCGATCCCGGCCCGCTCGAAGGCCTCCCAGGCCGTTTCGAGCAGCAGCCGCTGCTGCGGGTCGGTGGCCAGCGCCTCCCGGGCGCTCATGCCGAAGAACGCCGGGTCGAACTCGGCGGCGTCGTAGAGGAATCCGCCCTCGCGGACGTACACCGAGCCGTGCTGTGCCGGGTCCGGGTCGTAGAGGTCCTCGCCCCAGCCGCGGTCGGCCGGGAACGGGGAGATCACGTCCCGCTCCTCGGTCACCAGCCGCCAGAGGTCCTCGGGGGACGTGACCCCGCCGGGGTAGCGGCACGCCATGCCGACGATCGCGATCGGCTCGCGGGCCCCCTCCTCGACCTCCTGCAGCCGCCGGCGCGTCCGGCGCAGGTCGATGGTCAGCCGCTTGAGGGTGTCGAGGACCTTCTCGTCGCTCGTCATTGCGCTGTGCGCCTCTCTGTTCAACGCGGGCTCCGACGACGGGGCCGGGTGGGCAGGTTCACGAGTTCCGCAGTTCGCCGTCGACGATGTCGAGGAGCTCGTCGAGCGTCGCGTCACCGAACTCGTCCTCGTCCTCGGCGGGTTCGGCCGGTCCGGCGGTGCTCGCGGCGCCGCTCGCGTCCAGCTGGGCCACCAGCCCGCGCAGCCGGGCGGCGAGCCGCTCGCGCCGCGGATCCCCGGCGGCGAGGTCGCGCAGACCGGCCTCCAGGCTGTCGAGGTCCAACGGCTCCGGCTCCTCGGCCGGCCGCGACAGCTGCCGCAGCAGCTCGCCGAGGTGCTCGGCGACGGCGACCGGCGTCGGGTGGTCGAAGACCAGCGTCGCCGGCAGCCGCAGGCCGGTGGCCGCGTTCAGCCGGTTGCGCAGCTCGACCGCGCGCAGCGAGTCGAACCCGGACTCCAGGAACCCGCGCGCGCTGCCGACCTCCTGCGGCGAGGCGTGGCCGAGCACCGCAGCCACCTGGGCCCGCACCAACTCGACCAGGGCGTGGGACTGTTCGGCGACCGAGAGCCCGGCGAGCGACAGCCCGGCACCGGTACCGGCCCCGGCCGGCGCGTCGGCCTGCGCCGCGCGCCGGGGCGCCGGGCCGAGCAGGGCGCGCAGCAGCGGGGACCGCCCCGCCGGCTCGCCGCCCCGCAGCGCGGGCAGGTCCAGCCGGAGCGGCAGCACCAGCGGCCGCTCCTGGGCGAGGGCCGCGTCGAACAGCGCCAGACCCTCCGGAGTGGACATCGGCAGCACACCGGAGCGCTTCATCCGCGCCCGGTCCGCCTCGCTCAGGCCGCCGGTCATCGCGCTGACCGCGGACCACAGTCCCCACGCCATCGACACCCCGGGCAGACCCAGCGCACGGCGGTGCGCGGCCAGGGCGTCCAGGTAGGCGTTGGCGGCGGCGTAGTTGGCCTGGCCGGCGTTGCCCAGCAGCCCGCCTGCCGCCGAGAACAGCACGAACAGTGCCGGCTTGGCGTCCCGGGTCAGCTCGTGCAGGTTCCACGCGGCGTCCGCCTTGGGCCGCAGGACGGCGGCCAGCCGCTCGGGCGTGATCGCGGCGAGCGTGCCGTCGTCCAGTACCCCGGCCGCGTGCACCACCCCGGTCAGTGGGTGTTCGGCGGGGACGGCGGCGAGCACCGCGGCCAGGGCCTCCCGGTCGGCGGCGTCGCACGCGGCCACCGTCACCTCGGCGCCGGACTCGGCCAGTGAGCGGACGAGTTCGTCGGCCCCGCGGGCCTGGCGGCCCTGCCGGCTGAGCAGCACCAGGTGCCGTACGCCGTGCGTCTCGACCAGGTGCCGGGCGACCAGCGCACCCAGCGTCCCCGTCCCGCCGGTGATCAGCACCGTGCCCTCGGGGTCCGGCGCGGGGACGACGGACGGCCCGTCGGCGGGACGCAGCCGCGCCAGCCGCGGCACGAACACCCGGCCGGCCCGGACCGCGTACTGCGGCTCGGCGCCGTCGAGCAGGAGCGGCAGCGTGGCCGAGGCCTCGGCCACGGCGCAGTCGAGGTCCACCAGGACCAGCCGGTCCGGGTGCTCGGCCTGCGCGGAGCGCACCGCACCCCACACGGCGGCCGCTGCCAGGTCGGGCGAGCCGGCCGGGTCGTCGGCGTCGACGGCCCCGCGGGTCACCAGCACCAGGCGGGAGGCGGCGAACCGGTCGTCGGCCGTCCAGGCCTGCAGCAGCGACAGCGCCCGCTCCACCGCCTGCCGGGCGGCGTCCGCCGAGACGGTGTCCGCGTCGGGCTCCGGCATCCACGGGACCACGACGGCCTCGGGCACCGGCTCCCCGGCGCAGACCGCGTCGACGAGGGCGGCGAGGTCGGGGTAGGACGCTCCGGCGAGTCCCGTGAGCGCGTCTGGGCCGCCGAGCACGGCGGTGCGGACGGTGCGGGCGGCGGGGCGGTCGGACAGCTCGGTCCAGGCCACCTCGAAGAGCGAGTCGGCCGCGGCGCGCTGGACGGCCGAGCCGAGCTGCGCCTGGGAGAGCGGCCGGACGGCGAGCGACTCGACCGTGGCCACCGGCAGGCCGGTCTGGTCGGCCACCACCAGCGACATCTCGTCCGGTCCGGTCGGCGTGAGGCGGACCCGCAGCGCGGTGGCGCCGGTGGCGTGCAGGGCGACGCCGGTCCACGCGAACGGCAGCCGAACCCGCTCCGCGCCGTCGACCAGCGTGGTGTGCAGCGCCGCGTCCAGCAGCGCGGGGTGAAGACCGAACCGGCCGGCGTCGGCGAACTGCTCCTGCGGCAGCCGGACCTCGCCGTAGACCTCCTCGCCCAGGCGCCAGGCGGCGCGCAGCCCGCGGAATGCCGGTCCGTACCCGAGCCCGTCCTCCGCCAGCCGCTCGTAGAGGCCGTCGAGGGCGACCGGCTCGGCGCCGGCCGGCGGCCAGGCGGCACCGGTGGCCCACCCGGCGGCGGGCCCGGCCGGGGCGGTGGTGCCGGTCGCGTGGCAGGTCCAGGCGGTGGTGGCCTCGGCGGTGTCGGGGGCGGAGTGGATGGTGAGGGGCCGACGCCCGGCGCCGTCCGACGCACCGACGCGTACCTGGACCCGGACCGCCTGCTGCTCGGGCAGCACGAGGGGCACCTGGAGGGTCAGCTCCTCCAGACGGTCGCAGCCGAGCCGGCGGCCGGCGTGCAGGGCGAGCTCGACGAGCGAGGTACCGGAGGCGAGGACGGTGTCCCAGACGGCGTGGTCGGCCAGCCAGGGGTGAGTGGCGGCGGAGAGTCGGCCGGTGAGGATCACGCCCTCGTCCTCGGGCAGCGGGACGGCGGCGGCGAGCATCGGGTGCTCGCCGGAGTCGAGCCCGGCGGTGCGCGGGTTGGCGGCTGCGGGCGGGGTGAGCCAGAACCGCTCGCGCTGGAAGGGGTAGGTGGGGAGGTCGGGGTGGGGGGCGGGGTGGAGGAGGGGGGTCCAGTTGAGGGGGTGGCCGTGGTTGTGGAGGTGGGTGGCGGAGGTGAGGAGGCGGGTCCAGGTGTCTTCGTTGCGGCGGAGGGTGCCGGTGATGATGACGGGGTTGGTGGTGTGGAGGGTTTCTTCGATGGCGGGGGTGAGGACGGGGTGGGGGCTGGTTTCGATGTAGGTGGTGTGGCCGTTGGTGTGGGCGGCGTGGGTGGCGTCGGTGAAGCGGACGGGGTGGCGGAGGTTGGTGTACCAGTAGTCGGCGTTGAGGTTGGTGGTGTCGAGGAGGGTGCCGGTGACGGTGGAGTAGAAGGGGATGGTGGCTTGGCGTGGTGTGATGCCGGCGAGTTGGGTGGTCAGGTTGGTCTGGATGGTTTCGACGTGGGGGGAGTGGGAGGCGTAGTCGACGTCGATGCGTCGGGCGCGGATGTTGTTGTTCTGGCAGTGGGTGAGGAGTTCGTCGAGGGCGTCGTGGTCGCCGGCGATGACGGTGGTGGTGGGGCCGTTGTGGGCGGCGATGGTGAGGCGGTCGTTCCATGGCTGGAGTAGTTCGGTGGTGTCGGTGTTGTTGAGGGGGAGGGAGGCCATGCCGCCGTGGCCGCTGATGGTGAGGATGGCTTGGCTGCGGAGGGCGGCGATGCGGGCGCCGTCTTCGAGGGTGAGGGCGCCGGCGATGGTGGCGGCGGCGATTTCGCCTTGGGAGTGGCCGATGACGGCGGCGGGTTCGATGCCGAGGGAGCGCCAGAGTTCGGCGAGGGAGACCATGACGGCGAACAGTGCGGGCTGGACGATGTCGACGCGGGTGAGGTCGTTGTTGCCGCGTAGGACGTCGGTGAGTGACCAGTTGACGTGTGGGGCGAGTGCGGTTTCGCAGTTGGCGATCCACTGGGCGAACACGGGGGAGGTGTCGAGGAGTTCGGCGCCCATGCCGATCCATTGGGAGCCTTGGCCGGGGAAGACGAAGACCGGGCGGTCGTGGGTGCCGTGGCCGGTGGGGGTGGTGCCGTCCGCGATTGCGGTGAGGGCGGTGAGGAGTTCGTGGTGGTTCTGGCCGAGGGCGACGGCGCGGTGGTCGAGGGTGGCGCGTCCGGTGAGGAGGGTGTGGCCGACGGCGCGTAGGTCGGTGTCGGGGTGGTTCTGGAGGAAGGTGGCGAGCTGTCCGGCCTGGGCGCGTAGGGCGCGTTCGTCGCGGGCGGAGAGCACCCACGGCACCACCGCTGAAGGGGATACGACCTCGGTCGTCTCCTTCCGGGCCTCCTCCGGGGCCTCCTCCAGGATCACATGCGCATTGGTCCCGCTGATCCCGAAGGCCGACACACCCGCCCGGCGCGGACGTCCGTCCGCCTGCGGCCACTCCTGCGCCTCGGTGAGTACCGAGACCGCTCCGGACGCCCAGTCGACGTGCGTGGTCGGTTCGTCGACGTGCAGGGTTCGTGGCAGAACGCCGTGCCGGAGCGCGAGCACCGTCTTGATGACGCCGGCGACGCCTGCCGCGGCCTGGGTGTGGCCGATGTTGGACTTCACCGAGCCGAGCCAGAGCGGCCGTTCGGCCGGCCGGTCCTGGCCGTAGGTGGCCAGCAGGGCCTGTGCCTCGATCGGGTCGCCGAGCCGGGTGCCCGTTCCGTGCGCCTCGACCGCGTCCACGTCCGCCGTCGTCAGCCGGGCGTCCGCCAGCGCCGCCCGGATCACCCGCTGCTGCGAGGGCCCGTTCGGTGCGGCGAGCCCGTTGCTGGCGCCGTCCTGGTTGATCGCCGAGCCGCGGATCACCGCCAGCACCCGGTGCCCGTTGCGCTGCGCGTCGGACAGACGCTCCAGCAGCACCACCCCGGCGCCCTCGGCAAGGCCGAAACCGTCCGCGGAGTCGGAGAACGCCTTGCAGCGGCCGCTCTCGGAGAGCGCGCCCATCCGGCTGAAGCCGATGAAGGAGTCCGGGGTCGGCATCACGACCGCGCCGCCCGCGATCGCCATCGTGCACTCGCCGTTGCGCAGGGCCCGGCCGGCCAGGTGCAGGGCGACGAGCGATGACGAGCACGCCGTGTCGACGGTGATCGCCGGGCCCTCCAGACCGAAGGCGTAGGCCAGTCGGCCCGAGATGACACTGGTGACGCTGCCGGTGATGACGTAGTCCTCGATGGCGGCCGGCGCCTCGGCCGAGCTGACGCCGTAGCCGTGCTGCATCGCGCCGACGAAGGCGCCGGTGCGGCTGCCGCGCAGCGTGGTGAGGTCGATGCCGGCGCGTTCGAAGGCCTCCCAGGAGGTCTCCAGCAGCAGCCGCTGCTGCGGGTCCATCGCCAGGGCCTCGCGCGGGCTGATCCCGAAGAACGCAGGGTCGAACCGGTCGACGTCCTGGAGGAACCCGCCCTGCTGGCCTGCGACCGCGTCCAGGTCCCAGCCGCGGTCGGTGGGCAGACCGGAGACCACGTCGCCGTCCGTGACCAGCAGCTGCCAGAGCGCCTCGGGGGTCGTGACGCCGCCCGGGAACCGGCAGGCCATCCCGACGATCGCGATCGCCTCGTCGTCCGCGGCGCCGGCCGACCCGGTCGGACCGGCCGGGACAGCCTCCTCGGCTGCACCCAGCTCAAGCACCTCGCGCCGCAGTTGGGCGGCGATCGCAGCCGGTGTCGGATAGTCGAAGACCAGCGTCGCCGGAAGTCGCAGGCCCGTCGCGGCCGCCAGCCGGTTGCGCAGCTCGACCGCGGTCAGGGACTCGAAACCGAGCTCCTTGAAGGCTCGTTCGGGACGGATGGCTTCCGGGTCGCGCCGCCCCAGCACGGCGACGGCGTGGGTGGTGACCAGGTCCACGAGCACCCGGAGCTGCTCCGCCTCGGACAGGTCGGCCAGGGAGCGGCGGAGTTCCGAGCCGAGGCCCGGCGTGTTGGCCTCCGCCTCGGCGGAGGAAGCCAGCACCGCTCGCGCCTCGGGGAGTTCGGCAAGCAGCGGGCTCGGGCGCAGCGCGGTGAACAGGGGGACGAAGCGGGCCCAGTCGATCTCGGCCACCGCGATGAAGGTGTCGTCGTGGTCAAGTGCCTGCTGGAGGGCGGCGATCGCCGCCTCGGGACGCATCAGCGGGAGGCCCTGCCCGCGCACGCGCTGACGGGTCCGCTCGACGTCGAGGTCGCCGAGGTTCTTCCAGGTGTTGACGGCGTCCTCCCAGACGCCCCAGGCCACCGACACCATCGGCAGACCGTCCGCACGGCCCTGTTCGGCCAGTGCGTCGAGCGCCGCGTTGGCGGCCGCGTACGCGGCGTGGTCCCCGCTGCCCCAGAAGCCGGCGATGGAGGAGAAGAGCACGAAGGCGTCCAGCGCCTCCGGGTCGAGCAGGTCGGCGAGGTGCCGGGCTCCGTCCACCTTGGCGGCCAGAACCTGGTCGAAGCTCTCCAGCCCGGTGTCGGCCACGGATGTCAGCTCGATGAACGCGGCCGTGTGCAGGACCGCCCGCACCGTGTGGCCGTCCGCCCGCAGCCCGTCGAGCAGCGCGGACACCGCCTCGCGGTCCGCGATGTCGCACGCGGCCAGGGTGACGGCCACGCCCTGCGCCGTCAGCTCGGCCGCCAGCTCCGTCGCGCCCGGCGCGTTCGGGCCGGAGCGGCTGGCCAGGACGAGGTGCTCGGCGCCGTTGTCGGCCAGCCAGCGAGCGAGCCGGGGGCCGAGGCTCCCGGTACCGCCGGTGACCAGCACCGTGCCGCGCGGGCGCCACCGCCGGACCGGCCTGGCGTCCGCGAGCGGCGCGTGGACCATTCGCCGGGCGAACAGCCCGGCCGGACGCACCGCGATCTGGTCCTCGTCGGATGCCGCCGCCAGCACCCGGACCAGCTGGCCGAGCGAGCGCTCGTCGGGCTGCTCCGGCAGGTCGACCAGGCCGCCCCAGAGCTGCGACTGCTCCAGCGCGACGACCCGGCCGAGGCCCCACAGCTGGGCCTGCACCGGATCGGCCGGAGCGTCGGACGGCCCGGCGGACACGGCGCCGCGGGTGGCGCACCACAGCGGCGCCCGGACGCCGAGGTCGGCCAGCGCCTGGACGAGCGCCAGCGTCAGCGCCAGGCCGACCGTCACCGTGCGCTTCCCGGGGCACCGGCTGTCGGCCAGGCTGAGGAACGACAGCACGCCGGCGTGGTCGGACGCGTCGTCGGCGAGCAGTCCGCGCAGCCGCGCGGCCAGGACCTCGCGGTCCGCGTCCCCGTCGGGGACCTCCAGCAGAACGGTCCGTGCGCCGCGCACGCCGAGCACGCGGGTGGCCTCGGCGACCCAAGCGGCCTCGGAGTGGCCGGCCGGCACGACGACCAGCCAGGTGCCGGTGAGCGCGGACGCGGCGTGCCCGGCGACCGGCTTCCAGGCGATCCGGTACCTCCAGTCGTCCACCGCCGAACGGTCGAGGCTCTGCCGGTGCCAGGAGGAGAGAGCGGGCAGCAGGGTGGTCAGCGACCGGCGCTGTTCCTCGTCCTCGACCTCCAGCGTCGCGGCCAGGGCGGCGACGTCCTGCTCCGCGACGGCCTCCCAGAAGCCCGCGTCCACCGCGGTGCCCTCGGCCGGGCCAGAACCGGCCGGGGCGGTGTCCTCGATCCACAGGTGCTGGTGCTGGAAGGGGTAGGTGGGGAGGTCGGGGTGGGGGGCGGGGTGGAGGAGGGGGGTCCAGTTGAGGGGGTGGCCGTGGTTGTGGAGGTGGGTGGCGGAGGTGAGGAGGCGGGTCCAGGTGTCTTCGTTGCGGCGGAGGGTGCCGGTGATGATGACGGGGTTGGTGGTGTGGAGGGTTTCTTCGATGGCGGGGGTGAGGACGGGGTGGGGGCTGGTTTCGATGTAGGTGGTGTGGCCGTTGGTGTGGGCGGCGTGGGTGGCGTCGGTGAAGCGGACGGGGTGGCGGAGGTTGGTGTACCAGTAGTCGGCGTTGAGGTTGGTGGTGTCGAGGAGGGTGCCGGTGACGGTGGAGTAGAAGGGGATGGTGGCTTGGCGTGGTGTGATGCCGGCGAGTTGGGTGGTCAGGTTGGTCTGGATGGTTTCGACGTGGGGGGAGTGGGAGGCGTAGTCGACGTCGATGCGTCGGGCGCGGATGTTGTTGTTCTGGCAGTGGGTGAGGAGTTCGTCGAGGGCGTCGTGGTCGCCGGCGATGACGGTGGTGGTGGGGCCGTTGTGGGCGGCGATGGTGAGGCGGTCGTTCCATGGCTGGAGTAGTTCGGTGGTGTCGGTGTTGTTGAGGGGGAGGGAGGCCATGCCGCCGTGGCCGCTGATGGTGAGGATGGCTTGGCTGCGGAGGGCGGCGATGCGGGCGCCGTCTTCGAGGGTGAGGGCGCCGGCGATGGTGGCGGCGGCGATTTCGCCTTGGGAGTGGCCGATGACGGCGGCGGGTTCGATGCCGAGGGAGCGCCAGAGTTCGGCGAGGGAGACCATGACGGCGAACAGTGCGGGCTGGACGATGTCGACGCGGGTGAGGTCGTTGTTGCCGCGTAGGACGTCGGTGAGTGACCAGTTGACGTGTGGGGCGAGTGCGGTTTCGCAGTTGGCGATCCACTGGGCGAACACGGGGGAGGTGTCGAGGAGTTCGGCGCCCATGCCGATCCATTGGGAGCCTTGGCCGGGGAAGACGAAGACCGGGCGGTCGTGGGTGCCGTGGCCGGTGGGGGTGGTGCCGTCCGCGATTGCGGTGAGGGCGGTGAGGAGTTCGTGGTGGTTCTGGCCGAGGGCGACGGCGCGGTGGTCGAGGGTGGCGCGTCCGGTGAGGAGGGTGTGGCCGACGGCGCGTAGGTCGGTGTCGGGGTGGTTCTGGAGGAAGGTGGCGAGCTGTCCGGCCTGGGCGCGTAGGGCGCGTTCGTCGCGGGCGGAGAGCACCCACGGCACCACCGCTGAAGGGGATACGACCTCGGTCGTCTCCTTCCGGGCCTCCTCCGGGGCCTCCTCCAGGATCACATGCGCATTGGTCCCGCTGATCCCGAACGAGGAGACGGCGGCTCGCCGGGTGCGTTCACCGGCCGGCCATTCCTGTGCGTCGGTGAGCAGCGAGACCGCTCCGGACGCCCAGTCGACGTGCGGCGTCGGTTCGTCGACGTGGAGGGTCCGCGGCAGCACGCCGTTGCGCATCGCCATGACCATCTTGATCACGCCGCCGACCCCGGCCGCCGCCTGGGCGTGGCCGATGTTCGACTTCAGAGAACCCAGCCAGAGCGGCCGTTCGGCCGGACGGTCCTGCCCGTAGGTGGCCAGCAGCGCCTGCGCCTCGATCGGGTCGCCGAGCTTGGTGCCCGTCCCGTGCGCCTCGACCGCGTCCACCTCCGCGGCCGTCAGCCGGGCGTTCTTCAACGCGTCCCGGATCGCCCGCTGTTGGGCCGGACCGTTCGGCGCGGAGAAGCCGCTGCTGCTCCCGTCCTGGTTGATCGCCGAGCCGCGCACCACTGCCAGCACCCGGTGCCCGTTGCGCTGGGCGTCCGACAGGCGCTCCACCAGCAGGATGCCCACGCCCTCCGCCCAGCCGGTCCCGTCGGCGGCGGCGGCGAAGGCGCGGCATCGACCGTCCGGCGACAGCGCGCGCTGGCGGCTGAACTCGACGAACCCGCCAGGCCCGGTCATCACGGTGACGCCGCCGACCAGTGCCATCGTGCACTCGCCGTTCCGCAGCGCCTGCGCCGCAAGGTGCAGGGCGACCAGCGAGGAGGAGCACGCCGTGTCGACCGTGACGGCCGGACCCTCCAGGCCCAGGGTGTAGGCGACCCGGCCCGACACCACGCTGCCGAGGCTGCCCGTCATCAGGTAGCCCTCAAGGTCCTCCGGGGTCTGGCGCAGCCGCGCAGCGTAGTCCTGGTGCATCACCCCGGCGAACACGCCGGTCCGGGTGCCGCGCACCGACGCCGGATCGATGCCGGCCTGCTCGAAGGCCTCCCACGAGGTCTCCAGCAGCAGGCGCTGCTGCGGGTGCATGGCCATGGCCTCGCGCGGGCTGATCCCGAAGAAGTCGGGGTCGAACAGCGGGGCCTCGTGCAGGAACCCGCCGGCCCGGGTGTAGGTCTTGCCGACCGCCTCCGGGTCGGGGTCGTACAGCGCCTCGACGTCCCAGCCGCGGTCCTCCGGGAAGGCGGAGATCGCGTCGCCGCCGTCGGCGACCAACTGCCAGAGGTCCTCAGGGGACTTGACGCCTCCGGGGTACCGGCAGGCCATGCCGACGATGGCGATCGGCTCGGAGGCCGCGGCGGTCAGCTTGCGGTTCTGCTGCCGCAGCGCCTCGGCCTCCTTGAGGGAGGCCCGCAGCGCCTTGACGACTTCTTCACTGGTGGTCATCGAGAACTCCGAAACTCCGAGCCGTTGAGACGTGGTGCGTGGTGGTCACTTGTCACCGAGGGCGACCCGGACGAGGCTCTCCAGGTCCATCGTGTCGAGCGCGCTTCCGTGCTCCTCCTCGTCGTCGTCCACCGTGGCGGATCCGTCCGCGGAGTCGGCGAGTTGGAGCAGAGTGCGGACCAGTCCGGCCTCCCGGAAGCGGTCCAGCGGGATCGCCGCCAGGGCCCGGCGGAACTCGTCCTCGCCGACCTCCGAAGCATCCGGCTCCGCGGACGGATCCTCCGCCGGGAAGGCCTCGGCCTCGAGGTGCCGGGCGACGGCCGCCGGGGTCGGGTGGTCGAAGATCAGCGTGGCGGTCAGTCGGCGACCGGCCTCCGCGCCGAGCCGGTTGCGCAGTTCGAGTGCGGTGAGGGAGTCGAGGCCGAGGTCGAGGAAGCCGCGGTCCGGTTCGACCCGGTCCGGCGAGGCGTAGCCGAGGACGGCGGCGACGTGGGCGCGGACCAGGTCGAGCACGGCACGGGCCCGTTGCTCCGGCGTCAGCTCGCCGAACCGCTCCCGGAACGTCGTGGTCCCGGTGGCGACGGTCTCGCGGCGCCTGGTGGTGCGGACCAGGCCGCGGAGCAGCGGCGGCACCTCGGTCTGCGCCCGCAGAGCGGCGGTGTCCAGCCGGGCGGGCACCAACACCGGCCGGTCCGTCCGCAGGGCGGCGTCGAACAGGGCCATACCCTGGTCGGACGGCATGCCCGCGAGACCGGTACGGCTCAACCGCACGAGGTCGGCCTCCGCGAGGTGCCGGGTCATCCCGCCGGCCTCCGCCCAGAGGCCCCAGGCCAGGGACTGCGCGGGCAGACCGGCCGCTCGGCGCCGCTGCGCGAGGGCGTCGAGGAAGGCGTTGGCGGCCGCGTAGCTCGACTGGCCGGACTGGCCGAGCACGCCGGCTGCCGAGGAGAACATCACGAAAGCGCGCAGCTCGCTCCCGCGCGTCAGCTGGTGGAGGTGCCACGCCGCGTCGACCTTCGGCCGCAGTACGGCCGCGACGCGGTCCGGGGTCAGGGCGGTGATCACCCCGTCGTCCAGCACGCCGGCCGTGTGCACCACGCCGACCAGCGGCTGCTCGGCGGGCACCGCGGCCAGGACGGCGGCGAGCGCGTCCCGGTCGGCGGCGTCGCAGGCCGCGACCGTCACCTGTGCGCCCGACGCGGCGAGCTCGTCGCGGAGTTCGGCCGCTCCGTCGGCAGCGAGCCCGTGCCTGCTGAGCAGCAGCAGGTGCCGCACGCCGTGCCGGGTGACCAGGTGACGGGCGAACAGGCCGCCGAGGAGGCCGGTTCCGCCGGTCACCAGAACCGTGCCGGTCGGGCCGAACGGGCCCGCGGCCTCCGGTGCGCTCGGCGGGACGGCCGTCAGCCGGGCGGCGGACACCCGACCGGCGCGCACGGCCAGTTGCGTCTCCGCGGAGCCGAGGGCCCGGACCAGCGCCGGGTATGAGTCGGGGTGTTCGTCGGTGTCGGCCAGGACGAAGCGGCCGGGGTTCTCCGACTGGGCGGACCGGAGCAGACCCCAGAGCGGGGCGTGGACCAGGTCGGGGACATCGTCCGCCGGGTCCACCGCCACGGCGCCGCGGGTGAGCAGCACAAGGCGGGAGGCGGCGAGCCGCTCCTCGGCCATCCAGGCCTGGACGAGGCCGAGCACGTCGGCGGTTGCCGCGTGGACGGCCGCTGCCGTCGGCTCGGGGCCGGGCAGGAACGGAACCACGACCGTCTCCGGCACCGGGGCACCGGCGGCGACCGCCGCGAGCAGGTCCGTGAGGTCGGCGAACCCCGCGTCGTCGGCGGACGCGGGGTGTCCGGCGAGACCGGCGCCCACGAGGAACGGAGCGGTGGCGCCGGCGGCCGCGGGGGCGGCCTGGACCGGCACCCACTCCACCTGGTGGAGCGAGTCGCGATGGCCGTGGGCCGCGGCGCTGAACTGCTCGGGAGTGACCGGCCGCAGCGTCAGCGCACCGACCGAGACGACCGGGCGGTCCCGCTCGTCGGTCGCCAGCAGCGAGACGGTGTCCGGACCGGTCGGCGTCAGCCGGACCCTCAGCGATGTGGCGGAGACCGCATGGACGGTGACGTCGGACCAGGAGAACGGCAGGCGGACGCCGCTCGCGCCCTCCAGCAGGCAGACGTGCAGGGCCGCGTCGAGCAGGGCGGGGTGCAGGCCGAAGCCGTCGCCGTGCCGCTCCTGGGGGAGGACGACCTCGGCGAGCAGTTCGTCGCCGCGCCGGCCGAGGGCACGCAGCCCCTGGAACGTCGGGCCGTAGTCGAAGCCCGCGTCGGCCAGCCGGTCGTAGAGCGTGCCGGCCGGCTCGAACGCCGCCGTCGGGGCCTGCCACCCGGTCGGCGGCACCGCCGGACCGTCCGCGGCCAGAACACCGGTGGCGTGCCGGGTCCATTCGCTGTTTTCCCGGGCCGAGTGGATGGTGAGGGGGCGCCGGCCGGTCTCGTCGGGGGCGCCGACACGGACCTGGAGGCGGGTGGCGTGTTGCTCGGTGAGCGTCAGCGGGGCTTCGAGAGTGAGCTCTTCGAGGTGTTCACAGTCGAGTCCGCGTCCGGCGTGGAGGGCGAGTTCGACGAAGGCGGTGCCGGGGAGGAGGGGGGTGCCGAAGACGGCGTGGTCGGTGAGCCAGGGGTGGGTGGTGGGGGAGATCTGGCCGGTGAGGATGGTCGCGTCGTCGTCGGCGAGGGGGAGTAGGGCGCTGAGCAGGGGGTGTTGGGCGGGGGTGAGGCCGGCGGTGGTGACGTCTCCGGTCGCGGTTGGGGTGTCGAGCCAGAAGCGTTCGCGCTGGAAGGGGTAGGTGGGCAGGTCGAGTGGGCCGGTGGGGTGGGGTGGGTTGGTCGGCCAGGTGAGGGTGGCGCCGTGGACGTGGGCTTCGGCGAGGGAGGTGAGGAGGCGGCGGAGGCCGCCCTCGTCGCGGCGTAGCGAACCGATGACGTGGGCCTGTCGGTCGGTGTTTTCGCTGATGTCCTGTACGGCCATGGTGAGGACGGGGTGGGGGCTGGTTTCGATGTAGGTGGTGTGGCCGTTGGTGTGGGCGGCGTGGGTGGCGTCGGTGAAGCGGACGGGGTGGCGGAGGTTGGTGTACCAGTAGTCGGCGTTGAGGTTGGTGGTGTCGAGGAGGGTGCCGGTGACGGTGGAGTAGAAGGGGATGGTGGCTTGGCGTGGTGTGATGCCGGCGAGTTGGGTGGTCAGGTTGGTCTGGATGGTTTCGACGTGGGGGGAGTGGGAGGCGTAGTCGACGTCGATGCGTCGGGCGCGGATGTTGTTGTTCTGGCAGTGGGTGAGGAGTTCGTCGAGGGCGTCGTGGTCGCCGGCGATGACGGTGGTGGTGGGGCCGTTGTGGGCGGCGATGGTGAGGCGGTCGTTCCATGGCTGGAGTAGTTCGGTGGTGTCGGTGTTGTTGAGGGGGAGGGAGGCCATGCCGCCGTGGCCGCTGATGGTGAGGATGGCTTGGCTGCGGAGGGCGGCGATGCGGGCGCCGTCTTCGAGGGTGAGGGCGCCGGCGATGGTGGCGGCGGCGATTTCGCCTTGGGAGTGGCCGATGACGGCGGCGGGTTCGATGCCGAGGGAGCGCCAGAGTTCGGCGAGGGAGACCATGACGGCGAACAGTGCGGGCTGGACGATGTCGACGCGGGTGAGGTCGTTGTTGCCGCGTAGGACGTCGGTGAGTGACCAGTTGACGTGTGGGGCGAGTGCGGTTTCGCAGTTGGCGATCCACTGGGCGAACACGGGGGAGGTGTCGAGGAGTTCGGCGCCCATGCCGATCCATTGGGAGCCTTGGCCGGGGAAGACGAAGACCGGGCGGTCGAAGGTGCCGTGGCCCTGGACGACGCCGGGCGTGGTGGTTCCGTCGGCGAGGGCCGCGAGGCCGTTCAGCAGCTCGGCACGGCTCTCGCCGATGACCACGGCCCGGTGCTCGAACACCGATCGGCCCGATACCAGCGTCCCGGCCACCGCGGCGGGGTCCCACTCCGGGTGGGCCTCGACGGCCGCCCGCAACCGCCCGGCCTGCTCACGCAGCGCCCGCTCGTCCCGCGCGGACAGCACCCACGGCACCACCGCTGAAGGGGGTACGACCTCGGCCTCGCTGCCCTCCGGGGCCTCCTCCAGGATGACGTGCGCGTTGGTCCCGCTGATCCCGAACGAGGAGACGGCGGCTCGCCGGGTGCGTTCACCGGCCGGCCATTCCTGTGCGTCGGTGAGCAGCGAGACCGCTCCGGACGCCCAGTCGACGTGTGTGGTGGGTTCGTCGACGTGGAGGGTCCGCGGCAGCACGCCGTTGCGCATCGCCATGACCATCTTGATCACGCCGCCGACCCCGGCCGCGGCCTGGGTGTGGCCGAGGTTGGACTTCAGCGAGCCGAGCCAGAGCGGCCGTTCGGCCGGACGGTCCTGCCCGTAGGTGGCCAGCAGGGCCTGCGCCTCGATCGGGTCGCCGAGCTTGGTGCCCGTCCCGTGCGCCTCGACCGCGTCCACCTCCGCGGCCGTCAGCCGGGCGTCGGCCAGCGCCGCCCGGATCACCCGCTGCTGCGAGGGCCCGTTGGGCGCGGACAGTCCGTTGCTGGCCCCGTCCTGGTTGACCGACGACCCGCGCACGACGGCGAGCACCCGGTGCCCGTTCCGCTCGGCGTCCGAGAGCCGCTCCAGCAACAGGAGGCCCACGCCCTCCGCCCAGGCGGTCCCGTCGGCGGTGGCGGCGAAGGCCTTGCAGCGGCCGTCGGGGGCGAGCCCGCGCTGGCGGCTGAACTCGACGAACATGCCCGGCGCGGCCATCACCGCAGCTCCACCGGCGAGCGCCATCGTGCACTCCCCGTTCCGCAGCGCCTGCGCCGCCAGGTGCAGGGCGACCAGCGAGGACGAGCACGCCGTATCGACCGTGATCGCCGGGCCCTCCAGCCCGTACACGTACGACAGCCGGCCCGAGAGGACGCTCACCGTCGCACCGGTGAGCACGTGGCCCTCGACGCCGCCGCTCGCCTCGTGCATGCGGGCGCCGTAGTCCTGCGTCATCGCGCCGACGTAGACACCGGTCCGGCTTCCGCGCATCGACGCGGGGTCGATGCCGGCGCGTTCGAAGGCCTCCCAGGAGGTCTCCAGCAGCAGGCGCTGCTGCGGGTCCATGGCCAGGGCCTCGCGCGGGCTGATGCCGAAGAACGCGGCGTCGAACCGGTCCGCGTCGTGCAGGAAGCCGCCCTCCCGGGCGTAGGTGCAGCCGCTCCGGTCCGGGTCGGGGTCGTACAGCGCCTCGACGTCCCAGCCACGGCCGTCGGGGAACGGCGTGATCGCGTCCCGGCCGTCGGCGACGAGCTGCCACAGGTCCTCGGGGCTGCGGACCTCGCCGGGGAACCGGCAGGCCATCGCGACGATCGCGATCGGTTCGTCCGTGCGGGCCGACGCCGTGGACGCGGCCGACGCCGTGGACGCCGGATCCGGGCCGCCGGCCAGCGCGGTGAGCAGGTTCCGCCCGAGGGCCTCCGGCGTGGGGTGGTCGAAGAGCAGGGTCAGCGGCAGCCGCAGTCCGGTCGCCGCCGCCAGCCGGTTGCGCAGCTCGACCGCCGTTGCGGAGTCGAATCCGAGGTCCCGGAAGGACCGGCCTCCGTGGGCTTGCGCCGCCGTCCCGGGACCGCGCAGAGCGGCGATCTCCGTGCGAACCAACTCGCCGATCCACCGGCGCTGTTCGGCGGCCGACCGGCTGGCGTCCGACCGGCGGGTGGCCGACGGCGCGGCACCGAACGGGTAGGTCGGCAGCGGCACCCGCCGTGCACCGGAGCCGGTGAAGGCGGCGGACCAGTTCACCGCCGCGCCGCGGACGTGCAGTTCGGCCATCGAGGCCAGCAGCCGGTCCGCCCCGCCCTGGTCGCGGCGGAGCGTGCCGACCACGGCGGCGTCGTCCGCCAGTCCGGTGGCCTCCAGGGTCTCCTGGAGGCCACCGAGCAGTCCCGGGTGCGGGGCGACCTCCAGGAAGGTCCGGTGGCCGTCGGCCAGCAGCGCGCGGGTGGCGTCCTCGAACCGGATCTCGTTGGTGATGTTCTCCAGCCAGTACGCCCCGTCCAGCCCGGCCGTGTCGAGCAGGCCACCGGTGAGCGAGGAGTAGAACGGGACGGTGGAGGTGCGCGGGCGGATGCAGGCGAGCTCGTCGAGCAGCCGCGTGCGGTCCAGCCGCAGTCCGGGCGAGTGCGCGGCGAGCCCGTTGCTGAGCTTCTTCGCGGTGACGCCCTGGGCCGTCAGCTCGGCGAGCAGTGCGTCCACGGCGGCACGGTCGCCGGAGAACAGGACGGACTGCGCGCCGTTGGTCCCGGCGATGTCCACGCTTCCGAGCTGCGGGTCGACGGTCCGGCGGTCGAGCCGTGCCGCGAGCTGCTCGCGCGGCAGCAGGGCGGAGGCCAGGTCGCCCTGGCCGGCGGCGCCGGCCTGGGCCTGGCTCCACCGCGCCACCACCAGAGCGGCGTCGTCCAGAGTGAGCGCACCGGCGACGTGGGCGGCGGCGATCTCGCCGAGGCTGGCGCCGACCACGGCGGCCGGCTCCACGCCGCAGGCCCGCCAGAGCGCGGCGAGCGAGACCATCACGGCGAACAGAACGGGCTGGACGACGTCCACCGAGACCAGGGCCGGGGCGCCCGGCGCTCCGCGCAGCACGTCGGTCAGCGACCAGGGGACGTACGGTTCGAGCGCGTCCGCGCAGGCCTCCAGGTGCTCCCGGAACACCTCGGAGGACTCCAGCAGGTCGAGTGCCATGCCGGGCCACTGGGTGCCCTGGCCGGGGAAGACGAAGACGGTGCCGGCGGCGGGGCCCGCCGTTGAGGTCCCGGTATCCGCCGTTCCGGTCCCGGTGGCTGCCGTGCCGCGGACCAGCAGCGGGCCGAACTCGCCCTCGGCGAGGGCGCGCAGGCCGCGCAGCGCGTCCTCGCGGCCGTCGGCGACCAGGACGGCGCGCTGCTCGAACGCCGTCCTGGTCGCGGTCAGGGACAGGCCGACGTCGGTGATCCGCAGCTGAGGGTCGGCCGTGAGGCGGACCTGGAGCGCCCGTGCCGTGGCGCGCAGGGCGGCGTCGCTGCGGGCGGAGAGCACCAGCGGGGTGAACGGGGTGGTCAGCGGCCGCGTGGGAGCGGGTGCCGCCTCGGTGGGCCGCGCTGCGGCGGGCTGTGCCCCGGCGGGCCGGCCGGCGGGTGACTCCTCGGCTACGGCCTCCTCGGCCTGGGCTGCAGTCTCCTCGGCCACGGCGCCGATCCGGCCGAGCGGCTCGCCGTCCGACGACGGGCCGGCGTCGGTGAGCACGCCCAGGATCCGGTCCCCGTCGCGTCGCGCCTCCGGCAGCCGCCGGAGCACCGCCAGGACGGTGCCGCCGTCGCCGGCGAGGGCGAGGTCGCACTCACCGCGCCGCAGGCTCGCCGCCGCCAGCGCGACGGCCGCCCGGGCGGCGGACGCCGACGGCTCGACCGCGGCCTGCGGGCCGCTCAGGTCCAGGACGGTGGCGAAGCGCTCCGGGAGGCGGTCCCCGGCCGACGCGGCGAGGAAGACGCCGGCCCGGCCCCCGCGCAGCGCGGCGGGCACGATTCCGGCGTCCTCCAGGGCGGCCCAACCGAGTTCCAGTGCCGCCCAGTCGGCGGGGCCGAACCCGGTGGCCCGTTCGGCCGGGACGCCGAAGAAGGCGGCGCCGCCGTCGGGGCCGTCGTGGCCCCGGGCGTCGGCGGCGGGTCCGGACGGCGGGCAGGACAGTCCGACGACGGCGACCGGGCCGTCCTCACACCTCGTCTGGTCCACGGCGTACTCGGCTTTCCTCTTCGTCTCGGCTCCTGCCCGGTCCGCCGGTGCAGGTGATGGCGCATGCGCTGTGATCGCCGCGGACTGCGGCCGGGTGTCCGGTGATCGGGCCGACCTGCGAACCGAGCGGTGCGCGGTCGGCCGGGCGGCGACGTCCGGCGTGGTGGGCGGCCCGGGGCCGGGGTGCGTCCCGGGTGCGTCGGTAGCGGTGCGTTCCCCTCCTCCGGCGAGCCGTCCGCGCCTGCGCGGCGGCCGCGTCCCGCCGGGTCCGGCGTGGGTGCGACCGCCTCGTGTTGATCTACGTACTCATCGAGCAGCACCCTGCCAGGGACTTCTTGGCGGCGTCTTGGCGGTGACTTGGAGGCAACTTGGATCCGACTTGGATCCATCTTGGACCGGCCTCGGACAACCGCCCCGACCTGCGGGGATGAAGACATGACAAAGAGTTGCCAAAGGGCTTGACTGGCGTGAGCATGTCAACCTGCAAGGTGGAGCGGCCCGGTCGGCGGGCGGGCCCCCGCGCCCGCCCGCCGACCGGGCCGTACGCGGCGGAACCGCTGCCGGGGTGACGCGTCGTCCGGCACCCCGCGAACGGGGCGCCGGACGGTGGTTCAGGCGGAGCCGGCGAGGCGTTCGCCGCGCAGGATCGTGGCGAACAGCTCCTGCAGCTCCAGGCCGGGGTCCACGCCGTACTCCTCCGCCAGCGTCCGGCGGGTCCGGTGGTAGGCGTCGATCGCCTCGGCCCGGCGGCCGGACCGGTAGAGAGCCTTCATCAGCAGCCAGCTGAACCGCTCCCGGGCCGGGAACCGCATGGCGAGTGCGGGGAGTTCGGCGGCGATCATCGAGAAGTCGCGCTCCTCGGCCAGCGCGGCCTCCCACAGGCTCTCCAGCGCCAGGAGTCTCAACTCCTCGAACCGCGAGGCCGCCTGCGCGCCCACGGCGTAGTCGCTCACCTCCGGGTACGCGGACCCGCGCCACAGCGCCAGCGCCCGCTCCAGGGTCCGGCGCGCGTTCTGGTGCAGTCCGGCCTGGAGCTGCCGCCGGCCCTCGTGCAGCAGTCGCTCGAAGCGGAACGCGTCGATGCAGTCGTCATCCACCGTGAGCACGTAGCCGGTGGGCTCCCGCCGCAGGACCGTGTCCCGGCTGCGCGGTGGCCGGTTCGGTTCCAGCAGTCGCCGGAGATTCGAGACGTAGCTGTGCAGGTTCGCCATGACGTCGTTCGGCGGGTTCCGCGGCCAGACGGCCTCGGTGAGCTGTTCCGCCGTCATCGGCTGGCCGGGCGTCAGGAGGAGGGCGGTCAATACCGCCCGCTGGCGCGCCGAGCCCGGATTCACTGGCCTTCCGTTGGCCTGAACCCCTAACGGGCCAAGAACACTGAAAATCACTGCGTGCCCCTCCGCCGCAAACTAACCCCGATTACCGCAGAAACGTCGTCGACCACCTGTCGGCAAGATCCCGATGCCGGGGGAGATCCCGCGGAGGCGCACACGTTCTCGGACTGTCGGTGACAGACTACTTGTAAGTCCTCCCGAACTCAGCTCTGGATTCATCGCGCTCGGGTTTGGTATGGCACGCCCGCATACCGGCTCGCCGCCGCCCTTCGAGGGAGTTCCCCGCCGGCGCGGCCGCTCGTGCTACCGCTTCTGAGCTGGGAGGACAATCCCCCGGGCGGCGGGCTCCGGTGTGACTCGGCCTCATCCGCCGAAAGCCGCGCGACATTTGAAGCTTGCACATCCGGCACTCCGGTCACGCCCGGACGGCCTCCTGCGCTGCGCCCCGGCGGGAGAGCGTCCGGCGGCGCGGCGGCAACCCGATTCCGGGCCTGCCGGGCAGCGCTCGGATTGCGCCTCCCGGAGCCGTATTTGGCTGAATTCCTCTGGTGGGTCCCGTCGGCCGGCGGGCACCCCGGTGGCGTGATCGGCGGTGTCCGGATCCTGTCGCCGCAGTGATCTGGATGGGATGCCCGAGGCGGCTCCCAAACCCGTGGGCGCGGTGATTTCGGTTACTCCGGTCACCTCCTCGGAGGCCGAGGGGAACCGCTCCACGGCTTCCCGGACCGGCGCCCATCGGGCCCGCGGAGGGCCCGGACGCTGTCAACGGGTAACTGTCGCGTGACAGTTGGTGTCCCATTCCCGTCGCCGGTGGGCCGGGCCACCCCTGGGCCGAGGCGCCCGCAGGCTGACCCGGCACCGCCCGGCCGGGCTCCGACCAGGCCGTTCCCGCCGGACCGGGCCCGCTCCGGCCGGCGAGCCCGCGCCCCGGGGTCGGAGGAGGCTCGGAGGAGGCGTCGTCCGGGGAGCCCGGGACACCGGCTACCCGCCCTCGGTGAAGGCCTCGCGCAGACGGGCCTCCTCGTCCGCCGAGAGGTTGGTCTCGACGAGCTCGGCGTGCCAGCCCTCGAACTCGGCCCTGACCCGGTCGAGGACGGCGTCCGTGGTCAGGGCGAACAGCGCGGAGGTGCCCGGTGTCACCTTCTCCCGCACCTGCTTGATGAAGGCCTCGTCGATGCCGAAGTTGGCGAGGTGGCCGCCCAGTGCGCCCGAGGCCGCGCCGACCGCCATGCCGAGCACGGGGACGAAGAAGATCATGCCGAGCAGGAAGCCCCAGAACGCGCCGCCGAGGGCGCCCATGCCGGTCATGTCGCTGAGGTGGCGGGTCCGGGGCTTGCGGGCGCCCTCGGGCCAGCTGACCACGGCGCCGTCCTGGAGTTTGATCAGCTCCTGGCGTTGCAGCCGCTTCAGGATGTCGAGGGCCTCATCGGCCCCGGTCGCGGTGGGGAAACGCCACACCGTCAGGGTCGCCATCATGACCTCCGGTCTCGACGGACACGCACAACGGCCTCCATCCTCGGCCCGGCCCCCGGGCGCCGCCACGCGAAGCGGCCCACCCGGGTGGCCCAACCGTCGAGGTGCCCTCCCCGGAGGCTGTGGGCGGTGACGTCGCCGGGGGAGATGGGCGCGGACGGCGGGCTCGACGCTGTCGTGGTTGCGGAGGCCTTCGCTGATGCGGCCGTGGCCGGTGCCGACGTCCAGGGCGGCGGAGATGTCGGCGGCGTCGGCGGCGTCGACGGTGATGTCGCCGGACTGGGTGGCGAGGACGACGTCGAGGGCGACATCGCCGAGGCGGCCGACGTCGCGGAGCCCGGCGGCGGTCCCGGCCTCGATGACGGGCCGTCGGCGATGTGACCGGCGGTGCCGTGCCATCGCGTCAGTCAAACAGGGGTCGCCACTGGAGCCCTCACCGGTCCCGTTCTCCGCGGGACGCGCTGTTCGTCTCTCATGCCGGCCCCGAGACCGAAGACGTTGCCGGCGAGGACCAGCTGCCGCGCAGCGTCGGCCGTGGTGAGCGAAACCCTGGAGAAGCCGGGGCCGCCGCCGTAGACCTTTCCGACGCTGATCGTCTTGGCGTCCGGTCCCGAGACACAGGGAAGGCCGCCGGGGCCGTCGCCGGCGACCAGCAGGTTGCGCCGGACGGTGCCGACCAGGGCGGAGAGTGGATGGGCCGCCGGGGGTCGTCGAGTCGGAACGGTACGCGCCGGGCGTCCCGGATGGAGCGGATGGGGTCGGCCATGGCGAAGGCTCCTTCGATGCGTGGGTCCGGGCCTCCGGATGCCGCCATTGGAGCGCCGGGCCGGTCTCAAGGGCATCGGCGCTGACATGAGGCCGGCAACCGGGCCGTGTCGTCCCACCGCGTGAGCGGGTGGCTCTGACCCGAATCCGCAGGTAGTGGCGGCGGTGGGTAGCTGATACGACGACAGGTGCACTTCGCGAGTGAGAAGATCGGGGTTCCTACACCTTGACCAGCTCAAACGTGAAAGTGCACCTGTCGAGTGAAGACGATATCGCGTCGCCGTACCGCCTCCCGCACCCCCGGCAGGCGCTGGACCAGACTGCATGCCGCGGTGGGTGTGCCGGACGGGGCGCTGACGGAGAACGGCGGCCTGCTGCTGGTGGCCGATCTGGACCGGGCGCTGGGCATCACCGCCGCGCTGGACGCGGGGATCGGGCCGGTCAAGGAGCGCGACCGGGGCCTGTCGGGTGGGGAGTTCGCGCTGGCGACAGCGGTGGTGCAACTCACCGGCGAGGACCACCTGGTCGGCTTCGACCGCCTGCGTGCGGACCGGGGCGGTGAAGGCCTGCTGCCCGCGCCGGTCCCTGCCGCGACGACGGCCGCCACGCTCGCGGCCCGCTTCGGACAGGCCCAGCGCGAGGGTATCGAGCGGGCTTCGGCCCAGGTCAGCGCCCGTGCGCTGGCCGCGCTACCGGTCGGCGAGCGGGCGAGGATCTTGTCCGGACCGATCACGATCGACCTGGACGCGAAGGACATCGAGGTGTTCTCCACCCGCAAGGAGCAGGTCCTACGTTCCTACAAGGGCGAGGTCTCGGGGCGGGTGCACGCGGCGCACTGGGCCCAGGCCGGCACGGTGCTGGTCGCGGACCTGAAGTTCCACCCTGCGGTTGGACACTGTCCGTCTACGCCGCGAGGGTGTGACCTTGCCGGTGCCGCTGGCGGGTCTCGAGTGGCGTGAGGTAGCCCCACTCGGGGTGCTTGCGCAGGCGCCTGCGGTTGTAGAAGGTCTCGATGAACGCGAAGACCTCCGCGCGGGCGGTGGCGCGGTCCGGCCAGACCCGGGTGCCGATCTCCTCCTTCAGGACGGCGAAGAAGCTCTCGGCGGCGGCGTTATCGTAACAGGAGCCGACCCTTCCCATCGACTGCCGCATGTCCAACTTGCTTATCTCGCTCCGGAATTCACTGGAGGTGTATTCGCTGCCGCGATCGGTGTGCATGATGCAGCCGGGCTGTAGAGCGCCGCGGCCGGCCGCCATCCGCAGCGCGGCCACCGGTAGTTCGGCGCGGTGGTGGTCGGCCATCGCGTATCCGACCACCTCGCGGGTGGCCAGGTCGATGCAGGTGGCCAGGTAGAGCCAGCCCTCCTCGGTCGGCAGGAAGGTCATGTCGCCGACCAGGCGAACCCCGGGACGGGGAGCGGTGAAGTCGCGCCCGATCAGGTCCGGGGCGAACACCGGCTTGCGGGCCTGGCGGGTCAGGCCCCGGCGCCGGCGGCGGGTGACGCCCGCGATTCCGCGCTCACGCATGATCCGCTCCACCTTCTTCCGGTTGACCGCCCGGCCCTGGCGTCGCAGTTCGGCATGCACGCGCGGGACGCCGTAGGCACCCCTGGACGCGAGGTGGATCACCGTGATCTCGGCGGCGAGGAGGTCCTCGGCCCGCTCGCGAGCACGGCGGGCCTGCTCGCCGGCGCGCCAGGCGTAGAAGGAGGAGCGGGCGATGCCCAGGACGCGGCAGATCCGCTTGACGCCCCAGGCGCCGTGGTGGTCCTCAACGAAACGGAAGCGGATCACCGTGTCGTCTCGGCCGCGAAATAGGCGGCCGCCTTGCGCAGGATCTCGATGGTCTTCTGCTGCTCGAGGTTCTGGCGGCGAAGCCGGGTGAGTTCCTCGCGCTCGGGGCTGGTCAGCTCGCCGGAACCGCCCTCGCCCCGGTCGGTGCGGTCCTGCTTGACCCAGCCTCTCAACCCTTCCGGGCTGACCCCCAGCTCACGGGCGATCTCGGTGACGTTCCGGTGCGGCGACGAGCGCACCAGCGCGACCGCGTCCCGCTTGAACTCCGCCGTGTACCGCTTACTCATGTTGCTCTTGCTTCCCACCTGAAACTGCTTCCTCCGGGCTCACATGTCCCAGTCTCCAGGTGTCCAGCTGCAGGGTGGAACTTCAGACCTGCTCGACGGTCGCTCGGACGGCCGCACCGTTTCCCCGGCGCAGATCAGCCGGGCGGTGGACGCCGTGCGCGCCGCCGGAGCCGGCGGGCAGATCCTGTTCCAGGGCGATTCCGGCTACTACGCGGGCAAGGTCGCGGAGAAGATCGTGGCCCGCCAGGCGTTGTTCCGGCTCGCCGTGCCCCGTAGCCGGCCGGTGTGGCGGGCGGTCGCCGCCGTGCACGAGGACGACTGGATCGACGCCGTGGACTACCCGGACGCGCAGGTCGCCATGCTCGACTACGTGCCCGCGGGCTGGCCCGAGGGCACGCGCGTGATGGCACGCCGGGTGCGTTACGACGCCGCCGTCCTGTCGGCGGACCCGCGCTCGCGCCGCTCGCGGACCGTCGGGCGGGACCAGCTCGCCCTGGTCCTGGACGGTCTGGAGGAACAGGCATACGCCTACTCGTTCATCGCGACCAACGAGGAGCTGGACCTGGACGAGGAGATCGCGGCGGCGCAGTGGGAGTTCCGCCGCCGCACCCGGATCGAGGAACTGTTCCGCGACGCCGCCCACGGAGCCGGGCTGAACCATCTGCCCTCCGCCTCCCACCAGGTCAACGCGATGTGGATGTGGGGCGCGCTGCTGGCCTACAACCTCACCGCGTGGCTGCAGATGCTCGCCCCGCTCGGCGTCGCGAGGCGCCGCATCGCCACCGTGCGCCGCCTGCTCATCCGCCGGGCCGCCCGCTGGACGGCCACTGCCCGCCGCCACGAACTGCACTTCACCGCGCAAGCGGGCGAGCTGATCGCCCAGACACTGGCCCGGATCCGGGCGCACCGCCACCTCCTGCCCACCTGACCGACCGCCCCGGCCAGCAGGCCGACCACCACTGGCCCGTGAACTCCCCGCAGGCCCAGGCCAGGACCGTCCGCCCGTCCCCGTGGGGGTGCGGGCACAGGCTGAGTGCTGGACGGGAAGGTCCGGGCCGGCGACGGAGGTTGCGCCGCCGGCCCAGGGCGTGTGACCCGCTTCAGCCGAGCACTGTCAGGCGGTGTTGACGTAGAGCTTCCAGCGCTGGTTGGCGTTGCCGTTGCACTGCCAGAGACCGGGGACGGTGCCGTTGGCGTCGTTCCAACCTGGCAGTTCCAGACAGGCGTTGGCGGTGGGGTTGTACAGAGAGCCGTCACCTCGAAGCGTCCAGATCTGACCGGCAGCGCCGGTGCAGTCCATGATGGCGAGCGGTGTGCCCCAGCCGAGCTGGTTGTCACGAGTGGACACGCAGCGTCCGCTGGTGCGCAGAGTGCCGTCGGAGGCGAAGGTGAACTTCTGGGCCGGGCTGTTGTAGCAGTTGTAGAAGGCCAGGTTGCCGCCGTTGGCGCCACCCCAGTTGTCCAGGCACCGGCCCGGGCTGTACATCGAGTTGATGTTGTAGCTGACCGGGGTCGACACCGGCAGCGACTTCGGCGTGGCAAAGCGCGGCAGGCCGTCCTCAGGAGCGGTGCCGAGGTACTGGGTGAGGGTGCCGTCGGCCGCTGTAGCGATCAGGTCCGGGTTGCCGTCGGCGTTGATGTCACCGGGAGAGTCCACGGTGGGGTACGCGGCCGAGCCGAGACCGACCGGGAGGATCGTGCGGGCGGTGGGCAGCTGCCACTTCTGGCTCGCGTCGTCGAGGCAGTCCCAAATGATCAGGCCGGTGCCCGGGGTGTTGACAGCGCCGGGAACAGCAAGGCACTTGTTCGAGTTGGGGTTCCTCAGCGTGGACGTGGCACTGTCGGTGACCCACTTCTGGGCAGCGGTGCTGTTGCAGTCCCACAGCTGGACCCGGAGGCCGTTGTCCTTGGCACCGCCGGGGATGTCCAGGCACTTGCCGAGGACGTGGAGCGATCCGTCGGTGCCGAACGTGAATGACTGGCTTGCGCTGACGGCCGGGTCGGAACAGGTGAACAGAACGGCGGAGGTGGCGTTGTCGGTACGTGTGTGGTCGGTGTCGGCGCACATCCGCTTACCCGCGGCGTCCGTGATGACGGACTGCAGAGGCTGACGGGTCGGCGCGTTCAACGAGTTTGCCTCGGGCCTGCCGTTGGTCATGGGCAGTGGCAGGTTGGCGACCGCGCCAGTGGTGGTGTCGCGGACCCAGAGCGCCGGAGCACCGTTCACGGTGCCCGGGTACAGCAAGGTGAAGCCGCTCCAGTCCTCGCCGGTCTTGCCGAGTTCGATGCCACCAGTGAAGTAGCAGTCGACAAGCGGGCTGGCCGGGTAGTAGCGCAGGCGACCGTTCTCGATGGTGACCAGGTTGGGCCGTCCCTTGTTGCCGGGGACAGGGTTCACCGCGGTCATGTGGGTGATGTTGCCCCAGGTCCCGTCGATCCCGCGCTCGCACAGCGTGGTGCTGGTGCCGACTTGGATCGAGGTGGCGGTGAAGTGACCGGCTGTGCCCTGCGGGACCTTGTTGGAGTCGTTGATGTACAGGAACAGCTGCTTCCCGGCCTTGTCGTAGGCGAACAGGTCGTCGACGCTGTTCTCGGTGACCGAACCGCGGTGCGCAAGGATGTAGTTGTTCCAGTTGTCGTGGCCCGGGCTGCGGTCTGCCGTGGCGGCGACGCCGGGCTGGGCGGTGAAGTCGCTGTTGCCGGGGAGCAGGGCCAACGAGCCGTCGGCCCCCGGGACCAGGTAGTCCGGGACGGCGTCGAAGTTCACGTCACCAGCGACGACCGGGGTGGCAGGATTCCAGGGGGCATAGAAGTCGTAGACGGCCGACTGGGGCTGGGTGTTGCCGGCGTTGTCAGTAGCGCGGACGTACAGGCGGTGGGTGCCCCACGCGTCCGGGTTGAGGTTGATCGGGATGTCGGCGTAGGCGGTGCCGTCGGCCGCGTAGCTGGCCGGGACGGCGCCTTGGCCGGTCGGCTGGCTGTTGTCGTCGAGTGAGTACTGGAACTCGCGGACGCCGCTGGCGATGCAAGTGCCTCGGGAACAGCCGCCCGGCACGGGGTCGGCACTGGTGACCCGGATCGTGGTGTTGGCGTCACCGGCGTGCCCGGTGGGCTTGATGCCGCTACCCAGTGGTGGGAAGACCGTGGACGGCGCGATGTCCGCCAGCGTCGGCGCGCTGAGATCGACGTTGAAGTAGCAGTACGCCGTCCCGGGGCTCTCCAGAATGCCATCGCTGGAACGCGCGTCCCACCCGTACTGGTGGCCGTCCTCGACCCGGAAGCCCAAGTAGGCGGAGCCCCAGCCCCAGCCGTTGATGGTCTGGCTCCAGGGCCACTGACTGTTGCCCGGGTTGCCGTTGGCGTCCGCCGTCATGTTGTCCCAGACGTGGAAGCCGACGGTGATGTTGGTCCCGGGCATGTTGGTGGAGCCCCATGCGTGCAGCACGATGTCGGAGGTGCCGTCCGGCAGGGCCACGGTCTTCCCGATCCAGCCGGGCGTTCCGTTGCCGCAGGCAGGACCGCTGGGATTCACCGGGTCCGGTCGCATGTACATCGAGTCGGGGGAATTCGGCGCGATGTCGTAGGTGGCGGTGACGAACGGGTTCTGGCTGAAGCGCATGAAGTGGTTGTTGCCGGTGGACTCGGTCTCGTCACCGAACAGGCCGACCGTCCAGACCTTGATGCCCTGTTGGGCGACCGAGCGAAGCTGGCTCGTGACGTCAAAGGTCACCGTCTGGTTGCTGCACGGGTAGTGCGCACCCTTCGGCCATTGCGGGGAGTCGATCTGCTGGATGGCCTGCGGCTGGTGGTTCCAGGTGGTGCCGCTGTCGATGCCGCCGGTCCACTTGAGCCAGACCGGGTGCGTCGCGTTGCAGTCGAAGGCTGCGGCGTAGGACTCGTTGAAGACGGCCTTGGCCTCGTTGATATACATCTGCGAGTTCACGAAACCGGTGTCGAACTCGTAGTACGATCGCTCCATTCCGGGGCAACGGGGCGACTCGAAGTGCTGGAAGCCGGCGCCGAGCCCGTTCGTCTGTGGCTTGTCGTAGTTCGGGTCGTCGGGACAACCCTGCTGGACCTCGACGAAGTGCCGGGTGCCCATGGCAGGGGTCGGTTGGAAGCTCGGGTCGATGTAGAGCGGCCACACGGTGCCTTTGCCTGCGAGTAGCTCGGCGTCGGGGATGAGCGTCAGCACATTGGCGTTGGCCTTCACACCGATTGGCTTGACGTTCGCGCCCCTGCCGGGCTCGTCGATCGAGGAAGCGTCACCGGACTCGGCCGACCCCTCCTGTGAGGCCGGCGCCGCGGATCTGCCGGCGACCGACCGGCTGGGCTCAGCCGGCGCGATCGAGGACCCTGTCTCCTTGGCGGAGTCCCACATGACCGGGGCAGGTGCCTCGAAGACCGGCTTACCGTCGGGTGCGGCGACGGTGATGCCGCCCTGCTCGTCGGTGGTGACCTTCAGGTCCGTGGTGGATGTGCCGAACGAGAGTGACTTCAACCTAGGGTCGGCTGCCGCCTGGGCGTCCTTGACCACCAGCACCTCGCGGATGCTGCCCTGGTCGCCGACCTCGACGTGTAGGTCGACGCCGGGCAAGACCTCCGGGTACACGGCGGTGTCACCGGTCACCGTCGGTTTGGGCAACTCCACCGGAAAGGTCAATGCGAGGCTTCGACCCTGATGATTCGTCATGGTTACGAGTGGACCGGTGCCGCCGCCGGAGAGGATGACATCCGAGGGCGTGGCCTTGGGGGCGTAGCTGCCGTCGGCGTTGCGGCCCAAGCTCGCGTCGACGTTGATCCAGCCGCCGCTCCTCTTCACCCGGGCAGGCAGCACGTGCTTGGTGATGTTGAGCCTGCCGTCAGGCTGAGCGATCGTGAGTGAGGTCTCGGTCGTCAGCTCCTCAACGGTGACCGGCATCCCGGTCGATCTCGCCTTCGCACGGGCCGCTTGGACGGGACCGCCGGCGGGTACGGCCGGAGTCGGTGCGGCGCTATGACCCGGTGGGACGGCGAAGGGCCGGTCGTCGGCGAGCGCGATGCACGGAGCCGCGCCCAGAACGAGCCCGAGGGCGCCGGCAGGCGCGAGAAGCCTCGTCAGCCGGTTGCGCATCCGTGGCCTGGACGGGCTGAAATCTCCCATGGTGTGTCAGTTCACTTTCACAGAGGGGCCTTGCCCGGGTACACGGCGTTCATGTGTGATGTATCACGTCGATCGGAGTGGCCCAGGCGGCCTTTGTCTTATTTTGACTGCCTTCCGATCCGCCATCAACTGATGTTGCGTCAATCTGGCGATTCGGATGCAGTCGAACGGTATTGCGAACAGGGGTGCGTGAGCAATACCGTTCCGCCGGTCATGCTGGGCCGACTTCTGCCCGGGCATCGTCACAGGTCACAGACCTGATTCTGTTTCACTGACACGGAGGAATCCGGATGCAGCCCCGACGGGGAACGTTCGTTAACTCTCCATGGGGAGGAGGTGGCCGATGGCGAAACACATTGACGGTATCCGCCCTCGCTGCCGCACTCTCACTCGTGGTTCCACTGATAGGGGAGGGAGTCGCCTACACTGCCCTGGCGGCTGACGGTAAGCAGGCGTCGCTGCCGAGGCTTCCGGAGGTCGGCGGCCGCAACGCCGACACCAACCGGGAACCGAAGCCGCTGCCGCACCCAGCCGGCGCACGCGAACTCCAGGCGCACAGTGCAGGGGCGGTGACCTGGCCGAGTGCGGACACGGTCACCGTCGACTTGCAGAACAAGATCGACCTGCCGACTGCCAAGGGCGGGGCCGGGACGAACGCCGTGCCCACGGTCCGCGCCGGTGACACTCCGGTACTGATCAGCCCCTCCGTGTCTCCCAAGGCGGACGCGGCCACTGAAGCCCCGTCCACCGCAAAGCCCGGCTCCGTCGAGGTGAAGGTCGCAGACCGGGCCCAGACCCAGAAGGCGAACATCAACGGTCTGCTGGTCGGCCTCAAGCGGGCCGACGGCGGCAAGGACGTCACAAGCCTCGACGTGTCCCTCGACTACAGCACCATAGCCGACGCCTACGGCGGCGGCTGGGCCTCCCGCCTGCGGCTGGTCGCGATGCCGGCCTGTGCGCTCACCACGCCCGAGCGCGCCGAGTGTCGCACCCGCCAGCCGGTGGCCTCCATCATCGACCCGGTCGCCAAGAAGATCACCGGCACTGTTGTCCTGCCGGCCGGTGGCTCGGGGCCTGAAGCCGAGTCCGGCCGTGGCGAAGCCCCGGCGATGCTCGATCCAGTCCGCTCGTCCAGTATCGGCTCGGCCCCGAGCACCGCCGGCATCGCCCTCGGCGCGGTTTCCGAGGCCGGTGGCTCGCAGGGCTCCTACACCGCGACCGACCTGTCTTCGTCCGGTACCTGGTCGCAGAGTGCGTCGGGCGCGTTCACATACTCGTACCCGATCACGACTCCCCCCTCGGTCGGCGGCGAGACACCAGGGGTCGAGTTGTCGTACAACTCCCAGTCGGTCGACGGTCAGACCTCGGCGCGCAACTCGCAGGCCTCGTGGATCGGCGACGGCTGGGGGTACAGCCCAGGTTTCATCGAACGCTCCTACAGGGCGTGCGCGAACGCGGGTATCAAGGACTCCGGTGACCTCTGCTGGACAGGCTGGAACGCGACCCTGTCGCTGGGCTCGCACTCCGGTGAGCTGATCCGTGACGCCAGTGGCAGCTACCACCTGCTGAGCGATGACGGCACCCGCATCGAGCGGCTGACTGGGGCGGCGAACGGCCTGTGGGAAGGCGAGTACTTCAAGGTCACGACCACCGACGGCACGGCCTACTATCTCGGCCTGAACCACGCACCCGGCACCGGGTCGGACACACCGACCAACAGCGCCTGGGGCGTGCCGGTCTACCACCCGAATGGCGGCGACCCCTGCTACACCGCTGCCAAGGGGAAGAACTCCCAGTGCGACCAGCAGATCGGCTGGCGCTTCAACCTTGACTTCGTCGTCGACCCGCACGGCAACGTCCAGCGTTACGACTGGGCCACCGAGACGAACCGCTATGCCATGGGAGGCGGCCAGGCGGCCTCCGCCGGCGGATCCGGAACCCTCACCCCGTACACGCGCGGCGGCCAGATGACCCGCCTCTCCTACGGCTACCAGCTGGCTGACGCGGTTGCAGGCCGTGAGCCCTCGGCTCGGGTGAACTTCGACATCGCCGAGCGGTGCGTGGTCTCGGACGCTGCCTGCAAGCCGGAGAACCTCGCGGCCTCTACCGCGAAGGACTGGCCGGACGTCCCCTACGACCTGGCTTGCCTCGACGGATGGCCCACCAGTGGTAGCGGCAGCAACGTCTGCTGGACAGCCTCGCCGACCTTCTGGTCCACCAAGCGCCTGCGCGGCATCAACACCGAACTGCGCACCGAGGCCGGCTGGAAGGCCGTGGACCGGTACGACCTGAAGCACGTGTTCTCCGACGCCGGCGGCATCATCGATCCGGTGACGGGCAAAGCCCCGGAGAAGCAGGCGGCCGCGCTGCAGTCGGTGATGTGGCTGTCCGAGATCCGACACACGGCCCTGGACACGTCCGCCGGCGGATCCGGTCAGGTCGGGCTCGATCCGGTGACCTTCGCAGGAACCGAGATCGACAACCGCGTGGACGGCCCGACCCCGGCCGCGCCACCGCTCTACCGGCCCCGCATCATCGGGATCAACACGGAGTCCGGCACGTCGATCGCGGTGACCTACCGTGACGCCGAGTGCTCTCGGGCCAAGGGCGTCATGCCTGCCTCCGCGGACAGCAACACGATGGCCTGCTACCCGGTGTACTGGACCCGCCCGGGCACCTCCGAGCCGATCGCCGACTGGTTCCAAAAGACCCTGGTGGCCAAGGTCACGGTCACCGACAACACCACTGCCGCCTCCCCGCCCCGCGAGACGTCCTACACCTACGGGGGCGGCGCGGCATGGCACCGCGACGACTCCGACCTGACGGACGACCAGTACCGCACGTGGAACGACTTCCGCGGCTTCCGCACCGTCACCACTACGACGGGTTCCGGACCTGATCCGCTCAGCCAGACCACGGTGTCGTACTTCCAGGGCATGGACGGCGACTACACGGCCGCGCCCGGCCGCACGACCCGTCGCAGCGTCAAGCTGAAGAACTCGCTCGGCGAGGAGACCGTTGACAGCCCCTGGCTCGCCGGAACCCCGCAGGAGTCGGTCACCTACAGCCAGGCGGGTGGGACGCCCATTGCCAAGCAGCTCTCCGATGCCCCGGTCGTCGTTCCAGTGGCCGGCGCCAGCCGTGCCCGTACGGCCTGGAGCTCGAAGACGGGCACACCGCTCTCGAACCTCCCACCGCTCGAGTCACGACGCATGAAGGAGTCCGGCGGCCGTACCAGCGTCCTGCTGTCGGACGGCACGTGGCGGACCTCGCGTACCAACTCGAAGTTCGACGACCAGGGGCGAGCTCAGAAGGTCGAAGCACAGCCCGACGTGACGAGTTCGGCGGACCTTACCTGTACCACGACCGGCTACGCGAAGCCCCCGGCGAGCAACCCGATGATGCTCGCGTACCCCAGCTCCGTCCTGACCGTGGCCGGTGATTGCAACACCAGCGGCTCCGCCACTACGACCGTCAGTGATCGTCGGATCGTCTACGACGGCAGCGCCGACCCGAACAACCCCGGCCTGCCGGGCGTCCTCGGGCAGAACGGCACCACGGTCGGCAACGCGACCGCCACCCAGAGCGTCAAGTCCTACGACGCCCAAGGAAACGCCACCTACCAGACGCTCGGTGCCCAGGCGTTCGACGCCTACGGGCGTGTGGTCCGCAGTGTCGATGCCTCAGGCGGGGTCAGCCTCAGCACCTACACGCCGGCTACCGGCGTCCTCCCGTCGGAGGTCGCCACCGTCAACCCGCTCGGTTGGGCGGCGAAGAGCATCGTCTCGCCGGCCCGCGGGCTGGTGACGCGGGCCGTCGACGCCAACGGTCGGATCACGGACTCGACCTACGACCCACTCGGCCGGCGGACCGCAGTCTGGCTGCCGGGCAACTCCAAGGACGAGGGCAAGCCGGCGGATCGCACCTTCGCCTACGAAATGCGCGGCACGGATCCGCGTTCGGGTGTCCGTGGCACCGCGCCGAGCGTCACTACCAGCACCCTGCTGGAACGTGGAAGCCGGGCGACGTCCATCACCATCTACGACGGGTTCCTACAGCCCCGCCAGACCCAGGCCACCCCGACCAACGGTGAGGCCGGGCGGATCCTGAACCATACCCGCTACGACAGCCACGGCCAGGTCACCAAGAGGACGGCCGAATGGTTCGACGGCAAGAACGGCGCTCCCAGCACCACCCTGTTCGAGGAGAAGGACACCGACGCTCCGTCCCAGGTCCGATACGTCTACGACGGCACGGGGCGACAGATCGCCGCGAAGCTGAACGGCAAGGGCACCGAGCTCTGGCAGACCGTCACCTCGTACCCTGGGGCGGACCGGACCGACACCACCCCGCCGAGCGGCGGTACGCCGACCACCGTCCTCACCGACGCGCTCGGCCGTACGGCCACCTCCGTCCTGCACGGCGGAGCCGGCGCGGGCGACGCCACCACCCGTTACACCTACGACCAGCGCGGGCAGCTCTCCACCATCAGGGACAGCGCCGGGAACACATGGTCCTACGCCTATGACCTCCAGGGTCGACGGGTCTCCCAGAGTGACCCGGACGCCGGCAACTCGAGCACCAGTTACGACGACCTAGGCCGTATCAGCAGCACCACCGACGGCACGGGCAGGCAGCTCTCCTTCACTTACGACATCCTCGGGCGCGTCATCGGCCGGTACGAGGGCACCAACACCGGCGACCAGGGCAAGCTGCTCGCCTCCTACACCTACGACACAGTGGCCAAGGGCTACCCGACATCCGCCACCCGCTACGTCGGCGGAGCCGGCGGCAGCGCCTACGTGAAGAGGGTGAACGGCTACACCGCGCGGTACCAGCCGACCAGCACCACGACCACCGTTGCGGCGGCCGAGGGCAAGCTGGCCAACGACTACACACAGACCTTCCACTACAGCGACAATCTCGGTCTGCCCGCAGGTGTGAGCTACGGGCCCGACGGCGGACTTCCCACCGAGAAGTACGGTATCGGCCGCAGCGAGCTCGGCCAGGTCGTCTCCACCGGAACCGACATCACTCCGCTCCTGGACCTGGCGAACTACAATCCGCTCGGCCAGCTACTCCGATCGCAGTACGGCAGCGCCGGATCACTCATGCGCACGGCCCGCACCTACGACGACATCACCGGCCGTGTCACCACCAGCAGCGTCAAGTTCCAGGAAGCCGACGCCAACCCGATCTCACGCACCACGTACGGCTACAACCAGGCGGGCGCGCTCACCAGCATCTCCGAGCTGCAGTCCTCGGGGGGCACCGACCAGGCCTTCGACACCCAGTGCTTCCGCTACGACGGCCTCAACCGTCTGGTGGAGGCGTGGACCGACACCTGGGGCGTCACCACCCCGACCGCGGGTGTGGTCTCCCAGTGCAACAACAGCAACCCCGGGCCGGCCACCATCGGGGGTCCGGCACCGTACTGGCAGAGCTTCCAGTACAACAAGCTCGGTGACCGTACCCAGCAGGTCCTTCACGACGTCACCGGCGACACCGCCCGCGACGTCACGCAGACGAGCAGCTACCAGGGAGACGGCCAGACTCCGGCGGCCAGGCCGAACGGCGTCACGGGCGTGACCACTCGTACCGGTCAGGCGACGGCACGGATCACCTCCGCGCTGGCGGCCACCGACGGCTCGGCGCTCTGCATGGACGTCTGGGGTGCCAGGACCGCGGACGGCACCGCTGTTGGGACCTGGACCTGTAACGACACCGGTGCCCAGAAGTGGACCCGCCCCGGTGACGGGACGCTGCGCGCCCTCGGCAAGTGTGCCGCCCCGGTCGGTGGCACGGGCGGTGCGGGCGTCAGGATCGAGCTGACCGCTTGCACCGGCAGCGACAACCAGAAGTGGCAGGATGGCGGCAACGGCGCCCTGGTCCACACCGCATCCACCCTCTGCCTGGAGGTTCCCGGCTGGAACCAGACCCCGGGTGCCCAGCTCGGCCTCTGGTACTGCAACACCAACCCCAACCACCGGTGGACCTCCACCGCCAGCGCGCCCACCGGCCCGAGCTACTCGGCGACACTGACGCCGCAGTACGACGCTCAGGGCAACACCGTAAGCCGCAGCACCACCAGGACCGGTACGCTCACCTCGGCCGTCGCCACTGGCGGGACCCCGCTCTGCCTCGACGCCGACGGAGCCCGCAACGCGAACGGCACCGCGGTCCAGACCTGGACGTGCAACGGCACCAACGCACAGGACTGGACCCTCGGACCTGACGGCACCTTGAAGGTTCTCGGAGCCTGCGCCCGCCCGGTCGGCGGCCAGGCCGGTGCAGCCGTGGCGATCGAGCTGTGGGCCTGCGACGGCAGCGACAGCCAGCGCTGGGGCGCCGCTGCGGACGGCAGCCTCGTCCACCAGTCCGGCCTCTGCCTTGACCTCCCGTACGCCAACAGCAACCCCGGAATCCGCCTGCTGCTGTGGCACTGCAACCAGGGCTCCAACCAGAAGTGGGGTGCCGGGGAGTCCAAGCCGACGGCCGGCTCCACCCAGGCGTTCACCTACAACGCCGAGGGCCGCACCGAATCCGTCACCACGTCTAACGGCAGCACAAGCAGTACATCCCGCTACCTCTACGACGCCGACGGCGGCCTGCTGATTCAGCGAGGTCCGGAGGGCACCATCCTCTACCTGTTCGGCGGCGCCGAACAGCTCACCCTTTCCGCGGACGGAAGCACGGTCAGTGGCAACCGCTACTACGCCCAACCCGACGGCGCCGTGGTCGTCCGCTCCAGCAGTGGAGCCCTGACCTACCAACTGCGCGACCCCCAGCACACCTCTGCCCTGCAGGTAGACGCGACAACCAAGGCCATCAGCCGGCGTGCCTTCGACCCCTACGGTGCGCCACGTGGGACGAGCCCCAGCACGTGGTCGGACAACCGCGGGTATCTGGGCAAGCCGGTCGACGCCAACAGCGGTCTGAGTCTGCTGGGCGCTCGCAACTACGATCCGGTGCTCGGTCGATTCCTTACCGTCGACCCCGTTCTGATGGCTGGGGATCCCAACCAGATGGGGGGCTACACGTACGCCAGCAACAACCCCGTCAACCTTACCGACGCGGATGGGCTCTGGCCGAAGTGGATGAAGAGCGCGGGCAAGTTCATCGCAGGCGCAGTGGATCAGGCCGCTGGCTGGATGGCCCCGTACAGTCCGTATGCGGCGGGGAACAACATTCTCGCCGGGGTCAACCAGTCCGTGTCTCAGCAGACCGGTGCACCCGTCTTTCCGGGCATCACCCCGATGCAGATCACCGAGACCCCGATCGCGGACGCCTTCGGCATCCCTCACGACGACCCGGCCTACGTTGCCGGGCGCGTCACCGAGGCCGTGGTCGAGATCGCGGCTGACGGCGTAGGTGCCGTCAAGCTGGCGGCCAAGGGCATCAGGGCCGCCACCAGCGCGGTCAGGGAAGCCGGTGGAATCAAGAACGCACTTGGCAAGCTCTGGCCTAAGAAGGGCGCTCCCAAGCCTGACGCGTCGGGACCGAAGACCTCGCCGACCGAGCCGCACATCCCCAAGACCAGGCCCGCGGACCCCAAGCCCCCGGCGACTCCGAAGGCCGAGCCGACATCCCCTCAGACTCCAGTCGGATCCGCCTGCAGTTTCACACCTGACACGCCAGTACTGATGGCCGACGGCTCGGTGAAGCCGATCGCCACCGTCAAGACCGGCGACCAGGTGCGAGCAGCTGACCAATGGACCGCGACCGACAAGGGCGGACGCAAGGTCACCGCTACCTGGTCGCATGACGACGACGACCTCGTCGACCTGCGCGTCAAGACCGGTAACACCGCCAGCACGATCAAGACGACCGCCAACCACCCGTTCTGGGACCAGACCGACCACAAGTGGGTCCCCGCCGGCTCTCTGGTCAAGGGCCACCGCCTGACCACGACCACGGGTGAGTCCGTCACCGTCACTGCGGTGCGAATGGTCCACAACGAAGCCCGCATGTACAACCTGACGGTCGCCGACCTCCACACGTACTATGTGCTGGCAGGCAACACGCCAGTACTGGTGCACAACACTTGCCCGACGGCATATAAGTTGTCACTGGACCCTGGAGCGCCGAAGGGCAGCGGGGCGAATCAGGCGTACCAGATCAGGGTGGTCGGTTCGACTGAATACCATGCCACGGGCGGAGGGACTCAGGTTTGGGCAGACGGCCTCGATGCCAATACATCCGAGCTCTTGGATGCGAAGTACGTTGGCAACCCTGGGCGTAGCCCGTTTGTGCCGGGCGGGAAGGTGCCAGGTTTCATCCAAGCGAAAATTGACGCAAAAATGGATGATGAGTTCTCCCGATACGCTGCGGTCATCAATGACCCAGGGAATCCGCTTGTGGGACTCCGTGTCATCACCAATGAATCAGGTGCTGTGCCATACTTTACGGGCCTGATGCAGAAGCACGGCGTCCCTGGCCGTGTAGTCGTGATCCCATAGGAAAGGACCAGGTCAGTGACGTATCTAGCCATCTTCGAGGGCCAGAGTCGTGGGGTTCGGCGCTCGGACCTGATCACAGCCTTGGAGCGAGACTGGCCGACTGCCGTGATTCGCGAGCGACAAGGATCTCAGGAATCCAGGGATGTTGTTTGGACCTACTCGGAGGGTGGCCGGGACCTTGAGGGCTACTCCCACGTGGACGGGACCTGCATCTATCTCGATTCTCCCCTTGATTTGGCTGCGAGGTTCGCGCTCTGGTTCAGGCGGCTGGTGCCGTCTGATGTGGAGCTCGTATTTTGTGATGACGGCTATAACTTCAATGGGATCATCGAGCCAGGAATGGATCTCGACGGCGTGATGGCCATCGCCTCTGACGCGTAATATCTCCCGTCGGCGCGAGTTGAAGCGAATTCGCTGCCATCTGGCTAATGACAGTGGGCCCCATCGGAATTAATTCCGATGGGGCCCACTGTGGCGTCTGACGGCAGTAGTTGACGGCAACGTCAACGGACGAGCGCTGCACAAAGCGGCGGATCATCGCCATCGTCGGGCTCGGTGGCTGCCGCGGAGGGCTTGCCGAGGGTACGGCCGAGGAGGTCGATGGCGTCGCGCTGGAGGCGGAGGCGGACGTGGGCGTACACGGTCGCGGTGACGCCGATGTGGGCGTGCCCGAGGAGTTCCTTGATGACGACGAGTTCGACGCCCTGTTCGAGGAGGAGAGTCGCGGTCGAGTGCCGCAGGTCGTGGAATCGGATCGCTCGCAGGCGGGAGCAGCGGAGCAGGGCGTTGAAGTGCCGTGTGAGGGTGGCGGGTTCGATGGGGTGGCCGTCTGGGCGGGTGAAGACGAGGCCGTGCTCCAGCCACTCTGCGCCGGCTTGCTGCTTCTCGCGGGCCTGTCGGTCACGGTGTGTGCGGAGCGAGGCGACGCAGGCGTCGGGGAGGGCGATGCGGCGTTCGGAGCTGATGGTCTTGGTGGGCAGGGTGGTGAGGCCGCTTGTGCGGGTGCGCTGGAGGGTGCGGCGGATGCTGGCGGTGCAGTTGGCGAGGTCGAGGTCTTCCCAGCGCAGGCCGAGGAGTTCGCCCTTGCGGAGTCCGGTGCGCAGGGCCAGTTCGAACAGTGCGTGCAGGCGGTGGCTCTGTGCGGAGGTGAGGAAGGTGCGGGCCTCGTGGGCGGTGAGGGGGTTGAAGCGGCGGGGTCGGGGTGTGCCGGTGCGGACGCTGCGGGCGACGTTGCGCGGGATCTCTTCCTCGCGGACGGCGTGTTCCAGGGCGGACTTGAGCACGGAGTGGATATAGGCGAGGGTCAGCGGGGAGAGGTACTTGCGGCAGCACTTGCCGATGGCGCAGCAGCGCGGGCGGCGGCCGGCCTGGGCGTCGGGCTTGCGGCGGGCGTCGATGCCGCGTGCGCAGCACTGGCAGATGGTCCGCAGGTCGTTGAGCCAGGTGCGGACATCCTTGGCGGTGAGCTTGGCGAGCTTCTTCCTGCCCAGGCCCGGTATCAGGTACTGGTGGACGACGGCGGTGTAGCGGGTGTGGGTGGTCTCGCGGAGCTGGTGGACGGCGACGTTCTCCAGCCAGTACGTCAGGTAGGCGGCGAGGCTGCCCTGGGCGGTGACGACGGGGACGCCGCGGTTGCTGGCGGAGATCTTCTCGGTCAGCTTGGCCAGCGCCTCCTTGCGCGAGTTGCCGTAGACGCGGACGCGCTTGCGAGTGTCGCCGGGTGCGAGGACGTAGCCGGCGGCTTCCCAGCGGCCGTCCTTGCGCTGGTAGACGGTGCCGTCGCCGTTGGCCCGGACACGGCGTGAGGCGGCGGGGGCGTTGCGGGGCGTGGTCATCAGGCGGCTTCCTGTTCGAGTCGAGTGGTGATGAGCTCGGCGAGCGCGTGGGCGGGGATGCGGCGGGCGCGGCCGAGGGTGAGGGAGGCGAGTTGCCGGCTGCGGATGAGGTCGTAGACGGCGGAGCGGCTGATCTTGAGCCGGGCCATGACCTCGGGGACGGTGAGGAGCTCAGCACCGGCGGTCACTCGATGACCCCTTGCCGGTCGGCGTGGGTCGACCGGTGACCGGGGTGACCGGGTCGGTGACCGCCGGAGTGACCGGGGGCGTCCGGTCGGCGTCCGTCAGGCCGGGTGGGCCGCTTGGCTTCCAGGAGGTCGGCGAGGTGGGCGAGTTCGGGCAGGAGTCCGGTTCCTGCGTACTGCCAGTGCGACAGGACGAGGGTCGTGTCCGTGCCGCCGCGCTGACCGGCAAAGCGACCGGCTCGGTGACCGGCGGTCAGGTCACCGTGGTCATCGCGGTCACCGCGCCGGTCACTGTCCGGCTGTCCGCCAGTGGGCAGGATTTTGCCGGCCTCCGTCTGCTCAGGGCGCGGGCCGACGGCAGCCTGAGCGGTGGCCTCGGATTGGCGGGCTCGCCAGGCGGTGCGTTCAGCGCGCAGTTGGGTGAGAGTGGTCGAGTAGTGGCGGGTGCGGGTCGAGAAATGTCCTCGGAAGCCGAGCATGTGAGCCCATTGCCGCAGGCGGAGGTGGGCGTGCTCGGGGCGGGTGGCGAGGTGCCAGGCGGTGTGGATCATGCGGCGGGCGTGGTCGGTGATGTCGTACTGGGCGAGCTCGGCGAGGAGGCGGAGGCGGCGGTCGAGGGTGCCGGTGGTGGTCTCGGCACCCTTGGTGGCGTACTTGGCGATGTAGGCGGCAACGTGCCGGTCGGTGACAGGACTGTCGCCGGTGAAGTCCGTGCCGCGGATGGGCCGGACGTCGGTCTGCCGCCCGAACCGGAATACCAACGCCCGTGCCCGATCAGCGTCCTGTGATCGGGGTGTGTCCCCGTCGCGCTGCCGCAGCTGGCCTTCGGGCAGGACACGGGTGCGTACGGCGGCGGTGCGTACGGCGTGGTCGAGGAGCTCGGTGGTGGCCCAGGCGGGCGGGGTACTGGCGGGCCCGGTGGGTCCGTCGAGGCGGATGACGGCATGGAAGTGGACCTGGCCGCGCTTTTGGTACTCGGCGACCTTGGCGTAGGAGAGGGTGGCGTGGTGCCGCAGGGTGCGCTGGGTGAGTCCGGCGGCCTTGGCGATCTCGCGGCGCAGGTGGGTGGTGAAGCGTGCCCAAAGGGCCGGGGCGTGCGCGTTCCACAGCACCGCGCCGGTGTAGTCGTAGCGGTCGGGGTCGAGCGGGCTGCCGAGCAGTGGATCGCCGTCCGGGTGGGCCTGGCCGCAGGGGCAGTGGCCGGTGTCGGGCTGGTTGTGGACGGGGCCGAAGCCGGGCGCGGTGAGGGTGGCGAAGACGCGCGGGTGCGCTGCGACGCCGGCCGGGACGGTCTTGCCGCCGCGCAGTCCGGCGGCGATGAGCTGGTAGGTGTCGTAGCGGTAGACGGTCGAGCAGGCCGGGCAGCGGGTGACGCGGCGGTTGCCGCAGCGGACCAGCAGCTCGCCCGCCGGGAGGTGCCGCGCGTCGAGGTGGTCGAGGACCTGGCCCGTCGCGGTGTCGACGCGGGTGTGGTGCCCGGTGAGGCGGATCGGGCGGGCGCAGCCGCGGAGCCCGCCGACCTGGCGGGCCAGGGGTGAGAGGTGCCCGGCGGCGGCGAGCTTGGCCAGCTTGGCGGTCAGCCGCGCCCGGCGTTCCAGCGCCGAGTTCCTGTTCGCGGACGTGTCGGTGCTGGTGGTGAGTGCCGGCGCGGCGAACGCCGCGCCGGCGGGAGTGGAGGTGGTTGCGGGGGTGGGGAGTAGGAGCTGCGCGGGCATGGGGACAGACCTCCGGCAGGAGTCGGGAGAAGAGGAGAGGCGATTGAGGGGCGACCCGGGTGATCGGCGCACGTGGGCACGGTGCGCTTGACGGCGGGCGCGGATGGTGGGCCGGGGACGTCTGGCCTGGTCAGCGGTGGTGTTCACCAGCGGTGCGTGAAGGTAGCATCGCTTCAAGTGCGCATTCAAGTGCATCCCTCCTCATCTATTTCGGTAGGCGATGGGGATGCGAGTACTGTGGCTCTGGTTTCCGGTTTGGACGGGCCGGGTTTCGGTGGTAGAGGGCGCAGAGAAGGCGGGGTGACCTGCGGTGACGGTGGGGCGGCGGGGGCGTAGGCCAGAGGGCGGCACGGTGTTGCTGACGTTCGAGGTCATCGCCGACGCCCTGCGGGAACGGATCCGCTCCGGCGGGCTGAAGCCGGGAGACGCGCTGCCAACACAGGCCGTGTTGATGGCGGAGTACGGGGCCTCCAGCCTGTCCGTGCAGAAGGCCATGGCCCTGCTGAAGCAGGACGGCTACGCGATCTCCCGCCCCGGCAAGGGAGCCTTCGTCGCTCACCCCGACGACGCTGATGACCTCGACGGCCTGGACGTCGGGACCGCGCGCGTCGGCAGGACGGTGGCTCGCGTCGAGGCGCTGGAGCTGGCACTGGCCGAGACGCTTGATCAGCTCACCGCTCTGCGTGCCCGCGTCGAAGCCCTTGAAGCGGGCGGCACCGAGCGAGGTTGCTGACCCGTCGGCCGCTGGACGGCCAGGGGCCGGGGATGCGTCCAGATTTTCTCTACGAGGTTCAAGGCGGTGCCCCGCCCGTCCGAGCTGGCCGAACGCCGCCGACCGAGCGGTTGCCGGGTGTTCAGCCGCTGCCCGCATGAAGTGCTGGTGGAGCGAGCAAGCCGACGTCCGGAACACTGCCCGGCCGGGTGCCCGCAGGGAGCAAGTTGTGGGGTAAGCACTGCTTACCCCGAGCCCCGGCCAGCCGGAGCAAGTTGTGGGCTATGGACTCCTTGCCCGCGACGCGGAGCAAGTTGTCGGCCACGACCGTCCTACGGCCGGTCGTTCGAGATGGCCGGCCAGGGGTCCGACCATCAAGGCCCGTCGCCGAGCCGGCCATCGGCGGGTGACTGGCGTTCGCCTCCGGCGGGGAGCGAAGCTCCCGGAGCCTCGCTGTCGACCGACCCCCTCCCGTCCCGGCCCTCGCGCTGCGAGACTGGCCGACGCACGAGCCCGGCCCTGAGCCTGCCCGAGGGCACCCCCGGCGGCAGAGAGCCCCGACTCACCAGAATTGGTATAGACCCTTGACGGCAGCGGTGACGGCAACAACCACGAACAACCCCGACCAAACCCGCACCCCAGCGGAACCGCCGAACACCGTTTGACCTGCGAAAAGGCTGGTAGAGAGTGGCCGCGTAGCACACGTACTATGTGCTCAGGGCATGAGCTTTCTCAGGTTGTGGGCTTGATCAGGTCGAGTGCGTGGTCGGGGCGTGACCTGTAGTGATCGACTGCCGCGGCGTGGTTGTGCCAGCCGGCGAGCTCGGCGAGCGCGAGGGCGGTGTTGCGCAGACCGGCCATGATGCGGGGTGCGCTGCCGGTGCGGATCTTGGAGGCGTCCTCGCGGAGGGTGACGTCACGCAGGTGGTGCAGGGCCTCGACGCCCCAGTGTTCGCGTACGTGTTCGGCGAGGTGGGCGGCCGTGGCCTCGTGCATCGTCAGGTCGGTGAGCGCGTAGATGCGTTCGACGGTGAGTTTGCCGGTGCTCAGGACGCGACGGCGGCGCACGATCTGCAGGACCTGGTCGGCGTGGGGGAAGGGAAGGTCGGGGACGGTGGCGGCCTTCAGGCGGCGGATCTCGTCGCGGCCGTGAGCGATGGCGCGGGTCTTGTCCATGAGCGGGACCTCACTCCAGGGGAGCTTCTTCAACTGGGCGTGCAGGGTGGGGTGGTTGCCCTTGATCAGGGCGATGTAGTGCGCGTTCTTCTCCTCGACCAGGAAGCGGGCGTGGTCGTGCTGGGTGAGCAGGGCATCGAAGGTGACGACCTTGTCCGCCAGGTCGAGGGGTCCGAGGAGCGGGCGGAACGCGGTGATCTCGTTGCTCTTGGAGTCGACCTGCCGCTGGGCGATGACGGCGCGGGTGCCGTGGATCGACGCGGCGAGCAGGTGGACGGCCCGGCGCTCGCGGGTTCGCGAGCCGCGCAAGGTCTTGCCGTCGACCGAGACCGCGTCCCGTTTGACCGGTGCGTCTGCCGGGACTGGGCCGGTGAGTGGGTCGGTGTGCTGCAGTTGCAGCCAGGCGCCCAGTGCCGCGTCGAGCGCGTCGCCGTCGAGGCGGGCGAGGAGGCGGGCCAGTGTGCTGGTGCGCGGGATGCCGCGGACCAGGCCGATGCGCTCGCGCAGCACCGGGTCGAGGCCGGCGGCGAAGCGGACGATGGCGGCCCAGGTGGACGCCCCGGCCATTACCGCGGTGGCGCACAGCACGAGCAGGGCGCCCAGTCGGTAGCGGCGCCCCCGCGTGCGGCGCGGGTCCGGCAGGCGGTCCAGGACCTCGGCCAGGGTGATCAGGCGCTCGGCGTCGCCGGTCAGATCGCCCGGCATGTGGTCCTGGTGGCGGGTGACGGTGGAGATCAGGGAGGATGGCATGCAGACGCGGCTTCGGTTGTGATCAACGGCTTCGACACCTTGATCATCCGGAGCCGCGTCCCGTTTCACCACACCGGCGAAGCGGACAACCCTCCCACTTCGTCACAACTGTGACGTCTCGTCACCCGAGAACGCTCGCGCCCTGACTATGTGCTGGCCGGAAATACGCCGGTGCTGGTGCACAATTCGTGTGGAGAGCCGTACGACAACGTTGCGGCAGGCCTCGGAAGTCACATCACAACAGGCCAGGTAGTAGATGCTGCTGGAAACCCGATCGGCGCGCGGGTGATGAGTGGAGAAACTGGATCTTGGCGGGAGATTGAGGATTTCCTTGCGGGTTCTCCGAACATCACAAACCCCCGTAGCGGTCCCATCGCCGCAGCCACGCATGTTGAGTCAAAGATTGCATGGGCGATGCGGAGCCACCCTGAGGTGACGAGTGCGGACGTGGTAATCAACAACCCGAAGGGTGTGTGCCCTGCTCCGTTTGGATGCACGGCGGCGGTCCCGGCGATCCTGCGGAGCGGTCAGACCATGCGAGTATTCTATCCAGGGGCAACCGAGCCGGTGATCCTTAGAGGGGTTGGTTAGACTTGATTCTCAATGCCATGATCAATCGCAAGTGGCACTACGCCGAGACATGGCCTGAGATGGCGCTTCTGGTCGATGACGCCATCGAGAACCTCGAATCGGAGAGCAATTCCCCGTACTACAGCCCGGGGGACGATGCGCGTTTCATGTTCTCCGATAGGCGTTACACCGGTGGCACTGACGCGCCAAACAACTTTCTCCACGTCGCAGTCAACTCATCGACCGGCTTTGGGGCTCTAATCTGGTTCGTCAGTGACGATCACCCAGTTAGGGGTGGGGTGTTTGACCATGTCTGGGTATCGGACAATCTGAACCCGCCGAGCTTTGACCCGCGAGTTGTATCCGATCCGGGTGAACCAAGGTTTCACGACCCGAGAAGCTGCCTGCCGGTCCCCGAGGTGCGCGCAGCTCTTGAAGAATTCTGTCGAATGGGCACGGGGAACCGTCCAGAGTGTATTCAGTGGGTTCGCGGATACATGAACGGATATCGCCTCTCCGAAGGTTAGCCTCGATCTTTCGTGACGGTCCGTCGGTTCATCCGCCGGGCCGTTTCGGCTTCTCGGGCTGGTGATGGGCAGGGCGGTGGCCCGACTGTCGCGTCGGGTGGGCGCCGGGTTCCACGACTCCGGGGGTGTGGTTCTCGCTGGGACAGAGGCGTTGTCGCTGGTCAGCCCGGCTGCGGCAGAGCTTGGAGGCGGTCGAACGCGGTGGTGATCACGTCGGTCCAGGGCCAGTGGCGGGCGAGGCGGAGCCAGCGGCGGCGGCCGGTGGCGACGAGCTGGGCGGCGGCGGAGAACAGGCGAAGCCGCAGGCGCTTGGGCTCCCAGCGTCGGGTGTCGCCGGTCAGGGCGAGCATGGGCATCCAGGCGAGCAGGTCCAGGGCGATCTGAACGATCTCCAGCCAGACCTGGTTCTGGGCGGCGTCGTGCAGAGGCAGGTTGCGCAGGCCGGTGTCGCGGGCGGCGCGGATGCGGTCCTCGGCCCGGGCGCGCCGTCGGTGCCGCAGTTCCAGGACGGCGATCGGGGTGTGGGTGGTGTTGGTGGCGAAGCAGGTCAGCCGCATGCCGTCGGCGTCGGTGAAGCGCAACTGGGCGCCGGGGTGCGGGCGTTCTTTGCGGACGATCAGCCGCATGCCCTTCGGCCAGCCCTTGAGGACGTCGCCGGCGAGTTCGGCGACCCAGGCGCCGTCGCGGATCTTCCCGTCCGGCTCGACGGCCGCCGTCCAGGCAGAGGCGGGAACCAGCAGCACGGCCTGGTGGATCGCTTCCGTAATGGTCATCCCGATGGAGTAGGACAGCCATCGGCCGCGTGCGGTGAGCCAGTTGAGGAATTCGTGGGTGCCGCCGCCGGAGTCGGTGCGGATGAGGGTCCGCCGTCCGCGTCGGTGCTTCTTCGGCAACTGGGCCAGAGCCAGGCGGGTGGCGGCGATGTGGTCGGCTGCGGTGTTGCTGCCCGCGTTCCCCGGCCGCAGCAGGCCCGCGACCGGCTCGCCGGACCCTTCACAGCCGTGGTCGACGAACGCGAACAGCGGGTGGTGGCCGAAGGTCTTCTTCCAGGTCGCAGCCGCGTGCTCCTTCTCGGAGTGCGCCAGAACCAGCACTCCGTCGATGTCCACGATCACCTCGCTGCCGGTGTCCGGCGCGGCCTGACCGGCCAACTTCCATACCCGTTGCCGGACTTCGGACCGTGCCCGCCGGACGGCCGCGAGCGCGCGGGGACCGGCGGCGGCAAGGGCGTCGACCAGCCGGGACACCGTCGGATCCGAGGCCACCGGGCCGAACACGGCAGGCTCGGCCCGCAGCACGCCGATGTCGGACAGGCAGTCCCCGCCGAGTGCGACGGCCAGGGCGAGGTCGAGCAGGACCTTGCCGGGATCGTGTACCGCCCGGGGCTTGCGCCACGGCTCCAGCGCCGCCGACAACGCGGTGTCCAGGCCGATCCGGCGGGCGGTCTCCACCAGCAGAACCCCGCCGGCCTGTGAGACCGCCCCCTCACCGTCGCCCCGGACACGGACACGCGGATACAACCCACTACGCTTGTTCACCTGAGGAGTGCAGCTCTCTTGAGGATGATCAGGACCCTAGACAAGTCCCATCGTCCCAGGTCAGTGGCACTCCTCGTTCTCTTGATCAAGCCTCGGACAGCGCCGCTCGTGAAAGCGCGAGGTTAGCGGCAAATAGAAGTGGCCCCACCGGATCGTTTCCGGTGGGGCCACTTGGCGTCTTGACGGCAGTAGTTGACGGCAACGTCAGCGGACGGGTGCTGCACAAAGCGGTGGCTCGTCGCCGCCGTGAGGGTCGGTGCCGGCCTCGGAGGGCTTGCTGAGGGTGCGGCCGAGGAGGTCGATGGCGTCGCGCTGGAGGCGGAGTCGGACGTGGGCGTAGACGGTGGCGGTGACGCCGATGTGGGCGTGGCCGAGGAGTTCCTTGATGACGACGAGTTCGACGCCCTGTTCCAGGAGGAGGGTCGCGGTCGAGTGCCTCAGGTCGTGGAAGCGGATCTGGCGGAGGTGTGCTCGGCGGAGGAGTGCGTTGAAGTGTCGGGTGAGTGTGGCGGGTTCGATGGGGTGGCCGTCGGGCCGGGTGAAGACGTGGCCGCTGTCCGCCCAGCCTGCGCCGGCCTTCTCCTTCTCCTGGGCCTGCTGCGTGCGGTGGGCGCGGAGTGAGAGCAGGCAGGGGGCCGGGAGGGCGATGCGGCGTTCGGAGCTGATTGTCTTGGTGGGGAGGGTGGTCAGGCCGCTGCTCTTGGTGCGCTGCAGGGTGCGGCGGACGCTGGCCGTGCTGGCGTCCAGGTCGAGGTCTTCCCAGCGCAGCCCGAGGAGTTCGCCCTTGCGTAGTCCGGTGCGGAGGGCGAGTTCGAACAGGGCGTGGAGGCGGTGGCCCTGGGTGGCGGTGAGGAAGGTGCGGGCCTCGTCGGCGGTCAGGGGTTCGAAGCGGCGGGGCCGGGGTGTGCCGGTGCGGACGTTGCGGGCGACATTGCGCGGGATCTCTTCCTCCCGGACGGCGTGCTCCAGGGCGGACTTGAGCACGGAGTGGATGTAGGCGAGGGTCAGCGGGGAGAGCCGCTTGCCGCAGCATGTGCCGGTTGCGCAGCAGCGAGGCTGGACGCGGGCCGTGTCGAGGCCGCGCGTGCAGCACTGGCAGGTGGTGCGGAGCTGGTTGAGCCAGGTGCGGACGTCCTTGGCGGTGAGCTTGGCAAGCTTCTTCTTGCCAAGGCCGGGGATGAGGTAGCGGTTCGTGCAAGCGGTGTAGCGGGTGTGGGTGGTCTCGCGGAGCTGGTGGATGGCGACGTTGTCCAGCCAGTACGTCAGGTAGGCGGCCAGGCTGCCCTGGGCGGAGACCATGGGTATGCCGCGGTTGCTGGCGGCGGTCTTCTCGGTGAGCTTGGCGAGGGCTTCCTTGCGGGTGGTGCCGTAGACGCGGAGGCGCTTGCGGGTGTCGGCGGGGGCGAGGACGTATCCGGCGGCTTCCCAGCGGCCGTCCTTGCGCTGGTAGACGGTGCCGTCGCCGTTGGCGCGGACCCTGCGCGAGCCGGTGCCGGGAGTGGGGTTGGTGTCGGGGGTGATCATCAGGCTGCCTCTGCGAGTTGGTGGTGGACGAGGGCGGTCAGAGCGTGGGCGGGGATGCGGCGGGCGCGGCCGATGGTGATCGAGGCCAGTCGCCGGGTGCGGATGAGGTCGTAGACGGTGGAGCGGCTGATCTTCAGGCGCGCCATGACCTCGGGAACGGTGAGGAGTTCGGCCTCGGCGGTCACGCGATCGCCCCCGTCTGGACGGGGGTGGTCAGCGGGTCGGTGGTGTGACCGGCCGGGTCACCGGCGCGCGGCGCCTGCCGGGGGCGGCTCGGTTGCTCGGTCCGGGGGCGCGGTGTGGTGGCCAGGAGGTCAGCGAGGTGGGCGAGTTCGGGCAGGAGGCCGGTTCCGGCGTACTGCCAGTGGGAGATCACCAGAGTCGTGTCCGGGCCGCCGGATCGCCCGTTCTTCGCGCGGTGACCTGCGCGGTGACCGGGGCCGGGGTCGGTGTGACCGGCGGTCAGGTCACTGCGGTCATTGCGGTCACTGTGCCGGTCAGTGACCGACCGACCCCCACCGATCGGCAGGTCGGCGTGCCGGTCGACCATTGCCGGGTCGGTCGGCGTTGCAGCGGGTTCGGGTTGGCGGGTGCGCCAGGCGGTGCGTTCGGCGCGGAGGTGGGTGAGGGTGGTGGAGTAGCGGCGGGTGCGGGTGGAGAAGTGGCCTCGGAAGCCGAGCATGTGGGCCCACTGGCGCAGGCGGAGGTGGGCGTGCTCGGGCCGGGCACCAAGGTGCCAGGCGGTGTGGATCATTCGGCGGGCGTGGTCAGTGAGGTCGTACTGGGCGAGTTCGGCGAGGAAGCGGAGTCGGCGGTCGAGGGTGCCGGCGGTGGTCTCGGCGCCCTTGGTGGCGTACTTGGCGATGTAGGCGGCGATGTGCCGGTCGGTGACGGGGGCGTTGCCGGTGAAGTCGGTACTGCGGATGGCGCGGACGTCGATCTGCCGCCCGAACCGGAACGCCGTGGGCCCCGCCGACTGTGCCGGGTCGGCCTCCCCGGCCCGGGAGGGGTGTTGGTGCTGGACGCGAGTGCGGTTGGCGGCGGCGCGGACGGCGTTGTCGAGGAGCTCGGTGGTGGCCCAGGCAGGCGGGGTGTCGGCAGGGCCGGTGGGTCCGTCGATGCGGATGACGGTGTGGAAGTGGATCTGGCCGCGCTTTTGGTATTCGGCGACCTTGGCATAGGAGAGCGTGGCGTGGTGGCGCAGGGTGCGCTGGGTCAGTCCGGCGGCCTTGGCGATCTCGCGGCGCAGGTGGGTGGTGAAGCGGGCCCACAGGGCGGGGGCGTGGGCGTTCCACAGCACCGCGCCGGTGTAGTCGTACCGCTGCGGGTTCAGCGGGGTGCCGAGGAGCGGGTCGCCGTCGGCGTGTCGGGTGCCGCAGGTGCAGGGGGCGGTACCAGGTTGGTTGTGGACGGGGCCGAAGCCGGGGGCGGTGAGGGTGGCGAAGATGCGCGGATGGGTGGCGACGCTGGTGGGGACGGTCTTGCCACCGCGCAGTCCGGCGGCGATGAGCTGGTAGGTGTCGTAGCGGTAGACGGTCGAGCAGGCCGGGCAGCGGGTGGTGCGGCGGTTGCCGCAGCGCAGCAGGAGTTCGCCGGCGGGCAGGTGGCGGGTGTCGAGGTGGTCGAGGATCTGGCCGGTGGCGGTGTCCAGGCGGGTCCGGTGGCCGGTCAGGCGGATCGGGCGGGCGCAACCGCCCAGGGAGCCGATCTGCCGGGCCAGGGGTGCGAGGTATCCGGCAGCGGCGAGCTTGGCCAGCCTGGCAGTCAGCCGCGCCCGGCGTTCCAGCGCCGAGCCCCTGTTGGCGGACGTGTCGGCGCTGGTGGTGAGCGCCGGTGCGGCGAACGCCGCGCTGGCGGGAGTGGAGGTGGTCGCGGGGATGGGGAGTTGGAGCTGCGCGGGCATGGGGACAGACCTCCGGCAGGAGTCGGGAGAAGAGGAAAGGCGATTGAGGGGCGACCCGGGTGATCGGCGCACGTGGGAACGGTGCGCGTCACGGCGGGCGGGGATGGTGGGCCGGGGACGTCTGGCCTGGTCAGCTGTGGTGTTCACCAGCGGTGCGTGAAGGTAGCATCGCTTCAAGCGCGCATTCAAGTGCATCCCTCCTCATCTATTTCGGTGGCCGGTGGGACGCGAGTACTGTGGCCCCGGTCTTCCGTTTTGGACGGGCCGGATTTCAGTGGTAGAGGCACAGAGAAGGCGAGGTGACCTGCGGTGACGGTGGGGCGGCGGGGACGTAGACCGGCGGGCGGCACGGTGTTGCTGACGTTCGAGGTCATCGCCGAGGCCCTGCGGGAGCGGATCCGCTCCGGGGGGCTGAAGCCCGGGGACGCGCTGCCGACGCAGGCCGTTTTGATGGCGGAGTACGGGGCCTCCAGCCTGTCCGTGCAGAAGGCCATGGCCCTGCTGAAGCAGGACGGCTACGCGATCTCCCGCCCCGGCAAGGGAGCCTTCGTCGCCCACCCCGACACCGACGGCGACTCAGGTGACGGGGAGGCGGGGAACGCGCCCGTCGGCGGGACGGCGGCGCGCGTCGAGGCGCTGGAGCTGGCGCTGGCCGAGGCGCTTGATCAGCTCACCGCTCTGCGTGCCCGCGTCGAAGCCCTCGAAGCAGGCGGCACCGAGCGAGGTTGCTGACCCGTCGGCCGCAGGGCGACCAGGGGCCGGGGGTGCGTCCAGATTTTCTCTACGAGGTTCAAGGCGGGCCCCGCCCGCTGGAGCTGGCCCGACGTCGCCGACCGCCCCAGGGCCAGAGCGGCGCATGAGGTCCGCGCGGGTCAGGGATCGCAGTGGTCACCAGCCGGGTCGTGGGGGGACTCGACTGGTGCCCGATGGGAGCAAGTTGTGGGGTAAGCGCTGCTTACCCGACCACCGCCCAGGGCGGAGCAAGTTGTGGAGTAAGGACTCCTTGCCCGCAACGCGGAGCAAGGACTCGCCTGCGACCGCCCTACGGCCGGATCGCGGGCAACAGGGTCGGCCAGGGGTCCGACCCGCTTCTATCGCCGGGCTCGCCGAGGGCGGTGGCCGACGTCGCCTCCGGCACGGAGCGAGGCTCCCCGCCGACCCGCCGACCGCACCCCGCCGAGCGACCAGCCCACGCACGAGCCGTGCCACGTGCCGAGACGCCGACCAGCAGTAGTCCGAACTCGCGCGATCGGGAGGGTCAGGACGCCAGCAGTTCGGCGACTTCCGGGACGTCGCGGAACGCCAGCAGCCGGTCCAGCACGATCCGCGTGCGCTCCGTGGTGCGTTCGCTGCCGCTCTGCCCCAGGGCGAGTATCCGGCCAGCCGTCCCGGCTGCGGCCTCGGGCTCGTTCGCATCGGCGTAGGCCACGGCCAGCCAGGACAAGTACAGCGCCAACTCCCTCGCGTGACTGGCGTCGTAACGGCCCAGGACGTCCGTCAGCAGTGGAACGGCGCGCAGGGGCCGGTGCAGCTCGGTGTAGACGCGCGCCTCCATGACCTGCAGTTCCCCGGCGTCTATCCAGTACAGGTACGAAGGTGACTCGGTGCTGGCCGAGTCCTGGGCCAGGGCCTCGCTGGCTTCCCCGAGGGCAGCCATCGCCGGGCGGTCCTGGCCGGCGCGGGTGTGCGCCCAGGCCACCCGGTCCAGGTACAGCGCGCGGGCTTTCGCCGGAGCATCGGGACCGGCCTCTGCCACGGCGGCGGCAGCTAGGTCCACCGCGTCGCGGGGGCGTCCGGTGTTGCTCCACTGATAGGCCAGCGAGCCCGCCACGTTCCCCGACAGCACCCCGTCCCCGGCGGCACGGGCGGCACTGATCCCGAGCCGGTAGATCCGCTCCGCCTCGGCATGCTCGCCCGCATCGGAGGCGACCCAACCGGCGATCTGCGCCAATTCGCCAATCGCCCGTAGCAGTTCGCGGCCCACCTGCTCGGTGTGGGTGCCCTCGCGGTAGATCGTGACCGCCGCCCGCAGTTCCCGGAGGGCGGGGGCGATCAAGTCCTTCCCGTACACCACATCGTCGGCCAGCCGCAGGCCGTGCACCCGCCGGGCCAGGTCGGCGACCTGCCCGGCGCCGATCCGCCGGCCGGTACGCGCACTCAGCGGGGCCAGGGGGTCGCCTTCGGGGAGGAAGTCCGCGACGGTCAGCACCCGAGGAGCGGGCTCGGGAGGGCGGACGGCCTTGGCGGCCTCCAGTAGGTCTCGGGGGACCCCCAGCACCTGCGCGAGGAAGGGCAGCCACTCGCGCGGGGACCGCGTGCCGATCTCCCAGCGGGACACGTCGTTGCGCGTCGGCGGGATACGCCCGGGAGCGGCATGGGCCAGCGCGTCGGCCAGCCGTTGCTGACTCCACCCCCGCGTCAGCCGCAGCCGCCGCACAAGCTCCCCGACCGATTCCCGCGCCACCTGGCCAGCTTGGCAGACAGCAGGGCAGACAGGCTGGCTACTCCGAAATGTTCAGGCCAACGAGACCCTGAACCGACAGAGCCGAACCGAGGAAGGGACAGCAGCATGGCCGAGGAGGCGACACGTCAGTTCGACGCGAGCCGGTTCGAGCCCGCAGCGGAAGAACTACGCCTGCTGCCGTGGGCCACCCCCGACGGGCTCCCCTGCTACCTGAGCACAGACGGCGAGGGCTACCTCGCGACGCTCGCTGACGGCATCGAAGAGGTCCAACTCACCATGGGCCAGGAACTGCTCGACCACACCCGGGGCGTCCTGACCCCCGGGGCGCGGGCACTGACTGAGGCCGAATACCGGTGGCTGGCCTGTCGGCTGACCGAGGCCCTGTCGGACGCACTCAGGGTCGCCGACTCACGCGGGCAGCGCATCCCCTCCCTGTCGGACACGGCCGAGGCTGACGGCTCTGACGAGAAGGGAGCACACTGATGGGCACGACCACCCGCTACCGGTTCCGCGAGTACACGGTCACCACAGTCGTGGACCCGATGGCACTGCCGACCTTCGAGGCCGTCTGCGTCACCGGGGAAGAGCAGGACTGCGGAGCCGCCTCCGGCCAGACACACACCCTCGAGGAACTGACCCGCTGGATCGCCGCGCACTGCGCCCAGACCGGCCACACAGCCTACGAGCGCACAACCCGCGCGACGCTCCACGCCGAGCCCGGAGATTGGAAGTGAGGCCCCCACGGCCCCAACACCTCATGAGGGCGCGCACGGGGCACCACCGAGAGCAAGTGGTCTACACCTCTGACGGCAGTAGTGACGGCAACAACCACGGACACGAGCGCACAACCACGGACCCCGACGGACCGTCAAACCACCGCTGACCTGCGAAAAAGCAGGTAGAGCCGGGCCGCGTGCCACACGTACTATGTGCTGGCAGGCGGGACGCCAATTCTGGTTCACAATACGTGCGGCGACCCGACGCCAGACGATGTAGTAGAGCGGGCGCAGCAGCTCGGAGATTCAGACGGCCAGTACCTGTACCGAGGAATCACAAACAACCACTTCAAGCTTGAAGAGGCCAAAGCTGGACGGGCGGAACCTCTCGGCGGCCACGACAACCCGTATGCCCACCAGGGCAGTGACACGGAGAGTGTCTTCACTTCTTGGTCGCCAGATCTGGAGACTGCGCGAGAATTCTCCGAAGAGTTTGGCAGTAATGGAGCTCTGGTGCTTCGTATTCCATATTCGTCGATCAGTCAGGGCAGGATGACTGTCGCTGGCCAGCGTGGACTAGAGGAGCTCGAAATCCTGATACGCGGCCCAGTTGAGGGCTGTGAAGTAAGCTGCGAGTGGGGACCGTTCAGGAAGCCGTGATCTACTTGGACGGCGTTTGGATCATCCCGAGGTGAGGTTTCTATGAAGCATGAACCCGGCCCTGCTGGGCATGATTTCCTATTCGAGCAGTACTGCCTTCCGGGCAGCAGGTATAAGAAGCTTCTCTCGGGTAGCTTCATGCGCCTAGAGCCCGACCTGCGCATGGCGTTCGGCCTCGACATGCTGCGCGATGCCCGAGGGATGACCGATGGAACCTTGGCCACCCTGTTCGATGGTGATTGGCGCGAATGCCTGACCGCATCGTGGCTTGCTGGATTTGACAGGCGCATTGCTATGCGGCAGGGGATCTCTTCCCGCCTAGCGGAGCGGAGAGAGCGCCACGTGGGAAAGGGACTGTGCTTTTCGCTCGCCAGGTTTTCAGCGCCTGAAGACGCGCGGGTCCTAGTTGACTATCTGGCTCGCTCCTTGAGTGACCTCACCTACAGGAGTGTTCAGCCTTGGGCGCTTGGTGCGCTTATGGTGATCGAGGAAAAGCTGGCCGTAGAGCTCTCTGGGAATTTCCTGGAACCTGGCGGGCCCTGGGAGCAGTGGGTTGGCGAAGGATTTGTTGGAAGCCCCGAACCTGAGCACTGGAAGGATGAGGTGCTGGAATGGTGCAGATTTGCAGAATCGGTCGAGCTGGATTTTGCAGAGGGTGACAGGTAGGGCCCTATAGGAGTTCCGTGATCTCTGGCTCTTAACCCCTGTCGCTAAGTGCCTCTGGCGTTGATGATGGGGTTTCAAATACTCGCTAAGCCGACTTTCTAGCAAACTGTAGAAGCCCCCACCGAGCTCAACTCGGTGGGGGCTTCTTGGCCTCTTGACGGCAGTAGCTGACGGCAACGTCAGCGGACGGGTATCGCACAAAGCGGCGGTTCGTCTCCGTCGTCGGGCCCGGTAGCGGCCTCCGACGGCTTACGGAGAGCGTGGCCGAGGAGGTCGATGGCGTCGCGCTGGAGGCGGAGGCGGACGTGGGCGTATACCGTCGCGGTGACGCCGATGTGGGCGTGTAGTAGTTCACCAGGGCTGGAACGGCGAACTTCGAACACAGGGGCCTTCGCTGATCTCCAGGTTCCCATGCAGAAGCGCGTGGTCAATCAAGTAGCCCGAGACGCTGGAGTGGGACTCGACGGCGTCAAGGTCAAGATCAACCGTGATACGGACTTGATCGGGCGTGGCCTGTATGGCCATACATCGCCGGATGGGACGATCACGCTGTATCCGGATGCCTTCTCCTCCACAGAGGATCTTGTCCGAACGATTGGCCACGAGCGAATGCACGTCATGCAGAGTCAGCTGTACGGCCACGCGTCCTCGCTTGAGCAGGAGGCCGCTTGGGAACGGGCCGCCTACGCCTCGGAGGACCAGTTCTGGAACTACTTCAACGGGAGGTTGGGCTGATGGCTGATCGTGCAGCGTGGCTGCAGGTACTGGGCCAGGTGGCCGACCGGCAGGGTGAGATGGGCCTGGTCTCGTGTCCGGACTGCGGCCGGGACCGGCTTGAGGTCAGATACATCGTCAAGCCTGAAACTCGGATCGGATACGTGCTCTTGTGGTGCGGCGCTTGCCTGCACGGCATCTCTGTCTCGCGGGTCCGTGCGCCGGAAGGTGCACCGACTTGGTCGATCGACGATCCGGCGTCGGTCGACGGCGTGCCGGACTTCGCCCGCTATGAGTGATCTGCGGGCGCGGGCGATCAAGCAGGCTGGTGAGCCGGTGGCAGCCAGGGGCCGGTGGTGAAGAGCTGAGTGAGTGCGTCGAGGTGGTCGAGGCCGTGTTTGGCGGTGGTGGATAGGTAGGACCAGATGACGGCGAAGTCGGCGAGTCCGTCCAGGGTCCGCCAGCAGCCGGAGACCCGCTGGCGGATCTTTGCGCCTCTCATCTCCAACTCGGCCGGGTTGTTCGTGAAGGGAATCGTCAGGTCGTGGACGAAGGCCAGGATCATGTCGCGGTGCTTGTCGAACCGGCCGGCCAGGGTCAGGGCCCGCTGCTGCAGCGGGGTCTTGCCGAGGGCGTTGTCCGCCCGCATCGCGGCAATCGCGCCCGCGTAGCGGGAACGGATCTCAGCGAGTTCCACCTCGGTGAGGGCGTCACGGCCGGTCTGGCGGGCGGTGTGGGTGGCATTGAGCGCGAGGACGAGGGTGTTGGCCATGGCCTCGGCGCCGGTCTGCTGGTCGGGGTCGGCGTCGTGGGCGGCCTTGAGGTCGCGCAGGGTGTGCGCGCCGCACCACACGTGGACGGCGTCCACCAGATGTGTGTAGCCGCCGTAGCCGTCGCGGACCAGGATCCCGGAGAAGCCGTCCAGGATCTGCCCGGCGTCGATGTCGGCCGCTGCACGCCCGCCGGTGTGCAGCGCGGTGTACTTGTCGTCGCAGGCCACGTGCAGGTAGGCGAGTTTCCCGCCTGCCCGCGCGGTGGTCTCGTCCGCGTGCACCAGTCGGGCGTGGTGCAGGATCTGCCGGACGTGGGCCATGAACGGCTCCAGCGCGGTGGCTGCCTGGCGGCGGATGCTGACCAGCCAGCCGGTGGAGCAGTCGATGCCGGCCAGGTCGCGCAGCAGCCGCCTCGCGCGGCCGAAGGGCAGGTGATGAGCCATCACCGCGAGCATTGCGCGCGCCTTGACACCTGGTCCCCACTGCACTCGGCCACCCGCGCCCGATGGTGCCCCACCAGCGGTGACCTGCCCGCAACCCGGGCAGGTCTTCGAGATCACCCGGTACTCGGTGACCATCGGCGGCGGAGGCGGGGCCACTGAAGTTCCACCCTGCGGTTGGACACTGTCCGTCTACGCCGCGAGGGTGTGACCTTGCCGGTGCCGCTGGCGGGTCTCCAGTGGCGTGAGGTAGCCCCACTCGGGGTGCTTGCGCAGGCGCCTGCGGTTGTAGAAGGTCTCGATGAACGCGAAGACCTCCGCGCGGGCGGTGGCGCGGTCCGGCCAGACCCGGGTGCCGATCTCCTCCTTCAGGACGGCGAAGAAGCTCTCGGCGGCGGCGTTATCGTAACAGGAGCCGACCCTTCCCATCGACTGCCGCATGTCCAACTTGCTTATCTCGCTCCGGAATTCACTGGAGGTGTATTCGCTGCCGCGATCGGTGTGCATGATGCAGCCGGGCTGTAGAGCGCCGCGGCCGGCCGCCATCCGCAGCGCGGCCACCGGTAGTTCGGCGCGGTGGTGGTCGGCCATCGCGTATCCGACCACCTCGCGGGTGGCCAGGTCGATGCAGGTGGCCAGGTAGAGCCAGCCCTCCTCGGTCGGCAGGAAGGTCATGTCGCCGACCAGGCGAACCCCGGGACGGGGAGCGGTGAAGTCGCGCCCGATCAGGTCCGGGGCGAACACCGGCTTGCGGGCCTGGCGGGTCAGGCCCCGGCGCCGGCGGCGGGTGACGCCCGCGATTCCGCGCTCACGCATGATCCGCTCCACCTTCTTCCGGTTGACCGCCCGGCCCTGGCGTCGCAGTTCGGCATGCACGCGCGGGACGCCGTAGGCACCCCTGGACGCGAGGTGGATCACCGTGATCTCGGCGGCGAGGAGGTCCTCGGCCCGCTCGCGAGCACGGCGGGCCTGCTCGCCGGCGCGCCAGGCGTAGAAGGAGGAGCGGGCGATGCCCAGGACGCGGCAGATCCGCTTGACGCCCCAGGCGCCGTGGTGGTCCTCAACGAAACGGAAGCGGATCACCGTGTCGTCTCGGCCGCGAAATAGGGCTCTTCTGCCTGATGTGTGGATCATGCTGGAGCGGGTTGGCGTCCTGGCAGTGTCGGGCGTTCGCCGCCGAGGGTGAGCATGACGAGGGCGATGACCGCGTCGGCGGTGCGGAAGCCGAAGCCCCGGCGGATGATCAGTCTCGTTTTGGTGTTGGTGGACTCGATCAGCCCGTTCGACAGCCTCTCGACCAGGGCGTTGACGATGGCCTCGCGGTGGCGGCGGACTCTGCGGCCGAGCTCGACGAACACCTCGATGCGGCTGCGCTGCGCCCACGACAGCCACCGGTCCAGGGCGTCGACGGCCGCGCCGGCGTCCTGCTCGCGAGCGATGGCGAAGACCGTGCGCAGGCCCTCCTTGAGCAGGTAGGCGCGGTGCAGCCGAGGGTCGGAGGTGGCGATCCAGGTCAGTTTGGCCTGCTGGCGGTCGGTGAGGTCCTCCGGGTTCTTCCACAGGGCGAAGCGGGAGTCCTTCAACGCCCGGGCGGTGGCGGCGTCCCGGGCCTGGCGGCGGGCCCGGTTCCACGCCGCGCGGCGCTCGGCGTCCAGCGCCTCGGTGGCCCAGGCGACCACGTGGAACGGATCCATCGCGCGTACCGCCTGCGGTGCGTGCGCGGCGACGGTGTCCGCGATCCACTGCGCGCCGTCGGCGGAGACGTGCGTCAGCCTCGCGGCCCGCTTCGGGCCGAGCGCGGTGAAGAAGGCCTCCAGGACGGCGCGGCCGTGTCCGTCGGCCATCCACACCACCTGCCGGGTGTGGTGGTCGACCACCACGGTCATGTACCGCTGCCCCTTGCGGTAGGAGATCTCGTCGACGCCGATCCGGCGCAGGCCCGCCAGCCGGTCGAGACCGGCATCGCGGTCGGCCACGAACCGCTCCACGATCGCTCCGACCGTACGCCAGGAAGTGCGCATCAGCTGCGCGACCGCGGACTTGGAGCACTCCGTGGCCATCCAGGCCGCCTGCTGGTCGAAGGCACGGGTGTGGCCGGCGCCGTGCCGGGCCCAGGGCACGGCGGCCGTGACCACCCCGTGCTCGCGGCAGGCCACCCGGGGCGCATCGGCCTCCAGGAACACCTGGGTGGTCCCGGCGTCCAGGCACCGCCAGCGCCGCCGCCCCCGCCCCTGGTCGTAGCCACGCCCGGGACGGCGGCAGACCCCGCACCGACCCCGCTCCCGGGTCGTCGGGCGCACCCGGGCGACCAGCACGCCGGAGTCCTGGTCGATCTCGACCTGCTCGACCACGGCCCGTTCGACCGTCAGCAGCTTCTTCCATATCCTGTTCGCAGACACGCCGTCTTCCTGCATGTGGATCTTGACCTCAGAGACCAAGAACCATACGCAGGAGACGGCGTGTTTCGCGTATCAGCCCAGCTCAGAGCACCCACACATGCGGTCGAAGAGCCCGAAATAGGCGGCCGCCTTGCGCAGGATCTCGATGGTCTTCTGCTGCTCGAGGTTCTGGCGGCGAAGCCGGGTGAGTTCCTCGCGCTCGGGGCTGGTCAGCTCGCCGGAACCGCCCTCGCCCCGGTCGGTGCGGTCCTGCTTGACCCAGCCTCTCAACCCTTCCGGGCTGACCCCCAGCTCACGGGCGATCTCGGTGACGTTCCGGTGCGGCGACGAGCGCACCAGCGCGACCGCGTCCCGCTTGAACTCCGCCGTGTACCGCTTACTCATGTTGCTCTTGCTTCCCACCTGAAACTGCTTCCTCCGGGCTCACATGTCCCAGTCTCCAGGTGTCCAGCTGCAGGGTGGAACTTCAGCCAGGTCATCCCCCGCGAAGGCGAACAGGCGGGGCGTCAGATCGGCGTAGTCCCCTTCGTGGGCAGTGGAGACCTTGCCGTCCGCCACGGCGAACTGGACCGCGTCGGAGGGAGCCAGGTCGCAGATGAGCTTGTTGATCAGCGACGTCTTCCCGAAGCCAGGCAGGCCGGCCACGGTCACACCGGGAACGTTCGCCATCGGCAGGCTCACGTCGTCGGCGTACTCGTCCAGCCCGAGCCCCCACGTGTCCAGGCTCCCCGGCACCGCTCCCGTGGGGACGTGCTCGGTTGGTGTGATGAGCGGGTCCAGGCGCACGGCCCGGATCACCACCCGCCCGGGACCGTCCGGCAGCACGGAAACCCGTGTGCAGCGCCAGGCGTCGGCGAGGAAGCGCGCCGAGCGCTGGAACTCCTCCAGCCCTACCTTCGGCAGGCACTTGGCCCGCACCACCACCCCGAACCGGTCCGGCTTCACCTTGATCCGAGGCACCAGGACCCGCGGCTTGGGCGTCTCGCCCTCACGGCTGACCAGCTCGGCCAGGAACGTCGGCGTCTTGTCGATCACCGACAGGCCCGCCATCTTGGCCAGTCGCTCCCACCCGAATCGGATGCGTATCCCCTGCCGGATGCTCGCCCGCGTCTCACGATCGACCCGCAGGTACCGAACCAGGCCGACCACGGCCCACAGGGCCGCCAGGGCGAGCACCGCCCCGATCAGGACCGGGGCGATCTCGTTCACGTCCTTCATTTCACGCCTTCCACGTTGTAGATGAACCCGAGGACGAACCGGCTGCCGGTACCGGTTGAACGGGCAGTCGGCGAGCCAATGCCCTTACAGAGCAGCTCACTTGACGGCCTCCAAGCGGCCCGCCCGGTAGGCGATGCCCTCCGAGAGCTGACCGTTGAAGATCCGCGCCCACGGCGTGGCGAACAGGTCCACCGGGCGCACCATGACGCCGGGCTTGAGCCCGTTGGGAAGGCCGGACTGGGGGACGGTGAGCTTCATGACCTCCGCGCGCCCCTCCTCCATGAGCATCACCGTGACCGTGAACAGGTGCTCGCCCGTCTCGCGGTCGGTGGCGATCTCGCCGGTTTGCGGGTCCTTGATCTTCGGCATCGCGTCGGTGCCCGTCATGCAGACGGCAGAGGGCAGCAGTCCGACGCGAATCCTGGTCATAGCCATGGCAGTTCCCTTGTTCGTGGGTCACGTGTTCGACTCGCCAGAACCATAGCGCGACGATCGCACGCCCGCAACGGTCGTACAGTCGAGCAGTTTGGTGATGCGATACGCCAGTACTGTTCGGCCACTACGCCCGCTACAGAGGAGCGCACGGGCGTGTCATCCGTGCGGGCCCGCCGCTACCCTCGGTGTATGACGTTGCCGCTTGAAGAGGACCCCAGGCCGCCCTACATCCAGGCCGCCGATGTGCTGCGTGCCGAGATCCTCGAAGAGCGGATTCGGCCGGGCGAGAAGCTTCCGTCCACGCGCACGCTTCAGGAGCGGTACGGGATCGCCAGCTCCACCGTCCAGAACGCCCTGCGCGTACTCAAGGACGAAGGGCTCGTCTACTCGGTCCAAGGGCGCGGCAGCTACGTCCGAAGCCACGAGAAGGAGTACCGGGAGAAGGCCATCCTGGACGAGATCCAGCAGATCGCCGACCAGGCCAAGGCCGAGCGGGAGCAGGCCAAGCACAGCACTCAAGACGACCCCGCCGACCCCGGAAACGCTCAGCCGCCCGTCCTCCAAGCGATCTGGGCCATCCGCGAAGCGATCGTCGAAGGGCGCCTGAAGTTCGAGGACAGACTCCCCGAGCCCATCAAGCTCCAGCTGATGTTCGCCACCGACAGCGAAGCCGTCGAACGGGCGCTCTGGCACCTGGCACACGAGCACCTCATTCACCGCACCCCCCGAGGTGCCCTCACAGTCGCCCACACTGGCGGCGGGCGCAACAACCTGCGACGCTCGATGCTCGCCCAAGCCCGCATCGAGTCCCTCCAGCGCGCGGCTGAACGCGAGGGCGAGACGCTGGCCGATGACTTCGCGCTCGATGAGCCGGTGGAAGAGGACTCCCGGCCGCCCTACATCCAGGTCGCCGACATCCTGCGCAGGCAGATCCTTGACGGCGAGTTGAAGCCAGGCAGCCAACTGCCGGCCGCGCGAGCCCTCCAAGAGCGCTTCGGAGTCGCCAGCTCCACCGTCCAGAACGCCCTGCGTCTCCTCAAGGGCGAAGGTCTGATCTACTCCGTCCTCGGCCGCGGCAGCTACGTCCGCAAGACGCAGGTGAGCAAGGCCCCGGACCCCGACACAGCAGTTGAACGTGTCAAGGAGGCCCCGACAGCCGAAGACGATGCCGAGGAACTCGTCCGCCTGCGGAAGCAGGTGGCACAGCTCCAGAAGACACGTCATCAGCTGGAAGCCGAAGTCAGTCGCTTGACCAAGGAGCTGGAGAAGCGGGGATAGGCCAGGCCAAGGGCGAACAGGGCCGACGGCTGAGCTGTCGAGCTGTTCAGAGTTTCTTTACTGGATCAAGGCGGCCCGCTGTCGCGGGCCGCGCGCGCTCCGGCCCGGCGGGGCCGCCGCCCGCTCCTGTCTCCGCCCCGCTCAGCGGCACCCCCGCCCGTCCGGGCGCGCAACACCAGCGAGAGCGGCCGTGGTCAACAAGGCTCTACCTCACCCCAGGCCCTCCCTCCGAGGGACCGGGGGCCGAGCGCCGGTGCGGCACTGTCGTGGTGAATGGTCGCGGGTCGCGGGTCGTGCCCCTCGCCGGCCGGTCCCCGGAGGCGTACCAGGAACCCCCGGGGGCCGCCAAGGCCGAGCACAAGCGTCACCCGGTGAGCCTTGGCGGTCCCCGGAGAACCCTGGTCCGGCGAAGCTGCCCGACCGACGAGGAACCCGTCCCGCTCAGGCCCGCAGCCTGCCGGAGGCTCCGGCGCCGCGCCGCTCCAGTAACCGCGTGCCCGACGCTGCGTGTGGCGGTGGGTCACCGTCCCGGGTGGGTATCTGCCCAGAGAGCCCGGTCAGTTCGCCCACCAGGCGTACCGTGGCGCTGGAGGTGGTGAGCAGATGACGATGGAACTCGCGGACAACGTACGGAAGTACCGGCGCCGCGCCGGGATGAGCCAGGAGGAGCTTGCCCACGCGGCGGGTCTGTCCCCGGCGACGGTCCGGAAGGTCGAGCAGGGCGGAACGGTCCGCATGGAGACGCTTCACGCTCTGGCCCGCGCTCTGGGCATCCCCACGGCGGCACTCGTCGCGTCCGACGCACCGGAGCCTGTAGGGCGGGCGGAGGAGCCGAACCGGCTCAACCTCATCCAGCTTCGCGCCGCGCTCACCCCGGCGGTGGGGCTGGTGGACCAGGACGCCCAGGCCGTGGGCGAGGAGCCGAACATGCGTGCCTACGCTCGGACGGTTCGAGACGCGCGGGTGCTGTACTTCTCCGACAGCTACAAGAGCGTTGCCGCCCAACTGCCCGGCCTGTTGCGGGACGCCGCGCGGGCCGTCGCCCACTACGACAGCGGAGACGAGCACCGGCAAGCCCTGCTCGCCCGAGCTGAGGCGTTGCGCCTGGCCGGCACCTACCTCACGCAGGTGAGGCAGTACGACATCGCCTACACGGCCCTGCGAGGAGCTATCGCGGACGCCCGGGAGGGCGGGGACATGCTCGCGGCCGGCTCCGGGGTCGGCTGCATGTGCTGGCTGCTGGTGCGGCAAGGCCGGCTGGAGGAGGCGGAGCTGATCGCCGCACAGAGTATGGATGTGGTGGAGCCGAAGATCACCGGCGCCGAGCCCGACCACTACGCGGTGTGGGGCGGTCTGGCCATGGAGGCCGCAGCCGCTGCGGCACGCAACAACCGCCCGGACGAGGCCAAGGAGTACCGCAGGGCGGCGCGGGTGGCGGCAACCGCCGTCGGCACGGCGCACCGCAACGTCTCCCGGCACTGGTCCGTCTTCGGACCGGTGACCGCCGCCATCAAGGCACTCGAAGACTCCATGGTCGTCGGCGACGCCCGCGCGGTGGTGCGCAAGGCGGGTGAAGAGGTCGAGCTGTCGCCGAAGGCGTGGAAGCGACTGGGCAGGCCCAGCACGAACGACGGGAACCGCTTCACCCTGGACATGGCGCGCGCCCACACGCGAACCGGTGACCTTTCGGCGGCCATGGACGAGCTGACCCGCGCTCGTGAAGCCGCCCCCGAGTGGCTGAGGCACCAGAACTCGGCGGCCGAGACCATGCAGGAGATCCTGAGCAAGCGCAAGCGCACCCTGACCAGCGACATGCGCGAGATGGCCGGCTACCTGGGCATCGTCGGATAGCTGCTACGCAGCGTCGCAGTTCGCGGACAATGCGTTGTGATCTACCCTGCTGGGTCTGTGGATTGACGAGTAGTCAGGTCGTTACGGTCGCCGTGTCCTGTTCCAGCGACCGAGGCCGGAGATCCACTATGGGCATGCCGAGGAGCGACGCGGACCGTCTGCGTCGCAGGGAGTTGCACGAAGCGGCGTCGGGCATGGCGGGACCCCGCCTGCTGCCATGGACCACCGAGGACGGACGCCCCTGCTACCTGAGCACCGACGGCAAGGGCTACATCTCGACGCTCGCCGACGGCATCGAAACCGTGCAGCTCGGCATGGGCCAGGAGCTGCTGGAGTACGCCCGGGGCATCCTGGCCCCCGGAGCCAAGGCGCAGTCGGCCATCGAGTACCGCTGGCTCGCCTGCCGGCTGACCGAGGCCCTGTCGGACGCGCTCAGGGTCGCCCAGTCGCGCGGAGAGCGCATCCCGGCGCCGCAGGAGGAGGCGGCCGAGGAGGGCGAACCCGCGAACGCCGGCCCCCTTGGCGGACAGGAGGAAGGCTGATGGGTAAGGCCACCCGCTACCGCTTCCGCGAGTACCACGTGACCGCCGCGACCGACCCCATGGCGCTGCCGACCTTCGAGGCGGTCTGCGTCACCGGCGAGGAACGGAACTGCGCCGCCGCGTCCGGGGAGATGCACACCCCTGAGGAACTCACCCGCTGGATCGCCGGACACTGCGCGCAGACCGGCCATCAGTCGTACGAGCAGGCCACCCGCACCATCGTCCGCGCCGAGCCCGGAGCCTGGCAGTAGGATCACGCGCGCCGCCACCGGCAGAACAATTGGTCTACACATCTGACGGCAGCGGCGACGGCAACAACCACGGACTTCAGCGCACATCCACGGACACCGACGGACCGTCAAACCACCGCTGACCTGCGAAAAAGCGGGTAGAGAGGGGTCGCGTAGCACACGTACTATGTGCTGGCGGGGACCACGCCGGTCCTGGTTCACAACGACTGCGGTCAGCCGGTATTTCGTGGAACTACAAGTGGGTTTGAAGGTAGCCCGGGTACGCAGCGGGTTGGCATTACACCGACTTCTTCTGATCCGGGCGTGGCAACCATCTTTGCGACGCATTCGGAACAATTTGGTGACGCGATTATCCAGATCGCCACTCCTCGCGATCTTGCCGGGGTTGCGACCTATGAGGGTTGCATCGCATCGGAGGCCGAAGTGGGTGTAGAGCTATCTCCTGGTGATTTTGCTCGGCGCTCCAGTATTCAGATACCGGCATCAGCTGCTCGAGGGATTCTGAGTCGAATGGGAATCTCGATACCGTCAAGGATCGGAATTGACGATCTTTCACCGCTTCTGGCGAACACTCCGAAGCTGACGCCAGAGCAAGTTTCCCAGTTCATTAGCGAGGCGGGGGCGTACAGTGGCTGACAGAGTTCTCGGGATTGAGCGGATTGAAGGGGCGTCGGACGCTGGAGTGACATGCATTGTTCGCTGCTTGCAGGGCACTGTGTCAGTAGGGGATGTATTCCATGTGGGGAAGAGGAAGGATTCGGACGACATCTTGGGGCTGGAGATGATTGTCGAGTTGCTCTGGAGGTATGAGCAGCAAGTCGAATTCATCGATGCTCCACACGTGGCAAGGGTGCTATTTTCCGGGGCTTCTGCTGAGGTTCTCGAAGGCTGCTCGCAGATTTCTGATGAACACCTCTAGCATCTCGCCTGAATTGCTGGCTGTTCCATTGGGACTGGCTGGGCGGTAGCTCTCATCTGCCGTCGCGGTACAGCATTGCGGCCCCATCGGGAATGACTTCCGGTGGGGCCGCTCGGCATGTCTGACGGCAGTAGTTGACGGCAACGTCAGCGGACGGGTGGACTCTGTTGCTCAATTCGAGGTCGCGATCAGGCAGCGAGTCGGTGGGCAAGCTGGGTGAGCCGGCTGCGTCGCAGGCCCTGGGTCTGTTCTCTCCAGTGGGCGTCGAGCCGGATGACGTTGATCGCCGTGGCGGAGTAGGCGTGCTGGAGGCTGACCTTGGGGAGACCGCGGTAGCGTGCCTGGCGTAGACCGGTGATGTCGAGGGCCTGGTTGATGGTGCCTTCGACCCCGGCTCGGAGGGCGTACTTGGCCTGCCAGGCAGGGCATGAGCTTTCTCAGGTTGTGGGCTTGATCAGGTCGAGTGCGTGGTCGGGGCGTGACCTGTAGTGATCGACTGCCGCGGCGTGGTTGTGCCAGCCGGCGAGCTCGGCGAGCGCGAGGGCGGTGTTGCGCAGACCGGCCATGATGCGGGGTGCGCTGCCGGTGCGGATCTTGGAGGCGTCCTCGCGGAGGGTGACGTCGCGCAGGTGGTGCAGGGCCTCGACGCCCCAGTGTTCGCGTACGTGTTCGGCGAGGTGGGCGGCCGTGGCCTCGTGCATCGTCAGGTCGGTGAGCGCGTAGATGCGTTCGACGGTGAGTTTGCCGGTGCTCAGGACGCGACGGCGGCGCACGATCTGCAGGACCTGGTCGGCGTGGGGGAAGGGAAGGTCGGGGACGGTGGCGGCCTTCAGGCGGCGGATCTCGTCGCGGCCGTGAGCGATGGCGCGGGTCTTGTCCATGAGCGGGACCTCACTCCAGGGGAGCTTCTTCAACTGGGCGTGCAGGGTGGGGTGGTTGCCCTTGATCAGGGCGATGTAGTGCGCGTTCTTCTCCTCGACCAGGAAGCGGGCGTGGTCGTGCTGGGTGAGCAGGGCATCGAAGGTGACGACCTTGTCCGCCAGGTCGAGGGGTCCGAGGAGCGGGCGGAACGCGGTGATCTCGTTGCTCTTGGAGTCGACCTGCCGCTGGGCGATGACGGCGCGGGTGCCGTGGATCGACGCGGCGAGCAGGTGGACGGCCCGGCGCTCGCGGGTTCGCGAGCCGCGCAAGGTCTTGCCGTCGACCGAGACCGCGTCCCGTTTGACCGGTGCGTCTGCCGGGACTGGGCCGGTGAGTGGGTCGGTGTGCTGCAGTTGCAGCCAGGCGCCCAGTGCCGCGTCGAGCGCGTCGCCGTCGAGGCGGGCGAGGAGGCGGGCCAGTGTGCTGGTGCGCGGGATGCCGCGGACCAGGCCGATGCGCTCGCGCAGCACCGGGTCGAGGCCGGCGGCGAAGCGGACGATGGCGGCCCAGGTGGACGCCCCGGCCATTACCGCGGTGGCGCACAGCACGAGCAGGGCGCCCAGTCGGTAGCGGCGCCCCCGCGTGCGGCGCGGGTCCGGCAGGCGGTCCAGGACCTCGGCCAGGGTGATCAGGCGCTCGGCGTCGCCGGTCAGATCGCCCGGCATGTGGTCCTGGTGGCGGGTGACGGTGGAGATCAGGGAGGATGGCATGCAGACGCGGCTTCGGTTGTGATCAACGGCTTCGACACCTTGATCATCCGGAGCCGCGTCCCGTTTCACCACACCGGCGAAGCGGACAACCCTCCCACTTCGTCACAACTGTGACGTCTCGTCACCCGAGAACGCTCGCGCCCTGGCCTGCCAGGTATCGGTCTTCTGCTCGGCGCGGGCGGCAGCGACGGTCTCGTGGAGCTCGCGGGGCCGCAGGGTGAGCATGCGGTTGCCGCGAGCCGCGGTGGTGCACCTGTCGTGGGACGGACAGGTGCGGCAGTCTTCGCGGGCGAACTCGATGACGATGGCGTCGCGGCCGTGCTGCCGGACGGGATACCAGCCGGTGCTGATGTGGTCTTCGGGGCAGCGGACTTGACGGGCTGTCCAGTCGACGCGGAAGGCGCTCTTGTCGAAGCCCTCGGTGGCCCGGGCCTGCCGGGAGTGATCGGCCAGGAGCGGGGTGACCATGGTGATGCCCTCACCGGCAGCGGCGGTGACGAGGTCGGCCGAGGGGTAGCCGGAGTCGAGGTAGTGCTCGCCCGGCTTGACCCGCCGCTCGGTCGGCCGCTGCTGGATGCCGGCGGTGGCGGTCACGTCCGGTGCGGTCGCCACGGTGGTGGCCACGTCCGTGATCAGGTTCGGGGCCCACGTCCCGGCGGCGCTGCCGGTAGTGCTGTCCGGGGTGTTGTCGCAGGTCTCGGTGAGGTGGACCTTGTAGCCGCACCAGAACAGCTCGTCTCCCTTGGCGGACCAGCGAGCGTCCGGGTCGTAGGGGGAGGCGAGCCGGAGTTGGCCGGGCGGGACACCGTCTCCTTCGGCCTCCCGCTTCCTGACCACCTCCCGTCCGCGCCCGTCGGTGTGCACGTAGTAGGTCTGCATGAAGATCCGCCGCAGCAGCTGGACCGCCTCGATCTCCCGCAGCCACTCCGGTGCGGCCGGTGCGTGGATGGCGTGCAGCAGCTGATGCGCGTCCTGGCCGTAGACCTCGGCCAGCCGGTCCCGCTTCGTCTTCGAGGTGGGCAGCCGCCACGAGTCGACCCTGGCCGCATACCGCAGCTCCCACTCCGCGACCGGCACCGCCCCGGCGAGCCAGATCGGAGCCGCGACAGCCAGCGCCTCCAGCGCCGCGCGCACGCTCTCCCCGGCCAGCTCGAGGCGGTTCAGATCCCTTACCGCGCTGATGACGTGGGTGGAGTCGGTGCGCTGCCGGCCTCCGGCGACAATCAGCTCCGCCTGGCGGCAGTGTTCCACCAGCCGGTCGAAGATCAAGCGTTCCATGCCGTGCTCGACCAGCCGGGCCCGGAACTTCGCCAGCACCGTGAAGTCGAAGCCGGGATCGGCAAGTTCCAGGCCGTGAAGTCGGTCCGGAGCGCGGTTTCGGCCTTTCGACTGGCCCGTTTCTCCGGACCGCTTCCCGCACCCGCCGTGCGCCTCTCAGCGCAACGGGCGCTCCACAAGCCCCGTTTGTCGACCCGTGAGGAGTTCTCTCATCCCGTGGTCGGCCATGGGGAGGGGATGACTGATCCCCGGTAGCGGTAGCGCGTGGTGCCTACCTTCGCCGGGCTGAACAGCTCCCGTTCCTCGCTGGCCGGCCACCAGCCCCCGCCGCAGAAGCGCCGGCGGAGGTCCTTCCAGTTCATCCGGGGGTGCTTTCGCCGTAGCCACCAGATGACCCGGCCCCAGACGTACGAGGTCAGGTACTGGAAGGTGGCGCTGGACACTCCCGGCCGGAAGTAAGCGCACCAGCCCCGCAGCATCCGGTTGAGCTGGATGAGCAGGGTGTCGAACGGCAGGTCAGTGCCTGTCTTTCGGCACTGCGTCCTGACCTTGTCCATCACGGCCGACAGGGCCCTGCGGGACGGGTAGGTGTAGACGTAGTGCTTCTCGGTTCCTCGCTTCCGGTGGCGCTGGATGCGCCAGCCGAGGAAGTCGAGGCCCTCGTCGATATGGGTGATCAGGGTCTTCTCCGGCGACAGGCGCAGACCCATCGTGGCGAGTACCCCAGCGGCCTCTTCCTTGAGCGCCTCCGCGTGGGCACGGGTGCCCGACACGACCAGGCACCAGTCGTCCGCATAACGGATCAGCCGGTAGTTCGGCAGTCCGCGACGACGGCGCTTGAGCCGGTCGTTGAAGGTGCTCGCCGGTCCTCCCGGACCCCGGGCGATGTGCTCGTCCAGGACGGAGAGAGCCACGTTGCTGAGCAACGGGGAGAGGATCGACCCTTGCGGGGTTCCGGTGTTGTTCTCCCGAAGGACGCGGTCCTCACCGAGGATTCCGGACTTCAGGAACGCCTTCACCAAGGCCAGGACGCGTCTGTCCCCGACGCGAGCGCGCACCCGGTCCATCAGGGCCGTGTGCGAGATCTCGTCGAAGCAGGCTTTGATGTCGCCCTCCACGATCCACTCGTAGGAGTGGGAGGTGAGGTGGCGGACCTCGGCCACCGCGTCGTGAGCCCGGTGGTTGGGGCGGAACCCGTAGGAACACGGGAGGAAAACCGCCTCGAAGATCGGCTCCAACACCAGCTTCAGGGACGCCTGCACCACCCGGTCAGTCACGGTCGCGATCCCCAGACGACGCAGCTTGCCGCCCGCCTTGGGGACCATCCGTTCCCTCACCGGGAGCGGGCAGAAACTGCGGTCCCTGATCGAGGTCCGCAGCCCGTCGAGGAAGACCTCGACGCCCCGCACGGTCTCCACGTAGTAGGCGGTCTCACCGTCCACTCCGGCCGTGCGGGCTCCCTTGTTGCCCCGCACCCGAGCCCACGCCACCAGCAGGAACGCGGGATCGGCAACGAGATTGAACAGGTCATCGAACCTGCGATGAGAATCCTCGCGGGCCCAACGGTGCAGCTTCGTCTGGATCTCCAGTACCCGTAGCTCCGCCCCGAACAGGGCGGACTGCAGTTCGTCGGTGTTCACCGGCGACAACCTCCTGGTCTTCCAGTCCTTCCACTGCTGACTTGCTGTCCTCCTTCGCCGTGTACGCGCCTTTCGCGCGCTCGGACTACTACGAGGACTCCGCCACGACCCGGTGCCGTCAGCCGACGACGGGCCTGCCCTTCGCCCAACTGGCTGTTGGACGGGAAGGGCGGCATCGGACCGCTTCCCACGTTCACCACCATCCGGTTGTCGAGTGAGCCGCCCAGCTGTACCCCGGCAGCATCGCCATGCCTACGCCGCAGGCTTTCGGCATGGCCTCCCCACCGGCGCACTTATCCGGCTTCGGAGACGCCCCCGCGCGATTCACGGGGGTCGAGCACTGCTTCCCGGCCCAGATCCACCAGATTGGAGCCGGTGGAAGTGTTACGGGGCTTCAGACGCTGGTTCCTCTCGTACGGCGTCTCGTCTTGCTTGCCGGACCCGCACCGTCTGGCAGTGCCGGTGCGTCCCGTCGTTGTCGGGGCTGCTTGCCGCCCTCCCGCGCGTCTCCGCGGTCAGACTGCCCCCAGCTTCGCTAGTCTGCTGCGACAGACCAGCGGCAAGGGTCTCTCACCCTTGCCCGGAGTGATGGCGCCTCGTGGCGCACGAGCGCGTACTTCCAGTCGATCGCCCGCACCGCCATGCCCGCGGCCTGGCGGTCGGTCAGGTTCTCGGCGAACTGCAGCACCGTGACCAGCGCCGGCATCCCGGGCGACAGGCCCGGAGCCCCGCGAACCCCGAACGCGGACGCGAACGCCTCGTCCGCGAAGACCTCCGCCAGCCTCTCTCGCACCCGCATCGCCATCGTCCCCTTCGGGAACGCCGACGCCGCGACCAGCGCCGTCTGTTCCGGGACCTCCGGCAGCCCCGCTGCCCGCATCGACACCCGCACCACCCCCGTGGCCGCCTGCCCACGAGCCGGCCACAGAAGCGATCATGCCGCAGTCAGCCCAACCCACAGCCCGAATTGAGCAACAGAGTCGTCGTCGACCGAGCGGGTGGACACGCCCAGACGTAGGCCTCCATGATGACCGCGTAGAGTGCCTGGTCGATACGGCGCCGGCGCTCCAGGAGGCTGGGGAAGAAGCTGCCGGTCCGGACCTTCGGGATGGCCAGGTCCAGATCGCCGGCCTGCGTGGTCAGCGTCTTCTCGCGGTGACCGTTGCGCCACGTCGTGCGGGCCTCCGTGTGCTCGCCCGGCTCGGCACCGATACGGGCGGTCGCCTCGGCCTCGATCAGCTCCTGCAGCATCCGCTGGGCGAGCGCCCTGATCAACTCGATTCCGTCCGCCGAACGCAGTGACTCCATGAGGCGGAGTAGGTCAGACTGGGACAAGGCCATCGCGCACCTCTCACTCAACGAGCCTTCCTACTCGGAGAGTTGCGCGATGGCTCCTTCATGACCAGGGGTTGCACCAAGATCCCTGCTACACCACTCAGCGGGACGCCATCCCGGGCGTCGGTCGACGACCCGGCCCTGGCCGAGTACTGGGCTGCACGACGGAGCAAGAGGAAACCCCCGCTCAGTGCGACCGGGCTGCGACTGCTGCAGAAGCAGCACGGCCGCTGTCCGCTCTGCGACGAGCTCCTCCTGCACGCCGACCGCGAGCCGCAGAGCCCAGCGGAATGGGAGCAGTGGCTCAAGGTGACCCGACAGGCGGTCCGCAAGAACGCGATCACCGCCGACCCGGGCCGCAGCACACCGGACAACCCCGCCTACCTCCGCCTGATCCACACCCACTGCCATCGCTGGCGCGGTGCCAGCACCGGCAGTCGGACAGCACTGCAACCTGCCAGCAGCCCTCCGGGGCCTGCTTGAGCCGTGTGCTCGGACGACGGACACGCACGGTTCTGAGGGGGGTGCGGCGCAGCAATGCGCCGCACCTACCCGACCCGATCGGCGACTTCGCCCGTTCCGGCCGCACCTGGCGTCCCAAGGGCCGGCCGATCACCGCCCCGGACCACGACTTCCTGGACCCCGACACCCCGATCGCCATCCCCTACGGCGTCTACGACCTGGGACGCGACACCGGCTGGGTCAACGTGGGCACCGACCGCAACACCGCCGCCTTCGCGGTGGAGTCCCTGCGCCGCTGGTGGAACCACCAGGGCCACCTCGACTACCCCGACGCCACCCGCCTGCTGGTCACCGCCGACTCCGGAGGAGCCAACTCAGCCGACTCCCACCTGTTCAAGAACGACCTGGCCGCCTTCGCCGACGAGTCCGGACTGAGCATCACGGTCATGCACTTCCCGCCCGCGACTTCGAAATGGAACAAGGTCGAACACCGGCTGTTCTCCCGGATCACCCACAGTCTGCGTGGCAGGCCGCTGACCAGCTACGAAGTACTGCTCCAGACCATCTCGGCCACCCGCACCAGCGCCGGGCTGAGCGTCCAGGCGGTCCTCGACGACAACGAGTACCCCACCGGCCGGACGCTCACCAATGCCGAGCGCGCAGCGATCCTTCAGCGTGTTGAACGCGACGACTTCCACGACAAGTGGAACTACACCATCGCCCCGCACGGCCCCGGACAGGAACCGTCGGTCGAGCCGGAACAGGCCAAGGCACCACCGATCCCGGCCGAGGCCACCCTCCTGCTCACGCATCCGGCCCTGACCGGTATGCCCCGCGAGCAGTTCGACCAGCTCGTGGAAGAACTCGAGCCCTTCCGCCGCGTCCTGGCCGAGGCCGAGCGCGAGAAGAGGAAGGGCATCAACCGACGCGGATACAACCCCGGGGTCGGCTACCTCGATCACCGCCACCGCGTACTGGTCGCCGTCCTGCACCACCGCAACACCGTCACCCTGGCCCTGGCCGCCCAACTTCTCGGTCGAGTACCCACGAGCCTGAACTACCACGCACACCGCACCAAGCCACTGCTCGCCTTCGCCACCTCAGGCATAGCCGCAGCCCTGGCCCATCCCCGGCGGACCCACCCACCCCGGACGATCGACGCCCTCCAGAACGCGATCGCACAGCACGAAGACGAGATCAAATCAGGCAGTAAATAATTGACGGGTCCTCTGATCCGCTTCCGTTTCGTTGATGATCACCACGGCGCCTGGGGCGTCAAGCGGATCTGTGTCGTCCTGGGGATCTCCCGGTCGTCGTTCTATGCCCGGCGGGCCGGCGAGGCCGCCCGCCGGGCCGGGGCTTGACCCCGGATGTTGGACACCAGAGACACTCGGACCTTGATGGGTCTGGGTGGACAGGAGTCCTGCACCGATGGTGATGAAGCACTACCCGCCGGAGTTCAAGGCGGACGCGGTCGCGCTGTACGAGTCGCGGCCGGGCTCGACGATCAAGTCGGTCGCCGACGATCTCGGGATCAATCCGGAGACCTTGCGTAACTGGACGATGGATGCTCACGAGCGGCTCCCGGACGAGGCCGACAGATCCCGCTCAGGTCGGACCTGCCGGGAACCGCTCATGAGCATCCTCACTGACAGTCCTGCCACTCCTCGGCCAGCAGGCCGAGCACCACCTGGTCCGTGAACTCCCCACATGCCCAGGCCGAACGGCGCAGCGTGCCCTCGGCGGTGAACCCGGCCGCGGTGGCGGCCCGGAGCATCGGCGTGTTGTCCGCGAGCGTCTCCAGTTGCAGCCGGTTCAGGCCGAGGACCGTGAAGCCGTAGCGGCAGAGCACCCGCAGGACGTCCGTGGCGAAGCCGCGCCCCCGGTGGCCCGGCCGCAGCGCGACGCCCAGGTGGGCGGTCCGGTTGTGGGGGTCGATGCCCCAGAGCAGGGCCTCGCCTGCCAGCTCCCCCGAGGCCGTATCGAGCACGGAGAAGCAGGCGGCCTCGTCGGAGACCCCGGAGACCGCGTACGGCGACTGCGCCGACCCCGGTGGGACGGGCCGCCAGGGCCGGGAGTCGGCCCGCGAGCGGGTCGCGACGTCGTCGTAGAGCTCGGCCTGGAGCACGGGGACGTCGGTCTCGTGCCGGGCCCGGAGGGTGATGTGGTCGCCTTGTAGCATGTCACATTGCTAACACTGGCGCCCTGGTCCGGGCCATCGGTTTTCGCGGTGCCCCCGGAGTGGCGGTCGCGTCGCCCGAAGGGCGACTCCGCCGCCTGCGCGCTCCCTGACCACGGGAAACGCCCCTCGGTGGCATGGATATCCTGAACGTATGAGCGACAACCTTCCCCCGTGCCCGCAGTGCGCGGGTCAGTACACGTACGAGATGAACGGCCTCATGGTCTGCCCCGAGTGCGGCCACGAGTGGGTGCCCGCCGGCGGTGGCGAGGTCCCGTCCGCCGGGGCCGGCGAGCGGGTGGTCAAGGACGCGGTCGGCAACGTGCTGGCCGACGGCGACACCGTGACCGTCGTCAAGGCCCTCAAGGTCAAGGGCAGTGCCTCGGGCATCAAGGCGGGCACCAAGGTCCGCAACATCCGGCTGGTGGACGGCGTCGACGGCCACGACATCGACTGCCGCATCGAGGGCTTCGGTGCCATGCAGCTCAAGTCCAGCGTGGTGAAGAAGGCTTGATCCGCCTCCGGGCCTGATCGGTGCCGCCGGCCTCGGCGGCGCGACGGTGTGCGGCGGGAGCCGGGGAGGGACCCGGGGCGGAGCCGTCGACTCCGGCGCCGGCGCGGGCACGGTCCGGCCCGTACGCGCTGCGCTGACCGCTCGCCCGAACACCGCCTGACGCACCGTCGGTGACCCGACCGGCCCGGCCCGCTCGCGAGAAGGCCGGGGCGGGCCGGGGCGGCACCGTCGCCTGCCGGGTTCTCGTGGTGCTGCGGACGGCGTCGAAGGGGGGCGCCGACAGGACGCCGCTGATGGTCGGCGGTCAGCGGAGGCGTTCGGCGGACCACTGCGGGTCGCGGCCGGTGAAGGCGAGCAGCAGCTCCTGGGCGTCGGCGCCCGGCGGGGTGGTGCGCGGCGGGTCGAACCGGCCGGTGGCGGCGAGGTTGCGGTAGTTCCGGAACTCCGCGAGCGCGTACCGGGCGGCGCCCGGCGGCATGGGGCCGCTCTCGCCCAGGGCCCGGGCGAGGTCCCAGCCGTGGACGACGGTCTCGGCAGTCAGCTCCCTGGTGTAGCCGCCGACATCACGCATCCCGTACGGCACGTGGACCAACTGGTCCAGAGCGCCCGGCTGGTTGATGGCGCGGACGGCGGTGTCGACGGCCATCGTCCACACGCCGAGGGGGTTGCGGCCCAGGACGTCGCCCTCGAAGCGGCGGCCGATCTGCTCCGGGGTGTAGCCCGCCACCGCCTGGCAGACCCAGAGGTGCTGTGCGGCAAGGTGGTTGACCAGGGCGCGGACGTCCCAGCGCCGGCAGGGGGTGGGCGCCGCCCACTGCTCCTCGGCAACGGCCTGCACCAGTCGGGTCACCTCCGCCCCGGCCGTCGCGTAGTGGTCGCGGACCTCGGCGTGGAATCCGTACGGGTGTGGGCAAGCCATGGCGGGGCCTCCGTTTCCTGCCCTGCTCACTCCCAGTAAACCGCTACGGGGAGTGACGCGCCAGGCTTGGGGGCCTGCGTCCGGCGGCGGGGGCGGACGGTGGGCGCCGCGGCACCCCGGGCGTCCGGTCGGGACGGTCGTGGGGGAGCGGAACGGCCCCGGTGGACGCTCGGTGACCGGGCCCGTCACCCGGCGTGTCCGGGCCGGGCGCGCTACCGGGCCAGCTCCTCCAGCACCGCCTGCGCCGCGTTGTGCCCGGGGATGCCGCTGACGCCGCCGCCGCGGACCGCGCCCGCGCCGCACAGCAGCACGTTCGGGTGCGCCGTCGCCACGCCCCAGCGGGCCGCGGCACCGTCCGGACTCCCCTCCACGAAGGGGAATTCGAGGTCCCGGTGGAAGATGTGCCCGCCCGGCAGGCCGATCTCCCGCTCCAGGTCCGGCGGCGTCCTGGCCTCCACGCAGGGGCGTCCGGCGGCGTCGGTCGCCAGACAGTCGGCGATCGGCTCGGCCAGGACCGCGTCGAGCTGCGCCAGGCTCGCCGCCAGGGCGCGCTCCTTGGCCGCCGGACCGGTGAACAGCCGGGCGGGCATGTGCAGGCCGAACAGCGTCAGGGTCTGGAAGCCCTGCCGTACGGCCTCGGGGCCCAGGATCGAGGTGTCGGTCAGGGTGTGGCAGTAGATCTCGGACGGCGGTGCTGAGGGAATCCGCCCGGCCTCCGCCTCCGTGTAGGCGGTCTCCAGCTGCCGGTAGCCCTCGGCGATGTGGAAGGTGCCGGCGAAGGCGTCCCGCGGATCGACGGCGGCGTCCTTCAGCCGGGGCAGCCGGCGAAGCACCATGTTGACCTTGAGCTGGGCGCCCTCGGGCGCGGGCCCCGGCCCGGGCTCCTCGCCGAGCAGCCCGGCCAGTGCCGCCGGGGCGGCGTTCACGAGCACCCGGCGGCCCACCGCGACTGCCTCGCCGTCCTTCTGCCGGTACGTCACCTCGGCGTCACCTCGGCCGTCGGTGGCGATCGCGGTGACCTCGCAGCCGGTCCGGATCTCCGCGCCGGCCGCCCGCGCCGCCTCGGCCAGTGCGCCCGTCACCGCGCCCATCCCGCCGACCGGGACGTCCCAGTCGCCCGTGCCGTTGCCGATCACGTGGTAGAGGAAGCAGCGGTTCTGCCGCAGCGCGGTGTCGTGGGCGTGGGTGAAGGTGCCGATCAGCGCGTCCGTGAGCACCACGCCGCGCACCAGGTCGTCGGTGAAGGTCCGCTCGATCGTCTCGCCCAGCGGCCGTTCGAACAGGGCCTCCCAGGCGGAGTCGTCCGCGACCAGCCGGCGCAGCTCGGAGCGGGACGGCAGCGGCTCGGTGAGCGTGGGGAACACCCGCCGGGCGACCTGTCCGGTCGTCCCGTAGAAGCGCTGCCAGGCCTCCCACTCCCGGTCCGCCCCGGTCAGCGCCCGGAACGACTCCCGCGCCCGGCCCGGGTCGGAGGCGTCCACCAGCAGCCCGGTGGGCTTTCCGTCCCGGACCGCGGGCGTGTAGGAGGAGATCCGGCGCCGCCGCAGGTCGAGCCGGAGCCCCAGGTCGCGCACCACCTTCCGCGGCAGGAGGCTCACCAGGTACGAGTAGCGGGACAGCCGGGCGTCCACTCCTGCGAACGCCTGGGCCGACACCGCCGCCCCGCCCACCTGCGGCAACCGTTCCAGCACCAGCACCCGGAGGCCGGCCCGCGCGAGGTACGCCGCCGCCACCAGCCCGTTGTGCCCACCACCGACGATCACCGCGTCGTGCCGCGCGGACGAGTTCGCGTTCACGCGGCCACGCTACGGCACCGGGGAGGCCCGGGGAACAAGGCGTGAAGGTGCCGGTCGGCACCGTCCCCGGGGCCGACCGGGCGTGGAGCGGAGGGGGCGCGGGCCCGGCCGGAGGGGGGCCGTGCACCGGATCGGCGGGATCATCGGAAGGGGGCGGCACCGGCCGGACGCGAGGAGGAAGGCCATGATCGTCGACTGCGCGCACTACCGCGACGGACGCCGGCAGCACGAGGGCCCGATGCCGCTGGAGGAGGCGGCGGCGCGTTGCACCCTCGGCGGCTTCGTCTGGCTGGGCATGTTCGAGCCGGGGGAGGAGGAGTTGGCCAAGGTCCGCGAGAGCTTCGGGCTGCACGAACTCGCCGTGGAGGACGCCCGGGCCTTCCACCTGAGGCCGAAGGCCGAGCAGTACGAGGACGGCACCGAGCTGATCATCCTGCGCACCGCGCGCTACGACGACGAGCGCGAGGAGGTCGACACCGGCGAGATCAGCGTCTTCCTCGCCGAACACTTCGTGATCACCGTCCGCCAGGGGGTCGCCAGCGAGCTGGCCGGCGCGCGCAGCCGGCTGGAACGCCGGCCCGAGCTGCTGCGGACCGGTAGCGCGTCGACGCTCTGGGCGATCCTCGACCAGGTCGTGGACGGCTACGCGCCCGTCGTCACCGAGCTCGAACGCGACATCGAGCAGATCGAGGCCACGGTGTTCTCCGGCACGGTCGCCCCGACCGAGCGGATCTACTTCCTGCGCCGCGAGGCCACCGACTTCTACCGTGCCGTGCACCCGCTGCTCGGCGTGCTGGCCCGCCGGCTGCAGGCCGGCAGGGCGCCGACCGAGCTCCTGCCCTACCTCCGCGACGTGCACGACCACCTGCTGCTGGTCAACGAGGAGGTCGCGGCCCAGCGCGACCTGCTGGCGACCGTCCTGGAGGCGAACATCGCGGTCATCTCGGTCGAGCAGAACCGGATCAACCTCCGGCAGAGCGCCACGATGGAACGGCTCACGATCGTCGCGACCGTGTTCCTGCCGCTGTCCTTCGTGGTCGGCTTCTTCGGGCAGAACTTCGCGTGGCTGGTCGGCCACATCGGCGGCTTCGCGCAGTTCCTCGTGCTCAGCGTGTGCGGCCTGGTGCTGCCCTGCGTGCTGCTGACCGTCTGGCTGCGCCGGCAGCGGCGCGCGGCTGCGCCGCCGGTGCCGGGGGTGGGCAACGGGAGGGGCGGCCGGAACCCGTGACCGCGCCCGCGCCGACCGTGAGGACGTCCCGGCCGTCCGGCCGGCGACGGGACGGATGGCACCCGGCCGGGCCAGTATGGAGGGGAGGCTACGGGCTCAGTCGTCGGCTCGAATGGGGTTCTAGTGGTGGGCATGTCACGGGGTCCGTCCTCGGAGCCCGCACACGGGGCTGCCGAGGAGGCGGGGCGCGGCCCCGAGCTGGTGGCGCAGATCCTGCGGTCGGCGCCGGAGCGCCTGGGTGCGCACATGGGCGGCCTCTACCTGCTCTCGGACGACCGGCAGCTGCTCGAACTCGTCATGACGTTCGGGGCCGCCCGGCAGTTCACCAGGCCGTGGCAGCACGTCGGCATGACCGTGCCGATCCCGGTGGTCGACGCGACGCGCGGCGGCCGGGTCGTCTGGGTGGGCGGCGCCGAGGAGATGGCGCGCCGCTACCCGCGGGTCGCGGTCGCCATGCCGTACTCGTTCTGCCTCGCCGCCGTTCCGCTGGTCGCGGGGAGCACGACGTACGGGGCGCTCTTCCTGCTCTGGCCCGCCACGCACCCCCCGGAGCTGGCGCCCCGCGAACGCGACGCGCTGGAGCTGCTCGCCCGGCGGCTGACCGAGGTCCTGGCGGAGGCGGCCAGGGCGGGCCGTCCGGTGCGGCCCGGCCCGGTCCCCGTGGTGGCGGAGAACCGTTCCGCCGACCCCTTCACCACCATGCCGGCCCGGCTGCCCGAGGGCATGTGCGACATCGACCTGGACGGCCGGCTGGCCGCGGTCACCCCCGCCGCGGCGGAGCTGCTCGGCGAACCGGTGGAGAAGCTGCTGGGCGGGCGCCCGTGGTCGGTGCTGCGCTGGCTGCGCGACCCGGTGTACGAGTACCACTACCGGGCGGCGGTGATCGGCGGGCAGCCGACCTCCTTCGTCGCGCTGCGGCCGCCGGACCGGTGGCTGTCGTTCCGGCTCTTCCCGGACGCCTCGGGGGTCACCGTGCAGATCGTCGCCGCCGACGTCGCGCGGCCGGACGGACAGGGCGAGCAGCCCGCCGAGCGGGCGGTGCACACCCGGCCCGGCGCGCTCTACCACCTGCTCCACCTCGCCAGCGCGCTGACCGAGGCCATCAGCGTGCAGGACGTGGTGACCATGGTGTCCGAGCAGATCCTGCCGGCCTTCGGCGGCCAGGCCGTCGCCGTCCTGATGGCCGAGGGGGGACGTCTGCGCATCGCGGGCCACCGCGGCTACCCGCCCGGTCTGGTCGACCAGTTCGACGGCACGTCGCTGAGCGAGTCCACGCCCGGTGTGCAGGCTTCGACCAACCCGGTGCCCGCGTTCTTCGAGACCCGCGCGGAGCTGGAACGGCTCTACCCGGACCGCCACGAGACCCAGGACGGCATGGCCGCCTGGGCCTACCTGCCGCTGGTGACCTCGCGCCGCCTGATCGGCACCTGCGTGCTGGCCTTCGCAGAGCCGCACCACTTCGACACCGAGGAGCGCGCCGTCCTCACCTCGCTCGGCGGTCTGATCGCCCAGGCCCTGGACCGCGCCCGGCTGTACGACACCAAGCTGGTCCTCGCCCACGGCCTGCAGGAGAGCCTGCTGCCCCGTGCGCTGCCCGTCGTCCCGAGTCTGGAGGTCAGCGCCCGGTACCTGCCGTGCACCGAGGACATGGACGTCGGCGGCGACTTCTACGACCTCATCCGGGTCGGGCAGGACTCCGTGGCCGTCGTCATCGGCGACGTCCAGGGCCACAACGTGAACGCGGCCGCGCTGATGGGCCAGGTCCGTACCGCGGTCCGCGCCTTCGCCGCGGCCGACGCCGACCCGAGCACCGTGCTCACCCGCACCAACCGTCTGTTGGCCGATCTCGACACCTCCCTGTTGGCGAGCTGCACGTACTTCTGCGTCGACCTCACCCGCCGCGAGGCCTGGCTGGCCAACGCCGGCCACCCGGTGCCGCTGCTGTACGGCCCGGACGGCCGGGCGCGCGCCCTGGAACCGCCCACCGGCGTGGTGCTGAACGTCGACCCCGCCGCCGAGTACCCGCAGATCCGTATCGACCTGCCGATCGGCACCACCCTGGTCCTGTACACCGACGGCCTCATCGACGCCCCCGGCACCGACCCCGACCAGGCGGTGGCCGGTCTCATCGCCACCCTCGCCCGCCACGGCCGCGACCCGCTCGACCGCCTCGCCGACGCCCTCATCGGCCGGGCCGGCCAGGCCGACCACCGCACCGACGACATCGCGCTCCTCCTGGTCCGCTCCGTGCCGCGGTAGACCGTCGGGAGCTTCACCGCGTTGTGCCGCGGCAGACCGTCGGGAGCCTCACCGCTCCGGGGCAAGGTAGCGGCGGCCCGGTATCTGCTCGAAGATCAGGTTGGTCCGGGTCTGGGCGACCGCCGGGTGGGTGGTCAGGTGGTCGACGACGAAGTCGCGCAGCGCCTCGGGGCCGGCGACGCCCACGTGCAGCAGGTAGTCGTCCGAGCCCGCCATGTGGAAGACCGCCAGGACGCCCGGCAGGTCGGGGGCGGTGCCGCGGAAGCTCTCGTTCTGCTCGCGGGTGTGCGCCCGGAGCCGGACCGAGATCATCGCCTGCAGCGGCAGGCCGATCGCCGCCGGGTCGACCTCGGCCCGGAAGCCCCGGATGATCCCGCGCTCCTGGAGTGCGCGCACCCGGGCCAGGCAGGTCGAGGGGGCGATGCCCACCGCCTCTGCGAGGGCGTTGTTCGGCAACCGGGCATTGTCGGCCAGGGCGCGGATGATCGCCCGGTCGACACCGTCGACGGGCGCCCGGCGGGACTGCGGATTGTTCGGCACGGCTCCCAGGATTCCAGTCGATTCCGTGGATTCGCAAGACTGATCGGGATTCGGTCGAACAATGTTCGGAGACTCTTCCATCCGGTGGCGGGAAGTTCCATCCTGGGGCGCGAGCGGCGAACGCCCTCCGCCGTTCCCGCTCACGGGCCGGCCGACCTGTGACCCCGGAGTGCCGAAGCCATGAGCCCGACCGCCGCCTTCGCCGCCGCGCCCGCAGCCGCGCCCGCCGTCGACCCGGGGGCGGAGCTGGACGACCGGGACTTCGTGCTCCCCGCCGGCGGCCTCGACGACGACCAGCGGCTGCGCGCCCTGGACACGGTGGACGAGTACCTGACGCGCAAGCGCCGGCACCTGATGGGCTACCAGGCCACCCAGGACATCCAGGGCACCGCGCTGGACCTGGCCCGGTTCATGCCGAACAACATCAACAACCTCGGTGACCCGTTCCAGAGCGGCGGCTACAAGCCGAACACCAAGGTGATCGAGCGATCGGTGCTCGACTACTACGCGAAGCTGTGGAACGCCGAGCGCCCGCACGACCCCGCCGACCCCGAGTCGTACTGGGGCTACATGCTCTCCATGGGCTCCACCGAGGGCAACATGTACGCGCTCTGGAACGCCCGGGACTACCTGAGCGGCAAGGCGCTGATCCAGCCGCCGGCCGCGCCCTTCGACGCCCTGCGCTACGTCCAGGCGGCGCCCGACCGGGACAACCCGAACGCCCACCGCCCGGTGGCCTTCTACTCCGAGGACACCCACTACTCCTTCGCCAAGGCCGTCCGCGTCCTGGGCGTCGAGACCTTCCACGCCGTCGGCCTGGAGAAGTACGCCGACGAGTGCCCGCTGGTCGACCCCGCCACCGGCCTCCGCGAGTGGCCCACCGAGGTGCCCTCCGCCCCGGGGCCGTCCGGCCGCTCCTGGGACGGCCCGGGCGAGATCGACGTCGACGCCCTCGCCGTGCTCGTCGAGTTCTTCGCCGCGAAGGGCCACCCGGTCTTCGTCAACCTCAACCTCGGCAGCACCTTCAAGGGCGCCCACGACGACGTCCGACGGGTCTGCGAGCGGCTGCTGCCGATCTTCGAGCGGTACGGCCTGGTCCGCCGCGAGGTCGTCCACGGCAAGGACCCGCGCACCGGCGAGCCGCTGGTCGACGTGCGCCGCGGCTTCTGGATCCACGTGGACGGCGCGCTCGGCGCCGGCTACGCGCCCTTCGTGCGGATGGCCGCCCAGGACCCGGCCGCGTACGGCTGGACCCCCGAGGCCGAGCTGCCGGAGTTCGACTTCGGCCTCCGGCTGCCCACCGCGGAGCTCGGCGACGTCGACATGGTCTCCTCGATCGCGATGAGCGGTCACAAGTGGCCCGGCGCACCGTGGCCGTGCGGCATCTACATGACGAAGGTGAAGTACCAGATCTCGCCGCCCTCCCAGCCGGACTACATCGGCGCGCCCGACACCACCTTCGCCGGCTCCCGCAACGGCTTCTCCCCGCTGGTCCTCTGGGACCACCTGTCCCGGCACTCCTACCAGGACCAGGTGGACCGGATACGCGGCGCCCAGGAGCTGGCCGGCTACCTGGAGGGCCGCCTGCACGCGATGGAGCGGGAGCTGGGCGTCGAGCTCTGGCCGGCCCGCACCCCGGGCGCCGTCACCGTCCGGTTCCGCCAGCCCAGCCCGGAGCTGGTGGCCAAGTGGTCGCTCTCCTCCCAGGACGTGCTGATGGTCGCGGGCGACGAGTCCACCCGCCGCAGCTACGTGCACGTCTTCGTGATGCCCTCGGTCGACCGGGAGAAGCTGGACGCCCTGCTGGCGGAGCTCGCCGAGGACCGGGTGATCCTGGCCGGGCCTTCTCTGTAGTGCGCGGAGGGGGCCGGGCGGTCGCAGGACCGCCCGGCCCCCTCCCGTCTACACCGGCACCGTCACGAACGTCCGGCCCGCATCGTTCACCACCGAGACCGAGGCGACGTCGTCCGGCGCCACCAGGGCCGAGCCGTCCAGGGTCGTGCCCTTCTCGGCGCCGGCCGGGGAGACCAGCCAGCTCCCGGCGTCCACCTTCGCCCCGCTCCTGCCGTTGACCACCAGGCGGCAGCGCTGACCCGCCGGGATCCCGGTGACCGCCGCGCTCACCCGCACCCAGCCCGTCGCCGGGGTGACCGTCAGCGTCATCCGGGCGCCCGTGGACGGCTCCGTCACCGAGGCGGTCCGGGTGCCCGCCGGGGGCGGTGCCACGGTCGCGGACGACGGGGCCGGTCCGACCGCCACCGGCGGCCGGTCGGACGCCGTGCTCCGGCCCAGCGACACGCCCGCGGCCAGCACCGCCGCAGCGGCGGCCACCGCGGCCGCGCCGATCCAGGCCCGGCGCCGCAGGACGGCCGCCCCCCGTTCCGCCCGCGCCTGCCGCAGGGTCCGCTGCAGCAGCAGGTCGCCGCCCTCGGGCGGCCCGTCCACCAGGATCTCGGGCGGCACCTCGCCCAGGACTCGCTCCAGCTCCTGCAACTCGGTCGCCTCCTGGGCACAGGGCGCGCAGCCGGCCAGGTGCCGCTCGACCGACGCCGCGTCCGCCGGCTCCAGCGCACCCAGGACGTAGGCGCCGATGAGCTCCGCGTTCCGCTCGTGCTGCTCCGTGTTCGTCCCGTGCTGTTCCGTGCTCACACCGCCACCTCCTTCAACGTCCCGGCCTTGCCGGCGTACGACCGCTTGAGTGCCCGAAGTGCGTAGTGAGCGCGCGACTTGACCGTCCCGGCCGGCACGCCCAGCTGCTCCGCCGCCTCGGCGACCGACAGTTGCTGGAAGTAGATCGACCGCAGCACGTCCCGGTGCTCGGGCGAGAGCTGTTCGAGTGCCTCCGTCATCACCAGTGCCTCCACCACGCCCTCGGCGTGGTCGCGCTGCACCGGCACGGTGGCCGACCGCTCGGACACCTCGGCGACCTCGGCGGGGCGCGCGGCCTTGGCCCGGAACCGGTCGGTGATCAGGTTCCGCTCCACCGTCAGCAGCCAGCTGCGCACCGAGCCCCGGGCCTCGGTGAGGGCCTCGGGGTTCCGCCAGGCGCGGATCAGGGTCTCCTGCACGGCGTCCTCGGCCGCGGCCCGGTCACCGGTGAGCCGGACGGCGTACGCGAGCAGCGCGCCGCCGTGTTGCTCGTACAGCGTTCTGATCAGTGCTTCGTCGGCCGCGCCGCGCTGTGTCGCCGGTCGTGTCCTCGCCATCCGCCATTCCTCCGTCGTGGGGTGCCACGCAGAGCACGTACGCGGCGGCCGTCCGGTTCAACCGGATTCCCGGCAGCTGCGATTCCGGTTCAGACAGGTCACCAGCTTCGCCATCCGGTCGTCGGTCATGACGCCGATGAAGACCCCGTGGTCGGTGAGCGGGCTGTGGTGCTGTTCGGGGAAGGCGTCCAGGGCGAACGCCCGGCCGGGCGGGGGCCGGTATCCGACGGTCACCCGGAGGTGGGGGACCGGGAAGGTCCGGTGGGGGCAGACCCCGGTGGCGGAGGGGAACACCGCATGGGAGCGGTGGTCCGGGCTGTCCGTGCCGCGGCCGTCCCAGCAACTGGGGAAGTCGAGGGTACGGGTGAGCAGGCTGCCGGCGGGGCAGAGCGGGTAGCGGTCGGTCGTCCGGCCGGGGAACCCGGTGCAGCCCCACCGGGGCCTGGCCTCCGCGCCGCCGTCGGTGGCCGCGGTGGGATCGCCCTCCAGCAGCCGTAGGAAGCGCGGCATCGGTACCACCTTGCTCCACGGGTTGCCGCGGAACTCGACGGTGACCGTCTCGGGGACGAGGATCTCGCCCGCGCCGCCGTGGCCGTCCTGTCCGCCGTCCCTGCCGTCCCCGTCGTGCCCGGCGGCCGCTCCGCCGGCTCGGTCGGTCCGGCGCAGCACCGGCCAGTAGTAGCTGGAGCGGTCGCCGCCGGTGCAGGTCGTCCCGGCGGCGGCGAGGGACGCGTCGCTGGCCAGGGCGTCGGTGGACAGGTTGCCGACGTAGTCGTGGACGTGGTGGGCACCGCCCACGACTCCCGGCGAGATCACCACGTTGTCACTGTTGCGGTGCCCCTCCAGGTTGCGACCGCAGTCCTCGGTGTACGAGCCGGCGGAGGCGTCCGGGCCGGATTCCTCCGGTGCGGGCCCACCGCCGGCGCCGCCGCCGGCGTGGACGGCTCGGACGGCGCCGATCTCGACGTAGTCGCCGGACTCCGCGGCCTCCGGCCAGAGGCGCACCGTCAGGAGGCAGAGCGCGAGGACGAGGCAGAGCAGGACGCCGAACGGGAGCACGGCGCTCGCCGACCAGCGGTGATCACGAACCAGGTGCAGCACCGCGACAGTCTCGCTGGGGGCCGCCGCGGAGGCAAGCGCGCTCCGGTGGAGCCGCCCGCCTCCCGCGCCACCGCTGTTCGGCGGGCCCGCCGGCTCGGCGAGTCGCCCATCCGATGCGGGCCGTCCGGCGCCCCGAGTCCGGTGGGCCGTCAGTAGCCGTTCGGGTAGCCCCCGGTCTGCGGCATGCTCGCGGACGGCGCCGGAGCGCTCGCCTGCCCGGTGGCCGCGCCGCCGGCCGCGGCCTGGGCCTTCTTGCCCTCGGGCGTGCTGGCGAACCAGGTGCCGCCCACGCCCTGACCGTTGGTCTGCCCCGCCGCGGTGTCCCCGGCGAAGCGGTACAGCGGCCAGCCGTTCAGCGTGAGCTGCTTGCTCCCGTCGGGCCGGGTCACGGTGCCGACCAGGGCCGACTCGACGCCGGTGACGTCGACCTTCTCCTGGGCGGGGACCGGCGGCCACTTCGCGGCGCAGGCGTCGACGCAGGTGCTGGCGGAGGGCTTGCCGGTGTCCTTGTCGAAGCGGTAGAGCGTGCGGCCCGAGCCGTCGGTGACGATCGCGCCGAGCGTGGGAGAGTCCGCCGCCACCAGCCGGCCGCCGCCGGCGCCGGGGACGTCCGCCCCCGCGGCCGCCGGGGCGGCGGCGGGGGCAGCGGTCGTGGCGGCGGCGTCGGAGGAGTTCTCCTCCCCGGGCCCGCAGGCGGTCGCGGTCAGCAGGACGGCGGCGAGGCCGGCGGCGGCGAGCAGACGACGGTTTCCGGTGAACTTGGGCATGGCGAACTCCCCCTGGTGGTGGGTGTCTTGGCTTCGAATGCGGCTCGGTGCCGCGTGCACCACCAACACGGATGCCGACGCGAGGTGGTTCAACCCCGGCGGGATTTCTTTTCCGGCGGCCGCCCCGGCGCCGCTCGGCACGGTGCCCACCCGCAGCGGGAGGAACCTGACCGGGCCGCGCCCCGGACCGCCACTCGCGCCGTGAACTCCCTCTTCAGCGGCATCCGTCGACCGCCCGGGGGGATGGGCTCAGCCCATGGTCTTGGCGCCGTCCAGCGCCTCCCGGACGATGTCGGCGTGGCCGGCGTGCTGGGCGGTCTCGGCGATGACGTGCAGCAGCACCCGGCGGGCCGACCAGTGGGTGTCCGTGAACCACGGGGCTGCCGGCAGCGGGTGCGCGACGTCGAGGTCGGGCAGGACGGCGACCAGCTCGTCGGTACGGCGGGCGACCGCGGCGTAGTCGGCCAGGATGCCTTCCAGCGTCTCGCCGGGCAGCATCCGGAACTGGCCGGCCCACACGGCCTGGTCGGCCTCGCTCATGGCCGTGAAGTCGGGCATCGCCGACGGGCCTTCCAGGATGAAGTCCGCCCACACGCGCTCCATCGCGGCGACGTGCTTGATCAGCCCGCCGACGCACAGCTCGCTCGCGGTCGTCCGCCGCCCGGCCTGCTCGTCGGTCAGGTCGCGGGTGGTGAAGCGGAGGAAGTGCCGGTGCTTGGCCAGTACGGCCAGCAGGTCGGCGCGCTCGCCGGTGGGGGCCGGGGTGGCCGGGGTGGCGGGGGCGGTCTCGATCGCGGTGCTGTTCATGGATTTCTCCTCCGTCGGGTGTCGTTCCGTCGACGAGAACCACGGTAGGAGGAAACTGGGTCAGTTCCTGTCCTAGATCGCGGGTTCGGGAGGCCGTGTTCGTCCGGCCTCGCCGTCCCGGGAGACCGCGGTGCAGTTCCTTCCGGGGCAAGCGGGTGTGCAGCACGGGAGCACCGGCCCCGGGCCGGTCGGCCTAGCGTCTGTGCTGCGGCCGGAACGTTCCCCCGTCCGTTCGCCCCACCCACCCCAGCCACCTCGACGGAGCGGACACCATGACCACCAACGACAGCCCCGGGAGGGGCGGTTCGGGCGGACGGCACTTCGAGGCGGATCTGCGCGGGATGACCCGGATCAACCTCCGTCCGATCGCCTCGCCGATGCCGCTCGGCTTCTACACGGTCGGCATCGCCTCGGTGATGGTGGGCTGCTTCCAGCTGGGCGTCTTCGAGGACGGCCGCCGGGCGGTCGGGCTGGCGATCCTGCCGGCCTTCGTCCTGCAGCTGGTCGTCGCGGTCTTCGCGCTCGGCGCCCGCGACGTCCTGGCGGCCACCCTGATGGCCTGTTTCTCCGGGCTCTGGCTGGCGAGTTCGCTCGTCCTGGTGCTGGAACCGCCCGGTGGCACCGAGGTGCTCGGTGTCCTCAACGCCACGTTCGCCGCGTTCGCCCTGATGATGGCGGCGGTCGCGGGCCGTAAGCGGGCCCTCTGGCTGGTGCTCTGCACCGCGGTGCCCCGCTTCGGGGTGGCCGCCCTGGCCAACCTGACCGGCACCGCCTGGCTCGGCCGGCTCTCCGGCGGCCTCGGGCTGCTGCTCGCCGCCGTCGCGCTCTACACGGCGTTCGCGCTGATGCTGGAGGACATGAGGGGCGAGCAGGTGCTGCCGATCGGCCGCAGCGGTCCGGCCCACCACGCGGTGGTGGGCGACCTCGCGGTCCAGCTGCGCGATCTGGAACGCCAGGCGGGCGTGCGGCGCACGCTGTGACCGCCCCGCGGCGGCCCGCCCGCCACCGCGACCCCTCTCCGACCTCCCGTCCACGCCGGTTCCGTCCGGGACCGTGCAGCCACCTCACCGGTCGACACCGCTCGACACCACTCGAAAGGCCCACCATGCCCGACATCACCCTCGCCGACGGCTCCCAGAAGTACTACAAGGACTGGGGCACCGGCCGTCCGGTGGTCCTCTCCCACGGCTGGCCGCTGAACGCCGACGCCTGGGACAGCCTCGCTGTCGCCGTCGCCTCGGCCGGCTACCGGGTCGTCGCCCACGACCGCCGCGGACACGGCCGTTCCACCCAGACCTGGGACGGCAACCACATGGACCAGTACGCGGACGACCTGGCCGAGCTGATGGACCGGCTCGACCTCACCGATGCCGTCCTGGTGGGCCACTCCACCGGCGGTGGCGAGGTGGCCCGCTACCTCGGCCGCCACGGCAGCGCCCGGGTGGCCAAGGCCGTCCTGCTCGGCGCCGTCCCGCCGCTGATGCTGAAGACCGACGCCAACCCCGAGGGCACCCCGATCGAAGCCTTCGACGGCATCCGGGCCGGCGTCGCCGCGGACCGGTCGCAGTTCTACTGGGACCTCAGCGAGTCCTTCTTCGGCTTCAACCGCGCGGGCGCGGAGGTCTCCGAGGGCAAGCGCCGCGAGTTCTGGCTCCAGGGCATGCAGGCCGGGCTGAAGGGCGCGCTGGACTGCATCGCGGCCTTCTCGGCGACCGACTTCACCGAGGACCTGAAGAAGATCGACATCCCGGTCCTGGTCGCGCACGGCGACGACGACCAGATCGTGCCGATCGCCGCCTCGGCGGAGAAGAGCGTCAAGCTGCTCTCCCAGGGTGTCCTGAAGGTCTACCCCGGTGCCCCGCACGGCCTGGTCGGCGCCTACGAGGCCGCGTTCACCCGCGACCTGATCGAGTTCATCGGCGCCTGATCCCGGTGCCCCGGGCGTCCGGTCCCGGCGCCCGGGGCCGTTCGGCTCCGCGCGCCCGGGGCGGTCTCCGGACAGCAGCCCCCGGCGACGTCGTGCACGCGTGCCCGGCCGGCGTGCGCCTCGGCGATGCCGGGGACGACGGGAACGGCCGGGGGCCGGCGGGCCCGGCCCGCCGGATCCGCCGGACGGCGGCGGCCGGACGACGTCCGACTTCCGTAAGGCTCCGGTGCCGCCGCACGCCGCAGCGGCGCGGTTAGCGTGAGCCGCGTGACCTCACCCACCCCTCCCCCAACCTCCGCCGGCGCTCCCGTCACCGTCGACGTCGTCCTGCCGTGCCTGGACGAGGCCGCCGCGTTGCCCTGGGTCCTCGGACGGATCCCCGCCGGGTGGCGGGCGATCGTCGTGGACAACGGCTCCCGGGACGGTTCCGCCGCCCTCGCCCGCTCGCTGGGCGCGACCGTCGTGGAGGAGCCCAGACGCGGGTTCGGCGCCGCGTGCCACGCCGGGCTCCGTGCGGCGACCGCCGAGCTGGTCTGCTTCCTGGACTGCGACGGCTCGCTCGATCCGGCCCAACTCCCCATGGTCACCGGCCCCGTGGTGGCCGGGAAGGCAGACCTGGTGCTCGGCCGCCGCCGGCCGGTCGCGGCCGGTGCGTGGCCGGCGCACGCCCGCCTGGCCAACGCCGTTCTGGCCCGGCGGCTGCGGGCCCGTACCGGCGCCCCGCTGCACGACCTCGGCCCGATGCGGGCCGCCCGCCGGGAGCGGCTGCTGGCCCTCGGCCTGGGCGACCGGCGCTCCGGCTACCCGCTGGAGATGGTCCTCGCCGCCGCGGCGGCCGGGATGCGGATCGCCGAGACGCCCGTCGACTACCTGCCGCGCGCCGGCCGGTCGAAGGTCACCGGCACCCTGCGCGGCACCCGGCAGGCCGTGCGCGACATGCGGGCGGTGCTGGCCGCGCCACCGCCGACGCTGCTGGTGATCGCCAAGGCGCCGGTTCCCGGCCGGGTGAAGACCCGGCTCACCCCGCCCTGCACGCCCGAGCAGGCGGCCGACCTGGCCGAGGCGGCTCTCGTCGACACCCTGGACACCCTTGGCACGGTCCCCGCCGGGCGGCGCCTGCTCGTCCTGGACGGCGAGCCCGGCGGGTGGCTGCCACCGGGCTGGGAGGTCGTCCCGCAGGGTGGCGGCGGGCTGGACGAGCGGCTGGCCGCCGCCTTCGCGCACGCGGCCGCGGTGGCCCCGGACGCACCCGCGCTGCTGGTCGGCATGGACACCCCGCAGCTGGCCGCCGCCGCCCTGGCGGAGCCGCTGTCCGCCGCCCGCCGCGCGGGCGTGGACGCCTGGTACGGCCCGGCGGCCGACGGCGGCTTCTGGGCGCTCGGACTCGCCCGCCCGACGCCGGAGGCGGCCGTCCGGCTGCTGCAGGGCGTGCCGATGTCCACCGAGGACACCGGGGCCGTGCTCCTCGGCCGCCTGGCCGCAGCAGGCTTGGCGATCGGTCGCCTTCCGCTGCTGACCGATGTGGACGTCATCGAGGACGCCCGCAGGGTCGCGGCCGAGGCGCCGCGCAGCCGGTTCGCCGAGCGGCTGCGCGCCGCCGACCCCGCCCCGGAGGTGCCGCGTTGACCCGCACCGCCGCCTGGGCTGACGACCCCTTCGCCGAGGCCGTCCGCACCGGCCGGGGCCCGCTCTGGCTGCGCGGCGAGGACGGCAGCCGGCTGCGGCTGGACATCGAGCGCTGGTGCGCGCCAGCCGCCGGGGCCGACCACAGCCTGCTGCTGCGCTGCGCCCACCTGGCCGCCCCGGTGGTGGACGTCGGCTGCGGGCCGGGCCGGCTGGTGGCAGCGCTGCTCGCCCTCGGCGTCCCGGCGCTCGGGATCGACATCACCGGAGCGGCCGTGGCACGCACGGTCGGCCTGGGCGGTCCGGCGCTGCGCCGCTCGGTCTTCGACCGGTTGCCCGCCGAGGGGCGCTGGGGCGGCGCGCTGCTCGCCGACGGCAACCTCGGCATCGGCGGCGACCCGGACGCGCTGCTCCGGCGAACCGCCGAACTCATCGCGCCGGACGGGCTGCTCCTGGTCGAGGTGGAGCGGGACGAGGTGGAGCAACTCGCCACCGTCCGGGTCGAGGGCCCGAACGGCCGGCTCGGCCCGTCCTTCCCGTGGGCCCGGCTCGGCACGACCGCCACCCTGCGCCGGGCCGCCTCCGCCGGCCTGGTCGAGGCCGAGCGCTGGGCGTCGCACGGTCGGCGCTTCGTCGCGCTGCGCCGGAGGCCGGGTTCGGGCCTGGGCTGAGAGCGGGGTGCCCCGCCCTCGGCCGGGCCGAGGGCGGGATCGCACTGCCCGGCGCCGGGCGGCGCGGGGCGAGAGTTTGGGCCGGGGTCCGGGGGAGCCTTGCAGGGTGCCGGTCGTGCACCACGCGTGCGGCTGTCGCCCAACCGCCTCTCGACTCCTCGGTCAAGGCTGCCCCGGCGGCACCCTTCGAGGCGTCGCGGCAGAGCCTGCCAGATGCACCGGGCGGCAACAAGGGGTCGCGCGAGGAGTCCGAAGAGCCCCACAGGAGCGCCACAGGAGGACCACAAGGAGGCGGGCTCATCGCCCGCCGCGGCCCGGCACACGGGTCACCGGCCGGCAGCGGGCCCCGCCCCGTCGCGCAGCGGTCGGTCGAGTCGCCGAACCCCGCGGCCGTCATCGTCGCCGTCGTCGCCGTCGTCGTCACGCCGTACCCGCCGCCAGGCCGCGCCTGCCGCCACGCACACCAGCGCGGTGCCGTACGCGGCCTGCTGGGCGGCCGTTCCGCCGGTCAGGTAGAGCACCTGTCCGGCGGCCGGGACGGCCAGCCACTCCCACCGCCCGTCCAGGGCCACCAGCGCCACCACGAGCAGCCCGTACCAGGGGTAGGCCGGCGCCACCAGCAGCAGGGCCGTACCGGTGACCAGCAGGGCGCCGCCCCACGGGCGGGCCGGGTCCCCGCGCCGCAGGAGCGCGCCCGCCACCACGGCCAGCACCAGCCCGGCGGCCCAGGGCAGCAGCGGGTCCGGGACGACCAGCCGCAGCAGCCCGAACCGGTCGATGTGCCCCTGCTGGTAGCCCTCCTCGCGCAGGTAGCCCGGCAGGTAGCCGAGCACCCCGGTGCCCGATGCGACCGCGTACGGCAGGTAGGACAGCGCGAACGCGCCGAGCGCGGCCCCCAGCAGTGTCACCGTCTCCCGTACCGGGCGGCGGGCGAGGGCGCCCGGCAGGGCCAGGCCCGGGAGCAGCTTGGCCGCGATCGCCGCGCCGAGCAGGACGCCCCCGGCCGCCGGGCGCCGCCGGGCCGTGCAGCCCAGCCCGGCGACCAGCAGCAGCGCCCCCAGGGTGTCGACGTGCGCGTCGTTGACGGCCCAGACGGCGACGCCCGGGCACCACCCCCACAGCGCCGCCCGCCGGCCCTCCCGGGCACGGCCCCGGCCGACCGCCAGCAGCGCCCCCGTGGTCGCCACGGCCAGCAGCGCCCCCGCCGCCTGGACCCCGCGCACGCCGCCGCCGAAGGGGTGGACGGCGAGGAACCACCCCTCCGCCACCGGCGGATAGATGGTGTGCACGGCGGGCCGGTTGATCCGGGTGCAGTCCCCGGCCGCCGTCCGCCGCTCGTCCCAGCCGTCGCACGTACCGCCGGTCGGCCAGAGCCCGGGCTCCCGGAACCGGGCGAGCGCGGGATCGTCCGGGGCGTGTGCGTACGGGGAGATGCCGGCGGCCTGGACCCGGCCGTCCCAGACGTAGCGGTAGGCGTCGTCGCTGGTGCGCGGAGGTGCGAGCAACCCGACGGCGGCCACCGCGACGCTCCCGGCCAGCACCAGCGGCACCACGTGACGGTCCGCCACCCGCCGCAGCGCCAGCAGCGCGAGCGCGAACAGTGCTGCGTCGGCGGCGTACCAGGCGAGGAGCGGGGTGCGGTGGCCGAGCGTGCCGCCGGTGGTGACGGTCAGGGCGAGCGCCGCGACCAGGGCGGCCAGGGCGAGCAGGGCGATCAGGGCACGAGTGAACACGCGCCCACCCTGCCACCGGCCGGCGGCCTCCGGCGGTAGCGCCGTGGTGCCGTTCGGATTCCGTAAGCACGTCGGTGCTCCACCGGAAGGCGGTCCGGCGGTTCCATGAACACGTGACTCCGAATCCCCCCGGCGCGCGTCGCCGGTACGACCCGCCACTGCCCGAGCCGCCCGCCTCCCTGCGCCGCGGCCCGTTCCGCGCCGGCGCCTTCACCTCACCCCTGCACGAGCCGCGGACCACGGTCGTGCTCGGCCGCTGGCTCGGCGCGGCGCTGCTGCTCTGCTTCCTGACCGGGCTGCTCAGCCACGTTCTGCAGGACCCGCCCCGCTGGCTGGTCCCGTACCTGTGGAGCCGGCCGGTGAACGGCTACCGGATCACCCAGGGCCTGCACGTGATCAGCGGGATCGCCGCGATCCCGCTGGTCGGGGCGAAGCTCTGGACGGTCTACCCCCGGCTGTTCGAGTGGCCCCCCGCGCGCACCGTGCTGCACGCGCTGGAGCGGCTCGGCATCGCGCTCCTGGTGGCGGCGACCCTGCTGGAGCTGTTCACCGGCCTGCTCAACACCCTGCAGTGGTACCCCTGGCCGTTCCCGTTCCGGCAGACCCACTTCTGGCTGGGCTGGCTGGCCGTCGGCGGCCTGCTGGTGCACATCGCGGCCAAGGCCCCGCTGATCGCACGGAACTGGCGTCGCCCGGTGGCGGTCCTGCCGCAGCGGCGGGCATTCCTCACCGCGGTGACCGCCGCCGTCGGCGCGGTCACCCTCACCACCGCCGGGCAGACCGTCCCCTGGCTGAGCCGGCTGGACCTGCTGGCGCCGCGCCGCCCCGACCTCGGCCCCCAGGGACTGCCGGTCAACCGGACGGCCGCCCAGGCCGGGACGCTCACCGTCCCGGCGAACTGGCGGCTGGTGGTGGACGGCCCGCGGCCGTACCGGCTGGGCCTCGCCGAACTGGGCGGACTCCCGCAGTACGAGGCGACGCTGCCGATCGCCTGCGTGGAGGGCTGGAGCGCGTCGGCGCGCTGGACCGGGGTCCGGGTGGCCGACCTGCTGGCGCTGGCCGGCGCGCCGGCCGGCTCCGCGGTCCGGGTCACCTCGTTGGAGCAGGCCGGGCCCTACCGGGTGACGGAGATGCCCGCCGAGTACGCGGACGACCCACTGACCCTGCTCGCGCTGCGGGTCAACGGCGAGGTGCTGACGGCCGACCACGGCTTCCCGGCGCGGATCATCGCGCCGAACCGGCCCGGAGTGCTGCAGACCAAGTGGGTCGAGCGGCTGGAGGTCATCTGATGGCCCGGTGGCTGCGCCTCGTCCTGCTGGCCGGTGGTCTCGCTCTGATCGGCTTCGGCCTGGCGGGTCTGCTCGGCGACCCCTACATCACGGACCCGTGGGAGGTGCTTGTCTGGGCGGTGGGCGCGCCGGTGGTGCACGACGGGCTCTGGGTGCCGGTGGTCTGCCTGGTCGGCGCCTACCTGGCCCGCGGGCCGGTGCTGCGCGGCTGGCTGGTCGTCGCGGCGGCGGTGACCGCGGTCGGGCTGCCGGCGGTCCTGCGGGCCGACGCCGACCACGGCAACCCGTCGGTGCTGCCGTTGCCGTACCTGCGCAACTGGCTGCTGGTGCTGGCCGCCACCGCCGGGCTCGCGCTGCTGATCGCGCTCGCCCGGCGGTGGCGGCGCCCGCCGCGGGGGGCCGGACGCCGGTCGGTGCGGGTCAGGCGCCGGGCACGCCCGGAAGACCCGTCGTGAGGCCGTCCAGGGCGCGCGAGCAGACGCAGTCGCGCGTCGCCGGCAGGCTCGCCAGCGCCTTGAAAAGCACCGTGCGCAGCCGGTCGACGTTGCGGGCGAAGACCTCCAGCACCTCGGTATGGGTGACCCCCGCCCCGCTCTCCACCCCCGCGTCGAGGTCGGTGACCAGCGTCAAGGAGGTGTAACAGAGGCCGAGTTCGCGGGCCAGCGCGGCCTCGGGGTGGCCGGTCATGCCGACCACCGACCAGCCGCTGGCGGTGAACCAGCGGGACTCGGCGCGGGTGGAGAAGCGCGGGCCCTCGACCACCACCAGCGTGCCGCCGTCCACCGGCTCCCAGGCGGCCTCGCGGGCGGCGCCGAGGGCGACGCGGCGCCCGGCCGGGCAGTACGGGTCGGCCATCGAGACGTGCACCACCTCCGGGACGGTGCCGTCCGGCAGCGGCAGGCCGTCGTAGAAGGTCTGCGTCCGGCCGGAGGTGCGGTCGACGAACTGGTCCGGCACCAGCAGCGTCCCGGGGCCGTACTCCGGGCGCAGACCGCCCACCGCGCACGGTCCCAGCACCTGTCGCACGCCCAGGGAGTGCAGTGCCCACAGGTTGGCGCGGTAGTTGATCCGGTGCGGCGGCAGGGCGTGGCCCCGGCCGTGCCGGGGCAGGAACGCCACCCGCCGGCCGGCCACCTCGCCGATGAACAGTGCGTCGCTGGGTGCCCCGTACGGTGTGTCGACGCGTACCTCGGTCACGTCCTCCAGCAGCGCGTACAGGCCGGAGCCGCCGATCACGCCCAGGTCGGCGACCGGCGTCGACTGATCCGTCGTCATGTCCCTCTCCTTCCTCGGTAGCAGTCCGACCACTCTAGGAGCCGGTCGGCGCGCCGCGGCCCGGGCCGTCCTTACGGCTTGCTGACGCCGTGCGGGCCGGCGCGGGTCGCAGGCCTCTCCCGCTCACCCCCGGCCGACCCCGCCGGGGAGCCCGGGGCCACCGGCGCCGTCGTCCGCCGGGTTCGGGAGATCCTCGCCCCGGGGGCCGGGCCGAGGCCGCGGCCGGCGGTGGGGCGGCAGAACCGGGGGCGCCGCCCGTCCAGCCGCGGACCACGGCGACGGCGCGGCCGGTGTCGGTGCGGACCGTGGGTTGACGTCCCGTCAGAAGAATTTCCGGCGGCACGGTTCCGGCGGCCGGGTGGTGCTCTCGCGCCGGGTGGCGGCCGCCTTCTCGTGGAAGCGCCCGAGCTGCCACACGCCGAGCCGGAGGCAGACGGTCGCGGCGGCGGGCGCCAGGGCGGTGCCGCCCAGCCGGCGGGGGGCGGGCAGGAATCGGTACGCGCTCGTCACGAGCCGGGCACCCACTGCCGGCGGGCCGGCGGCCCGTCGCTGCTCAGGCGCGCCGCAGGGCGGAGGCGAGGGTGGCGTCCAGGGCGTCGAGGGCCTCCTCGGAGGTGAACCGGCCGGCCTCGACCTGGTCGCCGGCGGCCTGGACCAGGGCGTAGACGGTGCTGACCAGCCAGTGGGCCGGGAGGTCATCGCGGAACACCCCTTCCTGCCGGCCCCGGGTGATGAGGCGGTCCATCGCCGAGAGGATGCCGACGTGGTGGTCGTGGACGGCTTCGGCGGGCAGGGCCCGGCGGGCCGCGTGCAGCATGCGCAGGTTGCGGTCCAGCAGTTGCCAGGAGGACCGGATGAAGGTGCGGAGCGTCTCGTCGGCCGGGCCCTCGTCGAGGCCGGTGGTCTCCAGGACGGTGGCGACCTCGGAGAGGGCGCGCTCCATCAGCTCGCTCAGCAGGGCCTCGCGCGAGGAGAAGTGGCCGTACAGGGTGACCCGGCCGACGCCCGCCGCAGCGGCGATCTCGGTCATGCTGGCGTTGGGGTTCCTGGCGAAGCAGCTGGTCGCGGCGGCGAGGATGGCGGCGATGTTGCGCTCGGCGTCGGCCCGACGGGGGTGGGCGGGCGTCCCCCGTCGGGCGCTCGCGGCGCCGCTGCGGTGTTCGGATTCCATGGGACGGAGTCTAAAGACCGGTCGCGGCTCCCCTCAGTGGACGTGAACGCCGGCGGGCATCTCGGGCCTGCCCCTGGGGATGACGACCAGTGCGGTCACCGCGGCCACCGCCGCCGCGACGGCCAGTGCGGTGTAGGCGCCCCGGAATCCGGCTGAGGTGTGCGCGGCGATCCCGGCGGCGGCGACGGTGGACACCGTGGCCACCCCGACCGTCCCGCCGACCTCGTGGAAGGTGTTGACGACGCCGGAGGCGATGCCGGCCTCGTCGTGGGAGATGAAGCCGAGCGCCGTGGTGGTGGCGGAGACGAAGACCGGGACGACGCCGACGGCCCCGACGGCCAGCCCGACGACCGTTCCCGCGGTGCTGTCCGAGACGGCGAGGACGACGCTGCCGGTCCCCGAGACGAGCAACCCGGTCGCGGCGACCAGGCGGGTGCCGGCGTGGGCGATCAGGTGCGCGGCGAGGTGGGCGCCGACAGCCGTGGCGACGGCGACGGGCAGCAGCAGCGCACCGGTGGAGAGGGCGGACAGTCCGCGCACGTTCTGGAGGTAGAGCGAGCCGAGGAAGACGAAGCCGAGCAGCAGGCCGGTGGCGACGAGCATCAGGAACGAGCCGGCGGCGACCGGGCGCTTGGCGAGGATGCGAAGGTCCATCAGGGGCGCGGCGGTCCGGCGCTCGACCAGCGCGAACGCGGCGTAGAGCAGGACGGCGGAGGCCAGCGGGAGCAGGGTGGCGGCCGAGGCCCAGCCCGCGTCGCCCGCCTTGATCAGGCCGTAGATGAGAGCACCGGTGGCCGCGGTGACCAGTGCCGCGCCGGGCAGGTCGATCCGGCGGTCACCGGGGGCGGGGGTCGCGGGGAGCAGACGGGGGAGCGTGGCGAGCAGGGCGGCGCCGGCCGGGACGTTGATGAAGAAGACCCAGCTCCAGCCCGGTCCGGCGGTGAGCACGCCGCCGAGCATGGCGCCGACCGCGAAGCCGATGCCGCCGAGCATCGCCCAGACGCCCAGGGCCTTGTTCCGCTCGGGGCCGTGGAAGGTGCGGGTGATGGTGGCGAGGGCGGCGGGGGAGAGCAGCGCCGCGCCGACGCCCTGGGCGAGCCGGCCGCCGATCAGGGCGCCGGCGTTCTCGGCCAGTCCGGTCGCCAGCGAGGCGAGGGTGAAGACGGCCAGGCCGGTGAGCAGCAGGCGCCGCGCGCCGAAGGCGTCGGCCAGGCGGCCGCCGAGCAGCATCAGGCCGCCGAAGCAGAGGGTGTAGGCGGTCACCGCCCAGGTGAGGGTGGCGCGGCTGAGTTCGAGATCGGCGCCGATGCCGGGCAGTGCCACGTTGATCACGGTCACGTCCACGATCAGCATGAACTGCGAGAGGCAGAGCAGCGTCAGCAGCAGCCAGCGCTTCGGGTGCGCGGGCGGGTGGTCGTGGTCGTGCTCGTGGTCCTGCCCGTGTCCGTGGCCGTGGCCGTCTTCGTGTCCGTGTCCGTGTCCGTGGCGGCCGGCGTCGGCGGCCGGGTGGGTGGCGTGCGCCATGAGGCCCTCCTCGTCTCGATATCTCGTACAGCGTGTACGAGATAGGGATACCGCACGAGGGATAAGTTGAACAACTCTGTTTGATTTCTGGTCTCCCCTGCCGGTCGTTGACTGCGAGGGCCCGCTGGTGGGCGCCCGTAGCGCCGGCCGGAGTGCCTCCTGCTCCTCCGGGGCGACCTGCTCGACGAAGCGGGCCAGGGCGCCGGAGCGGTCGGTGCTGGAGTCGAGGGTGTCCTGCATGGGCGCCGCGGTGTGCGACTTCCGGCTGCGGGTCGACTCGTGGAGCCGGGCCCGGCGCTGCTTCTCCCGGCGGAGCGCGCCCTTGCCGTGGAGCGTGTCGGTCGCGGTCATCACCGTGGTGTGCGCGAGGGGGCGTTCCCGGTTGAGGTCCTCGACGAGCCCGCGCACGGTCGCGGGCCGGCCCCGGACCCACGGTCGGTCCATGGTCTGCGCTTCCGGAGGGCGCCCTCGACGTCACCTGCGACGGGCGCACCGAGCGGGTCGCGGCCGGCCGGACCTTCGTCCTCCCTCCGCACCTGGTCCGCCGGATCCACGCCCCCCGAGGCCGCCGAGGCCCACGTCGCCATGCGCGCCGACGGGGTGGCCTCCGTCCCCGGGACCGAGGGCACCCGGGTCCTGCCCTGGGCCCAGTGACTCCGGAGCCCCCGGTCCAGGCCGCACTCGCCGCGGAGGTGCACCGGGGGCGCGGCAGAACGGCGGCCGCGGACGAGCACCGGGGCGGCGGTGCTCGTCCGCGGATCCAGACCGCCGCTCACCGTCCGGCCTCGCCGGGGCCGAGTCGCAGCGCCGGATGCCGGATGCCGGACGCCGGATGCCGGACGCCGGAGGAGGTCACCGGTCTCGCCAGGGGAAGGCTGACCCGCGCCCGGCCGCCGGTCAGGCAGCGGCCCGGCGCAGCGCGGCGGTGGCGACGGCCAGGAACTCCGGTACCGGGTCCGTGCAGCCGCGCTCCGGCACCGCCAGGCAGATCTCGACGGACGGGAAGTCGGTGACGGGCAGGTAGCGCAGGTCGGAGCGGGAGTACGAGCCGGAGATGCTCGCCGGGACCAGGGCGATGCCCTGCCCGGAGGCGATGAGCTCGAACTTCTCCTCCAGGGAGGAGGTGCGCCGCGTCCGGGAGTCGAGGATCGGCTCGCCGTCGAGATCGGCCGCGGTGAGGGCGGGGCGGTCGGCCAGCGGATGCGTCACGGGCAGGCACGCGACCTTGCTCTCCCGGCCGACGGGGACGGTGCGCAGCCCCGTGTCGTCGAAGGGGCGCCGGAGGAGGCCGACGTGTGCGCGGCCGTCGCGCAGCGGCGCGTCCTGCTCCCACCAGCGCAGCGGGAGGACGTCGACGGCGATCTCCGGACGGCGTGCCGTGAACGCCCGGATCGACTCGGACACGTGCAGACCGGGCGAGAAGGCGACGACCAGCCGTTGCTCGCCCCGTGCGGCCTCCTGGACGCGTCGCAGGGCGGTGTCCACCATGGTGGTGATCCGCCGGGCCTCCTCGTACAACTGTCGCCCGGTCGAAGTGAGTTCGACGTTGCGCGTGGTCCGGGTGAACAGCGTGCAGCCCAACTCCTGCTCGAACGCCCGGATCTGGCGGCTGAGGACCGGTTGCGTGATGAACAACTCCTTTGCAGCCCGGCCGAATTGCCCGTGCTCGGCCACCGCGGTGAAGTAGCGGAGTTTGCGCAGGTCCAGATCCATGCCGCCACGGTATCAATCCGCCCGGAAGGGCATTGGACGCCCGGTCGGGCGGGCCGGAGACTCGGATCATGACCGACATGCGCAAGACCGCCCTCGTCATCGGCGCCTCCCGGACCCTGGGCCTCGGGCTCGCCGCCGAGCTCCTCGGCCGTGGCTGGGACGTCATCGGCACCGTCCGCGGCAGCGGGCGCACCGGCCTCCACGACCTGGCCGACGCCACCGGAGACCGGCTGACCGTCGAGCGGCTGGAGATGACCGATCCGGAGCAGACCGCGGCGCTGCGCGACCGGCTGGCCGGCCGCACCCTCGACCTGCTCTTCGTCAACGCCGCCATCACCCGCGGAGACCTGCCGATCGGCGAGGTCCCGACGGACATGTTCACCGAGGTCATGGTGACGAACGCGCTCAGCCCGATGCGCGTCGTGGACGTCCTCGGCCCGCTGGTCGCCCCCACCGGGACCATCGGCGTGATGTCCTCCGACCAGGGCAGCATCACCCTGAACACCGACGGCGGGCAGGACCTCTACCGGGCCAGCAAGTCCGCGCTGAACCAGCTGATGCGCTGCCACGCCGCCCGCCACGCCGCGGACACCCGGACGCTGCTGCTGGTGGACCCGGGCTGGGTGCGGACCGAACTCGGCGGTCCCGAGGCCGAACTGAGCGTGGAGGAGAGCGTCCCCGGGGTGGCGGAGACCATCGAACGCCACCGCGGAAAGCCGGGCCTTCACTTCGTCGACCACCAGGGGAACGCCGTGCCCTGGTAATGGCCTCCGCGGTGGCCCGGCTCAGGCGTCCGTGGGCAGGGTCGCGGGCGTGGGGCGGGGAGCCGCGGTGCGGGGCTGGGGCGGGAGCGGGAGGGTGAGCGCCTCGGCGGAGTCGGCGGGCAGGGCGAGGGCGGCGGCGGTCTCGGCGGGGAGCTCGCGCAGCCCGAGCAGGCCGGCGCCGAGACGAGCGGTGGCGCGGTGCCAGTCGCCGATCCGCTGGAGCAGCGCGTGGCCGCTGCCGGTCACCGTGTAGCCGCAGACCCGGGCCCCGGCGGCGCGGCTGCGGGCGGCGAAGGCGAGCGTGTCGGCGGGTGGCGTCACCCGGTCGCGGTCGCCGTGCAGCATCAGGACGTCCCGGTCGGAGAGCTGCTCGCAGGCGTCCTCGGCCGGGCACCACGGCGCCAGGGCGATGACCCCGGTCACGTTCGGGTGGCCGGCCGCGTAGAGCGCGGCGCGGCCGCCCATCGAGTGACCGACCAGGAGGGTGGGCACCCGGCCCAGCTCCTCGGCGAGGTCGCCGAGGGCGGCGCGGGTGTCCCGGCCCGCGTCGGCGCGCTCGCCGTTCCAGCCGCGGTGGCGGTAACGGACGGTGCCGATCGCCACGCCGGCCCCGGCCGTCTCACGGCGCAGTGCGCGGACGAAGCCCTGCATCCGCAGGCCGGGCAGGTTGATCGGGCCCGGTCGGGAGAGGCTGTGCTCCTCGCCGCCGTGCAGGACGAGGACGGCGGCCGCCGGCCGTTCCGGCAGTTCGCGCCAGACCAGGGCGCGGTGCCCGCCCACCACGGTCTCGCGGCCGGTTCCGACCGTGTGCGCCGTGCCGCCGTCCCTGCTCATCCGCTACCGCTCCGCCCTGCTCTCGGTCCGTGGACCGCCACTGTACGCGGCGGAGTACCGGCTGCGCCCGGGTGGTTCCGGCGACGGTCAGGAGACGGCCAGGGGGCGATCAGGAAGCGACAGGAATGTCGGCAGGGGTGGCACGCGGGGGCGGCACGGGCGGGCGGCACGGGGCGGACCGCTCAGGGGTCGAGCAGGCCGTGCTCGCGCGCCAGCCAGCAGACCGCGGCGAGCCGGTGCGCCGCGTACTCGTACGCGGCGCGGTCCAGCCGGCCGCTCTCGGCCAGCGCGTCGAGCAGGCCGAGCGCGTAGTCCGACAGCTCCGTGCGGTCCAGACGGCGGGGGAGCAGCCCGGGGTCCTGGGCGTACAGCAGCTCGCGCACGGCCGCGGCGTGCTGGTCGACCGCCGCGAGGAAGCCGGGCTCGACGGCGGGCCCGGCGAGCCGAGGGCCGAAGGCAGCCGCGATCCAGGGCAGGGGGCACCCCGCCGGCTGCTGGGCGGAGCGCCGGCGGAACTCGTCGGGCGTGGCGAACATCCGTCCACGGTAGGCGACCGGGCCGCCGGGTACGGCAGCCAGCGGGGGATCGGTGTTGAGACCTTGGCCACCCCGCGGGCGCGCGGGTGCCGGCCGGCGGCGTTCCGACGTCGGTGCGGCGAGATCGGCGGATCGCCCCGGGGTGCGGGCCGCTCTGCACCAGAATGGCCCTTATGGATCTTCGAGTCTTCACCGAGCCCCAGCAGGGCGCGAGCTACGACACGCTGCTCACCGTCGCCCGCACCGCCGAGGAGCTCGGCGCCTTCAGCGCCTTCTTCCGCTCCGACCACTACCTGAAGATGGGCGGCGTGAGCGGCCTGCCCGGACCCACCGACGCCTGGATCACCCTGGCCGGCCTCGCCCGCGAGACCAGCACGATCCGGCTCGGCACCCTGATGACCGCCGCCACCTTCCGGCTGCCCGGCGTACTCGCCATCCAGGTCGCGCAGGTCGACGCGATGAGCGGGGGCCGGGTCGAGTTCGGCCTCGGCGCCGGCTGGTACGAGCAGGAGCACACCGCCTACGGCGTCCCCTTCCCCAAGGAGAGGTTCGGCCGGCTGGAGGAACAGCTGGCGATCATCACGGGGCTGTGGGGCACCAAGCTCGGCGACACCTTCGACTTCGAGGGTGAGTACTACCGGCTGAACGACTCGCCGGCGCTGCCCAAGCCGGCCCAGGAGAAGATCCCCGTCCTGGTCGGCGGCACCGGGCCGACCAGGACCCCGGCGCTTGCCGCCCGCTTCGCCGACGAGTTCAACCTGCCGTTCACCTCGATCGAGGCGAGCGCCGCCCAGTTCGGCCGGGTCCGGGCCGCCGTCGAGCGGGCCGGCCGCCGGCCGGACGAGCTGGTCTACTCCAACGCCCTGGTCGCCTGCGTGGGCCGCGACGACGCCGAGGTGGCCCGTCGGGCGGCTGCGATCGGCCGCGAGGTGGACGAGCTGAAGGCGAACGGGCTGGCCGGCACCCCGGACGAGGTGGTGGAGAGGATCGGCCGCTACGCCGAGATCGGCACCGAGCGGGTCTACCTGCAGATCCTGGACCTGGACGACCTCGACCACCTGGAGCTGATCGCCTCCCGGGTCGCGCCGCAGCTCGGCTGACCGGACCCGGCTGACCGGACCCGGCGGGGCGGCCCGGCCGCCCGCCTTGAGACGCCCGCGCCCGCGCGCGCCCCGAGGCCCGCCGCCGACCGCACCGCCGCCGAGGGTGGGCGGGGTGCGGTGTTGTGGGCGGTCGGTGAAAGGACCCGGCCGGACGGGGGCTGAGCACTAGTCTTTACTCTCTCTTGAGTAGGGAAGGCTCCCTGCGGGGCGGAGGCCGGGGAGTCGGGGGGAGTGCCGGTGGTAGAGGTCGAGGTGTCGGGGGTCGGGGCGCCCGTTCCGAGAGCCGTGGGCCGGGCCGGCGATCGCGCAGCCGGGGAGTGCGCGGCAGGCGAGTGCGCGGCCGGGCCCGTGCTGCGCCCGCGCGGCCTGCACGACCTGCGCCGGGCGGCCCGTGGCGGCCCCGCCGATGCCGCCGATGCCGCCGACGCCGCCGGCCCCGCCGACGCGCCGGTCGCCCTGCACTACCGCGCCGATGACCTGCTGGTCGTCTCCGGGCTCCCCGGGAGCGGCAAGAGCACCCTGATGCGCCGGTGCATCAGGGCCGGCCTGGTCGACTCCCAGCAGGTGCGGGAGGAGTTCGCGAAGCGGCTGCCCGACCGGCTGCCGTATTTCGTCTACCGGCCGCTGGTCCGCGTCGCGCACTACCGACGGCTGCGCCGCGCGGTGCTGGACGGCGGGCCGCTCGCGGTGCACGACTGCGGCGCGCTGCCCTGGGTGCGGCTCTGGCTGACCCGCGCGGCCGCGCGGCAGGGGCGGCGGGTGCACCTGATACTGCTGGACGCCACCGCCGGTGAGGCCCGCGAGGGTCAGCGCTCCCGTGGGCAGGGGGTCTCGGCGTACGCGTTCGCCCGCCACCGGAAGGCCGCCGGGCGGCTGCGCCGCAGGCTGGCCGGAACGGGGGAGCCGCCCGCCGGGTGTGCGTCGGCCGTGGTACTCGACCGGGCCGGTGCGCGCGCCCTGCGGGAGATCGTCTTCGTGGCGTCGTAGTCTCGGCGAGGCGGTGCGGGGCCGTCCGCCGAGCCGTCCGGGGTGCCGCTGCGGGACCCTGTCGGGCGGATGGCAAGTCAACTTTCGGACAACTCGGGGGCATCGCCCCGATCGCTGGACACCGGAAATGCTCCACCTGAGACCGGCGTCGATCGATCGGGCTTCCGGGTGCCGTCCGATTTGTCGTCAGAACTTTCAGGCCGAAAGAGAACTGACGCGTACACGTGGCCCTGCGTAGCCTTTGGATTCGGCGGCCCCCCCAACGGCCGCCACCCCCCACAACTCCCTTTCAGGAGCGCAGATGCGTCGTTCTGCCCGCGTCCCCTCGCGTGTCCCCCGCAGATTCCTCAGCGCCGCCGCCCTCGTCGCCGCCCTCGGCCTCAGCCAGTTCGCCGCGCCGTCCGCGTTCTCCACCGCTGCTGCCCAGGCCCCCTCCGAGGCCCAGTGCGTCGGCGGCGAGAGCGGTGCGAGCGGGGACGCGGCCGCCCGCAAGCCCGCCGGCAGCGCCACGGCCCAGGAGCCCAACGCCGTCTCCGACGTCCAGGCCAGGGCCATGGACGCGGACCTGCAGGCCCGGCTCACCAGGCTGGCGAACTCCGCCCAGGGCAACGCGCTGCTCGCTCCCGGCACGCTGGCCGCCACCACCACCATCCCGGTGTACGTGCACGTCGTCCACTCCGGGTCGACCGGCAAGCTCAGCAGCTCGACGATCGCCAAGCAGATCTCCGTCCTGAACGCCGCCTACAGCGGCCAGGGAGCCGGCAACACCCCGAGTCAGTTCCAGTTCCAGCTGGTCGCGACCGACTACACCGACAACGCGACCTGGTACAACGGCATCACTCCGGGCTCCTCGGCCGAGAAGTCGATGAAGACCTCGCTGCGCAAGGGCGGTGCCAACGCCCTCAACCTCTACACGGCCAAGCTCGGCCAGTCGCTGCTCGGCTGGGCGACCTTCCCGAGCTCGTACCGGTCGAACCCGTCCGGCGACGGCGTGGTCATCCTCGACTCCTCGTTCCCCGGCGGCTCGGCCGCCAACTACAACGAGGGCGACACCGCCACCCACGAGGTCGGCCACTGGCTCGGGCTCTACCACACCTTCCAGGGCGGCTGCGGCGGCCAGGGCGACTACGTCTCCGACACCCCGGCCGAGAAGAGTGCGGCCTACCAGTGCCCCTCCGGCCGGGACACCTGCACCGCCAGCGGGGTCGACCCGATCCACAACTTCATGGACTACACGTACGACTCCTGCATGACGCAGTTCACTGCCGGCCAGGTCGCCAGGATGGCCAACTCCTGGGCAGCCTACCGGGCCTGACGGTCGCAGCCGTCTCCGGCAGTCCCGGCCGCATCCGGCGGGGCCGTGGGCGGCCGGCGGAGCACCGTCCGCGAAACGCTGGCGGGTGCGCGGGTGATGGGACCCGTGCACCCGCCAGTACCAATTCGGGGGGCGCAGGGCCCGTGCGGTGCCACCCGCCGGCTGTGCGCGTGCACACGGTTCGAAAGCGCCGGGAGTCATCGGCGTGCCAGTCTGCAGGTGAATGTCCGCATTGATCTATGTTTGGGGCGTCGAGTCGGCCTTCGGACTTCCTCGGGCCGGGCCGGGCCGGGCCGGCCGCCCGGTCGGGAGGCCGGGGCCGGGCAAACCGAGCAAGGAGCAGCGGCATGGCCAACAGCGCACACCCCCGGATCGTCGTCGGCGTGGACAGCTCGCCCGCCTCGGAACAGGCACTGCGCTGGGCCATCGACTACGCCGAGCTGACCGGGGGCACCGTCCACGCCATCGCGGCCTGGGAGTACCCGGCGTTCTACGGCTGGGCCGGGCTCAGCGTGCCCCCGCCCGAGGGCCTCAACCCCGAGGAGCTGGCCGGGCGGGCGCTCTCCGAGACGGTCCGGCGGGTGGCCGGGGACGACGCCGGGGTGTCGATCTCCGAGGCCGTGGTGCCGGGCAACGCCGCCAAGGCGCTGCTGGACGCCGCGAAGGGCGCCGCGCTCGTCGTGGTCGGCAGCCGGGGCCTCGGCGGGTTCACCGGTGCGCTGCTCGGATCGGTCAGCCGCCACCTCACCGAGCACGCGCCCTGCCCGGTCGTCGTGGTCCGCGAGACCTAGACGTCTCAGCACGCTAAGGCGTCAACCGGTAGGCCATGTTGGCCGTGCGGTGTGCCGGTTCTGGGCCGCTCGTCGGCGGTGAGGTCTAGGGTACGGTGCCGTGGACGCTGTTGATCTTGATCGTCAGGCCAGGACTCTGTCTGGCTGTATTCCGCCCGAGTTGGTCGCCCGACTCCTTGAGCGTGGCCACGAACGAGAGGTGGCGTCGCAGGCCGGCCAGGGCGAGTGGTTCTGCGCACGGGCGTGGGCCCAGGTTCTTGGCGAGCGCGGCCAGCTGGACGAGGCTCTGGCGGTGCTGGCTCCGTACGTCGCCACCGGATGGTGGCCGGCCACTCGGGCCCAGGCGGAGCTGTTGGAGAACTGGGGCCGGGCGTCGGAGGCGATCGCGCTGACCCGCCCGCACGCGGCGGCCGGGGGACAGGCGCTGGAGTTCTTCGCGCGCCTGCTGGCCCGGCACGGTGGCGCCGCGGAGGCGTTCGAGCTGTTGAGCACCGGGATCGAGGACTGGGTCCTCGCCACCGCCTTGGTCGATGTCGCGGAGGTCGCTGGCCTGGACCACGAGGCCGCCCGCCTGCTGTCCGAGCACGTCCCGGACGACCACCGTTGCGATTCTCCGTGGTGCTGCGGCGGCGGCCTGGACGCCGATACCGCGCTCGGCCTGCTCGCCCGGATCCGGGAGCGCCAAGGCCGTACCGACGAGGCGATCGCCCTGCTGCACACGCGGCACATCACCTCCGTCAACAGCCGTGACCAGCTCGCCGACCTGCTGGCCCGGAACAGCCGGCTCGACGAACTGCGCGAGTACGCGGCCATCGAGGTCCACGGGCATGCCACGCAGCGCTTGGCCGAGGTGCTGGAGGAGCGCGGTGACGTCGAAGGCGCAATCGCGCTCTACCGGCGGCTGGACGGGACCGTGGCCGGCGGCTCGAACGCAGCGTGCGAGCTCGCGCAGCTCCTGGCCCGGCACGGACGTGGCGGCGAGGCGGTCGAGGTGATGCGCGCTCAGGCCGATGCCCACCCCGGCGACGACTGGACACTCCACACCCTGGCCGGCCTCTGCCTCGACCAGGGCAGGCCCGAGCACGGCCTGGCCCACCTGGATGAGCTCAAGGACGCCCGAGGCGGTGAGGAGGAGTGGGACCTGTTCTGGATCCGCCTGCCGCTGATCGTCGCCAGTTCCGGGCCCGACGCGGCGCTCCAGCAGGCATCGGCCCATCCCGAAGGCGACAGCGCGTACGCTGCCGAGCACATCGCTCAGGTGCTGCACAACGCAGGCCGCACCGAAGAGGCCATCGGTCTCCTCGACCGGCACCTCCCAGCCCACCGCGCTGACATGGCCAGCTACTTCATCAGCCTCTACATGATCGACCACGCCGTGGAACTTCTCCAGCAGCACGACCCTCGTCCGACCGCTCAATGGAGCGGCACCTGGTCCAGCGAGCCTCCGTTCTGATGGTGCTCCGCTCACCATCCAGTGGTTACGCCGCCACCGCTGAGGCAGGCCGCTGTGGGACGGCGAAGGCAAGCTGTTCGTCGAACGGTCGGCGGTTCTGGAGGCAGTGGAAGAGCTGGCCGAGGAGTCGGTTGAGGAGGTTGCGCTGGGCGGCGGCGTGCCAGTCTCCGTGGTCGCGTCGGCGGCGGTAGTGGGCGTCGGCGTCGGGCGAGGCTCGGAGGGAGGAGAAGGCCCAGAGGAATCCGGCGTGCATGAGCCGGTCGTTCTTGGCCGTGCGTCGGCCGACATAGCTCTTCTTGCCGGAGGCCCGAGTGATGGGCGCGGATCCGGCGTAGGCCTTGAGGCCACGGGCGTCGGCGAAGCGGGTCCGGTCGTCGCCGATCTCGGCCAAGACCCGGGCGGCGAGCTGGACCCCGAGGCCGGGGAAGCTCAGGTAGATCTCGGCGTCCGGGTGCTCGCGGAAGGCCGTTTCGACCGCCTGGGCGAGGTCGTCCCCGACCTGGCAGGCCGCCTCGAACTGCTTCAGCAGCGCAAGCAGCTGGTGGCCGAAGGCGTCCTCGACCGCCTTGGGGTGGCGGGGGTGCTCGGAGCGGAGAAGGTCGCGGAGCCGTTCGGCCTCGGCGTCGACACCGCGGGTTCGACCGGCGCGCTTGAGCGCGGCTCTCAGCTGGGCCAGGGAGAGCTTCGCCGCCCGGGCCGGAGTGGGGGCAGCCACGAGGAGCGTGCGGGCGTCCGGCCGGGCCAGGCCGCCGGCCTTGGTCTGAAAGGCTTCCAGGGCGGCCGGGTAGTACTCGCGCAGAAGCGAGCGGATCTGGTTGCCGAACTGCTGCCGGTTCCACACAGCATCCTGTTGGGCGCGGGCCAGCACGGTGACGGCCCGGCTCTGGTCGGAGTCCGCCGGCAGCGGCCGGTGCATGGGCATGTCGGTGCGCAGGATGTTCGCCAGCACCAGGGCGTCGCCCGGGTCAGACTTCTTGCGGCTGACGCCGTGGCGGTCGCGGTAGCGGGCCGCGGCCAGTGGGCTGATCGCGAACAGTTTGCGGTCGCCGGTGCGCAGGACGGCCACCGGCGGGCCGCGGCTGGTCTCGATCGCCACCGGAATCAGCGTCTCGGAGCAATCGCCGTGCTCGGCGAGCAGGTCCAGCAGCAGTCGGTAGCCGGCTGCGTCGTCGGCGATCCGGCGCTTGGCGGGCAGCTCGCCGTCCTCGTCGACCAGGGCGATGTCGTGGTGCGATTCGGCCCAGTCGATACCGCAGAAGATCTTCACCGACTCTCCCTACGTTGCCTGTTTTCGCAGGTCACGAGCACATGTGGGTCACACGGCGCCTTAATCCCAGGACTCTTTGGTCCGCCATCTCAGTAGCCGTTCATGACACCAGCGCATCCCAGGGGCCCCGCCTGTACCAGAGCTCGGAGGCTCGCGGACTCAAGAAGAGGTCAGCCCTGGAACGGGCTCGCGCCACGACCACGGAAACACGATCTTCGGTGGGTTTCGCGGTGGCCCGAGAACGCCGGACCGTGCCGCTCTTCTCCTGAGACCTCGCAGGTCAGGGCTGCCACAGACCTCAGACCGGCGCCCACGCGACCACCACGAAACCCACCGCCATGACAGCACCGCTCTAGGACTAGGCCTCCCGGGCCATGACCGTCCAAGGTGTCCGCCACTCAAAGGCAACCCAGATCGCACCAAACCAGGGAGATCTGGAGCAACCTTCACTACGGATTAGGTCCGTCCGGCTCCGCGCGCCCGGCGAGAAGGCCGACAGGGCCGGGGCCGGGCCGGCCCTGCCTTGTGGATCGGCCGGGCGGAGGCAGGATGGAGGCATGCCTGAAGGTGACTCCGTCTTCCGCGTGGCGGCCCGGCTGCACGAGGCTCTCGCCGGCAGGGTGCTGACCACCGCCGATCTCCGGGTGCCCGCCCATGCCACCGCCGGCCTCGCCGGCCGCCAGGTCCTGGAGGTCATCCCGCGCGGCAAGCACCTGCTCACCCGGTTGGAGGGCGGCCTCACCCTCCACACCCATCTGCGGATGGACGGCCGGTGGGAGGTCTACCGACCCGGCGAGCGGTGGGCGGGCGGTCCCGCCTGGCAGATCCGCGCCGTCCTCGCCACCGAGGCCGGGACGGCGGTCGGCTACCGGCTGCCCGTCGTCGAACTGCTGCGCACCGCGGACGAGGAGCGCGCGGTCGGCCACCTCGGGCCGGATCTGCTCGGCCCCGGCTGGGATCCGGCGGAGGCCGTGCGCCGACTGCTCGCCCACCCGGGCCGGCCGGTCGCCGAGGCGCTGCTCGACCAGCGCAACCTGGCCGGCATCGGCAACGTCTACGCGAACGAGCTCTGCTTCCTGGCCGGTGTCACGCCGTGGACCGCGGTCGGCGAACTGCCGCGTGCAGACCGGCTGGTGGAGCGGGCGCGGCAGCTGCTCGATGCCAACCGGCTGCGCGAGGGCCACATCACCACCGGCGACACCCGGCGCGGGTACCGGCACTGGGTGTACGGACGGGCCGGTCGGCCCTGCCCGCGCTGCGGCACGCTGGTGCTGACGGCCACCCAGGGCACGGCGCCGCAGGAGCGGGTGGCCTTCTGGTGCCCGTACTGCCAGCGCGGCCCGGCACCCGAGGCGGTACGGCCCGGCACGGGCGCCCGCCGCCCGACGCGCTGAGCGGCCCGCCGGGGGCGTCCATCGCAGACGGATCAGACATTCCCTAACGCTGCTCGACCAGGGCCGGGTGGCGGGGGTCGTCGACCCGGACGGTCAGGTCGGCGGCCTCGGCCGGACCGGTTTCGGCCTCGTAGCGGGCGAAGGCGGGCAGCGTCCACCGCTCCTCCGGCGCCGTGCGGCGGGCCAGGGCGGCCGGGGTGAGCGCCAGGTGGACGGTCAGCTCGAACGGCAGCCAGCGCCCGAGCAGCAGCGCGCCGTCCAGCAACAGCACGCCGCCCGGCGACAGTTCCAGGTAAGGAGCGCGGGTCGAGCGGTCCGTCACAGGATCGCGCAGGGACGGCAGGACGCGGCCGGTGCCGCCGGGGTCCAGCGGGGCGAGGACCTCGCGGAGCAGGGCGCCGTCGTCGAGCCAGAGATCGTGGAAGGCGTCCGGATCCTGCCTGCCGTACTCCAGCCGGACCGAGGCGGGGCGGAGGAAGTCCGCGGCCGACACGCGCAGCGCGGGGCGACCGCGCAGTCGCAGCGGCTCCACCAGCGCGTCCGCGAGCGCCCCGGGCCGGGCGGCGGCCGCGCCGTCCACCGCCACCCGCTGCCACGCGGCGCCCGCCGCGGGCAGGGCGGCGATGCGGTCGGCGAGCAGTTCGGCGAGCCGGTCGGGCGAGATCGGGTGTACCTGCACCCGCCCATCCTGCCGCGGCCCCGGTCCGGACGGGGACGCGGGGGCGGGTCCGTCCGGCGCCTCCAGGTGCGTCAGGAGATCCCCGGCCGGGCCGTGGGGGGCGTGCCGTCAGGCGAGCGGGAGGGCGTGCAGCACGTCGTCGTGGCCGGCGTAGAGCCGGTGGTCGTCGGCGGCCAGCGACCAGACGTCCACGCCCGGCCCCGAGTCGCGGAACGTCCACCGCTCCTCCCCGGTGGCGGCGTCGAGTGCCTGGACGCCCGAGGCGGCCGGACCGGGGACGAGGAGGAGCCCGCCCGCCACCAGCGGGCGGCTGCGCCGGTCCAGCCGGAACGGCAGCCAGACGCCCCAGAGCCGCTCCCCGGTGGCGAGGGAGTGGGCGGTCAGCAGGCCGCTGTCGCGCGGGACGAAGACGGTGCCGCCGGAGGTCACCGGCGGCAGGCAGCGGCTGGAGTCGGCGGAGCCGGGCTCGATCGACCAGTGCGGCGCCCCGTCGGCCACCCGCAGCGCCCGGACGGCGCCGGGGTGCCGCGGGACGTAGACGTGCTGCTCGTCGGCCACCGCCCAGGCCAGGCCGGCCTCCGTGGGCACCTCCCAGAGCCGCCGGCCGGTGGCCGTCTCCATCAGGACGAGCCGGCCGCCGCCGGCCGAGGTGTCCAGGAGGGGGATCCGGCCGCCGGCCGCGGTCGCCGGGGAGAACGGCCGTTCGGCGCCGGTGGAGGCCCGGGACCAGAGCACCGCCCGGTCCGGGTAGCGCACGGCGAACAGGTTGCCGGTCCCCGTGAAGGGCCGGTCTTCGGCCCGGCCGAAGACGATGTCGCCGTCGGCGCCGAACAGGGTCGCTCTGGTGCCCAGCTCCTCGGCCAGCGGCAGGCTCCACTCGGCGGCCGGCTCGGTGAGGTGACGGGAGTCGAGGTGGCCCGGCGAGGCGGTGAACAGCCGGTCGCCGGAGACGACCACCCGCAGACCGGGCAGGTCGGTGTCGCTCGGCCAGTCGGACCGCGGCGCGTCGACGGCCAGCGTGCGCAGCACCGAACCGGTGGCGGGGTCGAGCACCTGCAGGCCGGCGCGGGAGAGGAACAGCGGTCGCGCGGGGCGGTCGCCGAGCCGCTCGGGCGTCATCCCCTCGGGCCCGCGGTACGACCAGAGCGGCGCCGGCCCGCTGAGGCGGGTGGGCTGCGGCTTCGGCGCCGGCTCCGGGGCGTCGTCGCCCGAGCGGCCGAACGCCCAGGCCGCCGCACCCGCCGCAAGGACCCCGGCCCCGCCCAGCAGCAGCCGGCGCCGGCTCGGCCACGGCCCGTCGTCGTTCCCGCGACCACCGCCGATCACGTCGGCCGGCGCCTCCGACGTTCCCCCGGAGTCGCCGTCCCACTGCCAGGAGGCGGCCTCCGCCGCGTCGGTCCGCCCGGACGCCGGGTGCTGCATCTCCGTACTCGATTCCCCCTGGGCAGCCGCTGCGCTGCACGTTCCGACGGAGGATATCCGAGCGGTGCCGGGTCGTCCCGGTGGCCCTTGAGGCCGGCCGCGGTGGTCGGGCCGGGAACGGGCGGCACGTCCACCCTGCCGGCCCGGCCGGGGCGGGTGGGCAACCCGGGGCGGCCGGGGCTCGTCTTGACAGCCCCTTGACCCCGGCGTAGCAAGAGAGGATGCGCCAGGGTGTGCCGGCGGACCCGTCCGGTCCGCAGCCGACCGCTAGTGCCCGGGCGGCGCGTCCCGACCCGCGCCGTCCGCGGCAGAGCGACGCCGCCACCCGGGCTGCCCACGAGCGGGACTCCCTGCTAGCCACGACCGCCCGCAACGCGCTGGAGACCACCGGTGCCTACGGCGCGCTGGTCTACCTCCGCTCGCGCGACCGCCGCTCGCTCGTGCTCTGCACCATCGCGGGCGTGCCGCTCTCGCTGATGAGCGCGTTCCGCCGGGTCGCCGCGGCGGGCCCGATGCCGGTGGCGGTGTGCTACCGCACCGGGCGGACGGTCACGCTGTCCGACACCGAGGACACCATGCGGCGCTTCCCGCAGCTGGCCGTCGGCCTTCCGTACGACTACGCCTCGGCCTGCGTCCCGGTCCGCTCGGGCGAGGCGCGGTACGGGGTGGTGAGCGCACTGTGGCCCTCCTCCGACGAGGGGGTGCCGGAGGAGGCCCGGCTGCACCTGCGGAAGGTGGCCGACCGGCTGGCCGCCGGGCTGGCGGAGCTGGAGGAGGCCGGGTACCCGATCGAGCCCAACGGCGACACCGCGGTGGTCGAGCTGGTGCCCCCGGGGCCGCCCACCACCCGGGTCGGGCTCTTCGACTGGAACGTCGCCACCGGCGCGCTCTCCGCCGACGACCAGTTCTGCGAGATCCTCGGCCTCGACCCCGCCGAGTTCGACGGCCGGGCCGCCAGCCTGGCCGCCCGGATCGCCCCCGGCGACCTGCCCGAGTTCCGCGCCGCCGCCCGGGCCGCGCTCGACCACGGCCGGATGCTGGCCGTCCGGGTCCGGGTGATGGACCGCGACGGCCACACCTACCCCGTCGAGCTCTGGGCCCGCGTCCCCGAGGGCGTTGCCGACGGGCGCGCCCACCTCGTCGGCGCCGCCCTGGACACCCGTACCGGCACCGCCGCCGCGGCCGCGGTCGAGCGGCTGCACGACGGCGTCTTCTCGCTCGACCCCGACGGCCGGATCACCTACGCCAACCGCAGCGTCGAGCTCCTGCTGCGCGCCCGCCGCGAGGACCTGGTAGGCCACCACCCGTGGGAGGTGCTGCCCTGGCTCTCCGACCCGGTCTACGAGAACCGCTACCGGGCCGCCATGCTCTCCCAGCAGCCCACCGCCTTCCTGGCGGCCCGCCCCCCGGACGACTGGTTCGCCTTCTCGCTCTACCCCGACGCGCACGGCGTCACCGGCCGGGTGGTCGCCGCCGAGCCGCCGCCCGGGCGCGCCGGGACACCGACCGAACCCGAGCCGGAACTCGGCGCCCGCCCCGGCGTCGGCGGCATGTACCACCTGCTGCAGCTCGCCAGCGCGCTCAGCGAGGCCGTGACCGTCCGCGAGGTCTGCCGCGCCGTCGAGGACCAGATCCTGCCCGCCTTCGGCGGCCAGGAGCTCGCCATCTACGCCGTCCGCGACAAGCGCCTGCACCTGATCTCGCAGAGCGGCTACCCCGACGGGTTCCTGGACCGCTTCGAGGGCACCCCGACCGGGGCCCGGGTACCCGGTGCCGAGACGCTCAGCACCGGCGCGCCGATCTTCTTCGAGAACGTCCACGCCCTCGCCGCCGCCTACCCCGGGATCGCCCTCGACGAGATGGGCGCCTGGGCGTTCCTGCCGTTGATCGCCTCCGGGCACCCCGTCGGCAGCTGCATCATCGGCTTCGACGAGCCCCGTCCGTTCACCGTGGAGGAACGCGGCCTGCTCACCGGCCTCGGCGGGTTCATCGCCCAGGCGCTGGAGCGTGCCCGGCTCTACGACGCCGAGTTCACCCTCGCCCGTGGCCTGCAGCAGGCCCTGCTGCCGCACCGGCTGCCCGTCCTGGAGGACGTCCGGATCGCCGCCCGCTACCTGCCCGGAACCCAGGGCATGGAGATCGGCGGCGACTGGTACGACGCCATCGTCACCGGCCGCGACCTCACCCTGGTCATCGGCGACGTCGAGGGCCACAGCGTCGGCGCCGCCGCCACCATGGGTCAGCTGCGCAGCGCCGTCCGAGCCTTCGCCACCAGCGGGCACGCGCCGGACGAGGTCCTGGTGCGCACCAACCTCCTGCTGCTCGACCTCGACCCGGGCCTGCTCGCCAGCTGCTGCCTGATCCGGCTCACCCCGGGCGACGGCAGCGTCCTGGCCGCCCGCGCCGGGCACCTGCCACCGGTGGTGCGCCACCCGGACGGCCGTACCGAGGCGCTGTACGTGGAGGGAGGGCCGCTGCTCGGCATCGACCACCTGGCCGAGTACCCGGTCAGCGAGCTGGCGCTGGCCCGCGGATCGGTGATCGCCCTCTATACGGACGGGCTGGTCGAGGACCCGGCCATCGCGATCGACCAAGGTGTGGACCGGCTGCGGCTCGCGCTGGGGGAGCTCGTGGCGGGCGCGGGGGAGGGCGGTCCGGCGGACGGGGAGCTGGACCGGATGGCCGAGCGGCTGCTGCGCGAGGTGGGGTCCACGGAGCGTGTGGACGACGTCGCGCTGCTGCTCACGGCGTACGGGCGGCTCCCGGGGGACCGGCGGTCCTGAGACGGCCCGGATTCGCGGTGTGCGCACACCGCGAACCCGGGCCGGCCGTGTTGCTCTGCCGGGACGGCGTCAGGCCGTCACGGCCTCATCCGGTGGTCCGGGCCGCGCCGAGGGTCAGTGAGGGATCTTCTCGGGGCACTTGTCGGTGAAGAGCCACCTGACCCTGCCGTCGTAGTCCCCGGGGTTCAGCAGGCCCGCGTCGGCGAACGTCAGCGTGTAGAGCCTGCCTCCCGTGGCGGAGTCGAACACGCCGGTCTGCGGCAGCGGGTTCCGGCCGAAGAGCGGGATCGACGGGAACTCGGCATGGCAGCGACCGCATCACGCGGGCCTGGAGGGCGGGGGACGACGACGCCGGACCGGGCGCCGGGTAGCCCTGTTCGCGACTTTCGTCGGGGGTCGGTCGCGACGAAGGGTGAAGGCGTTCGGGCTGCCCGCTTCGCTAGCCTCGGCGGGTGGATGCACTGGCAAGAGCCTGGTCGAAGGCGGTACGGACGGCACTCCCCGGTCCCTGGCGGGCCGGGCTGGTGGTGCGTGAAGTCGGCTTCGCGCTGGTACTGGGAGCACTCGCGACGCTGCTCGACTACGTCGGCAAGACCGACTTCTACCTGGCTTTCGGGCCCGTCGTCGCGCTGCTCTTCCTGCTCCGGCGCGGTCTGCCCTCGACCGTCCTGGTGCTGACGGCAGCGGTGGCCGGTGCGGGCGCCGGGCCGCTGCCGCTGCTGGTCTGCGCCGGGTGGTCGGCCGGTGCCCGGATCAAGCGGGTCGGCGTGCTGGTCGGCTCGTTCGCCGCCGGCTTCCTGCTGCTCGCCGGCACCAGCATCGTCAAGGAGACCGGCTCGGTGCCGCTCAAGGTACTGGCCGGGCTCTCGCTGGGCGCCTACCTGCTGCTCGCGGTGCTGCCCGCGCTCTGGGGCCGCTACCGGGCGCAGCGCCGGGCGCTGACGGACGCGCTGCGCGAGCGCAACGAGCAACTGCTGCGCGAGCGCGCGATGGTGGCCCACCAGGCCCGGCTGCGCGAGCGGCACCGGATCGCCCAGGACATGCACGACAGCCTCGGCCACCAGCTCGCCCTGATCTCCGTCCACACCGGTGCACTGGAGGTCGACCGCACCCTCACCGACCGGCAGCGGGAGGCGGTCGGCGTGCTGCGGCTGGCGGCCGTCGCCGCGATGCGGGAGCTGCGCGACGTGGTGGGCGTGCTGCACGACGAGTCGGCCGCCGCGCCGACCGCGCAGGGTTCCGGCCCGGCCCGCGGAGGGGTGGAGGGGATCGCGGAGCTGGTCGAGTCCTCCTGCGCGGCCGGCACGGACGTCGTCTTCGGCCAGGACGGTGAGCGGCGTGAGCTGACCGCCAGCGTCGGCCAGGCCGCGTACCGGATCGTCCAGGAGGCGCTCACCAATGCGCACAAGCACGCACCCGGCGCCCCGATCACCGTCGCACTGCGCTACGAGCCCGACGCCCTGGTGGTGGAGGTCGCCAACCCGCCCGCGCCCGAGCCGGCCGGCGCGCAGGTGGGCGGCGGCACGGCCGTGGTCAGTGGCGGCCAGGGGCTGACCGGCCTGCGCGAGCGGGCGCGGCTGGTCGGCGGCATGGTGCACGCCGGCCCGACCGCGGAGGCGGGCTTCCGGCTCGCCGCCCTGCTGCCCTACGACGGGTCCGGCGGCGTTGCCGGCGCGTCGGGCGCCGGCCCGGTGGCCGCGGGCGGGTTGGTCGGTGCCGAGGACTGGCTGCTGGGCGGGCTGCCGCCCGTCACCGGCGGTTCGGGGGAGCCGCGCCGGCGCAGCCCCGCGATCGGCTGCGCGGTGGGAGGGGTGCTCGTCGTCCTCACCGTGCTGGGCCTGCTGGCCTGGGGGGTGATCGCCTTCATCCAGGCCTTCGACGCGTCGAGTGTGAAGGGACCGCTCTACGACTCCATCGAGGTCGGGAGCCCGGAGGCCGACGTCCTGCACCGGCTGCCCTCCGGCAACAGCTTCTTCACCAGGGACTACGAGCGCTTCGGCCCGACCCCGCCCGTCGGTTCCCACTGCCGCCACTTCATCGCCGCCGAACCGAGCGGAAGCTGGGGCGACGACACCGTGATCCGGTTCTGCTTCAAGGACGGCGTCCTGGTGGAGAAGCAGCACTTCTCGACCGAGTGACCCGGGGCGTCACCGGACGAGGGGCGACTGCGGTCGTCGCACGCCGACCGCAGTCGGCTCCACGCCCAGCGCTTCGGTACGGCTCCTTGGGGGCCGTTGACCACCAGGGGGGAGCCCTCGACGGCGCAAGCGGTCGGGGTGGTGCTCGACGTGGAGACGGCCTCGGTCCTCGGCAGAGAACTCTGTTCCCGTCGGGGCGTCGCCGTTCGGCGCGTCCGCGTCCGCGAGCAGCCCGGCGCCCCGGGCGACCGCGTCGGCGGGCCGGTCCGGTTCATCGGCCGACGCCCTGAGGTCCGCTTCGCCGTGCACGGCGGCGCGGTCGAGCGGCAGGGGGAGGGTCCTTCACGGTCGGACGTCCGGGTGCTGCGGCGTCTGATCGTCGATCACCGGTCGGGGTGGGCGCAAGGCGTTTGTGCGGTGCCGGGGCCGTGAAAAGGGGGAGTGGCCGGGGTGGTGGGGGGAGGTCAGGTGAGGCAGCGGACCCGGCGGGTGTGAGGATGGGGCGGAACAGCGCCAATTGCACCGATAGAGGGGACGACCAGCAGTGATCCGAGTCCTCGTCGCCGACGACGAGCCACTCATCCGGGCCGGGATCAGGATGATCCTGTCCTCCGCCGACGACATCGACGTGGTCGCCGAGGCCGCCGACGGCCGGCAGGCCGTGGACCTCGCGCTGGCGCACCGGGTCGACGTCGTTCTGCTGGACATCCAGATGCCGGTGATGGACGGCCTCACCGCGCTCGGTGAACTGCGCCGGGCGGTCCCCGGCGCACGGGCGCTGATCCTCACCACCTTCGGGGAGCGCGACAACGTCCTGCGTGCCGTGACCGAGGGCGGTGCCGGCTTCCTGCTCAAGGACACCGCGCCGGCGGAGCTGATCCAGGCCGTCCGGGCGGCGGCCACCGGGCACGCGTTCCTCTCGCCCGCCGCCACCCGGTACATCGTGGACTCGCTGGCCGGCGGCCGCAGCGGACCGGCCGCGGCGCGCGGCGCGGCGGCCCGGCGGCGGCTGGAGGTGCTGACCGAGCGCGAGCTGGAGGTCCTGGCGCTGCTGGGCGAAGGGCTGTCCAACGCGGACGCCGGGGCCCGGATCCACATGAGCGAGGCGACGGTGAAGACGTACGTGAGCCGGATCCTGGCCAAGCTCGACTGTGAGAACCGGGTGCAGGCGGCGCTGCTGGCGCGGGACGCCGGGCTGGGCGGCGGGGTGTGAGGAGTCGCGGGACCCCGGCCCCGGCCTCCGCTCCGGCCCCTGGCCCCCGGCCGGTGGCTCAGCGTGAGGCGATCCGCAGGGCGATGCGGGTGCTGGAGTGGGCGACGCCGGCCTCGTGCTTGAGCCGCCGCAGCAGTTGGTCGAGCCCGGCGGCGTCGGTGACCCGGGCCCGCAGCAGGTAGTCGTACTCGCCCGTGACGTGCGCGGTCTCGGTGACGCCGGGCAGCCGCAGGGCGATCGCCTCGAAGTCGTCGCTGTCCATGTCCTGGCGCAGTCGGACGTCGACGAAGACGGTCAGGCCCGGTCGGGTGGCATCGGTGCTCGGGTCGACCAGCGCGGTGAAGCCGCGGATCACGCCGGTGCGGAGCAGCCGCCGGACGCGGTCGGCGGCCGCGTTGGCGCTCAGGCCCACCCGGGCCCCGAGGTCGCGGTAGGAGATCCGCGCATCCGCGCGCAATTCGCCGAGGATCTCTCTGTCGAGGTCGTCCACACCGCGATTATCGCGGTGTGGTCCGGAATCCGGCCGTGCTTCCCGGCGTCGGTGCGCGAGCGTGGCGGCCATGGTGAACGGAATCGGCGCGGCGGCGCTGGCGGGCGTCGGAGCAGGCCTGGGCGTGGCGGTGCCGCTGGGGGCGGTCGGGGTGCTGCTGCTGGAGGAAGGGCGGCGCGGGCGCGCGGCGGCGGTGAGTGCGGCGTGTGCGGTGGCCGTCGTCGACATGGCTTACGCGGCGCTCGCCACCGCGCTCCGTTCGTCGCTCGCATCGGTTCTTTCGGGGTGGGAGGCCTGGGCGCGGGCCGTGGCGGCGGTGGTGCTGGTGCTGGTGGCGGTCCGGGGACTGCTGGGGCTGCGCCGGGAGCCGGCGGTGGGCCCGCCGCCGGGGCCGGGGGACGCCGGAGCAGCCGTGACGGCCCCCGCCGGGTCCGGTCCGGCGTTCCTTCGGTTCGCGGCCCTGACAGCCGTGAACCCGACCACCGCGCTCTACTTCGCCGCCCTGGTCACGGGCGGTGGCGCGGGAGCCCTGTCCGGTGGCTCGTACGACGTCGCGTCGGGGGTCGCCTTCGTGGCGGGCGTCCTGGTGGCCTCGCTGGCGTGGCAACAACTGCTCGCGGCGGTGGGCGTTTCGCTCGGTGCGCGGCTCTCGCCGCGGGTGCGGCGGGTCACGTACTGCGTCGGATACGGACTGGTGGTGTACTACGCAGTGCGCACGACATGGACACGGTGAGTCACCATTGTGGCGCAGGTCACCCTGCGGGTGTGCGGAACGGGGAACTCCGGTGCGGGTGGTGACGGTCAGTCACCTCTTTGGTGCTTCGAGTTGACGAATTGTTTTATCCGACAATCCGATAGATGTGAGCGACGGCACGGAAATTGACCATTTGATCTTGCAGATTCGGTCAAATCAACCCATCTCGGATGGGGTTCCATGATCCGTACCGCCGGTAACGGTCAACTGACCTGGGACCTCCGAGAACCGCTTGAAGCCGTGCCGGGAGGGCCCTTAGCTTCATTGGCGGTGCAACGAGCACCACCCGGGTCCACCCCCGACGCACGGCCCGCCGACTGACCACCGGCGCGAGGGCGGTGCCTGCCGACACGGCCGCCTCGAACGGGCCGTCACCGAGCGGGGGTGACCGGGGCGGCGCGGCACGTCCGACACGTGCGAGGTCGCCCATCGAGTGAGGTGAGCGCGACAGGCCCTGCCAAGGGTCTGGTTCCGCCTGCCCGCCCGGGGTTTGCCGAGAGGACTTTCATGGACATCCGTCACGAGACCGCCGCTGTCACCACCACCGACACCACCAAGACCACCACCGGGAAGCGTTGCGGCCGTGCCCGCCTCGCCCTGGTCGGCGGGGCCGTCGCGGCCCTGCCGGTGGCCGGACTCGTCACGGCCACCTCGGCCTCCGCCGCGCCCACCTCGGCCTGGGACGCCGTCGCCCAGTGCGAGAGCGGCGGCAACTGGAGCATCAGCACCGGCAACGGCTTCTACGGCGGACTGCAGTTCACCCCGTCCACCTGGGCCGCGTACGGCGGCACCGCGTACGCGCCGCAGGCCAACCAGGCGACCAGGGCGCAGCAGATCTCGGTCGCCGAGAAGGTCCTCGCCTCCCAGGGCCCGGGCGCGTGGCCCGTCTGCTCGAAGAAGGCGGGCCTGAGCAGGGGTGGCGCCCCGGCCGCCGTCGACGCCCCCGCCCCGGCGGCCAAGCCCGTCCGGAAGGCCGCCCCGCAGAAGGCCAAGCCCGCCCAGAAGCCGGCCCCGCAGAAGGCCAAGCCCGTCCAGAAGCCGGCCCCGCGGAAGGCCGCCCCGCAGAAGCCGGCCCCGCAGAAGGCCGCCCCGCAGAAGCCGGCCCCGCAGAACGCCGCGGGCACCAACGCGCCGTCGGCCGGCACCTACACCGTCAAGAGCGGCGACACCCTGAGCGGCATCGCGGCCAAGTTCGGCACCGACACCGCGAGCCTCTACGCCACGAACGTCAAGACGATCGGCGCCAACCCCGACCTCATCTTCCCGGGCCAGGACCTGAGCCTCTGACGGCTCGCCCGCCCGCGCCGAGCGGCCGCCCTTCCCGGAGGGGGTGGCCGCTCCGGCGTACCCCGCAGCGCCTCGCGCCCCTGCCGCCGCCACGCGCGCGGTGCTGACGGTGCTTCGGACGGCCGGCGTCCACCGTCGCGCGCCGGCAGCCGCGGGAGCCGGGTGGCGGGCGGGCGCCCCTGCCGCCGTTCGCGCACCTCGGGGCGGACTCGCAGCCGGTCCCGCCCGCACCGGTCTTCGGCGGGCCCCTGCCGCCGTCCGGCAGGCGGTGGGGAGGGCCCCCGGGCATGTTGTTGAACGTTGAACTCGGTGTCCGAATACCGCCGGACTCGCGGCTCGCCAGGGCGGAGGATCGAGTCATGTCCGAGAACGAGACGAGGAGTTCGAACGATATGACGATGACCAAGCTCGCGAAGCTCGACGGCAAGGTGGCCCTGGTGACCGGCGGCAGCCGGGGGATGGGTGCGGCGACGGCGCTGCGGCTCGCCGAGGACGGAGCCGACGTCGTGGTGACCTACCTGGGCAGCGCCGAGCGGGCCGAGGAGATCGCACAGAAGATCGCGGCGATGGGCCGGCGAGGCTGGGCGGTCCGCGCGGACAGTGCCGACCCGCAGGAGGTCCGCAACGTCGTGGCGGCCGTGGCGGAGCGCTTCGGCCGGCTCGACATCCTGGTGAACAACGCCGGCGTCGGCGCGGTCGGTCCGATCGAGGACGTGGCGCTGGAGGACGTGGACCGGGTGCTGGAGGTCAACGTCCGGGCGCCGTACCTCTTCGCCCAGGCCGCGGCGGCCCACCTCGGTGAGGGCGGCCGCATCATCACCATCGGCAGCTGCCTCGCGCACCGCGTCGCCTTCTCCGGTGCCACGCTGTACGCGGCGAGCAAGGCCGCGACCGTGGGGCTCACCAAGGGGCTGGCCCGCGAGCTCGGCCCGCGCGGCATCACCGTCAACGTGATCCACCCGGGGCCGATCGACACCGACATGAACCCGGCGGACGGCCCCGGCGCCGACTTCCAGCGCGGGCTGACCGCCCTCGGGGAGTTCGGCTCCGCCGCGGACGTCGCCGCGACCGTCTCCCACCTCGCGGGCGAGGAGGGCCGGTACATCACGGGTGCCGAGATCGCCGTCGACGGCGGCCTGGTGGCCTGACCCGGCGCTGCAGGTGAAGCAGCGCACCGGCCCGGGCGCCCGGGCCGGCGCGCGACCGCCGCGGGAGCGGCACGGCGCCGGCCGGCGCGCGACCCGAACGAACGGCGCGTGCTTCACCCGGCCGGACGGCGCGTGACCCGACCGGTCCGGCGCGGTGTTGCGCCGGGCCGGTTGTCGGTGCGCCCGCTTACGATCGGCCGGTCCGATCACCTGACCGAACCACCGAGAGGCGCCTCCCATGACCGGAAGCGGGAACCCGAGCTCCGACCCGATCGAGCTGCTCGCCCGGGCCCTCGCCCAGACCGCCGGTCTGATCGACGGCGTCGGCACCGAGCTGGCAGGCCACCCGACACCGTGCCGGTCCTGGGACGTCGGCGACCTCATCAGCCACCTCGTCTTCGATCTGCGGCAGTTCACCGTCCGGGCGAAAGGGGGCAGCCCCGACTGGTCGCTGTCCTTCGAACGGATCGAGGACGACTGGCTGCACGTCTTCGAGGCCGGGGCCGAGGAACTGGTCGCCGCCTGGCGCGGCGCGGGTGACCTGGAAGGGGTGATCGAGCTGCCCGGAGGCGCCGAGGTGCCCGCCCGCTTCCCGCTGGACCAACAGGTCGCCGAGTTCGCCGTCCACGGCTGGGACCTCGCGCACGCCACCGGCCAGTCCGCCGACGGCCTGGACCACGAGGTGGCGCGTGCCTCGCTGGCCTGGGCCCGGGCCGCGCTGCGCCCGGAGTTCCGGGGGAGCGAGGAGGAGAACCACGCCTTCGGCCCGGAGGTCTCCGTCGCCGAGGACGCTCCGCTCTACGACCGACTGGCCGCCTTCTTCGGCCGGGACCCGCAGGGCAAGTGGTAGGAGCGCCCCGCCCCGCCCCGCCCCGGGCCGTCGGTCCGGTCGGCCGCGATGCCGCGTTCGAACGGGCTTGCCGCCCGTGGCGCCGTAATCGGACGCAAGTGTGATGATCCGTCGGTTCATGCGTCAATCGCGCTGATCGGCTGAATGCGGTCGGTTCGCTTTGCCAGCATGTCCTCGCCCGGACGCCGCCGACCGCCCCCGGTGGTCGGCGGCGCGTATGTGACCTGGACGGAGAGAGCTGATGCGAGGCAACCGCGTGGTGGGACTGGCGATCGGGTTGTCGATGGCCCTGATGGCCGCGGCGTGCGGGAGCTCGGGCGCGGACGACGGCAAGGCGGTTGCGGACAGCCCGCCGGCGCCGACCGCGGCCGCCCCGCCGGCCGCTCCCGTCCCCGGGGCGCCCGCGCCCGCCGGCGCACAACCGCCCGCGCCCACGCGGGTGCTCGACGCGGCACAGCTGCAGGCCGCCGTCCTCGCCACCGGTGACCTCCCCGGCTACCTGGACTAGGGCCTGTTCCAAGTTCGGATCATTCGGGTTTGAGGCTGCGGAGCCAGATGACGGCACCGCGCAGGTGGAGTCCGGCGAGGTAGCTGGCGGGGGTCTTGTCATAGCGCGTGGCCAGGCCCCGCCACTCCTTGATCTTGTTGATGCAGCGTTCGACGGTGCTGCGCTCCTTGTAGAGCTCCTGATCGTGGGCAACGGGGCGACCGCCGCGTGAACCCCGCTTCTTACGATTGGCGGCCTGGTCGGCCTTCTCCGGGATGACCGCCCTGATCCGGCGGCGGCGCAGGTAGTTGCGGTTGGCGCGGGAGGAGTAGGCCTTGTCGCCGGCTATCGCGTCGGGTCGGGTGCGGGGTCGGCCGACCGGGACGCGGACCTTGATTCGCTCGACCACCTCGATGAAGCGCGGGCTGTCAGCAGACTGTCCGGGCGTGAGGACGAACGACAGTGGCCGGCAGCGGCGCTCGGCCGCGAGGTGGGTCTTGGTGGTCAGCCCACCGCGCGAGCGGCCCAGTTCGGCCGCCCGTAGCCGGGCTCTACGGCGCCGGCGGACACGGCGGCGTTCCTCACGTGCCGGGTCGTCGACAGGGGGTGCCGCCTCCGCTAACGAGGCATTTTGCCCCTTTCGCGAAGCCCCTTTTCCTCCGCGACGGCCTTCTCCAGCTCCTCCAGGAGCGCGGAGTCGACGACCATACCGGCCGCGTGGTGGTGTGCGCGGGCGACTGTGGAGTCCACGCTGACCAGGCTGAGATCGACCTGCCCCCGAGCGGCGGCCTCGGCGATCATCCCGTCCATCAGCGTCTGGAAGGTGCCCGACAGCGCCCAGAGCTGGAACCGGCCATAGACGGTCGACCAGGAGCCGTAGCGTTCAGGGATGTCACGCCACGGACTCCCGGTCCGAAACCGCCACATCACCGCGTTGAAGTGCCTGCGCAGGTCCGGGATCGGGCCGCGCTCGCCCAACGGCAGAAACGGCTCCACCAACTCCCACTCGGCATCAGTCAGATCACCACGCGTCACGCCGAACTTCTACCAGGACGCAACCGCCGAGCGTCCGGAAACGGCGAAACCGAAGATCTGAACTTGAAACAGGCCCTAATCGCAGTGCACCGGGCTTCAGCCCGGTGGTGAAGCGATTCTGAACCCTGCTCTGACCTGTGCGGTGGGCACCCTCCCGCACTGTGGACGGTGCCCACCGCAGACCGTCAAGCCGGACGGTTCTGCTGCTCGATGTACTGCCGGACTATCGACAGCGGCGCGCCGCCGACTGATCCGGCGAAGTACGAACCGGACCACAGACGCTGTGCCCGCCAGTAGTGCTTGACCAGCTCGGGGTACTCCTGCCGCAGCCGGCGCGAGCTGACGCCTTTGAGCGAGTTGACCAGCTTGGACAGGGCGACCTTCGGCGGGAAGTTCACCAGCAGGTGGACGTGGTTGTTCTCGCCGTTGAACTCGACCAACTCCACCTCGAAGTCGGCGCACACGTCCCGCATGATCTCTTCGAGCCGGGTCAGATGCCGCTCGGCGAACACCTTGTGACGGTACTTCGTCACGAAAACCAAGTGCGCATGCAGGGCGAAAGCGCAGTGCCGACCAGTGCGGATGTTCTGATACTCAGCCATAAACCAAAATGGTACGGTGCTGACCGTGCAGCTCAGGTACAGCTTCCGCGTGTACCCGAACGGGCCTCAGCGTTCCGCGCTGGCCAGGGCGTTCGGGTGTGCACGGGTGGCCTTCAATGATGCCCTCCGGGCACGTGAGACCGCCCGCGCCGCCGGGCTGCCGTTCATCCCGTCCGGCGAGCTGTCCAAGCAGCTCACGGCCGCGAAGAACACCCCCGAACGGGCATGGCTCGGCGAGGTGTCCGCCGTGGTGCTGCAACAGTCCCTCCGGGACCTGGACACCGCCTACCGGAACTTCTTCGACGGCCTCAAGGGCATGCGCCCGAAGATGGGACCGCCCCGGTTCAAGTCCCGCAAGGACACCCGGCAGGCGATCCGCTTCACCGCGAACGCCCGATGGAAGATCACACCGGGCGGCGACCTATCGCTGCCGAAGATCGGCGACGTGCGGGTGAAGTGGTCCCGCGCCTTGCCGTCCGTGCCATCCTCGGTGACGGTGATCAAGGACAGCGCAGGCCGGTACTTCGCCAGCTTCGTTGTCGAGACGGACCCCGAGATCCTTCCCGAGACCGAACCGGTCACCGGTCTCGATCTCGGCCTCGGACACTTCGCCGTCCTCTCGGACGGGCGGAAGATCGACGCCCCGAAGTTCCTCCGGCGCGCAGAGAAGAAGCTCAAACGCGCACAGCAAGCCCTGTCCCGTAAGGCCAAGGGCAGCAAGAACCGCGAGAAGGCCCGTCACAAGGTCGCTCGCAACCACGCACGGGTGGCCGACGCCCGGCGCGAGTTCCACCACCAGGTCTCCACCGGACTGATTCGCGAGAACCAAGCAATCGCGGTGGAAGACCTGGCGGTCAAGGGACTCGCCCGCACACGGCTCGCCAAGTCCGTGCACGACGCCGGATGGTCGGCGTTCGTCACCATGCTGGAGTACAAGGCCGCGAAGTACGGCCGGAACCTGATCAAGATCGGCCGCTTCGAGCCGACCTCCCAGGTTTGCTCCCACTGCGGCGTCAAGGACGGCCCCAAGCCGCTGAACATCCGCGTCTGGCAGTGCCAGGCGTGCGGCGTCTGGCTGGACCGGGACGTCAACGCCGCCGTCAACATAGCCACGGCCGCCGGACTGGCGGTGTCAGCCTGTCGAGCGCGGGTAAGCCGGGGACCCGTCCCCGCACAGCGCGAAGAAGCAGGAACCCACCGAGACGGTCAGACGACCGTGGTAGGAATCCCCGCCCTTTAGGGCCTGTTCCAAGTTCGGATCATTCGGGTTTGAGGCTGCGGAGCCAGATGACGGCACCGCGCAGGTGGAGTCCGGCGAGGTAGCTGGCGGGGGTCTTGTCATAGCGCGTGGCCAGGCCCCGCCACTCCTTGATCTTGTTGATGCAGCGTTCGACGGTGCTGCGCTCCTTGTAGAGCTCCTGATCGTGGGCAACGGGGCGACCGCCGCGTGAACCCCGCTTCTTACGATTGGCGGCCTGGTCGGCCTTCTCCGGGATGACCGCCCTGATCCGGCGGCGGCGCAGGTAGTTGCGGTTGGCGCGGGAGGAGTAGGCCTTGTCGCCGGCTATCGCGTCGGGTCGGGTGCGGGGTCGGCCGACCGGGACGCGGACCTTGATTCGCTCGACCACCTCGATGAAGCGCGGGCTGTCAGCAGACTGTCCGGGCGTGAGGACGAACGACAGTGGCCGGCAGCGGCGCTCGGCCGCGAGGTGGGTCTTGGTGGTCAGCCCACCGCGCGAGCGGCCCAGTTCGGCCGCCCGTAGCCGGGCTCTACGGCGCCGGCGGACACGGCGGCGTTCCTCACGTGCCGGGTCGTCGACAGGGGGTGCCGCCTCCGCTAACGAGGCATTTTGCCCCTTTCGCGAAGCCCCTTTTCCTCCGCGACGGCCTTCTCCAGCTCCTCCAGGAGCGCGGAGTCGACGACCATACCGGCCGCGTGGTGGTGTGCGCGGGCGACTGTGGAGTCCACGCTGACCAGGCTGAGATCGACCTGCCCCCGAGCGGCGGCCTCGGCGATCATCCCGTCCATCAGCGTCTGGAAGGTGCCCGACAGCGCCCAGAGCTGGAACCGGCCATAGACGGTCGACCAGGAGCCGTAGCGTTCAGGGATGTCACGCCACGGACTCCCGGTCCGAAACCGCCACATCACCGCGTTGAAGTGCCTGCGCAGGTCCGGGATCGGGCCGCGCTCGCCCAACGGCAGAAACGGCTCCACCAACTCCCACTCGGCATCAGTCAGATCACCACGCGTCACGCCGAACTTCTACCAGGACGCAACCGCCGAGCGTCCGGAAACGGCGAAACCGAAGATCTGAACTTGAAACAGGCCCTAGGGCGGGGAGCGGAAGTCAAACCGTGATGGAGTGGCCCGCCGGGACCGGCAGGAGCGAGCCGCTCCCCACCACCCCGCAGGACTGCCAGCCGGTGGAGAACATCCGGACCGGGAAGATCAGGCCCGCGGCCTCCGCGAAGGCCGCCGGCAGCGTGATGCCGGCCAACGCGGGCGGCACAGGCGCCGGCATCCTCCTCAACGGTTTCGAGGGCGACGGCGCGAAGCAGGTGCTGTCGGAGCTGAGGACCGCGCTGAAGAGCTGCACCCACTACGAGGGCGGTGTCCCCAGGCCGGCCACGGCCGCGGCGCTGCCCGCGCCGGCCCTCGGCGACGAGGCGGTCTCCTACACCCTGGCCTACGGCACGAACACCCACGAGGTGACGGTCGTCCGGCAGGGAACGGTGGTCGCCGTGTTCGCACCGGGCAACCTGTCGGGCAGCGGCAAGGGCGGCCCGGCGATGAAGGTGCCGCAGGAGGTGGTAGCGCGCCAGCTGGAGAAGCTGCGCAAGGCGGCCGGCTGACACCCGCTCGCCGGCCCGGGGCGACGCCCGGCCCGGGCCCGCCCGGGCGCCCCGGCCGGGCGTCGCCCGCTACCGCCGTCGCTACGCCGTCCGGGTGGCCGCCTGCTTGATGGCCTCGCGGATCCGGGGGTACGTGCCGCAGCGGCAGATGTTCTGGATCTGGTCGATGTCGGCGTCGGTGGGAGTGGGGGTCCGGCGCAGCAGGGCGACCGCGGTCATGATCTGTCCGGGCTGGCAGAAACCGCACTGCGCGACGTCGCAGGCCAGCCAGGCCTCCTGGACGGGGTGCAGGGTGTCGCCGTCGGCGAGGCCCTCGATGGTGGTGACCTGTCGGCCGGCGCAGTCCTTGACCGCCACCGTGCAGGGCTGGAACTCCGCACCGTCCAGGTGGCTGGTGCAGGCGCGGCAGACACCCACCCCGCAGCCGTACTTGGGGCCGGTGACGCCGAGCTTGTCGCGCAGGACCCAGAGCAGGGGCATGTCGTCCGGGGCCTCGACGGTGACCGGCTGCCCGTTGAGGACGAAGGTGTGGCTGGGCATGGGGGGTCGGGGCCCTTCAGAAGTCGATCGGGAACGAGCGCGGGCTGGTGCCGGTCGCGCGGGCGTAGGCGTTGGCGACCGCGGCCGAGGCGGCCGGTACGCCCAACTCTCCTGCGCCTCCTGGAGATCCGGTCGGCGGCAGCAGGTGGATCTCCACCGACGGAGGGCTCTGCCGCTGCCGGGCGTAGCGGAAGTCGGCGTAGCTGCCCTCGCGGACGGCGCCGTGGTCGATGTGGATGCCGGCCTGCAGCACGACCGAGATGCCGTCGATCAGGGCTCCGGTCAACTGGGCCTCCAGACCGCGGGGGTTGACCACCCGGCCGACGTCGGCGGCGACCACCGCGCGGGTGACGCGCGGCTGCTTCGGGTCGGTGGCGTCCAGCTCGACCAGGTAGGCGACCCGGCTGCCGTGCTCGTCGTGGTAGCCGATGCCCTGGGCCTGGCCGGGGGGCATCGGACGGCCCCAACGGCCCGTGTCGGCGGCCTTGTCCAGCACGGCCCAGGCGGCTGCGCCGCGCAGACGGGCCCGGCGGAAGGCGACCGGGTCCTGGCCGAGGCGGCGGGCGAGTTCGTCCATCATGATCTCGTCGGCGACCCGGACAGTGCCGGAGTAGACCGAACGCCAGCTGCCGGTGGGCACTTCCAGCGGGACCTCGGCCAGCAACTGGGTCGGGATGCCGACGTCGTAGGGGTTCTTCTCGCTGAGCAGGAAGAAGGCCTGGGCGAGGCTGAGCCCGGCGACCGAGAGGTCGAAACCGGCGGCGGTGAGCGCTTCGCCGAGGCCGTGCCGGAAGTCGGTGGCCACGGTGGCGGCCCGGTGCTCGTAGGTGAGCACCTGGCCGAGGGCGTGGGTGGCGCGGATCCGGTGGTGGCTGGCGGGGCGCATCCGGCCGTGGCGCATGTCGTCGTTGCGGGTCCACATCAGCTTGACCGGCCGGCCGGCGGCGCGGGAGACCTGGGCGGCCTCCAAGGCGGCGTCGAAGAAGAGCCGACGGCCGAACGAGCCGCCGCCGCGCACCACGTGGACGGTGACGGCGTCCTGCGGCAGGCCGAGCTCGGCGGCGATGGTCTGTTGGGCGACGATCGGGGTCTGCGCGGCGAACCAGAGCTCGGCGCGGCCGGGGCGCACGTCGGCGACGGCCGTCAGCACCTCCATCGGCGCGTGGTTGACGAAGGCGAAGTCGAACTCCGCGTCCACGTACCGGGTGAGCAGCGGCGGGATGAGGAACGGCGCGTGGGCGGCGCGCAGTGCGGCCTTGATGTCGGCGGTGGAGAGGGCGGCGACCGGTCCCGGGTGCCAGGTGGTGACCAGGGCGTCGCGGGCCTTGAGCGCCTGGTCGAAGGTCTCGGCCAGCACGGCGACGCCGGTGGGGATCCGGACCACGCCGAGCACGCCGGGCATCGTGCGGGCGACGGAGGCGTCCAGGGACTTGAGGGTGCCGTTGAGGGTGGTGGGGCGGGCGACCACGCAGGGCACCGCGCCGGGGACGGCGAGGTCGCCGGCGTACTCGGCCCTGCCGGTGACGATGTCGCGGGCGTCGATCCGGCCGGTCGGCCGGCCCACCAGACGCTGCTGGTCGGGGGACTTGGGCGCGGCGGAGACGGCGGGGACGGCCACCTTGGCGGCTTCCGTGGCGAGTTCGCCGTATCCGGCCCGGCGACCGTCGGGGGCGAGGACGGCGGAGTCGGCGGTGCGCAGGCTGTCCGCGGGCAGCGACCAGCGGCGGGCGGCGGCGGTGACCAGCCGGGCGCGGGCGGCGGCGGCCGCGGCCCGGACCGGGTCGTACAGCGAGCGGACCGAGTTGGAGGCGCCGGTGAGCTGGTTGAAGAGCAGGTCCGGGCGCCCGTCGGAGAGCGGGACGTCCACGTCGGTGAGCCGGGCGTCGAGTTCGTCGGCGACCAGCACGGCGATGGCGGTGGTGAGGCCCTGACCGACCTCCAGGCGCGGCAGGTGCAACGCGGTGCGACCGTCGGCGGTGACCTCCAGCACCAGCAGGTGCGAGGTCGGCAGGCCGGCCAGGATCAGCGCGTCGCCGAGGTCGATGACGTCGGGGATGCCGGGCAGTCCCAGCAACTGGGCTGGGGCGGAGGCCGGTTCGGCCGCGGCGCGGACGGCGGCCCGAGCGGTGGCGGGTGCGCCGGCGTCCAGGCCGGCCCGGGCGGCGACGGTGAGGGTGGGCCCGGCCAGCAGGTAGGTCAGGAAGCGGCGCCGGCCGGGGTGCGGTGAGTCCGGCGCGGCGGATCGGCTGCCGGGGGCGGCGGGGGCGGCGGGGGTGGCGGGGGCACCCGGAGCGGCGGGGGTCTGCGGCGTGCCGGCCGTGGCCGCGTCGGTGGGTGCGACGGGGGTGCTGATGGGAAGAGCCCTTCGAGCCGGTGACGGCTCCGGTCGGGCGGGCCCGGGCGGCCCCGGCCCCGGTGCCGGATCGCGAACGCGGACGAGCATAGGAGCGGGCAATGGGGCGGTCAACACCGTCACTTCGGCCGGGCGCGGGCATCCGGTGGTCCGGATGGGCCGGACACGGACGGCACCGGACTGGCCCGGGTGCCCGGGCTACCGCCGTCCGGGTGGCGGCCCGTCCGCGTGCGGACGACAGTTCGAGCCGCGCCCGACCGTGCGGCGGGCGCCGTCGGGCACGCGCGCGGGCACTTCTGTGTGCGGGCCCTCGGGCACCCGCCGGGCGCCGGCCGCCGGACACCGTCTGACCCGAATCCGCAGGTAGTGCGGCGTACGTCGGGCTGATACGGCGACAGGTGCCCGTGCTGGTTTGAGATGATCGAGGTTCTCTACGCCTAACCACTCAACCTGCAAGGACACCTGTCTGGTGAAGAAGATATCGCGTCGTCGTACCGCCTCCCGCACCTCCGGCGGGCGCTGGACCAGGTTGGACGCTCGGGTGGGTGGGGTGGACGGGTCGCTGACCGAGAACGGCGGCCTGGTGCTGGTGGCCGAGCTGGACCGGGTGCTGGGGGTCACGGCCGCTCTTGACGCCGGGATCGGGCCGGTCAAGGTACGTGATCGGGGCCTGTCGGGTGGGGAGTTTGCGCTGGCAACGGCGGTGGTTCAGCTGACCGGCGAGGACCACCTGGTCGGCTTCGACCGGCTGCGCGCGGACGTGGTGGGCGAGGGGCTGCTGCCCGCGCCACTCCCGGCCGCGACCACCGCCGCCACCTTGGCGGCACGCTTCGGCCAGGTGCAGCGCGAGGGCATCGAGACCGCGTGCGCCAAGGTCACCGCCCGCGCGCTCGCCGCGCTGCCGGCCAGGGATCGGGCCCCGATCCTGTCCGGGTCGGTCACTATCGACCTGGACGCCAAGGACGTCGAGGTGTTCTCCACCCGCAAGGAACGGGTCGTCCGCTCCTACAAGGGCGAGGTCTCGGGGCGGGTGCACGCCGCGCACTGGGCCCAGGCCGGCACCGTCCTGGCCGCCGATCTCCTCGACGGCCGCTCGGACGGCCGCACCGTCGCCCCTGCCCAGATCGACCGGGCCGTGGACGCCGTGCGCACGGCCGGAGCCACCGGGCAGATCCTGATCCAGGGCGATACGGGCTACTACGCGGGGAGGGTCGCCGAGAAGATCGTCGCCCGCCGGGCGCTGTTCAGGCTTGCCGTACCGCGAAGCCGACCGCTGTGGCGGGCGGTGGCCGCCGTGCACGTCGACGACTGGATCGACGCCCTGGACTACCCGGCCGCGCAGGTCGCACTGTTGGACTACGCGCCACCCGGCTGGCCCGAAGGCACCCGGGTGATCGCGCGACGGGTGCGCTACGACGCCGCCGAACTGTCCGCCGACCCGCGCTCGCGCCGCTCGCGCACCGTCGGCAAGGACCAGCTCGCCCTGGTCCTGGAAGGCCTGGAGGAACAGGCATACGCCTACTCGTTCATCGCCACCAACGAGCCGTTGGACCTGGACGAGGAGGTCGCGGTGGCGGAGTGGGAGTTCCGCCGCCGCACCAGGATCGAGGAACTGTTCCGCGACACCGCGCACGGAGCCGGACTCAACCACCTGCCGTCCGGCTCCCACGCCGTCAACAGCATGTGGATGTGGGGCGCGCTGCTGGCCTACAACCTCACCGCCTGGCTGCAGACGCTCGCCCCGATCGGCCGGGCCCGCCGCCGCATCGCCACCGTGCGACGGCTGCTGATCCGCCGCGCCGCCCGCTGGACCACGACCGCCCGCCGCCACGAACTCCACTTCACCGCCGAAGCCCGCGAGCTGATCGCCAACACGCTGGCCCGGATTCGAGCCCACCGGCACCTGACGGCCACCTGACCTACCGCCCCTACCGGCCCGAACCACCCATCCCCGCCCTGGAAAGCCGTCCACCCGGCACGACAGCCGGACCGTCGGCCTACCCGGAAACCCTGAACCCGGGCCAACGGCCAGCACAGAGATCAACTGACGGACCGTCGGCCACTACCTGCGGATTCGGGTCTGAGCCGACCGTCGGACTCGCTGAAGTGGCCCATGATCCCGAGCTCCGGCTGGACCTGCCCGGTGGTCCACCGCTCTCCTAGGATCGAACCTGCCAGTCAGGAACCCCTGCGGAGGGTTCCCGTGAGGAACGGTCGGCCCAGGGGGCCGCGGCATCGAGGAGTCCTGTGTCGCCCGTACGTCCCGTCCCGCCCGCCGGTCCGCAGCGCACGCTGGCCGTCGCCCAGTTGGTCGGCTCCATCGGCGACGGCGCCTACTACACCTGCTCCGCGCTCTACTTCACCCGCGTCATCGGCATGTCCCCGACCCGGCTCGGGGCGGGCCTCGCCGTCGCCTGGGCGATCGGCTCGCTGGCCGGCGTCCCGCTGGGCCACCTGGCCGACCGGCGTGGGCCGCGCGGCACCGCCGTCCTGCTCGCCCTGGCCTCCGGCACGGTGGTGGCCTCCTTCCTGGCGATCCGCTCCTTCTGGCCGTTCCTGTTCGCGGTCAGCCTGTACGCCACCGCGCAGTCCGGCCTGGCCGCCGCCCGGCAGGCGCTGGTCGCCCGCCTGGTCGCACGGGCGGAGCGCACGGCGCTGCTGGCCCGGTTGCAGTCGACGCTCAACGCGGGCCTCGCCCTCGGCGCGGCGCTCGGCGGCGTCGTCCTGAGCAGCGGGAGCCGCGCGGGGTACCTGGTCGCGTTCGCCGTCACGGCGGTGGGCTTCGTGGTGAGCGGGCTGATGCTGCTCCGGCTTCCGGCCCCCGCTCCGGCGCCCACCGAACCGCTGCCCGCCGGGGCCGGACCGCGCTCCGAGCGGAAGCTCGCCGTGCTCTCGGACCGGCGCTACGCCCTCGTCACCCTGGTCAACACCGTGCTGCTGCTGCGGATGCCGCTGCTGAGCCTGGTGATCCCGCTCTGGATCGCGGCCCGGGCGGAGAGCCTCGGCTGGCTGGGGCCGGTCCTGTTCGTCCTCAACACCGCCGGCGTGATGGCGTTCCAGGTCCGCACGGCGCGCGGCGTCACCGGACTGCGCTCCGCCTCCCGCACCGTCCGCGACGCCGGCGCCTTCCTACTCGCTTCGTGCGCCGTGTTCGCCCTCACCGCGGCGGACGTTCCGCTCTGGGCGACGGCCGTACTGCTGCTGGTGGCGGCGACGCTGCAGTTGGTCGGTGAGATGAAGCAGTCCGCCGGCTCCTGGCAGATCAGCTTCGACCTGGCCCCCGTCCACCAGACCGGTCAGTACCAGGGGTTCTTCGGCTCGGGCGTGGCGGTGGCGCGCACCGTCGGACCGCTGCTGCTCACCACCCTGCTGCTGGAGTGGGGCGCGCCCGGGTGGCTGCTGCTGGGCGGGATCTTCCTGGCGGCCGGCTGTGCGATGGGGCCGGCGGTGCGCTGGGCGGAGCGTGACCGGCCGGGCGTGGTGGCGGTGGTGCCGGTAGCGGAGGTCCCGTCGGCGGAGGCGGCGGAGGCCTCGGACGTGGCTGCCGTGGGGGCGCGGGCCTGAGGTCGACGAGCCCCCGGAGGGCGACCCCACCCGTGGCGGGGGTCCGCCACCGCGGAGGCCTCGACAAGTTGGCGATGGACCGTCACTCAAGGCAAAGGAACCGTCAACTTGCTCCCTGAGCAGCGAAGACGCCGGAATACCGGCGTCCGCACGGCGGAATCCGCCGTTCTCGATGCTCTTCCCCTCCGGAGCAACCACTGCCAGGCTGGCCGGGTTTGCAGAACCGGAGGAGGTTTCGTGTCCCGCGTGTCACGCATGTCCACTGCGGCGTTGGCGATAGCCAGCGCGTTCGCCCTCGTCGTCGGCACCGCCGACGCGGCGTCCGCCGCGCCCGACCCCGGCGCGGTCGCCTCGGCCGCCGAGGCCCGCGTCGAGCCGGTCGCCTGGACGCCGTGCAACCCCGACCCGACCAAGCCGGACCCGGGGATCTACGACTGCGCCGTCTACCCGGTGCCGCTGGACTACGACGACCCGTCCGGCGAGAAGATCGGCATCGCGATGATGCGCCGCCGCGCCGCCGACCCGGCCAAGAGGATCGGCTCGCTCTTCCTCAACCCCGGCGGTCCGGGCGGCAGCGGCTACCTCTGGGCGACCACCACCCGCTTCGGCAAGGACGTCCAGGACCGCTTCGACCTGGTCGGCTTCGACCCGCGCGGTGTCGCCCGCAGCAACCCGCTCAAGTGCTTCACGACCGACGAGGAGGCCGCCGCCGTCTTCGACCGGCAGGTCGGCGTGCCCGTCACCAGGGCGGAGGTCGACGCCACGCTCGACGCCACCGAGGACTACACGGACGCCTGCTCCCGCAACGCCGGCCCGCTCATCGAGCACATGTCCACCGAGAACGTCGCCCGCGACCTCGACCGGATGCGCCGGGCCGTCGGCGACAGGCAGCTCAGCTACGCCGGCTTCTCCTACGGCACCCTGATCGGCGCCACCTACGCCAACATGTACCCGGACAAGGTCCGCGCGGTGATCATCGACGGCAACGTCGACCCCAACCTGCGGCTGCACAACGGCCTGGAGTACGACCGGCAGCGTGCCGCAGGCTTCGAGCTCGCCCTGGACGAGTTCCTCAAGCGCTGCAAGGCGGCCGGTGCCCCGCGCTGCGCCTTCGGCGAGGGCGACACCCGGGCCAGGTTCGACGCGCTCCGCGACCGCCTGCGCACCTCCCCGGTCAGCCTGTCGGACGGCACCACGGTGACCCTCTCCAGCTTCACCAGCCAGGTCGCCAGCGCCCTCTACGCGCAGAGCCGGCAGGCCCCGCTGGCCAGGTCGCTCCAGGCTCTGGACGACGCGATCGCGCAGCAGGGCGCCCCGTCGCTGGTCGCCCCGAAGGTCGCCGGAGACGACGCCAAGGCGCTGGCCGTGACCGTGCCGTCCGCCCTGCGCGAGGCCTTGCCGGAGACCCCGTACAGCGCCGACGACTCCTACTACGGCGTCAACTGCCAGGACAAGCCGTACCCGTCCAACCCGCGGGTGTTCGCCAACCTGGCCCGCTCCTGGGAGAGGGAGTCGCCGACCTTCGGCCGCTACCAGGCCTTCGACGCGCCCGCCTGTGCCAGCTGGCCTGCCCCCGCACGTGATGCCGAGCGCTACTCCGGCCCGTGGAACCGCCGCACCGCCAACCCGGTCATGGTGATCGGCAACCTCTACGACCCGGCCACTCAGTACGAGTTCGCCGAGCGCATGCAGCGCCAGCTCGGCAGCGCAGTGCTGGTCACCGTCGACGTGGTCGAGCACTGCGCCGTCGGCCGCAGCGCGGAGCTGGGCAAGCTGGTCACCTCCTACCTGGTCGACAAGACCGTGCCCGCGCCCGGTCAGGTGCTGAAGCCGGACGCGGAGGCCTTCCCGCCCGTCTCCTGACGCCGACTCACCACGGCTCACCGCGAGGGCCTGCCCCGGGCGCAACCGTCCCGGGGCAGGCCCCCGCCGTTCGGGCTTCGGGGCCGGGGTGGTGTACAGGGCCGGCGGGACATCGGGTAGGTTCCTAATCGGAACTCAGTGAGTATCGGAAAGGAACCCGATCATGTCCATGGAGCCCCGCCGCCCGGACCCGCAGCAGACCTGGACCGCCGTCGACGGCTACTTCAACGGTCTGCTGGTCGAGGAGGACGCCGCCCTGCTCGCCGCCGTCGCCGCCAGCGAGGCGGCCGGCCTGCCGCCGCACCAGGTCGCACCCAACCAGGGCAAGCTGCTGTCCCTGCTCGCCCGGGTGCACGGCGCCCGCCGGATCCTGGAGATCGGCACCCTCGGCGGCTACAGCACCATCTGGCTGGCCCGGGCCCTGCCCGAGGGCGGACACCTGGTCACCCTGGAGGCCGACGAGCGCTGTGCCGTCGTCGCCACCCGCAATCTCGAACGCGCCGGTCTGGCCGGCGTAGTGGAGGTGCGCACCGGCCCGGCCCTGGAGACGCTGCCGCAGCTGGAGGCGGAGGGCGCCGAGCCGTTCGACCTCGTCTTCATCGACGCCGACAAGCCCGGCAACCCCGCGTACCTGGAGTGGGCGCTCCGGCTCACTCGGCCCGGCAGTCTGATCATCGGCGACAACGTGGTGCGCGACGGCGCGGTCACCGACGAACTCAGCACCGACCCGCGGGTGCAGGGTGTCCGTCGCTTCACCGAACGGCTCGGAGCCCACCCGCGGTTGACCGCGACCGCCGTGCAGACGGTGGGGGAGAAGGGGTACGACGGCTTCGTGCTGGCCCTGGTCACGGGGTGATCGGCCATGCGGTCGGGCAAGCGCCCTCCCGTCAGAGGTCTCCGAGAGGGAGGCCCGGGTCGGCGAGGGCCTTCGGGTCCACCGTCCGGCCCCCTCGGCCGCCGGGGTCGTGCCCGTCAGGCGCAGCCGGAGGCGGTGGATGCACACGGCGAGGGCGACCGAGCCGGTCTGGCCTCTGACCGAGCAGGGTGAGGGAAGATTCGGGGCTTTCGGGCACATTTCGCGACAACCGCGGAGGTGGGGTAGAAGAAGCGGCCAAAGGGTCGTCCAGGCCGTCGGTTCGGAGCCCCGGGCTGTTCAGTCCTCCGCGCTGTGTACCGTCCATCGGGTGAATCGCCACCTTGCTGATGCCCCTGACGGGCTTTCCCGACGGGCCCGATCCTTCGTCGCTGTACACGGCCTCCGAGTCGAAGGCCTGGGGGCCGAGCAGTATCGGGGCCGCTGGGTGGAGCACGGGATCCCGGCAGCGGAAGTCGACAGGGTCGTGGCCTTCGACGAGCGTTGGGGCGGCTTGGTACTTCCCCCGGCGCCGATGTATGACGGCGGGCCGAGGATCTTCCGCCCGGACACGCCGGAGGTGGCGCCGACGGGTGGGTGGTGGTTCGAGGCCGGAGACCAGCGGACCGCGGTGCCCTTCTCCTTCATGATCGGTCCCCGAGGCGAGTTCGGAATCCACGCCGAGCGGTGGGTGGCGCTGCATGCGAGCGTCGAAGGATGGGTCGAGTCGGTCGCACTCGCTCATCACGCGGCCATGTGGGCGAAGCGGATCACCAAGGTCGCCGGAGCGGACGTCGACGCCCTTCAGCTCGGGCTCTACGAACCGGTTTCGGAGGTGGCAGCACTGGCCGATGGGTGGTGGCGAGGAACGGACTCACTGATCGCGGTTTACAAGGGCGAGGCCGAGTGCTTCGCCAAACCTGCATACCGGACCGCCGTCATCTACTCCGGCCTCGACGAGTGGGGCCTGCACGGCTGAGCCGTTGCGATCGCGTTATCTGGGACTGTTGCCGAATTCTGTGATCATCGGTCAAACCGCCGCCCTGTGCACACCGCACGGCGCACGACTATCGGGATCGGCCCTCCACTCCACAGGCGAGCGCTGTTGCGCGAGAAGGACACCGAACTGCTACGGGAACTCACCACGGCCTGTCAGGAGATGGCCGAACTCGCGAACCTCACCGGCGCTGCCCACGCCGATTCGGCGGCCGCAGCTGCCGAAGCCGCCGCCGCACACGCCGGGGACGCCGCCACCGCCGCGAGCACCGCCCAGGCCGCCGCTTCCGACTCGGCCGCGAGCTCCGCCACCCAGGCACACAAGACCGCCGCCGCAGCCAGGCCTCCCTGCTGCGGCGGAACAAGGGGGATGAGGTCGCCCCGTGGAGTGCTGAGCCGGTCGTGGTGGACTTCGGCTCGGGCCGGCGGGCCTCCCAGGCCGGGCAGGCCCCCGACCGTGGACGCGAGGAGGAACTCCCCGACTTCAGTACGCTCTTCCCCATGGAGCCCCCGCACTGCGAGGACGAACGCTGCCGGTGGCAGCTGACCCCCCCGCACGGCAGACCTCCTCCACACCGCGCTGTCGCGCCTGGCCGACGAGGCGTACGACGACGCCGAGGAACTCGGCGACGGACGCCTCGTACCGGACGAGCACGAAGGTAATTGGGGCGTGTTCCCGCGACTGCCGAAACTGACCTTCGCCACCGACCTCCAGTGGCGGCGCCGCTTCGCCCGCGCCGCCGACGACCTCGCCGACGACCTCGAACACGGCCACTGGCCGCAGCCGACCTGCACCGCCGAGGAACTCGCCCTGTACCTTGCCATCGACGACGCCCGCGACCGGGTCGACGAGCTCGAGGACGACCCCGACGAGACCGGGGTCGACACCCACAACACGCTGCCGACCCACCGCGACGACTACGACTTCGGCGCCTGCACGGACATGTTCTTCCAGGACACCGACGTCCTCATGCTCTATAGCCCCCGCTTCGACGGCATCGAGGACCCCGACGGGGACGCCAACCGTCAGCTCGGCGTGGGCGACCTGCGCGCGCAGTCCTGGTTCGAACCATTCGGGAACATCACGGCCCGCGACCCCCACCGCGGCTTCCGCCGCTGAAACAGCCGCGCCCGCGGAGGGGCGGCGGGCTGGGGCACACAAAGTGCCTCCGCCCGCCGTGGTCGTGTCCCTTGACGTGGTGTAGTGGTCGTGCGCCAACGGTCATGAAACGGGCGGGAGTTCGTCGCGGGTGCGCTCGCCGGGGTAGATCTGGTCCATGCTTCCCTCGGGCAGGTAGCGGCGGGGGAAGGCGATCCATTCGTCGTGCATCTCGAACAGCACGGCAGTGACCAGCCGCAGGAGCGCATCGTCGTTGGGGAAGACCTGGACGACGTCGGTGCGGCGTTTGATCTCGCGGTTGATCCGCTCCAGTGGGTTGGTGGACTGGATCTTCTTCCAATGTCGCTCGGGGAAGGCCGCGAAGGCGGTCAGGTCGTCCTTGGCCTCCAGCAGCATCGCTTTGACCTTGGGGAACTGCTTGCCGAGCATCTCGGCGACGGTGTCCAGCTGGGCCCGGACCGCGGCCTCGGCCGGCTGGGCGAAGATCGTGCGGATCGTCGCGGCGACCATCTCACCGGCCTCCTTCGGGATGATCGCAAAGGCGTTCCGCAGGAAGTGAACCTGTACGTAATCAAGTTGCTGGTCGTGTTGGCGTGTTGGACGTGGCGGTGCTGGCGAGGAGGGCTTCGGCAGTGCGGTGGGTCACCGGTGCCGGCGGGAAAGTGATTCCGTCCTCTTCCAGCAGTGGGCGGACGTCGCGGAAGGCGTTCGTGAGGGTTCCCCTGCTGATTCGGAAGAGCTCGGTAAGGACTTCTCCGGTGCAGACCTTGCGATCCATAAGCACGGTGGCCAGGACTCGCTCGGCGTCGGTGATCTTCTGTCGGAACACCCCGGCGCGGGTCCCAGGCTGACGGTGCCCACCGCGCTGTGTGAAGCGCCGTCGTTCGACCAGTGCGGCCTGCCGCTTCGAGAGCCGGTCGATCAGAGCGTGGAGGGCGGTGCGGCTCATGCCGGTCAGTGCCGGGTCGGAGAGCTGTTCCGGCAGCAGGGGCCGGACTTCGCTGGATGACATTCCGGTGTGCAGGAACGCCACCAGGTGGTCCGGCTTGGTAAACCGGACTGTGGACAGCCCGACACCGATGCCGGTGTCGTCCAGCAGTCGGCGCGTGTCGCCGATGGCCTTGCTGATCGTGCGGTCGCTGAGCGCGAGCATGTCGTACAAGACCTTCTGGGAACAGACCTGCCGCAGGTAGAGCACGGTGATCAGCACCTTGTCGGGGCCGGTCAGCAGGGGCCGGCCGTGGTCGCCGGGTGCCTGGCGCCGTCGCCCGCCACGCTGCTGGTAGCAGCGTTCTTCCCGCTGTGCTGCCTGCACGGGAGCCAGCCGGTCGCTCAGTGCGGCCAGCTCTTCCCGCGTCATCCCGGTCAGCAGCGGGTCGGCCAGCATCTCCAGGAACTCGGTGCGGGCCGCTTCCCCGGGCCGGTGGACCGCTTCGTGCTCGCTGGGGCCAGGGCCGACGGGGTGGATTGTGTAGTTCCAGGTTCCGCGCTCGGGGTGCTGTTCGATCGGGAGCGAGTCCAGGTACGTCTTGCTGACCGTGATGCCCGTGGGATACGAGCCCGGGTCGAGTTCGGCCTCGACCTGCAGCCCGGTGCGGGTCCGCGTCGCGGCGATGGTCTTGACGACCACTTCGTGGCTGGTCAGTGGGCGTCCGCGCCAGTTCATCGCGATATGGGAGAACAAGCGGTGCTCGACCTTGTTCCATTTTGACGTGCCGGGCGGAAAGTGACACACCGTGATGGCCAGGCCCGTCTCGGCCGCCAAGGCGGCCAGTTCGGACTTCCAGACACGGTAGCGGTAGCTGTTCGAACCGCCCGCGTCCGCGGTGATCAGCAGGCGGGTGGCCTGCGGGTAGTCGCGGTGGCCGCGGGCCTGCCACCAGCGGCGGATGGAGGCTACCGCGAAGGTGGATGTGTCGTGGTCGACGCCGACGTTGACCCAGCCGGTATCGGCGGTCAGGTCGTAGATGCCGTACGGGATGGCCGCACCGCCCTTCGGCCCGGTGAAGAAGCTGTGGTCCTCCACCTGGACCGGGTCCCCCTTCGGCCGCCACTGCCGGCCCACGTTCGGCAGCTGGCCGAGCATCTCCTTCTTCTTCGTGTCCACGCTGATCACCGGCTCGCCGTCAGCCTGCCGCTGCTTGACCTGCTCGTTGATATAGCGGAACTGGGCGTCCCGGTCCGGATGTTGCTTGCCCTCCAGCGTCTTGGCCTGGGCCTGCAGGCTGAATCCGTTCTCCTTCAGCAGCCGGCCCACCGTCATCGCCGAGACGGGGTGACCCTGGCGGGTCAGTTCCTGGGCCAGGCTCCGCAGCGATTTCGTCGTCCAGCGAAGTGGCGACATCGGATCGCCTCGCTCGTCCGGCTCGACCAGCGCCATCAGGGCGGACAGTACCCCGGAGTCGACCTCCTCGGCGCGTTTGCGTCCCCCGCCCGGCCTGCGTACCCGCCCTTCGGAAAGCGCCACCTCGCCGGACTCCAACTCGAAGACGCCTCGGCGGACCGTCGTCTCGCTCACCTTGGCGGCTCGGGCGACGGCCCGGATGCCGCCATGCCCGAGCAGCCTGGCCTCCGTCGCACACAACAACCGTCGCTGCCGCTCGTTCAGATGCGGCAGCAACACCATGAATCGCACGGCGAGTTGGCCGTGCACCCCCTCCGGAAGCGCCATACCAGGTCAACGACGCCGGCAGACGGAAGCGACGCTTTGTTTCTCTACAGGTTCAGTGAACGCGACAGCGCTGATAGGCGGCACCGAGCATGACCTTGCGGATCGCCTTGACCAGACCGCTGTGGTGATCGCCGATGACCAGCCGGACCCCGGACAGGCCGCGCTCGCGCAGGGAGCGCAGGAACTCGGCCCAGAACACCTCGGTCTCGCTGTCGCCCACCATCACCCCGAGCACCTCGCGGCCGCCGTCCTCGGTGATCCCGGTGGCGACCACCACGGCCCGCGAGACGATCTGGTGGTTCACCCGGGCCTTGCAGTAGGTGGCATCGAGGTAGATGTAGGGGAAGCGGGTGTGGCCCAGGGGCCGGATCCGGAAGGCGGTGAGCTGTTCGTCCAGGTCCGCGCAGATGCGGGAGACCTCGCTCTTGGAGACGCCGGTGTCCGCGCCGAGGGCTTTGACCAGGTCGTCGACCGAGCGGGTGGACACGCCCAGGACGTAGGCCTCCATGATGACCGCGTAGAGGGCCTGGTCGATCCGGCGACGTCGTTCGAGCAGGCTGGGGAAGAAGCTGCCGGTGCGGACCTTGGGGATGGCCAGGTCCAGATCGCCGGCCTGCGTGGTGAGCGTCTTGTCGCGGTGGCCGTTGCGCCAGGTCGTGCGGGCCTCGGTGCGCTCGCCCGGCTCCGCGCCGATCCGGGCGGTGGCCTCGGCCTCGATCAGCTCCTGCAGCATCCGCTGGGCGAGGACCCTGATCAACTCGATTCCGTCCGCCGTACGCAGTGACTCCATGAGGCGGAGTAGGTCAGACTGGGACAAGGCCATCGCGTACCTCCCGAGTGAGTGGTGTGCATCGTGAAGGTGCAGGTCACAGGCCTGGTGTGCGTCGATGTCGGCGTGCTCGCGCTGGTCATGGGCGGATGACTTCGGCGAAGATCGTCGGTCAGCGGGCGACTTCCCGGTTCGTCAGGACCAGCAGGGCCCGCACCAGCGCGGTCGCCCACTTCGGGTCGGTGCGGACCTTGCCGAGCACGCGCCAGTTCTTCAGGTGCGCGAAGCCGTGCTCGACCGGGGCCCGGACCGCGGCCAACGCCTTGTTGGACAGCTTCTGCCCCCTGGTCAGGGGTCGGTTGCGGGCGGCCTTGTAGCCGGTGATCACCGCCGGGTCGGTGTCCGGGGCGCTGTCGTCGAGGCCGACGAAACCCAGGTCGGCGATCGCGCCGAGGCCGGCCGCGCGCAGATGAGCGGTGAGTTTGTCGTGGCGGCAGGCGGTGATCTCCGAGGTGCGTCCGGGCCGGACCGCGGAGATCCACACGAGTCGACCCCGGTCGTCGGTGAGTGCGATCACGAGCAGGCCGTGGCACTTGTGCTTGCCGGAGTAGTTCTTCCGGTTCGCGGTCCCGGTGCGGCGGCGGGTGCGTATCAGGGAGCCGTCCAGCAGCACCACCCCGCCACCCGATCGGGCGATCTTCTTCAACGCCCGGTCCAGGCGCGGGGCACGGGCGGCCAACAGTCCGACGACCTCCCGCACCCACCGGGTGACGGTGGTGCGATGCACCCCGTTCCCGCCGGCCAGGTCGCCGGGCCGCTGGTCACAGCGCAGCACCGCCAGCACGATCCCGGCGATCCTTCCCGCGGGCAGGGCCCGCCACCTGGAGCCGATCTTCTTGCAGTGGCCGCGTATCAGGTCGGCGAGCCAGTTCAAGGTGGCGCTCGACAGCGGCAGGCGGGCGGTGTAGACAAGACCGTCAGGGCCCTCGGCGAGACCGTTGTCTTTCTTCACACCAAACTCAACCGCCGTCGAGGGCCCGCTGGTTACGCCTCACGGGTGCCTGCATCCGGCGCGGCTACAGGCGTGCGGTGAACTTCCCGTCGCCGCGTTTGTGCAGCCAGCCGCGGTCAGCGAGTTTGACCAGCTTCGCCCGCAGCGGCTCCAGCTTCCCGCGCACCTCCACCTGAAGGCCCAGCTCCTCGCCCACCGCCCGCACCTGCACCGGACCGCCGGCAGCCCGCACGATCGACAGAATCCGGCGGTAGTCACCGGGAAGCGCGGCCTCGTTCACGCCGTCGCTCCGGTGCGGGACAAGCAGCACCGCACGCCCGCCGACCTGCGCCGACGTCGGCGCGGCGGCAGCCCGCTCCTCGGCGATCCGCTCGCCCATCCGTGCCAGGACCCGCTCGGTGACCGCGAGTTCGTCCCGCTCGGCCCGCACCCGGTCCAGCTGCTTGACCAGCCCTTCTTCCAGTCCGTCCAGTTCCGCGCGGCGCGCGGCGATCCGTTCCAGCACCTCGGGGTCCACCATGCCCGGGAGCGTACGAGCATCGCGGACGGGAACAGACCAGAACCCGCGAAGACCTCCCTGCCAGACGATCTACCCGACAGACTGCCGCCCGCGACCAGCACGAGCATCCCGCCACGGAATCACACCAGGCCCGTGACCTGCACCTTCACGATGCACACCACTCAGTGAACTCGCCGTTCTACTCAGAGAGTTGCGCGATGGCTGCCCCATGACCAGGGGTTACTCCAAGATCTCTGCTACACCACTCCACGGGACGCCATCCGCAGCTGAGGCAGTCACCGTGCGGACCGTCTGCCAGCTGGACGAATGCCCGGTTTCGGCGGTGCGGTGGCATCGTCGATGGATCTGGCGGAAACCGGCGGTGTACGCCGGGGGCGCAGAAGAGGGGCGTTCGCGCCGCGGGCCGGTCAGCGGCCGCCCGTCCTCCGCCAGCCCGTCCAAGCCGCAACAAGCCTCGCATCACGGCGATTCATCAGAAGCGTGAACCGGGACTGCGGTCGGGCTCTACCCTCTCGTCGGACGGGAAGGAAACGGTGGGTGACAGGTATGACTTCCGGCGAAGGACGATCGCGGCGGCAGGACGGCACGGGTACCGACGACGACAGCGACAGCGGTCTTGCGTTCCTGATGGGCTTCTTCGCGCTCGGCATCGTCGTGCAGACCGGGGCCTGGCTGTGGGGCCATCCGCTGGCCGCCGCCGCAGCACTCGGCGGTGCCACCGCGGTATTCATCGCCTTGCGTCTGGCACTTCGGCGCACCGCCCTCGGCCCACCGCTGCGCCGATTCCTGAGGCCGCTGTGGGCCATGGTCCGCGCCGGCATCGCCATGCGGTTCACGCTCGCCCGCACCAGGGCCGCGGCGTCCGTCACCGGCCATATCGACCAGTGGGCCCACTGACCAGTGCGTCAGGCGACGCCCGCGGAACCCGCCGCGTCCTACACACGGCGCTCCCTCGACTACACCCTGGAGACGTTCGAGGCCGCCACACCGACCCGCTTCGAGGAGATGTGCCGCGAACTGCTGGAACGCGACGGATTCATCGACGCCGCACGGGTCGGTGGCGCCGGGGACCTCGGGGCCGACGTCGTCGCAGTGGACGGGCTGGGACGGCGGGTGGTGCTGCAGTGCAAGCGGCACGCGACCCCGCTGGGGTCGGAGGCCGTCCAGAGGTTCAACGGGACCGCCCGGCCCATCCACGGCGCCGCGGTCCCGGTCGTCGTGGCGCTCAACGGCTTCACCGAACCCGCTGCCGCCTTCGCCACCCGGTAGCACCTCCACCTCGTCGACCGCGAACGCCTCGCCCGCTGGGGCGCCGGCCAGCACCTCTACCAGGTCCTCGACATCGATCCCGGGCCGGGGCGGCACACCTGACAGCCGAGCCCCGACAACGGGAAGACTCCCTCCCCGGCATCCGCAGCACCCGGGCGCCAGGACCCTGGCGAACGGTCGCAGGTCCGTGAGATCACATCTCTGCACGATCTTCCGACAGGGCGGCCACCACCCGCCGATCTGCGGCCAAGGTCACTCCACGACCGGTAAGGGGGCCCGTGCTGCCAGACTTCAACGACCGCGGGTATCTACCGCCCGGCCGCTACCGGCTGACCATCACGCAGTCCGCGGAAGCCTTCGTCCATGCGGAGCTCTTCCAAGCCTCCACCACCCGGTCCCACGTCTGGCAGGGCCTCCAGGAGTACCTCTACCAGTTCATCCACCTAGTGCCGCATCAGGCAACGTTCGCCCTGTCTACGATCTCGCGTAGCCGTTCGTCGGCGGCGTGCTTGTTCCGCCAGATGATGTAGCGGCGGATCATGCTGCCCTGTTCCTTGTGGCTGGCGTGGTCGGTGCCGTCCAGGGTGAAGTACCGCAGGGCGGTGAACTGGGCCTCGATGCGGTTCAGCCAGGAGGAGTTGGTCGGGGTGTAGGCGATCTCGACGTTGTTCGCCGCCGCCCACGTCCCGACCCGCTGGCACCGCTTGGTCGTCAGATGCGGCGAGTAGTTGTCACAGACGATCGCGATCCGAATGTCGGCCGGGTACAGGCTTCGCAGATAGCGGCAGAACTCCAGGAACTTCGACCGGTTCTTGGTCTTCTTGACGTGTCCGTAGAGCTTGTCCTTGGCCAGGTCGTAGGCGGCGAACAGGTGCCTGACCCCGTACGGGCGGGTGTAGGTCGCCCGCCGCCTGGGCCGGGGCTCCCTGTCGGGATCCTTGCCCTTGCCACCGCGCTCGGCCCACTGCCGACCAGGGTGGGGCTGAAGGTTGAGCGGACCGAACTCGTCCAGGCAGAAGACGACTTCGGGTTCGCCCTCCTCGGGTATCACCTCGCCGTCGGCGATCGCGTACAGGTGCTCGACGCGGGCCTTCTTGATCGCGTAGTCCGGATCGCGGGAGGCCTTCCAGGTCTTCACACGTTGAAACGAGACGCCCTCCTCGCGGAGCAGGACTCGAAGGCCCTCGTGGCTGATGTCGTCGACCACCCCCTCGGCGACCAGGAAGTCGGCCAGCTTGACCAGGCTCCAGGTCGAGAACGGCAGGCCGTGCTCGGCCGGCTTGGACTTGGCGATCTTCTTGATCTCGCGGCGCTCTGGCAGAGTGAACGTCTTTGGCCGCCCGCCCCGGTACTTCGGGTAGAGCGCCTCGAAGCCGTCGGCGTTGAAGTTGTGGATCACGTCGCGCACCCGGTCCGCGCTGGTGAACGTGACCTCGGCGATCTTCGCCACGGGCATGCCCTGCGCGGACAGCAGCACCATCTGGGCCCGCCGCCAGGTCACCACCGACCCGGTTCCCCGGCGGACGATCCGCAGCAACCGTCTGCCCTCGTCGTCATCGATCTCCCGGACCTGCACGCGTTCAGCCACGTGATCATTCTGATGGTTCGGTGTCGCCGGCGCAGCAACCGGACGTCGCGTCACAACGAGGCGAACGTTCCCTGAAGCGGCACTAGAGGAGCAGTTCGAGCCGCTGCTCCAGGGCCGCGAACTCATCCACAGCGTGTGGCTGGGAGGCAGCTTCGTCAGCGCCAAGCTGGACCCTCACAACGTGGACGCCACGCTACTCATGAACCCCTACGCCGAGCGGGCCATTCGAGGCAATCCCGGCTCGAAATGGCTGACGACCGCCTTCGTCGGCGAGGGTTGTACGCCCACGGAATGAAGCCCTGGCCACCGAACCGGTCCCGTTCGTGCGGCTCGCAGCGATGATCGGTTGGCTTCTCGCCGACCAGGGCTCCTGTCGTGTCTCAGACCCGAATCCGCAGGTAGTGGCGGAGGCTGGTAGCTGATACGACGACAGGTGCGCTTTCGGTTTGAGAAGATTGAGGTTCCTACGCCTAATCGACTCGAACGTGAAAGTGCACCTGTCTGGTGAAGACGATATCGCGTCGCCGTACCGCCTCCCGTACTCCCGGTGGTCGCTGGACCCGTCTGAACGCCCAGGTGGGCGGGGTGGACGGGTCGCTGACCGAGAACGGCGGCCTGCTGCTGGTTGCCGAGCTGGACCGGGTGCTGGGGGTCACCGCCGCGCTGGACGCGGGGATCGGCCCGGTCAAGGAGCGCGACCGGGGCCTGTCCGGGGGCGAGTTCGCGCTGGCCTGCGCGGTGGTGCAGCTGACCGGAGAGGACCACCTGGTCGGCTTCGACCGTCTGCGCGCGGATGCGGTCGGCGAAGGGCTGCTGCCCGCACCGGTCCCGGCTGCTACCACAGCCGCCACGCTCGCGGCCCGGTTCGGGCAGCCGCAGCGGGAGGGCGTGGAGACCGCGTGCGCGAAGCTGACCGGGCGGGCGCTGGCAGCGCTGCCGGTCACCGAGCGGGCCCGGATCCTGTCCGGGCGGGTGACCGTCGACCTGGACGCGAAGGACGTCGAGGTGTTCTCCACCCGCAAGGAACAGGTGGTCCGCTCCTACAAGGGCGAGATCTCCGCACGGGTGCACGCCGCGCACTGGGCCCAGGCCGGCGTGGTACTGGTCGCGGACCTGCTGGACGGCCGCTCCGACGGCCGCACCCACGCCCTCGGCCAGATCGACCGGGCCGTGGACGCCGTCCGCGCGGCCAACGCCACAGGACAGGTCCTGTTCCAGGGGGACACCGGCTACTTCGCGGGCAGGGTCGCCGAGAAGATCGTGGCCCGTGGCGCGTTGTTCCGGCTCGGCGTCCCACGCAGCACGGCGCTGTGGCGAGCGGTCGCCCGCGTGCACGAGGACGACTGGATCGACGCCCTCGACTATCCCGACGCGCAGGCCGCCCTGCTGGACCACGCACCGGCCGGCTGGCCGGAAGGCACCCGGGTGATCGCCCGACGAGTCCGCTACGACGCGGCCGACCTCTCGGCCGACGCGCGCTCGCGTCGCTCGCGGACCGTCGGCAGGGACCAGCTCGCCCTGGTGCTGGACGGCATCGCCGATCAGGCGTTCGCCTACTCGTTCTTCACGACCAACGAGGTGCTGGACCTGGACGAGGAGATCGCGCTCGCGGAGTGGGAGTTCCGTCGCCGCACCGAGGTCGAGGAACTGTTCCGCGACACCGCCCACGGCGCCGGCCTGAACCACCTGCCCTCCGCGTCCCACGCCGTCAACGCCATGTGGATGTGGGGCGCGCTGCTGGCCTACAACCTCTCCGCCTGGCTGCAGATGCTCGCACCCATCGGCACCGCACGCCGTCGCATCGCCACCGTCCGTCGCCTGCTCATCGCCCGCGCCGCCCGGTTGACCAGCACCGGTCGCCGCCGTCGGCTCCGGTTCACCGCCGCAGCGGCCAGCCTGATCGGCCAGACACTGGCCCGCATCCGAGCCCACCGCCGCCTCCAGTCCGCCTGACCGACCGCCCCGACCGGTCCAGAACCACCCGCCACCGCCTTGGAAAGCCGCCCACCCGACGCGCCAGCCGGGCCATTGGCCTACCCACACACCCCACACTCCAGCCGACGACCAGCCAAAGAGATCAACTGACAGGCCGTCGGCCACTACCTGCGGATTCGGGTCAGACCTCGCCGAGGGCGACGTTCGGGTCCGTCAGGCGGTCGGGGTCCACCACACGCTTGGAGACGATCAGTTCGCGGATCGGGTCGGTGACATCCCAGATGTTCATGTTCATACCGGCGAGGACCCGGCCGTCCTTGAGCCAGAACGCGATGAACTCGTTGGCCCTCACGTCTCCGCGGAACACGACCCCGTCGTAGCCCCCGGGCTCGACGTAGCCGGTGTACTCCATTCCGAGGTCGTACTGGTCGGTGAAGAAGTACGGCACCCGGTCGTGGACCGCGTCCTCGCCGAGCATCGCGCGGGCGGCGGTCTGCGGCTGGTTGAGCGCGTTCGCCCAGTGCTCCACCCGCAGGTGGCGGCCGAACAGCGGGTGGTAGGCGTTGGCCGCGTCGCCCGCCGCGTAGACGTCCGGGTCCGAGGTCCGCAGGTGCTCGTCGGTCTTGATCCCGTTGTCGACCGTCAGGCCGGCCGCCTCGGCGAGCGCGGTGTCCGGTGCGATCCCGATGCCGACGATCACCACGTCCGCCGGCACCGTGGCGCCGTCCGCCAGCCGTACTCCGGTCACCCGGCCGCCCTCGCCGGTCAGCTCCTCGACCCGGACGTCGAAACGCAGCTCCACGCCGTGGTCGCGGTGCAGGTCGGCGAAGACCTGGGCGACCTCCCGGCCGAGCACCCGCAGCAGCGGCAGCTCGGCCGCCTCCAGCACGGTGACCTCGGCGCCGGCCGTCCGGGCGGCCGCGGCGGTCTCCAACCCGATCCAGCCGGCCCCGATCACCACGACCCGCGCACCGGGCCGCAGCGCCGCCTTGATCCGGTCGCAGTCATCCACCCGGCGCAGGTAGAGCACGCCCTCCTGTTCGGCGCCGGGCACCGGCAGCCGGCGCGGAACCGAGCCCGTGGTGAGCAACAGCTTGGCGTACTCGATCCGGCCGTCGTCGGCGAGCCGTACCGTGTGCGCGGCCGGGTCGACGGCGACGACGGCGGTGCCGAGGCGCAGCGTCACGTCGTGCTCGGCGTACCACTGCGGCGGGTGGACGTAGATCTTCTCGCGCGGGGTCTTGCCGAGCAGGTAGCCCTTGGAGAGCGGCGGCCGCTCGTACGGCCGCTCGTGCTCGTCGCCGATCAGGACGACGCCGCCCCGGTACCCGGCCGCGCGCAGCGCCTCGGCGGCCTTGGCGCCGCCGAGCGAGGCACCGACGATGACGATCGGCCGCCCGTCCCCGCCGCCGGCCGTTCCTGCTGTGCCCGTGCTCATGCTGAACCCCTCGTTCTGCGGCCGGAATCACCGACAGCCTGCCGCCGGGTGGGGGGAGTGTCGAGGGCAGGCGGGGCGCGCCGCGCCAGGCTCCCCCGAACGGGTGAAGCGCGAGGTGGTGGGGGTTCGGCTCGGCGCGGGTGGGCTCGGGGGCCGGGGTGGATCAGCCCCAGACCAGCTCGCCCTTGGCGACCTTCGTCCCGAGGTCGACCGCCAGCTTCATGCCCAGCCCGGGGAAGCGCCGTTCCAGCGCGTCCCTGGCCGCCGCGGCGTCCGGGGACCGGCCGACCTCGGTCTCGAAGGCCCGCAGGTAGTCGCGGGTGTGGTTGATCGCGGTGGCGTCGGTGGGCGCGCCGGCGGTCCGGTGCCCGGCGACCACGAACTGGGGCTCCAGCGCCTCCATGCCGTCCAGCAGGTCGATCCAGGCGGCCCGTTGGGCGGGAGTCGGCGTGTCGGCGGTCCAGACGTGCAGGCCCTCGAAGAGCAGAACGCCGCCCAGGATCGTGTGGTGGTGGTGTTGCCAGAGGTAGTGCCGCTCCGGGAGGTGGAAGTCGGCGCCGCGCAGCTCGAACCGGTGGCCCTCGAAGACGATCTCGTCGGTGTGCATCGGCTCCGGGCGCACCAGCCGGGTCGGCAGCTCGGGTCCGAGGTGCGACCAGGCCCTCAGCTTGGCGTCGAAGGTCTCCTGGATGTGCTCCACGGTGGCCGTCGTGGCCAGGAACCGGGCCTGCGGGAAGGCGTCCTGCACCTCTTGCGCGCCGAAGTAGAAGTCGGGGTCGCCGTGGCTGACGAAGACGGTGGTCAGCCGCTTGCCGCTGGCCCGTACCCGCTCGACCAGCCGGCGTCCGTCCGAGCGGGTGAACCCGGCGTCCACCAGCAGCGCGTCGTTGGGGCCGGTCACCAGCACGGACGTCTTGTTGAGCGAGCTGTCGGGCGTGTCGATGACCTCGAAGTCGAGGGAGCTCATGCGCGGTCCTTCCTCGGGCCGGCCCGGCCGCCGAACACCGGGCACGCGTCGCGGCCAGCATCGGTGACCGCCGGACCGCCCGCACCTCGGACGGAGCCGGAGGAGGGCGGCGGGCGGCGGCGTGTCGGGGACGTGGGCGGGCACGGCCGGAGGGGGCGGGCACAGCCGGCGGCGGCCCTCAGGCCGCCGGGGCCAGCCGGGCCACCGCGGCCGCCGCGAGCAGCGTGGCCCCGGCGAGGGCGAGCCACAGCACACCCGGTCCGGCGGCCAGCAGCGCGGTCAGCACCGCCGGGGCGAGCGTCTTGCCGAGGCCCGTCGCCAGCTCCCAGCGGGCGAGCGCCCGGCCGAGCAGTCCGGGCGGGGCGGCGGCCGCGACCAGGGCCGTTCCGGCGCCACTGTAGAGGATCTCGCCGAGCGTGAAGATCACCGAGACGGCCGCCACGGCGACCGCACCGCCGGTGCCGCCGACGGCTCCGGCCGCCCAGAAGCCCAGGTAGGAGAGGGCGAGGACGACGCCGGACGCGGCCAGGACGATACGGCGCGATCGCTCGGCGAGGCGGAGCACCACGGCGAGCTGAAGTGTGATCACCAGCACGGTGTTGCCCACGAACACGCCCGAGGACCAGGCCGCGGAGGCGTGCAGGTGGAGCACGAGCAGGGCGGGCAGGGCCACCTCCAGCACGTCGAAGCTGAAGGCGTAGGGGAGGTTGGCCACGCTCAGCAGCGTGATCCGGCGCAGCGCCGGGTCGGTCGGGGCCGCCCGGCCGGCGGCCGTCTCGGGCTCGGTCGGTGCCGTGGCGGTCGGGGCGGTGGGGCCGGTGACGCGGAGGGAGTGGACCAGTGCCGCCGCCACCAGGCAGGCGGCGGCCGTCACCGCGGCGAGGGCACGGACCGTGCCCGTCCCGCCGGCCACCGCGAGCGTGGCGAGCAGCGCGCCCGCGCCCAGTCCGGCGTTGCGCAGCGTCCGCCCGGCAGCCATTGCGGCATCCCGGGTGCGGCCGGTGGTGAGGGTGCTGACCACCGCCGCGTGGGTGGCCGGCCAGGACTGGCTGCCGATGCCGAGCAACACGGCGGCGGCCGTGAAGCCGACCGGCCCGTCGGCACCGAGGAGCGCGGCCGACCCGGCCGCCCGGACCAGCAGGGTGGCCGCCGCCGGCAGGCTGCGCGCGCCGTGGTCGATCCAACGCCCGGTCAGCGGCAGCACCAGCAGGCCTGCCAGCATCCCGGCGGACAGCGCCAGCCCGGCCGCGCCCGCGCCGAGGTGCAGCACGCCGATGCCGTAGAGCAGCAGGAACGGGCGGAGCAGGCCGGCCCCGAGCGCGTCGACCAGCAGCGCGGCGGCGTAACGGCGCCCGCCCGCAGCGGTGAGCATCCCGAGCAGGGCGGCGGGGCTCCGGCGGTCGGCGGCACCGCGCCGGGCAGGCCCGGGAGGCCCGGCAGGTTCGGTCGGTTCGGCCTCGGCGAGGTGCCGGGCGGACCCCGGGGCGGTCGAGGTCTCGGCGAGGGCCGGGGAGGAGGTGGGTGCTTCGGTGATCGGGCTCATACCCCGTACCGTCCGCCCGCCCACCGGCTCCGGGCACGTCGATTGACGAGTCCCGTCAATCGACGCGGACGCCGTTCGCACGGGCTGGCAGGATCGGTCGCGTGAGCCTGACCATCGACCTCGCCGCCCTGCCGGACGAACGCGTCCTCTTCACCCCCTCGCCACTGGCCGAGCTGAGCGCGATGCTGCACGTCCTCGGCGAGCCCGCGCACCATCCCGCGCTGCACGGCTGGGCCGTGAGCACCGCTGCGGCGATCGCGCCCGAACTCTCCGAGCGCCTCGCCGAGGCCGACTTCCTCTGGCGCTCGTCGCGCGCCGACTTCCTCGTCCCCGGAGTGCCGGGCGCCACCCTGGCCGAGGAGCTGGACGCGGTCGACCGGGTCGACGACGAGCTGTACGTGCGGGCCGCGGTCATCATGAGCTGCGGCGCGTCGCGGCTCACGCACCGGTTCGACTCGCCGCTCACCGACCCGGTGGCGCAGGAGCGGGCCCGGGAGCTGGCGCTCGCCCGCGGTCCCCGGCAGGCCGCGTTCGCCGACCGGCTGTTCGCCGACCCGCCGGCCGTCCGGTCGATGGTCCGGCAGATGCTGGAGGATTGCCAGCAGGCGTTCTTCGCGGACGCCTGGCAGCGCGTCCTGCCGGACCTCGCGGCCGACGCCCGGCACAAGACCGACCTGATGGTCCGGCACGGCGCCGGGGAGGCACTGGCGGCGGTGTCGCCCTCGGTCGCGCTGGAGGTGGACCCGGGCGGCCGGCGCCGGATCGTCGTCGACAAGCTGCAGGACAACACCACCAGCGCCGCTGCCGCCGGGGGAGTGACGTTCATCCCGACCGCGTTCGGCCGCCCGCACCTGCTGGTGGTGTCCGCGCCCGGATGGCGCCCGGTGGTGCAGTACCCGCTCGCGCAGCCCGGGGTGCCGGAACCGATCTCGCTGGCCGTGATGCAGCAGCGGCTGGAGGCGCTGGCCCACCCCGTCCGGCTGCGGCTGGCCCGCACCATGGCACGCGGGCCGCACACCACGACCGAACTGGCGGCAGCCTGGCACCTCAGCGCGCCTGAGGTGTCGCGGCACCTGGCCGTGCTGCGCAAGGCCGGGCTGCTCACCACCCACCGCCGCGGGCGCTACATGCTGTACCAGCTGGACCTGGCCAGCAGCGGCCGGCTCGGCACCGACCTCCTGGAGGCCGTGCTGCGGTGACCGGCGCCGTCCGCCGGTGCGAGCGGGGCGGTCGGGAACAGAGGGGGAGCGGGGAACGTTCGTCGGGCATGACCAGTGATGCCGTCTCCGTGCCCGCCTCCGCCGCCGATCCCGAGGTCCTGCGCTACACCGCCTTCGCCACGGATCCGGCCGGGGGCAACCCGGCCGGCGTGGTGCTCGACGCCTCCGGCCTCTCCGACGAGCGGATGCTCGCCGTCGCCGCCGAGGTCGGCTACTCCGAGTCGGCGTTCCTGATCCCCGGCTCCGCCGAAGGCGCCTACACCGTGCGGTACTTCAGCCCGTTGGCGGAGGTGCCGTTCTGCGGCCACGCCACCGTCGCCTCGGCCGTCGCGCTCGCCGAGCGGCACGGGCCGGGCGCGTACGTCTTCGCCACCCGGGCCGGTGAGGTGCCGATCGAGGTGGAGAAGGACGCGGACGGCGTGCTGCGCGCCACCCTCACGAGCGTCGAGCCCCACGTGGAGGGGATCGGCGAGGCGGACGTCGCGGAGGCGCTCGCCCTGCTCGGCTGGTCGGCCGACGAGCTGGACGCCGCGCTGCCGCCCCGGGTCGCGTTCGCCGGTGCGCGCCACCTCGTTCTGGCGGCCGCGACCCGGGACCGGTTGGCCCGCCTGGACTACGACTTCGACGGCCTCGCCGCCTTCATGACGGCCCGGGACCTCGTGACGCTCCAGCTGGTCTGGCGCGAGAGCCGGCACGTCTTCCACGTCCGTGACCCGTTCCCGGTCGGCGGCGTCGTCGAGGACCCGGCCACCGGCGCCGCGGCCGCCGCCTTCGGCGCGTACCTGCGCGAGCGCGCCGCCGTCACGGCGCCGGCCACCCTGACCCTGCACCAGGGGGAGGACCTCGGCCGGCCGGGCGTGCTCCGGGTGGAGCTCCGCGAGGGGGACAGCCGCGTGCGGGTCTCCGGGGCGGCGGTGGGGATCGCCGGCTGATCGGCGGAGGCGGAGGCGGGGCCCATGTCCGGGTCCGGGCCCCGACCCCGCGATCACACTCGTGGAGGAGCTAGAGCAGGGCTTCCGAGCCGTGGAGCTCCACGAAGCCGACCACGCGCCGCAGCTGGTTGAAGCTCGTGACGTTGTTGCCGATCAGCCGCACGGAGGCGGTCCGGCCCTGGCGCCAGGCGTGGGCGGCCTGGGAGAGCCTGCCCCACTGGTTCTCCATGTCCCGGTAGTCCACGCTCAGCTGGTAGTTGGTGAAGCCGTTGATGTTCCCGTAGACCCGGTTGAAGATCGGCCCGAACCGGGCGGCTTCCGAGAAGATGGTGATGGCCATCAGCATGCCCCGGTCGATGGTCGACTCGTTCCACTGCCCGACGTTGTGGAGGCCGTAGAGCGCGTCGAAGATGTTCGTCGCGCCCAGGTAGAGGTTCTCGCGGGTGCTGCCGCCGTTGATGCCGTTGTAGTTGCCGGTGCGCGGCATGAGCCGTGCGGTGATGCCGAGGTCGGTCTGGAACTGCCCCTGGCGGCCGTCCTGGAAGGCCCAGTGGCGGTTGGCGGCGGGGGAGTAGAAGCCCGCGATGTAGAGGTTGTCGGCCCACATGTAGACGGAGACGAGGTGGGTGCCGTTGTTCATCACGCGGATCTGGATCAGCCGGTTCTCGTTCCGGGTGGTCTGCTGGACGAGCCCGCTGTCGGCACCGGTCGCATCGCCGTAGGTGTTGCGGTGGATCGCGTCGATCAGGTTCCAGTAGCGGTTCGCGTGCTCGCCCCGGCCGGACGTGATGTTGGTGATGTCCCAGTCGATGATGGGCCAGCTCTGCAGCGCCGCTGCGCGGTCGGCGGATGCGAGGTGGATCTGGCCCCCGCCCGTCGACTCGCCGGCGAGGGCGGGTGCCGCGGACGCGGTGCCCGCGAGGGCGATGAGAAGAGCGGTGGCTGCCGAGAGCGACAACAGCGCGGCGGAGTTCCTCTTGAACACGGTTCCTTCTTCGATGACGAGGTCCGGGCGGGACTCGGTCGACCACTGCGCTCGGACGCCCGGCGTCTGTCGACGTGGCGACGCCCGACCGGTGTCGTGGCGGTCGGCGAAACGGCACCGTGACCGGTCCCGGCGTTTCGGCCCAGCCTGCACGGACGCCGGCTTCCACCGTTGCCCTGTGGCGCACACCGTGTGCCCCGTGCGTGCACGTCCCTCCGTACGGATCGCCCGGCCCGGTCCGCGCTCTCGCCGACCGCGGTGAGGGGTGACCCGCGCGCCCTCGCAGCCGTACGGGCCGGCGTTGTCGAAGCTGTGGACGAGCCGGAAGCGGGCCCGACCGTTCCGGCTCGACACCGGGCGGCGGCGCAGCGCGCGTAAATCGGTCGCGTTCCGTCAGGTGGTGAGGGAACCTGTGCGGATGCAGCGAGCGAGGAACCGCACGGTCACCATCCACCTCACCCACGGGGGCGAGTACTTCGGGCCCGTCGGGCCGTTCGAGCTGGACGGGGGGTTCTGGTCCTCCGCTGCGCCGGTGGTCGAGCGGGTGGCCGCGGAGCTGGGGGTGCCCGCGGTGGTGCTCCGGCTCGCGGACGCGCCGGTCGACGGCGCAGGCCACGGCGGGCACGTGGTCTACCACGTCGAGGCCCTGGAGCGGCCGACCGGACTGGTGCCACGTCAGGCTCTGCCGGAGGTGGCCGCGTTGCTCGGACCCGCCGAGCGGCGGGCCGGCTGGGCCATGCTGCCCGGCCTGCGCGCGGCGCTCGACTGGGCCGAGCGGTCGCTCGACCGGGCGGGCCGTCCGGCGGCAGGCCCCGCGGAGCAGATCCGGACGTGGAACCTCTCCGGCCTCTTCCGCTACCGCACCGCCACCGGCCCCGACGCCTGGCTGAAGGTGATCAACCCCGCTTTCAACGCCCGCGAGGGCGAGGTGATCGCACTGTTCGGCAGCGTTGACCCGACACTGGTCCCGCCGGTCCTCGGCGCCGACCCGGAGCACGGCCGGCTGCTGCTGGAGCACGTTCCCGGGGAGGACCTGTGGGGCCCGTCCGCCGAGGAGGTCGCCGCCGTCGTGCCCCGGCTGGTGGCCGCCCAGGCGGCCCTCGCCGCCGGCGGCCGGGTCGCCGCGGCCGGGTTGCGCGACCGCACCCCGCGCACCCTGCTCGCCGGGGTGGACGCGCTGCTCGACCGCCTCGGCACCGACCGCGGCTGCGACCTGACGGCCGGCGAGCTCGCAGCCGCCCGGGCGCTCGCCGCGCGGCTGCCGGGGCTGGTCGAGGAGCTGGCCGCCTGCGGGCTGCCGGAGACGCTGGTGCACGGCGACTTCCACCCCGGCAACTGGCGCTCCGACGGCACCGGCGCCGTGGTCGTCGACTACGCCGACTCCTGCCTCGGCCACCCGGCCATGGACGGGCTGCGCCCGCGCCAGTACGTCGACGAGGAACGGTGGGCGCAGGTGGCCGCGGTGTGGGCCGGGGCGTGGCGCACGCGCGCTCCGGGCTCGGACCCGGAGCGCGCGCTGGACCTGATCGAGCCGCTGTTCCACTTCGCGTACGCGGTGCGGTACCAGGAGTTCCTGGACCACATCGAGGACAGCGAGCGGCCGTACCACGAGGGCGATCCGGAGAGCGAGATCCGTGCGGCGCTGGCCTGGGCCGCCGCCCACGGCAGCGGCGCCGTCTGACCGGCCGGGCGCTGCCTCGGCAGTGTCGGCCGCCCCGGTAGGGGGCGGCCGACGGCGCCGTACGGGGGCGAGGGGCGCCGGCGTGCCGGGGCGGTCGCTACGAGGACGGGGCGATCCGGCGGCCGTCACCGGCCGAGTACAGGGCCAGCGCCTCGACCGGGCAGAGGTCGACGGCCTCGGCCAGACGCTCCGTCAGCGGCTCGCCGGTGCCGGGCCCGGCACCGCCGGTGCCCCCGCCACCGGCCGGGACGGCCGAGTGGAGCGGGCGGGCCAGGCCGTCGGCGCCGAGCTCCAGGGAGCCGGGCGCGGTGAGCGCGCACATGCCCGAGCCGATGCAGCGGTCGCGGTCGACCCGGACCACCACCCGGTCGGCCGCCGTCCGCCGCCCCGCCGCAGGCCCGCCCGCCCCTGGCCCGATCGCTGCCCCGGGCCCGCCGGCCGGCCCGGTCGGGTCCGCCGTCACCAGGCGGCCGGCAGGCTCTGCGGGCTGCGGGTCAGCAGACCGCGCCGCCAGTCGAGGGACTCCACCGGCTCGGTCAGCCGCAGCGCGGGCAGCCGGCGGGCCAGCCGGTGCAGGGCGAGCTCCAGCTCCATCCGGGCCAACCAGGCCCCGAGGCAGTGGTGCGGTCCGGCGCCGAAGGTGAGCAGCGGGGCTGAGAGCGGGGCGAAGAGCTCGGTCAGCAGGTCGCCGGTGTAGATCCCGGGGTCGTGGTTGGCCGCGGCGGTGTCGGCGGCGACCACGCTCCCGGCCGGTATCGCCACGCCGCCGATCTCGACGTCCGTGACGGCCCGCCGGAGCAGCCCCGGCAGGTGCCGGCCGTCCCCGAGCGGGACGGCGCGCAGCAGCTGCTCGGTGGCCGCGGTCGCGCTCTGCTCGTCCGAGGCGAGCCGCTGCCAGGCCTCCCGGCCGTCGCCGAGGAGGTAGACCAGGGCGTTGCCGAGGGTGGTCATGGTGGTCTCGTGTCCGGCCACCACCAGGCCGATCACCAGCGAGACCAGTTGCTCCTCGCTGATGTCGCCGCTCTCCCCGGCGGCCGCGAGCAGCCCGCTCACCAGGTCGTCGCCGGGGGATGCGCGGCGCTGCGTGATCAGCTCGGCGCCGAACGCGGCGAAGTCGGCGAGCGCCGCCGCAACCGCCTCGGCGGTGTAGGCGGTGGTGGAGAGCGAGTGATCGCTCCAGTGCGCGAGGCGCTTGCCGTCGAGGCCGTCCAGGCCCATCAGCTTGCTGATCACGGCCACCGGCAGCGGGCGGGTGTAGGCGGCGACGAGGTCGACGGGCGAGCCCCGGTCGATCAGCTCGTCCAGCAGGTGCTCGACCACCGAGGCCACCCAGGGCCGCCAGCGCTCGATCGCGCGCGGGGTGAACGCCCGCTGCACGGTCCGGCGCAGCCGCTGGTGGTCGGTGCCGTCGAGGTTCAGCATCGCCTCCGGGTTGTCCAGGATGTTGGGGACGAGCGAGACCGCGGGCGCGTCCGGTGCGTACAGCGGGGCGCGGCCCATCCGCGGGTCGGTGAGCACCTGGCGGACGTCGGCGTGCCGGCTGACCAGCCAGACCGGGGTGCCGGTGGGCAGCTTGCCGAGCCGCGGCGGGCCGGGTTCGAGGAGGCGCAGGCAGTGCAGCGGAGGCAGCGAAGCCGCGGCGTCCGCGGCGGTCGGGGCGGTGGCACTGTTCTCGGCGGACATCCGTACTCCAGACTCCAGGGCGGTGGGCCGCGCGGGGCGGCCCGGCGGGGGTGGATCCGGGGAGGTGCGCGGGGACGGCTCGGACGGGGTGGGTCCGGGGAGACGCGCTTGCACGCGTCGGACGGGGTCGGCCCGGGGGCGAGCCCGGTGACGGGCGGGGCGAGCGGGCGGGGCGCGTGGGTCGGACGGGTCGGGTTCGGTACGACCGTACGTGGGCGCCGCGCCACAGTCAGCAACGATTCCAGCCAACGCCGGGGGGACCGGGGGAGGATGACGGGCGCTCGGTCCGGCCTTCGCGCCCCTGCCCGGCCGGGTGGCGGAACGTCGGCAGCACCGGAGGTGAAGCGGCGGTGGGCCGGAGGCGGAACGTCGACCGCACCCGGACGGGACCGAGGGCCGAGCGGCGGCGAGCCGGATCACCGCCGTCGTTCGCCGGTCCCGGCCGGGCCCGGACGATACGCTTCGCGGGCAGGTCGTTCGACGCCGGCCGACACACGTCGGTACAGGTCGAAGCAGGTCACGCCGGGTGCGGAGCCGCCCCGGCCGACGGAGGTGGAATCTGATGGCCCAGCAGGTCAAGGCAGTCATCGCGCGTGCCAAGGGCGCGCCCGTGGAGGTGGCGACGATCGTCGTGCCCGACCCCGGGCCGGGCGAGGCGGTGGTCCGGATCCAGGCCTGCGGCGTCTGCCACACCGACCTCCACTACCGCGAGGGCGGCATCAACGACGAGTTCCCGTTCCTGCTCGGCCACGAGGCCGCGGGCATCGTGGAGTCGGTCGGCGAGGGAGTGACCGAGGTCGGGCCCGGCGACTTCGTCATCCTCAACTGGCGTGCGGTCTGCGGCCAGTGCCGCGCCTGCAAGCGCGGGCGCCCGCAGTACTGCTTCGCCACCCACAACGCCGAGCAGAAGATGACCCTGCTGGACGGCACCGAGCTCTCCCCGGCCCTGGGCATCGGCGCCTTCGCCGAGAAGACCCTGGTCGCGGCTGGCCAGTGCACCAAGGTCGACCCGGCGGCCGAGCCGGCCGTCGCGGGCCTGCTGGGCTGCGGTGTCATGGCGGGCCTCGGTGCCGCGATCAACACCGGTGGCGTCGGCCGGGGCGACTCGGTCGCCGTGATCGGCTGCGGCGGGGTCGGCGGGGCGGCCGTGCTCGGCTCCCGGCTGGCCGGCGCGGCGAAGATCATCGCGGTGGACATCGACGACCGCAAGCTCGCCGGCGCGCAGAAGCTCGGCGCCACCCACATCGTCAACTCCCGTACCACCGACCCGGTCGAGGCGATCCGTGCGCTGACCGACGGCAACGGCGCGGACGTCGTGGTCGAGGCGGTCGGCCGCCCGGAGACCTACACCCAGGCGTTCTACGCCCGCGACCTCGCCGGCACCGTCGTCCTGGTCGGCGTGCCGACCCCGGAGATGAAGCTGGAGCTGCCGCTCCTCGACGTGTTCGGCCGCGGCGGGGCGCTGAAGTCCTCCTGGTACGGCGACTGCCTGCCCTCGCGGGACTTCCCGATGCTGATCGACCTCTACCTCCAGGGCCGCCTGGACCTCGGGGCGTTCGTCACCGAGACCATCGCGCTCGACGGCGTGGAGCAGGCGTTCGCGCGCATGCACGAGGGCGACGTGCTCCGCTCGGTGGTGGTCCTGTGAGCGGCGCGGCCCACGACGCACCGGCCGCCGGCGCGGCCCGGATCGACCGGCTGGTCACCGCCGGCACCTTCGAACTCGACGGCGGCAGCTGGGAGGTGGAGAACAACGTCTGGATCGTCGGCGACGACGCGGAGGCCGTGGTGATCGACGCCGCCCACGACGCCGACGCCATCGAGGCGGCGCTCGGCGGTCGCCGGCTGCAGGCGATCGTCTCCACCCACGCGCACAACGACCACATCGACGCCGCGCCGGCGCTGGCCGAGCGCACCGGCGCGCCGATCCTGCTGCACCCCGACGACCTCCCGCTGTGGAAGCTCACCCACCCCGACCGGCTGCCGGACGGCGAGCTCGCAGACGGACAGCGGATCGAGGTCGCGGGTACCGCGCTGACCGTGCTCCACACCCCCGGCCACGCGCCGGGCGCGGTCTGCCTGTACGCGCCGGACCTCGGCACGGTCTTCACCGGCGACACGCTCTTCCAGGGCGGTCCGGGTGCCACCGGCCGGTCGTTCTCGCACTTCCCGACCATCATCGACTCGATCCGCGACCGGCTGCTCACGCTCCCGGCCGCGACGGTGGTCCGCACCGGGCACGGGGACCCGACCACGATCGGGGACGAGGCCCCGGCCCTGCCGGACTGGATCGCCCGCGGCCACTGAGCCGCGCCGACCGTCCGCGGCCCGCCGCGCCGCGCGGACGGACCGCGCGTCCGCCCCGGTGCCCGCGCACCGGGGCGGGCGTCGTACGATCGCGGCCATGGCCCATGATCCGCGCGACCTCGACGACGCCTTCCTCGCCTTCTGGCGCGAGCGCCACATCGCCACTCTCACCACCGCCCGCCCGGACGGCTCGCCGCACGTGGTGCCGGTGGGGGTGACGTACCAGCCGGAGACCGGCGTCGCGCGGGTGATCAGCAGCCGGACCAGCCGCAAGGTGCGCAACGTGCTGGCGGCGGGGGAGACCGGGATGAGGGTGGCGGTCTGTCAGGTGGACCGGGCCCGCTGGTCGACGCTGGAGGGCGTGGCCGTGGTCCGGGACGCTCCGGAGGCGGTGGCCGACGCGGAGCGGCGGTACACCGAGCGCTACCGCACGCCGCGGGTGAACCCGGACCGGGTGGTCATCGAGATCACGGTCGACCGGGTGCTCGGCCGCGCCTGACTACGGCGCCGGGGATCCCCGGCCGCCCGACGGGGCCGCCGTCACCGGTGTTCTCGCAGAACCCGGCCGTCCGGCGGCTCGTTTATCGGCCGTTGATCGTCGGCGCGTAGCGTCGCGTCATGGCTGAGGCAGTGGGCGAGACGTGGGGCGGGCGTGGCATGGGAGAGCAGCGGGTGCGGGCCGAGGGACGGATGACGGAGCAGGACGTCGAGCGGTTCCGGGTGCTGCTGGCGCGGCTGGAGGGTTCGCTGGCCGCGGACCGGGAGACGCTGCTCGCCGAGCGGGCGGCCCTGATGGCGGAGCGGGCCGAGCTGCTGGCGGAGGCGGCGGGCTCCGGTGGGTGACGGGGCGCACGGCCGGGCGGCGCCCGTGCTGCCGCTCTGGCAGCGCGGGCCGGTACCCGCGGGCGCAGCGGGGACGATCGACGGGGGCCGGGCCGGCGGCGCCGGCGGCCCGGGCCGGCCCGGGGTGCACGCGCACTCCGGGCCGGTGGGAGAGGGCGGCAGTGCGGGTCAGTTGACCGCGACGGCCGACCAGGCGGCGGCGACCGCGGCGTACTCCGCGCTGCCGGCGCCGTAGAGGTCGGTGGCGGCCTTGAGGGTAGCCGTACGGGCCCCGGCGTAGTTGGTGCTGGAGGTCATGTAGACGGTGAGCGCCCGGTACCAGATGGCGCCGAGCTTGTCCCGGCCGATGCCGGTGACGGTCGAGCCGTTGCAGGTGGGGCTGTTGTACTGGACCCCGTTGACGGTGCTGGCGCCGCTGCCCTGCGCGAGCAGGAAGGCGAAGTGGTTCGCCACGCCCGAGGAGTAGTGCACGTCGAGGTTGCCGACGCCGGAGCTCCAGCAGTCGGCCGACTTGCCGTCCCTGGAGGGCCGGTCCATGAAGCGCAGGGCGGCCTTGCCGAACCCGGACTTCACGATCTCCTCGCCGATCAGGTAGTCGCCCGGGTCGGAGGGGTTGGCGGCGTAGAACTCGACCAGGGTGCCCATGATGTCGGAGGTGGCCTCGTTGAGCCCGCCGGACTCCCCGGAGTAGACGAGCCTGGCGGTGCGCGAGGTGACGCCGTGCGACATCTCGTGCCCGGCGACGTCCAGGGAGACCAGCGGGCCGAAGGTGGTGCCGTCCCCGTCGCCGTACGTCATGCAGAAGCAACTGTCCTGCCAGAAGGCGTTGTTGTAGTTGCTGCCGTAGTGGACGCGGTTGTACGAGCCCTTGCCGTCGCCGCCGATGCCGCTGCGGCCGTGGACGTTCTTGTAGTAGTCCCAGGTGGTGTTCGTGCCGTACTGGGCGTCGACGGCGGCGGTGGAGCGGTCGGCGGTGGTGCCGGTGCCCCAGTGGTTGTCCGCGTCGGTGAACACCACGGCGGGCGCCCGGCTGAAGCAGATGGTGCCGAAGCAGAGGTCGGTCTTGTTCTGGGCGTCGCCGGTGTAGGTGTTGCCGCGGGTCGGGTCCTTGAGCTGGAAGGTGCCGCTCGCCGCGGTGGTCTCCAGCGGGACCGTGCCGCTGTAGAGCGAGGCGCCGTCACCCGTGGCGGTCTCGATCGCGTCCCAGGAGTCGATCACCGCGCCGGTCGCGGCGTCGGAGAGCACCGTGCGGGCCACCGGGTTGCCCAGGTAGTCCTGCCCGGCGGCGGTGGTCTGCCAGGCGAGCCGGGGCGCGCCGTGCAGCGCGTCGACCACCAGCTCGGCCTTCGCGTCGACCTGGCGTGCGGATCCGCCGAGCACCCGGACGGCCTGCGCCTGGGCGTTGGCGGCAGGGACGGCGGGCCGGGTGGTGGGCACGGCGAGGTCGCCGGTGGCGGCCCGGTCGGCGCCGCGGAAGGCGCCGCCGGGGGAGAGGTGGACCACCAGGTCACCGCCGAGCACCGGCAGGCCCGCGTAGGTGCGGTCGTAGCGGACGTGCCGGGTGCCGTCGGCATCGGTGACCACGTCGCGGACGGTGTGGCTCTGCTGCGCGGTCACGCCGAGCCGGGCCGCGTTGGCGCTGAGCGCGGCGTCGGCCTGGCCCACCGCGGCGGCGGTCGCGGCCGACCCGGCGGGTGCGGCGGCGGCCGCGGGGGCGGCGAACGCACTGCCGGGAAGGACGGCGGCGGCGAGGGTGGTGGCCGCGGCGACGACGGCGACGGCTGCGGCAGTGGTGCGGAGACGGAACGTCATGGTGCTCCTCGGTTCTCGGCGGTGGCCGCGGCGGCGGCGCGCCGGCGGGGGATGCGGCGGCAGCGGCGAGGGGGAGTCGGCGCTCGGGCGCGGTGCGGCCGGGGCGGACTCGGCCGTGGGCGGGCGAACGAGGGCTGGGGGAAGCGGGCTGGGGGAAACGGGGTGGGGGAAACGGGGTGGGGGAACGCGGCGATCGCAGCGGTGCCGGCGAAGGGGGAACCGGCACGCTGCCGGAAGGTGTGTCGGCGCAGACGCCGACCGGGTGCGCGAGCGGTGTGGGGGTGGCGCTGTGCGAAGAAGCCGCCGGGAGAGATGTTTTACATGCTCAGGACAGCTCGCGTCCAGAGGGCGTGCAACAACGGCTGGTTGAGCCGCCGCCGGGCGAACGGCCGGAGTGTGGAGGCGTGTTCGGGCGCGACCCGCGGCCCGGTATGGCCCGCCGGGCCGGATCCATGCGCGAATCACCCCTTTGGGGACCGTATGATCATGATCGCTGAACGGGTGAGCGGGCAGGCAGGGGAGACCGGGTGGACACGGTCACGCGCTGGATGCCGCCTGTTGGCGCCGGCCGCCGTCCCGCCGGCCGGGCCCTGCTGGCCCTGTTGGACGACCCCCGGGCGCCCTGGGTGTGTCAGGTGACCGGCCCGGCCGGCATCGGCAAGACCCGACTGCTGACCTGGTTGGCCACCGCCTGCGCGGACCCCGCCACGCCCACCCGGCAACGGGCCGACGCCGCGCTGTCGTTGGCCGGAACGACCCGCCGGAGTGCCACGTGGACCGTCGCCGCCCGCCTGGGCGTGCGGGCGCGCACGCCCGAGGAGCTGGTCGCCGGACTGGGTGCGGCGGACCGCCCCCGCCTGCTGTTCCTGTGGGACCTCAACCGGTCGGCCGAGCCGGAGGCGGTGGCCGACCTCCTGCTGGGCCCGCTGTCGGACGTGCCACGTGTCAGGATGGTCGTCGAGTCGGCAGGAGTCCTGCCGGTGGCCGGTCAGCCGGCGGTGATGGTGCGGGACGAGCCGCGGTGGACGGACTCCGGGAGCTTCGCCTCCTGGTACGACCGGCGGCGCGCAGGCTCTCCGTTCAGTGCCGAGCAGGTGTACCCGAGCCCGGGTCTGGCCCTGCTCGCCGCCAGGGTCCCGGCCGGGGCGGTGGTGCCGGTGGACGGCCCGGAACGTCCGTCCGCACCGTTCTGGCCACTGCGCCTGCCGACGTCGTCTGCGTCCTCCCCGAAGGCCTGACCAGGATCACCCTGTCGGCGTCGGTATCCTACGGGGCGATTGAAGGAACCGGCGGGGAGCACCTTTGAGCACGGAACCGGACCTGCCCACCGCCACCCAGTACCGCGGCCTGCGGGCTTTCGTGACGACCATCGAGCGGCAGGCGGAGCTGGAGCGGATCAACGGGGGGATGGAACCGGCGACGTACGCCGTCTACAGTGCCTGGACCAGGATGGCCGTCCGTTACGTCACGGTGCCCGGCCCCCAGGCCGCCCGCGCCGCGGCCCGCGCCTGGGGAATCCTCCTGGAGAGGTTCGGATTCTGGAGGGCGAGCCCCCTTGCTGCCGGAATCGCTCCGGGCTCCCGTCGCGGCCGCTGCCGAGGTCCGCTGACCCCGGCCACTGCTCAGCCTGCCAGGTCGTCGAGAAGAAGGGTGACCGACGGGGTGGATCTGGGGTTGACGCGCAGGTCCACGCCGCGTGTCAGCTGCGTGAGCTGCCGCCCCGTCAGCCTGATGAACCCCGGCCAGCGGCCTGGCAGATGGCGCTCCGACGTACACGCCTCCAGAACGCTCCGTCCGTCCGGTTCCCGGTACCACGTGCAGGTTCATCGGGCCGGGCTCTGCGAACACGAGCAGCTCCGCGTCGAGCAGCGCGGTCTTCAGCCGCTCCTCGCTGCCGTACCCCGTCGTAGCCCACTGCAACGCCTCCTCGGCCTCGGTCTCCGGCCTGGCCCAGCCCCGGATCTGTGGTGAGGGGCGGTAGTTGGGGTTGTGGAGGAAGCGGACCAGCGCGCCGTTGGCGTCTACCTGCCAGCCGCAGCCGCAGCCGCTGACGAACACGGGCTCAGCTGCACCCGCAGTCGCAGCCTCCGTCGCAGCAGCCGTCGCAGCAGCCGTCGTCGCCGCAGCACTGGCAGCAGCTGTCGCAGCCGCTGCAGTCGCACTGCCCGCAGCTGCAGTCCTGCCGGGCGCACCAGCCCTCCCGGGGCTCGCGCGAGAACGGGTCGTTGTGGTCGCAGCACATCAGCTGGCACGAGCAGGCCATCAGTGCCCAGATCGCGCAGCCGGAGAGCAGGTTGCGGCGGGGCGGGCGCGGTGCGCCGGGCGGGGTGAAGCCCGGGCCCTGCGGCGCCCACGGCGGGACCGGCGCCCCGGGGCCGGCCGGGGGTACCTGGTTCGGATCCTTCGTGGGCGGCGACTGGTACGGGTTGGCGGCGTGCGGCGCGCCCTCATGGGGCGCGGTGCTGTGGGGCGCGGTGCCGTGGGGCGCGCTGCCGCCCGGTACGGCCTTGGTACGGCACGAGGTCGCGTGCGAGGCCGGTCCGAAGACCCGGTCGACGGCGCGCTCGGTCTCGTGACCGAGCAGGACGTGGACGAGCGCGCGGTCGGTGAGTTCCACGTCGCGCAGCGCGAGTCGGATGCCGTGCACGGCGTCCCGGCAGAGCCGCTCGGCCTCCGCCCGGTCGGTTCCGGTCGCGGTGAGCGGGTTCCAGGCGCCGCTCGCGGCGTCCGCGGCCTGGTCCTCGGCCGCGTCCAGCAGGTGCGCCAGCCGTCCGAACAGCCGTCCCGCCTCGGCCAGTGGTGCGGCGTTACCGGGCCGGCCGGCCAGCGCCGCGGTGTGCGCGAACGCCGCCGAGGTGGCGCTCTCGGTGGGCTCGGTGACCAGCAGCACCGAGCCGCCCGGCGCCAACGAGCGTTCCAGCCTGCCCTGGCGGGCCGCGGCGTCGAGCAGGACGGCGGTGTCGAAGCCGACGGCCGACGCACTGCCCGCGCTCTTGCGGTCCCAGCGCCTGGTCACCGCCCGTGCCCCGGCCGCCACCGGTCTGCGGGCGAAGACGCCGTCACGGTCCTCGACGTGGTCGCGGATCTTCACCGAGGCGAGCGCCAGCGAGACCGCCGCGGCCAGCCGGGCGCCCTCGCCCCTGGCGACCGAGGCGGTGCGCATTCCCCGGAGCGGGCAGGGCCCGGCGGTGCGGCGCCAGGAGGCGTCGTCCTCGGCGCTCTGTGCCTCGACCAGCACCGAGATGATCAGGCCGTCGTAGTTGGTGGCGGTCCGGGCCAGCTGCCCGTGGTCGTCCCGCAGTGCCAGGCAGAGCCCGCACAGGTGCGCCATCCACGAGGTCTGCAACCGCTCCGACAGCCGGTGGCGACACGGCCTGATGATGCCGAACATGATCCCCCCTCACCCGACCAGGGCTTGATCGGCCCCGGTGGCGCACATCATATGACCAGGTGGGGCGGGCCTCGAAGGCCTACGACTCTCCGTGCTCGCAGGCCGAGTCGTCCGGCCGGGGGCCAGGGCGATGTGGGGGGGTGCATGCCCGCCGGGCCGTATCGGCGTTCCCGTATCCGGGATAGCATCGCGAATATGGGAATCGACACCGCCGCTGATGAGCGGCTGGCGACGCGGTTGGCGGAGTTGCGGGTGGAACGGGGGTGGACGCTGGAGGAGCTGGCGAAGCGCGCGGACGTCAGCCGGTCGACGCTGTCGCGGGTGGAGCGGGCGGAGGTGAGCCCGACGGCGGCGTTGCTCGGGCGGCTGTGCGCGGTGTACGGCCGGACGATGTCGCGCCTGCTCGCCGAGGTGGAGTCGGTGCCGGCCCGGCTGGTGCGGGCGGACGAGCAGCGGGTGTGGCGGGACGCGGCGACCGGGTTCGTGCGTCGGTCGGTGTCGCCGCCGCACGGGTCGCTGCGGGCGGAGGTGATCGAGGGCCGGCTGCCGGCGGGCGCCGACCTCGCGTACGACCGGCCGTCCGTACCCGGACTCGAACACCATCTCTGGCTTCTGGAAGGGGAGTTGGAACTGACCGTCGACGGTGAGCCGCATCTGCTGGCGGCCGGGGACTGCCTGCGGTTCGTCGCGGAGACCACTCGGTTCCGCTGTCCCGGCCCGGCGGAGGCCCGGTACGCGCTGGTGGTGGTCGTCCCGTGAAGCGGTCCACCGCCGGCCCCGCTGCGGCGACGACCCGGGAGCGGTTCGACGCCGCCGGGCGCCGTGTCCTGCTGGTCTGTGTCGCGGGCGGGTTCACCACCCTGCTCGACCAGTCCGTGCTCAACACCTCCATACCTGCGCTCCGCGAGAGCCTGCACGCCCACCCCGCCCACCTCCAGTGGATCGTGGCCGGCTACTCGCTGGCCTTCGGCCTGGCCCTGGTGCCGGGCGGGCGGCTCGGCGACGTGCGCGGGCGGAAGTGGTTCTTCGTCGCGGGCCTGGCCCTGTTCACCTCGGTCAGCGTGCTCTCGGCGACGGCGACCGAGCCCTGGCTGCTGGTGGCGGCCCGGCTGCTCCAGGGAGCGGGGGCCGGACTGGTCAACTCCCAGATGATCGGCACCCTCCAGGACGTCTTCACCGGCCAGCTGCGTGCCCGGGCGCTCGGCATGTACGCCGTGACCGGCGGCCTCGCCTTCGCCCTCGGACCGCCGATCGGCGGCGCGGTGCTGGCCGCCGTCGGCCCCGAGGCCGGCTGGCGGCTGACCTTCCTGCTCAACGTCCCTTTCGGGCTGGCCACCGTGGCCCTCGCGGCCCGCTGGCTGCCGCGTCCGCGCCCGAGTGCCCGGCACGCCGACCTCGACCTGGTCGGCCTGCTGCTGGTCGGAGCGCTGACGCTGATGCTGATGCTGCCCTTCGTCCAGCCGCCCGCCTGGACCGGCTGGCTCGCCTTCGCGGCCGGCGCCTGCCTGCTGCTCGGCGCGCTCGCCTGGTGGCAGCGGCGCTACGCGCGGGCCGGCGGGCACCCGCTGATCCACCCGGCGCTCACCCGCTCCGCACCGTACGCACTGGGCACGGCGGTGGCGATGGCCCAGTTCGGCTCCTCCATCGCGGCCGGGCTGGTGCTGGCGATGTTCCTCCAGGACGGTCTCGGCCTCTCCCCGATGGGCGCGGCGCTGGTCGCGCTGCCCTCGGCGGTGTCGATGGGGGTCGCATCCGCGCTGGCCTGGCGGGTGGTGCAGCGCTTCGGCCGCCTGACCGTCACCGTCGGCATGGCCGTCTCGGCGCTGGTGATGCTGGTCGGCGGACTGGTGGTGCAGTGGGGGCCGACCGGTGCCCTGCCCTGGCTGCTCGCCGCGCTGCAGCTGCTCGGCGGCGCGGCGGTCGGTGTCATGGGCGCCACCAACCAGGCGTACGTCCTGCGGCACGCCCCGGCCGAGGCGGCCGGAGTGAGCGGGGCGATCCTGCAGATGGCGCAGCGGATCGCGGCCGCGGTCAGCGTCTCCGCGCTCTCCGGCGTCTACCTGCGCGCCACCGCGGGCGGCGGCGGCCACCGCTCGGCGTACGCGTACGCGAGCGCGGTCTGCGCGGCGGTGGCCGGGGTGGCCGTGCTGGCTTCGGTGTGCGCGGGCCGCGCCTCGGCGCGGGAGGGTGAGGCGCCCGCGGCGGGGGTGGAGGCGGTTCCGGAGGCCCCGGCATCCGGCGTGCGGGAGGACGCGGCGCCCGGCGGCGGGCGGTGAGGGGCGGGCGCTGAGCCTCGGCCCCCACGCACGGCGGGCTCGACGTCGGGGGATCCCCTGCTGCGGGGCGTCGACCGGAGGCATTTGAGCGGTAAGCGAACGGGCGGCCACGGGAACGGAGTCCGGGCGTACGGTGACGGTCATGACCGATCACCGGACTCCGGCCCAGCCCGCCCACGAGGATCACCAGGGCGACCAGGGCGACCAGAGGCACCGGGCCCGCGGGGGGCGGGAGCCCCACCGGACCCACCGCACCGTCGACCTGCCCGGGGTCGCCCTCGCCTACCGGGAGCACGGAACGCCCGGGGCACCGGCGCTGGTGCTGTTGCACGCACTCGGCGAGCGGGCCCGCGACTGGGACGGCGTGCTGCCGGAACTCGCCCCGCACCACCACGTCTTCGCGCTCGACCTACGCGGCCACGGCGACAGCGGGTGGCCCGGCGCGTACGGGGTCGACCTGATGCGGGACGACGTCGTCGCCTTCCTGGACGCACTCGGCCTCGACCGGGTGGACGTGGTCGGTCACTCGATGGGCGGCGTCGTCGCGTACCTGCTGGCGCAGGAGCACCCCGGGCGGGTCGGCCGGCTGGTGCTGGAGGACGTCCCCGCGCCGTACCCGCGGCCGGCGAGCCCGGTCGCCGCGGTGCCGGACGAGCCGGTGGACTTCGACTGGGCGGTGGTGCAGGCGGTCAAGGTGCAGCTGGACACCCCGGACCCGGTCTGGCTGGAGCGGATGGCGGTCGTGACCGCGCCCACCCTGGTGGTGGCGGGCGGGCCGACCAGCCACGTCCCGCAGGACCGGATCGCCGCGATGGCGGACCGGATCCCGGACTGCCGGGTGGTCACCGTCGACGCCGGGCACCTGGTGCACCACAGCCGGCCGGTCGAGTACGTCGCGGTGGTCGCGCCGTTCCTCGATCCGGCCGGCCGCAGTGGTGAGCTCTGACTCCTCCGACGGATGGTCAGACGCCGTGCTCGGCCGGCAGCCGGCCCGCCCTTATCGCCGCGAGCAGGTCGGCGTGGTCGGCCTCGGTGCGGTCGGCGTAGGCGACGGCGAAGGCCGCGATCGCCTCGTCCAGGGCCTCGTTCTTGCCGCAGTAGCCGCTGATCACGCCGGGGTCGGCGGTGTGCGCGTGGGCGCGGGCCAGCAGGGCGCCGGTGATCCGGGCGTAGTCGTCGAGCTGGCCGGGCAGCAGCGCCGCCGGGTCCACGCTGCCCTTGCGGTTGCGGAACTGCCGGACCTGGTACGGCAGTCCGTCGACGGTGGTCCATCCGAGCAGGGTGTCGCTGACCACCTGCATGCGCTTCTGGCCGAGCACCACCCGGCGGCCCTCGTGGCCGTCGGTCGCGGCGGCCGGCACCGGGTGGCCCGCCTTGGTCAGGTACGGCAGCAGCACCGACGGGCGGGCCTCCTTTACCTGGAGCACCAGCGCCTGGTCACGGTGGTCGGTGAGCAGCACGACGTACGAGCGGGTGCCGACGCTGCCGGTGCCGACCACGCGGAACGCCACGTCCTGGACGTGGTAGCGGGAGAGCAGCGGGTGCAGTTCGGCGGGCACGGTCTGCACGTAGGGGCCGAGTGAGGCGGCCACCGCGGCGGCGGTCTTGTCCGTCACCTCGCTGAGCACCGGGGGCGCGGCGGTGAACTGCCGACCGCCCTCCTCCGTGCGGACGGTGGACTTGGCGGCGAACTTGGCGCCGGTGTTGCCGAGCGCCTTGGTGCCGACCCGCTCCAGCACCTCGGCCAGGTCGTGCGCCTGGGCGAAGGAGACCAACTGCTCGTCGGCGACGGCGTTCCAGGCGTCCAGGGCGGAGAGCCTGGCCAGCGCGCGCATGGTCCGGCGGTACGATCCGGCCGCGTCGAAGGCGGCTCGGCGCGCGGTGGTCTCGTCGGCGCCGATCTCGCGGCCGGCCAGCACCAGGCTGGCGGCGAGCCGCTTGAGGTCCCACTCCCACGGACCGGGCACGGTCTCGTCGAAGTCGTTGATGTCCATCACGAGCCGGCCGCGGGCGTCGCCGTACAGGCCGAAGTTGGCGGCGTGCGCGTCGCCGCAGAGCTGCGCGGACACACCGGTGGCCGGGGTGCCGGCGAGGTCGGCTGCCATCAGGCCGGCCGAGCCGCGCAGGAAGGCGAACGGGGTGGCGGCCATCCGGCCGAGCCGGATCGGCACCAGGTCGGTGAGCCGGCCGGCGTTGGACGCCTCGATCGCCCCGACGGCGGTCGGGCGGTCGCCGGCGGGCGCGAACTCGGCGTGCCGCTCGCGCGGGGTGCGCGTACGCAGCGCCTTGCCGTGTTCCCGGGCGCGGCCGTCGTGGCGCGGTGCGAACCCGTCCACCGTGAACCGCCGCCCGGCCGTCCGGGCGCCGGCCGGCACGCCGGCTCCCGGTCCGGATCCCTCTACCCCATCGGTCAGCTGCGTCACTGCGCCCCGCCTCGCCTTTCCGTCGTCCCCACCCGCGACCTGCGCGGACCCGACCCCTCTACGGGCCGGGCAGCAGGCTACCCCCCGGGCGGCCTGTCGGGAGGGAGGGACGCCGCACGGGGCACGACGGTTCCGGGGCGTCGCGCGGGCGCCCCGGAACTCCGGGCGGACGCCCGGATTCGCGTTGCCGAACGGGCGGCAATCGATCACGGTGTTGGTCGTGATCGATCCTGCCGCGCCGGCGGACGGACCGGTCGGACGTGGCTGGGCGGGAAGGGCGAGGCTCTGGTGGGAGAGGTGTGCATGGCGGCGACCGTCGTGCCGCCGGAGGACCGGTTCGAGCGGTTCCGCGAGGCGGCCCCGGGGAACCGCCCCGCATCGGCGCCATCGCGCTCGACCTGGCCGCGGCCCGCCTCGCCCGGCAGCTGGGTACCCCGGAGGAGACTTCGGCCGACGCCCGTGCCCGGTTGATGCCGCAACGGATCCACGGCTTCATCGAGCGCACCTCGGCGACCCGGCGCTGACGCCCCGGGCGATCGCCGACCACCACCACATCTCGCTGCGCGGGCTCTACCCCCTCTTCCGCGACCAGCCCGCGGGTGCGGCGACGACCATTCGGCAACAGCGCCTCGAACGCTGCTACCTGGACTAATCGCAGTGCACCGGGCTTCAGCCCGGTGGTGAAGCGATTCTGAACCCTGCTCTGACCTGTGCGGTGGGCACCCTCCCGCACTGTGGACGGTGCCCACCGCAGACCGTCAAGCCGGACGGTTCTGCTGCTCGATGTACTGCCGGACTATCGACAGCGGCGCGCCGCCGACTGATCCGGCGAAGTACGAACCGGACCACAGACGCTGTGCCCGCCAGTAGTGCTTGACCAGCTCGGGGTACTCCTGCCGCAGCCGGCGCGAGCTGACGCCTTTGAGCGAGTTGACCAGCTTGGACAGGGCGACCTTCGGCGGGAAGTTCACCAGCAGGTGGACGTGGTTGTTCTCGCCGTTGAACTCGACCAACTCCACCTCGAAGTCGGCGCACACGTCCCGCATGATCTCTTCGAGCCGGGTCAGATGCCGCTCGGCGAACACCTTGTGACGGTACTTCGTCACGAAAACCAAGTGCGCATGCAGGGCGAAAGCGCAGTGCCGACCAGTGCGGATGTTCTGATACTCGGCCATAAACCAAAATGGTACGGTGCTGACCGTGCAGCTCAGGTACAGCTTCCGCGTGTACCCGAACGGGCCTCAGCGTTCCGCGCTGGCCAGGGCGTTCGGGTGTGCACGGGTGGCCTTCAATGATGCCCTCCGGGCACGTGAGACCGCCCGCGCCGCCGGGCTGCCGTTCATCCCGTCCGGCGAGCTGTCCAAGCAGCTCACGGCCGCGAAGAACACCCCCGAACGGGCATGGCTCGGCGAGGTGTCCGCCGTGGTGCTGCAACAGTCCCTCCGGGACCTGGACACCGCCTACCGGAACTTCTTCGACGGCCTCAAGGGCATGCGCCCGAAGATGGGACCGCCCCGGTTCAAGTCCCGCAAGGACACCCGGCAGGCGATCCGCTTCACCGCGAACGCCCGATGGAAGATCACACCGGGCGGCGACCTATCGCTGCCGAAGATCGGCGACGTGCGGGTGAAGTGGTCCCGCGCCTTGCCGTCCGTGCCATCCTCGGTGACGGTGATCAAGGACAGCGCAGGCCGGTACTTCGCCAGCTTCGTTGTCGAGACGGACCCCGAGATCCTTCCCGAGACCGAACCGGTCACCGGTCTCGATCTCGGCCTCGGACACTTCGCCGTCCTCTCGGACGGGCGGAAGATCGACGCCCCGAAGTTCCTCCGGCGCGCAGAGAAGAAGCTCAAACGCGCACAGCAAGCCCTGTCCCGTAAGGCCAAGGGCAGCAAGAACCGCGAGAAGGCCCGTCACAAGGTCGCTCGCAACCACGCACGGGTGGCCGACGCCCGGCGCGAGTTCCACCACCAGGTCTCCACCGGACTGATTCGCGAGAACCAAGCAATCGCGGTGGAAGACCTGGCGGTCAAGGGACTCGCCCGCACACGGCTCGCCAAGTCCGTGCACGACGCCGGATGGTCGGCGTTCGTCACCATGCTGGAGTACAAGGCCGCGAAGTACGGCCGGAACCTGATCAAGATCGGCCGCTTCGAGCCGACCTCCCAGGTTTGCTCCCACTGCGGCGTCAAGGACGGCCCCAAGCCGCTGAACATCCGCGTCTGGCAGTGCCAGGCGTGCGGCGTCTGGCTGGACCGGGACGTCAACGCCGCCGTCAACATAGCCACGGCCGCCGGACTGGCGGTGTCAGCCTGTCGAGCGCGGGTAAGCCGGGGACCCGTCCCCGCACAGCGCGAAGAAGCAGGAACCCACCGAGACGGTCAGACGACCGTGGTAGGAATCCCCGCCCTTTAGGGCGGGGAGCGGAAGTCAAGGGGCTCACCCCCCACGGAACACCGCGCACACGCCCTCGGAGCCTGATCGCACGACGCGTCGAGAAGCCCCGCACGGCACGCGGGGCACGCGGCCGAGGCGAGGAGCCCTAGGCTGGCCCCTGTGGATGATCTTCGGGGGAGGCGGGCCGTGCGTGCGGCGGCCCTGGCGGCGGCGCTCGTGACGGTGGCGGCAGGGCTCGGTGTGCGCGCGGTGGCCGGCGGCGATTTCGGCAAGGCCGCAGGGGACGCGCTCTACACCGTCCTGGTGTACGCCGTGGTGCTGCTGACCGCGCCACGGCTGCGCCCGCTGCCCGCCGCCGTGGCGGCGGCCGGGCTGAGCTGGGCTGTCGAGCTGTTCCAGCTCACCGGCGTGCCGGACGAGCTCGGCCGGCGCAGCACGCTCGCCCGGCTGGTCCTGGGCTCGACCTTCAACCCGCCGGACCTGTTCTGGTACCTGGTCGGTGCCGCGGCCGCCGCGCTGCTGCACGCGGCAGCCGCCCGGCCGTGGCGCAGCCGCCCCCGCTGACGGCGGCGGCCCCGGCCGTCCTGATCCGACGGTACGTCAGAGCGGCATCAGGTCCGGGCGCTTCGCCTCGACGTGGTCGCCGGAGGACTCGCCGCGCAGTCGGCGGCCGACCCACGGGATCAGGAACTCGCGCGCCCACTGCAGGTTCTCCTGCCGCTGCTCGGCCGCGGACTGCACGGGCAGGGCCGGCCAGGGCGCCTCCGGGTCCTGCTCGGTGCGCAGACCCAGCGAGCGGGCGGCCAGCAGGGCGACCCGCTGGTGGCCCTCGGGGGAGAGGTGCAGCCGGTCCTCGCTCCAGGCGCGGCGGTCCTGCACCGCGCGCAGCGACCAGAGGTCGGCGACCTTGCATCCGTTGCGGTCCGCGACCGCCCGCATGTGGCCGTTGTACGTGGCGATCTTGCCTCGCAGGTGCTTCAGCAGCGGCACGCCGCGGGTGTCGAAGCCGGTGCAGATCAGCACCGTGCCGGCGGAGTTGACCAGTTCGCCGACGGCGGACTCGAAGCGCTCGGCCACCTCGTCCGGGTCGCTGCCCGGGCGCAGGATGTCGTTGCCGCCGGCGCAGAAGGTGACCAGGTCGGGCTGCATCCGGTGGACCTGCGGCACCTGCTCGGCCGCGATCTGGTCGAGCAGCCGCCCGCGCACCGCGAGGTTGGCGTAGCGGAAGGCGCCCGGCGGCCGTCCGCCGGCGAGCATCCCGGCCAGCCGGTCCGCCCAGCCGGCGAAGGCGCCGTCGGCGCCGGGGTCGTTCAGGCCCTCGGTGAAGCTGTCCCCGAGGGCAGCGTACGAACTGAGGTCAAGGGTCTCCTGGAGGTTCGGCATGAAGTAGATAGTTCACTGTCTCAAGTGACCTACGCCACCGTAGGTGGCCGGTTGCGGTACGTGAGATGGACCACGTAGGGCAGCCGGCGGACGGAACGTCGGCTCGCCGTCCCTCGGGCGCCCCGCCGTCGCCGCCACGACAGGCGCGGGCGGCGGCGCGACACGGCAACGGCGCGCGCCCCGTGCGCCGGGTTGTCGCGCCGGGTGCGCCGGGGGCTGCGACGTTCCGGCGGCCCGTGCACGTGTGCGACCGGGGGTCTTCGGGCAGCCGCCATTCCGGGACGTGCTCCGGGCGTCGACCGGCGCCGCGCCGGACACCGGACCGGAACCCACCCCCGGACGGCGGAGGTAGCCGCATGCCGAACCGAACCCCGGAGCGCACCGCCAGGCCGCGTCGCTTCCTGATGTGCCGGCCGACGCACTTCACCGTCGACTACGCGATCAACCCCTGGATGGACCCGGAGCGCCCCACGGACACCGCGCTTGCCGTCCGCCAGTGGGAGCACCTCCACGCGCTCTACCGGCGGCTCGGCCACACCGTCGAGCTGATCGCCCCGTTGCCCGGCCTGCCCGACATGGTCTACACCGCGAACGGGGCCACCGTGCTGAACGGCCGGGCGCTGGTCGCGACCTTCCGGCACCCGCAGCGGGCCGGCGAGTCCGACGCCCACCAGGCCTGGTTCCGGGCGCACGGCTACCGCGAGGTGCGCCGCGCCGGCCACGTCAACGAGGGCGAGGGCGACCTCCTGGTGGCCGGCCGTCGCGTCCTGGCCGGAACGGGCTTCCGCACCGACCCGGCCGCGCACGCCGAGGCCCGGGCGCTGTTCGGCGTGCAGGTGCTCAGTCTGACCCTGGTCGACCCGCGCTTCTACCACCTGGACACCGCGCTCGCCGTGCTCGACGACGACCACGTCATGTACTACCCGGCGGCCTTCTCGCCGGACAGCCAGGCGCTGCTGCGCAGCCTCTACCCGGACGCGATCCTCGCCGGCCGTGCGGACGCCGAGGTGTTCGGGCTCAACGCCGTCTCGGACGGCCGGAACGTCCTGCTGCCCGAACCCGCCAGGGCGCTCGCCGCGCAGCTGGCCGAGCACGGCTACGAGCCGTGGCCGGTGGACGTCTCCGAGCTGCTCAAGGGCGGCGGCGGGCCGAAGTGCTGCACGCTGGAGCTGCGCCCGGCCTGAGCGCGCCGCTTCGTGTGGACGCGCCCGTGCGCGCCGGCCGGCCGGGGATCCTCAGCCCCCGGCGACCAGCACCACCTCCAGGGTGCGCGGGCCGTGTACGCCCTCCACCCGGTCGAGCTCGATGTCACTGGTGGCGGACGGGCCGGAGATCCACGTCTGCGGCCGGTGGGGGTCGAGCCTGGGGAGCGCCAGCGGGACGGACGCGACGACCTGCTCGGGGGCGAGAACGACGCAGATGTGGTGGTCCGGGACGAGGCTGAGCAGGCGCCGCCCCTGGCCCGGGCCGGCGTCCAGGACGAGCGTGCCGGTCTCCGCCACCGCCAGGGCGCAGCCGGTCAGCACGCTGTCGACGGTGTCCAGCCGGGCGGCGGTCAGCGTCCCGTCGTCCGGCACCGGCTCGGTGGTCCGGGCGGCGGCGAGCCAGCCGGGCGGCAGGTCGGCCGGGACGGCCACCGTGCGGGCGCCGCGGGCGGCGAGCAGCCCGGCGACCGTCCCGGGCAGGCGCTCGGGGGTGCAGCGGTGGACCAGGGCCCGGTAGTCGGCGAGATTGCGGTGGAGCAGGTCCAGCAGCGCGGCGGGATCGTCGGCGGGGACGTGGCTGCGCAGGTAGCCGCGGGGGACCGGCGGCTCGGCCGGCGCGGTGGCACGGCCGTCGCCGGTCCGGGCGGCCGGGGCGGCCGGGGCGGCCGGTCCGTAGAGGGCGGCGCGGATCCGTCCGAGGACCAGTTCCCGCGAACCGCCGGCGTGCGCGGCGCTCATGCCCGGCTGCGTCATGCCCGACTGCGTCATGCCCGACTCCCCATGCCCGATTCCCTCATGTCCGGTGCCCTCGTGCCCGACTCCCCATGCCCGACTCCCGCGTGCCCGGAGCCCTCACGCCCGGTTGCGCCGCCACCAGTCACGGAACGGTTCCGCGGGCACCTGCGGCAGGTCACGGGTGTCGGTCCAGGCGCGGCCGGGCCCCGGCAGGCGGCGCGGATGCAGCCGCCTGCTCCGGGCGAGCGCGCGCTCGGCCGCGGCGAGCAGAGCGGGACGGTCAAGCACGTACCCGGCGGCCGCGACGGCCGCCCGTTCCAGCCGGTGCCCGGGCCGGCGGGCGACCTGCTCGCGCAGGTGGACCAGGACCTCGGGGATGTCGATCGCCACCGGGCAGACCTCGTAGCAGGCCCCGCAGAGCGAGGAGGCGAACGGCAGCGACGCCTCCACCGTGCCCGCGGTGCCGCGCAGTTGGGGGGTCAGGATGGCGCCGATCGGCCCCGGGTAGACCGAGCCGTACGCGTGGCCGCCGGCCCGCTCGTAGACCGGGCAGACGTTGAGGCAGGCCGAGCAGCGGATGCAGCGCAGCGCCTGGCGCCCGACCTCGTCGGCGAGGGCGGCGGTGCGCCCGTTGTCGAGCAGCACCAGGTGGAACGCGGACGGGCCGTCGCCGGCCGTGGTGCCGGTCCACAGCGAGGTGTACGGGTTCATCCGCTCGGCGGTGGAGGAGCGGGGCAGCAGTTGGAGGAAGACCTCCAAGTCCCGCCAGGTCGGCACCACCTTCTCGATCCCGACCACCGAGATCAGCGTGCGTGGCAGCGTCAGGCACATCCGGCCGTTGCCCTCCGACTCGACCACCACCAGGGTGCCGGTCTCGGCGACGATGAAGTTGGCCCCGGAGACCGCGACTTCGGCCCGGAGGAACTTCTCGCGCAGGTGCAGCCGGGCGGCCTCGGCGAGTTCGGCTGGCGCATCGGTCAGCCCCTCGGGTGCCGGGCGGCCCCAGGCGGCCATCCGTTCGGCGAAGATCCGCCGGATCTCCCCGCGGTTGCGGTGGATCGCCGGCACCAGGATGTGCGAGGGCCGGTCGTCGCCCAACTGGACGATCAGTTCCGCGAGATCGGTCTCGTACGCGGTGATCCCCTCGGCGGCCAGCGCCTCGTTGAGGCCGATCTCCTGGGTGGCCATGGACTTGACCTTGACCACCTCGCGCTCGCCGGTCGCACGGACCAGGCCGGTGACGATCCGGTTGGCCTCCTCGGCGTCCGCGGCCCAGTGCACGGTGCCGCCCGCCGCCGTGACGGCCTGCTCCACCTGGAGGAGGTAGTGGTCGAGACGGCGCAGCGTGTGGTCCTTGATCGCCTTGCCGGCGGCGCGCAGCTGCTCCCAGTCGGCCAGTTCGGCGACGGTGCGGGCTCGCTTGTCGCGGATGGTGTGGGTGGCGTGCCGCAGGTTGGCGCGCAACGTCGCGTCCCGGGTGGCGCGGGCGGCGGCCTCGGGGAACGCGGGCATTCCGAGGAAGGTGCCGGCGCTCAACTGGGCCTCCAGGGATCGGACTCGGTGCTGGCGAGGATCTCGGCGAGGTGCAGCGGGCGGAGTGCGTCGCCGCGGCGGCGCAGCGTCCCGTCGAGGTGCAGCAGGCAGGAGTTGTCGGCGCCGCAGAGCACCCGGGCGCCGGTGGCGAGTGCGTTGCGGATCTTGTCCTCGGCCATCGCGGCCGAGACGGCCGGGTTCTTCACGGCGAAGGTGCCGCCGAAGCCGCAGCACTCCTCGGCGCCGGGCAGTTCCACCAACTCCAGCCCCTTGACGGCCCGCAGCAGGCGCAGCGGCCGTTCGCCGAGGCCGAGGACACGCAGTCCGTGGCAGGACGGGTGGTACGTCACGGGGTGCGGGAAGTAGGCGCCGACGTCCTCGACGTCCAGCACGTCGGTCAGGAACTCGGTCAACTCGTACACCCGCGGAGCCAGTTCGCGGGCGAGGTCGGCGAGGGCGGTGCCCCGTCCCTCGGCGGCGGCCCGGGCGCCGATCCGGGGGTAGCTGTCGCGGACCATGGCCGCGCACGAGCCGGAGGGGGTCACCACGTGGTCGTAGCCGGCGAAGGCGCGGGCGGTGCGGCGCAGCAGCGGCTCGCAGGCGCGCCGGTAGCCGGTGTTGAACTGTGGCTGCCCGCAACAGCTCTGGGCGGTGGGGAAGTCGACCTCGACGCCAAGCCGTTCCAGCAGCCGGACGGTGGCGATCGCGGTGGACGGGTGGAGCGCGTCGTTGACACAGGTGGCGAAGAGCGCGACGCGCACCGGTCCTCCCTGCGTCCGTGGCGGGCCGCTCGGCGGGCCGCGGTGATCGTGGGTGATCGTTCCGGCGGTGATGCTACCGAGCCGGCCGCTCCGGCGGGAGGGTGCCGCGCCGCGGGGACGCGGCACCCGGGGACGCCGTGGTCGGGCCGGGGTCCCCGGCCGGGAGCCCCGGCCGGACCACGGACCGGTCAGGCGTCCTGGCCGAGCCAGAGGTCGGGGCCGAACACCTCGTAGTGGATGTCCGCCGCCGGCACGCCCGCGGCGAGCAGCTGCGCCCGGACCGAGCGCAGGAACGGCACCGGGCCGCAGAGGTAGGCGGTGGTGCCCGCCGGGACCGGTACCGTCGCGAGGTCGACCAGGCCGGTGCGCTCCTGCGGCCACGCGCCGAGCGGCTGCTCGTAGAAGACGTGGGCGGAGGCGTTCGCCAGCTCGGCGGTGAGCCGGCCGAGCTCGGCGCGGAAGGCGTGCGAGAGCTGGTCGCGGTCGCCGTGGACGGAGACGACGGTCCGGGTGGAGCCGGAGGCGGCCAGGTGGGCCAGCATGGCGGTCATCGGGGTGTTGCCGATGCCGGCCGAGGCCAGCAGCACCGGTCCGTCGCCGTCGGCGAGGGAGACGTCGCCGAGGGGCGGGGAGACCTCGATCACGTCGCCGTGCTTCAGGCGCGCGTGCAGGTGGTTCGAGACCTCGCCGGCCGGCTCTCCGGAAGCGCCGGCGCCCGCCCGCTTGACGGTGAACCGGAGCGCGCCGTCGGGGTTCCCGGAGAGGCTGTACTGGCGTATCTGCCGGGCGCCGTCCGCCATCGTGGCCCGCACCGAGACGTACTGGCCGGGGCGGGCGGGCGGCACCGGGCCGCCGTCGGCCGGGCGGACCAGGAAGCTGACCACGTCGTCGGTCTCCTGGATGCGGGCGATGACGGTGTACGGGCGCCAGAGGTCGTCCGGGTCGCCGCCCTGGGCGGCGGCTGCCTCGGTGCGCAGCCGGTCCTCGACGGCGATCAGCGCGTTGGCCATCAGCCAGTACACCTCGTCCCAGGCGGCGGCGACGTCGGGCGTCACGGCCTCGCCGAGCACCTCGACGATGGCGGCGAACAGGTGCTCGTGGACGATCTTGTACTGCTCGTTGCCGATGCCGACGGAGACGTGCTTGTGCGCGATCCGGGCGAGCATGGCGTCGGGCCGCTGGTCGGGGTGGGCTACGAGGGCGGAGGCGAAGGCGGCTATCGAGCCGGCGAGCGCCTGGCGCTGGGTGCCGTTGGCCTGGTTGCCCCGGTTGAACAGGTCGCGCAGCAGCTCCGGGTGGGCCGCGAACATCTTGCCGTAGAAGAACGGGGTGATGTCCCCGATCGCCCCGCCGACGGCGGGCAGGGTGGCTTCGACGATCTCGGCGGACTTGGCGGACAGCATCGGCGAGCTCCAAACTGGTATCTGAGATTCGCATTTTCGTCCGTGCGGTTGCACGGTCGCGTCTGTGGGGTGTGCGCGTGCCGTCATGCGGTGCTGCGGTGGTGCGTCCCGGTGGTTCGGGCCGGGGTGGCCGGTGGGGCGGCCGGGTCAGTCGGTCGGTCTGCTGGTGAGGCTCAGCAGTACGGGTCCCGTGGGGGAGGACACGAGGTCGCCGATCGAGAGCGGGTCGAGCGTCGCGAAGAACGCCTCCTGGGCCGTGCGCAGTGCCCCGCGCAGGCGGCAGGCCGCCCGCAGCGGGCACGGTGGGTCGTCCTCGCAGCCGACCACGTCGCCGACGCCCTCCAGTTCCCGGAGGAGCGGTCCGAGCGAGCCGGTCCGGCCGGCGAAGGTGAGTGACAGCCCACCGCCGCGGCCGCGCCGCGCCTCGACCACGCCGAGGTGCTGCAGCCGGCTGACCACCTTGGCTGCGTGGGTGTAGGGCACGCCGACCGACTCGGCCACCTGGCGGGTGGTCGGAGCCGCGTCCTCGTCGAGGACCGCCAGCCGCATGGCGATGCGGAGGGCGATGTCGGTGCTCTTGGTCAGCCTCACGCCTCGAAGACTAGCTAATGCGACTCCTGGAATCCAATTTCCTGCACGCGCCCGGTCGGGTGCCCGGCCGGGCGGCGGGTCGACCGGCGGGCCCGGTCGGGCATTCGGCGGGGCGTGCTCGAACCGTTATCGGCGGGATGTGAAAACCGCCTTACCTGACTGATGATCAACTGCTTTACTGGCCGCGCTCATTGGCAGGTTCCGCTCATGGCTGCAGTCTCGGGGATGTCATGGATCACACGCCACCACAGCCACCGTCCGTCCCTCCCGTACCGCCCTCGCCCGGCTTCCCGCCCGGCCTCCCGACGGGCCCGCCGCCCATCGGCGCGTCGTACCCCGCCGCGCCGCCCGCGCCGCCCCCGGGCGCCGCCCGGCCGCCGGCCCCCGGCGGCCTGCAGGCCGACGCCGGCGCGCAACCGTTCCTCGCGACACCCGAGAACCTGCGCGGCCAGGCCGGTCCGGCCCCCGCCGAGGCGACCCGCTACCTCTGCGCGGCCGCCTGGCTGGACCGGGGCTTCCGCGCCGCGCTGATCGAGGAACTGGTCGAGCAGTGCTACCGGATCCCGGCCCCCTCCCCGGGGACCGACCTGGTCCGCGTCCTGCACGAGGCGCTGACCGCCCGGCGCTGGGAGGCCTGGACGGGCGTGGCGTTCCTCACCGTCCTGGCTGCCGGATTCGTGCTCCTCGGTGCGGTACCGGCGGGCATCGTGCTGCTCGTGGTCCTCGCCCTCGTCCTGGTGTCAGGGTTCCGCGAGGACCGGATGGACCACCGGATCGGCCTGACGGTCGAACGTCTGCTGATGGTGACGGCCCCGCGGTCCGGCGGTCCGGCCCGGAGCCTGATGACCGGGACCAAGGCTCTGGTCGTGGTCGTCGTCGTGTTCGTCTCCCTGTCCTACCTGAGCCGGAACGGCGCCGACTGGTACGACCTCGGCTGGGGCGGCCTGACCCTGGACGACGGGCACCGCGGCGACGGCTGGTACACCGGCCTGCTGGGCGGATCCGGCACGGCGGGCGCCGTCCTGCTGCCGGCCGCCGCAGAACTGGCCGCCCTCTGGCTGATCGCGGCCGGCCTGCGCTTCGCCGTGCGCCGACGGCTGGCCGGGCCCGAACCGGCCGGCGGCAAGCCCGGCGGTCCGCCGCCGCAGCCACACGGCCGGCGCGAGGCCTGGATCTACCGGCGGCTCCACGAGCAGCAGAGCGGCCCGGAGCTGCTCTACGGCCGACGGGCGCCGCTGGTCGGGCTGGGGATCGCGGGCCGCGCCTGGCGGATGACCTTCGAGCTGCGGCCCTCGGCCGAGCGGGCGGCCCAGGGACGGGCCGCCGAACCGCTCGACGCATCCGTCCTCTACCGGTCGATGGCCGCGCGGGTGCGGCAGCTGGCCGAGGACACCGCCTACCCGGACGACCCGCTGCGCGGACTCTCCGTCACCGACCGGGTCTTCCGCCCCAGCCTGCGCAACGACGCGCCCCGGAACTGGCGCGGCGCGATGACGGCCCGGTCGGGCGACCGGCTGCTGCTCGAACCCGCCTGGGCCGACCTGCTGGGCCGCTCCGGCCACGAGCGGCTGCGCCACTACCTGGCGATCCGGGTCGGCTCCTGGCAGGAGGAGGTGGTGGTCACCGTCCTGGTGCGCACCACCACCCGCGGCGGACTGCTCTACCTGGAGTGGCTGCCGTACGTGCTGCCGCCGGTCGGCCGGGGCTACCACGTCGTCGACCACCTCGGCCACGACTCGGCGCTCGCGGACGCCCGAAACGCCCTCGGCTGGGCCGCCCGCCGGCTCGGCGGTGACATCGCCGTCGCGGTCGGGGAGTCGGACCGGTCGCGGGCCTCGCGTGCGCGTGCCGCCCGGTACCACCGCCGCTACGAAGAGCTCACCCGCGCGGGCCGCGCCGTGGACTTCGCGCCCCGGTTGAGCGTCCGCGAGCTGGGCGCGGGGACGGAGTACCAGAACATCTTCCAGGCGCACGACGTGCAGCGGTTCCTGAACACCGTCACCCAGCGGGTGTTCAGCGCGGTGGGGGAGGAACTGCGGGCACGTGGCTACGACAGCGGCGCCTTCGAGCAGCAGTCACAGAACATCACCAACATCAACAACGGCGGCGTCCAGGTCAACAACAGTTCGGTGCACGGCTCGGTCGCCGGAGGCAGCGGTTCGTCGGTGGACATGGGCAAGGCGAAGTAGCCCCAGGGCGGGGGCCCAGGGCAGGAAACGTCAGGGCGGGGTACGGCCGGACGGGCACCGTCGGGCCGCCGACAGGAGGGAAGCACATGGAGCAGCAGCACGCGGGCGACAGCGGGAACCCGGTGGGCCCGACGGCGGGCGGCAACTGGAACAGCGGCGGTGTCCAGGTCACCGGCGGCAGCACCGTGCACGGGCCGGTCGCCGGCGGCCAGGGTGCCACCGTGCGGATCATCATCGGCGGCGGGCCCGCCGCCGGGCCCGCCGGCCCCGACGGCCTGAGGGCGGCGGCCGAGCAGCTGCGGGCCGCACTCGCCCTGGTCCGCGCCGAGCGGCCGGACACCGTGGCTCCGGAGGACGCCGAGGACGCCGACGCGGCCCTGGCCGAGATCCTCGCGGAGACGGCCCGGGAACGGCCCCGCGAGGGCGTCCTCCGCCGCCGGGTCGGCACCGTCGTCGACGCGCTGCGGACGGTCACCCTGCTGACGGCCGCGGTGGCCGGGCTGGAGAGCGCCTTCGCCGCCCTGCTCGGCTGATCGGGGCCGGTGCGCGACGTCCGCCGGCCTGCGCGCCCGGCCGTCGCCCACCCCCGTCGTCCAGCACCCGTCGTCCAGCGCTCTGCCGCCCCACGGTAGGCCTCGTGACGGAGCGTCAACCGCTCGCCCGGTGATCCGCCCCGGAGCGATCACGGACCGGAGGACAATGGCATGATGGGCTGTTCCCGACCACGCGGCCGGGGTGCAAGGGGATCGTAAGGGGAGTACGCCGACCCGCTCGCAGGAGTGCCGGTACGGCGGACACCGGCCGTACCGGCGGGTGGACGGGTGACGGGGGAACGCGCACGTGTGGATCATCGGCATGCTGGTCGGCGGATTCGTGCTGGTGGTGCCGCCCGCGCTGCTCGGCCGGCGGTTGCTCGGGATCGAGGCGAGCCTGCCCAGGGCCGTCCTCGCCGGGCTGGTCGGCATCTCCACCGCCGGCGCCCTGCTCGGAGCCCACCTGCAGCGGGACGACCAGCGGCTGGTGCTGAGCCCCGTGCTGCTCGGCATCGCGCTGCTGGTCGCCATGGTGACCCTGGTCGTCCTCGACCTCGCGGCGCCCGCGGGCAGCGTCCGCCCGTTCTCCTGGCCGCGCTCGCTGCGCGACCGGCTCGCCCGGATGCGTCGCTACTCGCGGATCGTCCGCATCGCCGGCCGCCACGGCCTCGGCCCGTACCTGAGGGGTCGCGGCCGGGGAGACGGGACGCGGCACGAGCTCCTGGCCCAGGAACTGCGCCAGGCACTGCAGGCGGGCGGGACGACCTTCGTGAAGCTCGGCCAGGTGATGTCCACCCGCCGGGACCTGCTGCCCGCCCCCTACGTCGAGGAGCTCAGCAGCCTCCAGGACCGGGTGCCCGCCGCGCCCTGGCCGGAGGTAGAGCGGGAGCTGGTCGCCGCGCTCGGTGCCGCCCCGGAGGAGGTGTTCGCCGAGTTCGACCACCGGCCGCTCGCCGCCGCGTCCATCGCCCAGGCGCACGCCGCCGTCCTGCCGGACGGCACCCGCGTGATCGTCAAGGTCCAGCGGCCAGGTGTGCGCGAGCTGGTCGAGCGCGACCTTGACATCGTCGGCCGGCTGGCCGTGACCCTGCAGACCCGCACCGACTGGGGACGCAGCCTCGGGCTGGTGGACCTCGCCAAGGGCTTCGCCGTCGCGCTGCGCGAGGAGCTGGACTTCCGCGTCGAGGCGCGGAACATGACGGCCGTCCGCCGGGCCGCCGCCGCCCGGCGCGACGACAGCGTCGCCATACCCGTCGTGCACGAGGCGCTGAGCACCGAACGCGTCCTGGTGATGACCAGGATCGACGGCACCCCGCTCGGCCAGGCGGAGCCCCGCGACGAGAAGCACGGCCGGGAGCTGGCGGACACCCTGTTCACCGCGTTGCTCAACCAGATCGTGCGCGACGGCGTCTTCCACGCCGACCCGCACCCCGGCAACATCCTGCTCCAGCCGGACGGCCGGCCCGCCCTGCTGGACTTCGGCTCCGTCGGCCGGATCGACCCCGGCCTGCGGGACGCCATGGGCGGCCTCTTCCTCGCCGTGGACCGCGCCGACCCGGCCGCACTGCGCGACGCCCTGCTGGACGTCACCGACCGTCCGGAGGACGTCGACGAGCAGCGCCTGCAGCGCGCCCTCGGCCAGTTCAGCGCCCGCCACCTCGGCCACGGCTCGACCCCCGACGTCCAGATGTTCACCGACCTGTTCCGGCTGGTCACCGACTTCCGGCTGGCAGTGCCGCCGGAGATCGCCGCCGTCTTCCGGGCCCTCGGCACCCTGGAGGGCACCCTGCTGCGCCTCAGCGCGGGGTTCGACATGTTGGCGGCCTCCCGCTCCTTCGCCGCCGACCGCCTCGCCGGCCAGCTCGGACCGAGCAGTGCCCGGCAACTCGCGCAGGACGAACTCCTCGGCCTGCTGCCGGTGCTGCGCCGCCTGCCGCGACGGCTGGACCGGATCGGCAGCGCCCTGGAGGAGGGCCGGCTCGGGGTGAACGTCCGGCTGCTCGCCGACCCGCGCGACCGCCGGGTGGCCGGCGAACTGCTCAGCCGGGTGCTGCTGACCTTCCTCGGGATCTTCTTCGGCGTCACCGGGGTGCAGCTGCTCGGCCTCAAGGGCGGTCCGATGGTGACGGACGACCTCGGGCTGTACGCGCTGATCGGGTACCACCTGCTGGTGCTCTCGGCGGCGGTGGTGGTGCGCACCGTCTACGTGCTGAGCCGCCCGCTGAGCTGAGGCCGGCGGGGCCGTCAGGGGTCGGCTCGACGCCGCGGGCCGTCTGGTCCGCCGGACGGCGCTGCCGCTCGCCGAGATCGCGGCGGCCACCGGCTTCACCGACGAGCCGCGCCGCCTCACCCGCCGCTTCCGCGCCCGCTGCGGCGGCACCCCGGCCGACTTCCGCCGCACCGGCTAGCCGACCGCCCGGTTCGGACGGCCGCGGATCTCCGTCATCGCTGCCACCCTGCCGTTCGCGTCCCGCCGGACGTCGAAGTACTCCGAATCGACGAGACGGTAGTCCGTCAGCTGCTTCGCCGTGACGGCCCTCTTGTTCAGCCTGGCCTTCTCGGGCAGAGCGGGGTCGCTGGGGCAGGGTCCGCCCGTTCCGGCGGGGGGCGACGGGGCGATCGACGAACCGAGGCCCCCCCGCGGGCCGGCCGGCTCCGGTGAACCCTCCGACGGCGCGCCCCACGAGGCCCACCCCGCACCGCCGGAAAGCGTTTTCCGCACCGCTCTTGATGGACGGTCGGCTCCTGACTTTACTTGACATGGCTTCGCCCAAGGCGGGGCCGGTTCCCTCACCTTCCGAGTCAGGAGGACAACCACATGGCGCTCTCCCTCTCCCGGTTACGGCGTACCACCGTCGCGATCGCGGCCCTGTCGCTGGCCGCGCTGACGGCGAGCCAGGCCGCGGCCGTGCCGGCGCCCGCCCCCGCCCGGGCGGCGCAGTCCGCGGGCCGGGTCGCCGCGATCGAGGACCAGGTCGCCCGCAGCCTGGCCAGATCCCTCACCGACGCCACCTGGAGCTCCCGGGTGCGCGCCGCGGCCGACGTGGCCGGGACAGAGCTCGCCCCGCTCGCCGCCGCCACCGACACGCCCGCCGCCCACTCCCTGGCCGGGACCGCGGCCGACGCCGATCGCCGGATCGCCGGGGCCAAGGGCCTCGACGCCGGCCTCGGCCCGCTGCTGCGTGTCCAGTTGGCCGACGCGTCGATGCGGGCGGCCCTCGACGCGGGCGCCACGCCGCTGGTGGCCACCGCGGTCGCCGACGATCACGCGCGCACCGTCCGCGCCTACGACACCGACGGCCGCGTCCACACCCTCGACGCCACCACGGTCCCGGACCGGCCGGTCTACCTCGTCGACATCGACGCCTCGAAGGCGCTGGCGGCCGGGGTCGACGTCCTGCGCAAGGAGTTCGCCGCGCACGGCCTCGCCGGTGCGCAGGCCGCGGGCGGCTGGTGGGCCACCAAGATCGACAGCATCGAGGTCTACGACGACCAGGAGCCGTGGTTCAAGGGCGCGGCCGAGATGTTCAGCCTGGTCACGGGATTCGGGCAGGACGGCAAGGTCCGGGTCGACTCGGTCGCCATGCCCTACCTGCGCTACGACGGCACGGTGTACAACCCGAACCAGATCCTGGTGAACTGGTCGAACTACAAGTACAACCTGGCCGACGTGGTCCTGATGGAGGACGACGGCGACACCAACTACCTGGCCCTCGCCCAGGCCGTCGCCGCCGTACTGCTCACCATCGCCGACCAGGGCGCGTACATCCCGCTGGTCAACGCGGTGCTCGCCGCCCTGCCGAGCTCGTGGTGGACCGACGACCCGGACTACGTGGAGTCCTGGTACACCCTGGCCCGGACCAGCTCCGGCCGTCTCAACGGTGCCACCGGCAACGGCTGGATGACCGTCCAGCCGTACTGGGTGGAGCAGTTCTGACGTAGTGCCCGCGGCGGCCGCTCCCACGTCTTCGAGGCGCGGGAGCGGCCGCCGTCCGCCTTCCGGGGGCGGGACCGGTGCTCAGACCCCGGCCCCGCCCACCTCGCCGGTGATCTCCCGGAGCGCCTGCTCGTAGCGGTGGAACAGCCTGGGCCCGGGGGCCGGATCGTCGCGCTCGGCCCGCAGCAGCAGCCGCCAGCACTCGGCGACCAGGGCGCGCGCCTGCGCGCCGGGCCACGGCTCGGGCAGCAGCTCGGGCGGCAGCAGCGGGTCCGCGGCCACGGCCCGGGTGAACTCGGCGGCCAACTCGACCGTGACGGCCAGCCGTTCGGTCCGGTCCGGGACGGACGGACCGGCCAGCCGGGCGCACCGCGCGTCCGCGATGCCGGCCAACCTGCGGTGCCCGTGAGCGAGTTCGTCCAGCGGCCAGAGCCGACGGGCCAGCGTGATCGGGTCGGACTCGCCGGCGATCCGCAGGTCGTCGGTGGTCAGCAGGGTCAGCCGGTCCCGCAGGCCGAGCCGGTCGGCCTCGGCCTCGACGTACGGCTCCCAGTTGTTGGCGCAGACGTAGACGCCGCCCTGCACGGCCGCGCCGCCGAGCCGGACCAGCGCCTCGCGCAGTGCGTCACGGGCCTGGCGCGCCGGCTCGGGGACGGCAAAGGCGGCGAGGCGCCAGCGACCGTCCCAGGGGGCGAGCCCGGCGTCCTGGGCGTACATGTGCCGGACGAAGTCGACCTCCGGCTCGGCGCTGCGCCGGGCCTCGGTGCTCTCGCGGAGCACGGCTCGCCGCCCGCGTCCCTCCTGGACCAGCAGGCCCTCGGCGGCCATCCGCTTGATGCAGAGCCGCACCTGCTGGTCGGACATCCCCAGCGCGCCCGCCACGTCGTAGAGCTCGCCGGCGTCCACCGTGCCGTCCGCCCGGACCAGGCCTTCGACCAGCGTCCTGGTCGGCACCTCGGCCCTCGGTTCCTCCGTGATCACAGCCGCTCCCTTCCATCAGGGAGTGTAGTAGGCTCAAAACTATCGAAGTCAAAACGATAGTTCTCTGTTCGATAGTTTATGGAGGTTCGATGCTGCGGCGCACCTGGTTCAGATGGCTACTGGGCTCGCTGCTGGCCGTGGTCCTGTCGGTAGGTGCCGCCGTCGGCTGGGTCGCCTACCAGAACAGCTACGACCTGCGGGAACAGCGGGTCGCCATCACCGGCGGCGCCCAGCCGCTGGACGGCGTGCTGGCCCGGCCTGAGCACGGCGACGGGCCGTTCGGCCTCGTCGTCTTCGTCCACGGCGACGGGCCGGCCGACGCCACCCGCGACTCGGCGTACCGGCCGATCTGGGAGTCCCTGGCCAGGGCCGGCTACGCCTCGCTCTCGTGGAACAAGCCCGGCGTCGGCGGCGCCCCCGGCAACTGGCTCGACCAGAGCATGGACGACCGCGCCGCCGAGGCCGCCGCCGCGATCGCCTGGGCGAGGTCGCAGCCCGGCATCGACCCAGGGCGGATCGGTCTCTGGGGCATCAGCCAGGCCGGCTGGGTGCTTCCGAAGGTGGCCGACCGGGTGCCCGACGTCCGGTTCGTGATCGCCGTCTCCCCGGCGGTCAACTGGCTTCAGCAGGGCCGCTACAACCTGCTCGCCGAACTCGCCCACGAACACGCCCCGCAGAGCCGGATCGACGCCGAACTCGCCCGCCGTGAGCGGGTCAACGAACAGCTGCGCAGGGGCGCCACGTACGAGCAGGCGCGCGCCGCCGTCGGCGCCGACCTGCAGGACCTGACGCCGGAGCGCTGGCGCTTCATCGGCCGGAACTTCACCGCCGACGCCACCGCCGACCTGGCCGCGCTCAAGGTGCCCGTGCTGCTCGTGCTCGGCGGCAAGGACCGCAACGTCGACGCGGCCGACACCGAGGCCGGCTACCGCCGGATCCTCACCGCACCAGGGCAGTTGACCGTCGTCAAGCACGAGGACGCCAACCACAACCTGGTCCGGCCCGAGGTCGAGGACGACGAGGTCGAGGGCCTGTTGACCGTGCTCGCCGCGCCCCGCTCGATCTACGTCGACGGCTACCTCGACGAACTGCGGCGCTACGCCGACTCCTTCACCCCGACGGGAGGGCGGCGATGAGGATCCTCGCCCTGGGCGGCGCCGGTGCCATGGGCGCGGTGGCCGTCCGCACCGCCGCGACCCTGCCGGGCGTGGCCGAACTGGTCGTCGCGGACCGTGACATCGCGGCCGCCCGGAGTCTGGTCTCCGAACTTCCCGCCGGTCACGCGCGGCTGTCGGCCCGTCATCTCGACCTCACCGATTCCCGGCAGCTGGATGCCGCGCTCGGTGAGGCGGACGTCGTGCTCAACACCGTCGGCCCCTACTACCGCTTCGGTCCGACCGTCCTGGCCGCGGCCGTTCGGCAGCGCACCCACTACCTGGACCTGTGCGACGACTGGGAGCCGACCGTCCGGATGCTCGAACTCGACCGCGCGGCACGCGAAGCGGGCGTCACCGCGGTGCTCGGCATGGGCGCCAGCCCGGGTGTCTCCAACCTGCTCGCCGTGCTCGCCGTCGAGCGGCTCGACGCCCTCGACGACCTCTACACCGCCTGGCCGGTCGACGTTCCGGACGCCGGTGAGAACCTGACCGTTCCGGGCGGCGGCCCGGGCGCCGCCGCGATCCACTGGATGGAGCAGATCAGCGGCACCGTGGCCGCCGTCGAGCAGGGCGCGCTGGTCCGGCGCCCGCCTCTGCGACCGGTCACCCTCGCCCTGCCGGGCGGCCGAAGCGGCACCGCGTACACCGTCGGCCATCCCGAACCGGTCACCCTGCACCGGAGTTTCGGGCCGCGCGGCGACGCGGCCTGCCTGATGGTGGTCACCCGTGGCACCGTCGCCTTCCTGGACGGGCTCCGCCGCGACCTCGACCGCGGCAGGCTGGACAACGAGGCGGCAGCCGTCGCGCTGACCCGGGAGCCGCTGGGTCGTGCCCTCTCGGCGGGCGTGCGTTCCGCTGCCTACCGCGGGCCCGGCAGCCTGCCCCCGTTCTTCGCCGCGGCCACCGGGCGGCGCGACGGCCGCCCGGTCACCGTCCTCGCCCGCCCGACCGAGGACCCGCCCCGGCTGCTCGCCGACATGGCCCTCGCCACCGGCGTCCCGCTCGCCCTCGGACTGGCCCAGGTCCTGGACGGTACCGCCCGCCGTCCGGGCGTCCACCCGCCCGAGGCCGTCATCGACGCGGCGCGCTTCTTCCGCGACCTCGGGCCGTACTCCCCGGGCGGCGTGACGATCGAGGAGTCGGCGGGGGAGTGCGTGGGTGAGGCGTGATCGGCCTCCTCGTGCAGGACGTGAGGGACCCTGCCCGGATCGCGCGGAGGCCGCGATCCGGGCGGGGGGAAGCGGGCCGGTCGCGTCACTCCCGGCGGATGGCGGTGACGGCCCGGGGCGGGCCGTGGCTGTCCGGCGGGCCGGCGACGACGCTCACGCCACCGTGTCGTTGGCGCGTGGCCGGCTCGGGTGCTGGACGACGAGGTAGCGGGGGCGTTCGAGCCGCTGGACGTACTCCGGGCCGGTGGTCCACTCGCAGCCGCCGGGTTCGGGCCGGAGGTAGGCCAGCCCGTTGAGGGTGTCCATGTAGACGCCCTCGGCGGGGGCGCCCGTGGCGGTCCGGTGGGCGAGGTCCCGGACGACCTCGCCCACCGTCGGCGAGTGCGCGGGCATGCGGGGGCAGCTGGACATGAAGTCTCCCATTGTCGCTCTGAGTCCCGGACATCTCACCGGGTGTAGCCATGGTGGCCCGGCGGGTCGTACGATGGCCAGGGTTCCACCGTTGACCAGTTGGTCATGTGAAAGGTCTTCAGTCTCCATGGAACAGCAGGCAGTTGATGTCCTCTCCTCGCCCGCGATCCGGTTCGGGCAGGAACTCCACAGGTCACGGCGGGCGCGGGGCTGGTCCCAGGTCGGCCTGTCGAAGCGGATGGGGTACTCCAACACGCTTGTGTCGTACGTCGAACGAGCGAAGCGTGCTCCAACAAAGAACTTCGCCGTCAAAGCCGACGAGGTGTTCGACACGGGCGGGACGTTCTACGAACTCTGGCGCCGGTACGCGAAGGCGAGCCTGCTGGAGGGCTTCCCCGAGTTCGCGGACGCCGAGGCCCGGTGCCGCCGGCTGCGGGAACTCGCCCTGACGATCGTCACGGGCCTCTTCCAGGTGCGCGAGTACGCCGAGGCGTTGGCCTGCGCGGCCGTCCAGCGCGGGGCGATCACCCCGTCGGCGGCGGAGCACCGGGTCGACTTCCTGGCCGCCCGGCAGCGCCTCCTGGAGCGGGCGAAGCCGCCGCTGATCCACGCGGTGCTCGACGAGAGCTGTCTGGTCAGGACGGTCGGCGGAAAGGCCGTCATGGCCAAGCAGCTCGACCACCTCGCTGAGCTCGCGGCGAGGCCGAACATCACCCTCCAGGTGGCGCCCTTCCACCTGGGCGAACACCTGCCCTTCACTATGCCGATCACCTTGCTGGACCTCCCGGACGGCTCGGTCGTCGGCTACGCCGAATCACACGCGCACGGCCATCTGGAGCGCAAGCGCGAAACGATCACGGCATGGGAGAGGGAGTACGATCAGCTGGTGGTGGAAGCCCTGCCCAAAGCGGCATCCCTGGCACTGATCCACAAGGCTCGGAAGGAGCTAGCCCCATGAACCCCGATCTCTCCGGCGCGTCCTGGGTGAAGTCCTCGTACTCCAACAACGGCGGGCAGTGCGTCGAGATCTCCGCGAGCCTCCCGGGCGTCGTCCCGGTCCGTGACTCCAAGGACCCCGGGGGCCCCGCGCTCGTCTTCCCGGCCGACGCCTGGCGCTCGTTCATCGCCGGCGTCCGCACGGGCGAGCTCGGCACCGTCTGACGTCCCGTCCCCGTCGGCGCCGGACCGTCCACTCTCCCCTGCTCGTCTCCGACGGCACCCTCCTCCACGCCTTCGGCGCACCCTCGCGACCGGGCGCGGGCCCCGAGGAGCTCCTGCCCTCCACGGCGGAGCGTCCTCCGGCCGAGTCCCTGCTGATTGCCCGCGCAGCTGCCGGTGCTCTGCGAGCCGGTCACGACCCCTCCCGAGGGGATGGGGCAGAAGGGGCAGAGGCGGGCGTCGACCTTCCCGACGCTCTGTGCGGCCAGGTCGGTGCGGCCGAGGTGGGCAGTGGGCGCGCCGTCTCCACGCCTCGCTGAGACGGCGTCGGAGCCCCCCGGGCCACCAGCGCCCCAAGGCGTCGGCGTCCGGAGGTCCGACGCGAGGACGTCCTAACCGAACGTGAACCAGTTGAGGTTGACGAAGTCGGCGCTCTGTCCGCTGGCGAAGGTGAGGTACACGGTGTGCGTGCCGGTGGTCCGGGCGATGTCGGTGGGCACCGTCCGCCAGCTCTGCCAGCCGCCGGTGCCGGCGACGGCGAAGCTGCCGACCGGTGCGGCGGCCGGGCTGTCCAGCCGTACCTGGACCAGCCCGCTGACCCCGGGCGCGGCGCCGGAGGCGACCCGGGCCCGGAACCGGGTCGCGCCGGAACTGCCGAAGTCCACGCGGGTGTAGCCGAGCCAGTCGCCGTTCGCGATCCAGCCGACGTCCTGGCCGCCGCCGGTGTCGCCGCACTTCTCCACCGCGGTGCCTGACTGCGAGCTGTAGGACTCGGCCTGGATGGTGCCGAACGCGCTCGTCCCGCCGCCGGGCTGCGGCGACGGCGTGGGGTCGGCCGAACCTCGGCCGCCGCCGACGGTGACGGAGAACAGGCGCGGGCTCGCCGACTGCACCCTGCCCTCGAAGTCCACGCCGACCGGATGGACGTCGTCGTACGGGAAGGCGTAGCCGAGGTGGTCGGGGTTGGCCGCGTGGAGGACGCGGGCGTAGTGGTTGGTGCGTGCCGCGGTGTAGAAGGCGGCCGGGTTCTCGCCGTTCGGCTGGTGCGGATTGTCCAGCAGGGTGGTGCGGTTGAGCGCGGCGGCGAGCCGCGCACTCAGGTTGCCCATCAGGTCGTTGCCGGTGGTGAACGGCGCCGAGCTGCAGTTGAAGACGGCCGCGGTGGACGGCTTGGCGAAGCCGCCGATGCCGGGGAAGGCGAGCACACCGTTGCTCACCCGGCCGGTGACGGTGCCCCAGCCGGCCTGGGTGTCGATCACCAGGTCGGTACTCCGGTACTTCTCCCACACGGCGGTGAGGTAGCCGTCCAGATAGCCGTTGAACAGCGACGGATCGGCGCTGATCGCCGTGTTGGGGCTGAGGATGCGCACTGTCCGGCCGGCGGAGTCCGGCACGATCAGCCGGGCCCAGTCGCCGCCGTCCCGGGCCGCCTGCGTGCGCAGGGCGTTCGCGGCCGACTCCAGGCCGCCGACGGGCAGGCCGCTGACGCTCTGGCGCCCGTCGCCGGTGGTGAGGTCGAAGGCGATCGGGACGGCGGCGAAGTCGACGTAGCTGATGTTGGCGTACAACTGGTCCGGCCCGTAAGTGAATTCGCAGAACCCGTAGGACGTACCGATGTTGGGGTCGGTGGGGTTGCTCACCGAGGGCAGGGCGATGCCCGGGCCGGGGTTGATCCGGAAGACGAGCTCGCGGCCGACGGAGAAGTAGATCCGCCCGCTGGAGAGGTACGGCAGGCGGATCCGGCGGGGGGAGCCGCCGGCCGCACCCAGTGCGATGGCGCAGTCCGCGCCGAGCGGCGCGCCCGGCGAGGTCGGGGAGGGCGGGTGGTAGAGCGTGCTGCCGTCGGAGCGGAGGAAGGCCCAGCTGTTGCCCTGGGCCGGGTCGAGGCCGAGGACGTAGGCGTAGACCGGCTGGGAGGACACGGTGTTGACCAGGTCGACATCGAGCCGCTGCGGGGTGGTGCTGCCGTCCGCGGTCTGCGACAGGGCGAGGAGCGTGGGTGCGGTCAGGGCCGCGACGGAGGCGCCGAGCATGGTCCGACGAGTGATCACGAGGGCTCCGGGGGCGTGGGGGTGGGGCGGCGGTGCGGACTGCACCGCCCGGCCGCCACCCTCCCGCCCGGGCCCGGACACGTCAATGTCTGAAACCGTAAGAGGCTCTTAAGTCTGAATCTGTTCACTTCTTGAAGAGTGGCCACGGCCCGAGGTGGCTCTCGCAGCCGCGGGCCTCACCCGGCCGCGAACGTCCGGCGCAGGCAGGTGGCCAGGCGCTCCGGGGTGGGTGGGGCGAAGCGGCCCGCCAGGTACCCGTCGGGCCGGACGAGGAAGGCCTCCCCCGGGCGGGGCCGGTACGCGGCGGCGAACTCGGCCGCGGCGTCGCGCACCGACGGCAGGCGCCACTGCGGCGCCGGCGCGCCGGGGGCGAGCACCGCATAGACGTCCAGCTGCCCGTGGGCCGCGGACAGGGCGGCGACCGCGCAGGTGGTGACCTGGTCGTCGGGGGCTCCGGGGTCGACGTGGAACAGCAGGGTGTGCCGCGGGCTTCGCAGCAGGTCGAACAGGCGGACCGGGTAGGTCGCCAGGTCGCGCTCCAGGCCGCGGCAGTCCGGCGCCCGGTCGCCCGGCGCGGGGCGGCCCGGCGCGGCGTCCGCGGCCTCCGGGGACGGCTCGGTCAGTGGGCCGTCCGGGTACCCGACCAGCAGCTGTGCCTCCCGCCGCAGCGCGGTGCCGACGTCCTCGGCGTCGGCCGGCACGCCCGCTGCCCTGGCATGCCGCACGGTCCGCCCGACCACCTCCTCGCCGACCGGGTGTCGCTCGGCGTGGTAGCTGTCGAGCAGGTCGTGCGCGCCCAGTCCCCGCACGGCGAGCGCCAGCTTCCAGCCGAGGTTGTAGGCGTCCTGGATACCGGTGTTCATGCCCTGGGCCCCGGTCGGCGGGTGGATGTGCGCGGCGTCGCCGGCGAGGAAGAGACGGCCCGCCCGGTAGCGGTCCACGAGGCGGTGGCTGATCCGGAAGGTGGACGACCAGCGCAGCGAGGAGGCCCGGGTCGGCTGGGGGGAGAGCCGGTCGAGCACGGCCTGGATGTGTCGCAGCTCGGGCGCGCGACCGCCCTCCAGCCCGTGCTGAACGCCGCCCGCCGGGTCGGCGGCCAGCTCGTCCGGCACCATCATCGACATCCGGTAGCGACCCCTCCCCGGGAGCGGGATGCAGACCAGCACGTCGTCGACCCGCCCCTCGCCGTCGTGGTGCGTGCACCGGATGCCGTACCCGGGCGGGAGGTCCCAGTCGACCTCGACGTCGCCCAGCATGTACTGCTCGGGGAAGGCGTCGCCCTCGAAGGCCAGCCCGGCGGCCTTCCGCACCGGGCTGTGGGCGCCGTCGCAGCCCACCACGTAGCGCGCCCGTACCTCCCGCGGCCCCTCCGGGCCCCGGAGACCGGCCCGGACGTGGTCGGCGTCCTGCTCCAGGGAGACCAGCTCGGTGCCGCGCTCGACGTGGGTGCCGAAGCCCGAGAGGTGCTCGCCGAGCAGGCGCTCCGTCGTGTACTGCGGCATGGCGGCGAAGCAGTACGGCACGTCCGGCGGCAGGACGAGGTCGATCCGCGGACCGGGCTCACCGTCCGAGAAGAGGAACTGGCCGAGCATCGGCACGGCCTCGTCGAGCGCCGCGCGGACCAGGCCCATCGTGTCCCAGACCTCCATCGTGCGCGGCTGGACGCCGACCGCCTTGGCGTAGTGCTGCGGGGCGGTCAGTCGGTCCACGATCCGGCAGTCGACGCCGTGGCGCCGCAGCTCGGCCGCGGCCGTCAGCCCCACCGGTCCCGCGCCCACCACCAGCACGTCGATCTCGTCCATGACCGCTCCCCGGGGGCTCGTCCGACTCCCTCCAGGCTGCGCCCGACCGGCGGTGGGCCGCCACCGGTGGCCGGTGCGGCGCTGCGGCCGGAGAGGGCCGGCGCCCGGGCGGCGAGGTGAACGGCAGGCCCGGACGCCCGCGTCGGATTGCGACCAATTCCGAACACTTGGCAACAAAGACGATCAAGTACTGACGGTAAGTCAAGCAGGCTTCTACGCTTCGTGCGGCTCCGGTCGATCACGGAGCCGCCACCGTGCAGCACGGGTCACCGTGCCGCGCACCCGCCCCGTCCCCCGACGAGCCTGGAGAAACCCCTCGTGACAATACGTCGTTCACCCCGCCGCGCCTGGACGGCCGTGGCCGCCACCGGCGCGGCGACGGCCGCGCTGCTGGCGCAGCCCGGTACCGCCGCGGCGGCCGCGCCGCCGCCGAAGGTCACCGCCACCGTGCCCGTCGCGCCCTATCCGGCGGGCGTCGCACTGGCACCGGACGGCGCCCGGGCCTACGTCGCCAGCCAGAGCAGCGGGGCCGTGACCGTCCTTGACACCGCCACCGACGCCGTCGCCGCCACCTTCACCGCGGGCACCGGCTCGTACGCGGTGGCCATGGCTCCGGACGGGCGGCACGCCTACCTGACCCACCACCTCGACGGCACGGTCAGCGTGGTGGACACCGCGAGCAACACCGTCACCGCGACCGTCCCGGTGGGCGAGGGGGCCTTCGGCGTGGCCGTCGCCCCCGACGGCGCCCACGCGTACGTGACCAACGCCGGCGACGCCACCGTCAGCGTGCTGGACACGGCGACCAACACCGTGACCGCCACCGTCGCCGTCGGCGCGGAGCCGCACGGCGTGGCCGTCGCCCCGGACGGCGCGCACGTGTACGTGGCCGCCTCGGGCGCCCAGTCGGTGGAGGTGATCGACACCGCGAGCAGCACGGTGGGCGCGCACATCCCCGTCGGCCACGGGGTCTTCGGGCTGGCGCTCAGCTCCGACGGCTCCCGGCTCTGGACCGGCAACGGCGGCGACTCCACCGTGAGCGTCCTGGACCCGGCGGCCCGCACCGTCACCGGCACCGTGACGGTCGGCACCAACCCGTTCGCCGTCGCCCTCGCGCCCGACGGTCGCCACGCCTACGCCTCCAACTACGCCGACGACACGCTCAGCGTCATCGACACGGCCACGCTCGCCGTGTCGGCGACCGTCCCGGTGGGTGCCAGCCCGTACACCCTCGCGCTCACCCGCGACGGGCGGCGCGGCTACCTCGCCGACTTCACCGGCGGGACGGTCACCGTGCTCGGCTTCCCGCTGCCGGTGCCCGCGGTGACCCGGATCAGCCCGACCTCCGGACCGCAGGCCGGCGGTACGACCGTCACCGTCACCGGCACCGACCTCGCCGGCGCGACCGCGGTGAGCTTCGGCGCGGCGGGGAACGCCACCGCCTTCTCCTGTACCGCGACCAGCTGCACCGCCACCGCGCCCGCGGCCTCCGCGGCCGGCGCCGTCGACGTCCGGGTCACCACCCCCGGCGGCACCAGTGCGCCCGTCGCCGCCGACCGGTACACCTACGTCGCACCCAGCGCCGACCTCGCCGTCACGCTCGGCGCCACCCCGGTCGGGGGGCTGCTCACCGGACGGGTCGACTACACCCTCACGGTGACGAACCACGGCCCGAACGCGGCCGCCTCGGCCACGGTCACCGCCGACCTGCCCGTGGGGATGATCGCCTCCTCCACCGACTGCACCGTCACCCTCGGCCGGCTGACCTGCACGCTCGCCACGCCGCTGGCGTCGGGCGCGAGCACCACCCGGCACCTCTCGCTGCACGTCGGGCTGTTCAACCTCGGCCGGACCTTCACCGTGTCGGCCGTCCGCACCGCGAGCGCGCCCACCGACCCGGTCCCGGCCAACGACAAGGCGTCCCGCACCTGCACCTCCAGCCTCGCGCAGCTGAGCTGCAGCTGAGCGGCGGCTGCGCCCGCGTGACCGCCCCCTCCCCGCACCCGGGGAGGGGGCGGTCGCCGTTCCGGGCTCGGATCGCTCTGGACGAATCGTCCAGACTGGACGTACAGTCCAGACATGACCACAGAGACCCCCGACCCGCGCGTCCAGGCCTGGTCGCCCGTCTGCCAGGCCGTCGCGCTGCTGCTCGGGCCGTACGCCGAGGTGGTGCTGCACGACGCCGTCCGGGACGAGGTGCTGGCCGTCTGGAACCCGATGACCGCGCGCGCCCTCGGCGACCCGTCGCTGCTCGGCGAGCTCGACCGGCTGGGACCGTCCGCGCCCGACGTCTACGGGCCCTACCCGAAGCTGCTGCCCGACGGCCGGCGGCTCTCCTCGGTCAGCGCCGTGCTGCGCGACGCCGAGGGCGCGCCCTCGGCGGTGCTCTGCGTCAACCTCGACCGCGGCCCACTGGAGCAGGCCTCGGCGCTGCTGGCCGCCTTCGCCGCCCCGACCGCGCCCCGCCCCGCCCCGCTTTTCGAGCGCGACTGGACGGAGCGGATGAACGAGGTCATCGGCGGCTACGTCCGCGCCCACGGCCGCCCGCCGGAGCGGCTCACCCGCGAGGACCGGATCGCCGTGCTGCGCCGGCTCGACCAGGCGGGGGTGCTCGCGGTGCGCCGTGCGGTGCCGGCCGTCGCCACGGCGCTCAAGGTGTCCCGCTCCACCGTCTACACCCTGCTCGCCGACCTCAAGGCCGGCCCCGGCAGCGACCCCGACTCCGCCGTCGACCCCGACTCCGCCGTCGACCCCGACTCCGCCGTCGACCCCGACCCCGAGCGGGAGCCGGACTCCGCCCCCCGCCCTGCTTCCGGCCCCGAGGCCGATCCCGCCCCCCGACCCGCCGCACAACCCAGGACGACGCGATGACCAAGCTCCCCGACTTCCGGCTGGAAACCTACTTCTCCCGCTGGGAGTTCACCGCACGCCACCACCTCACCGCCTCCGACGCGCAGACCATGGCGATGTCCGAACTGCTCGACCTCGCGAGCCCCGAGGACCGGCACGCCTGGGACACCCTCACCCTCGGCTACACCGAGACCTTCGGCGACCCCGGCCTGCGCCGGGCCGTCGCCGGCATGTACGAGCGGGTCGAGGCCGACGACGTGATCTGCTTCGGCGGCGCGCAGGAGGGGCTCAACCTGGCGATGCAGGTCCTGCTCGGCCCGGACGACCACGCGGTCGTGGTGACCCCCAACTACCAGTCCGCCGAGACCGTCCCACTCTCGCTCTGCGAGGTCACCGGCGTCGCCCTGGACGCCGGCCGGGGCTGGTCGCTCGACCTGGACGAGGTGGCCGCCGCGCTGCGCCCGAACACCCGGGTGGTCTCGGTCAACTTCCCCAACAACCCCACCGGCGCGGTGATCGGCGCCGCGGACTTCACCCGCCTCGTCGAACTCTGCGACGAGCGCGGCATCCACCTGTTCAGCGACGAGGTCTACCGCGGCCTGGAGCGCGATCCGGCCCGTACCCTGCCGAACGCCGCGGACCTCTCGGAGCGCGCGCTCTCGCTCAACGTCACCTCCAAGTCGCTCGGCCTGCCCGGCCTGCGGATCGGCTGGATCGCCTGCCGGGACCGGGAGCTGCGCTCGCGGCTGGAACGCGCCAAGCACTACACCACGATCTGCAACTCGGCACCCAGTGAGATCCTGGCCCGGATCGCGATCGGCAACCGCGAGCGGATCCTGGAGCGCAACCGCGCGATCATCGCCGCCAACCTGCCGCTCTTCGACGAGTTCTTCGCCGGGTTCGCCGAGCTGTTCGACTGGCAGGCCCCGGACGGCGGTTGCGTCGCCTACCCGCGCTACCTCGGGGCCGACGGCGTGGAGGACTTCTGCACCGGGCTGGTGGAGGAGGCCGGTGTGCTGCTGTTGCCCGCGAGCATCTTCCGCTCCGGGCTCACCCCCACGCCGACCGACCGGTTCCGGATCGGCGTCGGCCGCCGCGGCCCGGAGCCCGCCCTGGACGCCTTCGCCGGCTGGCTGAAGGGCCGCCGCCGGTGACCGCCGCGGCGCAGCGGTGACGCCCGGGCCAGAGGGGCGCAGGACCGCCGGCGCCGGCCGTCAGCCCCTGCGGGCAGCCTTGGTGCGGTACTTGAGGCCGAGCAACGCTCCGGAGAGCCCGTGCGGAACCAGCCAGGAGACGTCCTCCCGGTCCACCGCGTCGAACCGGTACTTGTACGGCTCGGTGCCGCGCAGGAAGTCGAAGGTGGCCAGGCCCTGCCCGGCGGTGGCCCGGAGGGCCTCGGCGATCACCGCCGTGCCGAGCCGCAGCGGCGCCCAGGCCTGGTCCCAGCCGATCTGGTAGTAGGCGAAGGTGTCACGCCACTGGAACCCGTAGAGCACGCCGACCGCCTCGCCCGCCCGCTCGGCGACCAGGAAGGCCGGCCCCTCGCCACGACCGGTGGCGGCGGCGCGCTCGATCAGGCGCAGGTGCAGCGGCGCGCGGGCGGCGTCGAAGGTGGTCGGCAGGCCGAGTGCGGCCCGCCGCTGCCGGTGCAGACACAGGACCGTGTGCAACAGTTCGGTGCGCTCGGCGAGTTCGCCCTCCCCGGCGGCCGGGGCGACCCAGCGGAAGGTGATCCCCTCGGCGGCCAGCTTCCGTCCGTACCGGCGGAGGTTCGCGCGGAACCGGCGGGAGCCGAGCGCGTCCGGTCCGGCTGTGAGGTCGGCGCGCGGGCAGGGGGTGCGGCCGGTCTCCACCGCGCCGGGCGGCAGCAGTCCGGTCTGCTCCGGGTCGAGGTCGGTGAGCAGGAGTGTCGCCCGGCGCCCCCGCCTCCGCAGCCAGTCTGCGACCTCGGCGCGCCGCTCGGGCACGGCGGTGAAGCCGCAGTGGTCGGCGGCGCCCGGGCCGGAGCCGAGCACGGTGAGGCAGGGGACGCTCAGCGGCGCGCGGGGGTGGAGGCGGCGCCGGGTGCGCAGCAGCGGGACGACCGCGGAGACCCGGCCGTCCGCCTCGCGCCAGACGGTGACCTCGCCCGTCCCTTGCTGCGTGCCGAGCGTCTCCCACCAGGAGAGCGCCCACTCGGGCGTGGTGAACCACGATCCGGCCGGATCGGCGGCCGCCAGCGACCGCCAGCCGTCGAGCACGTCCACCGGCAGGGCGGGGGAGTGGTAGCGGACCGGCCGGGCGGCCGCCCCGTCCGCCGGGCGCGCCCGGACAGCTGTGCCGAGCACCGCTTCCGCCCCCGGGGCGTTGCCGCTCCTGCCGTCCGTGCGGTGTCCTCCGCCGGCCGGCGTCCCGCTCTCGGTGATCCCCAAAACCCCAACCTCCCAGTGCTGTTCAGGCTCCTCCGCGTAGCCGGTGCACGGCCGGATGAAGCCCGGAGAGAATTGTGTCGAACCGGTCGCGGCTGGTGGCGGAGTTCACCCGAAGACGGCTGATCCGCAGCGCCTGTCCGGGCAGCAGCCGGTCGTGCCGGTGGTCGAAGAGGAAGCCGATGCGGTAGCCGAGGCGCCGCAGCAGGGCGTCGGCGCGCCCGTCGAAGTTGCCGTTGGGGTAGGCGAAGGCAGTGGGCGCCTCGCCGCCGAGCCAGCCGGTGAGCGCGTCGTGGGAGCGGGTGATCTCGTCCCGGACGGTGTCGTCCTCGCAGAGGTCCAGGCAGGGGTGGCCTGCGGTGTGGTTGCCGATCGCCACCCCGGAGCGGCGGAGCGTCAGCAGGTCGTCCCGGGTGAGCTGCTCCTGCCGGGGCGCGCGCGTGCCGGCGCTCTCCCGCAGTTCGGCGAGCGCGGTGCGGCGGTCGGGGTCCGGCAGGGTCTTCAGCCGGCGCACCACCGCGCCGGGGGCGCAGCCGGCCAGGCTGCGGGCGGTGCCGCCACGGGCGGCCAGGAAGGCGGCCTCGGACCACCAGAACGGCCGGTCGCCGTCGATGTGCTCGGTGACCACGAAGGCGACGGCCGGGATCTGCAGCCTGGTCAGCACCGGCAGGGCCTCGGTGAGGACGGTGCGGTCGCCGTCGTCGAAGGTGACCAGCACGCTGCGGGCGGGCAGCGGGCGGCCGTCGTGGACGGCCTGTTCGACCCGGGCCGGGGAGACCGGGCGGGCGATCCGGACCAGCCGGGCCATCTGCAGGGCGAAGGTCCGCGGGTCCTCGACGCCGTGGTAGGCGAGGACGGCGAGCCGGCGGGTCGCCAGGAGGCGGAACAGCGGCTGTGCCGGGGAGCGGCGGAGCAGGGCGTCGACGGTGCCCCGCCGGTCCGCGAGGCGTCCGCGCAGGCCGGGCCCGGCCTGCGCGGTCGGGGTCTGCCCCGCGTGGTCGCGCAGATGGCCGGTCTTGTGCGGGTCCTGGCCGGTCGTCACCCGTCGGCGGTTCGCGCCGTCCGGGCCGGTGGTCGGGCCGGCGTCGGCCCCGGTCGAATGCGTGGGTCCCTCGGGCATCGGCACGCTCCCCCTTCGTCCCGTAGGTCCTGCCGGTGGCGGGGGGTGGTGCACGGTGCGCGGGCTGGCTCCGCCGTGTCGGCATGTGCCAGCCGGACGGGCGGCCCGCCCCACCCGGGTGAATTCCCAAAGTAGTGCAAAATCCCGTGCTCCGACGAGGGTTGCACCGGCCGGTCGGCGTTCGGCGGGAGGTTGGCGCATTGTCGACGGGACCCCGGCCTGAGTGCGGGCTGGGAGGTTCCTGGAGGTGCTGCTGGGAGAGGGGGGCCGGGGAGGGGGCCGGGGCTGCTGCCCGCCGTCCCGATCCCCACCCGGCCCCCGACCCGGGCCGGCTTCACTGTTCGCTGCCGGCCCCGGCGGGCCTCACCTCGTCCAGCGTCGACCGGGAGCCTTCACCCGAACGACGGCGACGGATTCTCACCCGCCAGGCCCGCTGGGGACCTCATCGCGCCACGCGGCGACAGGGCCGCGACCGTCGGCCGCGCTGACGGACCACCGTCCACCCGCGTGGTGGGGTCAGAACGGCCCGGTGCAGGTGGTCACCCGCCGGGTGGCGTCCAGGGCCGGGCCGCCGGTGGCGCAGACCATCTTGAGGTCGTGGGTGGAGACCCGCGGGGTGACCGCCTTGACGAGACCGGTGGTGATGGTGGTCGCCGAGGCCGTGGTGATCCACGGGCTGCCCCAGGCCTTCTGGGTGCGGACCTCGACCTGGACCATCGTCAGCTGCCCCGGGTCGGCGGCGGAGAACTGCGCGACGCCGACGACGCCCCCGCCGTCCTTCTCCTGCCAGACGCAGGGCCGGTCGACCACGGCGGTGCAGGCGGCTGCACCGGTCTCGGCGGACGTGGCCGCCGCCGCGGCGGGGGCGATCGTCGCCGCCGTGATACCTGCCGCCGCGACCATCAGAGCTGCGATCCGAGCGCGCATGATGTGAACCTCCTTGGAAAGAAAGGGAATCTCACTGGGTGGGATGAGTCTTGCATATTTCGAACGTGTGACATATGTGCGCTGCATCACACTCAAGGTGACGGTTCAACTACGTGCTGCAACCGGATGATGTGTCACTGCCCGTTCCGAGGCGTTCAACTGTCCGTCAACTACGCTTACAAATCATGTGTTTGACGCCAGGTCGGAGCGGCTGGACGCGCGCGCCGCACCGGCGTTCACTCGTCCGGGTGGCGTGCCCGCGGGAGGGGGTTCGGACGGCTACGATCGACCCGATCCGCGGAGGTGGTCCGGATGGACACGGTCATCGTCCAACTGCCCTGTCCCCGCCCGGAGACCGCGTCCGGCGGGAGGTCCGTCCGGTCCTGCGCCGGTCCCGCGCACCCCGCTGCCGTCGGCCGGCGCCCGGCGCCGCCCAAGCCCGCCCTGCTGCACCTGGGTCCGGGCGAGAGCGCCGAGTTCGGGCGCGGCGAGCCGGGACGGCCCGCCGCCATCCCGCTCGCCGACCAGGGCATCTCGCGCCGCGCCGGGGAGGTCACCGCGGCCGAGGACTACTGGCGGCTCTCCAACTTCAGCCCCTCCGCGACCTACGTGGTGGAGAACCTGGAAGGCGCCGGCGAGCACGTCAAGGTCGCTCCCGGCCGGATCGGCGCGCCGGTGCCCTTCGAGTTCTCCCGCGTCCTGCTGCCCACCCTCGGCGGACCCCTCGATTTCAAGGTCTTCGCCCCCCAGCACGCCTACTTGGTCGGCGAACCGGTCGCCGGCTCCGGAGAGCTGACGGTCAGCCCGTTCGCGCTCGACCCCACCTCCAAGTACTTCCTCGTCCTGCTCGCCCTCTGCGAGCCGCGGCTGCGCTCGCCCTCGGCGGCCGTCGTCCCCGGGGCCACCGAGGTGGTGGAGCGGCTGCGGGCCCTGCCGTCCTGCCGCGGGCTCGCCCGCTCCGCCGTCAACTACCACATCGACTACCTGGTGGCGACCAAGCTCCGGCTGCGCGAGGCGCCGGGGGAGGCTGCCGCGCCGGGTCCGCGCAGCGGCGGCAAGCGCGAGGAACTCGTCGCGCTGGCACTGAAGTTCGACCTCGTCCGGGAGGAGCACCTGGCCCTGCTCCCGCCCCGGGACGGGCGCTGACCCGCCGTGCGAGCGACCGGCCGGCCCGGTGAGCCGCACCCTCCGGAGCCGGTGGGTGACCCCCGCTGCCCGGTGCCGCCCGGCTACCGGGTGGCCGGTTACCGCATCGGCGATCAGATCGGCGCCGGCGCCTGGGGCAGCGTCTACGCCGCGCACGGAACGGGCGAACCCCGGGAGGTCGCGGTCAAGTTCCTCGGCCCGGCCCGGCTCAGCCCGGGGCAGCGGCGCACCATGGCGCAGATCGCGCGCAGCGAGACGCGGTTCAGCCGCCGGGCCGACCACCCCCACCTGATCCGCACCCTCGCCGTCGTCACGGTCGACGACCCCGCACATCAGGAGCTCGACGGCGCGGTGGCGCTGGTCATGGAACGCGCCGCCCGCAGCCTCCAGGACGTCCTCGCCGCCGCCCGCCCGCGCACCGCCGTCCCGGACGCGGACCGGCTCCTCGCCGAGGTCTGCGCCGGCCTGACCCACATGCACGCCGCGGGCTGGGTGCACGGGGACCTGAAACCCGGCAACGTCCTGCTGATGCCGGACGGCACCGCCAAGCTCGCCGACTTCGGCCTCACCGCCGAGCTGGAGGGCACCCACGCCTACGCCCCGCCGCTCGGCTCGCCGGACCACGTCCCGCCCGAGTGGTGGTCCGAGCGGACCGGGGCGCGCGGCGTCGCCCTGCGGCCGAGCGCGGACGTCTGGGCCTTCGGCGTCCTCACCCACCAGCTGCTCACCGGCGGGCTGCACCCGTTCCTCGGCGCCACCGCCCGGGCGCGTGCGCTCGCCGCCCAGGCGTACGCGCGCGGCGCGGCGCCGCTGCGGCTCGACGACGCGCTGCCGCAGCGGTGGCGGCCGGTGGTGGCGGCCTGCCTGGCGGCGGACCGGGAGGAACGGGCGCGGGTGGACCTCGCGGCCCTGTTGCCGCCGGCGGGCGGTCGGGGCGGCCTGGGTGGTCGGGGCGGTCAGCGCAGCCGGGGCGGCAGCGGCGACCGACGGGCCGTCGCGACGAGGCGCGGACAGCGGGTCGGGGCGGTGGCCGGCGCGGGCGGCCTGGCCGCGGTGGCCGCCGTGCTGCTCGCCCTGGCCGGCGCGCCCGAGCCGACGTCCGCCCCGCCCGCCGCGGACGGCTCCACGCCGGGCCCGGCCGTGACGGCGCAACCGGCAGGCCGTCCGGCCGTCCCGTCCTCGGGCCGGCCCCCGTCCGCCGGTGCCATCCCCGCGGGCTCGGACGTGCCCGCGGCGCTGCGCGGGCCGATCGAGGACGCCGCCCGCCGCTGCCCGGAGCCGGAGATCACCCCGGTGCTGATCGCGGCCGTGCTCAAGGCCGAGAGCGGCTTCGACCCGCAGGCCGCCCGGCCGGAGTCCGGTGAGTACGGCGTCGCCATGTGGACGCCCTCGGTCTTCAACGCCTGGGCGCAGGACGGCGACCACGACGGCGTGAAGGACTACATGGACCCGGCCGACGCGATCGTCTCGATGGGAAACTACGTCTGCTGGCTCGACCAGCAGTTCAAGCACCGCGGCTTCACCGCCGACCTGCCCGCCCTCGTCGCGGCCGGCTACCGGACGAGCGACAAGACCGTCGCCGAGGCCGGCGGCGTCCCCGAGCGGGTCCGACCGCACGTCACGAAGGTGCTCGGCTATCTCGCCGAGTACGGTGGCTGACCGGCGGGACGGCCCTCCGGCGGGCCGATGAGCCTGGTCGCACCGGGTCGGGCCCCGGCGACGTTGCGCGGCGGCCGGTCTGCGATCGTGACCGCGTGTTCCCGAAGCCCCGTGCGGTCGCCGCGCAGTGGACGGTCGTCGTCCCCGTGCCGGCCTTCGTCGCCCCCGTCCCGACCGGGAAACGGGACCTGACCGGCCGGGGTGGGCCTGGTGGCCTGCTTCCGGGCGGCCACGCTCGGGCTGGTCCTGCGGACCCTCACCACCAGCTCGCCCGGCCCGCAGTTCTCCACCGCGGAAGCCGGCCTTCGCGGCCATCGTGTGGCTCCTGCGGTACGGGCCGACCGTCCTGGCGGCTTACGTGGTGCGCGCGGTGAACCCCTGAGACGCTCCCGCCCCCCGCGACGGGAGCGGCCCAGGGGAGATACGGCGGCGGGCCGGCGACCGGGTGGTCACCGGCCCGCCCTTCGCGGTCCTGCCTGGCGTCAGGAGGACTTGCGGGTCCGGCGGGTGTAGACCACGGCGCCCGCGCCGGCCAGCAGCAGCGCGGTGCCGGCGCCCGCCACCAGCAGGGTGCCGTCGCTACCGGTGGACGCGAGGTCCTTGCCGGTCTGGGCGGCGCCCGTGATCGGGGTCGGAACGCTGGCCGCGGCGGGCATGATCAGCGGCTTCTCCGGGTTGACCACGGTGCCGGCCGGCGGGGTCTGCACCGGGACGGTGGCGGTGGGGGGCGTGGACGGGCCGGAGGTCGGGGCCTTGGTGGTCGGCACGGCCGACGGCGAGGCGGTGGCGGACGGCGAGGCCGAGGGGGTCGCGGTCACGGTGGGGGTGGCGGACGGGGTGACCGAGGGGGTGACGGTCGGCGTCGGGGTGGCCGTCATGGTGGGGGTGGCGCTCGGCGACGGCGTCGTCGTGGCGGTCGGCGTCGTCGTGGCGGTCGGCGTCGGGGTGGCCGTCGGCGTCGGGGTGGCCGTCACGGTGGGGGTGGCGGTCGGCGTCGGGGTGGCGGTCTTGGTGGGGGTGGCGCTCGGCGACGGCTTGCCGGTGGGCTTGGTCGGAGTCGGCGTCGGGGTGCTGCCCCCGCAGTCCACCTTGAACACCTTGTGCTTGGGGTTGTTGAGCTCCGGCTCGGCCGGCAGCTTGCCGTCGGTCATCTCGACCGAGGCCCAGTACAGCTTGTAGTGGCCGTCCGGGAGGTTGATGTCCTCGGTGCGGACGTGGCCCTTGCCGTCGACCGGCAGGTCGCCGTAAGCCACCGCGGTCTCGCTCTTGTCGTGGACCTCTGCGATCAGCCAGATGACGTCCTGACCGGGGTCGAAGCCGAAGGAGTCCAGGTAGAACGTGCAGACCTTGGGCTCGTTCCGGGTGTCCTCCTGCCCGGTCGCCGCGTCGTGGATCTTCACGGTGCCGTTGTTGCCCTTGGCGGGCTTGCCGCCGGCGGCGGCCTGCGCGGTCGGGGCGAGCAGCAGCAGAGCGGCGGCGGTGGGGACGGCGACGAGGGATCGCGCCGCGGTGGAGCGGATGCGCATGCTGGTTCCATCGTGGGTCGGCGGCCCGGAAGGGCCTGCGCGGCAGGTGGGAGGGCCCCCGTCCGTCCCGCCGGTCCGGTGACGGAATGTGACGGTGAACGAGAGGGCCTAAGGTCCCTCAGCTGCCGCCGGGACGCAAGGTCGATTTGATCGGATTGTCGCTTCGTCACCCCAATTGCGGTGGATAGTCCAGTGCAACGATCCGGTCACCCGATTGTGTGCGTGATGTGCGACGCCTGGGCGCGCGCCCGGATGCTCCCCTCTGCGCCCGCCCGGCGCACCGTCCCGCGCCCGCCCGGGGCCTTCCTCTCCGACCGGCCGGCGGCCCGCCCCCGGCGGTGCGGGCCGCCGGCCGGGGTGCGAGGATGACCCCGACCGCCCCCGACGGCGGACCTCCGCCGACGGCCGCCCCCTCACCCCGGGGCGGCCCGATCAAGGGCACACGGCGATGCGGTCCGCACTGCGTACCCGGCAGGCACTCCGGCGCGGCGTCTCCCCGAACGCACTCCCTCACCTGCGAAGAAGACGCATCGCGATGCACCACACCCGCATTCCTTCCGTTTCCCGTCCCGTGTCCACGTCCGCGCCCGCCGTTGCCCCGGCCGTCGCCCTCTCCGCCCGCTCCCGGTCCCCGCTGCGCACCGCCGCCGCGCTGGGCGCGGGCGGGCTGCTGCTCACCGGCTGCGGCGGCGGCGTGACCCCGGCCGCCGGCAGCAGCGACGACCTGCACGCCCGGCTGCCCAAGGAGGTCCGCTCCGCCGGAACCCTCAAGATCGGTTCCTACCTCAACTACCCCCCGGTCGACTTCCGGGACTCGAACGCCTCGCCGGCCGGGATCGACCCGGAACTCGCCAAGGCGATCGGCGGCCTGCTCGGCGTGAAGACCGAGTTCGTCGACATGCCGTTCGAGAAGCTGATTCCGGCGGTCCAGGACAAGCGGATCGACCTGGCGATGTCCGCGGTCATCGACACCAAGCAGCGCCAGCTCGGCGCCGCCGACGACGGCCGCCGGGCCGACCCCGGGGTCGACTTCGTCGACTACTTCGGCTCCGGCACCGTCATGGTGGTGAAGGCCGGAAACCCGCTGAACCTCTCCGGCCTGGACGGCCTCTGCGGCCGCGCGGTCGCCGTCCAGCGCGGCACCGTCCAGGACGAGCTGGCCGCCCGGCAGGTCCCGGCCTGCCAGCGGTCCGGCAAGTCGCTGCAGATCCACCGCTTCGACGACGACGACCAGGCGCTCGCCGAGGTCGCCTCGGGCGCGGCGGCCGCCGACCTGAACGACTACCCGGTGGCGCAGTACAACACCACCCAGCCGGGTCGTGCCGGAACGTTCCAGCTGGCCAACACCAACTACCTCCAGGCCGGCCCCTACGGCATCACCGTCGCCAAGGACAACACCGCGCTGCGGGACGTGCTGGCGAAGGCGCTGGACAACCTGATCCACAACGGCGAGTACGACAAGATCCTGGCCAAGTGGAACGTGCGCCGCGGCGCCGTCTCCAGCGCGGTCGTCAACGGCGGCCTCTGACCGCGAGCCGGACACCCCGGTGGCCGCTGTGGCCGTCCGTCGCGCGGCTGCGTCGGAGGACCCCGGTGCGCCGCCCGACCGGGCCCGCCCCGATGGCCGGTAGCGACCGGTCGTCGGGGCGGGTCCGCGTGTCGGGGCGCGGCGCGGAGGCCGCTTTCCCTATCGTCTGAGACCGCTGATTGCGCTTCATTCCGCCGATTCCGCTGGTTCCGCAGCCGATCCGACCCGTGGGAGTACGTGATGCCCGGCCCAGAGCAGCAGTTGTCCGACGCCGGCTCCGCCGCAGACCCCGTGCGGGGGCGGGACAGCGCCGACGTGATCGTGGTCGGCGCGGGCCCCGCAGGCTCCACCGCCGCCTACCACCTGGCCCGCACGGGGCTGGACGTGCTGCTGTTGGAGAAGTCGGCCTTCCCGCGGGAGAAGGTCTGCGGCGACGGTCTCACCCCGCGCGCCGTCAAACAACTGATCGACCTAGGCATCGACGTCTCCGAGGACGCGGGTTGGCTGCACAACCGCGGGCTGCGCCTGGTCGCGGGGAACCGCACCGTCGAACTGGACTGGCCGCAGCTGTCCGCCTATCCGCCCTTCGGAGTGGTCCGCCGGCGCGCCGACTTCGACGAACTGCTCGCGCGCCGCGCCGCCTCGGCCGGCGCCAGGCTGGTCGAACGAGCCAACGTGGGCGGCCCGTTGATCGACGAGCGGACCGGCCGGATCACCGGCGTGACGGCCCGTCTCGGGGAGGAGAAGCAACCGGTCTCGTACCGCGCGCCGCTGGTGGTCGCGGCCGACGGCAACTCCACCCGGCTCTCGCTCGCCATGAAGCGCTACCGCCGCACCGACCGGGCGATGGGAGTCGCCTATCGGACGTACTTCACCACGCCGCGGCACGAGGACCGCTACCTGGAGGCCTGGCTCGACCTGCGTGACCCGCGCGACCCGGGCCGCCGCCTGTTGCCCGGCTACGCCTGGGTGTTCGGCATGGGCGACGGCACCGCCAACGTCGGCCTGGGCGTGCTGGACACCGCCGCCGTCGCCCACGAGGTGGACTGGCGGGACCTGCTCCGCCGCTGGTGCGCCGACCTGCCCCCGGAGTACGGATACACCCCGGAGAGCGTCACCGAACCGGTCCGCGGCTCCGCCCTCCCGATGGGACTCAACCGCCGACCCCACTACGCCGACGGCCTGTTGCTGGTCGGCGACGCCGGCGGCACGGTCAGTCCGGCGACCGGCGAGGGCATCGCGTACGCGATGGAGTCCGGCCGGTACGCCGCCGAGACGATCGTCCAGGCGCTCGCCCGGCGCACCGACCGCGGCCGCGACCTCGCCCTGCGCGCTTACCCGCAGGCGCTGCGCGCCGCCTACGACGGCTACTTCGCGCTCGGCCGGCTCGCCGCCGACGTGCTCGGGCGCCCGAAGCTGATCGGCGCGGCCGGTGCCGTGGGGCTCGGCCATCCGGCCCTGCTGAAGGGGCTCTTCCGCCTGATGGTCAACCTGACCGAGCCGAACTCCCGGGACTCGCTGGACAAGCTGTTGCACCTCCTCGGCAAGGTGGCTCCGAGCAGCCGGTAGGGGCGCGCGGGCGGGCCGGGGCGGCCGCACGTGCCCGGCCAGGTCCGGCTGGAACGCGCTCGGGCTGGTCGGCGACGGCCACCTCGCCCCGCCCGCGCGGGCCGCACGGCCGCCGGCTCCGCGCCGCCCGACTCGGCCGCGTGGGCGGTGAACACCTCGGTCATGCCGCGATGCCCGCACGCGGGCCGGGCGTCCGCCGCCCCGTTCCGGTACGGAGGCGGCCGCCCGATGGTGCCGGAAATCCGCTGGCGCCGCGGGCGGAAGGCGGGGTAGGAAGGCCGGATGAGCACCGTGGAATCCATCTCCGACCAGCGTGCCTTCGTCCCCGTCACGCTGGACCTCGGCGACATCGTCCTCCGCCCCTGGGGCCGTCGGACGGAGGTCCGCGGCGGCGTGGTGGCCCGCCTCCTGGAGGCGTCGATCGACCCGTCCATCGCACTCTGGAACCCGATCCGTGCCACCGACGCGGCCGGGGCGAAGGCCTACCTCGACCGGTGGGAGGCCGGCTGGGACTCCGGCAACGCCGCCGCCTTCGCCGTCGTCGACGGCACCGACGGCGACCTGCTCGGCAACGTCGCGCTGCGCTGGACGGACCGGGCCGACGGGCTCGCGATGATCGGCTACTGGCTGCTGCCGGCCGCCCGCGGCCGCGGCGTCGCCACCCGCGCCACCCGGGCCGTCACCAGCTGGGGCATCGCCACGGCGGACACCCGCCGGATCGAGATCGCCCACGCGGTCGGCAACACGGCGTCCTGCCGGGTGGCCGAGCGTTGCGGCTATCCGGCGGAGGGGACGCTGCGCGCCTCCTACCGCTTCGGCGACGGCGAGTACCACGACGAGCATCTGCACGCCCGGCTGGCCACCGACCCCGAGCCGGTGTAGCGGCGGGGTCGTCGTCCCGCCCCCAGGCCCACGGGCCTGCCCGGTCGCACGTCCGCCCGGTCGCCCGGGCTCCGCGCCGCGCCCGCCTCGCGCGCGGCGACCCGACGAACGTCACGCCGGGGGGCCGGCCGGGTGAAGGTCGGCCGGCGGCCGCAACGCCGATGGACGGAGGGGCGTTGGTCGGGGCAGTCGTGTCCGCCGGCCGAGGAGTACCCCTGTTGCGTCGCTTCGTCGCGGCGGCGGTCGTCGCCGCCACCGCCTCGATCCCGATCCTCGCCGGGCCGCAGGCCGGGGCGGCCACCCGCTCCTCCAGCGCCTGCACCCACCACCCGATCGAGGGCGGCCCGCAGGTGTGCATCCGGGTCGAGGGCGTCGGTACCCATGTCGACAAGGCGGTGGCGATCTGGACCAACCCGCCCGCCGGCGTGAACGAGCGCACGGCCCGCCTCTTCCTCAGCGGCCACGAGGTGCACTACCCGCAGAGGGCGACCCGTCACGGCGGCACCCTCAGCGCGGAGTGGGGCTGGTTCGAGCATTCCGGCGAGCTCTGCGTCGAGTTCGACGGCATCAAGAACCGCCGGGCCTGCGAGGACGTGTACGACTCCGACCACTCCTGACGACCGGCGCGGGTGCCGCGGGCCCGGCGACCGGCTGCGGGGCAGCCCCCAGGTGTGGCGGCGCGGGTCCGGCCGGGGCTGCGGGAAGAGCAGCCCGCTCAGCACCGGCGACCGCTCCGATCGTCAGCAGGTCCGACCCTCGGCGGACCGCGACCGGGTCGCGGTCCTCCACCGAACCGCCCGGGACCGAGTCGACCGAACCGCGGAGGTGGAGCACGAACAGCGCCGCGGCGCCGGCGGTGCCGCCGCCGCCCGTACGCCGCTCGGCGGGGGGTGAGAGGTACGTGCTCAGGCCGACGAGGACCGTCGACCGGCACACCACGGCCGGCGAGAGCCACGCGGACGACGCCCGTTCGTCCGCTCCGCTCGGGCCCGCCGCCGATGACCCGGCGGACAGGGGTGTCCGCCTGTAGCGGGGCGCCGACAGCCGGTGGTGGCGCTCCGTGGCCGGGCGCGCGGTGGGGCGGGGGCCTAACCTGGAAGGGCGCGCCCGTGCGTGGCACGGAATGGGAACGGTGGGCCATGACGGTCATCTCGGCGGCACTCTTCGGTACCGATTGGCGCGGTGCGCCGCACACCGGTGCCCCGGTCGCGGTGCGGCCGCCGGCATCCGGTGAGGCCGAGCTGCTGCGCGAGTGCGATGCCCGGGGCTGGACGGTGGTGCTGACCGGGCCCGGTCCGGTCGGGGCCCCGGCGCTGACCGTGGCCGCGCCCGGCGCGGACCCGGTCGGGGCGGCGCTCGACCTGGTCGACGGCGAGCCGTCGCACGCCGTGTTCGTCGCCGGCAGCGTTCCCGAGGTCCTGGCTGCGCGTCGTGCGGCCGTCCCCTGCGTCGCGCTGGAGACCGCCGCCGCACGCGGACCCGAGTTGCTGGCGGCAGGCGCGGCGGAGGTGCACCACGACGCCGTCGCCCTGTTGCACGTGCTGGACGACAGCCTGTTGGCCCGCCCGCGGGCCTTCGGGGCCTGCCGTCCGACCGCCGCCGCTGCCGCACCGGCCGGCCGAGGCGGTTGACGCACCCCTGAACCGGGCATCCGCCCGGATGCGAGAACGACGTCACCGGAAGTGTCGGAGGTGACCGAGATGGACGGACCCGCACTGAGCGGTCGGGAGCGACGGCTCCTGGAGGAGATCGAGTGCGATCTGCGCCAGGACACCAAGCTGGACCGGCGGTTGAGCACCATGGGGGCCAAACAGCCGAGCCGGGTCCGGACCGTGCTGCAGGGCGCGGCGCGCAAGGTCCCGCCCGGGGTGCTGATGACCGCGCTGGTGATGTCGGCGATCTGCCTCAGCATCGGCGTGCGCGCTCCGACCACGGCGGCCGTGGTCACCGTCGCGGTCGTCTGGGCGGCCAGCGTGGGCATCGCGTTCGGCGTCGCGGTGGTGCTGCGCCGTCGCCGTCCCGGCGCCGAGGGCGGCTCCGCCGGGGGCGGTCGCACGGACGGGGACCGGGCGGACGGCACCGGCCGTACGGGCGGGGGCTGGTGGACGCGCCTCGACCGGCGCGACGGCCGTGACCGCGGCGACGGCCGTGACCGTCAGGACCCGCCGGAGCGCAGGCCCTGGGACCGGCCGGAGGCGTGAGTGTCATGACGACCGAACTGTGGGAGTACCGGCCCGGCTCCCACCACGCCGCCGACCTGAACCTGGTCGGGTACGAGGTGGAGGCGACCGACGGCCCACTGGGCCGGGTCGAACAGGACGCCGGGGACCACCTGGTGGTCGACGCCGGTCCGTGGGTGCGGGGCACCCGGCTGCTCGTACCGGTGGGGCTGGTGGCGCGGATCGACCACCTGGAGCTGGTGGTCCACCTGGACTGCCCGCGGGCCCGCGTCCGCTCCGCCCCGCCGCCGGCCGCCGTCGAACTCACCGAGCACGGCCGCTCCGTCCTGGCCGACCACTACGCGAGGTGAGTTCGCGATGCCGCCGCTGGTCACGCTGATCGGCCGGTCCGTCGCCTTCCTGGTCGCACCGGAGGGCGCCGAACAGGTCGAGCTGACCACCCCGTGGCAGGCGGTGGCGGAGGCCGGCGGGACGCCCCGGCTGGTCTCGACGCGGGCCGGGCTCGTGCAGGCGTTCAAGCACCTGGAACGGGCCGACACCTTTCCGGTGGACGACGTCGTCGGCGCCGCCGACCCGGCCCACTACGACGCCCTGGTCCTGCCCGGCGGCGTCGCCAACCCGGACCACCTGCGGGCGGACGGCCGGGCCGTCGGCTTCGTCCGCGCCCTCTGCGAGGCGGGCCGGCCGGTCGCGGTGATCTGCCACGGCGCCTGGACGCTCGTCGAGGCGGACGTGGTGCGCGGCCGGACCCTCACCTCGTGGCCGAGCATCCGCACCGACCTGGTCAACGCCGGTGCCCGGTGGGTGGACGAGGAGGTGCACGTGTGCCGGGACGGCCCGGGCGTCCTGGTCTCCAGCCGCAAGCCCGCCGACCTCCCAGCCTTCGTCGACACCTTCGTCACCGAGTTCACCCACGCCCGTCCCAGCGGCGTCAAGCCGCCGTGGCCGACCGCACACGCGCCCGATCCCTCGCGCCACGCGCCGGGCAAGCGCCACGCGCCGGGCAGGGGGGCCGGACGGGCGGCGTGACGAGTCGGGTGCGGGCACGCCCCGAGTCCCACCCCCCGGGGCAGAGGGGACGACAGTCCGGATCCGGGCACGCCCCGGGTCAGTCCCCGCGCAACCGCACGAAGGCCGCCGTCGGCGGGCGCCGGGTGACGGCGACCTCCGCCCGCAACGGAGCGGTGAGCGGGCGGACACTCCCGTGCTCGGGATCGCGGACCGCCCTGCCGAGCCGGCCGTGCACCGCCTCGGCGACCCGGCCGGCCTGCACGGGCGTCAGCCGCGGCGAGGAGAGCACGACCCGCCCGTCGTCCAGCTCCAGCACCAGCGCCTCCGGCCGGGCAGCGGAGCCCACCACGGCGCGGACGGTCGCGTCGAGGGTGTCGCTGCGGCGGTACTTCACCCATACCCGGCCGGCGCCGCGCGGGCGGTAGGCGGAGCCGGCCGCCTTGCAGACCAGGCCCTCGACGCCGGCGTCGGCAAGCTGCTCCATCCACGTCAGTGCCTCGCCCCGGTCGGTGGTGGCCATCACCGGCTGGATCGGCGGCGGTACGTCGGCGAGCGACGCCAGCAACAGCCGCCGACGGTCGGCGAGCGGCAGCCGGCGGACGTCCCGCCCGGGCAGCGCCAGCAGGTCGAAGACGATCAGGCCGAGCGCCGTGGACTCGGCGGCGCGGGCCTGCCGGGTGCGCAGCAGCTCCTCGAAGGCGAACCGCCCCTCGCGCCAGGCGACGAGTTCGGCGTCCAGCACCGATCCCGCGGGCAGCCGGGCGACGGCGGCCGCGATCGGCGGGAACTCGGCGGCGAGGTCACGGCCGGAGCGGGACTGCAGGTACGGCGGCCGTTCCCCCCGGGCGAAGGCCACGCAGCGGAAGCCGTCCAGCTTCAGCTCGTACAGCACGCCGGACCCGTCCAGCCCGTCCGTCGGCGGCACCGCCGTGACGGCCGCCGGGCGCATCACCTCGACGGGCGGATCCAGCACCAGCGGCGAGCGGGTGCGCATGGGTGCCGGTCGGGCGGGGGCGGAGCCCGCTTCGGACGCCCGCGCGGCGGCGGCAGCGGCGGCGGCAGGGGCGGCGGCGGTGGGTCCGGGGCCGGGGGAGGACACCCGCTCGTGGGCCCGGCCCGGCTTCTCCGGTCCTGGGAGCGGGCGGGCGCGGTCCGGGTCGAGCAGCGGGGCGAGCAGGTCGCCCAGCCCGGCCACCCGGCCCGGTACCTCGGCCAGGGTGAACACCAGGTCCTCCGCCGTCCGGGCCTGCTCCAGCTCCGCCCACGACACCGGAGTCGACACGGTCGGCCGGGGCCGGGCCCGAAGGGTGTACGGCGCGGCGGTGGTCTTCCTGGCCGAGTTCTGCGACCAGTCCACGAACACCCGGCCGGCGCGGCGGGCCTTGGCCATGGTGTGCACCACCAGCTCCGGGTGTTCTGCCTCCAGCGAGGCCGCCAGCGCCCCGGCGTACGCGGAGACCCGGCTGCTCGGCGTCGGCTCGATCGGCGCCAGCAGGTGCAGCCCCTTGGATCCGGAGGTCTTCACCCAGCAGTCGAGCCCGTCCGCCGCCAGCCGCTCGCGCAGCAGGCCGGCCACCGTCCGGCAGGTCAGCACCGAGGCGCCCTCGCCCGGGTCGAGGTCCAGCACCAGCCGGTCCGCCAGGCCGGGGGCGGCCGCGTGCCACTGCGGCACGTGCAGCTCCAGACACCCCAGGTTGGCCGCCCAGAGCAGCGCCGCGCCGTCGTCCAGCACCACCTGGCGAAGGTCCCCGCTGCTGCTCGGCACCTCGACCGTCCGCACCCAGCGCGGCGTTCCGGCGGGCGGGTTCTTGGCGATGAACACCTCGCCCTCCACCCCGTCCGGACAGCGCAGGAAGGAGACCGGACGGTCGTGCAGGTGCGGCAGCAGTGCGGTGTGCACGGCCGCGTAGTACCGGAGCACCTCGCCCTTGGGCGTGCCGGTACGCGGGTAGTACACCTTGTCGAGGTGCGAGAGCGCGAGGGTGCGCCCGTCCACCACCATCTGCGGCATGGCCGCCTCCGAGTCGCGGGGCTGCGCTGCGCCGGCCCGCGCCGGAGCTCGCGGGGCCTGCGCAGCCAGTCTGCCCGTGCACCGGCCGCGGCGCGAGCAGTGCCCGGCCCCTCCGGCCCGTCCGCGCCGGCGGCTGCACCGCCGCGAGCGTTCCGGTGGGGCGCGGTCCCGGCGTCAACCGGTCACCAGGGCGTGGGCGTCGGTGACCAGGTCCTCGACCCGGGCCCAGTCGACCGGGTCCACGTCCAGGCGGACGCCGACCCAGCCACGGTGGCCGACGTACGGGGGGCGGAAGAAGCACGTCGGGTCCTCCGCGACCAGCGCCGCCTGGGCTCCGGCCGGTGCGGGGCACCAGAACGCGAGCCGGTCGTCATGGTGGTGGTCGGCGAGCATGGTGAACACCCGCGCCCGCCGGCCCGTGCCGCCGAACCAGGTCGGCTCCCCGTGGCTCTCCCGTTCCTCCACCGCCGGCAACGCCAGGCAGATCGCCCGCAGCCGCTCCACCGGGTCGCTCCCGTCGGCCGGGCCCTCGCGGGACGGACGCGGTTCGGAGGGGCGACCACGGGCCGCCGCCGCGGCCCGGGCCTGCCGGGACGTCACGGCCTCAGCCGGCCGCGGGGCGCGGCGCACCCGGGTAGGTGCCGAAGTACCAGCGGTTGCCCTCGGGGTCGGCGGCCGCGAAGTCCCGCGACCCGTAGTCGGTCTCGTGCAGTGTCGTGGTGATCCGCGCCCCGGCGGCGACCGCGCGTGCGTGCACCGCGTCCGGGTCGGCCGTGACCACGTACGCGGTGAAGCCTCCCGGACGGCCCGGCCAGATGTCGCTGCCCTCGGGTCCGGGCCGGTCGGAGCCGAGCATGACGCCACCGCCCTCAGGCCAGGCCAGCTCGGCGTGCGCGACGAAGTCGCCCTCGCCGTGGGCGACCACCTCCTGGAAGCCGAAGGCCTCCGCCAGGAAGCGGATCAGCGCGCGGGCGTCACGGGCCCGCAGGCTGGGCCAGACCTGCGGCGGGGGCGTCTTGGCGTCCGGAGCGGGAACGTCGGTGTCCATGGCGAACTCCTTCTGAGTGGGGCGTGGGCCCGGGCCAGGGGCCTGAGCGTGAGACCCGGGCCCGGTGCTGTTCCGGTCGGCCGGCCGGTGCGGCCGCGGTACGGCCCCCGAGCGGCTGTCAGAGCTCCCACTCTGGTGCGGGCGCGCCTGCCCCGCCTTGGACGTTTCGGAACTTCGCGGCGTCCGCCCCCTCCGCCGCCAGCCAGACACTCGGCGCACACCCGGCCAGGGCACGGAACTCGCGGGCCAGGTGTGCCTGGTCGAAGTAGCCGCAGCGGACGGCCAGATCCGCCAAGCGGGGCACCGGGCCGGGGGCGCCGAGCAGATGCCGGGCGCGGGCGAACCGGACCACCCGGGCGGCGGCCTTCGGAGTCAGCCCCGTCTCGCGCCGGAACCGGTCCTGCAGGTGCCGACTGCTCCAGCCGGTCTCCCGCGCCAGCGCCGCCACCGGCAGCGCCCCATCGCTGCGCCGCAGGGCCTGCCAGGCCCAGAGCACCTCGGCCGGAACCTGCCCCGACGGGCGTGCGGCCCGCAGGAGGGCGCCGTCCAGCACGGCGAAGCGCGCCGGCCAGTCGCCGGCTTCCCGCAGCCGCTCCTGCAATCGCCGGCCCTCGGCCCCGAGCACCGCCTCGGCGGGAACGTCCAGACCGGCCAGCTCGCCGGCCGGCAGGCCGAACAGCGCGCGGGCGGCCAGCGGATGGACCGCGATCTGGACACCGGACTGCCGACCGTCGTGCGTGATCAGTGCGGGCCGGGTGTGCAGCCCGCCGAGCAGGGTGGCGTAGTCGTCGCCCGGCTGGGCCGGATCGGGGTGCTCGGCGACGGTGAGCGGTTCGTCCAGCGTGAGGATCAAGGTCAGGTACGGCGACGGCAGCCCGCGGTGGACGGCGGGCCCGATCCCGCGCTGGCGATAGCCCGAGTACCAGGCCACGTAGGGCCGAAGCGCCGTCGCGGGCCGCACCCGCACGGCTTCGTCGACGGCATCGGCGAGATCGTGCGTCACGCCCCCAGTATCGGCCGCCGCCGCGCAGCCGGCACCGGTGGCGGCACCGCCACCGGCTCGCGTGAAGGCCCGCGCGCCTCCCACCACGACTCGCCCGCCTCTCCTCGCAGCCCCGGGCCCGCGGCTCGCGGGAGCCGGAACTGTTGCTTATGGTGATCGCACCGGAACACCCGGTACTCGGGGGCAGCGACCTGACAAGGAGTCCCAGTGACCACTGCCCGAGACATCATGCACACCGGCGCCCAGTGCATCCGCGCCGACCAGACTCTCGCCGAAGCCGCCATGATGATGCGCGACATGAACGTCGGCGCGCTCCCGATCTGCGGCGACGACCAGAAGCTGAAGGGCATCATCACCGACCGCGACATCGTCATCCGATGTATCGCCGAGGGCAAGAACCCGGCCGACATGATGGCGATGGACATGGCCGGCCACCTCCACTGCGTCCGCGCCGAGGACAGCATGGACACGGTGCTCAAGAAGATGGAACAGCACCAGATCCGCCGCATCCCGGTGATCGACGGCGACCGGCTGGTCGGCATGATCAGCGAGGCCGACCTCGCGATGGGCCACCGCAACGGCCAGCGCCTGACGGACCAGCAGATCATCGAATTCATGGACAGCGTCTACATGATGCGGTGACGTCCACATGGGCGGTGATCGGTCCGCTCCGGACTGCCGCCCCGGTGCGCCCCCGTCGCTGCGCCGCGCAGCGGCGGGGGCGTTCGCCGTCTCCCTGCCGGATCCGGCAGCCGAGCCCCGGGATGGTGAGCAAGTGCTCATGTCCGTGTCTCACATGACGTCCCAGTCAACTGATGGTGCGTCTCCGATTCTTCTGAGAAGCCTCTCAAAGCCCTGGTCAGCGTGGTGGTGGGAAGTAGAGACGTCTCAGGGGCGCTCGGGCGTGCAGCCGGACTCGCAGGTGTCCCACAGTGGAGGGCGGCTCCGCAGGCGGGGCCATTGTCGACACTTGATGAGTGGGGAGATGGACATGCGCGTCATGAAGAGGATGGCCGCCGTGGCCCTGTCGGCCGCACTGCTCGCCGGTGCGGGCGTGCTGACCGCGACGAACGCGTCGGCCGCCACGTACGGCTGCCAGCGGTACCAGAGCTACCAGTCGGTCGGCGGCTACTCCGGCTACTTCGCCTCGTACGACTACTACGACGGCAACACCACCGTCCCGGTCGGCGGCTCCTTCAGCTACGCGGCCCTTGAGGCCCAGTGCGCGCTCAAGAGCCTGGGCTACGGCATCACGGCCGACGGCTACTACGGGCCGAAGACCCAGTCCGCGGTCGCCGACTTCCAGTCCAAGCACTGGCTGAGCCCGGACGGCTTCGTGGGCCCGAGCACCTGGCCGGCGCTGCGCTACTACGCGGCCGATCAGAGGGCGGGCTGCGGTGTCGTGGCCGCGGGCGCTGCGCCGAAGGTCTCGGTGGCGGCGGTCCCGATGGGCTGCTGACACCGCTCGTCGCCTTGGCGGCGGATTCCTGACGGGGCGGCGGGTGCTCGGACGAGTGCCCGCCGCCCCGGCTTCGCACGGGAGCAGGGGACGGGCGACGGTGCGGCGCGGGGCCGCGCGATCCCCGTCCTGGCAGGATGACGGCATGGAACGTGTGCTCGGAATCGGCGGGTACTTCCTGCGGGCCGCCGACCCGGAGGTGTTGAGCGCGTGGTACCGCGACTGCCTCGGTGTGGACTTCGACGAGTACGGCCTGTGGCGCCAGGAGGCCGGGCCGACGGTCTTCGCGACGTTCGAGTCGGGGACGGACTACTTCGGGTCCCGCGCCCAGCAGACCATGCTCGACTTCCGGGTCCGCGACCTGGACGCGATGCTCGCGCAGTTGCGCGCCAAGGGGGCGGACGTCGCGGAGGAGACGCAGGACGTGGAGGGCGTCGGCCGGTTCGGCTGGGTCACCGACCCCGCTGGCAACCGGGTGGAGCTCTGGCAGCCCGTCTGAGCGGAACCCGACGGCGCCTCGTACGGCGCCCGGCGCGAGGCTGGCGTGTCCCGGGGGGCGGATCTGGGGGTGTGTGCCGGGACGCCGTTGTTCGTGGGGCCGGTGGGGTGTGGTGGGGTGGGGGTGTTACTTGGTGAGGCCGGCCTTGACGGAGCAGACGGGCCAGGCGCCGGGGCCCTGGGCGGCGAGGACCTTCTCACCGATGGCGATCTGCTGGGCCTTGGTGGCCTGGTGGGCCTGGGGGGCGTAGGCGGTGCCGCCGAAGGCGGCCCAGGTGCTGGAGGTGAACTGGAGGCCGCCGTAGAAGCCGTTGCCGGTGTTGATGGCCCAGTTGCCGGTGGCTTCGCACTGGGCGACCTTGTCCCAGACGGAGGCGGGGGCGGCGGAGGCGGTGTTGGCCGTGACGAGGCCGGCCACCGGCAGGGCGGTGAGGGCCCCGGCCATGAGTGCCATGCGGACGCGGTTGCGGCGCTTGGTGGTGGTGGCGGTGGTGGTCTCGTTACGGATGGCCATGGGGGGTTCCTTTCGGAAGGGGGTGTGCGGGCGTGTGGAACCAGGCCCTGGGGGGGGGTGGTTTCGGGGGGGTGTGGCTCGCGTGGTCGGGCACCGGGTCGTCCTGGGGCCGGGGGCCGCCTGGGTGGTGGTGTTCGGTGCAACGGGTTCGAAGTTACGGGGGTGGGTGGGGTGTTTCAAGGATTCTGAGGTTTGGGCTGGTCGGGGGGTGGTTACCTGAGGTATCGATCAAGGTTTTGTGTTGGTTTGAAGGTGTATGTCCCGTTTTTCGAGATCGAATGTGGTGTCGGAGTGGTTCGTGTCACACGGGTGTGGCCGTGAGGCCGGGCACATCGTCGACGGTGTGTGACGTCCCGGTGCCGGCGGGTGTGTGAGTCGGTGGTGGTGCGGTCGTCCGGGGGTGGCCCGCACCACAGTCCTCACCCGTCGTGGCCCGAGCCGTCACCGGGCGTGCCCGGCATAGCCTCGGGACATGACCTACGAGAGCGATGCAGGGGCCGTCGGGGGCCCCGAGGACCCGGAGGCGGCGGCACCGGCCGGATTCGAGCTGGGGACGGACGGGCCGCGGATGATCCTGGCCGGGCTGGACGGCTCCGACTCCTCCTGGCGTGCGACCGCCTATGCCGCGGGCCTCGCGCGGCGGCAGAACGCCACCCTGGCCGTGGTGTACGTACAGCCCGTCCTGGGGGCGGCCACGGCGCTCGCGGGGGCGGCCGTCGGCGAAACCACCCAGGAGATCGCCGACGAGCTGCTGGCCGCGCTGCGCGAGTCCGAGCGCCGGCTGAGCGACGTCTGGCGGTTGGACTGGCGCTTCGTGACCGTCCAGGGCGACCCGTTCGCGGGCATGGCCAGGCTGGCCGACGAGCTGCGGGCCGACGCCGTGGTCGTCGGGGCCTCGGAACGGGCCGGCCACCGCCTGATCGGCTCGGTCGCGGTGCGGCTGGTCAAGGCGGGCCGCTGGCCGGTGACCGTCGTGCCGTAGCCGGCCGCCGCCGCGTGCCCCGGCGCGAACACGGAGGAAGGGCTGCGGGCCGGCAGGGAGCCGGGCCCGCAGCCCTTCGGCTGAACAGGGGGAGAGGGGAGTAGGGGTGGGTGATGCCGGCGGAGGCCTATCCGCCGAGCAGCGAGACGCTGTTGCCGCAGACGTTGATCTGGAGGTTGATCGGGATCTGGATCTGGTTGCCGGACAGTACACCCGGGGAATCGGTGACTATGCCGGTGGCGGTGGCACTGCCGGTGTTGATGCAGGTGGTGCCGGACCCGGAGCCGTCGAGCAGGGCGGCGGCCATCGCGGCGGCGTCGGCGGCGGCCACCGCGGCGTCGGCGGCGGCCATCGCGGCGACGTCGGAGGCCAGCAGGTCGGCGTCGGAGGCCAGCGGGTCTGCGGCCCTGGGCGAGCTGTACCTGGGCGTGTCGAGGTCGGCGGCGAAGGCGGGGCCGGCGGAGAGGACGGCCAGCGCGGCGCTGAAACCGGCGGCGATCAGGTACTTCCTGGTGTTGGTCATGCGGAAGGAATAGCCAGCCGACACGCCGGAATGAACACGATCCACCCCCCAAGCCACTCGAATGCAGGCGCGAAGAGACCCCGATGCCGGAGCCCGGCCACCCGGTCGGAGCACTCCGACGGGCGCGGTGGCCCCAGCGGGGCGGGTCCCCGGTCGCAGCAGGGCGGGGCACGTCGGTGCGGCGAGGACAGGCCCCGGCCCGGAGGCGGCGCCGTTCGCCGCCGGGGCCGCCGGTCGTCCCCGATAGGGTTCGTGACCATGACGGACACCTCGACCGCCACCACGTCCGGCAGCGATCTGCACCTCGAACTGCCCGCCGCCGGCGGCCGTCGCGCCGCGCTGATGGCCGCGCTGCGCGAGGCGATCCGCAGCGGTCGGCTCGCCCCCGGGACCAGGCTGCCGCCGTACCGCGCGCTCGCCGCCGACCTCGGCATCGCCCGGAACACCGCCGCCGACGCGTACGCGGAACTCGTCGCCGAGGGCTGGCTCACCGCACGACAGGGCTCGGGAACCACCGTGGCCGACCGCGCCGAGCCCGTCGCCCCGACCGGCGGCCGCCGTCCACCCCGGGTGCAGCGCCCCTCGCACGACCTGCGGCAGGGGCAGCCCGACGCGTCCTCCTTCCCGCGCACCGCCTGGCTCGCCGCCGCGCGCCGCGCGCTCACCGCCGCGCCCAACGAGGCCTTCGGGCCCGGCGACCCGCAGGGGCGGCGCGAGCTGCGCACCGTCCTCGCCGACTACCTCGCCCGGGCCCGCGGGGTGCGCACCGACCCGGACCGGATCGTCATCTGCTCCGGCTTCGCCCATGCACTGCGGCTGCTGTACGAGGGGGCGGGCGCCGTGCTGCCGTCGCCCGGAAGCGGCCCGCTGGCCGTCGAGGCGTACGGACTCGGTTTCCACCGGGGGCTGCTGGCCCGCGCCGGGGTGTCCACCGTGCCGCTGCCGCTGGACGAGCACGGCGCGCGGATCGACGGACTGGTGACGCACAAGAAGGTCCGGACGGTGCTACTCACCCCGGCCCACCAGTTCCCGACCGGCGGACCACTGCACGCCTCCCGGCGGGCGGCGGTGGTCGACTGGGCGCGCCGGCACGGCGGGTTGGTGCTGGAGGACGACTACGACGGCGAGTTCCGCTACGACCGGCAGCCGGTCGGCGCCGTGCAGGGGCTGGACCCGGAGCGGGTGGTCTACCTCGGTACGGCCAGCAAGAGCCTGACCCCGGCACTGCGGCTCGGCTGGATGGTCCTGCCCGACCACCTGGTGGACCGGGTGCTGGCGGCGAAGGGGGAGCGGGAGGCCTGGTCGAGCGCGCTCGACCAGCTGACGCTGGCCGAGTTCATCGGGTCCGGCGGCTACGACCGGCACGTCCGGCGGATGCGCCGTCGCTACCGTGATCGCCGTGACCACCTGGTGGCGGCGCTGGCCGGGCGCGCGCCGCACATCGAGGTGTCCGGCATCGCGGCCGGCCTGCACGCCGTGCTCCGGCTCGTCCCGGGCACCGAGCGGTCCGTCCTGAAGGCGGCCGCGTACCACGGCCTGGCCGTCGACGGGCTGGCAGACTACCGCCACCCGGGGATCGGCCCGGAGGAGATGCCCGCGACGGACGGCCTGGTGGTGGGGTACGCCACTCCTCCGGACCACGCCTATCAGACGGCCGTCGCGACCCTCTGCGACATCCTGCCCCCGCCGGTCTGAGCCCCGGCCCGGCCCCCGCCGCCCCGAGCCGGTGGGACGCCGGTGGGACGCCGGCTGGGCGGGAGAGTAAAGGGGTGCCGCCGTTTCCGGCGGTCCCTTCGCCTCCTGGAGCGAAGGGAATGGCCCGCCGCGTCCGCTCCGCCGTCATATGCCCGTACGGGCCGGGGCGGAGCCGGGCGCCGGAGCCGGCGGCGGTCCCTACGCTCTTTGGTCATGCGCACATCATTCATGAGCCGTTTCGGTCTTGCCGCGGTCCTGGCCCTCCTCCTCGGCCTGTTCCTGTCGGCCGCTCCCGCCCAGGCCGACACCCCGCTGCTGTCCGTCAGCTCCGACAAGGCGACGGCGACCCCGGGATCCTCGGTGACCCTCACCCTGACGCTGACGAACCCGCACGACACCCCCGTGCGGTTCGTCTACCAGTCCATCCAGCCGACCTACGGCACCAGCCAGGCCACCGGCCTGAAGTACGCGTTCTCCGCCTGCGGCGGCAACGTCGCCAGCTGTGACACCGGCGCCACGAGCGGGCTGGTCCACCACACGGTTCCGGTCGCCGCGGGTGCCACCACGACCGTGACGCTCACGTACGACATCGCCGCCGACTCGGCCTGCGGATCCGGCACGCGGATCGACTTCTACACGTACCTCTACTACGAGTACCAGTCCGGTGCGGCCGCGGACTCCGGGATCTTCGACGTCCCGGGCAACGAGGTCGCCTGCGCCGCCTGAACCACCCCGTCCCCGTCCCCCCGCGAGCTCCCGGCCGGGAGTCTCCGCCAAGCCCCCGTCAGGTGCCGGGCAGCCCCCGTTCCGGCACCTGACGGGTCATTCGTCCGGGGCCCGGTCCGGCCCCGGGGTCCATCGGACGGGCTGTCCGCACCGCACCTGCAGGGGTTGTCGGTGCCGGATGGCAGGCTTGGGCCCATGGCCGAACCGCTGACCACCGACGGACCCGCCGCCGAGTCCGACACGTCGCCCGCGAGCCCCGCGCCCGCGGCCGCGCCCGCCTCCACTTCCGGCGCCGGGGCCGCCGCCGACCCGGCGGCCGTCGCCGCGCCCGCTGCCTGGACCGCGGTCGGGGCCGGTGCCGACGAGCCGCCCGGGATACCGCTGCCCTACGCCGTGTACGCCGCGATCCGCGGGCGGGCGGGCGAGGAGACGGCGCCGCTGGTGGACCGGCTGCTGCGCCACTCCCTCGTCCTCGTCCCCGCGGACGGCGGCGACGCCGACGTCGCCCCGAGTGCCGGCGCCGCCGCGGGTGCCGGATCGGGCACGGCCCCGTCCGGCGGCCAGCTCGGCGGCCTGCCGGCATTGCCGGCAGGCACCGACTGGCCGGAGTTCGGCGGGCGGCCGATGCAGTTCCTCGCCCAGCTCGACTGCTCCGGGCTCGCCGCGTCCTTCCGCGCCACCGGCCCCGGCGGCGACTGGCCGCTGCCCGACCACGGGCTGCTGCTCTTCTTCCACGACGAGTGGCTGTCCGACTTCTCCGGCCGCGGCTGCCGGGTCCTGCACGTGCCGGCCGGCTCGGCGCCACGGCCCGCACCGGAGCAGGACCAGTGCAGGCCCGCCGTCCCGGCCGTTCCGGTGCGGGCCCGCTGGGAGCTCTCCGCGCCCTCCTACCAGGACCGCGAGCTGGAGAACCTCTTCCCGGACGACTTCATGATCGCCCTCGACCTCGCGGCCGACTTCCGCGACCACCTGCCCAGCCCGGACGTGCGGGTGCTCGGCTGGTGCGACACCGACACCGGCCGCCCCGCCGACCACCGGCCGCTGCTCCAGATCGAGAACGCGGCCCTCGACGTGGACTGGGGCGAGTGCGTCAACGTCTCGTTCTGGATCACCGGGGAGGACCTGGCCGGCGGCCGCTTCGACCGGGCGCGGCACGGCTTCGAGATCGCCTGACCGGGTGCCGCGGCCCTGCCCGGCGCGGTGGCCCCGGCCCTGCCCGGCGCGGTGGCCCCGGCCCGATTAGGCTGCTGACAGTGGCCGGGGAACCCGGCTGCGGGGGCCGGGTCCGGAGTGAAGGGATGAAGCCGAGGGGCCGGAGCGAGGAGACCGACCGGGACGCGCGGGAAGCGCCGGAGCCCCCGGTCGGCGAACTGGTGCGCTCGATCCGGGAGCGCCCGTCCCGGCTGCCCGAGACGCTGGCCGTCTTCGCCGTCCGCCACCGCGGCCCGCGGGCCGCCCGTCGGGTCGCCGCGCTCCGGGCGGCGCACCCCGATGCCGCGCCGGACGAGCTGGTGGGGCTCGTCGTCGAGCGCGGCCGCCGGGTCAGCACGAGTGAGGGGGCGTTCGTCGGCGGGCCGTTCCTCTGGCTGGTCCCGTTCGCGTTCTGCACGGCCCTGCTGGCCCAGGGGCAGCTCCTCCTGGAACTCGCCGCCCTCGCCGGGCGGGACCCGGCGGACCGGGCCCGAATCCCCGAGCTCATGGTGCTCCAGGGGGTCCACCCCGACGTCGAGGCCGCCGAGCGGGCGCTCGCCACCGAACCGGGGACGGACGCAGCGGCCGTGCCCGGATCCGCGGCCGGGCACGGGCGCCGGCCCGGCCCGGAGGCCGGAGCCGAGCCCGGCGGCGAGCGCCTGACCGACGGGCCCGCCGCCGGAGCCCGGCCCGCCGCAGGGCCCGCGCCCGAATCCGCCCCGCCGCCGGAACCGGTTCCGGCGGCGCCCGCGACGGGTCGGTGGCGCTCGTTCTGGTACCTGATGTGGCGGATGGCCCGCCTGCTCGGACTGACCAGCGAGGGTGCCGATCCACCGCCGTCCCGCTGGCGCACCGCCGCGGAGTGGGCACTGGTGGGGGTGGTCCTGCTGATCGGGACGGTCGCGCCGCTGGTGTGGCTCCCGTACATGGCGTACTCGTACAACCGGGCCACCGACCGTGTCGCGGCCACGGGTGTCTCGTACTACTTCGGCGGCCACGCGGCCGGGTGGCTGGAACCCGGTCGGTCGCGGACCGACCCCGGCCTCGTCGCGGCCACCTTCCAGGCCCTGCTGTCGGTGCTCGTCCCGGTGGGCACCGTGCTCTTCCTGCTGGCCACCGACGTCCGGCTGGCGGAGAGCCGCTGGCCGGTGCTGGCGCTCGCCCTGGTCGTGGTCCCCTGCGTGGTCGGCTCGCTCTGGTACCGGAGCCACCGCCCTCGGCGCCGCCGTCGGGTGACACCGCCCACCCCTTGACTTCCGCTCCCCGCCCTAAAGGGCGGGGATTCCTACCACGGTCGTCTGACCGTCTCGGTGGGTTCCTGCTTCTTCGCGCTGTGCGGGGACGGGTCCCCGGCTTACCCGCGCTCGACAGGCTGACACCGCCAGTCCGGCGGCCGTGGCTATGTTGACGGCGGCGTTGACGTCCCGGTCCAGCCAGACGCCGCACGCCTGGCACTGCCAGACGCGGATGTTCAGCGGCTTGGGGCCGTCCTTGACGCCGCAGTGGGAGCAAACCTGGGAGGTCGGCTCGAAGCGGCCGATCTTGATCAGGTTCCGGCCGTACTTCGCGGCCTTGTACTCCAGCATGGTGACGAACGCCGACCATCCGGCGTCGTGCACGGACTTGGCGAGCCGTGTGCGGGCGAGTCCCTTGACCGCCAGGTCTTCCACCGCGATTGCTTGGTTCTCGCGAATCAGTCCGGTGGAGACCTGGTGGTGGAACTCGCGCCGGGCGTCGGCCACCCGTGCGTGGTTGCGAGCGACCTTGTGACGGGCCTTCTCGCGGTTCTTGCTGCCCTTGGCCTTACGGGACAGGGCTTGCTGTGCGCGTTTGAGCTTCTTCTCTGCGCGCCGGAGGAACTTCGGGGCGTCGATCTTCCGCCCGTCCGAGAGGACGGCGAAGTGTCCGAGGCCGAGATCGAGACCGGTGACCGGTTCGGTCTCGGGAAGGATCTCGGGGTCCGTCTCGACAACGAAGCTGGCGAAGTACCGGCCTGCGCTGTCCTTGATCACCGTCACCGAGGATGGCACGGACGGCAAGGCGCGGGACCACTTCACCCGCACGTCGCCGATCTTCGGCAGCGATAGGTCGCCGCCCGGTGTGATCTTCCATCGGGCGTTCGCGGTGAAGCGGATCGCCTGCCGGGTGTCCTTGCGGGACTTGAACCGGGGCGGTCCCATCTTCGGGCGCATGCCCTTGAGGCCGTCGAAGAAGTTCCGGTAGGCGGTGTCCAGGTCCCGGAGGGACTGTTGCAGCACCACGGCGGACACCTCGCCGAGCCATGCCCGTTCGGGGGTGTTCTTCGCGGCCGTGAGCTGCTTGGACAGCTCGCCGGACGGGATGAACGGCAGCCCGGCGGCGCGGGCGGTCTCACGTGCCCGGAGGGCATCATTGAAGGCCACCCGTGCACACCCGAACGCCCTGGCCAGCGCGGAACGCTGAGGCCCGTTCGGGTACACGCGGAAGCTGTACCTGAGCTGCACGGTCAGCACCGTACCATTTTGGTTTATGGCCGAGTATCAGAACATCCGCACTGGTCGGCACTGCGCTTTCGCCCTGCATGCGCACTTGGTTTTCGTGACGAAGTACCGTCACAAGGTGTTCGCCGAGCGGCATCTGACCCGGCTCGAAGAGATCATGCGGGACGTGTGCGCCGACTTCGAGGTGGAGTTGGTCGAGTTCAACGGCGAGAACAACCACGTCCACCTGCTGGTGAACTTCCCGCCGAAGGTCGCCCTGTCCAAGCTGGTCAACTCGCTCAAAGGCGTCAGCTCGCGCCGGCTGCGGCAGGAGTACCCCGAGCTGGTCAAGCACTACTGGCGGGCACAGCGTCTGTGGTCCGGTTCGTACTTCGCCGGATCAGTCGGCGGCGCGCCGCTGTCGATAGTCCGGCAGTACATCGAGCAGCAGAACCGTCCGGCTTGACGGTCTGCGGTGGGCACCGTCCACAGTGCGGGAGGGTGCCCACCGCACAGGTCAGAGCAGGGTTCAGAATCGCTTCACCACCGGGCTGAAGCCCGTGCACTGCGATTAGTCCAGGTAGCGGCCCGGCGTTCGAAGGTTGAACACGCGTACCGGCTCCTCGCGGGCGGGAGTCCGGCCTGCGGGCCGCATCGTCGATCCGTTCGGGTGGGAGGGGTGGTTCCGACCTGTGGGTGTTTCGCGTGCGCAGGGAATCGAGGATCCGTCTAGAGGCGGCTGACGGATTCCAACCTCTCCATGGTCGAGATTCACCCTATCGGGCGTCACTTGCGGCCCGCTCCGGGTGGGTCGGGGATCGGTGATCTAGGGTTCCCGGTGGGCCGCCCGAGAAGGCGGAGCGCATCGCAGTATTTCGCCAACACCCCCACCATGAAGCCTATCTGACGATCCGACACGGCTTGGCCGGGCGGGTCGGCGTGACCTGACCAGATGAAGGAGAACCCTGCCGATGCCGGTGGACACCAACCCGGGGACACAGCAGGTGCCGCAGCAGTCGAGCCTCACCACCGCTGCTGCCCGCAATCTCGCCACGACCACCAAGTCCGCGCCCCAGATGCAGGAGATCACCTCCCGCTGGCTGCTCAAGGTGCTTCCCTGGGTGCAGGCCGCCGGTGGCGCGTACCGGGTGAACCGCCGCCTCACGTACACCGTGGGTGACGGTCGGATCGAGTTCATCAAGACCGGATCCGAGGTGCGGGTGATCCCGCGCGAGCTCGGCGAGCTGGCCCTGCTGCGCGGCTTCGACGACGATGACGTGCTGATGGCCCTCGCCGACCGTTGCGAGCAGCAGGACTTCGGCCCGGGCGAGGTGCTGGCCGAGCGCGGTGCCGCGGCGGACCGGATCTACCTGATCGCCCACGGCAAGGTCAACCAGATCGGCACCGGCAAGTACGGTGACGAGACCGTCGTCGGCGTCCTGGGCGACGGCGACCGGTTCGGCGAGCAGGCGGTCCTCGACCCCGACGCCGTCTGGGAGTTCACGGCCAAGACCGCCACCGCCGGTACCGTGCTCTCGCTGCCCCGCCGGGACTTCGAGGCCATCCGCGACGGCTCGCCCGCGCTGCAGGCGCACCTCCGCGAGTTCCTGGCGCTGCCGCTCCAGCGCCAGAACGAGCGCGGTGAGGCCGAGATCGCCATGTCGGCCGGCCACCACGGCGAGTACGAGCTGCCCGGCGCTTTCGTGGACTACGACCTGAGGCCGCGCGAGTACGAGCTGAGCGTCGCGCAGACCGTGCTCAAGGTGCACACCCGGGTTGCCGACCTCTACAACCAGCCGATGAACCAGACCGAGCACCAGCTGCGGCTGACCATCGAGGCGCTGCGCGAGCGCCAGGAGCACGAACTCATCAACAACCCGGAGTTCGGCCTCCTCCACAACGCCGACTTCGACCAGCGGATCCAGACCCACTCCGGCCCGCCCACCCCGGACGACCTCGACGAGCTGCTCAGCCGCCGCCGTGACCCGGACTACCTGCTCGCCCACCCGCGGACCATCGCGGCGATCGGGCGCGAGCTGAACGCCCGCGGCCTCTACCCGCACCATGTCGACCTCGGCGGGCAGCAGGTGCCGGCCTGGCGCGGCGTCCCGATCCTGCCGTGCAGCAAGATCCCGATCACCAAGGAGAACACCAGCTCCGTCCTCGTGATGCGAGTCGGGGAGGACAACCAGGGCGTCATCGGTCTGCACCAGACCGGAATCCCCGACGAGTACCAGCCGAGCCTCTCGGTCCGGTTCATGGGGATCAACGAGAAGGCCGTCATCTCCTACCTGGTCAGCGCCTACTACTCCGCGGCGATCCTGGTGCCGGACGCGGTCGGCGTACTGGAGAACGTCGAGATCGCCCACGGCCGCCACTGAGCGGTGGCGCGGCCGCCTCCACCGGCGGCCGCGCCCGAATCCGGTCCGCCCGTAACCGGACGGCCGCAAGATCGTTTCACCTGATGTCGGACGGCCCGCCCCACGAGGCGGGCCGTCCGGTGTCGGGCGGACCTTCCCGGGGAGGTTGCCGGCCGACGAGGCTCCGTGGGCGAGGTCCCGACCGGTGCCGTTCCCACGTTCCCCGCGACGCGAGAGGTGCATGGAACCCATGCCGCAGCCCCAGCAGCCCCGACGGATACCGGTGGACGGCCAGCCGTGACCGCAGACCTGATCGTGCTGGACGGCGGCGGCGGAGTCCGTGGACGACGTGCCCGGCTGGCCGGTGCCGCGGCCGGGATGGCCGCACTCTGCGCCCTGCTGAGCGGTGCGGCCGGTGCCCGGGCGTCCGAACACCAGGGTGGCGGGAGATCGCACGGGCCGATGGTCGAGACCTGCGTCTCGACCGGGACGGAGGTCTCGGTGTCGGTCGGTCCCGGCGGCGTGGACGTCGACGTCGACATCCACGTGGCGGCCGGGGTGACGGTCGGCCACTCGGGGAAACCGCACCACCCCGAGCCGCACCCGAAGCCCGGCCACCACCCGTGCCCGACGCCGACCCCGACGCCGCCGTGTCCCAGCCCGACCCCGAAACCGACACCGACCCCCACCCCCAAGCCGACACCGAAGCCCAGCCCGACACCGAAGCCCAGCCCGACGCCGACCCCGGCGCCCGTGCCGACCCCCGCGCCCGTGCCGACACCGCCGCCCACCGCTGCGCCGGTGCCGCCGCAGCCCGCGCCCCCGCCGACGCCGCGGCCGACCCCGCCGCCTCCGTCGCCCCGGCCCACGCCGAAACCCACGCCGAAGCCGACCGTACGACCGGCCGTCCCGCCGCCCGCGCCGGCGCCCGAGCCCCCGGCCCCGCCGGAACCGAGCCAGAGCCCGCCCGCCCCCGGCCCCGTGCGGCCGGAGCCGGCGGCGAGGCCGGCCAAGGTGCCGCTCGCCCCGCCGGTCCAGGCGCCCGAGCGGCACCACGGCGGCGCGACCACCAGGACGATGCTCGTGGTCACCGTGCCGGCGGTCCTCGCGGCGGCGGCCCTGCGACCGCGCGGCCGGTCCGGCCGCGGCGGTTCCGGCAGGTCCTGACCGCACCCGGTGGATCGCGGCGGGCCCCGGAGGACTCCCGCCGGGAACTCGCCGGAGACCTGGGCCGCGAGTACCCGTCCCACCCGCCCGGCTGCCGGTGGCCCCGGCGCCCGACCGCACCGCTCCCCGGCGACCACGGCCGCAGCCGATCGCGCTCGTCGCGGCCACGCGAACGGCGTCCGACGGTGCCCGGCCGAACCGGGCGCCGTCGCAGACGCCGTCGTTCCCGCGAACGGGTCGCGCCGCGGACCGGTCCCGCCGAGCGGTGGCTGCGGTCCCCGCCCATGAAATCCCTAACCCTGGAGAGGAGTTCCCATGTCCGAGTGGTTGGCGCTGGCCATCGCCATGTCGGCGGCCTGTGCCGTCGTGGTGGCGGTGGTGCTGCTGAGGCACCGCCGGGTCAGCGAGGACGAGGATACCGACGAGACACCCGACGTCATCGAGTACATGACGATGATGATCGGCGTGGTCTACGCGATCGTGCTCGGCCTCGCCATCGCCGGCGTCTGGGAGGCGCGCAGCGCGGCCCAGGACGACGTGTTCCGCGAGGCGCAGTCGTTGCACGAGGTCAGCGAGCGCGCCCAGGTCTACCCGGTCGAGTTCCGCGACAAAGTCCAGGCCGACGTGGACGCCTACGTCTCCTACGTCGTGGACGTCGAGTGGGAGTACATGCGCGAGCACGGTGAGGTCTCCGCCCGGGGCACCGAGCTGCTGGACAAGCTGCGCCAGGACGTCGCCACCCGCACACCGGCCAGCGACCTCGAGGCCCAGGCCTACCAGCCGATCGTGGACCGGATCAGTGTCGCCGACGACGCGCGCAACGCACGCGGCCAGAACGCCGGCCCCACCATGCCCGGCGTGGTCTGGTTCGGCCTGATCGTCGGGGCGGTGGTGACGGTCGGCATGGTCTTCGCCCTGCAGATCCGGCGCTCCTACCGGGAGTTGCTGCTGGCAGGGGCGTTCAGTGCGCTGATCGCCTTCCTGCTCTTCCTGATCTGGGACTTCGACGACCCGTTCGGCCGCAGCGTCTCGGTGACCACCCAGCCGTTCACCGACCTGTTCCCCGCCCTGGGCGGCGGTCAGGACTGACGTACCGCTGCCGCGGCGTGCTCGGATAGCCTGATCGGCCCGTCGGGGACCGGCTCCGGCCATGCCGAGAGGAACACCGGTCGTGACCTACCCGACGCCCGCTCCGGGCGCCCAGTTCCCGCCGCACCGTCCCGAGCGGGCGTGGTGGTGGCTGCCGGAGAAGGAGCGCCGCCGACGCAAGGCGCAGCGGCGGGAGTGGCTGGCGTACAAGCGGCGGAACAGGAAGAAGGGCCGCGACCGGTCGGACGCCTTTGACGGGGTGGACTGCTGCTGCGAGCTCGGCGACCCCTGCCTGATCGCGCTCGTCCCGGTGATGACGGCCGCGGGGGTCCGGTTCACCCTGACGGGCGGCCGCGGTGGCCGCCGGGGCACGGGCGCGGATCCGGCCGCGCCCGTGCCGGGCGGGTTCGCGGCGCGCGTGCTGTACGGCGCGGTGCGGTACTACCGGACCGAGGTCAGCCCGAAGCGGCCGGCCTGCTGCCCGTACACGCCGAGTTGTTCGACCTACGCCGTCCAGGCGCTGCACCGGCACGGTGCGCTGCGCGGCGCCCGGCTGACGGTCGGGCGCCTGCTCCGCTGCCGCCCGGGCGTGGCGCGCCGCGGGACGGCCGACCCGGTGCCGGGGCGCCGAGCAGCCGGGGCCGCGCGGACCGCCCTGGTCCGCGCGGCCCCCGCCGTTCCGTCGAGTCGGTGCGTCGGACGGTACGTCGCGTGTTCTCCCGTCCGGTCCTGCCGGATCCGGGGCCTCAGTGCAGGCTGCTGTCCATCGCGTCGAGCAGGGTGCCGGAGGCGTCGTCGTTCTCCAGGGAGAAGGCGAACATCCCGGCCAGCCCCTTGCTCCTGGCGTACGCGCCGCGTGCCCGGATCGCCTGGGGGGTGTCACCCGTCCAGAAGTTGGTGCCGTCGTGGACCCACGAGCTCTCGGTCACCGGATCCCAGTGTGTGGTGGCGGCAGTGGCGTTGAGCTCCTTCCAGGCGGCCAGGCCGGCCTCCGCGCTGAGCGGCTTGGCCGGGGTCGGACCGGTCGCGCTCTGGTACAGGCCGAAGGCGGAGCCGGCCGGGACGCCCGTCCAGCCGCGCCAGTAGAAGGGGATGCCCAGCACCAGCTTGCCGGTCGGGAACCCGCCGGGGATGCCGTACTCCGGCAGGCCGGTGGTGTACGCGGCGAGCGTGGTGTCCACGTTGTACCTGCGGGTGCCCGGAGTGATCGGCGTGGTCGGGTCGTTCGGGCTGTCGTGCAGCGGGTCCTGGTGGTTGGTCGGGCCCTTGGCGTCCCAGGCGCCGTGCATGTCGTAGGTCATGACGTCGGCGTAGTCGAGGTAGGCGCCGATCCTGTCGGTCTCCAACAGGGCGATCTTGTCCTGGCCGCTCGGCAGCGCCGCCGTCAGCAGGAACCGCTTGCCCTGGGCGTTGCCGAGGGCGTCCAGCTGGGTGCGGAACTCCTTCAGCAGCAGGGTGAAGTTCTGCTTGTCGGCGGGGGAGTAGTGGTTGCCGGTGTGGCCGCCGGCCGAACCCGGGTACTCCCAGTCGAGGTCCACGCCGTCGAAGAGCCCGGCCGCCGAGGCCGGACCGCCGGAGGCGTCACCGGCGACGCCGGTCGGCAGGTTCCCCTTGAGGAACATGTCCAGGCAGGAGGAGACGAAGGCCTTGCGGGAGGCGTCGGTGGCGGCCGCGTCCGAGAAGTACTTGGAGTAGGTCCACCCGCCGATCGAGATGGTGAGCCGAAGGCTCGGGTACTTGGCCTTCAGCTGGCGCAGCTGGTTGAAGTTGCCCTTGAGCGGCTGCTCCCAGGTGTCGGCCGTGCCGTCCACGCTGGCGGCGCCGTTGTAGTCGGCCTGGTAGTCGGCGTACGCGTCGCCCGCGCCGTCGCCGGCGTTGGGGTTGGACTCGTTGGCCGAGTCGGAGGCCTTCACCGCCTGGAAGCAGGTGTGCGTGGTCGGGTGGATGTTGGCGAACGCGTAGGTGATGACGTCCAGCTTGCCCGCGGCGCCGCTGGTGTCGACGTTCTTGGCGTGGTACGCGTTCTCGTAGACGCCCCACTGGTCGAAGTAGGCCGAGCGGAACGGTGTGGCGGCCGGAGCGGTCGAGGTGGTGGTGCCCACCCGGGCCGACTGGGCGGAGCCGTGGCTGCCCGAGTACGCCTGCACGGTGAAGCCGTAGGAGGTGGCGGGCAACAGCGAGCTGACGGCCACCGAGGTGCCCATCGAGGTCGCCACCAGCCGGTCGCCCGAGTAGACCCGGTAGGCGACCGGGCCGTCGCCGCCGGTCGGCGTGGACGGCTTCCAGCTGAGTACCACCGCGTTGTGGGTGACCTTGGTGACGGTGACGCCGGTGGGAGTGGTGACCTTGCCGTCGCCGGCGGGGCCGGTCGCGGTGGACGTGGCGGTGGCAGTCGCCGTCGGGCTGCTGGAGGAGGTCGGGCTCCCGGAGGCCGTCGGACTGCCCGATGCGGTGGGGCTGTTCGATGCGGTGGGGCTGTTGGAGGCGGTCGGACTGCCGGACGCGGTGGGGCTCCCCGAGGCCGTCGGGCTGGTGCTGCTGGTCGACCCGCCCGGACCGGTCAGGGCGAGGTCGTCCGCGCGGTATGCGCCGGTGCCGTACCAGCCGTGGGTGAAGACGGTCACCGAGGTGGTGGCGGCCCCGGTCGTGAAGGTGGTGCTCAGCTGCGTCCACCCGGTCGCGTCGGGAGTCCAGGTCTGGGAGTTGACGCTCGCCCCGGTGGCCCCGAGGTAGACGTAGCTGCCCTGCACCCAGCCCGAGAGGGTGTACCGGGTGTTCGGCTGGACGGTGACGGTCTGCTGGCACTGGGCGGTGTCGGTGGTCGAGGCGGCTCCGTTGAGCGCGTAACCGCCGCTGTGCACGGGTGCGGTGACGACGGATCCGTTGGTGCAGGTCCAGCCGGTCAGGGTGCCGGTCTCGAAGCCGGCGTTGGCCAGCAGGTCGACCGGCGCGGCCGAGGCGGTGTCGAGCGTGAGCGCGAGGGCCGCGCTGCCGGTGGTGAGGGTGGCGGCCAGGGCCAGGGCGGTGGCCCGGTGGCGTGGAGCGGTGGCCCGGTGGCGTGCTGCGGCGGCGGGGCGCGCGGGCATGGCGCGGTCGTGCATGCGGTGTCCTCCGGATGAGTGGGGTTTCCGGCGGTGCGATGGCCCGGGGCGGGCCGGGGGGAGCCGAACCGGTCGCTGTGGGGGCGACCGGGCGGGTTGCGCGTGCTTGCGTACGGCGAACCGGCGCGGACCGGGCCGTCGTCCGGCCGCGCCACGACACCACAGATTGGACTGGACCAATATTCGCCGTCAAGGGTGTCCGGCCGGTGGACGGTTCCACGCCGCAGCCACGGGCCCGGTTACTGTCCGGCCGCCGCAGGGCGCTCCGGGACGGCCCCGCCGGTACGGTGTCGTACGGGAGCAGCCCCTTCGAGTGGAGGAGAGCCATGGACAGCCGGGACTGGGACGAGCGCTACGCCGCGAGCGAGTTGGTCTGGGGCGCCGAGCCCAATCGCTGGGTGGTTCGCGAGCTGACCGACCTGGCCCCGGGCCGGGCGTTGGACGTCGCCGCCGGGGAGGGCCGGAACAGCATCTGGCTGGCTCGCCGGGGCTGGCACGTGACCGGCCTGGACTTCTCCCCGGTGGTGCTGGAGCGGGCCGAGCGGCTCACCGCGGACCTGCCCGACGAGGTCGCGGACCGGCTGACCTGGCGGCACGGCGATGCCCGCGAGCTCGAAGCCTCGTCGGAGGGTTACGACTTGGTGCTGGTCGCCTACCTGCAGCTCCCCGCCGAGGACCGCCGGGCCGCCCTCGTGCGGGCCGCCGCCGCGCTCGCCCCCGGCGGCACCCTGCTGGTGATCGCCCACGACAGCACCAACCTCACCTCGGGCGTCGGCGGTCCGCAGGACCCGAGCGTCCTCTACACCCCGGACGACGTGCTCGCCGACCTCGACGGTGCCGGGCTGCACACGGTCCGGGCCGAGCGCGTCCGGCGGCTGGTGGACGTCGAGGGCGGCCACCGGTCGGCCGCCGTCACCGGGGTCGCCGGGGTCGCCGGGGTCGCCGGGGCCACCGGGGGTGGCGCCGGCGCGCCGCAGCGGACGGAGGCGATCGACGTCCTGGTACGGCTGGAGCGCACCGCCTGACGCCGAGCGGGCGGGCCGGGTCGGGGCCGGGCCCGTCGGGTTCGGTGAACGGTGGGCCGGCCCCGCTGCGCTGCGGTGTGTCGGTCGCCGCCCGCCGCCTCGGTGTGCTCGGATGATCCTGTCTTCCGAGCGGCGTGGTCGAACCATGTGGTGTGGATCGTCGGAGCGGGGTACGTGATCCAAGGGGAGGCGGACCGCGCGAGGAGCCCCGGACGCGGCCGGTCTCTACAGTGCTGTAGATTCAAGCCGGCAGGCGGAGGAATGAGGAGGGCGCGATGAGCGTTTCGCTGGCCAAGGGGCAGAAACTGAGCCTGGAGAAGGCGGGCGGTGGCCGGCTGGGCGTGATCCGGATGGGGCTCGGCTGGCGCGCCGCGCAGAAGAAGGGCTTCTTCGCCAAGCTGCTGGCCTCCCAGGAGATCGACCTGGACGCGTCGGCGGTGCTCTTCGCCGGGAGCAAGCCGGTGGACGTGGTGTTCTTCCAGCACCTCCAGAGCAACGACGGCTCGGTCCGCCACAGCGGCGACAACCTGACCGGTGGTGCGGGCGACGCCACCGACGACGAGTCCATCACGGTGGACCTCGACCGGGTGCCGGCTGCGGTCGACCAGATCGTCTTCACCGTCAACTCCTTCACCGGGCAGACCTTCCAGGAGGTCGAGAACGCCTTCTGCCGGCTGGTCGACGAACACACCGGTGCGGAGCTCGCCCGGTACACGCTCACCGGCGGCGGCCCGTACACCGCGCAGATCATGGCGAAGGTGCAGCGCGTCGGGAACGGCTGGCAGATGGCCGCGATCGGCCAGCCGGCGAGCGGCCGGACCTTCCAGGACCTGATGCCGGAGCTGGTCAAGCACCTCTGACGAGCGCCGGCAGGGCACTGCCGGGAGGCCGGCGGTTCCGACCGGACGGCCGCCGGCCGCCGCTCCGCGCCGTCAACCCCCGAACGGCGGCGCGGGACCCGTCCGATCTCCCCCCGGACGGGCCCCGCGTCCGCTGCGGTCCGGGCCGCGAACCGGGCGCCCGCACCGCGGTGGGTCGCGGACCCGGGGCGGTCGTGCAGCGGTCGCCTCCGGACACCGGCGGGCCGCCCCGCGGGGAGCGTGCCACCGATGGTGCTCGGGCGGGTGGACTTCCGCGATATCGCTGCGACGCGCTCGACCGGTCCGCTAACACTGGCCGCATGGACGACGACGCCGTGCAGTTGCCCGCGCACCTCACCATCCGGGTCGGCGCCACCGACGACCCGGTGGCCGCCGTGGTCGGCCTGGAGGCCTGGGAGTCCCGGGAGAAGTACCCCCGGCTGATGATGATGCCGCCCGTCTTCGGCAGCGTGGAGCGGGTCGGTCCGGGTGCCTGGCGGATCCTGGACTTCCACTCCACCACCCCGCAGATGGCCCGGGACGACCTCGGCCACCGGTTCCGTTGCTGGGCACGGACCGAGCCCGGCCAACCGTTCGCCGCCTCCTGGGACATCACCGCGGAGGAGCGCGCCGCGTACACCGCCGCGTACCGGCGGATGGACTGGGAGGCGCTGGACGAGATCGCCGTCGCGGGCCGGGAGTACCGCATCTTCCGGGCCGAGCAGGTACTGCGCTCCGGGCCCGAGGGCATCGAACCGCCGCGCCCCACCGACCCCGACGCGGCCGACGTCGGCAAGGGCCACCGCGCGCCGTCCCGGGTGCGCGGGTTCGTCATCGACCCGGCCGCCGCCGTCCTGCCGGTCGACGGCATCCTCCGGCTGGACATGTCGGCGCTGGTCCCGGCCGGCCACGGCATCCCCGAGGACGTCCGGGCCGATGCCCGGCTCGCCTCTCACCTGTACCCGAACGTCCTCGTCCTGCCGGTGCACTGCGCCGTCGCCGAACACGCGAAGGGCCGTTGGGTGCCGATGACCGCGGCCTGCGAATCCCCCCAGGCCGCCCGTGACAGCCTGGCCGCCTACCTGCGCGACTTCGCCCCGCGGATGCTGCCCCGGCTGACCGCTGAGGAGCGTGCCCGGTACGCGGCCGCCGCCGACCGCCTCGACGCCGACCGCGGCCACGAACTGTCCGCCGGCGAGCGCCGGTTCCGCCTGGTCCGGGTCGAACCCGTGGTCCGCCTCGGCCCGGACGGGCCCGAGCTGCCCCGCACCTCCGACTGGGACCCGGACCTCCCGGTCAGGCTTCAGGAGCAGCGCGACCGCGAAGCCGGCATCCGCTACGACGACGAGAACGACGATCACGAGAACGACGGCGAAGGCGACAGCGACGGCGGGTTCGGCGGGAACTGACCGCCCGCCGGCGTGCCGGGTGGCCGCCTCCTCGCGACCCGTCAGACGGCAGGCACGCGGAAGCGGGGGGATCCGGGTGGGCCCGGTCCCCCCGTTCTGCGCGGTGTCAGTGGGCCGACGGCGAGGGCGCGGCCGAGGGGGAGGCGTTCGTGGACGGGGCGGCCGTGGAGGGTGTGGTGGCGGAGGCGGACGCGGTGGGCGTCGGGGACGGGCTCGGGCAGCCGGGGGTGGTGGGCGACGCCGTGGCGGTCACCGACGGGGTGGCCGTGGGCGTGGCGCCCGCCGTGGTGGCGGTGGCCGACGGGGAGGCCGTCGGGCCCGGGGTACCGGTGGCCGACGGGGTGGGCACCGGGCAGGCGGTGGGCGTGGCCGTCGGCGTACCGCTGGGCGTCGTGGTCGGGGTGCCGGTCGGAGTTCCGGTCGGGGTCGCGCTGGGCGAGGTGCTCGCGCTCGGCCGACCGCTCGGCGAGGTGGTCGGGCTGGGCGAGGTGGTCGGGCTCGGGCTGGTGCTCGAACCCGGCGTGGCCGAGGGGGACGCCGTGGCCGGCGCGGTCGACGGCGAGGAGGTGGTCGACGGAGCCGGCGCCGAGGGAACGGGCGCGGTGGGCGAGACCGGCGCGGCGGGTGTGGTGGGCGCGATGGTGGCGGCCGGGGCCGGACGGTTCGGGACGGTGGTCGCCGTCCCGGTGCCGAAGTGGGCCATCCAGTTCTTGACGGTCCGCAGGTACTCGTCGGAGTGGTTGTAGCCGAGGATCGCCCGGTCGAGCTGCGCCGGGTCGGCGAGGTCGCGCCCGCCCGCGCACAGGTAGCGGCCGGCGGCCTGCGCGGCGTCGAAGATGTTGTTGGGGTCGGCCGTGCCGTCGCCGTTGGCGTCCACCCCCCAGTGGGCCCAGGTGGAGGGGATGAACTGCATCGGACCGACGGCCCGGTCCCAGACCCGGTCGCCGTCGTGGCGGCCGCCGTCGGTGTCCGGGATCGCGGCGAAGCCCCTGCCGTCGAGGACCGGCCCGAGGATGGGCCGGTACGTCGTTCCTCCGGCGTCCACGGCACCGCGGCCGGCCTGCCCGGACTCGACCTCGCCGATCGCGGCCAGCAGCTGCCAGGGCAGGTGGCAGCCGGGCGAGCGCTGCGCCAGGGCGGTCTCGGCCTGCCGGTAGGCGGCGAAGACGGTCTCCGGCAGTGCGGGACCGGTGCGGAACGGGCCGGCCGACGGGTCGCCGGGCAGCGCGGTGGGCGGTTGCGGCAGCGGGACGGGACCGCCGCCGTCGACGGGTGTGCCTGGCCCGCCGGGCGCGTTCGGGAGCGTCGGGCGAGCGGCACCGGGCACGCCGGTGGCGACGGCTTGGGTGGCCGTGGCGGCGCCGGTGGGCTGCGACGCGTCTGCCGCGGCGACCGGGGCCAGGCCGAGGCCGGTCGCCTGGGAGCCCGTCAGCGCCGCCAGTGCGGTGAACACCGCCGCCGTCCCCGCCATCCGTTTGCCCAGCCGCAGCCGGCGCTCCGTCGGACGATCGCCGCCCTGTCCTGCGCTCATGCCGTGCCCCTCCCCGTGACCGTTCGGACTGCCGCGGAACGGACCGTCCGCAGGCATGGTGCCTGACGGTGCATGACAGCTCGCGTCCCCGGGCTGATTAGTATCACGACGATCTGACGCGGTGCGGACGGCGAAAGGTTGCGCACGGCGTCACCGTCCGACGAACGTGCAGGTGGCGGCGGGTCCGACCGGCGAGGGCCGACCGTGACGCACCCCCCCCGGGGCCGCGATGCGCCGTGGCCTCGACCGGCCGGGCCCGCCTCCCCGGACCCCCGCCGCCGGGCCGGGATCAGACCTCGATCAGCATCCCGTCCTCGGCGACGGCGGCGCCGGCCGCGGCGAGGTCCCGGGCCAGCGCCTCGGTGCCGGGGGCTCCCGGGTGGGCCAGCGGGTTGGTGTTGTTGAGATGGGTGTAGAGGTAGCGGGGCCCGGGGAGGCGGGCGAGATGGGGCAGTGAGTCCCGGACCGCCAGGTGGCCCATGCCGTGGGAGGTGCGTGCGCCGCCGGTGCGCCCGGCCAGTTCGTCGTCGGTGCTGAAGGTACCGTCCAGGATCACCACGTCCGCACCGGCCACCGCCGCGTCGACCGCCGGGGTCCAGCCGGCCAGCCCGGGTGCGTACACGGCGCAGGAACGGCTGCCGGCGGCGGTGAAGCGGTAGCCGACCACCCAGTCCGACCGGCCCTCCCAGCCCTCGCCGGGCAGGTCGGCCGCGTACCGGGGACGCTTGCCGCCGAGCGCCAGCGGCTCCGCGCGCAGCCCGCCGTCCAGCTCGACGGCCTGGCCGGGGACGAGGGTGTGCCAGCGGGCCTTGGTGTACGGCGCGAGCAGCGGGCCGACCGGGAAGCCCGAGTGCAGGGCGTAGCGCACGGGTAGGGCGGCGTGGACGGTGAGGGCGGCGGCCTCCCGCAGGGTCAGCAGGCCCAGGGTGTGGTCCAGTTCGGCGCTGGTGAGCAGCGCGCCGCGTAGCGGGGTCTCGCGGCTGCCGGGCTCGGGGGCGAGCTCGGGGGCGGCCAGGAGCTGGCCGCGCAGGTCGGGGGAGGCGTTGACCAGGTACCAGGCGGCGCCGTCGGCGCTGACGGCCAGGCAGTCCTGCGTGCGGGCGGCGCCGGTGCGGCGGGCGACGGCGCAGCCCGCGCAGCCGCAGTTCCACTGGGGCAGCCCGCCGCCGGCGGCGGTGCCGAGGATCCGGATCTTCAGCGCAGCCTCCGTGGGACGGGTGCCGGGGTGTCGGCGGGGGCGGGTCCGGTCACCAGGTGGTGGTCCGGGGAGAGCCGGCAGGCCGGGTCGGTGGCGCCGGCGTCGCCGGTGAACTGGAAGGCCTGGCAGCGGCAGCCGCCGTGGTCGACCTCGCGCAGCGCGCAGCTGCGGCACGGCTCGGGCATCCAGTCGGTGCCCCGGTAGCGGTTGAACGCCGGGGAGTCGTGCCAGATCGCGGCGAGCCCGGTGGTGACGGCGCTCGGCACCGGCAGTCCGGGCAGCTGGGCGGCGGCCAGGCAGGGCAGCACGTCGCCGGTGGGCGCCACGACCAGCTGGCGGATGCCCCAGCCGTCCATGCACGGCTTGACGGTGCCGCCGTGGTGGTCGGCGGCGACGTGCACGATCTCGATCCGCTCGCCGTGGCGCTCGCGGGCGGCGGCGACGTCCCGCTCGGCCTGCCGGACCTGGGCCTCGTCGGGGGCGAGGTGGGCCCGGTTGCGCCAGGCCCAGCCGTAGAACTGGGTGTGCGCCAGCTCGACCCGGTCGGCGCCGAGCGCCACGGCCAACTCGACCAGCGCCCCGAGGCGCGGCAGGTTGCCGCGGTGCAGCACCGCGTTGACGGTCAGCGGCAGGCCCGCGCCGGTCAGCAGCGCCGCCGCGGCGAGCTTGCGCTCGTGCGCGGCGAGCCCGGCGACGGCGTCGGCCCGGCGCAGGTCGGCGTCCTGGACGGAGAGCTGGACGTGGTCCAGACCCGCCCCGGCCAGTTCGGCGGCGCGGGCGCCGTCCAGCGGCAGGCCGCTGGTGACCAGGTTGGTGTAGAGGCCGAGGCCGTGGGCGTGGGCCACGAGCCGGGCCAGGTCGCGGCGGAGCAGCGGCTCGCCGCCGGTGAGGTGGACCTGCAGCACACCCAGCCCGCGGGCCTGGTCGAGGATGCGCAGCCACTGCTCGGTCGTCAACTCGTCCCGGTAGCGGGCGAGCTCGACCGGGTTGGCGCAGTAGGTGCACTGCAGCGGGCAACGGTAGGTGAGTTCGGCGACCAGGCCGAGCGGCGCGGGCCCGCGGCCGGCGGCGCCGGGCAGTCCGGCGGCCGGCTGCGGCCTCGTCGGCGCGCCGGTGCCGTCGAGGGCGAGCAGCCGCCGTCCGGCGAGGTCGGTCAGCAGATCGCGCACGTGGCCGCCGTCCACCCCGTCGTACTCGGCGGTGAGGTCGGTGGTGATCCGATCGGCGTCGCGCCGGCCGTCGCAGTGCCGCAGGACGGCGGCGGCGCTGTCGTTGAGCAGCAGGACGCCCTCGGGGTGGAGCAGCACGGCCCGGTCGCGGACCGGGTCGTGCACCAGCCGCACGCCGGGCCGCAGCCCCGGCCGCAGCACGGACGGCGGGTCGGCGGTCGGGGCCGTGCGGCCGGTCGGTGCAGGAGGGGTGACCGGTGCCGCCGGGGTGCCGGCGGCGCGGTCGGCCGGCGTCGAGGGGACGGCGGGGGTCACCGGTCGGGCCCGTAGTCGACGGCGTCCAGCATGGCGCGCAGCACCTCGCACTTGAACGCCAGCGCCTCCACTGCGGCCTGCTGTTGCGCGGCCGTCGTGCAGTGGTCCAGGACCAGCTCCAGGGTGCGGGCGCTGTCCCGGCGGGCGGTGGGGATGCGGTGCTCGAAGTAGGCGTACCCGGCCGGGTCGATCCACGCGTAGTGGGTGCGCCACGCGGTCACCCGCCGGGCCATGTGGTCGGGCGAGAACATCTCGGTGAGCGCCGCCGCGACCCCCTCGGTCCACGGTCGGGTCTGGCAGAAGTGCAGGTAGCCGTCGACGGCGAAGCGCACCCCGCGCGCGACGTGCCGCTCGTCGGTCACTTCCGTGCGGTCGAGGCCGACCGCCTCGGCCAGCACCAGCCAGTCGGCCAGGCCGCCCTCGTCGCCGTTCGGCCCGTCCTGGTAGCCGAGCCGTTCCACCCAGGCCCGCCGGACCTCCGGCAGCGGACAGTTGGCGATGATGGCGGCGTTCTTGCGGGTGAGGCAGAGCTGGTAGTACCAGCGGTTGGCGACCCAGCGCCGCAACTCCGGTGGCGTGCAGCCACCGGAGTGCAGGCGCAGGTGGAACGGGTGGGTGTCCCAGTACCGTCCGCGCAGGTCGTGCAGCCTGGCCGCGAAGCGTTCGCGGGTCAGCGGTTGCGCCACTGGGCGGCCCGTCCGGCGTACGCGGTGACCTCGGCCCCGGTGCGGTGGCACTCCACCGCCGGCGCGGACCAGCGGGGTCTGGCGGTGTCGGCCGGGCGCGCCGGGGGTGCGGCGGGTGCGGGGCGGGGCTGGGTGTTCTGCTGCATCGGTCCTCCTCGGGCCGGGGGAACTGGGGGAGGGGGCGCGTGCGCCCCCTGGGTCAGGACGCTACGAGCCGCCGGGCCCGGCCGCCGGTCCGAACCGCGCGATCCGCGGACAATCGCGCTCGAACGGGTGACGGGCGGCGGCCGGCCCCGGCCGGCACGCGGGCCCGGGGCGGGGTCGTGTCCTCCTGGGGCCGTCGGCTCAGGAGGTGCGGCCGAAGGCGATGAGGTGGCCGTCCTTGGTGCCGACGAACACCCGCCCGTTGTCCGTCGCCGGCACGGAGAACCTGGTCACCGTGCCGAGCGGGAAGCTGCGCCGCATCTTCAGCGTGCCGTTGACCGGCACCGGGTCGTAGACCCGCAGTTCGCCGTTCTGCCCGCCCGGCCCGGTGCCGGAGTAGATGAGCCAGACCAGCGCCGAGCCGCTCGTCGTCCCGTTGGACGTCACCACCGGGGAGCCGGAGGCGTAGCCGAAGCCCTCGGCGCTCGTCCCGGCGCTGGTCAGCTGCGGGTTGCCGCTGCCGTTCACCGAGTACTTGAGCGCGCGCAGCGACCCGTAGTTCTCGATCGTGTAGACGTAGCCGCCGTCACCGCCCCAGACGCCCGGGTGGCCCCAGACGCCCTTGTAGGGGCCGGTCGTTCCGACCACCGCGTCCGTGCCGTTCGGCCCCTGGCCCATGCCGCCCAGGTTGTCGCGGTCCAGCAGGAAGATCCGCCCGTCCTTGCCGACCTGCACCAGCAGGTGCGGATGCGCGGAGGTACCGAAGCCGGTCGGCAGCGCGGCCGGGCCGCCGGAACCCAGATCCAGGTCGTCGTGGTCGAGTTGGCGGTTGTTGGACGGACTGAAGAAGTCCTTCGGCGCGAGGCTGCCGTCAGCGTTGACGCCCAACCGGACCACGGAGTCGGCGAAGTGGCCCTGCGGCTTGTCGCCCGGTCCCTTCGGTGGGGACGAGCCCTCGCCGGCGCCGTTCCCGGTCGCGATGAAGATCCGCCCGGAGCCGTCCGAGACCAGCCCGCCGCCGCTCATCCAGACGCCGCCGTTCTGCGACTTGGAGCCGGACTCGGTGGACCAGAGGGTCAGCCTGCGCGTCGAGGTGTTGACGCCGGCCACGTGGCCGACGTACGTGCCGACGCCGCAGTCCGAGGCGAAGCCGAAGTACACCGCGTCGTTCAGCAGCAGGAGCCCGGCCCGCTGCGCGGAGGTGTCCGGGTTGAACGGGACGCCGGGGCTGTTGACCGGATCGCCCTGGACGGTGACCGGCCAGCCGCTGCGCTCGGCGCCCGAGGCGGCGTCGAGGGCGTGCACGGAGAAGTGCGCGCCGTTCTCGCTGGACTTGGCCACCAGGTAGACGGTCCCGGTCGCCTTGTCGTACACCGGCGTCGAGGTGATGCCGGTACCGGGGGAGAGGCAGGCCGTCGAGGACGGCACGGGCGTGCCGAGCGCGCGCTGCCACAGGATCCGACCGTCGGCGGCGCTCACACCGTAGACGTGGTTGGTCTCGGTGGCCACCACCACCGTCGAACCCGCCACCAGCGGCTGCGCGAACACCGCGCCGTCGACAGCGGTGGACCAGCGGCGGCCGAAGTCCGAGGCCGAGACCTGTGCCGGGCCGAGGTTGGGCTCGGCCGCGTCCCACGCGGTGCGCAGGGAGTTGAGCGAGATGGTCGGGTTGTCGGCCCGCGCGGGTATCGCGCCGACCAGCGTCCCGGCCGCGGCCGCGGGGGCGAGCAGGACCAGTCCGGAGAGGAGGGCGGTCCCGGAACGGGACGGGAGGGCCCTGCGCCGGACGGCCCGGGCGGGGGGTGGGTGGAGTCGGCTCATACGATCCGCCTTGGCTTCGGGGGACTACGGGGTACGGCGCCGTGGGCCATTCTGTGAACGACCGCGCCGCGCCCGCATCCGCCCGCCGCTCCGGCCCCGGTCCCGTTCACGCCCCGGAGGGAACCGGCTGCGCCGCCCGGCGCCCCCGGCCGCCATCGAACGGTCCGGGCCGGGGGACGCCCCGGACCGGACCGGGTCGGGGGCGGCCGTCAGCCGCCGAGCGACTCGGCGAACACCAGGGCCAGGCTGCCCTCCGCCGCCGCCTCCAGCCCGGCGTTGACCGCGTCGCCCGGGCCGCGGTCCTTCACCACCTCGACCTCGTAGGTGCGGCCGCCGGTGACGAAGAGGGCAACGGGGTGGGTGTGGTCCTTGCGGGTCGCGATCACGGCCTCGGTGCCGACCCCGGGCAGCGGGGCGACCGACCTCGCGGGGTCCGCCTTGACGGAGGCGAGGACGCCGGGTGCGACCTCGCGGAGGGAGGCGTAGGACTGGCGGTTGCCCCAGGTGCAGCCCCAGACCGGGCTGCCGCCGGACGCCGCGTCGGGGTGGGTGGTGTTGAGCGGTTCCACCGTGTTGATGACGGCCGAAACCTGGGCCGGCACGAGCAGGGTGCAGGCGTCCTCGGGGCGGGAGCCTGCGGCGCCGGTACCGGCTCCGGCGCCGGTGGCGTCGGAGCCGGGTGACGCCGCGGGGGCTGCGGTCGGGGCCGCCGTCGAGCCGGCCGTCGGGGCGGCCGTCGGGGCGGCCGGGGCCGAACCGGGGGGTGCGGTGGTGGCGCCGGGGACGGTGGTGGCGGAGCCGGTGGAGGCGGAGCCCGCCGGGGAGGCCGCCACCACCTTGCCGCTGCCGGACGAACACCCGGCCAGCGCGGCGCCCGCGAGCGCCAGGGCCGGCAGCCAGAGGTGTCGGCGCTGCTGTCGGAATGACGCATGGAGCTGCACGGGAACCCCCTCCGCTGACGCCCGCCGGTGCAGCGGACTGGGACGCCACAGGATCGTAGTGGCCGGTCGCTCGCGATATCTCCCTTTCCTGTAAAGGGTGTTGTACAGCCGCGTGACAGCCGGGGACGACGGACACGCGAGCGGACGACGGTCGGGCGGGCCGAGCCGGCCCGTCCCGCCGGGCGTCCGCCATCCGCTGCGTCCGCCCCCTGGTGAACGCGGCACCAACCGGGTGCGGCCGGAGGCCGAACCGGCGCGCGGTGGTACCCGGCAGCACGCGGGCGGTTCGCATTCGCCCGGTGGGCTCCGGCCGGTGTCCGCCGCGATCCGGGCTGACCTGGCCGCTCGGGCGGCGGCCCTGGCAGGGAGCACCGGCCGTGGTCGAGCTCTACACCATCGGCTCCCCGGACGGGTGACGTTCCGGCGAAAGTGGCCATGCCAGGAACGGCCGCCCGGCATTCTTGGGCCGGTGACCAGGCGGATCCGCGCCCGGCGGATCCCGTGACCAGGCGGACGGAGGCCCTGACAGTGAGCACGAACCTGCCGGAGACCGTGGCGGAGGGCCAAGTCCTGCCGGCGCCACCCCGGGTGGTCGACGACCTGGCGCGTGACCTGACCCATGCCGCGGCCGCGGTCCGGGCCGTCTCCCGGGGCGCCCGCTGCGGTGGCGGCGACGTGTCGGTCGCCGCCTACACCGCCGTCGTCTGCACCGGCCGTTCGGCGGCCCGTGCCCTGGAGGAGGCGGCCGCCTGGTGCCGCCAGGCACCCGACGCGGAGGTGCACTCGCTGGCCTGGGCACGCGTGCCGGGCCACCGCGACGACGTCTTCGAGTACCGGGCCACCCTGGCCGTCAGTTTCCCCGATCACGAGACCGGCGAGCACACCGGCGACACCCACCACCACGCGCCGCGCTGACCCGAGGTTAGGATCGGCTTCATGGACCATGGGGGTACGAAGGACGTGGGCGTGACGGAGCCCGAGGAACGCGAACTCTCCACCGGGGTGACCGTCGCCGTCGGCGTGGTGGCGGCGCTCGGTGCGGCGGCGGTTCTGCTGGTCGTCTTCCACTGGCTGGGCTGGACGATGCCCGGTCTGGGCTGGTTGCTCGCCAAGGGCGCCGTCAAGCTCTGTACGGGCGGGGCGGTCGGCCTGATCGCTGGCCTCGCCTGGCTGCGCCAACGCAGCCGCCGGAACTGAGCGTTGTCCGCGGGTCGTGCCCCGGGGAGGCGTCTCCCCGGGGCACGGCCGTTCGGAGTCCGGCGGCTGCGGTCGTCGGTGGCCCCGACGGTCGGCCGTTACGGCGCCCGGTGGATCGCCGGAGCCCACGATCACCGGCCGGAGCCGGACGCTGCCGCCGGCCTTCGCGTTGATCCAGGGGTTCGGGTTCCCGAAGGCCTCACAGCCGCCCGGGCCCCGCGTTGCTAGACCCCGCTCGTGTGGGGCCCGATGTTCTCGGTGACGCCGGTCAGGACGAGTTGGAGCCGGTCCGCCAGCTTCTGGTAGTCGGCCTTCCGGCCGTCGGACCACTGTCCGAGCCCCACCACCAGGACGCGGTCGACGCCGGCGAAGGACTGCACCCGGCCGCTGTCGGCGGGCAGGGCGGGCAGGCCCCACCCGATCGGCGCTGCCTGCGCGGGAACCTGGGGGTCGCCGGCGGCCTTGGCCAGCTCGATGAGCACGTGGGCGGTGTCCCGAGGGTCCCACAGGGTGAACACAACCAGGCTGAACCGATTGTCGTGGCCGTCCCGGTAGAGCGCGGTCTGCTCACCGGCACAGCCCTTGCCCTGCTTGAGCAGGCCGGCGAGCCGCGGGCCCACCGACCCCTCCGGCGGGCAGGAGAGCCGGGTCTTGGCGGTCACTCGGGTGTAGACCGTGCCGTCGGCCGCCTTCACCTCGGCGGGGAACACCCGGTCCAGTGACGCGACGGGTCGGTCGGCGGTCGGTACGGCGACGGCCGGCGGAGCGGAGGCCGCCCGGTGGCCCGAGTCGCCCTCCTCCGAGGAGCCCACGGTGGTCATCACGCCGTACGCGGCCACCGCCGCGGCCAGCGAGAGCGCCAGATTGCGCGGCCACACCGGCCTCAGCGGTTCGGGTCGGCCGTCCCGGTCGGGAAGGTCATTGCTGCTGTTCACCCCGGCACAGTAGCGCCAACGGACCGAACCGATGATCGTCCGATGGGTCCACGCCCCCCCGGATGATGGAGGAAGCGGTTCGGAGCGCCCCCGGTGTCGGGGTGAGTGACGAGGTGCTCGTGGGAACGACGGCACCGTCCCGGACACGGCGATCCCGGAGGGCGGGTTCGCCCGGTCCGACCAGCGGTCGGCGCTGTCGGCGGCGCCGCGCCGCCCCGCGCAGGCGGGCGGCCCTGGTGCTGCGCGCGCGGCGGATCCACCACTTCTCCGCACTGCGGTGCCGGCGGTTCCGTGACAGGAGTCCGGGCGGGTGTGGAGCCGGGACGGGGTGCGGCGCGGCGCGGCGCGAAAGGCTGGTGCCCAACTCCACGGTGATTCCACCGGCCTGGACAACCGTGGACCCTGCAGGCCTCGGCCTGCGGTGCGTCGATCGTCCGTGGGCCGGGCGTGGAAAACCCGGTGACTGCGGTGTGGCGCCCTCCCTACACTCGGCTCCCGGAGACGCGCTGCCCACCGGTCCGGGGGGCGGCGCACCGTGACGAGTACAGGGAGGGACCGGTCGTGCGCTACCGCACCGCTGTCGTCGTTCCCTCGTCCCGGTACGAGGTGATCCTGGTGTCCTCGTGCACCCGGTGCCCGCTGCGCGGCCGGCACCGGTGGTCCGCGACGAACGCCTGAACCGCACGTCCTCCTCAGCTCGTGGCCGGATCGGCTCCCGCCGACGGCGCCCGCAATCGGCGCCCGCACGCGCGGGTCGCTCCGGGTGGGCGGAGGGCGGTGTCCCGTACGGCCGTGACTTCCCCGGCCGTGCCCCGTCGGCGCCGTCGTCGCGGTGAATCGCGCAGTCCGACCCCTCGTCACGCCATGAAAGGCACCGGGCCATGCGCACCGACCTCGTCACCACGACCAACGCCACCGCCGCGATCGCCACCGTTCGCAACCTCGGCATCCTCGCTCACGTGGACGCCGGCAAGACCACCGTCACCGAGCGGATCCTCTTCCTGACCGGTGCCACCCACAAGCGCGGCGAGGTCCACGACGGCACCACCGTCACCGACTTCGACCCGCAGGAGCGCGACCGCGGCATCACCATCTTCGCCGCCGCCGTCAGCTGCTCCTGGGACGGCCACCGGATCAACCTGATCGACACGCCGGGCCACGTGGACTTCGCCGACGAGGTGGAGCGTTCGCTGCGGGTGCTCGACGGGGCGGTGGCGGTGTTCGACGCCGTCGCGGGCGTCGAACCGCAGAGCGAGTCGGTCTGGCGCCAGGCGGACCGGCACGGCGTGCCGCGGATCGCGTTCGTCAACAAGCTCGACCGCGCCGGCGCCGACCTCGACGCCGCGGTCGCCTCCATCCGGGAACGGCTTCATCCGGCGCCGCTGGCCGTCCAGTTGCCGATCGGCCGGGAGGACGGATTCACCGGCGTGGTCGACCTGCTCGGCATGCGCGCCCTCACCTGGGCGGCCGGTCCCGGGCCGGACGGCTACCGCGAGGGCCCCGTGCCCGAGGACCTTCGGGAGGAGGCCGAACGGCGCCGTCGGGCGCTCGACGAGGCCGTGGCCGGGCTGCACCCGGGCGCGCTGGAGGAGTTCTGCAACCACGGGTCGCTGGCTCCCGGCACGCTGGCCGCCGCCCTGCGCGACCTCACCCGCACGGGCGAGGCCGTGGTCGTGCTCTGCGGTTCGGCCTACCGCAACCGGGGGATCGAGCCGCTGCTGGCCGCCGTGACCGCGTACCTGCCCTCGCCGCTCGACGTGCCCGCCGTGCGCGGCGAGCACGACGGCGCCGAGCAGGAGCGCGTCGCCGACCCGGCGGGGCCGTTCGCGGGCCTGGTGTTCAAGGTGAACGCCACCGCCACCGGCCGGCTCACCTACCTGCGGATCTACTCGGGCACACTGCGGAAGGGGGACACCGTGCTGGACGCCGGAACGGGGCGCACCGAGCGGATCGCCCGGATCCTGCGGGTGCAGGCCGACAAGCACGCCGAGACCGAGTCGGCGACCGCCGGCGACATCGTCGCCGTGGTCGGGGCGAAGGCCGCCCGCGCGGGCGCCACGCTCTGCACGCCCGCCGAGCCGCTGGTCCTGGAGCCGACCGTCACCGCCGACCCGGTGGTCACGGTGGCCGTCGAGGCGCGGCACGCCATCGACACCGACCGGCTGGCCACAGCGCTGGCCCGGTTGGCCGAGGAGGACCCGTCGCTGCTGGTCCGCACCGACCCGGAGACGGGTCAGCGGGTGCTGTCCGGCATGGGCGAACTGCACCTGGAGGTCGCGGTGGAGAAGATCCGTCAGACCGCTCGGGGACTGGAGGTCACCGTCGGACGGCCGCAGGTCGCCTACCGGGAGACCGTCTCGTCAGGCGTGACCGGCCTGGTCTACCGGCACGTCAAACAGGACGGCGGTGCCGGCCAGTTCGCCCATGTCGTCCTCGACGTGGCGCCGCTGGCGGGTGGCGACGGCGACCAGGAGCCGGAAGGGTTCGAATTCCGCTCCACCGTCACCGGCGGGCGGGTGCCGAAGGAGTTCGTCCAGGCGGTCGAGGCCGGCTGCCGCGACGCGCTGGCCGAGGGGCCCCTGGGCGGCCACCCGGTCACCGGTGTGGTGGTCACGCTGACCGACGGGGCCACCCACGCCAAGGACTCGTCGGACCTGGCGTTCCGCACCGCCGGACGCCTCGCCCTGCGCGAGGCGCTGCGACGCTGCCGCCCGCTGCTCCTGGAGCCGGTCACCGAGGTCACGGTGACCGTGCCCGAGGACGCCGTCGGCGGTGTACTGGGCGACCTCGCGGCGCGCCGCGGCCGGGTGAACGGCTCGGCACCGCGGGGCGGCACGGTGGCCGTGACGGCCGTCGTGCCGCTGGTCGAACTCTTCGGCTACGCGACCAGGTTGCGCAGTCGTACCCAGGGCCGGGGCACCTTCGCCGCCAGGCCCGCCGGCTACGCCCGGGCGCCGCGGTAGCGGGCCGCCGGCCGGGTCCCGTTCCCGAGCGGGAGCGGGGCCCGGCCGCCGGCGGGGTGGCCGGTGCGACGGCGGCGTGCCGTCGTCGCACCGGGCCGCGCCAGCCCGGCGTCTGCCCGGATGCCGGGCCCCGGCGGCGGCCCCCACCTGCGGCACCGCCACCCTGTCATCCGTCAGGGACCGCTGCCGCCGGGCCGCTCCTACGCTGATGAGCACTGGCCGGACCAGCCACATCAGAGGAGATCCACCATGCGCAAGATCCTCCACGCCGCCGCCGCGCTCGCGCTCGCGACCGCCGCCGTCACCACCGTGGGTGCCACCGGCGCCCAGGCCGACGGGGCCTGGGACGGCTGCCCGTACGGGGCGGTCTGCATCTACGGCGAGGGCGCCCCCACCTCCACCCCGCCGACCGACGTCTTCTGGAGCTACGGCGCCCACAACCTGCAGAACAAGACCGGTTGGCACTGGGTCCTCAACAACCAGTCCGGCGGCGCCCACGCCCACCTCTGCCTCGGCTACAACGGCACCAACTGCAACTACGACATGCCGGCCCAGAACGGTGTCTGGGCGGACCTCACCCCGGTCAACTCCATCACCCTGGAACGCCCCTGACACCGCCCCGCGCCGCCCACGCACCCGCGCCCCCGCCCTGCTGACGCCCTCGGTGGCCGCCGGATCCTCTCCGGCGGCCACCGCCGTGCCCGGCGGGGACGGTGCACGGCCGAGGCCGGTGGTCCGCGCCGCCGGCGACCGCCCGCAGCCGCCCAGCGATCAGGACGACTGTGGCGCTGCGCAGCTGACGTCCCGGACGGGTGTCCGACCGGCCAGCAGGTAGGACTCGACGAGGTCGCGGACGCAGTCGTTGGGGCCGGGGTACTGGCCGTGGTCGCCGTTGCCGGTGACCGTGACCAGGCGCGATCCGCGCAGCGCCCGGTGTGCACCGAGCGCCGCCTCGTAGTAGGTGGCCGGATCGTGCACGGAGTTGAGCATCAGCGTCGGCGGCAGACCAGCGCCCGTGACCCGCACCCGGGGCGCCGTCGGCGTCGGCCAGGAGGCGCAGACCGCCGAGAACGCGAGCGTCCGGGCCCCCGCGAGCGGCCATCGGGCGGTGTATTCGGCGCCGCGGTCCGCCCAGGTCGTGAGGTCGCGCGTCCACGGCGTGTCGGCGCAGGTCACCGCGAAGTACTCGGCGAGGAACTCCGGCGAGAGGTACCGGCCGAACAGCTGGTTCGCGGCCTGCCGGCCGACGGGGTCCGCGGCCGGCCAGTCGTCGAGCGCCGCCAGGGCGGCGGCCAGCGCGGGGAAGCCGTTCTTCTCCTGGTAGAGGGCCTGGATGGTCCCGCTGTCCAGCTGGTTGGGGCCGACGGTGAGTGCGCCGTCGGTGAGCGGGGTGTCGTGCAGGGCGGCGCGCCGCTGCTCCCAGTGCGTCTTCGCCGCGGCGGCCGTGGCGCCGTAGTGGTAGGTGCTGTCGCGCGCGGCCAGCCAGGGGAGGAAGTCCTCCTCGAAGCGGCGCTGGAAGCTCATCGGCTGTCCGAGCTCGAAGCGCTCCCAGGAGCCGTCGAAGCCGATGTTGCTGTCCAGCACCATCCGCTCCACCCGCTGCGGGAAGAGCGTCGCGTAGTACGCGCCGATCATGGTGGCGTAGGAGGGGCCGTAGTAGCTGATCCGTCGCTCGCCGAGCAGCGTGCGGAAGAGGTCGAGGTCGCGGACGGTCTGCTCGGTGGTCAGGTACGGCAGCAGGCCTCCGCTGCGTCGTTCACAGTCGGCCGCCAGCTTGCGGGAGCGGGCGATGACGCGGGCGCGGTCGGCGGGGGTGTCGTCGCGGAAGTCTCCGGCGAGGAAGTCCCGGAACTCCTCCGGGGTCTGGCAGGTCGGTCGGGTGCTGTGGCCGACCCCGCGCTGGTCGAAGCCGACCACGTCGTACGCCGCGCCGAGGGCCGGTGCGGCGCGCACGAGGCCGTCCGGGCGCAGCAGTCCGGCGCCGCCGGGCCCGCCCGCGGCCATCATCAGCGTGCCGCGCCGCTTCGCCGGATCGGTCGCCCGGTGCCGGGAGACCGCGACGGTGACGTCGGGCCCGGCGTTCGGGTGGTGCCAGTCGCGGGGGACGGCCATCGCGGCGCAGTCCAGCGCGGGTGCCTCGGCGCAGGGGCGCCAGGCGAGTTGTTGCCGGGCGTAGCGGTCGGGGACCCGTACGGTGGCGGTGCCTGGTGCGGCCGAGGCCGGCCCGGCGCCGGTGACGACGGGCAGGCCGACGGCGGTGAGGAGCACGGTGGTCAGGGCGGCGAGCGGTGCCCGCCGACGCCGGGCGCGCCGCGTGGACGCGGCGGCGTTCGCGGTCGCAGCGGTCGGGTTGTTCGTAGCGCTCAGGTTCACGTTGATGATCCTGGTCGCCCGGAGCGGCCGGATCGATGGTGCACGCACCCGTCTTTCCGGTGGTGCAGGCGACACCCCCCGGACGGCGGGGCCGGTGGGTCCGCTGCTGGAGCGGGCCTCCGCGGCGGCCGGGGGCCGGGACGGACACCTGGGCGGCGGGGCGGCCACCGTACAGCCGTACCTGCGGGCCGGGCCGGTGGACGAGCTGTACCCGGCCGTGGCGCCGACGCCCGCGGGCCGTGACGAGCGGCGGCCGGACGAACCGGGCGAGGCGGTCGACGGCTACCGGGTCACCCGGATGGTCGCCTCCCCCGGCCGTCACCCACGTCCACCTGGCCCGCCGTCGACCACCGGCGGGCCGCCGACCCGTCGGCCGCTGCGCGATCGTGCGGCCGCGGCCGTGGTGGGCGCCGCCGCTGTCAGCGCCACCGCCGTCCCGCGCCTCAGTACGCAACGGTGAAGCGCAGACCGCGGTGGGCCGGCCGTTCGGCCTCGTCGACCAGGGCGACCGCGAGGTCCTCCATGGAGATGGCCGACCGGCCGTCGGCGTCGACGACCAGCTCGTCCCGCCCGAGGCGGTAGCGGCCGGTACGCTCGCCCGGTTCCAGCAGGGCGGCCGGGCTGAGGTAGGTCCAGTCGACCCCGGTGGAGGTCCGGAGCAGGTCGAGCTGTTCGCCGCAGGCGAGGGCGATCGGCCGCCAGGAGGGCGGGAACCCGGGATCGTCGAGGACGGTGGCCCCGCTGCCGCCCGGCAGGGTCAGGCTCCCGGCGCCGCCGACGGCGAGCAGCCGCACGCCGGTCCCGGCCAGTCCGGCCAGCAGGCCCTTGGTGGCGACGGCCAGCTCGGACTCGCTGCCGGGCGCCGGCCGGGTGGCGGTGATCACGACGTCCTGACCGGCGCACAGCCGGGCGACGTCCTCGGCGTCGGCGGCGTCGCCGGTGGCGGTCACGGCGGCGGTCGGCAGGGCGTGTGGCCGGGCGGGATCGCGGAGGACGGCGGTGACCTGGTGGCCGCGGGTGAGCGCCTCGGCCACCACCCGGCTGCCGACGTTGCCGGCTGCGCCGAACACGGTGATACGCATGGGGATCCTCGGGAGGGTCGATCGGTCCGGGAGGACCGGGTACGGACGGTGTGAGGTGTCAGGCCCGGGCGCCGGGAGCGGTCGCCGATTCGGGGGAGGGCCGGTGGGCCGGCTTCGGCCCGGCCGTGGTCGGTGCCGGGGCCGGCCGGCGGATCTGGGCGGCGGCCAGCGAGCCGAGCACGATCACCGCGCCGAGCGCCTGGACGGGAGCGAGGTCCTGTCCGAGGACCAGCCAGCCGAGGGTGGTGGCGACCACCGGGCTGAGCAGGCCCAGGAAGGTGACGGAGGTGGGCGGCAGCGCGCGGAGCCCGCGGAACCAGAGTCCGTACGCGACGGCCGCACCGATCAGGGCGAGGTAGCCGTAGCCGAGCAGGTTGGAGCCGGTGAGGTGGGGCGGCGGCGGGCCCTCCACCAGCAGGGTCACCGGGACCAGCAGCAGACCGCCCGCGGTGAGCTGCCAGCCGGTGGTGGCGAGCAGCGGGGCCGGCGAGGTCCACCGCTTGGAGAGCACGACGCCGGTGGCCATCACGACCGCACCGCCGAGTGCGGCCGCGACGCCGAGTGCGTCGAGCTGGGCGTCGGCCCGCAGGACCAGCAGGCTGACGCCCGCCACGCCGGCGATGCCGGAGAGCAGGGTCCGCAGCGTGAGCCGGTCGCCGAGCAGTGCGGCCGACAGACCTGCGGCGATCAGCGGCTGGACGGCGCCGACGGTGGCGGCGACGCCGCCGGGCAGGCGGTACGCGGAGACGAAGAGGAGGGCGAAGAAGACGCCGATGTTGAGTGCGCCCAGGACCGCCGAGCGCCACCACCAACTCCCCTTCGGCAGGCGGCGGGTGACGGCGACGAGGAGCAGCCCGGCGGGCAGGGCGCGGAGCACCCCGGCGAGCAGCGGGCGACCGGGCGGCAGCAGTTCCGTGGTGACGAGGTAGGTCGACCCCCAGATGACGGGGGCGAGAGCGGTCAAGAGCACGATTCCGAGTCGATTCCTTAGCACTAAGCCAATGTATCTCAGCGCTAAGGCAAATAGGGTGGTCGGGCATGCTGGCGGGGTGTGAGGTATCTCACCGCTAAGCAATCGTTTAGGGTGGGCGGCGTGGCAGATCACGTGGACCGAGCGGTGCGGCAGTGGGGCGCGGAGCGCCCCGACCTCGACGTCTCGCCGATGGAGGTGATCGGACGGCTCAAACGACTCACCCGTCTCGTCGACGCCGAGCTGAAGAAGACCTTCGCCGAGCACGACCTCGACGCGGCCTCCTTCGACGTGCTCGCCACCCTGCGCCGCAGCGGCCCGCCCTACCGCCTCACCCCCACCGGCCTGCTGGAGTCCTCGATGGTCACCTCGGGGGCGATCAGCCAGCGCCTCGACCGGCTGGAGGCGCGCGGCCTGGTCACCCGCACCCCCAGCGGCTCCGACGGCCGCAGCCGCGACGTCGCCCTCACCCCCGAGGGACACGCGCTGATCGACCGGGCCCTCCCCGACCACCTCGCCACCGAGCACCGTGTCCTCGCCGGCCTCGACGAGTCGCAGACCGAGGCCCTGGTGGACGCCCTGCGCACCCTGCTCACCCACCTCGGCGACACCAGCCGGCGCGGCGGCCCCGCCCCGGAGTGACCGCCGTCCGCGCCGGAGGCCGGGTGCGGTCGGTGTGCACCGTGGCGGGTCAGGGCCGGACGGCCAGTGCCTTGAAGAAGGTGTAGTGGAACGTGCCGCCCTCCTCGGCCGTCCGGCGCAGGTCGGCGATGCCCCGGTCGAACGCTTCGGCCGTGGTGAGGTCTGCTGCGAGCGCCTCGGCCCGGACGGACTCGACCATCGCGAGGAACGTGCGCCGGGTGAACCCCTGCACCAGCTCCGGGCGGCTCCCGTCCGCGTACACGGCGCGCGGGCGGACGGTGACGTCCCGGAAGCCGGCCCCGGTCAGCAGCGGGTGCAGCCGGCGGCCGATCAGGCCGTCACCGCCCGCGAGGGTCTGCAGCCGGACCAGGTGGTCCACCGTGGCCCGGGCCGCCCCGCTCTCCGGGTGGAAGAACGTCGAGCCGTGGTCGCCCTCGACGACCGTGATGGTGCCGCCCGGCCTCAGCACCCGGCGCAGCGCCGCCAGGGCCGCCGGTGGGTCGGCCAGGTGCTCCAGGACGAAGCAGACGAAGAGGTGGTCGAAGCTGCCGTCGACGAACGGCAGCCGGTGCAGATCGCCGTGGTGCCAGTCCACCCGCGCGCCCGGAGCGAGCGCCGCCACGCGGGCGCGTGCCTGCGCGAGCGAGTCGGCCGAGACGTCGACCGCGGTGAGGTGCATTCCCGGGTTGGCGGCGAGCAGGTGGACGGTCTGCGCCCCGACGCCGCAGCCCACCTCCAGCACCCGGCTTCCCGGCGGGTAGGCCGTGCCGGCGTGCAGCAGCTCGACGAGGGTGTTCGCCTGGTCGCCGAGGCGCACGGCCTCCGCCTCCGAATAGCCGTGCACGTAGCCGGTCGGGCGGTCGGTCGTGTCCCGGAGCGAGCCGGCCGCGGTGCCGGCCGGAGCGCCGGTCGGCGAGGCCGTCGGCCCGGTGGTTCCCGCCCGGCCCGCGGCCGTCACCATGTCCGCCGTCGCCGTGGTCGCCGTCGTAGTCGTCGTAGTCGTCGTCATGTCCCCAGCCTGGCCCGCACAATGGACCGGTGAACAGGTCCAATGAGATGCCTGCGGACAGGACCAAAGGTCGCGCCGAACCCGCCGCCGAACCCGCCGCCGGACCCGCTGCCGACGCCACCGCCGCCACCACCGCCGAAGCCGTGACGTCCGGACCTGCCGGGACCGACTTCCTCCAACTCGACCCGGCCGCCGCCCCGCCCGGCGGACTCGCCGACTGGCTGGCCACCCGGCTCCGCGCCGCCATCGCGGACGGCAGCCTCCCCGCCGGCAGCCGACTACCCGCCACCCGGGTGCTCGCCGTGGAGCTGCGGGTCTCCCGAGGGGTCGTCACCGACGCCTACCGGCGGCTCGCCGAGGAGGGCCAGATCGCCGGCCGGGGGAGGGGCGGCACCGTGGTGCTGGCCGCCCCCGCACCGCTGCCCCCGCCACCCGCACCACCCGCCCCGGCGCCGCCCGCACCGTTCGACACCGTGCCCGCCCCCGAGAGCTTCGACGTGCTGCGCGCCGCCCCCGCCCGGATCAACCTCGCCCCGGGCGTTCCCGACCTCGCCGCCTTCCCCCGCGCGGCCTGGCTGCGGGCCGAACGCGCGGTCCTCGACGACCTGCCCGCCCAGGATCTCGGCTACGGCGACCCGCGCGGCACACCGGCACTCCGCCGGGCCGTCGCCCACTGGCTGGCCCGCAACCGGGGCATCCGCGCCGACCCGGACGAGGTGCTGATCGTCGCCGGGGCCGCCCAGGCCCTCACCCTGCTCGGCCAGGTCCTCTCCCGGGACGGCGTCACCGAAGTGGCCGTCGAGGACCCCGGCTCGCTCGGCACCCGCCAGCACCTGGGCCACTGGCTCACCGCCACCCCACCCGTCCCGGTCGACGCCGAGGGCATCCGGGTCGACGCCCTGCGCGCCACCGGTGCCCCGGCTGTTCTGCTCACCCCCGCCCACCAGTTCCCGACCGGCGTGGTGCTCGGCGGCGGGCGGCGCCGCGAACTGCTCCGCTGGGCCGGCGAGGGCGGTCTCGTCCTGGAGGACGACTACGACGCGGAACACCGCTACGACCGCCCGCCCGTGCCCGCGCTGCGCGCGGTCCACCCCGAACAGGTCTGTTACACCGGCAGCGTCTCCAAGCTGCTCGCCCCCGCCCTGCGCACCGGCTGGCTGCTCACCCCGACCCGGTACCGCGAGGCCGTGCTGTCCGCCAAGCGCTTCGCCGACCTCGGCAACGCCGCCCTGCCCCAACTCGTCCTCGCCCGGTTGATGGAGACCGGTGAGCTGGAGCGACACCTGCGTCTGTTGCGCCCGCGCCACCGGCGCCGCCGTGATGCGATGATCGCGGCGATCGACGCCCATCTGCCGGGTGCTGTCGTGCACGGCGCGGCGGCCGGGCTGCATCTGATGGTGACCTTCCCGGCCGGCCTCGACTGCTCCGACACCGACCTCGCGACAGCCGCGCTCGCCCACGGCGTCAAGGTGCAGCCGCTCTCCTGGCACGCCCGTCTGCCGCACCCGCCCGGTCTCGTCCTCGGCTACGCGGCCGGCTCGGCGAGTGGGATCACGGAAGGAATCGCGATCCTGGGCCGGCTCCTTCGCCGGATCGGGTAGCCCGGGTGGGGGTGAGGCGGCCGCGGGAGCGGTGGCCGACAGGGGCACCGGCGCGGCGCGCGGGCGGCGGCGGTCCCTGCGCCGATACCCTGGCCGACCGGATCGACCACGCCCGCGTTCCCCGGCCCGTCCCGTCCGTCCCTTCTCTTCTCCCATCGTTCCGCCCCGCACCCCTTCCGGGAGTCACCATGCCGTCGCCTCGGCGGGCCGCACACGTCGCGGCACTCGTACTGCTGCTGACCGCACTGAGCCCGGCGCCGGCCCCGGCCGGCACCGCACGCGGGTCGCACCGGCCGGTGCCACCCGTCACGGAGGAGATGCCCGTCGTGCCGCCCGAGGACTCCAGCCGGCTCGCCGGTCGTCGGATCGTCTACTCCTACCCCGGCCCCACCCCGCCGCCCGCCCTCCTCCGAGCCATTCGCGAGGGCCGCGCGGCCGGCGTCATCCTGTTCGGCGAGAACATCACCTCGCCCACTCAGCTCCACGCCGCAGTGGAGCAGTTGCGTCGGGCCGCCGCCGAGGCGGCGGAACCGCGGCCGCTTCTGCTGATGACCGATCAGGAGGGCGGCCGGGTCCGCCGACTGCCCGGCGCACCGGAGCTCTCCGCGCGCCGTACGGGCCTGGCGGCCGATCCGGTCGGCGAGGCCGCCCGTTCGGGCGTCGGCGCCGCCCGCAACCTCGCGGGCGCCGGTCTCAACGTCAACCTCGCCCCGGTCCTCGACGTCTACGACACGCCGGACAACTTCATCGACCACCGCGAGCGCTCCTACAGCCAGGACCCCTCTGTGGTCGGGAAGTTGGGCTCCGCCTTCCTCGCCGCCCACCAGGGCCTCGGCGTGGCCGCCACCGCCAAGCACTTCCCCGGACTCGGCGCCGCACCGCGCGACCAGAACACCGACGAAGGCCCGGTCACGCTGTCCGTGTCCCTCGACGAGCTGCGCGCCCGCGGCGAGGAGCCGTACCGGGCGGCCGTCGCCGCCGGTGTCCGCCTCGTCATGGCCTCCTGGGCCGTCTACCCCGCCCTCGACCCGGCGCGCCCGGCCGGCCTCTCGCCCGCCGCCATCCAGGGCGAGCTCCGTGACCGCCTGGGCTTCACCGGCGTCACCGTCACCGACGCCCTGGAGGCCGGCGCCCTCACCCCCTACGGTGACACCTCGGCCCGCGCCGTCGCCGCCGCGGACGCCGGGATGGACCTCCTGCTCTGCTCCGCCCGCGACGTCACCCAGGGCGACGAGGCGGCCGCGGCCCTCGCCGCCGCCCTCGACAGCGGTCGCCTCGACCGCTCCGCCTTCCTCGCCGCCCTGCGCCGCGTGGACGACCTCCGCTCCTCCCTGACACGGTGACCGATTCGGTCTGCGGGGCCGGGGCCGGGGCCGGGCCGCCCGGCCCCGGCCGTGGCCGCTGCGGGCGGGTCGAAGCCGGTGCGAACGTGCGCCGCGCCAGGTGAAGCGGGTCGTCCGGCGGTGAGGTGACGGCTCGGTGAAGACTGGTGGGGCGGTTGGGGGCCGTGCGGCGTCAGGCCCGCGACGGGGGCGGAGCGGGTGGCGGCATTCGCGCCATCCAAGGTCGTTTTCCGGTCTGTCGGGTGATTTCTCGATCTGATCGCCACTCGGACATTCGATTCACATGCCAGGGTTGAGGCCTGCCGTTTGTGCAATGTCACATGTGGCAGGTTGGGTTTCCTAGCGAGATGAACGGAGAGTCAGATGAACCGAATCGCTCTGATCGCGGCCGGCGTCGCCGGTGCGGCGACGCTGCTGGCCGCCCCCCAGGCCGGTGCTGCGACCGCCACCGCCGCCACCACCGTCACCTGCGGTGCCTCCGGCCTGCAGGCCGGGCTGTCCACCAAGGTCTGTGCCGAGATCGCCGGTGACCAGGTCCAGCTGTACGGTCAGATCTCCCTCGCGGGCCCGCCGAGCCCGGGCAGCCCGGCTCCGCAGCCTCAGGAGCTGATCACCGGCCTGTCCGGCCAGGTGGTCGGGGGTGCCTCGCTCGGTTCGGTGAACGGCTACACGCAGTTCACCGCCAGCACCGTGCAGGTGCGGGGCGTCGGCGGCGCCGTGGCCTGCGGCTCGACCGTTCACGCCGCTTTCAGCGTTGCGAAGTTCCCGTGGAACCCGGCTCCGGTGACCCTGGACGTCGTCGTCCCCTGCTGATGGCGGTCATCTGCTGAGGAGGCGTCCGCAGCACGAAACGGGCGCCTCCGCAGTACGGCGCGGCCCGGGCCCTGGAAGGGGGCCCGGGCCGCCCTCCGCTCCGGGCGCCCGGCGGTCCCGCCGCCCGAAGGAGACCCAGGCGATGTCCGACAGCGCCAGCTCCGACGGCACCGCGGAGGAGCGGCGCAGGCGCAAGGCCATGCTCGTCCGCGCGGGCATCTACCTCTTCGCCACGCACCTCTTCGCCGGCCTCGTGCCGTTGCCGTCCGCGCTCGGCGACCGGTACTGAGCGGCGGCCGGGCAAGACCGTCGAGCGCGGCGTCCGGCGCCGAGTGCCCGTCGCCGGGCTCCCGTCACCGATCGCCGGGGCGGTAGCGGCGGCTGGTGCCGGCCCAGACCTGGACGCCGTCGACCAGCTCCCGGGTGCCGTCGAGGTACCAATGGCCGGCCGGGTGCCGCGACCGCAGGCGGTGACGCAGCTCCGTGCTCTCCTCCCGCAGCCGGGCGATCCGGGCGCGGACGGCCCGGATCGCCGCGCGGCGGGTGCAGCCGCGGACGCGTTGCAGCGTGAGGACGGTGTTGAAGGCGGCCACGGGCTGGCGTTCCTCGCGTTCGAGTGAGTGGAGGTCGTTGATGAGCGTCGCCGCGTCGGCGGTGTGGGCGCGCAGCGTGTGGAGGCCGGGATCGGCGTGCAGCCGGGCCGGCGCCTCGGCGCCCTCGACGCGCTCCAGTATGTTCATGAACGGGTAGAGGCAGCTGGCGTGGCGGCGCAGCCGCACGGTCTCGGGCAGGTCGGGGGTGGTGCGGGCGGCGCGGTGCTGCGACTCGGCGAGGAACGTCTCCAGGCAGGCCCGCCACTCGACGGCACTCCGCTCGCGCCAGGCCGGGGACATCCTCGCGCACTGGCGCTGCCAGAGCTCCTGCCAGGAGCGCAGTAGCGGGGGGTCGTCCGGGGCGGCCGACGGGGCCCGGTCGCCGGTCGGTACCGCGAGCAGTGGCTCGATCAGGCTGCGGGCCTCGGCCGGGCGGCGGCCGGGGGGTCCGTCGAACCGGTCGTCGAGGAGGGTGAACCAGCCGAGGACGTCGATCAGGAGTTCCAGTTCGGCGCCGCGCGCGCGGGGGTAGGCGTGGCCGATCAGCTCGGGGAGCGTGTTGGCGTGGTAGCGCGGCAGGTCGGCGGGGGTGACCAGGCCGTGGCCGAGCATCCAGTCGTCGTGCCGGGCGGCGGCGGCGCGCAGCTCGTCGGGGGCGCGGCGGACGGCCGCACGTGGCGGAGGCCCGGCGGTGGGTGCCGCGGGGCCGGCCGGTCGGGGGACGGCGGCGGTTCGTGCGGCGCGGGCGGCGAGCGCCGGGGGAGCGACGCGGGGGTGCGTACGGCGCGTGCCCGGGGTGTCGTGTCCCTCCGCCCCGGCCCCGCTGCCCGGGGCGGGGGTGCCCTGCGGGGGCCGGCCGGCACGCGGGGCGAGCCGGACGCGCAGGCCCTGGGCCTGGACGGTGGTCCACACGACCTCGCGGGCCCGGGCGCCCGCCACCGCCGTCGGTCGCCAGCGGCGCAGGATCGCGGCGGCCGCCACCGTCAGCTCGGCCCAGGCGAAGGCCTCGCCGATGCACTTGTGCTTGCCCGCGCCGAACGGCAGGAACGCCTGCCGTCCGCCACCGGCCGGCCCCCCGTCGGTCGCCGGACCGCTGCCGACCGCGTCGCCGTCCGACCGCCAGCGTTCCGGGCGGAACCGCAGCGGCTCGGGGTGGAGCCGCGGGTCGCGGTGCACGGCCGTCAGGCTGTAGAGCAGCTCGGTGCCGGCCGGGATCCGGTACGGGCCGAGCTGCACCGCCACGCGTGCGGTCCGCATGAGGAAGGCGTTCGGGGCGTGGAGGCGGACGACCTCCTGGGTGACGCTGCGGGTGTACGTGAGCCGGGCGAGCGTCTCCGGTGTGGGCACGGTTCCCGGGGGGAGGTGCTCGTCCAGCTCGGCCAGGACCCTCGCCTCCACCCGGGGATGGCGCAGCAGTTCGTCGATCAGCCAGGTGAGCGTGGTGGAGACGGTCTCGGTGCCCGCGCCGAACATCGTGATCGCCTCGGAGCGCACGTCCGCCTCGGTGAGCGGGTGTCCGGTGGCCGGGTCCGTGGCGGCGCGCAGCAGGCCGGGCAGGGTCCGGTCCGGCCCGCCGCCGAACGGACGGCCGCCGGTGCCGTCGCGGTCGCCCGCTCCGCCCGGACCCGTCGGCCGGGCCGAGCCGTTGACCGCCTGGTCGACCACCCGGTTGAGGACGCGGACGGCGGCGTCGAAGCGCCGGTTGACCGGCAGGGGCAGGCGCGCCAGCGCCGGGTGCGGGTAGAGCGACTGGACGATCTGGCCCTTCACCATGTCGGGCAGCGCCCGGTGGAAGGCTAGCGCGGCCTCCTGGCTCAGCCGCGAGTCGAACAGCGTCCTGGTGACGATGTCGAGGGCGAGGTGGTTCATCTCCTTCGCGACGTCCAGCACCTGGCCCGGTCGCCAGCTCGCGGCGCGCTCCTCGGCCACCCGGTGCATCACCGCGAGGTAGTCGGCCATCCGGTCCTGGCCGAAGGCGGGTTGGACGATCCGGCGGCGGTCGCGGTGCGCCTGGCCCTCGGACATCAGCAGGCCGTCGCCGAAGGCCGTCCGGAGGGTGTCCTGCACGGCCCCGCGCGGGCAGTCGTGCGCCAACGCGACCAGCAGGGTGTGGACCAGGCGCGCGTCGGTGACCACGCAGACGGTGCGCGGTCCGAGCCGGATCCGGACCACGCCGCCGTGGCGGGCCAGCGAGCCGAGGAAGCCGAGCGGGTCGCGCAGCAGCACGGGGGCGTGGCCGAGGCCGGGGACGGCGCCGGGCGCGAGCGGGGGAGGGCCCGAGGGGGCGGGGCGGGGTGTGCTCCCGGACGGGACGGCCGGTCTGCGGAGCTCGGTCGTCAGGGTCATGACACTGCCTCTCACCAAATTGAACCGGCGCGGCGGGACCGCCGGAGCCGCCGCCGCGACAGGCGGTATCCGGGGGCCGGACAGCGCTGACGCTGACCCCCGCGCATGCCACCATCAGAGGGGCGCACGCCTTAGGAAACGCGCCGGTCGGGAGGGCGTTGCGCCGCACTCTGGGGGATCACTCCTTTGGCGGACACCGTCGGCGCGTCGGCGGGTGGCGGCGGTGGCGGTGGTGGCGCTGGCGGCGGCGGCGAGTGGTGGCGAGCGGTGACCGTGGCCGGTGGAGGCGGGTGCTCCGCGGGGCGGCCGGTGGCGTGGAGCCGGCGAGGCCTCGGAACGGCCGGGTCGAGCGTCCGGGGAACCGGTCCGGGGGAGGGCGGGCCGGACAAGAGGGTCTTTCGGCCCTCGGCCGGAGACCTCCTCCGGGTCCAGCATGGTGCCTGACCAAGGAGGACCCTGATGACCCGTCTGCGCCACCGGCCCGCTCCCGACGTGCGGGTGGAGATCCGTGGCGAACTGCCCCGGGAGGACGCCGAGTACGCCCGGACCCAGGCGGTGGAGCTGATCTCGGCACTCGGCCCGGACACGCACACGGCCCGGGTCCGGGTCACCCGGCTGCGGCACCGGGCCCTGACCCGGCCGGCCGTGGCGCAGGGCTCGGTGGAACTGGACGGGGTCGGGCGCGTCCGGGTCCAGTTGGCGGCCGCGAGTGTCCGCGAGGCGGTGGACGTCGCCCTCGGCACGCTGGCCGGCCGGGCCGCGCGGCTGCGCGAACAGGGGCACATCGGCCTCGCCGTGGCCTACCAGAGCGCCTACTGCCCGCAGTACGCCCCGCGCCCGCTCGCCGAGCGGCAGATCGTCCGGTACAAGACGGTGGTGCCCGCGCTGCGCACCCCCGACCAGGCCGTCCGCGAACTGCTCGCCCTGGACCACACGTTCCACCTCTTCGTCGACGCCTTCACGGGCCAGGACAGCGTCGTCCACCGCGCGCCGGTCGACGGCGGGCTCCGGCTGGTGCGGGCGCACTCGGCGGCCCGGTTCGGGGGCGGCGAACGCCCGCTCACCGAGAGCCCCTACCCCGCGCCGCGGCTCGACCCTGCCGAGGCGGCCCGGCGGCTCTGGCTCACCTGTTGGCCGTTCGTGTTCCACACCGACCCGGACGACGGCCGCGGCCGCGTCCTCTACCGCCGCTACGACGGGCACTACGGCCTGCTGCGAGCGGAGGGGGCGGCCGGACCGGAAGGGCCGCAGGCACCGGCCGGGCCGGAAGCCTGACGGAGGCCGCGCGGGGTCGAGCCACCGCCGGTGCAAGGCCACCGCCGCCGTGCAACTGCGGGGCGGCGCCACCCGGGTACCGACCCGAGACACACCGCGCGCCACCACCGCGCGCCACCACCGCGCGCCACCACCGAAGCACCACCACCGAAGCACCACCACCGAAGCGCGCCCGGCGGAACACCGCCGGGCGGAAGACGGGAGTAGGGACCATGGACTGCGAGGACGTCATGCTGACCGTCCGGATCACCGCGGCCGAGCGGGCCCTGCTGCGTGCGCTGGCGCACGGTCACGGCAGCGACGTGTCCGAGGTCGCGGTGGACGGCCTGCTCGACGTCATCCCGGCGCTGACCGGAGACACTCACGCGCTCCGGTTGGTGCGGGTCCTCGCCCGTCCCGCGCCGTGCGCGGTGACGTTCTGGCTGCCGGCCCCGATGGTCGACCTCCTGCCGCTGGTGGGCGACCACGTGACCCGGCTCAGCGGGGTGCGGGTCGGCCCGGCCAGCGGCGCGCTGTCCGCCGCACTGCGGCTCTGGCTGGCCGGCGATCCGGCCCGCCTGGCCGCCTCCCTCACCGCCATGCACGCGCCGGCCGCCCGGTCGGGCCCCCGCCCGTTGGGCGTCGCGGCCTGACCGACCCGATCCGGCCGTTTCGGGTCGCACGGACGGCCCGGGCCAGGTCGGCGGTGTCCTTCGGTGCACCGGTTCGGGGGATCGGGGGCCGACGCGCCGGATCCGCAGTGACGGCTGCAACGGCGTGGGGCCGAGGGGGTCCGCGCGGCGGCCCGGATGGCATGTCCTGGGCGGGATATTGGCTGGTCAGGACTCTGGTCACGGTCCTCCGGCGGGTCTAGCATTCCGGACACGGCAGCCGGATTCCGAACCCCCGGAGAGCCCGGCCGGGTGGCCGTCGCCACCCCATGCCGGGGAGCGCGTACCCCCCGAGCGCGCTCCCCGGCACCGCCGTGCGCCCGGAGGTTCCGCCGTCCCCGGTTCGGGCGCCCGCCGGACCCCCGCGCGCCCGCCACCCCGTCCCGGAGGCCGCCCCGTCCCGGAGGCCACGGCCGAGCCGGCGCGCAGTCGCCTCCGCACGCCGCGCTTCCGTGCCTGGTGCCCCTGCTGTCGGCCGGCCGGTTCCGCCGCAGCCGTCCCCTCCCCCCGATCCGCCGTCAACTCGCCGCAGAGCGAACCGGACCGGCCTGGACTGGCCCGAACTGGCCCGAACTGGCCTGGAACGCGCCGGTGTGCGAACCGGGCGTGCACTCACCACCCCCATCTGTTCGGCTTCTCGCCACTCTTCCCGAAAATCGAAAGATGTTTCTGTTATCCCCTCCCGCCCCTCCTGGTCTCCGGAGTGTCGGAAGGCCCAGCAGCCGCCCACGCGGCACGCGGGCCGTCGCACGAGGAGAGGAGAGCGGCATGGGACACCGGAGTTCGGAGCTCCGCCGCAGGAAGCGGCGCCGGTCAGGGCGCCGCACGGCGCTGGTGGCGGTCGCCGTGACGGCCGGTCTGGTCGCCGGCGTGCTGGGGATCCAGACTGTTCTGGAGCCGTCCGGCAAGAGCGACGTCGCGGCGGTGGCGGGTTCGGCCGACCGGGCGGAGGCGGTCGCGGCCGGGTCGGTCGCCGACGACGGCGGGGCGGGCGAGACGGGCACCGCCGAAGGCGCCACCCAGGCGCCGGCCCCGCACCGGGACCAGAAGGCCACGCCGATCCGCGAGATACCCAAGGACCAGCCGGATCGTGGTCTGGTCTACGCCGGTCTCACCCTGCCGACCGGTGACCGGTGCGCCGGTTCGCTGGAGGTCTCGGGCGGCCAGCAGTGCAGCCACGGGCCGGACGCCCCGCCGAAGGACGTGGACATCCGCAAGGACGTCGCGCCGGTGACGGCGACGGCCGTTCAGCCCGCGAGCCTGACGCCGCCCGCCGACGCCCAGCCGCCGGCCGCGGCCGACCTGGTCAAGGGCTCGGCGCAGGTCCTCGACGTCGGCCAGAAGGCCGTGGTCGGCGAGGCGCCCACTGCCGCGGCCGCCGCCGAGCCCGCCGCGGGCTCGGCGCCCCAGCAGACCACTCCCGCCGCCGGCGGGTCCGCGGTCGTCTGTGACGGCGACGGCAGCACCGGCAACCGGGTGCAGGTGGTGTACGTCCACGCCCCGGGCAACGACCGTTTCGCCCAGTACCTGGCCTCGTTCAAGAAGTGGGCCGCGGACGTCGACGTCATCTACAACGCCAGCGCCCAGGAGACCGGCGGTGTCCGGCACGTCCGCTTCGTCACCGAGTCCGACTGCACCGCCTCGGTGCTGAACGTGCAGGTCTCGGACTCCGAGATCGCCGACTTCAACGCGACCAACCGGGCCCTCGCCGCGCAGGGGTTCAACCGCAAGGACCGCAAGTACATGATGTTCACCGATGCCAAGGTGTACTGCGGCATCGGCACCTTCGCGGGTGACGAGCGTCCGGGCCAGGACAACCTGAGCAACTTCGGCCCCTCGTACGGGCGGACCGACTCCGGCTGCTGGGGCGGCCACACCGCCGCGCACGAACTCGGGCACAACCTGGGCGCGGTGAGCAACAGCGCGCCCAACTCCAGCAAGGGCGGCCACTGCGTCGACGAGTGGGACCTGATGTGCTACTCGGACACCCCGTACCACCCGGCGATGAAGACCGTCTGCCCGGACAACGCCAGCGACTCGCGCCTGGACTGCCGCCACGACGACTACTACAACACGTCCCCTGCGCCCGGCAGTTACCTGGCCACGCACTGGAACGTCGCCAACAACCGCTTCCTGATCGCCGGCGGCGGCACCGGTCCGAACCCGAACCCGAGCCCCACCGCGACGGCTTCGCCGACCCGCACCCAGACCCCGACGCCGTCCCCGACCGCCACCGGGTCCACCACGCCGACCCCGACCCGCTCGCCCTCGCCCACCGGTACCACCACCCCGTCGCCGACCGGCACGCCCACGCGTACCGGCTCGCCCTCGCCGACCGCCTCGCCCACCGGCGGCGGCACCACCGGACCCGATGTGACGGCCAGCCAGGTCACCCAGATCTCCGCCATGCTGAGCTGGCCCGCCGTCCAGGGCGCCACCGGCTATGACGTGGTGCTCAACGGCCAGACCCTCGGCACCGTCCGCGGCACCGTGGTCGGACTGGTCCGCCTCGCTCCCAACACCGCCTACACCGTCGCGATCGCCGTCCGCGACGCTGCGGGTGCCGTCTCGAAGCCCGGCCGCGCGGCCAGCTTCCGCACCCTCTCGGACGCGGGCCAGCCGCAGCCCGGGACCCGCTACACCATGGTGAACGGTCTCACCGGCCAGGCCGCGGACCTCTGGGGCAGCTCGATGAACGACGGTACGGTGGCGATCGCCTACCAGCGCACCGGCTACGCGAACCAGAAGTGGACCTTCGAGGACGCCGGTTCCGGCACCGTCCGGATGAAGTCCGTTCGCTCGGACAAGTGCATGCAGCTCGGTGGCAACCCGGTGGCCGGCCAGTACCTGGCGCAGCGGCCCTGCTCCGACGCCGCCGGCCAGAAGTTCCGGGTGACCACCGCCGGTGGCGGGGTCACGCTGACCGCCGAGGGCTCCAACCTGGTGCTCGGCGTCAGCAACCGTTGGTACTACGGCGGTTGGCTGCTGGAGCTGCAGAAGCCGAACGGCCAGGCGTACCAGTCCTGGTCGCTCCAGAAGGCCTCTTGATCCGATTCCGATCCCGCTGCCGACCCTGATTCCGAACCCGGTCCGGATCGGCTCCTGAGCCCAGGACGTGCCCGGCCACCGCCGGGCGCGTCCTGGGCGTCGGTCTTCAGGGCCCCGGCCGTGGTGTTCCGCGGACCGCCGCGCGTATCCACCCGCCGGGTCCGCACGGGAACCGACGCGCCCGAACCACCGTCCAGGCAGGTAACGGCCGTCACCGGGAGGGCCGACCAGGCTAGGAGCGTCCGCGTATGAAGAAGGTCCTGATCACTGGTGGCGCGGGCTACATCGGCAGTACCGTCGCGTCCGCACTGCTCGACCAGGGCATCACGCCGGTCATCCTCGACGACCTCTCCAAGGGCCGGGCCGAGTTCGTCGAGGGCCGCGTGTTCTTCCAGGGCGACATCGCCGACGCCGGACTGCTCGACCGCATCTTCGCCGACCACCCGGACATCGCGGCCACCCTGCACTGTGCGGCGCGCATCGTCGTCCCGGAGTCCGTCTCCGAGCCGCTCTTCTACTACCGCGAGAACGTCGGCAAGACGGTCGAGCTGCTGGAGTCCCTGCAGCGCAACGGCTGTACCCGGGTGGTCTTCAGCAGCTCCGCCTCGATCTACGCGCCGACGCCCGACGCCCGGGTGGACGAGACCTGTGCGGTCGCCGCCAACAGCCCCTACGCGCGCACCAAGCAGATGATGGAGCAGGTCCTCCAGGACTGGACCAAGGGCGACGGCGCCGAGCGGATCCGCGTCGTCGCGCTGCGGTACTTCAACCCGATCGGTGCCGACCCGCAGCTGCGCACCGGCCTGCAGAACCTCAACCCCACCCACGCGCTCGGCAAGCTCATCGAGGCCTACACGGACGGCACGCCGTTCACCGTCACCGGCGTCGACTGGGAGACCCGGGACGGCTCCGGCATCCGCGACTACATCCACGTCCAGGACGTCGCGGACGCCCACGTCGCCGCGCTCACCCGGTTCGACGAGGTGGTCGAGCCGTCCGCGGACGACCGCTACCGCGTGATCAACATCGGCACCGGCGAGGGCACCACCGTCCGCGAACTGGTCGCCGCCTTCGAGCAGGCCGTCGGCGCCCGGCTCGACGTCCGCGAGGCCGACCCGCGTCCGGGCGACGTCATCGGCTGCTACGCCGCCGTCGACTCCGCGCGGGAGCTGCTCGGCTGGACGGCGCAGCGCAACATCGCCCAGGGCGTCGCGGACGCGCTCGCCTGGCGGGCCAAGTGGGCCGCCCACCTCGGCGCCGCCTGACATCGGGGATCCGGCTTCCCGGCCCTGCCGGCGGGCCCGCGCACGAGGGGAGTGCGGGCCCGCCGGCTCCGCGCGCAGGCCTGCCCACGCGCCTTGTGCCTGCGGGAACCGTGGAGCGGCGCCCCGCGTCTTCCGTCGCAGGTCGAACGGGTGGGCGACAGGAGTGACGGGTGGGGAAGCGGGCGGTGGGCGTGGCGAAGCCGGGCTGGTGGGGGTGGACCAGGCGGGTCCTGATCGGGATCTGCGTACTCGGGCTGGCCCTGCCGGCCGCGCTGTCGGTCGTCCGCCTCGGCGGCTGGGACGACGGCACGGCGCTGGCGGTGCCCATGGTGCCGCTGCCGTACGCGGCGCTGGGCACCCTCGTCCTGCTGGGCGCGCTGCTGGCGCTCCGCTCGTGGTGGGTGGCGGGCGTGGCCGGGCTGCTCGCCGTGCTCCAACTCTGCTGGCTTATACCACGGTTCATACCCGAGGGCGGCACGGTCGCGGCCGGCGCGCCACGCCTGCGGGTGGCCACCAGCAACGCGTACATGGGCCGGGTCGACGCCGCCGAGCTGATCCGCCTGGTGCGCGAGCAGCGGGTGGACGTCCTCGCTCTGGAAGAGTTCTGGGGCCCCGCGCGGGCCGCACTGGAGCGTGCGGGGATCGCCGAGTTGCTCCCCTACCGCCAGCTGCCGGAGGGGCGCGACACCGTCCTCTACTCGCGGTTCCCGCTGACCCCGTTGGACGCCTCCGCCCCGGCGGCGGCGCGGGCGCAGGTCACCGCCGATGCCGCGGTCGGCGGGCGGACCGTCCGGCTGACCGCCGTGCACACCTACTACCCGCTCGGCGACGCCGCGGCCTGGTCGGCCGACTTCGCCGAGCTGCGGGCGGCGGCCTCCGCGGGCGGCACCCACAACGCCGTCTTCCTGGGCGACTTCAACGCGACCCTCGACCACGCGCCGATGCGGGACCTGCTGGCCACCGGCCTCACCGACACCCACGCCGAGCTCGGCCGTGGCGTCTCGCCGACGTGGCCCGAGGAGAACGACGACTTCCCCTACCTCCCGCCGGTGATCCAGATCGACCACGTCCTGCACGGCGACGCCCTGACCGCCGTCTCGGTCGCCGAACACCGCCTCCAGGGCACCGACCACCGCGCCGTCGTCGCCGAACTCGCCCTCACCGGGTGACCCCTGACCCGGCGCTGTCCCCACCGCCGTCTACCCTGACGGCCATGGATTGGCTCGATCGGGTGGCGAAGCTGCGGCGGTGGACGAACAACGACGTCCGGGCACCGCACAAGCCGCTGTTGCTGCTGTACGCCTTCGGCAGCTACCAGCGGGACGCCCAGGGCGGGCTGCGCTACAGCGTGATCGAGGAGGAGCTCAAGCGGCTGCTCGCCGAGTACGGGCCGCCGCATCCGACGACGCCCGCCTACCCCTTCCATCACCTGGTCAGCGATGGTGTGTGGGAGGTCAGGACCGACGACGGTGCCGGGAGCCCGGGGAACGGGGTCCGGGTACTGCGTTCCAGCGGCGCGACCGGCAGGCTCGCACCCGGCCTGCGGTCGGCCCTCGCCGAGGAGCCGACGTTGCTGGGGCGGCTGGTCCGGGTGCTGCTGGACACGCACTTCCCGTCGTCCCTGCACGGCGAGCTCTGTGCAGCCGTCGGCCTGGACCTGGAACTCGCGGAGACCGGTTCCGGGAGCGGGGCCGACCGGGCGGCCCGGCGCCAGCGGGACCGGCGGATGCGTGATCTCATACTCACGGCCTACGAGTTCCAGTGCGCGTTCTGCGGTTACGACGGCACCATGGGCGCGACCGCGGTCGGCCTGGAGGCCGCCCACGTGCGCTGGTGGTCCCTCGACGGGCCGGACGAGGTCGACAACGGCCTCTGCCTCTGCTCGCTGCACCACAAGCTGTTCGACAAGGGAGTGCTGGGGCTGGGGGAGGACCGCCGCATCCTCGTCTCCCAGCGCTTCGTCGGCCGCAGCGAGGCGAGCCGGCAGCACGTCCTCGCCCTCGCCGGCCGCCCCGTCATCGGCCCGCAGCGCGGCCTCCCCCCGGTCGCCGACCGCCACCGCCGATGGCACGAACGCCAGGTCTTCCACGGGGCCCCCCGCCCACCCGCGAGCCTGGAGCACGTGGGGTGAACGGGGTTCGTCGGCAGGCCCCGGCCGACCCGGGTGTTCCGTACGACTACGGACGGCGGACGGTCGGAACCAGTCGGCCCCGTGGTCCTTCGCGAGCATCGACGCCGCCCTTCCGGAGCCCCGCCAAGCCCGCGGGCCAGGTGTGGTGACCTTGCCGCAGCGGTCGGGGCTCCGTCCGGAATCCAGCAGGCACGGGCCGTCAGACGCGGCCGGCGGCCTTCTGGGTGCGGCGGGCGAGGGAGTCGACGACCACCGCGGCGAGCAGGACCGCACCCGTGATCATGAACTGGATCGCGTTGCTCAGGCCCTCGATGTTCATGCCGGACTGGATCGAGCCGATCACCAGCGCGCCGAGCAGCGCGGACCAGGTCGAGCCGCGGCCGCCGAAGAGGCTGGTCCCGCCGATGACGGCGGCCGCGATGGCGTTCATCAGCAGGTTGCCGCCGCCGGAGGTCTGGCTGGCGGACTGGATCTGGGCGGCCAGGAAGAGGCCGCCGGTCGCCGCCATGGTGGAGCAGATCATGAAGACGCTGATCCGGGTCCAGGAGATGTTGATGCCGGCCCGTCGGGCGCCCTCGATGTTGCCGCCGAGCGCGAACACCTGACGGCCGTAGGTGGTCCGCCGCAGGACGAAGTCGAGCACCACGATGAAGATCAGGAAGATCAGCAGGGCCAGCGGCAGGCCCTTGTACTGGTTGAGGGTGTACGCGGCGAGGAAGGCGATGATCGCCAGGACGACCGTGCGCAGCGCGATGTCCGCCGCCGGCCGGTACGGGACCCCCGCGCTCCGGCGCCGTCGGGTGTCGGCGAGGGAGGCGGCCAGGAAGAGCAGCACCCCGATCGTGGCCGCGCCGTACGCGGCGATCTGCTGGCTGTAGATGGTGCTGTAGAGGCGCGAGACGATGTCGTTGCCGGGGAGGTTGACGGTGCCGCTGGAGCCGAGGATCTGCAGCATCGCGCCGTTCCAGCCGAGGTTCCCGGCGAGGGTGACGACGAAGGCCGGTACGCCGACCTTGGCGAAGAACACGCCCTGGATCAGGCCGACGACGGCACCGCCGAGGAGGGCGCAGACGAGGGCGGCGTACTGGTTGACGCCGTGCGTCACGCTCATCACCGCGTAGATCGCCGCGCAGAGGCCGCTGACCGAGCCGACCGAGAGGTCGATCTCGCCGAGCAGCAGGACGAAGACCACGCCGATCGCGATCATGCCGGTGCCGACGATCTGCTGGGACAGGTTGGAGAGGTTCTGCGCGGAGAGGAAGCTGCTGTTCAGGCTGCCGAAGACGGCCCAGATCACGATCAGTGCCAGGACGACCGGCAGGGAGCCGAGTTCGCCGCTGCTCAGCCGCCGGCGGAACTCGCCGAGGTAGCCCTTGATGCCCTCCTGGCGGACGATCAGCCGGGGGTCCACGGCGGGGGTGGCCTCGGCGGCCACCGGGACGGGGGCGTTGACGCCTCCCTTGGGCATGCTGTCCTCGGGCAGCGGGACGTGGCGTCCCGGCTCGCCCCCGGGCGGGGTGTTCTCGCTCACTGGGAGCCCTCCGTGCCGCGGGCCTGTCGGCGGGTCACCGCGTTGTCGGTGGCGCCGGTGATGGCCGAGATGATCTGTTCCTGGTTGGTGTAGCGCTTGTCGAAGACGCCGTTGTTGCGCCCGAGGCGCAGCACGGCGACGGTGTCGGCCACGGCCATGACGTCGGCCATGTTGTGGCTGATGAGGATCACGCCGAGGCCGCGTTCGCGCAGCCGCTCCACCAGGTCGAGGACCTGCGCGGTCTGTTCTACGCCGAGGGCGGCGGTCGGCTCGTCCAGCATCACGACCTTGGGCTCGCCGATCAGCGCGCGGGCGATGGCCACCACCTGACGCTGGCCGCCGGAGAGCGAGGCGATGGGGATCCGCACGCTCGGGATGCGGATCGAGAGCGTGTCGAGCAGTTCGCGGGAGCGCTTCTCCATCTCGACCTCGTCGAGCACGGTGAAGCGCCGGATCTCGCGGCCGAGGAAGAGGTTGCCGACCACGTCGAGGTTGTCGCAGAGCGCGAGGTCCTGGTAGACGGTGGCGACGCCGAGGTGCTGGGCGTCCTGCGGGCGGTGGATGGTCACCGCCCTGCCGTGCCACTCGATGACGCCCTCGTCCGGTTGGTGAACGCCGGCGATCGCCTTGACCAGGGTGGACTTGCCGGCGCCGTTGTCGCCGACCAGGGCCACCACCTCGCCCGCGTGCACTTCGAGTTCGATGTCGGTGAGCGCCTGCACGGCGCCGAACCGTTTGGAGACCCCGCGCAGGGCCAGGACGGTCTCACCTGCCACAGTGATCAACTCCCTCGCCCCGCCTTCCCGGGAAGGCGGGGCTTCGTCGGCTACGGGTACGGCCTGGGGTGTTCCGGGGCGGAGCGCCCGCGGCTACGACAGGCCGGCCGCGGCGCAGGCGGCGGCGTAGTCGGGCGTGCAGATCTGCGGAACGGTGTAGAGGCCGTCGGCGACCACGGTGGTCTTGATGTTGTCCTTGGTCAGGACGATCGGGGTGATGAGGTCGGCCGGCACCTTGTTGCCGCTGCCGTTGGTGACCGTCACCGGCACCAGCTTCTCGTCGAGGGGCTTGCCCTGGGCGAAGGTGACCGCCATGGTGGCCGCCGCGTCCGTCTCCGGCTTGAAGGGCTTGTAGATCGACATCGTCTGGGTGCCGGCGAGGATCCGCTGGACGGCGTCCAGCTGGGCGTCCTGGCCGGTCAGCGGGACGCTGAGGTTGGCGGCCTTGAGCGCGGTGGAGATACCGGCGGCCATGCCGTCGTTGGCCGAGTAGACGCCGACCACGTTGGGGGCGCCGATCGCGGTGATCGCGGCGGCGGCCTCCTGGTTGGCGTTGTTCGGGTCCCAGTTGGGAGTGTCGTACTCCTTGCCGATCTTGAGCTTGCCGTCGATCGCGCTGTGCGCGCCGGCCTTGAAGTCGGCCGCGTTGGGGTCGGTGGGAGAGCCGTTGATCATGATGATCGAGCCGGCGTCCGCCTTGTCGCCGACGGCGTCGACGAGGGCCTTGCCCTGCAGCTCGCCGACCTTCCTGTTGTCGAACGACACGTAGGAGTCGACCGGGCCCTGCGCCAGGCGGTCGTAGGCGATCACCTTCACGCCCGCGTCGTGTGCCTTCTGGACGGAGGACTGGATCGCCTTGGAGTCCACCGCGTCCAGGATCAGCACCTTGTCGCCCTTGGTCAGGGCGGTGTCGACCTGGGTCTGCTGGGTGGTCGCGTTCTCGTTGGCGTTGTAGTAGTCGATCTGGGCGTCCGGCGCCAGCTCCTTGATCTTCTGCTCGATCAGCGGGCGGTCGAACTGCTCGTACCGGGTGGTCTTGGTCTCGGGGAGCAGCAGACCGATCCGGACCGCGCCCACCGCGGTTCCGCTCGCACTGCCGCCCGTCGACGTGGTCCCGGTGGACTGCTTGGCGCTGCCGCACGACGCCAGACCGAGACCGAGGGTAACGACTGCGGTCGCCGCGACGACGCGGCGAAGACCGATGCTCATGGGATGCCTCTCCAGTATGAGTCCACCCCCGTTGGGTCCACCCCCGCCTTACGAGTCTGTGAAGACCGGCGCACAACCACGATTCGGGCTGAGCCGAACGGGTTGCGTGCGTCCCCCGGGGGACGGCACAGGCCGGTGGACGGGGCCGTGGGCAGGGCGGCCGGGCGGGCACGGAGGGTCGGCGGCAGGGAACGGCGGAGGGGGCCCGGACACGGGTCCGGGCCCCCTCCGCCGTGTCACGTCACGGGGCCGCCTCAGCTGGCCGCGGTCCCCGACGCCGTCCTGCAGGGCGGCAGCGTGGACGGAGAGATGGTGGCGCAGGTCGCCGTGGCGGGGGTGGTGCCGGTGGTGCCGGTCGCCGTCGTCGTGGCGGTCGCCGACCCGCTGCTCACCGTGGTGGTCGCCGTGGCGGTGGCGGTGGCGGTGGTGGTGGCGGTGCCGGTCGCCGTCGCCGTCGTCGGGGCCGTCGCGGTCGAGGTGACCGTCGCCGTCGCCGTGGCGGTCGCCGTCGTCGGCGGGCCCGAGGAGGCCGGCGGCGTCGAGGTGCCACCCGTGGTGGGGCCCTTGGTGGCGGTGCTGGCGGGGGAGGACGGCCCGGACGGCGAACCCGAGGTGCTGGAGACCGAGGTCGAGCCCGACGGGGAGCCGGAGACCGAGGCCGAGGGCGAGACCACCTCCATGGGCTCGGCCGGCGGGATGCCGGGCGCCAGCTCCTTGGGCGCCTTCACCGGCGTGTCCTCCACCTTGATCTGCCCGGTCACCCGGGCGAACCAGCCGCCCGTCTCGACGTTCACCAGCACGATCTCCCGCACCGGCTGCGGCGCCGCGACCACGATGATCACCTGGGACGGCTGGAAACCCGTCCAGGACTTGCCCGTGTACTTGGCGTCGGAGACCAGCTCCGGCGGCTTCAGCGGGTTGCCGCAGCCACAGCGCACCCGCGGCACGCCCTGCGCGTCCACAAGTACGGAGGTGCCGGCCTGGAGGACGGACTGGTAGGCGACCGCCGCGCCGCCCTTGTACCCGTGGTTGGTCACCCGGGTGTCCACCCTCAGGTAGGCCGAGGTGAGCGAGCGCATGTAGCTCGGGATGGCGGACTGCTGGATCCCCTGGGCGGAGGCCCAGGCCCGGCCGGAGTCGCCGGTGGACGTCATGGAGATCAGCTTCTCTACGTCGCAGCTCGGCTTGGACATCGTCCCCGCGTAGAGCCCGGCCGAGGAGCCCTGCACGCTGTGGATGCCGGTCGGAGACGCCGCGGCGGTGGTGGTCGTGGCGCCGGTGGTCGGCTGCGGGGCCGAGACGGCGGCGGTCTCCACCGAGGGGGTGAACGGTGCCGGACCGGGATCGCTCGGCTGCTGCAGCGCCACCTCGTTGGCGGCCGGGATGGCGTCGCTCGGGGACGAACCGCTGTTGCTGTTGACGATCAGCACCGTCGCGACCACGGCCAGCACCGCCGTCCCGGCGACCAGGGCCAGCTTGGGGCCGGAACGCCACCAGGGCGTCGGTCGTCCACCGGACGGGCCGCCCGGGGCGCCGCCGGCGCTGCCCGGACCGGATGGGCCGGACGGGGGACCGGGCGGGCCCGAGCGTCCACCGGACGGGGGACCGGAGAGCGGGCCGGACGGGGGACCGGAGGGCGGACCGAACGGCGGACCGGACGGGGGCGGTTGGGAACTCATCGACGCTCCGTTTCGCAGGCGGCCGGCGAAACGGCCGGCACAGAAGGCTCCTGCCACTGGCTTCCATTTCTGCCCCCGCCGTGTGCGGGCCGCAACAGCAGGTCACACCCCTGCCGCCGTCCGTCCGTCCGTCAGTCGGTCCGTGCGAGCGCGCCGTGCCCGGTTCGGCACCGGGTCCGGCCCCGGGCCCGCTTCGCCTCCCGCCCCCGAGGGGCGTGGCGGTGGCGCACGCAGCGCGCGGCCGTCGGTCCCGGGTGTGAACCTGGTTGCGGACGCGCGGCCCGCGGTGGCCGGAAGCCCGGTGAGCGGGGCACAGGCGGCGCACCCGGGCCCACCCCGCTCGCGGGCCGATCACGTACCCGTCGTGCTGCGCCGACCACCGGCCCAACCCGTCAGGAAGGAGCCCCCATGCACCCGGAGCCCCCCACCCCGGTGCCGGGCCCGCCCGGCTTCCTGCGCGGCTGGCTGGACGCGCTCGCGGTCGTCCTCGCCGGGCTCGTCACGATGGCCGCGGTGGCCGCGCTCGGGCTCTGGGCGGCCGGCGCCGACGCGCTGCCGGAGGGGGGTTTCCCCTTCGTGCTGGCCGCCACGCTGGCCCTCGCGGTCGGCGGTACGGTGAGCCTCGACGGCGGGGCCGGGTTCTTCGCCCAGGTGGACGCCGGGATCACTGCGATGCCGCTGTCGGTCGGGCTGGTCGGGGCGCTGGTCATGGTGGAGGTGTTCCTGCGCCAGCTGCGCTTCCGCGCGGTCGCGCACGGCGGCGAACTGCTCGGCCGGGTGGGCCGGACGGCGGCCGTCTGGGTGGTCGCCCTCGTCCTTCTGACGGTCGGCGCCGAGCACACCTTCGCCGTCCCGCTCGGCAACGACCTCGCCGAACAGATCGGCGGGCTCCTCGGGGTCGCCCCCGAGGTCGGTTTCCACGCCGAGGCGGCCACCACGATCGGCCTCGGACTGCTCTGGCTGCTGGTCGTCCTGGCGGCCGCCTTCGCGGTCTCCCGCCGGGCGCCGCTGCCGCGCTCCCTGGTGCCGTTCCAGCAGGCCGTCCGTCCGGCGGCCTTCGCGATGCTGCTGGTGCTGCTCGCGTACGTGGCGATCGGGCTGGTCGTCGGCCTGGTCACCGCCGCCGTCCACGGCAACGCCCGGGAGACGGCGGCGGTCCTGCTCCTGGCGCTGCCGAACCTGGTCTGGCTCGCCTTCGGGGTCGGCACGGGCGCGGAGTGGCACGGCCACCTGGTGGGCGCGGTCGGCCTGCCGGTACCCAAGCCGCTCGCCGAGGTGCTGCGGGCTCCGGACGGCCGGGAGGCCACCGTCAGCCTCGGCACCCTCGCCGAGCAGGACGGCCGGGCCTGGTGGCTGCTCCCGCTGGCGGCCGTCCTGCTGCTCGCCGCCGGCGTCCTCGCCGCCTACCGCGCGCCGCGCGGGGTGCGGCCGTGGCAGCACGCCGTCCGGCTGGCGGCCGCCGCGGCCGTGGCGATGCTGCTGGTGGGCGTCTGGACCAGGGTCCACGCCGAGTACGGGCTCTCGGTGCTGGGCGTCGGGGTGGGCGAGGGCGGTCTGGGCGACCTGCTCGGCTCGGTCCTCGGCGGGACCAACCCGCTGGCCGGCGTGGGCGGCGGCACGCTCGTGCTGGAGCCGCAGCTCTGGGTGGCCGTCCCGCTGGCGGCGGGCTGGGGCCTGGTGACGGGTTTCCTGGGCGGGCTGGTGGCGGCCCGGCTCGGCCGGCGCGGCGAGGTGGAGCCGCCCGCCGGCCCGTGAGCGGCCGGGACCGCCGTGCGCGGGCGGGGCGGCGCCCGTGCGGCGCCCACGGCGGCCCCGTCCGCGGGCGGCCGCTCAGTCGGCTCTACCTTCTGAGCTGGGTTGATCGAGCCACTCGTAAGGTTGGGTCGCCCAGGGGTGCTGGGTGTGGCTATCAGTCGGCTGCCGTCTCGTGGCTTTCGAGGCTTCGCCGCCCGGCACCCCACGACGACTCGGCCGCCGATTAGGAAGTGCGAGCAAGTCGCTGAGTAGAGCAATGCCGGCGAGGTCGTCCGTGGTACGAACAGAACGAACACGCACGTCAGGAGCACGATGAGCCGGATATGGGCGGGGATCGACAGTGGCAAGGGCCACCACCACGGCCTGGCCCTGGACACCGAGGGCAAGACCCTGCTGTCGCGGCGGGTCGCCAACGACGAGCCCGAGCTGCTGCAGCTGATCGGTGACGTCCTCGCCCTGGCCGACGGCCGTGAGGTGACCTGGGCGATCGACATGACCGGCGGCGAGCCGGCCCTGCTGCTGAGCCTGCTCGTCGCCCACGGCCAGGAGGTCCTGTACATCCCCGGCCGGCTGGTGAACCGGGCATCCGACGGCTACCGCGGCGAGGGCAAGACCGACGCCCGCGACGCCTACGTGATCGCCGACCAGGCCAGGATGCGCCGCGACCTGCAGCCCATTCGCCCCGGCGACGAGGCCGCGATCGAGCTCAAGCTGTTGACCGGCCGCCGGGCCGACCTGGTCGAGGACCGCACCCGCGCCGTCAACCGTCTGCGCGGCACCCTGCTGAGCATGTTCCCCGCCCTCGAAAGGGCCCTGGAGCTGACCAACACCGGACCACTCAAGCTGCTGACCGAGTACCAGACCCCGGCCGCGATCCGCCGCGTCGGCGTCACGCGGCTCACGAAGTGGCTGGCCAACCGCAAGGTTCGCAACGCCAGGGCCCTGGCCGAGACGGCCGTCGAGGCCGCCCAGCGCCAGCACACCTCCGTCCCCGGGGAGAAGACCATCGCCAGGCTGGTCCACACCCTGGCCGAGGGGGTGATGGCCCTCAACGAGCAGATCGCCGAGATGGACAAGCTCATCGAGGGCCGGTTTCGCGAGCACGAACTCGCCGAGGTAGTCGAGAGCGTCCCCGGCATCGGCACGGTGCTCGGTGCCGAGTTCCTGGCGGGGGTCGGCGGCAGCCTCGACAGCTTCGCGTCCCCGGACGCCCTGGCGGCGTTCGCCGGCGTTGCCCCCGCGCCCCGCGACTCGGGCAAGGTCAGCGGCAACCTGCACCGGCCGACCGCCTACCACCGCAGGCTCCAACGCGTCTTCTACACCTCGGCGTTGGTGAGCATTCGTTGCGATCCGAACTCGCGAGCGTTCTACGACCGCAAGCGCGCCGAGGGGAAGAAGCACGTCCAGGCCGTGATGGCCCTGGCCCGCCGACGCGTCAACGTCCTGTGGGCCCTCATCCGTGACCGGCGGTGCTACCAGGTCGCACTCCCGGTAACTGAAGCGGCTTGACAACGACATTAGGAAGCCACGAGGTGGGCGATGATGACCACCGCCGGCGGCACGGCCTGGGCGAGCGCCCCCCGCCAGACCCGGTGCTCGGAGGCGAAGAGAGTGATTCCGGCCGCGATCATGAAGGCGCTCACGAACAGGACCAGCGCGCGGCCCGTGGCCACTTCGTCCGTGTGCAGCGCCGCCACCCCCGCGCCGAGGCCGAGCGCCAGGTACAGGTTGTAGAAGCCCACGTTGAAGCGCCAGAGCCGGACTTCGGGCGCGTCCGCGGTGCTGCCGGTGAGCAGGTAGCGCACCCGCGGGTGCCCGTAGAGGAAGCTCTCCAGCGGCCAGACGATCACGTGGACTCCGGCGGCGATCAGGGCGAAGACCTGGCTGACGGCGTTCATGGGGGCTCCGCGTTCGGAAGGGCCGGAGGGCGGGAGGGGGAAGGGATGTGAGGGCAGGGGGAGGGGTTCGGGTCCTCGGGTCAGCGCGTCGGCGGGCTGACCACCGGGGCCGCCCAGGACGGTGGCTCGGGGACGTCCGGTGGCGCGGTCGGGCCGTGGGCCGCGACCACCTCGGTCCGCGGTCCGCCCCACTGCCAGGGCTCGGCGGGAGCGCGCCCCTCGCCAGCCGAGGCGACGATCGCGGCGCGCAGCCCGGCGACGAACGGCAGGCAGCCTTCGTACCGCTGTTCGGGTGACTTGGCGAGCGCACGGGCCACCGCCTCGTCCACGGCGTCGGACAGGTCGGGGCGGCGCTCGCGCAGGCTGGGCGGCGGGTCGTTGAGATGGGCCCAGAGCAACGCGAGGTCGCTCTCCCGGCGGAACGGCGGCTCCCCGGCCAGCATCTCGAAGACCACGCAGGCGAGGCTGTACTGGTCGCAGCGGCCGTCCAGCGGGCGGCCGGAGATCTGCTCCGGCGCCGCGTAGTCGAGCGTGCCGACGATCTGGCCGACGTTGGTCAGCCCGCTGAGCGAGAGCGACTTCTTGGTGAGGCCGAAGTCGGCCAGGTAGAGGTGTTCGGGGTGCTCGCTGTCGGTGCCGGCGGCGACCAGCACGTTGCCGGGCTTGACGTCCCGGTGGACCAGGTCGTGGGCGTGCGCGGCGTCCAGCGCGGAGGCGATCTGCAGGGCGAGCTGCGCCGCCCGCTCGACCTGGAACGGGCCGTCCCGCCTGATCAGGCCGCGCAGGTCGCCGCCTTCGACGTAGCGCATCGCGATGAACAGGATGCCGTCGGCCTCGCCCGCCTCGAAGACCGGGATGATGTGCGGGTGGTCGATCGCGGCGGCCGCCTCGGACTCGTGGATGAAGCGCTTGCGGAACACCTCGTTGCGGGCCAGCTCGGGGGCCAGCAGCTTGACCGCGACGGTCCGGCCCAGCCGCAGGTCCTTGGCCCGGTAGACGACGGCCATGCCGCCGCGGCCGATCTCGGACTCCAGCCGGTAGCCGGCCACCCGGCGGCCCACCTTGCCGGCGGGCAGGCTGGGGACGTCCTCGGTGGCGCGCTGCGGGCGGGGCGGCGGTCCGGAGGCGGCGGGCGGCGGTTCCGGGGGGCTCACGGTTCACCCGTCCGGGTCGGTTCGTACCCGCCCGGCGGGCCTGCGGGTCCGGCGGGCGGCGGGTGCGGGGCCGCCGGGGCGACGGGCGGGCGCGGGGTGGCGGGGCCGCCGGCCGAGCTCGGGTTGGAGCGCGGCCGGCCGGCGGCGGCGTAGGTCTGCAGCTGCAGCCCGTCGCAGTAGCACCAGCGGTCGTGGGCCGCGTCGAACACCCAGAGCGCCTCGCCGTCGACGACCAGCCCGATCCGCAGGCCGCGGGCCCGTTCCCGGAAGGTCTCCAGGTCGACCTGGCCGGCCGCGAGGTCCTCCAGCAGCGAGCGGTAGCGGGTGAGGGCGCCCTCGGCCTCGGCCAGTGTCGGCCGGGGGTCGGCGGTGCGGGCGGGGGGCGCGCCGGCGGCCGGCGGGGTGTCCGGGAGGGCGACCAGCAGCCGGCCGTCCACCCAGGTGGACCAGCCGTTGGAGCAGAGCACGTACGCCCAGTCGCCCCGGCGGTCGATCAGCCGGACCGGCAGCAGCGGGTCCAGCGGCGTCGACGGCTGCGACGGGTCCGGCGCCGACCAGGTGGCCATCCCGTCCGGCGCGGCGACGTGGGTCGGGCGGAACGCGAACTCGTCCATGGGCGGCTGCCTGTCTCCTGACTGCTTCGGCGGGGCCCGCCGCTCGCCGGGCCGCCTCCGTCGCTTCCGCGTACTCCGTCACTTCCGCATGATCGCGGGCTCCTGCCGGCGCAGCAGGGCCAGCACGGCGAGGCCCAGGGCCGCCGACAGGGCCACCAGCAGGCCCAGACAGCGCAGCCAGGTGGTGCGGTCCGGGCGGAACAGCGGGTCGGCGGTGATGGTGGTCGGGAAGACCGTGTGCAGGTCGATGCTCTGGGCCATGGCCGCCAGGCCCCAGCGGGACGGCACCAGCCAGGCGAACTGCTCCAGGCCGGGCACTCCGTACAGCTTCAGCATGGCGCCGCTGAAGACGATCTGCACCACCGCGAGGAGCACCAGCATCGGCATGGTGGCCTCCTCCTTGCGCACCAGTGCCGAGACCAGCAGGCCCAGCATCATCGCCGAGAAGGAGAGTGCCGCGACGGCGATGATCAGCTCGACCAGCGGCGGCAGCACCACCCCGCTCTGCAGCCGCACCCCGTTGGCCAGGACCGGGCTCAGCTGAACCCCGGCCAGGCCGACGGTGGTCAGCACGGCGGCCTGGACCACCGTGATCGTGCCCAGCACCACCACCTTGGAGACCAGGTACGCGGATCTGGACAGGCCGACCACCCGCTCGCGCTGGTAGATCGCCCGCTCCTTGACGATCTCGCGCACCGCGTTGGCGGAGCCGGTGAGCAGACCGCCGATGCAGAGGGTGAGGACGACGTTGATCGCGTTCTCGGAGGAGATCCGGGAGCCGGCCATGGCCCGGCACATGATGCCGATGATGAACGGCAGGGCGATCATCACGGTGAGGAAGAGCCGGTCGGCGGCCAGCACGGAGGTGTACCGCCGCACCAGGGTGGTGAGCTGGGCGAACCAGCCCTGCGGCTTCTCCGGGCCGATCGGGCTGCGGGCGGCCCGGGCCGGTCCCACCGCGGGGACGGGCGCCGGGACCGCTGCGGGCGGCAGCGCGGCGCCGGCCACGTACCGCTCGTGGAGCGGGGACTCGCGGAACCGCCGCTGCCAGCCGGCGTGGTCCTCGTTCTCGAACGCCTCGAAGGCCTCGGGCCACTCGGAGAAGCCGAAGAACGGCAGGGCCTCGTCCGGTGGGCCGTAGTAGGCGACCCGGCCGCCGGGCGCCAGCACCAGCAGCCGGTCGCAGACGTCCAGGCTCAGCACGCTGTGGGTGACCACGACCACCGTCCGGCCGTCGTCGGCGAGGCCGCGCAGCATCTGCATCACCGAGCGCTCCATGCCCGGGTCCAGGCCGGAGGTGGGCTCGTCGAGGAAGAGCAGCGACGGCTTGGTGAGGAGCTCCAGCGCCACGCTGACGCGCTTGCGCTGGCCGCCGGAGAGGCTGGAGATCACCTGGTCGGTGCGGGCGTCCAGGCCGAGTTCGTGGATCACCTCGTTGACCCGGGCCTCGCGCTCCTCCCGGGCGGTGTCGCCGGGGAACCTCAGCTCGGCGGCGTAGGAGAGCGCGCGGCGGACGGTGAGCTCCTTGTGGAGGATGTCGTCCTGCGGCACCAGTCCGATCCGGCGGCGCAGCTCGGCGTAGTCGCGGTAGAGGTCGCGCCCGTCGTACAGGACGGTGCCCTCGTCGGCGGGGCGCAGCCCGGTGAGCGCGTTGAGCAGGGTGGACTTGCCCGCGCCGCTGGGGCCGGCGACCGCGAGCAGGGCCTTCTCGGCGAGCGGGAAGCCCACGTCGTCCAGCAGCACCCGGTGGTCGGGGCCGACCCGGACCACCAGGCCTTGGACGTGCAGGGAGATCTCGCCGGTGTCGGTGTACTCGACCAGCTCGTCGCCGGACAGGCAGAGGGCGGCGTGGCCGATGCCGATGATGTCGGCGGGGCCGACCGCCGCCCGCTCCACCGGCCGACCGTTGAGGTAGGTGCCGTTGTGGCTGGACAGGTCGACGATCTCGTGGCCGCCGTCCGGCAGGGTGCGCAGCTCGGCGTGGTGGCGGGAGACCACCAGGTCGTCCAGGACGAGGTCGTTGTCGCCGGCCCGGCCGATGCGCACCGTGCGGCCCGGGAGCCGGATCACGGCGCTGGGCTGGCGGAAGACCCCGGAGGCCTGCGGGGCGATCAGCGAGGGCCGCTCGCCGGGCGCGGGGGCCGGCAGGCCGGCGAAGGTCGCGGACGGTCCGTCGGCCGCGTCGCCGAACCGCAGCCGGGTGCCGGGGCCGACGTCCTCGTGCTGGATCCGGCGGCCGTCGGTGAAGGTGCCGTTGGTGCTGCCGACGTCGTCGAGCAGCCAGTGGCCGTCGTCGGCGCGGAGCACGGCGTGGTGCCAGGAGACCCGGGGGTCGTCGAGGACGATCTCGCTCGTCGGGTCGCGGCCGACGTGGTACGCCCGGCGCGGATCGATCAGCTGCGAGTCCGTGTCGGTGACGAGAACCAGGGGCGGCGCGGTCGACGCGCCTGCGCGGTCTCCCATGCCTCGGATTCTAGTCCGGCCGGGCAGACCTGGCCGGTCCGACGGACCGGGACCGGGTGGGTCGGCTGCCCGGGCGGGTAAGGAAATTGGACTGGACCACTGGATCCGGCTCGGCGTGCTGCCCTATCGTTCGGGGTGCCGCCCCCGGGACGAGGGGAGCTGCGCACCACTCACCGCGAGCCCCCGGGACGGACCCATGAGCCTCTGGCCGCAGTTGCGCGAATCCCGGCTCGTCCGGGCCGGCCGGGCCTCCGGGGCGGTGCTGCGTTGCGGGCTGATGGACACCATGCTCGCCGACCTCTCGGTCTCCGTCGTCCTCTGCTACGAACAGACGCTGGACGAGGACCGGCTCGCCGCCGGCCTCGCCCGCGCGCTGGAACGGGTCCCGGTGTTCGGCGGCCGGCTCTGCACCGAGGCCGGCGCGCTGACCGCCGTCTGCGACGACTCCGGTGTGCCGATGAACAGTTACGACGTCGACGGCACGCTCGCCGAGGCGATGGGTCGGGTCGGCGCGGCCGGTGCGCAGCTGGTCGACCCGGTGGACGCCCCGGCTGCCCGGACCGGCGGGGCGCCGCTGCTCACCGTCCGCATCACCCGCCCCTCGGCCGGCGGTACGGTGCTCGGCTGCTCCTGGCACCACGCCGTCGGCGACCTGCACAGCTTCATGCTGCTGCTGCGCGCCTGGTCCGCCGCCGTGGAGGGCGAGGAGCTGCCCGAGGCCGAACTGGTCGCGGACCAGGACGCCCTGCTGGACAAGGTGCTTCCCGCCGGGGACTGCGGCCGCCCCGGGTTCCGGTTGCCCGGCCCGGCCGAGGCCGCCGCGCTGGCCCGGGAGGTGGCGGCCGGACCGCGCGCCAACCGGACCGTCCAGATCCACTTCGGTGACGCCGAACTCGCGAGGATGCGAGAGCGGTTCACCGCCGAGGCGGGCCGGCGGATCTCCACCGGTGACGCACTCTGCGCCCATGTCGTCCACACCATAAGGGAGTTGGACGGCGACACGGAGGCGCGCGGGCTGACCGTCCCGGTCAACGTCCGCCGCCCGCTCGGCCTTCCCCCGGCCCTGGTCGGCAATCTGCTCAGCGAGATCCACCTCACCCAGCGCCCCGAGGCCGGACCGGCCGCGCTGGCCGCCGAACTGCGTTCTGCGGTTGAGGAGTTCACCGCCGACCACCTCAACCTCCGTGCCAACCTGAGCTTCCTGGAGGCCCTTGGCCGGGACCGGCTCGGCGCGTGCGTGCCGCTGGGATTCGACCCGGAGCGCAAGCGGTTCAGCTTCTCCAACTGGAGCCGGTTCGGCGCCTACCGGGTGGCCTTCCAGGGGTGGCGCCCGGTGTTCTTCAGCCCCGCCGCCAACTACCCGCTGCCATGGGTGTCCTGGACCGTCGAGGGCTTCCACGGCGCCGGGCTGCTCACCACGGTGGTACTGCCGGCGCGGCTGGCCGCCCGGCTGCGCGGCGCCGCGGGGCGCGCGGCGCTGCACCGCTTCCGGGATGCGGCGGACCGCCTGCCCGCCGTGGCCGCCGCCGTGCCGAAGGTGCTCTGACCCGAATCCGCAGGTAGTGGCCGACGGTCCGTCAGTTGATCTCTGTGCTGGCCGTTGGCCCGGGTTCAGGGTTTCCGGGTAGGCCGACGGTCCGGCTGTCGTGCCGGGTGGACGGCTTTCCAGGGCGGGGATGGGTGGTTCGGGCCGGTAGGGGCGGTAGGTCAGGTGGCCGTCAGGTGCCGGTGGGCTCGAATCCGGGCCAGCGTGTTGGCGATCAGCTCGCGGGCTTCGGCGGTGAAGTGGAGTTCGTGGCGGCGGGCGGTCGTGGTCCAGCGGGCGGCGCGGCGGATCAGCAGCCGTCGCACGGTGGCGATGCGGCGGCGGGCCCGGCCGATCGGGGCGAGCGTCTGCAGCCAGGCGGTGAGGTTGTAGGCCAGCAGCGCGCCCCACATCCACATGCTGTTGACGGCGTGGGAGCCGGACGGCAGGTGGTTGAGTCCGGCTCCGTGCGCGGTGTCGCGGAACAGTTCCTCGATCCTGGTGCGGCGGCGGAACTCCCACTCCGCCACCGCGACCTCCTCGTCCAGGTCCAACGGCTCGTTGGTGGCGATGAACGAGTAGGCGTATGCCTGTTCCTCCAGGCCTTCCAGGACCAGGGCGAGCTGGTCCTTGCCGACGGTGCGCGAGCGGCGCGAGCGCGGGTCGGCGGACAGTTCGGCGGCGTCGTAGCGCACCCGTCGCGCGATCACCCGGGTGCCTTCGGGCCAGCCGGGTGGCGCGTAGTCCAACAGTGCGACCTGCGCGGCCGGGTAGTCCAGGGCGTCGATCCAGTCGTCGACGTGCACGGCGGCCACCGCCCGCCACAGCGGTCGGCTTCGCGGTACGGCAAGCCTGAACAGCGCCCGGCGGGCGACGATCTTCTCGGCGACCCTCCCCGCGTAGTAGCCCGTATCGCCCTGGATCAGGATCTGCCCGGTGGCTCCGGCCGTGCGCACGGCGTCCACGGCCCGGTCGATCTGGGCAGGGGCGACGGTGCGGCCGTCCGAGCGGCCGTCGAGGAGATCGGCGGCCAGGACGGTGCCGGCCTGGGCCCAGTGCGCGGCGTGCACCCGCCCCGAGACCTCGCCCTTGTAGGAGCGGACGACCCGTTCCTTGCGGGTGGAGAACACCTCGACGTCCTTGGCGTCCAGGTCGATAGTGACCGACCCGGACAGGATCGGGGCCCGATCCCTGGCCGGCAGCGCGGCGAGCGCGCGGGCGGTGACCTTGGCGCACGCGGTCTCGATGCCCTCGCGCTGCACCTGGCCGAAGCGTGCCGCCAAGGTGGCGGCGGTGGTCGCGGCCGGGAGTGGCGCGGGCAGCAGCCCCTCGCCCACCACGTCCGCGCGCAGCCGGTCGAAGCCGACCAGGTGGTCCTCGCCGGTCAGCTGAACCACCGCCGTTGCCAGCGCAAACTCCCCACCCGACAGGCCCCGATCACGTACCTTGACCGGCCCGATCCCGGCGTCAAGAGCGGCCGTGACCCCCAGCACCCGGTCCAGCTCGGCCACCAGCACCAGGCCGCCGTTCTCGGTCAGCGACCCGTCCACCCCACCCACCCGAGCGTCCAACCTGGTCCAGCGCCCGCCGGAGGTGCGGGAGGCGGTACGACGACGCGATATCTTCTTCACCAGACAGGTGTCCTTGCAGGTTGAGTGGTTAGGCGTAGAGAACCTCGATCATCTCAAACCAGCACGGGCACCTGTCGCCGTATCAGCCCGACGTACGCCGCACTACCTGCGGATTCGGGTCTGACGGCGGGCCGGGCACACGGGAGGGGGCGGCCGGTGCGGCCACCCCCTCGCCGTTCCCGCCAAGGCGTCAGGGCCGGGCGTCAGGGGCGGGGGTCAGGGGCGGGGGTCAGGCCGGGAAGGCCTCCTCGATCGCCGTCCAGAGCCGCACCCGGGCCTGCAGGGCGAGCCGGACGGTCTCCGCGCAGGCCGCCCACTTGGCCTCGTCCTCGCCGTTGAGGTCGATCAGCATCTGCATCGCCATCGGGGTGTGCTGCTCACCGTCGACCTCGATGTGCCGGGCCAGGTAGTCCTTGAAGACGGTGAGCGCGCCGTCCGGGTCCTCGATCCGGATCACCTGGGCGAACATGTCCGGGATGAGGTCCTCGCGGCCGAACGCGAAGGCGGCCGCGCGGCAGTGCACCGGTGCGTTCTCGATGATCTCCCAGGTGGTGGCGGTGAAGTCGACGGCGGCCTGCGGCACCCCGGCGGCCTTCAGTGCCTCCGGCACCGATGTGCCCGCGCCCAGCAGTGCGAGGAACTCCTCGACCGGGCCCGGATCGGCACCGGCCTGCCGCATGCCCTCGACGTAGAGCTCGAAGTGGCTGGTGAACCCCTCGCCCAGCTCGTCGCTCTCCTCGACCAGCACGATCTCGTTGATCAGCCGGCGGCTGGCGGTCGGCCCGTTCGGAACCCACGGGACGTCGACGCAGGTCAGTTCGCGCTGCAGGCTCTTCAGCAGTGACATGAAGTCCCAGACGGCGAAGACGTGCCGGTCCAGGAAGGTGCGCACGCGCTCGATGCTGGTGAGCCCGCCGTACACGGTGTGGGTAACGACTTCGCGGCGGAGCGGTTCGATCGCCTGTTGCAGGCCGGTCAGGCCGGGGTGCGAACGGTCCCAGTGGTAACGGTTGGTGGACATGTGAAGCTCCTTCACGTGGGGAACCGGATTCTGACACGAGATACACATGAAGCAAAGGGGTTGCGTAGTAACCGAGTTACTTCACGACGGCCCGAAGGGCTCGGCGCAACTGCTCCCGGCCGGGTTGGAGGGCGCGGTCGAGCAACGGGGCGAACGGCAGTACCGCACCGTCCGGGCGGGTGACCCGGCGGGGAGGGGCGATGAGCCGCATCCCCTCGGCCGCGGTGGCCAGCACCTCGGCGCCGATGCCGCAGCTGCGGTTCGAGTCGTCGACCACCACCAGGCGGCCGGTGCGCTCCAGCGAGGCGGCGAGGGCCGCCCAGTCGAACGGGTGCAGGGTGCGCGGGTCGAACACCTCGACCGAGATCTCGTCGGCGAGATCCTCGGCCGCCGCCAGCGCGTCGTGTACCAGGTGACCGACCGCGACCAGCGTGACGTCGGTGCCCGACCGGTGCACCCGGGCCGAGCCGAGCGGGACCGGCGCGAGCTCCCAGGTGACGGTCTCGCGCACCGCCAGGGCGGCGGCCGGGGCGAACAGCACCACCGGGTCGGGGTCGCGGACGGCCGACCGGAGCAGGCCGTAGGCGTCCGTCGGGGTGGCGGGCACCACGGTCTTCACCCCGGCGTGTGCGAACAGGCTGTACGGGTGGTCCGAGTGCTGGCCCGCCCAGCCGTCCCGGGAGCCCGAGCCCGGGACCAGGCAGGTCAGCGGGACGCCCGCCTGACCGCCGGTCATCAGCGAGAACTTGTGTGCCTGGTTGACGAGTTGCTCGAAGACGAGGAAGAGCAGCGAGGGGATCTGGAACTCCAGCACCGGGCGGCGGCCGGACAGGGCGGCGCCGATCGCCATCGAGGTGAAGGCCTGTTCGGAGAGCGGGGTGTCCACGATCCGCCCGGGCCCGAAGCGCTCCAGCAGGCCGAGGGTCGGGCCGGCCATCCCGGCACCGACGTCCTCGCCGAAGACGCACACCGCGGGGTCCGCCGCGAGCTCGTCGGCGAGCGCCCGGTTGAGCGCCTTGGTGTAGGAGAGCCTCATGCGCCCGCCTCGCTTCGCTCGGCAGGGGCATGCGCCCAGCCGCCCCTTCCGATGACTCGCTCGCTGCGCTCGCTCATGCGCCCGCCTCGCTTCGCTCGGCAGGGGCATGCGCCCAGCCGCCCCTTCCGACGACTCGCTCGCTGCGCTCGCTCATGCGCCCGCCCCCGCCCGCGGGCACAGCCCGTCCGCGTACAGGTACGCGGACGCGCCGTCCGGGTCCGGGTGGTCGGAGGCGAGTGCGAACCGCTCGGCCGCCGCGAGCTCGGCCGCCACCTCGGTGTCCAGTGCACCGGCCTCGGCCGGCCCGATCGCGGCGGCGGCGCGCGGCAGCGGGTCGCGCTCGCGCCAGGCGGCCACCTCCTCCGCGGTGCGGTAGTGCAGCTTCATCCGGCGCTCCATGGTGTGGTGGCCCTCGAAGCGGTAGGTGCGGCACTCCAGGAAACCGGGGCCCCCGCCGGCGCGGGCCCGGGCCACCGCCTCCTCGGCGGCGGCCCGGACGGCCTCGGTGTCCATCCCGTCGACCGCGACCGCCGGGATCCCGAAGGCGGCGGCCCGGCCCAGAGCGCTGCCGGCGACCGCGCTCGCGGCGGGCAGGGTGGTGGCGTAGCCGTTGTTCTCGCAGACGAACACCACCGGCAGCCGCCACATCGCGGCCAGGTTCAACGACTCCAGCAGCACGCCCTGGTTGAGCGCGCCGTCGCCGAAGAAGGAGACCGCCACCCCGTCGTCGCGGGCCTGCCGGGCCGCCCAGGCGGCGCCGACCGCGATCGGCGCGCCGGCGCCGACGATGCCGTTGGCGCCCAGGATGCCCAGGGAGAGGTCGGCGGCGTGCATCGAGCCGCCCCGGCCCTTGTTCAACCCGCCTACCCGGCCAGCCAGTTCGGCGAGCAGTCGGTGCGGTGCGGCGCCCCTGGCGAGGACGTGACCGTGGCCGCGGTGGGTGGAGGTGAGCCGGTCTGCAGGCCCGAGCGCGGCGCAGACGCCGACCGCGACGGCCTCCTGCCCGATGTACGGGTGGATGCCGCCGGTGATCACCCCGCTCCGGACCAGACCGAGTGCCGACTCCTCGAAGCCGCGGATCAGGCGCAGCATCCGGTACCGCTGCCCGGGGGTACCGAGGGGTGCGATCGCGGCCGGCTGCGCGGGGCCGGCCGCCGACTCCGCGGTCGTCACAGGGCTCCCCGCCAGACCGTCGGGCAGATCTCCGGGTCGGCGTAGTCGGGCCGGCCGTCGGGTGTGCGCCGGACCACCACGTCGTGGTTGTAGACCACCGGGCTGCCGTCCGGCCGGGTGTGGCCGCGGTACTCGTTGCCGCCGTCCTGCAGGTGCAGCGAGACGGCGCGGCGCGGGGCGGCGGCGAGGTTGGGGCCGCTGCCGTGGTACGTCCGGCAGTGGTGGAAGCTGACGTGCCCACGCGGGATCAGCATCGGGACCTTGCGGACCTCCTGGCCGTTGAAGCGGGCGTTCGCCGCAAGGATCTCCTCCAGCTCGGAGCGGTCGCGACGGGCGAAGTGCCGGGTGGAGTCCTCGCCGGAGTCCAGCTCCCGCCAGCGGTGGCTGCCGTCGACCATGGTGATGGTGCCGTTCTCCTCGCGGCAGTCGTGGAACGGCAGGAACGCGGTGAGCATCCGCTCGGAGCTGGAGGTCTGCCAGTAGTGCTTGTCGAAGTGCCAGGGCACCCGGTTGGTGGGCTCCTCGGGCACCGGGGGCTTGTAGATCAGGGTGGCCTGGAACACCCGGATCTCCGCCGCGCCGGAGAGCAGCGCGGCGACCGCCCCGAGCAGCGGCTTGCGCAGGATCGCGCCGATCGCGTCGCTCTCGTAGTGCACGTAGTCGTTGTGCCGCTGGACGGACCCGTGCGCGGGCTCCCAGGAGGCGAGGTTCGGCGGGCGGACGGGCAGCTCGCGGTCGCGGTGGCCCTCGTAGTACCTCTCGGTGGCGGCCTGCAGGGTGTCCAGTTCCTCGTCACCGAAGAGCCGGCCGGAGAGGTACCAGCCGTGCTCCTGGTAGCCGGCCACCTCCTCGGGGGTGGGTAGCAGCGCGTGCTCGGCCTCGGTGAGGTGGAACGCGGTCGCGGTGGTCACGGGTGGGGCCTCCTGTTCTGGTCGCGGCGTCCGGTCGGCGGTGCGGACCGGAGTCACTGGTCGGGTCGTGGTCGGGGTGGTCAGACGGAGGCGGCGGCGCGCTGCCGTTCGACGGCCTCGTAGAGGGCCTTGATGTTGGCGGTCCCGAAGGTGCCCGCGCCCTGGCGCTCGATCAGCTCCAGGAAGAACGTCCGGCGCGGGTGGGTGGAGCGGGCGAAGATCTGGAAGAGCTGGCCACCGTGGTCCTGGTCGACCAGGACGTCCAGCTCACGCAGCGTCCCGACCGGGATGGCGGTGCCGCCGAGCCGTTCGGCCAGCGCGTCGTAGTAGGCGCCCGGTGTGGTGAGGAACTCGACGCCGCGGGCGCGGCCGGCCCGGACGGCGGCGGCGATGTCGGCGGTGCGGAAGGCCAGGTGCTGGACGCCGGCGCCGTCGTGGTCGGCCAGGAAGGTGTCGATCTGGCCGGGCCGGCGGGTGGTGTCCGGCTCGATGAGCGTGAAGGTGACCTCCCCGGAGGCGCTCTGGACCACGCTTGAGTCCATCGCCTGCTCGCCGACCTCGATGTACTCGCCGAAGATCCGGTGCAGGCCGAGGGCCGCCTCGCAGAATCTGACGGCGGGGGCCAGCTCGCCGGCCGGGACGCAGATCGCCGCGTGGTCAAGGGCCTCCAGCAGCGCGCCGGCGGGCTGGGGGGCGGTGGCCCGTCCCGCCGCCTTCCCGGCGGTCGACCCGGGGGCGGCCGCTGCTCCGGCCCGTGCTCCGGCTCCCGCGGCGGCCCGCTCCGGCTGGGAGACGAACCGCAGGGCCAGGTCGCCGAAGCCGGCCACCAGCCCGCCGGCCCGGTCCAGCACGACGGCGCCGTGCCGCTCCGCGCGCTCCAGCGAGGCCCGCGGGTCGGTGCAGCCGAGGGCGATCACCGCGACGCCGTCGCCGTGCCGGGCCGCGTACCGGGCCACCGGGTGGGCCGGGTCGGCGGCCGAGTGGAAGTGCAGCCGGATGGAACCCTGGCGCAGCCGGACGGTGCGCAGGCCGTCCGGCTGCGGGACGCCGGGCTCCACGGTGAAGCCGTGGTCGGCACCGAGGCCGGCCGCGGTCAGGTCGGCGTCCGCGCAGTGGAACTCGACATGGGTGATGGACTGGATGGACAACGGGATCTCCCCGGGTGGCGTGGGACGGGTGGCCGGGTGTGGCGGCGCCGGACCGGCGCGGGATCCGGGCCCGGCAGGGGCGTCGGAAGGCCCTAGCGGTCGGACCGGGTGGACGCCGGGCCGAAGACCAGGCTGAGGTTGTGGCCGCCGAAGGCGAAGGCGTTGCTGAGCGCGGCCCGCAGCGGCGCGGACCGGGCTGCGCCGCGCACGTGGTCGAGTGCGCAGGCCGGGTCGGGGTCGGTGAGGTTGACCGTGGGCGGCAGCGTCCCCCGGGCCACCGCCAGTGCGGTGACCGCTGCCTCCAACGCCCCTGCGGCGCCGAGCAGATGACCGGTGGCGCCCTTGGTGGAGCTGACCGCGGGGCCGTGCTCCCCGAAGACGGCGCGTAGCGCGGCGGTCTCGGCGCTGTCGCCGAGCCTGGTGCCGGTGCCGTGGGCGTTGACGTAGCCGATGTCGGCGGGTGTCAGACCCGCGTTGGCGAGGGCGGCCCGCATCGCGTCGGCCGCGCCCGCCCCGTCCGGACGGGGCATGGTGGGGTGGTGGGCGTCGGTGGAGGCGCCCCATCCGGTCAGGTCGGCGTAGCCGGCCGCGCCGCGGGCGTCGGCGTGCCCGGCGCGTTCCAGTACCAGTACGGCGCTGCCCTCACCGAGCACGAAGCCGTTGCGGCGGGCGTCGAAGGGGCGGCTGGCCTGCGCCGGATCCGCCCAACCCGAGGAGAGTGCACGGGCGTTGGTGAAAGCGGCGGCGACGGTCGGGTGCAGCGAGGACTCGCTTCCGCCGCACACCACCACGTCGGCGTCGCCGGCCCGGACCAGCCGCAGGCCCTCCGCGACGGCTTGGGCTCCGGCCGCACAGGCGGTCACGATCGCCGAACTGAAGCCGCGGATACCGTGTTTGATGGCGACCCGGGCGGTGGCCATGTTCGAGAGCATGCCGGGCAGCAGGTACGGGCTGACGCCGGGGCGGCCGCGCTCCAGCCGACGGTGCGACTGCTGCTCGAAGGTCTCCAGCCCGCCCCCGCCGGTGGCCAGGACCACCGCGGTGCGGTGCGGGTCGGCGTCGCGGCCCACCACCAGTCCGGCGTCGGCGAGCGCGTCGTCGGCCGCGGCCAGGGCGAGCAGCACGAAGCGGTCCACGCACCGGGCCTCGGTCGGCGGCAGCACCTCGCGGCCGTCCACCGGCGGCGCGATGCCGGCGGCGGTGAGCCACCCGTGTGCGGCGTGCTCCTCGGGCAGCGCGCGGATGCCGGAGCGGCCGGCGGCGAGGGCTTCGAAGACCTCGGCCGGCTTGCGGCCGACCGGCGTGACCAGGCCGATGCCGGTGACGACGGCGCCCGGCCGCCCGGTGGTGCGTGCACGGGTGCTCGCGTGCAGGCCGGTCATCGGGCGGCCGCCGCCGCGTCGAGGTGGCGCCGGCGCAGCAGCACCTTGCGGACCTTGCCGGTCGGTCCGAGCGGAATGTCGTCGCCGCCCACCACCAGCACCCGGCGGACGGTGGCCGCGACGGCCGCGTCGACGGCGGCGGTGACGGCCTCGGTGCGGTCGGCCGCCGGGTCGGCGTCCGCGCTCAGGACCAGCAGCACATCGGTGACGACCTGCTCGCCGTCACGCACCGCCACGACCGTGCAGTCGGCCACGTCGGGGCAGGCGGTCAGCACGCGCTCCTCCGACATGGCGGTGAACAGCCTTTTGCCGTCTCCGAGTTCGACCGAGTCCACGGCGCGGTCGACGTGGTAGTAGTAGCCCTCCTCGTCCCGGTACATCAGGTCGCCGGTGAGGAAGCGGCCGCGGATCCTGGTCCGGAAGGTGGTGACCGAGTCGTTCCAGTAGCCGAGTGCCAGGGTGGGGGAGGCGGTGGCGAGTTCGCCGACCTCGCCGGGACCGAGCGGTTCGCCGTCCGGGCCGACCACCTCGCAGTCGACGAAGGCGTGCGGGCGGCCCACGCAGCGGCCGTACCGCTCGGTGCCGGGGCCGTGGGTGATGAAGAAGTGCGAGTGGCCCATCTCGGTGGAGCCGAGGCCGTCGACGAAGAGCGAACCGGGCGCGCGGACCCGGCCCTGGCGGGTGACGGACTCCCGGCTGCCGGTGGCGATCAGGCGGCGGATGTGCGCCTCGTGGGCGCAGTCGCCCGTGTTCCACCAGAGCGCGACGGATTCCAACTCCCGCCTGGAGAGGTCGTGGTGGGCCAGCTCGGCCCAGGTGGCGGCGAAACCGACCACGCCGCTGGGCCGCCAGCTCTCGATCGCGTCCAGGACGCCGGCTCCCGACTGCGCCGACAGCACGGCGAGTTCGGTGTGGGAGCTGAGGGCCAGGTTGACCGCGATCAGGGTGGCGGCGTGCGGGGCGGGCAGGGCGCTGAGCATCCGCTGCTGGCCCTGCGGGCGGGGCAGCCGCAGCCGGTGGCGGATCGCCGCGTACAGGCTTGCGTGCGAGTGGACCACGGCCTTGGGCATGCCGGTGGTGCCGGAGGAATGGGTGATCGCCACCGGGTCGCCGGACCAGTGCCGGTAGGGCGCCGGGGCGCCGTCCGGGTCGCCCGCGCCGAGGGAGGAGATCTCCGGGAGGACGGGGGCGCCGGGGTCGTGGTCGGCCAGCGCGGCCAGGTGCGCGGCGTCGGCGAGGATGCCGACCGGGCGGAGCCCGGCGACGTAGCGGGCGGCGCGCTCGCCGTCGACGTTGGGGTTGAGCAGCGCCGGGACGGCGCCGAGCCGGGCGAGCGCGAGGAAGGTCAGCACGTGGTCGGCGGCGTCCGTGGCGTAGACCGCCACCGGGTCGCGGCGGGTGATGCCGAGCGCGTGCAGGGCCGCGGCCCGGGCCCTGACGGAGCGGTCGAGCTCGCGCAGGGTGAAGGGCTGCCAGGCGGGGTGGTCGTCCACCGGGGTGTCGAAGGTCAGCAGTGGTTCGTCCAGTCCGAGGCCCAGGGCCAGTCGGCCGGTCAGGACGTTGCCGGCGCCGACGTCCGGGTCGTCCGCGAGAAGGGTGCGGATACTGCGGTTGTTCACGGTGGTTGATCCCTCCCATGGTGCTGGGCGTGCTGCGGTGGGACGCGGCGTGTGGGGCCGCTCGCGCCTGGGTGCGGCGGGTGGCGGGGTGTGCGGGTGGTCGGTGGGGGCGCGGGTCCGGGCGGTCAGCCCGTGGTGACCAGGACGGCCACGGCCCGGTCGGCGCCGGTCCGGCCGGTCCCGGTGGTGGGCCCGGCGTCCCGGGCACGGTCGGCGCCGGTGCCGCTGTCGGCCCCGGGCGCCGGTGGGGTGCCCGCCGCGGGCCCCCCGGCGGGTTCGCCCTGTTCGGCGGCGATGACCAGGACGTGGTCGGCGTCGCCGTCCGTCAGGAGCAGCGCCGCCAGGTCCAGGGCGTCCTGGGGCACCCGCCCGGGCGACGACCCGGCCGGACTGATCGCCACCACGGGGCCGGTGAGGCCCCAGCGGGCCGCGATGTGGCCGAGGACGGCGTTGGGGTTGGACTGGAAGAAGAGCAGCGGCGGCACCCGGCGCCCGGAGGCGGCGGCCTCGTCGATGGCGCGCGCGGTGGCGCGGTCGCCGCCCGCGCTGGCCAGCAGCAGTGCGGTCCGGCCCGGGGCGGGGGCGGTGCCGTGGTGGGCGCGCAGGCAGCGTTCGGCGGTCTCGGCCACCAGGGGATTGAACGAGGAGGCGGAGAAGCCCGGTACGGGGGGCAGTGCGTCGGGCCGGCCCGGTGCGGTCCGGTCGGGGTCCGGCCAGTGGGCCTCGGCGAGGATGCGCAGCGCGGTCACGGGGCGGCCACCAGGAGCGCGGTGTTGGCGCCGCCGAACGCGGAGTTGAGGGTGAGCGCGTGGTGCGGCCGGGCGGCGCGCGGGCCGTCCAGGACGAGGTCGAGCCCGAGCTCCGGGTCCGGCCCGAGCCAGCCGGCGTTCACGGGCAGCCGGCCGTCGCGCAACGCCGCGATGGTGACGGCGAGTTCGAGCAGGGCCGAGGCCTCCAGGGCGTGGCCGTGGACGGCTTTGCTGGAACTGACCGGCAGCCGGGCGACGTGCGCTCCGAATACCCGGCGCAGCGCGCCGGCCTCGGCCCGGTCGGCCAACGGGGAGCCGGTCCCGTTGGCGTTGACGTAGCCGATGTCCGAAGGCTCGACCCCGGCCCGGGCCAGGGCGGCCTCGATGGCCCGGGCCGCGCCGTCGCCCTCCGGGTCGGGGCGGCAGACGTGGTGGGCGTCGCCGGCCCGGCCCCAACCGGCCAGCCGGGCCAGCACGGGCGCACCGCGCCGTGCGGCGGCCGGCTCGGCCTCGACGACCACGGCGGCCGCCGCGTCGCCGAGCAGCGTGCCGGTGCGGCCCGCGCTGAAAGGGCGCAGCACGCCGTCGCGGGCGAGGGCCCGGCCGGCGTCGAATGCGGCGAAGACGCCCGGCTCGACCAGGTGTCCGGCCACGACCAGGACGCGCCGGTGCCGTCCGGTCGCGACCGACGCGGCGGCGTCGGCGACCGCGGTGCCGGCCGCCACGCAGGCGCCGGTGTAGACCCGGGTGACGCCGGCGGCGCCCCACCCGGCCGACACACCGGCGGCGACGGCCGCGGCGACCTCCCGGGTGCGCAGGCCGCTGTGGAGGGCGAGCAGCACCGGCAGGGCGGCGCCCCCGCCCGCGCCGTCGGCGGTGTTCGGGCCGGTGGGCAGGCCGGCCTGGCGGCAGGCCTGGTCCACCGCGGCGAGGACGGCGTCGGAGAGTGGCAGCTGCCCGGGCAGCAGCGCGGCGCGGGTGGTGCGGCGCGCGGACACGTCGAACCGGTCCACCGCGCTGAAGGCGGCCCTGCCGTGGGCGGTGGCCTCGGCGAGCGCGCCGAGTCCGGCGCCGGCCGCGCTGAGCACGCCGACCCCGGTCACCACGGGCCGGACGGCGGGCGGGGCGTGGCCGGTCATGGCTGCGCGGCCCCGGACGTCGCGGCGGCGGCCGCCGCGGTGGCACCGGCGGCCAGCACGGCCGCCCGGAGCACCTCGGCCGCGGTCTCGACGGTCCGGACGGCCTCGAACTGCTCGTCGTCGAGGTCCAGCTGGACGCCGTAGCGCTGCTCGAACTCGGCTATCAGCCAGGTGAGTTCGAGGGATCCGAGCTCCTCGGGGACATCCTCGGCGGCGCGCTGCCCGAACGCCGCGAGGATCGTCCGGACCTCGGCCCGGTCGGGGAGGACGGGGCTGGTCACGCGGCGCTGCCCGAGGCGGCGGCGGTGGCGGCGATACGCGCGGCGACGTCGGCGGTGAACTCGTCCAGCGTCATCATCGCGGTGCTCTCCATCTCGTCCATGTCGAACTTGACGCCGAACTCGTCCTCGACCTGCACCGAGAGGTCGGCGAGGGCGAGCGATTCGAGGTCGAGCCCGGCCGGGCCGAGGTCGGTGTCGCCGGTGACCTCGGAGACGTCGTACTGCATCTCGGTGAGGGCGGCGAGGACGAACGCGCGGATGCGGTCCTGCATGGTCTGCTCCTAGGGCCGCGCACGTGCGGTGTGCGCGGTGATCGTCGGGGGTGGGGCGGGTCCGGTGCTGGGGGAGGGCGGTTCGGGCGGAAGGCGGGTCAGCCGGTGGCCGCGCGCAGCGCCGCCGGGTCGCGCAGTAGCTTGCCGGTGGCCGTGCGCGGCAGTCGGGTCAGGAAGGCGAGCCGGCGGGGCCGCTTGTAGGCGGCGAGCTGCCGGGTCAGTCCGTCCCGGACGAGGTCCTGGTCCGCGCCCTCCTCGGTGGCCAGGTAGGCCTCGATGGCGCCCTCGTCGAAGACCACCACGGCCTCGCGGACCCGCGGCAGGGCGGTGAGGACCTGCTCGACCTCGGTGAGGTCCACCTTGAGGCCGCCGATCGAGACCTGCGAGTCCCGGCGACCGAGGACGGTGACCCGTCCGGTGGCCTCGTCCAGCCGGGCGGCGTCCCGGGTGTGCAGCCAGCCGTCCGACCAGCGGGTCGGGTCGTCCAGCCCCGGGTAGGGAGAGGCGGCGGTGCGGATCTGCAACTCGCCCTGCACCAGCCGGATCTCCATCCCGGTGACCGGCTGCTTCGCCGGGTGCAGGGTGCCGTCGAGGTCGGTGGCGATGACGCCGAGCTCGGTCATCCCGTACATGGTGCCGAGCGGGACGCCGTACGCGGCGACGAAGGCGGCGGGCAGGCCCGGCCGGACCAGTTCCCCGGCCACCACCATCCGGCGCAGCCTCGGCAGCGGCGGGGGTACGGCCGCGCCGGCCAGCAGTTCGGCGTGGAAGGGCACACCGATCACGGTGGTCGGGCGCTGCTCCTCCTCCGCGACGGCGGCGAGGATGCCCGCGGCCGTCATCCGTTCCGGCACGGTCAGCGGGGCCCGGGCGTGCAGGCTGTTCAGCAGTCCGCCGACCAGGCCGAGCACGTGCACCACCGAGGAGAGCAGGACGACCCGCTCGCCCTCCCCGGGGAACCCCGCCAGCTGCCGGTAGCAGCCGAGTTCGCGCAGGAGGTCGCCGGTGGTGCGCGCGATGACCTTGGCCGGGCCGGTGGACCCGGAGCTGAGCTGGACCAGCGCGTGGCCGGTCCGGGCCGGTCGGCCGTCCGGCAGCCGGACGGCGACCGGGTCGGCGTCGGCGAAGCCGCGCAGCGCCGCCGACGGCCGGTGGGCGGACCCCACCAGCACCTGTGGAGCCAGCTGTTCGACCGCGAGCTCGATCTCGTGGTCGGTCAGCCGGTGGTCCAGCAGGGCCACCTGAGCTCGCAGTTGCCAGCACGCCAGGAGCGCCGCGACGAAGCCCAGGGAGGGTGGCAGCCGCAGGGCCGCGGTACCGCCGGGGCCCAGGCCGGCCGCGGCCAGCCGCTCGATCTGCTCGTCGACCAGGGCGCGCAGCGCGCCGCGGTCGACGGGGGTGCCCAGTCGCAGGCACTCCTCGCCCACGGGACCGGCCAGCAGGAACCGTTCGACCCAGCCGTCGGGGGCGTCGGAGTGCGGCGGCGAAGAAGGCGGAAGCGGAGAAGGGGAAATGCCGGTCAACGCCACTCCACACAGTGAGGAGATTTGTCATGGACGCCGTTCACAGGAAACGGCCAATTCCGTTGCCAGACCTTTGCACAGACGATTGGTCAAATCAAGGTCTATACCAATGTGGTCCGAACCTCCTACGCTGCCGAGCCGGGACTGGTCCGAGCGCGGCCGTCCGGGAGCGAGGATGCCCGTGGGACCACTCACGCTGGCCGGGATCGAGCGCGCTGCGCGCGCCCAACTTCCGCCGGAAATATGGGACTTCATCGAGGGCGGGAGTGGGGCGGAACGCACCCTCGCCGGGAACCGGGAAATGTTCGGCCACTATGCACTGCGGCCGCGCACGCTCGTCGACGTCTCGGCCTGCGCGACCGGCACCGCGCTCCTCGGCGCCGAGCTCGGACTGCCGGTCGGAATCGCCCCGATGGCCTACCACCGTCTGGTCCACCCGGACGGCGAGACCGCGACCGCCCGGGCGGCCGGCCGGGCGGGCGCTCTCCTGGTCGCGGGAATCTTCGCCAGCCGCACCCTGGAGGCCATCGCGGCCGAGGCCACCGGGCCGCTCTGGCTGCAGCTCTACTGGCTGCGCCGCCGCGACGCGCTCGCCGCGCTGGTCGAACGCGCCGAGGCGGCCGGCTTCGCCGCGCTGATGCTCACCGTGGACGCCCCGCGGATCGGGCACCGCCTGCGCGACCTGCGCAACGGTTTCGCCGTCCCGCCGGAGATCCGCGCGGTCAACCTCGACCCGGCGTTGATGGCCGCCAGCCACCGGGCCGGCGCCGGCTCCTCCGGCATCGCCGGGCATGCGTTGGAGCAGTTCGACCCCAGCCTGACCTGGGCGGACCTCGCCTGGCTACGCGAGCGCACCGCCCTGCCGCTGGTCCTCAAGGGCATCCTGACCGCCGAGGACGCCCGGCTGGCCGCCGAGCACGGAGCCGATGCCGTGGTGGTCTCCAACCACGGCGGCCGCCAGCTGGACGGCGCGCTGCCCGCGTTGGCCGCCCTCCCGGAAGTGGCCGCGGCCGTCCCGCCGGACCTGCCGGTACTGCTCGACGGCGGGGTCCGCACCGGCGCCGACATCGCCGTCGCCCTCGCCCTCGGCGCCCGCGCGGTGCTGGTCGGCCGCCCGGTGCTCTGGGGACTGGCCACCGGGGGTGCGGACGGCGTGGCCGACGTCCTCGCACTGCTCCGGGCCGAACTGGAACACACCCTGGCCCTGTTGGGGCGCCCGACCCCGGCCGACCTCGACCGCACCGTGCTGGCGCCGTGGCCGGTGCACCGCCCGGACGCCGGCGTGTGCGGCCCGTAGCCGTGCAGTACTCCGACCGCAGGCCGGCACGGCACTGCCCGCCCGATCCTGCGACGGCACCCCCACGTTCCAGGGAGGTCGCCCGTACGGGCCGGCCGCACCGCGGGACCCGCCCGCGCACCCGACCCGCACCCGCCCGCGCACCCGACCCGCACCCGCACCCGCGCACCAGGGCCCCGACCCGGCGCGGTACACCCGACCGAGAGAGCACCGACATGACGAAGCAGGACGCCTTCCCCGGCTGGGACTGGGACGACCCCGAGGGCCTCGCCACCCGCCTCGACGGGATCAGCGCCCGGGTCGCCACCTGCAAGACCCTCGAACCGGCCGACCGCCTCCCGCACAGCCACGCCGACTTCCGGGAACTCGGCCTCACCGGAATCGAGTTCGCGGCCTTCCGCACCGCCCACCCGAGCGGCCTCGGCACCGACCTGACCGCCCTGCGCAGCCCCGACGCCACCACCGAACCCGGCACCCTCTACCGCGTGGACGGCGACCGCTGGTTCACCCAGCTCGACATCGCGCGGCCGCTTCCCTTCGCCGACGCGAGCGTCGACTGGGTCTACGCCGAGCACCTGATCGAGCACGTCACCCTGCCGGTCGCGACCGGCTGGCTGCGCGAGGCCCGGCGGGTGCTGCGCCCCGGCGGCGTGCTGCGACTGACCACCCCCGACCTCGCCCGCTACCTGGTCGGCTACGCCACCGGCGACGGCTTCCTCGCCCGGCACCGCCGCCGTCTCACCACCATGGGCTTCGGCCCGCCGATGCCGCAGCGCCCGGCCTTCCTGGTCAACCAGATCTTCCGGTACTACGGCCACCACTGGATCTACGATCTGGACGAGCTGCGCCACGTGCTCGCCCTGGCCGGCTTCGAGCCCGAGCGGATCCGCCGCTGTGGCTACCGCCGGGGAGCCCGCGCCGACGTCGCCGATCTCGACACGGCCTTCCGCAGCGACGAGACCGTCTACGTCGAGGCCGACCGCTAGGCCCCGTCGCCCGGTACGACCACCCGAACGCCCGGGCGACCCCGGGCGACCCGACCACCAACCCGACGGGACGATCGCCCATGCCACTGCACCCCCAGGCCCAGGCCCTGCGCGAGCGCCGCGCCCGGGCCGGCACCCCACCGCTCTACAGCCTCACCCCGGCCGAGGCCCGGGCGGCCGACCTGGCCGACATCCGGGCCTCGACCGGCACCCCCGAGCCCGTCGCCGCCGTCGAGGAGCACCGGATCGCCGGCCCCGGGGGCCCGCTCCCCGTACGCCTCTACCGGCCGGAGCCGCCCGGCCGCGAGCTCCCCGCGCTGCTCTACCTCTTCGGTGGCGGCTGGACCCTCGGCTCGCCCGACACCAGCGACGCGATCTGCCGCCGCCTCACCAACGCGGTGGGCTGCGTCACCGCCTCCGTCGGCTACCGCCTCGCCCCCGAGCACCCCTTCCCGGCCGCCGTCCACGACTGCCACGCGGCCGCCCGCTGGCTGGCCGAGCAGGCCGGCGCGCTCGGCATCGACGCCGCCCGTCTCGCCGTCGCCGGGGACAGCGCCGGCGGCAACCTGGCCGCGGCGCTCACCCTGCTCGCCCGCGACGGGGGCGGCCCGGCCGTGCGCCACCAGCTCCTCGTCTACCCCAACACCGACCACCGGGCCGACACCGCCTCACTGCGCGAGCACGACGACCCGCTGCTGTTCAACCGCCGCTCGGTCGCCTGGTACTGGGGCCACTACCTGGCCGACCCCGCCGACGGTGACCACCCGCACGCCTCCCCGCTGCGCGCCCCGAGCCTCGCCGGGTTGCCGCCCGCCACCGTGATCACGGCCGAGTACGACCCGCTGCGCGACGAGGGAGAGCGGTACGCGGAGGCGCTGCGCGCGGCCGGCGTCCCGGTCGCGGCACGGCGGTACGACGGGATGCCGCACGGCTTCTTCGCCATGACCGGTGTGCTGGACACGGCCGGCGAGGCGCAGCGCTACGCGGCCGAGCGGCTGCGGGAGGCCCTGCGGTGAGCGCCCGCGATGCGCCGGCCGCCCCCGAGGGGGCCGCCGAGAGGGCCGCCGAGCGTGGCCGGGGCGGGCCACCGGCACCCCTGCGGCTGGGCGACCTGCACGCTTCCCTCGCCGATCCGCTGCTGGACGCGATGACCTTCCTCAACGAGGCGACCACCCGCTACCCGCACGCCGTCTCCTTCGCGCCCGGCCGCCCCTACGAGGGCTTCTTCGAGCCCGCCGACGTCCACCGGTACCTCGACACCTACCTGGACCACCTGGCCGCCCGCGGCGCCGGCCGGGACGCCGTCCGCAGCACGCTCTTCCAGTACGGTCCGACCAAGGGCGTCATCGCCGACCTGGTCGCCCGCACCCTGGCCAACGACGAGGGCCTCACCGTGCGGCCGGAGGCCCTGGTGCTCACCGTCGGCGCCCAGGAGGGCATGCTGCTGACGCTGCGGGCGCTCTGCGCGGGCCCGGAGGACGTGCTGCTGGTCAGCTCGCCGTGCTACGTCGGGGTGACCGGTGCCGCCCGGCTGCTCGACCTCACCACCCTGCCGGTGCCCGAGGGGCCCGGGGGCGGGCCCGATCCGGCGGCGGTGCGCGCCGCGGCACGCGCCGTCCGGGCCGGGGGCCGGCGCCCGCGCGCGCTCTACGTCGTCCCGGACTTCGCCAACCCCTCCGGCACCAGCATGCCCGTGCGCGCCCGCAGCCGGCTGCTGGACGTGGCGGCGGAGGAGGGCGTACTGGTCGTCGAGGACAACCCGTACGGATTCTTCGCCCGGGACGCCGGTGAACGGCCCACTCTGAAGGCGTTGGACCGCCGCCGCCAGGTGGTCTACCTCGGTTCCTTCGCCAAGACCTGCTTCCCCGGCGCCCGCCTCGGCTACGTGGTGGCCGACCAGGAGGTGGTCGGCCCCGGCGGGCGGCGGACGCTGCTGGCGGACGAGCTGGCCCGGCTGAAGAGCATGACGACGGTCAACACGCCCGCGCTCAGCCAGGCCGTGATCGGCGGCATGCTGCTGCGGCACGACTGCCGACTGCGGGAGGCCAACGCCCCGGCTGCGGCCTACTACGCGGCCAACACGGCCGTGCTGCTGGGGGAGTTGGAGCGGCACTTCCCGCCGTCGGAGCGACGCCGGCTGGGGATCTCCTGGAACGAGCCGGAGGGCGGCTTCTTCGCCGTGCTGACCGTGCCGTTCGCGGCCGACGAGGCCGCGGTGGAGCGGTGCGCGCGCGACCACGGCGTGCTCTGGACGCCGACGGCGCCGTTCTACCCGGCCGGCGGGGGAGAACGGCGGCTCCGGCTCTCGGTCAGTTCGCTGACTGAACGTCAGATCGTCGACGGGGTGGCCGCCCTGGCCGGGTTCGTCCGCGCCGAGGCCGGCTGACGCGGCAGCGCCGACCGGCCGGCGGGGGAGAGCGCCCACCGTACGGGGACGGCGGCGGGCCGGGTGGTCGTCGACCACCCGCCCCGCCCCTTCGGGTGCCCGCGCTCAGCGCACCCGGCGGGAGAACAGCCGGGCCGACCAGGAGACCGCCGCCACCGTCATCAGCACGACCACCAGCAGCCCCTGCCAGACCACGTCGTCCCCGACGTGCCCGGAGAACAGCGCGCGCATGCCCTCCACGGCCCAGTAGAAGGGGTTCCACCTGGCCATCGTCTGCAGCCACACCGGTGCCAGCGCCAGCGGCAGCAGGACGCCGGAGAGCAGGGCGATCGGCTGCGCGAGGGTGTTCACCACGGGGGCCATCGCCTCGTCGGCCGGGAGCAGCAGGGCGATGCCGTAGGAGATCGCCGAGGTCATGAGCGCCAGCAGGCCGAGCAGCAGGTAGGCCAGCAGCAGGTCCACCGGCCGCACCCGGAGGCCGAACGGCAGCGCGATCAGCGTGATGATGACGGCCTGCGCCAGCAGGGCGACCGTCTCGCGCAGCGCCCGGCCGAGCAGCAGCGCCAGCCGGCTGACCGGGGTGACCCGGGAGCGCTCGATGATGCCGGCCTTCAGCTCGCCGAGCAGGCTGAACCCGGTGTAGAGGCCGCCGAAGATGCAGAGCACCGCCAACAGGCCCGGCACGTAGATCTGGTAGGCCTCGGCGTAGGTGGTCGCGCCCATCGGGGCCAGCACCTTCTTCAGCAGCGGCGCGAACAGCAACAGGTAGAAGACCGGCTGGATGATGCCGACGGCGATCCAGATCGGCGTCCGCCACATCAGCAGCAGCTGTCGCTGGAAGACCAGCCAGGTGTCGCGGGCGAGCTTCATCGCGCCTCTCGTTCTCGGATCAGGACTGCTCGATCGAGCGGCCGGTGCGGGCCAGGAACACGTCGTCCAGGCTGGGGCGTTGCAGTTGCACGGTGCCGGGGGCGACGCCCGCGCCGTCCAGGGCGCGCATGAGCAGCGGGATCGCGGCGGCGCCGTCGTCCAGGTAGAGCCGGAGCCCGTCGTCGCCCTGCGCCTCCAGCCGGTGCAGGTAGGGCTGTTCGCGCAGGGCCTTGGCGGCCCGTTCGGCCTCGCCCGCAGGCAGGCCGACCAGCACCACGTCGCCGGAGATCTCCCGCTTGAGCGTGTCGGGGGCTCCCTCGGCGACGATCCCGCCGTGGTCGACGATGGCCACCCGGTCGCAGAGGGCGTCGGCCTCGTCGAGGTAGTGGGTGGTCACCACCACGGTCATGCCCTCGGCGCGCAGGCGGCGGATCTCCGCCCAGACGTGGCCGCGGCCGGCCGGGTCCAGGCCCACCGTGGGTTCGTCGAGGAAGAGCACCCTGGGCGCGTGGATGACGCCCAGGGCGATGTCCACCCGGCGGCGCTGGCCGCCGGAGTACGTGCGGCAGGGGCGGTCGGCGAACTCGGTGAGCCCGAAGGCCCGCAGCGCGTCGTCGGCGCGGCGCAGGGCCTCGGCCCTGCGGGTGCCGTGCATCCGGGCCTGGTGCACCAGCTCCTCGCGGCCGGTGACGGCGTCGGTGGTGCCGCCGCCCTGGGCGACGTAGCCGATCCGGCGGCGGACCTCGGCCGGGTCGGCGAGCAGGTCCGCTCCGGCGATCCGGGCCTCGCCGCCGTCCGGGCGGATGAGCGTGGCGAGCATGCGCAGAGTGGTCGTCTTGCCGGCGCCGTTGGGGCCGAGAAAGCCGAAGATCTCGCCTGCGGCGACGTCGAGATCGATGCCGCGCACGGCGTCGACGGCGGCCTGGCCGCGCTTTCCGGAGGGGTAGGACTTACGCAGTCCCTTGGTCTCGATCAACCAGAACTCCCGTGCGGGGATGGGTTGCCGGGGCACCGTGAGGTGGTGCTGCGGGCCCACCCTAGGGTCTGCGGGCCTCCGGAAACAATGGCCTAGACCAATGGATTCCGCTGCTCTGCCCGGCCCGCCACCAGCGACTCCAGCCGGTCGGCCGCCGTCACCGCCCCACCGCCGGCCAGTAGTTCGGCCCCGACCCGGGCGGCCGCCGCCCGGTACCGGGGCTCGTCGAGGACGGCCCGGAGCCGCGCCGCCAGCTGAACCGGCGTGGCCCGGGGGAACGGTGCCCGAAGCCCGGCCCCGGCCGCCTCCACCTGCGCCGCGACGAACGGCTGGTCGTGCCGGATCGGTGCCGTCACCAGCGGAACGCCGTGCGCCAGCGCCTCGCCCACGGTGTTCATCCCGCCGTGGCAGAGCACCGCGTCCAGCGCGCCCCGGGTCAGCAGCTCCAGGACCGGCACCCGCTCCGCGGCGACCGCGTGGTCCGGCAGTTCCGGCAGCAGATCGTGCGGCGCCGCGATCACCGGCTGCACGTCGTCGCCGCACAGGGCGAGCGCCCGGACGGCCCGGATGTGGAAGTCGGCACCGACGTCCCCGGCCAGGGTGCCCATGGTGACCAGCACCCGGCGCCGCCCGGGCGCCAGCCGCTCCCACGGGAACGCCGGGTCGGCCGGGCGCTCGGCGAGGACCGGCCCGATCTGCGCGACCCGGGCCGGCAGCGCCGCCGCCCCGGTCGGCACGCGACCGGTGAGCGCGGGGCCGGTCGGCGCCAGCACCAGCGCGGGCGAGAACCGCGGGTCGGTGAACTCCTCCTCGGGCAGGCCGGCCCGCCGCCAGAGGTTCCGGAGCAGGCCGGTCATCCAGGCCTCCACCCGTGGCAGGCCGCGGAACGGCCGCCCCAGCTCCATCGCCCCCGGTGCCAGGCTCGCCCACGGCAGCCGGTGCCGGTGCGCCACCAGGGCCCCGGCCGGGGTGTGCTGGTCCACCAGCACGGCGTCCGGGCGGTACCCGCGCACGGCCGCGTCCAGCGGCTTCGCGGTGAACCGCGCGTACGGGACGATGAAGCCCTCCCAGAGTGAGCGCAGGGCCGCCAGACCGTACCCGCCCTGGGTGCGGAACGCCCTGGTCCCGGTGCCGAGCACCCGGGCCTGCGGCCCCAGCAGCGGGCGCAGCACCGTCTCGGTCCCGGTCCAGGCGACGTCGTGGCCGCGGGCGGCCAGCTCCCGGGCGATGCCGACGGCCGGGTGGACGTGGCCGGTCAGCGGCGGGACCACGAACAGGAAGCGGCTCACCGGTCGCCCTCCCCGGCGGGCAGCAGGCGCTGCACGTCGGCGACGGTCAGCGCCTCGAGAGCGGCGAGGTCCAGACCGGCGCGGAGCCGGCCGAGGCCGGCAGACGGCCCGAAACGGTCGCACAGCAGGGCGTCCAGGGCGGCGATCTCGTACTCGTCCAGCATCAGATCGGCGTCCAGGAGGGCCTGCGGGGTGACCTGCTCGGCCCAGCCCGGGGGTGCGTCGGCCGCCTCGACCAGCAGCGCGACCAGCTCGGGGCGGACCGGGCCGGGGCGCGGCGAATCGCCGGGTGCCGCGGCGGTGTGCAGCGGCGCCGGGCGTACCGGGGCAGGGGAAACGGGCGGTTCGGCATCAGTCATGGGGGGCTCCACCAGCTCGACGGCAGGGGGCGGACGATTCCTCGAAGGGCCGGAGATCACTTGTGCGACCCGCCGGGCGTCGGAATACTAGCCCGCGTGACCGCACTGGAGGCAGTGGCCGTTCACCTCCCCCACCACGCCGTGCCCATCGAGGCGGTGGGCGACCGGATCGGCCTGACCCCACGTCAACTTCGACTCTTCCGCCGCTTCCACGGCCTGGACCAGCTGCGACTGGACCCGGACGGGACGCTGCCCGACCTGCTCGACGCCGCCGTCGAGGCCCTGCCGCAGCTGCGCGGACGCGAACGGCACGTCCGCTTCGTGATCCACGCCCGCAGCATGCCGGTGGCGGTGCCCTATCCGCTCAACCCGCTCCACGACCTGATCGCCCGTCGCGGCCTGTCCCGGGCCGTTGCCTTCACCGTGACCCACCACGCCTGCGCAGTAGGGTTGTTGGCCGTCGACCTGGCCGGCCGGCTGCTGTCCGGCTGCCAGGACTCCGACGCGCTGGCGCTGGTGCTCGCCGGGGAGAAGACCTTCACCAGGGACGCCCAAGTGGTGCCCGAGACCGGGATCTTCGCTGAGGGTGCCGCCGCCTGCCTGGTCCGCGCGAGCGGCGAGCGCGACCGCGTGCTCTCCTTCGCCGTGCGCCACCGCCCCGAGTTCGACGGCCGGCTGGCCGGGGACCCGGACCTGCTCGCCCGCTACCAGCGCGAGTACCCGGCGGTGATGGTCGAGGCCATGGAGGCAGCCCTCGACCAGGCGGGTCTGGAGCTCTCCGACCTCGCCGCGATCCTTCCGCACAACGTCAACCAGGCCTCCTGGCGGATGATCTGCCGCCGGATCGGATTCCCGGTCGAGAAGGTGGTGCTGGACAACGTGCGTTCGGTCGGGCACAGTTTCGCTGCGGACAGCCTCATCAATCTTCACACCGCCACCACGCGGGGGCTGCTGCGCCGCGGCGACCGCTACCTGATCGCCGCCGCAGGCGTCGGAGCCACCTTCTCCGCCATGGCCGTCGAGCACTGACGCTTCGTCGGCGCTGCACGCCGGAGCGACTGTGCGCCGGACCGGCCGTACCGCCGCCGAGTGCGCCCCGCGCCCCCATCCACCTCTCAGCACGACGGGACGGGACACCCATGTCAGACCAAGTGGTCCAGACCATCGACACCGAGCTGCGTGACCGGATCCTGCACGGTCTCGGCGAGCTGCTGCCGCGCGTCCTCAAGCGCGACCTGCCCGAAATCCCGGAGAACGCCTGCCTCTTCGACGACCTCGGCCTCACCTCGGCGAGCATCATCGAGCTGATCCTGGAGATCGAGGAAGCGCTGGACATCCAGGTCGACGTCGAGCAGATCGGCGAGGACGACCTGCGCTCGGTGACCAGCCTCGCCGACTACGTCGCCGGCCACGTCATCGCCGAGGACTGACCGGGTGCCCGCCTCCTCCGCCCCGTCGCCCGGAACCGGGCTGGGAATCACCCGGGTCCTGTCGGCGTACACCGACGGGCGGTCGGAGACCTCGCTCGATCCGGACCTGCGGGTCTTCGTCTCCGACCTGGTCCGCCCGTACGGGCTGCCGCTGCGCGAGGACCTGCTGCAGAAAGGGGCCGGCCACTCCTACACGGAGCTGGCCGACGCCCTGCTGTGCGAGGCGGTCGCCGACGGGCGGCCGGTCGACCTGCTGATCCTGGCCTTCGACTCGCCCGACGTCCGTCCCGGCGCTCCCAGTTCACTGGCGCTGAGCCGGTCCTGCCCGGGTGAGCCATTGGCCTTCGCGCTCTGCGACCAGGGCACGGCGGGGGCGTTCGGCGCACTGCGGATCGCCGCCGCCCATCACCGCACCGGTGGCTGCCGGCGGGCGGTGGTCGTCCTGGCGGAGCAGACCGCGCTGCACTACCGGCCCGCCGCGCCGGTCGAACTGCCCCAGCGGCACTGCGCGGTGGTCCTGGTCTGCGACGAGATCGAGGAGACCGCTCAGACCGGCGCGGCCCACGGGAGCGGCGAGCGCGGCGGCTGTCTGGCGGTCACCCAGGAGCCCTGCACGGAGCCGGGGCCGGCGGTCGCGGCCGTGTGCGACCGGGTGCGATCCGCCGGGGCGGACGCGGCGCTGGTGCTCGACGCAGGACTCGCGGGCGAACCCGCCCTCGGTGGCGCCGCCACGGCGGTGGCCCCGGGCGGGCAACCGTTCACCGGGCTCTGGACCGAGCTGGCCCGGGCGCTGCCCGCCTGGCGGGCCCGGCAGCGCCCCGTCGTGGCCGCCGGACTCGACCGCAGGCTCGGCGTGCTCAGCACCCTCACCCTCGGGTCCGGCCCGTGACCGCCCCGCCCCCCACCGACCGCGTCGACCTGTGGATCATCCCGACCGACCAGCCGGACGATGTCCTGGTCGAGTTGCGCACGGTCCTGGACCCCGACGAGCGGGCCCGCGCGGCCGGACCGGATCCCGCCCTGGGGCGGCGGCTCACGGTCGTGCGCGGCGCCGTCCGGCTGCTCGTCGCCGAACGGCTCGGCGTCCCGGCGGCCGAACTCGGCTGGCGGTACGGTCGGCACGGCAAGCCCGAGCCGGTCGACGGGCGCGGACCGGCCGGCGGACGGCTCGGAGTGAGCTGGTCGGCCTCCGGTGCGCTCGCCGTGCTCGCCCTGGCCGAACGGCGGGAGGTGGGTGCCGACGTCGAGGAGATCCGCGACGCACGGGTGGCCTCCCGCATCGCCCACCGCTACTTCCCCGGCCGCGAGGCCGAGTTGCTGGCCGCCGCCCCGACACCGGCCGCCCGGGCCGAGCGCTTCACCGAGCTCTGGTGCCGCCGCGAGGCCTGCGTCAAGGCCTACGGCGGCCGCCTCGTCCAGGGCTTCGGACTGGCGCTGGCCGGCCCGGCGCCCCGCGTCCTGGCCGACGCCGGCGCGCTCGGCCCGGGTCCGTGCACGATCGACGACGCCCCGGTGCCCGGCCCGTTCCGGGCCGCCGTCGCCGCCGTCGGCGACCGCCCGTTCCGGCTGCGCATCCACCGGTGGCGTCCCGCCGCTGCACCGGACATCACTGACTGACAACGCACTGAGGATCGAGCGCCCCTCCCGGGTCCTCGGCCCGGACCACTCGGCGGACCGCTGGCGGCGCCGCCGACCACACCCCCAGGCGGCACACCCGCGGGGCCCGGCGAGCCGAAAGGCGCGGACGACGTGACAGAGAACGACCGGCGGATCACCGTCCGATTCAGCGGCGCGAGCAGCGGCTCCGGCCCGCTCACCCTCGGCCAGGACAACATGGTCCGCTGCATCCGGCGCGACCGGCCCGAGCAGATCAACAAGGAGTCCGTCTGGCCGGTGCCCGCGGGGACCACCCTCGTCGCCGCCCTCGACGCCCTGCGCACCCTCGTCGAGCGGCACGACTCGCTGCGTACCGTCTTCCCGCCCGGCCCTGCGCCGGACGGCTTTCCGGAATGCCAGGAGGTCCGCGCCGAGGGCGAGTTCACCGTCACCGTGCTCGGCGCCGAGGGCCTCGGCGACGCCGGACTCGACCGCCTCGCCGACGAATCGGGCCGGGCCGACGTCGCCGTCCCGTTCGACCTGGCGAGCGGGATCCGGCTCCGCTTCACCCTGCTGGCCGACGCGGACCTGGTCCGGCGCCTGGTCGTCACGGTCTGCCACGCCGGCGCCGACGGCGCTGCTACCACCCTGCTGCTCCAGGACTGGATCGCCCTCGCCGCCGGCATGGAGCTCCCGCCCGTCACCGCCCGCACGCCGCTGGAGGTGGCGGCCCTGGAGCACAGCGACCAGGGCCGGCGCAAGACCGCCGCCAGCCTGCGGCACTGGGAGAAGGTCCTGGCCACCGGCCCGCAGGCGGTCTTCGCCGACTCCCGGATCACCGGTCCGCCGGACGGTCTCGCCGCCGTCGTCCTGCGCTCCCGCGCCGCCGCGGCCGACCTCGCCGCGACCTCGCAGCGCACCGGCGCCACCCCCTCGGTCGTCCTGCTCGCGGCCTTCGCCGCCCTCGTCGCCCACCGGGCGGGCCGGTCGGAGCTGGTCCTCGCCGCCCTCTCCGCCAACCGCCAGCGCGCCGTCATGGCCGACCACATCGGCACCCTCGCCCAGGACGCCCTGCTCGTCCTGGACACCGACACCGCAGACCTGGACCAGCTGATCGGCCGTACCAAGGCGGCCTCGCTCGCCGGCTACTGGCACGGCACCCTCGACTCCGAGAAGGTGTGGCAGCTGATCGAGGACGTCACCCACCTGCGCGGCGCCCGCTTCGTCCGTCACGTGGTCGTGAACGATCTCAGCCTGACCATCCCCGATCTGATGTCCGACGCCCGCCCGGCCCCGGTCACCGACCCCGAGCTGACCCGGCTGCCCGACCAGCCGCTCGCGGTCCGCGTCATGCTCAACGTCCTGCGGGCCGTCGACTGCCTGGAGTTCGTCCTGCTCGCCTGCCCGCAGGTGCTCGACCGCGCGGAGACCGAGCGGTTCGCGCTCGCCCTGACCGCACTCCTCAAGTCCGCCGCCCGGGGCCCGGTCCCGCTCTCCGCCCTGCCCGCCCTCACCGGACTGCGATCCGCAGACCGGACCGGCGCCTGGCACCGGATCGACAACTGCTGGATCGACCTGGACGCCGTCCGGAGCCTGGTCGCCGACGCCCTAGGCGCCGACGCCGTCACCGCGGTCGACGTGGCCGGTGGCCGGATCACCGCACGCATCGCCACCGCCGACCCGGACGTCACCCCGCTCACCGCCCACCGGGCGGTGGTCGCCGCCCTCCCCGGCCGGGACACCGCCATGGCCCCGCACCACTACACCGTCCACGCCCTCGAAGCCGCCCCGGTCGCGGCTTCGCCGGCTTCCGCCGACCCCGCCGCCGACGCGGGCGAGCACCCGGTCGGCCCCCCGGCCTGGAGCGCCCTCCCGGTGACCGGAAGGGGCGCCGGCCGCTCGCCCGAGATCGCCGCCGCCCACCCGGGCCTCGCCTGACGGGGGCCGCCGACGGCGGTCACCGCCCCGCGCCGTGCTCCCGTGACCACTCGCCGCTCCGGCCGTCGCCGCCGAGGACGGGGAAGCGGGGCGCGGGGCGGGGGACCAGACTGGTGGTGGATCCTGCCGCCGAGGCTGGGAGAGCCATGCTGCTCGGACTCACCACCGCCCTGGTCGCGACCGTGTGCTTCGGCTTCGGGTCGGTCTTCCAGGCCCGCGGCGCGAGGTCGGCGCCCCGCGCGGACCGGGTGCGGGTGGGGCTGCTCGCCGCGCTCGTCCGGTCCTGGCAGTTCCTGCTCGGCACGGGGCTCGACATCGCCGGCTTCGCACTGAGCATCGTCGCGCTACGCACCCTGCCGCTGTTCCTGGTCCAGTCGGTGACCAACGCCAGCCTCGCGGTCACCGCACTGGCCGCCGTCTGGCTGCTCGGCGCGCACCTGCGGCGCAGCGATCTGCTCGGCATCGCCGCCGTGGTGGTCGGCCTGACGCTGCTGGCACTCGGCTCCGGCCGGGAGGGCCGCGACCACGCGCCCCCGGCGTTCCACTGGGCCCTGCTCGCCACCACGGTGGTGATGCTCCTGCTCACCCTCGTGCTCGCCCGGCTGAACGGCAACGCCGCCGCGGCCGGCCTGGGCCTGCTCGCCGGCGTCGGCTTCGGCGTGACCAGCCTCGCCGTCCGCGTCCTCGACGTCGACGGTGTGGCCGCCGTCTTCACCGACCCGGCCGCCTACGGCCTCGCCCTGGGCGGCCTCGGCGGCTACCTCGCGTACGCGCTCGCCCTCCAGCGGGGCACGGTCACGGCGGCGACCGCCGCGGGCACGGTCGCCGAGACCTTCGGCCCGGCCCTGGTCGGGGTGGCCGCCCTGGGTGACGCGGCGCGCCCCGGCTACGGCTGGTGCGCCGTGACCGGCTTCGCCGTGGCGGTCGGCGGCACGTTCGTGCTCTCCCGCTTCGGGGAGGTCGAGCCGGAGGTCGGCCCCACGGCCCCCAGCGCGCCCGCCGCCGCCTCCGCCGACCGCACCTCCTCGGCCCGGTAGCCCGAACGGCCTCGCCATGCGAAGGTGACTTGCCGGACAAAACGGACGGCGCGGCGCGAGCAGAGCGGCAGGAGCCATGACGGACGTAGCCCATCGACCCTCCCGGCAACCGCGGCTCCGCCCGGCGGGCCCGCCGGTGGCCCTGATCACCGGCGCCTCCTCCGGAATCGGCGCGGCCACCGCCGCCCGCCTCGCCACCGCCGGCTGGCGGCTGCTGCTGTCCGGCACCGACCGCACCCGCCTGGACGACGTCGCCGGTCGGACCGGCGGACGCCCGCTGCCCGAGGACCTCGCCAAGCCCGACGGGCCGCAGCGCCTCGCCGAAGCGGCTCTCGCAGCCGGCGGCCGGGTCGACGCCCTGATCGCCGGCGCCGGGCTCGGTTGGCGCGGCGCCTACGCCGAGACCCCCACCGACACCCTGGACAAGATGCTGGAGGTCAACCTCGCGGCCCCGCTGCGGCTGACCCGCCTGCTCCTGCCCGGCATGCTGGAGCGCGGCCGCGGCCGGATCGTGCTGCTCGGCTCGATGGCCGGGCAGGTCGGCGTCCGCGACGAGGCCGCCTACGCGGCCACCAAGGCGGGGCTCGCGATGTTCGCCGAGAGCCTCTGGTACGAGCTGCGCGGTACCGGCGTCGGCGTCCGACTGGTCCTCCCGGGCGCGGTGGACACCCCGTTCTTCGCCCGCCGCGGCATGGACTACCAGCGGCAACGCCCGCGCCCGGTGACGGCGGAACGCGTCGCGGACACCGTCTTCGCGACCCTCACCACCCCGCAGGACCGCCTCTTCGTCCCGCACTGGCTGGGCTTCCCGGCCCGTATCCACGGCGCCGCGCCGGGGGTGTTCCGGCGCATGGCGTCCCGCTTCGGCTGAGCGCCCGCCGATGGACCGGGCCCGCGCCGCCCGCCGGGCCGCCCTCGCGGCCGCCGGCGTCCAGCTCCTCCACCTCGCCCCGGCCGCCGTCCGCCTGACGCCCCTGCGCAGGACGGTGGCCCGCCCGCTGGCCGGCTACGGGGCCGACCCCCGGCACATCGCGCTCACCTTCGACGACGGGCCCGACCCGCGCAGCACCCCGGACATCCTCGACGCCCTCGACCGGCTGGGCATCCGCGCCACCTTCTTCCTGCTCGGCGCGATGCTGGAGCGGGCACCGGACCTCGGCCGCGAACTGACCGAACGTGGCCACGAGGCCGCCGTCCACGGCTGGCACCACCGGCAGCAGTGGTACCCGGCGCCCGCCCGCGACCTGCGCGAACTGCGCCGGGCCACCGAAGCCGTCACCGACCTCTGCGGCGCCCGCCCGCGCTGGTACCGCCCGCCCTACGGCGTCCTCACCGCCGGTCCGGCCCTCGCCGCCCGCCGCCTCGGCCTGCGCCCCGTGCTCTGGACGGCCTGGGGGAGGGACTGGACGCGGCGGGCCACCGGCGATTCCGTCTACGCCACAGCCCGCCCCGGCCTCACCGGCGGCGCCACCCTCCTCCTGCACGACTCCGACTGCACCTCGGCCCCCGACTCCTGGCGCGCCACCCTCGCCGCCCTCCCGCTGATCGCCGCCCACTGCCGAGCCCACTCCCTCACCCTCGGCCCCCTCCTTCACCATGCGCTGGGATAGGAACTGTCGGGTGCACGCCCGTCGTGTGTACGAAGGGTTTTCATGCGCCGACATCGGGTGTCTAACCTCGCGCTTTCACGAGCGGCGCTGTCCGAGGCTTGATCAAGAGAACGAGGAGTGCCACTGACCTGGGACGATGGGACTTGTCTAGGGTCCTGATCATCCTCAAGAGAGCTGCACTCCTCAGGTGAACAAGCGTAGTGGGTTGTATCCGCGTGTCCGTGTCCGGGGCGACGGTGAGGGGGCGGTCTCACAGGCCGGCGGGGTTCTGCTGGTGGAGACCGCCCGCCGGATCGGCCTGGACACCGCGTTGTCGGCGGCGCTGGAGCCGTGGCGCAAGCCCCGGGCGGTACACGATCCCGGCAAGGTCCTGCTCGACCTCGCCCTGGCCGTCGCACTCGGCGGGGACTGCCTGTCCGACATCGGCGTGCTGCGGGCCGAGCCTGCCGTGTTCGGCCCGGTGGCCTCGGATCCGACGGTGTCCCGGCTGGTCGACGCCCTTGCCGCCGCCGGTCCCCGCGCGCTCGCGGCCGTCCGGCGGGCACGGTCCGAAGTCCGGCAACGGGTATGGAAGTTGGCCGGTCAGGCCGCGCCGGACACCGGCAGCGAGGTGATCGTGGACATCGACGGAGTGCTGGTTCTGGCGCACTCCGAGAAGGAGCACGCGGCTGCGACCTGGAAGAAGACCTTCGGCCACCACCCGCTGTTCGCGTTCGTCGACCACGGCTGTGAAGGGTCCGGCGAGCCGGTCGCGGGCCTGCTGCGGCCGGGGAACGCGGGCAGCAACACCGCAGCCGACCACATCGCCGCCACCCGCCTGGCTCTGGCCCAGTTGCCGAAGAAGCACCGACGCGGACGGCGGACCCTCATCCGCACCGACTCCGGCGGCGGCACCCACGAATTCCTCAACTGGCTCACCGCACGCGGCCGATGGCTGTCCTACTCCATCGGGATGACCATTACGGAAGCGATCCACCAGGCCGTGCTGCTGGTTCCCGCCTCTGCCTGGACGGCGGCCGTCGAGCCGGACGGGAAGATCCGCGACGGCGCCTGGGTCGCCGAACTCGCCGGCGACGTCCTCAAGGGCTGGCCGAAGGGCATGCGGCTGATCGTCCGCAAAGAACGCCCGCACCCCGGCGCCCAGTTGCGCTTCACCGACGCCGACGGCATGCGGCTGACCTGCTTCGCCACCAACACCACCCACACCCCGATCGCCGTCCTGGAACTGCGGCACCGACGGCGCGCCCGGGCCGAGGACCGCATCCGCGCCGCCCGCGACACCGGCCTGCGCAACCTGCCTCTGCACGACGCCGCCCAGAACCAGGTCTGGCTGGAGATCGTTCAGATCGCCCTGGACCTGCTCGCCTGGATGCCCATGCTCGCCCTGACCGGCGACACCCGACGCTGGGAGCCCAAGCGCCTGCGGCTTCGCCTGTTCTCCGCCGCCGCCCAGCTCGTCGCCACCGGCCGCCGCCGCTGGCTCCGCCTCGCCCGCCACTGGCCCTGGACCGACGTGATCACCACCGCGTTCGACCGCCTCCAAGCTCTGCCGCAGCCGGGCTGACCAGCGACAACGCCTCTGTCCCAGCGAGAACCACACCCCCGGAGTCGTGGAACCCGGCGCCCACCCGACGCGACAGTCGGGCCACCGCCCTGCCCATCACCAGCCCGAGAAGCCGAAACGGCCCGGCGGATGAACCGACGGACCGTCACGAAAGATCGAGGCTAATGGAATTATCGGACAGTGCTTGAAGAAGATGGTTCGCATGACTTTCGATGGATGGCGCGTGGCGGCCATTGGTGACATGACCATCGATTGGTTTCTTGAAGAGAAGTCGCAACAGCGAAGCAATGAATACGAGGACAGGCTGCGGACGGAGGTCGTGGTTAGGTGGCTTTCTGGCGGCGTGTTCCTCCTGAGGGCGATGATCGAGCAGGCGGTTGATCAGTGGCCCGGAAAGACGAATTCAAGCCCGCCAGTCCGCATGTCAGAGGTATTAGTGTCATCCCCAAGAGTCCCCAAGGAGAGGACCCTCAAGGCTTTTAAGAATCCCTATAGGCACTCCTTTGCAGTACTCGCAGAATATGATCCGAAGGTTCGTGTCAAGGAGTACCTGGGTTTCGGGCAGATGCCTGGCGGGGAGTTGAAACCTGAGCGGTACAGGCTCGTGCCGGCCCTCCCGGCGGGTGGATCGTTCAATGTGGTCGTGGTGGACGATGCGGGTTTGGATTTCCGTGAGAGGGGGAACTGGCAGGAGCTGGCGCAGGTGATTCAGCCGGGCCTCGCCGTGGACGACCGGCCATGGGTCCTCCTCAAGGCCAGCAAGTCCATTGCTGGCGGGGACCTCTGGAAGTACGTCGTCGACCGCATCCGGAAACCGCATGACTGGCTGGCCGATCGGCTGGTCCTGCTGACCAGCGCGGCCTGTTTGCGCGAGGCTGGCGCCGGAATCAGCCGCGACCTGTCCTGGGAGCGGTGCATTGAGGACGTAGTGCGCGAGATCCAGCGTTGCCCGGCCATCAAGGACCTCGCTGCCTGTCGACGCATCATCGTCTCCTTCGGCCCGTCAGGCGTGTTGTACCTGGACCGGATCGATGACGCTCGACTGTGTACGCTCGCCTTCGATCGTGAGCGGATGGAGCGTTCCTGGTGGGAGAGCCACCGCGACGGAACCATGTTCGGCTACGGCAGCGCGCTCTGTGCGACCGTCACTCGGGAGCTCCTTCTAAACCCGGACGAGCCCGACTTTCCAAGAGCCCTCTTGGCGGGCCTGGGTGCAATGGGCCGCCTCTATGATGCGGGCTTCCGACGTATTGACAATCAGACAAGGGTCGTGATCAACCTTCAGGGTGTCTTCGAGCCGGCCGATGAACCTGACCTTGCAGTCGTAAAGGCTGTCGAGCTGAACCACGGATTCGAATCTGGCATTTCACTCAGCAAGCGACAGGAGAATCCCGCGGTCGTTACGCATCGGCTCGCCAGGCATATTGCGGTAGGTGGCACAAAGTACTTCCGCCGCATCAATCTCAATGACTCTCCGTATAGCCATGACATTCCCATAGGTCGCTTCGGGGAGCTTGTGACGATTGATCGTATGGAGATCGAAGGGCTGAATTCGATCAAGAATCTCATCATGAACTACCGGGCCTCGGTGAAACTTACCACCCCGCCGTTGGGTATCGCGACCTTCGGAGCGCCCGGATCGGGAAAGTCGTATGCCGTGAAGCAGATCATCAAGACGCAGGAGGCCGATGAGCCCATCGAGCTGATCGAGTTCAATCTGTCACAGTTCCACTCCCCGGGGGAGTTGGTTAGTGCGCTCCACCGGGTGCGCGACATCGCCCTGGGCGGCAAGATCCCGCTCGCGTTCTGGGACGAGTTCGACACCCCGCTGGACGACCAGGAGCTGGGCTGGCTCCGGTACTTCCTCGCGCCGATCCAGGACGGCACCTTCCAGCAGGCGGAGACCCTGCATCGGATTGGCGCTTCGATCTTCGTGTTCGGCGGCAGCCAGTTCGACCGGTTCTCGAAGTTCAAGCACCAGGCCGAGGCGTCCCCGCCGGAGTCGAAGGTGCTGGACTTCCTCAGCCGGCTTCGTGGCTACATGGACATCGCCGGCATCGACGAACAGGACAACGAATCGGACTTCATGTTGCAGCGCGCGATCGTACTCAACGCCCTCTTCCGACGAAAGGGGATTTCGATGGTCAGCTGTGTCGAGCCCAGCTGTCCGGACCAGGGGGAACACGACGTCTTCGACGTCCAGCAGGGTGTCCTCGACGCCTTCCTGACCATCCCCTCCTATTACCACGGCGTCCGATCGATGATGGCGATCATGGAGATGAGCCGGATCCGCCCAGGCCAGCAGTTCGTCCGAGCCGCTCTACCGAGCCCGACCCAGCTGGACATGCACGTAAACGGCTCCGACTTCCTTGACTTCGCCAATCGCGGCGCGTCAACCCCGTGACACGGCACCGTGGCGGTCGGACGGCCAGCTACTGATCGTTCCCCTCCAACCCGAGATGCCGCAGTGCTGCCGTGAAGCCGGTGCGCCAGGCGGTGGGGGTGGCGCCGGGGGACGGGGGAGGAGCGGGGCGGGTCAGGGCGGCGAGCGCGTTGCGGACCACCTCCGCGGGGCGGGCGGAGGCCACGTCGGCGTGGCCGAGTTCCAGCTCGTGCTGGAGGTTGTCGCGGCCGTGGCCCTGGACGACGTCCAGCAGCAGCAGGCGGCGTCCCAGGGCGCGGGCCTCGCTGCAGGTGTCGCCGGAGCTGGTCACCACCAGGTCGGCGGCGGCCATCAGGGCGGGGATCCGGTCGGTGTAGCCGAAGGGGTGCAGGTTGGCCCGGCGGCGGGCGGCGCGGCGCAGGCGGCGCTCCAGTTCGCGGTTGCGGCCGGCCACGGCCAGCACGTGCGGCCCGGCGTCGGAAAGCTGTGCGGCCGTGCGGGCCAGCGGGCCCAGGCCCCAGGAACCGGACATCAACAGCACGCACCGGGCGGTGGGCGGCACCCCGAGCTCTTCCCGGGCCTCGGCCCGCCCGGGCGGGTGGTAGAACGGTTCGCGCAGCGGGGCCGGCAGCACGGCGACCGCCGCGTCCGGGCGGTAGCGCCGGATTGCGCAGGCGGCGACCTCGGAGGTGACCAGGAAGAGGTCGGTGCCCGGCTGGACCCAGAGGCGGTGCGGTGTGACGTCCGTGCAGAGCACCATGTGCCGGAAGGCCGGCTCCGTCCCGGGCCGGGGCCCCGCCCCGCACCCGCGGCCCCACCCGAGCAACCGGTTCACCGCCGAGGTGGCGGTGGCGAACACGGACACCACCAGCGCCGGTCGCTGCTCGTCCACCAGCGCGCGCAGGGCCGGGACGAGCCGTCGACGGGCCGCCGCGTCGGCGGCCAGGGCGATCCGCGCGCCGGGCCGCAGCGCCGAGAAGTGGAAGGCGTCGTAGACCCCCGGCAGGTCGAGCAGCCGGCGGAAGACCGTCTCTCCGGCGGCGCCCGCACGCTCGCCGAGCAGGGCCATCGCGTCGACGGTGGCGGTGGTCCAGCCGCGGGCCTCCAGCGAGTCCGCGCAGGCCCTGGCCATCACGTCGTGGCCCTGGCCCAGCGAACCGGAGACCAGCAGCGCGTGCGGCACCGCGCCGCGCCTCAGGCGGCGCCGGACGGGCGGCCGGTCCTGGGGCGGGCCGTGACGGCCGTCGCCTCCCGGTACCAGTCGGCGTACCGCCGCACGCCGTCCGCGAAGTTGGTCCGCGGCGACCACCCCAGCAGCCGCTTCGCCTGGGCGGCCGAGATCCGCCGCCCGGCGTAGTCGGCCGCGCGGGCCTCGATGTGCTCGATGCTGACCGGCCCGAGCAACCGGTCGACGGTGTCGGCGATCTCCCGCACCGAGATCGCGGTCGAGCCCTCCAACGCGAAGGTCTGGTCCTCGGCGGCGGGGGAGAGGGCGCGGACATGGGCGTCGGCGAGGTCCTCGACGTAGACGAAGTTGCGGCTCTGCCGGCCGTCGCCGGCGATGGTGATCGGGCGGCCGGCGAGTGCGGCCTGTACGAACCGGGCGACGACCAGTTCGTCCCGCATCCGGGGCCCGTACGGGATGCCGTAGCGCAGGATGGTGAAGTGCTGCCCGTAGAGCTCGCGGTAGCTGTGCACCAGCATCTCGGCGGCGAGCTTGGTGGCGACGTAGAGGTGGCCGCTGTGCTCCAGCTCGATCGGCACGTGCTCGTCCAACTCCTGCTCGCCGCTGTCGAGTTCGTTCTCGGTGAGGGCGGCTCCGTAGACCCAGACGGTGCTCGCCAGGACGGTGCGGCTGAGGCCGCTGCGCCGGGCCGCCTCCAGGACGGCCTCGGTGCCGTCGATGTTGGTCCGCACCGCCCGCACCGGGTCGGCGGCGACGCGTTCGACGTCGGCCATCGCGGCGAGGTGGAACACCACCTCGCTGCCGCCCAGGACCGAGGTGAGGGCGGGCAGGTCCAGGACGTCGATCCGGGCGTGCTCGGCGGCGGGGTTGAGGTACTGGTCGGTGGTGTCCACCGCGAGCACCTCGTGTCCGGCGGCGAGCAGCCGGTCCACGACATGCGAGCCGATGAATCCGCACCCCCCGGTGACGGCTATGCGCACGATCTCTCTCCTTCTCCGGCCCGCCCGGGGGTTCGTCCGCTTCGGCGGACGGCTCGGACGGGCACTCTGGGACGGACTCTCTCGGGCCGCCCGCCGGGGCGGCTCCGGCATCACCCGGCGAGCCGCCGGTGGACGGCCGTGACCGCCTCGATCACCTGGTCGGTCTCGTCCTCGGTCATGTCGGAGTGCACCGGCAGGCAGATCTGGCGCGCGCAGAGGTCCTCGGCGACCGGAAGCGGGCCCCGCCGATAGGGGGCGAGCACCGGCTGCAGGTGCAGTGGCAGGTCGTACACCTCGCCGGAGAGGCGGACGTCGAAGTCCTCGGCCACGGCCCGCTTGAACGCGGCGCGGTCGACGCCGGGCGGCAGCAGCGCCACGTACTTGTAGTAGTTGCCGCGGGATCCGGCCGGCTCGGTGATCGGCTGCAGGCCGTCGAGCGCGGCGAGCGCCTCGTCGTAGCGCTGGGCGACCTGCCGCCTTGTCTCCACGAACTCCTTGAGCCGGCGCAGGTGCACCGTGCCGACGGCGGCGTTCAGCTCGCTCATCCGCCAGGAGGCGCCGAGCCGGACGTGGTGGTTGGTGGTGAACGAGCCCTTGCCCTGGTCGCGGTAGATCCGGGCCTCGTCGCGCAGCTCGGCGGAGTCGGTGAGGATCATGCCGCCCTCGCCGCTGGTGGTGACCTTGGTCGGGTAGAACGAGAAGGCGCCGGCCAGGCCGAAGGTGCCGGCGGCGCGCCCGCCGTGGGTGCTGCCGTGGGCGTGGGCGGCGTCCTCGACCAGCGGGACGCCCCGGCGGTCGCAGATCGCGCGCAGGGCGTCCACCGCGGGGGTGACCAGCCCGCCGATGTGCACGAGGACGACGGCCGCGGTGTCCGGGGTGAGCGCCGTCTCCAGGGTGGCGGGGCTCAGCGCCAAGGTCTGCGCGTCCACGTCGGCGATGACCGGCCGGCCGCCCGCGTGCACGACGGCGGCGGCGGTCGCGTAGAAGGTGACGGCCGGGACGACCACGTCGCGGTCCCGGACGTCGACGGTCCGCAGCGCGATCTCCAGTGCGGCCGTCCCGCTGGCGACGGCGACCGCGTGCGCGGCGCCGTGCTCGGCGGCGAAGGCCTGCTCGAACCGCTCGGTCCACGGGCCGAGCGTCAGCGCGCCGGTGGCGAGGATCTCGGTCACCGCGTCCGCGACGGCCGAACGGTCGATCTCGTCGAACACGATGCGAGCGGCTGGCACGCCCATCGGGCCTCCTCCGGCAGCGGGTGAAGACAGCTTCGGACAGAACGATCGGATCCGGGCGGACCGGGAGGAACCGGTCGGGCCAGGCACATCACGCTACTTCCCCCGCCCGGCCCGGGCCCGTCGTCGCCGCCCGCCCGGGTGATCCCGTGGCCGCGCGCCGCAGGTCAGTGCCGGTTCGCGGGGCCGGCCGACCCGGGCGGGTCGTGGTGCGGTCGGAGCGTGGCCCGTCGGAGCGCGGCGATCGGTCGCCCGGAGCGCCGGCGCCCGCGCCGGGCGGCGTTACCGGCAGCATCGAGTGACAATTGAATTGACACGAATCCGCTCAACTTTCATGAGCGGTCGCGAAGAGCGGCGGCAAGGCCCCGCCGGGCGGCGGTGCGCCCGCACGATCCGGTGCGGGCGTGCGGCCCGGCGTCGGCCGGGTCGCTCAGGAGGGAGGACCACGATGGCTCGCTCAGTCGGGATCGACCTGGGCACCACCAACTCCGTCGTCTGCGTGCTGGAGGGCGGTGAGCCCGCCGTCGTGCCGAACGCTGAGGGTGCCCGCACCACGCCGTCGGTGGTCGCGTTCGCCAAGGGCGGCGAGGTGCTGGTCGGCGAGGTGGCCAAGCGCCAGGCGGTGACCAACGTCGACCGTACGGCCCGGTCGGTGAAGCGGCACGTCGGCGATGCGCAGTGGCGCTTTCCCGAGACCGGGGACGTCGACGGCAAGAGGTACACCGCGCAGGAGATCTCCGCCCGGGTACTGCAGAAGCTGAAGCGGGACGCCGAGTCCTACCTGGGCGAGGACGTGACCGATGCCGTGGTCACCGTCCCCGCGTACTTCAACGACTCCCAGCGCACCGCGACCAAGGAGGCGGGCGAGATCGCCGGCCTGCGGGTGCTGCGCATCGTCAACGAGCCGACGGCCGCCGCGCTGGCCTACGGCCTGGACAAGGGGAACGACCAGACGATCCTGGTCTTCGACCTCGGCGGCGGCACCTTCGACGTCTCGCTGCTGGAGATCGGCGAGGGGGTCGTCGAGGTGAATTCCACCAACGGTGACACCCGTCTCGGCGGTGACGACTGGGACCAGAAGGTCGTCGACCACCTGGTGCGGCAGTTCAAGAACGGCTACGGGGTCGACCTGTCCAAGGACAGGATGGCCGCGCAGCGGCTGCGCGAGGCCGCCGAGAAGGCCAAGATCGAGCTCTCCTCGGCCACCGAGACGACGATCAACCTGCCCTACGTGAGTGCCTCCGCCGACGGGCCGCTGCACCTGGAGGAGAAGCTCACCCGGGCCCAGTTCGAACAGCTCACCTCCGACCTGCTGGAGCGCTGCCGCGGACCGTTCCACCAGGCCGTGGAGGACGCGGGGATCCAGGTCTCGGACATCGACCACGTGATCCTGGTGGGCGGCTCGACCCGGATGCCGGCCGTCACGGAGCTGGTCAAGTCGCTCACCGGCAAGGACCCGCACAAGGGCGTCAACCCGGACGAGGTCGTCGCCGTGGGCGCCTCGCTCCAGGCCGGCGTGCTGAAGGGCGAGGTCAAGGACGTCCTGCTGCTCGACGTCACCCCGCTGTCCCTCGGCATCGAGACCAAGGGCGGCATCATGACCAGGCTGATCGAGCGCAACACCACGATCCCGACCAAGCGCTCCGAGATCTTCACCACGGCCGAGGACAACCAGCCGTCCGTGCAGATCCAGGTCTACCAGGGCGAGCGCGAGATCGCCGCGTACAACAAGAGGCTCGGCATGTTCGAGCTGACCGGCCTGCCGCCGGCCCCCCGCGGCCTGCCCCAGATCGAGGTCACCTTCGACATCGACGCCAACGGCATCATGCACGTCGGTGCCAAGGACCTCGGGACGGGGCGGGAGCAGAAGATGACCGTCACCGGCGGCTCGGCGCTGCCGAAGGACGACATCGCGCGGATGATGCGCGAGGCGGAGCAGCACGCGGAGGAGGACCGGCTGCGCAAGGAGGCGGCGGAGACGCGGAACCAGGCAGAGCAGCTCGTCTACTCGACCGAGAAGGTCCTCGCCGACAACCCCGGCAAGGTGCCCGAGGACGTGAAGTCCGAGGTGGAGGCGGCCCTTTCGGAGCTTCGGGAGACGCTGAAGGGTGAGGACGCCGTAGCCGTCCGCGCCGCGATGGACCGGGCGGTGGTGGTCGCGCAGAAGATCGGTGCGGCGCTCTACGCCCAGTCCGCGGGTGGCCAGGCGTCCGGTGCGCAGGCCGCCGGGGCCCAGGGTGGTACCGGCGGCGGAGAGGCCGGCGCGGGGGAGGAGGAGGTCGTCGACGCCGAGATCGTGGACGAGGACAAGCCGAGGGGCGGGACGGGCTGAGCCGACGCCGGGCCGGGGCCGGGCCGGGCCGGGGTGGGGTGGGCCCTGACGCCGGCCCCCGCCCGTGGGGCGTGGCCCGGGCGGGGCGGGGAACGCCGGGGGAGAGGGAGGCGGCGGTGGAACGGGTGAACCGGGTGGAGCAGGGGGATCCGATGGCGGGGAGGGCGAGCACCCACGCCGGTGACCGCGGCGCGGCAGCGGGGCCGGCCAGGACCCCGCCCCCGATCCCGGTCGCTGCCGTGTGGGTGGTCGGCATCGACGTCGGCGGTACCGGCGCCCGGCTCGCCCTCGCCCCGGCCGACCGGTCGGACGACCTCGCCGGCGCGCGGACCCGCGACCTGCCGGTCGCCGCGCGGATCGCGGCCGCCGGCCATGACGCCGGCGCGCTGCTGGCCCGACTGATCCCCGAACTCGCATCACTGACGGCCGAGTTGCCGCACCAAGCGCACATCGGTGCGGTCGCCGTCGGTGCGACCGGGATGGCGCTGCTCGGCCGTGACCTGGTCGCCGGGCTTCCTCGTCCGCTGGCCCGCGCCACCGGGGCGGGAAGGCTGGTCCTGGCCGGGGACGCCGTCGCCGCCCACGTCGGAGCCCTCGGCACCCGGGCCGGCGTGACCGTCACGGCCGGCACGGGGCTGGTGGCGATCGGCCACCGTCCTGGCGCGGGCTGGCAACGGGCCGACGGCTGGGGCCAGTTGCTGGGCGACTGCGGCAGTGGCAGCTGGATCGGGCGGGCTGGGCTCGAAGCGGCGCTGCGCGCGTACGACGGCCGGAGCGGTGGATCGCCCGCACTGCTCGAACGGGCCGAGCGCCGCTACGGCCCGGTGACCGGCCTGCCGGCCGCGCTCCAGCCGCGCCCCGACCGGGCCGCGCTGCTCGCGGCCTTCGCGCCGGACGTGGCCGGGGCGGCCGACGACGGCTGCCCGGTCGCCGCAGTGGTCCTGCGGCGGGCGGGCGAGGAGATCGCGGCCACGGCGGCGGCCGCCGCGACCGCGGCCGGTCTGACGGAGCCCCGCCTCGCCCTGACCGGGGGACTGTTCAACCTCGCACGTGTCCGCTCGGCCACCGAGGCGGCGCTGGCCGACCGCCTCCCCGCCGCGCGCCTGCGCCGGCCGGACGGCCCGCCCCTCCTCGGTGCGCTCCGCCTCGCCGCCGCCGCGGCAGCCGCCGCCCCCTTCCCCTGGCCGATCGACCCTCCCCTCCTCGCCGTCCACCACCCCGGCGGCCCCTGACCCGGCGGCCCCCGGTCCGCCCCGGCCTGCCCGCACCGGTCCGGCCCGGCTCGGGGCGCGCGGTGGCCGTCCGCCGGGCCCGACTCGGCGCTCAGCCGGGCCGGCTCGTCCGTGAAGAGGTCTCCGGCGTCCGGCCGGGCGGGCACGGCCGGGCGGATCAGCCCGTTCGGGCGGGACTGCGGGACTGCGGGACTGCGGTCGATGCGGTAACGGTCGCCGAGCGGCGCCGCCGGTGACCGGATCTTCAGGGCGGACCGCCCGCCGGGCGGACCGGCCCGGGCCGTTGCAGGATGGAGGTTCCCGGACACCTCCGGAACCGGTCGGCGATGGGAGGCCGCGATGATCGGCTCGGCGGACATCAGGGAGTGGCGCGGCCACGCCGTGATCGACGAGAAGGACCGCCGGATCGGCACGCTCGAATCCGTCTACGTGGAGACGGCGAGCGACCTGCCGTTCTTCGCCACCGTCACGGTCGGCCTGCCGTCCCGGCGCCGGCTGGTGTTCGTGCCCCTGGACCGCGCCGTCCTCGGGCCGGGGTACGTGCGGGTGGCGTATCCGAAGAGCATGGTCAAACAGGCGCCCTCGATCGGCACGGACGACATCCTGCCGGCGGGGGACGAGCCGGCGGTCTTCGCGCACTACTCGCTCGACTACGCCGCCGGGGCCGGCGGGGAGCGCCGCCTGGCCAGGCGCTGACCGCCCAGCTCTCTCGGTGGTCCCGTGCTCCGCTCGCGCCGTGCTCCGCTCGCGCCGTCCGCCGCGGCTCCGTCCGGGTGCGTGCGGGCCGGACCGGCGTCGATACCCCACGGGGTACACTGGCAGCCGGTCCGACGAGTGGAAGGCGGCCAGAGATGCAGGTGGACGAGGAAGCGGTCGGCGCGGTCCTGAACCGGCTCCGCCGCGCCCAGGGGCAGTTGGCGGGCGTGATCGCGATGATCGAGGCGGGCCGCGACTGCAAGGACGTGGTGACCCAGCTCGCGGCCGTGTCGCGGGCGCTGGACCGGGCCGGCTTCAAGATCGTGGCCAGCGGGATGCGGCAGTGCATGGCGGCCGCCGACGAGAACGGTGCGCCGATGAGCGAGGCCGAGCTGGAGAAGCTCTTCCTCGCCCTGGCCTGAACCGGGGCGCAGCCGGCCTCAACCGGTGGGCGGTCGGCCTGAACCGGTGGGCGGTCGGCGAGACCGGCCGCACGGGCCCCGCGTGCACCGATGCCCGCGCCCGGCGCGCCGGCTCGCCCGGCCGGTGGTCGGGGTGGGAGGCTCGCATGCCCTGCCACGTCCCCTCCACTCGTCGGGCCCGCCACTGATGACCGTCTCCATCGCGCTGTTCACCCAGGACCTGCGGCTGCACGACAACCCCGTGCTCCGCGCCGCCGCCGACGCCGCCGACGAGGTCGTGCCGCTCTTCGTCCTCGACCCGGACGTCGACGCCGCCGACTTCGCCGCGCCCAACCGCGCCGCCTTCCTCGCGGACTGCCTCGCCGACCTGGACGCCCAGCTGCGCCCGCTCGGCGGCCGGCTGGTCCTGCGCCGCGGGCCGGCCGCCGCCGCGGTCGCCCGGCTCGCCGACGAGACCGGCGCCGCCTCGGTGCACGTCGCCGCCGGGGTGAGCGCCTTCGCCCACCGCCGCGAACAGGCCCTGCGCACCCGTCTCGGCTCCCGGCTGCACGTCCACGACGGTGTGCTCACCGTGGCCGTGCCCGGCGCCGTCACCCCCGCCGGCCGGGACCACTACGCCGTCTTCACCCCGTACTTCCGGGCCTGGCGGCAGGCCCCGCGCCGGACCGTCCACCGTGCGCCCCGGGCACTGCGCACTTCCGAGGACATCGCGAGCGAGCCGCTGCCCACCGCCGCGCCCGAGTCGCCGGGCCTGCCACCCGGCGGTGAGCGTGCCGGACGCCGGCGCTGGCAGCGCTACGACCTGGACCGGTACGTCGAGCTGCACGACGACCTCGCCGCCGACGGGACGTCACGGCTCTCGCCCTACCTGCACTTCGGCTGCCTGTCCGCGGCCGAGCTGGTCGCCTCCGCCGAACGGCGCGGCGGCAGCGGGGCGGAGGCGTTCGTCCGGCAGCTGGCCTGGCGCGACTTCCACCACCAGGTGCTGTCCGCCCGCCCGGACGCCGCGCACCGGGACTACCGGTCCAAGGGCGATCACTGGCTCCGTGACACCGCGGAGGCCGAGGCCTGGCGGGCGGGCCGGACCGGGTTCCCCCTGGTGGACGCCGGGATGCGCCAACTCGCCCACGAGGGCTGGATGCACAACCGGGCACGGCTGGTCACCGCCTCCTTCCTGACCAAGACGCTCTACCAGGACTGGCGACCGGGGGCCCGGTACTTCCTGCGCCTGCTGGTGGACGGCGATCTGGCCAACAACCAGCTGAACTGGCAGTGGGTGGCCGGGACGGGCACCGACACCCGCCCGAACCGCGTCCTCAACCCGCTCGCCCAGGCCGACCGGCTCGATCCCGACGGCACCTACGTCCGCCGCTGGGTACCCGAACTGGCCGGGCTGCCCGGCCGGTCCGTGCACCGTCCCTGGCGCCAGGACCGCCCGCCGGCCGACTACCCGGCGCCGCTGGTGGACCCGGAGGCCGTCGCCGCCCGGCTCCGGCGGGGCCGCGGTCTCGACTGACCCCGCCGCACCCCCTCTGGCCCCCCTCCCGCAGACGGCGGCAGTTTTTAGGGGCCTCCGCACGTGCGCCGGCGAGGGTTTTGACGTGCGCCCGCTCCGCCGGGCCGGCGGACCGCCGCACCCGCCGCTCCGCCGGGCCCGGAGTTCCCGGACCCCCCGATGTCCCGTCATACGTCGTTCATGTCCCGGTCGCCGGCCTTCGGATGAATGGGGATCGCTCACAGTTGTACAGCCAACTGCGAGCGCCTCCCCTCCCTCAGCGATCAGCCGCCGACGGTACCGGCTCCGCACCGCCCCACCCGGGCACGGCCGAACCCCGAGCGCGGCGGACAGGACCACCGTGGCCGGCAGTGCCCTGACGCTCACCTCACCCGCCAACCCGGTCGAAGGCGACAAGCTCACCTTCCACTGGACCACCGACGCCCCGGACGCCAAGAACTGGGTCGGCATCTACGACGGAACCCGGAAGCCCGGCACCGGCAGTTCGCTGCTCTGGAAGTACACGCCGGCCGCGTCCGGCGACGTCCAGCTCGACACCTCGGCGCTGACCGGCGGCCCGTACACCGCGTACCTGCTGGCCAAGGACGGCTACGGCATCCTGGCCCAGACCGCGCCCTTCACCTTCCGCCCGCGGCCCGCCGTGGTGGGCCCGCACAGCGCCGTCGACGCCCTGACCACCACCCAGGTCGCCCCGGGTGCCGCCGTCTCGGTCGAGCTCGGCGGCCTCTGGTGCCGCCCGGCCGGGAACCCGGCCGGCACCGCCGCGTTCCGCAAGGTCTCCGGGCCGGCCTGGGCCTCCGTCTCCGCCGACGGCACCCTCGCCGGCACGGCGCCCACCGGCGCCGCCAGGAACCCCGAGGTGGTCGTCGTCGGTGTCAAGGACAGCGCCGGCGCCACCGACACCGTCACCGTGCAGATCCCGGTCGTCGACCCGGCCGGTCCGTTGCGCCTTAAGGCCGCGAGCTGGAACCTCGCCGACGCGGGCGCCGCCTTCACCGACGCGCTGGAGAAGCAGCTGCGGGTGGTCCTCACCCAGGGCCTGGACGTGCTCGCACTCCAGGAGACCGCCGGCTCCGCCGCCCGGACTCTGGCCACGGCCCTCGGCTGGTACGCCTACCAGAGCGCCGGCAGCGTCGGCATCCTCAGCCGCTACCCGCTCACCGCCGTCATCCCGGTGACCGACGCGCTGCCCGCCGCGGCGGCCACCGTCCGGCTCCCGGGCGGCCGCACCGTCCGGTTCTGGGCCGCCCACCTCGACGAGTCCGGCTACGGCCCGTACGCCGTCCAGGACGGCCGGAGCGCCGCCCAGGTGACGGCCGCCGAGAACGCCTCCGTCCGCTTCCGGCAGGCCGAGGCGCTGGCCGCCGCGGTCCGGGCCGACGCCGCGGGCCGCACGCCGGTGGTGCTCGCCGGTGCGCTCTCCTCGCCCTCCCACCTGGACTGGACCACGGCCACCGCCCCCGCGCACGGCGGCGTCGGCCCGGTCGCCTGGCCGGTCACCACCGCCCTCCAGGGCGCCGGGCTGACCGACAGCTTCCGCGAGGAGAACCGTGACCCGGTCAAGGCGCCGGGCTGCACCTGGTCCCCGACCCGCAAGCAGCGTGCCGCCGGCAGGTCGGAGCCGCAGGACCGGATCGACTACGTGTTCTACGCCGGCCCGCTGAAGCTGGTCGAGGCGCACACCCTGGTCGCCGACTGGCCCGCCACCGGCACCGACCAGGCGGCGGCCGCCAACGAGTGGCCCTCGGACACGGCCGCCGCCGTCGCGACCTTCCGGCTCTGACGGTCCAGCCGCTCCCCCTCCTGAGGCGTCCGCCGACCCCGGGGCGCCCGCCGACCCTCCTCCGCCACCCCCGAGAGGCCCGATCGTCATGCCCGATCTCTCCCGCCGCTCCTTCGTCGGCGCCACCGCGGCCGCCGGCGCCGCCGCCGTGGTCGGCCTTCCGGCCGCGCAGGCCGGCGCCGCACCCGCGGCCGGCACCGACCGTCTCACCGGCACCATCGAGGACGTCAGGCACGTCGTGGTGCTGATGCAGGAGAACCGAAGCTTCGACCACTACTTCGGCACCCTGAACGGCGTCCGCGGCTTCGGCGACAAGCAGGCGCTGCAGTTCCCGAACGGCACCGACGTGTTCCGCCAGCCCGACCCGCGCCGCAGTGACGGCGGTGTGATGCTGCCGTACCGGATGGACACGTCGAAGTACAACGCGCAGAACGCCGGTGGCCTGCCGCACGACTGGGCCACCGGTCACCAGGCGATCAACAACGGCGCGATGAACAAATGGGTCGCCGCCAAGGGCGAGCGCACCATGGGGTACTTCAACCGCGAGGACATCCCCTACCAGTACGCGCTGGCCGACGCCTTCACCCTCTGCGACGCCTACTTCACCTCGCTCGCCGGTCCGACCGACCCGAACCGGCTCTACCTGTGGACCGGCACGGCCGGCCCCGGCCGGGACGGCACCACCGGTCCCTGGATCGACAACACGCCCGTCACCGACAACCCCGTCGCGGACTGGACCACCTACGCCGAGCGGCTGGAGCAGGCCGGCGTCTCCTGGCGGGTCTACCACAACCCCAGCAAGGACGACCGGACCGGCGACTACGACGACAACGCCCTGTCGTACTTCAAGCAGTTCCACGACCTCCCGAAGGACGACCCGCGGTACGTCAACGCGATGACCAGGTTCGACCCGGCCGCCTTCGACCGGCACTGCAAGGACGGCACCCTGCCGACCATCTCCTGGCTGGTCGCGCCCTACCTGTTCTGCGAACACCCGGAGGCCGGGCCGGCGTACGGCGCGCACTGGGTCGACACGGCGCTGCGGTCGCTGACGTCCAACCCGGCGCTCTGGCGGCACACCGTGTTCCTGGTGATGTACGACGAGAACGACGGCTACTTCGACCACGTGGTCCCGCCCACCCCCGAGCCGGGCACCCCGGAGGAGTTCACCCAGGGCCGCGCCATCGGTCTGGGCAACCGCGTCCCGCTCTGGGTCGTCTCGCCCTGGTCGCGCGGCGGCTGGGTCAACTCCCAGGTCTTCGACCACACCTCCGTCCTGCGCTTCATGGAGCAGGTCACCGGCGTGGCCGAGCCCAACATCTCGGCCTGGCGCCGGGCCGTCTGCGGCGACCTCACCAGCTGCTTCGACTTCGCCGCCCCGGACCACTCGATCCCGCAACTCCCGGACACCAACGCACTGATGGCCAGGGCCGACGCCGGGACCAAGCTTCCCGGCGTCCAGCTGCCCGCCGCCGGCACCCAGTCGATGCCGGTCCAGGAGCGCGGCGACCGCCCGCACCGCCCGCTGCCCTACCAGCCCTGGGCCGACGTGGACGTGGACCGGAAGACCGGCAAGGTCACCTGCACCATGACCAACGACGGCACGGTCGCCTTCCCGTACACCGTCTACCCCAACATCCTGTTGCCGTTCGCGGGCACGCCGTACACGGTCGCCCCGGGCGCCACCGCCGGCCACGTCTGGGACGCGGCCGGGACCAACGGCCGGTACGACTTCACCGTGCACGGCCCGGACGGCTTCGTCCGCCGCTTCGCCGGCACCGTGGTCCGGGACGGCCGGGACGGCCAGAACGACATCGGGGTGCCGATCGTGACGGCCGATCTGAGCAACTCCTCCCGGCTCACGCTCCAGCTGGCCAACGACGGCCAGACCGACGTCTGCTTCACGGCCGCGCCCAACGACTTCGCGGGGACCGCACAGACCGTCTGGGTCAGGCCCGGCAAGCAGGTGGACGTGGTCTGGCCGCTGGACGGGCAGGGCCGCTACGACGTCGTGGTGACGGCCGGCACCGGCCTGCGCTTCACCCAGCGCTACGCGGGTCGGGTGCACTGACGGGGCCTCGCGGCGGCCGGCGGCGACCGTGGGCCGCCCCACCCGGCCGGGGGCGCCGAACCGGTGACCCCCGGCCGTGGCTCGGCCGCCCGGCCGGGGCCCGCGGCTACCGTCGGGCCATGCAGAAGATCACCACCTTCCTCTGGTACGACGACCGGGCCGAAGAAGCCGCCCGCCTCTACACCTCGCTCTTCCCCGACTCCCGGATCACCGCCACCACCCGCTACGGCGACGTCGGTCCCGGCGAGCCGGGCACCGTGATGACCGTCGAGTTCGAACTCGACGGCCAGCGCTACACCGCCCTCAACGGCGGCCCGGTGTTCCACTTCACCGAGGCCGTCTCGCTCCAGGTCGACTGCGCCGACCAGGCGGAGGTGGACCGGCTCTGGGCGGGGCTCATCGCGGACGGCGGCGAGGAGAGCCAGTGCGGCTGGCTGAAGGACCGCTTCGGCCTCTCCTGGCAGATCGTCCCGCGCGTGCTGACCGAGCTGATCTCCGACCAGGACCGCGCCAAGGCCGATCGCGTCATGGCGGCGATCCTGCAGATGCGGAAGATCGAGATCCAGCCGCTCCTCGACGCGGCGCGGGGGTGACGCCGTGACCGTCCCGGCCGTCCGCCACACCGTCTACCTGCACGCCACGCCCGAGCACGTCTGGCACGCCCTCACCAATGCGGACGAGTCGGGCGTCTACTGGGGGCACCGCAACGTCTCCACCTGGCTGCCCGGCGCCGCCTGGGAGCACCGTCGTACGGACGGCTCCGGCATCGCCGACGCGGTCGGCACCGTCGCGGAGGTCGAGCGCCCGCACCGGCTGGTCACCACCTGGGCCGGCCCGGACGAGCAGCGCCCGGGCGGCCCGTCCCGGGTGACCTTCCAGCTCCAGGGCCACCGCGACCTCACCCGGCTCGTCGTCACCCACGACAACCTCGCCGACGAGCGTGAGCAGGCCGACGCCGAGGCCGGCTGGTCGGCGGTCCTGTCGAACCTCAAGACCTACCTGGAGACCGGCCGCCCGCTCCCGCAGGAGCCCTGGCTGATGCCCTGACCGGCCTCGGTCCGGGCCCGGCCTCAGGCCTGCCCGGCCCGGTCGCCCGCCGGCGGACGCCGCTCGCGCCGCCGCCGGGCCGGCCGCAGCCGGTCGGCGCGCAGGCTCTCGCCGCGTGCCAGCCGGCGCAGCCAGGCGAACCGGGAGAACCGTTCCCGGCTCGCCACCGCCGCGCGGTCCAGCTCCTCCATCAGCCGCCGGCCTCGGTGTTCGAGGTCCAGCTCGTCCAGGATCCGGTCCACCTCGGCGAGCAGCGAACCGTGCAGCTGCCAGGCCTCCGGGTGCTCCTGGACCCTTTGCAGGAGCAGCTGGGCGACGTTCTCCCGACTTGCCCAGGAGGCCGCCAGCTCGGAGGCGAGCCGCTGCTCGGCCTCCTCGGCGTTGCGGCTGACCGGGGTGGTGACCAGGACGGCGAAGCTCACCAGCGCCCCGCCGAGGTGCGCCAGCAGCTCCTCCAGCGCCACCGCCACGTCGGCCGGGAAGAGCCGCTCGCCGGGTGCCCGCCGCTTGGCCAGATCGGTGATCGAACGGGCCAGCACCCGGATCACCACCACGCAGATCTCCAGGGTGTCCAGGCCGGTGCGCAGCACCAGCCGGGAGAGCAGGCCCTCGCTGATCCGGGGGTTGAGCCGCAGGCTGTCCTCGGCCTGCCGCAGTGCGGCGTCCACGTCGGCGATCGCCTGGTCGAGCCGCCGGGCCTCGTGCAGCCGCTCGGCCGCGCGCGCCACCGGGATCGGCCGCCCCAGCTCCTCTCCGATGCCCAGCAGCAGGTGGCGGGCGCGCCGGGCGAGGTCCTCGATCGACTCGCCGGCGGTGTCGAGCCACACCGGCGGGGCGAAGACCAGGTTGAACACCAGCCCGACGACGGCCCCGATCAGCGTCTCCAGCACCCGGTCCCAGGCCTGCGAGGTCACCTGCGAGACCCCCAGGATGAGCATGGCGCTGATCGCCACCTCCTGGACGAACTCGTCCACCCGGACGAACCGGCCGATGGTCAGCGAGGCCAGGATGATCAGCCCGAGGCTCCACCAGGAGAGGCCCACCACCGAGCTGAAGCCGATCGCGATCAGCACCCCGACCACCACCGAGTTGACTCGGCGGATGCTGGTGGTCAGCGTCGAGTAGACGGTCACCTGGACCACCAGCAGGGCCGTCAGCGGCGCGGTGAGCGGCGCGGGTTCGCTGCTCAGTTGGGTGGCCACCGCGTAGGACAGCGTGGCGGCGACGGTCGCCCGGATCGAGTAGACGACGAAGGGCTCGCGGGCACCTCGGCGCACCACGGTGGCGACGGACTCCCGGGAAAGGGCCATGAGGCCGTTCTTCCCCGTGACGGGCCCGCACACCGCCGATCCGGCCGACGGATACCCGAAAGAGCCGTTCCGGCCGATTGCCGAGGGCTGCTAGGACTGCTTGCGGTGCCCGAGCCGCAGCTTCCAGGGGGTCATCGCCGACTCGACCTGCACGCCGAGGCTCATCTTGGAGGCGCCCTTGACCCGCTCCTCGAAGCGGATCGGCACCTCGCGGATGGTCAGCCCGCGCGTGACCACGCGGTAGTTGAGCTCGACCTGGAACGAGTAGCCGTTGCTGGTGACCGACGGCAGGTCGATCGCCCGCAGCGTCTGCGCCCGCCAGGCCTTGAACCCGGCGGTGGCGTCCCGGACGCCCAGGCTGAGGATGGTGTTGACGTAGAGGTTGGCCCAGGCGGAGAGCGCCTTGCGGTGCCAGGGCCACTCCTCGGCGGTGGAGCCGCCCGGCACGTACCGGGAGCCGAGCACCACGGCGGTGTCGTCGGCCAGCAGCGTCTCCACCATGAGCGGGAGCACCGAGGCCGGGTGCGACAGGTCGGCGTCCATCTGGACGACGACGTCGGCACCGTCCTCCAGGGCCCGCGTCATGCCGGCGACGTACGCGCGCCCGAGGCCGTCCTTCTCGGTGCGGTGCAGCACGCTGACGGTGCCGGGGGAGTCCGCGGCGAGCTTGTCGGCGACCTCGCCGGTGCCGTCGGGGGAGTTGTCGTCGACCACCAGCAGGTGCAGACCGGGCATCCGGAGGTCCGCGAGCAGGCCCGCGAGGACCGGGAGGTTCTCCCGCTCGTTGTACGTGGGCACGACGACGACGACCTTCGGGGAGGCCTCGACCATGTTCTCTCCCTCGGTTGATCCACGGCCGGTGCCGCGCCCGTGGCGCCCGCTCCCGACCGGACGTTTGTCCACTCCGGTCGGGCGAGTCTAGCCGGGGTGGTGCGGGTGCGTTCCCACCGCCCGTGGCTCCCGGCCGTCGCCCCTGCTCAGGTCGGGTGGGCGCCGAGCGGGGGACGCGGCCGGGCGCGCCCTCGGCGTTGCGGGGCAGCGGAGCTCCGGTCACATAGCCTGACCGGGCCGCCCGTCCGGCGACCGGCGGCCGTCGCGCGCCTGGCCGGTGGCCGGCGCGTGGGTGCCGGCGGCCCGTGGCCGGTGCCGGGCCGGTGGGTCGGGAGCCGCGTGCGGGCGGGCGTCCGGAGTCGTGGACAGGAGTGCAGGTGAGCTCGTCAGCTTCGGCCGGTCCGGGGGCGGCGCCGTCGGCGCGGAGCGGGAGGTTCCGCACGTGGCTGCTCGAAGGCCTGTCCGACATGGCGAAGCAGCATCCGGGTCCGCACGCCCAGGCGCCGGTCGAGCACAAGGGCGCCCGGTGGTGGCGGGTGATGTGCCTGACCGGTCTGGACTACTTCTCCACGCTCGGCTACCAGCCGGGCATCGCCGCCCTGGCGGCCGGTCTGCTCTCCCCGATCGCGACCGTCGTCCTGGTGCTGGTGACGCTGTGCGGCGCGCTGCCGGTGTACCGGCGGGTGGCCGAGGAGAGCCCGCACGGCGAGGGCTCGATCGCCATGCTGGAGCGGCTGCTGTCGTTCTGGCAGGGCAAGCTCTTCGTGCTGACGCTGCTCGGCTTCGCCGCCACCGACTTCATGATCACCATCACCCTCTCGGCCGCCGACGCCACCGCGCACCTGGTCGAGAACCCGCACCTGAGCAGCGCGCTCACCGACAAGGAGGTGCTGGTCACGCTGCTGCTGGTCGCCCTGCTCGGCGGTGTCTTCCTCAAGGGCTTCAGCGAGGCGATCGGGCTGGCGGTCTTCCTGGTGGCCGTCTACCTCGCGCTGAACGTGATCGTGGTGGTGAACGGGCTCTGGCACGTCCTGGAGTCCCCGCACCTGATCACTGACTGGGCCGACGCGCTGACCGCCGAGCACGGCAACGCGATCGCGATGATCGGGGTCGCGCTGATCACGTTCCCCAAACTGGCGCTGGGCCTGTCCGGCTTCGAGACCGGCGTCGCCGTGATGCCGCACATCGAGGGTGACCCTGACGACACCGAGGAGAAGCCCACCGGGCGCATCCGCGGCGCCCGCAAGCTGCTCACCACCGCGGCGCTGATCATGAGCGTCTTCCTGATCACCACCAGCTTCATCACCACCCTGCTGATCCCCCCGGAGGCGTTCGAGCCCGGCGGGGAGGCCAACGGGCGGGCGCTGGCCTACCTGGCCCACGAGAACCTGGGGACCGCCTTCGGCAGCGTCTACGACCTCTCGACCATCCTGATCCTCTGGTTCGCCGGCGCCTCGGCGATGGCCGGCCTGCTCAACCTGATGCCCCGCTACCTGCCCCGCTACGGCATGGCCCCGCACTGGGCCCGGGCGGTCCGCCCCACCGTGCTGGTGCTCACCGCGATCGCCTTCCTGGTGACGTGGATCTTCGACGCCGACGTGGACGCCCAGGGGGGCGCGTACGCCACCGGCGTGCTGGTGCTGATCAGCTCCGCCGCCATCGCGGTGACCATCGCGGCCCACAAGGCCCGCCAGCGCAACCGGACCGTCGGCTTCGCCGTGATCGCGGCGGTCTTCGTCTACACCACCGCGGCCAACATCGCCGAGCGGCCGGACGGCGTGAAGATCGGCGCCTGCTTCATCGCCGGCATCATCCTGGTGTCGCTGGCCTCCCGGCTCAAGCGCGCCTTCGAGCTGCGGGTGACCGACGTCGAGCTGGACATGGTCGCCGAGCGCTTCGTCCGCGACTACACCCACCGCCCGATCCGGCTGATCGCCAACCAGCCGAACGGCCGCGACCTCGCCGAGTACCAGGAGAAGAGCCGGCAGATCCGCACCGACAACGACATCCCGGCCGAGGACGACCTGGTCTTCGTCGAGGTGACGGTCCGCGACCCGTCCGAGTTCGAGGCGGTGCTGAGCGTCCACGGCGAGGTGCTGCACGACCGCTACCGCGTCCTCACGCTGGAGCACTCCAGCGTGCCGAACGCGTTGGCCGCACTGCTGCTCCAGGTGCGCGACCTGACCGGTCAGCAGCCGCACATCTACTTCGAGTGGACCGAGGGGAACCCGTTCGCCCAGTTCTTCCGGTTCTTCCTGCTCGGGCAGGGCGAGGTCGCCCCGGTGACCCGCGAGGTGCTGCGCGAGGCGGAGCCCGACCGCGACCGCCGCCCCCGCGTCCACGTCGCCTGACGCCGCTGCCGGGCCGCCGGCGAGGCACCCCGGTCCGCTCTCGCGGACCTCGCCCGGCGGCGCGGGCCCGGCAGGATCCGGCGGAGAGGCCCTAGCGCCGGGAGCGGGAGTTCGTCCAGGCGGGGGCGACCAGGGCGACCAGGGCGACGGCGAAGCCCAACTGGAGCAGGTGGCGGATCCAGTCGATGCCGCTGGTGTGCCGTACCCCGATCCACCCGGCCACGGCGTTGCCGAGCAGCGCGCCCCCTGCGCCGAGCAGCATGGTCAGCCACCAGGGGATCGCCTGCGGGCCGCGCAGGAGCAGCTTGGCGAGCACACCCAGGACGAAGCCGATGAGGAGGATCCACAGGAGCTGGAACATCGCATTCCGCCTTTCGAGGGGTACTGTCCCATGATTCCCCTGTTCGTCCGCCCGAGCACGTCGGCCACCGGCCGGCCCGGCCGGCCCGGGCGGGCCGCTGCGCCGTCGGACCCGGGGCGCCGGACGCGGTGTCAGTCCCTGGGCATAGCTTCTGGGGTGTCGCCGGGCGCGCCGCCCGCACCGACTCCCGCCGAGCGCCCGGAAGGGGCCCGCATGCCTGTCGCCGCCGACGAGCAGACCACCTACCTGGAGCTGTCCGAGGACACCGGCAGCGCCCACAAGTTCTACGAGGTCCGGGTCGCCGGCGTGGACGTGACGATCACCTACGGGCGGATCGGCGAGGGCGGCCAGGCGAAGACCACCAGCTACCCGTCGCCGGAGAAGGCGGCCGCCGCGGCGGCCAAGAAGATCGGCGAGAAGGTCCGCAAGGGCTACGCCCCGGCCGTGCGCGGGGTCCGGCAGCGCCGGGCGGTGACCCGCCGGGCGATCGCCAGCAGCCGCTCGACCGCCCGCCAGGCCCCCGTGCTCTGGCGGTTCCGCTCCGGCGCCGCGGCCTTCGGCATCTTCGTCGGCGAGGAGCACGCCTGGGTGGGCAACGAGCGCGGCGACGTCTACACGCTCACCCACGACGGGCAGGTCACCGGCCGTTACGGCCTCCCGGACGGCGTGAAGTGCATCGTCGCCGACGACTGGTGGATCTACGCCGGCTGCGACGACGGCAAGGTGTACGACCTCGGCGGCAAGGTGCCGCGGGTCGCGTACGAGATCGCCGCCGACGTCGACATCTACTGGCTGGACATCCACGACGGCGTCCTCGGCGTGGCCGACGCCCGCGGCGGGATCACCACCGTCGACCACGAGGACGAGTTCCAGTGGCGGCGCAAGGCCGAGGGCACCGACGGCTGGATGGTCCGCTGCGACGAGGACGGCGTCTACCACGGTCACTCGCGCGGGGTGGCGCGCTACGCCGCGCGTGGCGGCGAGCCGCTGTGGCACACCCGGACCGACGGCGGCGTGCTGTTCGGCTGGCAGGAGCGCGACGAGGTGTTCGCCGCGACCTCGCGCGGTTCGGTGCACCGGCTGCGCAAGGCCGACGGTTCGGAGACGGCCCGCTACCGCTGCGACGCCGCCGTCTTCTCGTGCGCCGCGTCGCCCGACGGCCGCTACGTCTTCGCCGGCGACAACCACTCCTCGGTGTACTGCTTCGCGGCGGACGGCACCCGGCTCTGGAAGCTCGGCACCGGCTGCGGCTCCGCGTACAGCATGCAGTACCGCGACGGCCGGCTGTACCTGGTGACCACCGACGGCTCGCTGGTCTGCCTGGACGCGAGCGAGGAGGCGGTGCGGGCGGCCGAGGACGGCCGGGTGCCGCAGGCCGCCGAGGTGGACGGCAGCGGCTGGACGGCGGCGGTGGCCGGCGCCGAGGTCGAGTCGGTGGTCGCCGGATCGGCGGCGGCCGCGGGCGGCATCGAGGTCGAGTGCGTCGCGGAGGGTGGTCGGCTGCGCGTTCGGGTGGTGTCGCCCGGCTTCGACCCGGCCCGCCGGGTGCAGTTCCCGAAGGACATCCGGGTGCCCGGCGCCCGCTACCTGGTGGCCGAGGTGCTGGAGTCCGGCTCCGGGGCCTTCTACCGGGCCCGCGGTGACATCAAGCGCCTGCTCTAGCCTCGCGCTTTCACGAGCGGCGCTGTCCGAGGCTTGATCAAGAGAACGAGGAGTGCCACTGACCTGGGACGATGGGACTTGTCTAGGGTCCTGATCATCCTCAAGAGAGCTGCACTCCTCAGGTGAACAAGCGTAGTGGGTTGTATCCGCGTGTCCGTGTCCGGGGCGACGGTGAGGGGGCGGTCTCACAGGCCGGCGGGGTTCTGCTGGTGGAGACCGCCCGCCGGATCGGCCTGGACACCGCGTTGTCGGCGGCGCTGGAGCCGTGGCGCAAGCCCCGGGCGGTACACGATCCCGGCAAGGTCCTGCTCGACCTCGCCCTGGCCGTCGCACTCGGCGGGGACTGCCTGTCCGACATCGGCGTGCTGCGGGCCGAGCCTGCCGTGTTCGGCCCGGTGGCCTCGGATCCGACGGTGTCCCGGCTGGTCGACGCCCTTGCCGCCGCCGGTCCCCGCGCGCTCGCGGCCGTCCGGCGGGCACGGTCCGAAGTCCGGCAACGGGTATGGAAGTTGGCCGGTCAGGCCGCGCCGGACACCGGCAGCGAGGTGATCGTGGACATCGACGGAGTGCTGGTTCTGGCGCACTCCGAGAAGGAGCACGCGGCTGCGACCTGGAAGAAGACCTTCGGCCACCACCCGCTGTTCGCGTTCGTCGACCACGGCTGTGAAGGGTCCGGCGAGCCGGTCGCGGGCCTGCTGCGGCCGGGGAACGCGGGCAGCAACACCGCAGCCGACCACATCGCCGCCACCCGCCTGGCTCTGGCCCAGTTGCCGAAGAAGCACCGACGCGGACGGCGGACCCTCATCCGCACCGACTCCGGCGGCGGCACCCACGAATTCCTCAACTGGCTCACCGCACGCGGCCGATGGCTGTCCTACTCCATCGGGATGACCATTACGGAAGCGATCCACCAGGCCGTGCTGCTGGTTCCCGCCTCTGCCTGGACGGCGGCCGTCGAGCCGGACGGGAAGATCCGCGACGGCGCCTGGGTCGCCGAACTCGCCGGCGACGTCCTCAAGGGCTGGCCGAAGGGCATGCGGCTGATCGTCCGCAAAGAACGCCCGCACCCCGGCGCCCAGTTGCGCTTCACCGACGCCGACGGCATGCGGCTGACCTGCTTCGCCACCAACACCACCCACACCCCGATCGCCGTCCTGGAACTGCGGCACCGACGGCGCGCCCGGGCCGAGGACCGCATCCGCGCCGCCCGCGACACCGGCCTGCGCAACCTGCCTCTGCACGACGCCGCCCAGAACCAGGTCTGGCTGGAGATCGTTCAGATCGCCCTGGACCTGCTCGCCTGGATGCCCATGCTCGCCCTGACCGGCGACACCCGACGCTGGGAGCCCAAGCGCCTGCGGCTTCGCCTGTTCTCCGCCGCCGCCCAGCTCGTCGCCACCGGCCGCCGCCGCTGGCTCCGCCTCGCCCGCCACTGGCCCTGGACCGACGTGATCACCACCGCGTTCGACCGCCTCCAAGCTCTGCCGCAGCCGGGCTGACCAGCGACAACGCCTCTGTCCCAGCGAGAACCACACCCCCGGAGTCGTGGAACCCGGCGCCCACCCGACGCGACAGTCGGGCCACCGCCCTGCCCATCACCAGCCCGAGAAGCCGAAACGGCCCGGCGGATGAACCGACGGACCGTCACGAAAGATCGAGGCTAGCGGCAGCGGTGCCGGCGGGTCCGCGTCATGCCGCGCGGGCCCGCCGGCACCGCCGGGCCTCGGGCCCCGACCGCGCAGGTGCCCGACGGCGCGACCAGCCGAGTCGTGGTGACCGCCCGCGCGCCGGCCGGCGACCGCTTCGTGGCCGCCGACGGTGAACCCGCCCCCGGGCCGCCCCGGTGATGGCCGGACACCTCTTCGACGAGGACTTCGAGTCGGTGGCGCCCGCGCGGGCCGGCGCCCGGCAGCGGCCGATCGAGGGTTGGCCTGCGGCACGCCGTGCGCCGCCTGTCAACGGCGGCAATCGCGTCGGGGACCGGACCGGAAAACCACTGTCCGTGTCCGGTCGACCGCCGATAGGAATGTGCCAGGTGCGGACGGACCGCGCCGACGAGAGGAGCCGCTCCGTGTCCCGTCTCCGTCCCGCCGTCCTGGCCCTGGGCGCCGCTGCCGCCGCACTGACGCTGTCGATGACCACCGCGCAGGCCGCGCCCGGTGACACGGTGACCATGTGCGGCAGCTCGCTCACCCCGAGCGGCTACGTCGACGTGCAGTGGTGGAACAGCGCCGGCTGCGGGTCGGGCACCTTCACGCCCAACAGCAAGAAGATCATGCAGCTCACCGGCTACCCGGTCGGCACCGTGGTCAACGCCTGCGCCTCGACCTGGCCGCCGGCCGGCTGGGTCCAGGTCAGCGAGTTCTACAGCTCCGGCTGTACCTACTCGGCGGTGCCGAGCTTCGGCAAGAACAGCTGGCAGCTGAAGCGCGTCTCCTGACGCCGTCCCGGCCGTTCCCGCCCGTACCGCGGCCCCCGGTCCTCGGAGGCCGCGGTGCTCACCGGGCCGTCAGCCCGCCCCGGAAGGGCCACCGCCGGACGTGTCGGCCCCCGTCGGGCCGTCCGGTCGTCCATGATGGGCCCACGATGCGGGCCGCCGCGGAGGCGCCCCCGCGGACGCGTCCGGGGAGTTTCCCCGCCGACCCGAGGAGAGCCGCGCCGTGAACGAGCGTCTGCTGCGCCTGACCGGAGCCGTCACCGCCGTCTACGGGTTCGCCGTCGCCCGCCGCCCGGGACTGCTGGCCCGCCCGTCCGGGATCGGCGGTCCGGACGGCTCGGTCCCCGCGGACGTGGCCGCCTGCCTGCGCCCGCTCGCCTTCCGCGACGCCGCCTGCGGCCTCGCCATGGTCCTGGCGCCGGACGCGTCCGCGCTGCGGACCGCCACCCTCCTGCGGATCGCCTCCGACCTGGGGGACGCCGCGCTGCTCGCCACCGCGCTGCCGGAGCGGCGGCACCGCACGATGGCGGTGGCGGTCTCGGTCGGCTGGGCCGCGCTCTCCGTGGGCGGCCTGCTGGCGCGCCCGCAGACGGACCCCGGGGACGCCGCGCACACGCCCCGGCGGCACGGCCCCCCGCGCCGCCGGCCCAGGGGCACGGGCCCGCGGCGCGCCGCCGGAAGTCTCAGCCGGTGAAGTATCTCGATGATTGAGAGATAGGATGCGGCGAACCGTATCCGGCCCCGGCACGAAGGGCGCTCCACGATGCTCACCGGCAGCCCCACCGGCAGCCCCACCGCCCGGCGCCGCGCCCGGCTGCTGATCCCGCTCGCCCTGCTGGTGGCCTGGCTCGGCCTCGGCGGCGCCTTCGGCCCGTACGCCGGGCGGCTCTCCGAGGTCGCCACCAACGACCGGGCCGCGTTCCTGCCGCGCAGCGCCGAGTCGACCGAAGTCGCCCGGCTGGGTCAGGAGTTCCAGACCCCCGCCACGCTGCCCGTGATCGTGGTCTGGGAGAGCCGCACCGGCGCCGTCGACGCCGCGCAGCGCTCCGCCGCCGATGGCGCGCTGCGCGCCGCCGCGGCCGTCCCCGGCGCCACCGGGCGGGTGTCGCCCGCCCTGCCCGCCGCCGACGGCCGAGCCCTCCAGGGCGTCGTCCAGCTCCGCTCCGACCTCGGGCGGGAGACCGGCGACAGCGTCCGGGCCGTGCGCGCCCTGGCCGAGCAGGTGCCGGACACCGAGGTCGGCGTGGCCGGCCCGGCCGCCGTCGCGGCCGACCTGGGCCGCGCGTTCGCCGGCATCGACGGGCTGCTGCTCGGCGTCGCCCTCGGTGTGGTGCTGCTGATCCTGCTCGCCGTCTACCGCAGTGTGCTGCTCCCGCTGCTGGTGATCCTCGGCGCGGTCTTCGCCCTCGCCACCGCCTGCGCCCTGGTCTACCTGCTCGCCGACCACGGCGTGGTCCGGGTGGACGGCCAGGTCCAGGGCCTGCTGTCGATCCTGGTGATCGGCGCCGCCACCGACTACGGCCTGCTGCTCTCCGCACGGTTCCGCGAGGAGCTGCACCTGCACGGCGACCGGTTCGCCGCGATGCGCACCGCCTGGCGGCAGTCGGTCGAGCCGATCGCGGCCTCCGGCGCCACCGTCGCCCTCGGTCTGCTCGTCCTGCTGCTCTCCGACCTCACCAACAACCGGGCGCTCGGACCGGTCGGCGCGATCGGGATCGGCTGCGCGGTGGTCTCGGCGCTCACCTTCCTGCCGGCCGCGCTCACCCTGCTCGGCCGCACCGCCTACTGGCCGGCCCGCCCCGCCGCCGACGGGCGGGCGCCGGTCCACGCCGTGTGGCAGCGGGTGGCCGCGCTGGTCGGCCGCCGGCCCCGGACCACCTGGGCGGCGAGCCTCGCGGTGCTGGCCGCGCTGGCCGCCTTCGCCCCGGCCCTGGACTCCGGCGGCGTCCCGCAGTCCGAACTCTTCGTCAGACCGCAGCCCTCGGCGGCCGGCCAGCGGATGCTCTCCGCGCACTTCGCCGGCGGCGCCGGCAACCCGGCGGTGGTGCTCGCCGCAGCCGATCGTGCCGAGGCGGTGGCCGCCGCGGCCGCCGTGCCCGGGACGGCCGGCGTCCGGCCCTACACCGGTGGGGCGCCGGGGACCGAGCCCAGGACGGTCGACGGCCGGGTCCGGCTGGACGTCACGCTCGCCGACCCGGCCGACGGCGACGAGGCCATCGCCACCGTTCGGCGGCTGCGGGAGGCCGTGCACGCCGTACCGGGCGGGGAGGCACTGGTCGGCGGGTACACCGCACAGCAGTACGACACCCGGGTCACGGCGGAGCACGACCGGTCGCTGATCATGCCGGCGGTGCTGCTCTGCATCCTCGCCGTGCTGGTACTGCTGCTGCGCTCGCTGCTGGCCCCGGTGCTGCTCGCCGCCACCGTCGCGCTCTCCTACCTGGCCACGCTCGGCGTCAGTGCGGTGGTCTTCCCGCACGTCCTCGGGTTCACCGCCACCGACCCCTCGGTGCCGCTGTACGGGTTCGTCTTCCTGGTCGCGCTGGGGGTGGACTACAACATCTTCCTGATGACGCGGGTCCGGGAGGAGGCGCTGCGGGTCGGGACCCGGGAGGGCGTGTTGCAGGGGCTGACCGCGACCGGTGGCGTGATCACCTCGGCCGGGGTGGTGCTCGCCGCGACCTTCGCCGCGCTGAGCGTGATCCCGCTGGCCTTCCTGGCGCAGATCGCCTTCATCGTCGCCTTCGGCGTGCTGCTGGACACCCTGCTGGTTCGCTCGCTGCTGGTGCCCGCGCTGGTCCGTGACCTGGGCGACCGGGTCTGGTGGCCGGCCCGGATGCGGCCGGCGGCGGAGCGGGTGGCCGTCCCGGAGCAGGTCGGCGAGCGGGTCTGACGGTGCGCCGGTCGGCGGGGCTGGCGAGGAGGGGCCGACGCGGTGGGGCCGGGTGCGGCGTGCGGCCGATAGGCTGATCGGGTAAACGCCGTACGCGACCGGAGCGGATCACCTTGTCGGAGCAGGAGCCGAGGACGACCCCGCCGGCCCTGCCCGGCGCGCCCGCCTCGGCCGACCCGGCAGCGTCGGACGCACCGGCGCTCGGCCGGCTGCTCCAGGACCTCGCCTCCGAACTCAACCTGCTCGGCCACGGCTTCGCCGCCGCCAGCGGCCTGCACGCCACCGACGTCCAGGCACTGCTGGCCGTCATGCGAGCGGCTCCCGGCCCGGGCGGCGGCCCGGGCGGGATCACCCCCGGCCGGCTGCGCGAGGAGCTGGCCCTGACCTCGGGGGCGGTCACCGCCGTGCTCGACCGGCTTGAGCGGGCCGGGCACATCCGCCGCACCCGGGACGCCACCGACCGCCGCCAGGTGCTCGTCCACTACCTCCCGGGCGCCGGACGGATGGCCGCCGAGTGGTTCGCGCCGGTGGCGCGGCGCACCGAGACCGTGCGCGGCGAGTTCACCCCCGCCGAGCTGGCCGCCGTGGCCCGTTTCCTCGGCCGGATGACCGACGAGCTGGAGTCCCTGCGCCACGCGCGCTGAGCCCCGGGCCTCGGCGCTCCGGCTCAGCTCCCGGTGTGCCGGTCTCCGGAGCCGTCCCGGGGCGTGGAGTCAGCGCAGTGGGGCGATCCGGGTGCCGCCGTCGAGCACGCCCTCGACCGTGACCGGGGCGCGGGCCGGGCGCTCGACGGCGAGGGTGTGGTCGGGCGTGGAGCGGTCGGCCGTCCAGTCGGGCCCCTTGACGCCGATCCGGGCGACCCGCCGGCTGCCCGCGACCAGCAGGAACTCGGTGCCCTGCGGGGAGCGCCACCACGTCCAGCCGACCGTGTCCTGCTCGAACCGGCTGCATGCCCGCCCCGGGCCGCCGCCGGTGCGCTGCGGCCCGCGCGCCCCCGGAAGCAGGACGGCGGTCGCCGCACTTCCCTCGCCGTCCCAGCGGTCGGCCCGCAGGCACACCCAGGACGCCGCGCCCGCGTTCTGCGGCAGCTGCTGGACGGCGAACGTCCAGAGGCTGAGCTGTTTGACCCCGGGCGAGGCGTCCGGCGCCGCGCAGCCGCCCCGCGCCCAGGCCTGCAGCGCGTCCGGGCCGGCCGCCTCGCGCGGCTGCCGGGCGGGCTGGGCGCGGTCCGGCGGCGGCGTGTAGGCGAGGTGCGCCGGAACCAGCCCGCCGAGATCGGCCAGCAGGAAGACGTGCTTCTCGGCGACGGCCGGTGAGGAGCGCAGCTGGAGCACCGCGGCGCCCCGGCAGTCGGCGAACGGCCCCGGGGAGGCGGCGGTCGCGGGCGCCGCCGCCGCCGCGGTCACCCCGTCCGTCCGCTCCAGCGGCTTGGCGGGCGCGTCGGGCCGGTCCGAGCGCCGGAGGTCGGCGGCCTCGATCCACGGCGCGAGCAGGTACCGGGCCGAGGTGCCCTCACGGCGCAGCACCACGGCGGCGGCCGTGGTGACGCCCGCGTCGTCGGCCCGGGCGAGGTCCAGGCCGCCGCCGCGCCCGTCGGTGTAGCGGGCGAGCCGGCCACCGTCGTACAGCACCACCACGGCGGTGCCGTCGACCGTCCCGGCGAAGAGCAGGTGCGGCGCGCCCTGCGGCGGGGCGGTGTCCGTGCCCGGCTCGGCCCGGGTCTGCGGGCCGGCCTGTGCCCAGGCGGCCAGGGCGCGCCCGAGCAGCGCGGGGTCGTCCCGGCGGTCGCCCCGGGCAGGCCAGGCGGAGAAGTCCATCCGCGCGGTGTGCTGCCACCGGTCGGCCGGGGTGCGGACCAGCCGGCCCGGATCGGGCGCCGTGCCGCTCGGCGGGACGGCGCGTGGGCGGGCGGCGGCAGCATCGCCCCCGCCGGAGCCGGAGCCCGCGCCGGCCAGGATGGCGGCGGAGGCGGTGAGGGCGAGTACGGCGATCCCCAGCGAGACGCCCCGGGCCCGGCGACGGCGCAGCAGGTCAGTGGGCTGGACGCGGACCGCGCACGGGTCGAAGGCCGGCCGCGCCGGCTCCGACCCCGCGCGGAGCCGCTCGGCCCGCTCGACCGCCGGGCCGGGCTCGGACGCACCGGCCTGCCGCAGCGCCCCGGCGGCCTGGGCCGGCGTGAGCCCGTCGACGGCGAGCAGGGCGAACGCTGCGCGGGCGGGCGCGTCGAGGTCGGCCAGCTCGCGGTCCAGCGCCGCTTCCTCCTCACCGCCGCCGGGGGTGAACAGCCGCAGCCCCCAGACCCGTGGCGCGAGCAGGCGCTCGCCCGGCCGCGGCCGCAGCGCGGCTCGCAGCACCCGCTGCCGCAGGGCGGCGTAGAGCGGCTCCTCGTCGGGCCCCACGGGCTCGGCCAGCAGGTCCCGCAGCGTCCAGCGCGACGGCAGCGCCCGCTGGACGGCGGCGTGCGCGGCGAGCACCCGGCTGTGCCGGTCCCGGTCGGCCGGCAGGGCCAGGTACGCCAGCCGGACCAGCCGGCGGTAGTGGCGGACCAGTGCCGCCTCGGCATCCGCGACCGGCCGCCCGGTCGTTCCGCGCGGCGGTGTCCCCGCGTCTATCCGTCCTGCCAACGCGTCCTCCGCCGGGCCGTCCGTGGTGCCGTGTGTGTCGTGGTGGACGGTCCAACGAGTCGATCATGTGATGGTTGCGCCGCGTGGGGCGGCCTCCCGCGGGCCGGCCTCGGCCCGCTCGGCGATCCGCCGGGCCATGCCCCCGAACACCGCCGCGTGGAACGGCGCGACCGACCACCAGTAGGCGTGTCCGGCCAGTCCGTGCGGGTGGAACAGGGCCCGTTGGCGGTAGCGGCTCCCGCCGTTGCCGTCCGGGGCGACCGAGAGCTCCAGCCAGGCGAGTCCGGGCAGCCGCATCTCGGCGCGCAGCCGCAGGAGCCGGCCCCGCTCGATCTCCTCCACCCGCCAGAAGTCCAGCGAGTCGCCGATCCGCAGCCGGGCCGGGTCGCGGCGGCCCCGGCGCAGGCCGACCCCGCCGGCAAGCCTGTCGAGCAGGCCGCGCAGCGTCCACCCGAGCGGGAACGAGTACCAGCCGTTCTCGCCGCCGATGCCCTCCACCACCCGCCAGAGCGCCGCCGGCGGGGCGCCCACGCGGCGCTCCCGCACGTCCTGGTAGAGACTCCCGCCGGCCCAGTCGGGGTCGGTGGGCAGGGGATCGCTCGGCGCGCCAGGGACGGAGGCGGAGGACCAGCGGGTGGTGACGTCGGCGTCCCGGATCCGGTGCAGGGCCAGCTCCACGGCCCGGTCGAAGCCGGTGAGCCCGCCGGGCGGGTCGGGCACGTACCGGGCGATGTCGTGCTCGCCGCAGACGACCTCGTGCCGCAGCGACTCCACCAGCGGCCGGGCCAGCCGGTTCGGCACCGGCGTGACCAGCCCGACCCAGTGGCTGGAGAGCCTGGGGGTGAGCACCGGGACCGGCAGGATCACCCGGTGCGGCAACCCGGCGACGGCGGCGTACCGCTGCATCATCTCCCGGTAGGTGAGGACCTCGGGGCCGCCGAGGTCGAAGGCCCGGTGCACCTCCGGCGGCAGGAGTGCGGCGCCGGTGAGGTAGCGCAGCACGTCGCGGACGGCGATCGGCTGGATCCGGGTGCCCACCCAGCTCGGCGTGACCATCACGGGCAGCCGCTCGGTCAGGTAGCGGAGCATCTCGAAGGAGGCGGAGCCGGAGCCGATGATCACGGCGGCCCGCAGCTCGGCGGTGGGCACTCCGCAGGAGCGCAGCACCCGGCCGACCTCGGCGCGTGAGCGCAGGTGCGGGGAGAGCTCGTGCGGCGGCACACCGCCGGGGAGCAGCCCGCCGAGGTAGACGATCCGGCGGACGCCCGCGCGTGCGGCCGCCTCGCCGAAGGCCCGGGCGGCGGCACGGTCGGTCTCCTCGAAGTCGCGGCCGGTGCCCAGCGAGTGCACCAGGTAGTACGCGACGTCGATGCCGGCGAAGGCCCCGGCCAGCGTGTCGGGGCGGGTGACGTCGCCCCGGGCCGCCTCCACCCGGGAACGCCACGCGTGGTCGCGCAGCCGTCCCGGGTCGCGGACCAGGCAGCGCACCGAGTGGCCGGCGGCGAGCAGTTCGGGGACGAGGCGACCGCCGAGGTAGCCGGTGGCGCCGGTGACCAGGCAGCGCAGCGGGGGCGCGGGGGCGGTCGGTGCGGTCATGGCGGCTCCAACGCCTCGGGGCGGTGCTGGCGGGGACGGCGCGGCGCGGTCCGGGGGCCGGTCTCTCCCAGCAGCATCACCCCGCCGGACGCGGGCCGCCACAGCACGGGCGCTCGCCGGGGCGTGCCGAGCCCGGCCGGCCGGTGGTGAACGGGGTGTTCGGCGGCAGGGGCCGTTGGTCCCGGGCTTTCAGCCCCTTGGCCCCTGGCGGTCCCCCGCTGCCGGGGGCGATGCTCCAGGTACCGCGGCCGGACGACGGTCGTCCGGCCGACATCGCTCGCGGACGAGGTGAACCGGCGTGCGGCATGCCAGCGTCGAATCAGTGATGACCAGCCCGGTGGTCGGGGTCGCGCCCGAGACCGGCTTCCGGGAGATCGTCGCCCTGTTGGCCGAGTACGACATCACCGGGGTGCCGGTGGTCGACACCGAGGGCCGGCCGCTCGGCATCGTCTCGGAGGCGGACCTCCTGCTCACCCTGGCGGCCCAGGAGGACCCGGGCAGCCTGCTGCCGGCCCCCGAGCTGACCCGCACCGGGCCGGGCGGCGCCGTCACCGCGGCCGATCTGATGACCGGTCCGCCGGTCTGCACCACCCCCGGCACGAGCGTGGTCGCGGCGGCGCGGCTGATGGCCCGGCACGGCGTGAAGCGGCTGCCGGTGCTGGACGAGGACGGCCGGGTCTTCGCCATGGTCAGCCGGGGTGACCTGCTGCGCGTGTTCCTGCGCGAGGACCGGGTGATCCGTCGCGAGATCGTCGAGGAGGTGCTCGGCCGGATCGAGGGGGTCAGCCCGGCCGAGGTGGGGGTGGAGGTCGACCAGGGCCGCGTGGTGCTCAGCGGCACCGTCCCTGAGCCGTACCTCGTCCCGATCGTGCTGAACCTCTGCCGCTCGGTCGACGGCGTCGTCTCGGTCACCGACCGGCTCGCCAGCCTCCGCGGCTTCGGCGGGACCGGCGCCGAGGTGGCCCCGGTCGGCTGACCGCCGCCGCGGCACGGTCGTCGCGGCCGCCACGGATCCGGACGGTCCGCTTCGCATAATGCGGAGCGTGCCGGGTAAGTCACCCTGTGTGTCCGCCGGTGGAGGGCCGGCGGCGCGCAGGGGCACCGGGGAGGCGGCCGTGGCGGTAGTGTTCGATGCGGACTTCACTTCGACCAGGCAGTGGACGGCGGGGCGCAGCAGCGCCTATCCCCGGATGGGGCCGACCAACCGCGGCGACCACAAACTCGACTTCCTCAGTCGCGCGTACTGCCCCGGCGGCGTCTTCGCCGCCACCCGGCGCCGCGGCAGCGACCTGTGGACCTGCAACCTGCTCACCACCGAGGGCAGCCCGGAGGGCTTCCAGGTCCGCACCGGGGACGTGCTCGGCGCAGAGGTCACGCTCCCGGTCGAGCTCGGCGCGTGGCCGGCGATCTGGACGTGGCGCGACGGCGGCAACGAGGTGGACGTGTTCGAGTACCACCCTGACAACCCGGACCTGCTGGAGATCTCCAACCACGTCCGCGGCGGATACCGCTACTGGCACGGGGCCGAGGCCGGTATAGCCCCGGGCGCGACCTTCGAGCTGCGCACGGTGTTCGGCGCCCAGTCCGTGGACTGGTTCGTCGACGACACGCTGATCCACGCCGACCGGCGGGGCGTCGGTCCGGACTGGCACGCCTATCTGATCGTCAACCTGTCCGTCTCCGACGGCACCTACCACGCGCGGCCGCCCGTGCTCGGGCCGCCCCGGCTCAGCTGGGTCTGCCGCGCGCTCTGGGTCGAGCGCTGAGAGCGGGGGCAGGGGCGGCGGATCGGGCCGGCGGGCGGGCCCGGGCCTGCGGGCTCCGGGTCCGGCTCAGGAGCCGGGCGGCAGGGTCGCGATGATCAGGCCGCGCGGGCCGGCGCGCTGGAACCAGACCACCCTGCGGTGCGGACCGATGTACGCGGGGTGGGTCACGTACAGGTCGTTGTGCGGGGCCCGCTCGTTGCCGGGGGCGAGCGCCGCGTCGACGGCATCGGCGGCGATGGCGCGCAGCAGCGCGTGTGCGGTCGTGGTGGCGGCGGACGGGGCGATGGCCAGGGCGGTGAGCTCGTCCCAGAGCCGGGTCGAGACGTAGGAGATCGGCGAGTAGCCGAGGGCCGGGTGCAGGCGCCCGTCCTCGTAGCGGCGGAGCACTCCGGTCGCGACGAGCCGCTCGGGGTCGTCGATCGGCGAGTGTCGGTCCATGGTCAGTAACGCTACCCCCGGTGGGTCGCCCGACGGGGCGGGAGGTCGGTTCCGGGCATTCTCAGACAATCCTCACGCTCGTCCGGTCGGTTCCGGGCGCACGATGGGTGGGTGGGGGCCGGGCGCCTCGGCGGCTCCGGTCCCGGGCCGGCAGAGGAGGTCCGCGATGTATCACTGGAACGGGCATGGGCACGGGAACGGCTTGAGCGGCTGGGGGATGGGCCTGCTGGCGTTCGGGATGCTGCTGCTCCTGGCGGTGCTGGTGCTGGCCGGGATCGCGTTGGTCCGCCACCTCTCACGGACGTCGCGGCCCGTCGCGCCGGCTCCGTGGGGGTCGGGCGGTGCCGGTGCCGGCGGACCGGGTGGGTCGGCCGGACCGGGTGGGCCCGGCGGGCCGCCCAGGGCTGCGCCACCGGCGGCCGAGCAGCTGCTGGCCGAGCGGTTCGCGCGCGGGGAGATCGACACGGAGGAGTACCGGCACCGGCTCGACGTCCTCCGATCAGTCGGTGGTGCCGGTGGTGCCGGTGGTTCGGGTGGTGCCGGTTCGGGTGGCGGGGCGCCGGGCGGGCCCGCTTCGGGAGCCGGTGGAGCGGGCGGCCGGGCGGGCGGCGGCCCGGCCGGGTAGCGAAGCAGCCGTGCCCGCCGCTGGCCGAGGCGGCCGGGATGGGCCGGGACGGGCCCTGCGCCCGTGCGGGTGAGGCGAGGTCACTCGACGACGAGCTCCACCGGGATGTTGCCGCGGGTGGCGCGCGAATAGGGGCAGACCTCGTGGGCCTGCTTGACCAGCAGCTGGCCGTTCTCGCCCGCGAGGGAGTCGGGCAGCTCCACGCGCAGGACCACGCCCAGGCCGAAGCCGGCCCCGTCCTTGCCGATGGAGACCTCGGCCGTGACCGAGACCTCGCTGGTGTCGACCCGGGCCTGCCGGCCGACCAGGCTCAGTGCGCTCGCGAAGCAGGCCGCGTAGCCGGCGGCGAACAGCTGCTCGGGGTTGGTGCCCTGTCCGTTGCCGCCGAGGGCGGGCGGCATCGCCAGGGCGAGGTCCAGCTGTCCGTCGGAGCTGACGGCGCGGCCCTCCCGGCCGTTCGCGGTGGCCACTGCGGTGTAGAGCGCGTCCATGGGTCCGTTCCCTTCCGTCCTGCGTCGGTCGTGCATCTGTCCACGGCGGCCTGGTCGGGCCGCCGTGCAGGGACAATTAGAGCACGCAATTCAATTGCGCACAACTGAATGGCGTGCGCGATCGGTAGGATGGGGGTATGGCCACGTCCCCCGAGACCGATGAGACGCTCCACGACGCAGACGAGCTCCACGGCGCGGACGAGCTCCGCGATGCCGAGCTGCTCCGCCTCGACCAGCAGATCTGCTTCTCGCTGAATGCCGCCTCGCGCGCTTTCGGCGGCGTCTACCGGGTGCTGCTCAAGGATCTGGGGCTCACCTACCCCCAGTACCTGGTGATGCTGGTGCTCTGGGAGCACGGCGAGCTGCCGGTGAAGCGGATCGGCGGACTCCTGCGGCTGGACTCGGGCACGCTCTCCCCGCTGCTCAAGCGGTTGGAGGCTGCCGGGCTGGTCCGCCGGGAGCGCAGCCGCGAGGACGAGCGGTCGGTCACGGTCGGCCTCACCGATGCCGGGCTGGCCCTGCGCGACCATGCCGGCCAGGTGCCCCGTCGGCTCCTCGCCGCCACCAGCCTCCCCGTCGAGGACCTCGGTGCACTGCGCGCCCTGCTGGACCGCCTGACCGGTGCGCTAGACGCGGCGGTCCTGGCGGCCGGCGCCGACGGCTGACCTCCGCCGTTGCCCGCAGGGGGCCTCCGGCCCCGTTGGTCCGGGCCGCCCTCCCCGGCTGTCCGCAGCAGAGCGGTCCCAGTAGAGCGGTCCCAGTAGAGCGGCCCCCTCTCGGTGCTTCGGGAGGGGGCGCAGTCGTCCCGGAAGCCCCCGTCGGGTCGAGCCGGCCGGCGGCGGTCCCGCTGAGATGCGGGGCCGCCGCGATGTGGGGTCGCCGCTCGTCGTTCCAGCCTTGCTGTGGATATCGAAATTCGATAGATTTCCATCGCAAGTCGATGGAGGGACGGGTCGTGGGAAGACTGACCGTACGTGCGTTGCGCGCCGTGCTCGTGGTGGTGCTGGCCGGCACCGTGTGTGTGCAGGTGCTGATGGTGTGGGCGTTGGCCACCGATCCGGAAGACGGGTCGCTCCCGCTGACCCCGCTGCGCCTGATCACGATCCTGGGGCTGATGGCGGCCCAGGTCGCCCTGGTCTGCGTATGGCGGCTGGTGGCGATGGTGCGCCGCGGGACCGTGTTCTCCCACGCCGCCTTCCGGTACGTGGACGGCGTGATCGGCGCGATCGTGGCGGCGGCCCTCGTGTGGTTCGCGGTCACGGCCATCAACGCGCCGGGCCAGCGGGAGGACCCGGGCGTCACGGTGATCATGGGCGGGATCGGCGTGGCCATCCTCGGGGTCGCGCTCATCGTCCTCGTGCTGCGGATGCTGCTCGCCCAGGCCGTCGCGCGTGACGTCGAGGCGGCGCAGATGCAGGCGGAGTTGGACGAGGTGATTTGATGCCGATCGCCGTCGACATCGACGTGATGCTGGCGAGGCGGAAGATGTCCGTGGGCGAGCTCGCGGACCGCGTGGGCATCACCCCCGCCAACCTTGCGGTACTCAAGAACGGTCGGGCCAAGGCGGTGCGCTTCACGACGCTCGCCGCGCTCTGCGAGGTGCTTGAATGCCAGCCGGGCGACCTGCTCCGGTGGGAGGCCGAGGTCGCCGCGGACGGGTGACAGGCCCGGGTGCCGGGCGCGACGTCGCCTGGCGCCCGGGCCTGCCGGTCAGGTGGTGCCCTCACCCCGCGCTGGCGAAGCCGCAGGTACCCCGCCGACCGCGCCGGCGAGCGCCGCGGCGTGGGCGGCGCGGCGGGCGACTCGACACCCGCGGTGGTCCCGTCGCTGGGGACGGCGGTCATCGGAGGATCACCGGAGGGCGTCGCCGCCGAGACCTCGGTCGGGCGCGCTCATGTCGCCCGTCGCGGGCGTGCCCTCGGCCAGCCCGTAGCGCACGTACACGGTGCCCTGCGGGTCGGCCACCGGCGGTTCGAGGAGCGTGAGGTTCGTGGGCACCGCGCCACCGTCGAACACCTTCTTCCCGACGCCGAGCACGATCGGGTGCACCCACAGGTCGAGCCGGTCGAAGAGCTTCTCCCGCAGGAGGGTCTGCACCAGGTCCAGGCTCCCGACGACCTTCACGTTCTCGTGCCGTTCGCGGATCTCGCGCACCGCGGCGGCCAGGTCCGGGCCGAGCTGTGTGGACCCGGCCCACGGGAGGTCGGGCGTGCCGCGGGAGGCCACGTACTTCGGGACGCGGTTGAAGAGCTCGGCGATCTCGCCGTCCTTCTGGTGCGGCCAGTAGGCGGCGAAGATGTCGTACGTCCGCCGGCCGAGCAGGAGGGCGTCCGTGCCTTCGTACGCGGCACCGATCTGCGCCCCGGTGACCTCGTTCAGCAGGGGTGCCTGCCAGCCGCCGAACGGGAACCCCACCGGGTCCTCGTCGGGTCCGCCGGGCGCCTGCCCGACGAGGTCGAGGGTCGCGAACAGCTCGATGTGGATGAGGCCCATGTCTGCACTCCCGATGAGTCGGTCGTCCGGTGAATTGGTCGTCCCGGTCAAGATGTAGACCTGTCGGTGTCGCAGAACTCGTCGCCGCGCCGGTACCCGGTTCTGCCCTGCGGCGTCACCCGGACGACGGCCCGCCGCGGCGGGGCCCCTCCCGGTCCTCGGCCGGTTCGACGATGCCGCGGACGTCCACGCACCGGTGAGGCCCTCGGTGCCGAGGACGGGGAGGCGGAGGCCGACCGCGGAGTTGCCGGCCGTCGGGGCGGCGGATCGCGGGGGCCGACCGCCACGGTCCCGCCGGTCACTCCCGGGCGGCCCGGACCGAGAGGATCCGTCGCAGTGCGTCGCGCAGTTCGGTGTGGTCCGCCGACGGATGCGGCGCCCGCCAGGCGATATGGCCGTCGGGACGCACGAGGACCGCTCCCGTCGACGGCACACCGAACGCCGCGGTCCAGGCCCCACCGTCCGTCGCGTTCCGCGCTCCGGTGGTGAGCGGACGTACGGCGACGGTCAGCCCCGCCGCCCCGGCGGTGTCCGCGCGTCGTCGCCAGGCGGCGTCGTCGGCGTGCGTGAGAAGGGTGAAACCGGGGCCGACGAGATCGAGCGTGGACGAGACCCCGGAGACCGAGGCCAGTGGCAGGTGCGGGACGCGGCCTCCGGGCTCGCCTCTCCGGAGCTCGCGCGCCGGGTCCAGCGGCGGGTGCTCGGGCCCGTCGGAGTCGGCGATGACGGCGCTGGAGCGGTAGACCGCGGTGAGCAGGAGCTCGTCGTCGATCCGGTAGCCGCCTCGGGCGCGGGAGTTGGCCAGGGACAGGTCGATGACCTGGCGGGCGACCGGGCGGCGTTCACCCTGGTAGGTGTCCAGGAGCCCCTCGCCGGCCGACCCCCGGGCGACGGCGGCGAGCTTCCACGCGAGGTTGTGGGCGTCGCCGATCCCGGTGTTCATGCCGTGCCCGCCGGTCGGCGGTACCACGTGGGCCGCGTCACCCGCGATCAGCACCCGTGACCTGCGGTAGAACTCGGCGAGTCGGGCGTCCATCCGCCAGGCCATGGTGTCGCGGACCGCCACGTCGAGGCCGGGCACACCGGCGGCGTCCCGGACCAGCCGTGCCAGCCGCCGGTGATCGTGCGGGAGTCCTGCGGCGTCGTCGTCGCGGGGGTCGTAGGGGTGCTGGTAGATCCAGTGCCGGTCGTTGTCCACGGCCAGGAAGCCGCCGCGGCCGGGGGCGGTGAGGAAGTAGGACGCGCTCGTCCGGTCGGCCACGACCTCGCCAAGCGGCGCCTCGAAGCGGATGCTGAGGAAGTGCCCCAGCCCCGTCGGCCCGTCCATCGCGATCCCGGCGGCGGCACGCACGGTGCTCGCCGCACCGTCGCAGCCGACCAGCCAGTCGGCACGCACGGTGTGCCGCCCGCCGGTGGTCCGGTCCTCCAGCACCGCCCGCACACCCCCGCCGTCCTCGGTGAAGGACACCAGTCGGGTGGCGAACCGGACGCCGTCCGGCGCGAGCTCGCGCCCACGTCGCAGCAGCACGCTCTCCAGGGCGTCCTGGGAGCAGATCAGTCCCGGCGACGGCGTGTGCCCGGCGCCCTCCTCCGCCCCGCCCGCGATCCCGGCACGCACGAAGTCCGGGTCGACGAGGTCCCGGCCGCGGTAGAAGAAGACGTGCGAGGCCGGGAGTCCGGCCCGCCGGACGTCCGCCTCCAGGCCGAGCCGACGGAAGACCTCCATCGAACGCGCCGACACGCCGCGCGCCTTGGGGTGCAGTGAGGTGCCCTCGTGCGCCTCGACGAGCAGGTGCTCCACGCCGTACTCCGACAGCAGGAGCGACAACGTGAGGCCGACCGGGCCTCCCCCTACAACCAGCACCGACGTCGTAGCCGGGAATCGCATCTCGCCCCCTGGGTATCGCCTGACACGTGGTAACGCCTAAAAACCGATTCTGACGTTACCATGGGGTGTCTGACAAGCGATCACAAGGGCGAACCCATGACCGACGACCTCAGCGGCGACAACCCCCGAGGCCTGCACTTCATCGCCGAACTGGCGAACACCGTCCGGGACGACCCCCGAGTGGGCGCCGCAGACCTGCAGGCCCTCCTGGAACGCCACGGCGGCCCGCCCTTCCGCCTCACGGACGCCGACGCCCGGGAGCTGCGCCGGGCCACCGCCCACCTGATCCGCATCCTCGCCCTCCGCGACGAGGACGAGGCGGCCGAGGCCATCAACACCCTGCTCGACCGCTACCCGGCCCGGCCCCGCCTCGTCCGCCTCCCCGGCCGTCCGTGGTCGCTGCACACCCAGGCGCCCCCCGGCGCCGGCCTCACCCACTGGCTCCTCTCCACCTCCGCCCTCGCCCTCGGTCTCTGGCTCGGCGAACGCGGATCCTGCGCATGGGGCCGGTGCGCCGCGCCCGACTGCGACCGCTTCTTCATCGACACCGGTCGCCGCGCCCCGCAGCGCTACTGCACCCCCCGCTGCGCCACCCGGGTGCGCGTCGCCGCCCACCGTGCCCAGCGCGCCAACGGCTGACGATCCGCCAGTACGCGCTGCACGGCCCGGCGCAGTCCCTGCCGTGCGGCGCCCACGGCGGCAGCCCCATGGGTCAGCAGCTCCACCAGGACTTCGTGAACGCGGGCGATCAGGGAGTCGACGGCGTCGGCATGGATCTCCGTAGGGTGTCAGCGGCCCGGGAGGGGCGGATGCGGCTCGGGGCCTTCGCCTTCGGTGACCTCGGAGGGGTGGCCACCCCTGGACCCGGCCGACGAGGCTGACCGGGTGGTGGACGTCGCCGGGACGTCCTGCGCGCTGCAGTCGGTCCTGCGCCGGCGACCCGTACCGACCCGAGCGTCACAGGCGACGGCCGTGACGGGTGTCCCAACCGTCCGTCCTGTTCGCGAACACCGGCATCGTCAAGGCCGACCCGCACCGGGACTTCCGCGTCGAGAAGCACGTCGCGGGCCGCAGACGCGTCCAGGCGGTCATCGCCGGTCCTCACCGTTGATCGGCCGGGGGCCGAGACGGCTTGACCCGATCATCGAGACTCCTCGGGCCTCGGCGGTGAACAGTGAAAGGGGCACTGAGTCCGCGTCAGTGGCGACGTGGTGGCGGCTCCACGAGGATGACGGGTGGGCGGGGTGATCGGTTCCCGCCCATGCCCGGATGTGTAGGCGATCCCGGTGAGGAATCGACCGTCCGGTGCCCGGCACCGGCGTTGCCGGCGGCCGTCGGCGCGTGAGCGCGCCTAGGTTCGAGGGCGACAAACCCCCCGACACCGCTTGCTCCGACACCGCTGGCTCCGAAACCGTGCGCCCCGACACTGCGTGCCCGCGATCCGCCCCGGTGCCGGGGGCGGACGGGGTTCCGACCCGACGCTGGGAGACCGCACCGTGGCAAGGATCCTCTTCGTGATGACCGGCGCCGACCGCTGGACGATGGCGGACGGCACCAAGCACCCCACCGGCTTCTGGGCCGAGGAGGCCGCCGTCCCGTACGGGCTGTTCAAGGGCGCCGGCCACGGCGTCACCGTCGCCACCCCGGGCGGTGTGGTTCCCACCGTGGACCGCGCGAGCCTCGCCCCGGAGGCGAACGGGGGCGCGGAGGGGGCACAGCGGGTCGCCGACACGCTCGCGGGGTTCACGGAGCTCCAGCACCCCGTCCGCCTCGCGGACGTCGAGCTCGACGACTACGACGCCGTCTTCTACCCCGGCGGCCACGGCCCGATGGAGGACCTCTCGGGAGACGCCGACTCGGGCCGGCTGCTGGCCCGCACGCTGCGCTCCGGCAAGCCCCTCGGCGTGGTCTGCCACGGCCCGGCCGCCCTGCTCGCCGCGGTCGACGCCGAGGGGGGCAACGCGTTCGCCGGCTACCGGGTGGCCGCCTTCACCAACGCCGAGGAAGCCCAGGCCGGCCTCGCCGACAAGGCGCCGTGGCTGCTCCACGACCGGCTTCGCGAGGCGGGCGTCCTGGTCCAGGAGGGCGAGCCGTGGGCGCCCTTCGTCGTCGAGGACCGCAACCTGGTCACCGGCCAGAACCCCTCCTCCGCCGGTCCGCTGGCCGAGGAGCTGCTGAAGCGGCTGGCCTGACCCCGCGGCCACCGGCCGCCGGGCGTCGCTTCCGCCGGCGCCGACGCGGCCGGTTCAGCGGCCGTCGGTCGGCGGTGCGCCGGTCGGCAGGGCGTCGAGGGCCAGGGCGGCGGCGCCGACCAGGCCGGCGTCGGTGCCCAGCCGGGCGGGCAGGACGGTCACGCCGGAGGCGAAGGGGAGGGTGGCGTAGCCGGCGAGGTGGTGCCGGAGCGGCCCGAAGAAGATCTCGCCGGCCTGGGCGACGCCGCCGCCGACCACGGCGGCCTCGATCTCCACCAGGGTGGCGGTGGCCGCGATCCCGGCGGCGAGCGCGCGGGCGGCGCCGTCGAAGGCCTGCCGGGCGATCGGGTCGCCGGCTCGGGCGGCCTCGGCCACCGCGGCGGCCGAGGCGTCGGCGTTGCCGCCGACGCCGGTCGCGGTCTCGGTGCCCGCCGGGCGCCAGCCGGCCTCGCGGGCGGCGCGGGCGATGGCGGTCCCGCTGGCCAGGCCCTCGATGCAGCCGCGCGACCCGCACGGGCAGGGGCGGCCGTCGAGCTCCACGGTGAGGTGGCCGAGGTGACCGGCGTTGCCGGTGGGGCCGGTGTGCAGCCGGCCGTCGATGATCAGCCCGGCGCCGACGCCGGTGGAGACGACGATACAGAGCGCGTTCCGGTAGGGGCGGGCGGCGCCCCGCCAGTGCTCGGCGGCGGCCATCGCGACGGCGTCGCCACCGAGGACGACCGGCCGGCCCTTGATGCCCGGGTGCTCGGCGACGGCGTCGCGCAGCGGGAAGTCGCGCCAGCCGGGGATGTTCACCGGGCTGACCGTGCCGCGCCGGATGTCGACCGGCCCGGCACTGCCGATGCCGACCGCCCGGGCGGCCGCTGCCAGGGGGTGCTCGGCGACGAGGTCGAGGACCCGGTGCACGGTGGCGAGCACCGCCTCGGCGTTCTCCCGGGCAGGGGTGGGCAGCTGCACCCGGTGGAGGAGTTCGCCGTCCGGTCCGACCAGGCCACCCGCGATCTTGGTGCCGCCGACGTCGAGCGCGGCGAGCACGGGCGGCCGCTCGGGGCGCTGGTCGTCGGTGGCGGTGGCCCGGTCATGGCTCATCGTGGCTACTCCGGCGTTCGCGGGCGGGCGGGTGTCCGGCCGCCGGGAGGGCCCCGCGGTGGTGGCGGTGGGCGAGCCGGTGGCCGAGGTGGTCGGTCGGGCCGATTCTGACCACTTCTGACAACGTTGTCCAGGCGGTGGGCAGCGCCGTCGCCCCGGCTGCCCGCGATGGCTGCCCCGGTATCCGCGGGGCCGGTCAGGCCGTCCCTCCGTGCACGGAGAGGATGGCGCCGAGTGCTGTGGCACCGTCGAGCAGGGCCTTGGAGCGAGCCGCGAGCTCGGCGTCCCGGTTGGCCAGCGCGGTGGTGATGTCCGGCGACCGGTGTGCCCGTCGGAGCTCCGGGACGAGGGCCCGGAGCGGTGCGATGCGATAGCCGGCCCTGCGCAGCTGGTGGACGATCCGGGCATCCCGCACCTGGGCCGGCGTGTAGCGGCGCGCCCCGCGCGCGGGGTCGCGGTCGGGCACCACGAGGCCTTCCGCATCCCAGTGCCGCAGCGTCGAAGGGCGCACGCCGAGAGCGGTGGCGAGTTCGGAGACGCTCATCGCGTCCGAGGCGCGGACGTCCTCGATCGGCTCGTCGGACACCGCCTGCGCGGCCTCCTCGGCCTGCCCCAGTTCCGTGCGCTCCGCGTGGAGCCGGGCGTGCGCCGCGTCGAGCAGGGCGAACACCTCCGACGAGGTGGGGAACCGGTGCGCGGCGCGCACGATCCTCCTGGCCTCGGTCGGGCCTGAGCCGGCGGCGAGGGCCCGGTAGGCCAGCGCGGACTGCAGGTGAACCTCGCCGTGGATCCGGTAGCCCGCGGCCGTGCGCATCGCGGGCGGCAGCACCCCGTCGCGTTCGAGATTGCGGATCTGCTGGACGGAGCACCCGGCCCGCCGCGCGACGTCGACGGTGCGCAGGCCACCCGATTTGAGACTTTGCACCCTGAAACCCGTCCCTTCGGCCTCGAAGTCTCCACAAGCACGTGAACGCCACGCTAGAGCACATGACGATGGACGAGATCATCAGCTTCGTGGACGGCCTCGACGGCGTCCTGACCCTCAGGCCGGCCCCCGGCGACGGTACCCCGGAGATCAGTTGGGGGGACGCGTTCTTCTACTACGCGCCCGACGGCGTCACCCCGACGCGCACCCAGCCGTTCGCGACGGTGGTGACCAAGGACGGTCCCGGCGACGAGGCTTCACGCCTGGACCGGCCGGACGCCTTCCGCGTGAACGTCGCCACCGGGCGGGAGGCGTTCACGCGGTGGACGGGTCACGCCCCCGGTGATCCGGCCGCTGCCGCGGTCGACCCCGGCGAGGCCGACACCGTGATCGCACACCCCGTCTACGGCGCCGCCGGCTGGCTGGCCGTGGTGAACCCCGGCCCCCGCACGGGAGCGGCGATCCGGGACCTGCTGGAGCAGGCCCACCGCCGGGCACGCTCGCGGTACGAGCGGCGCGCCGGCACGGCCTCGGTGCGGCGCCGCTAGGCTGCGGTGGCATGACCAGGAGCAGAGCGGGATCCCGGCCCACCATGCGGGACGTGGCCGTGGCGGCGGGCGTCGGGCTCAAGACCGTGTCCCGGGTCGTGAACGGCGAGAGCGGCGTCACGCCCGCCACCGCCGGGCGGGTGCGGGCGGCGATCGCCGAACTGGGCTTCCGCCGCAACGACAGCGCCCGGCTGCTGCGCACCGGCCGCACCGCGAGCATCGCCCTGCTGTTGGAGGACCTCGGTGACCCCTTCTCCTCGGCGCTGTCGCGCGCCGTGGAGGAGGTCGCCCGGGCCCGGGACCGCCTGCTGTTCGCGGGATCCAGCGCCGAGGACCCGCGGCGCGAGCGCGAGCTGGCGCTGGCCTTCTGCGCCCGCCGGGTCGACGGGCTGCTGATCGTGCCGGCCGGTGACGACCACCGCTACCTGCTGCCCGAGGCGGCCGCCGGTACGCCGGTGGTGTTCCTCGACCGGCCCGGTACGGGGATCGAGGCCGACGCCGTGCTCAGCGACAACGCGGTCGGCGCCCGGGCGGGGGTACGGCACCTGATCCGGCACGGCCACCGCCGGATCGGCTTCGTCGGCGACCTCCCGCACATCCACACCTGCGCCGCGCGCCTCCGCGGCTACCGGGAGGCCATGGTCGAGGCGGGCCTGCCCGTCGACGAGCGGTGGATCGCCACCGGCCCCACCGACCGCGCGACCGTGGCCCGCTCGGTGGCGCGCCTCACCGGCGGGCCCGGCGCCGTGACCGCGCTGTTCACCGGCAACAACCGGATCACCCTGGCCGCGCTGCACCACCTGCCCACGGGCGCCGGACGGCCCGCCCTGGTCGGCTTCGACGACCTCGAACTCGCGGACCTGCTCGACCCGGGCCTGACCGTCGTCGCCCAGGACCCGGCGGGCCTCGGCACGACCGGGGCCCGGCTGCTCTTCGACCGGATCGACGGCGATCGAGGCCCCGCCCGGCGGATCGAGGTCCCGACCCGACTGATCGCCCGCGGCTCCGGCGAGATCCCACCCGCTGCTCACTGACCGCCGACCGCCCCGGTGCTCGGTGGCCACCCGACCGCCGCCGGCGCGCCGGGGGAGCCCTCTCCTGCGCCCCGTACACGCCGTCGACTTCGCCAAGCGACGTGCCGTTTCGCCTGCGCCCGCAGACCTGCGCCTCCTAGGGTGTCCGCTGAAAGCATGATCTTACGGACGGAGTAAGTGAGTTGGATATCGGGCTGGCGGCCGTCCGGCCGCGGCTCGGGGTATGCGGTCGGGCCCGGCTCGTGCTGACCTCGGCCCACGTGGTCGGCGACGCGGAGACGACCGGGGTGTACCGGCCGGGGTGGGACGCGGTGTTCCGTGGGCGGGTGGTGTGGCGCGGTACGAGCGGAGGCCGTGACGACGCCGCCCTGGTCGAGATCACGGACGGGCGGTGGCAGCCGCCCGGGGGCGCCACGGTTCGCTGGGGGAAGCTGGTGACGACCCTGCCCCGGCAGGAGTGCCAGACCTGGGGAGTTCCGGCGGCGGCCCAGGAGAGTTCCGACTTCGTCGAGGGCAAGCAGGAGGCGGGCTGGATCAACCCGGGGAGCGGGGTGGTCGGCAACCGGTACGTGATGAAGCTGGACGGCGCCTCGCCGGTCCGAACGGTTCGCCGACCGCGCTGCTCCAGGCCGAGCGGCAGGTCGTCGGCTTCCACGGCCGCGGACCGCTGCTGGACGAGCTGGTCGCCTGGTGCCGCCAGGACGGCTTCGGCGCCTGGCTCCTGCACGGCCCCGGGGGGCAGGGGAAGACCCGTCTCGTCCGTGAGCTGAGCCGGCGCCTGACGGAAGAGCCGAAGCAGGACGGCGACCTGGACCGGCCGCCCTGGACGGTGGTCTGGCTGCGGCCCACCATCCCGACGGACGAGTCGTCGCTGAAGAGGCTGCGGGAGACGACAGGCCCCCTGCTGGTGGTGCTCGACTACGCCGAGACCAGGGTGGACCAGCTGGCGCTGCTGCTCGGGACGGTCCGGGAACGGCAGGTGCCGTTCAAGCTGGTCCTCATCGCCCGGACGGCCGGACACTGGTGGAAGCACGCCCGCACCGCCGGTGGTGCCGCCGCGGACCTCCTGCGTCGCGCACCAGTGGTGGAGCTGCCGCCCCTGGCGGCGGACGAGGCCGAGCGGACGGCGTTGTACCGCCAGGCCGCGGAAGCGTTCGCCCGGTACCTGCCGCAGGTACGCGGGTGTGCCGGCCCGGACTGGCGAGAGCTGGCCGCCGGACTGCCCCTCCCGGACCTCGGCAGGGTCGGCTTCGACAATGTCCTGACCCTGCACATGACCGCCCTGGCCGACCTGCTGGACCAGGGCATGGCGGACACCACGGGCTCGGCGTCCGCCGACCCCGACGACGTCGAGACGCGACTGCTCGTTCACGAGTCCCAGTACTGGCGCCTCACGCTGAGGCAGGGTGAGGAGGAACCCGAGTACCTGGCCTTCAAGGACGCGCTGGCGGCCGCGACGCTGCTGGGAGCGGACGACCACGACCGGGCCGATGCCGTCCTGCGCCGCGTGCCCTCTCGTCCCGACCTGGCCAGGACCCTGAACAACCTCTCCGCCCAACTCCGCGCACAGGAACGGTCGGAGGAGGCGCTTCCCCTGGTCGAGGAAGTCGTCGGCCTCGGCCGCGAGTTGGCAATGGCCGGACTGGAGGCGTTCCGGGCCGATCTCGGTCGCTACCTGGTGCACCTGGGCACGTGTCTGTACGAGCTGGAACGGCTTGAGGAGAGCGTGCCGTTCGCGCTGGAGGCCGTCGAGCTGCTGGGGCCCAGCGCAGACCTGCCCGAGTCGGCGACCGCCCTCACCACGGCCAGCCTGCTGCTCATGCTCGCCCGGCGGCCGACGGAGGGTCTGGCGGCCATCGAGGCGGTCGTGGCGGCGCGCCGCCGCCTGGCAGAGCTCGAACCCGTCCGGCACGGGCCGGCGCTGGTCGACACCCTCGGTCTGTTCGGGGGCCACCTGGGCCGGGCCGGCAGGTTGCCAGAGGCCATCGCCGTCACCGAGGAGGTGGTGGTGGTCCGGCGGCGGCGGAGCTGCGCGACCGGCTGACGGCCCTCCTGGAGCCACAGGACGTCCCGCACTGCCGGGACCAGACGGAGCGAACAGAAGGAAAAGGACACAGCTGCGGGTAACACCCCCGACGAGGACCGGCGCTGCGCGGCCAGGGCGGCGTGGTGTTCGGCCTGGGCGAGATCGCGCCGGAACTCGGTATGGAGCTCACGCGCACCAGGGGCGCCGACGCCGGGCTGCTCTTCAGCGTCGTCAGCCTGGGCGGCAGGGCCGAGAAGGGTGAGAAGTCGACCCACAAGGTGACGGTCCGGCTGGAGCCGCCCGGGACGGACAACGGCCCGGTCCCGGGCAAGGACAAGGAGCAGGAACCCTGCCGCGACGGTGGGCCGGACAGTCCGTCCGGCTCACCGTCTCGTGTTGCAGCGTCGGTAACCACGGCGCCGGGCGAACCGGACTCGGTCTGCCCCGTTCTGCTCGCCCCGGACGCCTCACCTGGAACGAAAGCTCCGCTGATCGCTTCCTCGCTATGGATGTGTCACATGTGAAATGGTAGCTTCCCCGGTGAGCAGACCAAACAGGATCGGAGGCTTACGGTGGAACGACAGGGTGGGTCGCGTGGTGTGCAGAGCCACGACCGCGCGGTGCCGGACGCGTTGGCCGCGTGCTTCCAGCAGGGGTGGGCGGACACCGGACTGAAGCTGCCGCCGGTGCCCGGCGCGGCGTACGCGGCCAAGCGGCGCGCGGCGCTGTCCGAACGCTTCCCCGGGGAGCGGATCGTCGTGCCGTCGGGCGGGATCAAGGCACGGAGCAACGACTTCGACTACCAGTTCCGGCCGCACTCGGCGTACATCCACCTCACCGCCGAGCTCGGCACCTCGGCCGTCCCGGACAGCGTCCTGCTCTTCGAGCCCACCGGGACCGGCCACGACGTCACCCTGTTCACCCGGCCGCGGTCGCCGCGCGACGGCGGGCCGAACAGTGCGGAGTTCTACCGCGACCGGCAGCACGGCGAGTTCTGGGTCGGACGGCGCCGGACCCTGTCGGAGACCGCCGACGCGTTCGGCATCGAGGCCGCCGCCCGCGACGACCTCGAACGCGCCCTCGGCGGCCACGTCCCGACCCGGGTGCTGCGCGGCGAGGACGCACTGGTCGACGCCCTGGTGCCGCGCGACGACGTGGCCGAGGCCGAACTCCGCACCTACCTCTCCGAATCGCGCCTGGTCAAGGACGAGTGGGAGATCGAGCAGCTGCGCACGGCCGTGGGCTCCACGGTCGCCGGCTTCCACGACGTCGTCGGCGAGCTGCGCCACGCCACCCGTGTGGCCCGCGGCGAGCGCTGGATCGAGGGAACCTTCAACCGCCGGGCCCGGATGGACGGGTACGGCCTGGGCTTCGAGACCATCGTGGGTGCCGGCGCGCACTCGTGCGTCCTGCACTGGATGCACAACGACGGCCCGGTCCGCGACGGCGACATCCTGCTCCTGGACGCCGGCGTCGAGGCCGACTCCTTCTACACCGGCGACATCACCCGGGTGCTGCCCGTCAGCGGTCGCTTCACCGACGTCCAACGCAAGGTGTACGACCTGGTCTTCGCCGCCCAGTCGGCGGGCATCGCCGCGCTCAAGCCCGGCGCCCGTTTCGGCGACTTCCACGACGCCGCGGCCGCGGTCATCGCCGAGGGGCTCGACGGCTGGGGTCTGCGGCCGGGCGGCGAGCCGCCCCTCGCGCCGCACTCCGCGCTGTCCGGCCGGTACACCGTCTGCGGCTCGGGCCACATGCTCGGCCTCGACTGCCACGACTGCGCGAGCGCCCGTCAGGAGACGTACCTGGGTGGCGTGCTGGAGCCCGGCCACGTCCTCACCGTCGAGCCCGGCCTCTACTTCCAGCCGGACGACCTGACGGTCCCCGAGGAACTGCGCGGCATCGGCATGCGGATCGAGGACGACTTCCTCATCACCGCCGACGGCGCGGTCTGTCTGTCGTCCGGTCTGCCGCGGCAGGCGGACGAGGTCGAGGCCTGGATGGCGTCGCTGCGATGACCGAGCGCCGCCCCTTGGTGGAGCAGGTCTGCGGGGAGCTGCGGCAGGGCGGCGCGGTGGCGGTGGTCGGACCGACCGGGTTCGGCAAGTCCGCGGTGCTGGACGCCGTCTGCACGCAGTGGCAGGCGGCCGGGGACCCGGTGGTGCGGCTCAGCTCGGCACCCGCCGACGCCGACGTCGCGTACGCGCCCCTGGTCGACCTGTTCACCGCCTGCCCGGCCGAGGTGTCCGGCGAGCTGTCGGACCATCAACGCGGGGCGATCGACTGGGTGCTGCGGCGCGTCACCGGGCCCGAACCCGACACCACCACGCTGCGCGTCACGGTGCTCTCCTGCCTCCAGACCTGGGGACGCCGGGCCCGGCCGCTGCTGGCCGCCGACGAGGTGCACTGGTGGGGGCCGGCCAGCCTGGACGTCTTCGGGTTCGCCGCCCGGCGGATCCGCGGCAGTGTCTCCCTGCTGGCGGCGCTGCGGCCGGACGGCCCCTCGCCGCACGACGTCCTCGGCGGCGGGGCGGTGGAGATCGGGATCCCCACGCTCGGCCCGGAGGAGTCGGCGGCCGTCGCGCGGTCCCTGGGCGTCCCGCTGCGGACCGCCGGCCGCATCCACACCGCCACCGGCGGCAACCCGCGGCTGGTCTCGGACATCGCCGCCGGGCTCGCCCGGGCCGGCACGCCCGCCACGGCGCTGGACACCCGGCCGCTGGCGCCGTTCGCCCGCAAGGCGGTCCGTGCCTGGCTGGCGGACCTGGCCGAACCGGCGCGGCGGGTGCTGCTGCTGGCGGCCCTGGCCGCCGACCCGTCGGTGGCCACCGTCCGCCGCGCCGCCGGGCCGCCCGCGGACGCGGCCCTGGCGGCCGCCGAGGCCGCCGGGCTGGTCCGGGTGGTCGACGGCGCGGTGGCCTTCCCGGCACCGGTGGTGCGGGAAGGTGTGGTCGCGGAGGCCGGCGACGAGGCGGTGCGCCGCGCCCACCACGTGCTGGCCGGTGCCTCGGCCGGACCCGCCGACCGGGCCTGGCACGAGGCGTCCTCGTGGGCGGCGGCCGAGATCCCGCCCGCCCTGGTGGAGGCGCTGGCCGGGGCCGCCGCGGGCGCCCGGGAGCGCGGCGACCGGGTACGCGCCGCGGAGCTCGGCCTGCTGGCCGGCGAGCGGGCCGGCGATGCCCGGCCCGCCCTGCTGGTCGCCGCCGCCAGGGACGCCGAGGCGGCCGGGCGGTTCGACCTCGCCTGGACCGCGCTGGAACGGATCGGCCGGACCAGGGCCGGGCCCGCCGCACGGGCCCGGGCGCGGATCGCCGTCATCGACGCCGCCGGGCGGGGCGCCGCCCTGCTGGAGGGCGTCGCGGCCCAGGCCCTGGTGGACGCCGGCGCCGCTGACGAGCCCGCGCTGGTCTCGGCGGCGCGCCTGCGGCTGGCCTGGAGCGCCCACCTGAAGCGGGGCTTCTGCGCCGAGGCCATGGCGCACGCCCGCAGCGCCGTGGAGTGGGCGGAGCGGGCCGGCGACCCGGCCGCCCGCGCCGCCGCCATGACGCTGACCGCCCGGATCGAGCAGGGCCGCGGTGCGGTGGAGCACACCGCCACGCTGCGCCTGGCCCTGGCACCGGGCGCGGCGGGCGCAGCCCCGCGGGTCACCGCGGACCCGCGGCGGGCCGCCGCCTGCTTCGCCCTGCTGGACGACCGGCCGGCCGAGGCCGGCCGGCTGCTCGACGAGCTCCGGCCGCTGGTCGCCGGCGGCGGCCCCGCCGACCTGCTCTGGCTGCTCGACGGTTCCGTCCAGGTCCACGCGGCCAGGGGCGAGGGCCGGGCCGCCCGCGAGGAGGCCGGCCGGTTGCTCGACCTGGCCCGCACGCTGGGCGCCTCGCCCGGACCGCCCTGGTACGCCGCGGCGACCGGCGAGCTGGCGGGCGGGGAACTGGAGCGGGCGCTCGCGTACGCGGAACTGGGCCTGGCGGCGTCGGAGGAGGAGTCCGACGTGCTGGTCGCCGCGCACTGCCTGCACCTGTCCGGCCTGACCCGGCTGCTGCTGCGGGACACCGTGGGCGCCCTGGCGGACCTGCTCAGGGTGCGCGACCTCGCCCGGGAGCTGGCGATCGCCGATCCGGCGGTGATCCGCTACGACGCCGACCTCGCCGAGGCCCTGGTCGCCGCGGGCGATCCGGACGCCGGGGCGCGGCAGGTGGCCGGTGCCCGGCGCCGGGCCGAGGAGCTGGGGCGGCGCGGCGTGCTGGCCTCGCTGGACCGTGCCGAGGCGCTCTGCCGGACGGCGGACGGTCAGTTCGGGCCGGCCGAGGAACTGCTGCTCCGGGCCCTCGACACCTTCGACCACCTGGGGTATCCGCTGGAGCGCGGCCGGGTGCTGCTGGCCCACTCGGCGGTGGAGCGCCGGCGCCGGCGCCCGGCCCGGGCGAGGGAGTTGCAGGCGGCGGCCGAGGTGGTGTTCCGGGCGGCGGGTGCACCGCTCTGGGGTGCGGCCCGGTCGGAGCGGGCCGGGGCGCCGTCCTGGCTCGCCGGTCTGACGGACGCGGAGAAGCGGATCGCGGAGCTGGTCGCGGACGGGTACGGCAACCGCGACATCGCGGCCGCCCGGTACGTCAGCGTCAAGACGGTGGAGGCGGTGCTGACCCGGATCTACCGCAAGCTCGGGGTGCGTTCCCGGGTCCAGCTGGTGGCGCTCGCCCGCAGGGACGAGCGCCGGCCGGACCGCTGACCCGGTGGCGCGGGCAGCCGGCCGTGCTGGCCGTGCTGGCCGTGCTGGCCGGACCGGCCGGACCGGCCGGGACCGGTGACCGTGCGGTCACCGGTCCCGGGGCCGCCACCCGGTCACGCGGCCCAGGCCGCGGTGCCCAGGATGCTCGAACCCGGCGTCCCCGGTTCGGAGCCCAGCGGTGCCGGGACCTCGTAACGGACCGGGCAGCCGGCCGTCCGGCCGCCGATGACGAGCGGGCCGAACACCGCCTTCGTCGACAGCGGTCGGTACTCGCGGCTGCCGGTGTCGAGCACGGTCACGGCGAGGTCGGCACTGTGGACGGCCTGCTGGACGATCCAGGTGCCGGCCTCCCGGGCCTTGGCGATGACCGCCTCCCACTCGGCCGCGCCGGTCCGGAAGCCGAGGTGCACGTCGGCGTTCTGGTCCCCGTCGGAGCGCTTCAGCACGAACTCCTCCCGCCGGCGCACCAGCAGGTCGGTCAGCTTCCAGGACTCGCCCTCGAACTCGACCGTCTCCTCCCGGACGGTCCGCGACCAGGGGAGGTAGCCGGCGACGAACTCCCGGTCGTCGTCGGTCATCCAGTCCAGCCCGGCGGACAGCGCGGCGAAGAGCTGCTTGTTCGCCGCCTGGTAGGAGCTCTGCGGCGTCAGCACGGTGGCCCCGCACTTCCTGATGGTGAGCAGCGGGGCGAGGTCCCGTCCGGCGTCGAGCCACTCCTGCGGCACCACCCGCTCCAGCACCAGCGGGAACTCGCCCGCACGGGTGGCGAGGGCGTCGGTGAACTCGTCGGTGTCGAAGTACTCCGCGCCGATCCCGCCCTTGCGCAGCGCGTCGATCTCGATCTCGTAGTACCGGCGGTCCGTGACGAAGACGTCGGGCAGGTAGCCGACCAGAGCCAGGCGCGGCTCCAGACCGTACTCCGCGAGGACGCCGCGGAGCAGGTCGTTGCGCGCGGCCATCGGGTCGGCGAGGACGAGGGAGTCCGCGGCCCGGCCGGGCAGCAGCTGGCGCCAGAGGTCGTTCAGCAGGTGGGTGAAGACCTGCCCGCCGGTGGCCGAGCAGAAGTTGAACTCGATGAACTTCCAGCCGGATTCCGTGAGCACGACGTCCGGTCGGCCGATTGCGGTGGCGTAGGTCTGCTCGAACTCCTCGTCCGCGTAGAACCCGGTCAGCCGCTCGTCGAGGCCCAGGGCCCGGTGCCGGGCCAGGCAGTCCGCGCCCAGTCCCGACGCGGCCCGGCGCAGCAGGCCGGCCAGCCGGACGGAGGCCCGCTCGAGCTCGGCGCCGCGCGTGGCCGGCAGGGCGAGCGGGCCGGCGGGCGAGATGCGGTCGAACCAGAAGGTGCGGAAGCCGCGGAACTGGTGGTCGAGCGCGGTGAGCAGCAGCTGCGGGTCGGTCGCGGTCGCCGCGGTGGTGGCGGTGGTGGCGGTGGTCGAGGCGGCCGGCTGCGGCGCCGTCGTGGTGAGGTCCATTCACTACTCCTGGGGGAGGGGTCGTGTCGACGGCGGGGCGTCGACGGGGAGCGTTCGCGGGCGCAGCAGCGCGGTGTAGCCGAGGGCGGCGAGCGCGCCGACGACGGCGCAGCCCAGCCAGAGGGCGCCGGTGCCGTAGGCGTCGATCAGCAGGCCGCTGGTGAGCGGGGCGAGGAAGCCGCCGACGGACCAGGTCAGGGCCATCACGCCCTCGTACCGGCCGCGGGCCGACGCCGGTGCCATCGCCGGAACCTGGGCCTCGCTGGTCGGCACGTAGACGATCTCGCCCAGCGTGTAGACGGCGGCGGCGACGGAGTAGAGCAGCACGGTGTCGGAGCCGGCGTTGAGGGCCGCGCTGAGCCCGACCAGCGAGGCCCCCACGGCCAGCACCCGGCCGGCCGGCCGGTGCTGGGTGAACCGGGTCAGGGCGAGCTGGAGCGTGACGATCATGACGCCGTTGACCGCGGCCACCAGGCCGTACTGCGCGGGGGAGAGGCCCGACTCGGCGGTGGAGAGCGGCAGTGCCACGTGCCGCTGGCTGAACACCGCGACCACCAGCAGGTTGAGCCCGACCAGGCACATGAACCGGCGGTCGCGCAGCACCTCGGCCGTTGACGGGCGGGGATCCTGCGAGCGGACCGCAGCCGGCGCGACGGGCCTGGTCTCGGGGAGGCGGAGGAAGACGAGTACCGCGCAGAGCAGCGTGGTGGCGGCGTCCACCAGGTAGAGCGTCAGGTAGCCGAACGCGGCGAGCGTGCCCGCGGAGAGCGCCGAGACGGAGAAGCCCAGGTTGAGGGCCCAGTAGTTGAGCGCGTAGGCCCGCGGCCGGGACTCCGGCGGGACGAGGTCGGCGAGCATCGCCCCGACCGCCGGCTGGGACATCTTCAGGGTGACGCCCAGCGCGGCGGCCCAGAGCGCGATCAGGTCGAGCCGGTCGGCCAGGCCGAGGCCCAGTGTGCAGACCGCGGCGCCCAGTTGGCCGGTGAGCATGGTCGGCCGCCGCCCCCATCGGTCGGCGAGGGCGCCGCCGGACAGCGATCCGAGGATCCCGCCGAAGCCGTACAGGGACACCATCAGGCCCGCCGCGGTGGCGGAGTACCCGTGCTCCACGGTGAGGTAGAGGGACAGGAACGGCATCACGAAGAGGCCGACCCGGTTCACCAGCGTCGAGGTCCACAGCCACCAGAAGCCCCCGGGGAGCGGGGGGCGGTGAGGCTCGTTCACGCCGGTCCCGTCAGCGCGGGGCGCACCCCGCGCCGGCCGAACTCGGCCTCCAGCGGGATCGCGGCCCGGAACAGGCCCGCCTCGCCGAAGCGGGGGCCGACCAGCTGCACGCCGATCGGCAGGCCGTTGCCGGCGAAGCCGAGCGGCAGCGACATGGCGGGGTGCCCGGTGAGCGCGAACGGGATGGTCTGCATGTCGTTGGCGAGCCGGGGCGGCGGCCAGTGGCGCGGGAAGTCGTCGAACCGGGCCGCGGTGGTCTGCCCGCAGGCGGTGACCAGCACGTCGTGGCCGGAGAAGACCTGACGGTCGAGCGCCGCGGCGAGCCGGAGCCGGGCGTCCAGCGCGCGCCGCAGGTCCTCGGCGCCGATGCCGGCCCCGGGCAGCAGCTTCTGGTAGGTGAAGCGGCCGAACTCCCGGGGTGCCTCGCGCAGGTTCTTCTCGTGGGTCGCGAACCCCTCCGCCGCCATCACGATCCGGCCGCAGGCGTTGAACAGCTCGTACGGTGGCAGCTCGCACTCCTCGACGATCGCGCCGAGCCCCTCCAGGTGGGTGAGGGCGCGCTCGATCCCGCGGGTGATCTCCGGCAGGGTCGCCGGGTCGGCCGCGTACCAGGCGGTCGAGTACGCCACCCGCAGCCCGCGCACGTCCCCGGTCAGGCCGGCCAGGTAGTCCGGCGTCGGCGCGTCACGGGTGCGCGGGTCGCGCGGGTCCGGTCCGGCGACGGCCTGGAGCGCGGCCGCGGTGTCGGCCACCGTCCATCCCAGCGGACCGAAGTGGTCCATGGTGGGCGACAGCGGGGTGGCGCCGTGCCCGGAGACCAGCCCGTACGTCGGCTTCAGGCCGACCGTCCCGCAGTGGAAGGCCGGGCCGCGCATCGAGCCGGCGGTGTCGGAACCGAAGGCGACGCGGAGGAAGCCGGCGGCCACCGCGACGCCGGCCCCGGAGGAGGAGCCGCTGGGGATGTGCTCCGTGTTCCACGGATTGCGTGCCGGCGGGAAGGGCAGGTCCGGGCTGGGGCCGCCCATCGCGAACTCGTAGGTGGTCAGCTTGCCCAGCAGGACGCCGCCGCCGGCCCGCAGCCGCTCCTCCACCGCGCTGTCGGCGGTGGCGACGTCGTCGAGGGTCAGCCGGGACTGGTTGGTGGTGGGCAGGCCCTCGGCGGCGAAGATGTCCTTCAGCGCGTACGGGATGCCGTGCAGCGGCCCGCGGTCGGTGCCTTCGCGAAGCTCCCGGTCGGCCTGCCGCGCGCGCTCCAGTGCCCGCTCCGGGGTGACCAGCACGAAGGAGCGCAGGGACGCGTCGTGGGCCTCGACCAGCTCCAGCGCGTGAACGGCCAGTTCCACCGCGGTGAGCCGCCCGGCGCGCAGCAGCGCCCCGGCCTCCGCGACGGAGAGCTCGGCGGGTGCGCCGGGCGCGGCGGCAGCGGGGGTGGCCGCGGAGACGATGGCGGGGGTGGGGTCAGACATGGCGTCCCCCCAGCGGGCCGTCCGTGCCGTCCAGCCCGCGCAGCAGGGCCGCCATCGCCCGCATCGGGCGGTAGCCGGCCAGGACGCCGGGCGCCAGGTCCGGCGGCATCTCGATGCCGAGGCGGGCCAGGGCGGCGGCGAACTCCCGGTCCGCGGTCTCGGCCTCGGACGGCTCGGGGCCGTTCGCCCCGGTGTCCGGGTCCTTGCCGGCGTGTGCCACGTGCGGTCTTCCCTTCGATGACGTTCGGGTGTGCGGGTGTGCGGGTGTGCGGGTGCGGCTGTGCGCACGCCCGCACGTACCGACGTTCAGCGGTGCGTGCGCCCCACCAGGTGGGCGCAGGTGATGAGGTCCAGCGAGCCGTGGCCGGTGGAGCTGAAGACGGTCGGCCGGGCTTCGAGCCCGGTGTGCCCGCCGGTCTCCAGCGCCTCCAGGTCGAGCGCCGTGCGGTGGACCGCGCCGGCCTCGGCGACGGCGATGCCCACGTCCTCCACCACGACCGTGACGGCGGCCAGCAGGGCGTGCGACACCTCGCGGGACTCCGTGGTGTGCGCGCCCATGCAGTTGATGTGCACGTGGTCCGGCAGGTCGGCGGCGATCGGCAGCGGGAGCGCGGACGTCGTCGCCGTGGAGACGACGTCCGCGCCCGCGGTGGCCTCCTCGGCCGAGGCGCAGGCCACCGCCCGGGCCCGGCCGAGGGCGTTGATCCGCGCGCACAGCGCCTCGGCCCCGGCGGCGGTGCGCGAGTGGACCCGGACCCGGGTGATCTCCCGCACCGCCGAGACGCCGAGGTACTGCTGCCAGGCCTGAACCCCGGACCCGACGATCCCGAGCTCCGAGCTGTGCGGCGCCGCGCAGCGGTCGGTGACCAGGGCCGTGACGCCCGCGCACTTGAGGTTGGTGACGGCCGCGCCGTCCAGCACCTCCAGCAGCTCCCCGGTGGTGGCGAAGACCGGGACGACCGCGGTGACGGTCGGCCCGGGCCCGGCGGTGATGGTCGCCGTCTTGGAGACGTAGAGCCCGAAGTCGGCCGAGACGGCGGGCATCGCCAGGAACCTGGCACCCTGCCCGTCCTCGACGGTCAGGCGCAGCGGCACGGCCATCCGCCGTACGGCGCCGCTGCGCAGGCCGCTGCGCATCAGGGCGGCAACGGCTCGGACGTCGTCGGCCGAGTGCTCCGGCGGCCCCGGGCGGGGGAGGGTCATCCGAGCCCTGCCAGGACGTCCAGCAGGTCCGCGGCGAACCGCTCGGTGAGCTCGGTCGGCATGTCGCCGCGCAGCATCATCCGGACGCCGGACTGGCCCCGGGCGACGATCGGGAAGAACATGGCCGAGCAGTAGTAGCCGCGCTCGTAGAGTTCGTTCGACAGCCGCACCGCCCGGTCGTTGTCGCCGGTGACCACGAACTTGATGTGCGACCCGGTGCCGCGCAGGTCGTGCCCGCGCAGCCGTTCGTCGAACAGCTCGATGTTCCGGGCCAGTTGCGCCTGGCGCTCGCCGAGCTCGGGGCCGCGGTGGACCTCCAGGGCGCCCAGGGTGGTGCCGATGGCGGCCGTGCGCAGCCCCTGCGACCAGGCCAGCGGCCCCGACCGGTAGAGGAAGTCGAACACTCCCCGGTCCCCGGTCATGGCGATCCCTCCGGTGCTGCCGAAGGCCTTGGCGATCGAGGCGACCACGATGGTCCGGGAGCCGAGCTCGTCGAAGACCGTGCGGGCGAAGCCGACGCCCCGCTCGCCGACCGCCGACAGCGCGTGCGAGTCGTCGAGGTAGACGAACATGCCGTAGCGCTCCTGGAGGGCCTTGATGCCCGCCAGGTCCGCCTGCCCGCCGACCGAGTAGACGCCCTCGCAGACGTAGGCCACCCGCGGGTACTTCCGGCAGACCTCCTCCAGGTACGCCATGTCGTTGTGCGGACAGGTGAGCACCAGCGTCTCGTCGGCGAGAACCGGCTTGAGGAAGTTCATCGAGAAGTGCGCGAACCGGTCGAAGACCACGACCAGCGGCTCGCCGTCGGTCAGGTGCCCCGATGCCAGCAGCGGCAGGATCGCCGCACTCAGCACCCCGCAGGACACCGACGGCAGCACGTGCGCGCCGAAGTGCTCGGAGAGCTCCTCCTCCAGCCGTTCCATGATCCCCAGCCGGATCCGGAACTCGCCCATGGACAGGCCGGTGATCCGCTCCTCCGCGAGGGCGGCGCGCCCCGCCTCGACCACCGTCGGGTGGCTGTTGAGGCCCAGGTACGAGCAGGACGACAGGTTGGCGAACTCGTGCCCGCCGCGCACCTCGCGCAGCCGGTTCTGGCCCTCGACGGCCTCGACCACCAGGCCGAGCATGCCGTGCTTCCGGGCGAGGCCCCAGGCGGCCTCGCTGGCGGGCACCATCTTCTGGTTGTTCCGGTACCGGTGCGGACCGGTGATGGACTCGACGGGCCCGACGGGCCCGACCGGACCGGTCATCGCGTCGCACCCCCGCTCCGGGTGCGCAGCCAGTCGCCGAGCCGGGCCACGGCCTGGCGGGCCTTGTCCAGCCGGGTGTGGTGCAGGTGCCAGACGTGGACCATGCCGGGCCAGACCTCCAGTTCGCCGGTGCAGCCCGCCTCCCGCAGAGCGGCGACGAACCGCTCGGCGTCGCTGAGCATGACCTCGCGGCTGCCCACCTGCACGAGCACCGGAGGCAGGCCGGCGAGCTCCCCGAACAGCGGGGACACGTAGGGGGTGGTCGGTGCGGTGCCGGCCAGGTAGGACGCGGTGACCAGCGCCACGACGTGCTGGCTGATCATCGGGTCCCGGTCCGCCAGGGTGCGGTGGGTCTCCCCGCTGCCGGTCAGGTCGGTCCACGGCGAGATGCACGCCGCGGCGGCCGGCAGCGGCAGGCCCTCGTCCCGGAGCCGGAGCAGCGTGGTGAGCACCAGGCCGCCGCCCGCCGAGTCCCCGGCGAGGACGATGTCCTCGGCGGCGGTCCCGTCGGCCAGCAGGCTCCGGTAGGCGGCCACCGCGTCGTCGAGCGCGGCGGGGAAGGGGTGCTCGGGGGCCCGCCGGTAGTCCACGAAGAACATCCGGCAGCGGGCCGCCCGGGCGATCTCGGCCACCATGGCGCCGTGGCTGCGCAGCGAGCCGTAGACGTAGCCGCCGCCGTGGAAGTAGAGCCCGGTGCGGGTGCCCTCCGCGTTCGGCGGGGTCAGCAGGTGGCCGCCGTCGCGCGGTTCGACGGTGACGTCGTCCGCGATCGGTGTGCCCCAGGCGTCGTAGAACAGCCGGGCCTCGGCGATGTCGTCGGGCCAGTCGTCCGCGGCGAGCAGTGCCAGGAGCTCGTCGAGCTCGGCGGTGTCGCGGGCGGACATGGCCGGCACGCCGGTGTCGGTGGTGCTCATCACCCGGCGGCCCCGTCCTCGGTGCCGACCGGGGCGATGCCGCGGTGGTAGCGCTCGCGCGAGGCGTCGTCCGGGGCCTCCATGATGGGCGCGGGGACGTCCAGGCCGTAGTGGGTGAACCACTTGGCCAGCTCGACGCCTTCGGCGAACTGGTACTCCAGGTGCCGGATCGGGCGACGGGACGGCAGCGCCGGGTCGACCGGGCGGGGCTCGGAGCCGGCGTGCGCGAGGCCGCCGTCCACCTCGTTGAGCAGGACGACCATCGCCAGGTCGGCGGAGAGGTCGACGTCCAGCGCGCTGGCGTAGCCGGCCAGGACCGGCCCGGCGTGCTCCTCGCGGACCGCGACGTTGTAGCTGTGCGGCATCAGCTCGACCAGGTCACCCGGGGCCACGCCCGTGTCCTTGCAGTAGGCGCGGGTGTCGCAGACAACCGGGACGCCGCCCCGGATGTTGGTGTTGGGGCCGTAGATGTTCCCGACGAACGGCGTGGCGGAGTCGAAGTGCACGCACTTGGTGGTGAGGAACTCGCGCTCGGCGGTGTGGTCGCCGTTCGGGGTGAAGGAGGTGTTCTTGTTGTAGCCGTCGACGTCCATGCCGGCGATGCGGTCGTAGTCCATGGCGACGGGGCTGAACGGCGCGACGTCGATCCGCTCGCCGAAGGCACGGAACAGCGACTCCAGGTAGTCGCGGCCCACCGCGGCGTGCTGCTCGTCGTGGACGTCCAGGCCGTGGTGCTCCAGCGTCCTGGCGACGCCGTGGCAGACGGCGACGCCCTGGCCCCGGGTGACCAGGCGGACCAGTTCGGAGACCAGCGCGTCGCCGACGGCCTGCAGGCGGCCGTCGACCAGTTCGGTCGGGTGGGCGGAGACGTCGATGAGGGCGTGCTGGGGCAGGGTCTTCACAGGGGGCTCCCCGGTTCGTGGTGAGGGTACGCGTGCTGGGGTGGTCGGTGGCGGTGCTGCGGCGGTGCTCCGGAGCGCGCTCGGGGCCTCGCGGGTGCAGCACCGGCGGGTGTTCGGGCCGGTGCTGCTCGCGCCGTGCTGTTCGGGCTGCGCTGTTCGGGCCGCGCCGCTGCTCAGGCCTCGGCGGGCGCGTGGAGTGCGAGCATGCGCCGGGCCCGCAGGACGAACGGCGGGGCCAGCACGCGGTCCTTCTCCACCGCGAAGCCGGACGGCGTGGCGTCGTAGTCGGCGACCACCCGCCGGTACTCGGCGAGTTCGTCCGCGCCGACCGTGAAGGCCTCGGCGATCACGGGCACCTGCCGGGGGTGGATGGCCGCCTTGCCGGTGAACCCGGCCTCCCGGGCCGCCCGGCAGGACGCCGCGACCACGTCGAGGTCGTGCAGCTCGAAGGAGTTGGTGTCGATGGCGGGCACCCGGTGCCGGGCCGCCGCGACGCAGAGCCGGGCCCGCGCGTAGTCGAGGTAGGCCGCGTTCTCGGCGTACATCTCGGCGGTCAGGTCCGCCTGGCCGAAGCAGAGGCCGTCGCTCACCTCGGCGATGGCGAAGGCGTTCTCCACGGAGTCCACGGTCTCGATGAAGCTGCAGATCTGCGGCGCGTTCGAGGTGAGCCCGAGCAGCGACCGGTAGATCGCCACGTCGCCGGGGCCGGCGATCTTGGGGATGAAGACGACGTCGATCGGGACGCCGCCGATCACGGCGTCCAGTTCGAGCAGCGTCCGCAGGTCCTCCAGTCCGTCCGGAGTGGCGATGCTGTTCACCCGCAGGCCCAGGGCCGGCAGCCCGGCCCGGGTCAGGTCCGCGTCGGCCAGCAGCGCCCGGGCCTCGGCCTTGCGGGCCGGGTGGGTGGAGTCCTCCAGGTCCAGGACCAGCATGTCCGCGTGCATGCGGCCCGGTTCGGCCACCGACGCCAGACGCAGCGCCGGCGTGTAGAGCAGGCTCGCGTACGACCTCACCGTGCGCCCTCCCGTCCGAACAGCAGGTTCATCTTCTCCAGCGAGAAGTCCTCGTAGCGGATCGGCTCGTACTCGGCCGGGCGGTCCGCGGTGAACTTCGGGAAGCACTCGATGACCGTGTCGTCGTTGGCCAGCTTGAAGAAGACGATGGACTGCCGCCGCCGGTCGGCCAGCCGGACCCGGTGCGGGGTGGAGACGTACTCGTCGTTCGACCAACGGGCCATCAGGTCGCCGATGTTGACGATGAAGCTCTCCCGGTCCGGCACCTGCACGTCCAGCCAGTGGCCGGCGCGGTCCCGGAGCTGCAGGCCCGGCCCGTCCTGGGTGAGCAGCGTGATCAGCGTGCCGTCGGTGTGCTGCCCCATGCCCTGGTCGTTGAGGAACTCCGGGGCGACACCGGGGTAGAGGTGCGAGCGCAGCGAGTCGTTGGAGGTGTCGGTGCGGGTGGCGAAGAAGTCACGCGGCAGGTCCAGGGCGAGGGCCAGCAGTTCGGCGATCCGGCCGGCGACGCTCTCACAGGCCGCGAAGTACCCTTTCAGCGCCGTGCGCAGCTGCGCGCCCTGCTCGTCGGCGGGGAACGGCAGGTCCTCGGTGTCGTCGAGGATCAGCCGCCCGGCGCTGAACTTCTCGACGTAGTCCGAGGGCATGCCCGGCCGGCCGGTGTAGGCGTACGCGTTCTCGGAGAGCAGCGCGCTGTAGCCGTACGGGCTGTAGTCGTTGTCGCCGCGTGCGCTGCTGGTGCGCATCGCCAGCTCGCGCTTGGCGTCCAGCGGGCGCGCGAAGAAGTCCAGCGACGTGCGGTAGGCGTCGTCGAAGACCTCGCGGGCGATGCCGTGCCCGCGGACGACGAAGAAGCCGGTGTTGCGGCACGCGTCGGAGATCTCGTCGGCGATCCTGCGTTCGGCGCCGGCGTGGTCCGCCTCGGCGGGTCCGGGTTCCAGGGTGATGACCGGGATCATCGGTCCGCCTCCTGCCGGGGGACGAGAATCGTCCGCTCGAATTCGATCACTGACGCACCGTCCTGGTTGAGGCCGGTGGTGTGGACGGTCACGATCCCCTCGCCGGGCCGCGTGGCCGACTCGCGCTTGGTGAGGATCCGGGTCGTCGCGTAGAGGGTGTCGCCGACGAAGACCGGCGCGGTCATCCGCACCTTGTCCCAGCCGAGATTGGCGACGCACTTGGCGCTGATGCTCGACACCGTCATGCCGTTGACGATCCCGAAGGTGACCAGGCTGGACACCAGGATCCGCTTGAACCGGGTCTGTTCGGCGTAGACCGCGTCGATGTGCAGCGGGTGCTGGTTGAGGCAGAGCAGTGAGCTCCACGTGTTGTCGTTCATGGTGATGGTCCGGCCGGGCCGGTGCTCGACGACCTCGCCGGGGACGAAGTCCTCGTAGAGCATGCCGTCGTCCTCCCGGTACACGCCGGGGGCGACGGAGAGGTAGGAGTTGCCCTTCACTGTGCTTCCCGTACTTCCTCGTCGAGGCCGGCCCGGCGCAGGGCCGAGCGGGCCGAACGGTGCGCCGCGCCGGCGGCGGTGGCGGCCAGGCCGATTCCCCAGACCGTCCGCCCGTCGGTCTCCAGCGCGGTGAAGCAGACCGCCGGCTCGCCGGCCGCGGCCGCCGTGCCGGCGGCCACGACCCGGGCGAACGCGACTCCGTGCGCCGCGGACTGCCGCGCGACCGCCTCGTGCTCGTCGGCGGCGTCCGCCGGGGCCGGCGAGTCGTCCAGACAGTAGGTGTCCCGGAGCAGCTGCCAGAGCTCGGCCGGCTCCAGCTCGCGCCCGAGGGCGTCGGCGGCGCCCTGGACCACGGAGGCGAAGTCCCGGCGCAGCTCAACGGGCAGGTCGACGCCCCAACCGGCCTTCAGCACGTAGGCGATGCCGCCCTTGCCGGACTGGCTGTTCACCCGGATGATCGCCCGGTAGTCGCGACCGACGTCCTTCGGGTCGATCGGCAGGTACGGGACCTGCCAGGCGAGCTCCGCGACGTCGCGGCCCTCGCGGTCGGCCCGGTCCGCGAGCGCGGCCAGCCCCTTGGCGATGGCGTCCTGGTGGGTGCCGGAGAAGGCGGTGTACACCAGGTCGCCGGCGTAGGGGTGCCGGGGGTGCACCGGCAGGCGGTTGCAGTCCTCGACGACCTCGCGGACGGCGTCGATGTCGGAGAGCTCCAGCTGCGGGTCGACGCCCTGGCTGAACAGGTTCAGCGCGAGCGTCACCAGGCAGACGTTGCCGGTGCGTTCGCCGTTGCCGAAGAGAGTGCCCTCGACCCGGTCGGCGCCGGCCAGCAACGCCAGCTCGGCCGAGGCGACGGCGGTGCCGCGGTCGTTGTGCGGGTGCACCGACAGGACGATCGCGTCGCGCTGGTCCAGGTTGCGGTGCATCCACTCGACCTGGTCGGCGAAGACGTTGGGGGAGTGGGTCTCCACCGTGGTGGGCAGGTTCAGCACCAGCGGCCGGTCGGGAGTGGCCCCGACGGTCGCGGTGACCAGGTTCGCGATCTCCAGTGCGAACTCCGGCTCGGTCAGGTTGAAGGTCTCCGGCGAGTACTCGAACCGGACGTCCGTGCCGCCGGCCCGCTCGGCCAGCCGCACCAGCTGCTGCGCCCCTTCGAGGGCCATCCGCCGGACCTCGTCCCGCGACATGCCGAACACCACCTCGCGCCAGAGGCAGGCCGTCGCGTGGCACAGGTGGACCGTCGCGCGGTCGGCTCCCTGAATCGCCTCAAAGGTCCGTTCGATGAGTTCCGGCCGGGCCGGCGTGAATACCGACACGGTGACGTCGTCCGGAATTCCGTCCTTGCTCACCAGCTCCCGGACGAAATCGAAGTCGTCGGTGCTGGCCGCCGGATATCCGATTTCGACGTCCTTGAATCCGGTCGCCACCAGCAGATCGAACATCCGCCGCTTCCGGTGCGGGTCCATCGGTTCCGCCAGGGCCTGGTTTCCGTCCCGGAGGTCGACCGACGCCCACACCGGCGCGCGCTTCGGCTCCTGGTCCGGCCATCGCCTCAACCAGCCTGCAGTGGAAGTTGGTTCGCTCCGCGCATAGCGCCGGAACGGCATCGACGACGGCTGTTGTGCAATTCCGGTGGTCCGCTCCGGGAAAGGCAGTGGTGAATCCGTTCGGGGTGCCCCCATGCTGCCTCCTCTCGCTGTTCTCGACGGTCCGACACTACGGAGCGTCAGCTGCGGCGGGGAAGCCGGGGATCTTCTAGACCGAACCCTGGAATCGGACCTATCCGGCGCATCCCGACCAGTCCGGCAGGCAACCCGGTTGACGCCCCATCGGGCCCGGCTAGGATTTCCCGGCACCACTCCGCAGGAATTCACCGCCTCACCGGAAATGGCAGCCGCATGGCCAACCCGACCAGACTCGACAACGACGTGCCGGCCCTGGGCGATGCACCCCCGAGACCCCGCCGGGTCCTCACCGCGGCGAGCCTGGCCACCGCCATGGTCGTCATCGACATCAGCATCGTGAACGTGGCGATCCCGGAGATCCGGGCCGGCCTCGGAGCGGGGCTGTCGACGATGCAGCTGGTCGTCGACGCGTACGCGGTCGTCATGGCGAGCCTGGTGCTGGCCGGCGCGGCGCTGGTCGGGCGGTTCGGGGCGGTGCCGGTCTTCCGGGCGGGCGTCGCCGTGTTCGGGGTGACGTCCGTGCTCTGCGGCCTCGCGCCCGGCGGCGCCGCCCTCGTCGCCGCCCGGGCGCTGCAGGGCCTCGGCGGGATCCTGTTGACGCCCGCCACCCTGGTGATGCTCACCGACACCTACCGCGACCCGGACGACCGGGCCAAGGCCGTCTCGGTCTGGGCCATGGTCGGCGGCAGCCCGGTCGCCTTCGGCCCGATCCTCGGGGGCGTCCTGGTCGCGGCGGTCGGGTGGCGCAGCATCTTCCTGGTCAACGTGCCGGTCGTACTGGCGATCCTCTGGCTGTCGGCCCGTCACATGCCCGGGGGCGGAGCGAGCGTGCGCAAGGAGCCCCAGGACGTGCCCGGTCAGCTGCTGGCCGCCGTCGTCCTCGGAGGCATCGCGGTGGCGCTCACCGAGGGCCGGGAGCTCGGCTGGAGCAGGCCGCTGCCCGTCGCGGCGGCGGTGACCGCGACCCTCGCGCTCGCCGCCTTCGTGGCCCGCCAGCGCAGCTGCGCCCACCCGATGATCCCGGGCGACCTGTTCCGGGCCCCCGGCTTCCGCAACTTCGTCGCGGCCGGACTGCTGCTCTTCGCCGGCTACTACGGGCTGGTCTTCTCGATCAGCATGTTTCTCCAGCAGGTGCGCGGGTACGACCCGGTGACCACCGGGCTGTGCTTCCTGCCCTCCGCCCTGCCGATCACCCTGATGCCCCTGGTGGCCGGGCGGATCCACGCCCGCCTCGGCGCCCCGCGGGTGCTCGGCATCGCCGTCCTGCTGACCCTGGTCGGCGGAGTCCTGCTGGTCCTCGTCGGCAGCGACGCCCCGATCGGCACCGGGGCCGGGCTCGCCTTCATCGGCCTCGGCTTCGGCCTGGCGACGGTTCCCCAGATCACCCTGGTCATGGCGACCGCCCCCGAGCACCGCTCGGCGATCGCCAGCGGGCTGATGTCCGCGGGCCGCTCGTCGGGCACCACGATCGGCGTCGCCCTCCTCGGTGGCCTGCAGTCCGGGAACGGCATCGCCGCCCCGGCGGTGGCGGCCGTCCTGATCTACCTGCTGCTGGCGCTCGCCGTCGGCCTCGGGGCCCGCCGACTGCCCGCCGACGCAGCCTGAGGCCCCGGGCGGCGGGCCCCGGGCCGGCCCAACGACCCCTCACACACCGGAGCACCCATGTCCGAACACCAGCCGGGCCGCGACCTCGCGGCCCGGGCCGCGGCGCTGCGCGCGCACGACCCCGACTTCACCGCCTCCGTCCCGTCCCCCGACGTCGCGGACGCGATCCGGGCGTGCGACGGCGGCCTCGTCGCCACCATCGAGACCGCCATGCGCGGTTACGCCGACCGGCCGGCCCTCGCCCGCCGCGCCGAACGAACCGTGCGGGACACCGCCACCGGCCGCACCACCCGCGAACTCCTGCCCGCCTTCGAGACGGTGAGCTACGCCGAACTGTGGCAGCGGGTCGGCCGGCTCGCCACCGCCTGGGCCGACCCTGCCGGCGGCGGCCTGCGCCCCGGCGACTTCGTCGCCACCCTCGGCTTCACCGGCGTCGACTACGCCGTCATCGACCTGGCCTGCATGTACCTGGGCGCCGTCTCCGTCCCGCTGGCCACCGGGGCGCCCGCGCCCCGGCTGGCCCCGGTGGTCGCCGAGACCGGGCCGCGCCTGCTCGCCGCCGACATCGGCTCGCTCGACGCCGCCGTCGACACCGTCCTGGCCTCCGACACCGTCGAGCGCCTGGTCGTCTTCGACTGCGACCAGCGCGTCGACGACCACCGGGAGGCGCTGCGCGCCGCCGCCGACAAGCTGGACGGCCGGGCCGCGGTGGCGCCGCTGGCGGACGAGCTGCGCCGCGGCGCCGAACTCCCCCGCGCCGCACCGCACGAGGGCGATCCGGAACGGCTGGCCGGCCTGATCTACACCTCCGGGAGCACCGGCACCCCCAAGGGCGCGATCTACACCGCCGCGATGATCACCCGGATGTGGCAGAAGGCCTGCGGCGGCATGGCCGCGGTCGACGGCATACCCGTGCCGACCATCGTCCTGCACTACATGCCGATGAGCCACGTCAACGGCCGCTCCTGGCTGGTCTCCGCGCTCGCCTGCGGCGGCATCGGCCACTTCGCCGCCCGTGGTGACCTGTCCACCCTGTTCGACGACATCCGGCTCTCCCGCCCCACCGTGCTCAGCCTCGTCCCGCGGATCTGCGACATGGTCCACCAGCGCCACCTGCTGGAGTCCGAACGCCGCACCCGCGGCGGCGCCGCCCGTGCCGAGGCGGAGGCGGCCGCGCGCGACCACGTCCGCGACGGCATGCTCGGTGGCCGGATCATGAGCGCCCTGTGCGGCAGCGCGCCGCTGTCGGCCGCCATGCACACCTTCATGGGCGACGTTCTCGGCACGAAGATCATCGACTGCTACGGCTCCACCGAGACCACCCGCGCCGTCATCGTCGACCAGCGGGTCCGCCGCCCCCCGATCCTCGACTACCGTCTGGCCGACGTCCCCGAGCTCGGCTACTTCGCGACCGACAAGCCCCACCCCCGGGGCGAGTTGCGGCTCAAGTCGACCGACCTGGTGCCCGGCTACTACCGGCAGCCCGAGGTCACCGCCCGCACCTTCGACGAGGACGGCTACTACCGCACCGGCGACGTGTTCGCCCAGATCGAGCCCGACCGCCTGGTCTACGTCGACCGGATCAACAACGTCGTCAAGCTCTCCCAGGGCGAGTTCGTCGCGGTCTCCAAGCTGGAGGCGCTCTACTCCACGAGCCCGGCCGTCGCCCAGGTCTACGTCTACGGCAGCAGCGAACAGGCGTTCCTGCTGGCGGTGGTCGTCCCCGACCGGGACCGGCCGGGGCAGGCCGACGACGCCGCCGCCCGCGCGGCCGTCCTCGACTCGATGCGCGAACTCGCCCACGAGGCCGGCCTGTACGCCTACGAGATCCCGCAGGACGTGCTGATCGAGCGGGAGCCGTTCGGCCTCGCCAACGGACTGCTCTCCGGGGTCGGCAAGCTGCTGCGCCCCGCCCTCAGGGAGCGCTACGGCGCCAGGCTGGAACAGCTGTACGCGGACATCGCGGCCGGCCGGGCCGGCCAGTTGGCCGCGCTACACGCCCGCGACGGGCAGGTGGAACCACTGGAGGCGGTCCGTACCGCGGTCCAGATCACCCTCGCCCACCCCGCGTCGCTGGTGCGGCCGGAGAGCACGTTCGTCGAGCTCGGCGGTGACTCGCTCTCCGCCCACACCTTCGCGACCGTGCTGGAACGGGTCTTCGACACGGAGGTGCCGGTCCAGGCGGTGCTCGGGCCGACCGCGACGCTGGCCCGCATCGCCGAGCGCCTCGGCCGGGGCACCGGGGCCCCGCCAGCGGGGGCCCCGCCGGTCGGCCACGAGTCACCCGGTGCTCCGGTGTCCGGCGCCACGGCGCCGCGGGCCACCTTCGCCTCCGTGCACGGCGCGGACGCCGTCGAGGCCCGGGCCGCCGACCTCACCCTCGACAGGTTCCTCGACGCCCGCCTGCTCACCCCCGCGTCCGGGGCCGTGGCCGGACCGCCGGACGGCCGGGCCACGGCCCGCGACGTGCTGCTCACCGGCCCGACCGGCTACCTCGGCCGCTTCCTCGCCGTCGAATGGCTCGAACGCCTCGTCCGGGCCGGCGGGCGGCTGACCTGCCTGGCCCGGGCCGAGGACGATGCGGCCGCCCGCCGGCGCGTCCTCGACTGTCTGCGCGCCGCGGCGGGGGAGGAGCGGGCCGACCGGCTCGTCGAGGCTGCGGGGGACCGCCTCGACGTCCTGGCCGCGGACCTCGCCGAGCCGGGACTGGGCCTGGACGACACGACCTGGGCCCGGCTCGCCGCGCGGACCGATCAGATCGTGCACGCCGCCGCCCTGGTGAACCACGTGCTCCCGTACCGGCGGCTGTTCGCCCCGAACGTCGCCGCGACGGCAGAGCTGATCGCCCTGGCGCTCACCGGCCGCCCGAAGCGCTTCGCCTACGTCTCCACCATCGCCGCCGCGATGCGCCCCGACACGACGCTGCTCGACGAGGCGGCCGACATCCGCGCGGCGGCCCCCGTCCGCCCGCTCGACGACTCCGACGCGAACGGCTACGCCACCAGCAAGTGGGCCGGCGAGGTGCTGCTGCGCGAGGCGCACGAGCGGACCGGCCTGCCGGTGACGGTCTTCCGACCGGACATGATCCTCGCCCACCGCAGCCTCCCCGGCCGGCTGAACCTGCCCGACCGGTTCACCCGCGTCGTCCTCAGCGTCCTCGCCTCCGGCATGGCGCCGCGCTCCTTCTACCGGCTCGACCACGACGGCAGGCGCAGCGACCGGGCCCATTACAGCGGCCTGCCGGTCGACTTCACCGCCGAGGCGATCACCGCCCTCGCCGCCCGCGGCGCGGAGGGCTTCACCACCTTCCACACCGTCAACGCGAACGACGACGGCATCTCGCTGGACGGGATCGTGGACTGGCTGATCGCGGCGGGCCACCCGATCGCCCGCTTCGACGACCACCGGGAGTGGCACAAGCGCTTCGAGGCGGCGCTGCGCGGCCTGCCCGACCACCAGCGCCGGCTCTCCCTGCTGCCCCTGCTGCCGGCCTACGCCCGCCCCGGCGAGCCGCGGCCGGGCTCGGCGACCCCGGCCGCGCGCTTCACCGCGGCGGTCCGCGAGCTCGGCGTCGGCGGGGGTGAAGTGCCCTCGCTCACCCCGGAGTTCATTGTCAAGTGCGTCGCCGACCTGCGGCTGCACGGCCTGCTGTAGTGCGTCCTCGCGAGAACGGCCGGCCCGCACCGGGTGGTGCGGGCCGGCCGTTGCGCTGCGGTCGACCGGCGGGCGACTCAGCCGCGGACGCGGGCCATCCAGGCCTCGACGTCGTCGGCCTGCCGCGGCAGGCCGGCCGAGAGGTTCTCGTTGCCGTCGGCGGTGACCAGGATGTCGTCCTCGATCCGGACGCCGATGCCCCGGTACTCCTCGGGTACGGAAAGGTCGTCGGCCTGGAAGTACATCCCCGGCTCGACGGTGAGCACCATCCCGGGCTCCAGCGGGCCGTCGACGTACGCCTCGCGGCGGGCCACGGCGCAGTCGTGGACGTCCAGGCCGATCATGTGACCGGTGCCGGCCAGCGTCCAGCGGCGGTGCAGCCCCAGCCCGAACACCTCGTCCGCCGAGCGGTCGCCCAGCAGGCCCCAGGCGACCAGGTGCTCGGCGAGCACGCGCTGGGCGGCGACGTGGAAGTCCCGGAAGCCGGCACCGGGCTTGACCGCGGCGATCCCGGCCTCCTGCGCGGCGTACACCGCGTCGTAGACCTTGCGCTGGATCGGGCTGAACCGGCCGTTGACCGGCACGGTGCGGGTGACGTCGGACGTGTAGAGGTTGGCGGTCTCCACGCCGGCGTCCAGCAGCAGCAGCTCGCCGGGGCGGGCCTGGCCGTTGTTGCGCACCCAGTGCAGGGTGGTGGCGTGCTCGCCGGCGGCGCAGACCGACTTGTAGCCGATGTCGTTGCCCTCGGTCCGGGCGCGCAGGAAGAAGGTGCCCTCGATGACCCGCTCGGAGGTCGGCGTGTCCGCACCCATGGCGCGTACGACGTCCTCGAAACCGCGCGCGGTCGCCTCGCAGGCGAACCGCAGGTCGGCGATCTCGAACTCGTCCTTGACCAGCCGCATCCCGGAAAGGAACTCGCGGAACTCCTCGTCGTCGCGCAGGCTCACCGCGTCGCTCAGCGCGGCCTCGATGTCCGTGTCGTGACCGCGCAGCAGCCGGACCGGGCCGATGGCCTCGCCGAGCCGCTCCAGCAGCGTGCGGACGTCACGGCAGGGCAGGCCGAGGAGGCGTTCGTTCTCGGTGAGGCTGGGGCGCCGGCCGTCCCAGAGCTCGCCGTGCAGGTCGAGCCAGAACTCGCCGTTCTCGCGGTCGGAGCGCGGCAGCAGGTAGGCGACCGCCTGGTGACCGCCGTCCGCCAGGGGCTCCAGCACCAGGGCGGCGTCCTCGGACTGGTCGCCCGTCAGGTAGACGTAGTCGGACGACGGGCGGAAGGGGTAGTCCGTGTCGTTGGAGCGGACCTTCGGGTTGCCCGAGGGGACCACCAGCAGCTCGCCCGGGAAGCGGGCGGAGAGCACGGCCCGGCGGCGGGCGGTGTGCGCGGCCTGCGGGATCGGCTCCAGGCCGCGCAGCTCGGTGTCGCCCCACCCCTGCCGCATGTGCGCGGCGAGCTCCTCGCTCACCCCCTGGAGCAGGCCGTTCTTCCGCTTCCTGCGCTCGCTCACGGGGGCCTCGAACTCCTGGTTGTCGGGTGTCCGCTCGGTCACAGCCGTCTCCTGAATCGAATGGGGGTCCGGGCTGCCGCTCGACGGCAGCCGGCCGGCGTCCGGTCGGACACGGCGCGCGCTCCACCCCGGTCGGGGAGCGATCGGCATCATGGCCTGGTCCGCCGGCACAGCCTGTACGGTATATCGAACGGCATCTGGAGGAAAGAGGAAGCGTGAGCGCCACCGAGGGATCGGTCCGGGACATGCTGGCCGCCAATCTGAAGCGCGTCAGGACCCAGCGGGGGCTGTCGCTCTCCGAGCTGTCCCGGCGATCGAGGATCGGCAAGGCCACCCTCTCCCAACTGGAGCAGGGCACCGGCAACCCGACGATCGAGACGGTGTTCAGCCTCGCGCGGGTCCTGGAGGTGCCCATCTCCGACCTGGTCGACCGCCCGCCGTCCCGCGAGGTGACGGTGGTCCGCGCGGCCGACGTCGAGGTGCTCAGCGGCAAGGGCGTCGACCTGCGCCCGCTGCGCCGGATCGAGTCCGGCGACGCCGTGTTCGAGGTCTACGACCAGCAGGTGCGGGCCGACGGCACCCAGGACTCCCTCGGCCACACCGGCACCGAGCACACCATCGTCCAGACGGGCCGGCTCGGCGTCCGGGTGGACGGGCGCGAGGTGGAGCTCGGGCCCGGCGACTACATCGCCTTCGACGCGGCGATGCCGCACTCCTACACCGCCCTGGACGGCCCGGTCCGCTCCGTCCTGCTGCTGCACTACCGGGCCGAACAGCGCCTCCACCTCAGCGCCCCGGCTCCCGGCGACTGCCGCCCGGACACCGCCCCCCGGCCGTCCCCGGAGGCCCCCTGAGCGCCTCCAGGCGTTTGGTTTACCGAACTCCGAGGGTCGCCGGGGCGCGGCGCCTCTGCGGTTCAGCGGTCGGGCGAGGAGCCGGCCCTCGTGGTCGCCCGGTCCGACCGCCGATCCCGGTGGCCGCGTCCCTCCGCCCGGGGCGCGCCGACGCCTGGCGGAGCGTCACGTCCGTTCGGTGGACGGCGCTTCGGCCGTCGGTGCTCCGGCGGACGGTGTGAGGTGGTGCGCCAGCGCGGTCAGCGCGCTGCCGAGCGGGAGCGCGACCGTGGCCACCGCGAGGTCGTCCCCGCGCGTCGTGCCCCGGTTGACGATCGCGACCGGCCGGCCGCTGCGGGCGGCGTGGCGGACGAACCGCAGCCCCGAGAGGACGCTCAGCGACGAGCCCAGGACGAGCAGCGCCCGCGCACCGTCGACCAGCCGGTAGCACCGTTCGACGCGTTCCTTGGGAACGGCCTCGCCGAAGAACACCACGTCGGGCTTGAGTACGCCGCCGCAGGCCTCGCACGGCGCGACCCGGAACGCGGCCACCCGCTCGTCCGCGAGCTCGACGTCCCCGTCCGGGTTGAGCGGTGCCTGCGCCTCGCGGAAACCGTCGTTCAGCGCCTCCAGCCGGCGGTCCAGTCCGGCGCGGGGGCTGGTGCGCCGGCACCCGAGGCAGACCACCCGGTCGAGCCCGCCGTGCAACTCCACCGCGTCCGCCGTCCCGGCCGCCCGGTGCAGCCCGTCGACGTTCTGGGTGATCACCGAGGACACGTGTCCGGACCGGCGGAGCGCCTCGACCGCGCGGTGCCCGGCGTTCGGCTCGGCCCCGGTGATCGCCCGCCACCCGATGTGGCTGCGGGCCCAGTACCGGCGCCGGGCGGCCTCGCTCCCGGTGAACTCCTGGTACGTCATCGGTGTGCCGCGGCGGCGGCTGCCGGTGGCACCCCGGTAGTCGGGAATCCCCGACTCGGTGGACAGGCCGGCCCCGCTCAGGACGGCCACGCCGCGTGCGGCCAGCAGTCGCTCCACTGCCTCCAGCCCCGCGGCCGCCGCCGCGGTCCGGCCGGGGGCCGGGGTCCCGGTCGCAGGGGTGGACAGGTGCGCCGGACCGGCCCGGCGCGCCACGGACTCCCCGGACGTCGGATACGCACCCATGGTCAGCAGCCTAGTCCTGCGCTTCCCCGTGCGGGCGCGTCGGTCCTCGGCTTCCCGGCCCTGGGCGGGCCGGCCGCAGTCCTCCGGCAGCGCCCGACCGGCGTGGCCGCCGGGCGGTGCTCCGGCCGGGTCGACGTACGGGGCGGAGCTCTCGGGGCGAGGTGGCTCTCCCGGGTGTCGCCCCGCGCGAGGCGGCGCTGCGCCGGGACGGCGCCGCCGGGGCCCGGGGCCTGCGGGGACCGGGCCGAGGCACACGTCACCCCGCCCCCGGGCCGTCGGTGCAGGAGGCCGACCTGCCCGGGGGCTGTGCGTCCGCTCCCGACGAAGCCGACCGCCCGCCTACGCGGCGGGGCCGGGGAGGGCCCCGCTCCGCGTGACGGGCCGGACCGGCCGTCGGGTCACCGACGGCTGAGCTCGTTGACGCAGAGGATGTTCCCCTCGCTGTCCTTGAACCAGGCCGCGCGCATTCCCTCGGCCTCGGCCACGCCGTCGACCGTCTTCAGGCCCGGCATGTCGTACTCCTCGAAGGTGACTCCGCGGCCGCGCAGCGCGGTCATCACGGCGTCGAGGTCGTCGACCTTGAAGCTGGCCAGAGTGTGCGCCGCCTGGCCCGCGCTCGGGGTCTCGTAGATGCCGAACTCGGTACCGCCGCACTCGAACGTCAGGTCGTGTCCGCTGTCGTCGCTGAGCTTCAGGCCGAGGGTGTCCGTGTAGAAGCTCTTGGCCCGTGCAATGTCGGCTGCCGGGATGATGGCCAGCAGCGGTGCGTCTCCAAGCATGTCCATCGCCTCCTCCTACTCACCAGGCTAGGCCTTGTCCGGCCGCCCGCAGGTCGACGCCGGCGCGCCCGGGTTCCGGCCCGACGGCGCCCCCGGTGCCGTCGCTGGCGGCGGCGGTCCGGCCGGTGTCGGTCCGTGGTGCGGGCGCGAGGCGCCGGCAGGCGGTGCGCCTACGAACGGAGTGCTCGCCGCGGCTCCGTCGCCGGTCGGGCGGGGTGTGACGCAGCCGGGTCCGCGGCCGCTGAGTAGACGCGGGCCCTGCACTGCGCCGGGCCTGAGTGATCGGAGAGGGGGTCCGCCGGGCGGCCCGAAACGCGTCCACCCGGATCTGGCGGAGAAGAGGGATTCCGTCCGGCCCGTCAGGCGAATTCCGATGAGCGGCATTCGCCTCGAAGTCGTGCCCGGAATTCACCCGCATTTCCACTTCATTCGCGCCGGCCGCCTACTGAATTCGGTTTCGCCGGGCAAGCGGCAGGCGCTGGCGGGATTCCGCCAACACGGCCGTGCGGCCCTTCGGCGAAAGAGGTCGATTCGGCGGCCCCGGCGCGGACGTCGCGGCGGCGGGCCCGCCCGTCCGCGGCTCCCGTTACCTGCAGGGATCCGCCCGGCGGCCACCGGTGCCCGGCCGGCCGCGGGGCGGGCCGTCTGGCGAGCTCCTGCCAATCGCCGCGGGCGGTCTGTTCGCCGCACCTGATCCTTCGTCATGATTCCGGCCACCCGGCGCGACCGGCACCCGCACTTCCCCGCATCGACGGATGCCGACGGTCGCACGGGCGCACGTCAGCGCCCGCTCCGCCCCAGTGCGCGCCAACCCGGCGCCTCGGAGCGTGGCGCGACCGCGCACACGCGGTAGACACGGAAGGAACCTTCGTGAAGCGTAAGCTCGCCCTCGGAGCCGTTCTGTCCGCCTCGGCCCTGCTGGCCGGCGTGATCCAGGTCAGTGCCGGCGTGGCACACGCAGCACCCGCGCCCGACGCCACGGCCCGCGCGCTCGGCCTCTCCGCTCAGGAGCGGCTCGTCGTGAAGCAGACCGTCGTGGACGCCGACGGCACCCACCACCTCCGCTACGAGCGCACCTTCGCCGGCCTGCCGGTGCTCGGCGGCGACCTGATCGTCCACCAGGACGCCGAGGGGGTCGTCAAGTCCACCGACCGCGCGGTCCGCGGCTCCGTCGCGCCGGCCTCGCTCACGCCGAAGCTCACCGCCCCGCAGGCCGCCGCCACGGCGACCGCCGCGGTGCGCGCCACCGTCGGGGTCTCCGACGGCGACGAGCCCGCCCTCGTCTCCGTCGACCGGGCCGGCACGGCGCACCTGGTCGTGTGGGCCGCCTCCGGCACCCCGCGGCTGGCCTACCGGACCACCGTCGAGGGCATGCGCGCCGACGGCACCCCGAGCAGCATGCTGGTCGTCACCGACGCCGTCGGCGGCGAGGTCCTCTCCACCCACGACCAGGTGCAGACCTCGAACGCGACCGGCTCCGGCAAGGGCGTGTTCGTCGGCAGCGTCTCGCTGACCACCAACTGGACCGGATCGACCTACGAGCTCAAGGACAACACCCGCGGCGGCCAGTACACCGTCTCGCTGAAGAACAAGCAGGGCGGCCAGGGCACGCTCTTCACCGACGCCGACAACGTCTGGGGCGACGGCACTGCGGCCAACGACCAGTCGGCCGCCGTGGACGCCCAGTTCGGCGCCGGCGCCACCTGGGACTTCTACAAGTACACCTTCGGCCGTCTCGGCATCAGGGGCGACGGCGTCGGTGCCGTCAGTCGCGTCCACTACGGCAGGAACTACGTGAACGCGTTCTGGTCCGACGCCTGCTTCTGCATGACGTACGGCGACGGCGCCTCCAACCGGCACCCGCTGACCGCCCTCGACGTCTCCGGGCACGAGATGAGCCACGGCGTCACGTCCAACACCGCCGGCCTGAACTACTCCGGCGAGTCCGGCGGCCTGAACGAGGCCACCTCCGACATCTTCGGCACCGGCGTCGAGTGGTACGCCGACCTGCCCGCCGACACCCCGGACTACCTGATCGGTGAGCTGATCGACATCAACGGCGACGGCACACCGCTGCGCTACATGGACAAGCCCTCCAGGGACGGGCGTTCCGCCGACTCCTGGTCGCCCGGCGTCGGCAACCTGGACGTCCACTACTCCTCCGGCGTCGCCAACCACTTCTTCTACCTGCTCTCGGAGGGCAGCGGCGCCAAGACCATCAACGGCGTCAGCTACAACTCGCCCACCTCCAACGGCTCCACCGTCACGGGGATCGGCCGGGACAAGGCGCTGCAGGTCTGGTACCGGGCGCTGACCGTCTACATGACGTCCACCACCAACTACGCGGGCGCGCGCACCGCCACCCTCAAGGCCGCCACCGACCTCTACGGCGCCGGCTCCGCCGAGGCCGCGGCGGTCGCGGCGGCCTGGTCGGCGGTCAACGTCAACTGACCTGCGACATCGGTCCGATCCGTGACGGCGGCAGCCCGGCGACACCCGGGCGCCGCCGTCACGGCGGGCCCGGCGTCGTGGGCTCCCGTCGCGGCCGCCAGTCGTGCGGCACCCGCTCCAGCACGCCCCCGGCGAAGACCTCGTAGAGCGGCAGGGTCTCCAGGTGGACGTAGCCGATGTGGCAGTCGCAGACCGGCAGCGGGCAGGGGCGGGCCCGGAGCCGTGCCCGGTACGAGCCGTCGTACAGGTTGCCGAGGACGTCCCGCACGAAGTGGCAGCGGCGGACGGTGCCGTCGCCGTCGACCGACAGCACGGACTCGCCGGTGCGGCAGGGGAGACCGGCGCTGGGGTGGGCGTTCCGGCTGTACCCGAAGTGCGGGTCGAGGGCCTGCCAGTCGGCGGCGTCGGCATCCGGGTAGCTGCGGCCCTCGGCGGCGTTGATCCACAGGTAGACCGCCGGGGACAGCTCGGCGCGGAGCCGGCGGGCCGCCGCCAGGTGCTCCGGCTCGCCCACCACGCCGATGCTGTACCGCACACCGAGCCGGTCGAGCTCCCGGCACTTGGCGACGAAGCGGTCGTGGCCGACCTGCCCGGGGTGGTACGTCACCCAGAGCGCGAGGGTGCTGAGGTCGGCCTCGGCCAGCCAGTCGGTGCGGCAGCTGAGGTTGGTCTGGATCGCCACCCGCCGGACGTGCGGCAGGCGGCTCAGCCCGACGAGGGCGCGCCGGTACCAGGACCGCACCAGGCCCTCGCCCCACGGGGTGAACAGCAGCGACAGCGTGTCGCCCGTTCCCGCCCGGTCCGCGACCCAGCCGGTGAACCGCTCCAGCGCCGCGCGGTCCGTCCGCAGTTGCTCCGGGGTGTCGCGCCGCTTCGCGAACGGGCAGTACGGGCAGTCGTAGTCGCAGGAGGCGAGCGGGCCCCGGTAGAGCAGGGAGAGGTCGAGGCCGCCGCCCGGCGCGGCGGGGGCGGGTGAGCCGGCGGGGCCGGCGCCGGGTCCGGGGCCGCGCGAGGGCATGCCGAGGAAGGTCATTTCGCCTCGTACTCCGCCATCAGCCGGCGAACCTCCCGGGAGAACAGCACCGGCCCGACGGCGTCCGAGTGCGCCAGTCCCTCGGGGGAGAGCACCAGGCGCCCGCCGCTCCCGTCGGCCAGCCAGCCGCGTGCCCCGAACGCGGCCAGCTCGATCGGGAAGTCGTCGGCGGGCGTCGAGCCGAACCTGGCCCGGTAGTCCGCCACCTCCATGCCCTCGGCCTGGAGCAGAGACTGCAGGAGGTGGCGCCGCCTGGCCTCCTCGGACGTCGTGTACCGCCCGTACTCGGCGCGGTGGAAGTCCTCGGTGGCCACGTACGCGTCGATGATGCCGCGGACCTCGGTGGCGTCGACGGCGTAGTCGAAGGAGTAGTGCAGCCGCGAGGTGTAGGAGCGGGCTCCGCAGCCGAGGCCGACCATGCCGTCCGTCTGGCAGGCGTACTCGCCGGCGGTCGCCTGCGGGGACGCGGCGCGGCGGAACATCCGCATCGAGACCTGTCGGTAGCCCCGGTCGAGCAGGTGGTCGCGGCCGGCCCGGTAGAGCGCGAGCCGCCGGGCGTCCCACGCGGCCGGGCTCTCCGGCTCACCGCGCCGGGCCAGGCCGGTCAACGGCCGGACGTACAGCGGGTAGAGGTACAGCTCCTCGGGCTGCCAGGCGAGGGCGGCGTCCAGCGAGTGCCGCCAACTGGCCTCGGTCTGGCCGTCGATGCCGTAGATCAGGTCGATGTTGAGGACGGGGAACCCGGCGGCGCGGATCCGCCCGAGGGCGGCCTCGACCTCGGCACGCTTCTGCGGGCGCACGGCGGAGCGGGCCTCGCGGTCGATGAAGGACTGCACGCCCAGGCTGAGGCGGGTGGTGCCCCGGGCGGCCAGCACCTCCAGCCGGTCGGCGGTCGCGGTGGCGGGGGAGGCCTCCACGGAGAGCGGGACGGCCTGCAGGTCGGCGCCCATCCGCTGCTCGGCGATGTCGCAGAGCCGCTCCAGCTCAGCGGCCGAGAGGTGGGTCGGCGTTCCCCCGCCGAACGCGGCCAGCGCGAACCGGGCGTCGCCGGCGAGCGCCTCGCGGACGGCGACGGCCTGGCGGTCGAGCGCGTCCAGGTAGGCGGTGGTCAGGCCTTCGGGACTGCCGATCCGGGTGAACAGGTTGCAGAAGCCGCAGCGCACCTCGCAGAACGGGATGTGCAGGTACAGCGAGAGGGCGTGCTGGGGCTCACCGGCCCAGAGCCCGCGCAGTGGCGGGCGTTCCGGCAGCGCCCGGTAGGCGGTCTTGTGCGGGTAGGCGTAGACGTACGACTGGTACGGCGAGCCTGACGCGCCGGCGGCGGTGGACGCCGCGGCGGCCGAGGTCGTGGGGACGGCCGGGGTGACGGTCATGCGGTAGCTCCGGTGGCGGGGATGGTGAAGTGCGCGTACGGGACCGTCCAGACCACCTCGTGGCCGATCCGGTGGCCGGTGTAGCCGTCCTCGCCGTAGGCCGTGCCGTGGTCGGAGCAGACGATCGCGAAGCACGGCCGGCGCGCGCTCATCGCCGCGAAGAGCCGTCCGATGTGCGCGTCCACGTACTCGAGCGCGGCCGCGTGGCTGGCACGGGAGTCACCGTCCTCGCGGGTCGCGCCGGACAGGTGGAACCAGTTGGGCTGGTGCAGGGCCGACACGTTGAGCAGGAGGAAGAGCGGCTGCTCCGCCGGCTGGTCGGCGGCCACGCGTTCGGCCCGGGCGACCTGCGCCTCGAAGGAGACGGGCGAGGGAACGCCCATCTCGGGCTCCCAGTGGCTCTCCTGGAACAGCCCGGGCAGGACCGAACCCAGGGCGCCCTGCTTGTTGAAGAACCCGACGCCGCCGATGCAGACCGTTCGGTACCCGGCCCCGGCGAGGGCGCTCGGCAGATCGGGCGCGTCGAACACCCAGGTGCGCGGGGCAGTGGTCTCCGAACCGGCGAAGCGGGCCGCGAACAGTCGCGGGTGTGGTCCCGAGGGGGAGGCCGGGGTGGGCAGGAAGCCGGCCAGGATCGCCTGGTGCGCGGCGTAGGTGAAGCTGCCGGGCGAGTGCCGGCGCTCCCACCGGCCACCGGGGAGGTGGGCGGCGAGGTTGGGGATCCGCCCTTCCGCCGCCAGCTCCTCGGCGACGTCGAAGCGCAGGGTGTCGAGGGTGACCAGGAGCAGGTCGTGGCTGCCCACCACGGTGTTCATGTCGGGCGCGGCGTCGACGGCGTTCGCCGTGACGGCGCCCGGGGCCGTGGCATTGGCCGTCACGGTCGGGCTCGCGTCGGCGTCCGTGCGGTGGCGGGCAGGCGGGTGTCGGTGGTTCATCCGGTCGGTTCCAGGCGTGTGCGGTCGACCGGTCCGGGCCGGCCGTCGGGGTCGGTGCGGGGGAGTGCGGCGAGCTGGGCGGCGTAGGTGTCGAGTCCCTCGGCCGGGCCGCCGGGCAGGCCGGTGAGGTTGGGCAGCAGGTCGCCGAAGGCGTTCACCTCGCCGACCAGACCCCGCCGCCAGCCGCCGGCCGGCAGCACGTCGACGCCGACCATGGCGGAGTTCGGGAAGCAGGCGGCGGCCCGCTCCGCCGTCTCCAGCAGGGCCGGCCAGGCGTCGCCCGCGGCCTGCTGCGCGAGGTCGAGGCTGCCGCGGGCGCCGCCGAGGTGGAGGTTGGTGATCGGCTGGGTGCTGGTCCGCACCACCGCGTGGGTGGCCCGCCCGCCGATCACCACCACCCGCAGGTCCGCCGAGCGCCCCGACTGCGCGGACTTCGGGATCCACTGCTCGACGTGCAGACCGTCGGGCACGAGGCGGTCGACCAGCTCGGCCACCGTTCGCTCGTCGCGATGGCGCCGGACGCGCAGCGAGTTGTACAGCCGGCCGTCCGCCGACTCGACCGAGGTGGTGGCCAGGACCTGCCCGCGCGGGCCGAACTCCAGCGCCACCACCCCGGACGCCGAGGAGCCGTGCACCGGTTTGACGAAGACGCGGCGCAGCCCGGCCGCCTCCAGCCGGGCCCGCAGGTCCTCCCAGCCGGCTACGGGCGGGCCGGCCAGGGCCCGTGGGACGGGCACCCCGGCGGCGGCCAGCCGGGCGTGGGCGCGGCGTTTGTCGAACATCACGGCGATCTCCTCCGGATCGCCCAGCAGGCGGATGCCCGGCACCCGGGCCACCGCGCGCAGCGCGGCGACGACCCCCGCGTACCAGGCCGCCCCGCCCTCGACCCGGGTCGGCTCGTAGCCGGCGCCCAGCACCGGCCGGCGCAGCAGAGCGTCCACGGCCTCCTCCTCACCCGGGGAGTCGATCCGCAGCAGGCTGCCCTCGGGCACGCGGTGCGTGCCGCGCAGGACGTCGATCCACGGCACCACGACCGGTTCGGGCAGGCCGGCGGCCAGGGCCGCGGCGGTGAACAGCGTCACCCGCCGGTGGCCCGGGTTGCCCAGCACCGCCAGCGGGCTACTCGGCGACCGCGACATAGCGGTCCTCCGGGTCGTCCTCGTGCTCGGCGTCGGAGAGGTCGATCTCCACTCCCGGCAGGGCCTGGCGCAGCCGCTCCTGCATCGGCTCGGTGAGGTAGTGGTGGTGCAGGTCGAGCGCCCGCAGGTGGGTGAGCGGCTGGCCCTCCAGCAGGGCGGCGGCCCCCTCGTCGCTGAGGACGCCCATGGAGAGGTTCAGGGACTCCAGCCGGGCCACCACGGGGGCCCGGGCGACGGCGGCGGCGATCTCGTCCTGGATCTCGCTGTTGGCCAGGCCGAGGTGGCGCAGCGCGGGGAAGCGGGCCCCGTCCAGGAGGGGGGCGAGGTCGCCGAGGCCGGCGTCGCCGCCGTACTCGTCGACGCCGAGCCAGAGGTCGAGCCGCTCCAGCGCGGGCAGCTCGGACGCCGTCACCGCCTCCACCACCGAGCCCGGCAGGCCTCCCGCCTCGAACCGCAGGACCCTCAGCCGCTCGTGCCGGAACGGAGTGAGCGCCAGGTCGGTGCCGCCGCGCACCACGAGCTCGGTGAGCCGCGGGAACGCCGTCGGCAGCGGGGTGACGTCGGCCATCTCCAGCCAGGAGATCTCGCACTCGTCGAACGTCACGTCGGCGACGAAGAGCGCTTCGAGCGCCGGGAACAGCGCGGCGTCGCGGACGACTGCGGCCAGCGCGGCGGTGACGGGCTCGTAGTCCTCGGCCCACCAGGGGCCGAGGACCAGCGCCTTCACCGCGGACGGGTCGACGGCGGCGTGGAAGGCCCGCCAGGAGTCCTCGAACTCGGTGCCGGAGACGTGGTCCACCGCGATCCGCCAAGCCACCGCGTCGGAGGCGGGCAGCTCGCGCCGGGCACCGGGATCGGCGAAGAACGAGAACACGGGCAGCCCGTGGAACTCCTCGATGTGGTGGGTGACGGCCACGGCTTCTCCTGGCGGTGCTGGTGCTCGGCTGAGGTGCGGGTGCGGGTGCGGGGCGGCGGGTAGGTCGGCGGTCCGGGCCGCGCGGACGCGTCCGCTACTCGGCCACGGCGACGTACCGCCACCGGTCGTCCGGATTACCGGGCGCGGAGAGGTCGACCGCCACGCCGGGCAGGGCCCGGCGCACCCGTTCCTGCATCGACGCGGTGAGGTAGTGGTGGTGCAGGTCGAGCGCCTGCAGGTGGGTGAGCGGCTGGCCCTCCAGCAGGGCCGCCGCGCCCTGGTCGGTGAGGATGCCCATGGAGAGGTTGAGCGATTCCAGCCGGGCCACGACCGGAGCCTGGGCGACGGCGGCGGCGATCTCGTCCTGCATCTCGCTGTCCTGCAGGCCGAGGTGGCGCAGCGCCGGGAACCGCGAGCCGTCCAGGAACGGCGCCAGGTCGTCCAAGGTGGCGTCACCGCCGTAGCCCGCCACACCGAGCCAGAACTCCAGCCGCTCCAGCGCCGGGAGATCGCTGCTCGCGACGGCCCGCAGCACCTGGGCCGGCAGGCCGCCCGACTCGAAGCGCAACGCGCGCAGGTGCTCGTGCCGAACCGGTTGCACCCCGATGCCCTCGCCCTCGACCGTCTCCCCGGCCGCGCCGCGCACCACCAGCTCCCGGAGCAGCGGGAACGTGGTGAGCACCGGCGTGATGTCGACCATGTCGATCCAGGAGATCTCGCTCTCCTCGTACGTGATGTCACCGACGAACAGGCCGCGCAGTGCCGGCAGCCGGTCGGCCGACGCGAGGACGGCCGCCAGCGGCCCGGCGAAGCTCTCCGGTCCGTCGTGCGACCACTCGCCGATCACCACCGCGGTGACCCGCCCGGTGTCCACCTTCTCGACGAAGTGCTCCCAGAGGTCCGCGAACGTCCACGACGAGTCGAACTCGATGCCGATCTTCCACGCGACCGACGCCGGGTCGGGAAGCTCGCCGTCCTGCTCGACCGCCTGGTAGAGGTCGAAGACCGGCAGGCCGTGGAACTGCTGGATGTGTTCGTTGACCGTCATGCGCTGCTCCTCCGGGGTCGGGACCGGACAGATGTCTACCAGTCGGGTCGGACAATCCGGCGGCGGGGGTGTATTCCGGGCGCGTTGTCAGACCCTCGGGCCACGTTCCGACCGTGGGAGTTCCGACGCCCGGTGGTGCCGGTGTGGGAGGGATGATGTACCGCCAGGGCGATGTGCCGATCGTGCCGGTGGAGCGGCGGCGGCGCCGCCGCGGCACGCGTCGTGGAAGCGGCCGCCCCGGATCGCCGCCGGGCACCGGGTGATCCTTGATCAGCGCGGTTGACCCGGACGGACCACGGATGAGACGGTCGCCGCCATGCCCAGTTTCCTCGCCCACGACGGCACCGAACTCGCCTACCACGTCTTCGGTGACGGGGCCCCGCTGGTCTGCCTGCCCGGCGGGCCGATGTCCGACTCCCGCTACCTCGGTGACCTCGGCGGTCTGCCCGCCCACCGCCAGGTGATCATGCTGGATCACCGGGGGACGGGACGGTCGGCGGTGCCCGAGGACACCGCGAGCTACCGCTGCGACCGGCTGGTGGACGACGTCGAGGCCCTTCGCGAGCGCCTCGGCCTGGAGCGGATTGACCTCCTCGCGCACTCCGCCGGCGCCAACCTGGCGGCCCGCTACGCGGAGCGGCACCCCGAACGCGTCGCCAGGCTCGTCCTGATCACGCCGAGCGTGTTCGCCGTCGGGGTCACCATCACCGGGGAAACCCGGCTGCAGACGGCGCTGCTCCGCAAGGAGGAGCCGTGGTTCCCGGAGGCGTTCGCGGCCCTGGAGACGATCGTGGCCGGTCGGCCGACGCCCACCGCCTGGGAGGCCGTCGCGCCGTTCACGTACGGCCGTTGGGACGAGCCGTCCCGGGCGCACGCCGCGGCGGGGGACGAACTGCGCAACGGCGAGGCCGCGGCCGTGTACGGCTCCGAGGGCGCCTTCGACCCGGAGGCCACCCGGGCCGCGCTCGCGACGCTTCCCGCGCCGGTCCTGGTCCTCGCCGGTGAAGTCGACCTGTCGGCCCCGCCGAGCGCCGTCGCCGAGCTCGCCGGTCTCTACCCGGAGGCCCAGCTGGTCGTCCAACCCGGCGCCGGTCACTTCCCGTGGCTCGACGACGCCGCCCGATTCGTGTCGGCCGTCAACGCCTTCCTGGGGTAGGCAGGCCCGCCGGGCCGGTGGAGCCCGTCGGCCTCGTGGTGTCCGCGAGCACGGGGCCGCCGTCACACCGGTCGGCTCATGAAGAGCCGCGGCCACCTGTCGAGGCCGTGGGCCGCTTCCCTTGCGCGGATGTCCAGTTGGTGCGGGCCGAGCAGGTCCTCGTCGATCGGTCGGAACCCGCAGCGTGCGTAGTAGGGGGCGTTCCACGGCACGTCGGCGAACGTGGTGAGGGTCAGGGCCGGGATGCCGTGGGCCGCCGCCCGTTCGGCGAGGTGGTCCAGCAGGGACCGTCCGATTCCTCGGCGTGCGCTGTCGGGGTGCACCGAGACCTGTTCGACGTGCAGGTTGCCGTCGACGTGCTCGGCGATGAGATAGGCCACCGGAACGTCGGCCCCGTCGACGGCCGCCCAGGCCAACCCCGCCCGTTGGTAGCGCGCGAGCTCGTCGAGCGGCAGCGGTTCGTCATCCGCGATCTCCGGCATGCCGATGTCGCTGAAGCGCCGCCCGGCCGCTCGCTCGACGTCCTGGAGCAGCGGCAGGTCCACGGTGCGGACTTCTCGTATGCGCATGACCCGATTGTCCAGGGCCGGCGCCGTGCGCGGTAGGCGATTTCGGGGCCCGCCCGCCGGCAGCGCACCGACCGCCCGCGCCGGGTGGGGGCAGGCGGTCGGGGCAGGCGGCCGGGGCAGGCGGTCGGGGCCGGCGACGATCCGACCGGACGTGCCCGGCCCGGGGTGGTGCCCCAGGACGGGTGGCCCCCTCCGTGTTCTCGGAAGCGTCGCCGGAGGGCGTCACCCTGACGTCGCGTCCGAGCCCGCGGTCTCCGGGCGGATCGTCACGGCCCGGCCCGCCCGCCGCTACCAGGCCCCACCGGCCACCAGGCCGTCCAGCTCGTCGCGGTCGACGTTGAGCGTCACACCGCCGTACGTTTCGTCGGCGCCGCCCCGGTACTGGTGGATGCGGCGGCCGGTCCACAGGTCGTCGGGCAGCCCGGCCTGCCCGGTGGTCGTGGGGTGGCCGTCCCAGCGGGCGTACCAGATCGCGTCGGGCATGGGGGCACGGCCGGCCCGGGCGGCGGTGACGAGGTCGGCGATGCCCGAGTTCAGGCTGGAGTAGAAGCCCGACCGGTACCCGGCCGCCCGGAGCGCCCGGGTCCAGCCGACGGTGAAGTCGACCACCGCCCGGCTGCACACCGCGTCGCCCGTCGGATACGCCTCCATGTCGAGGTACACCGGGCTGCCCGGCCCCAGACCCAGCACCTGCAGCGCCGCGGCCGCCTCACCGGCCTCCTGCTCGCCCTGCTCCTCGGCCCGGGCCGGGGTGATCCGCAGCGGCTTGTCGGCCCGCTCGGCGCACGGTGCCTGGAGCCCGACGTGCGTGGGCACCAGCCGCCACCCCATCGCCCGGACCATGCCGACCCACTGCGGCGTCAACCGGTCCTGACTGCAGGCGCGTTGGCCGCCACTGCTGTAGATGTTCACCGCACCGTACGGCGAGGCGACACTCCAGGCGGACATGGCCTCCAGCGGCGGGGCCGAGCAGGCGTCGAACCCGGCCCCGGTGAACCGGTACTCGGGCAGTCCGTCTGCAGAGTCGTCCGGCGGCGCGGCATGGGGCGCGGCGAAGGGCGCGGGACGGACGACCGGAGGTGCCGCCGCCCGAACGGCAGCCGGATCCCACCCGCCGAGCCCGCTCGCCCGGGCGGTACCGGGAAGCATCACGAGCGCGACCGCGAGGAGCGCGGTCCGAGAGAGAAGGTGCATTCCCCCGTCCTAGCCGCCCACCCGCGGGTCTCCCGTGCCATCGTGCCGACGCGCCGCGTCCGTTCACCCGGAATCACCACCGTTCCGGCCCCCGGGCACCGTCGCTCCGCCGCGCTCCGGCCGCCTGCCGTCACGTCGCCCCGGCAGCGGCACGGACGCAGCGGACCGGGTGAGGAGGCGTCCGGTGGCCATCCGGTGGAGCAGTCCGATGGTCTCTTCCTCGTGCGACGCGAAGACGCCGTGGTCGCTCCGCCAGGCGAGCGCGCGAGTTGCGCGAGCGGCGAATCGGCGTTGCAGGTCCGGGTGCATGGCGCGGTCCTCGGTGCAGACCACGTAGGTGCTGGGCCGCTGGTGCCAGGCGGCGCTGGCCGTCGGCTGATGGCCGGGGGCCATCAGCTGGGGGACGAGCTCGGCGACATGGCGGGCACGTCCTTCCGTGCCGAGTTGGGCGTGGAACAGTCCTCCCGCAGCCTCCGGGTCGATCGTCGTGGTTCCGGCATGATCGCCGATCATGCTGGTTCCCAGGTCGGTGGGCGGTGCACCGGCGAGAAGGCCGAGGGCGGTCTCGCCGCGGTCGGGCATCATCGCGGCGAGGTACACGAGGTGGTCGATCTTGCGCGGCGGAAGGCCGGTGATGACGGCACCGCCGTAGGAATGACCGCACGCGACGGCGGGGCCGCCCACCTCGGTCAGCCGGTCCAGGGCGGTCTCCGCCGCGGCGATGTCGGCCGCCAGCGACCCGCGGTGCAGCTCGGCGACGGCCACGGGGACACCGCGTGCCCGCAGCCCGGCCGCGACGCCGTCCCAGGCGCGACCGGTGTGCCACGCGCCGTGCACCAGCAGCACCCCTCGGGATGCACATGAAGATGGGAAAGGATTCACCAGGGGCCTCTCGCTGTTCGATCGATCGCGGAACGGGGGGCCTCCTCCGACACGCCCTCACAGCCGTTCGACCATAAGAGCCACCGGCCGGGAAAAGGATTCGGCTCCCGCCGGCGCGGGAGCCGGCCCGCGTGCGGTGATCGACCGGAGTTGGGACCTGTGCCCGCCCGGGTCAGTATGGGAAGGAGGCTGTGCGCCACTCGTCGGTCCGAACGAGGTTCGACATCGCGCTGCTCCGGTCCGGTCCGTCCCCGGTGAACCGCGACGGGAAGGAGACGGTTTCCCTTGGTACGAACTCCGCTGCTGGCCGTACGCGGCATCTCCAAGCGGTTCGGCGCCGTCCAGGCGCTGAGCGACGTCGACCTCGACATCGAGGAGGGGGAGGTGGTCGCGCTGGTCGGGGACAACGGCGCCGGAAAGTCCACCCTGGTCAAGGTCGTCTCCGGGGTGTCCGCGCCGGACAGCGGAGCGATCGAGTGGGAGGGGCGGAGCGTGGACTTCCGCAGGCCGATCGACGCCCAGAACCTCGGCGTCGCCACCGTCCACCAGGACCTGTCGCTCTGCGACAACCTCGACACGGTCGCCAACATCTTCCTCGGTCGTGAACTGCGCAGATTCGGCGTCCTCGACGAGATCGAGATGGAGAAGCGCTGCCGCAGACTGCTGAGCGCCCTGTCCCTCCGGATCCCCAGCCTGCGCGTCCCGGTCGGCGTGCTCTCCGGCGGCCAGCGTCAGAGCGTCGCCATCGCACGCGCAATGATCGGCGAGCCCCGGATGGTCGTTCTGGACGAGCCCACCGCCGCCCTCGGGATCGGTGCGACCGCAGTGGTCCTGGAGCTGGTCGAGCGCCTGCGGGCGCAGCGACTCGGTGTGCTGATCGTGAGCCACGACCTGGACAACGTGCGGGCGGTCGCCGACCGGGTGGCGGTGCTGCGCCTGGGCCGCAACGGGGGCTTCTTCGACACGAAGTACGCCACCCAGGAGCAGATCGTCTCGGCCATCACGGGCGACCACAGTACGGCCGTGACCCTGCAGCGGAGCCTGCTGCCGCACGGGCTGCCCGAGCAGGACTCCCTCGACGTCGCCTACCGCTACCTGCCCGCGCAGTCGGGCGTCGGCGGGGACTGGTTCGATGTCATCCCCCTGTCGGGCACCCGCGTCGCCCTGGTGGTGGGCGACATCGTCGGGCACGGTGTGCACGCGGCCGCCACCATGGGCCGTCTCAGGACGGCCGTGCACAACTTCTCCATGCTCGACCTGCCCCCCGACGACCTCCTCGCCCACCTCGACGAGCTGGTCAGTCGGATCGACAGGGACGACGTCACCACGCGTGACGACCCTGGGATCACCGGAGCCACCTGCCTCTACGCGATCTACGACCCGGTGTCGCAGTACTGCGAGCTGGCCAGGGCCGGCCACCTCCCGCCCGCGCTCGTCACGCCCGAGGGCACCGTCGAGTACGTCGACGTGCCGGCCGGACCTCCGCTCGGCGTGGGCGGACTGCCCTTCGAGACCACGCGGCTGCGGGTGCCCGACGACGGCCGGCTGGTCCTGTACACCAACGGCCTCGTCGAGGACCGGCGCCGGGACATCGACCGCGGACTCGAAGTGCTGCGCACGACCCTGGCCGACGCCCACCGGGCTCCCGAGGAGACCTGTGACGCGGTGCTGGAGGCGCTGCGGCCCGCGAGCTCCACGGACGACGTCGTCCTCCTCGTCGCGCGGACCCGCGCACTGCCGGCCGACCGGATCGCCCGGTGGGACGTCCCGCCGGATCCGGCGGCCGTGGCGGGCATCCGGGCCGAGGCCGGTCGACAACTGGCGGAGTGGGGGCTGGCGGAGCTGGAATTCACCACCGAACTGATCCTCAGCGAGCTGATCACCAACGCGATCCGCTACGGCGCCGGGCCGATCGCCGTGCGCCTCATCCTGGGCCGCGCGCTGATCTGCGAGGTTTCGGACACCAGCAGTTCCGCCCCGCACCTGCGCTACGCCGCGGCCACGGACGAAGGCGGACGCGGACTCTTCCTCGTCGCCCAGTCGGCCGAGCGCTGGGGGACGCGCTACACCCCCGATTGCAAGATCATCTGGGCGGAGCAGTTCTACTCGTTCGGTAGCGGGTGAGCGGCAGGGCGATGCCCTCGGAGCGGTGTGGCTCCCGGCCAGGGTGCCGGGGCTCGGGCGTCCCGCCTGGCCGCCGGCCTGCCCGGGACGGCTCGACGACGGCCACCGCGCCCGGTGACCGGATTCCGTCGTGGCGTACGCCGTACGGGCGGCCTGTCACCGACCCCGCACGTGCCGGATGCGCCGGTCCGCGGGTGCGGCGCATCCTTGGGGCATGGACGTCGAACGGCGCTCGGCCGAGGCGAGGCCGTGGGGGCGCGTCCCGGCCCTGGTGCTGGTACCGGTCGGTCTCCTCCTGGTACTCCTCGTGGTGATCGTCCGGTCGCCCGACTCGGTTCGGCTCGGCCCGCTGCTCGTGATCGCTCCCGCGCTGACCCCGTCGTTCGCCGGTCCGCGGGTGACCGCCGCCGTCGCAGCGCTCACGGTCGCCGTCGGCGTCCTCATCGGCGTCCTGCGCGGTGGCCTGACCGCCGGAAGCCACCCGGCCCAGCTCGTCGCACTCGCCGCGCTGTCCATGATGATCGTGGTCTTCGCAGTGGTCCGGGAGCGCCGCGACCGGCAGCTCGCCCGCGCCCAGTCGGTGGCCGAAGCCGCCCAGCGCGCCCTGCTGCGCCCTATTCCCGAGCGGATCGGCCCGCTGCAGATCGCGACCGTGTACCTGGCCGCCGAGCAGGAGGCACAGATCGGCGGTGACCTCTACACGGCGACCCGCACGGGCGGCGGGGCGCGGATGATCGTCGGGGATGTCCGGGGGAAGGGCCTGGCGGCCATCGGGGAGTCCGCCCTGTTGCTGAGCGCCTTCCGGCTCGTCGCCGCCGAGCACGCCACGCTGCCCGACCTCGCCCGGACGCTGGACCACAATGTCAGCCGGTACCTGGTCGACTTCGCCCAGACCGAGCGGGAGGCCGCCGAGCACTTCGTCACCGCCCTGTTCCTCGACATCCCCGACGACGCCCCGGTGGCCCGCATGACCAACTGCGGACACCCGCCACCGCTGCTGCTTCACCACGACCGCGTGATCGGCCTCGACGGAGCGGGTGCCGCGCCGCCCCTCGGCCTCGGCGTCCTGGCGGCGGCCGACTACCCGGACGACACGTTCCCCTTCGAGGTCGGGGACGTGCTCCTGCTCTACACCGACGGTGTGGTCGAGGCCCGCGACCGTTCCGGTGCGTTCTACCCGTTCGCGGAACGGGTCGCCCGCTGGGCCGGCAGTACGCCGGAGGCGCTGGTCAACCACATCCGCCGCGATCTGCTGGCACACGCCGGTGGGCGGCTCGGCGACGACGCCGCCGTCGTCGCCGTCCGGCGTACGGACGGAGGACGGTCCGGGCACCGTCTGCACGGGTTGCTGTAGCCGGCCCACCGCCTCGCACCCGCACCCGCACCCGGGCTCGGTCGGGCTCGGGCGGCAGGTCAGGCCGTCCCGGCCGGGGCCGCCGGGCCGGACCCGTCCGGCGTTGCCTCCCGTGACGACCGGGCGGTGGAACGAGCCGCAACGGAGTCGGTCTCCTGCGCGCGCAGGTACGCGGCGAGCTCTCCGGCGGCCGTCAGCATGGCGCGTCCGCGGTCGGTGAGCCGTTGCCGCCAGTCGCCGAGCGAGAGGGCGAGCGCCTCGGGCCCGCCGGCGCCGCGGACCTGGTGGAGCACCGTGGCGATGTGGGCCAGCGGGAAGCCGCCGCGCCGGAGCAGGTGGGCGAGCTGCGCGTCGCGGATGTCGCCCGCGGTGTAGCTGCGGTGGTGTGTCTGCGGGTCGCGCGCCGGCACGAGGATCCCGGCCCGCTCCCACTTCCGCAGGGTCGCGGGTGCGAGGCCGAGGCGGTGCGCGAGTCGGCCGACCGAGAAGGGGCGGTCCGAGGCGGCGGTTCCGGACGGACCGGCGGCCGGTGCACCACCGGCCGCCGACCGGCCGAGTGAGGCGACGGCCGCCTCGACCGCGTCCAAGGTCTCGCGGTCGCGCAGCAGTTGGGCGTGGCTGCGGTCGACCCACGTCAGGGCGGTGTCCAGCTCGCCGCGGTTGGCCGCGCGCATGATCTCGCCGGCGGCCGGGTAGCCGTGCGCGGGGACGAGCGCGAGGAAGGCGCGCAGGGCGCGGACGTGCACGGCCGAGTAGCTGCGGTAGCCGCTGGGGGTGCGCTCGGCCGGCGGCAGCACGCCGTCCCGCTCGTAGTTGCGTACCGCCTGGGTGGAGATCCCGTGCTCCCGGGCGAGGTCCACGGGGCGGCGGCGGTCGCTCTCGGCGCGACCCCTCGTTTTAAGGTTCATGCGGCTCGATGCCCTGTCCCTTGCGTGCCGGAGCACTCAGCTTTACACCGTTGGTTCAACGATACGGTCGAAGCCATGACTTCGACACCTTCCGTCACCGAAGCCGTCCACGGATCGTTCGTCCTCGACGGCGGCCGCGGGCTGACCGCCGCGCTGTCCGCCCTCCTCAAGGCGCTGGAGCCGCAGCCGGCGCTGCTGGCGCTCGGCGAGCCGACCCACCTGGAGCCGGCCTTCGCACACCTGCGCAACCGCATCCTCAAGGTGCTGGTCGAGCACGGGTTCCGATCGATCGCGGTGGAGTCCGACCGGATCGCCGCACTGGAGGTCGACGCGTTCGTCCGCGGCGGGGCCGGGACGCTCGACCAGGTCATGGCGGAGGGCTTCAGCCACGGCTTCGGCCGGCTCGACGCCAACCGCGAGCTCGTCGCATGGCTGCGCGAGCACAACGAGGGCCGCCCGGCGGACGAGCAGGTGGCCTTCCACGGCTTCGACGCGCCGCTGGAGACGCTCAGCGCCCCCAGCCCCCGCCGCTACCTGAAGCACCTCCACGGCTTCCTGTCCGAGCACCTCGGTCCGGACGCCTTCCTCCACGGCCGCGCGGACCGCGACGGGCACCTCGACCGGCTCCTCGGCGACGACGAGCGCTGGAGCAACTCGGCGGCGGTGCTGGAGGTCGGGAGGTCCATCGGTGCCTCGCCGGACGCGCTGGAGCTGCGGGCGGTCACCGACGACCTGCTGACCACCCTGTACGCCCGGCTGCCGCACCTGGTCGCGGCGTCCTCCCGGGCCGCCTGGCAGCTCGCCGAGCTGCACGGCAGGACCGCGCTCGGGCTGCTGCGCTACCACTCCCAGCTCGCCGAGATCGCGCCGCCCGACCGGCGCCTGTCCCGACTGACCGGCGTCCGCGACACCCTGATGGCCGAGAACCTGCTGGACATCCGCGCCCGCGAACGGCGCCGCGGCCCGACCCTGGTGTTCGCCCACAACGCGCACCTCCAGCGCAACCCCAGCAGCATGGACATGGGAGGCACGGCCGTCGGCTGGTTCAGCGCCGGCGCCGTCACCAGCACGCTGGTCGGCGACCAGTACGCGTTCGTCGTCACCAGCCTCGGTTCGAGCACCACGATCGGGCTGGACGCGCCCCCGGCGAACACCTACGAGGACGTGCTGCAGCAGGCGGCGCCCGCCGGGTGCGCCCTCTTCGACGCGAACCGGCTCCGCAAGGCCCTCGCCGCGCCCGACGGACCCGCACCGCTGGTCCGTACGGACGTCAGGCCGGAGCAGGGGTACTTCCCGCTCGGGGCCGCGATCCTGGAGCAGTGCGACGCAGTGCTCCACGTGGCCTCCGCGAGCGGCGGCGCCAGCGGTTGACGCCCGTCCACATCGGCCCGGCGCCGACTCAGCCGGCGGAAGGCCGGTAGACCGTCAGGCCGTTCGGGGCCTTGGCCAGTCGGAGGGCCCCCGCGGCCGGCAGGCTCTCCCCGTCGACGGCGATCCGGTCGGCGTCGCCCAGGGAGTCGAGGTCGAGCGCCGTCAGCCGGGCCGCGTGGTAGACCCGTGAGCGCGCCATGGTGCCGGACAGGACGGCGGCCGCCAGCCGGGTGCGGGCGAAGGGGTGGCCGCCGTCGACGACCCGGACGTCCAACAGCCCGTCGGCCAGGCCGGTCCGGCGGGTCGGGGCGAAGCCGGGCGGGTCGTAGGCGCCGTTGCCCGCGAACAGCAACCAGAGGCGCCGGTCGCGGCCGCCGGCCCGGACGGTGACCGGCTCGGCGGAGGCCAGCGACCGGCCGACCGCCACCGCCAGGGCCGGCCACTTGCCCAGGCGGCCCTCCAACGACTCCCGCACCCGGACCAGTTCGGGGTAGACGCCGAGGCTGAAGGTGTTGAGGAAGAGGCGGCGAGAGGTGTCGTCGACGGCGAGTCCGAGATCGACCCCGCAGGCGGAGCCCGCGACCACCGCCGCCGCGGTGTCCGCGGGCGACTCGATGCCGAGGTCGAGCGCGAAGTGGTTGAGCGTGCCACCGGGGAAGACCGCGAGCGGCAGCCCGCGCTCGGTGGCGAGCGAGGCGGCCAGGTTGACGCTGCCGTCGCCGCCGCAGACCCCGAGCGCCCCGCCGGACCGGGCCGCCCGGTCCGCGGCCCCGGTCAGCATCGCGGGTAGGTCGTCCTCCGGGCCGCAGAGCAACACGTCTGCGCGCGGCAGCAGGGCGCGCAGCTCGGCGACGGTCTCCTCGGGGCCGGCTGCCAGCAGAGAGCCGTTGCCGGAGCCGCTGTTCACCACCACGGAGAGGCCCGCGCCCTCCGGCAGCGCCGGAGCGGTGCGCGGCGGCGGTCCGGCCGGGGGCGGCGTGTCGTTCGACCGGGGCCACCACCGCACGGTCAGGGCGGCCGCCGCTGCGCCGAGCGTGAACCCGGCCAGTACGTCGCCGGGGAAGTGGGCGCCGGTGTAGACCCGGGAGGCGCCGACGGCCGCGGCCACCGGTGCCAGCGCGGCGCCGAGGATCGGCGCCTCGATGGCGACGCCGGCCACGAAGGCGGCCGCCGAGGCCGAGTGCCCGGAGGGGAAGGAGGTGGTCACCGGCTGGCGCAGCAGCCGCCGTACGGCGGGTACCAGGTCGAGACCGGGGCGCGGCCGCCGGCTCAGCTGCTTGGCGGCGATGTTGGCGGCCGCCGAAGCGAGCGCGAGTGATCCGACGCCGCGCAGCGCCGCCCGTCGGCCGGTCCGGCCGCCGACGGCGCCGAGCACCGCTGCCGTCCCGAACCAGAGCTTCCCGTGGTCTGCGGCGTGGCTCAGGCCGCGCAGCCACGGGTGGGTGCCGCGCAGGCGAGAGAGCGCCACCCGGTCGAACAGGGCCCGGTCCACCGCGTCGAGTCGCCTCATCCCAGCGAGCGTAGGCGGGGGCGGGGGATCCCGCACGGAAACGGCGGAAGGTGTGGCGGGCGTGTCGCACGTGACCCTGGACGGTGCGGCGGCGGGCCGGGCGGGTGTGGCTGCCTGCCGCAGAGCCCGCGGCACGCCCGATATCCGGTTGGCCGAACCGGTCAGGCGCGGGGATCATACGGACATGTCGCGAACGTTCGAAGACCTGATCGCCGAGGCCGAGTCGGTGTCCGTCGACGGCTGGGACTTCTCCTGGCTGGACGGCCGGGCGACGGAGGCACGACCGTCCTGGGGGTACCAGCGGTTGCTGGGGGAGCGGCTCGCGTCGGCCTCGGCGGCGCTGGACGTGCAGACCGGCGGCGGCGAGGTGCTGGCCGGCGCCGGGTCCTTCCCGCCGGCGATGGTCGCCACCGAGTCCTGGCCGCCGAACGTCCTGCGGGCGACCGAGTTGCTCCACCCGCTGGGGGCGATCGTGGTCGCGGACCCGGACGAGCCGCCGCTGCCGTTCGCCGACGGGGCGTTCGACCTGGTGACCAGCCGGCACCCGGCGACCGTCTGGTGGACGGAGATCGCCCGGGTGCTCCGGCCCGGCGGCAGGTACTTCGCACAGCACGTGGGGCCGGCGTCGGTGTTCGAGCTGGTCGAGTTCTTCCTCGGCCCGCAGCCGGAGGCGCGCAAGGGCCGCAACCCCGAGCAGGAGAGCGCGGACGCGCGGGTGGCCGGGCTGGAGGTGGTCGACCTGCGGTCCGAGCGGCTGCGGATCGAGTTCTTCGATATCGGGGCGGTGGTCTACTTCCTGCGGAAGGTGATCTGGATGGTCCCCGGCTTCACCGTCGACGCCTACCGTGACCGCCTGCGCGAGCTCGACGCCCTGATCCGCGCGGAGGGCCCGTTCGTGGCCCACTCGTCCCGCCACCTGATCGAGGCCCGCAAGCCCGCCTAGGGCGGTGTGAGCCCGTGGTCGTGGCGGACCGCACCCGGGCCTCGCTCCGATCCCGGCCGAGGCGACCGCTTTCGGCCACCCGGCCGCCGACCGGCGCAAGACGCCGTCTTGCCGCGCCCGGCGGCCGGCCGTTCCATGGCGGCATGGTGCGCAGTGAGCTCGTAGTGATGACCGACCACAGCTCCACCGAGGGCAGCCGGGACGTCCTCGCCACGGCCGTGCGGTCGCTCACCGGCAGACCGCCGGTGCTGGTCGACGCGCGGCACTTCATGACCGGCGGCACCGGCCGGATCACCCGCGCCGACACCGCGGACGCCGACACCGCGGACGCCGAACCCGCGGACGCCGGCGCGGCGGGGGCGGGCGCGGCGGGCGGCGTCCTGCGGCTGGAGGTACCCGCGGAGAGGATCGCCGTGACGGCGGAGGCGGTGCTCGTCTACGAAGTCCCGCCGCACCGCCGCCGCGGCTTCGAGGCGTTCCAGCGACTGCTGCGCGACCACGGTGCCCGCTCGCTCGGCACGGACGCGGAGGCCTGGCGGACGGCCACCGAGAAGGACCTCACCGTCGAGCGGTTCGTCCGCGACGGCATTCCGCACATGCCCACCGTCACGCTCTCCCGGCCGAGCCCGGAGGCCGCGGCCGAGGCCTTCGACCGCCTCGGCGGGGACGTCTGGGCCAGGCCGACCGTCGGGATGGGCGGCAGCGACGTCTTCCACGTCACCACCGGTGCCCAACTGGCCGCCGCCGCCCGGCACTACGCCGAGGCGGGCACCGACTGGCTGATCGCCCGGGACGCCGCGAACTTCACCCCGGACGGCCGGCGCCACCAGTACCGGGTGGTCGTCCTGGACGGGCGCGTCGTGCGCACCGTCGAGCACGTGCAGGCGAACCCCGACGCCCCGTGCAACGAGTGCCGGGGCGCCGTCTCGACCCTGCTGGAGGAGGGGGAGCTGCCGGGCGGGCTGGCCGAGCTGGCCGTGGCGGCGACGAAGTCCCTGGGTCTGCCGCTGGCCGGCGTCGATCTCGCCGCGGAGAACGGCGGGGTGGTGTTCGAGGCCAACGTCCACCCGGTGTTCGGCTCGGTCGGCGGTCTGGAGACGGTGGCCGTCCCGTACGCCGCCGCGCACCTCGGGCCTCGGTAGGGGCGGTGGCCGGAGTCCACCGCTCCGGCCGCCTTCCGGTCGGCGGAGCCCCTGGTCAGGGCCTGCGCGGCGGGACCCGGGTCGGAACGACCCGGGTCCGGGTACTACACTCGGTGCGGTTGTGAAGGCACCTCGTTCGGTGAGGCGTCGCCACGGACACAGGCCACTGACCCCACGACGTCGAGAGACGCCCAGGTTCAGGACAGGTCTCCCCGGCCTAAGGGGTGACCCCAAGTGGCTGCACCCGTCGGGTGCTACGCCGTGGCGTGCCAAAGCTCTGACGAGATCAGGGGTGCCCGCCCGACTCCCGCGGACGTGCCCGCCCGCGGCCGCTCGGTGCGGATCCTCCTGGTGCCCGGTTGCGGTGACCCGGTGTGCGGGCGCCCCGGCGGTGAGGAGGTGAGAGCTGTGGATTCCAGTAGTCCGGGCCGAAGTCGGCCCCGCCCCAGGACGTCCCCCTCATCTCCCGGCACCCGGCACCCCTCCTCCCGTACCGCTCCCACCCCCTGCCGCCGCACCGCCCGCCGCTGACTCCGGTGGGCGGGCGCCGTGCGGCCGGGCGCCGTGCGCGGTGGAGGCAGGCCGGGCGCCTCCCGCCCGCCCCGCCCCGGCGACCCCTGCCCGTCCCCGGGAGCGGCGGCCACCGAACCGTGGAGGTACCCCGCCATGTCCGACTGGCGTGTGCGCGCCGTGCGCGCGAGCAGGCTCCCGTTCTCCCGTCACGTCGCCACCACCCGGTCCGGCGAGACCGCGCCGGCGCCCGAGCACTCGATGGACCCGCGGCCCGACCAGCCCGTCGCGCCGGTCACGCTGGAGCGCTCGCTGGTGGACGCGGCCGTCTACCACGACGGCCGCCGGGTCGAGACGCCGTCCAGCCTGGCGGACATCTACCGGGAACTGCCCGGCAAGCCCGGCACGATGGCCTGGATCGGGCTGTTCCGGCCGGCCGAGGCCCAGCTCCTGGAGGCCGCCGAGCGGTTCAACCTGCACGAACTGGCCGTCGAGGACGCCATCGTCGCCCACCAGCGGCCCAAGCTGGAGCGCTACGGCGACACCCTCTTCGTGGTACTGCGCGCCGCCCGCTACCTGGACGACGTGGAGGAGGTCGACTTCGGCGAGATCCACCTCTTCGTCGGCCCGGACTTCGTCCTGACCGTGCGCCACTCGCAGGCCCCCGACCTCTCCGCCGTCCGCCGCCGCCTGGAGGCCGACCCGGAGCTGCTCGCACTCGGCCCCGAGGCCGTGCTGTACGCGGTGCTGGACGCCGTGGTCGACGGCTACGCCCCGGTGATCGCAGGCCTGCAGCACGACATCGACGAGATCGAGACCGAGGTCTTCGGCGGCGACCCGCACGTCTCCCGGCGCATCTACGAGCTCTCCCGCGAGGTCATCGAGTTCCAGCGGGCCACCCGGCCGCTGCTGGAGATCATGAAGAGCCTGGAGGCCGGCTTCGGCAAGTACGGCACCGACGACGAACTCCAGCGCTACCTGCGGGACGTGGCCGACCACGCCACGTACGCCGCCGAGCGGGTGGACGGGTTCCGGCAGATGCTGCAGAACATCCTCACCGTCAACGCGACGCTGGTGTCGCAGCGGCAGAACGAGGAGATGAAGCAGCTCGCGGAGGCCGGGCACGCGCAGAACGACGAGATCAAGAAGATCTCCTCCTGGGCGGCCATCCTCTTCGCGCCGACGCTGATCGGCACCGTGTACGGCATGAACTTCGACACTATGCCCGAGCTGCACTGGGCCTTCGGGTACCCGTTCGCGATCGGTCTGATGGCGCTCGTCTGCACCAGCCTCTACCTGATCTTCAAGCGGCGCGACTGGCTCTGAGGCCGGCCGCCCCCGGCCTGGCGGCCCCTCCGCCGGACCGTGTGCCGCTCCGCCGGGAACCGGGGGCCGACCGTTCGCCTGTACATCACAACTCGGCTTCACTGCACGTCCGTTGGCTGGTGTGCGCTGCGCCGGGCGGGGATGCTCGGTGGACCTGGGGACGGCGAGGGGGGTATCCGTGGGGCAGCGCGACGTGGCGGACGGACGGGGCGGCGGCAGGCTGCGCCTCCTCCTGAGCCTGGTGGCAGCGGCGGCCGGATTCGGCGGGCTGCTCGGCCTCTGCGTCGCCATGTGGGTCGTCCTCTTCACGGACTGGCTCGACGTGGCGAAGGAGTTCTTCCACCACGGCGGCTGCTTCCTGATCTGGGGCGACGGATGCCCGGGGGAGGCGCCCTGACCTGCGGCGGACGGCGTCGGGCCCCGGCGGACGTGGATGGGCCGTGACGCGGTGTGCCCCGTGGACACCGAGGGACTCGGGGACGTCGTCGAGCAGTGCCGGAGATCCGGCGCCGGGCGGGCCACCGAGGCGTCGTCCGGCACCTCCCGCACGGCGGCATGCGCGCCCACACCTCGTCGCCCGTCGCGACGCCGGCCCCGGTCGGTTCGACTCGCATGACGGCACGCTGGAGGGCAGGCCGCCACCGAGTGCCGTACGACGGCGTGCAGGTCCGACCCGGCGTGCCGGCCCCGGCCGGATTGACAGAACGGCCTGTCACAACGGCAGATAGGAGGCATGGCCAACGCCTCGCACGACGACCACGCCCACCGGAACCATCGCGCCCGCCGCAAGGGGGCTGCCCCGGATCCCGCCGCTCCTGCCCCGGCCGAGGGGGCGGAGCCGGGTGACGCCGGGGCCCTCAGCGACGAGCTGGCCGGCGTGCTGGAGGCCGTCGGACCACGGCTGCGTGCCCTGCGGCGCGAGCGCGGTGCCACCCTGGCCGGGGTGAGCGAGGCGACCGGGATCTCGCTCAGCACGCTGTCGCGCCTGGAGTCCGGCCTGCGCAGGCCCACCCTGGAGCTGCTGTTGCCGCTGGCCCGGGAGTACCGGGTGCCGCTGGACGAACTGGTGGGCGCTCCGGCCACCGGCGACCCGCGGGTCCACTCGCGTCCGTTCACCCGCGGCGGTCAGACCTTCGTGCCGCTCACCCGTCACTTCGGCGGGCTGCACGCCTACAAGCAGATCATGCCCCCGGGTTTCCGGGCCGGTCCCGAGCTGGAGCCGAAGGTGCACGAGGGGCACGAGTGGGTGTACGTCCTGGCCGGCAAGCTGCGGTTGCTGCTCGGCTCGCAGGACCTCGTCCTGACGGCCGGTGAGGCGGCCGAATTCGACACCCGGATCCCGCACGCGTTCGGCAACGCGGGCACACAGGCCGTAGAGTTCCTCAGCCTGTTCGGGGCGCAGGGCGAGCGCATCCACGTCCGGGCGAAACCGGGAACCTCTGTTCGTTAGCTGACAACGGGGGTTCCGCGTCGGGACCCACCGGGCCGTTCGGAGGGGGCCGAGGAATGAGCGTCGACAACACCGGGGAGACCGGCGGAGCAGGGGAGACCGGCCCGGCCGTGCCGCCGGCGGACCAGGGTGGGGCGGGCGGCCCGGCCGTCGCCGTCGCCGGGGCCGATCCGGACACCGGCCCGGATTCGCCCGCCGAGGCGTCGACCGACGGCGGGGACGAAGGCGGTGGCCGGCCCGCGCGGCGCAAGCGCCCGTTCTGGCAGGAGCTGCCGATCCTGGTGGTCGTCGCCCTACTGCTCTCACTGGGCATCAAGACCTTCTTCGTCCAGGCCTTCTCGATCCCGTCGGGCTCGATGCAGCACACCCTGGAGAAGGGCGACCGGGTGCTGGTCGACAAGCTGACGCCGTGGTTCGGCGCCGAGCCGGAGCGCGGCGAGGTCGTCGTCTTCAAGGACCCGGGCGGCTGGCTGGAGCGTGCGCCCCATGCGACCGACGACTCCTTCCTCGGGAGCGTCAGGAAGGCGCTGAGCGTGATCGGCCTGATGCCGTCGGACGACGAGAAGGACCTGATCAAGCGGGTGATCGCGGTGGGCGGCGACACCGTCGAGTGCAACAGCGGCAGTCCGGTGAAGGTGAACGGCGTGCCGCTCGACGAGCCGTACCTCTTCCCCGGGTCGACGCCGTGCGGGGACGCGCCGGTCGGCACGGTGAAGGTGCCCAAGGACCGGATCTGGGTGATGGGCGACCATCGAAACGACTCCCGCGACTCCCGGTACCACGTCAACGAGCCCGGCGGCGGCTTCGTCCCGGTGGACAACGTGATCGGCCGGGCCTTCGTCGTGGCCTGGCCGATCACGCGCTGGGACACGATGCCGGTTCCGGACACCTTCGACCAGAAGGCGCTGGACCAGCGCACGGGCGCCGGTGGAGCGGGGGCGCCGGGCGCGGCCGGTTCGCTGGAGGACCTGCCCGCTCCGGAGGCCGCCGTGCTCGCGGTCGCGGTTCCGCTGGCCGTGTGGCAGCGCCGCCGCGCCCGGGCGGCCGGGCGGACGCGGCCGACCACGTCGTCCTGACCCGGCTCCCCCGGGTCGACGCTGCTCCCCTGCCGGAGGACCGGTGGGGGAGCAGTCGTATCCGCACGCCGACCGTCCCGGGGCCCGGAGGCCCGGCCGCCGCCCGGAGACGTCCCCGGCCGGGCGTCCCCGGCGGCGCGCGCCTTCCGCACGCCGGGCAGGTCCCGGCGACGGGCGTGCAGGTTCCGCCGCGCCGCCCTCTACAGCGTTGTAGAGTCGGCGCGGTGTGCCGTACGTCCGGCTGCGCGGCCACCCCGACGGCGGAACGGCGGCCGGATCCGGAACGGAGGCGGAACCGTGGTGGAGAGCGGACGCGGTCCGGTGCCCGGCGGCGTAAGCGGTGCCGGCGCCGCAGGCCCGGTGGGCGCGGTCACGGCGGACGTCGAGTGGGTGTACCAGCCGGTCGAGGTGCACTTCGCCGACGGTGACTGGGCGCTCGGACGGATCAGCGCCTGGTGGCGGGACGCCGCGGGCACGCGCTGGTGCCGGCTTCGGGTGGCCCGCAGCGGGCGACCGGCCCGCTGGGAGCCGTTCGACGAGGCCCGGGTGGTGCTGCTCCCGGCCGGTGGCCTCTGACCCTGTGGCTCCTCCACCCGGCGGAGGACCCGGTCTTCATCGAGGAGTGACCGCGCGTCGCGCCCGTCGGGAACCGGAAGGGAGCAAGGGCGGACCGGGCCCGAGCACGTCGCTTCAGTCCACTTGACCGGGATTGGCCCTGGCCGGGCGGACGCGGCCGCCCGAGGATGAACGGCATGGACGACTTCGACCGCGATCACCCCGCGCCTTCCCCCGCCGCCGCTCCTGCCGCCGCCTCCGGCCTCGACGCCCGTCCGGGCTCCGGCGGCGCGCTGCGCCGCGAGAGCCGCGCCGTCCACCCACCCGTCGTGGACGTGGCCGGAAGCCGCCCGCTCGGGGTGCCGCTGCACCAGGGCCACCTGTTCGCCTTCGAGGACTCCGCCTCCCTGGTGGACGCGTTCGGCGGCCCGGACGGGGCCTTCCTCTACAACCGGCACGGCAACCCGACCGTCCGCTCGCTGGAGAACGCCGTCGCCGGGCTGGAGGGCGGGGCGGGTGCCCTGGCGACCGCCTCCGGCATGGCCGCGATCAACACCGTCCTGCTCGCTCTGCTGCGCTCCGGCGATCACGTGATCGCCCAGGAGAGCCTCTACGGGGGCACCTTCGCGATGCTCGCGGACCTGGCCGACCGCTGGGGCGTGCAGGTCACCCGCGTCCGCGGCGACGACCCCGCCGAGGTGCGGGCCGCGCTGCGCCCGAACACCCGGCTGCTGCACCTGGAGACCGTCTCCAACCCGACCACCCGGGTCACCGACCTGCCGGCCCTGCTCGCCGTGGCCCGTGAGGCCGGGGTGGTCGGCGTCGTGGACAACACCTTCGCCTCCCCGCTGCTCTGCCGGCCGATCGAGCACGGTGCCGACATCGTCGTCCACTCCGCCACCAAGTACCTCGGCGGGCACGGCGACGTCCTGGCGGGCATCGCCGTCTTCGCCGACGCCGAACTGCACCGGACGGTCTGGCACCACGCCGTCGAGCTGGGCGCCGCGGCCGACCCGTACGCGGCCTGGCTGACCCTGCGCGGCCTGCAGACGCTGCCGTTGCGGATGCGCCGCCACTGCGACTCGGCGCTGGACCTGGCCCACCGGCTGGATTCCCACCCGGCGGTATCCGCGGTCCACTACCCGGGCCTGCCCAAGGGCACCCGGACCACGAACTCGCCCGCCGGCTGCTGCCCGAGGGCCAGGGCGGGGTGCTCTCCTTCGACCTGGCCGGCGGGCGGGAGGCGGCCCGCACCTTCACCGAGTCGGTCCGGCTCGCGGCGCTCGCGCCCTCCCTCGGCAGCGTGCAGACGCTGATCCTGCACCCGGCCAGCACCTCGCACCGCCAGCTCGACGACGCCGCGCTGGCGGCCGCCGGCATCAGCCCCGGCACCGTCCGCGTGGCGGTGGGCGTCGAACACCCGGAGGACCTCTGGTCGGACCTGGCGCAGGCGCTCGCCAAGATCTGACCCCGGCCATCCGGACCAGCGCCGCGACCGGCGGGGGCCGCCGGCCCCGTACCAACGGCCCGAGCGACCCGCTCGGCCGCTCGTACGGGGCCGCCGCCGGCCGCTCCCGACCGCAGGCAGTCCGCTGAGGCACCGGCCGGGGCGGCACGGCGCTACGCCACGTCCCCGTCCCGGCTCTCGGCCTCCCAGTGCGGGTGCTCGCTCCGCGCCCAGGCGCGGTCCACCGTCCCCGTGCGCATGCCGCGCCGGGCCTCGGGATCGCGCACGGCCATCAGGACGTGCCCGGTGGTCACCACGAGGGCGGCCGCCGCGATCCAGTCGTGCACGAAGGTCGCGCCGGTCCGCCACGAGGGCGGAGCCAGGTGGGTGAGCCACATCAGCAGGCCGGTGCCGATGGCCACCAGCATCGCCCCGAGGGTCCACTGCGCGTACAGCTTCTGCCCGGCGTTGAACTTCCCCGCCGGGCGGGCGGACGCCCTCGCGCGCACCGCGCGCAGCCACGCCCGGTCCGCCGCGGTGAAGCGGCTCAGTCGTGACACGTCCGCCCGTACCGCCCGGAAGGCGAGACCGAGCAGCAGCGGCACCGGCAGCGCGAGGCCGCACCACACGTGGACGGTGACGACCAGGCGGCGGCGCCCGACCAGTTCGGCCAGCGGCGGCAGGTAGAGACAGGCGGCGGTGGCCAGGCAGGTCAGCATCAGGGCGGCGGTGGCTCGGTGCACCCGGCGTTCGGCCCGGGTGAAGCGGAGCAGGCGGTCAGGCGGTCGGTGCATCGTCACGTCCGTTCGACCGGCCCACCCAGGCGTCGACGTCATAGCCGTACTGCTCCCAGTAGCCCGGCTGCACCCGGTCGGTGACCGTGATCGAGGACAGCCACTTGGCCGATTTGTAGAAGTACATGGGGGCGACGTAGAGCCGCACCGGTCCACCGTGGGAGTGGGAGATCGGCTCGTCCTGGAGCTTCAGCGCGACCAGGACGTCGTCCCGACGGGCCTGCTCCAGGGTGAGGCTCTCGGTGTACTCGCCGTCGAAGCAGCCGAAGCGCACCGCTCCGGCGCCGGGCCGCACGCCTGCGGCGTCCAGCAGGTGCGCCAGTGGCACACCCTCGAACGGCGTCGCCGGTACCCGCCAGCCCGTCACGCACTGCACGTCCCGGACGAGTCGGCGCTGCGGCATGGCCCGGAGGTCGTCGAGGCGGTGGCTCGCCGGGCGCTCCACCAGCCCGTCGACGGTCAGGGTGTAGTCGTCGGGGCCCCGGTTCGGCACCGAGGCGGCGACGGAGTAGTACCGGAACCCGCCGCCGGCCGGCAGCAACCCGGTGAGGCCGGTCGGGTCCTTGCCGGCCACGGCGTCCTGGGCCCGCTGGAGGTACGGGCCGGCCGCGACGCCCGCGACGCCGAGCCCGAGCATGCCGAGCACCACCCGGCGGCCCACCGGGGTGCCCTCGGAGTGTTTCGCAGTTCTGTCCACGGCTTGATTCGACCAGGAGCGACCGGACCGCGGCCAGGGGCGGGACCGGGCCGTCAGCCTTTCGTCATCTTCGGTCGCGTACCGCACGCTCCCGGGAGCCGTGCGTCACCTGCGGGCCGACCGGCGCGGCGCGGCGCGGCGCGGCCCGGCTCGGCGGCCGAGCCGGGCCGGGCCGGGCACCGGCCCGACGAGAACCGGTCAGACCGCGGCGAGATCGGCCGCTCCGAAGGTGACGGAGAAGCGCTGGCACCAGATGACGGTGCTGTGGAAGGCGGTGAGGTCGGTGCCGGCGGGGACGGCGTAGTTCTGGTTGCCGTGGTTGCCCTTGAGCTTGCCGAGTTCGAGGGCCTTGTCTCCGAGCTCGTCCCGGCGGGACCGGTCGGCGGGCAGCGTCGAGAGGTAGACCCGGACATCGGGGCCCTCCGAGGTGTCGAGGCCCTCCAGCCGCAGTACGGCGGAGCCGTCGGCGAGGCGGACGAGACGCGCGGTGCCGGTGGTGGTGTGCTCGCCGGACCGGAAGCCGCCGCGTGCGAGGTCGACGGGCCCCGCCGGGGCGGGCGTGGCCGCCGGGGCGGCGGCGGAGGACGGCGCGGCGCTGGCCGAGGGCGCCGGGACGGTGGACACGGCGGCCGCGGGAGCGGGAAGCGCTTCGTCCACGGTCGTGTTGGTGAAGGCCTTCCAGGGCTGGAAGGCGTAGAGGCCGAGTCCGGCACCGAGGAGGACGAGCGCGGCCGCGGTTGCGAGCGCGGGGCGGAGGAACCGGCCGGAGCGGCGAGGGGTGTCGGACATCGTGGGCTCCCGTGGGCAGTGGTGACGCGTGTTCGGAGCCAGATCTATCGCGACACGGCGACCGTCGGCCAGGGCGATCGGGCCCTGGTCACAGACCCGTAAGGGTTGCGCTCCGGCTGCACAGGGCTGCCCGCCCTGCGCCGTGCGCCCTGCACGGCGCCCCGGGCCCGCTGCCTCCGACGGCGCAGCAGCCGGCCCGGCGCTCTCCGGCCAAGGAACTCCCGGGCTCAGCAGCTCAGTTGACGAACACCGCGGGACTTCCGGGCTGCGAGGTGTCGGTGACGGGGCCGTAGGTGGCGGAGAAGTAGCCGTCACCGGGGCAGAGGGCCGAGCCGCCGCTCTTGGCGAAGTGCTCGTTGCGGAAGGCCAGGCTGTGGGCGGCGTTGTCCGCGTTGCCGGTGAACTGGCCGCTGAGCTGGTAGGTGCAGGTGATGGTGCCGAACCAGCTGTTGAGCACGGCGGTCGCCTGGATCGGCCCGGCGGCCCCGCCGGTGAGGGTGACCGGGAGGCCCGGGGCGTCGTCGACGGCGATACCGTGGGGGAGGTTGCCGACGGTCAGGCTCCGGACGGAGATGACGCCGGTGACGTTGCTGGTGCACGTCCCGAAGGTCAGCCCGGTCAGCGACCCGGTGGCGACGCCGGGCGCCGCCGGATTGCTCACGGCCTTGGCCGAGAGCTGGGAGACGGCGCAGGTGACGCCGGTCGTGCTGGTCGCGGTCGAGTAGAAGGTGGCGCGGGTTCCTGCGGCGAGCGGCGCGGCGAGCGAGTCGCCTGCGGCGACCGCGGCTCCGCCCGCGCTCCCGGTGGTCAGCACCGGGGTGGCGGCGGGACCGGTCGTCGCGGACGCGGGGACCGCGCCCAGGGCGAGCGCGGCTACCGCGACGGTGAGGGCAAGGTGGCGGCGAAGGCGCATGGGGAAGCCTCTTCCTCGGTGAGGGGGGACGAGAAGACGACCTTTCGCTGCTCCCGGTGGTGGGGGAACGGGGAGCTGACTACGTTGTAGAGCCGTGTCCATGCACCGTCAAGATTGTGCGCGGAACTTCGCCGGGATCGCGGTACTCCGCCCGACGGTGCCCCGGATGCCGCACCGTGACAACAGAACTGACTTGACATCAGAGGGAACCGCCGATGCCCGACCACCACCAAGCTCCTCCTGGTTCGGGCCGTTTCACGAGCCGCCTCCGTCGCCGCCGTCCCTTCGGGAAGAGGACAGGACCGGAGAGTCCCACGGTCGGCCGCGCAGCTCCTATGGGTCGAAGGGCTCGTCGGACCAGCGGAAGGACGCCCGGTCGCCGTCGATGTGGAGGAGGAACTCCGCGACGGGTCCGTCGGGGGCGACCAGGGTCAGGGCCGCGGCGATCCGGTCGTAGAAGCGCTCGAACCCCTCGTAGTCCTCGGCGTTCAGCAGCGCGCGCGACTCCTCGAACCACGGCCTGACCGCGGCGAAGCCGGGCGCGGGGGCGAAGCGGCCGCTCAGCCAGGGGAAGTCGCCGTCGTCGACCAGGATCTCGCCGACCAACTCGGGCTCGTCACCGTCCCGGCGCAGGAGCCGCCAGGTGCCACCGAAGGCCATCTCCGCTCACCCTCCCCCGGGCCGACCGCCGGCCCGGGGGAGAGTATGCCACCCGTCACCGACAGGGCGGGGTGGTGTCGGGCGTGATCCGAGAGACAAGCCGTAGAGGTCAGGCCGACCGCGGGGCTTGTGGTGGGGGGTGCGAGGACGGCCGTGCCGGCGGTGGTGCCGGATGTCCCGGCCCGGGAGCCTGCGCTCGACCCGGCCGCGGGCCCGCCCGATCGACCCGGCACCGCGGCCGACGCCGCCCACCGCCCCTGGGCGACCTGTGCGAGGCGCTGCGCGCCGAGGAGCCTTCGTCTTCTTCTCGGCAGGATCGGGATTGCGGGCGCCGTCGACGTTGTGGCGCGGGGCGTCCATGAGGTCGACGACGCTCCCGAGCATGAACTGCGCGATCTCCTGGACGCGATGCTCCACGTCGACGGCACCGGTATCCCCTGGAGCTCTCGCACGGGCTCGTCCGTCCGATCAAACCGGTCGCGGCCGTACCCACCGCGCGCCTCTCGCCGTTGGTGTTCGCTCCGGGATCGCACCGAGGAGAACCGGTGTAACGACCGCGCCGTTGTGCCCGTCTGAGCCTGCCCGGGCCTCAGTCGGTGAGGATCGGGGTGGCCAGCACAACGGTTGGCTCCTTCCCGGGTTCGACAGTTGAGGGCGGGTTCTGGACACGGGATCGGATGAACGTGCAGGTCAGGACGTTATCGCGGGCGGGCGACCTTCAAGAGACCTAGTGACACGATTCGCGCGATCGCAGTCCGTTGACCTGCGGCAATACGTGTATCGTCTAGCCACGTGTATGTGCGTACGTCCTCGCGGAGGAACAAGTCCGGACAGGTGGTGCGATACCTCCAGCTCGCCCACAACGAGTGGGACCCGGTCGCGGGGGCCTCACGCACCAAGGTGCTGCACTCCTTCGGCCGCGAGGACGAGATCGACCGCGACGCCATCGAGCGCCTGGTCACCGCGCTGACCCGGCTGCTTGACCCGGCCCGCGCGGCCGTGCTGACCGGACCGACCGAACTCGCCTTCACCGAGGCCCGCCCGCTCGGCGGCACCCACGTCCTGGACGGACTGTGGCGCCGGCTCGGCCTGGACCAGGTGATGCGCCGCCAACTCGCGGGCCGCCGCCTGGACCCGCGCGTGGAACGGGTGCTGTTCGCGCTGGTCGCCAACCGGGCCCTGGATGCCTCCAGCAAGCTCGCCGCCACCGACTGGATCAGCCGCGACGTCCACATCGAGGGCCTTCCCGCGATCGACGAGCAGTCCTGCTACCGGGCCATGGACTGGCTGCTCGACATTGAGCCCGCCCTCGCCAAGGAGGCGTACTTCCAGGTCACCGACCTGCTCAACCTGGAGGTGGACCTGCTGTTCTTCGACACCACCAGCACCTACTTCGAGACCGAGGAGGCGGACGAGCCCGCCCCGCGCGACGCCGACGGCCGCCTGCTGCCCGACGGAACCGACCCGCAACTCGCCACCCAAATGCGAGGGTTCCGCACTCACGGCAAGTCCAAGGACTCCCGCGACGACCTGCCCCAGGTCGTCGTCGGCATGGCCGTCACCCGCGACGGTATCCCCGTCCGGGTGTGGTCCTGGCCCGGTTCGACCGCGGACAGCGACCTGATCCGGCAGGTCAAGCGCGACCTGCGCGAGTGGTCCCTGTCCCGCGTCGTCTGGGTCGCCGACCGCGGCTTCACCTCCGCCGCCAACCGCCGCGCGCTCATGCAAGGAGGCGGCGGCTACATCATCGGCGAGAAGCTCCGCTCCGGATCCGCCGAAGTCAAAGCCGCCCTGGCCCGCCCCGGCCGCTACGCGACCGTCCGCGACAACATGCAGGTCAAGGAGGTCAACATCGCCACCGACGACCGGTTCGTGATCTGCTTCAACCCCGACCAGGCCACCCGCGACGCCGCGATCCGCGCCAAGCTCGTCGCCCAACTCGAAGACGCCATCGCCGACACCGACAAGCTCACCAAGGAGGAACGCGCCCACTTGGCTGGGCAGTTGTCCACCAAGCCGGGACTGAAGCGGTTCCTGCGGACCACCCCCGGCGGCCTGCTGCGGGTCGACAAGAAGAAGATCGAGGCCGAGGCGAAGCTCGACGGGAAGTACCTGCTCCGCTCCTCCGACCCGCACCTGAGCCCGGAGGACATCGCCCTGGGATACAAGCAGCTTCTCGAGGTGGAACGCGGCTGGAGGGACATGAAGCAACTGCTCGACCTCCGCCCGGTCTACCACCGCCGCGAGGACCGCATCCGCGCCCACGTGCTGCTGTGCTGGCTCGCCCTGCTGCTGATCCGCGTCGCCGAGAACGCCACCGGCCAGACCTGGAACCGCCTACGCGCCGAACTCCAGCGCCTGCAGGCCGCCACCTTCACCGGCCCGGCCGGCACCTACCGCCAGACCACCGAGCCCACCAAGCCCCAGCGCGACATCCTCGCCGCCCTCGACCTGCCCGTGCCCAGGAAGGTCATCGAGCTCACCGCAACGCGCTGACCAGCACGAACACCCGCGCCTAGTGCCGCTTCAGGGAACGTTCGCCTCGTTGTGACGCGACGTCCGGTTGCTGCGCCGGCGACACCGAACCATCAGAATGATCACGTGGCTGAACGCGTGCAGGTCCGGGAGATCAATGACGACGAGGGCAGACGGTTGCTGCGGATCGTCCGCCGGGGAACCGGGTCGGTGGTGACCTGGCGGCGGGCCCAGATGGTGCTGCTGTCCGCGCAGGGCATGCCCGTGGCGAAGATCGCCGAGGTCACGTTCACCAGCGCGGACCGGGTGCGCGACGTGATCCACAACTTCAACGCCGACGGCTTCGAGGCGCTCTACCCGAAGTACCGGGGCGGGCGGCCGAAGACGTTCACTCTGCCAGAGCGCCGCGAGATCAAGAAGATCGCCAAGTCCAAGCCGGCCGAGCACGGCCTGCCGTTCTCGACCTGGAGCCTGGTCAAGCTGGCCGACTTCCTGGTCGCCGAGGGGGTGGTCGACGACATCAGCCACGAGGGCCTTCGAGTCCTGCTCCGCGAGGAGGGCGTCTCGTTTCAACGTGTGAAGACCTGGAAGGCCTCCCGCGATCCGGACTACGCGATCAAGAAGGCCCGCGTCGAGCACCTGTACGCGATCGCCGACGGCGAGGTGATACCCGAGGAGGGCGAACCCGAAGTCGTCTTCTGCCTGGACGAGTTCGGTCCGCTCAACCTTCAGCCCCACCCTGGTCGGCAGTGGGCCGAGCGCGGTGGCAAGGGCAAGGATCCCGACAGGGAGCCCCGGCCCAGGCGGCGGGCGACCTACACCCGCCCGTACGGGGTCAGGCACCTGTTCGCCGCCTACGACCTGGCCAAGGACAAGCTCTACGGACACGTCAAGAAGACCAAGAACCGGTCGAAGTTCCTGGAGTTCTGCCGCTATCTGCGAAGCCTGTACCCGGCCGACATTCGGATCGCGATCGTCTGTGACAACTACTCGCCGCATCTGACGACCAAGCGGTGCCAGCGGGTCGGGACGTGGGCGGCGGCGAACAACGTCGAGATCGCCTACACCCCGACCAACTCCTCCTGGCTGAACCGCATCGAGGCCCAGTTCACCGCCCTGCGGTACTTCACCCTGGACGGCACCGACCACGCCAGCCACAAGGAACAGGGCAGCATGATCCGCCGCTACATCATCTGGCGGAACAAGCACGCCGCCGACGAACGGCTACGCGAGATCGTAGACAGGGCGAACGTTGCCTGATGCGGCACTAGTGTCCCGAGTCTCAGGAAGTCTATAGAAGTATGCTGATCTCATGGCACGCATGGGACGGCCGACGGCCGAGGTGGTTCTGACCGACGACGAGCGTGAGACGCTGCTGCGTTGGTCCCGGCGGGCCACCTCGGCCCAGGCTCTCGCGTTGCGCTGCCGCATCGTCCTCGCCTGTGCCGAAGGGCTGTCAAACACGCAGGTGGGAGCAGGCCTCAATATTCATCCGACCACCGTGGCCAAGTGGCGCAAGCGGTTCGCCGCGGACCGGTTGGAGGGGCTGGCGGACGAGAAACGCCCTGGGCCGGCCCGGACGGTGAGCGACGAGCAGGTCGAAGAAGTGGTCGTGCGGACGCTGGAGACCACGCCGAAGGGCGCCACGCACTGGTCGACCCGCGAGATGGCCAAGGAGATGGGGCTGAGCCAGTCGACCGTCTCGCGGATCTGGCGCACCTTCGGTCTCAAGCCCCACCTCACGGACACTTTCAAGCTGAGCAAGGACCCGCAGTTCATCGAGAAGGTCCGCGACGTCGTCGGCCTGTACCTGGATCCGCCGGAGCGGGCCATCGTGCTGTGCGTGGACGAGAAGTCGCAGATCCAGGCGCTGGACCGCTCGGCACCCGTCCTGCCGATGATGCCCGGCATGCCCGAACGCCGCACCCACGACTACCTGCGTGGCGGTGTCACCACCCTGTTCGCGGCACTCAACACCGCTACCGGCGAGGTCATCGGCTCGCTCCACCGGCGCCACCGCGCAACGGAGTTCAAGAAGTTCCTCGCCAAGCTCGACAAGGAAGTCCCCGCCGAGCTCGACGTCCACCTGATCTGTGACAACTACGCCACCCACAAGACCCAGGCGATCCAGAAGTGGCTGCTGGCGCACCCCCGATTCCACATGCACTTCACGCCCACCAGCTCGTCCTGGCTCAACCAGGTGGAGCGCTGGTTCGCCCTGCTGACGGACAAGCAGATACGCCGCGGCGTCCACAAGAACGTCCAAGCCCTGGAGAAGGACATCCGCGACTGGATCGCTCACTGGAACGAGGACCCCAGGCCGTTCACCTGGACCAAGTCCGCCGACGAGATCTTCGAACGCCTCGCCGGCTACCTGAACCGCCTGCCAACCAAACCCTAATTATGAAGTGGTTCTAAGACTCAGGACACTAGTGACACGCCTCTTCGGCGTGCAATCAAGCATTCCCGCAGGTCAGCCCCCAGATTCGTGGACTAGGAACGACCCGCAACTGTCGAACCCGGGTCCTTGTACCTGTCGCAATAGCCTGTGGGGCGGTACTGGACCTCCAGGCGTGTGACACCGCTGACATCCACGACGAGCGGCTTCGGGTCGGCGAGGTCTGCCTGCACCGTTTGAAGCGGCCTTCCGTCACCGAGGACGTCGATGGTCATGCTCCACGAGCCTGTCGAGTTGTCATCGAGTCCGATTGTCGCTGTGAGCCGCTTCCAAGAGGAGCCCAGATTGAAGGTGATGTAGCTGTACGGGCGAGTGTTCGGTGTGCAGACGGCAGCCGCCAGAGAGTTCGGGTACTCCTTGCCCTTCATGTAGGACTGCGCGCGTTCGAGACCCACTAGCTCGTCCACCGGCTGCATTTGGGCGAGGAGTTGCTGCCTGGAGGTGCCTGGTGCTTCGCTACCGCTCGACGTTGGCGAGCCGCTCGTCGCCGCTGGAGCTGTCACGGTGACGGTCGGGCCAGGAACCTCCTCTGTGATCGTCACAGTTGGCCGCGAGGCGGTCGGCGAGTTCACCACGGCAGGAAGTCCGAAGAAGCCGAGCAGTAGGCCGGCCAATCCAGTTGCTGCAGTGATCAACGCTGCGACCTCGGTGAGTGAGCGACGGGGTCGAGGCGCCCGCCCTTCGTCGGTTTCTTCGACTTGACTTTCAGATTCACCCATGGGCCCCCAGCCGGTCGATGCATCCAGCGCAACCTTGGCCGCTGGGAGGACTCACTGTCCAGTACTCCGACTGCAGATCGTGATCTTCGCCGTTGTCGGGCGGCTTGTCGCTGGTGGCGCTGGTACGGGCGCGTGCTTGGTCGTTGGATCTCGCTGCAGGTCAGCGGGCCGAGATCCGGCGCCGTGGCGCGTTCGATGGCTGCGGTGGCGGCGAGGAATGCGTGCGCGAGCACGGCCAGGGCACGACCGGCACCGCATTCTGCTCGCCGAGGTGTTCGACGTCGAAGTCCCCTATGTCAGAGAGGACTCGGTCAGCATCCCAGGATGCCTGGCCGAGCAGGTGCTGCATGCCGGCCGGACGCGCGTCACCGACCTGCTCGGCGATCGTCCAGCAGTTCCTCCTCGGCAGTTCCGCGAAGGCCTGACAGGGCCCGTGCCAGGGGAGCCTGAAGGGAGGGACTACCCACAGGGGACAGCGGGAGACCTGCTCGCACACCGATCGACCTGCGGGGTCCCGGCACAACCACTCCGTTGTACCCGAGCTGTCGCCGCCTGGTCGAGGGCGTCGGCCGTCGACCTGGTGGCCCGGTACCAGGCGATACCCCGCTCTGCGACCCGGTCCTACCGGTCCAGTCGTACGCGGGTGTCCGGAGGGGCCGGGCCGGCTACGGCTGCTCGCACGCACGCCGGTTCCCCGGCGGCCTGAAACTGCACCTGGTCTGCACCTCGACCGGTGCGGCGGGCAGCGGACGCCTCTTCGTCATGCCCGGACCGTACGGTGCCCCGGCCGCCGGACGCCACGGGAAAACCCGGTGCGGCCGGTGCCGGTCGCACCGCACACTGGCCGGGCATCCCCCTGAACCGAAGGAGCCCCACTTGCAGGGTGCCGTCACCGTGTCGCCGTCCCAGGTACCGGAGTTGCTGCTGGGTCTGGCCACCGTCCGTCCGGTCTTCCTGTGGGGAGCGCCCGGCATCGGGAAGTCCTCGTTGGTGAGGGAGTTCGCCGACTCGCTGGGCTTGGAGTGCGTCAGTCTGATCGGTACTCAGCTGGCGCCGGAGGACCTGGTCGGTGTTCCGCAGATCACCGCGGCCGGCCGGTCCCGGTTCTGCCCGCCGGAGACGATCGCCCGCGACGAGCCGTACTGCCTGTTCCTGGACGAGCTCAACGCGGCGACGCCGGACGTGCAGAAGGCGTTCTACTCGCTGATCCTGGACCGCCGGATCGGGTCGTACGAGTTGCCGCCCGGCTCGATCGTGATCGGCGCCGGCAACCGGGCGACCGATGGCGCGCTGGCCCGCCCGATGGCGTCCGCGCTGGTGAACCGGCTGGTCCACGTCCATCTGCGGGCCAGTGCCGCCGACTGGCTGACCTGGGCGGCCGACAACGGCATCCACCCCTGGGTGCTGGACCACCTCACCGACCGGCCGGACCACCTGTGGTCGGCGCCGCCGAAGTCGGAGGAGCCGTTCTCCACGCCGCGCGCCTGGCACATGCTCTCCGACGCGCTGCACTCCTTCGGCCCGACGCTGGCGGGGGCACCTCCCGGCCGCCAGGCCGGGGGAGAGGAGACCCTCAAGGTCCTGGCGCACGGGCTGCTCACCCCGCAGCACGCGGTGGCGTTCTGTGGCTACGCCAAGATCGTCCGCAACGCCTACGGACTGGACGCGATCATCAAGGGCGACGCCCGCTGGCCGAACCGGCTGGAGGACCGCGATCTGCTCTACTACCTGGCGGACGCCTTCCGCGGCCGCCTGGTCAAGGAGCTGCCGGCCCGCAAGGAGCACGTCTCGCCGCAGCTGAAGCAGACCGCGTTCCGGGCGAAGTCGCTGCTGGTGCAGCTCGCCGAGATCTCGGTCGAGGTGGCGCAGACGGTGATCGCGGACGGCCCGGACGGTAACCCCGTGCTGCCCGCCTGGTTCCTGATCGAGGCGGCGCGGGACATGCCCCGGCTGGTGGAGGCCCGCCGGTGAAGCCTGCCCCGGTCCGCCCCGACCCGGCCGCAGAGGCGTACGCGGACGGCCTGGCGATGCTGCGCGGAAACCACGCCCTCGCCTCGATCGACGCCCGGTTCTGCCGCGACCCCGACTGCGCCCTGACGCCCGAGGACGGTTGGGCCGTGGTCGACTCGGCCGGCTACGTGCACGTCAACGTCCGCCGCCGGGCCGAACCCGCCGAGTGGGCCTGGGTGTTGGCGCACTGCCTGCTGCACCTGGGCTTCGGCCACGTGCCCGCCGCCGGTACTCCGCGCAAGGCCGGCGACGCGTACGAACTGGCCGCCCGCTGCGCGGTGGTCAACCGCTTCCTGTCCTCCTTCGCGATCGGCCGGGCCCCCTTCGCACTGCCGCCGGTGGTGAGCGGCGACGAGGAGGAGCTGGCCGCCCGCTGGCGCCGGGACGGTCTGCCCCGGATCCCCGGCACCGCCGGGCGCGGCAGCGACCAGGCGCTGGCCTCCCAGCACCCGCACTGGGCGCCCGAGGACTGGACGGTCGGCTTCGCCGCCGCGCTCACCCGCACCATGTCCGCCGCGATGGACGTGGCCGGCGGGCGCCGCGAGGAGGTGACCGGCGACCGGCTCCCGGAACGGCCGTGGACCCGCGCGCTCAACTGGTTCATCTCGTCCTACCCGCTGCTCGGCGGCATCGCGGCCGGCATGACGCTGGTCGCCGACGCCGAACTCGCCCGTGCTCAGGGCATCTCGGTCGCCGCGGTCAACGCCGAGGCCGGAGAGATCTACCTCAATCCGCTGCGCCACCACAGCGACGAGGAATGGCGGTTCATCCTGGGCCACGAGATGCTGCACGCCGCGCTCAAGCACTCCGGACGCTGCGGCGCCCGCGACCCGTACCTGTTCAACGTGGCCGCCGACTACGTGGTCAACGGCTGGCTGGTCGAGATGGGTGTCGGCGAGATGCCCGAAGGACTCCTTCACGACCCGCAGTTGAAGGGCCTGTCGACGGAGGAGGTCTACGACCGGATCGTCCGTGACCGGCGCCGGCTGCGCCGACTGGCCACTCTGGCGGGGAAGGGCCGGCCGGACGTCCTGGGCGAACCGCTGGGGGCGCCGCGCGACTACGTCGACCTGGACGACTTCTATCGACGCGGACTGCAGCAGGGATTCGAGCTGCACCGGCGCGAACGAGGCCTGCTCCCGGCCGGGTTGGTGGAGGAGATCCGGGCGCTGGCCCATCCGCCACTGCCCTGGGACGCGCAGCTGGCCCGCTGGTTCGACGAGTTCGTCCCATCGCCGATGGCCGTGCGGAGCTATTCCCGGCCCTCCCGGCGGCAGGCCTCCACCCCGGACGTCCCGCGCGCCGGACGGTACTTCCCGCCCGAGGAGGTGGCCCGTTGCACCTTCGGTGTCGTCCTCGACACCTCGGGCTCGATGAGCCGCACCCTGCTCGGCAAGGCGCTCGGCGCGATCGCGTCGTACGCCGCGGCCCGGGACGTCCCGGCGGCCCGGGTGGTGTACTGCGACGCCGCGCCGCACGACGCAGGGTTCGTGCCCGTGGACGACATCGCCGGACGGGTCCGGGTGCGCGGGCGCGGCGGCACCGTGCTGCAGCCCGGCGTCGACCTGCTGGAGCGGGCCGAGGATTTCCCGTCCGGCGCACCGGTCCTGGTGATCACCGACGGCGAGTGCGACGTGCTTCGGGTGCGGCGGGACCACGCGTACCTGGTCCCGCAGGGCGCCGGGCTGCCGTTCACGCCGCGCGGGCCGGTGTTCCGGATGCGCTGACCCGCCCGGCCGGCCGGTGCCGACCGGACGGCGGGCCGGCGCGCGGGGGTCAGACGGCGGACACCGCGGCGGCGAGGTCGAGGTGGGCCCGTACGTAGGGCATGGCCAGTCCCTCCAGCGCACCGGTCGCGCCGAAGGCGGGGTGGACGTTGATCTCGAAGACGACCCCGCCGCTCTCGGCGGCCAGGTCGAGGCCGGCGTAGGGCAGGCCGACGGCCTCCGCGGCTGCGGCGGCCAGCTCGTGGAGGTGGCCGGGAAGGACGCCGGGGGACAGCGGGGTGGAGGTGGCGCCCTGGGCGACGTTGCACGGCGCGTCGGAGTCCGGCTGGATGTGCTCGGCCACCCAGATCACCCGTCCATGCAGCACCACGACCCGGTACTGGTGGCGCAGGCCGTCGGGGTTGTAGTTGCGGGCGTCACTGGTCAGCAGCCAGCGCTGCCCCTCGGCCGCGTAGCGCCGGGCCGCCTGCCGGAGCACGGCCTCGTCGGTGACGTGGAAGACGTCCTGGCCGCCCATCCCCGACACCGGGCGCGCCCACACGTCGCCGCCCAGCTCGGTGAAGGCGTCCAGCACCGTAGCCTCCCCGGCGTCGGGCGGGAGGCAGAGCGAGGGCATCTGCGCGACGCCGGCCGCCGCGAACACCTTCACCATCGTCTCCTTGTCGCTGGCGGTCCGCCAGGCGCCGGAGCCGGTGCCGAGGCACGGCACCGAGGAGCGGGCCAGCACGTCCTGGAGCGGCTCCAGCGCTGGGCGGCCCGCCGGCGGTATCTCGTAGACGACGACGGCGGCCGGGGCCACCACCCGCACGCCGCCGGCTTCGAGGACCAGCCGGTCCGCCACGATCTCCGCCCGGCCGGGACCGCACGGGGTGAAGTCCCGCGCGTCCAGGCATATCGGCTCGGAACCGGTCAGACGGAGCACGGCCTGGGCCAGCGCCGCCCGGCTTCCCTCGGTCTCGCCCTGATCGGTCATCAGCACTACTGCATCCGTCAGCACGCGCACATCAAACCGGCTCGACCACGATTGGACAACACGCCCTCGGTCCCCGCGGAGGCGGGCGGGGCCGGGCACGGTCGCGACGGTAAGGGCTGCGCCGGGCGGGGCGGGCCGCCGTGGGCCGGGCCGGTGCCGGGGGCGGAGGCGAACAGGTGCTCACGTACCCGTGCGCCGCCCGGCCATCGGGCCGGGCGGCGCACGGGTAACGACTCGGACAGGAGCACAGGACGAGTCCGGCTGACACCGGGGCGAGACCCTCGCCACACGGCGGGAGGCCCCGGGGCGGCTGCGGGCAGCCCGTTCGCCCGGCTCCTCCGGTCCTTCCTGCTCGGGCAGGGCGAGCTCGCCCCGGTGACCCGCGAGGTGCTGCGCGAGGCCGAGCGCGACCGTTCGCGCCGCCCCCGCCTCCACGTGGGGGTAGGACGCACCTCCCGAGGATCGGCCCGGGGCGGACGGCGATCGTCGCCGATTCGCGCCCCCCGGCCGGTCACTCGGGGCTTCACCCGGCCCGGTCACCCGGCCCGCTCGCCTTCCGGCATCGAGGGGCGCGGCGGCGCTCCCTCAGCCGGGACCGGACCAGTCGAAGGTGATGGTCTTGCTGGATCGACCCGCCCGGTTCCAGGTGAAGCCGAAGGCGTCGACCTGGTCCGTCGTGGCCCGGCCCCAGGTCGCGAGCTGTCCGGGGCCGGTCTCGCAGCCGGGCAGCCCGGTGGACTGCACCCGCGTCCCGTCCGGAGTGGTCGGGCCGGTCAGCGCCTCGGCGCGGGCCTCGATCCGACCGGGGACGGCGGCCCGCCAGGTGGCGCGGTCGTCGGCGATCTCGACCTCGATGGGGGCGACGTCCATGCCCCGCATCTCCGGCCCGAGCATGGTGACCAGCTGCGCGGGCCAGCTGCCGGCCTGCCCGCCGAAGATCATCTGGAGGGCGCCCAGCTGCCCCTCGTCCGCGCGCTCGTCGAGGAACACGGCGGCGTACGCGTCCGAGTGCTCGGCCCACACGTTGCCGACGAAGGAGCCCAGCATCAGTACGTTGAGGCCGTCCAACTGTACCTCGCCGTAGTGGCCCTCGCGGATGTGCCAGACCAGGACCCCGTCGCAGTCACCGTAGGTCGGTGGCTGAGCGAACGAGCACGGGCACGGAATGTTGCACTTGCACACATCGAACCAGTCGCCCGCAACCCGCCACGCAGGAACGATCGTCGCCGCCTCGGACATCGCGCGCACTCCTCACCGACCCGCTCCGGCGCAGCCGGGAAACGGGGCCCTGGCGGCCCCGGCAGGCCGGGGGGCCTCGGCCCGACGAGCGCGTCCGTCCGGCCGTGCCCGGTATCCGGTGGCGGGTCATCGCCTTCCCTCCCTCCATCCTGCGCTCTCTTCGGGGGAGGACCAAGGGATCCCGGCCGCCGTCTGCGGCGGCGACAGGTCGCGCACGGGCACCGCGGGGTGTTCCCGGGACCGGTTTCGTGCTGTGCTGGAGGGGGGGTCGGCTGGAGAGAACCATGTACACCGTTCAACGTCCCATCGCCAACGGCCGCCCGCTGCGGGACGGCGTCCTGCTGCCGACCCGGGACCTCGCGGTCGCCTGGTCACTGATCGTCCTGATCGCCGCGCTGGCCTGGGTGCTCACCGTGGGCCAGGCGCTGGACATGGGAGTCGAACCCGGCACCATGGGGATGGCGCTGCCCGCGTTCCTGCTGCTCTGGGTCGCCATGATGGCGGCCATGATGCTGCCGTCGGTCGCCCCCGTCGCGGTGACCTGGGCGAAGGGGATCGCCAGGCAGTCCGGCGGCTCCACGCGCGCGCTGCGCACCACGGAGTTCCTCGCCGGCTACCTGGTCGTGTGGGCGGCCTTCGGCCTGCTCGCGTACGGTGGGCTGGCGCTCACCGGCCGTGCGGTGGAGCGGGACCCGGAGACGGGGACGTGGATCGCCGTGACCGCCTTCGCGCTGGCCGGGCTGTACCAGCTGGGCCCGCTCAAGAACATCTGCCTGCGGCACTGCCGCAGTCCGATGGCGCAGCTGATGCGCTACGCGGCCTACCGCCCACCGGTCCGTGACCTCCGGGTGGGCCTGCACCACGGCGGGTACTGCCTGGGCTGCTGCTGGGCGCTGATGGTGGTCCTGATTCCGTTGGGGGCCATGAACATCGCGGCGATGGCCGGGCTCGCGGTGCTGATCTTCCTGGAGAAGCTCTGGTACCGGGGGCCGCAGCTCGCCCGCGTCATGGGCGTGGCGTTCCTGGTCCTCGCAGCACTCGCGCCCTTCCAGGACTGGCTGCTGCCTGGGCTGCAGCCGTCGGACGGCATGATGGCGCCGATGTGAGGCGCGCACCGTGTGCTGCCGACCCGGCACCGTGATCGCTTCGGCCGGACGCCGCCTTGCGGGTGATCTCTGCGGCCCGGCCGGCCGGTCGAGGTGGTGACCCCCGCCCCGGCCGGTGCAGACTTCGCTCCGAATCCTGTCTGGTTCGTGCAGGATCTGAACTCGCGCAAGATCTGAACGGGGGGGCGAGTCATGTCGAGGTTCGTGAAGTGCCTCTCCGTGCGGGCGTGCGGATGCCTGGCGATTCTCGTCGCACTCCTGTCCCTCGGGTCCGCTCGACCGGCCGCGGCGGCCCACGAGGACCTGTGCGACGCCCGGTCTCTGGCGACGGCCAACGTCACCGCTTCGCTCGCCTTGGACCATCGGGACCTGACGTACGTACGAGCCCGCTCGACGATGACGATCGACGTCCCCCAGGAGTGGAAGTATGCCGCCGACCTGAAGCTGAGCGTGGCCTCGGACGAGTATCGGCGAGCGATGCGGTGCCTCATCCGGCAGGAGGGGGAGTTCGACGCGACCCGCTACGACGAGTGGATTCCGCGCCGCCCGAGGGTCACGGCATCCGGGCGTACGACCACCGTCTACTACGAGGCGTACTCGTGGCTCGACAGAGGTGACTACTACTACGTCGGGCCTTGGAGGGTCGAGACGCTCGGGGCGCACTGGGGAGTGACTCTTGAGCGGCCCAGCGCCCTCCGGTCGGCGTGGTGGAAGCGCGTCGAGGTGGACCCCAACGGCATCGACGTGACGCGGCTTCGTGTCGCCCCGTCCGAGAGCGATTCCGAAACCCTCGCGTGGGTCACCCCCGCCGGATCGCAGGCTCCCGCGGTCGAGTTGTACCTGCTGCCACCGTGGCAGCAGAAGCTGGCAGCGGGTGCCGGCGATTCACCGTGGCGGCAGCTCAGCACTACCGGGGGTCTGGCGTGGTGGCTGGGCGTTTCACTGCTCGCAGTGATCGCGGCGAGGCGAGCAACTCTTGAGCCCACCTCGCCGGCGGGCAGATCGGCCAGTCGCACGCTGCTGCACTGGGGTGGTATCAGCGCCGCCGTCGCCGTCCTGCTCTACCTGGTGTCGGGGCTGACCCTGCGTGAATTGGCTGATGGCAGGGATGACTCCCTCCTGTGTCTCGGAGCCGGGTGGGCACTGGTGCTTCTGGCCAGGCCGGGGGGTCGGACGGGGCTGGCGGTCTCGTCGGTCGGCGCCGGGGCTCTTCTGACGGTCGGCGCGCCACAGCTGTTCGGCCTGCCGCCGGATCTCTTCTCCGGATCGGCCGTGATCGGCGGACGCGCCCTCCTGGCCATCACACTCGTCGGGACAGTCGCACTCTGGATGTGGCTCGTGGGAATTGCGGCCTGGGTCTCGCGGACGCTGCGGAACCGCTCCGGCACGGCCGCTGGCATCCCGCCGGCTCGTTGGGTGCCGGGGTTACTCGCCGTGTCCGTACTTGTCGTCGGCTGCTACGTGTGGGCGACGGAGCGCGATTGGCAGCGCGCATCCTGGCTCCACGAGAAGCTCAGTCCGTCCTACGGTCCGGATCACCTCCAGGCCTTGGGGCGGGACCTCGACTGGCTGCCCCGCTTGGTCCCGTCATGGGCCTACTTCAACTGGGCGTGGGCGCTTACCGGGCTTGCCATCGCCGTCGTCCTGAAGTCCCGCCCGAGCGAGTCTCCGACCTGGTTGGAGCCGGGGAGGCGTGAGAGCATCCTGATCGCGCTGTTCTTCTCCACGGTCGTTGCGCTCGGGCTGGGGTGGTATGCGGGAAGCGATCTTCTCGTCTCCATGTGGCTGGTGCTCAACATCGCCGTCATCAAACTTCTCCTGGCGGTCGGTCGGCGCTACGCGGTGCTTTACCAGGAGCTGGGGGACCGTGTTCGGCTCGGTTCGAGGCTTCGAAAGAGTGACCGGGATGGCGTCATGGACCTCGCGCGGCGCTATCGAGAGCTTCATTCTCGGTTGCACCAAGCGGATCGGGGTAGTTCTGGAGAGCCCGGAAAGAGCAGGAACGACCTTGAAGGTGAGCTTCAGGAGCTGCCGTGGTTGCGTTCCGGTCGCGCCGGAAGTGCCGTGTTCCCTCCACAGGTGACGCCCGTTGACGTTGCCCTGAGCTTCGGCCCGCACGACTCCTGGTGGGAGAACGGTAGCCGTGCCGCATCCCTGGCGGGCATCGTCGGAATCCCCGCCACCTGCGTCATGTTGTGGGAGGACTTCATCAAGGGGGACGCGTGGGTGACGACCCTCTACACCTATCTCGGCCTGCCGGGCATCGTCACATCGTTTCTCGCATGGGAGGTGACGTGGGCCGGGGCGGGGTTCACCCTGGGTGTTCTCTGGCGGCTCCTTCCCGGACGCCGGGGACCGGCCAGGGCGCTCTGCCTGGGAATCGCGTTCGCGCTGCCCGTCGCGATCGACATCCTGGTCCGACACCTGCTGGACCAGCCGCTGGGGAACACCGCCGTGGCGGCATCGCTGATGCTCTTCGTGCTGACGCTGACCAGCCTGCAGATGGACATCGACACGTTCCACAGTGAGCGGCAGTACTGGCCGACCCGCGTGGGCCTGTTGTTCTCGCTCTACCAGATGCGCGCCTTCTCGGTCCAGGTCGCCTATCTGGTGGCACAGATCGTCGCCATGCTGACGATCTGGCAGTTCTTCAGCAGCGGCGCCGGTCACCCTCCCAGCGGTTCGGAGAATCCCTGACCGGCGCGGTCCCGCATGGAGTGCCCGGTGAGCGATCGCGCGGGCCTGACGGAGCGAGCCGGCCTCGCGCCTCCCGGAGCCCCGGGCCGGTCAGCGGAGGACGCCGCGTGGGGGCGCGCCCTCCGGGCGGGGGCGCGGGCGGGCGGCGAGGACGGCGATGTCGTCCTCGGCCCCCGGCGCGGACGGGCCGGCCGGGGCGAGGGCGTGCAGCACGGCGTCGAGCAGGTCGTCCAGTTCGCCCTCCGCGGGGAGCCGGAGGGCGGCGAGGCGTTCGAGCGAGACGTCGATGTCCTCGTCGCGCCGCTCCACCAGCCCGTCGGTGTACATCAGGAGCGTTTCACCGACGCTCAGGTCGACTGCCGTCTGCTCGTAGCCGCCGAGTCCGGTGCCGAGCGGCGGACCGGTGGGGATCTTCAGCAGCTCGGTGGGCCGGCCGGGGGCGATCAGAGCGGGCGGCAGGTGGCCGGCGCTGGAGAGCGTCCACCGGCCGCGGCCCGGGTCGGCGAGGGCGAGCAGGCAGGTCGCCGGGCGGGCCGACTCGTTGGCCGCGATGACGGTGTCGAGCTGCCGCAGGATCCGGTGCGGCGGCAGGTCCATGCCCGCCACGTCGCGCAGGGTGGAGCGGTAGGTGCTCATGTCGACCGCCGCCTCGACGCCGTGCCCCATCACGTCGCCCATCACCAGCAGCGTCCGCCCGAACGGCAGCCGCACCGTCTCGTACCAGTCGCCGCCCACCACCGAGCTGGTGCCGGAGGGCAGGTAGCGGGAGGCCAGGTCGAGGTTCTGGTGCGGGCTGCCGGGCTCGCTGAGCAGCGCGCGCTGCAGCTCCAGCGCGATGCCCTGGGAGCGGGCGAAGCGGCGGGCGTTGTCGAGGCTGGTGGCGGCGCGGCCGGCCAGGTCGCCGATCAGCACGGCCTCGTCCGGGCTGAAGCCGGGGGAGGCGGCGGTGCGGGCGAGCGTCAGCAGCCCGATCAGCTGGCCGCGCGCGATCAGCGGCACGGCCAGCAGCGAGGTCACCCCCGTCGCCCGGTACGCCGCCAGGCTCGCCGGATCGGGGGCGGACTCGGCGAGGTCGTCGCCCCGGAGCCCGTCGGCCAGCACCGCCGTGCCGGAAGCCAGGCTGCGGCCGGCGGCCGAGCCCTCCCGGTGGCGCACGGACTGGCCCGGCCCGGCCAGCTCGGCGACCGCGTCGCGCAGTCCCTCGGCGTACTCGACCGCGGTGCGGTGCAGCCGGGTGCGCAGCGGGCGCCCGGCGCGGACGGGTGCGTCGGGCGGCAGGACGTCGACGGTGGCCAGGTCGGCCAGTCCGGGCACGGCGAAGGCGGCGAGCTCCGCGCAGGTGGTGTCGACGTCCAGGGTGGTGCCGATCCGCTCGGCGGCCGCGTCCAGCAGCGCCAGCCTGGCGCGGGCCCGGGTGAGCTCGTGCCGCAGGTCGTCCGCGGGTTCGGGGTCTTCCAGGACGGCGACCACGATGCCGGTGGTCCGCCCGCCGGTCACGAGCGCCCGGTAGCGCAGCCGCAGGCCGGGCGGCACCGGCGCGCCCGGTGTCTCCGGGTCGCCGGTCAGCTGCTCGCGCTCGCGGCCGTCGGTCAGGACCCGGCGCAGTGTCCCGGCCGTCCCGGCGAAGGCGGTCTCGTCGACCGGGTGGCCGAGGAGGTCGGCGGGGCGCAGGCCGGTGGCGGTGGTGAACGCCGCGTTGAGGTACTGCCAGCGGAGCTGCTCGTCCACCAGCGCCATGCCGACCGGAGCCGTCGCGAGCACGTCACGGAAGAGATCGGGGCGGTCGCCGGCCGGGGCGCCACCGCCCCCGACGAGCGCCGCCGCCGCCGCACGGGCCCGACTCATCGGGCCTGCGGCGGTGGCGCGCTCTCCTCCGTTGCCGTGCCGGAACCGCATAGCTCCATGATCACGCGCTGCGGCGCGGCACGCCCAGGGGCTGGTGAAACTTTGACCGACCGGTTGCCGTGTTGTAGCCCGCCGTCGCGGGCGCGGTGCGGCGCGGGCGCGCGCATGGGTGCGAATGCGCGGGGCGGTCGTGGGGCGGGTTCAGCCCGTGGCGGTCGGGCCCTCCTGGGGTCGAGGCTGCTTGAGCTTGGCCCAGACGGCCTCCAGGGCGGCGATGTCGGCCTCGTCCAGCCGGTCGTCGAACGCCTCGGCGAGGGCGGCGCGTCGGGTGGCGTCGGCCTCGGCGAAGGCCCGGCGGCCCTCCGCGGTGAGGGTGATCCGTACCGAGCGGGCGTCGGTGGGGGAGGGGGCGCGCTCGACCAGGCCGCGGGCGCGGAGCGCGTCGACCACCCGGGAGACCTGGCTGCGACTGAGCAGCGTCTTGGCGCCGAGGTCGGAGGCGGCCACCGGTTCGTCCTGGCCGTTCAGCCAGAGCATCACCTCGAACCAGGACAGTGGCAGGTCGTGTGCCCTGCTGAGGGCCTGGTCGACCAGGGCGCTGAGCGTGGTGCCAGCCCAGACCAGGCCGTAGAACGCGTGGTCGCGGGTGCTCAGCTCGCCCAGGGTGAGATCGGTGCGCGCCATGCCGAGCACTCTACCTGTTTGCGTGTGCGTGCACGCATTGCTTATGGTGTGTGTGCACGCACATGGTGTGTGTGCACACACGTAAGTCCTCGCCCAAATCCCGGGAGCACCCATGGCCACCACCCGTGTCGTCCTGATCACCGGCACCTCCTCCGGCATCGGCCTCGCGGCCGCCGTGGCCGCCGCCCGCGCCGGCCACCACGTCGTCGCCACCATGCGCGACACCGGCCGCGCCGACGCCCTGCGCGCGGCCGCCGCCGAGGCCGGCGTCGCCGAGCGGGTGGAGGTCGCCCGGCTGGACGTCACCGACACCGCCTCCGTCACCGAGTGCCTGGACGCCGTGCTGGCCCGCCACGGCCGGCTCGACGCCGTGGTCAACAACGCCGGTGCCGGCTACGTCGGCACCGTCGAACAGGACGGCCTGGACCCGGTCCGCGCCACGATGGAGGTCAACTTCTTCGGCGTGGTCGACGTGACCCGGGCGGCGCTGCCGCACCTGCGCGCGAGCGGCGGCCGGGTGATCACCGTCACCAGCGTCGGCGGCGTCGTCGGCCAGCCCTTCAACGAGGCCTACTGCGCCGCCAAGTTCGCCGTCGAGGGCTTCATGGAGTCGCTCGCCCCGGTCGCCGCGAGCGTCGGCGTCCACGTCGGCGTCGTCGAACCGGGCGCGGTGGCCAGCGAGTTCATCGGCAACCAGGGCATCGACCTCCCCGCGCTGCTCGATGCCGCCGGCCCGTACGCGCCCGCCCTCAAGGCCTACGTCGACCGCACGCTCGCCGCCTTCGGTCAGGCGCAGACCCCGCAGGAGGCCGCCGAGCCGATCGTGGAGGCCCTCACCGCCGAGCACCCGCCGTTCCGCGTCCAGACCTCCGACCGCGCCCGCGCCTTCGTCGGCACCAAGCTCGCCGACCTCGACGGCTCGGTCGTCCAGCACCTCACCGGATCCTGGGTCGCCTGACGCCTGAGACCGACGGCTTGCAGCTGCCGGCCGCCGCCGGGGCACCGCGCCCGCCTGCCGGATTGACGAGCGGTCATACTGGGCGGTGCCCAGGGCGGCGCCGACGGGGGCGCCCCGCGCAGCGCCCGAGACCGGAGGACACCCGATGAGCCGCCACCTGCCGACCGCAGTTCCGCCGGGCGCGTCACCGGCGCAGCCGTGGAACCGGCAGCGGCTGCGCAGCAACAACGAGTGGTTGCTGCTCGAACTGCTGCGCACCGGTGGCCCCTCCTCGCGAGCCCAGCTCGCCCGGGACACCGGGCTCTCCAAGCCCACGGTCTCCGCCGCGCTGGCCGCGCTGGAGCAGGCCGGGCTGGTCCGGGAAGCGGGCCGGTTCGTCCCCGAACGCGGGCGCACGGCCGTGCTCTACGAGCCGGACCCGACCGCCGGACACGTGCTCGGAGTCGACATCGGCCGGGCCCGGCTGCGGGTGGCCGTCGCCGACCTCACCGGGCGGATCGTCGCCCGCCGGGACGTCCCCAACAAGGGCCGCTCGGCCAACGCCGTCGCCGACTCCGTGGTCGCCGCGGCCCGGGAGACCACCGCCGAGGCGGGCCTGGCAGCCCGTGAGATCGTCCACGCCGTGATCGGCACGCCCGGGGTCTGGGACGAGGAGCGGCGCGGCGTCCGCTACGCCACCAGCCTGCCGGGCTGGGGCAGACGCGGGCTGTTCGACCGGATCGCGGCGGGTCTGGAGACGGAGATCACCGTCGGCAACGACGCCAACCTCGCCGCGCACGGCGAGTTCACCCTGGGCGCGGGCCGGGGCAGCCGGATGTTCGCCTACCTGCTGGTCGGCACCGGCCTCGGCGTCGGCGTGGTCAAGGACGGCGAACTGCTCTCGGGCGCCCACGGCGCGGCGGGCGAGGTCGGCATCGTCCCGCTGCCCGCCCGGCCGGACGGCGAACCGGGCGGCACGCTCGAACAGGCGGTCGCGGCCGACGCGGTGGTCCGCACCGCGCTGGAGCTCGGCATGCGCGGCCCGCTGACGGCGAAGCAGGTCTTCGAGGCCGCCCGCGCCGGCGACCCGCTCGCCGCCGAGGCCGTTCAGCGCGCCGCCGAACAGCTCGCCTATGCGGTCGCGGTCCTGTCGGCCGTCCTGGACCCGGATCTGGTCGTCCTCGGTGGGGGCATCGGCAACAGCGCGGACCTCCTGCTGGAGCCGCTGGAGCGGGCCCTGCACCGCCTCACCCCGCTGCGGCCGAAGCTGGCCCCGAGCGAGCTGGGCGAGGAGGTCGTCCTGCTCGGTGCCGTCGCGACGGCGCTGGACATCGCCCGTCCCGAGGTCTTCGAACGCCGCGGCGCCCCGGTGAACTGAGCGGTCCTGCGGACCGAGCTGCCCCGGGTGAACCGCCGTTCCCGGTGAACCGCCGTTCCCGGTGCGGCCGGTGGCGACGATCTTCCCGTCGGCCTGCACCGCCGACCCGGGGGCGTCGTCGGCGGCGTCCTCACAGGTGCTCCGCGCACCCGAAGCGTCGGCATCCTGCGCCCGCCGGCCGCGGGATTCCCCCGTGGACTGAGGGTCGGCGTCGGTCGGACCCGCCGCCGATGGGTGCGGCGGACGGGGCGGGGCGGGCGACCCGGCCGGCGCCGGATCACCCGCCTGTTCCGCGGGTTCCGCTCGGACTCAGCCGACCAGGCGGAACTTGGTGGTCGGCACGCCCTGGATGCTGGCGCAGTCCAGGTTCGAGGTGGTGGCGCTGTAGGTCCAGCCGCGGGGGACGTCGCACGCCCACATGCCGTTGACCGGTGTGCGGAGGTGGAAGGTGGTGGAGGGGACGCCGCTTCCGTACGACAGACTGCAGGAGGTGCTGCGGCCGACGTAGTCATAGGTGAAGGCGGGGGTGCCCACGCAGGCGGTGAGGCCGTCGTACGGGGTGCGCAGGTGGTAGGCGTTGGAGACCACGCCGGACTGCTGGCTGCACGCGTAGCCCCAGGAGACGGAGTCGTAGACGAAGGCCGGCGAGCTGATGCACGCGGTCAGCCCGTCGACGGGCGTGCGCAGGTGGAACTGCGGCGAGTTCCAGGTGCCGCCGCCGCTGCAACTGCGGTTCATGGACACCTGGTCGTAGACGTAGCCGGCCGGGACGTCACAGGCCCAGACGCCGTCCAGGCCGGTGGTGGTGGTCGTGGCGGCGGAGGCGGGCGTGCCGGTGACCGCGCCGGAGAGCAGCAGCGCCAGCGCGGCGAAGGCCGCGAGCAGGGCGGATCGGAGGGTTCGTGCGGTTCGTGCGGCGGACATGGTTCTCCTTCGGTGGAGGAGGTGCCGGTGGATGCACGGTGCTGACGGCGGTGGGTCGCCGGTGAGCGTTCGCCGCCGTCGAAGGTTCTAGCACGCACGGTCGGCCGTCAGCCCGGTGTGTCGTGCCGGATTGATCATTCCGCCGACTGCCGTCTACACGCCTGCGCACGGTTCCTCCGGTTCATGTCAGCCGATCGCCGTCGCCTCCTGCCGAGCCTGGCGCAGGTGTTGTGCTGGACCTGCCTCAGCCGGGGAAGGGCCGGGTCGGGCGCCGCGGCGGGATGAACTGGCCGGGGTGGGGCGGGCCCCACGGTGGGCAGGGCGGGAGCGGGACGTGGGCGGGCGGCGCGGGGCTCCGGGGCGCCTTGCCGTTCAGCTCGAACCCGATGGGGGGAGGCGGGACGGGAACCGGCCGAGGCCGTGGCGATTCATCAGTCTTCGCCGTGGGCAGTGGGCTTCGGGCCATGGTGGCTGACGTGGGGCGTTGCGGCGGATCCACCGGCGGCTTGTCGGCGCCCCGGGCGGGGCGGGCGGCGCCGGGGGAGCGGGGACGTCGTGCCGGGGGCGGAAAGGTTGGGAAACTTTCCTAACGAAAGCCATTGACCGTGCGGCCCCGGGCCTCGATTCTGTAGGCGCCCGGGGTGGCCGCCGCCGTCCACCGCGGTACCGTCCCGACCTTCCTGATCCGCCGTCACCGCGTGGCGGAGTCGCGAAAGTGAGTTGGCATGCACATGTCTACCGTAGTCGGCCTCGCCGCCCCGCTCGCAGTCCTCGGCCCGGCCGCTCTGCTGGCCGCCCCGGTTCAGGCGGCGGCCGCCCCCGCCCCCGCCCCCGCCGCCGCTGCGGCCGTGCCCGGGATGGCCTCCGCGCCCTACGAGTACCTGGGCTGGGGCAACCCGCAGAAGCCCACCGACGTGATGAAGGCGACCGGCGTGAAGTGGTTCACCCTTGCGTTCATCCTCTCCGACGGCGGCTGCAACCCGAAGTGGGACGGCAGCCGCCCGCTGACCGGCGGCTCGGACGCGGCCGCCATTGCGTCGATCCGGGCTGCCGGTGGGGACGTCATGGTGTCCGTCGGCGGCTGGAGCGGCAAGAAGCTCGGTGAGAAGTGCTCCAGCGCCAGCGCGCTGGCCGGCGCCTACCAGAAGGTGATCGACGCCTACCGGCTCAAGGCGCTGGACATCGACATCGAGAACACCGAGTTCGCCGACGCGGCGGTCCGTCAGCGGGTGGTCGACGCCCTGAAGATCGTCAAGAGCAGGAACCCGGGCATCGTCACCTACGTCACCCTCGGCACCACCCCGACCGGCCCGGACGCCAACGGCAAGGACCTGATCAAGCGCGGCGCCGCGGCCGGTCTGGCGAACGACGGCTGGGTGGTCATGCCCTTCGACTTCGGCGGCCACAGCGGGACCATGGGCCAGGCGACGGTCAGTGCCCTCAGCGGCCTGAAGGCCGTCGTGAAGAGCGCTTACGGCTACAGCGACGACGCCGCCTACCGTCACACCGGCGTCTCCTCCATGAACGGCAGGACCGACGAGGCCGGCGAGACCGTCACCGCGGCCGACTTCCGGACCATCCTCGGCTACGCCCGGCAGCACCACCTGGCCCGCTTCGCGTTCTGGGCGGTCAACCGCGACCGCGCCTGCGGCTCCGGCGCTGACGCCGACGCCTGCAGCGGCGTCGCGCAGTCCCCGTACGAGTTCACCAAGATCGTGGCGCAGTACCGGGGCTGAACGCACGCGCCGGCGGGCGCCCGGCCCGGCGGTCGGAGTTCGGCCGCGCCACTGGCCGTACGCGACGCCGGGGCGCGGACCTGGGCCGAAGCGGCCGGACGCGCCGGGGCCCTGCCCGGCGGAGGCCGGGCTTCGGCGAACGGCGGCGCGCCGCCCGCCGCGGGGCCGACCGGCCCGCGGCTGCACCCGCGACCGGGGCGACGGCGTCCCGCCGTTCGCCCGGTCCCGGGTGCAGCCGCGGCTCAGGCGTCCACGGGTCGCCAGGCGGGCCCGTCGCCGTCCTGCTGAACGTGTCCGAACACCACGTCGGCGAAGTGGACGCCGAAGCCGATCGTGTCCGGCTCCGCCAGCTCGGCGACGAGGCGGCGGCGGTGGTCGGCGGTCCGGGCCCGGTCGTGGTCGAAGGCCGCGGACCACGCGGGATGGTCGATCTGGACGGGCGAGTGCACGGCGTCGCCGAAGGCGATCAGGCGCCGTCCTCCCCCGGTGATGACGTACTCGGCGTGCCCGACGGTGTGGCCGGGGGTGATCCGCACGTGCACGCCGGGGAAGATCTCCTGCCCGTCGGTGATCGTGCGCACGCGCGAGGCGAGGGCTGCGACCTGCTCCGTCATGCCCTGGTCCTCCAGGATGTCGCGCCGGTCCCACTCCGACTCGGAGATCAGGTAGTCGGCGCGGGTGAACACGGGCCGGTCGCCGCCGGGTGCGGGATGGCAGGCCCAGCCGAGGTGGTCGGCGTGGAGGTGGGTGAAGGCCACCGCCTCGATGTCCTCGGGGCTCCGGCCGAGCTCGGCCAGGCTCTGCGGGAGCGCGCCGCCGTGGATCGCGCCGAGGGGGCCTTCCGGCATCTCCAGCGTCTGCGGGCCGAAGCCCGCGTCGATCAGCAGTGCCCGGCCGCCGTGCTCCACCAGCAGGCTGCCGATGCTTCCCACGAGGTGGCCGGTGGCGTCCAGGTACTCGGGGTGTGCTGCCCACACCTCGTCGGTGGTGTCCTGGAGCAGGTCGAGCGGCCGGAGCCGCACGTCGCCGTCCGGTACGTACGACACCTTCGTGTCGCCCAGCCGTATCGAGCGGATTCCCGCCGGTCGGCGCAGTCGCTCGTTCCGGTTCACCGTCACGTCGGTCATGAGTCCTCTCCCCTGTGTGCCGCTGTCGGCATGGCGCCGCGCTCTTCACGGCGACGGCGGCAACCATAATCATCTAGCTTGAATCATTCAAGCTAGAAATATGATGGCTTGATGGAGTTGCTAGACTGGCGGCATGACGACGTCCCCGGAGTCGCAGGCCATCGCCGAGCGGCAGCTGTGCGGGCTGGTGAACGGGCTGGCCCAGCGGATCGCCGAGCACGTCCGGGAGCGTGCCGCCACCCTGGGCCTCACCTCGGCCCAGGCGACCGCGCTGCGGGAGATGAGCGGGCCGATGACCATGCGGGAGCTCGCCGAGCGGATGTGCTGCGAGCCCTCCAACGCCACCTTCGTGGTCGACAAGCTGGAGAAGCAGCGCCTGGTCGAGCGCCGTCCGCACCCCACCGACCGGCGCGCCAAGCACCTCGTCCTCACCGTCGAGGGCGCCGCACTGCGTGAACGTCTGCTCGGACTCCTCGCCCTGGACTCCCCGTTGTCCGCCCTCACCGCCGGGGACCAGCGCGTCCTGCACGGGCTCCTGGAGCAGGTGGTCGCGGGCTCGTGAGAAGGCTCCGGGTGCCCGGGGGTTCGGTGGCCGGCGGTCGCCCCGGTCGGTGACGTGCCGGGCGGCGGCCAGGACGTCCCCTCGGGCCCGGATGGGTCCAGGGCGCACGGCGGCCGGGTGCCGCCGCGGGCCGGACTGTGAACCTGACCTTGCCTTCAGGTGAATCTGGACCATCTCCATGGTGTCGAAGCGCAGTTGGGCAAGGGGTGGACCCTCCGCAGGGCCGCCGTCGGCGTGGTCCCGGATCGGTTCGCGGCATGTCGCGGGGCTGCGGGGCTGCGCCGCAGCCGATATTGGCCGGGTCACCCGCCGATTGTCGTCCAGGAGACCACGATGCCTGTCCGGGCCGCCTCCCCCCGCCACCAGACCCTGATCCGTGCCGCCACCGTGGCCGTCCTCCTGCTGTCGGGGTCGGCCTGCGCGTCCGGCGCCGAGACCGCGACCGAGCCCGCCCCCCTCCAGCAGACCAGCGCCGCCATCGCCTGCGACGGGTCCGGGCAACTGCTGGGCGCGGGATCGACCGCGCAGGCCAATGCGATGGACATCTGGAAGAACGCCTTCAGCGCCGCCTGTCCGGCGATCACCGTCAACTACGGCGGTGGCGGTTCCGGTGCCGGTGTGCAGCAGTTCATCCAGGGCAAGGTGGCGTTCGCCGGGTCCGACTCGGCGCTGAAGCCGGAGGAGGTCGACGCCACCAGGGCGGTCTGCACCGGCGGTCGGGGCATCGACCTGCCGATGGTGGCGGGCCTGGTGTCGATCGTCTTCAACGTGGAGGGCGTCGACAAGCTCGTCCTCGACGGTCCGACCGTCGCCAAGATCTTCGACTCCCAGGTCACCAAGTGGAACGACCCGGCGATCGCCGCCCTCAACCCCGGCGTCCCCCTGCCGGACGCCGAGATCCAGGCACTGCACCGCTCGGACGACTCCGGCACCACCGCCAACCTCACCGCCTACCTCGCCGCCACCTCGGGCGGTGCCTGGCCGTACCCGCCGAGCAAGAGCTGGGCCGGCAAGGGCGGCCAGTCGGCCAACGGCAGCGCCGGCGTCGCCGCCCAGGTCAAGCAGGTCGACAACTCCATCGGCTACGTCGAGCTCTCCTTCGCGCAGACCAACGACCTCAAGAGCGCCGCCGTCGCCACCGGCGCCTCCCAGCCCGTCGACGCCACCGCCGCCAACGCCGCCAACACCTTCGCGAAGGCCCAGGTCGCCGGCACCGGGAGCGACCTCGCCCTGAACCTCGACTACGCGACCAAGGAGGAGGGCGCCTACCCGATCGTCCTGGTCACGTACGAGATCGTCTGCGACAAGGGCAACAAGCCCGCCACCCTGCCCGCGCTCAAGTCCTTCCTGACCTACACCGTCAGCGACGAAGCCCAGCAGGCCATCGGCCAGAAGGGCTACGTCCCGCTGCCCGTCGAGATCACGAACAAGGTCAAGGCCGTGATCCCCCAGCTCTCCTGACGCATCCGCCGGCCCTGTTCCCGCCGCCGGGCGGGAACGGAGCCCGGCCGCGGCGGGTCGCTGCGCCGGTGGCCACGCCCCAGGGGTCCGGTCCGGCGCAGGCTGCACCGGACCGCGTACCGACGCCCCCCGCGTGACGCGTGGCCGCGCTGCATCACGGCCGGCACGTACGTGCGACCGGCCCGCCGCGGGCCGGAACGCCCGGGGGGCCCTGCGCACTACACCGTCTGACGGGCTGCCAGTGCCCTGGCGAGCACTTTCGCGCGGAACGGGTTCCGCTCCTCCAGGGCCCGCGCCACGGCGACCGCCTCGTCCAGCAGCGCGGTCCGGGCCCGCGGCAGGTCGCGCAGCACGGGCGAGCCGGCCGCCTCCACCAGCACGTACGCCAGCTTGGAGCCGTACACCTCCGGTGCGACGGAGGTCAGCAGCCGGTACACGCCCAGTGCGTCCGGGCCGCGGAAGACCCGTCGGTCGGTGCTCATCAGCAGCATCCGGGCCCGCAGCACCGCATCCTGGTTCACCATCTGTTCCCCCTCGCTCGGCCACTCGTCCGCCCGGCCGCCTGGGCAGCACGACGTGCGCGCCGGCACCCGGAGACGGGTGCCGGCACGGGGCCGGGGGAGTGGATGCCGACGAGTCTGCGGGCTCGGAGCGGTGCCGGACAAGGCCGATCGGGCGTGTGCTGAGTCCTACCGGGGGCGCTCCCGGCCTGGCATGATGTGGTTCGACACGCTGCCGCGGCCGGCTCCGGACGACGTGCCGCCGACACCCTGCGGGAACCGTCGGCCCACCGCCACCGCTGACGCAGCGTCGGGGCGAGCGGCTAGCCTGGCGGCATGTTCGTACTGGAGCTGACGTACACCGCACCGCTGGACCGCATCGACGCCGTGCTGCCGGAGCACGTGACCTGGCTGAAGGGGCACTACGAGGCCGGGACGTTCCTCGCCTCGGGGCGCAAGGTGCCGCGGGACGGCGGGATGATCCTGGCCGTCGCCGAGGACCGCGCGACGATCGACGCGATCACCGGTAGCGATCCCTTCACGCTGGCCGGACTGGCCGAGTACCGGGTGACGGAGTTCGTCGCGACCACCACCGCGCCGGCGCTGGACGCCTACCGCGAGCAACTGCCCGCCTGACCGTCGGGGCCGGGGGAGCGCACCCCGCCGCAACCGGCTCCTGTCCCTGTCCCCGCCCGCCCCCGCCCCGTTCCGTGCCCGGTACGGGGCGGGGGCATGTTTGGTTACGATCGGTGAGCACGGGGCAGGATGCGCCGGGCCGCGCGACCGCGGGCCGGCGCACGGACAGGGAACAGGTGGGAGACACCCATGGCACACGCACGGGCCGGCCAGCCGGCACAGCCGGACGACCTGGTCGACGTGGCGCGGCTGGTGACGGCGTACTACGCGCTGCACCCGGACCCGGAGGAGCCGGGCCAGCGGGTGGCGTTCGGCACTTCGGGACACCGCGGCTCCTCGCTGGACGCGGCGTTCAACGAGGACCACATCGCCGCGACCACCCAGGCGATCTGCGAGTACCGGGCCGAACAGGGCATCACCGGCCCGCTGTTCCTCGGCGCCGACACCCACGCGCTCTCCGAGCCGGCCCGGGTGACCGCGGTGGAGGTGCTGGCGGCCAACGGCGTCGAGGTCCTGCTGGACAGCGCCGACGGCTACACGCCGACCCCGGCCGTCTCGCACGCGATCCTCGCGCACAACCGCCGCCGCCCGCAGGCTCTTGCCGACGGCATCGTGGTCACGCCCTCGCACAACCCGCCCCGCGACGGCGGCTTCAAGTACAACCCGCCGAGCGGCGGGCCGGCCGGCTCCGAGGCCACCGGCTGGATCCAGGACCGCGCCAACGCGCTGATCCGCGACGGCCTGCGGGGCGTCAAGCGGGTGCCGTACGCGCGGGCGCTGGCCGCCGCCACCACCGGCCGCCACGACTTCCTCGCCACCTACACCGACGACCTGGCCTCGGTGCTGGACCTGGACGCGGTCCGCGCGGCCGGTCTGCGGATCGGTGCGGACCCGCTGGGCGGCGCCTCCGTCGCCTACTGGGCGCGGATCGCCGAGACGCACCGCCTCGACCTGACCGTGGTCAACCCGGTCACCGACCCGACCTGGCGGTTCATGACGCTGGACTGGGACGGCAAGATCCGGATGGACTGCTCCTCGCCCGCCGCGATGGCCTCGCTGATCGGGCGCCGGAACGAGTACGCGATCGCCACCGGCAACGACGCCGACGCCGACCGGCACGGCATCGTCACCCCGGACGGCGGGCTGATGAACCCCAACCACTACCTGGCCGTCGCCGTCGACTACCTCTACCGCCACCGCGCCGACTGGCCGTCGGACGCGGCGGTGGGCAAGACCCTGGTGTCCTCCTCGATGCTGGACCGGGTCGCGGCCGACCTCAAGCGCGAGCTGGTCGAGGTCCCGGTCGGCTTCAAGTGGTTCGTGGACGGGCTGCTGGAGGGCTCGATCGCCTTCGGCGGCGAGGAGTCGGCCGGGGCGTCGTTCCTGCGCCGCGACGGCGGGGTCTGGACCACGGACAAGGACGGCATCCTGCTCGCCCTGCTGGCCTCGGAGATCACCGCCGTGACCGGCCGCACGCCGAGCGAGTACTACCGCGACCTGACCGCGAGGTTCGGCGCCCCCTCCTACGCGCGGGTGGACGCCCCGGCCGACCGGGAGCAGAAGGCGCTGCTGGCGCGACTCTCCCCGCAGCAGGTGAAGGCCGGCGAGCTGGCCGGTGAGCCGATCACCGCCGTCCTGACCGATGCACCCGGCAACGGGGCGGCCATCGGCGGCATCAAGGTGTGCACCGAGAACGCCTGGTTCGCCGCCCGCCCGTCCGGCACCGAGGACGTGTACAAGATCTACGCGGAGTCCTTCCACGGCGACGAGCACCTCGCCCGGGTCCAGGCGGAGGCCCGCGAGCTGGTGAGCGAGGTCCTGGCCGGCCCCGCGAGCTGACCCCGCACCGCGCGGGCTCCCTGCACCCGCGCGACCCTGCTGCGCCCCGGGTCCGTGCACCCCTGGGCTTCCACGCCTCGTGCCGCGTCCCCGTCCGGTCTCTCCGGGCGGGGACGCCTCGTTCCGGCCGGACGATGCTTCCGGTCCTTCCGGCCCTTCCGGCCCTTCCGGCCCTTCCGACACGACGTCAGGGAGGGAGGGGTGCTGGGCTCTGCCGATGCTCCCCTGCCGGTCGGCGGGGGCCGAACGGCGGGTGTGTTTCAGGCCGGGTGACTCATTGTCATGGGCAGATTAGACATCAAGTTACTTTCCGGTAATCTCGGGTCGTCCCACGGGTGAACCACGATCCACCCGCAGCTCCCCGCAGCTCCCCGAAGGAACCACACACGTGTCCCTGTCCTGGTCCCGCCGGTCCGGCCGCCTCGTGCGGGCGGCCCTGGCCGCCGCCGCAGCCACCACCCTGCTCGCCGTCGTCCCGCCCCTGCCGGCTCACGCGGACACCGCGTCCGGCACCGCCGGGGACGCCGCCGACACCGCCCATCTCGACGCGGTCGAGCGTGCCCTGCGCGAGGTGGCGCCGGGTCTGGAGGGCACGGTCTGGGAGCGGACCGAGGGCAACAGCCTGCACGCCGGAGCCGAGAACCCGGCCGGCTGGCTGCTGCAGACCCCCGGTTGCTGGGGCGACGCCGCCTGCACCGACCGCCCCGGCACCCGCGCCCTGCTGGACCGGATGCGGGCCGATGTCTCCGCCGCCACCCGCACCGTCGACGTCTCCACCCTGGCGCCGTTCCCCAACGGCGGGTTCCAGGACGCCCTCGTCGACGGTCTCAAGGCCTCCGTCGCCGCGGGCAACCGGCTCCAGGTCCGCATCCTGGTCGGTGCCGCACCGGTCTACAACGCCAACGTCCTGCCCTCCCGCTACCGCGACGAGCTGGTCGCCAAGCTCGGCCCCGCCGCCGGCTCGGTCACCCTCACCGTGGCCTCCATGACCACCTCGCGCACCGCGCTCTCCTGGAACCACTCCAAGCTGCTGGTGGTCGACGGCCGCAGCGTGGTCGCCGGCGGCATCAACGGCTGGAAGGACGACTACCTCGACACCGCCCACCCGGTCTCGGACGTCGACCTCGCCCTGACCGGCCCCGCCGCCACCTCCGCCGCCCGCTACCTGGACACCCTGTGGGAGTGGACCTGCGGCCACACCGGCGTGTTCGGCAACGCCTGGTTCGCCGCCAGCAACGGCGGGTCCTGCCGGCCCTCGCTGGGGCGCGACCTCAACCCCGCGGCTCCCGCCGCCGGCACCGTACCGGTGATCGCGGTGGGCGGCCTCGGCGTCGGCGTCAAGACCGACGACCCGTCCTCGGCGTACCGCCAGGGCCCGGTCCCCGGCGTCTCCGACACCAAGTGCGGCCCGCTCGCCCTGCACGACAACACCAACGCCGACCGCGACTACGAGACGGTGAACCCGGAGGAGAACGCCCTGCGTGCGCTCGTCTCCAGCGCCACCAGCCACGTCGAGATCTCGCAGCAGGACATGAACGGCACCTGCCCGCCGCTGCCCCGCTACGACGCCCGGCTCTACGAACTGCTGGCCGCCAAGCTCGCGGCCGGGGTCAAGGTCCGGATCGTGGTGAGCGACCCGGCCAACCGCGGCGCGGTCGGCAGCGGCGGCTACTCGCAGATCAAGTCCCTGTCCGAGATCAGCGACGTCCTCAGGTCCCGGCTGACCGCCGTCACCGGTGACCCGGCCAAGGCCGGTGCCGCGCTCTGCGGCAACCTCCAGCTCGCTTCGTTCCGCGTCGCCGACGCCCCCACCTGGGCGGACGGCCACCCGTACCAGCTGCACCACAAGCTGGTCGCGGTGGACGGCTCGACGTTCTACATCGGTTCCAAGAACCTCTACCCGGCGTGGCTGCAGGACTTCGGTTACGTCGTCGAGGACAAGCCGGCCGCGGCCCAGCTGGACCGCGACCTGCTCGCCCCGCAGTGGCGCTACTCCCGCGCCGCCGCGACCGTCGACTGGACGACGGGGCTCTGCAAGGCCTGACGCCAGGGCGTGACCTGCCGCGCGCCCCGGACCACGTGGTCCGGGGCGCGCGGCCGCTCTGCCGGCCGGTGCGTCGCAGGTCAGGGCCCGTCGTCGAGCAGGCCCGCGTCGCGGGTCCGCTCCCGGGAGCGGCAGGGGAGGTGACGGCTCAGCGCGTCACCGCAGTTGGCGGCGGCGAGCCGGCGGAGCACCTCGGTGACCCGGGTGGTGAGGGGCCGGGCCCAGGAGCGCAGGGCGGCCTCGGCGCGGGCGTCGGCACGGACGACGGCGGCGACGAGGGTGCGGCCGGCGCCGTGCAGTACGGCGGCCGCGCGGACGGCGCTCCGGCAGACGGTCTGCAGGGGGCGGGCGAAGCGGTTCACGCGCATGCAACGTGACGGTGACCAGGGTGGTTGTGGCCGGAACCGGACCCGCGGACGCACGCGCCACCGCGCGCGCCCCTCGTCCGCGCCGCGCACCTCGGTGCAGCCCCGGCCCCCTGCGCACCGCGTGCCCGGGCCCGCTCACACCGGCCTCACAGGTACCTCGCACTCACCTCACGCACACCTCGCAAGCCGCTCACCGGGACGGGCGTCCGTCGCCGGCGCGCTGTTCGGGGCCGCGCACGGCGTCGACGCCTTGCCGGTCGGGTGCTGAGCCGGCGAACTCGCCCGGGTGCTCGACGCCCTGGCCCGGGACGTGCTCCGGGAGCACGCCGACCCGCCCGCTCAGCCGGTGGAGAGGGTGGTCGCCTCCTCCCGGATCAGGGCGCGCAGGGCGGCCAGACGGGGGCGGTGGTCGTCCAGCCGCCACTGCATCTCCAGCGGCAGGGCGGCGGGTCCGGCGAGCGGGACGGTGACCACGTCCTCGGTGAGGTGACCGGCCAGTGAGGCGGGGACGAGGGAGAAGGCGCGGTTCTGCGAGAGCAGGTAGAGCCGGGAGCCGACGATCCTGGGCGGGCTGACCAGGACCGGCGGCTCCACGCCGTGGTCGGTGCAGAGGCCGAGGACGTGGTCGTAGTAGCGCGGGTGCTGCTCGCGCGGCCAGAGGAGCAGCGGGAGGTCGCCGAGGTGGTGCAGGTGGACGGCGGCGTGTCCGGCGAGGGCGTGGCCGCGGCTCAGTGCCACCCGGACGGGTTCGTCGAGGAGCTTCTCGCGCCGGTAGCCGGGCGTCTCGTCGAGGAACCGGCCGAGGCCGATGTCGGCGAGCTCGGCGGCCAGGGTGGCGGAGACCTGGCCGGTGTCGACGGCGAGCTCGACGGTCTCCAGCGCGGGCAGCTCCCGTTCGGCGCGGCTGACCACGGCGGGCAGCAGACGGTTCATCACGCTGGGCGAGGCGACGATCCGGGCGAGACCGAGCCGGGACTCCTCGTGCAGCCGGACCCGGGCGAGCAGCGTGCCGGCCCGGTCGAGGAGCCCGGCGGCCTCGGTGGCCATCACCTCGCCCGCCGAGGTCAGCACGACCGCCCGTCGGCTCCGGTCGAAGAGCTCGACCCCGACGGTCCGTTCCAGCCGGGCCACCTCCTGGCTGACCGTCGGCTGCGAGATGTGCAGCCGCTCGGCGGCCCGGCCGAAGTGCAGGGTGTCGGCGACGGCGAGGAAGACTTCGAGCTGACGCAAGGTGAATCCCATAGGCGGAAGGCTATGGGAAGGGGCAGGAGTCATTCTGGATACCGATGCGAACGATCCCTAGGCTGAGCCGCGGTTGCCACACCGTGGTGGCATCGCAGAGAGAGTTCGCGCCATGACCGGACGACTGCCCATCCGTATCTCCGACGAAGTCACCCAGGCCGTCGCCGACGGGCGCCCCGTCGTCGCCCTGGAGTCGACCATCTTCACCCACGGGCTGCCGCGCCCCCGCAACCTGACGGTCGCGCTGGAGGCGGAGGAGCGGCTGCGGACCGCGGGCGTGGTGCCGGCGACCGTCGGCGTGTACGCGGGTGTGCCGACGGTCGGTCTCGCCACCGAGCAGATCAAGGAGCTGTCGGAGTCGGACGACCTCGACAAGGCGAGCCTGCGCGACCTGCCGGTGGTCGCCGCGCTGGGCCGGCACGGCGGGACGACGGTGGCGGCCACCGCCTTCCTCGCCCACCGGGCCGGGATCCGGGTCTTCTCCACCGGCGGGCTCGGCGGCGTGCACTTCGGCGCGTCCGAGACGTTCGACGAGTCGGCCGACCTGACCACGCTCGCCGCCACGCCGGTCACCGTGGTCAGCGCGGGAGTGAAGTCGATCCTCGACATCGGGGCCACCCTGGAGCGGTTCGAGACGCTGAACATCCCGGTCGTCGGTTACCGGACCCGCAAGTACCCCGGCTTCTACATCACCGACTCGGGCCACGAGATCAACTTCAAGGTGGACACGCCCGAGGAGGCCGCCCGGGTGATCGCCGCCCGGGACGGTCTGGAGCTGCCGCAGGCGGTGCTGGTCGCCAACCCGGTCGACCCGGCCAAGCAGCTGCCGCCGGAGGAGCTGGACGAACTCCTCGGCCGGGCCTGGGCCGAGGCCGAGCGCCGGGGCATCACCGGCAACGCCTCGACGCCGTTCCTGCTCGACTTCATCCAGCGCGACACCCAGGGCCGCAGCCTGGACGTGAACGTGGAGGTCTACCGCGGCAACGTCCGGCTCGGCGGCGAGATCGCCACCGCGCTGGCGGCCCTGCGCGACGAGGCCTGAGCCCGTGCTCGGGGTACTCGGCGATCTGGTCGAGGACGTCGTCGTCTGGGTCGAGGGCCCGCTGCGGCACGGCACCGACTCCAGCGCCCGGGTGTTCCGGCGCCGCGGCGGCAGCGCGGCCAACGTCGCCGCCTGCTTCGCGGCCGCCGGCCAGGGGCCCGTGCGCTTCATCGGCTGCGTCGGGGACGACCCGGCCGGGGACGGCGTCGTCGCCGAACTGGCCGGCCACGGCGTGGACGTCCGGGTGGCCCGCCGGGGCGCGACCGGCAGCATCGTGGTGCTCATCGACGAAGCCGGCGAGCGGACCATGCTCCCGGACCGGGGTGCCGCCCTGCTGCTCGACGCCGTTCCGGAGGCCTGGCTGGCCGGGCTGACCCACCTGCACGTCCCCGCCTACTCCTTCGACGGGGAGCCGGTCGGCACCACGGCGGTGGACGCCGTCCGGCGGGTGCGCCGGGCCGGCGGCACCGTCTCGCTGGACGCCTCCTCGACCGGCATGCTGGCCGCGTTCGGCCGCGAGCGCTTCCTCGCCCTCGCCGCCGAGCTGGCGCCCGACCTGCTGTTCGCCAACCGGGAGGAGTCCGCGTTCCTCGGGCTGCTCGTCGACGGCCGCCCCGGCCCGGAGCGCGCCCGGCTGGCCGCGACCACGGTGGTCACCAAGTCCGGCGCGGAGGCGACCACCGTGGACGCCCCCGGCCGGGACGCGTTCGCGGTGCCCGTCCCGCCGGTCGGCGAGGTGCGCGACCTCACCGGCGCCGGCGACGCGTTCGCCGCCGGCTTCCTGGCCGGCTTCCTGGCCGGCCGGGACCTGCGGGCCGCCGCCGAGCGCGGCCACGCCTGCGCGGCGAAGGTCCTGGCCTCGCCCGGCGCCTCCTTCACCAGCGGCTGAGCGCGCCGCCGCCGCGCCGCCGGGACCGGTGGGTGTGCCCCCGAACCGCCGTCAGCCCCGGGCCCGGGCCCGGGGCTGACGCACGGGGGCTGACGCACGGGGGCTGACGTGGGGCGCGACCGTAGCGGCCGGAGCACTGACACGCCCTCGGACGGCGCAGCGTCCGCGCTCGGGCGCGCTGCTTCGGATAGGAATCGCTCGTCCCGATCCCGATCCGGAGGTCCCGAGATGAACCCGGTCCTGTCGAAGTCGACGAAGTACGCCGCCCGTGCGGCCTGTTCCGTACTGCTGCTGACGGCGCCCGTGCTGCTGCTCGCCCAGCCGGCCGCCGCGGAGGGGCCGAAGACGCCGCAGGAGGCGGCCGTCTGCCGGGGCGTGCTGACCACCCTGCTCGGTGGAGCGCCGTTCGGCGCGGGCGGTGTCAACGCGCTCTGCGCCGTCCAGCCGGGACCGGCCGACGGCTCGTGACCGTCCCCGACCGTTCCTGACGCCCCCCGGCCGTTCGTGTCGGGAGAGCCGCGCGGGCGGACCGGCGGACCCGCCGGCCCCGCCCGCCGGGACGACCGCCCGGAGGCCTTGGTGAGACGGGCGGGAACGGCACTCCCGGCCCGGCACCCTACGTCCCGACCGCGTCGAACGGGGCGGAGAGTTCGGCAAGCTCGGAGGGGCCGAGGTCGAGTTCCGCGGCCGCGGCGGAGTCGCGGATGCTGGCCGCGCGGCGCGCGCCGGGGATCGGCACCATGACGGGGGAGAGGGCGAGCAGCCAGGCGAGGCCGACTTGCTGGGGCGAGACCCCGCGCGCGGCGGCGATCCGGTGGAAGGCGCCGGTCGTGGCCGCCCGGTCCGCCGGGTCGTCCAGGACGCTGCAGGCGAGGCCGCCGAGCGGGCTCCACGGGAGGAAGGCCAGGCCCAGGTGCTCGCTCAGCCGCAGCTCGGGCTCGGAGGTGCGGACGGCAGGGGAGAAACGGTTCTGCACGGAGACCAGGGCCGGGCCGAGGATCTCCCGGGCCGTCAGGATCTGCTGCTCGTCCACGTTGGAGATGCCCGCCGCGCGGACCTTGCCCGCATCCACCAGCTCGCGCAGGGCGCCCACCGACTCGGCCCACGGCACCCGCGGGTCGGGTTTGTGCAGCTGGTAGAGGCCGACGGCCTCGGTGCCGAGGCGCCGCAGCGAGCCCTCGCAGGCACGCCGCAGGTGCTCCGGCCGGCCGTCGACCGTCCAGGAGCCGTCGCCGGGACGGCCGCGCCCGCCCTTGGTGGCGACCAGGACGGCCGCCCGGTCGGCGGCCGGGCGCTCGGCCAGCGCGCGGGCCACCAGCCGCTCGTTGTGGCCGACTTCGGCGGCGTGCCAGTGGTAGGAGTCGGCGGTGTCGATCAGGGTGACGCCGGCGTCGAGCGCGGCGTGCAGGGTGGCCAGGGCGGTCTCCTCGTCCGGCCGGCCCTCGACCGAGAGCGGCATGGCGCCGAGCCCGATCGCGCTGACGGCAGCCCCGCCGACGGTGCGCTGTCGCACGTCACGCCGCCCTTCGTGACGCGGCGTCGGCCGCAGGCGCAGCCGCGGCCTCGGCGACGGCCCCGGGCAGCCAGTCGGCTACCGGGGAGAAGCGCAGACCGAGCCCTTGGGCGCGTCGGCCGTCCATCGGGTACCAGCGGTCGAAGGAGAACGGTGAGGCCTCGCCGCCTTCGACCACCCGGTGGTGGGCGGTGGCGCCGAGCCGTTCGGCGATCAGGTCGGCCAGCGCGAGCACGTCCAGTGGCTCCGGGGAGCAGGCGTTGACCGGCCCGGCGGCGTCGGAGGCTGCCACGCGGACCAGCGCGGCGGCGATCTCCTCGTGGTGGACGAAGGAGGTCGGCTGCGGCCGCCGGTGCACGGCGACCGGCCCGCCCGCGGCGATCAGCCCGGTGTAGTGCGCCAGCCGGCCGGTGAAGTCCCGGGCGCCGCCGCCCAGGACGTGTGCGCTTCGCACGGTGGCCCAGGAGAACGGCGCGTCCCGGGCCAGGACGGCCTCGGCCTGCCGCTTGCCCTCCGCGTAGCGCGTCGCCTCGTCGAAGCGGCGGGCGAGCGCCGCCGCGTCCTGCCAGGGGAGACCGAGGTCGACCGGCCACTGCGCCGGGTCCACGGCCTCCTCGGGCACCGGGACGCCCGGGGTGGTGTGCACCAGGGGCGAGGTCGCGGGGTCGTAGACCTCCATCGTCGAGGTCATCACGTACCGGCCGGTGCGGTCGGCGAAGACCCGGCGGGCCACCAGGGCCTCCGCAGGGGTGTAGAGCACCTGGTCGAGCACCGCGTCGAAGGTGCGCCCGCCGAGCGCTGCGGCGAGGGCGGCCCCGTCCGACCGGTCGGCGACGACGTGGTCGACCCCGGGCGGCGGTGGTGCCGAACCGCGGTTGACGAGGGTGACGCGGGCACCGGAGTCCCGCAGCAGGGTGACCAGGTGGAGGCCGAAGTAGCGGCTGCCGCCGATGACGCAGACGTTTCGCAGGGTGTCGTTCACGGGCACCACTCTGCTCGCCTATGCTCCCCAGCAGAACTGCCGACTTGCTGAACGCGTCATCAGCAGAGCTGTTGACCGGGAACACGTCCTGACCGTGGGAGTGCGATGATCGACGTCCGGAGGCTGACCGTGCTGCGCACGGTCGCCGAGCACGGCAGCTTCAACCGTGCGGCGGCCGCGCTGCTGCTCACCCCGTCCGCGGTCTCCCAGCAGGTCGCGGCGCTCGAACGCGGGCTGGGGACGGCCGTGGTGGAGCGCTCCACCCGCGGGGTGCGGCTCACCGAGGCCGGGCGGCTCCTGGTGGACGCGGCCACGGCGATCTCCGCCGAGCTGAGACACGCAGAGGAGCAGATCGGCCGCCTCGGTGCGGCCCGGCACCGGCTGACCCTCGCCACCTTCACCAGCGGCGGCCGCCACCTGCTGCCGGGCGTGCTGAGCCGCTTCGCGGCCGACCACCCGGACGTCGAACTGCGGATCCTCGAACGGGAGCCGGAGGACAGCCTGCCGATGGTCCGCGAGGGCACCGCCGACCTCGCCCTCGCCTACCACTTCGACGGCCCGCTGCCGGTCCTGCCCGGGGACCGCTCCGGGCTCGACTGGGAGCCGCTGATGGACGATCCGCTCTCGGTGGTGCTGCCCGAAGGCCACCGCCTGGCCGGCCGGGAAGCCCTGGACCTGGCCGAACTCGCCGAGGAGCGCTGGGTCATGGGCTGCCTGAAGACGGAGGCCTTTCTGCGCCGGCACGCGGCCGTGGCCGGCTTCGACCTCCGGGTGGCGGGCTCCACCACCGACTACTTCTTCGCCCGCTCCCTGGTCGCCGCGGGCGTCGGGGTCTCGCTGGTGCCCTACGTCGCGCTCGACCCGGTGCTGCCCGGCACCCGTACGGTGCCGGTGACGCCGCCGCGCCCGGCCCGGCACTTCGGGATCGCCCGCGCCCGGCGCCGCCCGCACCCGCACGCCGACGCCCTGGCCGGGCTCCTGCGCGAGGCCGCGCAGGAGCATCGGCGGGGGCGGCAACGGCCCGCGGCCGGGGCCGACGGCGGCGCCGCGCGCAGGTGAGCGGTCGGTCGACAGCTGCCCGGCCCGCAGCCGTCCGGGTCAGACCTGCCTGGTGAGCCCCGCCGGGACGGCGACCCCCAGCGCCGGTTCGGTCCGCAGCGGTGCGGGGCCGTCGTCGCTGGCCGGTGCGTGATCGTTCCCCTCGTGGGGCGGTCGGGGCCCAGCGTGCCGCACCCGGCCGACACCGGGCGCCGGGGTCGGCACGCCGGACGGGCGCTACGCGCTCCCGCGCCTCACGCGGACACCTCCCGGGCCCCGCCGATGACGTCGAGCAGCAGCTTCGCCGCCACCGCAGCCCCGTCGGCGCCGACCGTGTCTGCCACGGCGGCCGCCCGCGCGCGGGTCTCCGGGCTCAGGGCCACCTCCAGCGCGGCCGACAGGGACGCGAAGGTCGGCGTCGGACCGTCGTGGGCCGCGCCGATGCCCAGCTCGGCCACGCGGCCGGCCCAGTACGGCTGGTCGGCCAGCTGGGGCACCACCACCTGGGGTGCGCCGGCCAGGGCGGCCGTCGTCGTCGTGCCCGCGCCGCCGTGGTGCACGACCGCGGCCACCCGGGGGAACAGTGCGTGGTGGTCGACCTCGCCGACGGCGAGGCAGTCGTCCTGGTCGTCGGTCAGGGCCAGGTCGGCCCAGCCGCCGGAGAGGAGCACGCGGCGGCCCTGCGCACGGACCGCCTCGACCGCCGCGCGGGCGACGTCCTGCGCGTCGCGGATCGGCATGCTCCCGAAGCCCACGTACACCGGGGGCGTGCCCGCCGCCAGGAACGCCTCCAACCCGGCCGGGAGCGGACGTTCGTCGGCCCGGAGCCACGCACCGGTCTGCAGCACGTCGAGGTCCGCCGGCTGCAGCCAGGGGCTCAGCGCCGGGTCGGCCGCCAGCCACGGCCGGTCGGTCAGGACGTAGTCGCGGAAGTGGTCCACCGGCGGCAGGCCGACCGTCTTCCGGTGGGCGTTGAGACCGGTGCCGAACAGGACGTTCATGGTCTCGACGTCGAGGTCCCACAGCACCCGGTTGTCGGTCACCTCCGGCGGGAACGGCCTGCCCGGCCGCGGGAACGGCGGGTGGTGCGGGGACGGCAGGTAGCTCGGGAAGTAGGCCACGAACACGTAGGGGATGCCCAGCGTCTCGGCCGCCGACCGCGCCGCGGCCGCGGCCGGGAGCAGCCCGGTCGCCACGACCGCGTCGCAGTCCTCGGCCGCCGCGACGACCGCGTCGTAGGTCGTGGCGACCAGCGCGGCCGCGCGCTGGGCCAGGCCCTCCGCCGGCATCGGCGTCTTCCCGGTCACCGCCGCGGTCGCCACGGGTCGCATCGGCTGTCCGATCGGCGCCAGCGGGAGGCCGGCGGCGTCCAGCAGTTCGGCGAAGTCCGGCGGCGCGCACACCCGCACCTCCGTGCCGAGCGCCCGCAGCTGTCCCGCGAGCCCGATCATCGGCTCGATGTCCCCGCGGGACCCGTAAGCCGTCAACAACACGCGCACGTCGCGGTCCCCCGTTCTCTCCTGTGAGACTTCGGCCTCGGTCGACGATCATGCATCATGATCACCGCCTTGCCGCAAGCCCCCCGGTGCGCGGTATGTTGGCGGTGGAAGGCGGTGCGCCATGCCCCTACGTACCGTCACAGGTGCTGCAGGAGCGCCGAGTCGGGGACTCTCTCCACGGCCGGGTGTGTGGGGCCCCGGTCACCGCGTGGTGCGGCGCGCCGTCCGCAGGACGCCGAGGGTGACCACGGGGAGCGCCACCAACAGGGCGGCCCAGAAGGCGCCGTGACCCCAGAGCTCGGCGACGGCCTCGAACTGCCCGCGCGCCACCGGGATGCGCAGAGCCTCCAGCGGGCCGAGCGGCGGCGGCCAGGAGCCGAGCACCATGGCGCCGACCACCCAGAGGCCCAGCAGCCGACGCGCGGTCCGCGGCGTGGCGAGGACGCTCAGCACGGCCAGGACGGCGAACAGCAGCGCGAAGTCGGCCTGGTAGCCGGCACCGACCTGACCGGTGCCCCAGGAGGACGGGGTGGCATGGTGCCCGGTGGCGGTCAGCCGGACCTCGACCGTCGCCCAGAGCAGGACGACCAGCAGATGGGCGGTGCCGAGCACGTACAGCACGCGGTCGCGCAGGCCCGCGCGACCGGGCCGCCACCGGGCCGGGTCCGGCGCGGGCGCGGGCGAGCCCGTACCGGCCGGTCGGCGGCGGGCGGCGAGGCGGCTCCACTCGCGGGCGGTGCGCCCCCGGGCCTCGTGCACGGGCTTCAGCATCCCGGTCGCGGCGCGTTCGACCAGGAACACGGCCAGCAGCACCACGAGGGCCGCGGCCACGCCGGCCCAGCTGCCCAGCCCGCCCTCGAACACCACGATGCGGTCGGCCAGCGCCTGCGGCGGCTGGGCGAACGTCATGGGCGGGCCGAGCCGCAGGTAGCCCACGGCGAACGCGGCAGCGGCGGCGAGCAGCAGCGTCCAGCGTCCGACCCGGGCCGGGAAGACGGCCGCGACCACCGCCGCCACCAGGGCCGCGCCGAGCTGGCCGACCACCTGCCGGGCCGCGAGCTCGCCGGCGCCCCGCAGCGGGCCGCCGAAGCCGCCGTTCGGCAGGATCAGCAGCTCGGCCCGCGCGTCGAGGGCGAACCGCCACACCGCGCCCGACCAGAGCATCAGGGCGAGGGCGAGGGTCACCAGCGCGACCGCGCCGACCTGTCGCGGCAGTGCCGTCCGGGCGTTGGACCACCAGACGCCGAGCCAGTCCCGCCTGGCCGACGGGCGGTGCCCGTGCGGCCCGGCCGCGGGGGTGGTCCTGGTCCGCAGCACCGCGGCGGCCACCAGGGCGGCCCGGCCGGTCACCGTCGCCGGGTCGGCACCCACCGCCCGGCGCCGCAGCGCGGACCAGCGCCGCCGTACCGGGTCCGGCGCCTCGCGGCGGACGGCGGTGCGCGCGGCCAGGGCGGCGTTCACCGCGACGGCCGAGGCCACGGCCACCGGCGTGGACAGCAGTGCCGGCTCGGCGAGCCGGTGCAGGACGGCCGGCAGCGGTGAGAGCCGGGCCACCAGCTCGGGGTGCTCCTCGGCGCGGACCGTCAGCAGGACCACCAGACGGTACGCCTCGGTCCGCTCGTCCGCACTCAGCCCGTCGCCGCCGCGCCGGCCGCCGCCGACCTCCCGGGCGGCCTCCTCCACCGCGGCCAGTACGGCGGGCAGCTCGGCCACGGCGAGCAGCCGCGCGCACTGCTCGCCGAAGCACTCCGGGTGGTCGCAGTCGTACCGGGCCGCGACGGCCGGCACCGAGCCGGCGACCAGCTCGTCCACCAGCGCGACCAGCCCCGGATCGGCGGCGAGCCGGGCCAGTCCGGCGGAGTCGATCGCATGGTTCCGGTAGGACGGCACGGTGCCCGGCGCGAACGCGGCGCCGAAGGCGAGGACGGCGACCGCTGCCGCGGTGGCCCGCCCGGGTCCGCGCAGCCGCTCCACGTCGCGGAGCTGGCTCAGGTCGACGACGGTGTCCCGCACCTCGTCGCTCAGCCACTCCCGCAGCCGCTGGGCGCCGCCCTGGGCCAGCCAGTGCGCCGCGTCCGCGGACCGCCCGAGCATGGCCGTGGCCAGCGCGGCCGGGTCGTGGAAGAGGTCGCCGAGGAAGGTGATCGGGCGGTGGGCGGGTGCGACGGGCGAACCGCCAGACGGAACGGCCGGCCGCACCACCTCGGGACTGCCGCCGGCCAGCCACGTCCGGACCTGTGGCGCGGTCCAGCGGTGCACCGGGTTCCTGGTGAACAGGCCCTGGAGCAGCAGCTGCCGGCGCGGGTGGGCGACCCCGGACAGGTCCACCTCCGCGGCCATCACCAGGTCGTACTGCAGCACCTCGTCGCTCAGCAGCAGCCCGTCCGCGCCCAGGTAGCGGGGGCGGCCGGTGAACAGCTCGTACAGCACGTTGCCCAGCGCCCACCAGGGGCCCTCCGCGCGGTTGGTCCCGGCCAGCTGCTCGGGCGCCATGTACGCGACGGTCACCTGCATCTCGGGGGAGAAGCTGCGGCTGGCGGTGAGCCGGGCGACGCCGCCGAAGTCCGCGATCACGAACTCGGGTGGCCCGGCCGTGCCGTCGGGCGCCGTGGTCGGGCGGAGCAGGATGTTGGACGGCTTGAAGTCGACCGGGTTCCGCCGGATCCGCTGCTGCCAGAAGTCCAGCAGGCCGACGAGCTCGCGCACGATCCGCTCGGTCTCCGCACCGTCGGCCGCCCGCCCCGCCCGTTGCAGCTCGGCGAAGTGGTCGGCCAGGGTGACCGGCAGGTACTCCATCGCCACCCAGTCGCAGTGCGCCCCGGCGTGCTCCACCCGGCCGTGCCCGGTGATCAGCGGCACGTGGCGGCGGTAGCCGTCGTCGCGCAGGTGCTCCAGCAGCTCCGGGTCCATGGCCTGCCCGGCGACGGTGACCTTCACCGCGGCCTCGCCGCCGCCGTCGGTGCGGCGTACCTGCCAGACCGTGCCCTCGGTGCCCGAGCCGGCCACCCCGAGCGGTTCGTAGCGGTCGAGCAGCGCCGCCGGGAAGGCGCCGCCGAAGTGGCCGCCGCGCCTGGGGGCGGGGCCCCGGGGGGCGGTGCCCGGGGCCGGACCGGAGCCGGGTCCGCCGGGCGGTGCGGCTGGTGGCGCGCCGGGGGGTGCCGGCGGCGGCGCGGGTGCGGCAGGGGCTCCGCCGGTCGTCGGAGCCGGATCGGCGCGGGTGCCCGGCAGCACCCGGGTCGGCGGGTTCGGGACGGCCTCGGTCGCCGGCCGGGCGGCGGGGATGCCGAGCCGCGAGGACGGCTCCTGGAACCCGTTCCGCCCGCTGCCGCGCCGCCCGCGGAGCAGCCGGTCCACCTTGGTGCGCGGGACGCCCGGGCGTTCCCGCCCGCCGCCCGTCGCCCCCGGCTCCGCCGTCGTGCCGTCGGCCATCCCGTCCGCTCCCCTCCCCGCCCCCGGGCCGGCCCGGGGGAGTGCCGCTCTCGCCGGCCGCCGTTCTCGCGGCGCCGCTTCCGCCGCGGCCGTCACCGCGGCGTCATGCCGGTCGGGACACCCTACTGTCCCCGGAACGGCGTGTATGCCGGTGCGTCAAGAATATTGACATCGCATCAGATCGGAGCGCCGGCGCCCGGCGGGTGGCTGCAGGGCCGCCGGGTGGACCCGGATCGTGCCTGCTCGGGGCGGTGGCCCAGAATGTGCGGGTGAACGATGTGGACTACCGGGTACTGCTGGACGACGCCATGGAGACGGCCCGCCGGTCGCCGGATCGCGGTCGGGTCGCCGACTACATCCCGGCGCTCGCGCAGGCCGACCCGACCGCCTTCGGGATGGCGATCGCCACCGTCGACGGCGCGGTGTTCGGTGCGGGGGACTGGCAGCACCCGTTCTCGATCCAGTCGGTGTCCAAACTGTTCACCCTGGCGCTGGCCCTGGCGGAGGGCGGCGACGGCCTCTGGGCCGGGGTGGGCCGCGAGCCCTCCGGCAACCCGTTCAACTCGCTGGTGCAGCTGGAGACCGAGCAGGGGATCCCGCGCAACCCGTTCATCAACGCCGGCGCCCTGATCGTCACCGACCGGCTGCTGAAGCTGACCGGCGACGCGGTGGGGGCGGTCCGCGGCTTCCTCCAAGCGGAGTCGGGCAACCCGGAGGTCGGGGTGGACGACTCGGTGGCGTCCTCCGAGGCCCGGCACGGCCACCGCAACGCCGCCATGGCCCACTTCATGGCCAGCTACGGCAACCTGCGCAACCCGGTCGACAGCGTCCTCGCCCACTACTACGCGCACTGCGCGATCACGGCGAGCTGCCGCGACCTCGCGCTGGCCGGCCTCTTCCTCGCCCGCCACGGGATCAGGGCCGACGGCAGCCGGCTGCTCTCGCGTAGCGAGGCCAAGCGGATCAACGCCGTGCTGCTGACCTGCGGCACCTACGACGCGGCCGGCGAGTTCGCCTACCGGGTGGGCCTGCCGGGCAAGAGCGGCGTGGGCGGCGGGATCCTCGCCGTGCTGCCGGGTCGGGGCACCGTCTGTGTCTGGAGCCCGGGCCTGGACGCGGCCGGCAACTCCGTCCTCGGGGTGGCCGCGCTGGACGCCCTCACCACGGCGACCGGCTGGTCGGTGTTCTGAGCCTGGTCGGTGGGCCGCGTCGTAGGGGCCTGCCGACGGCTCCCGGCGCGGTGCGACCACGGATGCGCAGTCCTGCGCACGACGAGAGGACGCCCATGGGACGCCCGCGCACCATGCGGCGGACCTCCCGGGGCCGTCGCCGATGGCTCCGGCCCCGGCCCGAGCCGGGCGTGACCCGGGTCGACGGGCACCCGGGCCCGACCCAGGGCGTCTGCCGGCCCACGGGCGACTTCGGACCGGGCGCGGACGACTCCGTCGTCTGGGCGACTGCACCGGCACCACGACGGCGTCGCCCCGCACGGTGTCCGCGGTCGGCTCGGCCCCGACCCAGTGCGGGTTCTGCACTGGGTCGGGGCCGGGCCGGCGCCCCCGCGGGCACGGGGGTGACCCGCGCGGGCGCCCCGGGAGAGGGTCTAGCGCCCGGCGCCGCCCAGCGCGGCCACCTCGGTGCGCAGCGTCGGCAGGCTCGCGTACATCACGCCGCCCGGGCACTCGGTGGCGAGCCAGTCGCGGTGGCCGCTGATCATGTCGACCGGCTTGGTCACCCCGTTGACCGGGTTGACGTAGGTCACCTTCGCCTGCGGGTCGAGCCCGTGGGTGCGGGCGGCCAGGGCGAGCAGGCCGGTCAGCGAGCGGCGGGCCTGTGGCGTCGGCTCCTGGTCGGTGAGGGTGCCGAGCAGGGCGATGCCGAGGTTGCCGGAGTTGAAGCCGGCGGTGTGGAAGGCGGTCACCACCTTTCCGGTGGCGTCCTGCGCCGGGAGGCCGTCGTCGCCCGACCAGCGGCCCTCGTAGATCCGCCCGGCCTCGTCGATCAGGAAGTGGTAGCCGATGTCGCCCCAGTCCAGGGTGACGGCGTGGTACTCGTAGATCGCCCGGACGGTGGCCGCCGGGTCGGGGTCGGCGTTGGCGGTGTCCGTGTGGTGCACCGTCAGGGTCTGCAGCGGGTAGTACTTGGCGGGGGAGTTCTCCACGCCGTTCTTGAAGCGCTTCGACTCGTCGGCGCCCCACGCGGCCCGCGGCAGGTACTCGACGCCGCAGAGCGAGGCCGGCGCGGCGGCGGCGACCACCGCGGTGCGGGCCGGGCCGTGCACGGTGTCCAACGCGGTGGTGCGCAGGTTGCCCGCGCCGTCGGGCAGCCGCAGCTCGTAGCCGGAGGCGCCGTCGGCGGCGATCAGCGCGGTGGCGGTGCGGGTGCTCGCGTCGGCGTCCCGGTGGGCCGGACGGTCGGGGCCGCCCGCGCAGCCGGCGGGCAGGGCACGCCAGGGGCCCGGCGCCGCGCCGTCCCGGTGGAGCCGGATCGCGGCGCCGCGGTGCGGGCCGTCCCAGCTGACCCCGACGTACCGGATGGGGAAGTCGGCCTGCACGCTCGTGGCCTCGGCACCGGCCGCGGAGTGCGCCCGGGTGGCGGGAACGCTGACGGTCCGGGCGGTCTGCGACCGGCCCCCGGGGGCGCCCGTGCCGGGCGCGGGGGTGGTGGTCACCGCGGCGGCCGCGGGGGCGGCGGGGGAGACGGCGAGTGCGGCGGCCGCCGCGCCGATCGCGCCGACGACGGCGCGCCGGCTGACGGCGGGGTGCGGAGCGGGCATGGGCGTCCTGTCTCGGAGGAGGGGCGGATCGGGCGCCGGCGTGGTGCACGACGGCACGCACCGTCGCGACAGCCCTGCCGACTGATCGTCAGACCCCTGTGAATCTACCTGAATGATCGTTTCTGCACTGAGGCCTCCTGATCATCTCTGCCCGAAGGTGCAGCTACCGCGGCCCGCCGGACCGCGGTCCCCGCTGAGCCGCCCGGCCGTTCCGCTACCCGTCGCCGCGCGGGACGGCGGCCTCGACGGCCGCCTTGATCCGGGAGCCGAAGGCGGTCGCGTCCTTGCGCGCGGCGCTCACCGCGAGACCGACCAGCAGCTTGCCGAACCCGTGACCCTCCAGGACGTTGAAGATCCGGATCCTGGTCGCCCCGGCCGACAGCGGCGCCAGGTCGTAGCCGCCCGAGGCGGAGGTGACCAGGTTCTTCGACGTCTCGGTCCAGCGCAGCCGGGTCGGGTTCGTCACCTCGGTGATCAGGATCTCCCGGCTCGTCCTCATCCCGGCGTCCTTGACCCGGCTGGTGAACACGGTGCCGGCGGCGGTCGGCCCGTCCGGGGTCCGGCGGATCTCCAGGACACGCGGGCTGAAGGCGGGATCGTTCCGGCCGTCGGCGAGGAAGGCGAAGACGTCCGTGATCGGGCGTTCGACGTCGACGGTCGCCTCGAACTGGCCTGTCATACGTGCTCCTTCGGCATGGGGACGGCGCAGGGCGCTGCCGTCGTGCCATGCTCCCAGCCCACCGGGGCGAACGGCGGAAGGCACGGCGCGGAACGGCGCCGGACGCCGATTCGGACGCCGCCGCGACCGCCGCGACCGCCGTGACCTGCCTCCGGCGACCGCCCGCAGCGGCTTCCCGGGACCGCGGACCGGCGGGTAAATGCCGTGTGGGGCACGGCACGACCGGTCTATCCTGCCTGCCGTGATCGACTGGAACCGGATCGAAGCGGCCGACTGCGCCGTCCCCGACGACCTCCCGACGGATGCGCTGGTGGGCGAACTCTCCCGCGCGCTGGCGGATCCCGACCCGCTGGTCCGGGACGGCGCCGCCTACACCGTCCTCGCCACCTGGATCGAGCGCGGCGTGGTCGACCGGCCCCGGCGCCTGGCCCTCGGCGACGAGATGGCGGCGCGCTTCGGCGACCCGGAGGTCCAGGCCCGTACCTTCGCCCCCCTCGTGCTCGACATGATCGTGGAGCAGGGGGACGTCCGGCCCGCCTGGGTGGACGCGTTCGAGCGCTGGTACCCGGCCGAGCAGGACCTCCGCGGCCACGACGAGAAGCTCGGCTGGCTCCACGCCGTCGCCCACGGCGCGGACCTGCTGGCGCGGCTCGGCCGCCACCCCGAGGTGGACCCGGTGCGGATGCTGGAGCTCGCCGCCGCACGGCTGACGGCGCCCACCGACCACGTCTTCGACCAGTTGGAGGACGACCGGCTGGCACGGGCGATCGGCCGCGTCCTCACCCGGACCGACCTCGGCGAACGCGCGGCCACGGCCTGGCTGGAGCCGATCGCCGCCGGCTACGGGGCCGAGCGCATCAGCACCCCGGTGTCCGCCGGCCTCACCAACTGCCTGCGCACGCTGCGCCTGCTCTACATCATGGCCGACCGCGGCGTCCGTCCGAACAGCGAGTCCGCACCGCAGCCGGTCCACCACCGGGAGGCGGTGAAGGCGCGCCTCGCCGAGGTCCTCGACCGGATCGTCAAGCGGTGAGCTGGGCGGGCGTTCCCGGGGCGCGGGCGGGGCGGCCGGACGGATCCGCGGTGCGCGATCGCCGGAGCCGATGACGGCGGGCGCCGCCCTGCATAGACTCGGGCGGCAGCCGTCCGGACGAGCCGAGGAGCCGCCGCATGCCCACCCCGTCCTTGAGCCTCAGCGCCGGTACGTCGGCCACGCCACTGCTGGACGAGACGATCGGCGCCGCCCTGGACCGTGCCGTCGCCGCCCACCCCGGACGCGAGGCGCTGGTCGACCTGCCGGCCGGGCGCCGCTGGACGTACCACGAACTCGCCGCCGAGGTGGACCGGGTGGCGGCCGGGCTGCTGGCGCTCGGAGTCGGCTGCGGCGACCGGGTCGGGATCTGGGCGCCGAACCGCGCGGAGTGGGTTTTCGTCCAGTACGCCACCGCGCGGATCGGCGCCGTCCTGGTGACCGTCAACCCCGGCTACCGCGTGCACGAACTGGAGTACGTGCTGCGGCAGTCGGGCATCCGCACGGTGATCGCCGCGCCGTCCTTCAAGACCTCCGACTACGCGGCCATGCTGGCCGAGGCCGGCCCGCGCTGCCCGGACCTCAAGGACGTCCTGCTCCTCGGTTCGGGCGCCTGGCACGACCTGCTCGCCGCCGGCGACCGCCTCGACCGCGGCCGGCTCGCCGAACTCGGCGCCGCCCTCCACCCGGACGACCCGATCAACATCCAGTACACCTCGGGCACCACCGGCTTCCCCAAGGGCGCGACGCTCTCGCACCGCAACATCCTCAACAACGGCTACTTCGTCGGCGAGCTCTGCGGCTACTCCGAACTCGACCGGATCTGCGTGCCGGTGCCCTTCTACCACTGCTTCGGCATGGTGATGGGCAACCTGGCGGCGCTCGCCCACGGCGCCTGCGTGGTGATCCCGGCCGCCGCCTTCGACCCCGCCGCCACGCTGCGCGCGGTCGCCGCCGAACGCTGCACCTCGCTCTACGGCGTTCCGACCATGTTCATCGCCGAGCTCAACGACGCCGGCTTCGCCGAGCACGACCTCAGCAGCCTGCGCACCGGGATCATGGCGGGCTCGCCCTGCCCGACCGAGGTGATGAAGCAGGTCGTCGAGCGGATGGGGATGCGCGACGTGTCGATCTGCTACGGGATGACCGAGACGTCGCCGGTCTCCACCCAGACCCGTGCCGCGGACCCGCTTGAGCGCCGGGTCTCCACGGTCGGCCGGGTCGGCCCGCATCTGGAGGTGAAGGTCGTGGACCCCGAGACCGGCGAGGTCGTCCCGCGCGGCACGCCGGGCGAGCTCTGCACCCGCGGCTACTCGGTGATGCTCGGCTACTGGGACCAGGCCGATCGCACGGCCGAGGTGATCGACGCCGACGGCTGGATGCACAGCGGCGACCTGGCCGTGATGGACGACGAGGGCTACCTCAACATCACCGGTCGCATCAAGGACATGGTCATCCGGGGCGGCGAGAACGTCTACCCGCGCGAGATCGAGGAGTTCCTCTACACCCACCCCGACGTCCTGGACGCCCAGGTGATCGGCGTCCCGGACGCCAAGTACGGCGAGGAGCTGATGGCCTGGATCCGGCTGCGCCCCGGCGCCACCGGGCTCACCGCCGACACCCTCCGCGAGTTCTGCACCGGACGGATCGCCCACTACAAGATCCCGCGCTACGTGCACCTCGTCGACGAGTTCCCGATGACGGTCACCGGGAAGATCCGCAAGGTGGAGATGCGGGAGCAGGCCGTGGCCCTCCTCGGCCTCGAAGCGGAAGCCGCGGCCCGGCACGCCTGACCCGCGGTGCACGCCCGACCCGCGGTGCACGCCCGACCCGCGGCCCGCGCGGCCTGCTGAGCAGCAGGCCGCGCGGGCGGGGGCTCAGGTCGTCGGCGCGACGATCAGTTCGCCGACGAGCTGAGCCGCCGCCTCCCGCTCCTCCTCGGACAGCCCGTCGTCGGTGACCAGGACGTCGACCTGGTCCAGGGAGGCGAACGAGGCCAGGCCCAGGGCGTTCCACTTGGTGTGGTCCGCCACGACCACCACCCGGCGGGCGGACTGCAGGAAGGCCCGGTTGGTCTCGGCCTCGGCGAGGTTGGGCGTGGTGAGCCCGGTCGCCGGGGAGAGCCCGTGGCACCCCAGGATCAGCACGTTGACGTGCAGGGACCGGATCGCCTGGTCGGCCACCGGGCCGACCAGCGCGTCCGAGGGAGTCCGGACCCCGCCGGTGCGGATGACCGTCGCGCCGGCCGGGCTGCCGTCCTCACCCGGATCCTCCAGGGCCTCGGCGATCCGAAGTGAGTTGGTGACCACGGTCAGGCCCTCGACGCCGCGCAGCTGCCGCGCCACCAGGTGGGTGGTGGTGCCGGCCGCCAGCCCCACCGCCGAGCCCGGCGCCACCAGGGCGGCGGCCGCGCGGGCGATCGCCGCCTTGGCCGGCAGCTCCCAGGACGCCTTGGTCTCGAAGCCGGGCTCGCCGCTGAGCGGCGCCTCGATCCGCACCGCGCCGCCGTGGACCTTGTTGACCAGGCCCTGGGTGGCGAGCGCGTCGAGGTCCCGACGGACCGTCATGTCGGAGACCCCGAGGTCGCGCACCAGGTCGGCGACCCGGACCGCGCCGCGCGACCGCACCCGCTCCAGGATCAGCATGCGTCGCTGTCCGGCGAGGGGCTGGGCGCTGTCGGCCATGGCGGATCACCTCCGGGTCGGCGCCGGCGCTCTGCCGGCGGTCACCGCCATCATGGCAGGCGGGCGGGGGATCCCCCCAACGGGTTCTGTCGGTTCCTGTCCGGTCATGTCCGGTCATGTTCCCCCTTGTGTTCTTCTGTGCCGCGCGCGGCCCGGTCGGCACCCCCGACGGCGCCGCGCGGCGGGCGCCACGCCGGGGGAGGCCCCGACGCGGCGCCGCCGTTCGGTCACGTGGCGCCGGTGCGGCTGCGGTCAGCAGCTGAGCACGGGGTCGGCCCAGTCCGCGTGGTCGCTGTTGGTGCCGTCGCCGCCGTCGGTGACCACGAGGTGCAGCTCGTAGGCGCCGGTGAGGTCGGCGGTGAGGTGCTTGGCGGGGGTGATGCCGGTCATCCGCCCGCTGTCGGCGACCTTGGTGCCGTCCGCGTAGATCTCGAAGGAGACGGTGCCGCGGCCCTGGGCCTCGGCGTCCACGCCGACGTCGGTGGCGAGCGAGGAACAGGTGCCGCCGAGGTAGTAGACGATCTCGCTGAAGGCGTTGACCCCGAGGCCCTTCTCGTAGGTGGTGCCGGCGATGGTGATGATGCCGCCGTCGTAGGCCTGGTTGTCGCCGTTGCTCATGTCCCTCTCGACCGGTCCCCAGCTGTTGCCGGCCGAGCTCCAGGCGAGGTCGGAGAGCGGGTGGGTTCCGGCGGCGGGGCCGTTGCCGCAGGCGAGCTTGGCGCCGGCCCAGTCGGCGTGGTCCCAGCTGGTGCCGTCGCCGGCGTCGGTGGCCACCAGGCGGACGGTGGCGGCCCCGGTGAGGTCGGCGGTCAGGTGCTTGGCCGGGTCCTTGCCGGTGAGCGTGCCGCTGTCGGCGACGAGGGTGTCGTCCTTGTAGATCCGGAACACCACGGAGCCGTGGCCGTAGGCGTCGTCGTCCACCCCCACGTCGGTCACCAGGTTCTTGCAGGTGCCGCCGAGGTGGAAGGCGATCTCACTGGGTGCATGCGCGCCGAGGCCCTTCGGGTAGGAGCGGCCGCGGACGGTGATGGCCTGTCCGTCGCCGGCCACGTGGTCGCCGTTGCTGCGGTCGCGCTCGACCGGGCCCCAGTAGTTGGTGACGGACTTGAACGGGAGGTCGCTCAGATAGGTCGTCCCGGTGGGCGGGGAGACCGGCGAGCCTGGCGTGACCCGGAACATGGCGGTGCCGTGCCCCGGAACCGTGGCGCTGACGGTCCCGTCACCGGTCGTGGTCTTCTTCGACCAGAGGTCCTTGACGGTGTAGGAGCTCGCGCCGCCGATGCCCACGGTCTGCGCCGTGGTGGTGATGGTGGCGTCGTAGGAGCCCTCGTTGGTCAGCGTGACGGCGCGGCCGCCGTCCGCCAGCGGCTTGGACATCACCACCAGGCCGTCGGTGCTGGAGACGACCGAGCCCTGCTTGCCCAGCGGATCCTGGTCGACGGCGATGACGTCGGCGTTGGTCAGGATCTCGAAGGTCTCCGACTCGGCCATCCGCAGGTCGGTACCGATCATCAGCGGGGCGGCCATCTCGGCCCAGAGGCTGAAGTGGGTCCGGTACTCCGTGCCGGTCATGCCGCCGTTGCCGACCTCCAGCATGTCCGGGTCGTTGAACGCCCCCGGCTTGGCGTAGTCCGCCAGGCCCTGGTTGGCCTGGGCGATGGATATCATGCTCTGCCAGGTGTCGCTGATGTCGCCGGTGGTGCGCCAGGAGTTGCCGATCGGGGCCGCCCAGTTCCACGGGCCGGTGCTGCCCCACTCGCAGATGCTGTAGAGGATCGGGCGGCCGGTCTTCTTCAGCGCGTCGCCCATCGTCTTGTAGCGCTTCTGAGCGTCGATGCCCATGTTGTTGCAGTTGTCGTACTTCAGGTAGTCGACGCCCCAGGAGGCCCAGAGGTCGGCGTCCTGCTGTTCGTGGCCCAGGCCTCCGGGGAAGCCCTTCACGTCGCAGGTGTGGATGCCGGCGCTGGAGTAGATGCCGAACTTCAGCCCCTTCCCGTGGACGTAGTCGGCGAGCGCCTTGATCCCACTGGGGAAGCGGACCGGGTCGGCGACGAGGTTGCCCTCGGCGTCACGCAGGGGCAGCGCCCAGCAGTCGTCCAGATTGACGTACTGGTAGCCGGCCGTCTTGAGCCCCTTGCTGACGAAGAGGTCGGCGATGCCCTTGATCATGTCCTCGTTGAACTGGGCGCCGCACCAGGTGGAGTTCCAGTTGTTGAAGCCCATCTGCGGCGTCAGGTTGAGGCCGTTGTCGAGGGCCGCGGCCGGTGGTGCGGTGGCGAGTTGGAGCCCGGTGGAGAGGGCGCCGGCGCCGACTGACAGCGCCAGGGCGGTCAGCGCCGACGCGATGCGGCGACGCGGGGCGGAGCGGCGGGAACGCAAGGGTCCTCCAGGAGTGGGTGTGCGGACGGGTTGCCGGCACCGCCGGCCCGGCGGCCGGCGGTGCCGGGGGAGGGAAGGTCAGTTGAGGAGCGACCAGGACTGCCCGGCGGCCGCGCCGTCCGGCCGGTTCAGCACGACCGGTGACGTCGCGGCGGTCTGCGGGGAGTCCAGGACCAGGCCGGTGGCCACGTTGGTGATGGTCAGCGCCCCGGTCGCGGTGTTCTGCTCCACCCGCCACTTCTGGTGCGGGCTGTTCGGGTCCCACCGGTTCAGCACCCAGGCGGCGCCGCCCGGGGAGTTCGGGCCGGTGAGGGTGCCGTGCCGCTGGGTGGGGGTGTCGCAGTCGTCGGTGATGCGGACGGTGCCGTCGGGGTTCGCGGTGAACGTCCACTTCTCCGAGGTGTGCCACCACCACCAGGTGTTGACGTCGAGCACCGAGCCGTCCGGCGCGCTGCAGGTGCCCTGCACCTCCAGGGCGAGGCCGCCGGTGCCGCCCGCGCCGAGGCCGTGGTAGCGGCCGTCGCCCACCACCGCGGCCGGGACGGTCACGGGCAACGGCCTGAGCCGGTACATCGCGACGCCGTGCGGCTCCACCGAGGCGGTGAGCGTTCCGGTGACGTTGCCGGTGGACCCTGTCCACAGCTCCTTGGCGGAGTAGCCGGGGCCGGGCAGTCCGAGGTCGGCCAGCGTGGTGGAGACGGTCCGGGTGGCGGCCGGGTCCTGGTTGACCAGCAGGACGGCGGTGTCGCCGTCTGCGAGCGGCCGCTTGAGCACGAGCGGCGCGGCGCCGTTCGCGGGCGGGGCGCCGACCAGGGTCGCGGGCTCGGCGAGGCCGTCCTGGTCGACGGCGACGACGTCGGCGTTCTTGTAGACGGCCAGCTGCTCGGGGGCGATGCCGGTGGACCAGGTGTAGCCGTCCTGGGTGTGCCGGGAGTCCTCGGGGCTGCGGAAGTCCGCGCCCGAGATGAGCGGGGAGGCGGCCATCGCCAGGACGGACATCTCGCTGCGCGACTCGGTGAGCGTCATCGGCTCGTGGCAGGGGCAGGTGTCGGTGGTGCCCCAGAGGCCGTAGGGATCCTGCCAGCCTGCGAACATCATGTCCATGTCGTTCCAGCTGCCGGGCCGGACGTTGCCGGGGTACTGCAGGGTCGTGCGCAACTGCCCGTTGTAGAGCACGCCTTCGAGGTCGGGCCCGCGGTCGCCGCCGATCCGGCAGAGGTTGGCCACCTGGCCGCACCAGATGCCGGTGGGTGCGTAGCCGGGGGCCTCGTACGGCGGGTTTCCGGCCGCGACCACCACCGGGTCGGTACGGGCCGGGTCGTCCCCGGCCAGCAGGTACGGGATGCCGGTGTGCACCGGCTGCGCGGAGACGCTGACCGTCACCCGCGGCCGGCCCTGGGTGGCGGAGGCCGCGTCGAGCGCCCGCTGGAAGTCGCGGACCCGGGCGTAGACGGATCGGGTCAGCTCCCTGCCCTCGCCCTGCGTCCCGTAGTTGTGGCCGTCCGGGCCGGTGATCGGCGGGCCGTAGGGGCAGTCGTCGTACTTGACGAAGTCCACCCCCCAGGCGACGAAGTCGGCCGCGTCGGTGCCCTCGTGGCCGAGGCTGCCGGGGTGGCCCTGGCAGGTGGTGTAGGTGTCGGTGGCGTAGAGGCCGAACTTCATGCCCTTGCTGTGGGCGTACCAGGCGAGGTACTGGATCCCGTTGACCGGCTGCCCGTTGACGGTGCGGCCGGGGAAGCGGCCGGGGTGGGGGATCAGATGGCCGCTGGTCGGGTCGATACCGGTGCCGTCGGTGCCGCTCACCGGGTTCCCGGCGGCGTCGTAGAGCTGCATGGCGCCGTAGGAGTTCTTGACCAGGTCGGTGGTCTGACCGTCGCGGTGGTTCTCCGACCAGCCGTCGTCGATGGTGACGGTGTCGTAGCCGGCCTCGACCAGGCCGTTGGCGGCCATGAAGTCGATGGTCTGGACGACCTGTTCCTGGGTGACCCCGGTTCCCAGGGTGTTCCAGGAGTTCCAGCCCATCGGCGGGGTGAGAGCGAGTCCGTTGCCGAGGGCGGGGGTGCCGGCCGGTGCGGGGCTCGCGTTCGGCGTGGGGCCGTTGCCCAGGGCGGCGGCAGGGGCGGCGGCGCCCAGGGCGGTGCCGCCGAGTCCGGAGGCCGCCAGGGTGAGGGCGGCCAGCTGTCGGGCCAGGGCGCGGGGCCGTGACCGGGGCAGGGGTGTTCGCATGGGTGCTCCAGCATCCGCGAGTGTGGGGGGTTGGGGGAATGGTGAACCATTCCGTTCGTTTCTGTTGGAACGTCAAACAGAAAGCAACGCAGCATAGGCGCGCCCGGAGGCTGGACTCAAGGGGGCGGTCGCGGATCGGTCTCTCCGGCCGAATCGGCTGTTACATGGGAGAGTTGGCAAAATCGACCAGGTCATGTCACAGCTTGATCTCGGCGCGTCCGAGCCCTTGACGGCCGGGATGGGGGCGATGCGATATTTCACATCACGTTTGAACCTGTTGAGATCTGACTGTTCGTAGAGCGGGCCGGACATCCGTGACCCGCCGCCCGGCGCAGAGGAGCAACCCCCTGATGATCCGACGCACCACCGGCCGCGCCCCCGCCGGTCTCCTGCTCGCCCTGGGCCTCACCGCCGCCGGGTGCTCCACCGGACAGGAGGCCACGTCGGGCTCCCCGTCGGTCGCCCCGGTGGAGGGCAGGATCTCGATCACCTACCTGCAGAAGCAGGGCGACCAGGAGTACTTCGTCGGCGAGGCGGCCGGAGCCAAGGCGAAGGCCGCCGAACTCGGCGTCGACCTCAAGGTGGTGAACCTCGGCAACGACGCCAACAAGACCGTCAGCGAGGTTCAGGCGGCCATCGCGCAGAAGACCAACGGCGTGATCGTCGTGGTGCCCGACCCCGCGGTGGGGCCGCAGGTCGTCCAGACCGCCCGGGACGCGAAGATCGGCCTGCTCACCTCGGACGACCAGGTCTGCGCCACCGGCCCGGACCCGGCGTCCTGCGCCACGACCGACCTGGTGCCGCGGGTCGGGTTCAGCGGGGCCCAGATGGGCGGCGAGGTCGGCAAGCGGGCGGCCGAGGAGTACACCAAGGCCGGCTGGACCGCGGCCGACACCCGGATCATCGCGGCCTGGAAGCAGGACGTCACCGTCTGCGGGGACCGGGTCAAGGCGGCCAAGGAGGCCTTCGACGCCGCCGCCCCGGGCGTGCGCACCCTGGAGGTGGCGACCGACAACACCCCCACCGGCGCGCAGGACAAGGTCGCCGCGACGGTCACCGCGAACCCCGGCGTCAAGCACTGGGTCGTCTGGGGCTGCAACGACGAGAACGTGCACGGCGGGGTCACCGCGCTGCGCAACGCCGGCGTCGGCGCCGACGACGTGATCGGCGTCGGCCTCGGCGCCTACCTCGCCTGCAAGGACTGGGGCGGCACCCAGCCCACCGGCATGAAGGCCGCCCTCTACATCAACGGCCGGGACGTCGGCGCGCTCGCCGTCCAGACGATGTACGACAAGCTCAGGAACGGCAAGGAGATGCCCGCGGAGGTGTTCGCCAAGACCACCATGGTCGACGCCGCCACCTGGAAGAGCGCCGGGGTCAGCTGCAACTGACCGGTCCTCACTCGTGGCCGCCCCGGCCCCGAGCCGGGCGGCTGCCCGGCCGCCCGGCCGCACCGCCCTCCCGCCCGAAGCACCGAGGTGACCCAGCCGTGACCAGCGCGTCCCGCCCCACCGGAGACCACCACCCCACCGGCGCACCGCACCCGGTCGAGGACCGGCCGACCGAACCCCGTCCGACCGAACCCCGTCCGACCGGGGACGGGCCACGCACCGACCGGACCGGCACCGACCGGACCGGTGCCCGCCGCCCGACCGGCGGCGCCACCGGATTCGCGGACGTCAGCAAACACTTCGGCACCGTCCGGGCGCTCACCGATGTCACCCTCGACTTCCCGCCCGGCCGGGTCACCGCCCTCATGGGCGAGAACGGCGCCGGCAAGTCCACCCTGCTGAAGATCCTGACCGGGGACCACCGGCCCAGCAGGGGCCACGTCCTCATCGACGGCGAGCGCGTCGAACTCCGCTCGCCGACCCAGGCCCGGGCCCTCGGTATCCGGATCGTCCCGCAGGAGCCCGAGATCGTCCCGCACGTCTCGGTCGCCGAGAACGTCCACGTCGGCGCCCTGCCCACTGCCGCCGGCCGCCGGCTGGACCGCGCCGAGCTGCGCCGCCGCACCACCGCGGACCTGGAGCGGTTCGGCTTCTCCGGCCTGCTCGGCCCCGAGCTGCTCGGCTCCGACCTGACCGCCGCCCAGCGCCAACTGGTCGAGATCATGCGCGCCCTCACCGGCGAGGCCAAGCTGATCGCCTTCGACGAGCCCACCTCCTCGCTCTCCGAGCACGAGACGGAGGCCCTCTTCGCGCTCATCGACCGTCTGCGCTCCCGGGGCATCGCCGTCGTCTACGTCTCGCACCGCATGCGCGAGATCTTCCGGATCGCCGACCGGATCGCCGTGCTGCGCGACGGCGCCCTCGTGGGCGTGCAGCAAGCGAGCCGCACCACCGAGGGCGACCTGGTCCGCCAGATGGTCGGCCGCGACCTCTCCACCCTGTTCGAACGGCGCGAGGTCGCCACCGATCGCGTCGTGCTGGACGTCCGGGACCTCACCACCGACCACGTCCGCGGCGTCAACCTCACCGTCCGGGCGGGCGAGGTCGTCGGCCTGGCCGGCCTGGTCGGCGCCGGACGCTCCGAACTCGCCCTGGCCCTGGCCGGCGACCTGCCCGTGCGCAGCGGCGGCATCACCCTGGACGGCCGCCCGCTGCTGCCGGGCAGCCCCGGCAGGGCGGTCCGGGCCGGCCTCGGGCTCGCCCCCGAGGAGCGCAAGGACCAGGCCCTCTTCCTGCACCGGCCGATCCGGGAGAACACCTCCATCGCCGTACTGGAGCGCCTGCGCCGGCTGCGCTTCGTGCGCCGCTCCGCCGAGCGCGACCTCGCCCGGCAGTACGCCGACCGGCTGCGGGTGCGCACCCCGTCCATCGAACAGGAGGTCCGCACCCTGTCCGGCGGCAACCAGCAGAAGGTCGTCCTGGCCCGCTGGCTGGCCCGCAGGCCGAAGGTGCTCATCCTGGACGAGCCGACCCGCGGCATCGACGTGGGTGCCAAGGCCGAGATCTACAAGATCATCGCCGACCTGGCCGAACAGGGCGTCGCCCTCCTCGTCGTCTCCTCCGAGCTTCCCGAACTGCTCGGCCTCGCCGACCGGATCGTGGTCATGCAGGGCGGGCGGGTCACCGGCGAACTCAGCCGGGCCGAAGCCACCGAGGCCGCCGTCCTGAGACTCGCCATGGCCGACGACATCACCACCACGACCGCCTCCGGAGCCTCCTCATGACCAGTGCCGCCACCCCGCCGGCCGTCGAGAACCCTTCCAAGAGCACCGCACGCACCCGGCCCGCCGGCCCGTTCGGCGCCCTGGCCGGGCTCGGCGGCCAGAACCTCAGCCTGGTCGGCGCGCTCCTCGCGGTGCTCGCCGTGTTCGGGATCCTCAACGACAACTACCTGAGCTGGACCAACATCCAGGTCATCGCCGAGGCCGCCACCATCACCGGCCTGCTCGCCGTGGTGCAGACCGTGGTCATCATCTGCGGCGGCCTGGACATCTCGGTCGGCTCCCAGGCCGGCCTGGCCTCCGTGGTCAGCGCGATGGCCTTCACCTCGGCCGGCTCCAACGCCTTCGCCGGCACGGCCGTCGCGCTCGCGGTCGGCGCGCTGGTCGGACTCCTCAACGGCGCGGTGATCGTCTACGGGCGGGTCAACGCCACCATCGCGACCCTGGCCGGCCTCGCCGCCTACAAGGGCGTCGCGCAGCTGGTCTCCGACGGGCGGGCCCAGGGGTACGTGCTCAACGACGCGGTGTTCGTCTTCCTCGGCCGCGGGAGGATCGCGGGGCTGCCGGTGATGGTCTGGATCCTGATCCTGGCCGCGGCGGCGGTGCACGTGCTGCTGAAGTACACCGACATCGGCCGCAACCTCTACGCGATCGGCGGCAACGACACCGCCGCCCGGCTCGCCGGCATCGCGATCAACAAGTACCTGGTCGCGGTGTACGCCCTGATCGGTGTGGTCGCGGCGGTCGCGGGGATCCTGCTCACCGCCCGCACCGGCTCCGGCCAGCCGGTCTCCGGCAGCGAGGGGCTGGAGCTGAAGGCGATCACCGCGGCCGCGCTGGGCGGCTGCGCGCTCAAGGGCGGCAAGGGCGGGATCGGCGGCACGCTGCTTGCCGTCGCTCTGCTGGGCGCGCTGGAGAACGGGCTCACCGTGCAGGGCATCAACTCCTTCTGGCAGAACGTCGCCCAGGGGACGCTGCTGGTGGTGGCGGTGGTCGTCCAGCAGCGCCGCAGCGGCGACCGCGCCGTCGGCCTGCCGGGCTGACGGGCCGTCGCGGGCCGGCCGATCGTGAGGCCGGGCGGCCCGCAACCGTCCACGCGGACGACGACGTGGTGGTCGGCTGGTCGGCTGGTCGGCTGGTCGGCTGGTCGGCGGCGGAGTGCGGCTGCCGGCGCAGAGCGCCGACACCGGTGGCCGGCCGCGGCACGGCGCCGTGACCGAGGGCCGGGAGCTCTCCTGCACCGGGGACGGCTTCGTCCTCGTCCAGCCCGGCGAACCACGCCCGCCCCGGTGCCTCCCGGTGCATCCCGGCGCCGATCGGGTCCTGACGTCCGGGGCCGCCTGCCGGTGCGTCAGCCCACCGGTCCGGCGCCCTCCAGGGTCCGGCGTACGGCGTCCGCGGTCCAGTGCCCGGCCGCGCCCGGCCGGCTGCTGAGGTAGTCGGCGGCCCGACCCGGGCCCCAGCCGTGGGCCTCGGCCAGCCCGGCGGCGAGGTTGCGCAGGTAGGCGGCGGACGGCGGGTTCAGCACCGCCTCCGCCGGCGACCACGACGCGGTGAACGTCAGCACCGGCAGCCCGTCCAGGTCGCCCGGGCAGACCAGCGTCTCGTACCGGCCGGACCCGAGCCGCTCACGGCCGGTGGCGAGCACCGGCGAGAGGTCGAGGTCCTCCAGCGGATCCCGGCGCATCTCCTGCTGGGCGATGTCGCCGAACTGCTCGGCGGTCAGAAGGTAGGCGCGGGCCGGCATCTCCCCGTCCGCACCGGGGTCGTAGAACCCGGACCCGCCGGTCCACATCAGCGACAGCGAGGCGAAGTAGAGGACCCCGGGCAGTACCACGGCGACGCTGCGCCGCGGCGGCCGCCGGTCCCGCGCTCCCGGGCAGCTGCGCGCCCCGCCCACCGGCCGCCCGCCCCGCAGGTAGACGTTCAGCCGCTCGGCGTGCATGTTCGACCCGTACGCCGCGTACCAGACCAGCTCGGGCACCGCCGGGCGCTCCGCCTCCGGGCCGACGACCCGTCGAATCTCCACCACACCCCGGACGCTATCCGACCCCACCCCGGCCCCGCCTCCTCGGCGGGCCCGGGCCGGGTGCGCCCGGCGACGGCGGGGCAGCGGTTCGGCCGGGACCGCCCGGCGTGGCCGGGTCAGCCGGCGAACTCGTGCACGCCCCACCAGCCGCTGGAATCGTGGAAGAAGCCGACGCCGATCTCCTTGTAGCGGGGGTTGATCTGCGCGGCGTGGTGGCCCGGGGACCCGGTCCACATCTTCTGGAACTGGGCAGCGGCCTGTTCCCCGGTCATGGCGGCGTCGCCCCACATGACGATGCACTCGCCGGTGAGCGTCCGGCTCCCGGTCAGGCTGGGACCGGCACCCGAGGCGTTCTCCGAGTGGGCGAACCCGGTCTCGCGCATGTGCCGGGCCCAGTTCTCGGCGAAGGCCGTCAGATCGGCCTTCACCACCAGCGCCGGGACGCCGTTGCGGGCCCGCTCCTCGTTGATCAGTCGAAGGGAGAGCGCTTCGGCGCTGCCGGCCGAGCGGTCCGGCGCCGCGTTGCCGGTGCTCGGAGCGGTCCGGGGTGACGGCGTGGCGGCGACCGGACGGGGCGTGGCAGCGGCAGGAGTCTTGGCGGCCGGGCCCGGCGAGGCCTTGGTGGCCGCCGCGGTCGGGGTACTCGCGGGCTTCGACGGGGTGGCCGTCACGGGCGTCGTGGCCGACGCGGTCGCGGTCGCGGTCGCCGTCGTGGGAGGGCCGGCGGAGGCGGTCGCCGACGGTGCGGAAGCCGGATCCGCGGACGGGAGGCCGCCGACGGGTGCCACCGCCGCGGCCACCGCACCGGACCTGTCCGAGGCCTGTGTGCCGGCCTCCGGGCCGCACGCGCTCGCTGCGGCTGCCACGACACCGACCGCCACGACAAGGGCCAGCCCCTGCCGGCGACGTATGGACTGCATGAGCACACGGACTCCTCGTTCTCAACCGGCGGCCCGGTAGGGCGTCGCGGCTCTCCCACCGCGTCCGCGCCACCCGGCCGGCCGACGCGTCATGCGCCGACATCACAGGAGATCCGTCAGACCGGACGGGGATAACGCAAATTGATCGCACGCATCGCAGGACAAGCCCGCCCTCGGCCGGAAGCGGTCGAGTCGGCACACGAAGGCCCGGGCGAGCACTCTGGTCGCGCCGGCTGGTCCGGACGGGGAGGCCGGGGGCGGACTGCGCCCCCGGACCACTCGGCACGAGCCGGACCGGCGCACGGCGGAACCCGACGTGGACGAGTCGATGCCGTCGGAGCCGCGTGCCATCCTCCGGGTATGGAGACGACACCGCAGCTGGTGATCGACTGCGCCGACCCGCGCAGGCTGGTGGGCTTCTGGGCCGGTGCTCTGGGGTACGTGCCGGAGCCTCCGCTGGGCGGCCACGCCACGTGGCGGGAGTACTGGGCGGACCTGGGCGTGCCCGCGGAGGAGTTGCCGGCCGGGGTTGGGGAGACGCCGGAGTCGATCGTCGACCCGGCGGGGCGGGGACCGCGGATCTGGTTCCAGCAGGTCCCGGAGCCGAAGGTCACCAAGAACAGGCTGCACCTCGACCTGAGGGTGGGCGGAGGGCGTGAGGTTCCGCTGGAGACCCGCATCCAGCGGGTCACCGCCAAGATGGAAGGGCTCACCGAGGCCGGTGCCACCGTGCTGCGGATCATGGACAAGCCGGACACGGCGTACTACGCCGTCGTCCTGCAGGACCCCGAGGGCAACGAGTTCTGCGTCGTCTAGGCCGGTGGGGGCACGGCCGTCCGGACGTCAGACGTCCAGCAGCTCGACGGTCACCGACGCGGTGTCACCCGGCTCCAGGCCTTCGGCCTTGCGGACGGCGCGCTTGACCGGCAGTACGTAGCAGCCGCGTGCGCTGTCCGGAAAGATCGAGGTGAGCCAGGTGCTGCCGCCGACGGTGACCTGCACGCGCCGCGAGCCGAAGCCGCGCGGCGGCCCGCCGGGATGGTCCCGGATCTCCTCGGACGCCTCGGCGGGCAGACTGACGAACGTCCAGCTGTCGGACCGCCGGGCGTCCCAGATCCACAGCTCGGCATCGAATTCGAAGCGCACGCCACCAGCATGGCACGCGGCACGGACAACGGGCCGGCGCGGGTTCGCGGCCGGGGGCCCGTCCTCGTCCGGACGTGGCTGCTGTTCCCGGTGGGCGCGGCCCCGCTGCTCACCGTGATCGTCCACGACCTCTCGCCCGGGCCGGAGCGCGGCGCCACCGGGCGGCCCCTTCACCGGGCCGTCCGGTCGGTCGTGCGTCCGGGGGCGTCCCGATCCGCCGCGTCGCCTGGCGCCCGGTCCGCGCCCGGCTCCCGCCGGGGCAGCAGGAGAGGCGTCGCCAGCGCCAGCAGACCCGCGATCGCGATCGCGGCGCGCGGGCCGGCCACGGCGGCCAGCACCCCCCAGAGCGCGGTGAACGCCGCGATGACGGCCTTTCCGGTGACGGACCAGGCCGCGAGGGTGCGGGCGAGCCGGTCCGAGGGTGTGCGGTCGAGCCGGTGGGTGGCGAGCACGGGGTTGAAGACGCCCACGCAGAGGATCAGCCCGAACTCGACCGCCATCACGAGCAGCAGCCCGCCCGGGCCCGGTCCGACGAAGGCCAGGCCGGGCAGCCAGCACACCCGCAGCACCCCGGCGGTGCGCAGGACCCGGTGCCGGCCGAACCGGGTGACCAGCCGCCCGGCCAGCCGCGAGCCGACCAGCCCGCCGACGCACGGCACGGCGAAGGCGAGCCCGTACTGCCAGGGAGCGAAGCCGAGTCCGCCGAGCATCAGGACGGCGAGCGGCGGCTCCGCCGCCATGATCAGGCCGTTCACCAGGACGGTGTTGAGGAACAGCGGCCGCAGCACCGGATCGGTGAGCAGGTGGCGCCACCCCTCGGCCAGGCCGGCGGGGCGCAGGAGCGGGGCCGTCGGACGGTCGGGTTGCGGCTCCCGGCCGCCGATGGCCCGCAGGCCCAGGGCGGAGAGCAGGTAGCTCACCGCGTCGGCGGCGACGGCCGCCACCGGGCCGAACAGGCCGGCCGCGGCGCCGCCCAGCGGTGGTCCGAGGACGGTGGTGGTCCAGGCCGTCGATTCGAACCTCGCGTTCGCGCGGAGCCGGTCGGCCGGTGGGACGAGCGCCTTGAGGTGGGCGCCGGAGGCCGCACCGAAGGCGATGTCGGCGGCGGCGACGACCACCGCCACAACCAGCAGTTGGGAGAAGCCGAGCAGGTCGAGCGCGTAAGCGGCCGGGACGCTGATCAGTGCCGCGAACCGCACGGCGTCCATCGCGACCATCACCGGCCGCTTCCGGCGGAACTCCACCCACGGCCCGAGCGGGACCGCCACGAGGGCGCCCACGGCGGCTCCGGCGGCCGCCAGGACCGCGACCCGCTCCGGGCCGACGTGCAGGACCTGCAGCGCCACCAGCGGAAATGCGTTGAAGGCCAGCCGGGTGCCGAGCGCACTGACCGCGTACGCCGCCCACAGCCACCGGAACGGCCGGCCCAGGGACGCCCCTGCCCCCCGTCGTCCTCCAGCCGTCTCCGCCACGCCATCCCGCCTCTCGCCCGTCGCCGCCGACCGGCATCAAAGCGAGCCGGGGGGCCCGAGGGCAAACAACCGCCCGGCGGCCCTGACACAACCGATGGTTGTGTCACCAGGGTCGAGACGCACCCTAGGCTGGCGGGCATGGACCTCGAAGCCGTACGCACCTTCGTCGCGGTCGTGGACTCGGGCCGGTTCCAGGAGGCCGCGGCGGACCTGTCGGTCACCCAGCAGGCCGTCTCCAAACGCATCGCGGTGCTGGAGAAGGAGCTCGGCGTGCGTCTGTTCACCCGCACCGCGCGCGGCGCCCGGCTCACCGTCGACGGCCAGGCGTTCCTGCCGCACGCCCGCGAGCTGCTGCGGGCGGCGGAGCGGGCCGCGGACTCGGTCCGACCGGGCCGCCGGGCGCTGCGCGTCGACGTGCTCGGCTCCCGGCTCGCGCCCTCGGCGCTGCTGCGCGAGTTCCACCGGGCGCACCCGGACGTCGACCTCGACGTGGTGACCCTGTTCGACGCCGCGACGGCGCTCGCCGAGGTCGCCGCGGGCACGATCGACGCGACCTTCCGCGCCGTGACCGCGCCCGGCCTCCAGTTGCCCGACGGCATCGAGGCGGCCCCGGCGCTGGACGAGCCGCACGAACTCCTCACCGGACCGGGCCACGCGCTGGCCGACGCCCGTTCGGTGACCCCGGCCGGGCTGCTCGGGCACCGGATCTGGATCCCCGGCATCGTCCCGGGGACGGAATGGGCCGCCTACTACGACGACCTCGCCGCCGCGTTCGGGCTCCGCATCGAGTCGACCGGCCCCAACTTCGGCATCGAGGGCCTGCTGGAGGTGGTCGCCGACTCGACGACCCTGGCCAGCCTGGTCGGCGCGCAGACCAGGCTCGTCTGGCCCGCCGGCTGCGACCTCCGGCGTATCCCGGTGCTCGACCCGACCCCCGTCTACCCGCACTACCTGCTCTGGCACCGCGACAACGCCCACCCGGCCCTGGCCCTGCTCCGCCGCCACCTCGCGGTGCCGTCGTCCGGTCCGCGGCCGGTCTGGAAGCCGGACTGGGCGAACTGACCGGGTCGGGCCCGGGCCGGGGCGCGTCGGGCCGGTCCTGGTCCTCGGCGGCGAGGCCGGGGCCGGGCCTGGGCGGACGCCGTGCGTGGTGTTCGCCGACACCGGCATCAACCCGGGGACGCACGCCGGGCGGGACACCGTGACCAGGGCACCCGGCGAGCTGACGGAGAGAGCCCTGGCCGACCAGCAGGGCGCGGTCTGCCGCCGAGGCCCTTCGCCGGCCGCCCCCGCCGCGTCTGCCCCGGGAGTGCGCAGACGTCGCGCGATGTCGCACCTTCGCGCAGAGATCTGCGCATCATGCTTCCACGCCATGTTCAAAGATGCTTGAATCGGGCGCAAAGAGATCAGTTATCGGCAAGCACTCACGATGGAGGTGGCCGATGGCGACCCATGTCGAGGCCGAGATCGCCAGCCAGCCGGACTGCTGGCGCCGAGCGGCGGAGCTCGCCCGGGCCGACTGCCCGGCGCTGCCCGAACACGGCGAGCGGGTGGCGGTCGTCGGCTGCGGGACGTCGCTGTTCATGGGCCAGGCCTACGCCGGGCTCCGGGAGACGGCCGGACGCGGCCTCACCGATGCCTTCGCCGCCTCCGAGTTCCCGGGCGTCCGTTCCTACGACCGGGTGCTCGCCCTCACCCGTTCCGGTACCACCACCGAAGTGCTGACCCTGCTGGACGGGCTGCGCGGGCGCATCCGCACCTCCGCGATCACCGCCGACCCGGACACCCCGGTGGCGGGCGCGGCCGACGACCTCGCCGTCCTGGACTTCGCCGACGAGCGGTCCGTGGTCCAGACCCGGTTCGCCACCACCGCGCTCACCCTGCTCCGCGCCCACCTGGGCCTGCACACCGAGGCGGTCGAGGCGGACGGGCGGCGCGCGCTGGCCGAACCGCTGCCCGAAGGCCTTACGGGCTGCACCCAGTTCACCTTCCTCGGCACCGGCTGGACCGTCGGCCTGGCCAACGAGGCCGGGCTGAAGCTGCGCGAGGCGGCGCTCGCCTGGAGCGAGGCGTACCCGGCGATGGAGTACCGGCACGGGCCGATCAGCATCGCCGCGCCGTCCACCACGACCTGGATGCTCGGCACGGCTCCGGCCGGCCTCGCCGAGCAGGTGCGGGGGACCGGCGCGCGCTGGATCGAGGACGGGCTGGACCCGCTGGCCGACCTCGTCCGGGTCCACCGGCTGGCCGCGGCCCTCGCCGCCGCGAAGGGCCTGGACCCGGACCGGCCGAGGCACCTCACCCGCTCCGTGGTCCTCAGCGGCGCATGAGCGTGCGCCGTGCACCGATGGACCGCGGCCGGGGCGCCGGCCCCGTCCCCTCGACCGGGGCTCGTTCCGTGGCCGGTTCCGTGCGGGCCGACCTGACGGGCACTCGGCGCGCCGAGGCCGGGCGCGTCCGGCACGGGCGCACCGTCGGGCACCTGGTCGTCGCCGTGGACGTCGGCGGCACCGGGATCAAGGCGGCGCTGCTCGACCGCGAGGCCGCCGTCCGTCACCGCGCACACCGGGCCACCGGGCGCGAAAGCGGCCCCGAGGCCGTCGTCGAAACGATCGTGGCGGTGGTCGCCGAACTGCTCCGGCAGGCCGAACGGCAGGGCGCCGAGGTCGACGCCGTCGGCCTCGCCGTCCCCGGCATCGTCGACGAGACCACCGGCACCGGGGTCCACTCGACCACCATCGGCTGGCGCGACGTCCCCTTCCGCGAGCTGCTGGCCGATCGCACCGGCCTACCGGTCGCCGTCACCCACGACGTACGGGCCGGCGGCACGGCCGAGGCACGGCTCGGCGCCGGGCGCGGTGCGGAGCGCTTCCTCTTCGTTCCGGTCGGCACGGGCATCGCGGCCGCCGTGATGACCGGCGGACGCGCCGAGCCGGGCGCGCACCACCGGGCCGGTGAGATCGGCCACCTGGTGGTCCGCCCCGGCGGGGAGGAGTGCGCCTGCGGGGCGCTCGGCTGTGCGGAGACCTACGCCTCGGCCGCCGCCGTGGCCCGCCGCTACGCCGGAGCCACCGGGCGGCGGTGCCCCGCGGAGGAGGTGGCCCGGCTGGCGGCCGCGGGTGACCGGGCGGCGCGCGCGGTGTGGGCCGAGGCGGTGGACGCCCTGGCCGACGCACTGGCGACGGCCGCCCTCGTACTGGACCCTCCGCTGGTCGTGCTCGGCGGCGGGCTGGCCGAGTCCGGCCGCCTGCTGCTCGACCCGCTGGCCGCGGCGCTGGCGGCCCGCGCCCGGATCCTGGTCCCGCCGCGCCTGGTCCCCGCCGCACTCGGCTCGGCCGCCGGCTGCCTGGGCGCCGGTCTGGGGGCCCTGGACGCGGCGGTCGGCGCTCACCCTGCACCCGCCCCGACACCCGGCCCCGCCCCGACACCGGGACGGACCACGGCGCCGTGATCGTGACCGTCACCCCCAACCCTGCGCTGGACGTCACCTACGCCGTGCCCGCGCTGCGTCCGCACACCACCCACCGGGTGGACGCCGTCCACGAACAGGCCGGCGGCAAGGGCGTGAACGTCGCCCGCGTGCTGCACACCCTAGGCCGTCCGACCACCGCGCTGTTGCCGCTGGGCGGGCCCACCGGCGACGTCGTCCGCGCCGAGCTGGACCGGTCCGGCCTCCCGTACCTGTCGGTCCCGCTCCGCTCCCGCGCCGCCACCCGGCGCACCGTCACCGTCGTCGACGAGGCCGACGCGACCGTCCTCAACGAGCCCGGGCCGGAGCTCACCGCCGAGGACTGGGCGGCGGTCCTGGCGGGTGCCGCGGGCCTGCTGCCCGCCGCCCGCGCCCTGGTGCTCTCCGGCAGCCTGCCCCGCGGCCTGCACCCGGGCGCTTACGGGGACCTGGTCCGCCTCGCCCACCGGCACGGCGTCCCGGTCGTCCTCGACGCCGGCGGGGCCGCGCTCACCGAGGCGCTGGCGGCCCGGCCGACGCTGGTCAAGCCCAACGCGGCCGAGCTGCGGGACGCCACCGGGATCGCCGACCCGCTCGCCGCCGCCCGGGTCCTGGCGGACGGCGGCGCCCGGGCGGTGGTCGCCTCGCTCGGGCCCGCCGGCCTGCTGGCCGTCACGCCGGGCGGCGCCTGGCACGCCGGCCTGCCCGAAGGGCGCGCCGTGCGCGGGGGCAACCCGACCGGCGCGGGAGACGCAGCGGTGGCCGCGCTCGCCGCGGCGCTCGCCGGCGGCAGCCCGTGGCCGCAGACGCTCGCCGAGGCGGTCGCGCTGTCGGCCGCGGCCGTCCGGGCGCCGTACGCGGGCCACTTCGACCGGCAGGCGTACCTGTACGACCTTCCCCTGGTCCGGCTCCGCCCGGTCTGACCCGCACTTCCCGCGAGGGCTCCGCCGGAGCCCGCACGAACGCAGCGCCGCGTTCGCCCCGGAACCCTCACACCCTCAGGAGAGCACATGCCCCTGGCAGCCACCGGTGACCTGGTCGGCCGGGCCGCAGCCCGGCGCGGCGCCGTCGCCGCCTTCAACGTCATCACCCTGGAGCACATCGAGGCCGTCGTCGCCGCGGCCGAGGCCGCCGGTTCCCCGGTGATCCTCCAGATCAGCGAGAACGCCGTGCGCTACCACGGCGGCCGGCCGGGCCCGCTGGCCGCCGCGGCGGTGCGGTCCGCCGAGCCGAGCACCGTCCCGGTGGCGCTCCACCTGGACCACGTGACGAGTGGCGGGCTGCTCCGTCAGGCCGCTGACTGCGGGTTCAGCTCGGTGATGTTCGACGCCGCGCACCTGCCGTACGAGGAGAACGTCGCCGCCACCCGCGCGGCCGCCGCCTGGGCGCACGGCGCGGGGCTCTGGCTGGAGGCCGAACTCGGCGAGGTCGGCGGCAAGGACGGCCGGGGACCGCTGGACGCGCACGCGCCCGGGGCCCGGACCCGGCCGGAGGAGGCCCGGCACTTCGTCGCCGAGACCGGTGTGGACGCCCTCGCCGTCGCCATCGGCAGCACGCACGCCATGACCTCCCGCGACGCCCGGCTCGACCACACCCTGCTCGCCGAGCTGGACGTGGCGCTGGACGTCCCGCTCGTCCTGCACGGCTCCTCCGGCGTCCCGGACGACGAGCTGCGGCGGGCCGTCGGCGGCGGCATCACCAAGGTCAACATCGGCACGGCGCTGAGCATCGCGATGACGGCCGCCGTCCGCGCCCACCTCGCCGTCGACGAGCGCGCCGTCGACCCGCGCGGCTACCTCGCCGCCGGGCGCGGCGCCGTCACCGAGGCCGCCGCCCGCCTCCTGCCGACCATCGCGGCCGCCCCCGTCGGATGAGCCGTCCGGTGGGGGCCGCGCCGTCCGACGCAGCCGGCCGGGGGCGCACCCGTCCCGGCGCCGTCAGGCGCGGCGGACCCGCACCCCGCAGGCGGTGAAGGCCTTCTCCTGGGCATCCGTCAGGCCGTCGTCCGTCACCAGGTCGTGGACCTCTGTGAGCGGGCAGATCCGCGCGAAGGTGACCCTGCCCGCCTTGGTGCTGTCGGCCAGGACGACGGCGCGGGCGCTGCTGCGCAGGAACGCCCGGTCGGTCTGGGCCTCCATCTCGTCGTGCGTGGTGCAGCCCTCCTCGGCCGTCAGGCCGTCCACCCCGATGAAGGCGACGTCCAGGTGGTACTGGGAGAGCATCCGGTCGGCGGCCGGGCCGACCAGCTCGTAGCTCGCGGCGCGGGCGATGCCGCCGATCACCACCAGCCGCACCTCGGGGCGGACGATCAGGTCCGCGGCGACGTTCACCGCGTTGGTCACCACGGTGATGCCGCCGCGTTCGGCCAGCACCCGGGCCAGCTCGCTGGTGGTGGTGCCGCCGCTGAGGCCCACCACCGCGCCGTCCGGCACGAGTTCGGCGGCGGCCTGGGCGATCCTGCGCTTCTCCTCGCGCTGCTTCCCGCTGCGGTGGCGCAGCGGCAGTTCGAGGTTGACCGGGCCCGTCACCGCGCCGCCGCGCGTGCGGTGCAGCAGCCCCTGCTCATGGAGTTCCTGGAGATCCCGGCGGACGGTCGCGGTCGAGACGCCCAGGAGCCCGGCGAGCGCGTGCACATCGGCGCTCCCGGCTGCGGTGACGTGCGCAAGTATCCGGGCGGAGCGATCAGCTTTGAGCATGCCGCGAGTCTAAACCCGCAACGGGCTTGTACGGCCGGCTCGGACCGGATCGGCCCGGTAGCAGGGGGTTCTGGGCCCGGTTCGGGGCCCGGGTCAGGGCTCCGAGGGGCTGGCCTTGCGCTCGAAGATGACTATGATGGCAAGTCTTCAAGCAACTTCACTCAGCCGATCCCCGCGAAACTGCTCCCGGGCGTCGTCCCCTACCGAACCGGACGCGCGCGCCCGTGCGGAAGCACGCCTGCCCGTCCAGATGCCCGTACACGAGCCCAGGGGGTGGCCGCGTGACTGTCGCGGACCGTACTGCACTGTCCGGCGCCCGGTTGGTCCTGCCGTCCGGGGTGGTCGAGGGCGGCCGTCTGGTGGTGGAGGGCGCGGTGGTGGCCGGTGTCGGCGGCCCGGTGGCGCCGGGGGACCTGGACCTGTCGGGGTTCACGGTGGTGCCGGGGTTCGTGGACCTGCACGTGCACGGTGGTGGTGGTGCGTCGTACGCGTCGGGGATCGCGGAGGAGGCGCTGCGGGTGGCGCGCACGCACCTGGAGCACGGTACGACGACGACGATGGCCTCGACGGTGACCGGGGAGATCGACGAGGTGGCGCGGCAGGCGGCGGTGCTGTCGGAGCTGGTGGAGGACGGCGTGCTGGCCGGGATCCACTTCGAGGGGCCGTTCATCTCGCACAACCGGTGCGGTGCGCACCGTCCGGATCTGTTGCGGGATCCGGATCCGGCTCTGGTGCGCAAGCTGGTGGACGCGGCGCGGGGGCGGGCGCGGATGGTGACGCTGGCGCCGGAGCTGCCGGGTGGGCTGGAGTCGGTGCGGATGCTGGCGGAGCTGGGGGTGGTGGCCGCGGTGGGGCACACCGATGCGGACTACGGGCGGACGCTGGAGGCGGTGGAGGCGGGGGCGACGGTGGCGACGCACCTGTTCAACGCGATGCCGGCGATCGCGCACCGGGCGCCCGGGCCGATCGTGGCGCTGCTGGAGGACGAGCGGGTCACGGTGGAGCTGATCAACGACGGGGTGCATCTGCATCCGTCGGTGCTCGATCTGGCGTACGGGACGGCGGGGGCGGAGAGGGTCGCGCTGATCACGGACGCGATGGGGGCGGCGGGGATGGGCGACGGGCTCTACCCGCTCGGCCCGCTCCAGGTCGAGGTCAAGGACGGCGTCGCGATGCTCGCCGACGGCAGCTCCATCGCGGGCTCCACGCTCACCCTGGACGTGGCCTTCAAACGGTCGGTCACCGTCAACGGGCTGACGCTCGGCCAGGCCGTCGAGTCGCTCTGCGCCGCCCCGGCGTGGCTGCTCGGCCTCGCCGACCGGGTCGGCTCGCTGGAGCCCGGCAAGCAGGCCGACCTGGTCGTGGTCGACTCGGCGGGCTACGACCTGGTGGCCGTGATGCGCCGCGGCGAGTGGGTCGTCGGCGGCGAGGCGTTCGCCCGGGTGGCGGCGGCCTGACGCACCGACGGCGGACTCGCGGCACGGCCCGGGCCGGAGCCCACCGACCGACCTCACACCGACCCCGCTGGTGGGAGCATCCCCACCTCGAACATAGGGTCTGGTGCATGAAGTTCTTCCGGTCCAAGCCCTCGGTCCAATTCGACCCCCATCTGACCGCGCTGACGGTCGACCAGGCCGACTACCTGCGCGGCCTGGTGCGCCAGTTCCACGCCGGCCTCCCGCAGGTCGTCGTCGAGGGCGACTCCCTCCGCGCCCCGCAGGGCACCAGGCCGCTGTACAACCTCGCCGAGCTCTGCCGCCGCGCCGACCCGCGCGAGTGGCCCCGTCTGGTGGAGCACCACTTCCGGGCCCTGGACGGCGCCGTGGACGCCACGCCGCAGGGCTCCGACGAGATCCTCCGTGCGGTCGTCCTGCGCCTGGTGGCCGACGACGCCTTCCCGCCCGCTGCGGCGGCGTCGTTCAGCTACGTCCGCCCGGTCGCCGCCGGGTTGCTGGAGGCCCTCGCGCTGGACCTCCCCGAGGCCGTCCGGATGCTCGACGACCCGTTCGTCGCCGAGGTGGGGCTGGAACGGCTGCGTACCGCCGGCCGCGCCAACCTGCTCCGGGAGCCGGTCGAGTACGACACCGCCCAGGGCCAGACCGGCGCGGCGATGCACATCGTGTCCGGCGAGTCGATGTTCGTGGCCAGCAAGGCGCTCGTCCTCGACGAGCTCGCCCGCACCCTGACCGGGCGTGAACTCCCGCCCGAGGGGGCTCTGTTCACCGTCCCGAGCCGTCACTACCTGGTCTTCCACCCGCTGCTGGACGCCCGGGCCGTGGACGCGGTGAACGACCTCGCCGCCTTCGGCCTCGGCGCCTACCAGGACAACCCCGGCCCGCTCTCGCCCCGCCTCTACTGGTGGCACCAGGGCGTCGTGACCTCGCTGACCGTGATCGACGATGCCACCCGATCGTTCTCGGTCGCCCCGCCCGAGGAGCTGATGGCGATCCTGCGGCGCCTGCACGCCGCCGGCGTCTGACGCGCCCGCACACCCAGGGCCGCACCCGAGCACACGCCACCCACCCACCCGCCACCCACCCACCCGCCGCCCGGCCGTGCCGCCGCGCGGGCGCGCCGTCCGGCGCTCCCGCGCGGCCGCCGTGAGAGGGTCACCCCATGGAACAGCGCGTACTCGGCCGCACCGGCCGGCCCGTCTCGGTCGTGGGGCTCGGCACCTGGCAGCTCGGCGCCGACTGGGGCGACGTGCGGGAGGAGGACGCGCTCGCCGTCCTGGACGCCTCGGTCGAGGCCGGCGTCACCCTCTTCGACACCGCCGACGTCTACGGCGACGGGCGCAGCGAGCAGCTGATCGGCCGCTACCTGAAGGGCAGGCCGGACGCGGAGGTCTTCGTCGCCACCAAGTTCGGCCGCCGCGTCGAGCAGCGTCCCGAGCACTACCACCTGGCCAACTTCCGGGCCTGGGCCGACCGTTCCCGGGCCAACCTTGGTGTGGAGCGGCTGGACCTGGTGCAACTGCACTGCCCGCCGACGCCCGTCTACTCCTCGGACGAGGTGTTCGACGCGCTGGACACGCTGGTCGTCGAGGAGCGGATCGCCGCGTACGGCGTCAGCGTCGAGACCTGTGCGGAGGCGCTCACCGCGATCGCCCGGCCAGGCGTGGCGAGTGTCCAGATCATCCTGAACGCGTTCCGGCTCAAGCCGCTGGAGCAGGTGCTGCCCGCCGCCGCGGCGGCCGGGGTGGGGATCCTGGCCCGGGTCCCGCTCGCCTCCGGGCTGCTGTCCGGCCGCTACACCCCGCGGACGATGTTCGCCGCCGACGACCACCGCACCTACAACCGGCAGGGCGAGGCCTTCGACCAGGGCGAGACCTTCTCCGGCGTGGACTTCGCCACCGGCGTCGAGGCCGCGGCAGAGTTCGCCACCTTCGCCCCCGAGGGCACGACTGCGGCGCAGACGGCGCTGCGCTGGATCATCCAGCAGCCCGGTGCGACCACCGTCATCCCGGGCGCGCGCAACCCCGAGCAGGCCCGCGCCAATGCCGGCACCGCCGGGCTGCCGCCCCTGCCCGAGGAGACCCTGGCCGCCGTCCGCGACCTCTACGACCGGCGGATCCGCCCCCACGTGCACGGTCGCTGGTGACGCCGACGCGGTAGGCGAGGGGTGGCCGTCCGGCCCTGGACGGCCACCCCTCCGCCGGGGCCCGTCAGCGCCGGAACGGGGTGGTGAGCCGGCTCCACCAACTGCGCCGCTGGCGTGGGAGCGCCACCCGGCCCGCAGGTTCCGGCGCCGGTGCGCCGACGGGCGACGACGCCGGCACGGCGGCCGGTGCACCGGGCTCGTCGCCGGGAGCGGCCCCCGCGGCCTGCTGGGGCAGGGTGTCGTCCTCGCCGGGGAGCCGCGGGCTGAAGCTCACCGGCAGCTCCACCAGGTGCTTCGAGATCCAGGCCGAGGTCCAGGTCAACTCCGACTCCGGGACGGCTAGTTGGAGGTCCGGGAGCCGGGTGAGCAGGATGTCGATGCCGGCCTCGGCGATGGCCCGGCCGATGTCCTGCCCGGGGCACTCGTGCGGCCCGCTGCCGAAGGCCAGGTGGGAGCGGTTCCCGTAGAGCGGCTTGGAGAGGTCCGGCCGGACGACCGGGTCGACGTTGCCGGCCGCGATGCCGATGAGCAGCATGTCGCCGGCCCTGATCTGCTGGCCGCCGAGTTCGGTGTCGCCGGTGGCCCAGCGGCCGGCCACCAGCGACATCGGCGCGGAGTCCCAGAGGACCTGGTCCAGGGCGTCCGGCACGGTCATGTGGCCGCCGGAGAGGTGGGCGCGGAACCGCTCGTCGGTGAGGATCATCTTGAGGGTGTCCGCGATCAGGTTCACGGTGGTCTCGTTCGCGGCCAGCAGCACCACCCGCAGGTGCTCCAGCACCTCGTCGTCGGTGAGTCCGGCCTGGTGCTCCATCAGCCACGAGACGAGGTCGGAGCCGGGCGAGGTCCGCTTGCGCTCCATCATCCGGCGCAGCGAGGCGACGACGTAGTCGTTGCTGGCGATCGCGGTCTCGGTGCCCTTCATGAGGTCCCGGGCGGCGTCCACCAGCCGCGGCCCGTACTCCTCCGGCATGCCGACCAGCTGGGTCATCACCAGCATCGGCAGGTGCTCGGCGAACTGGCTGACCAGGTCCGCCCGGCCGCTCGGCCCGAAGTCCCGGACCAGCTGGTCGGTGAAGCGGGTGACGTAGCGGCGGATCCCGCGCCGGTCGAAGCGGTTGAGGCTCTCCGTGACGGCGCCGCGCAGCCGCCGGTGCTCCTCGCCGTCGGCGAAGACACAGAGCGGCTGCCAGGCGATCACCGGCATGAGCGGGGAGTCCGGGGTGACGCGGCCCTCCTGGAAGGCCGTCCAGCGGCGCGAGTCCCGGGAGAAGCGGGACGGGGTGCGCAGGGCGGTGAGGTTGGCGGAGTGGCCGAGGACCAGCCAGGCCGGCAGGTCTCCGTGCAGCAGTACCGGGGCCACCTCGCCGTGTTCGGCGCGCAGCTTCTCGTACAGGCCAGCCGGGTCGGCCTCGGCCTCCGGTCCGTAGATCCGCCGCAGGCCCGGGGCGTCGAGCCCGAGGCCGGTCGACCCGGCCGGATCCGGGCCGACCGCGCCCAGCCCGGTGGTGTCCAGCCCGTGGGCGGGACAGCCGGGCGGCGGCGAGGCGGGCGTGGCGTCGTCGTCTGCGAAGGGGGTGGTCACTGTCTCTCCGGGGTGAGGGCGATAGCGGTGGTGGACCGGGCCTGGTCGGGGCGGGCCCGGGGGAGCGCGCCCCGACCAGGCCCGGTCACCCCGCCGGGGCCGCGAGGTCGTACAGGTAGCGCATCAGGGTGAGCAGGACGTCCCGGCTGGATTCGCGCCTCCGGGCGTCGCAGGTGATGATCGGCACCTCGGGCGTCAGGTCCAGGGCAGCCCGCAGCTCGTCGACCGGGTGGGCCGGAGACTCGGGGAAGGCGTTGACGGCGACGACGAACGGCACGCCGCGGTCCTCCAGCCGCCCGATCACCTCGAAGCTGACCTCCAGCCGCCGGGTGTCGACCAGCACGACCGCGCCGAGCGCGCCCTCGAACAGGCCGTTCCAGAGGAACCAGAACCGCTCCTGCCCGGGCGTGCCGAACACGTACAGGACCAGCTCCTCGCTGATGCTGATCCGGCCGAAGTCCATCGCGACCGTGGTGGAGGTCTTGCGCTCGACGCCGGCGAGGTCGTCGACCCCGGCGCCCTCCTGGGTCATCGTCTCCTCGGTGGTCAGCGGGCGGATCTCGCTCACCGAGCCGACCAGGGTCGTCTTGCCGACACCGAAACCGCCGACCACCACGATCTTGACCGCCATCGTGGCCGTGTCCGGGAGGAGGTCCTCGCTCGCCGGGCCGACCAGCGTGTCAGAGTCTCTGAAGTCCATGCATCACCGCCTCCAACAGGGCACGGTCGGGGAGGATCGCCGCGGGGACGGAGGCACGGGCCTCGATCCGTTCCTCGGCGAGGAGATCGGTCAGCAGCACGGCGACCGCGCTCACCGGCAGCCGCAGGTACGCGGAGATCTCGGCGACCGAGAGCGGTGCGCCGCAGATCCGCAGGATCGCGGCCTGCTCGGGCTGCATCGCGGGCGTCGGTTCGGCGCGCGCGACGATCAGGGTGACCAGGTCGAACGGGGTCTGTTCGGCCGGGCCGCTGCGCCCGCGGGTGATGACGTAGAGACGTTCGGGATCGCCGTCGTCCCAGTCCCGGTCGGCCTCGCTCATGCCACCTGCCCGCTGCTGCTGCGCGGAGGCGTGCTGAGGTGCTCGCCGATCCGGGCGACCAGGTCGCGCATCCGCTGGCCCATCAGACCGGCGTCGACGCCCTCGTCGGCGAGCACCGCGAGGAACGCCCGGGCGCCGGCGGCCATCAGGTAGAAGAAGCCGCCGCCCATCTCGATCACGACCAGCCGCATCCGGCCGTCGCCGTGCGGGAACTCGTGCCCCACCGCGGCGGCCAGGCTCTGCAGGCCGGCGCAGGCGGCGGCGAGGCGGTCCGCCGTGTCGGGCTCGGTGCCGTACTGGGCCATCCGCAGGCCGTCGGCGGACAGGACGATGACGTTCCGGACGTTCGGGACGCCCTCCGCCAGGTCCTTGAGCATCCAGTCCATGTTGGTCCGCTGCTGAATCACTGCTCGCCCTTCCCTGCCGACTCTTCGCTGCTGTGGGCGCCAGTGCCGTGGCCGCCGGCGTCGTGCCCCTGTGCGCCGGTGCCCTGAGTGGTGGTGCCCTGCGCACCGGTGGCCCGGGAGCCGTGGCCGTTGACGGTCGGGCCGTCCGCCGTGACCGACGGCCCGGTGCCGTTCACCCCCTCGTGGAACGCCGCCAGCCACAGTCCGGGCTGGACGGGTTCCGGGGCCGGCTCGGGTACCGCCCGGGCCTCCGGGCGGCCCGTCCCGGGAACGGGTCTCCGGACGGGGGCGCCGTGCCGGCGGCGCTGCGGCAGGCCGTTCGCGGTCCGCTCGGTCACCACCGGGAGGTCGTCACCGGCCGCGGACGGCGCCGCGCCGGGGGACCGGAGCGGGCCGGTCGCGGACCGTCCCGCGGACGATCCGGATCGGGACGGCGAGACCTTGCGCGCACCCCACGGGGAGCGGTCGAAGCCGGCCGCGGCCGGGGCGGTGGACGGGTCCGGCCGCGAGGTCGAGGTGACGCCGATGCCGTGGGCGCGCCCGGTCGCCGGGGCCGTGGTGATCAGCTCCTGGGGCACGATCAGCACCGCACGGACCCCGCCGTAGGCGGAGTGCCGCAGCGACACCTGGAACCCGTACGCCTGGGCGAGCCGGCCGACCACGGCCAGGCCGAGCCGGGGCGTCTCGCCGAGGTCGTTGAGGTCGATGCCGGCCTGCGCCTCGCGGAGCATCCGCTCGGCCCGGGCCCGGCCCTCCTCGCTCAGGCTGAGGCCGCCGTCCTCGATCTCGATCGCGATCCCGGTCTGCACCTCGGCCGCCGTCAGGTGCACGCTGGTCTGCGGCGGCGAGTACCGGGTGGCGTTGTCCAGTAGCTCGGCGACGGCGTGGATCAGCGGCTCGACGGCCGGGCCCACCACGGCGACGTCGGAGACCGGGTGCAGCTCGACCCGCTGGTAGTCCAGGATCCGGGACATGCCGCCGCGCAGCACGCTGTAGAGCGGCACCGACCGGCTCCACTGGCGGCCGGGGCGGGCGCCGCCGAGGACGGCGATGCTGTCCGCGAGGCGGCCGATCAGCGCGTTGCCGTGGTCCAGCCGCAGCAGGTCGCCGAAGACGGCCGGGTCGTTGCCGTGCAGGTGCTCCATCTCGCGCAGTTCGTGGGCCTGGCGGTGGACGATCGCCTGCACCCGGCGGGCGATGTTGACGAAGGCCCGCTGGGCGGCCTCGCGCATGCCCTCCTCGTTGTCGACCGCCTCCAGGACGGTGCGCAGCACGGCGTGCCGGGCGGCCTGGAAGTCGGCGCCGACGGCGGGGTTGTGGGACTCGTACGCCTTCAGCACGTCCGTGCTGAACTCGCCGCGCTGGAGCCGGGCCACGGCCTCGGGCAGGGCGCTCGTGGCCAGCCGCACCGTCTCGGCCTCCTGTTCGGCCAGCCGGCGGCGCAGCTCTATCTCCTGCCGGGAGCTCTGTTCGCGCAGCGCGTCCAGGGCGCGCCCCCGGCGGGCCGTCTCGGCGGCGACCACGGCCACCGCCGTGGTCCCGACCGCCCCGCACCAGGCGACTCCGGCGCGGGCGCCGGCGGAGGCCACCGATGCGGCGGCGACGGCGACCGCCGCCGTCACGACCGTGGGCAGGAGCCACACCAGGACGGGAGTGGCGCGCCGGCCTCTGGGTGACGATCCAGCACCAAGCATCAGCATCCTCAAGCGACTCGTAGGAAAGGGGGGTTGGGAGGGACAAGGGTCGGGTGGTCCGGGCCCGGGGCGGCACCCCGCAGTGGGTCGGCGGGTGGCTTTCGGCCATCTCCCGGGACTCCGGCGCGGGGCGCCCGCCCGGTCTGCCGGGGTGGTGCCGGCACCAGTCCTACCGCGCCCGGGGCTTGCCGTGCCCGTGCCTGCGCCCAGTTCGCCCATGCGAGGGGTATGTACCGGAAGACTCTTCCGAGAAGCGGTAGTTGGTGGTATAGAGCACTCTCGGCACGCCCCCGCGCGCGCCGGGTCGGCGGGGCGGTCGAACGCCTCTCCGGGGCCAAGTCCCAGGCCGGCGGGGCGGGCTGGACTCTCCCGGGCCGGATGGGCGGACGTGCATCGAAGATCTGTTCGCATCGGGGTGTGGCGTGATTCGTCCCACCGAGGGTCACTCGATCAGCGGGGCGTACGAAGCGCAGACGCGCTCCCCTAGTGCGCATCCATGCGTCGGATGATGGCCTGTCAGGACTTGCAGGCCCCCTGGGCGAGGGGTAACGGGCTCTGCGGCCGTGACCGTCGACGGATTCGGTACGGAGCGGGGCGCCGGATGGCGCGGCGTCGGCTGGTGACGGGCTGCTCGTCCGGGCTCGACTGCTGGACGACGTGCCGTCGTGGGGCCCGCCCGGGGCGGCCCGGCCGGCCGCCGGTCTCGCGCTGCGCCCGGTCGAGGCGATCCGGCGCGGGACGGCCCGGATCGGGGTGGGCGCCGTCCTGTCGGTCCGTGGCGGTCGGGGCCGAGCCGCCGGCGTGACTCCACGAGTCGGACCGGGCCCCGGGCGGGGATGTCGGCGGGCGGGCCGGAGGTTCAGTACTCGACGGGCTCCGCCTCGTTCCCGGGCCGCGGGGCGCGCACACCGACCCGGGAGCCGACCGGGCGCTGGCCTGGCGCGGTGAGCCGGGCGACGCCGGGCGTTCGGCTCAACGAACGCCCGGTCGAGGATCGTGCTCCGGCCCCCACTCCCCTCGTGGTGGGGGCCGGAGCGGGCCTCGGTCGCGCCGGCGAGAAGAGCATGCCAACGCGGACGGCCGGACGGCCATGCATTAGCCTCTGGGCCTAATAGTCAACAACGCGGCAGGTCAGGGCGGCTGCGGGGAACCGGAGGAAGGTTCGTGATCGCACTGAGGTTCGGGGTCGCGGACCTCGCGAGGACCCGGTTCGTCATATCCCCGCTCGACCACCTGATGGCCGGCTCGGCCCGGTTGGGCGTTCACCAGGGCAGCGGGTCGCGCAGCGAGCGCTGGTGGCGGGACATCCGCCGCCACGTGCCCCACCGCGCCGTGCGCTTCCTTGAGGTGGTCAACGCGAGCCCGGTCGGCGTCCCCGACTTCATGGTGGCGGACCTCGACGGCGTCCGGCGGCAATTGACCGACGAGCTCGACGCGCTCCTCTCCGTCCCGCAGCAGGCCGTGGAGGAGGGCGTCGCCATGTTCGGCAGGGGCGCGGAAGTCCCGGCCGCCCTGGCCCGGTTGCGTGAGGACGGCAGCCGGGGCCTGCGGGAGGTCAGCGACGGCGCCTGGGCGCTGTTCCGGTCCTGTCTCGCCCCGGACTGGCCCGACATCCGCCGCGCCCTGGAGGCCGACATCGCCGTCCGGGCCCGCACCGCCGCCCGCTCCGGGATCGGCGAAATGCTCGACTCGCTCCACCCGAAGGCCGTCTGGCGGGACGAGGGAGTGCTGGAGTGCACCCTCGGCGAACTGGAGGGCTCCTTCGAACTCGGCGGCCGGGGCCTGGAACTGCGGCCGAACTACTTCGTCCAGCGGAGCATCAGCCTGCTGGCCGAGCCGGGCCGCCAGAGCCTGCTGCTGCACCCGATCGCCGCCCCGACCGCCGATCCTGCGGCCCGGACACCGGCTGCCGACGGCCTCGCCGTCGTGCTCGGCCCCGCCCGGGCCCGCGTCCTGCGAGCCGTCGCCGGCAGCGCCTGCTCCACCACCGAGCTCGCACAGCGGCTCGGCGTCACCCCGCCCTCCGCCTCCGCCCATGCCGCCGCCCTGCGCACCGCCGGCCTGATCGCGACCCGCCGCGAGGGCAGGCAGGTCCGCCACACCGTCACCGACGTCGGACACGACCTCCTCCTCGACAATCCTCCTCCCCTGCGTACGGCCTGAGCATCCGTCGGTCGCGGACCGGACGGTGGCGGGGTGGACATCCCCGCGACAGGGGCCCGTGAGCCGGGTCGAGGAGATGGACGGCAGGACGGGCCGGAGCCCGTCCGGCGGGGGTTCCATCCCCGCAGCTCCGCGACGGCCGGTGACCACTTCCGCTGCCTGGCCCTCGGGGAGGATCGGTCCGAGTTTTGGCGGTAGACCGGTGATCTCGGTACCAGTGCGGTGACTCGGCCTGTTTGGCCTGGTCAGCGGGCCTACGTTCCGGCTCATTCCAGTTGATTTCCTCTCCGATGACCAGGTCTCCCGCTACGGCCGGTTTGCCGCCGTGCCCACCCCGGGCGAGCTGGAGCAGTTCTTTCGCCTCGACGCTCGGGCCCGAGAGCTCGGGGCCGCCAAGCGGCGTGATGCGACCCGGTTGGGCTGGGCGGTGCAGTGGGGGATCGTGCGGATGCTGGGCACGTTCCTGCTGGACGACCTGGCCGGCGTGCCCGTATCGACCGTGGCGTTCGTCGCCGAGCAGCTTGGGCTGGAGCCGCAGGTGCTGGCCGAGTACGGCAGTCGGCCGAAGACGGCGTACGAGCACAGTTGGGAGATCCGCGAGGAGTACGGCTACCGCGAGTTCTCCGCCGCCGAGCAGGAGGTCCGCGCGTTTCTGGCGGCGCGGGTGTGGGCGTCGGTCGAGGGGCCGCGGGCACTGTTCGATCGGGCGGTGGTGTGGCTGGTGGAGAACCGCGTGCTGCTGCCCGGGATCACGACGCTGACGCGGCTGGTGGCCGAGACGAGGGCGCAGGAGATGGCCGAGCTGCACCGGACGCTGGATGCCGCGGTGCCGCAGGAGCTGCGGCAGGCGCTGCGCGAACTGCTGAAGGTGCCGACCGGCAAGCGGGTCTCGGAGCTGGAACGGCTGCGGACCGGGCCGGTGCGGGTGTCGGGCACCGCGATGCGCGAGGCCCTGGACCGGGCTCGGGAGGTGCGCTCGCTCGGTGCCGGCCTGGTGGAGGTCGGCGCGGTGCCGCCCGCGCGGATGGCGGCGCTGGCCCGGTACGGGATGGGCTCGAAGGCCCCGACACTTCGCGACCTGGAGGAGACCCGGAAGACCGCGACGATGCTGGCCACGGTGCGGCACCTAGAGATCGCGGCGGTGGACGACGCCCTGGACCTGCTCGACATCCTGATGGGCAGTCGGCTGCTGGCTCGGGCCGAGCGGCTCGGTCGGGAGGAGAAGCTCAAGAACCTGCCGAAGCTGAAGAAGGCCGCCGGACGGGTGGCCAAGGCGGTGGAGGTGCTGCTGGGCACCGCCCCGGCCACCGCGGACGGTGAGGCGACCTCGGTACTGGATGCCTGGGAGGCGATCGAGAAGGTGGTGCCGCGCGGCAAGCTCGCGGAGGCGCTGGCCGTGATCGCCGAGTGTGTGCCGGACGGCGACGGTGATGAGGATGCGGAGTGGCGGGCCGCGCTGGCCTCCCGGTACGGGACGGTGCGCGGCTTCATCCGCCTGCTGGTCGACACCGTGGACTTCGGCGCGGTGTCGGCCGGGACCCCGGTGGTGAAGGCGCTCAAGCAGCTGCCGCACCTGGTCGGCCGGCGCAAGGTCGCCGCCTCCGAGGTCGACCAGCAGCTGGTGACCGGCTCGTGGCGGCGCCTGGTGTTCGCCAACCCCGACACCGAGCCGGGCTGTGTGGAGAAGGCGGCGTACTCGTTCTGCGTGCTGGAGCACCTGCACCGGGCGCTTCGGCGCCGGGACGTGTTCGCCAGGGACGGGGACCGGTGGGGCGACCCGCGGGCGAAGCTGCTGGCCGGAGACCGCTGGGAGAGCGCCGAGACGACGGTGCTGACGGCGCTGGGACTGGAGGCGGAGCCTGCCGCGCACCTGGCCGAGCTCGCCTCGGCCCTGCACGGCGCCTACCACCAGGTCGTCGCCGGGCTGCCGACCAACAGCGCGGTGACGGTGAAGGACGGCAAGCTGCACCTGGACCGGCTCGGCCCCGCCCCCGAGCCGAACCTGATGCCGGCCTTCCGGCAGCTGGCCAACAGCATGCTGCCGAAGGTCGACTTCCCCGAGCTGCTGCTGGAGGTCGCCGAGCTGACTGGCATGACCAGCGCGTTCACCCACATCTCCGGCGCTGATCCGCACATGGACGATTTCGAGGTCAGCGTGTGCGCGCTGCTGCTCGCGGAGGCCTGCAACGTTGGCCTGACCCCGGTCGCGAAGCCGAATGTGCCGGCGCTCACCCGCGCCCGGCTGGTCCAGGTCGACCAGGGCTACCTGCGGGCCGAGACCATCAGCGCCGCCAACGGGATGCTCATCGGCGCGCAGGCCAAGGTGGACATCGTCCGGGCCTGGGGCGGGGGACTGGTCGCCTCCGCGGACGGGGTGCGGTTCACCGTGCCGGTCCAGACGATCCACGCGGGCTACAGCCCTCTCTACTTCGGCCTTCGCAAGAAGGGCGCCACCTGGTTGAACGTGGTCAATGACCAGGTCATGGGCCTGGGCGGAGTGGTGGTGCCCGGCACGCTGCGCGACTCGCTGTTCATCCTGGACGCGCTGCTGGGCCGCGACGGCGGACCGAAGCCGGAAACCGTGGTCACCGACACCGCCAGCTACAGCGACATCGTCTTCGGGCTGTTCGCTATCTGCGGCTACCAGTTCTCCCCACGGATCGCGGACATCTCCGACGCGCGGCTGTGGCGCACCCACGCGAGCGCGGACTACGGGCCGCTGCAGGATGCCTCCCGGCACACGGTGCGCTTGGACCGGGTCCGGGCGCACTGGGGCGACATGCTGCGGGTGGCCGGCTCCCTGACCCTCGGTGAGGTCCGCGGGCACGACCTGATCCACATGCTGTCCCGGGACGGGCGCCCGACCGGTCTGGGTGATGCGCTCGCCCACTACGGGCGGATCTTCAAGACCCTGCACCTGCTGCAGTTCATCTCCGACGACGGCTACCGCCGCATGATCGGCAAGCAGCTGAACATCACCGAGGCCCGCCATCGTCTGGCCCGCAGGATCTTCTTCGGTCAGCGCGGCGAGCTGCGGCAGAACTACCGCGAGGGCATGGAGGACCAGCTCGGCGCCCTTGGCTTGGCCCTGAACGCCGTGGTGCTGTGGAACAGCCTCTACCTGGACCGGGCGGCCAAGCAGCTCGCCGCGGACGGCTTCCCCGTCACCGACGACCTGCTGGCTCGCCTGTCACCGCTGCAGTTCGACCACATCAACTTCTTCGGCCGCTACGCGTTTTTCCGCCCGCAGGAGGCTGGCCGCAGGCCACTACGCGAACCCTCGTCCGGCGGGGAGGACGACGGCGAGCGGTAGGAGCGCCGACCGCGCGATGGAAGGACTGCGCGGATAGCTGGCCTTGCAAAGGCCGCACCCGGATGGCGATGGCGTTCCTGGCGGTCTTGGTCGGACCGCGCCTCGCGCGGTCCAACGCTTCTCATGGGATGAACTTCACCTCGGGGAAGGCTGTACTCGGGCCGTCGAGCAGATGTCCCCCGCGGTGTCGCAGGTGCTGGTCGAAGAACGCGAGCGGGTAGGCCTGCTGGATCCGGACCGCCCGGGCCGGATCGAGGGTGCCGATCATGTCCTTGATCTGCTGGTTGGTCATGCCGAGGATCGTGCCCGCTTGCGGGATCAGTGTCGCGTTGTCGCCGTACGTCGTGTGGATGGCCCCGTCGGCCTGGATGTTCAGCCGCCAACCGCGAAGGTGTGTCCAGAACTCGGCGACGTCCGGCACGGCGGCCCGGGTGAACGAGGCGGTCATCATCATGAACGGCCGGTCCAGGTCGGTGGTGATGGTCGGCTGCATCGGGCCGTCGATACTGAGCCCGGCGCCAATGCGCTGGTCGGCGAGCATGGTGAGCGCGGTGGCGGTGCCGCCCTTCGACCAGCCGAACGCGCCGATGCGCTGAGGGTCGAGGGCGCCGAGCAGTCCCTGGGGCAGTGGCCTGCCGTCGGCGTCGGGGTTGTGCCCGGCGGCAAGGCCCTCGACGGCGTCGAGCACGAACCGGAGGTCCGTGGCGAAGTCCCGGGGCCCCAGAAACGGCGGGACCTCTGCCGGGACGGTGAGTCGGCCGTCGGGGAACTCGCTGAACGCGTCGTACGTGTGGTCGACGGTGACCACGGCATAGCCGTGGCTGGCGAGTTCCTGGACCATGATGGTGTGGTCGCCGCGGTGGCTGCCCGCGCCGTGCGAGTACACGAGGACGGGCAGGCGATGGCCCATTCGGTGCACCGGCGCGCCCACGTGGGCGGCGGTGAGCGGGCCGAGGGCGGGATCGAGGGGGAAGCCGACGTCCGCCAGGATCGCCCGCAGCGCACCGTGGGTCATCCAGGGAGCACGCGGCAGGTCCTTCGTCTTGCAAGCGGGGTACCAGACGCTGGCCATCAGCTCGCGGTGATGCCCCGGGCCGGCCACAGGATCCGGACGCGAGGTGTCGACGAGGTGGAGCGGCACCGTGCCCACTGGGTGTGGCCCGGTGGGCCTGGGCAGCGTGAGCTGCGACGGACCGGGGGTGGCCGGAGCAGCCCACGCCTGGCGCGCTGCGCTGATCGGCACGGCGGCCCCGACCCCTGTCACCAGCGCGGCTGCGAGCAAGCGACGGCGCGTCACGTCCGTCGTGGTGACCGGTGTGATGGTCACATGTCCTCCCTGGGTTTCTTGGACGGTGTTCGGCGTGCTGTCCGGGCCCGCCGGATGTCGGCGGGAGCCGCTCATGGCTCACCGCGGTTCGCCGGGGTGCGGATCAGGACTCCGGGGCTGAGCTGCCGTGCTCGATCTGGTGGATGAGGCGCTTGAGCTGGGCGACCTCGTCCCGCAGGGCGCGGTCGCCGGCGGGGGTGAGGGAGAGCCAGGTGCGGGCGCGTTTGCCCTCGTAGCCCTTCTCGATCTCCACCAGCCCGGCCTTCTCCAGCACGGACAGGTGCTGGCTGAGGTTTCCGGCGGTGAGGCCGAGCGCCGTGCGCAGGAAGCCGAACTCGACCCGGCGCGCCTGGTGGGCAACCGTGAGGATGCCCAGGCGCACGCGCTGGTGGACCACGTCGTCCAGGCCGGTGGCGGGGTGCTGCTCGGGCTGATCGGTCATGACGCGTCGCGCCGGCCGGACAGCTCGGCCAGGCCGAAACCGAGGGCGCCGAGCAGGAGAAGCACGCCGGGGACGCCGAAGGTGGGCAGAGCGGACCACGGCGAGGTGAACGGGATCCCCGACCAACCGGTGGACAGCGGCACCAGCTCGACGGCCAGGTAGACCGCGGCGAGCAGCAGCAAGGCGCGGCTGCGCTCCACCCAGGCCAGCACCAGCAGCGGCAGCCCGACGGCCATGGCGTTCCCGGCGAGCCGTTCGAGGAACCTCGTCACTCCGGAAGCGGGGTCGAGGTGCAGGCCCCAGAAGTCGAGCCGCTCGCCGAGCTGCGGCATCCCGTGGCGCAGGCTCCAGAGCGCGGTGGCACTCGCCAGGGCGACCAGGACGATCCCCGTCAGGACGTAGGGCCGGACCCGGGTCCCGACACCGCGGTTGCGGGAGCGGCGAATGTAGAAGAACGCCGTCGCGGCGTAGGCCAGGGCGAGCCCGAGGGGCCAGTAGAGCGCCGAACCCTGCGTGACCAGGGTGCAGCCGCTGCCCGTCGCGGCTTCACCCGCCGGGCAGGCCACGGTCTCGACCTTGAAGGTGAAGCGGCCGACCAGGATCCCGCCCAGCGTGAGCACCCCCAGCAGCAGAAGGGGGAACCAGGTGCCGCGCTGCGCGGCCCGGACCTTGCGGGTCAGGTCGCTGAGGCCTGTCAGGACTTCACGGGGCGTGCCCGATGAGGGCACAGATGCATCTGTCATGCCATCAGCTTTGCATTGCAAACCAGTTATGGCAAGAAATCTATGTGCACTCCGAGATCGGATCCGGGAAGCCCGGTGGTCCGAGGCCGACCCGTTGGCCCGCGTCGATGCCCAGGAGCCACCAAGTCCTCGTCCGAACACCTTCAGGCACATGCCGACAGGACACAGGCTTCAACAGACCATCGTTTCTTGAAGACCACCGACCTGACCATCCGACGGCTCCTCAGGGCCTTCAAAAACTCCTTCAAAAACCGGGTCCGTTCAAGAACTCCGGAACACTGTTTTCTGACAGAATCCGGGGCGTGAGCACCCCCTTCGGACCCGACTCGCTCGACCTCCTGGTCGCCGAACCCGCCCACCGGACCGAGATCCTCATCGGCTACGCCCGGGTCTCCACCGGCGGCCAGAAGCTCGACCGCCAGATCGACGCCCTCACCGCCGCCGGCTGCCGGCGCATCTTCGCCGACAAGAAGTCCGGCAAGGACGACCTGCGTCCGGAGCTCAAGGCGTGCCACGCTTTCCTGCAGTCCGGCGACACCTTGGTGGTCCCGTCGCTGGACCGCTACGGCCGCTCGCTCAAGGACCTGGTGAACATGGTCGGCGAGCTCCGACGCCGCGAGGTCGGCTTCTGCTCGCTGCACGAGCGCCTGGATACCACCACGCCCGGTGGCCGGCTCGTCTTCCACGTCTTCGCCGCGCTCGCGGAGTTCATCCGCGAGCTGATCGTCTCCGGCACCCGCGAGGGCCTGGACGCCGCTCGCGCCCGCGGCCGGGTCGGCGGACGCCCCACCGTCGCCACCGCCGAGATCATTCGGGCCGCCCGCGACATGCTGCCCAACCCGGAGAACTCGATCACCTCGATCGCCAAGATCCTCGGCGTCAGCCCTGGCACCCTCTACAACCACATCCCCGACCTGCGGGAACTCCGGGCCTCCGGGCGAGTCCCGAAGCAGATCACCGGCGGCTGACCGCTACCGCCAAAACCCGGACCGATCCTCCCCGAAAGCCTGCCTGTCGACGCGCGAAGGGCTGCCGCCCGAGGTGGCCGATGCGTGGCTACGGTTCCCGGCCGGGCATCGTGGGGGAGGAGGGCGGGCCGATGCCGGCTACTTGGATTCGACCCGTCCCAGCGGGTCGGGGCCGGAGGCCAGCGCGTCGCACGCGGTCCGCCAGGCGGAGCCCTCGCCGTAGAGCTCGCCGTACAGGTAGGCCGAGGTGAGCCGAGCGACCGCGGCGACCCGCTCGGGGTTCTCGTCCGTGGTCTCGGCGACGTCGTATCCGGAGACCCCGCCGAGCCCGTGCTCTGCACCGAACAGGGTGAGCAGTGACTTGGGCGCCGGGGAGAGGGCGTACGGATCGGCGTGCCAGTCCGGGCCGGCGACCGTCAGGAAGGCGGAGTCGTCCTTGTCGCCGGCGACGACCAGCGCGGGCGTCGTCATCGTGGAGAAGTCCGTCGTCAGGAAGAAGGAGTAGTTCTCGACCGTGAACCCGGTGAGGGCGTCACCGCCGCGGCCGGGCGCGGCGAGCAGCACACCCGCCTTGATCCGGGGCTCGGCCAGGTTCACCTCGGTTCCGTCGTGCGGATCGGTGAGGCGGGCGCCCAGCAGCAGGCTCGCGGTGTGCCCGCCCATGGAGTGGCCGGCCACCGCGACTCGGTGGTGGTCGATGCGGCCGAGGAGCTGCGGGACGGCGGCCTCGATCACGTCGAGCTGGTCGAGGACGCGCTTCATGTCCTCGGCGCGGGTGCGCCAGTGCGCTGCGGGCCCGGTCCCGTCGGGGGCCGGACCGAGTGTCCTGGAGTCCAGATGGGTCGGCTGGATCACGACGAAGCCGAGCGCCGCCCAGAGGTTCGCGAGAGGGGCGTAGCCGTTCAGCGAGGAGAGGTTGTTGGAGAAGCCGAGACCGTGCGAGAGGAGGATGACCGGAAGCCCGCTGCCGGTCATCGGGGCGGAGACGCGTACCTGCAGGTCGACGGAGCGTCCGGGGGCCGGTAGCACCACCGGGCTGACCGAGAGGACGGGCGTGGGCGAGCCGGGGACGCCGGCCGCGTACGTGGGACTGCTCATGATGTGCCTTTCGACGGCCCCTGCCGCCGGTGGAGCCGGCGGTGGGTAGGACGGAGCGTCCGCCTTCGGCTAACCTGAAGCGGATCGTTGTTCCATTTACGATATGGAACAGTGATCCGTTTCGTCAACGGCCACTGGAAGGAGTGCGCAGTGCCCACTGCAGGCCAGTCCAAAGGCGCGTCTGCCCGCAGCAAGCGGGCGGACGCGGTGCGCAATCAGCAGACGCTGCTCGACGCCGCCGCGGAGGTGTTCGTGTCCTCGGGGGTCGATGCGCCGATCCGGGAGATCGCGGCCCGGGCGGGGGTCGGACTGGGAACGCTCTACCGGCACTTCCCGACCCGGGCCGACCTCGTCACCGCCGTCTACCGCCACCAGATCGAGGCCTGCGCCCAGGCCGGCCCGCGTCTCCTGGCCGGCGCCGCCTCGCCGTTCGACGCGCTGCGGCAGTGGATCGACCTCTTCGTCGACTTCCTGGTCACCAAACACGGGCTCGCGGACGCCCTGCAGTCCGACACCGACCGCTTCGCCGCGCTGCACACCCACTTCCTCGACCGCCTGACGCCCGTCTGCGGGGAGCTGCTCGACGCTGCGGCGCAGGCCGGAGAGACTCGGCCCGGCATCCAGCCCTACGAACTCATGCGCGGCATCGGCAACCTCTGCATCGGACGGGACGCCGACCCCCGCTACGACCCCCGCCGGCTGATCGAAGTGCTCCTCCAGGGGCTGCGACGGCCCCACCCGCCCGGCGACGACACGCGATGACGCGTGCCTGCGCCATCACCGTTCCGCCTGCGCGAGCGCGCGGGCGGAACTCCCCGGGATCCGCGGCCCGAACCGACCACCAGGACCAGAGCCGTCTGCGGCCGCCGGGCAGCCGTCGTCGCCGGCGTCGCGGTTCCGACGGGCCGGCGCCTCCCGGCGCTTCCGCCCGTCCTCGGCATCTTGACGGCCGGTCATCTCAATCGGAGTGCGGGCACTGCAACTTCACGGTATCCGCTCCCGTATCCGGTGGCTCTCATCGGGCGGTCATCGCTACGCTGGTACGGGTCGACGCCGGGGAGGGAACCGGGAGTGTCGTTCAGCTACTACGTGTACGTCAGCGACAGCAAGGTCAACATGCTGTTACCGCAGATCGACCCCGGGTTCGGGGCGAAGCGCCAGACGGAGCTGGGCGTGAACCTCACGGTGCTGTCGGCGAGGCGAACGACCGAGGGCCCGTCCGACGACCGGATCCGTCGGCTGGAGACCGTCGTCGGGTACCTGCGCGATCACGGTGATCTCGGCTCGGTGGACGAGCCGGGTCAGTTCTTCTGGGGGGTGCTGCCGATGCGCTGGGGGGCGTTCCCCGGTGATCCCACCTCCTCGTTGGTGTTCTTCGGCGGGCGGAGCGAGGACACCGTCGTCGGGCTGGGCGGCTCGTACAGGCACGTGTGCGACTCCGTGCCGGATGCCGAGGCACGTGGGGTGGGGCGCTCGATGATGTCGTCGATGCTCGACGGGCTGGGAGCCGCCTCGGACCTTGAGGACGAGTACGTCGCCGACGCGGTGGACGGCGACCTCGACCGGGCCGATCGCGCCGCGCTCGCCCGGGTGCAGAGCGCCGTGGCGAGCCTGCGGTGGCCGGCGCAGAACGTCGAATTCGTGGCCAAACGCCTGCTGCACGGCGACAGTCCGGACGGCACCGCCGGGTCGGTGCTGCTCGGGACGCCGGTGTACGTGGCCACCGTCGACTGACGGCGATGGCGGCCTGGCGCCGTGGTGACGTGGTCCTCGGCCTTTACGAGGTCCTGGACGTGGTGCGCACCGGCGGCATGGGACTGGTGCACCGGGTCCGGCACCGGGGCTGGGACATCGACCTGGCGGTGAAGACCCCGCGCCAATCCCTGGTCCGCTCGCCGGAGGCGATCCGGGACTTCGAACGGGAAGCGGAGGTGTGGGTCGGGCTGGGTCTGCACCCTCACATCGCGAACTGCGTCTACGTCCGCACCCTCGACGGCGTGCCCCGGGTCTTCGCGGAGTGGGCGGACGGGGGCAGCCTGGCCGAAGCCGTCCGCAGCCGGTTCCTGTACGGGAACGACCCCCTGGGATCGCTGCTGGACGTCGCGATCCAGTCGGCGTGGGGGCTCGACCACGCGCACGAGAACGGCGTCGTGCACCAGGACGTCAAGCCCGCCAACGTGATGCTCACCAGGGACGGCACGGTCAAGGTCACCGACTTCGGTATGGCCCGGGCCCGCGTCGCCACCGGGGAGGCACCCGGGGACGCCGATGCGTTCGTCAGCCGCGGCGGCCTGACGCCCGCGTACTGCTCGCCCGAACAGGCACGGTCGCCGGGCGGGCTCTCGACGGCCACCGACACCTGGTCCTGGGCGGTCACCGTCTTCGAGATGTTCCTCGGCAGGCCACCGGTGACGGACGGGACCGGGGCCGGCGGCGCCTTCGACGGCTTCGCCCGCTCCGGGGCCCCGGACGCGATCGCACCGGTGCCGGCCGAGGTGGCGGACCTGCTGCGCGAGTGCTTCGCCGAGGACCCGGCCACGAGGCCGGACCGTCTCGGGCCGCTCGCGGAGCGCCTGATCCGGGTGTACGAGCGAGAGGTCGGCCCGTACCCCCGGCGCACCCCTGCGGCGGCCACCCTGCTCGCCGATGGCCTGTCCAACCACGCACTGTCGATGTTGGACCTCGGCCGCAGCGACAACGCCGAGGAGCTGTGGGCTCGGGCCCTACGGGCGGATCCGCACCATCCGCACGCCCGCTACAACCGCGGGCTGCACCGGTGGCGAACCGGGGTGATCACCGACGCCGAGCTGGTCGACGAACTGGAGTCCGTGCGGTTCGGGGATCCGGCTGACGGCGCGGGGGCGTACCTGCTCGCGCTGGTGCACCGGGAGCGCGGCGACCCGGTCGCGGCGGCCGCGCTGCTGCGGGACGCGGCCGCGCGGATGCCCGAAGACCCGAACGTCGCCGCCGCGCTCGCGTCCGTCGAGTACGCGCCCTCGCCCGTGCAATCGGTCCTGCCGGGGGAGCACGAGGACTGGATCACCGCCCTTGCCCTGACCTCTGACGGCCAGGCCGCGGTCTCGGCCGACAGCTCGGGTGGACTGCGCATGTGGAACGTCCCGGCGCAGGAGTGCCGGCAGCAGCTGCAGTTCGAGGAGTTCAGCGCCTCGGCCCTGGCGGTGCGCGACGACGGGCAGCTCGTGGTCGTCGGCGGGGGAACCGGACGGGCGCTCGTGCTCGACCTCGAAGCCGGGGCCGGCTTCGAGCTGCCCGGCCACCCCGGAAGGGTGGGCCTGGTCGCGTTGACGGCGGACCAGCGCCACGCGGTCACCAGCGGTTCCGAGGGAGAGACCGTGACCTGGGACCTTGAGACGCGCCAGGCCCTGGACGTCCGGCAGTTCGAGAGGGAGGCGGACGTCCTCGGTGCCCAGGGCACCCTGTGCTCCGTGATCGACCACGAGCGCCGCACGACCTCCGTGTACGACGTCCGCACGGGCGAGCTGGTGCACCGGTTCGACCGCACCCTGACGGGAACTCGGTTCAGCGGCGACGGCCGCCTCGCGGTGATCGGCGCCGGCAGCCTCGGAGTCCGGTTGGTCGATCTCGCATCCGGCGGACCCCGGCGGGAGCTGAGGACCGGCCACGGCCGGATCGCCGTCAACCGGGACGGCACGGTCGGCTTCTCCGGCGGCGGCCGCGACGAGCCGTCACGCCTATGGGACCTGGACACCGGCCGGTGCCGTCTGTCGCTGGACCCAGCGCCCGACACCAAGGAAGTCGTGCTGAGCGCGGCCGGGCGGGTCGCCGTGACCGCCGAGGGCAAGTCGGTGCGGGTGTGGCACCTGCCGCCCGCGGGACCGTCGGCCCCGTGGAGCTACGTCCGCCCGCGCGAGGCCTCGGACATCGCGGCCACCGCCGCCCGGGCGGCGGAGCTGCTGGCGGAGGCGGCCACGCTGGCCGGTGCCGGACGGATCGGCGACGCGGCCGGACGGATCCGCACCGCTCGCGCACTGCCCGGGCACCGGCGCCACGCCGAGCCGGTGCGTCTCTGGCGACGGCTCGGCGCCCTCGGCCGCCGGACCGAGCTCGTCGACGCCTGGGCCGCGGGCCGGATCGTCCTGAAGGACGGCCGGTCGTGGGCCCTGGAGTTCGGCGGCCGCAGCCCCACCGCGCTCGCCCGCAACGGGAACGACGCCGAAGCATGGGTCTTCGACGTCGAGACCGGGAAGCTGCTGCACACGCTCAGCCTGCACACCGGCCACATCAACGCCGTGGCGATGACCGCCGACGGCCGGCTCGCGGTGTCCGGAGGCGAGGACGGCCGGGTCGTCGCCTGGCACCCGCGCGACGGGCGGATCGTCCGGCTGTTCACCGACCCCCGCGACCACGTGTACCACGTCGCGGTCAGCCAGGACGGCCAAGTGGCGCTGTCGGGAACCGCCGACGGCCTGGTCGCGGCCTGGGACATCGGCAGCGGCCGGGCCATCGGGCGCTGGCAGGCGCATCCGGGGGCAGTGCTGGACGTGGCCGTCAGCGCCGATCACCGCTACGGGCTCTCGCGCGGCCAGGACGCCCGCGTGAGGATATGGGACCTGCGCGACGGCGGGCTCCGCTGGGAGTTGGGCGGGCACGGCGAGTGGATCGGCGCCGCGCGGCCGAGCGACGACGGCCGGTTCGTGGTCACCGGTGGCGCCGACGCCGGCGTGCGGGCCTGGCGTACCTCCGACGGGCAGTGCGTGGCTGCGCTCACCGGGCACGCGGACGCCGTGGTCGACGTCCTGCCGAGTCCGGACGCGCAGCAGGTGCTGTCCTGCTCGGCGGACGGCACCGTCCGGCTCTGGAACGTCGCCGGTGCTCGCTGCGTCCGGGTCCTCGCCGGGCATGCCGGCACCGTGCGGAGCCTGGCCGTCACACCGGACTTCCGGCTCGCGGCGTCGGGCGGGGAGGATCGGACGGCGCGGTTGTGGGACCTCGCGACCGGCCTCCAGCTGCGCGCCTTCACCGGCTTCTCGGACGCGGTCACACGCATCGCACTGACCCCCGATGGCACTCTGCTCCTCGCCGGAGACGAGGGTGGGCGCCTGCTGACCTGGGCCCTGGACTGGGAGTACGACTTCGGCTCGGTGACCGGCTCGCGGTCGGAGGCCGGGCCCGCGCTCGACGAGCTGCGGGCCGAGGTCGCCGTACCGCTGCCTTCCCGCGAGGACGGCCGCCCGGCTCTCGCCGAGGCGTTCGCCCGCCTCGGCGACCGGCAGCGGCACGCCGCCACGCGCACCTTGGAGCTCGCCGGCGAACTGGACAAGATCGTTTCACGCACCGGGACCGGCTACCGGCTGTACACGCGCCGGGTGGCCGCGGACGCGGCGACCCGGGAGCCGACACAGATTCCGAGCACGGCCGAACGACTCGCGATGCTGCTTCGACCGGAGGCCGAGCTGAACCGGTCCGAGGAGTTCTGGGCCGGCTACTTCGCCCAGCAGCTCCAGGACGACCTCGTCACGCTCGCCGAGGCCGCCGTGGTCCTGCACCGCGAGGGTGACCTGGCCGCCGCCGAACACGCATGGCGACTCGTCGTCGACGTCCGCTCCCACCTCTGGGACGCCGGGCACCCCGAAACCCAGGGCGCGATGCTCGGCTGGGCCGGGGTCCTCACCGACCTGCACCGGGAGCCGGAGGCCCTGGCGCTGGTCCAAGCGGTGACCGGGGAGCGCGCACAGGACCTGGGGCCGGACCACCCAGCCACCCTGGACGCGGCTGCGAGGCTCGCCTCCCTGCTCTCGTTGAGCGGCGAGCAGGCGGAAGCGGAACGCGTGTACGGCGACCTACTGCCCCGGCTCGTGAAGCGTTTCGGCCGCGACGACGGCCGGACGCTCGACGCCCGGGTGGGCCTGGCGCGCGTGCACCACCGGCTCGGGCGACCGGGCGACGCCGAACCGGCCCTGCGCGAGGTGTTGGCGAAGCGGCGGCTGCACCTGGGCGACGACCACCCGGACACCCTCGCCGTCCAGGCGGAGCTGGACAACGTGCGGGAGCCGGCGCCGGAGAAGCCGGCGCGGCGGCGATGGAGGAGGCGGCGATGAACCAGGCTCGGCCCAGTATCGAAGCTCTGATCATCGGCAAGGCGTTCATGAGTCAGATCGGGGCGCTCTTCCCCGTCAGCATGACGTTGCGAGGCGACGAGTTCGAGGCCGTGTTCATGATGCGCGCCAGCCAGCTGGGGCATCGGACCACCGGGCCGTACACAGCCGACCGGCCACCGACCGACGCGATGAACTGGGCCCAGCTGCGGCTGGGGATCGACATGGCGGGACGCCTTCCCTCCTTCCGGATCGACGCGAGCGGCCTGTGGCCGCGCATCCACGTCGAGTTGCTCGGCACCGCGGTACGCGGGCTGATCGTGATGTCGGAGGAGGTGACCGCGGAGTCGGTGAACGCGCCCTACCTCGGAGAGTGGCAGGAGCAGATCTCCTCCACGGTCCGGATCGCACTCGACTCGATCACCCGATGGCTCATGGCCTGTCACCACCAGGCCGGTGGCGCCGAGCCGTCGGTCGACCTCGATCTGGTCTACCGACCAGACGACGACTACGAGACCGGCCTCGCCCAGGTCGACCAATGGCTGCGGGACCTCATCCCGCCGGTACGCCCCGTCCTCGAGCTGCGCTGGCGCTCCGTGAGTCCGGCCCAGCGCAAGGCCTTTGCGAAGAACCTGACGGGCACCCGAAGGATCGGCACCGGGTCCGACCGTCGGTTGAGCCTGCGGATCGGCGACATCGAGCTGGAGGTGCCGGGCTGAGGAAGGCCACAGCGGCCGCCGATCGAGGGCTGCCCGCGCTGGCGGGGGCAGCCCTGCGAAGGCGTGGTCCCACCGGCCGGGTGGACCCGGTTGTGCGCGAGCGGGCACAACCTCCGACCGGCGGCACCGGCGGGAGTTCTCCGGCAGTCCATCCGACGGGCTTGTACGTCGGCAGCCGCAGCGGCTGCCTGCGCGGCCTTGACCCGGGGGCTTGCTCCAGGCCGTTCCCCGGCCGCCGCGCCGGCCCTCTCCGCCGGGGACGACCCGCCGACTCGCCGACGGCGACGGTATCCCCCTCGGCATCCGCCCCATGGCAGGTGACGGCAGGTGACCGCGTCGGCCGCCGCGTGATGGCAGGCGAGGTGCGGGGACGGCCACGACGGGCCGTCCCCGCGCCTCGCACCCGGTGGGCGAGGCCATCGCGCAGAACGCCGCGTTCGGCCCGGCGCGCGTCGCCGCCAGCGTGTCCGGGTCCGGTGGAGCCGCTCCGGGACGTACGGTCGGGGCCATGTCCACCGGCCTGCTCGCGGCGCTGCTCGCCGCCCTCCTGACCGGATCGGCCACCGTGCTGCAGGCGCTCGGAGCGCGCCGGGCCGCCGTCGGTCACCGCCCGGGGGAGGCGGCGGCCCTGGCCGGGACGCTGCGCCAGTGGCCCTTCGCGGTCGGCGTCGGGATGGACATGGCCGGGTTCGGCGCCGAGCTGTACGCGCTGGAGCGGCTGCCGCTCTACGTGGTCGAGGCCGCGCTGGCGTCCGCCCTCGCGGTGACGGCCGTCGGCGCCTCCCGGGTGCTGCGCATCCGGCTCCGCCGCACGGAGTGGGCGGGCGTCGTCGCGGTCTCCGCCGGGCTCTGCCTGCTGGCCGTGACCGCCGGTCGCGACGGCGAGGGCCACGGGAGCGAGGGGCTCCGGCTGGGCACCCTGGTCGTCGCGGTGCTGCTGCTGGCGGCCGGCTGGGCCGCGGGCCGGTTCGGCGGCCACCGGGCCGCGCCGCTGCTGGGGCTGGTGGCCGGCCTGCAGTTCGGTGTCGTCGGGGTGGCCGTGCGGGTGCTGCCGGCCCTGAACCCGGCCGAGCTGTGGACCGAACCCTCCGCGTACGCGGTGGCCGTCGCCGGGCTCGGAGGCTTCGCGGCGCTCACCTGGGCGATGCAGTGCGGCTCGGTGACCGCCGCGACGGCGGCGATGGTGCTGGGCGAGACGCTCGGGCCGGCGGTGGTCGGCGTCGCCGTGCTCGGCGACCACACCCGGCACGGCGCCGTCCCGCTGGCCGTCCTCGGCTTCGCGGCGGCGATCGCCGGGGCTCTGGCGCTGGCCCGCTTCGGCGACGCCGAGCAACCCGCCGTCAGCGCCACGGCGGGTTCCGGCTCCTGAGCGGGTTTCCGGGTCTCGGCGTGGCCGGCTTCCGGGACGCCGCAGGCCGGGCGGTGCCCCCTGCGCGCGCGGTCCCCCCGTACCCCGGTCGGCCCGTCCCGTTCGTCCGGGCGGGGGATCTCTGTCACCCGTTCGCACCGCTGCGGTTGCAGGGAACTCGAACCGGCTGTGTTCGTGTGCAAACGTGGCTCGCGCGCCCCTCGGCGGGGCGCCTCCGCGGCCCGCTCCGGGCCCGGCCTGCCCACCCGGGCAGATTTCGACGAGCAGCGATGACCTGGAGGTCATGAGATGTCCGTTCGCGGAACGCTCTGCAAGTTCGCCGCGACCGCGGTCCTGGCGGCGGTGGCCACGATCGCCGTCCCGACGGCGGCCATGGCGGACGGCGGCGAGGCGCCCCAGCCCTCGTCGGCGTCCGCTCTGTCGGCCGGTGCCGCGTCGGTGGGTCTCTTCGGCCCGAAGCTCAGCTGGCTGGAGGCGTTCTCCCGCTCCAACGGCTGACGGCTGACCGCCACCGCCACCGGGCGCCCCGGCCGCACCGCGCGGCCGGGGCGTTCGCACGCCCGCACGCCCGCCCGTCCGGCCCCGCCCGAGCCGGGACCGGTGACGGAGGCGGACCGGCGGGGCGGCAGGATTGGGTGATCACCCCTATTGATCCCGCACCGTTCCGCAGGGCCTGCTGGAGTGGACGGGTTCCCCCGCCCGCTCCCATCTCTCCGTTCGGAAAAGCAGGTGAACGGCATGATCGACCACCTCTCCCGGCAGGGTCGGCCGTCCCGGACGGCGCTGTACCTACGCTGCTACCCCAGTGACACCGCGGGGCTGGAGTGCCAGCACGCGGCTCTGGAACGGCTCGCCCTCCAGCGTGGGCTGCCGGTGCCCGGCTCCTACGTGGACGACGGGATGCGCTCCGGCACCCGGCTGCCCGCCCTGGAGCGGCTGCTGCGCCAGGCCGAGCACGGCCGGGTGGACGTGGTACTGGTGCCGGGGCCGTTCGTGTTCTCGCTCGACGACCGGGCCGCGCGCGCCACCGTCCAGCGGTTGGAGGCCCTGGGTTGCACGGTGCTCGAACTCCCCGACCGCGCAGGCCGCGCCCGTCCGCCGGCCCCGCGCGGCGCGTACGGGCGGCTCCCGGGTGCCCCGGCGGCCGCCCCCACCGCCGCGCCCCGCCCGCTGCCGGTCGACGCCCGCACCGCGTGACCGTACCCGGTGGGCGTCGCGCCGCAGGTGGTGCGAGCGACCCCCACCCCCGGGCGCCGCGCCGGCTCCCCGGGCACCCGCCGCCGGTCCCGCACCACCCGGGCCGGCACCGCCGCCCCCAGCCGGCCGGGCACCGCTGCCACCCCGTCGGCCGACGCGCCGCCCGGTCCCGCCCGGCGGCCCGCCGAACGGCTCGCCCCGCACTCCGCGCGGCTCCGCTCCCCGCAGCGGGAACCGGGTACCCCGGCGGGCACGACCGAACGCCCCCACGGCATGATGGCCCCATGGCCTCCGCACCCCTCCTCGGCGAGCGCCGTTCGCACGGACGGGAGGGGCGCCCGTGAACCGGCCGGTCGAGCCGGCGGCGCCCGGCGCGGGATTCGACTTCGTCGGGCGACAGCCGGAGCTGGCCCGCCTGACCGGGGCCATGCTCCGTCCGCCGGCCGTGGTCCTGGTCGAGGGCGAGGCCGGACTCGGCAAGTCCCGCCTGGTCGCCGAGGCCGCGGCCGCCGCCGCAGCGGCGGGCCGACGGGTGCTGACCGGCTTCTGTCACCCCCTGCGCGAGCCGCTGGCCTTCGGCCCGGTGGTGGACGCGTTGCGGGCCGTCGGCCCGCTCCTGCCGCCGTCCGAGGGCATCCCGGCGAGCGCCGGAGCGCTGCGGCCGCTGCTGCCCGACCTCGCCGACCGGCTCCCGCCCCACCCGGCGAGCGCCGGCGACGGACCGCCCGGCCGGCACCTGCTCGTCCAGGCGGTCCGCGCCCTGCTGGGCGTGCTCGGCGACGTGGTGCTCGTGATCGAGGACCTGCACTGGGTGGACGACGCCACCCGCGAGCTGCTCCTGCTGCTCGCCCGCGACGTGCCGCCGGGGCTGGCGCTGGTGCTCACCTACCGGGCCGAGGACCTGCCGCCGGACACGCCCGCCCTCGGCGCCGCCTACCGGCGCCCCGCCGGCGTCGGCGGAGCGCTGATCAGGCTCGACCCGCTGGACGAGTCCGAGGTCCGCGACCTGGCCCGCGCCGCGCTCGGTCCGCGCGCCACCCCGGCGCTCACCCGGGTGCTCTTCGACCGCAGCGAGGGCCTGCCGCTGGTCGCCGAGGAGGACCTGATCACCCTCTGCGAGCAGCGCGGCGGCAGCGGCCTGACCGACGCCGCCGACCTCGCCGCCGACCTGGAGCACTCGGAGGTCCCGCGAGGCCTGCGCGACGCGGTCACCGAACGCCTCGCAGGCCTGTCCGCCGACGCCTCGACGGTCGTCGCCGCCGCGGCCGTGCTCGGCGTGCCGGCCGGGGAGGAGTTGCTCGCCGCCGTCACCGGGCTCGACCGGCAGGCCACCGCCGACGGGCTCACCGAGGCCCTGCGGGCGGCCGTGCTCCACGAGAACCCGATGGCCCGCTACGGCTTCCGGCACGTCCTCGCGCAGCAGGTGGCGTACCGCAGGCTGCCCGGGCCGCACCGCACCGCCCTGCACCGGCGAGCCGTCGAGGCGCTGGGTGCGGGCGAGCCGCGGCCGCTGGTGCAGATCGCCCACCACACCCTGGCGCTCGGCGACCGGGCGGCCTGGCAGGAGGTGGCCGAGGCCGCCGCCGACCAGGCGGTCGCGCTCGGGGACAGCGGCAGCGCCGGCGTGCTGCTGCACCGGCTGCTCGACGAGCCCGATCTGGACCCCAGCCGCCGCGGCCGCGCCGCGCTCGCGCTGGCCCGGATCGCCGCCAACGGCGTGGACTCCGCGGCGAGCGCCGCGACGCTGACCGCGATCATCGCCGACCCGCGGCTGCCGGTCGCCGACCGCGGCGAGATCCGGCTCACCCTGGGCATCCTGACCGCCATCCACGGCGGTGACCGGGCCGGCTTCGCCGGGATCGAGGAGTCGCTGGACGACCTGGAGGAGCGTCCGGCACGCGCGGCGCGGGCGATGGTCGCTCTCGCCATGAACGAGCGGGAGGGCGCGAGCGAGCGCGCCCGGGAGTGGCTGGAGCGGGCCGAGCGGACGCTGGCCGCGGGCCCTGACGAGGAGGTGGCGGCAGCGCTGCGCGCGACCCGGCTGACCTTCCTGGCCCGGGAGGGCGACCCGGCGGTGTGGGCGCTGCTGGACGAGCTGCCGCGCCGCTCGGCGCACGCCGAGATCGTCCGCCAGACCACCCGGGCGCTGTTCAACGTCGGCGAGATCGCCGTCGAACTGGGCCACGACCGCCGGGCCGCCGGTCTGCTGGAGGAGAGCCGGCGGCTGGCCCGCCGGGCGGCCATCCCGTACCTGGAGTGCTACAGCCGGATCGCCCTGGCCCGGCTGGACGGACTGGCCGGGCGCTGGGAGGGCCTGGAGGAACGGGTCGCCGCGCTGCGTGCCGAGTTCCCCGACCTCGCGATGGCCAGTGCCGAGCAGGCTCTGCTGCTGGGCCGGCTGGCGGTCGCCCGGGGCCGGTTCGCGGTGGCGCGGCAGCGGTTCGCCGAGGCGAGGCCGTACGGCGAGCGGGAGTCCCAGGTCACCGCGGCGATGCGGGCCGCGGCCGGCCCGGCCGCGCTGCAGCTCGCCGAGGGGGACAGCGAGCAGGCGGCGGCGACGCTCGCCCCGGCGCTCTCGGCGCTGCGCCGTGCCGGGGCCTGGCCGCGCGCGGCGGAGCTGCTTCCGGTCGCGGTCGAGGTGTTCCTCGCCGAGGACGGCCGCCCGGCGGCCGCCGAGCTGGTCGGGCAGGCCGAGGTCGGCCTGGAGGGCCGTGACGCCCCGGCCGCGGTCGCGGCTCTCGCCTTCGCGCGCGGCCTGATCCTGGTGGACGGCGACGGCGACGGGGCCGGAGACCGCGACGGGGCTCAGCGGGGCCGGGCCGGGAGGACCGGCGCGGCCGAGGAGTTCACCCGCTCCCGCGACCTGTGGCGGGAGATCGGCCGGCCCTACGAGGCGGCCCGGGCCGAGGAGCGGGCCGGCACGGCCCTGGCGGAGCGCGACCGCACCGCGGCGGGGGGACGGATCGCCGCCGCCGAGCAGTCCTACCTGGCCCTCGGCGCGGCCTCGGACGCGGCCCGCTGCCAGCGCCTGCGCCGCGACCTGGGCCTCGGCCGGGCGGCCTCCCCGGGGCGGCGCGGCTACGGCGAGAGGCTCTCCCCGCGGGAGCGCCAGGTCGCCGCCCTGGCCGCCCAGGGCGCGGCCAACCAGGACATCGCCCGGGCGCTGTTCCTCTCGCCCCGCACGGTCGAGCACCACGTGGCGAGCGTGCTGCGCAAGCTCGGTGTGGGCCGCTCCGAGCTGCGCGAGGCGCTGGCGGCCGCCGACGGCGGCGACACCACTGCGGCCCGCACCGGCCCGGACGCCTGAGGGGGACGCCTGCCGGCACCTCGGCGACGCGGACGCGGTCGGTCAGCGCTGGTGGTACGTCGCGCGCTCGGCCAGCCGTGAGAGTCGGGCCAGCCGCGCGAGGCGCGTCCGCCGCACGCCGCTGTTGCGGCGGGCCGGGTGGACCAGCCCGGGGTCGTCGAGGGCGGTGAAGTGATCCTGGGCGTAGAGCCGGAAACGCTCGCGGCGGGTCATGTCGGCCTCCGGTGGGTTGGTGGTCGGCGGCTTCGCGGGGGTGGGACTCCAGCAAACCGGCCCGGCCGGCAGGGGATCAATGCGTACCGCCACCCATCTCCCACCCCTAATCCTGGGTACCGCCCCGGACGGCCTCACCGCCCGGCCCGCCGCCCCCGCGCAGCCGGCGTCCGGCGCGCCAGGGCGGGCGGCGGTTCGCGGCGCCCGGCCGGGGGCACCATCAAGCCGCGGTCCCCACGGGAGGCCCGCGGTCAACATGGGAGGTGGGGCGTTGTCCGGCAGTGGGACACCCGTGATCGAGCTCCGGTCACTCACCAAGCGGTACGGTCGGACCGTCGGCATCGAGGGCCTGGACGTCGAGGTCGGCGCCGGCGAGGTGTTCGGTCTGCTCGGCCCGAACGGCGCGGGCAAGACCACCACGCTCCGCTGCCTGGTCGGCCTCCTGCGGCCGAGCGACGGGGCGGTGCGCGTGCTGGGGCTGGACCCGGTGGCCGACCACCGCCGGCTGGCGACCTCGATCGGCTACCTGCCCGGCGAGCTGCGCCTCTACCCGGAGCTCACCGGGCGGCAGACGCTCGACCTGCTCGCCGCCCTCCAGGGCGCCGCCGTCCCGCGGCAGGCCGAACTCTGCGCCCGTCTGAGCCTCTCCGGGCACGACCTGGACCGCGCGGTCGGGGAGTACTCGCGGGGGATGAAGCAGAAGCTCGGCATCGTCCAGGCCCTCCAGCACCGACCGGCGCTCACGGTGCTGGACGAGCCGACGGAGGGGCTGGACCCGCTGGTCCAGGAGACCTTCTTCGAACTCCTCGCCGAGGAGACGGCCGCGGGCCGCACCGTCCTGCTCTCCAGCCACGTGCTGCCCGAGGTGCAGCGGGCCTGCGGCCGGGTGGCGATCGTCCGTGCGGGCCGGCTGGTGACCGTCGAGTCGGTGGCCGGGCTGCGCCGGGCCCGCGCCCGGCGGATCCGGCTCGTCCTCGGGGACGGGCGGGGCGCCCGGCCGCTGGGAGCGGCCGAGCGCTGGTCGCCGCGGTGGGACGGTCCACGGGTGGAGCTGCTGGTGCCCCCGGACGAGGTGGTGGCGGCGGTGCGGGGGCTGCTCGCCGAGCAGCCCGTCGCCGACCTCACGGTCGAGGAGGCGGGCCTGGACGAGGCCTTCCTCGACCTCTACCGGGCACCGGACGGGGCCACGGGCGATGCACCGGAGCGGGCCGCCGCCCCGTCCGACCCCGCCGAGGAGGACCCGTCATGAGCCGGGGAACCGTCAACCGCCGGTTGCCGCTGGTCTGGCTCGCCCTGCACCGCCGCCGCCGGATGCTGCTGGCACTGCTGATCGGCATGGTCGTCTTCGAGGCGCTGATCGTCGTGATCACCAGCACCGTGCCGCCCACCGACCTGTTCGGGGCCGGCCGCACCCCGCCGAGCGCCTTCAGGGCGTTCAGCGGTTCCAACGGGGACGTCTCGATCGCCAGCTACCCCGGCCTGCTCGGCGCGGGTCTGACCCACCCGTTCTGGATCGCCCTCCAGCTCACCGCGATCGGCGCGCTGGGCGCGGCGGCGGTCGCCGCCGACGCCGAGTCCGGCACGATCGAGCTGTTGATGACCCGGCCGGTCTCCCGCCGCCGGCTGCTGGCCGAGCGGACGGCCGCGCTGCTCGCCGCCTCCGTCCTGCTCAACGCCGCCGCCACCGTCACCATCGCCGTCGGCGTGGCGCTCTCGCCGGACCTGCGGGACGCCGTCCCGGTCGGCGGGGTGTTCGCCGCCGGACTGCTGGGCTGTGCCTTCGCATTCTGCCTGGCCGGTCCGGTGCTCGCCGTCTCGGCGGTGAGCCGGCGCCGGGCCCACGTCATCGGTGCGACGGTCGCCTTCGGCGCGGTCGGTTTCGCGCTCAACTTCGTGGCCCTGGCCTGGTCCCCCGCCGCGCCCCTGCGCTACCTCAGCCCGTTCCACTACTACACCCCCGGCGACGCCCTGGCCCACGGCACCGTCCCGTGGACGTCGCTCGCCGTCCTCGCCGCGGTGGGTGTGGCCGGACTGGCCGCCGCCTTCCGGCTGTTGGAGCGGCGGGACCTCGCTTCCTGAGCCCTCGGCGCAGGCCGGCCGGGTGGCCGGCTCAGCCGGCGCCACCGCGGACCGCCGTCACCACCACGGCCGTGAACCGCATGGTGAAGCGCCCGCCGAGGGCGTCGACGGCGTCCCCCGTGCCTTCCAGCAGCTCCGCCATCCGGGCCGGCGGGATCCGGGCGGCGTCGCCGCCGGTGCGCAGCTGGTCCAGCCACTCGTCCCGGGTGTACGGCCGTTCCCAGTCGAAGGACCACTGCTCGGGCTGGTCGAAGGCGCCGGACCGCCGGATGCCGTCGGCGGCCTGCTTGTACAGCGCCGCGTACCCGTCCAGCGCGGGCGCGGTCCAGGGGTTGAGCGGCGATTCGGGCAGGACACGGCGGTGGGCGGCGGCGAGGGCCTCGGCCACCCCCGGGGAGGGGCGGAAGGCGTTCCAGAACACGGCCAGCCGCCCGCCGGGGCGCAGCACCGCGGCGGCCTTCCCGGCCCCGGCGACCGGGTCGATCCAGTGCCAGGTCTGACCGGCCACCACCGCGTCGAAGGTCCGGCCCGCAGGGTCCCAGGCCTCGAAGGCCGCGACCTCGACGTCGAAGCCGTCGCGGCGGGCGTACGCGGCCATCCGGGGGTCGGGGTCGACTCCGAGGACCGTGCCGCCGGCCGCGCGGAACGGCCGGGCCGAGATGCCGGTGCCGATGCCGACGTCCAGGACCTCGGGCCCCGGGGAGGAGACGACGACCGCCTCCACCAGCGCGTCGGGGTAGCGGGGCCGGGCCCGGTCGTAGCGTTCGGCGTCACTGCCGAACGACTCCGCCGCCAGGCGGTGCCGATGGGATTCATCCGGCGGGAACGGTAAAGTGGGCATGTGCCCACTATGAGTGGGCGCACGCCCACTCGTCAACGGTGCGCGCCGGGTCGGCGGGCCCGAGCGGCGGGCGGGTGGCAGAGGGAGCGGCCGGTGACGGGCGAGGAACGCGACACGGAGGCGGTGCACGGTGCCCACAGGAGTGGCCATCCGCGACGTGCGGGAGCAGCTGTTCGAGGCGGCGGAGCGCGTCCTGCTCCACGACGGCCCCAGTGCGCTCACCAGTCGGGCCGTCACCGCGGAGGCCGGCTGTGCGAAGGGCGTCCTGCACCGGCACTTCGCCGACTTCGACGCCTTCCTCGCCGAGCTCGTCCTCGACCGCGTCGCCCGGATCGAGGCGCGGGCCGAAGCCCTCCGTGCCCGGGCCGGCGCCGGTGCCGTCGCCGACCACCTCGCCGACGCACTGACCGAGCTCTTCGGCGCGGTCGCGGTCGCCGTCGTCGGCCTGGTCACTTCCCGCGACGGGCTGCGCGCCCGGCTGCGCGAGGCGCGGCCGACCGGCGTCCCCGTCCTGACCGACGCCGCGGACGCGATCGCCGCCTACCTCCTGGCCGAGCGGTCCCTCGGCCGGCTCGCCCCCGACGCGGACGTCGACGTGCTGGCACCCACCCTGATCGGCGCGGCCCACCTGCTCTTCGCCGACCGCACCGGCCCCCCGCCGGAGCCGGCCGCCGTCCACAGGGTGGTCGCCACGGTCCTCGCCGGGGCGGCCACCGGGTAGCGCGGCGCGTCCGGGCGGCGTCCGGGGCACGGTCGTGCCGGGGCCCGGCCTACGCGTTGCCGCCGATGGACACGATCTCGGCGGTCGCCCGGCCCTCGGGCGCTTCGTAGCCGACGGTCTCGCCGGCGCGGTGGCCGAGCAGTGCACGCCCGAGCGGGCTGTCGGCGGTCACCAGCGTCTCGTCCAGCCGATCGGCCACCTCGCCGATCTGGACGGTCTCCAGGGTGCCGTCGGCGAAGCGCAGGGTGGCGGTGCTGCCCATGCCGACCGCGTCGGTGCGCGGCGGGCCGGCCGCGTCCGCCACGCGGAACCGGTCGGTGATCTCGGTGATCCGGTCGTCCAGTCGGACGAGCAGGTCGGCGCGCTGCAGTCCGTCCGCCTGGTCGGCCCGGTCGCCCACCGCGTCGGTGACCTTCAGGGTTGCGGCGACCTTGGCCCGCTCGGTGCGGAGCTCGACGAGCTCCTGTTCGAGCGACTGGCGGGCTTGGAGACTGATCGGCCCGGTTTCGGCGGCCATGCCTGCTCCCGTGAGGTCGACGGAACAGTTGGACAAACATCTATAAATCGGACATGTGCAGCCTAGCAGCGGGACCTTCGCCGCGGCGAGGCGTCGCCGTCGCCGCCGCCTCGGTGGAGACGGCCCGGAGCGGGACCGTCCGGAGCGGGACCGTCCCGGCAGCGGGCCCCTCGTCTTGTTCGATTCTGCGGTGCACTGCGATGGTTGATGAAGGACCGCAGCCCCGAACGTGCGTGCCGCCTCCGCCCGAGTCGTTGCCGCGAACAGGGCTCCAGCCGACCGCGATCCAGGTGATCACCGCCGGGAGGACGCGCCATGCGGACGACCCACAACGCCCCAGACCAGCCACCGGGCGAGCGCCCGGCGGGGAGGGCGTGGCCGGGCAGGGCGGTCTCCGACCGGGTGAGCGCCCGGCGCGCCCGGCGCGCGGCCGCGTGGGGGCGGGGGAAGTACACGGGGTCCTGGGCCGAATGCCTGTGGCGTCGGCTGAACGCGGTGGACTTCGTCAACCAGGCCCTGCTGCTGGCCGCCACGTTGCTGATGTTCGCGGTCCCGTTCATGCTCGTCGCCTCGGCCCTGGGCGGGCGCTCGGCGGTGCCGACGCTGACACTCCGGCTGGGCCTGAGTCATGAGGCGGCCGCCGACCTCGGTCATCTGTTCGCCTCCTCGGCGGCCACCTCGGCGGCGATCAGCGGCCTCTCGTGGGTCTTCTTCGTCCTGGCCGGCGTCGTCGTGGCCGGTTCACTCCAGCAGCCTTACCAGCAGGTGTTCCAACTGCCGTCGCGCGGGCGCCGGGACCGGCTGCGGGCGCTGGTCTGGCTCGTCCTGTGCGTGGCCTGGCTCGCCGTGGGCAGCACCCTGGGCTACGAGATCCACACGATCGTGCCGATCCTCTGGTGGTTCCTCAACGTCCTCGTGTTCACCGGGTTCTTCTGGTTCACGATGTGGTTCCTGCTGGCCGGCCGGATCGGCTGGCGCACCCTGCTCCCGTGCGCCGTCGCCACCGGCACGTTCTGGATCGGCATGGTGGCGTTCTTCAACGTCGCCCTCTCCCGGATGGTCGTCAACTCCAACCGGGAGTACGGGCCGATCGGCGCGGTGTTCGCCCTCATGTCGTTCTTCATCGCGATCGGGGTGGTGATCATCCTGGGTGCGGCCACGGGCATGACGTGGCAGGACCGCGGCATGTCCGTCCGGGCCGCAGCGAACAGGCTTCGGCGGACGTCATGACCGCCGACACGGACGCCGGACCCCGGGACCGGCCCGCGGCCCGGCGGCCCTCGGTCGGCCGGCTCGTCTGGACCGTTCTGCGCGTGGTGGGCTCGGTCGCCGCCCTGGGAACCCTGTACTACGCGCTGCCCCTCGACAACTCCTCGACCCCGGCCGCGCTCACCATGCTGCTCACCGGGCTGGCGGCATTCGTCGCCCTGGTCGCCCTCCAGGTCCGCTCGATCCTGCGCTCCCGGTACCCGGGGCTGCGGGCCGTCGAGGCGCTGGCCACCAGCATCCCGTTCTTCCTGCTGCTGTTCGCGGGCACCTACGTCACCATGGCCGGGGAGTCGCCCGCCAACTTCGAACGGCACCTGTCCCACACCGACGCGCTCTACTTCACCGTCACCGTGTTCTCCACGGTGGGGTTCGGCGACATCACGGCCAAGTCCCAGGGGGCGCGGCTGGTGGTGACCGGGCAGATGCTCGCCGACCTGGTCGTCTTCGGCCTGGCCCTCAAGGTCGTGGTGGGTGCGGTACGCCGTGGCCGGCAACGCAGGACCGGCGGGGAAGCCTCCCCGGGCGAGCACGAGGAGGGGTGAGCGGGCCACCGGTGGGGCGGACCGGCCCCACCGGTGCGGTCGGCCGCGGTACACGGGTCGCGGTTCGCGGGGTACGGGCGTGCCGCAGCAGGGGGAGGCGCCCGCGCCCGCGATGATGCCAGGGACGGATGTGCAGCGGCCGCCGGGCGGTGGCGCCGCCGACCTTGCCACCGCCGACCTTGCCACCGCCGACCACTGCCGCCGCCGACCACTGTCACCGCCAGACCCAGGCCCGGGCAACCGCGTGTTCCGGTCGGGCCGGATGCCGAGGAGACGATACGTATGCCGGCCGGACCGCCCGCCGAGCCCACCGGCGCCGCCGCAGCGCCGCAGAACCCGTGGGCGGTCGTCCGCTCCCGCGGCTACGTGTCGATCCTGGTGATCTCGGCACTTCTCGGCGTCCCGATCTCGGCCGGCGCGTTCGGGTTCCTCGCGCTGGTCTCCGAGCTCCAGTCGCTGGTCTACGACGACCTGCCGAAGGGCCTCGGCTTCCACGGCACCCCCGACTGGTGGGCGATCCCGTTGCTCGTGGTGGCCGGCGTGCTGGTCGCCCTGACGATCCGGTACCTGCCCGGGGGCGGCGGCCACGAACCGGCCGAAGGGCTCAAGACCGGCGGCACGCCCTCGGTCGCCGCGGTGCCCGGGGTGGCGCTCGCCGCGATCGCCTCGCTCAGCCTCGGCGTCGTCCTCGGTCCGGAGGCCCCGCTGATCGCGCTCGGCGGCGGGCTCGCGGTCGGCGTCGTCAAGGTGGTGAAACGCGACGCCCCGCCCAGCGCCGTCGGCGTGATCGGCGCGGCCGGCAGCTTCGCGGCCATCAGCGAGCTGCTCGGCTCCCCGCTGGTCGGCGCCTTCCTGCTGATGGAGGCCTCCGGGCTGGGCGGGCCGATGATGGGAGTGGTGCTGGTGCCCGGCCTGCTCTCCGCGGGCGTCGGATCGCTGATCTTCACCGGCCTCGGCAGCTGGACCGGCCTCGGCACCTACTCCCTGGTGCTGAGCCAGCCCCCGGCGGCCGGCCGGCCGACCCTCGGCGAGTTCCTCTGGGCGGTCGTCGTGGGCGTCGTCGCCGCGCTGCTCGGCGAGGCGATCCGCCGTTCCGCGCTCGCCCTGCGGAAGCTGGTCGACCGCCACCGGCTGTCGCTCACCGTCCTGATGGGCCTTGCCGTCGGTGTGATCGCCCTGCTGTACGCAGAGATCACCGACCGGCCGATCACCGGGGTGCTCTTCTCCGGCCAGGACGCACTCGGCCCGCTGCTGGCGGACAGCGCGGGGTACACGGCGGCCACCCTCGTCGTCCTCGTGGTGTGCAAGTCACTGGCCTACTGCGCCTCGATGAGCGCCTTCCGCGGCGGCCCGGTCTTCCCCGCCATCTTCGTGGGTGCCGCCGGCGGGCTCGCCCTCTCCCACCTGCCCGGCCTGGGCACCACCGCCGGATTCGCCGTGGGCATCGGCGCGATGGCGGTGGCGATGCTGAAACTGCCGATGACCTCCGTGATGCTGGCCACCCTGCTGCTCGGCACGGACGGCCTGACCGTGATGCCGCTGGTGATCGTGGCCGTCGTGGTCTCCTACGTCGGCACGATGCGGCTGGCCCGGCTCCCCGAAGGCCCGCAGCCGGCCGCGCCCGCCGGATGACCGCGCCCGGCCGACGCTAGCCCTCCGCGTCCGCGCAGGCGGCCGGGTCGGCGGCGGCGCGGACGAGGTTCTGCTCCAGGAGCTCCAGGCTGTCCAGGGCCGCGGCGCGCTCGCCGGCCGACATGTCCGCCGTCACGAGCTCCTCCAGTCGGCCCCAGCTCTGCTCGACCTCACGGCGCAGGGCGAGGCTGGCCGCGGTGGGTTCGACGAGCGAGGCGCGCCTGTCGGTGGGGCAGGGGCGGCGGCGGACGAAGCCGGCCTGCTCCAGACGCTGCACGGTACGGGTCATGGTGGCGGCGTCCGAGTCCAGCAGCCGCACCAGGTCGGTCTGGCGCTGGGGGCCGAGCTCCCACAGGTGCATCATGACGAGCTCCTGGCCGGGGTGAAGGCCGATGCGGCGCAGCAGTTGCCCGGCGAACATGCGGTGCAGGCGGGCGACGCGGAAGATCGCGTGGCTGATCGGCCCGCCGCCGGCCGCCGCGGGCACCGGGACGCTGGCCCCCCCCTGCCCGGTCTGCGCGGGGTCCGTCCCGGTCTCCGGTGTGGTCGGTGCCATGTGGTCCTCGCTCTCACTTCCTGTCTGCTCATCCAATCCTACTCACTGCGCCGCAGGGCAGGTGGATGTTTCGGGTGCCAGTGCACACATACGCTGGCAGGGGCATGTGGTGCAGGTCACATTGTGTCGCGGAATGGGTTCCCGGGATTTACTTGTTCGGACAGTCAATGGCTCTGATGGCCCCGCCCGCGGGCCCGGAGCGCCACTCCGAAACGAGGGAACGACCATGACCACCGCATTCGATCCGATCGTCCTGGGCGGCCGCCGCCTGACCAGCCGCATCGCGATGGCGCCGATGACCCGGAGCCGTGCGTACGGCCCCGGCGCGGAGCCCACCGACCTGATGGCCACCTACTACGCGCAGCGCGCCGGAGCAGGCCTGATCGTCACCGAGGGCATCCAGCCCTCGCCGGTCGGCCAGGGCTACCCCGACACCCCCGGGCTGCACACGGCCGGACAGGTGGCGGCCTGGCGGAAGGTGACCGACGCCGTGCACCGCGAGGGCGGCGTGATCTTCGCGCAGCTGATGCACACCGGCCGGATCGGCCACCCCAGCCTGCTGCCCGACGGTCTGCTGCCGGTCGGGCCGTCGCCGGTGGCCGCAAAGGGGCAGGTCTTCACCCATGAGGGCCCGAAGGCCTTCGTGACCCCGAAGGAACTGGACGAGGCGGAGATCCTTCGGACGATCGCCGACTACGCCGCCGCGGCGCGCAACGCCGTCGAGGCCGGGTTCGACGGCGTGGAGATCCACGGCGCCAACGGCTACCTGATCCATCAGTTCCTCGCCCCGAACGCCAATCGGCGCACCGACGCCTGGGGTGGCGACACCGAGGGCCGGGTCCGCCTCGCGGTCGAGGTCACCACCGCGGTGGCCGAGGAGATCGGCGGTCACCGGGTGGGCCTGCGGATCTCGCCCGGGAACCCCTACAACGACATCGCCGAGGAGAACCCGGGGGAGGACTACGAGGCGCTGCTGGAGCGGATCGGCGGTCTCGACCTGGCCTACCTGCACCTGCTGGAGGGCCCGGACCGCGACCTGACCGCGCGCCTGCGCAAGGCCTGGCCGGGCACGTTCCTCCTCAACCCGTTCACCCATCCGGACGTCACCGGCCCCGACGCGCTGCGGCTGGTCGAGGACGGCATCGCGGACATGATCACTTTCGGCGCGCTGTTCCTGGCCAACCCGGATCTGCCGGCCCGGCTGGCCGCCGGCGGCCCGTTCAACACCCCGGACCAGGCCACCTTCTACGGCGGCGACCACCACGGCTACACCGACTACCCCACCCTGGCCTCCTGAGCCGCGAGGCCCTGCTCCCCGGAGGGGCGCGTCGCCCGAGGCTGCGCCGATCCCGGTGCCGACCGACCACCGCAGCGTCGACCGGCGCGCCCGCAACCCCCGAGCGGAGAGCCCGCCACGGCGGCCGCGCAGCGGGTCGGGACGCGCGCCCCTTCCTCCCCCCAACCCCTTCCCGCCCGTTCCCACCAGGAGTCCCGATGTCCAAAGCGATCACCTTCTCCGAGTACGGCACCCCCGACGTGCTGCGGTTGTCGGAAGTCACCCCGCCGGAGCCGGGACCGGGCCAGGTCCGGATCCGGGTGCGCGCCGCGTCTGTGAACCCGCTCGACCTGAAGATCCGGTCCGGCCTGATGGCCGGCCGGGGCCCGGCCGGCTTCCCGGTGATCCCGGGCCTCGACGCGGCCGGCGTCGTCGACGCCGTCGGCGAGGGAGCCGACGCGGCCGTGGGCGACGAGGTCCTGGGCTCCACCGTGGGCGGCGGCTACGCCGAGTACGCCCTGGTCGAGCGGCCGGTGGCCAAACCCGACGCACTGTCCTGGGAGCTCGCCGCCTCGCTGGTCACGGTCGGCCGGACGGCGTTCCGCGTCCTCGGGCAGCTGGGCGTCCAGGCCGGCCGGACGCTGCTCGTCCACGGTGCCGCCGGCAGCGTCGGCGTCGTAGCGGTCCAGCTGGCCGTCGCCCGCGGCGTCTCCGTCGTCGGCACTGCCTCCGAGCGCGACCTGGAGCGCGTCGCCGCGCTCGGGGCCGCCGCGGTCCGCTACGGCGACGGCTGGGGGGAGCGGGTCGAGGCGGCCGTCCCCGGTGGGGTGGACTTCGTCCTCGACGCCTCGGGCGCCGGAGTGCTCCCCGGCTCCGTCGCCCTCGTCGGCGATCCGGGAAGGGTCATCACCATCGCCGACATGTCCGCCGCGCAGCACCGCGTCCGCTTCAGCGCCGCCACCGGCGAGCACGGTGAGGACGCGTTGCCGGAGCTGGTGCGGTCGGCGGCCGCCGGGCGGCTCGCGGTGCCGGTCTGGCGTACCTATCCGCTGGCGGAGGCCGCCCGGGCCCACGTCGACCTTGGGGCCCGCCGCAACCGGGGCAAGGCCGTCCTGTTGCCCTGACGACGAGCGGAGCCCCCGCGGGTCCCGCCGGGCCCCGGGACCCCCGGGGCCCGTGAGTTCTGACACCGCCCCGGCGTGCCGTCGCGTCATGCCCTGGATCGCCACCGGTGGACTGCCGGCGCCGGGCTCCGGGGCGGCGGCCGATCGCCGTCAGCGGTGCCGGTGGACGCGGGGGGCGCCCGTCACGGACAGCACCAGCGAGTACAGGGACGTCGTGGCGGTGATGAAGAGCCGGTTGTTCTTCGGACCGCCGAACGCGATGTTCGAGACGTGCTCGGGGGCCAGCAGGCGGCCGATCAGGGTGCCGTCCGGTGCGTAGCAGTGGACGCCGTCGCCCATGGCCGCCGCCCAGAGCCGCCCGTCGTCGTCGAAGCGGATGTTGTCGAAGCGGGCGGTACCGGCAGCGGCGTCGGCGGGGGTGCGGGCACGGGTGCCGGGGACGTCTGCGGCCTTGGCGAAGACCTGGCCGTCGGCGAGGGTGCCGTCCTCGCGGACGTCGAAGCCGCGGATGTGCCCGGCCCGGGTGTCCGACACGAACAGCCGCTGCTCGTCGGGGGAGAGGACCAGCCCGTTGGGCCCGGCGAAGCCGTCGGCGGCGAGGTGGACCTCGCCGCCGACCGGATCGATCCGGTAGACGTGGCAGGCGCCGATCTCGCTGTCCGCGCGGTGCCCCTCGTAGTCGCTGGTGATGCCGAAGTCGGGATCGGAGAACCAGATCGTGCCGTCGGAGCGGACGACCGCGTCGTTGGGCGAGTTGAGCCGCTTGCCCCGGTATCGGTCGGCGAGGACGGTGATCGTGCCGTCGTGCTCGGTGCGGGTGACGCGGCGGCCGCCCTGCTCGCAGGTGATCAGGCGCCCCCGGTGGTCGAGGGTGTTGCCGTTGCTGTGTCCGGCCGGGGAGCGGAAGAGCGCGGTCGTGCCGGTGACCTCGTCCCAGCGCAGCATCCGGTCGTTGGGGATGTCGCTCCAGAGGAGCTGGCGCCAGGCGGGCAGGTAGAGCGGCCCCTCGGCCCAGCGACAGTCCCCGTGCAGCCGCTCCAGCCGGGTGTCCCCGTTCGCGCAGGGGCGGAAGCGGTCGTCCAGAATCTCGTACAGCCCGAACTCGATCACGCCAGACATCATCCACATCCCATCGCTGATTGCCAGATGGCATTCCGTTGTAATGGAGTATGACAGGACAAGGTATGGTGCCACCATGGCGACCGAGAACCTGGACCACACCGACCGCGCCCTGCTGGCGCTGCTTCAGAACGACGCCGGTCAGGCCTATGCGGCCCTCGGCAAGGCCGTCGGCCTCTCCACCGCCGCTGCCCACGAGCGGGTGCGCAAGCTCCGCGAGCACGGCGTCGTCCGCCGCGCGACCGTCGAGGTGGACCCGAGGCGCCTCGGGCTCGGTGTGCTCGCCTTCGTCATGGTCGAGTCCTCCGCGTGGATGGGTGACTCGGCGGAGGCCTTCGCGGCGATCCCCGAGATCGAGGAGGCACACGTCATCGCCGGCAGCGCATCGGTCCTGGTCAAGGTCCGCACGGCCACCACCGAACGGCTCCAGGACGTCCTCCGCCGCCTCTACGCCATCGACGGCGTGAGCGGCACCCAGGCCACCGTCGCCCTGGAGACCTTCTTCGAACGCCCTCCGTCCCCGACCGCGTGAGCCGACCCGCCGGCCGTCGGCCCGGCGCGTTTCGCTGCGACTTCCGCGGCACCGACGACCGGCGCTCTGCCGACGTCGGCCGCCGTCTCGACGGCCGGGACGGTGCCGAGCACCGAGCCGGCGTGCGCGCCGGCCGGGTCGTGGGCGAGCGGACCGGGTGCACCTGTCGCCGGCCCGGTGCCGACCGTGGTGATCACCTGCGCGGTGAACGGGTGGGTGCGGGTGTGCCCGCGCCGGGTCAGAGGGTTCGCCCGCAGCGCAGGTTCCAGCGCCCGGCGCGCCCGGTGAGCTCGGTGAGCGTCAGCGGTGCGACGTCGATCCGCCAGAACGCCTGGGCGGGCAGACCCAGGCCGTGGACCACGGCGGCCCGGACCACCGCCGCCTCCACCACGGCCAGCACCGGTCCAGCGGCCGCCGGCTCACCCGGCTCGCCCAGCTCGTCCAGCCAGCCTCGGATCCGCGAGCCGAGGGCCGCGACGGACTCACCGCCGTGGGGGGCTGCGTCCGGATCGGACAGCCAGGCCGCGATCGCCCCGGGTTCGGCGGCGACGAGCTCGGGAAGGCGGTGGCCCTCCCAGCGCCCCCAGTCGCAGTCGGCGAGTTCGGGGGTGACCGCGGCGTTCAGGCCCAGGGCGGCCGCGGTCCCCGTGCAGCGCACGGATGGCCCGGCGAGGACACGGGTGGCGGTCGGGACGGCGGCGGCCGCTGCCCGTACACGGCGCACGGCGGCGCTGTCCAGGGGCGCGTCCCCGCCGAACCGCGCCAGTCGGCCGTCGTCGGTCAGGGCCGGTGAGACAAGCATCACCCGTACCGTCATTCCCGCTGTCCTCCCTGGTTCCCGATCCCGCCCGGCGGCCGGGGCGGTCCGTATGCGTAGCCCTCGCGGGGTGCGTTGCGGATGGAGCACGCCGACATCACGGTTTCTCCCGGGCCCTTGGCCGGGACCGGCGGTACACGCTACCGTCTGGCCGTTATGACGACGGTGTGACGGAAGCCCGGTGCAACTCCGGCACGGTCGCGCCACTGTGAGACCGGTGTCCGATGCCCTGTCAGGGAATCGGGTGTCGGTGAGTCAGACCCGCCGCTGTCGTCTCCTGCTCCATCGAACGGGACGCGTAGTTCCCCAAGGAGGTCTGGTCATGGCTCACCCCATCGCCCCCGCCGCCGTCACGCCGGCCATCACTCCCATCTCGCTGAAGGCGATCGCCCCGTGGGCGCTCTTCGTCGGCATCCTGGCGCTCGTGCTCCTCTACTTCGTCGGCGCCGAGCAGGGTGCCTTCTCGGTCATCGCCGGCGAGGACGTGCACGAGTGGGTGCACGACGGCCGGCACCTGCTCGGCTTCCCCTGCCACTGATCGCGCAGGGAGTCGCACATCGTGAACATCTCCGTCGGATCCCTGCTCGGCCGCGGCATGCTCGCCGGCCTGCTGGCAGGCCTGCCCACCCTGGCCGTCGCCTACCTGCTCGGTGAGGGCCCCATCGACTCCGCCATCGCCTACGAGGACGGTCACGCGGCCGGTCACGGCATGGAGGAGGAACTGGTCAGCCGGACGCTCCAGTCCACCGCCGGGCTGGCCACCGGCATCGTGGTCACCAGCGTCGCGCTCGGCGGCATCGCCGCACTCGTGTTCGCCTTCGCGCTCGGGCGCATCGGCCGGTTCGGCCCGCGGGCCACCGCGCTGCTGCTGTCCGGTGCGGCCTTCACCGCGGTGGGCCTGGTGCCGTTCCTGAAGTACCCGGCCAACCCCCCGGCCAGCAGCGATCCGGAAACGCTCGACTCCCGGACCGCGCTGTTCTTCCTGATGATCGCGCTCAGCGTGCTGCTGGCGGTCGCAGCCGTCATTCTCGGCCGGCGGCTGGCACCCGTGCTGGGCGACTGGAACGCCACGGTGGCGGCCGGCGCCGCGTTCGTGCTCGCGGTCGGCGTGGCGTACGCACTCCTTCCGTCCGTCAGCGAGACCCCGGAGGACTTCCCGGCCACCGTGCTGTGGGAGTTCCGGGTGGCGGCCCTGGCGATCCAGGCCACCCTCTGGGTCTCCTTCGGTCTGGTGTTCGGCCACCTCGCCGAGCGTCTGATCCACCCCGTGACCCGCGCCGTGCGGGCCACGGAGGGGTCGGCCTCGACGGTCTGACGCCGCCTTCCGAATCCGTGCGCCGCCCGCCACCGACCCGACCGCCCCGGCAGCGGGTGGCTCACGTGCCCCTGGCGGCCTCCTCCACGGCGGCGAGCAGCCGGGCGTGGACGGCCACCGCTGCCTGGCGGGTGACCGGGTCGGCGTCCTCCAGGTGAGGGGCGATCAGCTCGGCTGCCGCCGCCAGCACCGGTACCGGTACCGACGCCTGCCGCAGGTGGAGCAACTGCGATGCGGCCCGCTCACCCGGGGTGGCCCCGGTGTGGCTGGTGGGGATCAGGGCGTGCAGGCCGCGCGGCTGGGTGCTGGTCACCGGCCCATTGTCCCGCCCGCCGCGCCGCCTCCTCACCAGGCGGTGCCGGGGTCTCCGCTCTCCGGCCGCCCGCCGCGGCCGGGCGTCACCGTTCGGGAGGAGGCCGGCCGTCGTCGAGGTCCTCGTGGCCCAGGTGCTCGCCCGGGGTCGCCAGCTCCTCGACCGCGTCGGCGGTGACCACCGCGCCGGTGGACCGTTTGCCGCGCCGCAGCCGGCCCTCCAGCCAGCCGGCGAAGGAGGTCAGCGCGATGTTCAGCAGCACGAACAGCACCGCCACCACGGTGAAGCAGGCGATCGTGTTCGCCCCGTAGTTGGCGCTCATCGGACGCACCGACGCCAGCAGTTCGGAGAAGCCGAGCAGCGCGCCGCCGAGCGCGGTGTCCTTCACGATGACCACCAGCTGGCTGACGATCGCCGGCAGCATCGCGGTGACCGACTGCGGCAGCAGCACGTAGCGCATGACCTGGTTCCTGCGCATGCCGATCGCCTTGGCCGCGTCGGTCTGGCCCCGGGGCAGGGCGAGGATCCCGGCCCGGACGATCTCGGCCAGCACGGAGGCGTTGTAGAGGACGAGGCCGGTGACCACGGCGTACAGCGGCCGGATGTCGGGGCCGACGTCGGTGAACTCGGCGTAGGCCGCGTTCGCGAAGAGCATCAGGATCAGGACCGGGATGGCGCGGAAGAACTCCACGACGGTGCCGGCCGTCCAGCGCACCGACCGGTGGTCGGAGAGCCGGGCGATGCCGAACAGTGCGCCGAGCGGCAGCGCGATCACCATGGCCAGTGCGGCGGCGATGAGCGTGTTCTTCAGCGCCGGCAGGAGGTAGGTCTCCCAGACCCGGGGGTCCGTGAAGAAGGGCTGCCACTTCGCCCAGGCGAGCTGACCCTTGTCGGCGAGGCTCCCCACCACCCACCAGAGCAGCGCGGCGAGGGCGACCAGGAACACCGCCGTGAACAGCACGTTCTGCCGTCTGGCCCGCGGCCCCGGAACGTCGTAGAGCCCGGAGGGGGAGGATGTCACCGGCGCACCGCGACCTTCTTGCCCACCCAGCCGAGGAAGAGCCCGGTCGGGAGGGTCAGGCAGATGAACCCGAAGGCGAAGATGGCGGAGATCAGGATGAGCTGGGCCTCGTTCTCGATCATCACCCGCATCAGCGCCGCGGCCTCGGCGACGCCGATCGCGGCCGCCACGGTGGTGTTCTTGGTGAGGGCGATCAGCACGTTCGCCAGCGGACCGACCACCGAGCGGAAGGCCTGCGGGAGCACGATGAGGGTCAGCACCTGGGTGAACCGCAGGCCGACGGCCCGGGCGGCCTCGGTCTGCCCGACCGGCACGGTGTTGATGCCGGCCCGCAGCGCCTCGCAGACGAACGCCGAGGTGTAGGCGGTCAGGCCGAGCACGGCCAGCCGGAAGTCGATCGTCTTGAAGCTGTCGGCGCCGAGCGTGACGCCGAGCGTCTGGAACAGGCCCAGCGAGGTGAAGACGATGATCACGGTGAGCGGGATGTTCCGGACCACGTTGACGTAGACGGTGCCGAAGCCCCGCATCAGGGGCACCGGGCTGACGCGCATGGCGGCGAGCAGGGTGCCCCAGACCAGGGAGCCGACGGCCGCGTAGAAGGTCAGCTGCACCGTCACCCAGAAGGCGCCCAGCAGGTCGTAGCCCTCAAGAAAGTCGAACACGGTCTCCCGGCCTTCCGCATGGAGGACGCTCCGGCGTCGGTGGAGGGTGCGACGCGCCGCCGACCGACGCGCCGTCGTCGGGGGCGTCGCGCCGGGTGCCGGTGGGGCACGCCCCCGAGGGCGGTCGCCTCAGGTGACGATGACGCCGATCTTCGGGGCGGGCTCGTTCTGGTAGTTGGCCGGCCCGAAGTTCTTCTCGACGGCCGCGTCCCAGGAACCGTCCTGGACCATCTGCTCCAGCGCGGTGTTGATCTTCGCCTTGAGCTCGCTGCCCTCCTGCACGCCGATCCCGTAGTTCTCGTTGCTCATCTTGAAGCCGCCGAGCTTGAACTTGCCCTTGAACTCGGGCTGCGCGGCGTACCCGGCGAGGATCGAGTCGTCGGTGGTCAGCGCGTCGATGACCTTGTTCTCCAGACCGGTCAGGCACTCCGAGTAGCCGCCGTACTCCTGCAACTGCGCGTTGGGCGCGATCCGCGTCTTGACGTTCTGCGCCGAGGTGGAGCCGGTGACCGAGCAGAGCTTCTTGTCGTTGAGGTCCTCGGGCTTCTGGATGGACGTGTCGTCCGCCCGGATCAGGACGTCCTGGTGCGCGAGCAGGTAGGGGCCGGCGAAGTCGACCTTCTCCTCGCGCGCGGGCGTGATCGAGTACGAGGCGGCGATGAAGTCGACGTCGCCGCGCTGGAGCAGCGTCTCGCGGTCGGCGCTCTTGGCCTCCTTCCAGACGATGTCCTCGGGCCGGTACCCGAGCTGCTTGGCGATGTACGTCGCCACGTCGACGTCGAAGCCCGTGTAGGTACCGTCCGGCGTCTTCAGACCGATCCCCGGCTGGTCGAACTTGATGCCGACGGTGATCTTGCCGCCGCTCGGGCCCGAGCCGGCGCCGGTCGCCGCGCCGCTGCCCGTACCGCTGCTGGTGCTGCCGCCGCCGTCGGAGCTGCAGCCGGCCGCGGCCAGGGTGAGTGCGAGCGCGGCGGCGGTCGCCGCGATGGCCTTGCGAAGCTTCATCTGGTCATCCCTTGGTAGTCCCTGGTGCTCGTGAGGCGGCCCGGTCAGTGGTGGAGGATCTTCGAGAGGAAGTCCTTCGCGCGCTCGCTGCGCGGATTGCTGAAGAACCGATCGGGTGTCGTCTCCTCCACGATCCGGCCCTCCGCCATGAACACCACGCGATTGGCCGCCGAACGGGCGAATCCCATCTCGTGGGTGACCACCACCATGGTCATGCCGTCCCGGGCGAGCCGGCGCATGACCTCCAGCACTTCGTTGATCATCTCGGGGTCGAGGGCGGAGGTCGGCTCGTCGAAGAGCATGATCTTCGGGTCCATGGCCAGGGCCCGGGCGATCGCGACCCGCTGCTGCTGGCCGCCGGAGAGCTGTGCGGGGTACTTGTCCGCCTGGGTGGCGACGCCCACCTGGTCGAGCAGCCGGCGGGCCCGCTCGTCGGCGGCCTTGCGGTTCTTCCCACGGACCTTGATCTGGCCGAGCGTCACGTTCTGCAGCACGGTCTTGTGCGCGAACAGGTTGAAGGACTGGAAGACCATCCCCACGTCGGCCCGGAGCGCGGCCAGCTCGCGGCCCTCGGCGGGCAGCGGCCGGCCGTCGATGGAGATCTCGCCGGAGTCGATGGTCTCCAGGCGGTTGATGGCGCGGCACAGCGTGGACTTGCCCCCGCCGGAGGGGCCGATCACCACGACGACCTCGCCGCGCGCGATGGTCAGGTCGATGTCCTGGAGGACGTGGAGCTCGCCGAAGTGCTTGTTGACCTTGCTCAGCACGACCAGGTCGCCGGTGGCCGGGGTGGGGATCTCCGTGCTCACTGTGTACTCCGTACTCCCGCTCGACGGCTACATGCTCCGCCCGCCGGGCCCCGGCCGCACGCCGGGACGGCCCCTTGGCCCTCGGCCGTCGCACGGACGGCGCTCGGGGCCCCGCCGGTCGGGGCCGCCGGTCGGGGCCCGCAGGGCGGAGATCGCGGCCGAGGGGGAGCGCGGTCGGTGGGCCGATCATGTGCCGATATGCTGCGGCTCCGTCAGGTCCTCGCAGGGGGCATGGGTAACGAGGACGGGAGTCTGAATCATGATGGGACCGGCTCATTCGCTGTCGGGAGCGGCGGCGTGGCTGGGCGCCGGCACGGTGGCGGCAGGGCTCGGCGAACCGATGCCGTGGCCGGTGCTCCTGGCCGGCGCGTTGATCTGCGCGGGCGCGGCGCTGGCGCCGGACCTCGACCACAAGGCGGCGACGATATCCCGGGCCTTCGGGCCGGTCTCGCGCACGCTGTGCGAGGTGATCGACAAGCTCTCGTACGCGACGTACAAGGCGACCCGGATGAAGGGCGACCCGCGCCGTTCGGGTGGGCATCGGACGCTGACCCACACCTGGGTGTGGGCGGTGCTCTGTGGCGCCGGTGCGGCCGCGGCCGCGGTGTACGGCGGACGGTGGGGCGTGCTGGCGGTGCTCTTCGTCCACATGGTGCTCGCCATCGAGGGGCTGCTCTGGCGCCACGCCCGGGTCTCCAGCGACGTGCTGGTCTGGCTGCTCGGGGCGACCAGCGCCTGGGTGATCGCCGACGTGCTCGACCGGCCGGGCAACGGCTCGCAGTGGCTGTTCGACCAGCCGGGGCAGGAGTACCTGTGGATCGGCCTGCCGGTCGCACTCGGCGCCCTGGTGCACTGTCTGGGCGACGCGCTGACCGTCTCCGGCTGCCCGGTGCTCTGGCCGATCCCGATCGGGCGCAAGCGCTGGTACCCGGTCGGCCCGCCGAAGGGCATGCGCTTCCGGGCCGGCAGCTGGGTGGAGCTCAAGGTGCTCACGCCGGTCTTCATGGGCGCCGGTGGGGTCTGCGCGCTGGGTGCGCTCGGCTACTTCGGCAGCTGATCGACGGGGCCCGAGCGGTCACGCGCCCGGCCGGACGGCGCGCGGACCGGTCACCTCCGCACCGAGGGCGGCGACCCGGCCGCGGAGCTCCCGGTCGGCGGTGACGACGAGGCAGCCGCGGTGCGGGTCGGCGGCCAGCGCCGCCCGCACCAGCTCGACGATCCGGTCGTCGCCGCTGCCGGACGCGGCGACCACCCGGACCCCCGGCACCGGCGCCACCCCGCGGGCCGCCCCCTCGACGACGAGGACGACGTCCAGGGGGCCGGTACGCGACCACTCCGGCGCCCCCGGCCGGCGGTCCGTCAGCCCGTCGCCGGCGATCGGGGCCAGCGCGTCGCGCAGCCGCTCCGTGGCCCCCCGCCGGTCCCGCCACCAGCCGTCGGGGACCGAGCCCACGACGTTGGCGGCGTCCACCACGAGCAGCGGCACGTCCGGCGCGGCCCCTCCCGCGGTGATCTCGCCCATGGCCGACAAGCCTCTCACGAACGCGACGGTCGACGTCCGGCGAGCGGCCGCCCGCTCCGCTGCGGAGCACGCGGCCGGTGAAGACCCGGTGGGCTCAGCGTCGTTGAGCACCGTCGCCGGTGAGACGTCGGGATCGGCATGAAGCGGGAGGGCGGGCGGGCCCCGCTCCGGAGGAACCCGCCCGGCTCGGGGCCGGCCCGACCGTGATCGTGGCCGTGCCGAGACCGCCGCAGGCGTGGTCCCGGCCGACCGAGCAGCCGCCGCGAGGTCGAGGCGCACTGCCTGATCGCCCACTCCCCGCGTAGCGGCGACCACGCCGTCGCCGCCGGCCACGGCGAGTGCAGCCGGGGCGGAGGTGATCGCCCTGACCGGGAAGCGGCCCCTGACGTAGCGGATGCCCGGCGATCGTCCTGCGGCGAGTTCCGTGCTGATATTCGGTCAGGTCTCTCGCGGCGCCGGCGCCGGCAGAATGCGGGCGCGTTCGGTGCACTGTTTCGTGGTGCGGGGCTCCGATATCGCGGTGCGGTCAATTTGGTGTGAAGTGCAACCGATTACCCCATTGGTGTGAACTGCAACCGTCGCGGCTCCTGGGATTCGGGCCGGACGGGGACGGCGGCCGATGGTGCTCGCGGCTCCGTCGCCCGTGGCGTTTGCGCCGGTGGCCCGCCGTTCCCGGTCACTCTGTGGGCCTGCGAGGTCACCGGAAACGGCGGAATAACGATTCCTGCCGGGGGGGTATCCGAAATTCGGCACTGGGCCCTAGGCTGCGGCGCGTGTCGATCTTTGGAAGACTTAGGGCTTCCGGCCCGCGCCTGCGCCCGGAACTCGACGACGTCAAGCTCGGTCGTGTGCGGCGAATGCTGAATTCCTCCGGTATGCCGGGGCAGGATGCCATTCAGATCGACCAGGTCGAGCGGATTCTCCAGGAACCCGGTGCGGACTGGGACCGCCGCACCCACCGCTTCGCCGTGCTCGCCGAGGCCGCCTCCCGGTCCGGGCTCGGGCGGTCCTGGCGGATACGCCGACCCCAGAGCGCCGACGCGCTCGTGTTCGAGGCGTGGGTCGAGATGGTCCGCGGCCGGCATGCCGGGAAGATGGAGGACGCCCGTGCCGCCGGCGAACTCTGCTACCGCGCGGCCGAGGCCGTTCCCGACGACCCCGCCCCCTGGGTGGTGCTGCTCGGGATCCTGCGCGTGATGCGCGCCGACTCGCGCGACCTCTTCGCGGTCTGGGGCGAGATCACCTCGCGCGACCCCTGGAACCGGGAGGCACATCTGCAGATGCTGCGCTACCTGTCGCCGGAGGAGTGCGGCTCGCGCAGCAGTCAGATGGACTTCGTGGAGACGGTCCGGGCCTCGGTGCCGTCCGACGCGCCGGCCGTCGGCGTCGAGCTGGCCGCGCTGGTCGACGAGCACTCCCGGACCACCGCCCAGGGCGGCGTGGAGGCGCTGCTGGTCCGCCGCCAGTGGGCGAACCACCGGGCCGTCCGGGTGCTGGACGGCGCGCTGCGGGACTGGCCCCGCCCGGGTCACCTCCGCCACGCGGCGGCCCTGGCCGACCTCAACCTGCTCGCCTACGCCCTGGCCCAGGCCGGCCGCGTGCGCGAGAGCGCCGACACCTTCGCCCTGATCGGCGACACGGTCACCGCCTGGCCGTGGACCCTCGACGGCGAGCCGGTCGAGGAGTTCCGCTACTGGCAGTCGAAGGCCTGACACCCGCCGGCCGCACGCCCCGCACCCCGCCGGCCGGCCGAACCGCCGTACCCTGCCGGCTCCCGGCAGGTCGGCGGGGCCGGCCTCCCCGATCGGGCCGCTCCCCCTCCGGCCCGGCTCCCTGACCGGCCCGCCCCCCCGGCGGGCCGGTCAGGCGCTCATGGCGGCGGGTCCTCTCGGCGGTGACGAAGTCGAGCACGGCCCGGCGGGGTCGTCGACCCGCCCGGACGCGTGGCGGACCGGGCATGCGAAGGCCCTCGGCGCCGAGGGCCTTCGCCGGTTCGGAGCCCCGATCGGGTGGACTTCATGGACAGGTGTCCAGCTAAGATGGACACCTGTCCATGAAATCGGAGGCGATGATGCGCATCACCGCGGATGTCCTGGTCGGTCTGGTGGCCGCCCTGCACGCGTACTTCCTGGTGCTGGAGATGTTCCTCTGGGAGCGCGCACCCGGGCGCAAGCTCTCCGGCTTCGACGCCGCACTCGCCCGCGCCACCGCGCCGCTGGCCGCCAATCAGGGCCTCTACAACGGCTTCCTGGCCGCCGGACTGCTCTGGGGCCTGATCGCCGCGGAGCCGACCGGGTTCCGGGCGCAGGTCTTCTTCCTCTCCTGCGTGGTCGTGGCGGGCCTCTACGGCGCGGCCACCGCCAACCGTCGCATCCTGATCGCCCAGGCCCTGCCGGGGGCCGTCGCCCTCGGTGCCGTCCTGCTGGCCCGATGAACGCCGCCCAGGACCCCCGGGCCGAGCGCACCCGGGCCGCTCTGCGTCGGGCGCTGCTGGAGGAGTGCGCCGAGCGCCCGCTGGCGGAGGTCAGCGTCGCCGCGCTGGTCCGCCGGGCGGGCGTGGGCCGGGCCACCTTCTACGTCCACTACCCCGACCTGGAGGCGCTGGCGGTGGACGCGTGCGCCGACGTCGTCCGCGAGGCGGTGGACGCGCTGCACGCCTGGCGGGGCATCCCGGACCCGGCCGCGCCGCCGGCCGCGCTCACCGGGTTCTTCACCGGGTTGGTGCCGCACACCGCTCTCTACCGGGCCCTGCTCGCCCCGGGCGGCGGCGGCCCGCTCGGCCTGGTGCTCCGCCGGGAGCTGCGCGAGCGCAGCCGTACCGAGCGGGCGCTCGCGGGAGCCCCGGCGCCGGACCTGGTCGCGTCGGCGGTGGCCGGCGCCTTCACGGGTGTATTCGCGGACTGGCTGCACGGCCGCATCGAGGCCGACCCGGAGCTGGTCGCCCACCAGGTCTGGCGGCTGCTCATCTCGCTCCACCGCACGCCGCAACTCTGACCGGAGCGGGCGACGTGGAGGGGCCCGCCCGTCCGGGCGGGCCGTGACCGCTGCCGACCAGGCCCACCCGGCTGCCGCCACCCCGCCGCGGCTCAGGTGCCGGCGGGCCCCCGGGCGCAGTGGCGGGCGACGGTGTCGGCGAAGGTGCGTGCCGGCGGGGCGAGCGTGTCCCAGTGGCGCACCGCCCAGCCGGCGGTGAGGACGGGGAGCGCCGGCACCGGGACCAGCCGCAGCCCCCGGCGGCCCGGCGCCTGCCAGTCGGGCAGCGCGGGTACGACGGCGTGGCCGAGGCCCAGCTGTGCCAGCAGGATGGCGGTGTCCCAGTCCGCGACGCTGGTGTCGAAGACCGGCCGGATCCCGTACTCCGCCAGCCAGGAGTCGAGTTGGGAGCGGGAGGCCGAGTTCTGGGGCAGTCCGATCAGGCGGGCGTCCTGGAGGTCGGCGGGCTCGATGGCGTCCCGGGCGGCGAGCGGATCGCCGTCGGCGACGGCGAGCACCCACGGTAGTTCGACCACCGCGCGCTGCTCGATGCCGCGGACCTGGGAGCCGAGGGTGATCCAGGCCAGGTCCACCCGGCCGGCGGCGAGTGCGTCGAAGCAGCTGCGGTTCGAGGTCTCGGTCTGGAACTCCAGGCTGACCTGCGGGAAGCTCCTGCGGAAGTCGACGACGGCCGCGGACATGAAGTGCCGGATGCTGGTGGACCCGGTGGTGATCCGGACGGATCCCCCTGCCCCGCGGGCGAGTTCGCCGATCCGGCGGATCGCCTGGTCGATCCCGCCGAGGCCGTCGGAGACCGCCGTCCGCAGCAGGCGCCCGGCCGGGGTCGGAACGACCCCGCGCGGGTGGCGCTCGATCAGGCTGACGCCCAACTCCCTCTCCAGCCGCTTCACATGCTGGCTGACGGCGGACTGCGTGCAGGAGAGGTCGCGGGCGACGGCGCTCAGGGAGCCGGCCTGGCAGACCGCGGCGAAGACGCGGAGGTCGTCAAGAGTCACAGGAACCCAAGGTAACGCTTGGGTGTTCCCCAGTAAACCGGTGGATTGACTTGGGATTGGCTCCGGATCGATCATCGCTGCATGGCCAAGGGCGGCAACCCGCCGGACCTCCGCGCGATCCGGACGCGAGGCGGAGGCAGGCGGGTGCCGACCCGCAACACGCCGAGAGGAAAACCCACTTGTCCACCTCACCAGTCGCCGACGGCAGGCCCGAAGCCGCCGACCACGACGAGCGCACAGCCCGCGCCACCGCACTGCTGGACGACCTCGGTGCGGCGGCCGTCGACCACCCCGGCGGGAACCTGCGGGCCCACCTGGATCGCGTCCACCGCCAGCTCACCGCATGGGGAGCCCGTCCCGACCTGCGTCTCGCGGGGTTGTGCCACGCCTGCTACGGAACCGACGGCTTCACGCCCGCCCTGCTGCCCGTCGAACGCCGGTCCGAACTGGCCGCGGTGATCGGGGCCGAGGCCGAGAACCTCGTCTACCTGTACGCCAGTTGCGACCGGAGTGCCTCCTATCCGACCCTGGCCGACCCGGACGCCGCCTTCCGTGACCGTTTCACCGGCCGCACGTTCACCCCGGACGCCGCGCAGCGGCGCGACTTCGCCGAGCTGTCCGCCGCGAACGAACTCGACCTCGCACGGATCGACCCGGCGTTCCGCGCGGCCGCGGGGCCCGACCTCCTCGCCCTGTTCACCCGGTTGCGGCCGTTGCTGAGCCCCGGCGCCTGGACGGCCTGCCGGACCGTCCTGGCCGACCCGTCCGGCCCGGTCGCAGCCACCACGGTCGCTCTCGGCCTCCCCGGTGCCCTCGGCCTCGCCCATGCCCGGGACCTCCCCGATGACGAGGGCACGCCCGGCGCCCCTGCCGACCCCGGCCGTCGCCGGACGGTGGCGGTGCTCGGCCCCGGCGGCGTCGGCGGCCTGCTCGCCGCCCTGCTCTCCCGCGCCGGCCACCGGGTCGTCTGCATCGCCGGCGAGACGACGGCACACACCCTGCGCCGGGACGGTATCCGCGTACACAGCGCGCAGTTCGGCGAGTTCACCGCCCGGGTGGAGGCCGACACCGAGCTCCGCGAACCGGTAGACCTCTGCCTGGTGACGGTCAAGCAGACCGACCTGGCGGCCGCCCTGGACCGGGTGCCGTCCGGCCTGGTCGCCGGCGGCCTGGTCGTCCCGCTGCTCAACGGCATCGAGCACGTGCCCGAGCTGCGCCGCCGGTTCGGCCCGCAGCGGGTCGCCGCGGGCGTGGTCCGCGTCGAGTCGACGCGGGTCGCGGCCGGCGTCGTCGAGCACGGCAGCCCGTTCACCGAGATCGACCTGGCCGGGCCGTCCGAGCTGCTCGCCGGGCCGGCCGGGCTGCTCCGGGCCGCCGGCGTGCGAACCCGGGTGATCGCGGACGAGTCGTCGGCACTCTGGGCCAAGCTGGCCTTCCTCGCGCCCTTCGCGCTCCTCACCACCCGGTACGGGCTCACCATCGGCCGCGTCCGGACCGACCGCCGGGCCGAGTTGACGGCGCTGGTCGAGGAGGCCGCCTCCGTCAGCCGGGCGTGCGGTGCGCCCGTGGATCCCGAGCGGACCCTGGCGCTGTACGACGCGTTCCCGGCCGACGCCAAGTCCTCGATGCAGCGCGACGCCGAGGCCGGCCGACCGCTGGAGCTCGACGCCGTCGGCGGGGCACTCCTGCGCTCCGCGGCGCGGCACGCAGTCGCGGTTCCGCTCGCCACCCGGCTGGTGGCCGAGCTGACGGCCGTCATCGAGGCCCGCGCGTCGACGGCGTGAGCGGTACGCGGCTGCGGGGAGGCCGTGAACCGGCCTCCCCGCAGCGGCAGTGACGTGATGTGGCGGTGCGTCAGTTCTCCCGCCTCCTGACCGCCGCCGGGCTCTGCGCCGGGATCGACCTGTGCCCGCACCTCATGCGAGCCGACTACGGCGCTACCGGGCGGCCGCCGTCATGGCCTCCCGGACGGTCACCAGGCAGGGATCGCAGTACCGGTCGGGCGGCGCCGACTGCGAACCGTCCACGGCCGGAACCACCCGCTGGGCGGGTTCGAGGAAACGCCCGCAGAGGGACGTCGAGGCGTCGTCCTTCGCCACCACGTGCCACACCACGGTCGGTGGGGTGACCGCGGGGTCCTGCTCGGCCCACATCTCGTACACGGCAGCCTCCCGATCTCTGGGACTCGGTCACCCCATGCAACCTCCCCGCACGCCGGTCGGCCACCGGACCGCGCCCGGTGGGACGGCGGCCGGCCGGGGCGGACCGGTTCCCGGCCCCGCGCCTGCTGCCCGCGCACGCCCGCGCACCCGGTGGGGCGACGGGCCGGTCCCCGGCGCGGCGCCCCGCCGGGTGCCCGCCCCGACGCTCCGTCGGACCGAACCCCCGGCCGGCCGGTACCCGCCAGGCGAGTGAAGGGACGGCGCGGTGAGGCCGGGCGGAGGCGGCCCGGGGCGGATGATCGCCGGGTTCCCAGCTGCCTCACAGCCGGAGTCGGACATGCGGATCCTGGTCGTCGCCAGCGCGTACAACAGCCTCACCCAGCGGGTCCACGCCGAGCTGCGGGACCGGCGGCACACCGTGGACGTCCATCTCGCCCGGGACGACGACGGGCTCCGGGCCGCCGTACGGCGGTCGGCCCCGGAGCTGGTGGTCGCGCCGATGCTGCGCACGGCGCTCCCGCGCGACGTCTGGTCGGCCGTGGCGTGCCTGATCGTGCACCCCGGGCCGCCGGGGGACCGGGGGCCGTCGTCCCTCGACTGGGCGATCCACGAGGGAGCGGCCGACTGGGGCGTGACGGTGCTCCAGGCCGACGAGGTCATGGATGCCGGAGACGTCTGGGCCGAGGCGGCCTGTCCGCTGCCGCCGGCCGGCAAGGGCGACCTCTACCGCAACGAGGTGTCGGACGCCGCGCTGGCGGCCGTGCTCCTGGCCGTGGAGCGCTTCGACTCCGGCACGTACGTCCCGCGCCCGCAGAGCGGGCCCGACTGGCGGGTGCCCGACCACACCCGGCCGTACCTGCGGCAGGAGGTGCGGAGGATCGACTGGGCCCGGGACACCACCGATGCCGCGGTGCGCAAGCTCCGCGCGGCGGACTCCCGGCCCGGCGTGCTCGACGAACTGCTCGGGGACGAGTGGTTCCTGCACGGCGGCCACCCCGAGCGCCGGTTCCACGGCCGGCCCGGCGAGCTGCTGGCGACCCGGGCCGGCGCGATCTGCCGGGCGACGGCCGACGGCGCGGTGTGGATCCCCGAACTGCGGCGGCGCCGCCGACCGGGCCGCGCGGCCGGCATCAAACTGCCGGCCGTCACCGCGCTGGGCGACGCGCTGCCGAGCCTGCCCGAGGCCGCCGCACCGCTGATGCCGGCGCCGGACGACCCGGTCTGGTCGGACATCCGGTACCGGGAGGACGGCCCGGTCGGCCTGCTCCGGTTCTCCTTCCCCGGCGGCGCGATGAGCACCGCGCACTGCCGCCGCCTGCTGGACGCCTACCGCTTCGCGCTGACCCGCCCGACCTCGGTGCTGGTCCTGGGCGGCGGCCGCGACTTCTTCTCCAACGGCATCCACCTGAACGTGATCGAGGCCGCGGCCGACCCCGGGGCCGAGTCCTGGGCGAACATCAACGCCATCGACGACCTGGTCGAGCGGATCCTCACCACCACCGACCGCCTCGTGGTCGCGGCCCTCGGCGGGAACGCCGCCGCGGGCGGGGTGATGCTGGCGCTGGCGGCCGACGAGGTCTGGTGCCGGCAGGGCGTGGTGCTCAACCCGCACTACCGCCTGATGGGCCTGCACGGTTCGGAGTACTGGACGTACACCCTGCCGCGCCGGGTCGGCGATGCCGAGGCCCGCCGCCTCACCGCGCAGGCGCTCCCGGTGAGTGCCGCGGCCGCCGAGCGCAGCGGGCTCGTCGACCGGGTTCTGCCGTCCACCCCGCAGGAGTTCGGCGGCGAGGCCCGCCGACTGGCCGGACTGCTCGCCGCCTCGCCGGCCGTGCAGGGCCGGATCGCCGCCAAGAAGGCGGCCCGGGAGGCCGACGAATCCGCGAAGCCGCTGGCCGACCACCGGTACGAGGAGCTGGCCGTGATGCACCGCCAGTTCTTCGCACCCGATTCGCCCTACCACGCGCTGCGCGCCGCCTTCGTCCGCAAGCAGCCCTCACCCGCGCACGCCGGCACGGCAGCCGGGTGGCCCGCTCCGGCGGCGCCGTAGCCCGAACGGACGCCGGGGCTTGCGTCCCTTCGGGGTGCTCGCCCGGCTCCGTGGACCGGCGGACGCGAGCAACCGCTGCTATGACTGGTTTCGAGCCATTTCGTCCGGCTCCAGTTCTGAGGAGGCATCCTCATGGGTGCTGCGGAAACGAGCGCCACCGACACCGACGTGGTGCACATTCTCTGGATCAACGCGGGCCTGAGCTGCGACGGCGACTCGGTCTCCCTGACCGCCGCCATGCAGCCGAGCATCGAGGAGATCGTCACCGGCGCGCTGCCCGGCCTGCCGAAGGTGGCCGTCCACTGGCCGCTGATCGACTTCGAGTGCGGCCCGGTGCAGGGCGCGGACAACTTCGTGGAGTGGTTCTTCAAAGCCGACCGCGGCGAGATCGAGCCGTTCGTCCTGGTCGTCGAGGGCTCCATCCCGAACGAGAGCATCAAGAAGGAGGGCTACTGGTGCGGCTTCGGCGACGACCCGGAGACCGGCCAGCCGATCACCACCAGCGAGTGGCTCGACCGGCTCGCACCCAAGGCCACCGCGGTCGTCGCGATCGGCACCTGTGCCACCTACGGCGGCATCCACGCCATGGCCGGCAACCCGACCGGAGCCATGGGTGTCCCCGACTACCTCGGGTGGGGCTGGAAGTCCAAGGCCGGCCTGCCCATCGTCTGCGTACCCGGCTGTCCCATCCAGCCGGACAACTTCGCCGAGACGCTCACCTACCTGCTCTACCAGCTGGCCGGCTCGGCGCCGATGATCCCGCTGGACGACAAGCTCCGCCCGACCTGGCTGTTCGGCGCCACCGTGCACGAGGGCTGCGACCGCGGCGGCTACTACGAGCAGGGGCAGTTCGCCACCGACTACGGCACACCGGAGTGCCTGGTGCGGCTCGGCTGCTGGGGCCCGGTCGTCAAGTGCAACGTCGCCAAGCGCGGCTGGACCAACGGCATCGGCGGCTGCCCCAACGTCGGCGGCATCTGCATCGCCTGCACCATGCCCGGCTTCCCCGACAAGTTCATGCCGTTCATGGACCCGCCGCCCGGCTCCCGGCTCTCCTCCGGCGCCTCCTCGGCGTACGGCGCGGTGATCCGGAGGTTGCGTTCGATCACCACGGACACCGTCGACAAGGAACCGAAGTGGCGCCACACCGGGCGCAAGCTGACGACCGGCTACCGACCCCCGTGGTGACCCGGCGGGCCGCCGCACCGAGTGCGTGCGGCCCGCTCAGCCGCTGACCCCCTCAAGGGTCCGCCGCCGCTCCGCCGTCCACCCCGTCCGCGGCCCGTGCGCCGCCGACCCTCCCGCTTCCAGAAGGGCACGACAGACACGATGGCACCGACGACCAACGCGACCGGCGACGGCAGCGGCCTGGTGGAGATGTCCTGGGACCCGATCACCCGGATCGTGGGCAGCCTGGGCATCCACACGAAGATCGACTTCAAGCAGAAGAGGGTCGCGGAGTGCTACAGCACCTCCTCGGTCTTCCGCGGCTACAGCGTCTTCATGCGGGGCAAGGACCCGCGCGACGCGCACTTCATCACCAGTCGCATCTGCGGCATCTGCGGGGACAACCACGCCACCTGTTCGGTCTACACCCAGAACATGGCGTACGGGGTGAAGCCCCCGCACCTCGGTGAGTGGATCATCAACCTCGGCGAGGCCGCCGAGTACATGTTCGACCACAACATCTTCCAGGAGAACCTGGTCGGGGTCGACTACTGCGAGAAGATGGTCCGCGAGACCAACCCCGGCGTCCTGGAGCTGGCGGAGCGCACCGAGGCCCCGCACGCCGGGGACCACGGCTACAAGACCATCGCCGACATCATGCGCTCGCTCAACCCGATCGAGGGCGGGTTCTACCGCGAGGCCCTCCAGGTCAGCCGCTACACCCGGGAGATGTTCTGCCTGATGGAGGGCCGCCACGTGCACCCCTCCACGCTCTACCCGGGCGGCGTCGGCACGGTGGCGACGGTCCAGCTCTTCACCGACTACCTGACCCGGCTGATGCGCTACGTCGAGTTCATGAAGAAGGTCGTCCCGCTCCACGACGACCTCTTCGACTTCTTCTACCAGGCGCTGCCCGGCTACGAGGAGGTCGGCCGGCGCCGCGTCCTGCTCGGCTGCTGGGGCAGCCTCAACGACCCGGACCACTGCGACTTCACCTACCGCAACATGACGGACTGGGGACGGAAGATGTTCGTCACCCCGGGCGTCGTCGTGGACGGCAAGCTGGTCACCAACGACCTCACGAGGATCAACCTCGGCATCCGCATCCTGCTCGGCAGCTCCTACTACGAGGACTGGCAGGGCAAGGAACTCTTCGTCACCCACGACCCGCTGGGAAACCCGGTCGACCCGCGGCACCCGTGGAACCAGCACACCATCCCCGCCCCGCAGAAGCGCGACTTCGACGACAAGTACAGCTGGGTGATGTCCCCGCGCTGGTTCGACGGCACCGACCACCTCGCCCTCGACACCGGCGGCGGCCCGATCGCCCGCCTCTGGTCCACCGCGCTCTCCGGCCTCGTCGACATCGGCTACATCAAGGCCACCGGCCACAGCGTCCAGATCAACCTGCCCCGCTCGATGACCAAGCCCGAGGTCACCTTCGAGTGGAAGATCCCGCAGTGGAGCAACGCCATCGAGCGCAACCGCGCCCGCACCTACTTCCAGGCCTACGCGGCCGCCGCGGCCCTGCACTTCGCCGAGAAGGCGCTCGACGAGGTCCGGGCCGGCCGCAGCCAGACCTGGGAGCGCTTCGAGGTCCCGGACGAGTCCATCGGCTGCGGTTTCACCGAGGCCGTCCGCGGCGTCCTGTCGCACCACATGGTGATCCGGGACGGCAAGATCGCCAACTACCACCCCTACCCGCCGACCCCGTGGAACGCCAGCGTCCGCGACAGCTACGGCACGCCCGGCCCCTACGAGGACGCGGTGCAGAACACGCCGATCTTCGAGGAGAACCCGCCGGACACCTTCAAGGGCATCGACATCATGCGCGCCGTCCGCAGCTTCGACCCCTGCCTGCCCTGCGGCGTCCACATGTACGTCGGCGGCGGCCGGACCGTGCAGAAGATGCACGTGCCCACGGGCCTGAGCGGGCTCACCGCATGACGGCGGAGCAGACCGGACTGCGCATCCAGGAGGCCCTCGACGAGCTCGCCGGCGACGGCGCGCAGGCGGCGGGCGAACAGCTCGTCCGCGAGCTGATGGCCTTCTACGACGACGGCCTCGCCCGGCTCGTCGGCGCGCTGCCCCCCGCGACCCTGACCCGGCTGCTGGACGACCCGGCGGTGTCCGGGCTGCTGGTGCTGCACGACCTCCACCCCGAGGACACCCCCGCGCGGATCTCCCGCGCGCTAGCCCAGCTGCCCGAACCCGTCGAGGTGCTCGGCTTCGACACCGCGACCGGCAGCCTGCGGGTGCGCCGGTCCCGGAGCGGCTGCGGCTGCACCGAGCAGGACATCGAGGCCGCCCTCGCCTGCCACGCCCCCGAGGTGACGGCGGTGGAGCTGGAGCACGGCCCGCAGCTGCTGCAGATCGGAACCCGCCCCGCGGCCCCGGCGGAGGTGCGATGAGCACCCGTCAACTCACCCGCCCCGGAACCGCCCTGCTGCGCCGGCTGCGCGAGCCGGCACCCCCGCAGCCGGAGCGCTGCGCGTTCTGCGGCAGCGCCGTCCCCGTCGACCACCGCCACCTGGTGGACACCGAGGAACAGGCCCTCACCTGCGTCTGCACGGCGTGCTCGCTGCTCTTCCAGCAGCCCGGCGCGGCCGGCGGCCGCTACCGCACCGTGCCCGACCGCTATCTGGCCGATCCGGACCACCGGATCGGCGACCGGGAATGGACGGCGCTCGGCGTCCCGGTCGGCACCGCCTTCGTCTTCCGCAACTCCCGGCACGACCGGCTGGTCCTGCTCTACCCGGGCCCCGGCGGGGCGACCGAGAGCGAGCCGGACGAGGCGGCCTGGCAGACCGCGCTCGGCGGCGGACGGCTCGCCGCCGAACTCCGCCCCGACGTCGAGGCGCTGCTGCTGCGCCGGACGGCGGCTGACGGGATCCGGTGCTTCCTCGTCCCGATCGACGCCTGCTACGAACTGGTCGGCCGGCTCCGGCGGTGCTGGAAGGGCTTCGACGGCGGCCAGGAGGCCCGGGCCGAGCTCGACGCCTTCTTCACCCGGGTCGCCGGCCGGGTCCGGCCGCTGCGGACGGAGGCGGGCTCGTGACCGCCCTCTCCTTCTCCTGCACCGGCGTGCGGGCCGACCCCCACGCCGCCGGGCCGACCCTGCTCTTCCGGCTGCGCATCACCGCCCCCGCCGGGACGCCGGTCCACGCCCTGGCGCTCCGCTGCCAGCTGCGGATCGAACCCGCCCGGCGCTCCTACGGCGAGGCCGAGGGCGAGCGGCTGGTCGACCTGTTCGGCGAGCGCTCGCGCTGGGGCAGCACCCTGAACCCGGTCCAGTTCGCCCAGGTCCCCCTGATGATCCCGGGTTTCACCGGCGAGGCCGAGGCGGACCTCGTCGTCCCGTGCACCTACGACATGGACGTCTCCTGCGCCCGCTACCTCGCGGCGCTGGACGGCGGCGACGTGCCGTTGCTGCTGCTGTTCTCCGGAACGGCGTTCACCGGCCCCGGCGGGTTCCAGGTCGCCCCGGTGCCCTGGGACCGCGAGGCCACGGTGCGGATGCCCGTGCAGGTCTGGCGGGAGGCGATCGACCTGCACTTCCCGGGCTGCGGGTGGCTTCGGCTGCCGGGCGACCTGATGGCGGAACTGCTCGCCTACCGGTCCCGCCGGGCCCTGCCGTCCTGGGAGGCCACCGTCCGCGACCTGCTGGGCGCCGCCGAGACCGCGGGGGCCGTCCGATGACCGCCGCGGACACGGGTCTCCCGGGCGGGGGTGCCGCGGGAACGGGGGCTGCGTGTATCGGCACTCCGGGTGCCGGCGCTCCGGGCAGAGTCTTCCCGGAGGAGGTCGACCGGCGGTTCGCCCAGGCCCGGCAGATCGCCGACGCCGTCCTCTTCGAGGGCTACGTGCTCTACCCCTACCGCGCGTCGGCGGCCAAGAACCGGCTGCGCTGGCAGTTCGGCGTCCTGGTCCCGCCCGGCTACGGCGAGGACAGCGGCGAACACTCCCACCAGCGCACCGAGTGCCTGATGGAGCCGCGCCCCGGCGACCGGCTCGCCGTCGAGCTGCGGTTCCTGCGGGCCCAGCGCCGCACCGTCCAACGCGCCACCGCCACCGGCGGGTTCGAATCGGTCGACGAGCTGGAGCTCGCCGACCGGGTCCTCGTCCCCTGGGACGAGGGGGTCGAGGAACGGATCGAACTCCTCGTGCCGGTGGAGGAGCTGACCGGCGACGGGATCGTCCGCCGGTTCGACCTGCCGGCCTGCGAGGAGATGGAGTCGCTCCGCGGGGACGGCGCCCCGGTCGGCCGGGTCCTGCGCCGACGCGAGCGCGTCGACGGTCTGCTGCGGCTCTCGGCGCAGGAGGTGCCGGGCCCGTACGCGGTGCGGAGGCTGGCCGTCGTGGTGGAGAACACCGCGGCCTGGACGCCGCCGACCGAGGCCCGGCGGGACGCGGCACTGCCGCGCGCGCTGGTCTCGGCGCACCTGTTGCTCGGACTCGACCGCGGCTCCTTCCTGTCGGTGACGGACCCGCCCGAGTGGGCCAGATCGGCCGCCGGAGAGTGCCGCAACGAGCACACCTGGCCCGTCCTGGCCGGGCCGCCCGGCCGTGGCCAGGTCGTGCTCTCCTCGCCGATCATCCTGGAGGACCACCCGCACGTCGCCCCCGAGAGCCCCGGTGCGCTCTACGACGCGACCGAGATCGACGAGATCCTCGCGCTGCGGACCGCCGCCCTGACCGACCGCGAGAAGCGCGAGGCCCGGGGCACGGACGTGCGGGCGGGCGCCGTGATCGACCTCGCCGACTCGATGCCCCCGGACGTGCTGGAGCGGCTGCACGGCGCCGTCCGGGGCCTGCGTGAGATCACCGGGAACGCCCCCGAGCAGCCCTGGTGGGACCCGGCCGCCGACGCCGAGGCCGACCCCGACCGGGACCGGGTGGTGGTCGACGGCCGTGAGGTCGGCGCCGGCAGCCGGGTACTGCTCCGGCCCGGGCAGCGCCGCACCGACGCCCAGGACCTCTTCCTGCACGGACGAACCGCCGTCGTCGAGGCCGTGCTGCACGACGTCGACGGCTCGGTGCACCTCGCCGTCACGGTGGAGGACGACCCCGGCGCCGACCTGTGGCGGGCCCAGGGGAGGTTCCGCTACTTCCAGCCGGACGAGGTCACCCCGCTGGAGGAGCCGTGACGGAGCGGACGGAGAGGGCCGAGCGGACGGCGCGGGCACCGGCCGGAGAGGGCCGGGTGCTGGTGGCCGGGGTGGGCAACATCTTCCTGGGCGACGACGGGTTCGGCGTGGAGGCGGTGCGGCGGCTGGCCGGCCGGCCGATGCCGGGCGACGTCGAGGTCCTCGACGTCGGGGTGCGCGGCGTCCACCTGGCCTACCAGCTCCTCGACGGCTACCGGATGCTGGTGCTCGTCGACGCCACTGCGCGCGGCGGCGAGCCCGGCACGGTCTACCTGATCGAGCCGGACGCCGGGCCGGTCGAGAGACCCGGCGGCGAGGGTTCGGGCCCGACTCCGGCGCCCGTGCTGGACGGGCACCGCATGGGCCCGGACGCGGTGCTCGCACTCCTCGCCACGCTGGCCGCCGGAACGGGCGGCACCCCGCCCGCGCGGGTCCTCGTGGTGGGGTGCGAGCCGGCGTCAGTGGAGGAGGGCATCGGGCTGAGTGCCCCGGTGGCCGCCGCCGTCGAGGAGGCGGTCGGCGTGATCCTGCGGGTGGTCGGGGCGGACACCCACGCGAAGAGAGAGGCGTCACCATGCTGAAGAACCTGTTCGGCGCGGCCGTGGTGGTTGCGGCCGCGGCCCTGGTCTGGCAGAGCCTGCCCGACCTGAAACGCTATCTGCGGATCATGCGCATGTGAGGCCCGACCCGGGACGGGCCGACCGCCGCATTGCGGCGAACGGCGTACTCCGGGCGCGGTGGCGGCGCGGCTCCCGGCCGATGCCCGCCACCGCGCCCTGTAATGAACCCTGTTGCCTCCAACGGCGGGAGCAGGGCCGGTGCACGAGATGTCGATCGCGACGGCGGTGGTCGAGCAGGTGGACGCGGCTGCCCGCGAGCACGGAGCGGGCGGCGTGGCCAAGGTCCGCCTGGAAGTGGGCGAACTCGCCGGTGTGGTGCCCTCGGCCCTGGACTTCTGCTTCGAACTCGCCTGCGCCGGCACGCTGGTGGAGGGCGCGGTACTGGAGACCGAGGCGGTTCCGGCCCGCGCCAGGTGCTCCCCGTGCGGCGCCGAGTGGGCGGTGGGCATGCCGCCCGACCTGGGCTGTCCGCACTGCGACGGCGGCGACGTCGAACTGCTGGCCGGCCGGGAGCTGCAGATCCTCGGCGTCGAGTGGGCGGAGGACCCCACCGGCGTCCGGGCCGATCGGAAAGGCTGAGAACGATGTGTCGCACAGTGGAACTCCGGCAGGCGGTCCTGGCCCGCAACGACGACGGCGCGCGGGAGCTGCGCGCCGAACTCGCGGCCCGCGGAACCGTCGCGGTAAACCTGCTCTCCAGCCCGGGCAGCGGGAAGACGGCGCTGCTGGAGGCCGAGCTGGGGCTGGCCCGCCGGCGCGGTGTGCCGGTCGCGGCCCTCACCGCGGACCTCGCGACGGAGAACGACGCGGTGCGGCTGGCCCGGTCCGGTGCCCCGGTCAAGCAGGTGCTCACCGACGGGCTCTGCCACCTGGAGACCGCGATGCTCCGCGCGCACCTCGCGGGCTGGCTGCCTCCGGAGACCCGGCTGCTGTTCGTGGAGAACGTCGGCAACCTGGTCTGCCCGGCCTCGTACGACCTCGGGGAGTCGCTGCGGGTGGTGCTCGCCTCCACCACCGAGGGGGAGGACAAGCCGCTCAAGTACCCGACCGCGTTCGGGCTGGCCAACCTGGTGCTGGTGACCAAGGCGGATCTCGCGGAGGCGGTGGAGTTCGACGAGGCCGCGTTCCTGGCGAGCGTCGCGCGGGTCAATCCGGGGGTGGAGGTGCTGTTCACCTCGGCCCGGACCGGCCAGGGGGCGGGGGTCCTGCTGGAGCGGGCCCTCGCGGTGCTGGACGGCGCCGCGGTGCACCGCCCGGTCATGGCGGGCACGGCCGCGGCGTCGCACGGGCACGCACACGGACACCCTCACGGGGACGGTGGCGGTGACGGGCATGCGCACCGGGGCGATCACGCCCACGGGGACGATCACGTGCACGCCCACGGTCCCGCGGAGGGGCACGTGCACCCGCACGCCCGGGTGGCGGAACCGTCGTGACGGCCGGTCAGTCGCCGGCCGTCGTGGAGCGGCGCAGGGTCGCCGTCCGCGGACTCGTCCAGGGCGTCGGCTTCCGGCCGTTCGTCTTCACCCTCGCCACCGAACTCGGCCTGGCCGGCAGCGTCACCAACACCGGCCGGGGGGTGCTGGCCGAGGTGGAGGGGCGGCCGGAGGCGGTGGCCGCGTTCTGCCGCCGGGTCGCCGGCGACGCGCCCCCGCTGGCGCAGGTCGCCTCGGTGGAACACGAGCCGCTCGCCCCCACGGGGGCGGTGGGCTTCGCCATCGCCCCGTCCCGGAGCGACGGACCGCAGCTGACACTGATCCCGCCGGACACCGCCACCTGTGCGGACTGCCTGGCCGAACTGGCCGACCCGGCCGACCGCCGCTACCGCCACCCGTTCATCAGCTGCACGAACTGCGGGCCGCGCCACACCATCGTCACCGGCCTGCCGTACGACCGCGCCAACACCACCATGGCGCAGTTCCCGATGTGCCGGGACTGCGCCCGGGAGTACCGCGACCCCGCCGACCGGCGCTTCCACGCCCAGCCGGTCGCCTGCCACGCGTGCGGCCCCGGACTGGCGCTCGTGGTGCCGGGACTGCCCACGCTGGACGGCGAGGAGGCGCTCGCCGAGGCCCGGCGCCTGCTGCAGGCCGGGGCGGTCCTGGCCGTCAAGGGACTCGGCGGCTACCACCTGGCCTGCGACGCGCGCAACGGCGGGACCGTCGCCCGGCTCCGCCGGCGCAAGCGGCGCGGGGCCAAGCCCTTCGCCCTGATGGCCCGCGACCTCGGCGAGCTCGCCGGACTGGTCCGCCCGGGGCCGGCGGAGGCGGAGCTGCTGACCGGTCCCGCGCGGCCGATCGTCCTGCTGCGCCGCTGCGCCGGCCCGCCGACGGCCCAGCCCGGTCCGCCGGCGGCGTCCTCGGACGCCGGGCTTGAAGGGGTGGCGCCGGGCAGCCCCGACCTCGGGGTGATGCTGCCGTACACGCCGCTGCACCACCTGCTGCTCGCCCCGCCCGGCCCCGGCCTGCTGGTGATGACCAGCGCCAACCTGTCCGGCGAGCCGATCGTCACCGACGACCGGGACGCGTTCGCCCGGCTCGCGCCGCTGGTCGACGCCTGGCTGACGCACGACCGGCCCATCCACGTGCCCTGCGAGGACTCGGTGGTGCGGGTGGTGGACGGCGAGCAGCTGCCGGTGCGCCGCTCCCGCGGGTACGCACCGCTGCCCCTGCCGCTCCCGGTGCCGGTCCGGCCGGTGCTGGCCGTCGGCGGCGATCTCAAGAACACGTTCGCGCTCGCGCAGGACGGCTATGCATGGCTGTCCGGCCACATCGGGGACATGGACGACCTCGCCACCCTCGACGCCTTCGACCGGGCGGTTGCGCACCTCGGAGCGGTGACCGGCGTCCGGCCCGAGATGCTGGCCGCGGACCGGCACCCCGGGTACCGGTCCGTCCGGCACGCCCGGGCGGCCGCCGGGCGGCGGGAGGTCCGGGCGGTGCAGCACCACCACGCGCACATCGCCTCGGTGATGGCCGAGCACGGCCTCGACGGCGGCCACCCGGTCATCGGTGTCGCCTTCGACGGCACCGGCTACGGTGACGACGGCGCCGTCTGGGGCGGCGAGGTCCTGCTGGCCGACTACGACGGCTACCGCCGCCTCGCCCACCTCGCCTACGTCCCCCTGCCGGGCGGAGACGCGGCCGTGGTCCGCCCCTACCGGATGGCGCTCGCCCACCTGCGCGCCGCAGGCCTCCCGTGGGCCGCCGATCTGGCGCCGGTGCGGGCCTGCCCCGCGGGTGAACTAGGCGTACTGGAGAAGCAGTTGGAGCGATCTCTGAACTGCGTCCCGACGTCCAGCATGGGGCGGCTCTTCGACGCGGTGTCGTCCCTGGCCGGCGTCTGCCAGCGGGCCGGGTACGAGGCGCAGGCGGCGATCGAGCTGGAGGCCGCGGCGCTGGCGCACGGCCCCGCCGAGGCCTACGCGTTCGGCCTGCGGCCGGTGGACGGGGCGCTGGCCGCCGACCCGGCGCCGGTGTTCGCCGGCGCGCTGGCCGACCTCGCCGCCGGCGCCCCTGCCGGCCTGGTGGCGGCACGCTTCCACGGCGCGGTGGCCGATCTGGTCCGCTCGGTCTGCCGGACCGCCCGGGAGCGGCACGGCACCGGGACGGTCGCGCTGACCGGCGGCGTCTTCGCCAACGCGCTGCTGTCCTCGGCCTGTTCGCGCGGCCTGGCGGCGGACGGTTTCACCGTGCTGCGGCACCGCCGGGTGCCGCCCAACGACGGAGGACTGGCGCTCGGCCAGCTGATGGTGGCCGCCAGGGCCGCCGTCGGCTCGGCCGCCACCTGAGAGGAGAGAGCCGCATGTGCCTGGCGGTGCCCGGAAGGGTGATGGAGATCATGGAGCGCGACGGGGCCCGGATGGCGGTGGTGGACTTCGGCGGAGTCGTCAAGGACGTCTGCCTCGAGTACCTGCCCGACCTGCAGGTGGGTGAGTACGCGATCGTGCACGTCGGCTTCGCGCTGCAGCGCCTGGACGAGGACTCGGCGCTCCGGACGCTCGACCTCTTCGCCGAACTCGGCTTGCTGCAAGAGGAGTTCGGTGACCCGTGGGAGGCGGCGGCCGGCGGACCGATGAGGGAGGAGCTGCGGTGAAGTACCTGGAGGACTTCCAGAACCCGGAGTTGGCCGGCGGGCTGCTCGCCGACATCAGGGTGACGGTCACCCGGCCGTGGGCGCTGATGGAGGTGTGCGGTGGGCAGACCCACACCATCATTCGGCACGGGATCGACCAACTGCTGCCGAAGGAAGTCGAGTTGATTCACGGACCGGGCTGCCCGGTCTGCGTCACCCCGCTGGAGGTGATCGACCGCGCGTTGGCGATCGCGGCCCGGCCGGGGGTGGTCTTCTGCTCGTTCGGCGACATGCTGCGGGTGCCCGGCACCGACCGCGACCTCTTCCGGGTCCGCGGTGAGGGCGGCGACGTCCGGGTGGTGTACTCGCCGCTCGACGCCCTCCGGATCGCCCGTGAGAACCCGGACCGCGAGGTCGTGTTCTTCGGCATCGGCTTCGAGACCACCGCCCCGCCCAACGCGATGGCCGTCGTCCAGGCGAAGAAGCAGGGCGTCCGCAACTTCAGCATGCTCGTCTCGCACGTCCGGGTGCCCCCGGCCATCGAGGCGATCATGAACTCGCCGGACTGCCGGGTCCAGGGCTTCCTCGCCGCCGGGCACGTGTGCAGCGTGATGGGCACCGCCGAGTACCCCGCACTGGCCGAACGTCACCGGGTGCCGATCGTGGTCACCGGCTTCGAGCCGCTGGACATCCTGGAGGGGATCCGGCGCACCGTACGGCAGTTGGAGCGCGGTGAGCACACCGTCGAGAACGCCTACGCGCGGGCCGTCCGCCCCGAGGGCAACCCGGCGGCCCTGGCCGTGCTGGAGGACGTCTTCGAGGTGACCGACCGGTCCTGGCGCGGCATCGGCGTCATCCCGCGGAGCGGCTGGCAACTCTCGTCGCGATACCGGGATTTCGATGCCGAGCACCGCTTCGACGTGGCCGGGATCAGAACCCGCGAGCCCGAGCAGTGCCGGGCCGGCGAAGTCCTGCAGGGCCTGCTGAAGCCGGACCAGTGCGAGGCGTTCGGTACCACCTGCACCCCGCGGACCCCGCTCGGCGCCACCATGGTGTCCAGCGAGGGGGCCTGCGCCGCGTACTACCTCTACCGGCGGCTGAGCACGCCGGGTGTTCCCCGGGAGGCGAGCCCCGTTGGCTGAGACCGAGACCCTGACCGCCGCGTCGTCCGCCGCGCGGGGCGTGGCGTCGCCCGCTGCGCCGACGGTGGCGCCGTCCGAAGCGCCGTCCGAAGCGCCGTCCGGGACCCCGGAGTTCTCCGGGTGGAGCTGCCCGGTCCCCCTGCGGGACCACCCGCGGGTGGTGATGGGGCACGGCGGGGGCGGGGCGATGTCGGCCGAGCTGGTGGAGAACGTCTTCGCGCCGGCCTTCGGCGGGCCGGTGCTCGCCGCGCTCGGCGACTCCGCCGTCCTGGAGCTCGGCGGCGCACGGCTGGCCTTCTCGACCGACTCCTACGTCGTCCGGCCGCTCTTCTTCCCCGGCGGCAGCATCGGCGACCTCGCGGTCAACGGCACCGTCAACGACCTCGCCATGAGCGGCGCCCGCGCCGCCTACCTGTCCTGCGGGTTCATCCTGGAGGAGGGCGTGGAGACCGCCGTCGTGGACCGGGTCGCCCGGGCTCTCGGCGCGGCCGCCCGGGCGGCCGGTGTGGAGGTCGCCACCGGGGACACCAAGGTGGTCGAGGCCGGCCACGGTGACGGCGTCTACGTCAACACCGCCGGCATCGGCCTCGTCCCGGCCGGGGTGGACATCAGGCCGCAGCGCGCCGTCCCGGGCGACGTGGTGATCGTCAGCGGGGAGATCGGCCTGCACGGGGTCGCGATCATGAGCGTCCGCGAGGGCCTGGAGTTCGGGGTGGAGATCGAGAGCGACTGCGCCGCTCTCGGGGGCCTGGTCGACGCGATGCTGGCCGTCACCCCCGACCTGCACGTCCTGCGGGACCCCACCCGGGGAGGCCTGGCCGCGGCGCTCAACGAGATCGCGGCGGCCGCCGGCGTCGGCGTCAGGGTGGGCGAGCGGGCGATCCCCGTACCCCCGCCGGTGGCCAACGCCTGCGCCGTCCTCGGTCTCGACCCGATGTACGTCGCCAACGAGGGCAAGCTGGTCGCCTTCGTGCCGCGCGAGCACGCGGAGGCCGTGCTCGCCGCCATGCGGGCCCATCCGCTGGGTGCACGGGCCGCGGTGATCGGCGAGTGCGTCACCGAGCACCCCGGCATGGTCGTCGCCCGGACGCCGCTCGGCGGCACCCGCGTGGTCGACCTCCCGCTCGGGGAGCAGCTGCCCCGGATCTGCTGACCGCCGGCCGGCGGGGGCCGGCCAGGACGGTGACAGGCCCCCGGCGGCGCAGTGCGCCGGACGGGGGCCTGCGGGGCAGAGGGGTGGGCGTCAGATGCTGTAGACGCCGACCTCGTGGAGGGAGTAGCCCCACTGGGTGCCCCGCTGCTGCCCCTGGATGCGCAGGTAGCGGGCGGGGACGCCGGCGAAGCGTGCGGTGTCGAGGCCGCCGTCACCGGTGGTGGTGGACCAGACGGACTGCCAGGTGCTGCCGTCGGTCGAGACCTCGATCCGGTACGCCCGGCCGTAGGCGCGCTCCCAGTCCAGGGTGACGCGCCCGACCAGCTGCGTGGAGCCGAGGTCGATCCGCAGCCACTGGTCGTCGCTCCACTCGCTGGCCCAGCGGGTGCCCGTGTCCCCGTCCACCGAGCGGCCGGACGCGTAGCTGACGAACGGGTTCCACCACTCCGTCGAGCTCGCCGCCGTGGGCTCACCGGCGGCGAGGTTCACCGCGGCGCGGTGGTGCTCCGAGGCCCCCCAGGTGGTGAGGTAGGACTCGGCGCCCCGGAAGAGGTCGTCCACCACGTCCTGTCCGCCGACCTGGCGGATGTCCTCGATCCAGTCCGGGACGAGGCCGTAGTGCGCGGCGCCGTCGGTGTTGATGTCCCAGGTCCGCTCGCCGGTGGTCTGGCGGTCGATGACCGAGCCGCCGTCGGCGCTGCGGAACGGGTACCGCACCGGGTTGGGGGTGTCCGTGCCGCGCGGACCGGGCCAGCCGCCGACGCCGTTCATGTCGGTGCCGTAGCCGTAGCCCACGTGGTACTTGTCGCGCAGCGCGTCGGTGCGCTTCGCCTCCGAGCTGAACCCCTCGGCGCCGTGCATGTACTGGGCCACGAAGCCGCCCATCTTGTAGACCCGCTCGGTCCAGTCGAGGTCCATCCAGCTGTGCGAGGAGATCACGCCGGGGTACGACTCGGACTCCAGGATGTCGAAGGCGCGGCCGGCCGCCTTGACGCTCATGTGGTCCACTTCGAGCATCATCTTGCGTTTCATCATGCCGCGGACCGCGTACTCGCCCAGCTCGGTGAGCCCGCGGGTGTTGCACTGGGCGTCAGCGGCGTACGACGGGACCGTCACGCCCTGGGGCAGCAGCGCCTCGGCCGCCGGGGCCGGGGCCAGACCGATCGGGTTGTCGTGCTGCGGCCCCGCACACGTCTCCGTCTTCCAGAAGGTGCCGGTCGACAGGAACTGGCCGGCGTTGATCGCCGTGCCGAGCGTGCCCTCGTCGAAGCGGACCCCGCACAGCGCGTTGTCGAACTTGTGGCAGAGGAACATGCTGCGCACGCCGAGTCCGTAGAGCTCGTCCAGGCCGCGGTCGATGTCGGCGCGGCTGCACTGCGCGATGTCCAGGATCTGCTTGCAGCCGAACGGCTCGGAGGTCTCCACGCCCAGGACGACCGCGAGCTTGCCCTGCTGGATGACATCGCGGGCCTGGCCGCTGTCCGTGACGATCCGGAACCAGCCCTTGCCCGGGCCGCCGTACATCGCGTCGACGTAGGCCTGCAGCTCGTACGTCTTCTGGGCCTGCAGGCGGATGGAGGTCATCTCGTCGCAGCTGCGGTCCTTGAAGAAGTAGACCGAGCAGATCACACCGTTGGTGACCAGGTCGTTGACGAGGACCCGCTGGCCGCCGCGCCACGCCCGCTCGACCCAGGCGTAGTAGCTCTGCTGGTGGGTCATCGAGTCGTGGGCGGGCCAGTCGACGAAGGTCGGCCAGCCGTTGGGGTCGTGCTTGCCGTCGCCGCCCTTGGTGATGAGGTCGAAGATGGCGAGCGATCCGTCGGGGTAGTGCTCGGGGCAGTCCTTGAGCGCGTCGGCGATGCCCTGCGGGGAGAAGGTCTTGCCGCAGATGAGGCGGCCGCCGAACGCCTCGTTGGACATCAGGTGGGTGTGCGCGTCGACGAAGCCGCGCACGTGCCCCTGCGCGTCGGTGCCCTTGAAGGGCTCACCCGTGACGTTGATCTGCGAGTCGGGCGCGGGGCGTGCGGTCGGGACCCACCAGCCGGTCTCGCCCGAGGCGGCCGGCGCCGGAGCGGCGAGCACCACGGCGAACAGGGTGAGGAGCGCGGACAGGACCATGGCGATCCTGAACCGGCTCCGGCGGTGGGGGCGGGTGCGGGGTTGTCGTTGCGGTTGTGGGTGCGTGTGGGGGAGCTGCGTCATGGTCACCACTCAGGTCTGTGACGAGCGGACGACGCGGTCGCGCGCAGCCGGCCCGTCCAGGGCACCCGAGAGGCACACGGTCACCCGGCCGGGCCGACTGTCATGTCCCGCGTACTCGATGTGATGAGGATCACCACTGTTGGAATATCTGTCAACAGCGTGGACGGATTTGCCTGTCGGTCGGTCAGGGAGCCGGCCCTGCCGGTGGGTTGATCGGGATCGGCTGCGCTGCTCGCAGCGCGGGGCGGCGAGCCGTGGATCCGGGGGCGCGGACCCGGCGGCCGGGGACGGACATGGCGCAGCGCCGCAGCCGGGGCACTGCGGCGCTGTGCCGGGGGAGGTGGAATCAGGGGCAGTGCTTCCAGGCCATGTGGTAGACCGTGTTGATGTCCCCGTCCGTCGAGTCCATCGTCATGAAGCTGGTGGTGCGGCTGGTGTCCGAAGTGCCGGCGCCGACCCGCAGTTCGGTGTTGATGTTGAAGTTGCGCTGTTCGCCGCAGGGGGCGTAGACCAGGGCGGCGACGTCGACGACGTCGGTCGCCTGCCAGTTGTCGTCGGCCGGGCCGTTGAACCGGTGGTTCTGGTAGGCGGTCTGGGCCTGGCCCTGGAAGTAGTAGTTGGCCCGTTGGGTGCCGCTGGCGCCCTTCTCCAGGTGGGCGAAGCCCCGGTAGTCGGCGGAGGCGATGGCGTACGTGAAGCCCTGCGGCACGTGGACGACCAGGCTGAGCTGGCAGTTCTTGCGGAAGTCGGTCGGCTTCGAGCCGACCCCCACCTGGGCGAGGTAGCTGCTGTACGTGACGGTGAAGGCGGTGTTGTCCGCGGAGACGGCCACGGCGGCCGTTCCCGCCGGACAGCCGGAGCCGTTGACCGTCGCGACATCGATGACGATCTTGTCGGGTGGCGTCGGGAGCGTGCCGGCGGAGGCCGGTGAGGCGGTGAGCGATGCGGCGACGACCCCCGTCGCGGCCAGTGCGCGGAGCAGCATGGGCTTCCCCTTCTATGGTCCACGGAACCGGGGCGGGCGCGGTGTTGCCGGTCCGAGCCGAGTCCCGGAGTTGACGCGTACATGTCAGCACAGAGTGTGGGCTCGTGTACAGGGGGCGACCGAACGCCGCGGGTGACCGGCCGGTCGTGCGATCGGCGATCGGACGGGCTGCGGCGCGCCGGGGCGGAGTCCGCTCCCGGTGCCGCAGGCGGCGTATGCTGGCGGGGCGTCAGTACGGGGGCGGCCGGGGAACGTACGATCACCCCATGTCTGACACGACGGAAACCACGCCGGGCTGGCTCGCTCCCGAGGAGCTGCAGACCACGCGGGCCCGGATGCCGATCCTGTACGTCGAGGCCGTGCCGGTGCGGGTCGACGACGCGGGCGAGGTCACCCAGATCGGGCTCCTGCTGCGGATCGGGCCGGACGGGACGGTCAGCCGGACGCTGGTCTCCGGTCGGGTGCTGCACCACGAGCGGATCCGCGACGCGCTGCTGCGGCACCTGGAGAAGGACCTCGGTCCGGTGGCGCTGCCCCGGATCCCGGCCTCGTTGCAGCCGTTCACCGTCGCCGAGTACTTCCCGACCCTGGGCATCACCGAGTTCCACGACCCCCGTCAACATGCGGTCTCGCTCGCCTACATCATCCCGGTGGCGGGCGACTGCCGACCGCGCCAGGACGCACTCGACCTGGTCTGGTTCAGCCCTCAGGAGGCCTCCTCGCCGCTGGTGCAGCAGGAGATGCCCGGCGGCCAGGGCGTGCTTCTCAAGCGGGCCCTCGCGCACGTCGGCTGCCTGTCCTGAGCCCCCGGCCGTACGCTTTCGGTGTGACCGCTTCCACGTCCTCCTCCGTGCCCTACGTCGCCGTCGTCGGACCGGGTGACGCCGGGCCGGAGGAGGACGCGGCCGCCGAGGCGGTCGGCCGGCTGCTCGCCGAACGCGGAGCCGTCGTCGTCTGCGGCGGACTGGGCGGCGTGATGGCCGCCGCGGCCCGGGGCGCCCGCGCGGGCGGCGGCGTCTCGGTCGGCCTGCTCCCGGGGCGGGACCGCGCGGCCGCCAACCGGTACCTCTCCATCGCGCTCCCCACCGGGATGGGGCAGCTGCGCAACGGCCTCGTGGTCGCCGCCGCGGACGCCGTCATCGCGGTGGGCGGCAGCTGGGGGACCCTCAGCGAGGTCGCCCTCGCCCTCCGCGCCGGCCGGCCCGTGGTCGCGCTCGGCGGCTGGCGGGTAGCCGGCGGCCCGGCGCCGGTGGTGCCGCCCGGCCCGATCGAGGCCGACAGCCCGGAGGCCGCCGTGGCCGCGGCCCTGGCGGCGGCTCCGGGAGCAGGAGCGGCCCCGGGGCGGCCGGGCGGTTCCTGAGGGGGAGAGCGCCGTGCGGCTCCGCCACAGCTGCGGGCGCTGAAGTGCAGTTGGCCGATCGTGCGGTACTGGCCAGTCGGCCCCTCGCTGAGGTCACGCGGCCGGCCCGTGCGGACCGCAGCGTGCACCGGTCCTTCCTGGCGGCCGCGAACGGCGTGCAGCGGTGGCCAGCAGGGTGCCAGGTGGGGCGGCGTCCGGCTCGCGCCGGGTCCGGGGGATGCGCAGGTCGTTGTGCAGCCCTCGACCGGGCCGGATGACCAGTCGGTGCTCATAGCGAAGACGACGGCGTCGAGGCCGGGGATCAGTCCGGCGGCGAAGCCGGCTGCCGTGCCCCGGCAGTCGGGTACCCCGGTCACTTGGGTGCCAGCGACTCGCCGACCGTGCCGGCCGGTCCGGTCACCGCGGGGGTGCGCGTGCCTTGGGCGTGTTGTGCGGGCCCGGCCGCGGCCGTGGTCGGGTTCGCGCGTGGTGGGTCAGGCTGGGCCGACTGTCCGTCGGGCGCGGCGGATCAGGTGGATCGTGAGGGCGAGTGTGAGGGTGATGGCGAACGGGGCGAGGAGGAGGGCTGCGAGCTGGAGGGCGAAGCGCGGGCTCGTGGTCTGGTCCAGTGTCAGGAACAGGATGAACAGCAGTCGGGGGGCGGCGCCGAGGGCCGTCCCCGCGGAACGGAGCAGGTCCGGCCGGTGGGTGGAGAGCCGCAGGAGCACTGCCACCGCGGTCACCGTGCATGCCCAGGCCGGTGGCAGGCAGAGGTAGCGCAGGTAGGCGTTGCCATCGGGTGACAACGCCGCGATGCGGTCCGCCGCTATCAGCGGGAGTGCGATCCCGAGGGCCAGTCCGGTCACCTCCCATTTCCCGCGCCGGCCGACGTCCACCAGCGCGGTCGGCGCGAGGACGAGCACCAGAGCGCCGAGTGCCATTCCCAGCGCCTCGCCGAGGAGGAGCAGCGGCGTCGACCCGAGCAGCAGGAGAGTGGCGGCATCGGCCAGGGTCCCGAGCACACCGCAGATGCGCGCCGCCCGCCACCGGCTCTGTACGGCGAGCACCAGGGCGAGCAGCCACGGCAGGGTGGGGAGTGCCGACACGGCCGCCGCCAGGGCCGGTCGGAGCCCGTGGACCGGGTGCGGGTTGCGGAAGTGCTCGACCAGTTCGGAGAGGACCGGCAGCAACAGGTGGAGGGCGTAGCCGGCGCCGGCCGCCACCACCACGGGTGCCGCGCCTGCCAGGACCCGGCCCGCCGGGTTGGTGGGGCCGATCCGCAGCCGCAGCCGCAGCGCGTGCCTGGCGAGGTCCCCGCGCTCCCGCAGCACTTGGCGCCGGGTCAGCCCTTCGGTGGTCTCGGCGAACACGGCCTCGATGTCCGCACCGTGGGCCGCCCGGTAGGCGGCGGGGTAGAGGCCCATCAGCAGGCGCCCTGCCTGCGGGCCGGTGGACGCGTTCATGCGACGGCCCCGTTCGCCCGCAGTCGTACCGCGAGGCGTCGCTCCGTCTCGGTGACGGTCTGCCGCAGCCGGCCGGCCTCCTCGACCAGTACCTCCTGCCCCTTCCCGGAGAGCTGGAAGGTCCGGCGCATCCGTCCGCCGACCACCTCTTCGCTCTCCACCTCGATCAGACCCTGCTGGAGCAGCCGGTCCAGCGCGGTGTACAGCGTCCCGGTGCTGAGCCGGGTTCGTCCGGCCGAGATGGCCAGGACCTCCTGGATGATCGCGTAGCCGTGCCTCGGGGCGTCGGCCAGGGCGGTGAGCACCAGCCTGGTGGGCTCTTGAAGTTGACGATCCATACGGGTGATCATAGGTGCAGATTCGCCATATGTCGATCACTTACTCATGGATGGATGTCCACGCCACGGCCGCCCCACCACGGCACCACCCGGAGCAGCCGCGCCGTGCCTCCCCGCGAGCTGCCGGCACCCATGGCCGGGTCCCCGCGGACGTGACTCGACGACGCCCACCCACCGCTGAGAGCGCTTCAACACTGGTGCGGCCGCTGTCGTGCCTGCTGGACGGTTCGATCTCTGAACGCGGTGTTGTTCTGAAGCAGGAGGACTTCCTGGATGAACTCCGGAACGTCCTCTGGGGCGACAAACGGTGTGGCGCTGGCCAGTTGTGGGAAGAGCCGAGCGCCGGGCGAGGAGACGGTGTCCGATCCCCAGACCGTGGTGCGCCGGCTCTCGAAGCCGGCAAGATCCGACGATCCCTCGGGAACGTCGAGGAAGCGGGACTCGCCGCTCTCGTCGGCGGAGAACACATCAACCAACAAGCTCATGGGCGAAGTGGACCACGGCCTTGTCCGGGCGGTCCACGTCCTTCCCTTCGGCCAGGCGAGACCGGCACGGGCTGGTCACGGGGCGAAGAGGACCCGTTCTCGCAGCAAGTTGAAGACTGCGCGGCCATGCATGGGGGTCCTCGCGGGTGCGGGTCACCGGCGGTTGCCGCGGTGATCCGCACCCGAGGTCGGGCTATGAAGCACGTCCAACGAGGAGGCGTCGTCCTCGAAGGCTCCCGACCTCGTCTCCAGCGGGTTCGGGCCAGCGAAGGCCGGATGCGGCACAGCGGCGCGCATCTCGGTACCGATCCCTTGTCGCTGACACCGCGCACCGTGCCAGGAGCCGGTACTGACCTGTCGCAGCACGGCGAAGTCGCGGGCGGCGACGGTCTGCAGACCGTCGACCTGATCCATCTCTCCAGCTGGTCACCGAGGTGATGCGCGGCCCTGCAGGAACTCGCCCGCAAAGCGGGCCATGCGCTGGCCGGCCTGGTCGAGGAAGACTGGGGCCGCCGCTACGGGCGGCCGGTGCGCCTGGGCAAGAACCCCGGGGGATGCGGCCGTCAGCAGACAGGCGGCGTGAGCACGGTGCGGTCGAACGGTCCGCCGTGCGCGGCGGCGTACCCGATGGCGTCGTTGACGGCGTCGAGGGGGAAGGTCCGGACCCGTTCCTGACCGATATCGAGTGCACGTGAGGCGATGAGTCTGATCATGCCGGTGTTCGCCGAGCGGGGGTACATCCACTGCCCGCGCACGGTGACCGAGTTACGCATGATCCACGGGTAAGGGAGGGCCAGGTCGTCGCCGCCGAGCATGCCGACACCGCCCATGAGGACGACGCGGCCGTACTCGCGGACGGTCATGGCCGCCGTACGCACCACCGGGCTGGGTGCACTGGGCGGGAGCAGGTCAATCACCATGTCGATCGGGCCCTCGGCCGCCGCGGACATGGCCGCGCGGTCGGTGGCTTCGTCTCCGATCAGCTCGACCGGGCGTACGCGCGGGCCGAACCGGTCGGCGAGGAGGCCGAGCACGGCGCGGTTGCGGCCCGGCGTGACCACCCGGCCCGCCCCCATGGCCAGGGCCGTGGCGACCGCGGCGCTGCCGAGGTTGCCGGTGGCCCCGCTGACGAGCAGCGTCTCGCCGGCTTCCAGTCCACCGGCCAGCAGCCCCCCGTAGGGGATGAGGTACACGCCGACCGAGGACCAGCGCGCCGGGTCGTCCGAGGCTTCCGCCGGCAGCGGGTGGACGTTCTCCGTGGGCACCCTCATGAGCTCCGCGAACGATCCGTCGTGCAGGTGCCGGGCGAGCCTTGCACCACCCTCGCCGCGCGAGCTCCAGCCCTGCAGCGTGATGTCCGGAGTCAGCGCGTCGTCGCGGGAACGGACCGTCGGGTCGACCCATACCAGGTCACCGACGCGAAGCCGAGTGGCGTCCGGGCCGACGCTGACGACCCGTCCGACGCCGCCGGGACCCGGGACCACCGGGGGTTCGAGCGGGTACTTCCGGCGCCCGCTGAACACCTCCTCGGCGTACGGCGGTACGGAGGTTGCCAGGACCTCGACCACCACCTCACCGCCACCCGCCACGGGATCGGGTATCTCCTGCAATGTGAGCGGGGCACCGAACGTCGTCAGAACTGCTGCTCGCATCTGCCAGCCTCCTTGATTGTCCGTCCTGAGGCGAGGCTAGGAGCCCGGAGGTCATGCGCCAAGCGAAGATGTTGCATGTGTGGTATGCGTAGTGCGCATGGACTTCTCCAGTACGGCTCTGCGGGTTCTGCGGCAGGTCGCCGAGTCAGGGAGCTTCACCGCGGCGGCCCCTCGGCTCGGCTACACCCAGTCGGCGGTCTCACGTCAAGCGGCGGCCCTCGAACGGAGCGCGGGCGCCGTCCTGTTCGAGCGCCGCTCCGACGGGGTACAGCTCACTCCCGCAGGACTGACCCTGCTGCGGCACGCCCGCACGATCCTCGAATCCGTCGCGGCGGCCGAACAGGAGCTCACCGGCCCATCCTCACAAGCGGAACCGGTGCGACTGGGGATGTTCCCCAGTGCGGGCGCGGTGCTCCTCCCCCCAGTACTCAACCGGCTCGCGGCCACCAGCCCGCACATCTCAGTCACGACGCGGGAGGGCACCACACCCGGCCTGATCCGGGCCCTGCGGGCGGGCTCGATCGACGCCGCCGTGCTGACGTCCCGCCCGCCGCACCGGCCGTCGGACGGTGAGTCCCCCCGGCTGCACGTCGAAACGGTCGAGGACACCGAACTGCTTGTGGCCGCGCCGACCACCGGCAGGTTCGCCGGCCGCACCGCCGTCCTCGTGGACGAGCTCGTCGACGCCCCCTGGATCGCCGCCCCGTCAACGAGTTCGGAACCTCTGCTCGGAGTCTGGCCCGGACTGCCCGGGCGGCCCCGGATCGTCCACACCACCAGCGACTGGCTGACGAAACTCCAGCTGGTCGCCGGTGGCTTCGGCGTGACAACCGTCCCGTCCCGCATGACGCCGCTGCTGCCGCGCGGCGTAAGCCTGCTGCACGTAGACGGAGCACCCCCCGAGGTCCGCCGGATCCTCCTGGCACGGCTTCCAGGCCGGCCGGCGCCAGGAATCTCGGCTGTCATCCGAGCTATCACCTCGGCCACTTGACCCACCGTCGAACGATCCCACCGGCACCGTCAGACCCTGCACGAGGGCGTCCCCCGGCACGTCCTGTGCCGCAGGTTGCCGATTGCGCTGGCCGACACCCGGTGGCCAGCCGCCGTCAGCTCGGCGGCCTTCTCGCCCGCTGCCGGGCCGTCAGCGACGTCCCCGGTCCGTAGCCCGGGTGCGGCGGAGCATCCGGGTCGGCCTCCGGGCGTCGGCCGTGCAGGACCTCGACCGACGGTGCTGCGGGCCGGCGCGGGCGGGTCAGTGGCGGACGGCCGACCGTTGGTCGAGGGCGCGGAGGGCGGTCTCGCCCCAGCGGATGTTCTCCTGTTCGAAGGCCATGCCGCGCTGAAGGGTGAGGTACGGGCCGATGCGCTCGGCCTCGGCGAGGTGCTGCTCCTCGGTGCGGCCGTCGAGCAGTCTGGTCCGGAGGCGTTCGTAGCGCGCGAGCTTGGCGCGGGCCCACTCCATCCGCTCGGCGACGGCGGCCCGCACGGCCGCGGCGTCGCCGGCGTCGACGCTCTGCACCTTGACCATGAGTTCGTCGCGGATGGTGCTGGGCCGGCTCGGGAGCTCGGCGGTGTACGCGTGGACCGCGGCGAGGCCGGCTCCGGTGAGGGAGAAGAGGCGCTTGTTGGGGCGCCGCTCCTGCTCGACCACGCGGGCCGCGATCAGCCCGTCGGCCTCCATGCGCTCCAGCTCGCGGTAGAGCTGTTGGGGGGTGGCCATCCAGAAGTTGGCCACCGAAGCGTCGAAGCCCTTGGCGAGGTCGTACCCCGAGGCCTCGCCGTCCAGGAGGGCTGCCATCAACGCGTTCCGCAGAGCCATGGCGTCAACGTAGCACGCGTCATTGGTCAACGAAGCGACTGATCGCGGATTGCGGATCGGGCGCCGCGTGCGCGGGTGCCGGGCCGGGCGGGCCGGGCGGTCTGGACACGTCTGGGTAGGTCTGGACAGGTCGGCCGCGTCGAGCTCATACTCGCAGGCACACCTAGTCGTATCGTTGAGTAGCGAGGAGTGCTTCGATGCACCCGTTCCGCCAGGCCGTCGAGGACCGCGACGAGAAGGCCGTCGAGGCCATGCTCGCCGACGAGGTGGTGTTCACCAGCCCCGTGGCGTTCAGGCCCTACCCGGGCAAGGCCATCACGGCGGCGATCCTGCGCGGCGTGCTGCGCGTCTTCGAGGACTTCACCTACGTCCGCGAGATCGCGGGCCCGGACGGCCGTGACCACGCCTTCGTCTTCACCGCGACCGTCGCGGGCAGGAGGATCCAGGGCTGCGACTTCCTGCACTTCGACGAGGAAGGGCTGATCGACGACTTCACCGTCATGGTCCGCCCGCTGTCGGCGGCCCAGGCGCTCTCCGAGGCGATGGGCGCCCAGTTCGACCGGATCGCCCGTGAGGCCGCCGGGCAGTGAGTGCCCGGGCCCGCGTCGGGCGCCGGTGGCGGGCGGGCGGTGCGGCCGGGGAGGGTGGTGGTGATCGCGATGGTCGGCTGCCCCGTGCGGCGCAGCCCGCCGAGGATCACCTTGCGCGCCGATCGGTCGGCCGGACAGGGGCGGGCAGGGCTGCCCCGGGCGGATAGGAGGCCTCGGGCGCGGGTGTGCGGCACGTCACCAGGGTGGCGACGTCACGTTCGCGGATGCTGCGTCGTCCACCTGGTCCGCGGGGCCGACGGGCCTGCGGCAGGGCCGGCCAGGAGAAGGGGCAGCGACGATGGAGACCTTGACCGTACGACGGGTCATCGCAGCGCCGATCGCGGACGTGTTCGACTGGTGCGCCGCGACCGGCAACTACACCCGTTCCCCGCTCGTCCTCAGGGCGCGACTGGCCCGGCAGGGTGCGGGCGCGCCGTACGGGGTGGGCGCGGTGCGGCTGCACACCTGGGCGATCGGGTGGTTCCGCGAGCGGGTCACCGCCTACAACCCGCCGTACGACTTCGACTACACCGTCGAGCGCTGCTTTCCGCCGGCCCGGCACGAGCTCGGCCGGATGACCTTCACCGAGGTCGCGGGCGGCACCGAAGTCGTCTGGACGACCGCCTTCCAGGCGCGTGTCCCGTTCGGCGCGGCCGTCACGCGCCTCGCCAAGCCCGTCATCGCCCTCGTCTTCGGCGGGATCCTCGATGCTGCGGAGACGGCGCTCGCGGAGGGCGGCAGGCCGGCCGGTCGTAGGCCGTGACCTCGCGGGTTCGGGGTCGGCGACGCTCGGCGGGACGTGCTCCCCGCCCCGCGTGCGAGACCGTCGCCCGGCTGGTCGCGGGTCTCCGCATCGAGGTGCGCCGAGCCGCTTCGGGGGCGTTCATCGATCGCTGCGGTGGGGGCCGGCGCGCCGGACGGTGCTCCGGAGGGGCGGCGTCCGTGTTCCGCGCGCATCTGCCGGTATCGGTCGACGGTGGCAGGCGTTTCGATGGCGTGGGTGGGGAAAGATCGTTCGGAGTCGCAGGCCTGACAGGACGGCAGTGCGGTCGGCGTGGGCGTTCCGCAGTCGGATCCCGCATCGTTCGCCTGGCTACGCGCACGTCTGCGACTCCGGACGATCTTTCCCCATCCCGCCCGAAGGGACCGCCAGTGACCTCGCGCCACCCGTTCGCGTTCGACCCCGAGACCGGCACCACCACCTGCCCGGACTGCGAGGCGACCGGCCAGCACACCGAGTCCGAGGAGGAGGCCGCGCTCTGGCACTCCGCCCACCGGCTCGTCTGCGCCCCGTCCCGGTAGGAACACCGTCTCCCGAGGGGCACCCGGTGGCGGTTGGGGGCGGACGGTGACCGCCCCCGCCCCCGCCCCCGTCCGACGCCACCGAGGTGCCGGGCGGGGGCTCCGTCGCCCCGGCACGTCAGTGCTTCAGGGCGTCGGCGCCCCGGTAGCCGGCGGGTGTGCCGTGGGCGAAGGCGACGTCGGCGGTCATGTGGCGGGTGCGCAGGGGCAGGATCTCCTGGTACTCGGGGGAGTTGTACCAGGCGCGCATCCGGTCGTGGTCGGGGAACTCGATGATGATGAGGTCCTTCCCCCAGCTGCCCTCGACCGCCTCGACCCCGCCTCCGTGGACGAGGAACCGGCCGCCGAAGGGCTCCAGGGTGGCGTCGATCCGCTGGAGGTACTCGACGATGTCGGGCCCGAAGTCGACGGCGTGGACGTTGGCGATCGCGTAGGCGGCCATGGGGTGTTCCTTCGTCGGGGGGCTCGTTCGCTGTCGTCTCCGACGGTAGGGGAGGTCGCGCGCGGCCGAATCGGTCACGGACCGGTCATGTGCCGGTCGTGCGTCGGCCGGTGGACCGGTAGCGGCGGCGCCGAGGCCTGCTTGGTTCTTCCAAGTTTGTTCTTGGAATCTCCAAGTGGCGTCTCTATGCTGTCCGTTCATGACCGCAATCAGGGAAGACGGCTACGAGCTGTCCACGGACGCGAGCCGGATCGATGTCGGCCTGGTGCACCACTGGCTGTCCACCGACGCGTACTGGGCGCTGGGTGTCAGCCGGGAGACGGTGGAGCAAGGGGTGCGCGCCTCGCTCAACTTCGGTGTCTTCGACGCCGCGGGCGCCCAGGTCGCCTACGCGCGGATCGTCAGCGACCTGGCCACCTTCGCGTGGCTCTGCGACGTCTACGTGGCCACCGCGCACCGCGGCAGGGGTCTGGGCACCTGGCTGGCCGGCGCGGTCCGTGACCACTTGGCCCCGTACCGGCTCAGGCGCATCCTGCTCGCCACGCAGGACGCCCACGGGGTCTACGCGAAGGCGGGCTTCACGCCGCTGCCCAACCCCGAGCGCATGATGGTCCTGAGCCGGACGTCCTGAGCGTCACTCCGCCGGACGGGGGCGCGGCACGCTCGCGCCGGGCCCCCGCCCGCGTCGGTCGTTCGTCAGCCCTTTCCGCCGGCCTTGAGGACCTGGGCGGCCGCCACCCCGGCGGCGCTGTTGCCGTGGCCGCCGCCCTCGACCTCGGCCGCGACCGCGAGGTCGCCGCGGTAGGCGATGAACCAGCTGTTGGTGCCCTTGCCGTTGCCCGTCTCGACGGTGCCGGTCTTGGCGCCGATCTGGCCGGTCAGCCCGGACATCGGGGCGCGTGCGGTGCCCTGGGTCGCGGTCCTGGACATCATCGTCCGCAGGTCGCGGGCGACGCCCGCCGGCAGCCTCCCGGGTGCCGTCACCCGCTTCGCGCCGGGTATCAGGACGGGCTGGCGGAACGTTCCGCTCTGCACGGTGGCGGCGACCGAGGCCATCGCCAGCGAGTTCACCTGGACGGTGCCCTGGCCGATGAACTCGGCCGCCGCCTCGTCCCTGGTCTTCGGCACCGGGACGGTGGCGTCCCGGCTCTCGATGCCGATGTGCCACTCCAGGCCGAGGCCGAACTGCTCGCGGGCCACCGATGACACCGTTCCGAGTTGCAGCTTCTCCAGGCCCTTGTCGATGAAGCCGGTGTTGCAGGAGTGCGTGAAGTCGTCCGTGAGGGTGTAGTCGGGGAAGTCCCCGCGTTCGTCGTTGTGCCAGGGGCGCGGGGAGTTGGTCGTGTCCTTGCACGGTACGACGGTGTCCGGGCGGACCCCGGCCTGCAGGAGGGCGGCCGAGGTGATCACCTTCATCGTGGAGCCCGGCGGCTGTCCGCCCGCGGCGGCTCGGTTGAACCCGCCCGTGGGGGAGAACGCCATCGCGAGGATGTGGCCGGTGCTCGGCTGGACGGCGACCAGCGAGGCCGGCTTCCCGCCCGCCGACTGCTGCCTCACCGCCGCCTCCGCGACCTGCTGGAGGCCGGCGTCCAGGGTGAGCCTGACCTCCGGTGCGCTCGACGGGGTGAGGACGAACAGCTGCTCCGGCGCCTTCGCGGTGCCGTCGGTGATCACCACGGCCTGCCCGTCGACGGAGTCCGTACCGGCGGGCGGAGCGATCTGGGGCAGCAGGGACTTGAGCGAGGGGAAGGCGTCGAGCGGCCTGCCGTTGCGGTCGGTCGGCTTCGCCGCGGCAGTGGGCAGCAGTCGGACGCCGATCGTCTCGCCCGTGTCGAGGTGCGGGTGGATCACGTTCGGCGCCCACCGGACGACCGCCCGGCCGTCCGCGGCCCGGACCACGCTCAGTGCACCGTCGTACTCCCAGGCGGCGGCCGCGCCCTCGAACTCGGCCTTCACCCGGAAGCCGACGGTCGGCTCGCTCGGCGTGCCGGAGGGCGCCGGGCCCGTCCCGGTCGCGGTGAACGAACGGGGCCTCAGCGCCTCGCGGAACGCCGCCAGCGCCGAGCGTGCCGTCTCCTGACGGTCGGTCAGGGTGGCCGCGGCCGTGACATCGCCCCGGCCCCATGCCGCCAGGAACCGTCGGGCCACCGCATCGGCCTCCTCGGCGGTCGGCGGCTGCTGGGCCATGGCCGCAACGGCGGTGGACTCCGGGTGGTCGCCGTCGCCCCGGGAGCCGCCCGAGACGGCGTCGACCAGGTTGTAAGCACCGTACCCGCCGACCGTGACCAGCCCGGCGACGACTCCGCCCAGTGCCAGCTGCCAGACCCTGCGCGAGGCCGACCGGCGCGGGGCGCCCTCCTCCTCGTCGCCGTCGTACCCGATGTACTCGGTGTGCGCGGTGAGTTCGGTGAGCTCGCTGTCTTCCCGATCCTCGAACAATGCTCTTCCCCCGTGTGCTCCTGCGGCAGGCCCGGCCCCCGGAATCTCCCACCCCGCGGCCGGCCCGGCCCGCCCCGTCGAGATGGTTCGGACCCGGCCCAGCCTAGACCGGCCCCGATCGGTTGTCGGCGGAGGGCCGGTGATCCGGGCGGCTCCAGGGGTGGCCGTCGTTCGAGCGTCGAGGCGTCTGCGCGTCCGGCCGGGTGCCACTCGTCTTGCCCTCGGTAGAACGATTTCGTAGTATCCGAAATCGTGAAGTCCGAATCCGTGCCACCTGAGCGGTCGGCGCTGCTCACCCTGCAGCGCGCGACGCACGCCACGCTGCAGCTGATCGCCGCCGAGCTCGTCGACCTCGACTTGACCGCCTCCGAGATCAACGCGCTGGCCAACCTCGCCGACGGCCGGGGCCGGACCGTGTCCCAGCTGGGTGCCGCGGTCGGCACCCGTCCGACCACGCTGACCAGCGTCCTGGACCGGCTGGAACGGCGTGGTCACATCACCCGCGGTGTGCGCGCCGGTGACCGCCGGTCGGTGCTCGTCGAGCTCACCGACTCCGGGCACGCGGCCGCGGCCCTGATCCGCCGGACGCTGGCCGATGTCGAGAGCCGTGCCCTGGCCGGCCTGCCCGCGGGTGCGGTCGCCGGCTACTACGCCGTGCTGGACGCGCTGATCGAGGAGGGCGCATGAGCGGGGACCGCCGCGGTGCGGTGGAGACGGCGACGCGGTCCGAGCGGTTCGCGGGGTTGATGGCCGAGGCGATGGCTGCGGCCGAGCGGTTCGGGCACCGCCAACACGTCCACCTGGCCTGGCTGGCCGTCCGGAGCCACGGCACCGCCGCCGCGGTGGAACTGGTCGGCGAGGGCATCCGGGGCGCGGCCCTGGCCGCGGGTGCCCCGGAGAAGTACCACGCCACCATGACCCGGGCCTGGGTCGAGCTGGTGGGCCGCCACGCAAGCCGGGCGGAGGGTGGTCTCGACGGCGGCGCCGACTTCGACGCCTTCGTCGACCGGCACCCCGAGCTGCTCGACAAGACGCTGCCGGACCGCTTCTACCGGACCGCGACGCTGGAGAGCGCCGAGGCCAGGGCCGCCTGGGTCGAGCCCGACCTCCGGCCCTTCCCCCGACAGCGCGCAGACGGGTAGCCGGTGGGGCGGGCCCTGCCGCGGGTGGGGGCTCAGCGGCTCGCGCCGGCGCCGGGGTCACCCGGTCGCCGTACCGCGCCCGTTCCCAGGCCGACCGCGAACCTGACCTCCATCGGGCCGTCGCCCCGGCGGGAGAGGACGACGAGCTCGGCGACCGGCGCCGTGGTGCTGCCCAGCCGCGCAGCCGCCTCTGCCGCGAGGCCGCGCGGATCGCGCGTGCGCCCCAGCGAGAGGTGCGGCGTGAAGCCCTCGGCCCGGCCGCGGCAGCGGGGGAAGCGCTCCACCAGCGAGCCGTGCAACGTTGCCCAGGGACCGGGGCCGTCGGCTGCCGGGTCGAGCCAGACGGTGGAGTCGCGGCGGTGGCGGAAGCTGTGCACGCCCCGCAGCCGGGCGGTGAACGGGCAGTGCGCGGCCGCCACGGCGGCCACCACCGGGACGGCCGGGCCGAAGTCCGACTCCGGGACGAACCCGAACAGCACGTTGACGTGGGGCGGCCAGCGGCGGATCTGCGGATCGTGCTGCCGCCGGATCTCCTGGACGGCCTCCCACAGCCCGGACGGCGGCAGCCAGGCCACCGCCGTCCGGGGGGTCGGTGCGATGTCCAGGAGGCCGGGCAGGTCGTGCGGGTCCGCGTCCACCTCTTCATGGTCGTACCGGCATGCCCTGTGCGCCCGGCAGGGCCGCGAGCCGCGACCAGTCGAACCGTGCTCGGCGGGGCGGCCCGCCGCGGCCGTGGTCCTGCGCTCCTCGGCAAGCGTTCCTCCCGCGGTCCTTGCCGGGATCGCCGAACTCCTGCGGGCGGTGACGCGAGCTCCGTCACCGCCCGCACGCCGTGAGGCCCGGGATCACTCGCAGCCGCGCTGCCAGTTCCAGCCGACGAAGGTGTGGCGCAGCTCGACGTCGAAGGTGCACGACGCGGTCGAGTCGCCGTTCAGCTGCACCGAGGAGTGGTGCGTGTTGAAGTACCAGTTGCCGGTGACGTCGAAGATCCCCTGGTAGCTGAACTCGGCGTCGGCCTTGGTGTGGACGACCGCGCAGTCGGTGGTGCAGTCGTCCGTCTTGGCCGCGGACTTCACCGACCAGCCGGCGTTCCAGGGCTCGCGGTTGTTGCCCTGGGTCGCCTCGGTGGCCGCGGTGGTGATCCGGCCGCCGTCGGTGGTCCAGGTGGAGGTGGTGTACAGCCCGGTCATCCGGATGTTGCAGCAGTCGAACATCTCGTTCCGGCTGCGCAGCTGCCGGGTGGTGCCGGTCGCGGCCGCGCCCTCGCTCGCGGTCACGGTCTTCGCCGCCGCGGCCGAGGCGGGCTTGTGGGTGACCGGGCCGAACTGCGGTGTGCAGTCGGCGCCGATCGTGACCTGCTGCTGGACGGCCTGGCCCGGGGCCGGCGCCGGCAGCGAGCCGGTGAGGCGGATGGCACCGCAGTCCCGGCCCTGGCCGGCCGGCGCCTCGGCCGGGGCGGCGACGGCGGTGGTGGTCCCCAGGAGGGAGAGCAGGCCGGCCGTGGCCAGCGCGGCAGTGGTGGAACGGAACGTCACGTTCCTTGCCCCTTCGACGATTTGGATCATGCTCGGACGGCTACGGAGCATAGCTGCGAAGATCGCGTTCGAACGGAGATCGCCGGGAGGTTGGCAGGAAGGTGCAACCGGGGCCGTTCCGCGGAGCGCGTCGGAACGGGCTTGGGAGCTCGCTGTGCGTGGACGCGTCCCCGCCGAGACGGGTCGCGGCCCCGCGGCGGGCCCTGCCGCCCCGCCGGGCGAGCCGTCGGCCGTGACGCCCGGCGGTGGCGGGTCGGCGGTGGCGGGTCCAGCCTGGGCCTATGAAGGAATCGCTGGACGTGCGCCGTACGGGCCCCGAGCATCCGCGGCACCGGGCACTGCTGCTGCCGGGCGGGATGTGCAGTGCCGAGTTCTACGCGGACGTGATGGCGGAGCCGGTGCTGGCCGAGGCCGGGCTGGCCACCGTGGCGGTGACGCTGCCGGGGTTCGGGCGCACCGTGCCGCCGGACGACCTCGCGATGGAGAACTACGCCCGACTGATGGGGGAGTGCGCGGCGGACGAGGCCTGCGACCTGGTCGTGGGCCACAGCATGGGCGCGAACGTCGCGATCGAGATGGCAGCCGCAGGCGACTTCGCCGGGCCCGTGGTGCTCCTGTCGCCGACGTTCTCGAGGAAGGACGAGGCCGCGTTCCTCGGCGTCCTGGACCACCTGGGCCGGGTGCCGGGGCTGGGACCGCTGTCCTGGGCCGCGGTGATCAAGACCTTGCCGCCGATGATGCGGAAGGAAATGATCAAGGGCGGGGTCGCGGAGGGCCGGGCGCGTACGCTCGCGGAGGACATGAGCAACAACGATCCCGGGTTCTGCCGCCCGTCGGTGCGGTGTTACTACGAGTACCTGGACCGCCACCCGTCACTGGTCGCCCGGCTCCGCGACTCCGGGCAGCCCGCCTGGGTCGTGCGCGGGGACCGCGACGAGATCGGGCTGACGGACGAGGAGCGCCGCGGGCTGGAGGCGAGCCCCGGGATCACCATGGTGACGGTGCCGGATGCCGGGCACCTGCTCCTGGTGGAGCAGCCGGCGCGGGTGGCCGAGGTGATCGTCGAGGCGGCGGAGGCGGTGCGGGCCTGACGGTCCGCAGCCCGGGACGGCGAGGGTCGGACCGGTGACGGCCGGTTGGCGGCAGACGCCCGGAGTACCGTCGTCCCCCGGGCGTCTGCCGGCCGGACGCGTGGTCAGACCTTGTAGTAGAGGTCGAACTGACGGGTGCCGGAGACGGAGTTGTTGGTGATGCCGAAGCACAGGCGCAGCCCCTCGGGGCCGGTGTAGACGGCCATGCCCTCGGGCTCACGGGGGTTGGCGCCCGCGTCCGCCTCCGAGTGGGTGCGCCGGATGTAACCGGTGGCGGGGTCGTTCTGCACGCCGTTGAGGTCCATCGAGGTGGTGTGGACGGTCCACTTGTCCAGGCCCGCGAGCGGCTTCGACGGGTCGCCGGTGCGCGGGTCGCCGTCGAGCATGTAGACGTACCGGCCGTGCGAGGCGAAGCCCTGGAAGGTCGCGGCGGTCTGCGTCGGGGCGCCGTTGGCGTCGGCCTTCGGCAGGAACGGCTGCTGGATACGGGCCAGCGGGGCCGGCAGGGCGGTGCCGTCGGCCGCGGCCGTGCGCGCGGCCGGCAGGTCGTACGCGGCGAACCAGTGCTCGCCGGCGAGGGCGTAGCGGAGCAGGAGGATGCCGTTGGCCGCGTCGACGTACGGGGTCATCGCGGTGGCGGCGGCATCCGGGGAGGCCAGGCGCCGGACGTCGGGGTGGCTGGTCCAGAGCAGGGTCTGGTCGGCGAACGGGAACCGGACGATCTCCCGGCCGTAGCCGCTGGTGGCCGCATTGGCCTCGGTCCAGACGTAGGCGGGGGTGGTGGCGGTCGCGGGCTCGATGCCGAGCGACACTCCGTGCCCGAAGCCGAGCAGGTACATGTGGCCCAGGACGGCGCCGCTCAGGTCGTGCTTGGTGAGGCAGAGGTCGCCGGAGGCGGCGTGCCGGTCGGCGCCGATCGTGGCGGTGACGGCGACCTGGCTGCCGGACTGGAGGTAGGCGACCTGGCTGGCCCCGGCTATCTGCAGGGTGTAGAGGTGACCGTTGACCGAGTCGAACGCGATGCCCTGCAGCGTGGTCGAGGTGTCGCGGTTGACGATCGACCCGGCCCACCGGGTGGAGCCGTGGTCGACCCCGATCAGCGGGGCGCCGTCCGGGATGTTCGCAGGGTTCACCGGATCGGCGGCGGCCTGCGTGGCGCCGGCCGCCGCGAGGGGCGCGGCCGCGGCGGCGGCGACACCCGCCCCGGCGAACATCAGACGGCGTCGGGAAATGGCGGGCGAAGACATGTGACTCCTCGTCGGTCGGGACCGAGGCCGGTCGGCCAGGGCGGGGGACGGGCGCCCGTGGGCCCCGTCCGGCCGATCAATGTAGACGACCGTCCGTCAGATGATCACCGCATCGCCGCGGGAGGCGACCGGTCGCACGGCGGCACTCCGGGTACCCGGGCGGAACGCCGACCCCGCGCGCCGGCGGCGGTCGCGACCTGGTCGACGACTCCCGGCGCGGTGTTCGGTGGGCGTTCGTGGTGACACCGCGGCGCCCGGCCCGGTCCTGCGCTCGGCCCCGCCCCGACCGGGCTGACCTGTGGTTATGCTGCGCCCATGGGGCGCGCAGAGCCGCGGGCGGCCGGTTCGTGCCCCCGCCGCCCGGCCCGCCCGACGGCTTACCGCAGCGCTGTGAAGGACCACCGACCATGAGCACCAAGGCCACGACGCACGCCACCACCCCGCAGTTCGACGAACTGGACCGCCGGATCGTGGCGGCGCTGGTGGAGAACGCCCGGGCGAGCTTCAACGAGATCGGGGCGGCCGTCGGTCTCTCCGGCACGGCCGTGAAGCGCCGGGTCGACCGGATGCGCGCGGACGGCGTGATCACCGGATTCACGGCGACGGTGCGGCCGTCTGCCCTGGGCTGGGGCACCGAGGCGTACGTCGAGGTGTACTGCGACGGTGCGGCGCCGCCGAGGCGGCTGGCCGAGGTGGTGCGCAACCACCCCGAGATCGTCGCGGCGATGACCGTCACGGGCGGGGCGGACGCCCTGCTGCACGTACGGGCGGCCAGCGTGCAGCACTTCGAGGAGGTGTTGGAGCGGATCCGTGCCGAGCCGTTCGTCCGCCGGACGGTCAGCAGCCTGGTCCTCTCCGACCTGCTCGCCCCAGGCGGCGAGCACGCCGCCGCGCCCGGCACCGACCGCGCGGCGCGGGGTGGCGGCGCAGCACTGCTGCGCTGAGGAGACGGAACACGCAGCAGAGCTGCGGTGGCGCGGCGGCGATGCCGCTTGTCGGGGAGCGGGACGGCTCCCTAGCGTTGAGGACACCCCCGAAGCCGCACGCGGGGACCGCCCGCGTGCCGGCGGACCGCCCGGGCCACCCGTCCGCACCGATCCGCCGCCCGCACCCAGGAGACCGGACATGACCGCAGCCGCCCGCCCCACCGACCCCGCCGGTCCGACTACTGCGGACCGGCCGGTCCGCTCGTCCGCGGAGCTGATCCGGGCCGAGGAGCCCGTCCTCGCGCACAACTACCACCCGCTGCCGGTGGTCGTGGCCCGGGCGGAGGGCGTGTGGGTCGAGGACGTCGAGGGCCGCCGCTACCTGGACATGCTGGCCGGCTACTCGGCACTGAACTTCGGCCACCGTCACCCGGCGCTCGTCGAGGCCGCGCACCGCCAGCTCGACCGGCTCACGCTGACCTCGCGCGCGTTCCACAACGACCGGCTCGCCGCCTTCGCCGAGGGACTGGCCGGGCTGACCGGTCTGGACATGGTGCTGCCGATGAACACGGGCGCCGAGGCGGTGGAGAGCGCGATCAAGGTCGCCCGCAAGTGGGCCTACGAGGTGAAGGGGGTGCCGGAGGGGCGGGCGACGATCGTCGTGGCCGGCGGCAACTTCCACGGCCGGACCACCACGATCGTGAGCTTCTCCGACGACCCGGTCGCCCGCGACGGGTTCGGCCCGTTCACGCCCGGCTTCCGCAGCGTCCCGTACAACGACCTGGCGGCGCTGGAGGCGGCGCTGGACGAGACCACGGCGGCCGTCCTGATCGAGCCGATCCAGGGCGAGGCCGGGGTCCTGATCCCCGACGACGGCTACCTGGCCGGCGTCCGCGAGCTCACCCGGCGGGCCGGGTGCCTGTTCGTCGCGGACGAGATCCAGTCCGGGCTCGGGCGCACCGGCCGGACCCTCGCGGTCGAGCACGAGTCCGTCCTGCCGGACCTGGTGCTCCTCGGCAAGGCGCTCGGCGGCGGCATCGTCCCGGTCTCGGCGGTGGTCGGCCGCCGTGACGTGCTCGGTGTGCTGCGGCCCGGCGAGCACGGGTCGACCTTCGGCGGCAATCCGCTGGCCGCGGCGGTCGGTTCGGCCGTGGTCGCGCTGCTGGAGACCGGCGAGTACCAGCGCCGTGCCGCGGACCTGGGCGAGGTCCTGGAATCCGGGCTCGCCGCGCTGGCGGGCAAGGGCGTGACGGCCCACCGTGTCCGGGGCCTGTGGGCGGGCGTGGACGTCGACCCGGCCGTCGGCACCGGACGCGCCGTCAGCGAGCGGCTGCTGCGCGAGGGCGTGCTGGTCAAGGACACCCACGGCTCGACCATCCGGCTGGCCCCGCCGCTGACCATCACCCGCGACGAGCTGGAGTGGGCGCTGGCCGCCCTGGAGAAGGTCCTCACCAGCACGGAGGGCTGAGCCCGTCGTCGGGCCCGGCCGGTGAGCCGGGTCGGCGGACCCGGGCCACCGGAGTGCCGGACGTCGACGGTCGCGTTCACCCGCGGATGGCGACGGCACCCTGCTCACCCTGGGTCGCCACGGCCCCGCCGGCGCGCCGCGGCCCCCGCAGAGGGAGCCGAGGCGCGCCCGGCACCCGTACTTCGCCCGGACGCAGCTCGCCCGGACGCTCCGGATCCGGGTGCGGGCTCCCGGTGACCCGTGGACTCCGGTCCCCGGACGAGGAGCGCGGGGTCACCTGGACCGGGGGAACGCCCGCGCCGGTCCTACAGCGCGAGCTTGAAGCCCTCGTGGCTGCCGGTGAATCCCAGCGCGGTGTAGAAGCGGTGCGCGTCCTCCCGCTGCTTGTTGCTGGTCAGCTGGACGAGTGCGCAGCCGCGTGCGCGTGCGCGGGTGGTCGCCGCCCGCATCAGGGTGCGGCCGAGTCCGCTGCCGCGGCGGTCCGCGCGGATCCGGACCGCCTCGATCAGGGCCCGCTCGGCGCCGCCCTTGCCCAGTCCCGGGATGTACGTCGCCTGGAGGCAGCCGACCACGGTGCCGCCATGGCCCCGGTCGTCGGCGCCCTCGACCAGGACCAGCATCTCGTTGCGCGGATCCGCCTCGATCGCGGCGAAGGCCTGCTCGTACGCCTCCGTGACGGCGATCGTCGCCGGGTCGACCACCGTCTCCTCGTCGGCGAGCAGGGCGAGTACCGCCGGCAGTTCGGCGCGGGTGGCGGGGCGCAGGGCGGGCGCGGGCCCAGGAGTGGCGGACATGCCCTGACCCTAACCAGCACGCCGCCGGAGCCCTGCCGGAGGGCCGCCGGAGCACCGGAGGCCACCCCTGGCCGCGCGATACTGCGTGATGACTGCTCAAAATTGAAGAATCGGCTCGCATTGTTGACTGAAGTGAGCAGTGGCTGATGCAATCCGGGTGCACGCTCGCTCCGCCGCGCATCTGTCTCCGTTCCGAGAGGGACCGCCATGCCCCAACCGAGCGGCACCATCCGAAGCCGGCTCTCCCGAGCCCTCGGCCACCTCCGCACCCGCGACCGCACCGGCACCCGCACCCGCACCCGCACCGGCACCCGCACCCGCACCGGCACCCGCACCCGCACCGGCACCAACCCTCCCGGGCAACGGGCGCTGCGGGTCGGCCTGGTGACGGTCGTGCTCGCCACCGTCCTGGTCGGACTGGCCCCGGCCGGCGCCGCGGCGGGGAGCACGGCCGGGAACATCACGGCCTTCCGCCAGGCCGGGACGATCTCCACCGTCTCCACGTCCTCGGGCACCGCGGTGCGGGTGGTGTTCATCCGGGCCGACATCTTCCGCATCCAACTCGCCCCCGACGGCCGGTTCACCGACCCGGCCGGCAGCGACATCACCGTGAACACCGACTTCGGCACCCCCACCGTCACCGTCACCGACCGGGGCTCCTACTACGAGATCGCCACCGGCGCGGTCACCCTGAGGGCGTACAAGCGGCCGCTCACCTTCGCCGCCTACCGGCCGGACGGCACGCTGCTCTGGCAGGAGTCGAAGCCGACCGCCTGGACGGCGTCGAGGACGACGCAGTACCTCACCCGGGGCGCGGCCGAGCAGTACTACGGCACCGGACTGCGGCTCGGGCCGTGGGCCCTGCGGGACCAGACCGTGCCGATCGCGGTGGACAACGAGTGGAAGCAGAACAGCAACGCCAGCCCCGCGCCGTTCTACATGTCCTCCAACGGCTACGGCGTGCTGCGCAACACCTGGGCGCCCGGCTCGTACGCGTTCACCGACCCGGTGGCCACGACCGAGAACGAGAAGCGCTTCGACGCCTACTACTTCGTCGCCGATTCCCTCAAGGGCGTGCTGGGCGCCTACACCGACGTGACCGGCAAGCCGTTCCTCGCTCCGATCTGGGGCCTGGAGCTGGGCAACGCCGACTGCTTCAACGCCTCGAACCCCGACTACACCGGCGACCACACGCGGGCCCGGCACCAGACCACCCCCGACGTGGTCGGCTACGCGCAGGACGCGCGGAAGGCCGACATGCCGTCCGGCTGGATCCTGCCCAACGACGGCTACGGCTGCGGCTACACCGACCTGCGGCAGACGGCGTCCGACCTGGCGGCCCTGGGCTTCCACACCGGGCTCTGGACGTCGACCGGGCTGAGTGACATCGAGACCGAGGTCGGCACCGACGGCTCCCGCGGGGTGAAGACCGACGTGGCGTGGATCGGCGGGGGCTACAAGGACGCGTTCGACGGGGTCAACCAGGCCGTCGCCGGGATCGAGGACAACTCGGACGCCCGCCGCTTCGTCTGGACCGTCGACGGCTGGGCCGGCACCCAGCGCAACGCGGTCGTCTGGACCGGCGACACCCGCGGCGACTGGCCTACCATGGGCTGGACCGTCCCCGCCGTGGTGGGCGCCGGGCTGTCCGGCCTCAACTACGCCTCCGGTGACGTCGACGGCATCTTCGGCGGCAGCCCGGAGACCTACACCCGGGACCTCCAGTGGAAGGCGTTCACCCCGGCGTTCATGACCATGTCCGGCTGGGGCGCCACCAACCCGTCCGCCGGCTACACCGACAAGCAGCCCTGGCGGTTCGCCGAGCCCTACCTGTCGGCCAACCGCAAGGCGCTGCAGACCAAGATGCGCCTGATGCCGTACCTGTACACGATGAGCCAGGTGGCCAGCACCACCGGTGTGCCCTCGACCCGCGCGCTGGTGCTGGAGTACCCGGACGACCCGGTGGCCCAGGGCAACGCCACCGCGCAGGAGTTCATGGCTGGCGACTCCTTCCTGGTCGCCCCGGTGACGACCGGCGGCACCACCCGCGACGGCATCTACCTGCCGGCCGGGACGTGGACCGACTACTGGACCGGCCGGGTCTACCAGGGCCCGACGACGCTCAACGGCTACGCGGCACCGCTCGACTCGACGCCGGTGTTCGTCAAGGGCGGCGCCATCGTCCCGATGTGGCCGCAGATGAACCACACCGGCGAGAAGCCCGTCTCCACCCTCACCTACGACCTGTACCCGTCGGGGACCTCGTCCTTCAGCCTGTACGAGGACGACGGCCTCACCCGCGCCTACCGGGCCGGCGCCTCGGCGCGGCAGCAGGTCACCGTGGACGCCCCGGCCTCGGGCACGGGTACCGTCACCGTCGACGTGGCGGCGAGCACCGGCTCCTACGCCGGCAAGCCCGCCGAGCGCGGCTACGAGCTGACCGTCCACCTGGCCGGCGCGCCCACCGCCGTGGACCTGGGCCCGGCCCGGCTCGCCCGGCAGGACTCCCTCGCCGACTACGACGCCGCGGCCACCGGCTGGTTCTTCGACCCGGCCGACCGCGGCGGCGTCCTGCGGGTCAAGGCGGGCAGCCAGTCCGGAGCGTTCACGGTCACCCTGGCCGGTGCGACCCTGCCCACGCCGACGACCGGGGCCGGCGGCTCGCCGGCGCTGGACAAGTCCGCCTGGAAGCTGCTGTCGGCGGACAGCCAGGAGACCGCCGCCGAGAACGGCGCCGCCGCCAACGCCTTCGACGGCAGCAGCGGCAGCCTCTGGCACACCGCCTACTCCGGCGGCACGCCCGCGGCGCTGCCGCACGAGATCCGGATCGATCTCGGTGCCCGGTTCGCCGTCGACGGCCTGCGTTACCTGCCCCGGCAGGACGGCGGCGTCAACGGCCGCATCGGCCGGTACGAGGTCTACGTCTCCGACTCGGCCACGTCCTGGGGCAGCCCGGTGGCGACCGGGAGCTGGGCGGACACCGGCACCGAGAAGACGGTGCCGTTCCCGGCCACGGCCGGGCGCTACCTGCGGCTGCGGGCACTGAGCGAGGCCGGCGACCGCGGGCCGTGGACCAGCGCGGCCGAGCTCACGGCGACGGGGTCCCCCGCGGCCAAGGGCCCTGCCGTCGGGGCGGCCACGGGCGGCGTCCCCGTGCGCACCGCCCCCGTGGGCGGGGGAGCGGGCCGCGACGGGAGCGGCTGAGCCGCGCTCGGTCGGCACGCCCGGCGGGTGCACCGGACGGAGGTCCGGTGCACCCGCCGGGGCCGTTCCCGCCTGTTCAGACTTGAGCAGTGCATGGCGATGGCGGTCGTGGCCGCAAGGCTGCCCGGTGCGGTGCACCGCCGCCCCGCCGCGGCCCTTCGAGGGCCGGTGCGGGGCGGATCCGCCGTGGTCGGGCGGGTTCTCACCGTGGCGCGGGTCCGCCGCCGGCCCGTGATCGGAAGCGGTGTCCACCCTCGGAGCTACAATCCGGTCATGCTCAAAGCTGATCGCGCCGCCAGGATCCTCGCCCATGTCGCCGAGGAGGGCAGCGCGAACGTGCACGTGCTCTCCGAGCTGCTCGGGGTCTCCGGTGCGACGGTCCGCCGGGACCTCCAGGAACTGCATGACCAGGGCCGGCTGCAGCGCACCCGTGGTGGGGCCGTGACCGGTGCGGTCAACCTCGAACTCCCGCTGCGCCACCGCAGCGAGAAGCAGCGGGCGGAGAAGCGGCGGATCGCCCGGGCGGCCGCGGAGCTCGTCCAGGAGGGAGCGGTCGTCGGGCTCACCGGGGGCACGACCGCCACCGAGCTCGCCCGCGTCCTGGCCGACCGCGGGGGGATCACCGTGGTGACCAACGCCGTCAACATCGCGGCCGAGCTGATCGTCCGTCCGGAGGTCCGGCTGGTGGTGATCGGCGGGCTCGCGCGGTCGGCGAGCTACGAGCTGGTGGGCCCGGCCGCGGACCGGATGCTCGCGCAGTACCACTTCGACCTCGCCTTCATCGGGGTCGACGGCCTCACGGCGCACGAGGGCTGCACCACGCACGACGAGATGGAGGCGCAGACGGACCGCGCCTTCCTGCGCGGCAGCGCGCGCTCGGTCGTCCTCGCCGACAGCACCAAGATCGGCCGGGTCACGTTCGCCTCGATCTGCCCGCTGGCCGACATCCACGACGTGGTGACGGACGACGGGCTGTCCGAGGAGCAGGAGAAGGCGCTGACCGACGTCGGCGTCCGGGTGCAGCGGGCCTGAACCGCGACGGCCGGCCCTCGGGGCCGGGCTCCGGGGAGCGCGGGTGAGGGCCGGCGCCCGCCGGGCGCTGCGCTACTTGACCGATCCGGCGGTCAGGCCGGAGACCACCTGCCGCTCGATGAAGGCGAACAGCACCACGACCGGCACGATGGCGACGACCGATCCGGCGAACAGGTAGTTCCACTGCACGGTGTAGTTGCCGACGAAACCGTTGATGCCCACCGTCAGCGGCTGGCTGTCCGGCTCGGTGGACAGGGTCAGTCCCATCACGAACTCGTTCCACGCCGCGATGAAGGTGAAGATCACTGCGGTCACCACGCCCGGCATCGCCAGCGGCAGGACCACCCGGCGCAGCGCCCCGAGCCGGCCGAGGCCGTCGATCATGGCCGCCTCCTCCAGGGCCACCGGGATCGAGCCGATGTAGGCGGTCAGGATCCAGATGGTGAAGGCCAGGTTGAACGCGGCGTTGCAGAGGACCAGCGTCCAGACCGAATTGAGCATGTGCAGCTGGTAGAACTCGCGGTAGAGGCCCACCAGGAGCGAGGTCGGCTGGAACATCTGGGTGACCAGGACGAGCAGCAGGAAGAGCCGCCGCCCCCGGTAGCGCACGCGCGCGGTGTAGTAGGCGGCAGGCAGTGCGACCAGCAGCGCGAGCAGGGTGGAGCCGCCGGCGACCAGCAGGGTGACCCTCAGGTTGCCGCCGAGCGTCGACTCGCGCCAGACGTCGACGAAGTTGGACCACGCGAAGTGCTCCGGCAGGTAGGTGGGGTCGCGCAGCTCGTTCGCCGGGCGCAGCGCCGTGACGACCATCTCCAGGTACGGCAGCACGAAGACCGCCGCCAGCAGCCAGGCCGCCGCCGTGACGAGCAGGGTGCGCGGCCCGATCCGGAGCCCGGTCCGGCCCGGGGCCGTGCGTGCCGACCGGCGCGGGCTCCGGCGCGGGGTCCGGCGCGGGGCCTGCCGTTCCCGCGGGGCGGGCGCGGAAGCGGCCGGGGCGGCGGGCGGGGTCGCCGCCATCAGCTCTCCTCCCTGTTCCAACGGCTGACCCTGAGGAACGCCAGCACCATCAGCACGACCAGAGCGAAGTTGACGACGGACATCGCCGCCGACTCGCCGATGTCGGTGTTCTTCAACTGGTACATGAACACGGTCGTGGTGGCCGTGTCGCTGCTCGGCCCGCCCTGGGTCATGCCCCAGATGACCGGGAAGGAGTTGAAGACGTTGATCAGGTTGATCACCACGCCGACCAGGAAGGCCGGGCGCAGCAGGGGCAGGGTGATCCTCAGGTAGGTCTGCCAGGGGGAGGCGCCGTCCACGCGGGCGGCCTCGTACAGCTCCGCGGGTACGGTCTGCAGCCCGGCGAGCAGCGTGTAGGTGGTGAAGGGGAGGGAGACGAAGACGGCGACCGCCGTCATCCAGGGCCAGGCGGTCGAGGGCCGGCCGAGCCAGTCCTGGGGGCCGTCGATCAGACCGAGGTCGGTCATCGCGGTGTTGAGGACGCCGGCGGTCTGGTTGAGCATCCACTTGAAGCCGATCGCGGTCATCAGCACGGATGCCGCCCAGGGCGCGATCAGCGCCCAGCGGGTGACCCGGCGGCCCGGGTAGCGCTGGTTGAACAGCTGGGCGAGGGCCAGGGAGAGCAGCATCGTCAGGCCGACGACGGCGCCCGTCCAGGCCGCCGTCCGGAGCAGGACGGGGCCGAGGTCGGACTCGCCGAACAGCTTGCGGTACTTGTCGAGCCCGGCGGAGCCTCGGACGAACCCGCTGGTGCTGATCCGCAGGAACGAGGTGCGGACCATCTCGTAGACCGGCCACAGGACCACGAACAGGATCAGCAGGACGGCCGGGCCGATCCAGGGCAGCGGGCCGAGGCGGCCGGCGGCGGAGCGGGCGGGCGCGCGCCGACCGGACCGGCGGGGCCGCGCAGCGGTGGACTTGAGGGACACGTGCGGTGCCTTCCGAACGGGTGCGACCGCCTACTTGTTCGCGACGGCGTCCTGGGACTTCTTCTGCAGGTCGCCGAGCACCTTGGCCGGGTCGCCGGCGACCGCGCTGCCGATGCCCTTCTTGAGCTCGGCGGAGACGGCGTCCCACGTGGTGTCGCCGAGCGGGTAGAAGGTGGCCTGCGGCAGCAGGGCGAAGAACGGTTCGAGGTCCTTGTGCCGGCCGCTGGCGGTCATCTCCCGCAGGGTGTCCTGGGTGACCGGCATGAGGTTGTAGGTCTCGTCGAACCTGAGCGTGTTGTCCTTGGCGTAGACGAAGTCGAGGAACTTCTTGATCTGCTCGCGGTGGCCGTTCTTCTTGAAGGCCATCGTCCAGTCCGCCACGCCGAGGGTGGACTTGAGCGGGCCGGCCTTGCCCGGGATCGGAGCGACGCCGTAGTCGACCTTGCCGTCCTTGGCCATCTGGATCAGCGAGGGGTGGCCGTTGAGCATGGCCGCCTTGCCCGCGGCGAAGTCGGCGAAGGCCGTCTTGCGGTCGGTGGTCGCGGGGTTGGCGTACGTCAGGCCGGTGTCGACGAGGTTGGCCTTCAGCCAGCCGAAGGTGTCGACGTTCGCCTGGCTGTTGATGCTGTACTTGCCGGTCCTGTCGGTGTGGCCGCCGCCGTTGCCGAGCTCCCACATCATGCTCTCGCCCTGGGCCTCCTCGGGGCCGAGCGGCAGGGCGTAGGGGGTGACGCCGGGCACCTTCGCCTTGATCAGCTCCGCGTCCTTGCGGACCTCGTCCCAGGTGGCGGGCGGCTGGGCGATGCCGGCCTGCTGGAGGACGGCCTTGTTGTAGAAGAAGGCGCGGGCGGAGGAGACGAACGGGATGCCGTACTGGACGCCGCCGACCTTGCCGGCGTCGGCGAAGGTGTCGATGAGGTTGGCCCGGGTGCCCGTCGACAGCACGTCCTCGGCCTTGTAGAGGAGGTCGTCGGCGACCTTGTCGGCGTAGCCGCCGGTCTGCAGGACGTCGGGGACGTTCCCGCTCTGGATCATCGTCTTGACCTGCTTGTCGATGTCGTTCCAGTTCACCACCTGGACGTCGATCCGGATGGCGGGGTTGGCCGCGCTGAAGGCGGTGGCGACGCCGTCCCAGTAGGCCTTCGAGCTGTTGGTCTCCTTGTCGCCGTAGTCGGCGGCCACCAGCTTGAGGGTCACGTTCCCGTTCGCCGAGCCGCCGTCGCCACCGCTGCTGCAGGAGGTGAGGACGAGGACGGCGGCTGCACACGCCGCCGGGATTCCGATGACACGTTTGTCCACTGCTGATACCGCCTTCGTCCTGCGGACCCGCGTCCTGGCGCCTGGTCCGCTCGTGGGGATTGCAGAGAGCTGTGAGCAGTCTTGAGAACGTTGTCGTGCGCCGGGGGACGGGCTGCCGCGCTGCTCGGCCGTCGGCGGCACCAGCGAACAGGCTCGCGCGCACCGGCGCAGTCTGCTTGCATGTGCTTGAAGATAGCCAGATTCGAGCAGATGTGAAAGGGCCTGGCGTGTCGCGACGTCATCACTTGGGCGCTTCGGCGGGCACTCGGCGGCCGGGCCGGGGTGGCCTCCCGGAGGTCCGTCGCGCGGCGGAGGCGGCGGTGATGGTGGTGACGGAGTGGCGGTGGCGGTGGCGGTGTTCACGGTGGCCGGCGAACGGGGAATCAACTCTCGGCGCCCACCGGGCGGAGGTGAGTGCCGTACCGTGGCCGAGGACGAAGTGGAGCACCCGATTGAGCGCCCAGCCCGACCGCATCCCCGCCCCGCCGCCGGCCCCGCTGCCCGTTCCGGCGCCGCTGCCCGCTCCGGACCCTGCGGCCGCCGCCAGGCTGGTCGCGCGTATCCGTGCCGACCGGGACGCGGCCCGCGCGGACCGCTGGCTGCCGGCGTTCGAGCGGGACTGGGGCAAGGCGCTGGAGGACTCCCGGCAGACCTACGACCTGACGCCCCTGCACGACGTCGTCCGCCGCTGGCAGGGCCGCCTCGACACCGCACCGGCGGTGGACGCCTTCGTGGCCGGCGGCCTGGACGACACGGACGGCATCGATCTGGAGCAGGTTCTCGGGGCGCGCCCCTGAGCCGCACGGCGGGCGGCAGTGGCGAGGAGTCAGGCTCCCGCCGCCAGGTGCCCTTGCTGTCGGGACGGGGAAACGGCGGTGGGCCCGGACGGAATGTCGGAACAATCCGTCCGGGCCCACTCGGGTCCGTGCTGTCTCGCACCGCTGCCGGGGCCGAGGCTCCTGCGCCTCCGTGCTCGGGGCCTCGGTCGTCCGGGGGCCTCGGCTGTCCGAGGTCCGGGCGGGTCAGTCGCGGGCCAGGAGCTCCAGCGTGTCGATGACGCGGTTGGAGAAGCCCCACTCGTTGTCGTACCAGGCGACGACCTTGACGTGCTTGCCGTCGACGCGGGTCAGGGCGGCGTCGAAGATCGAGGACGCGGGCTCGCCGGTGATGTCGCCGGAGACCAGCGGCTCGTCGGCGTAGTCGAGGATGCCCTTGAGCTTGCCGTCGGCGGCGCTGCGGTAGGCGTCGAGGATCTCCTCAAGGGTGACCTCGCGCGAGACGGTGGTGTTGAGCTCGACGATCGAGCCCACCGGGACGGGGACGCGGATGGAGTCGCCGGACAGCTTGCCGTCCAGGTTCGGCAGCACCACGCCGATGGCCTTGGCGGCACCGGTGGTGGTCGGCACGATGTTCACGCCGGCGGCGCGGGCGCGGCGCATGTCGCGGTGCGGGCCGTCCTGGAGGTTCTGCTCCTGGGTGTAGGCGTGCACGGTGGTCATGAAGCCGTGCTCGATGCCGGCCAGGTCGTCCAGGACGGACGCCAGCGGGGCCAGGGCGTTGGTGGTGCACGAGGCGTTCGAGATGATGACGTGCTCGGCCGGGTCGTACGCGTCGGTGTTGACGCCGTAGGCGAGGGTCACGTCGGCGCCGTCGGACGGGGCGCTGACCAGCACGCGGCGGGCGCCGGCCTGGATGTGGGCGCGGGCGGCGTCGGCGGAGGTGAAGCGGCCGGTGGACTCCAGCACGATGTCGACACCGAGCTCGGCCCACGGCAGGGCGGCGGGGTCGCGCTCGGCGAGCACCTTGATGCGGTGGCCGTCGACGACGAGGTCGCCCTCGTCGACCGTGACGCTGCGGTTCAGGCGGCCCAGGGCGCTGTCGTACTTCAGCAGGTGGGCGAGCGACTCGGGCGCGGAGAGGTCGTTGATGGCGACCACCTCCAGGTCGCTGCCGCGCTGGAGCAGGGCGCGCAGGCTGTTGCGCCCGATGCGGCCGAATCCGTTGATGGCGATGCGGGTCATGGAGGCTTCCTTCCGGATACCGGTCGTTTCGCCATCCATGATCGGTAGCCCGGCGTTCTCCGGACAGGGGCAGGAATGACAGGGTGCGCAAGGATCTCGCCATGATCCTCGCCAACCACCGCAAGGATCTCGCCACGGCCGCGGGGCGTCGCCCGGCGCACCCCGGGCGGCGCCGGGCCGGGGCAGGTTCGAGTGGCCCGACCAGCAGGGATGCCGGGGCGTGCGGGTGGGGTGGAGCCGGCGCGCGACGGTCCGGTCGACGTGGAGGTGTCCGCAGGCGCCGGGCCGAAGCCGTCGGTCAGGCGGCCGGGGCTGCGAAGGTGTGCCGGTACTCCGTGGGCGAGGTGCCGAGGATGCGCTGGAAGTGCAGCCGCAGGTTGGCGCCGGTGCCGAGTCCGACCCGGTCGGCTATCTGCTCGACGCCGAGGTCGGTGCGTTCGAGCAGCTCGCGGGCCAGGTCGACACGGGCCCGCAGCACCCATTGCATGGGCGTGTAGCCGGTGTCCTCGACGAACCGCCGGGAGAACGTCCGGGCCGAGACCCGGGCGATCCGGGCGAGGGTTTCGAGGGTCAGCGGCTCGGACAGGTGGGCCAGGGCCCACTCCCGGGTGTCCGCGAACAGGTCGCCCAGCGGCTCGGGCACGCTGCGCGGCACGTACTGCGCCTGCCCGCCGCTGCGGTAGGGAGCGGCCACCAGCCGCCTCGCCACGTGGTTGGAGAGCCCGACCCCGTGGTCGCGCCGCACCAGGTGCAGACAGAGGTCGATGCCCGAGGCGGCGCCCGCCGAGGTGAGCATGTCGCCCTCGTCGACGAAGAGAACGTTCTCGTCGACCGACACCAGCGGGTGCTGCTCGGCGAGCGCCTTGGTGTAGTGCCAGTGCGTCGTCGCCTTCCGGCCGTCGAGCAGGCCCGTCGCCGCCAGCGCGAACGCGCCCGTGGAGATGGCCGCCAGTCGCGCGCCCCGGTCGTGGGCGGCCACGAGCGATTCGACAACCGCCGCCGGCGGCGCGGTCGTCGCCGGATCCCGGTAGCCCGGGACGAAGACGGTGTCGGCCTGCTCCAGGGCGTCGAGCCCGTCGGCCACGTGGTACGCCAGCCCGTCGCCGCCGGTCACCAGCCCCGGGGCGGCGCCGCAGACCCGCACCTCGTAGGGCATGCTCGGCCGGGTGGAGAACACCTGGGCCGGGATGCCCACGTCGAGCGGCTTCGCGCCGTCCAGCACGAGCACGGCGACGCGGTGCTTCCTGCGGGCCATCGGTCTCTCCTCCGCTCCTGTGCCTTCCGGCCGCCCACCGGCCCCTGTCGTGACCTGAATGCCGACTGCCGCAAGTATCCTGCCATGGGCCGGTATGCGAACCGAGCGCGGGGCGGCGTAGGGGAGGGGCGGGGCCGGGGGTGGACCCCGGTGTACCGGCGGCCGAGGGCGGCCGCCATCATGGGACGCCCGGACCTCTGTCCCGCCCGGCCTCCGGAGGCTCGGACACCGGCGCGACCGGGGCCGCCTGAAGGCGCCACCGCCGCACGCACCCGAAGGGCGATCGCACCCGTGCACTTCACCTCGGAGACGACCGCGGACGGCGTCACGGAGCGCCGCTTCACCCTCGACGGCGTCCCCGGCGTCCTCTGGCTGCCCGCCGACGCACCTGCCGATGCTCCCTCCGACGCGCCGGCCCGCCGGCCGCTGGTGCTGCTCGGCCACGGTGGTGGCCAGCACAAGCTGGCCCCGGGGCTGGTGGCCCGCGCCGGCCGCTGCGCCACCCGGTACGGTTTCGCCGCCGCGGCCATCGACGCACCCGGGCACGGGGAGCGGCCGCGGACGGCACAGGACGAACGGTTCGGTACCGAGATCGGGGAACTGCTCGCGACGGGCCGGCCGATCAGCCCGCAGGTCGCCCGGTACACCGCGGCCCTCACGGAGCAGGCCGTGCCCGAGTGGCAGGCCGTGATCGACGCGCTGCGCAGGCTCGACGCCGTCGGCCCGGACGGCCCGGTCGGTTTCTGGGGGCTGTCGCTGGGCACCGTGATCGGCGTTCCGTTGGCCGCGGCCGACCCTCGGATCACCGCGGCCGTGTTCGGCCTGGCCGGCCACGACTCGCTGGCCGAGGCGGCTCGCCGGGTGACCGTCCCGGTCGAGTTCCTGCTGCAGTGGGACGACGAACTCGTCCCGCGCCAGGAGGCCCTCGCCCTGTTCGACGCCTTCCCCTCCGGGGAGAAGACCCTGCACGCCAACCCCGGAGGCCACCTCGAGCTCCCCGACTTCGAGGTGACGGCCTCCGAGCTCTTCCTCGCCCGCCACCTGTAGGAGTGACCGGACGACGCCGCGCGCCGGCGGAGCAGCAAGCCGAACCTGCCGACTTCCCCCTCCACCCGGCCCGGTTCGGGCCTGCGTGTCGGTTTCCGGTCAGTGGGGGGCCGTCGCGACGAGGCGGCGCAGGGAGGCGGCGGCCGGCGGGGCCCAGGTGGGCTGGCCGCCGGGGCGGCCGCGGCGGCCGGCTTCGCCGATGAGGAGGCCGCTGAGGGCGCGCAGCAGCGCCCAGCCGCGGGCGCGGCGCAGGGTCGCGGCGTCGGCGGCCGCCCCGTAGGCCCGGTGGAAGTCGTCCGCGGCGTCGTCCGGGAGGAGGATCCAGGGGGCGGCGAGGTCGCAGGCCGGATCGCCCGCACAGAGATCGCCGAAGTCGATCACGCCGCAGATGGTGCCCTCCGCGGTGAGGACGTTGGCCGGGTGGAGGTCACCGTGGAGCCACAGCGCCGGGCCGGCCCACGCGGGCGCGGCGGCGGCGTCCTCCCATACCGCGCGGGCGGCGTCCGGGTCGGGGACGAGCCCGAGCTCCGTCGCCTCGGCGAGCGCCCGCGCGAACCCCTCGGCGTGCTCGGCCAGCGGCCCACCGCGGCCGCGGCCGACGGGCGCGCCGTCGGGGGCGGGCCGGTGAAGGGCGGTCAGGAAGGCCGCCAGGGCGCCGGCGGCCTCCGCGCCCCGGGTGACGGGGGCGCGGTCGGCGGGGTCTCCCGGCACCCAGGTGGTGACGATCCAGTGCCGTGCGAGGCGTTCGGAGGGCTCGCCGAGCCGTTGCGGGACGGGCACCGGCAGGGGCAGCCGCGCAGCGAGGCCGGGCACCCAGGCGTGCTCCTTGCGTAGCAGCGCGTCCGCGGAATCCGTCGCCCAGGGCAGGCGGACGGCGAGGTCGTCGCCGAGCCGCCACAGCTGGCTGTCCCAGCCGCGGGCGCCGAACGTCACCGGGCGCTCGGCCAGGTCGGGGTGCTGGTCGCGGAGCAGCTCGCGGACGCCTTCGGCGGTGATCTCGATCTTGGTGTGCGTCATACGGAGCAACGCTAGCCGGGCGGCGGCCGGCCGGAGCCGGAATCCGGGAAAGGCCGCGGGCGCGGGGCAGGGAACCGGGGCCGGCACCGGGTGCCGCGGGCGTCTTCGGAGTCGCGGGTCAGGGCGCCCGCCCGTCCGGGGCCGGCCGGGCGGGCGCCCCGCGGTTGACCCGCTCCAGGTCGTCGAGCAGCCCGGAGAGCCACAGGGTCACGTCCACGGCGTACAGCGCCGCGGCGTCGGACGGCGTCCGGGTGGCGATGAGCCGGGCTTCGCGCAGGGCGGTGCGGGCGTGGGCCAGCTCGTGGTCCGCGGTGCCGGCGGGGGCGCGTTCGCGCAGGGCCGCGCCCTGGTGGCGGAACGCAGCCGCCACCTGGTCCGCGCGGCCCACCAGCGCGGCCGCCCCGTCGGGGCCGGTCGCCGCGCCGCCGGGCGGGATGCGGACCAGCAGCGGTTCGGCGCGCCGGACGGTGTGCTGGCCGGTGCGCACGGCCGCCTGCCAGTCCGGGCCGTCCTCGGCCGGGTCGTGCCGCTCGCTCCGGTACTGCGCGTAGAGGGCCTCGGTGAGCAGCGCGCAGTGCCGCGCCCGGCGGAGCGCGCCCTGCCCCGGGCCCGTTCCGGTGAGCACGGCGACGGTCTCGCGGAGGGCGTCGGCGCTCCGGTCGAGCAGTTCTCCGGTGCGCCGCCGCAGGTCGTGGCCGCCGCCCTTGGGCCAGGCGCAGAGCCCGGCGATGATGCCGATCGTCGCGCCGGTGGCCACGTTGACCAGGCGCGCCTCCGCCAACCGCCAGCTGGCCGGGGCCAGCTGGGAGAAGACCATGGCGACGACGACCGTGAAGGCGCCCTGGGCCCAGGCCAGTCCGAGCACCGGGCCGAAGGCGAACGCGAAGAGCATCATCGGCGGCAGCGCGGCGGCGTAGAAGACGGGGTGGTCGCCGACCGCGATCAGCAGCACGGCGGTGACGGCGGCGCCACCCGCCGTGCCGACCAGCGCGGGGCGCAGCGTCATCCGGGTGTCGGCGGCACTGGTCCGCATCAGGGTGAGCGTCGCCAGCAGGACCCAGAAGCCGTGGCTGAGGTCGAGGGCGCCGGCCACCAGCCGGGCCGCGCTGAGGGCCCCGGCGGTGCGCAGGGCGTTGCGGAAGTAGACGGAGAGGGGTGTCAGGTTTCCGCTGATGCGGCGCCACCAGAGCATCGGGGCCGGCTCGTGGGCGTACCAGAACGGACCCGGGCGCTCGTCGGGAGGCGTGTCGTCGGGTGGCGGGGGTGCGTGGCGGGCGGTGCGGGTGGTGAGGGTGAGGAACCGGGCGCCCTCGGCGGCGTTGAGCGCCGCCGAGCCGAGCACCAGCCGAGCCACCGCCGTTCGTCCGTGGTCGTGGTCGTGGTCGTGGTCGCGGTCACCGTCACCGGTCGGCGGGTCGGGGCCCGGGGCGCGGTCGGCGGTGCCGCCGGCCGCGGGCGCGGTGGGTGCGGGTGAGGTGCGCGCGGTCTCGAAGGCGGCGATGCGGGCCTCGATCGACTCGGCGGACGGCAGCGGGCCGCCCGGCCGTACCCCGGCGGCGGCCGCGCGGAGGGCCTGCGCGGTGGCGGCCACCAGGCCGGCCGCCTGCACGGACGGGCCGCCGGGGAAGCTGTAGCGGCGGACCCGCTGGAGGTCGGCGGCGATGGCGTGCAGAACGGTGCCGCTGTGGGTGAGGGCGCGGTCGACGGCACCCGGCCCGGCGGGCCGCTCCATCACCGGGATCCGGGAGAGCCGCAGTTCGTCCAGCCGGGCCGCGGCGTCCTTCGCCTCCTCCGCGTCGTCGTGGGCCGGCCCGCCCGCGGGCGGGGCACGCCCCGCCTGCGGCCCGGTCGGGTGCGAGCCGGTCGGGGCGGTGGCGCGGCGGCCGTCGGCGCACTCGGCGGCGGCCAGGTCGGCCAACTGGGCCAGCGACCGGGCGGCGCGGGCCAGCCGGTCGCGGTAGTCCGGCGGTGCCGGCTCCGGCCAGAGCAGCAGCTCGGCCGCGGCGAGCAGGAGCAGCCCCACGGTCACGCCGGCCAGCCGCTGCGGGAGGGTGTCCGGGGCAAAGGGCGGGAAGCAGGGGAGGATGTAGAAGAGCTGGAGCCCGTTGGCCAGTCCCACCAGCCGAGGCCCGCCCACCGAGCCGAAGGACACCGCGAAGCCGACGCCTGCCATGCCGAGCGCCGCCGTCCACGAGTGGACGGCCAGGACGGTGCCCAGGCAGATCAACACCCAGGCGAACGGCAGGGTCACGAGCAGCGTGCGCGCCCGGGTCCGCGCACTGCCCTCGACCCGGGCCAGCGCACCGACCGCGACGGCCCCGAACAGCGCGTAGGTGGCCGTCACGGACTGGTGGAAGCCGTAGCGGAAGGAGTAGAAGCCGGCGCACGCGGCCGCCGTCACCCGGACAGCTCGGTGCGCCACCGTCGGGTCGGGGCGGGCGCGGCGCTTCTGCTCCGGCCCGCCGGGCAGGCGACGCATCGCACCTCGCTCCGGTGGGGGCCTTCGGACCCGGCGGCAGCACCGCCCCGGGGGAACGGCACGGCCGACGCGGCGGCGTGGCGGCACCTCCCGGCCGGAGGCCGGGGGAGCGCCGAGCCACGGCAGGCCACCCACCCGAGACGCCGCACACCTCCACCCTAGGCCCTGTTCGGCCGATCCCGCCGGGCGCACGACGCCGGGCATCCCGCGTCGCACGCTGATCGGACGAGATCGACCGGACAGGGATCCAGGAGCCCACAACACCCCCGCAGAGCCGATCGCGGGCCGGCCACGGACGCGCCGCGGACGGCATCGCCGACCGTGCCGGGTGGGTCGCTCAGGCGGCGGCCTGGTCGGGGCGGCCGGGGACCCAGAGGGGGGCGGGGGCGGTCTGCGGCATGTGGCGGGTCGCGTGTTCGTCCAGGTGGCGTGCGGCCCCGGCGTGGTCGCCGCTGCTCAGCTCCTGGAGTGCGGTGGCGGCGATCCGGGCGCACGCCAGCAGGAGGGCGAGGGTGTCCTGGCGGCGGTGCCGCTCGCGCACGTACGCCTCGGCCCGCTCGGTGATGCGCCGGTCGTGGGACTCCCGGAGGTCCGCGGCGGCGTCCCCGTCGTCGTCGGTGGCCGCCTGCACGCCGTGCCAGACGAGGGCGAGGGCGGCGGGTTCCGCCGGGTGTGACACGTCGTCCCGGCGCGCCCGGTCGCGGGCCTCGGCCGATTCCCGGCCGAGCCACTCCAGCGTCGCCAGATCGTCGTGAGCGCGGGCCTGGAGGACCAGCTCCGCCGCCAGGAAGGCGACCGACCGCACGACCGCCCCCGCCGGTACCCGCAGGCCCGGCGCCGGGGTCTCGCCGAAGGCGAGCCAGGCGTCCGCGAACGCGGCCGCCCGGACGTGCGAGAGCCACGCCGGGGCCCCGGCCGCTCCGCCCAGCCATTCCTCCGCGGTCAGCCGGACCAGCCCGGCCGCGGTGAGCTGCACCGCGTCCCCGTCCAGTCCGGTCCCCAGCAGCCGTCCACTTCTCAACACACACCCCCGTCAGCGGCCAACACCTCTTGACGGGCACATCTCATCACATCGGGACGCGAACGAACCAGGGAGGGGCGCCGGTGAGATGCGGCACTTCCGGGCGGCGGGCGGCGGCCGCACAGTGCGAACCGCCCGGTCGGGTCCGCGGGCCGGGGTGTCCCGGGTCAGAACCCGCGGGTGGCGGCGCCGTCGCGCAGCAGGGCGAACGCCTCGGTGGTGTCGTCGGCGGCCAGTCGCGCGACGGCGTCGACGTCCTGGCCGGCGGCCAGGCGGGTCCAGGTGGAGCGGGCGAGCAGCTGGCGGACGGACGTGTACTGAGCGGCGAGGAGGCGGGCGGCCATCCGGCCCTCCGGGTCGAGCGCCTCCGCGAGGGCGCGGGTGTCGGCGTCGACGTAGTCGCGCAGGTGGGCGGAGAGACTGGGGGTCTCGTAGACCAGCCGGAGGAACGCGACCACCTCGGGAGTGTCGTTGAGTCCGGTGTTGGGGTCCCGGGCCGCCAGCCGCTCCCGGTGGTGGCGCTCCAGGGCGTCCAGCGGGGTCAGTCCGGCCGCGCGTTCGCGCACCACCCGCCCGGCTTCGCCGAGGTGGTCGGCGAAGCGGTGCAGGACCAGCTCCTCCTTGCTGGCGAAGTAGCGGAAGAGGGTGGGCTTGGAGACCTCGGCGGCGGAGGCGATCTCGGCCACCGAGACCTGGTCGAAGCCCCGGTCGAGGAAGAGGGCGATGGCGACGTCGGCGATGGTCTGCCGGGTGCGCTGCTTCTTGAGGGTCCGCAGACCCGGGTCCGGCTCGCTGGAAGTCATGCCCAGATCCTAACCCGGAAACATTTGTTACCCGGTTGTATTTGTTACTGAGTTGCTGTTTCATGGTGCGTGTCGACAGCAGCCGACAACACATCGAAAGGGGCGGGGAGACATGACGAACGAGGCGACGGGGGCGACCGGGGTGGACGCGACGGGTGTGGTGATCGTGGGTGCGGGGCCGACCGGGCTGACCCTGGCGTGCGCACTGGCCCGGCAGGGCGTCGCGGTCCGGATCATCGAGCGGGCGGCCGAGTTCCACACCGGCTCTCGCGGCAAGACCCTCAACCTGCGCAGCCTGGAGATCCTCGCCGACCTCGGGCTGGGCGAGCGACTGGCGGCCGTGGGCCGCACCCACTTGCCGTTCCGCAAGTACTTCGCCGGCGAGTTCGTCAACGAGACCGAGCCCTTCGCCGGTGCCCGACCCACCGCCGCGGTCCCGTACGCGGCAAGCGTGTGGCTGCCGCAGGCCCGGGTGGAGCGGCTGCTGCGCGAGCAGCTCGCCGAGTACGGCGTGAAGGTCGAACTCGCCACCGAGCTGCTGGACTTCCGGCAGGACGGCGAGGGTGTGGAGGTGCGCCTCGCGGACGGCGGGCGGATCGCCGCCGACTACCTGGTCGCCTGTGACGGCGGCCGCTCCACGGTGCGCAAGCTGCTCGGCATCCCCTTCGTCGGGGACGGCGACCCGGAGCCGATGATGGTCTGCGGCGACGTCGAGGTCGAGGGGCTCGAACCGGACGCCTGGCACCAGTGGTTCGGCCCGCAGGGTGTCTTCATGCTCTGCCCGCTCCCGGGAACCCGCCGCTGGCAGCTCCAGGCCAGCCCGGAGACGGACGCCGAGGGCGGGGTGGTGGCCCCGTCGCTGGAGAGCTTCCAGCGCCTGGCCGTCCTGCACACCGGCCGCGAGGACCTCAGGCTCACCAACGCCACCTGGCTCTCCACCTGGCGGGTCAACGTCCGGATGGCCGAGCGCTACCGCGAGGGTCGCGTCTTCCTCGCCGGCGACTGCGCGCACGTGCACCCCACGGCCGGCGGGCTCGGTATGAACACCGGTATCCAGGACGCGTGGAACCTCGCCTGGAAGCTCGGGTACGTGGTGCGCGGGCAGGCCGGACCGGCCCTGCTGGACACCTATCAGGAGGAGCGGCTGCCGATCGCGGCCTGGACGCTGGACGTCACCTCCGCCGGCTTGGCCGCCGTCGCCGCGGGTGTCGGTACCCCCGGCGTCGGCGTCGAGGCCGGCCGGGTGGGCGACACCACCGGCCTCTCCCTCGGCTACCGGTGGAGCCGGCTCGCCGGCGGGGGCGTCGCCACCGTCGCCACGGACACCGCGGACACCAGCGACGGCCCCGGTGCCGACCGCGGCGCGACCGCGGGCGCCGACGGCCTGCTCCTGGCCGGGGACCGGGCGCCCGACTCTCCCTGTCCCGGCCCCGAGGGCGGGCCGGTCCGCCTCTTCGAGCACTTCGCCGGGGACCACTTCACGCTGCTCGGCTTCGGCCCGGGCGCCCGGGCCTCGCTCGCCGCCCTGCCCGACCACGTCCGCCCGGTGCCGCTCGACGACCCCGACGGTGCGATCCGTGCTGAGTACGGCCTCACGGGCGACGCCCTCGTCCTCGTCCGGCCCGACAACCACATCGCCCTGGTCACGGCTGCCGACGGCCGTGCGGACGTCCTCGCGTACCTGGCGGCCCTTTGACTTCCGCTCCCCGCCCTAAAGGGCGGGGATTCCTACCACGGTCGTCTGACCGTCTCGGTGGGTTCCTGCTTCTTCGCGCTGTGCGGGGACGGGTCCCCGGCTTACCCGCGCTGGACAGGCTGACACCGCCAGTCCGGCGGCCGTGGCTATGTTGACGGCGGCGTTGACGTCCCGGTCCAGCCAGACGCCGCACGCCTGGCACTGCCAGACGCGGATGTTCAGCGGCTTGGGGCCGTCCTTGACGCCGCAGTGGGAGCAAACCTGGGAGGTCGGCTCGAAGCGGCCGATCTTGATCAGGTTCCGGCCGTACTTCGCGGCCTTGTACTCCAGCATGGTGACGAACGCCGACCATCCGGCGTCGTGCACGGACTTGGCGAGCCGTGTGCGGGCGAGTCCCTTGACCGCCAGGTCTTCCACCGCGATTGCTTGGTTCTCGCGAATCAGTCCGGTGGAGACCTGGTGGTGGAACTCGCGCCGGGCGTCGGCCACCCGTGCGTGGTTGCGAGCGACCTTGTGACGGGCCTTCTCGCGGTTCTTGCTGCCCTTGGCCTTACGGGACAGGGCTTGCTGTGCGCGTTTGAGCTTCTTCTCTGCGCGCCGGAGGAACTTCGGGGCGTCGATCTTCCGCCCGTCCGAGAGGACGGCGAAGTGTCCGAGGCCGAGATCGAGACCGGTGACCGGTTCGGTCTCGGGAAGGATCTCGGGGTCCGTCTCGACAACGAAGCCGGCGAAGTACCGGCCTGCGCTGTCCTTGATCACCGTCACCGAGGATGGCACGGACGGCAAGGCGCGGGACCACTTCACCCGCACGTCGCCGATCTTCGGCAGCGATAGGTCGCCGCCCGGTGTGATCTTCCATCGGGCGTTCGCGGTGAAGCGGATCGCCTGCCGGGTGTCCTTGCGGGACTTGAACCGGGGCGGTCCCATCTTCGGGCGCATGCCCTTGAGGCCGTCGAAGAAGTTCCGGTAGGCGGTGTCCAGGTCCCGGAGGGACTGTTGCAGCACCACGGCGGACACCTCGCCGAGCCATGCCCGTTCGGGGGTGTTCTTCGCGGCCGTGAGCTGCTTGGACAGCTCGCCGGACGGGATGAACGGCAGCCCGGCGGCGCGGGCGGTCTCACGTGCCCGGAGGGCATCATTGAAGGCCACCCGTGCACACCCGAACGCCCTGGCCAGCGCGGAACGCTGAGGCCCGTTCGGGTACACGCGGAAGCTGTACCTGAGCTGCACGGTCAGCACCGTACCATTTTGGTTTATGGCTGAGTATCAGAACATCCGCACTGGTCGGCACTGCGCTTTCGCCCTGCATGCGCACTTGGTTTTCGTGACGAAGTACCGTCACAAGGTGTTCGCCGAGCGGCATCTGACCCGGCTCGAAGAGATCATGCGGGACGTGTGCGCCGACTTCGAGGTGGAGTTGGTCGAGTTCAACGGCGAGAACAACCACGTCCACCTGCTGGTGAACTTCCCGCCGAAGGTCGCCCTGTCCAAGCTGGTCAACTCGCTCAAAGGCGTCAGCTCGCGCCGGCTGCGGCAGGAGTACCCCGAGCTGGTCAAGCACTACTGGCGGGCACAGCGTCTGTGGTCCGGTTCGTACTTCGCCGGATCAGTCGGCGGCGCGCCGCTGTCGATAGTCCGGCAGTACATCGAGCAGCAGAACCGTCCGGCTTGACGGTCTGCGGTGGGCACCGTCCACCGTGCGGGAGGGTGCCCACCGCACAGGTCAGACCCGAATCCGCAGGTAGTGGCGGAGGCTGGTAGCTGATACGACGACAGGTGCGCTTTCGGTTTGAGAAGATTGAGGTTCCTACGCCTAATCGACTCGAACGTGAAAGTGCACCTGTCTGGTGAAGACGATATCGCGTCGCCGTACCGCCTCCCGTACTCCCGGTGGTCGCTGGACCCGTCTGAACGCCCAGGTGGGCGGGGTGGACGGGTCGCTGACCGAGAACGGCGGCCTGCTGCTGGTTGCCGAGCTGGACCGGGTGCTGGGGGTCACCGCCGCGCTGGACGCGGGGATCGGCCCGGTCAAGGAGCGCGACCGGGGCCTGTCCGGGGGCGAGTTCGCGCTGGCCTGCGCGGTGGTGCAGCTGACCGGAGAGGACCACCTGGTCGGCTTCGACCGTCTGCGCGCGGATGCGGTCGGCGAAGGGCTGCTGCCCGCACCGGTCCCGGCTGCTACCACAGCCGCCACGCTCGCGGCCCGGTTCGGGCAGCCGCAGCGGGAGGGCGTGGAGACCGCGTGCGCGAAGCTGACCGGGCGGGCGCTGGCAGCGCTGCCGGTCACCGAGCGGGCCCGGATCCTGTCCGGGCGGGTGACCATCGACCTGGACGCGAAGGACGTCGAGGTGTTCTCCACCCGCAAGGAACAGGTGGTCCGCTCCTACAAGGGCGAGATCTCCGCACGGGTGCACGCCGCGCACTGGGCCCAGGCCGGCGTGGTACTGGTCGCGGACCTGCTGGACGGCCGCTCCGACGGCCGCACCCACGCCCTCGGCCAGATCGACCGGGCCGTGGACGCCGTCCGCGCGGCCAACGCCACAGGACAGGTCCTGTTCCAGGGGGACACCGGCTACTTCGCGGGCAGGGTCGCCGAGAAGATCGTGGCCCGTGGCGCGTTGTTCCGGCTCGGCGTCCCACGCAGCACGGCGCTGTGGCGAGCGGTCGCCCGCGTGCACGAGGACGACTGGATCGACGCCCTCGACTATCCCGACGCGCAGGCCGCCCTGCTGGACCACGCACCGGCCGGCTGGCCGGAAGGCACCCGGGTGATCGCCCGACGAGTCCGCTACGACGCGGCCGACCTCTCGGCCGACGCGCGCTCGCGTCGCTCGCGGACCGTCGGCAGGGACCAGCTCGCCCTGGTGCTGGACGGCATCGCCGATCAGGCGTTCGCCTACTCGTTCTTCACGACCAACGAGGTGCTGGACCTGGACGAGGAGATCGCGCTCGCGGAGTGGGAGTTCCGTCGCCGCACCGAGGTCGAGGAACTGTTCCGCGACACCGCCCACGGCGCCGGCCTGAACCACCTGCCCTCCGCGTCCCACGCCGTCAACGCCATGTGGATGTGGGGCGCGCTGCTGGCCTACAACCTCTCCGCCTGGCTGCAGATGCTCGCACCCATCGGCACCGCACGCCGTCGCATCGCCACCGTCCGTCGCCTGCTCATCGCCCGCGCCGCCCGGTTGACCAGCACCGGTCGCCGCCGTCGGCTCCGGTTCACCGCCGCAGCGGCCAGCCTGATCGGCCAGACACTGGCCCGCATCCGAGCCCACCGCCGCCTCCAGTCCGCCTGACCGACCGCCCCGACCGGTCCAGAACCACCCGCCACCGCCTTGGAAAGCCGCCCACCCGACGCGCCAGCCGGGCCATTGGCCTACCCACACACCCCACACTCCAGCCGACGACCAGCCAAAGAGATTAACTGACAGGCCGTCGGCCACTACCTGCGGATTCGGGTCAGACCCGAATCCGCAGGTAGTGATCGGCGGCCAGCCAGTTGATCTCTGTGCTGGCCGTCGGCGCGGGTCCGGCGCGTGCGGGCAGGACGATGTCCCGGCTGGCGCGTCGGGTGGGCGGCTTTCCAGGGCTGGTGCGGGTGGTTCGGGCCCGGTCGGGCGGGCCGGTCAGACGGCTGGGAGGTGCCGGTGAGCGCGGATCCGGGCGAGCGTGTTGGCGATCAACTCACCTGCCGTGGCGGTGAAGTGGAGTTCGTGGCGACGGGCGGTGATCGTGCAGCGGGCGGCCCGGCGGATCAACAGGCGACGCACGGTCGCGATGCGGCGCCGGGCCGTGTCCAGCGGGCTGAGCATCTGCAGCCACGCGGTGAGGTTGTAGGCCAGCAGCGCGCCCCACATCCACATGCTGTTGACCGCGTGGGAGCCGGACGGCAGATGGTTCAGGCCGGCGCCGTGGGCAGTGTCGCGGAACAACTCCTCGATCCGGGTGCGGCGGCGAAACTCCCACTCCGCCACCGCGATCTCCTCGTCCAGGTCCAGGTTCTCGTTGGTGGCGATGAACGAGTAGGCATACGCGGTGTCGGCGATGCCGTCCAACACGAGGGCGAGCTGGTCCTTGCCGACGGTGCGCGAGCGGCGCGAGCGCGGGTCGGCGGACAGTACGGCGGCGTCGTAACGCACCCGGCGCGCGATCACCCGGGTGCCGTCGGGCCATCCGGTGGGCACGTAGTCCAGCAGTGCGACCTGCGCGCCCGGGTAGTCCAGAGCGTCGGTCCAGTCGTCCTCGTGCACGCGGGCCACCGCCCGCCACAGTGGCTGGCTGCGCGGGACGCCGAGTCGGAACAGGCATCCGCGGACGGCGATCTTCTCGGCGACCCTGCCCGCGTAGTAGCCCGAGTCGCCCTGGAACAGGACCGGGCCCGTCGCGCCGGCCGCGCGCACCGCGTCCACCGCCCGGTCGACCTGGCCCGGTGCGTGGGTGCGTCCGTCGGAGCGGCCGTCGAGCAGGTCGGCGGCCAGCACGGTGCCGGTCTGGGCCCAGTGCGCGGCGTGTACCCGCCCGGCGATCTCGCCCTTGTAGGAGCGTACGACCTGCTCCTTGCGCACCGAGTAGACCTCGACGTCCTTGGCGTCCATGTCGATCGTCACCCGCCCGGCTAGCACCCGGGCCCGCTCGCCGACCGGCAGCGCGGACAACGCGCTCGCGGTGACCTGCGCACACCCCGCCTCGATGCCCTCGCGCCGGGCCTGGTCGAACCGGGTGGCCAGCGTGGCGGCCGTCGTGGACGGCGGAACGGGCGCGGGCAGCAGAGCCTCACCGACCCGATCGGCCCGCAGCCGGTCGAAGCCGACCAGATGGTCCTCGCCGGTCAGCTGCACCACAGCCATGGCCAGCGCGAACTCCCCGCCCGAAAGTCCCCGATCACGTGCTTTGACCGGCCCGATCCCCGCGTCCAGCGCGGCGGTGACACCCAACGCCCGGTCCAGCTCGGCCACCAGCACCAAGCCGCCGTTCTCCGTCAGCGACCCGTCCGGCACACCCACCCGCGCCCGCAACCGGCTCCAGCGACGGCCGGGGGTGCGGGAGGTGGTACGGCGGCGCGATATCGTCTTCACTCGACAGGTGCACTTTCACGTTTGAGCTGGTCACGGCGTAGGAACCTTGATCTTCTCAAACCGGCAGTGCACCTGTCGTCGTATCAGCTACCAACCGCTTCCACTACCTGCGGATTCGGGTCAGAGCAGGGTTCAGAATCGCTTCACCACCGGGCTGAAGCCCGGTGCACTGCGATTAGTCCAGGTAGCGGCCTGAAGCGACAGCCTGGGCACACTGCGCCGCCGGTCACGTGATGTGGCAGGCGGCGCAGGCGTCATGTCGTGCCGTCATGTCGTACGGTGGCGCACCGGGGCGTGCCGGAATCCCTGTCGCGCCGCCGGGACGTGGCGACTCGGGGGGCGTGGGCACGGAGGTGCCACCGGAGGTCGCCGGACCGCCCGCGACGCGAGGGAGCGAGAACGCCATGGCACCGATCGTGAGCCGGGCCGCGGCGTGTGCGCAACTGCTGCGGCACCTCACCGAGACGCTGCGGACCTGGCCGTCCGGGACCGTGCTGGCGCTCCGGCACCCCGACCTCCCGAAGGCCGTTCTGCACGACGGCGTCACCATGGGGCTCGCGGCGGACTTCGACGAGGACGGGCCCGAGGGCGCCTCGGCGGTCTTCACCATCCGGTACTGGGTGATCGGAGCCACCCCCGAGAACTCCGACCGGTACTTCGACCTCCTGGTGGCGGCGTGGCAGGCCGCCGGCCGGCCGGTCCAGGTCGAGCAGGCGCACCCGCGTGCCGGCTGCACGAAGACCGCGGACGGCTACAGGTTCTCGGTCGGCCTGAGCCTGAACGGCTACCTGAGCCTGGCCGGATCGACCCCGCCCTTCTGGTCGCACGGACCGGACGGACCGGACGGATCGGGTGGAACAGGTGCGAGCAGCCTCCTGCCTCCCCGCATCGGGCTCTGATCAGGGCTCCCGGCAACGGCTGTGACCGGTCGTCGGCCCGGGACGAACGCCCGACGTCGCGACAGGGGTGAGTCGCGGTGGCGGCCGCCGGGGGCGGGTCCGGCCCCGGCGGCCCCGGACAGGACCCGCGCGGCGTCGCCGAGGTACGGGCGGCGGAGACGGCGACGCCGGTGAGACGCCGGGTGGTCGCGGGGCTGTGCCGCACGTCACATGCGCCGATGTCACAGCGGGCCGGGCTGTTCCGTCTCAAGGGGTGCAAGCCGCCAACGACGACAAGGGAGCCGCACCATGGACGCCCGCCTGGACTTCTTCACCGACCCGACCGCCGGCAAGGCCCTCAAGCACTTCATGACGGTCGGCAAGGCGCTCAAGGACTCGTCGGTGCCCGCTGCCACACAGGAGTTGGTGGCACTGCGCATCAGTCAGATCAACGGCTGCGCCGTCTGCATCGACATGCACACCAAGGAGGCCGCCGTGGCCGGCGAGAGTCCGGTGCGGCTGAACCTGGTCGCGGCGTGGCGGGAGGCCACGGTCTTCACCGAGGCGGAGCGGGCCGCGTTGCTGCTGGCGGAGGAGGGGACCAGGGTTGCGGACGCGGCCGGCGGGGTGCGCGACACGGTGTGGGCGCGTGCCGCCGAGCACTACGACGGGGAGCAGCTCACCGCGCTGGTGATGCTGATCTCGTTCATGAACATGGTCAACCGGCTGAACGTCATCACCCGGCAGCCGGCGGGTTCCTACCAGCCCGGGACGTTCCACTGAGCGGTGCCGGTGCCGGTCTCGGCGCCACGGCCCGGAGTCCTGCTGCGGGCTCCGGGCCCGCCGTCGGGCCGTCGGGTGCGGGGAAGTGCTGTGACCCGCCGATGGTCCGGACGAGCATCATTGAGGACGCCCGCGCCCGTGCGCTCGGCCGGGCGGGAGGGCATCAAGGGGGGATGTGACGTGGGAAAGGCCGAGGAGTTCGAGGAGCTGCGGCCGCTGTTGTTCTCGATCGCCTACCGGATCCTGGGCAGTGTGAGTGAGGCCGAGGACGCCGTTCAGGAGACCTGGCTGCGCTTCGAGGCCTCGCCGACCCGGCCGGTGTCGGTCAGGGCGTTCCTGTCGGCGGTGGTGACCCGGATCTCGATCGACGTGCTGCGTTCGGCCCGCGTGCGCCGGGAGGCGTACGTCGGACCGTGGTTCCCCGAGCCGCTGCTCGCCGACCCGTACGAGGACCCGGCACGGTCGGCGGAGCTCGCCGACTCGGTGTCGATGGCGGCCCTGCTCCTGCTGGAACGGCTCAGCCCGCTGGAACGGGCGGTCTTCGTGCTCCGCGAGGTCTTCGACTTCGGCTTCCCCGACGTCGCCTCGGCAGTCGGCCGCTCGGAGGCGGCCTGCCGCCAGCTCGCGGTACGCGCCCGCCGCCACATGGACGAAGGTCGGCCCCGCTTCGAGGCCGACCGGAAGGAGCGCGACGAACTCGCGTCCCGGTTCTTCGACGCGCTCCGGGAGGGCGACGTCGTCGGCCTGCGTGACCTGCTCGCCGCCGACGTCTCGCTGGTCGGCGACGGTGGCGGCAAGGCCCCGCAGCTGGCCAGGACCGTCTTCGGGGCCGACAACGTGGCCCGGTTGCTGGCCGCCGTGTTCCCGCGGTTGGCCCGGATCGGCGTCGCGCTGGAGCCCTGCGAGGTCAACGGCCAGCCGGGGGCGATCGTCCGCGACCGGGACGGCGGGGTCGTCAATGCGCTGGCGCTCGACGTCCTCGACGGGCGGGTGCAAGCCGTCCGCTCGGTGGTCAACCCCGACAAGCTCGGGCACGTCGGCCCGGTCGCGGACGCCTGGGCCGTCAGCCGAGAGGCGAAGGCGACCCGCAGGTCCGCGGGCTGACCGGCCTCTGCGCGGGCCTGGCGGCGGGGCGACCCGCTGCCAGGCCCACGGGTCGGCCTTCTGGCGGCGATCTACTTGTCGATGTACCGTCACATTCCATGACCTTCGCCCGCCCCGCCACGCTGGCCGCCGCCCTCGCCGCCGTGCTGCTCCCGGCCGCCCTCCCGGCCCAGGCGCAGCCCGCGTGCTCCGCCGCGGCCCCCTCCGCCACCGTCGGCACACCGGTCGCGGCCGGCGTCGACGGGGAGCAGACCCGACTCCAGGACGCCCGGACGGCCGCCTTCACCGAACGGGCCGGTCTCGGGGACTTCGTCCGGCGCTTCCCGGCCGCACTCTGCGCGACCCGGAGCGCAGCGGAGGCCGAGCGGATCGTCGAGGCCTGGGGCGAGGCGCTCTGGTGGGCCGCGGTCGACCGGGCCCAGGGACGGCGCCGCGGCGGTGACCTCCCGGCCCAGGACGACCGCCCGCTGTACTGGACCAGGCTCGCCATGACCGTCCGGCTCGGCGAGTGGAAGCCGGACTTCGCCGCCGACGCCGACCGGCTCCGGCAGCGCTTCGAGGACGCCTCGCGCGGCCTGCGGGACAACGGATTCAGCGGAAGCCCGGGTGTGCGCCGGGTGTTCGTCAGCGGCTTCGACCCGTTCGGCCTGGACGCCGAACTGCGCCGGGCCAACCCCTCCGGCTCCGCCGTCCTGCAGCTGAACGGCAAGCGGATCAGCCTGGCCGACGGCACCCGGGCGGAGATCCGGGCGGTCGTCCTGCCGGTGCGCTACGGCGACTTCGACCGCGGCATCGTCGAGCGCGCCTTCGGCCCGCGGCTGACCTCCGGGCCCCGCGCGGCGGACCAGATCACCACGATCAGCCAGGGCTACCCCGGACTGTTCACACTGGAGGCGTGGGCGGGCCGGGCCCGATCCGCGGACCCCTACCCGGACAACGTCGGCGCCCTCGTCGGCGGCACCCGCGAGCACCCGGTGACCGCCCCGGGCCTCGGCCCCGGCGCCGAGTTCATCGCCACCACCCTGCCCGCCGTGGAGATGACCGCCGTCCAGCAGCCGTTCCCCGTCCGGCTGAACACGGCCGTCACCGAGATCCCGGCCGGCAGCGACCGGCCGGTGGACCGCGAGGACGGGCCGAGCGCGGGCTCGCGCGCGGTGGCCGGGGGCGGCGGCGGGTACCTGTCCAACGAGGTGGCCTACCGCTCCAACCGGCTGCGCCTCGAACTCGCCCCGACCCTGCCGGGCGGCCACCTCCACACCCCGGTGCTGACCGGCCTCCCCGAACAGCCCGACCGGCTGACCGGCCCCGACCTGGAGGCGAACGAGGCGGCCATCACCGGCGAGGTCCTGGACGTCCTCCGCCACGCGACCGGGAGCCGGCCGCCCGGGCGGGGGTCCGTCAGCCTGCTGCCGCCGGGTCGGTGATCTGGTCGGCGGGCGGGAGCGTCGCGGTCACCGGGGCGTCGTAGTCGGAGAAGTCCACCGTGAGGCCGAGGTCGTGGCCTTCGCTGTGGAACGACTCGATCCGCGCCGGACGTGCCGGCCCGTCCGTCGCGACGTAGCCGAAGTAGCCTCCGTCCTCCGGCGTCATGGTGAAGACCGACACGACCTTCCGGCCGTTCACCGTCTTGGTGCCCTCGGAGGTGACCGTCTTGGACCAGTCCCCGTCGCCGAACACCGGGATGGCCTTGAGGTCGCACATGCCCGAGGCGACGGCACCCGGGGCCTCGCTCTTCGCGAGGCGGATCCACCGGTCCGCCCGGAACTCGGCGGTCGGCAGGCCGAAGAACTCGGCGAGCGCCTTGGAGCTCGGCTTCACCAGCGTCTGTCCGGACGCCCGCAGCAGCTCGGCCCGGCCGTCGCCGACGAGTTCGACGGAGCCCGTGCAGTCACCCGAGGCCTTCACGGACACCGTGAAGCTCGCCGTCGTGCGTGCCTTGTCCGCCACGGTCCCGGTGAGCTTCACGGAGGCGGCCTTGAGGAACTCGCCGTGTGCCCGGTCGAGGATCACCGGGCCGGTCATCGACTCCAGGCGCTCGGCGCTGGGGCTCGCCACGGGCTGGGCTGCTGCCTTCGCATCGTCGCCACCGCCACCGCCACCGCAGCCGGTGATCGGGCCGAGGGCGAGAACGGTGGCCGCGGCGGCGACGGCCCGCTTGATGCGCATGAAGGAGATCCTTGGAGAGTCGGTGAACATCCTGTGGTGACCGCGACCTTACCATCCGTCAGTTCGATTACGGCCGAGGGGGTGCACCGCGGAGGGCGGGTAGCGCCGGCGCAATGGAATCCGATGCGAGGGCCGGTGCGGGCACCGGTGTGACGGCCTTTCCGCCGCGTCCGATCCGGGGCGTCCGCGGCCCGTACGCCCGCCAGACCGGCGGCTGTCCTTGTGACTTCGCGGACGTGACGGTGGACTTCGAGCCGTGGGAGGACGGCTTCGTCTTCGAGGTCGCGCGCGATGCCGTCGTGCGGGGCCACGCCTCGCCGGAGGAACTGGCCGGGTACCACGCCGCACTCGTCGCCGGCATGCGCGAGGAACTGACCGAACGGGCGGCCGGACGCCCGGTGGCGGTGGCCGCCGTGCTGCGCCGGACCGGGATCCACGAGGTCGACTCCCGCGACGGCTCCTTCCGCGCCGCAGGCCGTCGCGCCGTCCGCGCGGCCTTCGCCGAGGCCTACGGCACCGGCCGCTGAGCCGGGCGGTGCGCGGGGCGGGGTGGCGGGGCGGGGTGGCGGGCGGCACGCCGCGGGTTTGTATCAGCCGGGTATCAGGAAGCGCTTCGTCGCCCATCGGTGCCCGGTCGCCCGAGCGCCGCCATGCCGTGGCCACCGCGGGTGTGCTGAGCGGTGCCACCCCGCCCGACCTGGGGTTTCTTCGGTGAGGAGGGTTACGCGGAGCCGGTCCGGGCCGGCCGCGGCGGGGGCGTGGCGTGTCCGGTCCCTGCCGTATCGTTCCCTTCGGGCCGTCCCGCTGCCCCGCAGCCGGGACCGGCGGCCCGTCCGGACCGGCCACCTGCCCGGCCCGTCCGGACCCGTTCGAACTGGAGTGAGCCCGCCCGTGTCCTCGCCCGCCCCGGCCGGGGCCTCCCCGCGCCCCGTCCGCGTGCTGCTGGTGGAGGACGACGACCTGATGCGCCGGTCCTTCGCCGTCGCCCTGGAGCGCTACGGCTACGAGGTGCGGACCGCGGCGGACGGCCTGGCAGGGCTCGAACGGTTCCGGGACGAGGACTTCGACCTGCTGATCCTGGACGTGATGCTGCCCGCCCTGGACGGGATCGGCCTCTGCCGCAGGGTCCGGGAGACCAGCCTGGTGCCCATCCTGATGATGTCCGCGCGCGGCGAAGGGCTCGACGTCGTGGCCGGCCTGGAGGCCGGGGCGGACGACTACGTGGTCAAGCCCGTGGATTCCTACGTGCTCGTGGCGCGCATCCGCTCCCTGCTGCGGCGGGCGACCTACCCACCCGCCCAGGCCGGCGAGCACACGCCCGTCGGCAGGCCGGCGGCGGCGGTCCTGGTCTTCGGCGACCTCACCGTGGACACCGCCGGCATGGAGGTGTCCGTCGCAGGCCGCCCGGTGGCACTGACCCCGACGGAGCTCAAGCTGCTCCTGGAGTTCGCCGCACACCCGGGCGTCGTGCTGGAGCGGCACACCCTGCTGCGCGACGTCTGGGAGTACGGCTGGGACGGCGACAGCAGGGTCGTCGACCTGTGCGTGCAGCGGCTGCGCCGGAAGCTGGGGCGGGAGCGGATCGAGACGGTCCGCGGCTTCGGCTACAAGCTGCGGCGCTGAGGCCGGTGCGTCCGTTCCGTCGGCCGCGTCCGGCCCGCTCGGCCCGCTTGGACGGCTCGGCCCGCCGGGCCCGGCCGGTGCACACCTCCCTGCGCTGGAAGATCGCCGCGCTGGCCGCGGCCACGGCCTGCCTGGTCGCGACCGCCGTCGGCGTGCTGGTGCACCTGTGGACCGCGCAGGACATCCGGGACCGGGCCGCGGCACGGGCCTTCAACGCCGTCTACTCGGCGATGGACGTCTACCGGCGGACCGGGACGCTGGCGGACGGTGCCGAGCTCGATCCCGACGAACTGCCCGCCGAACTGCGGCATCCGGCCGACGGCGACCGCCACACCGCCTACGACGGGCGCGTCGAGGGGAACCTGGGGCCGAGCGTCTGGGCCGCCCAGCGGACCGGTGGCCCCGGCAGCCCGGTGCTGGCCGTCCGGGTCAACACGGGCCCGGACCGCTACGGGCTGCGCCGGCTCGACGTCACGATGACCGTCGCCTCGCTCGTCGCGCTGGCGGCGGCCGCGCCCCTGGCGGCGTACGGGGCCGGCCTGCTCGCCCGCCGGCTGCGGCGGGTGTCCGAGACCGCGGCCCGGATCTCCGCCGGTGATCTCGACGCCCGGACGGGACCCACCAAGGGCCGGGACGAGGTGGCCGAGATCGCCGCCACCGTCGACCTCATGGCCGACAGCCTCGGCCGACGGCTGCGCACCGAGCGCCGCTTCACCGCGGACGTGGCCCACGAGCTGCGCACGCCCGTCGGTGGCCTGCTCGCCGCCGTCGACCTGCTGCCGCCCGGCGAGACGGAGGACCTGCTCCGCGCCCGGGTGCGGGATCTGCGCGGGCTGGTCGAGGACCTGCTGGAGATCTCCCGCCTGGACGCCGGCGCCGAGCAGCCCGTCCGCGCCCGGGTGCCGCTCGGTGCCGTCGTCGCCGAGGCGGTGGCGCGTACCGGCCTCGCCACGGAGGTCGTCGTCGCTCCGCGGGCCGTCGACGTCGAGCAGGCGACCGACCCGGAACGGGAGGCCGACCGGCAACGGGACTCCGGCACTCCGCCGGAGCCCGACGCCCGGCCTGAGTCCGACACCCCGCCGGAGTCCGACACTCCGCCGGGAGGGGGCGCCGGGACCGTGGAGACCGACCCGCGCCGGCTGGAGCGGATCGTCGGCAATCTCGTCGTCAACGCCCATCGGCACGGCCGGACCCCGGTGCAGGTCACCGTCGAGGGCCGCACCGTCGTGGTGCGCGACCACGGCCCCGGCTTCCCGGCGGACCTGCTGCTGCACGGTCCGAGGCGGTTCCACACGGGCGCCGCCGAGCGCGGCTCGGGACACGGCCTCGGCCTGACCATCGCCACCGGCCAGGCCCGGCTGCTCGGCGCCGAACTGCGCCTGGAGAACGCCCCGGACGGCGGCGCCGTCGCCACCCTGCGCCTGCCGGACTGATCTCGCGTCCCCGCCCTCCCGGCAGCGCCCCGGTCCCACACCCCTACACGACCGATACAGACCGGCGCGCCCGCCGATACCCGGCGGCGCAGGCCCCTGATACGTCCCCCGGACACCCTTCGAAGTGCACGTTCCCGCACCCGAAGAGGAGTCCCCGTGACCACCGCCCCTTTTGCCGCGTACGCGCCGCACACCACGCCCGGGATCGCGGCCGCCACCACCGACCTGACCAAGGTCTACGGCAGCGGCGACACCCGGGTGGTCGCGCTGGACGGGGTCAGCACCGGCTTCCGTGAGGGCGAGTTCACCGCGATCATGGGTCCCTCCGGCTGCGGCAAGTCCACCCTGCTGCACTGCGCCGCCGGCCTCGACACGCCGACCTCCGGCACCGTGCGCATCGGCACCACCGACCTCGGGACGCTGGGCGACCGCCGGCTGACCGAGCTGCGCCGTGACCGGATCGGCTTCATCTTCCAGGCGTTCAACCTGGTGCCGACGCTGACCGCGCTGGAGAACATCACCCTGCCGCTGTCCATCGCCGGCCGCCGGCCCGACCGGCAGTGGCTGGACCGCGTGGTCGCCATGGCCGGCCTCTCCCAGCGCCTGGACCACCGGCCCGTCCAGCTGTCGGGCGGGCAGCAGCAGCGCGTCGCGGTCGCCCGCGCGCTGGCCGCGCAGCCCGCGATCGTCTTCGGCGACGAGCCCACCGGAAACCTCGACTCCCGCGCCGGGACCGAGATCCTCGGCTTCCTGCGCGACTCGGTGCGCGAGCTGGGCCGGACCGTGGTCGTGGTCACCCACGACCCGGTCGCCGCCGGCTACGCCGACCGCGTCCTCTTCCTCTCCGACGGACGCCTGGTCGACGAGATGTCACGCCCCACCGCGGACCGGGTCCTCGACGTCATGAGGGCCTTCGCCCCCCGCGCGCGGACCAGTTGACCCGCGCGGCCCCGCCAGCCGCGACCGCCCCGACCTGCCCCGCCCCGCCCCGACCCGCCCCGCCCCCTTTCCGCCCCCCAGCGCTCCCGAAGGAAGCCCATGCTGAGAACAGCCCTGCGCAACGTCCTGGCGCACAAGGCCCGCCTGCTCATGACCGTCCTCGCGATCGGCCTCGGCGTCGCGTTCGTCTCCGGCACCCTCGTCTTCGCCGACTCGACCGCCGCGGCCCACCGCGCCGCCGCGTCGAAGAACTTCGCCGACATCGCGGTGACCGTGACCGCGAAGGAGCCCCCGGCCGACGGCCCCGAGGACCAGCAGGACAGCGTGCTCGACGACGCGCTGGTGCGGAGGCTCGCGGCCGTGCCCGGCGTCGCCGCCGTCCGGCCGGCCGCCGACGGCCGGGCCGTCCTGAACGCGGCGGACGGCACCCCGCTGCGCGTCAGGACGGGCGCGAACCTCGCCGCCGCCTACGTCCCCGGGGCGGACGGCAAGGACCGCCGTCACCCCCTGACGCAGGGCCACGCCCCGGTCGGCGGCGAGGAGATCGTGCTGGACGCAGGCACCGCCGCCGCCGGGCGCCTCCGCATCGGCGACCCGGTCACGCTGGCCACCGACGGCCCGGCCATGACCAAGCGGCTCGTCGGCATCGCCACCACCGGCGACACCCGCGTGACCGCCGGCGGCACCCTCGTCCTGTTCGAGAAGACCACCGCCCAGCAGCTGTTCGCCACGCCCGGCCACTACACCGGTATCGACCTCTCCGCCGCGCCCGGCACCGACCAGTACGAGCTCGCCCGCCGCGTCGCCGCCGCTCTCCCGGCCGACCGGGCCGAGGCCACCACCGGTTCCGCCCAGGCCGCCCAGCAGGCCGTCTACGTCGGCACCCTCACCCGCGGCTACGCCAAGACGCCGATGGTCTTCGCCGGGGTCGCGCTGTTCATCGGCTCCTTCCTCATCATCAACACCTTCACCGTGCTCGTCACCCGGCGCACCCGGGAGATCGCGCTGCTACGGGCGATCGGCGCCGGCCGCGGGCAGGTGGTCCGCGCCGTCCTCGCCGAGGCCTTCCTGGTCGGCCTCGCCGCATCGGCGGTCGGCCTCCTGCTCGGCCTCGGCATCGCCGCGGTGCTGCCGGACGCGCTGAGCACCGGGGGGACGCCGCTGCCGCACGGCCCGCTGGAGATCGGTCCGCGCCCCGTCCTGGCGGCGCTCCTCGTCGGCGTGGGCGTCACCGTCCTCGCCGCCTGGCTGCCCTCCCGCCGGGCGGCGCGGATCGCCCCCGTCGAGGCGCTGCGCGCGGCCCAGCAGCCGCCCCCGGGCCGGCCGCGCGTCCGTGCCGCGGCCGGTCTGGCCCTCCTCGCCCTCGCGGCCGGCGTGCTGATCCCGCTCACCCGGGCGAAGGACGCCTCGGAGGAGAACCTGCGGACCGCCATGCTCGGCTGCGGCGCCCTCGTCGTCGCCCTGGTGGTGCTGGCGCCGCTGCTCGCCGTCCCGGCGATCCGGCTGGGCGGGCGGCCGACCCGCCGTTCCGGGGTCACCGGCCACCTCGCCCGAGAGAACGCGCTGCGCGACCCGCGTCGCACCGCGGCCACCGCCGCCACCCTGCTGATCAGCACCGCACTCGTCACCGGCCTCGCCGTCATCGGCAACTCCACCGGGCAGGCGCTCGACCGCCAGGCGGCGGCCGGCCTCGGCGCCGACTACGTGGTCAGCACCGGCTCCACCACGACGGGGATCGACCCCGCCGCCGTCCAGCGGGTCGCCGACACTCCCGGCGTACGGACGGCGAGCGCCGTCACGGACTCCACCGTCGTCGTCGGCGGCCGCGTCCGGGACCTCTCCGGCATCGCCCCCGACGCCCTGGGCGACGTCATGAAGCTCGACTTCCTCAGCGGCTCCGCCAAGGAGCTCGGGTTTGGCCGGATCGCGGTCTCCGCAACCCTCGCCCGGGAGAACGGCGTGAACACGGGAGGCCGGATCAAGGCCCGCATGGGCCGCAGCCAGGAGTTCGCCACGTACACCGTGGTGGGCGTCTACCGGGACAACCCCACCGCCCGCGACGTGCTCGGCGCCCGCGGCGAAGTCCAGCAGCACGCCTTCCTGTCCGGCTCCGTCCAGCGCATCCTGGTCCGCACCGACGCCGGCGTCCCCTCCCGGGGCGCCGAGGACCGGCTCCGCGCCGCCGTCGGCAACAACCCGCTGCTGAAGGTGCAGGACCGGCCTGCGGTGGTCCGCGAGGCGGCGGGCACCATGGGCGACCTGCTGACGCTGATGTACGGGCTGCTCGCCGTCGGCGCGGTGATCGCCGGGCTCGGCCTGGCGAACACCCTGGCCATGTCGGTCGCCGAGCGGACGCGGGAGATCGGTGTCCTGCGCGCCATCGGCATGGACCGCGCCGGCATCCGGCGGATGATCCGCCTGGAGGCGGTGACCGTCGCCGCGTTCGGCACCGCGCTGGGCCTGGCCGGCGGCCTCCTCGGGGCCTGGGCGGTGGGCGCGCTGGCCAACGGCGCGGTGGAGCAGTACGCACTGGCCCTGCCGTGGGGGACGCTGCTCCTGGTCTGCGCGGTCTCCGTCGGGATCGGCGCGCTCGCCGCCGCCGTCCCGTCCCGCCGAGCGGCCGCCCTGAGCCCACTGGAGGCCGTCGCCGAGGCGTAGGGGACGCCGCCGACTCTTCTGGATCCCGGGGAGTCACACGGATGGGTCCGGGGCGGATCCTGAGGACGCGAGCACCCTCGGGATCCGCCGGCCGGTCCGGCCGACCTCGGTGGGCCCCTCGGTCAGCCCCTCGGTCACAGGCTCGCGAGCAGGTCGTGGAGGGGCGCCGGGACGGGCTCGGAGTCGAGGGCTTCGACGAGGAGACGGCCGTATCGGATCTTGCGGCCCTTCTTCGTGCCGAGGAAGCGCCGCAGCTGACGCTGCGGAGGCCGGCCCTGCTGCGCGGGTTGGCGGACGAAGGTCTGCCAGGCCGATAGGTCGCCCGCGGTCCGGACGACCTCCTCGACCCGTGTCACGCCCAGCGCGCGGATGAGTTCGTCCTCCAGGTCGGCCACACACACGAAGAAGGCCCGGTTCGGCACACGAGCCCTGTCGAGACCGCGGTCGTAGAAGCCCAGTTCGTTCTCGTCGCACAGCCCGGTGAGGCGCAGACCCAGCCCCGGCGGGCCGAGGAGGTCGGCATAGCGGCCGACGCTCATCGCGCCGCCCATAGGGACGACACACACCCCTTCGGCGGCCAGGTCCCGACCGTGGCGCTCGGCCAGGGCCTCGACGGCCGCGACGTCGCTCGGACCCTCCAGCAGCACCGCAGTCCGCACGTCGAGCTGCGCGGCCAACTCGCGCGCGGGCCCGCCGGGGCTGCCCGCCGCCCAGCCGGTCACCGCGTCCCGGAACGTTCGCATGTCCGTCATGGGTCGATCCTGCCCCGGCGCGGGCCGGCACGGCACCGAATATTCGTCGCCGACCCGCCGCGGCTCCGGCCGAGCCGCCGGGCCGACCGGGCCACCGCTTCGACCGGGCCACCGGGTGACGTGTGGGCGTGGGGGCGGGCGGGGAGGTTCGCGGCGCCGCATAGTCGAGGGGTTGGTCATACCTTCCGATTCTGAGATGAGCTGACCATGCGTCTGCCCCGTCGACCGGCCGCCACGGCGGCTGCCGCGCTGCTGCTCCTCACCCTCGCCGCGTGCGGCGGCCCCGAGGCCCCCGACTCCCGGGGCGCTCCCGGCGCGTCCCGGGCACCGCGACCGGACGGCGGCGGTGCGATGCCCGCGGCCACCACCGCGTCCCCGACCGGGCCGCGGGCCTTCACCCTGGTCGCCACCGGCGACGTGCTGCCGCACACCGAGATCATCCGGCAGGCCCGGGAGGACGCCGGCGGCGACGGCTACGACTTCACCAGGATGCTCGCCGGCGTCAAGCCGCTGATCAGCGGCGCCGACCTGGCCATCTGCCACATGGAGACCGTCTACGGTGCCGACGGCGGGCCGTTCACCGGCTACCCGTCCTTCAAATCGCCGCCGCAGGTCGCCCGTGCCCTCAAGGAGACCGGGTACACCGGCTGCGACACCGCCTCCAACCACACCCTCGACGACGGCCCGGCCGGCATCCGGCGCACCCTCGACGCCATGGACGCCGTGGGCCTCGTCCACACCGGCTCCGCCCGTGACGCGACCGAGGCCGGGAGGCCCGCCCTGCTCCGGGCGGGCGGCGCCACCGTGGCCCACCTCGCCTACACCTACGGCACCAACGGGATCCCGCTGCCGAAGGGGCAACCCTGGGCGGTCAACCTGATCGACCGGGACCGGATCCTCGCCGACGCGCGCGCCGCCCGGGAGGGCGGTGCGGACCTCGTCGTGGTCAGCGTCCACTGGGGAACCGAGTGGCAGGACGCTCCGAACGACCAACAGCTCACCCTTGCCCGGGAGTTGGCCGCCGGCTCGGGCGGGGGTCGGTCGGACGTCGACCTGATCCTCGGCACTCACGCCCACATCCCGCAGGCGTACGAGAAGATCGGTGACACCTGGACGGTGTACGGCCTCGGCGACCAGCTCGCCGGGCACATGTTCACCTATGACGGCGCCGAGGACCCGCGCGGCAACTGGAGCTCGATCGCCCGGTTCACCTTCGTCCCGCCGGCCGGACCGGGGCAGCGCTGGACGGTGGGCAAGGCCGAGTTCGTCCCGCAGGTGACCGACCTCGGCCCGCCCTACCGGGTCCTCGACCTGCGGGAGGCCGTCCGCCGCGACCCGGGCCGGGCCGACTACGCGCGGGCCCTGGAACACATCCGCACGATCGTGCTCAGCCGCGGCGCCGCGTCCGCAGGCCTGGCCATGGCCCCCTGAGCCTGCCGCGCCAGCCGGCCTCCCCGGCACCGGGGTGCGGGGGAGGCCGGGGCGGGGTCATCCTGAGTGGTGGGGGGAGAGTCGCCCGGGAGCAGGTGATGGGTGTGGCGCGGCTGCGGAGTGTGGGAGCACGGGCGGTGCTGTTCTGTCTGCGGCGATCCTGGCGTTACTCGCACCCGTGACGGCCTCCGCCGGCGGCGCGCCTGCGAAGCCGGTGGGCGACGGTGAGCTGGTGGCCGCCTACGAGGACGGTCGCACGGCCGAGGACCGGCAGGTGCAGGACTTCCTCGGGGGGAACCAGGTGCTGGAGGACGTCGCGCGCTACGCGTCCGCCCGGATCGCCCTTCCCCAGGACGTCCCGCTGACGGGTGCCAGCTGCGGCGAGCCGAACGCCTTCTGGAGCGAGCAGGACCGGTCCATGACCTTCTGCTACGAGCTCGTCGAGCAGATCCGGCCGCTGTTCCTGGAGCAGCAGACCGAGGGGACGGCCGAGCAGCGCGAGGCGCTGGCCGACGAGGACGTCGTCGGCATGGCCAACGGCGTCATCCTCCACGAACTCGGCCACGCCCTGGTCGACCTGTACGACCTGCCGGTCACGGGCAAGGAGGAGGACGCGGTCGACCAACTCTCGGTCCTCCTGCTGACGGCGGGCGACGAGGAGCACACCGCGTACGCGGTCAGCACCGTCAACGCGCTGTCCGGGCTGGCCCGGGCCGAGCTGGCGGGCCAGCTTCCGGCCGAAGCCTACGCCGACGAGCACTCCCTGGACGCCCAGCGCTTCTACAACCAGGTCTGCTGGCTGTTCGGTTCCGATCCCGGGACCTTCGCGTCGGTGGTGCAGGTCCCGGAGAACCCCGACGGCGTCCTGCCGGTGGACCGCGCCCAGGGCTGCGAGGCGGAGTACGACCAGCTCAATTCCTCGTGGAGCACTCTGTTGCAGCCGTATCTGAAGATCGGGTGACCTGCGGGCCCGCCGGGGCGCGGGTGGTGCGGTGCCGGCGGTCGGCCGCGACCGTGAGCCGGGCGAGGGCGGCGGGGAGGCCGGCGATGACGCCGGCGGCGAGGACGAGCCCGAAGATGAGCAGGCGCGGCGCGAGCGGTCCGCCGCGGATCGGCCAGCAGACCAGCGCGGCGGCGAAGGCGCTGAGGGCCGGGACGGCGACGACCGCGGTCAGGAGCCTGCGGGTCGGGTTCACGCCGAAGGATCGTTCACGCGGGGCCGGCTGGGGCGCTGGACCGTGCGGTAGCGGGGGACGTTGAGACGCCGGAGCTGGAGGGGGTCGGTGGTCCACTCGCACCCGCCCGCCTCGGGCCGCAGGTAGGCGAGGCCGTTGAGGGTGGCCATGTAGACGCCCTCGAAGGGCTGCCCGCCCACCTTGGGCCGGTAGGAGGGTGTGGGGAGGCTGGGCATGGGGGCTCCATCGGTAGCTCTGCGCATCGGGCCTTTCACGGCTTGTGTTTATGATGACCCGCGCCGGTGCAGAATCGGCCCGAGATCTGTATTTGAGATTGATGATCCACAAGTTGGTGAGACGTGGTCAACCGCAAGCAACTTGATCCGACGTCGGGGCCGTGGGCGCCGTTCGGCGTGCAGCTCCGCAGGTCACGTGAGGCAAGGGGACTGACGCAGGCTCAACTGGCCCGGAAGGTCGGCTTCGACCCCTCCTACGTCTCCTACGCCGAACTTGCATCGCGGGAGCCACCGAGCGAGCGGTTCGCGCGCCGGGCCGACGAGGCGCTGGAGACGGGCGGCACGCTGTTGCTGATGTGGCTCCAGAACAAGCACTCGGCGCTCCTGGAGGGCTTCCCCGAGTACGCGAGCCACGAGGCGAGGGCCGCGGAGATACGCATCTTCGAATCCGGTGTGGTGCCCGGTCTCTTCCAGACCGAGGCGTACGCAATGGCCTTGGCCATGGCCGACGTTCGCCGAGGGACGATCACCCGCGCGCAGGCCGAGGAGCGCGTGACCTTCCTGCTCGTGCGGCAGCAACTGCTCGGGCGCGTCAGTCCGCCGCTGGTGCACGCGGTCCTGGACGAGAGTTGTCTTCGCCGCCCGATCGGCGGCGGCGACGTGATGAAGGATCAGTTGATCGCTCTGGAGGGGCTGTTCGAGGCCGGCCACGTGATCCTCCAGGTGGCGCCGTTCGACATGGCCGAGCACAGGCCGTTCGCGCTGCCGATGCGCTTGCTCACGCTGACCGATCAGTCCTTGCTGGGCTACTCGGAGTCCGAGGGGCGTAGCCATCTTGAGCGTGATTCTGACAGGCTCGCAGCTTGGAAGAGACACTACGATCGGCTCCAGGTGGGAGCGCTGGCCGAGATGGCGACTCTCGAATGGATCCGCGCAGTTCGGGAAGGAACCCCATGTCCGACATCAACTTGACGCGCGCCGCGTGGGTGAAGTCCAGCTACAGCCAGCAGGGTGGAGACTGCATCGAGGTGGCGCCCGGCTTCGCCGGCGTCCTGCCCGTCCGCGACTCCAAGGACCCTTCGGGCCCGGCCCTCGTCTTCCCGGTCGAGGCCTGGCGGTCGTTCGTCTCGGCGGTCCGGGCAGCGGAGTTCGGCGCCGTCTGACCTCTGCGCGTCGGCGTCGAAGTTCCGGTCCGGGAATGCCGCGACGCCGCTGCTCCCGGGCCCGGTGTGGTGGTCGGGTGGGGTGCAGCGGCGTTGTCGGGGTGGCCGTGTGGCCGGGGGGGTTACTTGGTGAGGCCGGCCTTGACGGAGCAGACGGGCCAGGCGCCGGGGCCCTGGGCGGCGAGGACCTTCTCGCCGATGGCGATCTGCTGGGCCTTGGTGGCCTGGTGGGCCTGGGGGGCGTAGGCGGTGCCGCCGAAGGCGGCCCAGGTGCTGGAGGTGAACTGGAGGCCGCCGTAGAAGCCGTTGCCGGTGTTGATGGCCCAGTTGCCGGTGGCTTCGCACTGGGCGACCTTGTCCCAGACGGAGGCGGGGGCGGCGGAGGCGGTGTTGGCCGTGACGAGGCCGGCCACCGGCAGGGCGGTGAGGGCCCCGGCCATGAGTGCCATGCGGACGCGGTTGCGGCGCTTGGTGGTGGTGGCGGTGGTGGTCTCGTTACGGATGGCCATGGGGGGTTCCTTTCGGAAGGGGGTGTGCGGGCGTGTGGAACCAGGCCCTGGGGGGGGGTGGTTTCGGGGGGTGTGGCTCGCGTGGTCGGGCACCGGGTCGTCCTGGGGCCGGGGGCCGCCTGGGGGGTGGTGTTCGGTGCAACGGGTTCGAAGTTACGGGGGTGGGTGGGGTGTTTCAAGGATTCTGAGGTTTGGGCTGGTCGGGGGGTGGTTACCTGAGGTATCGATCAAGGAATTGTGCTGCTTTGAAGGCAAATGTCCCGTTCTTCAAGATCGAACCTGGCTCGGGAGTGGTCCGCGCCACACGGGTTGGGCTGTGAGGCCGGACACATGGTCGACACCGTGTGACGTCCCGGCGCCGGGCCGTGCGTGAACGGGCGGGGGCATGCCCGTCCGGGGGTGGCCTGCACCACAGCCCTCGCCCGTCGCGATGTCGTCGTCACTGTCTGTGTCGAACGGCCCGGCCCCCGGGCTTCGGCCGGCCTCGGCCGCGGCCCGCGCCTGCTGTGTGCGGCCCGCCGCCGCCGAGAGTGGCCCCGCCCTCCGAATGCGAGTGGTCGGCCTCCGAACAATCCCAGGTCAGAGGGCCTGTCAGTGCCTCGTCATAGTGTGGGAACAACGCTGGAGGGGGCGCCAGAATGGCGCCGGAACAGGCGTGGAATTCGGGGGGAAGCATGTCTGCGAACAGGATCAACCACAAGGTCAACCACGTCTCGCTCGTGGTCGACAGGTCCGGCTCGATGCGCCAGCACGAGTCGCAGCTCGTCCGTGTGGTCGACGAGTTCGTGAAGGGGCTCCAGGAGGAGTCCGACCGGCTCGGTCACGAGACCCGCATCAGTCTCTACGCGTTCGACCACGAAGTGCAGAACCTCGTCTGGGACATGGACGTCAAGCATCTGCCCTCCCTCAAGGGCCTCTACAAGGTCGACAACGGTGCGACCGCGCTGATCGAGGCTGCGGTGAAGTCCGTCGACGACCTGAAGAACATCTGGGAGGGCTACGGGGAGCACTCCTTCCTCCAGGTCGTCGTCACTGACGGTGAGGAGAACGCCTCCGGCTGCTCCGAGGTCGGCAAGATGCACACCCGTATGGGCGGCGAGAAGGGAAGCGCCGTCCTGCGCTCGTGGATGGACCGCATCCACAGCGCCATGGACGACCTCCCCGACCACTGGACCTCGGCGATCCTGGTCCCGAACTCCCTGGCCAAGCGCACCGCCCAGGAGTACGGCTTCCCCGCGGGCAACATCGCGATCTGGGACGCGGACTCCAGCAAGGGCGTCGAGGAGGCCATCGGCACCGTCAAGACGGCCGCCACGAGCTTCCTGCGGGGCCGCGAACAGGGCCTGCGCGGCACCAAGAACCTCTTCACCATGGGCCAGGACCTGAACACCGCCGAGGTCAAGGCCAACCTCGACGCCCTGGACGCCGGCAAGTACATCCTGGTCCCGGTCGACCAGCAGCTGCCGATCCGCGAATTCGTCACCAGCGCCGGGCACACGTACAAGACCGGCTGCGCCTTCTACGAGCTGTCCAAGCGCGAGAAGATCCAGGGCAGGAAGCAGCTCGCGGTGGCGGAGAAGGACCCGGCCACCGGCCGGATGACGGGCAGGGTGTTCTCGGGCCCGGCGGCCCGACAGCTCCTCGGCCTGCCGGAGTCGGAGGTCACGGTGAAGCCGGGCGAGAACCCGTCGTACACCGTTTTCGTCCAGTCCACGTCCGTCAACCGGAAGCTCGTCCCGGGTACTAAGCTGCTCGTCCTCCTGTAGTCCCCCGGTGCACGTCGAGCGGGCGGGGCCCGTGCCGTGGACCACTCCGGACGGGCCGGCGCGAGGCTAGTGTCCTGAGTCTCGGAAGAGGTGCATATCTAGGGTTTGGGGTTCGGCAGGCGGTTCAGGTAGCCGGCGAGGCGTTCGAAGATCTCGTCGGCGGACTTGGTCCAGGTGAACGGCTTGGGGTCCTCGTTCCAGTGGGCGATCCAGTCGCGGATGTCCTTCTCGAGTGCCTGGACGTTCTTGTGGACCCCACGCCGTATCTGCTTGTCCGTCAGCAGGCCGAACCAGCGCTCGACCTGATTGAGCCAGGACGAGCTGGTCGGCGTGAAGTGCATATGGAAGCGCGGGTGCGCGAGCAGCCACTTCTGGATGGCAGGAGTCTTGTGGGTGGCGTAGTTGTCGCAGATCAGGTGGACGTCGAGCTCGGCGGGGACTTCCTTGTCCAGCTTCGCGAGGAACTTCTTGAACTCGGCGGCGCGGTGGCGGCGGTGCAGGGAGCCGATGACCTCGCCGGTGGCAGTGTTGAGCGCCGCGAACAAGGTGGTGACGCCTCCACGCAGGTAATCGTGGGTGCGGCGCTCGGGCATACCGGGCATCATCGGCAGCACCGGGGCCGATCGGTCCAGCGCCTGAATCTGCGACTTCTCATCGACGCAGAGCACAATGGCGCGCTCGGGCGGATCAAGGTAAAGACCCACCACGTCGCGGACCTTCTCGACGAACTGCGGGTCCTTGCTCAGCTTGAAGGTGTCGACCTGGTGCGGCTTGAGGCCGAAGGTGCGCCAGATCCGCGAGACCGTCGACTGGCTCAGCCCGCTCTGCTTTGCCATCTCACGAGTGGACCAGTGCGTGGCGCCCTTCGGCGTTGTCTCCAGAGTCCGCACGATCACGTCCTCGACCTGCTCGTCCGTCACCGTGCGGGCAGGACCCGGCCGCTTCTCGTCGGCCAGGCCCTCCAGCCGCTGGGCCGCGAACCGCTTGCGCCAAGTGGCCACCGTGGTCGGATGAATCCCAAGTTCCTTACCCACCTGCGTGTTCGACAGCCCGTCAGCACACGCCAGGACGATCCGACAACGCAGCGCCAGAGCCTGCGCGGACGTCGCCCGCCGCGACCAGCGCAGCAACGTCTCACGCTCGTCATCCGTCAGAACCACGTCGACCGTCGGTCGACCCATGCGTGCCATGAGCCCAGCATACTTCTATAGCTTTTCTAAGACTCAGGACACTAGATCAGGACCGCAGATCGCGTGGGCCGAGACCGCGGCGGTCGCGGAGGAGGGTGCGCAGCGGGCCCGGGCTCTCGTAGCCGACGCGGCGGGCGACCGCCGCCAGCGGGAGGGACGTGGTGCGGAGCAGGTGCTCGGCCTGTTCGATCCGCAGGTCCTGGACCAGGCGGATCGGTGAGCAGCCCAAGGTGCGGGTCACGGTGCGCTGCAGGGTGCGCTCGCTGACGCCGAGGTGGCGGGCCGCCTCGGCGATCGACAGCGGCTCGGCGATCCGGGCCCGTACCCACTGTTCGAAGGCGGAGACCAGCGGATCGTGCCGGGCGAGCGCGCTCGGGATCGTGTAGGCGGCCTGCGAGGCCCGGTCGTCCACCACGAGGTAGCGCCGGATCAGGTCGGCGAGTGCGGGGCTGCGCGTGCGCACGATGGACAGCGCGAGGTCCAGGTGGCTGAAGGCCGCGCCGGCGGTGGTGACGCCGTCGCTGGTCGTCACCATGCGGCTCTCGTCGACGGTGACCCGGCGGTAGTGCTCGCGGAACACCGGGGCGAGCCACCAGCTCGTCGTGGCGGTGAGCCCGTCCAGGACACCCGATTCGGCGAGGAGGAAGGTGCCCGTGCAGGACGTGGCGAGCGGGGTGCGGCGCTCCCTGGCCTCGGCCAGCACCCGGCGGGCCACTCGGTGGGTGGACGAGCCCACGAGGTCCACCAGCGTCTCCGGCCGCCGCTCCATGAGGGCCGGCACGACGAGGACGTCCGCGTCCTCCGCCTCGCCGACGCTCTCGGTGTCGACGCGGTGGCCGAGCCCGGTGCGCACCAGCCGCCGCACGCCGACCGTGCGGATGTCGAAGCGGGGCGGCCTCGCCCCGGAGAGCTGCCCGCGCAGGGCGTTGGCGGAGTGGAGCACGTCGAGGACGGCGGAGAGCCCGGAGTCGAAGGCCCCGTCCAGGACGAGTACGGCTGCTTTCATGGCCTCACCCTAGCGGTCCCGGATGTGTCGGAATCGGTGCGTGAGCTGCCGGTTCCGACACTCCCGTGGCCGGGGTCGGCACTCCTAGGGTCAAGCCATGACCACGTACGACATGACCACCACCGCCTCGGGCTCCGCCGCCTCGCCGGACGTCCGCACCCGTACCCACAGCTGGCAGCCGTGCCCCGAGCCGACCCCCGAGATCCTCGGCATGAGTGGGCTGGAGATCCTCCGGGCGGCCATGGGCGGGAGGCTGCCCGCCGCCTCGATCATGAGCACGCTGGGCTTCCGGCTGACCGAGGTCGACGAGGGCCTGGCCGTCTTCGAGGGGGACCCGGGAGACCACCTGCTCAACCCGATGGGAACGGTCCACGGCGGCTTCCTGGCCACGCTCCTGGACTCGGCGCTCGGCTCCGCGGTGATGAGCCGACTGCCCACGGGGACCACGTACACCACCGTCCAGCTGGGCGTGCACATGATCCGGCCCGTGCTGCCGGACACGCCCGCCCTGCGCTGCGAGGGCCGGGCGCTGCACGTCGGCCGCACCACCGCCACCGCCGAGGCCCGCATCGTCGGCACCCGTGACGGCAAGCTCTACGCCCACGGCACGACGACCTGCGCGATCCTGCGGCCCTGACCGGCGACGGCCGTCCGGCCGTCGCCGGTCAGTCGTGTTCCGCGGCCAGGAGGGCGGCGGCGATGCGGCGGGCCCGCCGGGCGGGTTCCGTGGTGCCCTCACGGACGGCGGTGACGATCGCGCCGTCGATCAGCAGGACGAGGTGGTGGGCGAGGGAGGCGTGGTCGCGGTAGCCGGCGTCGGCGAGCAGCTGGTCCAGGTAGTCGGTGACGGCGGCCTTGTGCGCGGCCGCGACCCGGTGCGCCGCGCTGTCGCGGTCGGCCGCCTCGACCATGGTGTTCACGAACGCGCAGCCCCGGAAGTCCCGGCGGGCGAACCGCTCCGCGAGCGCGTCGAAGACGGCGAGCGGGCGCTCCCCGGGCGGCAGGTCGCGGGCGTCCACGCTGTCGCGCAGCCATTCGCGCCATCGCGTGTCGCGCCCCTGGAGGACGGCCACCACGAGGTCGTCCTTGCTCGCGAAGTGCCGGTAGAAGGACGCCCGGCCCACGCCGGAGACGCTCAGGATGCGGTCGACGCCGACGGCGCGGACGCCCTCCGCGTAGAAGAGGTCCTCGGCGGTGCTGAGGAGTCGGGCTCGGGCCTGGGTTGCCATGGCTCGATGGTACCGATCGGTTCCGAGTCTGCGGAACTCCCTTGACGTCAAACGGTACCGATCGTTACCGTCTTGGAGACGAGAACGACCGGTACCGTTTCGGCGGTGCCGGCCACACGAGGGAGGACGTCATGCCCCGCATACCGCAACTCACCCCGGACACCGCCGAAGCCGACCAGCGCGAGCTGCTGGAGGCCACCCGCAAGCAGCTCGGCCGGGTGCCCAACCTCTATGCCTCGCTCGCCAACGGCCCCGCCGCCCTGCGCGGCTACCTCGCCCTGCGCGACTCGCTGACCGGTGGCGTCCTCGGCGAGCGGCTGCGCGAACAGCTCGCCCTGCTGGTCGCCCAGGAGAACGGCTGTCTCTACTGCGTCTCCGCCCACACCATGCGCGGCGGCTGGCTGTTGAAGATGACCGACGACGAGCTGCTCGCCACCCGCCGCGCCGGGGACGCCGACCCGCACGCCCGTGCCGTCCTCCAGGTCGCCGCCGCGGTGGTGCGCGAGCGCGGCCGGGTGGACGACGAACTGCTCGCCCGCGCCCGGAGGGACGGGGTCACCGACGCGGAGCTCGCCGAGATCGTGGCCCACGTTGCGCTCAACACGCTCTCCAACTACTTCAACCACCTGGCCGAGCCCGACCTGGACTTCCCCGCGGTCGCCTCGATGGACCCCGCGCCGGGGACCGCTCCGACCCGTTCGGCCGAGGACCTGGAGGCAGCACGATGAACGCCCGGCTGAACTGGCGTGAGAACGCCGCCGTCGAACTCGTCCCCGGTTACACCCTCGCCGACGCCGACGGCGCCCAGCGTGCCGAGCTGGCCGGCGTCAGCCTCGCCGTCGAGGGAGGCTTCGTCCACGTCGCCGTCCCGGGGGCCGCCGACGTCCAGGTGGTCTCCGCCCCGGCCGTCCGCCGCATCCGCTACCCCCGGCCGGAGCCGACGGACGGCTGAGCGGCCCGACGCGCGGAGGCCGGGATGCCCCCAACGGGGGCGGGGACATCCCGGCCGCCGCCGTGTGTGCACAGGTCTGCACCCCGGACGGCCACCACGGCGATTCCGGCCTCTGCCTCGACCCCGTCGCCGACCCGGCACCTCCAGTCCGGGAGGGCGGCCCGGCTGAGAACGGTGCAGGTCCGTGGCCAGGACCCCGACCTGGTCCCGCACCAGTGCGGGTGTCCCCGCTCTCCCCGTGCCACCGGACGAGCGAGCGCCGGGCGACGGGTGTGTCGGCGTGGCCCGGTCTCTTGGGCCGGAGCCGTCCGCCGGCGGCTCGGTGACATCGCGCACCGCGGCTGCGGTGTCGCTGGACGTGCCGCTCCGGAACGCGCGGTGGGGGCGGCACCGGACTCGGCGGCCCCAGCGCGGTGGATCATGGTCCGGAGTGCGGGGTAGCGCCGGGGTCGCATCGCGCCGGGCCGAGGCCGACCGCCGCGCCCGGGTGTGACGAGGGTCACGGGGAACCCGGCGGGGGGTGCGGACAGGGGTGGGCATGGAACTGTCACAACGAGCGCGCCTGCGCGCCGGGGACCAGGATGCGATCGGGGAGCTCTTCGACGCCCACGCCCAGGCCGTGTACGGCTACGCGCTCCGCACCCTCGGGGACTGGGCGGCGGCGGAGGACGTGGTGTCGCTGACCTTCCTGGAGGCGTGGCGGCTGCGCGAGCGCCCGGAGGCCGGCGACGAGAGCCTGCGGCCGTGGCTGTTCGGGATCGCCACCAACGTGCTGCGCAACACCGCGCGGGCGGCCCGCCGGCACCGGGCAGCCATGGCACGGCTGCCCGAGCGGGAGGCCGCGCCGGACTTCGCCGACGAGCTGGTGACCCGCCTCGACGACAGCGCCCAGCTCGCCGCGGTGCGCCGTGCGCTGGAGAGTCTGCGCCGGTCCGAACGCGAGGTGTTCCGGCTCTGTGTGTGGATGGGGCTCGACTACGCCTCCGCCGCCGAGGCGCTCGGCATCCCGACCGGGACCGTCCGATCCCGCCTCTCCAGGGCACGGACCCGGCTGAAGTCGCTCACCGAAGCGGAACTGGCGAATCGTCGGGACGAGCGGGACGGTCGGGAACTCGCGGTGGCCACCGGACAGGTAGGGGGTGGCGGCCTGGAGGCCGCCCGGTCGATGCAGGGGGACATCCGATGAACGACTCGCAGGAGACGCTCGCCGCCGACCGCCACCGGTTGCTGAGGGAGCACGTGATGAGTGAGATCGCCGCAGAGGCTGCACAGGCCGCACGGGCGAAGGCGCCGCGGTCGCGGCGCAGGCTGGTGTGGCTGGTGGCGTCGCCGGTCGCGGTGGGGGCGGTCGCCGCGGTGACCCTGGTCGTCCCGGGAGGCCGCGAGAGCGGTTCGGGCCCGGCCGGCTCCGGCGTGCCGGCCGTGTCCGTGTCGTCGCCCGCCACGACGTCGGCGCCGGCCACGCCGGCGTCTCCGACCGCACAGGCGTCCGCGACCGCGTCGCCGGTGACGTCGCCGACGGACGCCGCCGGCCTGCTGGCGCAGGCGGCCAGGGCCGCCGCGAGCCGGCCGGACCCGCACGCGGGGAACGGCCAGTTCACCTACCAGCGGCTGCTTCAGGACGGGGACCTGGAGTCGCGGCGCGAGCGGAGGATGTGGTTCTCCGTCGACGGCCGCTCCGAGGGGCTGATCGTGGACCCGGGGATGCGCGGGCCGCAGGGCGACGATCGGACCCCGTGGCCCGCCCCGCTGGGCAGGGCGGAGGGAGCGCCGAGGGAGGCGAGCTTCAGCACCCAGACCTACGCGTTCCTCGCGTCGCTGCCCACCGATCCGGAACGGCTGCTGCAGGCGCTGCTCGACGCCGACCGCTCCAAGGCGGTGGCGGGGATGCCGATGACCAAGGAGCTGCGGTACCAGATCGCCTTCGGCGACGTGCAGACGGCGTTCATGAACGTGACCGCGCCGCCGGCCGTCCAGGCGGCGCTCATGCAGGCGGCCGCGAAGCTCCCCGGGACCTCGGTGGTGGCCGACGAGGTCGACGCGGCGGGCCGGCACGGCGTCGCCGTGGTCGGTATGAACGGCACCATGCGGGTGTCGCTGATCTTCGACGCCGAGACCGGTGCGTTCCTCGGCGTGCGCGAGGTCCTGCTCAAGGACCTTCCGCCGGTCGGCGCCGACGGCCTCCCGCCTGTGGGCGAACCGTCCCCGGGGGCGAACAAGGGCAAGGGCTACACCCACTCCTCGGCCGTCTTCGAGGCGGGTGTCGTCGACCACGCGGGGGACGAGCTCAAGGGCTGAGCCGGTGGGGAACCGGCCACGCGCGAGCGGGCCGCGCGCGTGGCCGGGCCCCGTCCGAGCCGGCCGCGACTCGGGCCGGGCAGGTGCAGCCGGGGGCCGCACCTACCCGGCCCGTCTTGCCCGGCGCCCTGCCCGGCCCGCGCGGGGCGATCAGCTCTCCTGGGCCAGGCCCTTGATCTCCTCGTAGTCCATGCCGAGCTCGTTGAAGATCTCGATCTGCGACTCGGTCATGCCGAGGCCGGTGAGCTCCTTGACCTGGGCCTCGGTCAGCGGCTTGCCGGGGCCGGGCCGGGAACCGAGGCCGGGGGAGTCGTCCTCGTCCGCCGCGCCGGCGAGCGCGAGCACGGTGTTCTGGAGGTCCTGCTCGGAGACGGTGACCGCGTCGGCGGGCGCCTGCGCGACCGGGGCGGACTGCTCGAACGTCAGCTTCACCGGGAACGCTGCGCCCGGGCCTGCCTCGGGCTCCAGCTGCGCGAGGTCGAAGGTGGCCGAGTCGAACCGGCCGTCCTTCAGGTACAGGTCGACCCCGATCGCCTTGTCGGGCACGTCCGCCGGGGCCGCAGCCGGAAGCCTGCCGAACTGGCCGGGGAACTTCGCGGACAGCGGCTTGACGGCACCCAGCACCCCGTCGATCAGCTTGCGGGCCGGGGCGCTGATCAGGACGTGCTCGGCACCGTCCTTCTTCCCCTTGTCCTCGAAGGTGACGGTCCGGGAGAAGACGTCCTTCAGCGACTGGGTCAGCTGCTTCGCGGAGTCGGGGTCCAGGGTGGGCCGCCCGGTCGGGGCCGGGGACTTGGCCCGGTCGGACTTCTTGGCGGAGTCTGCGAGCTCCTGGAGGTCGAGCGCGACCCACTTCCCGGCCAGCACGTCCCTGATCGCGCCGAGCTCCTCGGGCAGCTCCCGGTCTGCCTCGTCCACCTGGGCCGGGTCCTCGCCGACCAGCTTCACCAGGCCCTTGGCATCGGCCCGCAGGTACGCCTTCGCGTCGACCTGGCGGTACTCAAGCAGCGCGGTGCCCTTCCGGTCGGCCAGCACGTAGGAGACGCGCAGCGACTTGTCCGGCGCGGCACTGCCGGGGCCGCCGGCGCCCGACGCGTCCTTGAAGGCGCTGCTCTCCTTGAGCGGCTTGTCGGAGGCCATCGCGACGGAGATGCTCAGGCCGGAGACGGCCTCGGCGCTCCGCTGCTCGATCTCGTCGCCGGTGGCCTTGCCGTACGCGACGATCTGCTCGGGGGACGCCTCCACCGACACCGTCACCCCGGCCGAGGTGCTGCCGGCAAGCTTGTCGAAGGCCTTGGAGACCTTCTGTGCGGCCGAGAGCTGCTCGACCGTCCCGCAGGCACTCAGGCCTGCGGCGAGGACGGAGGCAGAGACGACCACGGGCACGGTGCCGCGCGCGGCCCTGCGGATGGCGGTGTTGATGATGAGAGGTCTCCTGTGTCACTGGACCGGTGTGCGGACAGCCCGGAACCGGCGTTGGGGCGCCCTGGCGCCGAAGCGACCATTATGTGATCACACTTTCGGAAGGCGGGTCCGCGAATTTCCGCGCAGCCCCGAGCACCCGGCCACCCTTGCGGAGGGCTTGGCCGTTCCGGGACGGGCCGCGCCACCGACGGGGGCGGGGCGGCAGGGCCCGACCGGAGTCGGTTCAGGGTGCGGTTGTCACTGCCCCACCCGTCCGTCGACGCACTCGCGCAGCAGGTCGGCGTGGCCGCAGTGGCGGGCGTACTCCTCGACCCGGTGGACCAGCAGCTCCCGGATCGCGATTCCGTCCTTCCCCACCCGTTCGCCCAGGTCCGTGAACCCGGCCAGCGCGTCGTCCGTCGCGGCCTGCTCGCGCTCCAGATCGGCGTACGCGGCGTCGACCACGGCCTGATCGGCGACGACGTCGTCGAAGTCCGCGTCACGCCGGCCGTACAGCTTCGGCAGCCGCTCGCCGTCGTGGAGCCAGTTGCGCCAGTCCCGCTCCACCTCGGCGAGGTGGCGGACGAGGCCGAGCAACGACATCGTCGACGGCGGGACGGAACGGCGGGCGAGCTGTTCGGCGTCCAGGCCCTCGCACTTCATCCGCAGAGTGATCCGATAGTTCGTCAGGAAGTCGTGCAGCGTGGGGAGTTCTCCGTCCGGGCTGACCCCCTCGCTGTTGCGGGGGTCGTCGTCGGGGTCGGTCCACATGTCGGGGTAGACGGTCGCCTGGGTCCATCGCTCGGGTGTGTCGGTCATGCGCGCCATGATCGCCCGGTGCGGAGCGGGGCCGCCAGCGGGTTTCGCCGACGGCTCCGGTGGGGTGGGGTGGTCGGAGCCGCCCCATTGACCCGAACGCATGCCCAACACCGCTCAACTGGCCATCCCTGCAGAGAGTTTACTGCGCGTAGCAGACTGGGTACGGAAGCCGTCGCCCGTCCGGGGACAGGCCCCGGAAGCACCGGGAAGGGGAGGGCTCCCGCATGCGTGGGAAACGTGAGCAAGGGATCCGGACGTACGGGGACCGAGGTCGCCGGATCCGGGCCGGAGCAGCAGCGCTGCTGGCCGTCGTCATGGCGTTCTGCGGACTCCAGCAGAGCGCCCGGGCAGTGCCGGTCCGCGGCTACACGGGCTGGTCGATCCTCATGTGCAAGGTCTCGGACGACGCGTCCGAACCGCACCCGGCCGGCTGGCTGAGGAACTTCTTCACCGACTCCGGTGCCGGCACCGGGGGCATGTACGACTACTTCACCAGCATTTCCGCCGGCGCCGTGCAGATCCGCAACTCCAACGCCGCCGGCTGGTACACGATGCCGTACACCCTGGCCCAGGAGCAGGGCAGGGACCGGTGGACCCGCTTCCAGGACTGCGTCAACGCCGCAAAGGCCGGTGGGTACGCCGTCCCCGCCGGGCACCGTACGATCGTCGTCACCAACGTCGGGATCGACTGGTGGGGCGCCGCCGGCGCGATCTACCTGGACGGCACCGGGCTCGGTTCCGTCTCCGTGGCCCACGAGATGCTGCACGGCTACGGCCTCGGCCACTCCTTCTCCAACGACACCGGCTACCGCAACGCCCCGTGGTCCGCGCCGGGCGAGTACGACGACCCGTGGGACGAGATGAGCGCCGCCAACGTCTACGGATCGGGTACCGGTGGCACCTACGGAAACGCCCGGCCCGTCGGCCTGGTCGGCTACCAGCTCGACAGGCTCGGCTGGGTGGACCACGGCCGGGTGGCGGTCGCCCCGGCCGGCTGGAGCAGCCACACCCTCACCTCGTTCCAGAGCGACGACGGCTTCCACCCGAAGCTCCTGCGGGTGCCGATCGGCTCCGACCCGTTCCACTACTACACCGTGGAGTTCACCCGGAAGCTCGGCTACTCCGCGGGCATCCCGAACGACGTGGTGCTGATCCACGAGATCGTCAACGGCGCGCCGTACCTGCAGCGCACCCTGGACGGCGGCGCCCGCCTCCCCGTCACCTCGCTGAACGCCAACGGCGACTCGATCTCGACCTCGATCAGCGGGGGCGCCGCGACCGTGACCGTGTACTCGGCCACCTCGGTTGCGATCTACGGTCCCAACACCTGCGTCTCCGGGTACGTCTGGCGCGACGGCGACTACCGCGACTACACCTGTGCGACCCCGGCGACCCGCAGCCAGACCGCCGCCGACAACGCCGCCCGCTACAGCCGGTGGGTGTCCGGGCCGTACGGGCCCCACACCTGCATCTCCGGTTACGTCTGGCGGGAGGCCTGGCCCGGTGACGACGTCTGCGTGACGCCCGCCGTCCGCTCCCAGGCGTCGGCGGACAACGCGGCCGCGCCCTCCCGCGTCCTGCGTCCCTGATCCGCGACAGGGTCCGCGGCAGGATCCGCGGCAGAGGCCACCGCAGAGGCCGCGGCAGAGGCCGCGGCAGGATCCGCGGCGGCTGTTCACGGTAGAGCCCCACGGTCGACCGGCCCCGGCCCCGGCGCCGGCCCCGGCCCCGGCAACGCGCTCACGCGGTGCCGGGGCCGGTCGCTGTTCGCGTGTCGACGGGCGGCGGCCGGTCGGTGGCGTGGCGGGGTGGGGACGTGTCGAGTACTCAGGTGCCGCAATCACCCGGCCGGCCGTTCGCCGGGTGGCCCGCCGGGTGCGGGACGGGCACGAAAAGCCCGTCGGTGATTCCGGTGGGCAGGCCCCGGGAGTGGCGCGCCCGGCTGCGCCCCGGCCTGGGAATCAGGTGCCGTTCCGGTACGCAGCTGTTTTCCTGGACGATGCGGAGGTGGTGAATTCCCTCCTATTCCCGGAAATGCCGGTGCCGGGTGAACCGTGTACACACCACGGTCGGAGGAATTCGGGGCGGCGTGCACCGGCCGTCTCCGGGTCGTCACTCTTCGTGGTCAATCCTGTCGCAGCAGCCCGTCCTGACGGACTCTCTATCGTTCACATGTCAACCACACATTCTTGAAGCAACATCCTCAACAGCCATTGTGGCTACGCATGTTCGAAGGTAGAGTCCCGGCTCGCCGAGCACCGACAAGGGCTCGCACGGCATTCTTTGGGGCGGGCATGACAAAGAACCGCAACATCCATGAGGCCGGTTCCGACCTGATTGACGCGTTCACGGAAACCGTGCGCCGATATCCGGAACGGGCGGCGATCGTCCACCACGGGCGCGCCCTGAGCTATCGCCAACTCGACACGTTGGCACGTATGACGGCCGGCCGGCTCGGTGACGACCCGGGGGTCGTCGCCGTTCCGGCGGTGCACCTGCCGGAGACGGTGGTCGGGCTGTTCGGCGTGCTGGCGGCCGGAGGCGTGTACTGCCCGGTCGATCCGGCCTTTCCGCCGCAGCGCCGGCAGGCGATGCTGGCTGCGGTGGGGTGCCGGACCGGGCTGGCCGCCGCCGGCGGGACGGGCGGCGGGCCGAGGACGGACGACGGGCCCCCGGCGGCCGACCGGCTCCTCCCGGACGACCTCGACCTGGTCGAACTGCCGCGATTAGCCGCTGCGGAGGCGCCGCCGCCCTCGGGGCCCGACGCGACGGTGCTGCGGTCAGCGGCGCCGCCCGCAGCGGCGCCGCGCGCGGCCGATCCGGAGCAGCCGGCCTACCTCTTCTTCACGTCGGGTTCGACCGGGCAGCCGAAACCCGTCGTGACGCCGCGCCGGGCGATCTCCGCGGCCGTCGCCTCGCTGCGCGACGTGTTCGGCCTGACGCCGGACGACCGGGTGCTGCAGTTCGCCTCGCTGAACTGGGACACCTGCTTCGAGGAGATCCTGCCGACCCTCACCGCGGGCGCCGCCCTCGTCCTCGATGCCGAGGCGCACTCCGGCTCGCTCCCGCGGTTCCTGCGGATGGTGGAGCGCGAGCGGATCACCGTCCTGGATCTGCCGACCGCGTTCTGGCACGAGCTGGTGCTGCACCTCGCCGAGGAGCGGCTCACCCTCGCCGCGTCCGTCCGGCTGCTGGTGATCGGCGGCGAGGCGGCCAACCCGGCCAGGCTCGCCGACTGGGCGGCGCTGGACACCGGCCGGATCCGGCTGCTCAACACCTACGGCTCCACCGAGACCACGCTGATCACCCATACGGTCGATCTGCACGGGCCGCAGGCGCCCGTGCGGGAGCGGCCGTGGGCAGCCGGCGACCGGGCGCCGATCGGGCGGGCGCTGCCGCACGTCCTCGAACGGCTCGGCGAACAGGGCGAGTTGATGATCGGCGGGCCCGCGGTGGCGCTCGGGTACCACGGGCTGCCGGAGGCCACCGCGGCGCGGTTCACCGCCCCCGAGGGCGGGGCCGAACGTGCGGGCGACGCCGGGCACGGAGCCGATGCCGGCGCCGCCGGGGTCCGCTGGTTCCGCACCGGTGACCGGGTGAGCCGCGCGCCGGACGGCGTCCTCACCCACCGGGGGCGGCTGGACGGCGAGGTCAAGATCCGCGGCATCCGGGTCGACCCGGCCGAGGTCGAGGCGGAGATCGCCGGCCACCCAGCCGTCGCGGCGGTCGCCGTGGCCGGGGCGACGGTGGCCGGCCGCTCGGCGCTGGTCGCCTACGTGGTGCCGCGCCCGGGCGCCGCTGCCGGCACGCTGGACGCCGACCTCCGGGCCCACCTGGGCGGCCGGGTGCCCGGCCACCTCGTGCCCAGCCGGATCACCGTCGTGCCGGCGCTGGTGCTCACCGCGAGCGGCAAGGTCGACCGCGCCGGCTCGCACCGCCGCTACGCGGCGAACGGATCGGGCGCCGGGCGGACCTCCGGCCCCGTCCCGGCCCCGTCCCACCCTTAGGGCGTGATCCGAGCGACACGCCCTGGGCGGGCGAGCCCAGCCGACGGCCACGAGCCGCCGGGAGAGCCGCGGGACGGACGCGTCCCGGACGGCCGGGCCGCACGTCCGTCACCAGGCCCGCCCTGCTCGGGGCCTGCCCGTCCAGACCCGCCACCGGGTGCCCCACAGGTGCACCCGTAGGTCAAAGGAGAGCATTGATGAGCAGCGTTGACACCACAACCGCCGATGTCGCGGGCGTGGCGGAGATCTTCCGCCGCGTCCTGGAGAGCAGTGACGTCGAGGCGGACTCGGACTTCTTCCTCCTCGGCGGCGACTCCCTGATCGCCACCCGCGTGCTGAGCGCCGTCGCCCGCGTCTACGGCGTCGAGCTGACCTTCGACGACTTCGCGCTCGCGCCCACCCCGACCGGTCTCGCCCGGCTGATCGCGACCGCCGGATGAGCGCCGGGAACAGCGGTACCGTCGCCTCGGCCGTCGTCATCGGGGGCGGGGCGGCCGGGCTGACCGCCGCCACCGCTCTCGCGGCCCGCGGGGTGGAGGTGACCGTGCTGGAGGCGCGCGAGCGGGTCGGCGGGCGGACGCACGGGATCGAGGTCGCCCCCGGCGAGTGGGTCGACGCCGGAGCCGCCTACCTCGGCGACCGGCATATCGAACTCATCTCGCTGCTCAAGGAGTTGGACCTCTCCACCACGCCGACCACGATGGCCGGCGCGAGTCGCTTCGCCCTCGCCCGCACGCATGCGGGTGCGGACGCGGGTCCGGACGCCGGGCCCGACGCCCACCCGGGCGCCCACCGGGCCGGGCACGGCGACGGGAGCGTCACCCGGGACGGCCGCTTCCCCCCGCTCAACGCCGTGGCGCTCGGCGACCTCTTCGACCGGCTCGCCGAACTCACCGCCACCGTGCAGCCGGAGGCGCCGTGGCTCGCCCCGGAGGCCGCCCGGCTGGACACCCTGACCGCCGCCGAGTGGGCCGAGCGGGAGCTCTCCCATCCGGACGCCCGGCTCTTCTTCCCGCTCTTCCTGGGCGAGATGATGGCCGCCGACCCGGCCGACGTCTCGGTCCTGCACATGGCCTTCTACCTGTGCTCGGGCGGCGGGCTGCGCTATCTCAACGCCTTCGAGGGCGGCGCCCAGCAGGACCGCGTGGCCGGCGGAGCGCACCTGCTCTGCGAGCGGCTGGCCGCCCGGCTGACGGCCTCGCCGCACGGGCGGCTCCGGCTCGGTGAACCGGCCCTGGCGGTCCACCAGGACGCGGACGGGGTCACCGTCGGCACGGCGCGCGGCGAGTACCGCGGGGACGTCGCGGTGGTGGCGTTGCCGCCGCTGCTCGCCGACGCCCTCGACCAGCACCCCGCACCGCAGGTGCCCCGCGCGGGGGAGCGGACCGGACGCGGCTGCGCGGTCAAGCTCCACCTGGTCTACCCGGCACCGCTCTGGCGCGAGCACGGGCTCTCCGGGTGGTCGGTCAACGTCGAGGGGCCGCTGCTCTCCACGGTCGACGACTCGCCGTCCGGCGAGGGCGCCGGCGTGCTCACCGGGTTCGTCACCGGGGCCGAGGCGCACCGGTTCGCGGCCCTGGATACGGCGCAACAGCGCGCCGCCGCGGTCGCACAGGCCGCCAGCCTGTTCCCGATGCTCCCCGCACCGATCGGCTTCCACGTCACCGACTGGGTCAACGAGCCGTACAGCAAGGGCTGTTACGCCGCGCTGTTCGGGCCCGGCGACTGGCTGCGGCTCGGCCCGGCGCTGACCGCGCCGCACGGCCGGGTGCACTGGGCGGGAACCGAGACCAGTACCGAGTTCTTCGGGCTGTTGGAGGGCGCGGTCCGCTCCGGCCACCGCGTCGTCGCGGAGATCCTCGACCGCCCGGCCGGCTGAGGCCCCGGGGGCCGACCGCCTCCGGCCCGAACTCCCCCGCACGGCCGGCCCACCCGCAGCACCACGTGCGGGACCACCGCACCGAGACCACCGTGCGCGCATCACCGCGCGTGCACCGCTGGAGGGCCGGGCGCCGGATCGCCCGCCCCAGCCGAGTCCGCCCGTTGAGTCCTCCCACCGAGCCCGCCCACCGAGCCCGCCCACCGAGCCCGCCCGTCGAGCCCGTCCGGCCGTCCGCTCCACCGGAGCCGGCAGCGGGCCACCTCTTCACGATTGCGAGACCCCGATGAGCGACCAGCCTTCCCACCAGAGCCCCGTCGCGCCCCTCGCCGCCCGCGAGCGGCTGATGACGGAGCCCGACCTCGGCGCCGGAAACTTCCTCGACCACGCCATCGCCGTGAACCCCAACCGCGCGGTCCCGTTCGCGTACAGCCACCACACCGACCACCGCGGCGCCGTCGTGCTGCGCGGTCACAGCCTGCTCGACCTCGCCGCCCTGCGCGACCGGTACGCCGCCTGGTACCACGCCAACGGCGTGCGCCCGGGCGAGCCCGTGGCCGTGGTGATCGCCGAGGGTCTGGAGCCGTTGCTGCACTTCCTCGCGCTGACCGCGCTGGGTGCCGTCCCGGCGCTGGTCAACGACGCCATGCGGCACGACGTGATGGTGCGCTACCTCGACCACGTGGGCGTGGTCGGCGTGGTCGCGGACGACACCACCCGCCTGGCCGCCGCCTACCGCCAGGATCCGCAGCGCCGGCCGCGGTTCCTCGCGCTCGCCGCCGAGGTGCAGGCCTTCGACGTGGACGCCTCCGGCGGGTTGCCCGAGGCCTACCCGTACCGGCACGCGGCGGACGACGTGGTCGCACTGATCCACTCCTCCGGCACCACCGGCACACCCAAGTCGACGATGCTGGCGCACCGGCAGTTCTGGGACGGCAAGCAGCCGCGGATGGTGCGCTTCCCGGCCGAGTCGTACGACCGGCTGATGTCGCTGATGCCGCACACCCACGCGGGCGGCCTGAGCTACTTCCTCACCGCGACCCTGCTCGGACTGCCGACCGTGGTGATGGCCGACTGGCGGCGCTCGGTCGTCGAGCCGGTGATGGAAGCTTTCCAGCCGACCATGGTGGCGTCCTTCCCGCGCACCTTCGTCGAACTCGCCACCGGGGAGCTGCCGGTGCAGGGAGCGGCCAAGGTGCACTCGTGGTTCAACACCGGTGACAGTGCGCACTACGGGCACATCCGTCGGCTGGTCCAGCTGGGGGAGCGGCCGGCCGGGCTGATCCGGCCGTGGCTGCTGCCGCGCGAGAAGGCCGAGCAACCCGCCCTCCCCGGATCGCAGTTCGTCGACGGGCTGGGCTCCTCGGAGATGGGCATGGCCCTGTTCGGCCAGGTGACCACGCCGGAGAGCGCGCGGGACGACCGCTGTGTCGGCAAGCCGCTGGAGGTGGTCCGCCGGGCCGCCGTGCTCGACCAGGACGGCGCGGAGGTCCCGGACGGCACGGTCGGGCTGCTCGCGGTGGACACGCCCTCGCGCACGCCGGGCTACTGGAACAACGCCCGGCTCACCAGCAGCTTCGAGCTGGCCGGCTACTGGCTGACCGGGGACGTCGCCCGGCGCGACGCCGAGGGCCGGTTCTACCACCTGGACCGCACGGTGGACGTCATCGACACCGCGGCCGGCCCGGTCTACAGCCTGCCGATCGAGGAGGTGCTGCTCGCGGACTGCGCCGACCTGGTGCGGGACTGCGCGGTGGTCGGCGTCCCCGGTACCGCTGGGGAGGCTCAACGGCCCATCGCGGTGGTCCAGTTGCAGGAGGCGGCGGAGGCCTCGGACGTGCGGGCCGAGGACGTCCTGGAAGCGGCCAACAAGGCGCTGGCCGGTGCCGGACTGGCCGCGCTGGCCGCCGTCCGGATCGCCCGCACGGCGGAGGAGTTCCCGCTCGGGCCCACCGGAAAGGTGCTCAAGCGCGAACTGTGCACCCGCTTCGCGACCATCCTCGTCGCCCAGTAGCGCTCGGATGGACCGCCCCGTACCTATGCGCCCCGTACCTATGCGCCCCGAACCTATGCGCCCGGAGTCCCCGCGCCCGGAGTCCCCGCGCCCGGAGTCCCCGCGCCCGGAGTCCCCGCGCCCGGAGTCCAAGCGCACCGATCCCGCCCGTCCCGAACTCCCCGGCGCCGAGACGTCGATGGGCGGAACCCGGCCGCGGCAGCCGTACCAGTACGTCCGGACCGCACTGGTGGAGCCGGACTGGCGCCGGCTCCCGGGCTGGCGCGACGTGACCGAGGCCCAGTGGCGCGACGCCCAGTGGCAGCGCGCGCACTGCGTCAAGAACGCCCGGCAGCTGCGGGCCGCCGTCGGTGACCTGCTGACCGACGACTTCTACGATCAACTGGCCGCCGATCAGGCTGAGTTCGCGACCATGTCGATGCTGCTGCCGCCGCAGATGCTGAACACCATGGCCGTCGACGCCCCGGCCGAGCCACAGGCCTTCACCGCGGCCTTCCTGGCCGATCCGGTCCGCCGCTACATGCTGCCGGTACGCGCCGACCGGCACCCGCGGTGGCCCAGCCACCCCAAGGCCGAGCGCGACTCGCTGCACGAGGCGCAGATGTGGGTGGTGGAGGGGCTGACCCACCGATACCCGACCAAGGTGCTGGCGGAGCTGGTCTCCACCTGCCCGCAGTACTGCGGCCACTGCACCCGGATGGACCTGGTCGGCACATCCACGCCGCAGGTCGCCAAGGCCAAGCTGGTGCTGCGGCCGGTCCACCGGCAGGAGCTGATGCTCGACTACCTCAAGCGCACACCGACCGTGCGCGACGTGGTCGTATCCGGCGGCGACCTCGCCAATGTGCCCTGGCCGCAACTGGAGTCGTTCCTGCTGCGGCTGCTGGAACTGGAGACCGTCCGGGACATCCGGCTGGCCAGCAAGTCGGTGGTCGGCCTGCCGCAGCACTGGCTGCAGCCGGATGTCCTCGACGGCGTCAACCGGGTGGCCGAGGTGGCCGCCCGGCGGGCCGTCAACCTCGCGGTGCACACCCACGCCAACCACGTCAGGTCGGTGACCCCGCTGGTCGCCGAGGCGGCCCGGGCGCTGCTGGACGCGGGGGTGCGGGACGTCCGCAACCAGGGGGTGCTGATGCGCGGCGTCAACGCGACCCCCGAGGACCTGCTCGACCTCTGCTTCGCCCTCCAGGGGGAGGCGAACATCCTGCCCTACTACTTCTACCTCTGCGACATGATCCCGAACGCCGAGCACTGGCGCACCAGCGTGCACGAGGCACAGCGGCTCCAGGAGGCGATCATGGGCTACCTGCCCGGCTACGCCACCCCGCGGCTGGTCTGCGACGTGCCGAACCTCGGCAAGCGCTGGGTGCACCAGGCGGTCGGGTACGACCGCGAGCGCGGGATCTCGTACTGGACCAAGAACTACCGCACCGAGCCCGAGGTCCGTGCCGCCGGTGGGACGCCGCTGGAGCGCCGCCACCCGTACCACGACCCGGTGGACACCCTCCCGGAGGCGGGTCGCCGCTGGTGGGCCGAACAGGCCGAACAGGCCGGACAGGCCGGGCAGGCCGAACAGGCCGAGGGGGCCGGAGGGCCCGGACAGGTCGAACGGCCGTGGCGGGCCGGCCGGCCGGGGCGACCCACGCTCCAGACCGCTCCCCCGGCGCCCCCGGCGACGTCGGCCGTCCGCGCCCCACGGCCCGCCCCGACCCCGCAGACCACCCCGGAAGGAGCACGGTGAACCCCGCCAGTCCCGCCCACGACCCCGGCCCGCTGCGCCGGATGTGCTGGATCTTCCCCGACCGCGAGTCCACCCGGATGACCGCCACCTGGCACCACTTCTTCTGGGACCTCTACGCGGAGACCGCAGAGGAGTTGGGCCTCACCTGGTGCCGGCACGCACCCGACGCGGTCACCGTGGACGCCACCGACCCGGCCCGGCCGGTGGTCTACGTGGACGAGGAGCCGGTGACCCCGCAGGACACCCTCTTCATCACCGCGCTCTACTCGCTGCCCTACCAGGCGATGGACATCTTCAACCAGTACGCGCTCTACACGGTGCTCGACCAGGCCGGCTTCTACCTCCCGTTCCCGCCGCACATCTCCCTCATCGGCAACGACAAGCTCGCCACCGTGCTGCACCTGGCCGACTCCCCGGTGCCGCCGATCCCGACGGTGCGGATCGGCACCGGACGCGACATCAGCAAGCACCAGTACGAGGTCGCGCTCGGGAGCCTCACCTACCCGGCCATCGTCAAGCCCTCGGGCTGGTGCGGAGGCGGCGGGATCAACCTGGCCCGCGGACCGGAGGACATCCGCGGCCTGGCCAGCCTCGCCCAGGGCGGCGACACCACGCTCGTCGCCCAGCCCTACCTCGGCGACGGCACCGTCGACTACCGGGTCTACGTGGTCGACGGCCGCCCCTACGCCGTGATGAGGCGGATCCCCGAACCCGGTTCGCCGGTCGCCAACGCCAGCCGCGGCGGGGCGATGGAGTTCCCGCCGGTACCGCCCGAACTGGCCGAGGCCACCGGCTACTTCGCCGAGAAGCTGGGCATCCCGTTCTTCTGCGTCGACTTCCTCCACGACGGCGAGCGGTACTGGTTCTCGGAGCTGGAGCCGGACGGGGTGATCGCCCCCGACTGGTCCGATCCCGACCGGACCCTCCAGCGGGACATCACCCGCGCCCGGTTCACCGCCTACCGCGACGGCCATGCCAAGTGGCTCGCCGACCAGACCGCCACCACCCCACGGACGGACCCGCGATGACCGACGCGTTCTCCCTCCCGCCCGAGGCCGCCGAGCCGCGCCTGTCCGTCGCCGCCCGTGCGCTGGGCCTGCTGCGGACGGTGCCCGCGCTCGCCCCGCGCTACGCTGACCGGCCGGCCGCCCTCACCACCCTCGACGAGCTGGCCGCCCTCCCGCCGCTGGTCAAGGACGACCTCAACGTCGCCCTGGACCATCTGGAGCCGCGCGCCGGAACCGGCGCCACCTGGCTGTTCCAGAGCGGCGGCTCCACCGGCGCCCCCAAGGTCGGCTACGCGCCGACCGGCTTCTACATGGCCGGGGTGCACGCCCACTGGCAGCCGCTCGACCGCGAGGACACCTTCGTCAACGCCTGGGGCGCCGGCCGGATGTGGGGCGCGCACTTCCTCGCCGCCGCGCTCGCCGACCTGGCCGGCTGCCGGGTGATGGCGCTCGGCTCGGTCACCCGGGAGGAGTACGGCGACTGGCTGGGCTTCCTCGCCGACCAGCGGGCCACCGCGATCGGCGGAACGCCCAGTGTGCTGCGGCTCTGGTTCGCGCACGCCCGCGCCACCGGCCTGAAGCTGCCGGCCCTGCGCAAGGTGATCTGGCTCGGCGAGGCCTGGCAGCCGCAGCTCGCCGAGGACGTCGCGGCCGTCGCGCCGCAGGCCCGCCGCTGGGGCATGTTCGGCTCCACCGAGACATGGGTGGTCGGCACCAACACCCCCGACTGCCCGGCGGACACCTTCCACCCGCTGCCCGAACAGCTGGTCCATGTCGGCCCGGACGGGCTGCTGGACTTCACCACCCTCAACCCCGAGATGCTCAACCCCGTCCTGCGCTACCGGACCGGCGACGCGGGTGAGCTGACCACCTGTCCGTGCGGACGGCCGGGCCGGGCGATGCGCGTCCTGGGCCGGCGCGACAGCGTCGTCCAGGTGCGCGGCCTCGGTCTGCACGTGGACGAGCTGGTCGCCCGGGCCGAGCGCGAGCCCGGCGTCGCCCGGGCCCAGGTCGTGATCACCGAGCACGGCGGCCGGGCCACCGGCGTCGACGTCCTGCTGCTCACTCACCGCAGCGCCGGACCGGACGCCGCCGTCGGTGCCGCCGCCGTCGACACCGCCCGGCTGCGCACCGAACTCCTCTCCGCCACCTTCACCCTCAGCACCGCCTTCCAGCACGACCCGGAGAACTTCCGGGTCCGCGCGGTCGAGGAGCTGGTCAGCAACGACCGCACCGGCAAGACCGCCGGCTTCGTGGTCCGCCCGGCCGACCAGGAGGAGGCGTGAAGGCCCGGCGGCCCGCCGACCTGGGGCGCGGCTTCAACCTGTTCTGGGCCGGGCAGACGGTCAGCGTGGTCGGCGACCGGGTCACCGTCTTCGTCGTTCCCACCCTGATGATCTTCGTCCTGCACGCCTCCGCGCTCCAGGTCGGCATCGTGGCGATGGCCCAGTACCTCGGCATCCCCCTGCTCGGACCGGTGGCCGGCGTCCTCGTCGACCGCTGGAACAAGCGCCGGACCATGCTCGCCTGCGACCTGATCCGGCTCGCCGCCGTCGCCGTGATCCCGATCGCCCACTGGCTGGACGTCCTCTCCACCCCGCTGCTGTTCTGCTGCGTCGCCGTGATCAGCGGGGCGACCATCTTCTTCAACATCGGCTACCTGATCGCCGTGCCCGCCGTGGTGGAGGAGGACCAGATGGTCCGCGCCTACTCCCGGCTGGAGGGCAGCGGCTCGGTCGCGGAGGTCGCCGGCCCCTCCATCGCCGCCGCCCTCTACAGCGCGCTCGGCGTGGCCGCGCTGCTGGTGGACGCCGCCAGCTACCTCGTCTCCGCCGCCTGCTTCCGGTACATGAGCCCGTGGGGCGAGCGCGCGGTCGTCGAGGGCACCGTCTGGGACCGGCTGACCGCGGGCTTCCGGATGAACTGGGCCGATCCGGTGCTGCGCCGCGTGGTGGTGGCGGCCGTCACCCTCAACTGCGGCGGGCCGGTCTTCGTGACCGTGCTGCCCGTCCTCGCCTACCGCGGCCTCGACGTATCGGTCGGCGTCTTCGGCGCGGCGATGTCCGTCGGCGCGGTCGGCGCGCTGGTCGGTGCCGTGGTCGCCCCGCGGATCAGCGCACGTTTCGGCCTGGGCCGCACGCTCGCCTGGGCCCTGCTGCTGCACTGTCTGGTCGGCCTCGGCGTGCTGGCCGCGCCCATGCTGCCGGCCGGGCCCGTCATCGCCGTGACGATGGGCTGCTACGGCTTCTTCATGTCCTGCATCAACGTCTGCAGTGCGCCCACCCGGCAGTCCCGGATGTCCGCCGAACACCAGGGCGTGATGCACGCGGCCTTCCGCACCGTCACCTGGGGCGTGATCCCGCTCGCGGCCCTGGCCGGCGGGCTCGCCGTCTCGGCCCTCACCGGGCCCCTGGGCGTCCTGGACGCCGCCCGCTGGACCATGGTCGTCGGCACCCTGCTGGCCGCCTGCTCCTTCCTGCCCGCGCTCGGCATCCAGCCCCGCCTCGACGCCGCCGAGCGGGAAGGGAAGCGGCCCGCCGCCCCGGAGCCCGAGCTGACGGAGACAGCACAGTGAGGGCCGACGGGGAGCCCGCCGTGCGGGCCAACGGGGACGGCGCCGACGGGGACGGCGCCGCGCGGGGCCGGGTGGTCCTGATCACCGGCACCTCCTCCGGCATCGGCCTGGCCACCGCCGTCGCGGCCGCCCGCTCCGGCTTCACCACCGTCGCCACCCTGCGCGACCCGGCCCGTGCCGGGGCGCTGACCGCGGCCGCGGCCCGGGCCGGCGCCAGCCTCGACATCCGCCCGCTCGACGTCACCGACCCCGCCTCCGTGGCCGCGTGCGTCGACGGCGTCGCCGAGACCCACGGACGCCTCGACGCGGTGGTCAACAACGCCGGCATCTCGAACTTCGACCCGACCCTGGAGATGTCCACGATGGACGCCCTGCGGGCCAACCTGGAGGTGAACTTCTTCGGCGTGATCGCCGTCAGCCGCGCCGCCCTGCCCCTGCTGCGCGCCTCCGGCGGCCGGCTGGTGACCATCGGCAGCGTCCACGGCATCGTCGGCCAGCCCTTCAACGAGGCCTACTGCGCGGCCAAGTTCGCCGTCGAGGGCTTCATGGAGAGCCTAGCCCCGGTCGCCGCGGCGCACGGCGTGCGGGTTTCCGTCGTCGTCCCCGGCTTCGTGCCGGACACGGGGTTCGGCGTCTTCCCGGACATCAACCGCAGGACCATCGCGGCCGCCTCCGGCCCCTACGCGCCCACCTTCGCCGACTACCTGGCCTGGGTCGGGGGCCAGGGCTGGGAGGCGGCCGGGCAGCCGGCCCGCGAGGTCGCCGAGGTGGTGGTCCGCACCCTGCGCGCCGAACGGCCCGCCTTCCGCGTGCCCACCAACGACTGGGCCGCCGAGTACCTGGAACAGAAGCTCGCCGACCCGGACGGCACCGCCGTCCAGACCCTCGCCCGTACCTGGATCGGCCGCCCCGACGCCAGCTGACCCCCGCCGGATCGACACCCGTATCGGCCGACCCCGCCCGGGGTCGTCCCGAGGCGGGTCGTCCGATTCCGGCCGCCCCACCGAGGAGAACCACGTGCCCGCCAAACCGCTGCCCGAGCTGGTCGACTTCGCCCGGCGCAACTCACCCTTCTACGCCGAGCTCTACCGGGACCTGCCCGCCCGCGTCGAGCACCTCCACCAGCTCCCCGTCATCGAGCAGACCGCCTTCTGGGCCGCCAACTCCTGGCCGGACAACCGCCTGCTCACCGGCCCGCTGACGGACGCCGGCGTCTACAAGACCGGGGGAACGACCGGCGTGCCCAAGTTCTCCCCCTGGACCCGCACCGAACACGCCGACTCGGTCACCGCCTTCGGGGCCGGTCTCGTCCAGGCCGGCCTGCGCCCCGGTCACCGGGTGGCCAACCTCTTCTGCGCCGGCGAGCTGTACGGCGGCTTCCTCTACATCGAGAACGCCCTGCACCACGCGCCCGTCGACAACGTCCGGCTGCCGGTCGCCGCCGCCCCCGACGCCTACGTGGCCGCCCTGATCGAGGACTTCGGCGTCGACGTGCTCGCCGGCGAGCCGATGAAGCTCAGCTCCGTCGCCGAGCACCTGGTCAAGCACGGCAAGGCCGCCGAACGCGTCGAACTGCTGCTCTTCGGCGGGGACCTGCTCTTCGCCGACCTGCGCCCGATCCTGGCCCGGGCCTTCCCCAGGGCGGCCGTCGCCTCGATCGGCTACGCCTCGGTCGACGCCGGCCTGGTCGGCGCCCCGGTGCCCGGCGGCGACGTCCGGGTGCACGAGGCGTTCGCCGACCGCACCGTGGTGGAGCTGGTCGACGACGTCACCGGCGAGCCGATCACCGCCCCCGGCACGGCCGGCCGGGTGGTCGTCACGAACCTGTTCCGCACCCTGATGCCGATCCTGCGCTACCCGACCGGCGACCGCGCCGAGTGGGTCGACGGCGAGTGCCGGCGGTTCCGGCTGGTCGGCCGGTCGGTCGAGGGCGCCCGGGTCGGCACCGTGGCCATGCCGACCGAGGAGATCCGCGACGTCCTGGTCGCCCACGACCCGGACCAGGCCGTCTCCGGTATGCAACTGGTGCAGCGCCGCTGGGACGGGAAGGACGGCCTGATCCTCCGGCTCGGCTGCACCGAGGAGCCCCCGCCGGGGCTGGGGGAGCGGCTGGTCGAGGCGGTGTACCGGGCCCGCCCGCTCTACCCGGAGGAGGTCGCCGCCGGCGCGATCCACCACCTCACCGTCGAGTGGGTACCGCGTTCCGGGCTCACCACCAACCCGCGTACCGGCAAGCTCCAGCAGGTCGTGGACGAGCGCCCGCCGGTCTGATCGGCGGCCCGGCGGACGGCCGGGGGCGGGGGCGGGACGCCGGTCAGCCGGTGTGCGGCTTCCCCGCGAGCATCACGCTCTGCCCGCGGAACTCCGCGACCACCCCGGCCGCGGAGTTCCGCACCGTCACGTCGTAGATCCCGTTCCGCCCGGACCGGACCCGCTCCACCGCCTCCGCGGTCAGCTCGTCCCCGACCGCCGCCGGCGCCAGGAAGGTGACCTGAGCCGCCTGCGCCACCGTCACCGGGCCGTAGCCGTTGCAGGCGTAGGAGAACGCCGCGTCGGCGAGCAGGAAGAGGAAGCCGCCGTGCGCGATGCCGTGGCCGTTCACCATGGCCGGGCCCACCGTCATGCGCATCCGCGCCCGCCCGGGGGACACCGCGTCGAGCGCGATGCCCAGGCTCCGGCAGGTCTCGTCGCGCCCGTACAGTGCGGCCATCCGGGCGTTCAGCCCGGCGGCCCCCGTGGAGTCCATGGTCTCCGCGGCGTCGCGGTCCGTGCTGTCCGCGCCCATGACTTCCTGCTTCCCCCGGGAACAGCCCGAAACGGTCGGTGTGCCGTGTGTGTGCCGCGTGCCACGTGCGCTGAACGTGGTGTGTGTGCGTCGCGCGCCGTGCGGCACACGCATTACACCGATCACCGTGACGGGCTGTCAACGGTTCCGCGGGTGAACGCCGGTCGTCCGGCCTGCCCGGTCTACGGGCGGTGCGCCGCCCGGTCAGGGCCGAGGACGACCGGAAGCTCCTGGTGGCCGTTGGAGATCAGCGACTCCAGCGACCGCAGCCGGGTGCCGGGCGCGAAGGCGGCCTCGGGGAAGCGCTCGAAGAACAGCCGCAGCGCGACCTCGGCCTCCATTCTGGCCAGCGGTGCGCCGAGACAGAAGTGGACCCCGCTGCCGAAGGCGAGGTGGTCCTTGACGGCGCGCAGGGCGTCGAAGACGTGGGCGTCCTTGCCGTGCACGGCGGGGTGGCGGCCGGCGGCGGCGTACGAGGCGAGGATCGCGTCGCCCCGGGGGATGGTCAGGCCGTCGGGCAGCTCGACGTCCGCGACGGCGTACCGGAGCGGCAGGTACGCCACCGGGGCGCTGTGCCGCAGGCTCTCCTCGACGACGTCGCCCCACGAGGCCCGCCCGGCACGGACGTGGTCGAGCTGACCGGGGTCGCCGAGCAGCGCCGTGAGGGCGCTGTCGATAAGGTTGACGGTGGTCTCGTAGCCCGCGGATATGACGAGCAGGAGCGTGTCGAGCAGCTCCTGCTCGGTCAGGGCGGTCCCGTCGCCCTCGCTGTCGCGGGCGGTGATCAGCAGCGAGGTCATGTCGTCGCCGGGCGCCGCACGCTTGGTGGCGATCAGCTCGGCGAGCATCGCGTACAGCGCCTCGGTGTTGGCGTGGGCCTGCTCGGCGGTGAGGGTGGTGTCGAAGACGTTGTCGACGTTGCTGCGGAACCGGTGCTGCAGGTGCTCGGGCAACCCCATCAGGTGGCCGATCACCCGGATGGGCAGCGGGTAGGCGAGGCATTCGCGCAGATCGGCGGCCGCACCGGCGGGCGTGGCGGCGAGCTCGTCCAACAGGGCGGCGGTCATTTGCTCGATCCGCGGGCGCAGCGCCTGCATCCGCCGGGCGGCGAACGCGCCGCTCACCAGCCGGCGCAGCCGGCGGTGGTCCGGGCCGTACGCGGTGAACATGCTCCGCACCGCCACCCACAGCGCCAGTGGCCAGGTGCCGACCACCTCGGGCAGCTGCGGCCAGTGCTGATGGGCGTCCTTGGAGACACGAGGGTCCTTGAGCAGCAACAGCAGGACGGCCGGATCGGCGACCGCCCACGCCTGGACACCCAGGATGTCGACGCGGGTGGCGGAGCCGGTGTGCAGGACGGCGCTCTCGGCGTCACGGTCACGGCCGGCAGGATCGAGGACGAGCGGCGGATTCACGCGGGCTCCCTTCGGGTGCGGTCAGCAGCTCGTAGCGTTCTACGAACCCCGGCCCCGCGAAAGACCGCCTGCGCAACCCTCCTCCCGTCCGCTCCGCGAACACCGGGTGGCTACCCTGACGCGGTGACAACCGTGAACGTACTGTCGATCGGCCTGGACGACGCGCACGAGCCACCGCTTCGGCCGCTGCCCCCGGCGGTGGCCGAACTGCTGCAACGGCTGGATGCTCCGCCTCGCCTCGTCGCCCACCTGCGAGCCGTTCACGACGTCGCACGGCAACTCGTCGACTGGTTGGAGCCGCAGTACCCGGAGTTGCCCTTCGACCGGGACGCGGTGCTCTACGGCGCGGCAACCCACGACATCGGCAAGATCCTCCACGCCGCCGAACTCTGCGGCCCCGGCGCGGAGCACGAGGAGGCCGGGCGGGATCTGCTCGTCGAGCACGGGGTGAGCGCCGAACTCGCCCGCTTCGCAGCCACCCACGCCTCCTGGAACGCCCCGGGCATCGGGATCGAGGACCTGATCGTGAGCCTGGCCGACAAGGTCTGGAAGAACAAGCGTGTCTCCGACCTCGAAGACCGCGTCGTGGCCGAGCTCTCCCGAGCCGGCGGGCGGCCCGCGTGGGAGGAGTACATGCACCTCGACGAATTCCTCACACGTATCGGCGACGGCGCCGACGAGCGACTGGCCCATCAGATGTCCCACCCCGTGCGGTACTGAAGGCCGGCGCGCCTGGCGGGTGGTCGTCGGTTCGCCGAAGCGCCCGCCCAACAGCTCCCTGCACCGACCCGGCGGGAGGGCCGGCAGGCCGCGTCGGCCCGCTGCGCCGATCGAGTGGAGTCCCCTCCGGATGCTCCTCCCCGCGGCCGTGCGCCGCGGCCCGGCGCATAGCCTGAGCGCGATCCCCGAAATCCCGGGCACATCGCCACCCGATGGCGCAGGTCCGACGCACCGGAGAGCCCCCCATGAAGATCCACCTCACCAGCGTCTTCGTCGACGACCAGGAGAAGGCGCTGCGCTTCTACACCGAGCTGATGGGCTTCGTGAAGAAGCACGACGTCCCGCTGGGCGGCACGGACCGGTGGCTCACCGTGGTCTCACCGGAGGAACCGGACGGGACCGAGCTGCTGCTGGAACCGTCCGGCCACCCCGCCGTCCAGCCGTTCAGGGCGGCGCTGGTCCGGGACGGCATCCCGGCCGCCTCCTTCACTGTGGACGACGTACCGGCGGAGTGCAACCGGCTGCGGGCGCTCGGGGTGCGCTTCGCCCAGGAGCCGCGGGAGACGGGCCCGGTCACCACGGCGGTCCTGGACGACACCTGCGGCAACCTGATCCAGATCCTGCACAGCAGGTAGCAAGCCGCCGGGCCCGGGGACGGACGGCTCAGACCCGAATCCGCAGGTAGTGGAAGCGGTTGGTAGCTGATACGACGACAGGTGCACTGCCGGTTTGAGAAGATCAAGGTTCCTACGCCGTGACCAGCTCAAACGTGAAAGTGCACCTGTCGAGTGAAGACGATATCGCGCCGCCGTACCACCTCCCGCACCCCCGGCCGTCGCTGGAGCCGGTTGCGGGCGCGGGTGGGTGTGCCGGACGGGTCGCTGACGGAGAACGGCGGCTTGGTGCTGGTGGCCGAGCTGGACCGGGCGTTGGGTGTCACCGCCGCGCTGGACGCGGGGATCGGGCCGGTCAAAGCACGTGATCGGGGACTTTCGGGCGGGGAGTTCGCGCTGGCCATGGCTGTGGTGCAGCTGACCGGCGAGGACCATCTGGTCGGCTTCGACCGGCTGCGGGCCGATCGGGTCGGTGAGGCTCTGCTGCCCGCGCCCGTTCCGCCGTCCACGACGGCCGCCACGCTGGCCACCCGGTTCGACCAGGCCCGGCGCGAGGGCATCGAGGCGGGGTGTGCGCAGGTCACCGCGAGCGCGTTGTCCGCGCTGCCGGTCGGCGAGCGGGCCCGGGTGCTAGCCGGGCGGGTGACGATCGACATGGACGCCAAGGACGTCGAGGTCTACTCGGTGCGCAAGGAGCAGGTCGTACGCTCCTACAAGGGCGAGATCGCCGGGCGGGTACACGCCGCGCACTGGGCCCAGACCGGCACCGTGCTGGCCGCCGACCTGCTCGACGGCCGCTCCGACGGACGCACCCACGCACCGGGCCAGGTCGACCGGGCGGTGGACGCGGTGCGCGCGGCCGGCGCGACGGGCCCGGTCCTGTTCCAGGGCGACTCGGGCTACTACGCGGGCAGGGTCGCCGAGAAGATCGCCGTCCGCGGATGCCTGTTCCGACTCGGCGTCCCGCGCAGCCAGCCACTGTGGCGGGCGGTGGCCCGCGTGCACGAGGACGACTGGACCGACGCTCTGGACTACCCGGGCGCGCAGGTCGCACTGCTGGACTACGTGCCCACCGGATGGCCCGACGGCACCCGGGTGATCGCGCGCCGGGTGCGTTACGACGCCGCCGTACTGTCCGCCGACCCGCGCTCGCGCCGCTCGCGCACCGTCGGCAAGGACCAGCTCGCCCTCGTGTTGGACGGCATCGCCGACACCGCGTATGCCTACTCGTTCATCGCCACCAACGAGAACCTGGACCTGGACGAGGAGATCGCGGTGGCGGAGTGGGAGTTTCGCCGCCGCACCCGGATCGAGGAGTTGTTCCGCGACACTGCCCACGGCGCCGGCCTGAACCATCTGCCGTCCGGCTCCCACGCGGTCAACAGCATGTGGATGTGGGGCGCGCTGCTGGCCTACAACCTCACCGCGTGGCTGCAGATGCTCAGCCCGCTGGACACGGCCCGGCGCCGCATCGCGACCGTGCGTCGCCTGTTGATCCGCCGGGCCGCCCGCTGCACGATCACCGCCCGTCGCCACGAACTCCACTTCACCGCCACGGCAGGTGAGTTGATCGCCAACACGCTCGCCCGGATCCGCGCTCACCGGCACCTCCCAGCCGTCTGACCGGCCCGCCCGACCGGGCCCGAACCACCCGCACCAGCCCTGGAAAGCCGCCCACCCGACGCGCCAGCCGGGACATCGTCCTGCCCGCACGCGCCGGACCCGCGCCGACGGCCAGCACAGAGATCAACTGGCTGGCCGCCGATCACTACCTGCGGATTCGGGTCAGAGCCCACCCCGCCGCGGCCCCTCGACGTCACCGCTGTGCTTCCTCGACTGGCTCCGCTGGCACGCACGGCGACCCGACCGCACCCCCGCCCCGGGGTTCCGTCACCACATGACACTTCGGTCGGCGGGCCACTGTTGCGGCCCGCCGACGAGCCGTGGCTGTACTGCGACGTCCCGCACCTCGACGGGGGCTTCTTACTGGACGTGGTGCGGGCCCGCGGCAAGCGACCGCGGTCCGGATCGGCAGCGGCTACCGACAGCAGGTCTGCATCTGCCCGGTGTCGCCGGAGCACCCCCGCACCGAACTGATGCAGTAGTAGCCGGACGGCAGCCGCCACTCCTTGTCCGTGGGCGCGGACGACCGACCACATGATCGACTGTCGGACACACATCGGAGCGATGGAGGCCGCTTCCCGTCCGATCGAGCCGCTTTCGGGCGCGACACGGGCCGGGACGGGACAAAGACGGGGTGTATACGGAACGCTGGGGCCCGCCCGGCCCGGGGCCGCGCCGCGCGGCGGCCACGACCGACCGGAGCGCTCCCAGACCGGATGGTGACATGACCGTTCAGGACACCCCGACCGCCGGAACCACCCGGCACGACGACTTCGCCGAGCTGTACCGGCGCGTCTCGGACGCCGGCCTGCTGCGAAGGCGCCCGCTCTACTACACCTGCCGGAGCGCGGCGCTGTTCGCGGCCCTGGCACTGCTCCTGGCCCGCTTCGTCACGCTCGGCGCCAGCTGGTGGCAGCTCTGCCTCGCGCCCCTGCTCGCCCTCGTGCTCGGCCAGCTGGCGCTCCTCGGCCACGACATCGCCCACCGGGCGGTGTTCGCCGACCGCCGGACCACCGACCTGGCCGGCATCCTGCTGGGCAACCTCGTGGTCGGGATGAGCTACGGCTGGTGGGTCGCCGACCACAACCGCCACCACGCGCACCCCAACCGCGAGGGCCACGACCCGGCGGCCGACGCCGTCCTCTTCGCCAGGACCGTCGAACAGGCCCGGCGGACACGGGGGTTGAGACGCCTGGTGGCCCGCTACCAGGCGGAGCTGTTCTTCCCGCTGCTCTCGCTGCAGGCGCTCGGCCTCGTCGCCGCCACCTGCCTGACCCTCACTCGCGGCACCGTCCGGCACCCGGTCCTGGAGCGCACCCTCGCCGCGCTGCACTACGCCCTGGCGGCGGCCCTGCTGACGGCGGCGCTCTCACCGCTCCAGGCGCTGGCCTTCGCGGCGCTCTGCGGGGCGGTGCTCGGCGTGTACCTCGGGTGCATCTTCGCCCCGAACCACAAGGGCATGCCGATGACCGACCCGGACGCGGAGCGCGCCGACTACCTCCGCCGCCAGGTGCTGCCCTCCCGGAACCTGAAGGCCGGCCGGTTCGTCCACTTCCTCTTCGGCGGCCTCGGCTACCAGATCGAGCACCACCTCTTCCCGGCCATGCCGGTGGCGGCGCTGCGCCCCGCGTCGCGCATCGTGCGCGCCTACTGCGCGGAGGTCGGCGTGCCGTACTGCGAGGCGGGCCTGGCCGCTTCGTTCCGGGCGATCCGGGGGGACCTGCGCGAGGTCGGACGATCCGTCGGCGTGGGGCCGGGCCGCCCGGCTCGCCCGGCAGCGGGGGCGGCGTCAGAGGCCGCACCCGAGATCGTTCCGGTACCGGAGCCCCTGCCGGAACCGGGGGTCGCGCGGTGAGCGGCGTCCCGCACGGGCTCGCCGTTCCGTCCGCGCCGGCGACGCCCCTCGCGCCCGGGCCGGCCGCCGACGGCGACCGGCTCCGGGTCGTGATCGTCACCGAGTCCTTCGCCCCGCAGCTGAACGGCGTCGCCCACAGCGTGCTCAGGACGGCCGAGCACCTCGTGGCCCGCGGGCACACCCCGGTCGTGGTGGCACCGGCGGCGCAGACCGCACGACGGGGCCCGAACGGCGGCAGCGAGAGGGGGCGGGGCCGCGATGCGGCGTACGGCTACGAGGTGGTCCGCGTCCCGTCGGTGCCGCTGCCCGGCTACCCCGAGGTGCGGATCGCGCTCCCGGGGCGGCAGGTGGCCGACGCCATCGAGCGGCACCGCCCGCACGTGGTCCACCTGGCCGGCCCGTTCGTCCTCGGGGCGAGCGCAGCCGCGGCGGCCGGCCGGGCGGGGGTCCCCTCGGTGGCGGTCTACCAGACCGACCTGGCCGCCTACGCCGCGACCTACCTGCCGGTGGCGGGCGCGGCAGGTGCCCGGCTGGCGTGGCGGCGGCTGCGGCAGATCCACACCGCGGCCGCGCGGACGCTGGCCCCGTCCCGGGCGTCGCTGGGCGCCCTGGTGGCACACGGCGTCCCCAGGGTCCACCTGTGGCCGCGCGGCGTCGACTGCGCACGGTTCCACCCCCGCCATCGCGACGAGGCCGTCCGCCGCCGACTCGGCCGCCCCGCCGAGGTCCTGGTCGGGTACGTCGGACGCCTGGCGCCGGAGAAGCAGGTCGAGCAGCTGGCGGAGGTGTCCCGGATCCCGGGCGTGCGGCTGGTGGTGGTCGGAGACGGACCCTGCCGGGCCCGGCTGGAGGCCGCGCTGCCGGACGCGGTCTTCCTCGGCCGCCGGTCGGGGCACGAACTCACCCAGCTCTACGCCTCGTTCGACGTGTTCGCACACGCGGGGCCGTTCGAGACCTTCGGCCAGACGATCCAGGAGGCGATGGCCAGCGGCCTGCCCGTCGTCGCCCCGGCCGCGGGCGGACCACTCGACCTCGTCGACCCCGGGCGCACCGGCCTCCTCGTTCCGCCCGGTGCCGGCGCGGGGTTCCGGGAGGCGGTGGAACGGCTCGCCCGGGACGAGGAGCTGCGGGCGACCCTCGGACGGGCAGGCCGTGCCGCGGTGGTGGAACGCAGCTGGGAGGCGGTGGGCGACCGGCTGATCGGGCACTACCGGATCGTCGTCGCGGAGACGGCCGGCATCCTGCGGCGCTGAGCAACCGACGGCAGACGACGACCAACCGAACCCGCCTCGGAGGACGGACCACCATGCAGGAACCCCTCGCCGCCGAGTACGTGCCCAGTACCATTCCGGCCGCCAACACCGCCGTGTTCCTGCACGGGCTGGGCGGGTGGACCCACAACTGGGCGGCGCTGATCGACCGCCTGCGCGCCACCGTGCACTGCCTCGCCCTCGACCTCCCGGGCTTCGGACGGTCGGCGCCCCCGCCCGACGGCGTCGTCAGCGTCGAGCGCCAAGCCGCGGCCGTGGCGAGCCACCTCGACGGGACGGGGCACCGTCGCGTGCACCTGGTCGGCAACTCTCTCGGCGGCCTGGTGGCTCTCCATCTCGCTTGCTGCCGACCCGAGTTGGTCGCCACGTTGACGCTCGTCTCCCCGGTCCTCCCGGCCGTCCCGCCGGCCCGGGCCCTACGGGTGTCCCTGCTCGGCCTGCCGGGCGCCCCGCGTCTGTACAGCCGGTTGCTGTCCGCCCAGAGCTCCGACCGGCAGCTGGACGAGCTCTACCGCCTGATCTACGCGGACCCCGGCCTCGTCGGCCCGGAGCAGCGCGCGATCGAGGCACGAGAACGCGCACGCCGCGCCGAACTCCCCTACGCCCAGGGGATGCTGGCCGAAGGGGTGCGCGCCGTGGTCCGCTCCCACCTGCGCCGGGGCCCGTCCTCGGCCTGGCACCAGGCGCGGCAGGTCCACGCACCCACCCTGCTCGTCTACGGCCGGGACGACCGCCTCGTCCCCTTCCGCACGGCGGCCCGCGGCTACGCCGCTTTCCGTGACGCCCGCCTGCTCACCCTGCCGGGCGTCGGCCACGTCGCTATGCAGGAACGCCCCACCGCCGTGGCCGACGCCCTCCGCGCCCTGATCGCCGAATCCCGCCGCCCGTCGCCGCCCATGTATTAACCTCGCGCTTTCATGAGGTGGGCTGTCCGGCAGGTGATCGGCAAAGCAGAACGTGCCTCTGACCTGCGAGAATGAGGATTGTCTAGGCCCTTGTTCCCACGCCCGTCGGAGGCACTTCCCAGGTGAGTAAGCGTATCGGGTCCTACCCACGTGTGCGGGTATCGGGTGGCGGCCGCGGGGTCGTCTCGCAGGCCGGCGGGGTCCTGCTGGTCGAGACGGCCCGAAGGACAGGGCTGGCCGACGCGCTGTCGGCGGCGCTCGCGCCATGGCGCAAGCCCAGGGCGGTGCACGACCCCGGCAAGATCCTGCTGGATCTCGCGCTGACGGTGGCGCTGGGCGGGGACTGCCTGGCGGACGTGGCGATGCTGCGGTCGGAGCCCGGCATGTTCGGGCCGGTGGCCTCGGACCCGACGGTCTCCCGGCTGGTCGACACCCTCGCCGCAGCCGTACCACGGGCACTGGCAGCCGTCCGGCGGGCACGGGCCGACGGAAGAAGACCTTCGGCCACCACCCGCTGTTCGCGTTCGTCGACCACGGTCAGGAGGGCTCCGGTGAGCCGGTCGCGGGCCTGCTGCGGCCGGGCAACGCGGGCAGCAACACCGCTGCCGACCACATCGCCGCCGACCATGTGGCCCTGGCCCAGCTGCCGAAGAAGTACCGGCGCGGACGGCGCATCCTGATCCGTACCGACTCCGGCGGCGGCACCCACGAGTTCCTCAACTGGCTGACCGCACGCGGCCGGTGGCTGTCCTACTCGGCAGGGATGACCATCACGGAGGCGATCCACCAGGCGGTGCTGCCGGTGCCCGCCTCGGCCTGGACTGCGGCCGCCGAACCGGACGGCGCCATCCGCGACGGTGCCTGGGTCGCCGAACTCGCCGGCGATGTCCTCACCGGCTGGCCGAAGGGGATGCGGCTGATCGTCCGCAAAGAACGGCCCCACCCCGGAGCCCAGTTGCGCTTCACCGACGCCGACGGCATGCGGCTGACCTGCTTCGCCACCAACACCGCCGGCGCGCCGATCGCGGCCCTGGAGCTGTGGCACCGCCGGCGGGCCCGCGCCGAGGACCTCATCCGCGCCGCCCGCGACACCGGCCTGCGCAACCTGCCCCTGCACGACGCCGCCCAGAACCAGGTCTGGCTGGAGATCGTCCAGCTCGCCCTCGACCTACTGGCCTGGATGCCGATGCTCGCCCTGGACGGGCCCGCCCGCCGCTGGGAGCCCAAACGCCTGCGACTGCGACTGTTCTCCGCCGCCGCCCACCTGGTGACCACCGGCCGCCGCCGCTGGCTCCGCCTGGCCCGCCACTGGCCCCGGACCCAGACGATCACGACTGCGTTCGAGCGCCTCCAAGCCCTCCCGAACCCCGGCTGACCAGCAACAACGCTCTGTCTCGACGAACCATCCTCCGGCCGGAGCAGTGGAACCCGGCGCCCACCCGACGCGACAGCCGGGCCGCAGGCATGCCCGCCACCGGCCAGAAGAGCCGAAACGGCCCGCCGGATGACCAACGGACCGTCATGAAAGATCGAGGCTAACTGAGCCCTTTCAGATCGCCCACTGATCGGGTGACGGAGCCGAGGCCGCAGCCGGTGTGGCCGACCGCGATCTCGCTGATCCGGGTGGCCGTCAACGTCGCACGACGCCTCACCCTGCTGAGCAAGGGTTGAAAGGGCTCAATGTCTCAACCACATAACGGATTACCCTGGATCTACACGCGTCCAGACCCTCCGTCGACACGGTCAGTAACTGTGTACCGGCAGCGCAGCCGACCGCGCATGCCGCTAGGCCGAAAGTGTGAGACCGGCGTATCCACCAGCGCCTTCCGGGGCATGCATGTTCGAGGCGGGGCGCATCATATTCGAACACTGCAAGATCATCCCCAAGTGGCAGTGACGCAGGGCTACGACTCGACTTGAGGCGGATTCCTCGCCAACTGCGGATTGAAAACGACCTACGCACCAATCGGACCGTTTCGCGCAGGCACGACAAGATCATCTCGTACGGCAGCCGCAACGGAGGGGCTACGACTCCCGCCTGGGCGGGTTCTTCACCAACTACGGGTTCACAAAACGGCCTATCGCACCAAATCGGACTTCTTCGCGAGTGCTGCCGGTCACGCAGAGACGACCGCGAACCTGACTTCCTCGAAAGGGCGAACTTCCGGACGGGCCTATCTTGTTGTCGTGGCTCCGGAGCCCTCAAGCAGTCATCGTCAACAGCGACTTGGGGAGCAGCCTGATGATCGATAAGGAAGATGCGGAATCTCGCAAGAACGAGCGGGCGGAGGTCCGCCGGTACTTGCCGAGCGCCCGGGTGCTGGCGAGGCGGGCGGCGCTCGGCCTGGCCTACGCCGTGGGCGCCCTGCCGGTGACCATCACTCTCCACTGGCTGACGTCACGCTGGTAGTACAGCACGGCCCTGCCCTCTGGAAGTCAAGGGGCAGGGCCGTGGGGCGCCAACGCCGTCTCACCTCGCCAGCCGTTCGCGGGCCTGCGTGTCACCGACGTAAATCATCTGGGGTGCAGATCTGATGAGGGTGCTGTCGATCACGCGGCGGTCGTGAGCTGGTCGCGGTAACGGGCCTGGTGGTTGGGGGTGAACTCCTGCTTCTCGTGCCAGGTCCAGTAGGTGTCGAAGTCGCCGTTGGTGCGCAGGGCGCGGAGCTTGAGCACGGCCTCGGAACCCGCGAGTCCCCAGCGGGCTCCGGTGATGTCGAGGCGGTCTTTGACCAGGTGGCGGCAGGCGCCTTCGATGATGCCGGTGGCGATCGGCCAGCCGCGTCCCAGTGCGGTGTCGTAGCGCAGGTACGGGGCCTTGTTGCGCAGGTAGGCGATGGCGTCGTCGATGCCCTTGCGGCGGTTCTTCTTCAGCCGGGCGGTGCGGGCGGCGGCCTGGAGCGCGGTGGCGGCCTGTTCGGCGCCGCCGTCGAGGACGGTGCGGGCGTGGCGGGCGACGAAGTCCTCGGCGGCCGCGTCGCCGGACTCGTGGAGGCACCAGGCCGCGGCCCAGAGGTATTCGAGCACGTGGATGAGGTCGATGACGATGGTCACGCTCACGCCTCGGCGTTCGGCTTCGGCGGCACCAGGGCGTCGTAGAAGGCGTCGATGTCGGCCGCGGCGCCGACGGCCAGTTCCTGGACCTGCCGGTGCCCGATCCCGGCGTCGGTCACGGCGTTGACCCGTTCGCACGCCTCGGCGAACGAGCCTCTGGACGCTTCGATCGCCGCGAGCTTGGCCAGCCCGTGGCTGTGCATCCCCGTCGGCAGGTTCAACACCGCATCGGCCGGATGCAGATCGGCCACCGAGGTGCCGCGGTAGGCGATCCTGGTGACCTTCACCCTTCCGAACACCGTCGCCAGGATCCGGGACCGGTCCCGCTCGGTTCCGGTCGCGTCCGCGACCTCGGGAAGCCCCTGTTCGGTCAGCGCCCGCAGTCGCAGATGATCCTGGAACAGCTGTCGGGTCACCTCCCGCATCCGCGAGCCCAGAAGATCCTCCAATTGCGAGTGCGTCAACGTCGCCGCACCGGCGGACCCCAGCTCGTCGGTGACCTGATCGAACAGGCGACGGGAGGCCGCGAACGCGGTCTCGGCGATGGCCAAATCCGCCCCGCATCCCGCACTCATCGTGCACCCGCCCGGGACGACAGCGCGAACAGCCCCGGCTCGGTCTCGGCCAGGATCTGGCGCTCGACCAGTCGCTTCAGCTTCGAACGCATGCCCTCGACGTGTTTGGCCTCCATCCCCAGCCCCACGGCGGCGCACACATCCTTGCACCGCAACGGCCCCGAGGTCTCGGCGAACACCACCAGGATCCGCCGATAAGCCGGCGAGGTCACCATGGCGTCCCCGGACACCTCGGCAGCCAGCACCACCGGCACCAAGTCCGCCAACGGCAAGACCGCGGACTCCGCATCCCCGACCCGATCCGCACCCGCCACCACCGGGACGTCGGCCAGCACCTCGTCCACAGTCTGGCGCGTGATCTGCCACCGAGACAGTTCCACCTCCACCCGCGACAACTCCTCGGACAGTCGGGCGATCTGCTCACGCAGCCGATCGACGCGGCCACGAGCCGTTGCCTCCCTGGCCTCCAACGCTTCGATCAACGACGGCACCACACCACCCACCCCGGTCAGCGCCCGCACCAGCGGCGAGCTCAACGCCGACGACGGTAGAAGCCAGCAGTCCCAGTCACACCCCAAAACCCCGCGAATCACCCCAACGAGGCACCCTCATCAGATCTGCACCCATCTAGTGTCCCGAGTCTCAGGAAGTCTATAGAAGTATGCTGATCTCATGGCACGCATGGGACGGCCGACGGCCGAGGTGGTTCTGACCGACGACGAGCGTGAGACGCTGCTGCGTTGGTCCCGGCGGGCCACCTCGGCCCAGGCTCTCGCGTTGCGCTGCCGCATCGTCCTCGCCTGTGCCGAAGGGCTGTCAAACACGCAGGTGGGAGCAGGCCTCAATATTCATCCGACCACCGTGGCCAAGTGGCGCAAGCGGTTCGCCGCGGACCGGTTGGAGGGGCTGGCGGACGAGAAACGCCCTGGGCCGGCCCGGACGGTGAGCGACGAGCAGGTCGAAGAAGTGGTCGTGCGGACGCTGGAGACCACGCCGAAGGGCGCCACGCACTGGTCGACCCGCGAGATGGCCAAGGAGATGGGGCTGAGCCAGTCGACCGTCTCGCGGATCTGGCGCACCTTCGGTCTCAAGCCCCACCTCACGGACACTTTCAAGCTGAGCAAGGACCCGCAGTTCATCGAGAAGGTCCGCGACGTCGTCGGCCTGTACCTGGATCCGCCGGAGCGGGCCATCGTGCTGTGCGTGGACGAGAAGTCGCAGATCCAGGCGCTGGACCGCTCGGCACCCGTCCTGCCGATGATGCCCGGCATGCCCGAACGCCGCACCCACGACTACCTGCGTGGCGGTGTCACCACCCTGTTCGCGGCACTCAACACCGCTACCGGCGAGGTCATCGGCTCGCTCCACCGGCGCCACCGCGCAACGGAGTTCAAGAAGTTCCTCGCCAAGCTCGACAAGGAAGTCCCCGCCGAGCTCGACGTCCACCTGATCTGTGACAACTACGCCACCCACAAGACCCAGGCGATCCAGAAGTGGCTGCTGGCGCACCCCCGATTCCACATGCACTTCACGCCCACCAGCTCGTCCTGGCTCAACCAGGTGGAGCGCTGGTTCGCCCTGCTGACGGACAAGCAGATACGCCGCGGCGTCCACAAGAACGTCCAAGCCCTGGAGAAGGACATCCGCGACTGGATCGCTCACTGGAACGAGGACCCCAGGCCGTTCACCTGGACCAAGTCCGCCGACGAGATCTTCGAACGCCTCGCCGGCTACCTGAACCGCCTGCCAACCAAACCCTAATTATGAAGTGGTTCTAAGACTCAGGACACTAGGAACTGTCCTCCTTTCGAATGGACTTGTACGCCGCGATGCCACGCCGCGCGGACGCACTGCTTGAGCTGTCGGATGCCTTGCTGTGCGCTGACGGTCCGGTCCGCGCCCTGGTCGAGCTGGCCCTGGCGCCCGAGCACCGGCGCTCGCACGCCTCCCTCTACGCCGCCTTGAACCGAGGAGACCTCGACGCTGACCGCCTTCGGGCCGCGATCGCGGCCCGAAACGTACCCCGCGGCCCTGGCGGACGGATCGTGCTCGCCGTCGACGTGTCCGCCTGGCTGCGGCCGGACGCCAACACCAGCGACAGCCGTTCCTTCTCCCACACCTACGGCCGGCGCGAGAACACGCACAAGATGGTGCCAGGCTGGCCCTACTCCTTCGTCGCCGCCCTGGAGTCGGGCTCGACCTCGTGGACGGCCCTGCTGGACACCAAGCGCCTGGAACCCGGCGCGGACACCGCGGCCGCCACCGCCGACCAACTGCGAGAAGTCCTGCGCGGCATCCTCAACGTCGGCCACTGGAAGCTCGGCGACCCGCCGGTGCTGATCGTGGCGGACGCCGGCTACGACGACCCGCGCCTGGCCTACCTCCTGCGGGACCTGCCCGTCCAGATCGTGGTGCGGATGCGCTCCGACCGCGTCTTCTTCAATCCCGTGCCCGACGACTACCGGGTGGGCCCCAAGGGCGGCAAACCCCGCAGTCACGGAGCCCGGTTCACACTGGCCGACCCCGCGACCTGGCGCGACCCCGACAGTGACGGCAAGCACACCACCCGCCGCTACGGCACCGCCCGCATCCGGACCTGGCACCGCCTGCACCCGCGTGTCTGGCGACGCTCCGCGTGGAGCGACCACCGCGGCCAACTTCCCACCATCGAGGGCACCTTGATCCGCCTCGACGTCGACCTTCTGCCCTCCGGCGGCACCCCGAAGCCGGTCTGGCTGTGGTTCTCCGATCCCACACCCTCCGACGAGGACACCGACACCGCCTGGCACGCGTTCCTGCGGCGCTTCGACCTGGAGCACACCTTCCGCTTCCTCAAGCAGACCCTGGGCTGGACCCGTCCCCGCCTGCGCGAACCCGCCGCGGCCGACCGCTGGACCCGCCTGGTCCTGGCCGCCCACACCCAACTCCGCCTCGCCAGAACCCTCTCCGCGGACCTCCGTCGGCCTTGGGAACGACCCCAGCCCGCCGAACGCCTCACCCCCGCCCGGGTCCGGCGCGGGTTCCGCAACATCCGCACGACCCTGCCCTGCCCGACGAATGTTGCGAGACCCTCCCGACCTGGACCCGGGCGCCCACCCGGCCAGCCCAACCGCCACCGAGCACCCATCTACGACGTCGGACTCGCCCTGGTCACCAACCAGTAGCGAACACGCAGGCGAGAGCCCGAACGAGACAGAAGATGATCACCGAAGGTAAGACGACAAGCTAAGGTCCACTCACGCTGGATCGGTGAATACCGCCAGCGCCGCGTCGCGGACGTCGGGCCGGGAATGGCTGCGCAGCGTGTGCAGCACCTCCCGCCAGGCGATGGGCCAGCCGAGCTGCGCCCCGGTCGTCGTCAGTATGACGGCGAACAGGCCGGGAGCGAGTCCGTCGTCGGCGGCCAGTCGGCGGGCGGCTGCCAGGGCGTGTTCGGGAGCCTCCCGCCGTCCGTTGCCGTACGGGCGCAGCGACTCGGCGGTGGCCACCGCCAGTGCCGGACGGTCGGCGACCAGGACGGCCAGTTCGGCAAGGCGCTCGCCCAGGTCGGGTGCGTCCAGGTCGAGCGCCTTGACCAGTCGGCGGGTGGCCTCGGGCAGCAGTGTGGGTTCGGTCAGCAGGAGCGAGCCGACCTCGCGCTGGGTGGCCCGGAAGACTGGTGCCGGCACCTCCGGGCTCCAGATCGAGCCGGTGAGCGCGGCGATCCGCCGCCGGGCCGGCTGGTCGCGACCAGGCAGAACCGGTTCCCCGGCCTGCACGGTCTCGATCAGCGCGGTCAGGGCGTCCGCCAGGACGCTGCCCGGCGCGCAGCCGCCCAGTGGGTGCGGAGCGTCCGACAGCGCCACGCCGGTCAGTACCCGGGCCGCTCCCTCCCAGCGGTCCCGCTCGGCGAGGTCGGTCACCAGGGGGACCAGTGCCCGCACCGCCTCCGGCGCGTACCGGCCCCAGGAGACGAGTTGCCCTCGCGCGGGTGTGGCGACGAGGAGGTCGTCATCTGTCGCCAGTCGGGCCATCAGGCGGGTGAACGCGGGTCGGTGCTCGGCGGGTACCTCGTGGGCGCGCAGGTGCTGGACGAGCGCCGCCCGCAGCCCCGGCGGTCCGTCGGCCGCGTTGGTGAGCACGTCCCACAGCGGCAGGTCGGCGATCCGTTCGCTGATCACCGCCAGCACGGCGGCACGGGCGTCCTGGTGCTGTTCGGGCGCCGTGTAGGCCTCACGCAGCAGCACGGCCGCGTCGGCCAGGACCAGGTGTTCGGCGGCGAGCCGCACGGCCTGCTTGCGGCTGGTCACTCTCGCCCCCGGATCGAGCGCGATCCGGCGCAGCCCGGAGCGGAGTTCGGCGCTCGGTGCGAACCGGGCGGCGCGGCCCGCCGCGTACAGGGCGACCCGGGACCGGTCGTCGGCGGCGTGGGAGAGCAACTCGGCCAGTGCCCCAGCGGGGTGCTCGGTCCAGGGCAGCGCGGCGAGCGCGGCCTCGGCGAGGACGATCTCGGGAGAGTCCGCGTATCGGCGCAGCAGGGCCTCGCCGTGGACGGGGATCCGGGCGGCGGCGCGCAGGGCGGCTGCGCGCTCGTCCAGGGCCCGTGCGGGGTCGCCGACCGTACGGGCGAGCTGTTCGATGGCCGCGTGCTGTTGTGCGGGGTACCAGCGGTCGGCGTTGGCGAGGTCGGCTGCGGTCAAGGCAGTGGTGAGCAGGGGGCCGAGCAGATCGGTGCGGACCCGGGTCAGTACGGCCCGCACCGGGGTCAGGGCGATGGCCGACGGCCTCGACGCGAGCAGCCGGGCCACGCGTTCGGGGCTGGTCGCCGGGTCGCGCAGCAGCTGTGCGACGGCCCGTTCGACCGCGCTGTCACCGCCGGAGTGCAGGACGCGTTCCAGGATCTCGGCGAGGGCGGGGGCGCGTCGTGCCTTGGTGCCGAGCGTCTCGGCCAGTGCGAGCAGCAGGGCGGCGTCTCGGGACCGTGCCGAGCGTTCCAGGGCGGCCCGCAGCTCTTCGACCGCCGCGCTTTCGCGCCGCGGGGGGAGGGTGAGGCCGGTGCCGTCGGTCCGTTCGATGGTGCGCACGGCCCAGGCGAGCAGTTCGCGGGCCGGCCCGCCCGCGTGCTCGCCGAGGACGGCTCCGGCGAGGCGGACGAGTGAGGCGCGCGTGCCCAGCGAACAGTCCCGAGCTGCCAGGGCGTCGTCGGTGAGCCGCTCCAGCGGCCCGGCGGTGGCGTCGTCGAAGAGCCTTGGCGGCACCGCCGCGACCGCGTCCAACGCCTCACGGCGGACCGGGTCCTGCTCGTTGCGCAGTCGCGTGAGCAGTTCGAGCGCCTCGGGCAGGGCACCCGGTTCCCCGCAGAGTTCGGCCTGGCGGACCAGCTGTGCCCAGGCCCAGCCGCGGTCCCAAGCCTCGGCCGCGCGGGTTTCGGCCAGCAGCCTCGGCCGTGCCTCGGCGACGGGCAGCAGGGTGAGCGGGACGAGGTTCTGGCTGTCCGCTGCTAGCCGGGCCCGCGCCCGCACGTACCGCTCCTTCGCAGGCAGCGCGGCGAGCACGTCGACGGAGTACCAGTAGTGCGGGCCGGGCAGCGCCGCTACCTTGTCGTAGAAGGCTGGCCGCCGGGCCGGGGGCATCTGCCGCAGCAGCGCCAGGTGGTCCTCGTGGTGGCGGTACGCGAGCGCGACGAGGCCATCCGGCCGGGCCGCGACCAGTCGGCGGGCCAAGTCGGCCCGCAACGGCGGGTCGTGGCGGTGCCGGTCGATCGCGAGCAGCAGGCGGGTGGTCCGCTCGGCGCAGACTGCGGCGAGGTCGGCGAGCCGATCGCGCAGCGGACCGGGGAGCGTGCGCACGGGGTGGCGCTCCAGCAGCTCCAGCACCCGGGCCGGTTCGCGGGTGGCGGCAGCCGCCAGGCCGAGGGCGTGCCACTCCCAGGAAGCCTGCCGCAACCCGTACGGCAGGTCAGCGAGTTGACGCTCGGCCTCGTCCAGCACGGCGCCCGGGTGGCGGCGTCCGAGCGAGGTGGAGATCGCGTGCACCAGCATCGGCAGCTCGGCGGCGACGACTTCGGGCGAGCAGACCGGCAGCAGCCGGGCCGCCTCCGCGGCGCCCCAACGTCGGCGGATGACGGGCACCAACCGCTCGGCCACCGCTGTGCGCCCGGCCCGCAGGATGGCACGGGCCAACTCGTCGCGGACCGCCTTCGAGGCGGTGAGCATCGTGAACTCGAGCTCGTCGCCCGGGAAGGGCAGCTCCCCGACCGCTCGGTGCGCGTAGCGACGCACCACCGGGTCGGGGTCGTCGATCCGGTCGATCAGATGGCGTGCCTGCCGTCCGGCGAGGGCGGCCAGCGCGGCAAGCCGACGTTCATACAGGCCCCGGCCGTCCAGCTCGGCGAGCAGGGCCGACAGATCGGAGGAGGCGAGGGCGGCGGCGGTGCGGGCCACCTCGCGCAGCCGCAGCGGGTGGGGCAGTGGTTCGACGGCGGCGAGCAGCCGGTCGGCAATCAGTCGAGGCATCGGCGACGATTGTGCCCGGCGGATGCGGCACGGGCACCCGAATATTCGCGGTGGTGCGCTTGCTGGCGGCACAACCCGGTTCGAGACAGCCGTTCTTTGAGCCGCATGAGTATGGGGACAACGGCCGTTGACGCCGTTCGGGAAGCACTTCCCGCACTCGCCGTCCTGCTTGCCTCGGACATCCCTGAACTGCGCGCCGAGACCGCGAACCTGCTCGCATGGTTCCCCGAGTCCGCCTCGATATCGGTTCCGCTGCTGAAGGCGTTCGTCGCCGATGAAGTCTCACCTGGCGCCGCGGCGACGGGCGTGGTCGCCCTCGGGCTGCTCGGCGAGCCGGCGACCGTCCCCTTCATCGAAAGCTACCTGGACAGTCCCATCGTCGAGCTGCGCTGGGCCTCCGCCTTCGCGTTGACGCGACTCGGCATCGCCGGTCCGGCCGTCGTCGACGTGCTGATCCAGGTCGTCGCCCGGCCGCCGGAGAAGACCGGGACGATGTCGTTCCTGAGCGGCTCCTACGGCAGCCTCGCAGTGATGGCCCTGGCCGAAACGTCCGAGGCCACGACGCTCCGGGCGGTCGATGCCGTGCTGGCCGGCCTGGCTTGACTGCACGGGCGTCGAGAGGTTCTACGACAGGTACTACACAGTGCAAATGCTGTTCACGCGGGTCTTCCCGGGTGAACCCGCCGAACCGCCGCAGTCCTTCGGCGATCTGAGCGACGTGCAGCAGCGTGTCGTGCGCTTCGTCGCTGGCCATGGCAAGGATGCCCGGTCACACCCCGCAATGGGCCCGCCGAGGAACTACTGGTTGCTTCCGGGATTTTGGATCGTTGATGTGGTATGGGGCGTTTCGATGGGTTGATCGAGCCGTTGCGGGCGAAGCTGGAGGCGATGGGGCCGCATCTGGATGAACGTCAGCGTCGGCTGCTGTACGCGGCGGAGGCGCGGCAGCTCGGACACGGCGGGATCACCGCCGTCGCTGAGGCCGCAGGCGTCTCCAAGGGGTGCGTCAGCCGGGGACTTGCCGAGCTGGAGAAAGGAGCCGAGCCTGATGGCAGGGTGCGCCGCCCGGGCGGGGGCCGCCCGGCGCTGACCGAGAAGGACCCGGGACTGCGTCCCGCACTGCTGTCCCTGGTCGAGGACAGCACGCAGGGCGATCCGATAGGGCCGTTGACGTGGACGACGAAGTCGCTGAGGCACCTGGCCTGTGAACTCGCAGCCCAGGGCCGCGTCGTGGGCCGGGACACGATCGCCGCACTACTGAAGGAGGCCGGGTTCAGCCTGCGGGGCAACGCCAAGGTCCTGGCAGGCAGCGGTCATCCCGACCGCGACGCTCAGTTCCGACACCTCAACGACAAGGTGCGGGAGTTCCTGGCCACGGGCGACCCCGTGATCAGCGTGGACACCAAGAAGAAGGAGCAAATCGGGCTGTTCGCCCAGGCCGGGCGGGAGTGGGCCCCTCCCGGCGCGCCGGTGAAGGTCCTCGACCACGACTTCCCGACCAAGGCGGTCGGCACCGCGATCCCGTACGGCGTCTACGACATCGGGCGCAACACCGGCTACGTAGTGGTGGGTACCGACCACGATACCGCCGCGTTCGCGGTCGCAGCCCTGCGCCGCTGGTGGAAGGAGGAAGGCCGCGTCGCCTACCCGCACGCGCGCCGACTGCTGGTCACCGCGGACGGTGGCGGCTCCAACAGCTCCCGCGCCAAGGCTTGGAAGGCCAACCTCGCCGTCCTCGCCACCGAGACCGGCCTGGAGATCAGCGTGTGCCACCTGCCACCCGGCACATCGAAGTGGAACAAGGTCGAGCACCGCCTGTTCTCGTTCATCTCGATGAACTGGCGTGCCCGTCCGCTGAACTGGTTCTGTACGGCTCTTCTGGCCCCAGCTGACCGAGTCTGCTGGCCCCGGCTGTGTGATCGCGAAGTTCGTGTTCGCGAGAAGTGGCCCCAGCAGGTGCCTTGTGGTGGGAGCATCGTTGTGCTCCAGCACAGCAGGGGGCCGGTATGCAGCCGAGATCCAAGGTCGAGTTGTTCGCGGCGATCCGCTCGGATTACCGCAAGGAGAAGCTGTCCGTCCACGAGTTGTCCCGTCGGTACGGTGTCCACCGGCGGCTGGTCCGGGAGGCGTTGTCCTCGCCGTGGCCGTCTCCTCGCAAGCCTATGCCGCCCAGGCCGTCGGTGCTGGACCCGTTCAAGGAGGCCATCGACGCCATCCTGCGTGCTGATCTGACGGCTCCTCGCAAGCAACGGCACACCGTCAAGCGGGTGTTCAATCGGCTGGTCGCCGAGCACGGTATGACGGACGTGTCCTACGGCCGGGTGCGGGACTACATCGCCCGCCGGAGACCGGAGATCTGGGCCGAGGCGGGCCGGGGGCCGGTGAACCTCTTCATCCCGCAGACGCACCGTCCGGGTGAGGAGGCGGAGGTCGACTTCGGTGACGTCTACATCAGCCTGAACGGCGTCCGTACCCTGTGCTACTTGTTCGTCTTCCGGCTCTCCTTCTCCGGCAAGGCCGTCCACAGACCCGTTGACCGCACTATCGGCGTGTCCTACGAGTTGGCCTGGTGAGGGCGAGGAGTCTCCGTTCGGGATGTTCCCGATGAGACGGAGACGTGATGGATCGCGCTGCGGCGATGGAGGAACGCGAGGTGACCGGGCTGGTGGTGGCCCGAGTCGGTAGCGTGGAGGCGACCAGTGCCGCGACGCTGCCCTGGGTGGTTCTCGACGGGGCGGGGCGGGCGATCACCCCGGTAAGCGACTTCCTGCGCGAGTTGCTGGCCTGCGGCAACACCCCGGCGTCCTGCCGTTCCTACGCCTTTGACCTGCTGCGCTGGTTCCGGTTCCTCGCGGCAGTGGACGTGGAATGGAACCACGCGAAACGAGCGGACGTACGCGACTTCGTCCTGTGGCTGCGGACGTGCCACAATCCGGCGCGGGACCGGCGCCGCCCGGACGCGCCGGTGCCGGGGTCGCTGAACGCGCGTACCGGCAAGCCGTATCTGACCCGAATCCGCAGGTAGTGGCGGAGGCTGGTAGCTGATACGACGACAGGTGCGCTTTCGGTTTGAGAAGATTGAGGTTCCTACGCCTAATCGACTCGAACGTGAAAGTGCACCTGTCTGGTGAAGACGATATCGCGTCGCCGTACCGCCTCCCGTACTCCCGGTGGTCGCTGGACCCGTCTGAACGCCCAGGTGGGCGGGGTGGACGGGTCGCTGACCGAGAACGGCGGCCTGCTGCTGGTTGCCGAGCTGGACCGGGTGCTGGGGGTCACCGCCGCGCTGGACGCGGGGATCGGCCCGGTCAAGGAGCGCGACCGGGGCCTGTCCGGGGGCGAGTTCGCGCTGGCCTGCGCGGTGGTGCAGCTGACCGGAGAGGACCACCTGGTCGGCTTCGACCGTCTGCGCGCGGATGCGGTCGGCGAAGGGCTGCTGCCCGCACCGGTCCCGGCTGCTACCACAGCCGCCACGCTCGCGGCCCGGTTCGGGCAGCCGCAGCGGGAGGGCGTGGAGACCGCGTGCGCGAAGCTGACCGGGCGGGCGCTGGCAGCGCTGCCGGTCACCGAGCGGGCCCGGATCCTGTCCGGGCGGGTGACCGTCGACCTGGACGCGAAGGACGTCGAGGTGTTCTCCACCCGCAAGGAACAGGTGGTCCGCTCCTACAAGGGCGAGATCTCCGCACGGGTGCACGCCGCGCACTGGGCCCAGGCCGGCGTGGTACTGGTCGCGGACCTGCTGGACGGCCGCTCCGACGGCCGCACCCACGCCCTCGGCCAGATCGACCGGGCCGTGGACGCCGTCCGCGCGGCCAACGCCACAGGACAGGTCCTGTTCCAGGGGGACACCGGCTACTTCGCGGGCAGGGTCGCCGAGAAGATCGTGGCCCGTGGCGCGTTGTTCCGGCTCGGCGTCCCACGCAGCACGGCGCTGTGGCGAGCGGTCGCCCGCGTGCACGAGGACGACTGGATCGACGCCCTCGACTATCCCGACGCGCAGGCCGCCCTGCTGGACCACGCACCGGCCGGCTGGCCGGAAGGCACCCGGGTGATCGCCCGACGAGTCCGCTACGACGCGGCCGACCTCTCGGCCGACGCGCGCTCGCGTCGCTCGCGGACCGTCGGCAGGGACCAGCTCGCCCTGGTGCTGGACGGCATCGCCGATCAGGCGTTCGCCTACTCGTTCTTCACGACCAACGAGGTGCTGGACCTGGACGAGGAGATCGCGCTCGCGGAGTGGGAGTTCCGTCGCCGCACCGAGGTCGAGGAACTGTTCCGCGACACCGCCCACGGCGCCGGCCTGAACCACCTGCCCTCCGCGTCCCACGCCGTCAACGCCATGTGGATGTGGGGCGCGCTGCTGGCCTACAACCTCTCCGCCTGGCTGCAGATGCTCGCACCCATCGGCACCGCACGCCGTCGCATCGCCACCGTCCGTCGCCTGCTCATCGCCCGCGCCGCCCGGTTGACCAGCACCGGTCGCCGCCGTCGGCTCCGGTTCACCGCCGCAGCGGCCAGCCTGATCGGCCAGACACTGGCCCGCATCCGAGCCCACCGCCGCCTCCAGTCCGCCTGACCGACCGCCCCGACCGGTCCAGAACCACCCGCCACCGCCTTGGAAAGCCGCCCACCCGACGCGCCAGCCGGGCCATTGGCCTACCCACATACCCCACACTCCAGCCGACGACCAGCCAAAGAGATCAACTGACAGGCCGTCGGCCACTACCTGCGGATTCGGGTCTGAGGTCGGGCTATGCTCCGGCGACCATCAACCACGCGGTCTCGGTGCTGGCGGCGTTCTACGACCACCATCTGCAGACCGGGCAGGGTCCCGTGGTCTCCCCGGTGCCACCGCAGTCCCGTGACGGCCGCCGGCCGGAGGCACATCACAACCCGCTGGAGCCATTCCAGCTGCATCGGCGGGGCGCCTACCGGCAGAAGCAGGTCGACCGCGAGCCCCGCGCCGTCTCCGACGATGTCGTCGAGGACCTGTTCAACTCCCTGGGCTGCCACCGCGACCGGGCACTGTTCTCCATGTTCTTGTCGAGCGGCGCCAGGGCCGCCGAGATGCTGGGCATGACGATCGGCGACGTCCACCCGGGCGAGGGACGGATCTACGTGCAGACCAAGGGCCTGGGCGGCGCGAAGGAAGCCTGTCCGGCCTCCCCGGAAGCCTTCGCCTGGCTGGCCCTCTACCTCGGCGACCTGGCCCAGGACGGCCACCGGCGCGCCCCGCACGAGCCGGTCTGGTGGACGCTGCGCGGGCAGACCCGCCCGCTGACCTACACCGCCCTGCGGGCGGTGCTGAACCGGATCAACGCCAGGATCGGGGCGAACATCACGCTGCACGACCTGCGGCACACCCTGTGTCTGCGCCTGATCGAGGACCCGGCCATCACCCTGGTCGACGCCCAGCAGGTGATGCGCCACCGGCGCATCACCACGACCAGCACCTACCTTCGGCCCAGGACCGACGAGGTCATCGCCAAGGTCCACGAGCACTACACACGCCCCAAGCCGCCGCCGCGGCCGCTGACCGGCTGGGCCTACGACCCGGACGACCTCGCCGACGTCTTCGGGAACCGCTGATGGCCCGGCACGGGCGCGTCGCCCGCACCCCGGTCAGCCCACGCGACCCCGCCCTCCTCACCACCGCGCTGCCCCAACCCAGAACCACGACGCTTGCCAGCGGCCGGGAGTCCGCGCATCGCGATGAACTTACCCGCCTGGCCGAGGGCCTGCTGAAAGAGCCGACCGTCCGCAATCTGTGGCGTCAGCAGCTCTCACTGACGCGCATCCTCGACTGGCTGGAGGGATTCCCCGCCGACACCTGGCAGGACCGATGGCTCCTGAGCGGTTCCGACGAGGTGGGTCCGGGCTGGGGACCCCAAGGGCTCAGTGCGGGCACCCGGTCGCGGTTCACCGCCGGTCTCGGCATCTTGATCGTCCTCCGGGCGGTCCGGCCCTCCTACAGTTGGCTGTTCGGCAGCCGGCTGCTGGGCGTCTACGACGCCTACCGTCGCCACAACCAGCCGGAGCTGTTCGCCGAACTCCAACAGCGCGTCGGCGGACAGCGCTGCGACGAGCATGCGACCGATGCCCTGAACGTGCTCACCCGCATGAGCATCGTCACCGGCAAGGACCTGCTGGCCTTCGACCTGGAAGACCTCACCGACTACGTCCAGGCCCGTCGGGACAACGGCCGCACGGTCACGGCCTTGCCCCTCGCCTACGACATCCTCCACGCCGTCGGCGGTCTCAAGGACTCGCCACCGACCCTGCGCGAGGCCCAGGCCCGCGGCCAGCTCACCCCGGCCGAGCTGATCGACCGCCACCCGATCTCCAACCGCGCGGTCCGCGACGTGCTCGTCCACTACCTCGCCGAGCGGTCCGCCGTCCTGGACTACGGCTCCCTGGTCAACCACGCCCAGATGCTGGCCGACTTGTTCTGGGGCGACCTGCAACGCCACCACCCCGCGATCTCCTCGTTCACCCTGCCCGACGAGGTCGCCCAGGCGTGGAAACAACGCGTCCGGGTCCTGCCCGACGGGCGACCGCGCCGCACGGCCCACGCCGTGTTCCTGGCGGTCCGCTCCTTCTACCTGGACCTCTCGCAGTGGGCGATGGAAGACCCGGCCCGATGGGCGGCCTGGGCCGCCCCCTGCCCGATCAGCGAGGCCGACATCCGCGGTTACATCAAGGAGACCCGGCACCGGCAGGCACGGATGCAGCAGCGCACCCGCACCCTGGTCCCCGTCCTGCCGCAGCTCGTCCGCGCTGCCGAGACGCGGCTGCGGCACGCCATGCTCCTGCTGCAGGCAGCCCGCTCCGCGATGCCGGGCGAAGAGTTCACCGTCGAGGGCTCGCGCTATCGCCGCACCGGCCGCAACGGGAGCCACTGGCGCCCCACCGCGCTGTTCCTCGCCCCGGTCGACGTTCCCGGTCCCCGGTTCGATGCCGATTGCGAGGAGAACAACGCCTTCTGGACCTGGGCGAGCATCGAGGTCCTGCGACGCACCGGGGCCAGGATCGAGGAACTCCTGGAGCTCACCCACCTGAGCCTGCGTCAGTACCAAGCACCCACCGGCGAGACAGTGCCGCTGCTGCAGATCAGCCCTTCCAAGACCCAAGGGCACCGGCGATCGGGTGCCGCTGCTGACCCGTTACGACGGCTACGAGCGGGTCTTCGGGCCCCCGCTGCCCCACCTGTTCCAGTGCCCCTCCCAGCACCGGCTCCAGGTCATCTCCCCCAACCGGATCCGCGAGCTCCTCACCGACCATGCGGTGCGGGCCGGCATCGTCGACGTCGACGGGGCACCGCTCAGGTTCACGCCGCACGACTTCCGCAGGATCTTCTCGACCGAGACGGTCAACGGCGGCCTGCCGATCCACATCGCCGCGAAGCTCCTCGGGCATCTCGATCTCAACACCACTCAGGCTTACGTCGCCGTCTATCCCGAAGAGGTGATCCGCCACTACCGGCAGTTCGTCGACCAGCGTCGAACCCACCGGCCTAGTGAGGAATACCGCGAGCCCAGCGACTCCGAGTGGCAGGACTTCCGCGACCACTTCAGCCTGCGCAAGGTCGCGCTCGGCACCTGCGACCGCCCCTACGGAACCCCCTGCCAGCACGAACACGCCTGCATCCGCTGCCCCATGCTCCGCCTCGATCTTGCCCAGGAACCCCGGCTCCTGGAGATCGAAGTCAACACCCGCCAGCGCCTCGGAGAGGCCCAACGGATGCAGTGGCTCGGCGAGGTCGCCGGCCTGCAGGAGAGCCTGCGGCACATCGCCGACAAGAAACAGCAGGCACAACGCCTACGAGCCCAAACCGGCGAAGGGGAAGACGGAGTCACCTCGCTTGGCTAGGCGATCAGGCCTCCGCGATGATGTGGGCCTGCCCGAGCGCTGCCCGGTCGGCCGGGCTCAGTACCATCCACGGGTGTCCTGGATACGACGTCGTACGCGCAATGAGGAACCGCCGGCGAACCGGCTGCCCGACCTGGAGTTCCTCGCCCTGGTGAAGGCCGGGCTCGAAGAGTTTGCACCCGGCGTGACGCAGGGCGCCCAGCTCAAGGGGAACTCGTTGATCAGCCCACACGGTTGGGCCGTGGCCGTAGCCCCGCCGCACCACGGGGGCGGCCACCACTACGACCTCGTCGCGCTACCAGACGTCGGTCTCCAGCCGGACGTGCCGTGCTTCATGGACTGCGTGGTATCGATGTCCGCCGATCCACAGGACGCCGCGAACACGTGGGTGCAGACGGCAGGCGCCTGCCTGCTGGAACTCCTTGACCGCAGCGAGCACTTCGCGGACCACGCGGGCCCCGGCGACGAGCGCGGCGTGCCCGGCTGGCACGCGATCACGTCCGGCGCGGTCGGCCTCGGACGCGACGTCGACGAGAACCGGCGGCTTCAGGGCGCGCTGCTGGAAGCGAACGTGCTGCACCGGATCGCGGAATCGTTCACTACGGACCTGGAATCGCCCTTCTTCAACGGCATCAAGGTCTTCTATGGCGGCAGCCCCGGCGCGATGCAGGCCGAGATCCGCGTCAACGGTGAGCGCCACGAGGCCGCATCGGCAGCGATGGCGGCGCTCGGACTGCCCGAGCCAACGACGTTCACGGCAGTGCGGTTCTATGCGCTGCTGCTTCCGCTGCCGGCGGGCGGGGGCGAGCCGAGCTACCCGACCGTCCGGCTCGATCTCGCTCCCGCCTCCGTGCAGACCAACGCCCACAGCCACGGCACCGCCTGCGGCTGCGACTGCGGGGGCCACCTCGACCCGGAGCACCCCGGCTTCGACCTGGCCCTACCCCACCTGGTCGCCGAGCTCTCGGAAGAGGAACGCAAGCGCCGCGTGAAGTCCGATACGGGCGCGATCATCATCGCGGAGGGTGTCGGCAACTTCCTCAAGGTCCGCCTCCCGATCCGTCTGGACGACGGACGCACGGTGGTCTACCTCGCCTGGGTCTACCTCCAGGCAGCCGTGATCGACGACTTCGTGCAGCGGGTCCACAACGACGACCTGGCCGGCCACCGCTTCGAAGGCCTGCTGTGCAACACCATTGGCCCCTGGGGCGAGGACGTCCTGCGCGCCCCCGTCGTCCTCGGCGGCCAACGGATCAACGAGGACGGCTCGGTCCGCCGCAGTGAGGTTCTGGAGTCCAGCGACCCCCTGCTCAGCAAGGTACTGAGCGAGACCTGGCCCGCCGCCTTCGTCCTCGGCGACCGCTTTCCCCGCTCGCCGTCAAGCTGAGATGCCGGCAGGCGAAGCGGACCCGAAGGCACGGAGCTCGATCCAGTAGAGGACTGGCATTAGGCGCTTCGCCAACACGGCAAGCACCCTCCGTGCACCCGACCGATTGAAGTGCAGAGAAGGGTCTTCCTCTCGCAGGGGCAGGAGGCCTTCTTCAAGGGGCACTTGCACGCCTTCGAGGTCCTGGGCGGGGTGCCGACCGGCAAGGTCCGATACGACAACCTCACCTCCGCGGTCGCCCGGGTGCTCGGCTTCTCCCGGTCGAGGGTGGAGACCGACCGCTGGACCGCGTTCCGATCGTGGGCCGGCCTGGACGCCTTCTACTGCCAGCCCGGCATCGGCGGCGCCCACGAGAAGGGCGGAGTGGAGGGCGAGGTCGGACGCTTCCGCCGAAACCGGCTGGTCCCCGTTCCCGAGGTCGCCACCCTGGCTGAACTCAACGCGCAGATCGAGCGTTGGGACCGCCAGGACGACGACCGGCGGATCGGCGAGCGCGCCCGGACGGTCGGCGAGTACTTCGCCATCGAGAAGCCGATGCTCAGACCCGAATCCGCAGGTAGTGGTGCGGTGTAGCGGCTGATACGACGACAGGTGTCCGTGCCGGTTTGAGATGATCGAGGTTCTCTACGCCTGATCGCTCTACCGGCAAGGACACCTGCCAGGTGAACAAGATATCGCGTCGCCGTACCGCCTTCCGTGCCCCCGGTAGGCGCTGGACCCGGCTGAACGCCCAGCTGGGCGGGGTGGACGGGTCGCTGACCGAGAACGGCGGCCTGGTGCTGGTGGCCGAGCTGGACCGGGCGCTGGGCGTCACGGCCGCGCTGGACGCGGCGGTCGGTCCGGTCAAGGAGCGTGACCGGGGCTTGTCCGGGGGTGAGTTCGCGCTGGCGCTGGCAGCGGTGCAGCTGACCGGCGAGGACCACCTGGTCGGCTTCGACCGGCTGCGGGCGGATGTCGTCGGTGAGGGGCTGCTGCCTGCGCCCGTCCCGCCGTCCACGACGGCCGCCACGCTCGCCGCGCGGTTCGACCAGGCCAGGCGGGAGGGTATCGAGCGGGCGTGTGCGCAGGTCACCGCCCGCGCGCTGGCCGGACTCCCGGTCGCCGAGCGGGCCCGGATCCTGGCCGGGCGGGTGACGGTCGACCTGGACGCCAAGGACATCGAGGTCTACTCGACCCGCAAGGAACAGGTCGTCCGTTCCTACAAGGGCGAGGTCTCGGGCCGGGTGCACGCCGCGCACTGGGCCCAGGCCGGCACCGTCCTGGCCGCCGACCTCCTGGACGGCCGCTCGGACGGCCGCACCCACGCCCCCGGTCAGATCGACCGGGCGGTGGACGCCGTGCGCACGGCCGGAGCCACCGGTCCGGTCCTCATCCAGGGCGACACGGGTTACTACGCCGGGAAGGTCGCGGAGAAGATCGCGGCCCGCGGATGCCTGTTCCGCCTCGGCGTCCCGCGCAGCCGGCCGCTGTGGCGGGCGGTCGCCGCCGTGCACGAGGACGACTGGATCGACGCCCTGGACTACCCGACCGCGCAGGTCGCCGTGCTGGCCTACGCTCCGCCCGGCTGACCCGAGGGCACCCGCGTGATCGCCCGTCGGGTCCGCTACCAGGCCGCCGAGCTGTCCGCGGATCCGCGCTCGCGCCGCTCGCGCACCGTCGGCAAGGACCAGCTCGCCCTGGCCCTGGAGGGTCTGGAGGACCAGGCATACGCCTACTCGTTCTTCGTCACCAACGAGGAGCTGGACCTGGACGAGGAGATCGCGGCCGCGGAGTGGGAGTTCCGCCGCCGCACCCGGATCGAGGAACTGTTCCGCGACACCGCCCACGGCGCGGGACTCAACCACCTTCCCTCCGGCTCCCACGCGGTCAACAGCATGTGGACGTGGGGCGCGCTCCTGGCCTACAACCTCACCGCGTGGCTCCAGATGCTCGCCCCCATCGGCACCGCCCGCCGCCGCATCGCCACCGTGAGACGCCTGCTGATCCACCGCGCCACCCGATGGACGGTCACCGCCCGCTGCCACGAACTGCGCTTCACCGCCGCGGCCCGTGCGCTGATCGCCAACACGCTGGCCCGGATCCGTGCCCACCGGCACCTTTCAGCAGCCTGACCGACTGCCCCGACCGGGCCCGAACCACCCGACACCGCCCTGGAAAGCCGCCCACCCGCGCGACAGCCGGGCCACCGGCCTACCCGGCCACGCCACAACGGCGCCGACGGCCAGCAAAGAGACCAACTGACTGGCCGTCGGCCACTACCTGCGGATTCGGGTCTGACCCGAATCCGCAGGTAGTGGCGGAGGCTGGTAGCTGATACGACGACAGGTGCGCTTTCGGTTTGAGAAGATTGAGGTTCCTACGCCTAATCGACTCGAACGTGAAAGTGCACCTGTCTGGTGAAGACGATATCGCGTCGCCGTACCGCCTCCCGTACTCCCGGTGGTCGCTGGACCCGTCTGAACGCCCAGGTGGGCGGGGTGGACGGGTCGCTGACCGAGAACGGCGGCCTGCTGCTGGTTGCCGAGCTGGACCGGGTGCTGGGGGTCACCGCCGCGCTGGACGCGGGGATCGGCCCGGTCAAGGAGCGCGACCGGGGCCTGTCCGGGGGCGAGTTCGCGCTGGCCTGCGCGGTGGTGCAGCTGACCGGAGAGGACCACCGTCGGCTTCGACCGTCTGCGCGCGGATGCGGTCGGCGAAGGGCTGCTGCCCGCACCGGTCCCGGCTGCTACCACAGCCGCCACGCTCGCGGCCCGGTTCGGGCAGCCGCAGCGGGAGGGCGTGGAGACCGCGTGCGCGAAGCTGACCGGGCGGGCGCTGGCAGCGCTGCCGGTCACCGAGCGGGCCCGGATCCTGTCCGGGCGGGTGACCATCGACCTGGACGCGAAGGACGTCGAGGTGTTCTCCACCCGCAAGGAACAGGTGGTCCGCTCCTACAAGGGCGAGATCTCCGCACGGGTGCACGCCGCGCACTGGGCCCAGGCCGGCGTGGTACTGGTCGCGGACCTGCTGGACGGCCGCTCCGACGGCCGCACCCACGCCCTCGGCCAGATCGACCGGGCCGTGGACGCCGTCCGCGCGGCCAACGCCACAGGACAGGTCCTGTTCCAGGGGGACACCGGCTACTTCGCGGGCAGGGTCGCCGAGAAGATCGTGGCCCGTGGCGCGTTGTTCCGGCTCGGCGTCCCACGCAGCACGGCGCTGTGGCGAGCGGTCGCCCGCGTGCACGAGGACGACTGGATCGACGCCCTCGACTATCCCGACGCGCAGGCCGCCCTGCTGGACCACGCACCGGCCGGCTGGCCGGAAGGCACCCGGGTGATCGCCCGACGAGTCCGCTACGACGCGGCCGACCTCTCGGCCGACGCGCGCTCGCGTCGCTCGCGGACCGTCGGCAGGGACCAGCTCGCCCTGGTGCTGGACGGCATCGCCGATCAGGCGTTCGCCTACTCGTTCTTCACGACCAACGAGGTGCTGGACCTGGACGAGGAGATCGCGCTCGCGGAGTGGGAGTTCCGTCGCCGCACCGAGGTCGAGGAACTGTTCCGCGACACCGCCCACGGCGCCGGCCTGAACCACCTGCCCTCCGCGTCCCACGCCGTCAACGCCATGTGGATGTGGGGCGCGCTGCTGGCCTACAACCTCTCCGCCTGGCTGCAGATGCTCGCACCCATCGGCACCGCACGCCGTCGCATCGCCACCGTCCGTCGCCTGCTCATCGCCCGCGCCGCCCGGTTGACCAGCACCGGTCGCCGCCGTCGGCTCCGGTTCACCGCCGCAGCGGCCAGCCTGATCGGCCAGACACTGGCCCGCATCCGAGCCCACCGCCGCCTCCAGTCCGCCTGACCGACCGCCCCGACCGGTCCAGAACCACCCGCCACCGCCTTGGAAAGCCGCCCACCCGACGCGCCAGCCGGGCCATTGGCCTACCCACATACCCCACACTCCAGCCGACGACCAGCCAAAGAGATCAACTGACAGGCCGTCGGCCACTACCTGCGGATTCGGGTCAGAGACGTCGCAGAACGGCGACGACCTTCCCCAGGATCAGGGTCATTGCGTGATCGAGAAGTGTCCGATTCGCGATTCTCGCGAGTGATGCACCGTAATGAGCCGTTCTGTGGCGGATCGGGCGGGAAAGCAGTGCAGGCACGGTGCCGGTGATCATGTGGTTGTCGAGACCCATGAGAACCGAGCGAGACCGTGCCTGCCCGAACATCATCCCCTATGCCCCCGGCGTTGGAGCAGTTGACTGCCCATGTCTCCCCGCTCGCCCCGGAGGGCGCCGCTGACCTGCGCCGATTCCTAGCCGCCGTCCCCGACCCACGCGATGCCCGGGGACGGCGCTATCCGGCACTCGCCATGCTGTGCGCCGCAGCGGCCGCCGTGCTGGCCGGCGCCCGCTCGCTCATCGCCGTCGGTGAGTGGCTCTCGGATGTCCCGCAGCACGTCCTCGGCATCCTGGGCTTCACGGCCGACCCATTCACCGGACAGCGGACCGCGCCGCACCCCGCGACCGTCCGCCGCCTGCTCGAACGCGTCGACGGCGACGCGCTGGACGCCGCGATCGGCGCCTACCTGCAGGCCCGCCACCCGCGCACGCAATCCCAACAGGCAGAGCCGAAGCGGCCTGCGCTGCGGCCCGTCGCGGTGGACGGCAAGACGGTCCGCGGCTCCCGCACCAGCCAGGCCTCTGCCATCCAGCTCCTGGCCGCCATGACGCACGGCGGCACCGTTCTGGCCCAGCGGCAGGTCTCTTCCAAGAGCAACGAGATCCCCTCGTTCCGGCCCCTGCTGGACGGTCTCGACCTGGAGCACGTCGTGATCACCACCGACGCGCTGCACACCCAGCACGGCCATGGGAGCTACCTCACCGGACGCGGCGCCCACTATCTGGCCGTCGTCAAGCGGAACCACCCCGGCCTGCACGCCCAGGTCAAGCACCTGCCCTGGCGGGACATCCCCCTCGACCACCGCACCCGCGACAAGGGCCCACCACCGCGACGAGATCCGACGACTGAAGGTCGCCGCGTTCTCCCACATCTACTACCCCGGCGCCCGCCAGGCCGTCGAGGTCGTGCGCTGGCGGCGCGACCTGACGACCGGGAAGCTCACCATCGAGCGGGCCTACCTGATCACCAGCCTGGACGTCATCGACGCCACCCCGGCCGAACTCGCCGCCTGGATCAGAGGCCACTGGAGCATCGAGAACCTCCTGCACCACGTCCGTGACCGGACCTTCCGCGAAGACGACTCCAAGGTCCGCACAGGCCACCTGCCCCGGACCATGGCCAGCCTACGCAACCTCGCCATCAGCGTCTTCCGCCAGGACGGCGAGACCAACATCGCGGCCGCCCTCCGCCGCACCGGCCGCGACCACCGGCGGCCGCTACGAGCCCTCGGCCTCACCTGACGAAACCGGACACTTCTCGATCATGCAATGACCCTGCGACCAGGACCGACCAGTTGTCGCCGATCCGGTCGAGGACCTCGCGGATCCCGCAGTCCTCGTGCGCCTCGCCGCAGCTGACGACGGGCGCGGTGGTGGTTACCGCGGTGTGCCCTGCTGACATTCAAGTGCCTCCTTACGCTCCCCGGCGCCGCCGCGCAGGATGATCCCCGTTGCCGAGATGCAAAACCTACCGGAACGGGGACAATCCGATGATCATGGTGACCGGTGCTGCGGGCGCCCTGGGAACGCTGACGGCCGATCGGCTGGCCGCACGGGCCGACACCGTCCTCGGCACGCGCGACCCGGGTCGCCTTCAGGCCGGGCGGGCGGTGCGCCGCATCGACTTCGACGAGCCGGCCACGCTGGCCGACGGCTTCGTCGGGGTCGAGGTGCTGGTGCTGGTGTCCGCCGGCTACGGGGAGGACGACACCGTCATCGCCCGCCACGGCGCGGCCCTGGACGCGGCCGAGCGGGCCGGGGTCGGACACGTCGTCTACACGAGCCTGACCGCCGACGGCGACCACCTGCCCTACGCGCTGGCACACCGCTGCCCTGGCTACGTCGCGACCGACCTCAACGGCTTCCGGGGAGTTCGCACCCCCGAGCAGGGCGCGGCCATCGCCGTCACCCTCGCGACCCTGCCCGACGACGGCCCGACCGGCCGGTTCTTCGAGGACGCCGGCGTCGTGCCCTGGTGACGTGCACGGCCGTCATCACCCGGCGCGGCCGCCAGGGTGGGGCAGCTTCGCCCGCACCCCGGGGCCGGGGCGCCTTCGCCGCCCGCCCGACCGGCCACCGGACCCGGGTAGGCCGGCGCGGGTCGGCGACGGCCGGGTGGGGATCGGCCAAGCCGGCCGGGGGAATCGGACACTCCGCCACCCCCGGCCGGCTCATGGCATGGCCAAGTCATGTGTGTGGGTGGTGAACTGGCGCCCCGATCCCTTGCGCAGCGGAGGAACGATGAAGCGATTCACCCGGGCGGCGGCCGTGGCGGCGGCGGTGCTGGCGGCCGTGGCGGTCAGTTCGGTTCCTGCCCAGGCCGGCAACCCCGGGGTGCTGTACAACCTGGCCTCGGGGTGGTGCGCCGACCTGCCCAACTACGGCGCGGAGTACGGCACCAAGGTGTACGAGTACTGGTGCGACGGGTCGAGCAACGACAATCAGCAGTGGAGCTTCGACTATGACGGCAATGTCTACCGCGGCCTGTCGGCCTTCACGATCCGCAACCTCAAGAGCGGCCAGTGCATGGACGTGCCGGACTACGGGGTGGTGGACCCGGGCACCCAGGTCGGGATGTACGCCTGTTCCCCGGGCGGCGGGGACAACCAGGAGTGGGTCTTCCAGCCGTCCTCGGACTACTCCGGCTACGGGGTGCTGATGAACGTCAAGACGCTGATGGCGACCACGCCGACGCTGTGCCTGGACGTCGCCAACTGGGGCGGCGAGCGCAACGGCCTGCCGCTGACCGTCTACAACTGCTACGGCGCCGGCTGGGCCTACGGCGGCACCGACGACCACCTCTGGACGCTGTCCTAGCAGTGGGCCTGCCAGGGCCTGCCGGAGTGCCCGGGTGAAGAGTCTGCCGTGCAACGCGGTGGTGGGTGTGACGAAACGCGTGCGGTGGCCGACAGCGTGTGGTGTGCAGCGCCCGCCCCGATGCGTCCCGACCGGATGCGTCCGGGCGGGCGCCGTGTTGTCGGCGCCCGCCCGGGGGGACGTACCGGAGTCGGGTCAGAACTCCAGCACCTCGCGGTCGAGCGGATACTGCGCACGGTGAGGGCCCTCGTACGGTGAGGGCGTGATCGGCAGGACGCCGGTCGGTTGCAGGCCCAGGTTGTCGTCCCAGATCCGGGGTTCGACCTGTCCGAGGACGCGGAACCGCTGGAGGGTGAACGGCGGGCTGTCGGTCGGGAAGAACTCGGCCGTGGTCATCACCTGGAAGTGCAGGTGCGGCGTGGTGGAGTTGCCGCTGTTGCCGATCAGCCCGAGGACCTGGCCGGGCTCGACGCAGTCGCCCTCCCGGACCTTGAGCGAACCGGCCTCCAGGTGGCCGTAGAGCAGGTAGCGGCCCGGCGCGACTTCCAGGGTGACGTGGTTGCCGACGGTGTCCTCGATCGGCGGGACGGGCGGCGTGTGGGGCGGCGGGTTGTCCGGGATTGCGTCCTGGACCTCCACCACGCGGCCGCCGGCCGCGGCCGCGACCGGCTGACGGTAGCTCAGGTAACTGGTGAGCTGGGCGGGGTCGCCTTCCCAGGCCTGCCCCTGCTCGCCGACCCGGTACCAGTCGATCGCGAAGCGCTGCGGCACGCCGAAGCGGCCGTTGATCGGGGCCAGGCCGCGCCGGTGGTGGGTGTTGCCGCAACACGACTCGCTGGCGTACCAGGTGCCGGGCAGGACCGGCGCGTTCAGGTTCAGGGGCGCGGTGCGGGCGGTCGGGGTGGCCTGCACCGTCTCCTCGAACGCGGAGGGGCCGGAGGCGGTCAGGATGGCACCCGAGAGATGGTGTTCGAGGACCTCGGGCGCCGCCCGGCCGTGGTCGAGGGTCAGGTCGAGCCAGATGACCCACTGCTGGGAGCCCTGGATGACGGTCGGCGTCGGCACCGGGGGCGGCGGGGTGTACCCGTCCGCACCGGACAGGGGGTCGCCCACCGGATTGGCGGCCTCGGCCAGCGCCCGCCCGCTCAGCGAGCCGATGACCTGTCGGGTGCGGGCGTCTTTGACGTCGACACGGTCAAGCCGCACCGGCGTGCTGCTGGACAGTGCGCTCGTGGTGAGCAGTTCGTACGCCAGGTGCGTCTTGCCGTCCGTGGCGCCGAACGGCGTCGGTTCGGTCATCACCGCCGCCGTCAGCGGCGTGAACTGTGTGCCGGGCGCCAGCGCGGCCGCGCCGCTCCCTATCCGGGCCCCGCTGAGGCCACCAGCATGCCGACTGCGAGCACGGCTGCGGCGAGCCCGCGAAACACAGGGCCGCGACCAGTGCGGTGACGAGGGTCGTGCTCTGCCATGGTGCTCTTTCATTCGTCGGGTCCGGGGCCGTGAAGGACGCCGGCACGCCCCGCGCCGAGGCGCAGGCCCATGCAACCCGCAGGCGCACCGCTTCGGGCGCAGGCCACCGGAGTCAGGTGTCGAACTACACCCGTCCAGCCGCACGCGGGTTTGCGCCGCCAACAGGACCAAAGGCGCCACTGCGCCCGCCCCTGCTGCGCCCCGCCGCCGGTGGGGCGGGCCTCTTGCCCCCCCCACTGCCGGGTCATGTACTTGTCAGGTGAGGGTGTGGGGATGCCCGGACAGGTGTGCCGTGTCGGTGTGCGGCGGTTTTGGGGGCGGTGCCGGTGGGGAAATCGGCGCCACCGGCCGCCGGCGGCGGGAAAAGGCGGGCCGGGCGGTTCCCGGGCGGGGGAGATTTGGCAGGGCCTAAACGGCCTGTGACGTTCGCTGACAGTCCTTGACAAAGCCCGACATGAGGAACGTTGCCCGCCCCGGCCGGGGCCGACAGGATGGTCATCGGCGCACCGCACCACCGCGCTTTGGCTCGATCCCTCGCCCGTGACAAGGAGGGGCGGGAATTCAGTCCAGAGCCCGATCCGGGGGAATCCGCCCGGATAAGGAGGAGGGAACGGCAATGGCAACATCAGAGCACGGAGACAAACTCCCGATACTGCCGCACATATCCGATGCGACGCTGCGGGATTCCGCACATATGGCGGGTGTCGAATTCGGCCCCGGGGATGCGGCCCGCATCGCGGACCTGCTGGTGAGGACGGGCGTCGACCTGGTCGAGGTCGGGATGGTCGCCGGTGCGAACTCCAAGGACGCCGACCTGGTCCTCGCCACCCACGAGGCCGTCGGCCCGCAGCGCAGCATGACGCTTGTGGTGGTGCGCGACCGCCAGCAGGTGGCGACCGCCCTCGACGAGGCCGAGCGCCTGGGCGTCAAGCACGTCATGTACTCCATCCCCACCTCGGAGCAGCACGCCCGCCTCAAGCTCGGCTCCCCGAGCGCGAAGTTCCTGCAGACGCTGGCCCGTTCCGCGATCACGCAGGCCAAGGAGCGCGGCTTCCACGTCACCTTCAGCGGCGAGGACGGCGCACGCACCCCCGCCGAGCGCCTGGTGCCCTATGTGACGGCGGGCTTCGAGGCCGGCGCGGACCGCTTCCGCCTCGCCGAGACGGTCGCCTACCTGTCGCCGTGGCAGATGGAGGACGTGATCGCCGACCTCACGGCCATCGACGGCTCCGAGATCGAGATCCACTCCCACAACATGCTCGGCATGGCGGTCGCCAACTCCCTGGCCGCGGTACGCGCCGGCGCCACGTGGATCTCCGCCACGGTCGGCGGCATCGGCGAGCGTGGCGGCAACCCCGCTGGCGGAACTGCTCACCTCGCTGCGTGTCATCCATGGTGACACCCGGTTCGACCTCTCGCACCTGACCGAGCTCTCCAAGGTCGCGCTCAAGGGCGCGGGTCTGGGCGAGGCGTTCCAGTCCGGGCCGACCACCCCGCACTCCTTCGCCTACGAGCTGCCCGGCCAGCTCACCCACCCGGAGGCGTACGAGACGCTGCCGGCCGAACTCGTCGGTAACAGCCGCGAGCTGCTGGTCCGCACCCGCCTGACCCCGGCGCTGGTGAAGTGGGCGCTGACCGACTCCGGCGTGTTCGCCGACGTCGAGGCGTTCACCCCTTGGCTGATCAACCGTCAGGAGAGTAACGGGGCGCCGCTGCTGGATCGCGACGCGATCCGCAAGGCCGCCATCGAGTTCCAGGCCTCCTGACCCACCCCGGGTCCACCGGGACCGTCCCTACCCGGGGGCCGCCCCACCCGGGGGCGCTCCACCATGGCGGTCCCATCGCGGTGGTCCCTTCCGTGGGATCCCCTCCGGGGTGTGCCGTCCGCAGGGGCGCACCCGTGGCAGATTCCCTTCTCCGCTCCCGCGGAGCGGCGCTGCCGGGTCCTGACGCCCGATCCCGGAACACCTCTCATGTGCGGGGCCGGCCGGAGCAACCCGCGTGCACCGCCACCGCCTTGCGGGCCCTTCATCCCCCGACACCCCCTTGGGTCCCCCGATCCCCGTGCCCTGGTCCCTGTCGCGGGCCGCCGGCCGCACGGGGCGGATCCGCCGGCACCCCGCGGCCGGTCACGGACCCGGAACCACCCTTCACCACCACACCGCACGGCCGCCAGCCCAACTGTCGTCCGCCCCAGACACGTTCGGGGGCGGGGTGTCCATTCCCGCTCCGACGTAAGCCGCACCACCGCACCACTGCACCACCGGCCTACCGGCCCACCGCGCCACTGGCCTACCGGCCCACCGTGCCACTGGCCTACTGGCCTATCGGCGCCGCAGGCCTAGCGCACGATCGCGCCGCATGGCTGTCAGCTCAACTGTTGTTCGCCCCAGCGTCGTTCGGGGGCGGGGTGTCGATCCCTGCTCCGACGTCAGCCGCACCACTGCACCACTGCACCACCGGCTTACTGGCTTGCCGCACCGCTGGCTCGCCGGCCTATCGGCGCCGCAGGCCTAGCGGGCGATCGCGCCGCATGGCTGTCAGCTCAACTGTTGTTCGCCCCAGCGTCGTTCGGGGGCGGGGTGTCGATCCCTGCTCCGACGTCAGCCGCACCACCGCACCACTGCACCACTGCACCACTGCACCACTGCACCACTGCACCACTGCACCACTGCACCACCGGCCTACCGGCCCACCGTGCCACTGGCCTACCGCGCGACTGGCCTACCGCGCGACTGGCCCACCGCGCGACTGGCTTTCTGGCCTACCGCGTCACTGGCTCGCCGGTCTTCCGGTTTGCCGCGCCACTGGCCTTCTGGCTTGTTGGCCTCATCGATGTCCGTTGTTCCGGCCTCACCCTTCTTGGAGTCCACTGATGTCCGTCGTCACTCTCTCCGGTGTCTGTCCCGAGTGCGAGACCGATCTGACCGTTCCGCCGGTCGTGCAGGGTGAGACCCTGGCCTGCCCGGAGTGCATGCTGACCCTGCGCGTGGAGGACGTGCAGGGCGGCCAGCTTGTCCTGCAGATGGTCGAGGTCCAGCTCCGTGACTGGGGCCAGTAAAGATGGCCACCAACGTTGCCATCGTGGCTGACCGGATCAGCTGGGAGGAACGCGAGCTGATCAAGGCCGGCCCCGTGTTGGGACTGAGCGTTGACTGGCTCAACGACGAATCCCTGTGTCTGGGTGGCCTGGACGCCGCGGCGATCCACCATTACGACGCCTTGCTGGTGCGTAGCCGCAGCTACACGCGCGGTGGGCTGATCGCTACTCTCGCTGAGGCTGCCGGCATTCCGGTTCTGAACACGGCCCGTGCCATCAATGCCTGCGAGAACAAGGCGTTGCTGCGGACCGTGCTGCGTGGCGCTGGTGTGCCGGTGCCCGATTACCGTCTGGTGCTGTCTCGTAAGGACTTCGCCAGGGCGTTGGAGGAGATCGGTACCCCCGTGGTCCTGAAGCCGATCTTCGGTGGGATGGGCAAGCGCGTCACGTTGATCCGTGACGGTGACCTCGCGCACTCCGTCTACGACTATGTCGAGGATCTGGGCCATGCCTTTGAACAGGCCTGCCTGGTCGAGCCGTTCCTCGCGGCCGGTAGTTCGGTGCGTTGCCTGGTCGTGGGAGGTGAGATCGTGGCCGCCGCCGAGTTCTCCAGCGCCGGTAGCGACTGGCGTAGCAACGCGGCTGTGGGTAACCAGTCCAGTGCGCTCGCCCACGATCCCGACCTCGTCAAGATCGTTGATGCTGTCGTCGCCGAACTGGGCGCCGGAATCTACGGCGTCGACCTGTTCCGCACGGATGAAGGCCTCGTCGTGAACGAGGTCAACCACGCCCCCGCTTTCAAGGGCGTGGCCTCTACCACCGCGGCGGACATCCCTACCGCCATCGGCTCGTATGTCCAGGAGATCCTCGCATGATCCGAGCAGGTGTCGTCGGAGCCTCCGGGCTGGCCGGCGGCGATCTGATCAGGCTGATCACCCAGCACCCCGAGATGGAACTGGCTTTCCTCGGGGGTTCCTCCAACATCGGCCGTCGTCCGGCCGAACTCCACGCCAACCTGCGTCTGGACCTCGGCCTGACCGTCCAGCCGGTCACCGAGGAGGCCGTCGCCGATGTCGATGTCCTCTTCCTGGCCACCCCGGCCCCGGTCTCCGCGCAGCTGTCCGAACTGCTCGCCGACAAGGTCGCGGCCATCGTCGACCTCTCCGGCGCCTACCGCATCCGCACCCCCGAGCTCCACGACCGCTGGTACCCCAAGGTCAAGCGGACCACCGACCTCGCCGACCGCTACGTCTACGGGGTCCCGGAGCTCGTCAAGGACCAACTGCCCGATGCCCGGCTGATCTCCATGCCCGGCTGCTACGCCACCGCACTGACCGTCAGCCTCGCTCCGCTGACTCTGGGCCTGGGTTTGCACCTGAAGACCGTGGTCGTGGACGGCAAGTCCGGTTCCAGTGGTGGCGGCCTGCAACTGCGTACCGCGGACCTGCACCCGTTCCGTAGCGGGGCGATCGCCCCTACGCGCCGACCGGGCACCGCCACGCCGCCGAGGTCGCGGACTTCCTGGAACGCGCTAAGCAGGGCGGTATCGACTCGCTGTCGATGTCCGCCTACGGCGTCTCGCACGTGCGTGGCCTGTTGACCAGCGCGTACGTGTTCACGGACGAGCCGGTCACCCAGCGGGACCTGCAGCGGGCCTACACCCGCTTCTACAAGGGGCACCAGTTCGTGCGGGTGCGCCGGCACGACGAGACGTTGATCCCGGTGCCGGACCCGCAGGCCGTCCTCGGCTCGAACTTCTGCGATGTGACGGCCCTGTACGACGAGGAGGGTGGGCGCATCGTGGTCCTCGCCGCTCTCGACAACCTGATCAAGGGCGCCGCGGGGCAGGCCGTGCAGGCCGCGAACATCCGTTTCGGCCTGCCGGAGGCCACCGGCCTGACCATGCAGCCGGTGATGCCCGCATGAGCCCGAACACGAGCACGACCCCGGACGTGGCCGACGGGGGCCGGTGCCCACCGTCGTCAAGCTCGGCGGTAGCTGTCTGGACGGCCTCGCCGACGCCTGGTGGGACGACCTGGCCGCCTACGGCCGCACCCGCCCGCTGATCCTGGTGCACGGCTGGTCAAGCCGCTGCGCGAGCTCAACCCCCGCTACACCGAGCCGTCGGCGATCCTGCGCGACCGTTACGGCAACCAGAGCCGCTGGACCACGCCCGAGGTCATCGCCGACATCAAGACCGTCAGTGCGGCCATGGCCGAGGAGGTGTTCGTGCGTCTTCGGCCCGGGGCATCACCGGTGAGCGGCTGCTGGGCAGCGAGGGCCTGGTCAAGGCCGGGGCGGGCGAGCGCTGGTGGTGGCGCGACAAGCAGCTCGTCGAGCTGGACAACCTGGTCGGCCCGATCACCGGGGTCGATCCGGCGCCGCTGAAGAACCTCCAGGCCGGTCACGCCTACCTGGTGACCCCGCTGGCCCGCAACGAGGCCGGTCAGGAGATCAACACCGACGCCGACCGGGCGGCCGCCGCGATCGCCGGTGCCGCCGGCGCCGCCGACCTGGTCCTGGTCACCGACGTCGCCCACCTGCTCATCGACGGCGAACCGGTCGAGCGGATCAGCGCCGCGGACGCGGCCGCGTTCCGCGACAAGGGCGCCACCGGCGGCATGCGCAAGAAGCTGCGTGCCGCGGGTGAGGCCCTGGAGGCGGGTGTGGAGCGGGTCGTCATCGGCAGCGCCAGCGTGTCGGACCTGCTCCGGGCCCGCACCGGCACCGTCATCACGCGAACCTGAGGAGCACGCCCGTGGCGCAATCCCGAGTGTTAGTGGTCAACAACGGCACCCTCTCCCTCAAGCAGCTCCGCAAGCGCTTCGAGGACCTGGGCTCGGAGACGGACGCCGTGCGCGCCGATTCCGTGCCTGCCAGGCTCGATGGCCGTTACCAGGCCATCGTGCTCAGCGGCACCAAGGTGAGGGCCTATGACACCGAGTTCTACAAGCCGCTCATCGACCTGGTCATGAACGCCGACGTCCCCGTTTTCGGGATCTGCGGCGGCATGCAGATCATCGCCGTCGCCAACGGCGGGCGCCTGGCCGACGGGCCGCAGCGCGTCGGCGGCTACGAGGTCCAGGTCGACAAGGAAGAGGCGCTCTTCACCCACGTGAAGCCGACCGTGACGGTCTTCCACCGCCACACCCTCTACCTGCAGGAGGCCCCGCAGGGCTTCCGCTCCATCGGACGCTCCGAGCACGCGCCCGTGGAGTTCCTGCGCTCCGACGACGGCCGCATCCACGGCGCCCAGGCTCACCTGGAGTTCCGTAGCGACGGCATGGAGATCCTGCGCGGCTTCGCCCAGCTCTACCAGCAGTAACCCGCACCGGCTCCGGCCCGGCACCACCGGCTCCGGCCCGGCCGGTATCGCACGCCCCGCGAAGGCCCCGGCCAGGGCCCCGCGAAGGCCCTGGCCAGGGCCCCGCGAAGGCCCGGCTAGGGCCCCGGCCGGGGCCTGGCCCGGATCCCCGGGGGAGACCAGCACCGGCCCCGCACGGCTCCACCCCGCCCCTGCCCGCCCCCGGGCCGGGGCCGGCCCGAACAGCACCGCACCACCACCACCACGACGGCCGCCGCGCGCGCCGCCCACGGGCGCGCGGCGGGCCCGCCTCGGCCACGACGTATCCAAGGAAACGGCAATGAGTGATCTGGAAAAGCAAGACCCCGCCTTCACCGTCCACCTCAACGGCAGCGGCGGCGACATCAAGGGCTGGGTGGTCGTCGACTCGCTGTACAACGGCCTGGCCATGGGCGGCACCCGCATGACCCCCGGCGTCACCGAGGAGGAAGTCGCCGGCCTCGCCCGCGACATGACCCACAAGTTCACCCTGGCCGGCCTGCCCATCGGCGGCGCCAAGGCCGGCATCGTCTCCGACGGCACCGACCGCGAGCGCACCTTCCGTACCTTCGGTCGCACCGTCAAGCCCTCCTGCACGGCGGCATCCACCTGGGCATCGACATGGGCGTCACCCCCGGCGACCGCGCGATCTTCTTCGACGAGGCCGGCTACGACCCCCGCTACCGCCTCGGCGCCCCCGACATGCCCATCGACTGGCGCACCTACTACGAGCCGCTGATCGACGCCACCGGCCACGGCGTCGGCGTCGCCGCCGTCACCGCCCTGGAGGCCGGTGCCCGCACCGAGCCGGCCCGCGTGGTCATCCAGGGCTTCGGCGCGGTGGGCCGTGCCGTCGCCGAGTTCCTTCAGGCCCGCGGACACGTCATCGTCGGTGTCGCCGACATCGCCGGCACCATCAGCGCCGAGCGCCTGCCGGTCGCCGACCTGATCGCCATCACCGACGAGTTCGGCCGCATCGACCGCTCCCGCCTGCCCCAGCACGTCACCGTCTCCACCGCGCCCGACGCCTGGCTCGACGTCGACTCCGACCTGCTGATCCTCGCCGCCCAGAAGCACGCCCTCAACGACGACAACGCGCACCGCCTGCGCGCCCGCCTGGTCGTCGAAGGCGGCAACATCTCCTCCACCGAGCAGGCCCGCGAGAAGCTGCGCGCCTGCGGCGCCACCCTGGTGCCCGGCGTCATCTCCAACATCGGCGGCGCCGGCTCGGCCGCCCTGGCCGTCACCCGCGTCGTCCCCTTCGAGCTCGGGGACCAGGCCCGCAAGGCCTGGGTGTTCGACTGGGTCGCCGACACCGTGCGCCGCAACACCCGCGACCTGCTGGAGATCGCCGCCTCCCACGCCGGCGACCCGCTGCCCGAGCTGCTCGACACCCGCCGCAAGGAGCGCCGGTGACCGCCACCACCATCGCCGTGCACACCGGCCTGACCACGGCCACCACCGAGGACCGCGCCGCCGAGTACCGCCGCCGCGGCTGGTGGCGGGACGAGACGTTCCTGGACGACCTGCGCCGCCAGGCCGCCAAGCGCCCGCACAAACTCGCCATCGCCGCCCGCCGCCTGGCCGACTCGCGCACCGACACCCTCGACTACGCCGAACTGGCCCGCCTGACCGACCGGTTCGCCGGCGCCCTGCTCGAACTCGGCGTCCGACCGGGTGACTTCGTCGCAGCCCAGCTCCCCAACCGCTGGGAGATCGTGCCGCTGATGTTCGCCTGCATGCGGGTCGGCGCGGTCATCTGCCCCATCGCCCCGGTCTGCCGCGAGGACGAACTGCGCCACCGCCTGGCCCTGACCGAGGCCACCGTGTGCGTCACCGTCCCCGAATGGGACGGCTACCCACTGGCCGCCACCGTCCTCGCCCTCAAGGACGAACTGCCGCTGGAACACGTCGTCGTCCTCGGCGGCCACGCCTTCGAGGACGCCGTCGACTTCCACGACCACTTCGTCGCCGTCCCCCACGAGCAGATACCAGGCCGGCTCGACGGACGTGAACTCGCCCCCGACGACCCGTTCGTGGTGCTGTTCACCTCCGGCACCACCGGCGAGTCCAAGGGCGTCCTGCACAGCCAGAACACCGTCCACTCCGGGGTACGCGGCTACGTCGACACCTTCATGCTCGGCGACGACCTGGTGGCCACCGTCACCAGCCCGCTCGTCCACTACTCCGGCTTCGGCCAGGGCATCCTGGCCGGCGTCATGCTCGGCGGCACCATCGCCTTCCAGGACGCCACCGACAACCCCGGCCTGCTGGACCTGGTCGAGCGCTACCGCGCCACCCTCCTCTACGGGCCGCCCCCACCCTCACCCAGGTCGCCGCCGCCCAGCGCACCGACCCCCACGACGTGTCCTCCCTGCGCCACGTCGTCATCGGCGCCGCCCCCGTGCTGCAGGGCCTCGTCGACGAGCTGCGCGAGACCCTGGGCGCACGCACCTACTCACTGTGGGGGATGTCGGAGTTCGGACCGGTCACCATCACCCGCCTGGACTACAACCAGGACTGGGCCGCCCACAGCCACGGCGGACCGATCGACTCGATGGAGATCCGCATCGACAACTGCAACGACCCCAGCCAGCGGCCTCGGTCGGGCGCCTGCGCGCCGCGGCGCCTCCCAGGCACTCGGCTACTACAAGCGCCAGGACGTCTTCGCCGCCGAACTGACCGGCGACGGCTGGTTCGACACCGGGGACGTGGCCCGCGAGGACGGCCGCGGCGGCATCCGCGTCCTGGGCCGAGCCAAGGACGCCATCATGCGCGACGGCATCGTCCTGCCGATGGCCGAACTCGAAGCGGTCATCGCCGGCCACCCCAAGGTCACCGAGGCTGCGATCGTCGGCCCCACCGGCCACATCGACGATCCCATCCTCGCGGTCGTCGTCGCCAGCGGGGACACCCTCCCACCCTGGAGGAACTGCGCACCCACCTGCGCGACGCCGGACAGGACGCCCGCTTCCTGCCCGAGCGCCTGGAGGTCACCCCGGCCCTGCCCAAGACCCTCACCGGCAAGGTCCGCAAGGTCGAACTGCGCAAGCTCTACGCCACCGCAGCGACCTGACCCCCGCGGGCGAGGGCACCGACTGCCCCCGCCGCCCCCGGAGCGGGCCGGCCGCCCCGGCCCGCTCCGCGCCCGGCCCGCCCCCCCGGCCCGCCCCCCCGGGCCGGGGCCCCGGCACCGCCCCGAACTACCCGGCACCGCACCGCACCCGGCACCGCACCGAACTACCCGGCACCGCACCGAACTACCCGGCACCACCCCGAACTACCCGGCACCACCCCGAACTACCCGGCACCACCCCGAACTGCCCTGCACCGCACCGAACTGTGCGGCACCGCATCGCTGTTGCCCTGACGCGCTGCGCCGCCCGGCCCCGGCCGCCCGAGCCCGACCACCTGGAGCCCACCATGCCCGAACCCGTGCCGGTGACCATGTCGGCGACCCTGGCCGCCGACGCCGAGATGGCCCGCCGCCGCCGTGCCGGCGAACAGGTCCTCTCCTGGCCAGCGGAGAGATCGGGCTGCCCGTCCTGCCCGAACTGCGCGAACGCCTCGCCGCCGCCGCCCACCGCAACACCTACGGCCCCGTCGCCGGCAGCCCCGCCCTGCGCGAAGCCGCCGCCGGCTACTGGAGGCGCCGCAACCTGCCCACCGACCCGGACCTCGTGGTCTGCGGCCCCGGCAGCAAGCCCCTGCTGTTCGCCCTCATGCTCGCCATCGGCGGCGACGTCGTCGTCCCCGTCCCCAGCTGGGTCAGCTACGCCACCCAGGCCCGCATGGCCGGCGCCCGGCCCCCGAACGTCCCCACCCTGCCCGGCCAGGGCGGCGTCCCCGACCCCGACGCCCTGCGCGAGGCCGTCACCACCGCCCGCGCCACCGGACGCAACCCCGCAGCGTCGTCGTCACCCTCCCGGACAACCCCACCGGCACCATCGCCCACCCCGACACCCTGCACCGCCTCGCCCAGGCCGCCCGCGACCTCGACCTGGTCATCGTCTCCGACGAGATCTACTGCGACCTCGTCTACGACACCCCCGCCGGCCCCGCCGTCTCCCCGGCCGCCCACGCCCCCGAACGCACCGTCGTCACCACCGGCCTCACCAAGAACCTCGCCGTCGGCGGCTGGCGCACCGGCATCGCCCACCTGCCCGACAGCGCCCTCGGACGCGCACTCCACACCCGGCTGACCGCCGTCGCCAGCCAGCTCTGGTCCTCCACCACCGCCCCCGTCCAGGACGCCGCCGCCTACGCCCTCACCGAGCCGCCCGAGATCCTCGCCTACGTCGCCGCCGCCCGCCGCCTGCACGAGAGCGTGGTCCGCCAGGCCGCCCGCCACTTCACCGCAGCCGGCGCCCAGGTCGAACCCGTCCGCTCCACCTGCTACCTCTACCCGAGCTTCGAACCGCTGCGCGAACACCTGCACGCCGCCCACGGCATCACCGGCGCCACCCAGCTCGCCACCCACTTCGCCCAGCACCACGGCGTCGGCCTGCTGCCCGGCACCGCGTTCGGCGACAGCGACGACCTGCTGCGCGTGCGCACCGCCACCAGCCAGATCTACGGCACGACCGAAGCCGAGCAGAACGCCGCCCTCACCACCGCAGCCCCCTCGAACTGCCCTGGATCAAGGCCGCCCTCGACCGCCTCGCCGACGTCCTCACCGACCTCACCGGCAACCCCGTCCCCCACCACGACACCCCCGCCCAGGCGACCCCCACCCCCGCCCCCGCCCCCGCCTGAGCCGCAGCCCCACCCCCGCAACCCCCTTTGCCCGCCCCCGATTCCCGACCCAACCGCGGAGGTTCACGCCCCATGTCCGTCATCGTCAGCGAATACACCTACCGCGGCCGGCGCTACGTCAGCCTCGGCATCCCCACCCCCGGCGAGCCCCAGACCTCCACCACGTCGCCGACGGCGCCCTGCGCGCCGCCTTCTCACCGACGCCGGCCCCCAGGCCGTCACCGCCCTCGTCGACGCCGCCGAGACCCTCACCGTCACCGCCGGCGACCCCGATCCAGCCCTGCCCCCGCTGCTGCCCACCACCGCCGGCGGCCAGGCCCTCGTCAGCGGCTTCCTCGGCACCCACAAGGCCAAGTCCGAAGCCATCGTCGGCTACAACGACCAGCCCCGTGCCCAAGTGGTTCTTCAAGGGCCTCGGCTCCTGGCGCGCATGCCCGGCCAACCCCTGGTCGTCCCCGCCGAGCCCGTCGTCATCATCGAGGAAGCCGAAATGGCCCTCGTCTACGTCAACGACGACCAGGGCGTCCCGCACTACGCCGGCTACACCTTCGGCAACGACCTGTGCGACATCGGCCTGCACCGCATCGACCCCGGCTACACCGCCTCCGGCAAGCTCTGCGACACCGCGTTCTCGCCCCACCTCTTCCTCGGCGAGCCGCGCGCCGCCACCGGCCGCGTCACCATCGAGCGCGACGGACGGCCCGCCTGGGAAGGCAAGTTCGACTGCGGCGCCGACGCCCTGTGGTTCCGCGTCGACGACCTCGTCGACCGCGCCTTCTCCTTCCCCGCCCTGCGCCGCCCCGGCCTGGTCAACTACGTCCTCACCGGCGCCGACCTGTCCAGCTTCCACGACGGCTTCCACCTCACCGACGGCGACCACATCGTCATCGACATCGCCAGCCACGGCGTCGTCCTGTCCAATCCGCTCCAGTTCGGCGGCACCACCTCGTCCCTGTGACCGGGCACGCCCCCGCCAGGTGACCCCCGAACCCGAACCCGGCCCCGGGCACCCGGGGCCCGAAGGCGCGGGCCCGCGGCTGCGGCTGCTCGCCGCGCACCTGCGTACGGCCCTGAACCGCGGCATCGCCGCAGCCGCCCCAGCCACCGCACCGGGCCCCGCACCGGGCCCTCGGCCGAGCGGCCGGCGCCGCACACGGGCCCCTTTCGAACCACCCGCCGGCCCTGCCGGCCAGGCCGGTCCGACCCCGGCTTGACCCTCACATTAATGGAAAGGTTTCAGTATCCCGTCATGACGAACAGCAAGCCGTCTCATGGAGGTAGTGCGATGAGTGACCTGACCGGCAAGGTGGCCCTGGTGACCGGCGGCAGCCGCGGCATCGGCGCGGCGATCGCCAAGCGCCTGGCCGAGGCGGGGGCGTCCGTGGCCGTCACCTACGTCAACGCCGAGGAGCAGGCCCGCGAGGTCGCCAAGCAGATCGAGGCGGACGGCGGCACGGCCCTGGTCATCCAGGCCGACCTGACCCGGCCCGCCACCGCGGCCCAGGCCGTGGAGCAGACCGTGCGCGAGCTCGGCGGCATCGACATCCTCGTCAACAACGCCGGCTTCCTCGCCTACGGCCCGCTCAGCGAGGTCACCGCGCAGGACATCGACCGCGTCCTCGCCGTCGACGTCACCTCGATCATCCTGGCCGCCCAGGCCGCCGCCCCCACCTCGGCCAGGGCGGACGCATCATCAGCGTCGGCTCCTGCTTCAACGGCCGCGTGCCGGGCGGCAACTTCGTCCTCCAGGCCACCGCCAAGGCCGCCCTGGTGGGCCTGACCAACTCCCTGGCCCGCGAGCTCGGCCGCAGGGCATTCGTCACCACCGTCGACCCGGGCCCGATCGACACCGACATGGCCGACGGCGACACCGCCGACTTCCAGCGCGGCCTCACCGCCCTGGGCAGCTACGGCAAGGCCGAGGACATCGCCAACGCCGTCGCCTTCCTCGCCGGCCCCGGCGGGAACTACATCACCGGCACCGCCCTCGCAGTCGACGGCGGCTACACCACCTGACGGCGATCCGTCACCCTTCCCCGGGGTGACGGATCGCAGCGAACGAGGCTCCCGGCAGTCAGCGAGGCGTGCGACCCACCCGACCCCCGGGGGAGCCTCGCCGCACCCCGGCCGGCCGCACAGACCTCGGACAGGCCCCCGCACAGGCCCCTGGGCAGGCCCCCTGGGCAGGCCCCGCACAGGCCCCTGGGCAGGCCCCTGGGCAGGCCCCCGCACAGGCCCCCGGACAGGCCCCCTGGGCAGGCCCCGGGACAGGCCCCTGGGCAGGCCCCGGTGCCGGCACCACCGGCGGCCCGCAGCCACGCCCGCAACCGCGACCCCCCGATCCCGCCCCCTGCCCACCCCCCCGGGCACCGAGGGGCCCGCCGCAAACCCTGCCCGCGGCGCGCGCCGACACCGGCCGGGCCGTACCGCCCCCGCCCAACACCCCCGCCCCGACCGTGCACCCCCACCCGGGTGTCGGCGCCGCCCCCTACAGTCGGCACACACACCGCAGGAGTGCTGCGATACGGCACAAGGAGGGAAGACGTCGTGGGCGACGGAATCCGATGGCTGCCCGAGGGCGGCGAAACGGGCTACCTGTCCGGCGTGGCGATGGCCCGCGGTATCGACGCGCAGGAGCTGGCGCTACGCGCATGGGCGCACAGCCCGGGGCGGGGACCGAGCCGCTCACCGACGCCGAGGTGCTGCAACTGGACATGACGATCTACCGGCCCGGGAACAGGGGCGACGGAATCGTCCGCATCGGCGAGCACGCCGGGTGGGCGTTCGCCTTCGAGTACGGTGACTCCACCGGGTCCGAGCGCCTGGAGGAGATCTCCGCGGCGGGGCCGAGGTCGTCCACTACACCCCGGTCAGGGAACATCCGCCCGCCCTCGTCTGCTACGCCCGCGACCGCGCCACGTCTGCGGCTTCGGCCTCGGCGAGGAGAGCACCCGCTGGGCGAGGAGCCCGACCTGCTGCTGCCCGACCTCGTCGCCGCCGGCATCCTGGACCCCGAGGGGAACACCGCCGACGCCCCGACGGCGAGCACTACACGGCGCGCAACCGCCGCACCCTCGCCGTCGTCGAACAGCGCTTCGACTGGACCTGCCGCAGACCCTGCTCACCCAGGCCCTGCTGCCGGCCTACGCGGTCATGGGCACCCCGACATGACCACCGAGGACCCCGACTTCGACGCCGCCCACGCCTGGGCCACCGCCAACGGCCACCCGCTGCCCACCGGCCGGCTGCGCCTGCTCCCCGGACGCCACCCGGCAGGCGTACCGGCGCGCCACACGCCACTGACCGCACCCGGCACCCGGTCCCGGCACCCGCACCCGGCACCCGGTCCCGGCACCCGGCACCCGCACCCGGCACCCGGCACCCGCACCCGGCATCCGGTCCCGCATCCGGCGCTTCGCCGGGGGACGACGCGGCGAAGCCGCGCGGGGCGGCGGCGAGGGCCTCTTCGGCCCTCACCGCCGCCCCGCCCGGGATGCTGTGGCGGCCCCTGCGGGCCGCGCGTGTGACCCGACGTCAGGGCCACGCCGGCCCGGCGTCCGTCAGCCAGCGTCGAGTGCGCGCCGGCCGGGGAAGCCGTGCACCCGCGCCGCGACCACCACGGCCAGGACCGGCACCAGCAGGCCGAACACCGTCCACGGCAGCGGTCCGGCGCCGGAGGAGTTCAGCAGCAGGCCGCCGATGATGCCGCCACCGGCCATCGCCACGTTCCACAGCACCACCAGGATCGCCTGCGCCGCGTCCGCCGCGTCCCCGCCCGCCTGACCGGCGGCCGTCTGCAGCAGCGTCGGCACACCGCCCCAGCCCAGCCCCCAGCGCGGCCGCACGTACACCAGCGCGTGGGTGCCCGAGAACGCGCCCAGGACCGCGACCGCGACACCGACCAGCAGCGTGCTCGCGACCGTCAGGCTCCGCAGGTGCCCCTGGATGTAGGTGCCCACCACCCAGATGCTCACCAGACACGCGACACCGAACACCAGCAGCACCGCGTCCGTCCGGTCGCCCATCCCCACGTGGTCGAGGAAGGAGGCGATGTACGCGTAGAGGATGGTGTGCGCCAGCACGAAGACCAGCATCACGAACAGCACCGCCGTCACCCCCGGCACCTTCAGCGTGCTGCGCACGGGGATCTTGCCGCCGCGCTCCTGCCCGGGGTAGTCGGGCACGATGGCCGTGATCCACACCAGCAGCAGCACGGTCAGCACGGTCATCACGAGGAACGCCATCTGCCAGGACGCGACCCGGCCCAGGAACGTACCCGCCGGCACCCCGACCGACAGGGCGAGGGGGATGCCGGCCATCGCGATCGCGATCGCCCGCCCCTCCAGCGCGGGGGCGACCATGCGCCGGGCGTAGCCGGCCAGCAGCGCCCAGGCCAGGCCCGCGGCGACACCGGCGAGGAAGCGGGCGGCCAGGGTGAGCGGGTAGTTCGACGACACGACGGTCACGGTGTTGGCGACCGCGAAGCCGCCCATGGCGGCCAGCAGCAGGCGCTTGCGCGACCAGCCGGCGGTGGCCGCGGACAGCGGGATCGTCGTCAGCACCGTGCCCAGCGCGTAGATGGTCACCGTCTGCCCGGCGGCCGACTCGCTGGTGTGCGAGCTCATCTCGGGCAGCAGCCCGGCGGGCAGCGTCTCGGTGAGGCTGGTGATGAACACGGCGACGGCCAGCGCGAGCAGTGCCGCCATCGGCAGCTTCTGGCCCTCGGCGGGCGAAGCGCCTACGGTGTCAGGCGCACCGGTGGTGCCCGGTGCCTCGGGGACGGGGTGCGGGGGTGGCGGTGCCGACGGACGGCTCGGTGCTCCTCATGATGGGATGCTGAAACCTTTCCATTAATGTGAGGGTCAAGTCCGTGTGGGCGCGGGGTCGGGACGGGCGGTCCGCGGACCGGGCGAGCGGCCGCAGCGCCGCAAGGGGCCGTGCTCCCCGCCGCATCGCCGGGAGCGAGGTGGTGTTGTCAACTTGACTGGATTCTGGGCTGGTTGAGGGCTTTCCGGGACCGTCGGGCGGTCCGGCCGTCACGGGGGCCGCCGCAGCGCTGGAAGCGCCCGGGGAGAGGGGCGCCCGGGGAGGGGCGCCGCAGTAGGGGCGGGGGCGGAGCAGGGCCGAAACAGGGACGGGGCGGCACAGCGCAGCACAGGGCGGGGGGGTTACAGGCGCAGGGTGTGGATGCCCCCGCCGTCGACGGACAGGACCGTCCCGGTGGTGCCGGTGGCCGAGGCGGCCAGGTAGGCGATGGCCTCGCCGACCTCCTCGGGCCGCGTCAGGCGTCCGATGGGGTGCCGGTCGTCCAGGGCCGCCCGCGCCGCCTGCGGGTCCGGGGCCATCGCCAGCACGCGCGTGATCCACGGCGTGTCGACCGCGCCGGGGCGACCGCGTTGACCCGGATGCCCTCGCGGGCGTGGTCGGCGGCCATCGCCAGCGTCAGCGAGTAGACGGCGCCCTTGGAGGCGGAGTAGAGGGTGCGCTTGGGCACCCCGGTCCACGCGAAGATCGAGCAGGTGTTGACGATCGCCGCCGCCGGCGACTTGCGCAGATGGGGCAGGGCCGCGCGGGCCAGGCGTACCATGCCGACGACGTTCACGTTCAGCACGCGCAGCCACTCCGCGTCGTCGTTGTCGTCGATACCGCCCTGGGCGGCGATGCCGGCGTTGTTGACGACGACGTCGATGCGAGGAAGCGCTGGACGACCTGCCGACCGCGGCGCGCACCGACGCGTCGTCGGACACGTCGCAGGCGATGCCGACGGCCGGGGCGGCGACCTCGTCGGGGTTGAGGTCCAGGGCGGCCACGTGCACGCCCTGGGCGATCAGCGCGGCCGCGGCGGCCGCCCCGATCCCGGACGCGCCGCCGCTGACCACGGCCACCAGGGCGTCGGGCGAATCGGGCGTTGGTGCTTCGCTGTTGGCGGCCACGGTCGGCCCCTCCTTGAAAGGTGCGCTCACAGACGGACGATGAAGAACAGCGGGCGGCGAACAGCCCCAGCGGGCGGCCAGTTCGCGCTCCAGCCGCTGCACCAGCGGGTGCGCCGCGGCGAAGCCGGACAGGCCCGCGGTGCGCCGGGCCCACCATGCCGAGGCGAGGTTGGAGGTGATGAGCGTGCGCGAGGGGTTCGCGCCGGCGAGCTGGTCGCGGCGCGCAGGGTGTGCATGCCGGTGCCGGTGAACAGCACCGTCGCGTCGTCCGCCACCTCCGCCTCGGCATGATCCGCTGCCGGATCGTCTCGGTCGTTTTCGGGTTGAACCCCACGTCCTGACCGGCCTCGTCCACCGCGGACGGGGTGCAGACGATCCGCTCGACCGTCACGCCGGCCTTCTCCCAGTAGTCGCGGGACAGTTCGGTCAGCCACGGCGCGTACGGGGAGATCAGCGTCAGGTTCGACGTCCCCAGCGCCTCGCACAGGTCCACGATCGCCCGCGTGGAGGAGGTCACCGGCGAACCGAACCGCTGCGACAGCTCGGCGACGAAGTCGCGGTCCCCGTCCGGGTCCAGCAGGTAGTGCGAGGCGTTGCACGCCACCACCGTCGCGTCCAGCCGCAACTGCCCGAACGTCGCGAGCACCTGCGCCAGCACCTCGTTGTATTATCTCCATCGTTTCCCGGTTGAATTCCGCGGTCACCGGGAAACGCGTGGTGTACACATTCATCTCGGGGACGAGATAGCTGTGGTACTCGGGCTCCGCAATAGGTTCTCCGGGGGCACGACGAGACCGAATCGGGGCAGCGGAAAGATGTCCATGCCAGCACGGTAACAGCCGTCAAAGCCCCCAACTCCCGTGATCTCCCGGTCTTGACGTTCCCCCGCGCCAACCTTGAAAGATCTTTAGATCTTGACGTCCCTTGACATCCCCAAGCGATTCCTTGACATCGGGCGGAAGTTCCCGCCACCGAAATCCGGAGAAGGGCGGGGGAGTGGTCCCGGTGGTCCCGCCGGCCGCTGCGAGGAATGTCGGGGCACATCCCGGGAAATCCGGCGCGGAAATCGTCCGTGCCGCGGAGGCGCTCTACCCGACGGCGCCTCCTGCCGGGGAAGCGGCGGGCCGAAGCGCCACCTCGACGTTGCCGGCGGTCTGCGGGCCTACGACGTCGTCCCACTCCTGGAGGCCTCGCGTGCGCCGCCCCGCCGGGCAGCACCGCACCCGCACCCGCACCCGCACCCGCGCACCGCCCCGCACCCGCGCACCGCCCGGGTGGTGCAGGGCGGACGCCCAGGGGGCGCAGGACGCTGTGGAGTCGCACGGGCCCGGGGCGCTCGGCCGCGGAACCGGCCCTGACACGCCATCGGCCGGATCCGGCGCGGCCTGCTGCGCCGCCGAGCACCCCCGGCCGTGCGTCACCGCACCCCGTCATAAGCCTGGGTTCTCGGATCCTGCGGATGTCGGCGTTGATGATCACCCCGGACGGCTGAAGGATCGTCAGCGCGCAAACGGGCCTGCGTCGGCCGTGGCCGGAGCGCCCGCCCGCAGCGCCACCATCCCGTGGCCGCACCCCGGCCGCCGTCCACCCCGGCGCCGCACCCGCGGCGGCCCGAGCCCCGCAGACCGGAGCCCACCCGCGACCATGACCGGCACCCCGGCAGTGCCCGCCACCTCCACCGCCGACGCTCCGCTGCCGCTCAGGCGCCGGCTCGCCGTCGTCGCGATGGCGGTCGGGACGTTCGCCCTGGTGACCGTCGAATCGCTGCCCGTCGGGCTGCTGCCCTTCGTCGGCGGGGACCTCCACGTTTTTGAGGGGACCGCCGCTTTGATGGTGACCGTCCCCGGCCTGGTCGCCGTCGTCACCGCGCCCCTGCTGCCGGTGGTGATGGGACGCCTGGACCGCCGGATCGCCCTGGTCGCCCTGGTCGCGCTGATGGTGCTCGCCAACGCGCTCTGCGCGCCGGCCCCGACTTCACCGTCCTGCTGGGTTCGCGCTTCCTCGTCGGCATCAGCATCGGCGGCTTCTGGCCCTCGCCGCGGGCGTGGCCGTGCGGAGCCCGAGCGCCTCGTCCCGCGCGCCGTCTCGGTCGTCTTTCGGCGGTGCGACCGCCGCCAACGTCCTCGGCGTGCCGGCCGGCACGCTGATCGGCGGCCTCGCCGACTGGCGCACGGCCTTCGCCGCCGCCGGCGCGCTGGGCGCTCGTACTCGCCGCCCTGCTCCTGCTGCTGCCCACCCTGCCCGCCCGGCAGGCCGTCCGGCTGCGCGCGCTGGCGCAGCAGTTCGGCCACCCCCCTGGTGGTGCGCGCCTCGCCACGTTCCTCCCGGTGGGCGGTCACTTCGCCGCGTTCACTGCGTCAGCCCCGTCCTCCAGGACGTCAGCGGGATCGGCGAGGGCGCGATCGGCCGCTCCTGCTCGGCTTCGGCGCGGCCGGCATCCTCGGCACTTCCTCGCCGGCGCGGCCTGAAGCAACGTCCGCGTGTCCCCACCGTCGGTGCCGTGCTGACCGCGGTCCTCGCCGTCCCCCTCGCCGGCCGCACCCCGCCGGCGGGACCCTGCTGCTGTGCCGGGGACTGGCCTTCGGCGGCGTACCGGTCGGCGTCCAGACCTGGATCCTCAAGGCCGTCCCGGCTCCGCCGAGGCGGCCACCGCCCTGAACACCTCCGTCTACACCCTCGCCATCGCCTCGGCGCGCTCGTCGGCGCGATCGTCGCCACCTCACCCTCGACGGCGTCCTCACCGAGCCGTCCGGAACGCCCGCCGCAGCCGACCGGCCGCCGGCCCGCCCACGAACCCGTCCCCTCCCCCGAACAGGAGCACCGCACCGAACACCCCGGCCGACACCACCAGCCGCGTCTGGCTCGTCACCGGCGCCAGCCGCGCCCGCGCGCTTCACCGAGGCCGCTGGCCGCCGGCGACCGCGTCGCCGCCGCCGCACGCACCCGGGCCCTGCTGGATCCTCGCCACCGCCCACCCCGACGGGTCCTGCCCTGCAGGTGGACGTCACCGACCGCGACGCTGCCTTCGCCGCCGTGCGCGCCCGACCACTGGACGACTCGACGTCGTCGTCAACAACGCCGGGACGCTCTCCATGGGCATGGTCGAGGAGTTCACCGAGGCCGAGGCCCGCGCCCAACTCGACGTCAACTTCTTCGGCGCGCTCTGGGTCAGCCAGGCCGTCCTGCCCGTCCTGCGCGACCAGGGCCACGGCCACCTCGTCCAGGTCTCCAGCATCGCCGCCCTCGGCGGCTTCCCCAGCACCGGCCTCTACAGCGCCAGCAAGTTCGCCCTGGAAGGCCTCAGCGAAGCACTCGCCAGGGAAGCGGCCGGCTTCGGCGTCAAGGTCAGCATGATCCAGCCCGGCGGCTACTGGACCGACCTCTACACCGCCATGCGCACCACCGCCCCCTCGACGCCTACACCCCGCTGCGGGAGGAACTCGCCAAACAGTTCGCCGACGGCTCGGTCGACAGCGACCCCTCGCCGCAGCCGCCCTGCTCACGCTCGTCGACAGCGACGAACCGCCGCTGCGCCTGCTGCTGGGCAGCATGGTCTACGACCTCGCGTTCGACATCGCCCGCACCCGCATGGACACCTGGGCGCAGTGGAGGCCGTCAGCCGCGCCGCGGAACACGCCGTCCCCGCCCCGGCCGAGGCGGCCGGCGAGGCGGTGACCCGACCGCAGCAGGGCAGCCGGTGACCCGACCGCCCCCGAGACCGGGCCCGGCTATTCGGCGAGGACCAGCTCCGCGAGCCGGCGGGCGGCCGGCGCCGGATCCGTGGCCGGACGGGTCGCCCCGGCCGCCAGGGCGCCGTCGATGAGCAGCAGGAGCTGATCGGCGGCGGCCGCGGGCCGCGGATGCCCGAGCGCGGCCAGCTCGTGCTCCAACAGCCCGGTCACCCGCACCCGGTACTCGCGGGTCACGGCGTGCCCGGGATGCTCGGGATCGGTGAGGGCGAGGTCGGCCGCCAGGTAGCGGCAGCCGCGGAAGTCCTCCCGCGCGATGACCTCGCCGATCCCGTCGAACACGGCCAGCAGCCGCGCCCGCGGGTCCTCGCCGGCCGCCGCCATGGTCCGCACGTAGGCGGCCTCGTCCGCCTCGGCACTGCGCCGCAGGACCTCGGCGATCAGCCCGTCCTTGCCGCCGAAGTGCTCGTAGAGCGAGCGCCGGGCCACGTTGGCGCCCTTCAGTGGGCGTCGACCCCCACGCCGACGCCCTGGCTGTAGGTGAGCTGCTGGGCGGCCTCCAGGAGGCGCTCGCGGGGCCCCGGCGCGTGGCGTGTGCGTGTGGTGGTCATGGCGGATGTTCGCCACCGGTTGACGAGTAGATCAACCGGTCTATATGGTTCACGGCAGATAGACCAACCGTTCCACTTCGAGGGGTTCCGGCATGTCGTTCCGCACCACGGCCGAGGTCATCGACCGCTTCAACCGCGCCTTCACCGAGCACGACGCCTCCCTGCTCACCGACCTGATCGCCGACGACTGCGTGATGGAGGCCAACCAGCCCGCCCCCGACGGCGCCCGCTACGAAGGCCGCACCGCCTGCCTGGAGTTCTGGCAGGCCCTCGCCGACGACCGCACCACCCGCTTCGAGCCGGAGAACGTCCTCATCTCCGGCGAACACGCCACCGTCCGCTGGCGCTACCGCTTCGGCGACGGCCCCACCGACTCCGTCCGCGGCGTCAACCTCACCACCGTCCGCAACGGATTGATCGTCGAATCCTCGGCTACAGCAAGACCACCGGCGACGTCCCCTCGCCGCCGACGGCCTCGACGCGGCCTGAACCCACAGCCGCAGCTGCGCCCCGGGCCTCGGCCCCGGGGCTCAGGCCGCGGGGCGGGTGGCGCGCAGGACGCCTTGACCTTGTCGATGCGGTGCTCCGGGTTGCGTTCGCGTCACGCCAGCGGTTGCCCGCGGCGTTGTCCTCGGGAGTGGCGCACGTCGAGATGGTGATCATCGCCTGGACGGCGCTCTCGCCCGGCCGACCCGGGACGGCGGCGCGCTGCTCGGCCAGCGACCCGGGGGAGCGGAACGACGTGCTCCTGGTCCCCGTGATCACGTACTCGTACTCGGTGCCGCCCGCCGTCACCAGCACGACGTCGCCCTCGTGCACGGAGGGCAGGTCCCGCAGCGGGCCGCCGGCCGACAGGCGGTGGGCGGTGACCAGGTAGCTGCCCACCTCGCCCGGCCCGACGCCGCCCTGCTCGCCGTAGGGGCTCGCGGCCACACCACGGTTCTGGATCCGTGCCGGGACCGTCGTCGGTGGTGCCCCGGTAGGGGACCACCGACAGCCCGGCCAGGCGGATCGCACGGACGGGATGGCCAGCGTGGCGGCCTCGGTCCGCGCGGCCGCGCTGTCGGGGGCCGACGGCGAGGGCGGGAGAAGGACGGTCGCGGTGGCGGCCGGAGCCGAAGCGGACGGGCCCACCGAGGCCGACGCCGACGACACCGCCGCCGGGGCCGACACCGCCGCCGGCCGACCGGCCGCCGCACCGCCGCCGTCCGCACAGCCCGCGAGCAGGCCCGCCCCGGCGAGCACGGAGGCGAGGACGAACGCACTGGGAATGGCGGGCACGACGGGCATGGTGTTCCTGCAGACGAGAGACGACGGACGGAAGGGACGGCGGGCCGCCCATGGTGCCTCGCCGACAGTGCCAGGCGGCGACCCGGACGGCCCCGAGCGGCCAAACGTTCGCTTCTCGTTATCTTCCCCACCCCCACCCGCCCCGCGCAGCCCGAGCAGGTAGCACGGCCCCGGCCCACGCCCGTCGGCGACGGCGGAGAAGATGTCGATCATGACACTGCCGATCACCGCCCCCGCGTCCCCGCCGGACCTCCACCACCTCGACCCCGAAGCCGATGACTGGGCACTCACCACCCACCACGCGGTGGCCACAGCAGCCGGCGACACCTACGTCCCGGCCGCCCTGCGCCGCTACCGCGGACACGCGGGCCACCAGATGATCACCCGCTACGCCCCCGACGGGACGCCCACCGCCACCGCCGTCTTCGGCCAGGCCCCACCGGGCGCCATCCCGACCGCCATCCCGGAGGGCGACGGGCCGACCCTCGCCGTCCTGCCCGACGGTACGCTCGCCCTCAGCTCCAAACCCGGCAGCACCCACCTCCTCACCCCCGACCTGGACCACGTCTTGGTCTCCTGGCCGATGCCCTGGGGCCGGGACAAACAGCACGACCCCGGCCACGACCCGTTCGCCGCCTCCATCGCCGTCACCCCCGCCGGCCGGCTGCTCTGCATGACCTCCGAGTACAAGCTCAGCCACTGGGCCGGCGCCCACCCCAACATCGTCGCCCTCTCCGAACCCGCCACCACCCTCACCCCGGGCCGCAAACCCGAGCTGCGCGCCATCGCCACCCCTCGACGCACGCGCCGACCGCCAGAGCGACACCGACGCCCACCCCCACGTGCGCCACGGCGACGCCCCGGTGCTGCGCGCCAACCGGCCCACACCTTCACCTGACCGAGGCCCCGTCCGAACTCACCGGCACCAGCGGCAGCCTCTACGGCTACGAAGACTCCACGATGACCCGCCCCGCCGCGCTCGGCGACGACCTGTTCGTCGTCCCCGTCTCGGCAAGATCTACCGCTCCAGCAACCGCGGACAGCAGTTCAGCTTCGCCCTCCTCGACGACCACGGCACGCTGCGCGGCCGCCTCGGCGGCCTGCACCTGCGCGAGGACAGCCCGTTCACCCGCTTCGACTTCACCGTCGTCGCCGACCCCCACCGCGCCCGCGCCTTCCACCTCAACCGCTACGGCCTCTACGCCTGGAGCGCCGACGGCGAACTGCGCGCCCGGATGCCCACCGCCGACAAGCCGTTCAAGCCCTCGTCCACTTCACCCTGCTGGAGTGCACCCCCGCCGGCGAACTCCTCCTCGCCCACCGCAAGCAACACCTGCTGCTGCGCATCCCGGCCCAGGACCTCGACGGCCTCGCCCCGGAGGTCGAGGCCGCCCTGAAGTCCTACGGACGCGAGCGCACCGCACTGAAGAAGCAGTACACGCCCGTCAACTGGCTCTGGACGGACAACACCGCACCATGCACCATCTCTGACAGTCACTCAACTCCGGCCTCTCCTCCGCCGAAACGCCGCGACCTCCCACCGGACCACAAGTCCAGGGGAGGCCACGGCATTCCAGTTGTACGGCGGCTCGGCCGCGAACCGCGCCGAGCCGCCGCCGGTTCAGCTCACCTGCGCACGCACCAGCCACCGCTGGTTCGCATTGCCGGTGCAGGCCCACACCCCGAGCGCGGTGCCGTTGGCGTCCGCCCAACCGGGCAGCTCCAGGCACTTGTCGGAGACCGGGTTGTAGAGCGTCCCGTCGAAACGGCGCACCCAGGTCTGGGCGTCGTCGTTGGCACAGGACTGGAAGGACACCTTGGTGCCGTTGCCCGCCGGCTTGTCGTTGGTGGCGACACAGCGGTCCGCGCCCGCGATCTTGATCTTGTTGTTGGTGGTCAGGGTGAAGCTGCGCCTCGCCGTTCCAGCAGTTGAACAGCGCCACCGACGTGCCGACGGTGCCGCCGAAGTTGTCGAGGCACTTGTTGGTGTTGAAGACGCTGCGGATCTGGACGCTGGACCCGGCCGTGGCCAGGGTGTTGGCCTGCTGGTCGGTGAACGCGTACGGGTAGACCCGCACGTCGCCGATCGCGCCGTTCAGCCGGGCGTCGGCCCGGGGTAGCGGGTGGTGGTCTCGCCGCCGATGTTCAGGCTGCCGGTCGCCTTCCAGCTGGAGGGAACCTTCGCCGAGCCGGCCGCCCGCCCGTTGACGTACAGCGTCGCAGCCTGGGTGTCCTGGCTGTAGGTGCCCACGAGGTGGGTCCAGGCGCCGACCTGCGGCTGCTCGCCGTCCACGGCCGTGTAGTAGGCGGCGGGGCGCAGCTGGTCGGAGGAGGCCAGGTTGAACACCCACCTGCCGTACGCCGGGGAGTACTGCAGGTAGAACGGGCTGCGCTCGTTGCCGGCCTGGAGAGGACGGTCTGGTAGCCGCCGGTGTTGTTGAGCTTGACCCAGGCGGCGACGGTGAAGCTCGACTGGCGTCGATGCCGGGCTGGTTGGTGGTGCGGTAGAGGGTGTTGCCGTCCAGGGCGGTGGCCTTGCCGGCCGCGCCGTTGTGGTCGGTGGTGGGTGAAGGTGTTCGGGTAGAGCGCGTTGGAGGCGTTGCTGTCGACGGCGGTGGCGCCGTCCAGGGCGTACCAGAGCGGGTTCACCGAGGTGTCGGCGGCGGGCGCGGGCCCGGCCTGCCAGGTGAAGGAGGCATTGGCGGTGCCGGGGTCGGTGGCCTCGCCCCACCAGATGTCGATCTGACCGTTGCCGCGCTTGCCCCACAGACCGGGGAGCCCTTGCCGGTGATGTCCCCGTCGGAGCCGAGGACCGGCCAGGTGTCGGGGGAGACGGAGCCGATGACGGAGGCGCCGGAGATCCCGGTCAGGGTGGGGACGGTGACGACGTTTCCGCTAGCGTCCTTCACGGGCCTTCCGTTGCTGTCCGTGGCCGTCACGGTGCCGGTGGTGAAGGCGCGGGCAAGCAGTGCCCCCCTTGCCGCCATCCGCGGCCGCCTCCAGGTTGCGGGTCCACAGGCCGGGGTGGCCCTGCTTGGCCCAGTCGCCAGGGGAGATGAGCTCCTTGTCCTTCCATCCGGCGGCGGCCAGGCGGACGGGCTTGCCCAGGGTGTTGTTCGAGACAGTCGGGTAGTACCAAAGGGCGGCGTCGGTGCCGTTGTTGATGCTCTCGACCGTGAGCAGGCCGCTCTGGTTCTTGAACTTCAACCGGTAGTCGAGGTCCGTGCTGACCGGGTCACCGAGGGCGGCCACGCGCAAGGTGGTGGACCAGTCGGCGGCGTTGTAACCGGCTGCGGTCCGCCAGGAGCAGTCCTCGGTGGCCGTCGGAACGCATTTCGGCTTCTGCAGGAGGGTCTTGGAGTCGACACGGCCGTAGTAACCGGTGTTGCCGGGGTTGCCGTAAATCCAGAGGTCCTTGTCCCCCGGGGCGTGGGCGACGATGTCGTCGATGTTGTTGCCACCGGTGAACGTGCCGCGGTGGGCGAACTGGATGTTGCCCCAACCCTGGCCGGTCGGCGAGTCCTCGCGCTTGGCCACGAGGGAGACGGCCGGGCCCTTGGCGAGCGGGTTACCGGCCACGGCATAGGCGCGCAGATCACCTGCCTGGTCGGGAGTCACGATGTCCGGCGCCCCGTCACCCGTGACGTCGCCGAACACCGGCGGCGGGCCGTCCGGATTCCACGGCACGTAGAACGCGTACTGCGCGACCGGCGAGACGTTGCGGGCGTTGTCCATCACCTGCAGGTACACGATGTTGGTGCCCCACCGGCCCGGCAGGACGCTCACACCCCCTTGGGGAAGGGACGAGCCGCACTGCCACTGGGCGCCCGAGAGCTGGGGATCCCAGGACCAGCGCGCACACATCACACCTGAGGGCGTACCGCCGCTCGGCGCGGTGTCGACCGCGGTGAACGGGACGGTGCCCCACTCCCCGACCTTCTTCCTGGTCACCTGCCCGTTGCCCGAGGGCGGGAAGCGGTCGGCGAGTTCGGCTTCGGGAAGCGTCGTGTAGACGTCCGGGACCGAGAGGCTCGGCGGGGTGAGGTCCACCCCGAACCGGCACGCCGGCGCGTACCCGGAGGACGTGTAGCCGTCCGTGGCCACGGACCCCAGCCGTAGACGTGGCCGTCCTTGATCACGTCGGAGCGCACCTGGAAGGCGGCGTTGCCGCCGTTGCCCACCAGACCGGACTGCCCGGAATCGACGACGGGCGCACCCGGCAGGCTGTAGTCCCAGATCTTCGACCACGAGTACAGGGAGTTCTGCACGGGGCTGCGCACGGTGGCGTTCAGAGAGACCGCGCCGTTGAAGTTGCTGCCCGCGCTCATCCAGCCGACCGAGGATCCGTCGCAGCCCTGGTTCTCGGCCCAGGGTGACGCCGTGGCCGGCGGCGGCCACATAGGTGTTGGTCGGAGTCTCCGGGGCACGGTCGTACTCAACGACGACCACCGGCCTGTAGTCGAGCCGCTTGAAGGCCATCCGGTTGGACTCGTCGGGGGCGAACAGGCCGAAGGTCAGGTTCTCGTGCGTTGCCGCCCGCTCCTGGTAGATCGACGTGACGTCGTACTTGAACTCGACGTTGTCGTAGCAGCCGGTGGCGCCGGAGCCGGCGACATCGGCGCGGCCGAGCCGGTTGCCCACTGTGACGGGCGAGTTGTTCCAGGTGGTCCGGTCGTCGATCGGCCCGGTGAGGGTAGAGGTCGACCGGGTAGGTGGTGGTGCAGGAGAAGTCCGAGGACTCGTACTCCCAGACCGACATGGTGGCCTTGTTGATGACCGCGCCGGCGAATCCGCGGGTGTCGATCTGGAAGTAGGACCGCTCGATGCCCTTGACGGTCTGGAAGCCCTGGTAGCCGACACCGGGGTGGGCGTACTGGTCGTTGGTGTTGGTGGTCGTCTGCCCGTAGCGCGGCGTGTTCGGGTAGGCCTGCTGGGTCCAGGTCCAGGCGTTGCCGCTGCGGGAGTCGTAGATCCAGCCCGGGTCGATGAACCACGGTCCCTGGCCCTTGCCGAGCACCGAGCCGTCGGTGGTCAGCTCGATGGCGTTGCCGGTGGCCCTGGTCGGCATGGCCGCGACCCGTGCACCGATGCCGGGCCCGTCCGCGCTGCTGGCCTTGTCGGATTTGGCGGGCACGCCGGTCTGCGGCTGGCCTCCGGCATCGGTCGATGCGGCCTGCGCGGCCGCGACCACTTGCCGACGGGTGCCGCGGAGGCTGTCGGCGTGGCGGCGGTGCCGGAGCTGTCCCACATGCGAGGGACGGGGGCGTGCCAGCGGACGGTGCCGTCCTTGCCGGTGGCGGTGAGGTTGCCGGTGCCGTCGGCCTGGACGGTGACCCCCTGGCCGCTGGTGCCGAAGCGGACCGTCTTGAGCTGGGGGTTCTGGGGCGGCTTCCGCGGTCTTGACGATCAGGACGGTGAGGCCGCCGAACTTGTCGGCGGTGACCTTCAGGTCGATGCCGGGGGCGACCTCGGGGTAGACCAGAAGCGTCGCCGTCCTCGTCGATGGTCGGCTCGGTGAGTGGGAACGGCGAGTCGATCGAAAGAGTCTCGCCGCCGGGGCTGGTCAGCGTGCCGAGCGGGCCGCTGCTGCCACCGGACAGGCGGACACCGGAACCGGCCGCCTTGGGGTGGTAGCCGCCGGTCGGGTCGGCGACGAGCCTGGCGTCGAGGGCGGCCCAGGTGCCGTCCTGCTGCTTGATCCGCTGTTGCTCGGGGTGCTGGGCGCGGGAGAGATGGCCCTCGGGGGTGGCCACCGTCTCGCTGTACTCGTCCGTCAGCTCCGGCACGGACACGGGCTTTCCGGTGGCCTTGGCCTGGGCGATCGCCCGGTCGGCGGCCGAGGCGGGAGGCCTGTCCTTGGTGTGCTTGGGTCGGCGGCGGCCATGGCGGCCGCCAGGTCCGGGGAAGTGCCCCGGGCGAGGGCGGCGGGCGCGGCGAATGCCGGCCGCCGAACGCGACGGGCGCCACGGAGGTCAGGGCCAGGACGAGCCCGACGGCCGCGGCGGACACACGCGGTGACGGGATGTGCGGACGAAGACGCGCGCCGGAGCGAGCCCCGGGCGGAGCGGCAGGCATGTGGAGAGGTCCCCCTCGGGATGGCGATCGGGCCTGGTCGTGGCCGGTATGTGAAGACCACGGGCAGGGGTCGCCAACAAGCTGCCGCACTGGCAAACCAGTGGTCAACTCGATTAACTGTTCGACCGTCCGATTTGAGGGTGGGCGAACCACTTTGCTGTCCGTGTGAGATGAATCACCATGCGTATTGATTGATCATCTCCTCGACCCGAGGGTGCTCGATCCCATACTCTCCGCCACGGTCGTCCGTCCACGCCCTGTCGAGGCGTGGCTGCCTATGGGGGTAGCGATGTCCGTTCGCCGTGTCCGTTTGTCTTGGCCGGCAGGAGGGAGCGCCGCCACCGCAGCGGCCTGGGGCCTCTCGTGTCGCTTTTGTGAGTGCACTGGCGTTGCTGGGTGCTCTGGTGGCGCCCGTTGCGCCGGCGTTGGCTGCGCCGGTGGCGGACAAGAACAAGGACAAGGTGTGGTCGCCGCCGAACACGCCGTTGCCGAAGACGCCGTCGGTGGCGGGTTCGGTGGAGAAGCCGGTCGGTTGCGGCGAAGAAGTTCGCCGGACTGGGTGCCGCCGAAGGCCGCGGCGAAGGTGGCGGCGGGTTCGGCGGTCGCGTTGCTGGACGCGGCGCCGGCGGTGGGCGCTCAGGCGATCCGCAAGGGCGCGGACGGCGTCGAGGTGCGGGAGCCGGCGGCGGGGGCGTCGAAGCAGGCCGGTGAGCTGCCGGTGTGGCTGGCACCGGTGGCACCGGAGGCCGGGGCGAAGGCGGCGGATGCACCGTCTGCGGACGCCCCGGCGCCGGCCAATCCGCCGGTGAAGGTGGCTGTCGCGGATGCGAAGGCGGCTTCGGCGGCGGGTGTGCAGGGTGCGCTGGTGTCGCTGGCCCGGAACGAGCAGGCGGATGCGGCGAAGGCCCGGGTGGGCCTGGATCTGTCGGGTGTCGGCTTCGGTGGTGACTTCGCGCAGCGGGCGCGGCTCGTCTCGCTTCCCGCGTGTTCGCTGGACCACGCCGGAGGTGGCGGGCTGCCTTGAACGCACGCCCGTTGCGTCGCACTATGACGTGCAGGCGAAGCGGCTCGTCGCGGACGTCGACCTGCCCGCGGTCGAGGTGGCGTTGACGAAGGGCCAGAGGGCGGACGCCAAGTCCGCTGACGTTGCGCTGTCGGGCGGGTTTGCCGCCGGGGCTTCGGCGCCGCTGGTGCTGGCGGCCGAGGGTACGTCCAGTGGTCTGGGTACGTACTCTGCGACGTCGTTGTCGCCGAGTCAGGCGTGGACGGCGGGCAGCTCGTCCGGGTCGTTCACCTACAGCTATCGATCCAGGTGCCGCCGACGCTGGGCGGTTCCGCGCCGCAGGTGGCGCTGGGCTACGACTCGGCGTCGGTGGACGGGCGGACGTCGTCCACCAACGCTCAAGCCTCCTGGATCGGTGACGGCTGGGACCTGAACTCCGGGTTCGTGGAGCGTTCCTACAAGCCGTGTGACAAGGCGGGGATCGCGGGTTCGGGTGACCAGTGCTGGGGCGGGGCGAACCTGACCCTCTCACTCGGCGGCCACTCCGGCGAGCTCGTGCCGGACGACGCCTCCTGTGTATCCGGGGACCCGAAGAACGAGCAGTCCATGTGCACGTGGCGGCTGAAGAACGACGACGGTACGAAGGTCGAGTTCCTCACCGGTGCCACGAACGGCACCTGGAACGGCTCGTACCTGAAGGTGACCGACACCGCCGGCACCGTGTACTACTTCGGTCTGAACCATCTGCCCTCCGCCACCGGCGCCCCGACCGCGGTCGGCCCGGAGTCGAGGTCGGCGTGGACGGTGCCGGTGTACTCGCCGAACGCGGGTGACCCGTGCTACGACGCGGCCAAGGGCAAGGGCTCGTGGTGCCAGACCGCGTGGCGCTGGAACCTCGACTACGTCGTGGACGTCCACAACAACCTGACCACCTACACGTATGCGCCGGAGACCAACTGGTACGCGCGCGGCGGAGGCCAGAACCGCGGCTCGGGCACGAACACCGAGTACACCCGCGGCGGCACGCTCGCCTCGATCGCCTACGGCCAGCTGCTCTCCGACCAGCTCGGCGCCAACGGCGCCTACCAGGCGGCGTCCAGGATCGACTTCGGCATCGGTGAGGCGCTGCGTGGCCGGCGAGGCGGCCTGCGCACCCGCCCAGCGCACGGCGGCCAACGCCTCGAACTGGCCGGACGTTCCGCTGGACAAGCAGTGCGCCGAGCAGGGCACCTGCTCGAACTACGGGCCGAGCTACTGGTCGACGCAGTGGCTGAACACCATCACCACCTCGATCCGCTCGGGCGGCGCCTACCGTCCGGTGGACCGCTACGAGCTTGCGCGCGTGTTCAAGTCGCCGTCCAACTGGGTGAGAACACGCAGATCCCGTGGCTGCAGACGGTCAAGCGGATCGGCAAGGACACCTTCAACGGGCAGAGCGAGCAGGAGCTGCCCGCCGTCACGTTCGCAGACCTGCTGCTGCCCAACCGGGTGGACGGTCTGGTGCCGGCCCGGCCGCGCTACAACCGGCCGCGCATGGAGCTGATCACCACCGAGACCGGCGGCACCATCGGCGTGGAGTACAAGCAGAACTCCTGCCAGCGCACCACTGGCACGATGCCGGCCTCCGCCGACAACAACACCTTGGCCTGCTACAACGTGAAGTGGTACGACACGGGCGTGGCGGCGATGGTGGACGACTGGTTCCTGCGCTACCCGGTCGCCTCGGTGACGGTGGACCCGAACTCCAACCTGATCGCGGGCGCGGTGACGAAGACCACCTCCTACGAGTACGGTGACGCCGCCTGGCACCGCAATGACGGTGCGCTGGTGGACGACAAGTCCCGTACGTGGGACCAGTTCCGTGGGTTCGCGAAGGTCACCGTCGTGACCGGCTCCGGTCAGGACGGCAAGAAGTCCAAGTCCTCGACCAGCTACTACCAGGGCATGGACGGGGACCTGAAGGCGGACGGCAGCAAGCGTTCCCTGGCGGTCGCCGGTCCGACCAGCGGCGCCAAGACCGACTCCGACTGGCTGTCCGGCCGGGTGCTGGAGTCCGACGTCTACGCCGACGCGGACGCCACCGCGCCGCAGTCGTGGACCGTCAACACCAGCAGCGGACCGTCCGACACGGCCACGCACAAGCGCTCGGCCTGCCGGATCTGGTGGCCGCTACGCGGCGACCACCTCGACCAGCGTGGCTACTGCGAAGACCAGCACCGGCACCCGCACCACCTCGACGGTGACCACCACCGACGCGGCGAACGGCAACCGGGTCGTCAGTTCATTGAGTACGGCTGACGGCACGCCGGACGTCTGTACCCGCAACTCCTGCGCCGCCAGTAGCAATACCCAGATGACCGGCCTGGTCTCCGCAGTCCTCACGGTTTCAGGAAACAATGCCTGCACCGTGACACCGACTTCGGCGAACACCATCTCCGGTTCGCGCGCCCTCTACGACGGTCAGGCGTTCGGCAGCGCCGGGGCTAAGGGCGAGGCGACGGGTACCCAGGTCCTCGACCGCTACGACGGCTCCGGGACCGCCCAGTACGTGACCACCAGCACCATGACCTACGACGCGTACGGCCGGTCAGCCACAGCGACGGACCCGACCTCCACCGATACCGCGAACCCGAGCGGCACCACGGTGGTCACGAGCTACAGTTCAGCGAACCCGGGTGAGCTGCCCGACCGGACCGTCGCGGGGACGCCGGCTCCGGCGGGTGCGTCGGATGCGGGCGCGAAGCGCGCCACCACGGTGACGCTGAACCCGGCCCGCGGGCTGCCGCTCACCACCACCGACCCGAACGCCCGTATCGTCACGCAGTCCTACGACGGGCTCGGCCGGCTGAAGGCCGTGTGGACGCCGGGTCGGGCGACCAGCGAGAGTGCCAACTACACGTTCGACTACAGCGTGGACGGCACCGCAAGGCCCTCGGCGATCACCAGCCGCACGCTGCGCTCGGGTGGGAAGGACGCCGTGTCCACGCAGATCATGGACGGTCTGGGCCGGGTCGTGCAGACCCAGACCGATCCGGCGATCTCCGCCTACCACGGCCGGCTGGTCACCGACACCTTCTACGACTCCCAGGGCCGCACCAACCGCACCTACAGCACCTACTACGACGACACCTCCGGCCCGAGCACGGTGCGGTTCAACGCGACCCCGGCGCAGGTCCCGAACCAGACGTACACCGAGTTCGACGGCATGGGCCGTCCGGTGAGCTCGCAGTTCATCGCCCTGGGCGTGGCGCAGAACATCACGACCACCGCCTACCCGGGCGCGGACCGGGTCGACGTGACCCCACCCGCCGGGGCGACCGCGACCAGCACGGTGACCGACGCGCGTGGCCGCAGTGCCCAGTTGTGGCAGTACCGCACCCCGGGCGCGACCGGCCGGCAGGCCGACGCCGACGTCACCACCTACACCTACACGCCGGGCGGGCAGGCCGCCACGCGTACGGATGCCGCGGGTAACTCGTGGAGTTACGGCTACGACCAGCGTGGCCGCCAGGTCCGCGCCGACGATCCCGACACCGGTGTCTCCACCCGCACCTACGACGGCGCGGGTCGTCTGGCGACGACCACGGATGCGCGGGGTCAGAGCGTGGCGATCACCTACGATCTGCTCGGCCGCAAGACCGGTACCTACAACGGCACGATCACTCCGGCCAATCAGCTGACCGGCTACACCTACGACACCGTCGCCAAGGGCCAGCCGGCGAGTTCGACCCGCTACGTCGGCGGCGCCACCGGCGCGGCCTACACCAAGGCCGTCACCACGATGGACCAGGCGTACCGGCCAACCAAGACCACCGTCTCCATCCCCGGCAGTGAGATCGGCCAGAGCGGGCAGAAGACCTTCGAGTACGAGGCCGTCTACGACCCGATCACCGGCGCCATGACCAACGAGTACCGGGCCGCCGCCGGCAACCTCGCCGACGAGTCCATCAACTACAAGTACGAGGCCTATGGGCTGCTGCACGACATCGGCGGGGCGGGTGACGTCTATCTGCGTCAGTCGGACTGGGACGCCTACGGGCGCAACATCCGCTCGACGGTGAACCCGTTCGGCTGGCAGATCGTCGCGACGAACACCTACGACGAGTCCACCGGGCGTCTGCTGACCCAGTACATCGACAAGCAGACCTCCACCACCGGCACCGTCCAGAACACCACCTACGCCTACAACCAGGCCGGCCAGATCACCGCGATCCGCACCATCCCGAACAACACCCCCGCGGCGACCGACCTGCAGTGCTTCACCTACGACCACCTCGGCCGCCTCACCACCGCGTGGAGCGACACCGGCCGCCTCGACCAGCCCACCCCCTCCCTCGCCGGACAGGGCGCCTGCGCCAACACCACCCCCACCAGCGGGGCCACCGCCCCGGCGAAGACCACGGTCGGCGGCAGCGCCGCCTACTGGCAGGACTACTCCTACGACCTGACCGGCAACCGCACCAAGCTGATCAACCACGACCCCGCCGGAGACGTGGCGAAGGACCTCAAGACCGAGCAGACCTTCCCCGCCCCCGGCACCCGCAACACCCCCACCACCGCGGCCGGAACCGGCGGCGGCACCGGCGGCCCCCACGCCCTCACCACGGCCAAGAACACCTTCGGCTGGAGCCGGGCACCCAGGGCAGCGACCAGTACGACGCCGCCGGCAACACCACCAAGATCACCAACCCCGGCGGTAACAAGGAACTCAAGGCCGGCTTCACCCTCAAGTCCGGTGAGACCGTGCGCTCCAACGGCGCCCAGCTCACCATGCAGACCGGCGGCAACCTCGTCCTGACCTCCCTGCGCTCCGGCCAGGCCGTGGGCCACCAACACCCAGGACCACCCGGGCGCCTGGGCGACCATGCAGGACGACGGCAACTTCGTCGTCTACGACCCCCAGCGCATCGCCCTCTGGTCGTCGAAGACCTACGTGGGTGCGGGCAGCGGCTACTTCGCGGTACTGCAGGACGACGGCAAGTTCATCGTCTACGCGCCGGGCTGGCAGTCCAAGTGGAGCACTCCCACGTGGAGTGCGGTCGACGCCGCGAACGGCGCGACCCTGACCTGGGACGTCGAGGGCAAGCTCGCCTCACTCACCCAGGGATCCGCCACCACCAGTTATGTCTACGACGCCGACGGCAACCAGCTGATCCGCCGCAACCCCGGCAAGGTCACCGTCAACCTCGGCGGCGGTGACGAACTCACCTACGACACCAACAGCAAGACCAGCACCGGAACCCGCTACTACACCATCCCCGGCAACATCACCCTCGTCCGCCAGGGCCCGGACAAGCTCACCTACCAGTTCTCCGACCACCACGGCACCAACTCTCTTTCCTCGACCGCGACTCCCTCGCCGAGACCCGCCGCACCACCGACCCCTTCGGCAACCTCCGCGGCCCCGGCTCCCTCACCACCCCCTGGGCCGGCGACAAGGGCTACGTCGGCGGCCTCAAGGACGACACCACCGGCCTCACCAACCTCGGCGCCCGCCAGTACCAACCCACCACCGGCCGCTTCCTCAGCCCGGACCCGATCTTCGACGCTGGCGACCCTCTCCAGTGGAACGCCTACGCCTACAGCAACAACAACCCCGTCAACCGCTCCGACCCCAACGGCCTCAAATCCGAAGAATGCGGCACCCTCTACAAGTGGCTCCGCCGGCACGATCACCATGGCCAACCACGCGGAAACTACAGCCGAGTACGTATCCGAGACCGTGCGGAGCCGCGAGGAGGAGACCCAGCCAGCGGCACTAGCGAAGGTGCGACCAAAGAAGTGGACAGACCTCGATTCGGCGGACTTCTTCCGCGCCGAGACCTACATGTTCGGAGAAATGAAGAAGAACAAGGACGATCCGCGGGTGAAGGCGATCAATGAATCCCTCCACCCTGACACGTCCATATTGAGCTCGATAGGCAGGGCCCAGAGCAACTCCAATACCCCGATTGGTGGTTTGGCGATGTGGGGGGCACAGGTCTGCCCCCACTGCGATTGGGACCACAAGGATATCCTTGACGAGATGTTCAACATGAAGGCCAAGGACAACTACTGGTTCGAGGTTCCCGGGACTAAGAAGCGGCTCATGTACGACATCTGGTCGAACATCCATTACGGCTACGTCGGTCGCGCGGCCGGGATCAGCGGTAAGACCCTCGTCGACGGCGCTTCCAAGCTCGAGAGCTGGCTCGTGGGGAGGGATGACAAGAGCGATCACATCACGATGCAGCTCGGAGTCGACCTGTACGACCGCTATGGTGACAACCTTACGCAGGGGCAGCTGCACAACGCCATCTTGGGACTGACTGTGAATCCCGATATGAATGTGAAGGATCTCAATGCGACACGGCTCCTACCGAAGACCCGGCTCGGGCGCTCAGTGCTCTTTGGGGTCGGAACCATTCTCCTGATCGGAGTCTTGCTCTGGAACCTTCCACTCGCCGGACAATGGCGAGAGGCAAGCCGGGGAACGGAGCTTTTGCTCCAGGCCCCGCCGAAAGCGGAGTCTTGGCAGCGGAAGCCAGACAAGGACCCCGGCGCGCTACATGCGCGGCCTCAGCAATCGCGTCGAGCGCCTCTTCCAGCAGGATAATGCAGACCCATTGGCAGGGACGCTCATTCAAACGGTAATGGAGTTCGATTCCCCGACATGGGCCTGGCTGGTCTTCAGAGAGGGTCTCCGGATGAACGGTATTCACGGTACGGGACCATCGATCGAACCGCGTTGGACTCTAGCCAGGAGGCCGACGAGCAAAAGTACTTCTGCCTTCGCTCGGATGATGGCGGGTGTGATCGGCGATACGCCTGGCTGCGCTATGGCCAGTACCTGGTCGAGATCGAAATTATAGGCCGAATCTCTGCGGAAGCCTCCTCCGATATGCTGCGACAATCGCTAGTTGGAGTCGACGCGCCGCGCGAAGCATCTGAACATATTGAGGTGCTGCTGCCCGTAGGCAGCAGCACCTCAATTATTGAGACACATCAGGCCGACCGTGATTCCATTTCGCAAATCTAGCCTCGATCTTTCGTGACGGTCCGTCAGTTTGCTGGCGGGCCGTTTCGGCTATTTGGGCTGGTGAAGCGCAGGGCGGTGGCCCGACTGTCGCGCCGGGTGGGCGCCGGGTTCCACGGCTCCGGAGGTGCGGATCTCGCTGGGGCAGGTGGGTTGTCGCTGGTCAGCCCGGTTGCGGCAGAGCTCGAGGCGCTCGAACGCGGTGGTGATCACGCCGGTCCAGGGCCAGTGGCGGGCCAGCCGGAGCCAGTGGCGGCGGCCGGTGGTGACGAGCCGGGCGGCGGCGGAGAACAGACGAAGCCGCAGGCGCTTGGGCTCCCAGCGGCGGGCGTCGCCGTCCAGGGCGAGCATGGGCATCCAGGCGAGCAGGTCGAGGGCGATCTGGACGATCTCCAGCCAGATGCGGTTCTGTGCGGCGTCGTGCAAGGCAGGTTGCGCAGGCCGGTGTCGCGGGCGGCGCGGATGCGGTCCTCAGTGCGGGCGCGCTGGCGGTGCCGCAGCTCCAGAGCGGCGATCGGCGTGCCGGTGGTGTTCGTCGCGAAGCAGGTCAGCCGCATGCCGTCGGCGTCGGTGAAGCGCAACTGGGCTCCGGGGTGCGGACGTTCCTTGCGGACGATCAGCCGCATGCCCTTCGGCCAGCCCTTCAGGACATCGCCGCCGAGTTCGGCCACCCTGGGCGCGCCGTCGCGGACGGAGCCGTCCGGCACCACGGCCGGTGTCCAGGCCGAGGCCGGAACGAGGAGGACGGCTTGGGATCGCCTCCGTGATGGTCATCCCGACCGAGTAGGACAGCCACCGCCCCCGTGCGGTCAGCCAGTTGAGGAAGTCGTGTGTGCCGCCGCCAGAGTCGGTGCGAATCAGCGTGCTTCGCCCGCGCCGGTGCTTCTTCGGCAGCTGGGCCAGCGCCGGCGGGCGGCGGCGATGTGGTCGGCGGCGGTGTTGCTGCCCGCGTTGCCCGGCCGCAGCAGGCCCGCGACCGGCTCGCCCGAGCCCTGTCGGCCGTGGTCGACGAACGCGAGCAGGGGGTGGTGGCCGAAGGTCTTCTTCCATGTCGCGGTCGCGTCCTGTTTCTCGGAGTGGGCCAGGACCAGTACGCCGTCGATGTCCACGATCACCCCGCCGCCCGCGTTCGGCGCGGTCCGGCCGGCCAACGCCCAGACCCGCTCGCGGACTTCGGCTTGTGCCCGCCGCAGGGCCGTCAGTGCACGGGGCCGGCTGCGGCGAGCGTGTCGACCAGCCGGGAGACGGTCGGGTCGGACGCGACCGGACCGAACAGGGCGGGTTCGGCCCGCAGCACCGCCATGTCCGACAGACAGTCCCCGCCGAGCGCGACCGCCAGGGCGAGGTCGAGCAGGATCTTGCCCGGGTCGTGCACCGCCCGAGGCTTGCGCCATGGCTCCAGGGCCACCGATAAGGCGGCATCCAGGCCGATCCGGCGGGCGGTCTCCACCAGCAGCACCGCACCGGCCTGCGACACCGCACCCCCGCCGCCGCCCCGGACGCGGACAAGCGGGTAGGACCCACTACGCTTCCTTTCACTGCGGCGACAGGACCCTAGACAAGCCCTATCGTCCCAGGTCAGAAGCACTCTCTTGCGCTCTGGCGAACAGTCAGATCATCACCTCGTGAAAGCCCGAGGCTAGACGGCTTCATCTTTCAAAAGTGGTGCCCGTCCAAACCGCGACTAGATTCCGGTGGATGGGCGGTGACGGTGGGCGGAGTGCCGCGGATCGTCTACGCCGTCACCGTTCCGAGGGACCTGCCCGGGGGCTACCGGGTCGTCGCGACGAACACCTACGACGAGTCCACCGGGCGTCTGCTGACCCAGTACATCGACAAGCAGACCTCCACCACCGGCACCGTCCAGAACACCACCTACGCCTACAACCAGGCCGGCCAGATCACCGCGATCCGCACCATCCCGAACAACACCCCGCGGCGACCGACCTGCAGTGCTTCACCTACGACCACCTCGGCCGCCTCACCACCGCGTGGAGCGACACCGGCCGCCTCGACCAGCCCACCCCCTCCCTCGCCGGACAGGGCGCCTGCGCCAACACCACCCCCACCAGCGGGGCCACCGCCCCGGCGAAGACCACGGTCGGCGGCAGCGCCGCCTACTGGCAGGACTACTCCTACGACCTGACCGGCAACCGCACCAAGCTGATCAACCACGACCCCGCCGGAGACGTGGCGAAGGACCTCAAGACCGAGCAGACCTTCCCCGCCCCCGGCACCCGCAACACCCCCACCACCGCGGCCGGAACCGGCGGCGGCACCGGCGGCCCCCACGCCCTCACCACGGCCAAGAACACCTTCGGCTGGAGCCCGGGCACCCAGGGCAGCGACCAGTACGACGCCGCCGGCAACACCACCAAGATCACCAACCCCGGCGGTAACAAGGAACTCAAGGCCGGCTTCACCCTCAAGTCCGGTGAGACCGTGCGCTCCAACGGCGCCCAGCTCACCATGCAGACCGACGGCAACCTCGTCCTGACCTCCCTGCGCTCCGGCCAGGCCGTGGGGCCACCAACACCCAGGACCACCCGGGCGCCTGGGCGACCATGCAGGACGACGGCAACTTCGTCGTCTACGACCCCCAGCGCATCGCCCTCTGGTCGTCGAAGACCTACGTGGGTGCGGGCAGCGGCTACTTCGCGGTACTGCAGGACGACGGCAAGTTCATCGTCTACGCGCCGGGCTGGCAGTCCAAGTGGAGCACTCCCACGTGGAGTGCGGTCGACGCCGCGAACGGCGCGACCCTGACCTGGGACGTCGAGGGCAAGCTCGCCTCACTCACCCAGGGATCCGCCACCACCAGTTATGTCTACGACGCCGACGGCAACCAGCTGATCCGCCGCAACCCCGGCAAGGTCACCGTCAACCTCGGCGGCGGTGACGAACTCACCTACGACACCAACAGCAAGACCAGCACCGGCACCCGCTACTACACCATCCCCGGCAACATCACCCTCGTCCGCCAGGGCCCGGACAAGCTCACCTACCAGTTCTCCGACCACCACGGCACCAACTCTCTTTCCCTCGACCGCGACTCCCTCGCCGAGACCCGCCGCACCACCGACCCCTTCGGCGTCACCCGCGGCCCCGGCTCCCTCACCACCCCCTGGGCCGGCGACAAGGGATACGTCGGCGGCCTCAAGGACGACACCACCGGCCTCACCAACCTCGGCGCCCGCCAGTACCAACCCACCACCGGCCGCTTCCTCAGCCCGGACCCGATCTTCGACGCTGGCGACCCTCTCCAGTGGAACGCCTACGCCTACAGCAACAACAACCCCGTCAACCGCTCCGACCCCAACGGCCTCAAATCCGAAGAATGCGGCACCCTCTACAAGTGCGGCTCCGCTGGCACAATCACCATGAAGAACGCGGCTGAGACGACTGCCGAGCGGGTTGACGATTCTGCCTATCAGCGCCTCGTTTCGAGTGATCCAGGTTTCGAGGAAGAGCGAAAGGAGATGAGGCATCAGAATGGTCTTCGGGCGGGCCGCGACTATCGAGCCAAGACGAGCTACCCGTTCAATTGGGACAAGGATGGCCGTCACCCGTATGACCGGAAGAATTACGAGCCGGCTAGTAAGACAGAAATGGCACAGTGCGGGAACCATCCAGTTGACTGTTGGGCCGCGCATGAGGTCAAGGACCGGGCTGTTGAGCTCACGGAACTTACTTATCAGGGTGGACCAAGGGGGCCGAATTACCCCTACGGTCAGGGCGATACAGAGCAGACTAATGCCTTCCGGCACACGGTCTGGCAGGCCATGCTGACGTTCAACCTGGGCGAGGAGCGGGCCTGGGACTGGGCAGACGCACATGAGGCCTATCACGCCCGAAATATGCAGGGTGACCATCTTGCAGACCTGGTGAACAATGAGAAAGGCCGGAGTATTGGACTGCGGGCTCGGGCGGTAGTGCCGGCAAAGGAACTCGGATGGAACGCAATGCTGGTCAGGCAGTGGGTTGAAAAGTACGTTGCCAGTGAAGCGATCCTGTATGTTGAAGGCGGCCAGTATGCAAGGCCCGGCGACTTCCGTGATGATGACCTATAAGGCGCGTTGTGGAAGATCAGAAACCGAGGAAGGGAAGCCTGTGGCTTCAAGGTGGAAGATAGTGATCTCGGTAGCTGTAACGCTGTTGGTGATCGGTGTCGCATTAGTCGGATGGCAAGTAATGAAGCGAACTGCGGCGCTTGACCTGGAGGGAGCGTGGAAGAATGGATCAGTCCTTCTGGAACTCAAACCCGATGGAAGTGTGGGGGCGTCAAAGCTCCCGGTGAGCGTCTGTGATGGCACCGTCGGTGCTCTGGGCGATGTAGTCACTGAGATCAAGGGAACATGGAAGGAGGAATACTTCACGGATGCGGGCGATGGCGTCCGTATCGACGCGACACGAAGCGACGGAGGCGGGCGGTGCAACTTCTGGATGGCCTACTCGTCGCACGATGGAAGTGCTGAACTGTGGTTCAGCTATGTTCCCTCCCCCGGTAAGGTCCTTGGTGAAGGTTCCCTGATTCACGCCTTGGCCGCAGGTTAAGGTGACAAGACCTGCGGCCTCGGCATTGGCAGTACTATCGGGCGGAGGCGTTGCCGTGAGCCGGGGTTGAAGCGCCCACCTCGTCGGTGCCTTCGTTCGGGAACGGCGAAATCGGCACCGCGCGAGCCTCCGACGTGGGGCGTGATGACCGAGTGCACCAAAGCCTCGGACATCTTGGCCAGGCACAACCCTCAGCGCCGGCATCCTGTTCGGTTGGGTGCCGAAGCATGACGCCGCGTTCCTGGCGCAGGGCGCGAGCGTTCTCGGGTGACGAGACGTCACAGTTGTGACGAAGTAGGAGGGTTGTCCGCTTCGCCGGTGTGGTGAAACGGGACGCGGCTCTCGGATGATCAAGGTGTCGAAGCCGTTGATCACAACCGAAGCCGCGTCTGCATGCCATCCTCCCTGATCTCCACCGTCACCCGCCACCAGGACCACATGCCGGGCGATCTGACCGGCGACGCCGAGCGCCTGATCACCCTGGCCGAGGTCCTGGACCGCCTGCCGGACCCGCGCCGCACGCGGGGGCGCCGCTACCGACTGGGCGCCCTGCTCGTGCTGTGCGCCACCGCGGTAATGGCCGGGGCGTCCACCTGGGCCGCCATCGTCCGCTTCGCCGCCGGCCTCGACCCGGTGCTGCGCGAGCGCATCGGCCTGGTCCGCGGCATCCCGCGCACCAGCACACTGGCCCGCCTCCTCGCCCGCCTCGACGGCGACGCGCTCGACGCGGCACTGGGCGCCTGGCTGCAACTGCAGCACACCGACCCACTCACCGGCCCAGTCCCGGCAGACGCACCGGTCAAACGGGACGCGGTCTCGGTCGACGGCAAGACCTTGCGCGGCTCGCGAACCCGCGAGCGCCGGGCCGTCCACCTGCTCGCCGCGTCGATCCACGGCACCCGCGCCGTCATCGCCCGGCGGCAGGTCGACTCCAAGAGCAACGAGATCACCGCGTTCCGCCCGCTCCTCGGACCCCTCGACCTGGCGGACAAGGTCGTCACCTTCGATGCCCTGCTCACCCAGCACGACCACGCCCGCTTCCTGGTCGAGGAGAAGAACGCGCACTACATCGCCCTGATCAAGGGCAACCACCCCACCCTGCACGCCCAGTTGAAGAAGCTCCCCTGGAGTGAGGTCCCGCTCATGGACAAGACCCGCGCCATCGCTCACGGCCGCGACGAGATCCGCCGCCTGAAGGCCGCCACCGTCCCCGACCTTCCCTTCCCCCACGCCGACCAGGTCCTGCAGATCGTGCGCCGCCGTCGCGTCCTGAGCACCGGCAAACTCACCGTCGAACGCATCTACGCGCTCACCGACCTGACGATGCACGAGGCCACGGCCGCCCACCTCGCCGAACACGTACGCGAACACTGGGGCGTCGAGGCCCTGCACCACCTGCGTGACGTCACCCTCCGCGAGGACGCCTCCAAGATCCGCACCGGCAGCGCACCCCGCATCATGGCCGGTCTGCGCAACACCGCCCTCGCGCTCGCCGAGCTCGCCGGCTGGCACAACCACGCCGCGGCAGTCGATCACTACAGGTCACGCCCCGACCACGCACTCGACCTGATCAAGCCCACAACCTGAGAAAGCTCATGCCCTGGCGTCGAGGGGTGCGTCACCCGTTCGTGGCGGTGCTGCTGGTCGCGGCCTCGGCGGTGGTCGCCGGCGCACGCTCGTACGCGGCGATCGGCCAGTGGTCCGCGAACGCTCCGCAGCACGCCCTGGCCCGCCTCGGTGCCCGGGTCGTGGGGGCGCTGGGCGTGCGCGTCGCACCGAGTGCCGCCACGATCCGGCGGGTCGTCGGCCTGGCCTGTCCCGGCGGCCTGGCCGACCTGACCGGCGCCGATCCCGTCGGCTCGGACTCCGTCTCCGTCGACGGCAAGGCCGCCCGAGGCTCCCAGCTCGGCAAGCTGCCCGCCGCCCACCTCCTGGCCGCGATGACCGACGACGGCCGAACCGTCACCCAGCTGCGGGTGCCCGACAAGACCAACGAAATCACCTGCTTCGCCGCGCTGTTGGAGCCCTACGACCTGACCGGGGTCACCGTCACGGCCGATGCCCTGCACACCCAGCGCTCCCATGTGCGCTTCCTGGTCGAGGAGAAGAAGGCCCACTACCTGCTGGTGGTCAAGGCCAACCGCCCGCGGGGCGGTTCTCCTCGGCCGGGCGCATACGCCCGGGTGTCGGAGTGGGCACGTGCCGCCGCACTTGCCTGCCGGAGGGACCGCCGCCCACCTGGGCGTGGACGAGTACCACCTCAACGCGCTGACGCACGGGACCCGCTGGATCGACCTCGCCCGCACCACCGGCCCCGAGCTGGCGCTGACGCGCGCCAGTGCCGAGGCCGAGAAGCACTGGCGGGACACCGCCACCGTCGGGCAGAAGGCCTGGCGCCTGGTCAAGGACCTCCTCAAGGCGCTGTGAAACCTGGACGCCCCCGGAACCCGCCAAGCCCTGACGGCCGGGCCTGACAACGCCGAGGGCCGGCCGCTACCGCAGGCCGATCAGGCCCCAGCCCCGGTCCCCGGCCCGGGTGACCACCTCGCCCCACTCGTGGAGCAGGGCGACGGCGGCGTCGAACGTCCTCGGCCGGGCGGGCCACGGGGCGGCCTCGGTGGCGAAGGGCTCGCGCAACTCCTCCAGCCGCGGCGCCGCCACCTCCCAGGCCCGCGCCAGGGCCGGCACCTCGTCAGGGGCGCGCAGCAGCAGGACGTGGGGCCGCCACGGTGCCGGGTCCGTGGGGAAGCCGCGCGCCGGCGCGGGGGAGTCGTCGTCCTCGTCCTCCGCAGCAGGGTCGTACGGGCCGTCCCAGAACAGGCCGCTCGCGAAACGGTCCAGCGCCTCCCGCAGATCGGGGGCGGCCAGCGGGCGCACGTCCTCCCAGGCGTTGGCCAGGTGGAAGTGCCAGCTATAGGAACCCGTGGTGCTGAAGAACCGGTACTCGGCGCACCACGGCGCATCCCGCGGCCGCCACACCCAGCCGCCCTCCACCGCGTAGTTCGCGTCCTCGCACCGCTCGCAGCAGAAGTCCGGGAACACCGCGTCCTCCAGAGCCTCCAGCCGCCCCTGCGCCGGTACCCGGGCCAGGTGCGCCCAGTCGGCCATGACCACGGTGATGTCCAGTCCCATCCACGCAGGCTAGCGCCGTGACCGAGCGGGTTCATCGGGTTTACGCCCGACGCCCGACGCCCGACGCCCGACGCCCGACGCTCGACGCTCGACGCTCGACGCTCGACGCCCGCCGGCCCGGTCGGGCGGGCCGGGGTGTCGGACGACGTGGCTACCATGCCCGGCATGGGCTACACCACGACCTTCACCGGCCGGATCGCCGTCGAACCGCCGCTCAACGAGCAGGAGACCGCCTACCTGCGGAAGTTCGCCGGCACCCGGCGCATGGACCGCGACAACGGCCCCTACTACGTCGACGGCACCGGCTACGCGGGACAGGGCCGCGACGCGGACATCCGCGAGTACAACAAGCCTGCGGCGGGCCAACCCGGCCTGTGGTGCAAGTGGGAGCCCACCGCTGACGGGGCCGCGATCGAATGGAACCGACACGAGAAGTTCTACGACTCGCCCGAGTGGCTGGCCTACCTGGTCGACCACTTCCTCAAGCCCGGCGCTCACGCCCACGGCAAGCCGGGGTTCGGGAACTTCACCTTCGACCACGTGCTCAACGGTGTGATCGACGCGCAGGGCGAAGAGTCCTGGGACACCTGGAAGCTGATCGTGCGCGACAACGAGGTGTCCACGTCCGGGCCCGTGGAACCCGGTACGGCATGGCTCTGCGAGGGCTGCCTCACGGTGATCGCCGACGAGGACGCCATCTGCTGCCAAGGAGCGGAGCCGATACCGGCGTACGCCGAGTAGGGCCCCGGGACAACACCCGTCCCACCCCCTGCCCCCTGCACAGGTGGCAGGCGACCGCCATCCGGCCCAAGCCGGGCCCCGCCCGGACGGCCCACGGCGGGGCCGGCTGCCTACCGTGGGCGGATGACCGACCACCGGCCCCCGCAGCGACGCCGGCCCCCGCAGCGACACCAGCTCCGGCGGACCCGCCGGGGCTATCTCGGGGCCGCCGCCGCCTTCGCCGTCTGCATGGCCGGCACCACCCTCCCCACCCCCTCTACGGCCTCTACCAGGAACAGATCGGCTTCTCCGAACTGATGGTGACGGTCGTCTTCGCCGTCTACGCCTTCGGCGTGATCGGCGTCCTCCTGCTCGTCGGCAACGTCTCCGACTCCGTCGGCCGCCGCCCCGTCCTGCTCTGCGGACTGGCCCTCGCCGCCGCCAGCGCCGTCGCCTTCCTCGCCGAACAGGGCCTGCCCCTGCTCTGCCTGGGCCGCCTGCTCTCCGGCCTGTCGGCAGGCCTGTTCACCGGCACCGCCACCGCCTACGTCCTCGAACTCGCCCCACCCGAGCGCCGCGCCCGCGCCGGCTTCGTCGCGACCGCCGCCAACATGGGCGGCCTGGGCTGCGGACCCCTGCTCTCCGGCCTCCTCGCCGAGTACGCACCCGACCCGCTCGTCCTGCCCTTCGTCGTCCACCTGGTGCTGCTCGCCGCCTCGTTCACCGTCACCTGGCTCCTGCCCGAGACCGTCCACGACGCCCACCCGCTGCGCACGGCCCGCCCGCACCGCCCGGCGCTGCCGCCCGAGGTGCGCGGGGTGTTCGTCCCGGCCGGGATCGCCGCGTTCGCCGGGTTCGCGCTGCTGGGGGTGTTCACCTCGGTCAGCCCGGCGTTCCTCGCCGAGGACCTGGGCATCGACAACCACGCCGTCGTCGGCCTCATCGTCTTCACGGCGTTCTTCGCCTCCACCCTCGGCCAGCTCCTGGTGCCCCGCCTCGGCACCGCGCGGGCCATCCCGCTGGGCTGCTTCGTCCTGATCGCCGGCCTCGCCCTGCTGGCCGCCTCCCTCGCCTGGACCACCCTGGCCCCGCTGGTCCTCAGCGCCCTGGTGGGCGGCGCGGGCCAGGGCATGGGACTGCGCGGGGCGGTGGGCGAGGTCGCCGCGGCCTCGCCCGCCGAGCACCGCGGCGGCGCCCTGTCCGCGCTGTTCGTGGTCGCCTACTTCGGCATCTCGATCCCGGTCATCGGCGTCGGCCTGCTCAGCGAACCCCTCGGCCTGGCCGACGCGGGCCTGGTCTTCGCGGCCTGCATGGCCGTCCTCGCCGCCGCCTCCGGGCTCTACCTGCTCCACCGCGCACGCACCCGTACCGGCGCCGAGGTGTCCCCGTAGGCCCGCCCCTACTCCTCGGGGACCTCCACGATCACCAGGGTGCCCCGGCTGCCCGGCCGGACGGCGTGGTGCGTACCGGCCGCAACCCAGTACATCTCGCCCGGACCCACCGTCACTTCCACACCGTCCACGGTCAGCTCCAGCCGGCCCACGACCACGAACAGCACCTCCGTCATCGCATGGACCTCGCTCGGCACCGGCTGCCCGTCCATGCGCAGCACCTTCACACCGGCCGTGCCCACCTGCCCCAGCAGGCGCGAGTTCCACGACGTCGGCAGCGCGGACGCCGCCTCGAACACGTTGACCAGACTCATGGCATGCCCCTTCAGCGGACAGCCCCTGCCCGGGAAGGCACGGCGCCCGCAGCGCGATCAATGGATACCGGGACGCTATCCGAGCCGGGCCGACCGTTGGTCGACCGTTTGGTAAAACCTCCCGGCGAAGGCCGCCGGCCCCGAAACGGCCTCAACCACGCGGCGCCCGCACCTCGAGGACCGTCGCCGTGCCCTCCACCGGCCGGCCCTCGTGCATGGCGACGACGTCACCGGGCCTCACATGCCGCCACAGCTCGGGCCGCAGGGGCGCCAGACGGACGTCGGCGCTCTCCCCGGGGCCGAGCGCGGCGCGCCCTCCACCCAGATCCGCGCGGTGTCCAGGATCTGCAGCCCGTCCGCGGTGCGCAGGCCGACGTCCCACAGCGGCCGCAGCTGCCCGTCCCCCGCGAACGCGGTCCGACGACGCCCCTCACCGGCGCGGCGCATCGTCAGCGCCGCCCGGACGGTGCCGTGCCGCGCCTCCCAGGCACGCCACTCGCACCAACGGCGGCTGTCCTCCAGCACCATCTGCCGGGCGGCCTCGGCGAGCAACTCCCAGAACGCGACGGACGCCGGACGCACGTCCGCGAGCTCGACGAGCAGGTGGAGCGCCAACTCCCACTCGCACAGGTTCAGTTCCGTGTACACCTCAGCGACTGTCAGGCCGCCGCCCGCCGCTGCGCCGTCGCCCGCTGCTGCGCCGTCCTCGGACAGGAGGTCGGCGGCCCGGTGAAGGAGTGTGAAGGCGTCGTCCATGGGCGCCATCCTCACCCACGCCCGCCGACCGTCCCACCCCCGCCCCGGCCCCACCCCTCACGCACCCGCCATGGCATGCTCCCAGCCGTGATCGACAAGCCGGGCGACACCTGGTCGTTCGTCGCCGCGCGGAACCGGCCGTATTCCCCGCCGCCGCCGAGGTTCACGGCGTCCCCGGCGTCCAACACGCCGCAGACGCCGGGCGCACCCTGTGCGGGATCCGCGGCCGCTACCTCACCTTCTACCTGCACCACTTCGAGCCTCAGTATCTGGCTTCCTGCCACACCTGCCGCGGCCTGGCCGAAGCGGCACCGACCCGCCCCTGCGCCCAGGAACGCCTCCACGACCGCCTCCAGGCCGACGCCCCCGACAGCCCGCTGCGCGAGGACCTCCTCACCGCGCTGCGCCGGGGCGCGCGCATCGCGATCTGGATCACCGCCCCGGCGGCCGGCCTCACCCGGCACTACGCTCGCCTCGACCAGCTGACCGAGGGCGCGGGCCCGGCCGCCGCGGCGCTCGCGGCCGGGGGCCCGTCCATCACGCTCGCCCGCGTCGAGGACGCGCGCGGTGGCGCCGCGCACCGGTACCTCGTCGTCCTGCCCTTCGACGGCCCGCCCCGGATCGCCCGCGGACCGCTGCCCCCGCAAGACCCGTCCGGCCCCACCGTCCTGCCCGCCGCGCCCGCCCGCTGAGCGTGGGCCGACGCGAGCCGCGCTCGGCCCGGGTGCAGGCCCTCCCCGTGCACCCGGACGTGTGCGGAGGCCCCGCCGCCCGCGAATCGGTCGGGGGGAGCGGAACCGGCGGGTGCGCTTCGCGTGTCCCCTCAACCGGTAGTCGTATGACGGGTGATCACACACCGAGAGGCGGTACCGACCCGGCGAAGGCCGGGGTCCGTTCGCCTCACTGTGCGGGGGCCCTCGCTTCCTCGGCAGATGAAGCCGGGGCACCCACGAAGGAGATCCGATGATCGGTGGCATGCTGTTCCTTCTGGGCTGTGGGCTGACCGTCGTCGTGTCGGTCGTCATGGTGGCGCGCGGCACCCGCAAGGTCGTGCGGGCCACGCGGGTGGGCACGGGGATCAAGGGGCTGGCCGCGCAGCCGGGCTGGCGTCTGCACGCGCTGAAGTCGCCCCGCTGGGAGGGGCACCTGGCGCACTTCCCCTGGCTGACCGCCCAGACCCACGCCAGTGAGACGGCGAGCGGTCCGCTCACGCTGACCGGGCCGCTCACGGGCAAGGAGGCGACGGTCTCGATCCTGATCAAGCAGCTGGAGGGCGACGTGGACATCTGGCTGGCCGTCTGCACCAAGCTGGCCCAGCCGCTGCCGCGCGCCACGCTGGAGCGTGACTGGAGCAGCGCGGCGCAGCACATCCGGTGGCCGCAGGGCCTGGTCTACGGGCCTCGCGGCCAGGACACCGCGGGGTTGGAGGAGGCGCTGCTGCGCGGGGGTCTGGAGGAGCGGCTGGTGGCCGTCGGGGCGCCCGCGGTGTCCTTCCTCGACGCCGAGGTGTGCCTGCTGTGGCACCCGATTCCCGACGGCCGGGCGCTGGGGGCGCTGACCGCGGCGGTGGCGGACCTGCTGCCCGACCTGGTGCACGCGGCCGCCCACCAGGACGACCCGGCCGACGGGCCCACCGGCGACGGCCGGGCCGAGGCCCCGCAGGCCTGAGCGCCCGCACCCGCGCCCACCACCCACCCCGGGCGCGCGGGTGCGGGCGCGGGCCTCAGCGCTTGGTGCCGTCCACGATGACCGGCGTGCCGTTGGCGCCGCACGGACTGGCGTAGACGGGGTTCTTCTCCGCCGCGGCCTTGAACGCCTCGATGCACTGGCTCAGCAGGATCTTGTCGGTGAGCGAGTTGGCGATCGCGGCGTTGGCGGCCGCGGTGCTCTCGGCCTCGATCCTGCGCTTCTCCGCCTCCGCCTTGGCCGTGCGCACGGCCGCCTCCGCCTGGGCGGTCGACTGGTCCTGCGCGATCTTCTGGTCGATGGCCTTCTGCAGGCCCTCGCTCGGCCGGACGTTGCGCAGGTTGACGCCGTTGACGAGGATCCCGCGCGGGGCCAGCCGGGCGGTGATCAGCTTGTCGATCTCCGAGCTGATCGCCTCCCGCTGCGAGCTGTAGCCCTCGACGCTGGTGTGGCGGGCGAAGACGTTGCGGACGATCTCCCGGCTGTCCGGGTAGACCAGGCGCCGCTGGACGGCCTCCGCGCTGCCGGCCAGCTTGAACAGCTCGACGGTGTGCTGCGGGTCGATCGACCACTTCACCGTGAGGTCGGCGAACAGAATTCCCCCTCGGAGGAACGGACCTCCACGGTGGAGTCACCGGTCAGGTCGAGATCGGCGGGTCGCGTCGAGAAGGTGGTCACGTCGGTCAGCGGCGACTTGAAGTGCAGCCCCGGCTGCCAGGTGCGGCCGACCTTGCCGAGGCTGGTGGGCACCGCCACCTCGGTCGGCTCGACCACGTGCACGAAGGTCGTGAGCCCCAGCAGCAGCCCGAGGACGCCGGAGACGATGCCACCGAGAGTGACCGGCCAGGAACCGACCTTGCGCCACCGCAGGATCAGCAGCACGATGCCGACGGCCAGGAACAGCAGGGACAGGATGAGCATGGTGGGGTCTCTCCGACTGGAGTGATCAGGACTGACGGCCGCAGCCTAGGTAGCCGAAGACCCACTCCTGAGCCGGGTTCAGATGATGTTCATACGATCAACCCTGTGCGTTGGCCGAGGGTGCCCGCGCAACAGCCGCAACCGCACCACCGGGTGAATCCTTTCGCGTCCGCCGTGCCTCTCATAGCCGTAGCCGTGCGGACGACCGCGTCCGCCCCACACCCCATCGGGAGGACCCCATGACCGCCGTCGTCATCGCCGTCGCAGCCGGCGCACTGCTGCTGTGCGCGTGCACCGTCACGCTGCTGCGCCGCCGCAGGGGTCGGCGTGGCTGACCACAGCTGGCCCGGCGCGACCCTGGTCACCGCGGCACAACACGGCGACGCCGAGGCCCTCACCGCCCTGATCCACGGCTCCCACCCCCACGTGCAGCGCTTCGCCCACACGCTGTGCGCCACACCCCAGGACGCCGAGGACGCCGCCCAGGAAGCGCTGATCATCCTCTACCGCAAGATCGGCATGCTGCGCGCCTCCGGGGCGCTGGCGTCGTGGATGTTCCGCATCGTCCGCAACGAGTGCCTGCGCCGCACCCGCGGCGTGATCCACCGCCCACCGGCCACCGACCCCCACCGGCCCGACACGCCCGGCCGGCCCGGCACCTCCACGCGGTCCGCCGAGGAGGACGTCCTGCTGCGCCTGGAGGCCGAACGCGTCGCGGCCGCCGTCGCCGCCCCTGCCCGCCGACCAGCGGCAGGTGCTGGTCATGCGGGACATCCAGGGCCTGCCCGGCCGCACCGTCGCCGACCGGCTCGGGCTGAGCACCGCCGCGATGAAGTCCCGCCTGCACCGCGCCCGTTCGACAGTACGCGAGGCCCTGCGCGACGAACCGGCCACCGCCACGAGGGGAACCCACGATGAAGCCTGACCTCACCACCGTGACCCGCACCGCCACACCCGCTCTCACCCTGGACACCCCGAACACCCCGAACACCCCCGACACCCCGGTGCGCGCGACGCGCCGGCACGCGGCGGCTTCGCCAGCGCCACCGTCCCGCGCCACCTGGCCCGCGGTGCCGTCGGGTTCGGCGCCCTCGCCGCCTCCCTGGCCCTGCTGCCGGTCACCGGCCCGGCGAGCCTGCTCCTCGCCCCGGTCGGCCTGATCGCCCTGCGCGGCTGCCCGATGTGCTGGGCGATCGGCCTCGCCGAGACCGTCTCGGCCGGCCGGCTGCGCCGCTCCTGCACCGACGGGAGGTGCGAACTGACCCGCGCCCCCTCGTAGGACCCGGCGAACGGACCACCGCCCCGCGGCCCGTGTGGTACACGAGAGGCCCGGGCCGCACCGGCCCGGGCCCCGACCGACCCCAGGGGGGATTGCATGCCGGGCATCGCGGCACTGCACACCTGCGCCCAGCGCCACCTGCGCGACTACACCGACCCCCGCGGGCGGCGGGCCTTCGCCACGTACGACCGCCAGGGCGACCCCGCAGTGCTGGAACCGGTGGACTGCCTCGCCCCGGCCCTCCTCAGCGTCCCGCTCGGCCACCGCCAGGTGATCCCCCTGTTCCGGCCCGACGGCCCGGGCGCCCGCCTGCTGCGCGCGATGCAGGCCGTCCTGGACGACGAGGACTGCGTCACGGCCGACTTCCTCGACGTCGATCTCGATCTCGATCTCGACGGCCACGCCGGTCCGTGGGTCCTGGTGGACCGGGCGCTGGCCGCGAGCCGGGACGTGGCCGGTGTGAAGGCGGTCGCGGTCAGCAAGATCCTCCACCGCAAGCGGCCCCGTCTCGTCCCGATCTTCGACCGCAGCGTCCACCGCTTCTACACCGGCCAGACCCCACCCACCGGCGCCTACCAGGACACCCCCCGCATCCTCTGGCCGCTGCTCCAGAACGACCTGCGCCGCCACCGCGCCTGGCTGACCGAGCTGGCCGCCCCGGTCACCACCCCGGACGGCCGCCCCCTCAGCCCGCTCAGGGCGGCCGACATCGTCATCTGGGAGCACGAGGTCACCGGCTGCACCGGCAGCCCCGCCACCTCGGCCGAGAGGGGGTGATCGCGGGCCGAGGCCGGCTGCGGCCGGTCCGACGACCCCGGAGCGCGCCGGACCGACCGGTAGTGGGCTGCTCACCAGCCAGGCAGGAGGTGCGCTTCCTGACGGGTACGGGTACGTACCCGTCGGTTGAGGGTGGCTGGACGGAGCACCCGATGGCCGACGCCAACGTGCGTATCCCCGCCGAGGCCCGCGACCGCCTTGCCGAGCGCGCCGAGCGTGCCGAGCGCGCCGAGCAGGCCGAGCAGGCCCGCGAGGAGCTTCAAGCCTGCAACGGCTACAACCCCGACGCGGAGCGCATCCGGCAGCTGGACGCCGAGCTGGACCGCCGCCTGGCCGAGGCGGAGAACGGGTGACCGGGCTGCACGTCGTCCTCGACGACACCGTCATGGTGGCCGCAGGGCGTGGCAACCTCATCGCCTCGCGGCTCATCCACCGTGCTCACGCCGAACCCGGCTGGTACCTCTATGCTCCCGCCTGGGCTCTCGTGGAAGCCGACCGCGAACGCCCCGGCACCGCCGAACACCTTGCCGCTCTGCCTGCGGTCACGGTCCTCGACCTCGACCTGTCCGGAGCCCTCGCACTCGCCGCCGACAACACCTGGGCCCAGGCCCACACCCGCTACGCGGCGGCTCCGATCCCTGGGCGCCCGGACGGTGCGGTGGTCGCCACCACCGACCCCGGGCGCTGGAAGGGACAGCCGGTCCGGGTCATCGACCCTGACGCCCTGAGCCCGGTCCGTCGCCGAGGCCCTCGTGTCCCGATCGGGGCACGAGGGCCGTTGCCGTCCGGTTCTGCGGGCACAAAGGGTCTGTGGGCACGAAGGGTGCGGCCGGGCGGGGCCGGGGCGCGACGGCCGGCTGAGCGTGGCTCAGCGTTCGCGGCCGGACTCCAGGTTGTGGGTCATGCGTTCCAGGACGCTGACGGCGGCGCGGTACTCCTCGGGGGTGATGCCGGCGACGGAGGCGGCGCGGAAGGCGGCGACGCGTTCGCCGACCAGGGCGAGGCGTTCGCGGCCGGCGTCGGTGAGGGCGAGGCGCTCGGGGGCGGGGCGGGTGGCCCAGTCGTCGGTGAGCACGGCGGTGATGGCGGCGGACAGTTCGGCGGGGGAGGCGTTGGCGGCCAGGACGGTGCGCACGGCGGTGTCGGTGGCCTGCGGGTCGTCCTCGACGACGTTGAGGACCTGCCAGGCCAGGCGGGTGAGGCCGTACTCGGCGAGCAGGGCGTTCATGGTGGCGGTGAGGGCCTGGTCGGTGCGGTTGAGCCAGTAGCCGATGGGCTTCATCTGAACCTCCGAGGAGATCCCGGCCTCTGGGCCGGGAAGGAACGGGGCTTCCCGCGAGGGCGCCGAGGGCGATGCCGTCGAGCAGCGTCGATCGCCGGCCGAGGCAGCCAAGGCGGTGGTCATGGGCTCCCTCAAGGGCGGGAGCGGGGTCAGGGGCGGGGTCAGGGGCGGGTGAAGGCGGCGGTGTTCTCGCCGGCCCACTGGCGGTAGGTGCGGGCGGGGCGGCCGAGGAGGGTCTGGGTGGTGTCGTGGACGGCGGCCGGCCCGTGGTCGGCGGCCTCCCAGAGGTCGAGCAGCGAGGTGACCATCGGCGCGGGCATGTGACGGCCCATCTGCTCCTCGGCCTCGGCGCGGGTGATCCGTTCGACCGGGATCTCGCGGCCGAGGGCGTCGGCCACGATGGCGAGCTGCTCGCGGAAGGTGAGCGACTCGGGTCCGGTCAGGGTGGGCGCGGTGCCGGTGAGGGAGGTGCCGGTCAGCGCTTCGGCGGCGATGTCGGCGATGTCCTCGGGGTGGATCGGCGCGATGTGCGCGTCGGGGTAGGCGAGCTGGACCGGCAGGTTCCGGCCGATGAGGTACGCCCAGCCCAGGGAGTTGCTGGCGAAGGCGTCCGGGCGCAGGAAGGTGCAGGTCAGCCCGGAGGCGGCGAGGGCGCGCTCGACGTGGAGGCTGTGGCGGGCGAGCGGGTCGTCCTCGGCGTTCGGGCCGAGGACGGAGGACGAGGAGAGCAGCACGACGTGCTCGACGCCGGCGGCCTCGGCGGCCTTGACGAACTCGTGGATGCCGGCGGGCTGGGGATAGAGGAAGACCTGGCCGACGCCGCGCAGGGCGGCCTCGAAGGTCTCGGGCCGGTCCAGGGCGAGTTCGGCGGTCTCGACGCCGTCGGGGACGGCCAGTTCGGCGGGGCGGGCGCTGGCGGCGCGGACGGTGCGGCCGGCGGCGTGCAGGCGGGCTGTCACGGCCTGGCCGACCTTGCCGCGGGCGCCGGTGACGAGGGTGGTGCCGGTCATGGGGAAAGTCCTTCGCTCGTGAGATGCGCGGGGGTTCGGGTGGTTCGTGGGACTCGCGGGATGCGTGGAACCCGGGGGAGGGTGGCAACGGCCGTATCCGGAGCCGGATCCGCGCCGTTCAGTGCCTTGCGACATATGCATGATGTCCTGCACACGTTTTCATGTCAACACATGTCTGTGCTCGGTCACCTATGCGGGTAGGCTGGCGGCATGACGACGAAGCGCGCACCGGGGACGGACGAGGAACTGCTGGACGCCGTCGGGCCGGCCTTCGGGAGGCTGCGGCGCTCCTCGCTCCTGGACGTCGAGGACCCGGTCTCCCAGAAGGACCTGAGCCGCACCCTGGTCCTGCGGATCGTCCAGGACGCCGCGTACGAGGGCGGCCGTGAGGTGACGGTCGGTGCCGTGGCCGAGCACCTGGGCGTCGACCCCTCGGTGGGCAGCCGCATGGTGTCGGACTGCATCTCCGCGGGCTACCTGGTCCGCGCCGCCTCCCAGCAGGACGGCCGGCGCACGGTCCTGCTCCTCAGCCCGGAGGGCGAGGGCCTGATGGACCGCTTCCGCCGCCACCAGCGCGCGGCCTACGAGCAGATCACCGCCGACTGGAGCGAGCGCGACCGGCTGGAGCTCGCCCGTCTGCTGGTCAAGTACGTCGAGTCCCAGGACGCCCTGCGCCACCACGCCCAGGCCCGCCGCACCGCCCGCTGACGCGGCCCGTACCGCCCTTGCGCGCCTCGGCCCGGACACCTTCGCGGTGTCCGGGCCGAGTGCCGTGTCGGCGCCGGGGCGGGTGGCGCCGGTCAGGGGGTGAGGATCGGGGGTGACGATGGCGAACCGGGGGTCGGGGTCGTCGAGGAGGGCGGTGAGCCGGTCGAGGGCGGCCGGGTCGCCCTCGACGGTGACGCCGTCCAGACCGTGGCCGGCGAGGACGCCCAGCAGCTGGGGCTTGGTCAGCGTCAGGCTGAGGTCGGCGGGTTGTCCCGGGTCGGCTTCGACGCCGGGGTCGGGGTCGGGGTCGGGGTCGAGGGCGCGGGTGCGGTAGGTGAGGGCGCCGTTGGACAGGGTCAGGCGCCAGGCCCGCCGCTGGTCGGTGAGCTTCCAGTCCAGGGTGATCCGGGTGTCCCGGGCGCGGGGGCCGTCGATGCGGATGGCGAGGGAGTCGATGAGCTGGTCGACGGTGAGGCCATCGACATCTCGGGGTTGGCGATGTCGACGGCGACCTCGGCGAGCCGGCCGCGCAGCTCCATGGCCGCGGTGAGGTAGAAGTTGCGCCAGGTGCCGTTCTCGGCGCCGTGGCCGAGCCGCTCGTACACCTCGGCGAGCGCCTCGCGGGCCGGGGTGTGGTCGGGTTCGGCGAAGACCGCGTGGTTGAGCAGGGTGGCGGCGAAGCGCAGGTCGCCGTCGGCGGCGTAGCGGCGGCCCCTGGCGGTGATCGCGGCGATGCCGCCGTAGTCGGCGGTGAAGCGGCGGGCGAGCTCGACCGGCGGGTGCTCCCACAGGTGGGCGGGGTTGCCGTCGAACCAGCCCATGTACCGCTGGTAGATCGCCTTGACGTTGTGGCTGACCGATCCGTAGTAGCCGCGGGTGGACCACGTCCGCTCCAGTGCCGGGGGCAGGGTGATCTCCTCGGCGATCTCGGCTCGGTCAGGCCCTGGTTGAGCATCCGCAGGGTCTGGTCGTGCAGGTAGGTGTAGACGTCGCGCTGGGCGGCGAGGAAGCCGCCGATGGCCTCGCGGCCCCAGGTCGGCCAGTGGTGGGAGGCGAACGCCACGTCCGCCCGGTCGGCGAACAGGTCCTCGGCCTCGCTGAGGTAGTGCGCCCAGATCCGCGGGTCGCGGACCGCCGCGCCGCGCAGGGTGAGGATGTTGTGCAGCGTGTGGGTGGCGTTCTCGGCCAGGCACAGGGCCCGGCGCTGCGGGAAGAGGAAGTTCATCTCCGCGGGGGCCTCGGTGCCGGGGGTGAGCTGGAAGACGATCTCCACCCCGTCGACCGTCTCCCGCTGCCCGGTGCGGGTGATGTCGAGGGTGGGTGCCACCAGGCTGATGGTGCCGGTGGAGGTGGTCGCGCCCAGCCCGCAGCCGATCTGCCCGGCCGGTCCCTTGGGCAGGTCGCTGCCGTACATGTAGACGGCGCGGCGGGTCATCGCGGTGCCGGCGTAGACGTTCTCGCTGACCGCGTGCTCCATGAAGCCGGACGGCGCCAGGACCGGGACCGACCCGTCCCGGCCGTGCGGGACGATCGCGCGGGAGCCGCCGAAGTGGTCGCCGTGCGAGTGGGTGTAGATCATCCCGGTGACCGGACGGTCGCCGCGGTGCTCCCGGTACAGGGCCAGGGCCGCGGCGGCGGTCTCGACCGAGATCAGCGGGTCGATGACGATCACGCCGGTGTCACCCTCGACCAGGGTCATGTTCGACAGGTCCAGGCCGCGGACCTGGTAGATGCCCGCGGTCACCTCGTACAGGCCGTGCCGGGCCACCAGCTGCCCCTGCCGCCACAGGCTCGGGTGTGCGGTGGCCGGGCAGTCCTGCTCCAGGAAGCCGTACGCGCCGGCGTCCCACACCGGCGCGCCGTCCGCACCGGTGATCCGCGGGTCGGCCAGGGACGCGATGAAGCCCCGGTCGGCGTTGTCGAAGTCCGCCGTGTCGGCGAAGTCAAGGTCGTCCGTCATGACGGCCAGACTAGGGGCGGTATGTCTGAATTTATGGTGGTGGCGCGCCTCCGTCGGGCCGGCCGGGAGGCCCCGGCGCCGCCCCCGTGGCCGCGGGGCGCCCGGCGGGGTGTGCGGCGGCCGGCGGCTCGGTCGACGGCGGGCCAGTCCCAGCCGAGCTGGAGGAAGAGGCCGAGACGGTCGAAGACGCTGAGGGAGTTCGCCGTCGCCCTCCTCACCGGCCTGCGGCACCGACCGACGCGGGCGCGGGCCGAGGGCTTCCCGAAATCCCTTCCGTCCGGCTGTCACATCCGCGGCCCGGCATCCGTCGGTGGGGTGTAGGCACGAGAGACCGCTGAAGGGAAGCCCGCCGTGAACACCACCGTCACCACCGCCGAGACCGTTGCCGCCGAGACCGCCGACCTGACCGCCACCGGCGCTGCGACGTCGCGGATGCCGGACCCCGCCGAGCTGGTCCCGGAGCTGAAGGAGCTGTCCGGCTGGCTGTACCGGGCCACCGGCAACCGCTCCGTCCCGCGCACCACGATCGGCCTGGTCCAGCTGCGCGCCGGCCAGATCGTCGGCTCGACCTACCTCACCGCCCTGCAGAGCGGCCTGCTGCGCAAGGCCGGCGAGAGCGACCGGCGGATCGACGCGGTCGCGACCTGGCACAGCGCCCCGTACTTCACCGACGCCGAACGCGCCGCCCTCGCCCTGGTCGAGGCGGTCCTGACCCCCAACCCGCACGGCGAGCGCGTCCCCGACGCCCTCTACGCCGAGGCCGCCCGGCACTACGACCCGAAGGCGCTGGCCACCCTCACCATCGCCATCGGCCAGGTCAACTTCTTCGTCCCCCTCGCCCTCATCGGCAAGCCCGTCCCCGGCGTCGCCCCCGCCGACCAGTGGACCTGACACCACCCGACCCCCGCCCCCGCCGGCCCGGTGCGCCCCGCACCGGGCCGGCGGGGGCGGGGGTGGTCTGCCGGATGCCGGGGTGAGTCGGGCGGGCGAGAACCGGGCGACGTACTCGTCGAACCGGGGGTGCCGACCTCCGCACGGCGCTCGTCCACGTGCTCGGGATGCCCACAGGGCCACGGGACCGGTGAGCCGTCCTTCACCCCGGCGATCTGCGTGCGGTCAACCCGCCGGCGTCCTTCGGCCACGAGGGTGCGGTCGCGCCGACCGGAGGCCGGATCCGCCGCGCGGCCCGGGCCGCTGCCACGCCGACCAGCGCCGCACGCACCGCGGAGAGCCGGCCGGTCGGGCGGTAAGACCCCCCGCCGCCGGGCCGAACCGACCCCGTATCTGCCGGGCCGACCGGATCCGAACGGATTCGATCCGAACTTTTGGTTATCGCGGCGACCGTCGGCGGTCTCCTGTCGTGTGGGGCCGAGTTCCGAGCGGCACCGGCGACCAGGAGAAGGGAGAGCGACCATGGCGTGTCACCGCCGTACCGACCGTGCTGCCGCTGCCACCGTCGAGCGCGCCCGTACGGCGGGGGCTGCCGCTGATGGCTACCGACCCCGCGCGCGCTCGCCCGCCGCTGGGCGATGCTCTCCTGCGTACCCGTGCTGCTGCTCGCCGCCATCGTCGCCTGCGACCCCTCCCCGGACCCCCGCCCCGCGGACGGGCCGGCCGGCGCACAGCGCGGTGCAGCGGCGGCGGCCCCCGTGGCCCCGGCCGCGGCCGTCGCGACCGATCCGTCCGCCGGCGACCGGGGCCTCGCCGCCGAACAGGACGGCTACCGCCTGGACGCCGCCACCACCGAACTGCCCGCCGGCCGGGCCGCGGGCTACTCCTTCACCATCACCGGCCCCGACGGCCGGCCGGTCACCGACTTCGAGGTGCACCAGACCAAGAAGCTGCACTTCTACGCGATCCGCTCCGACCTGACCGGCTTCCAGCACCTGCACCCCGAGATGGCCGCCGACGGCACCTGGACCGCCGACCTCGCCGCCCTCACCCCGGGCACCTGGCGGCTGTACGCCTCGTTCCTGCCGAGCTCCACCGCCCGCCGCAGCACCGAGATCGTGCTCAGCCGCACCGTCACGGTGCCCGGCACGAGCACGGCGGTGCCACTTCCCGCCCCGGCCGGCACCGCCACCGTCGACGGCTGCACCGTCGCCCTCACCAGCGAGCCGACGGCCGGCGCGTACCGGCTGACCGCCACCGTCACCAGGGACGGCCGACCGGTCACCGACCTCCAGCCCTACCTGGACAGCTACGCCCACCTCACCGCCTTCCACGAGGGCGACCAGGCACTGGCCCACCTCCACCCCGCGGACAAGGTCGACGCCGACCACGGCGGCGGCCCGGTGCTGACCTTCCACGCCATGCTCCCCAAGACCGGGAACTGGCGGGTCTTCCTGCAGTTCCAGACCGCCGGCCGCCTGCACACTGCCGAGCTCACCCTGAACGTCGCCGCCTGACGCCCGCCCGCCCGTCCCGGCACGCACCCGCCCGTCCCTCTCCCGACGCCCCGCGCCACGGGGGCCGGACCGGCCCCCGTGGCGCGGGGGTGTCCGCGGGGAGCCCTAGGATCGCGATGATCATCTACCGGTGATCATCCACCGGGGTTGCGAGAGGGACGAACAGGACATGCGGAATCGGGGGATCGCGGCGACCGTGCTGGCGCTGGGGGCGCTGGTCGCGGGGTGCGGGTCCGGCGGGACGGGCGGCGGCGCGGCGAGCACGACGGCTGCCGCGGCGCCGAAGGCGGAGAAGCTCGGCGCCGACCCGGGCACGCGCTACACCAGGATCAACGTGCCGAAGCTGGACGGCATGACCTGCGCCGAGGGCGAGGGCGGCTTCCACTTCGGGAGCGACCTGGACATGAACGTCTTCGGCGTCGACGACCTGCCCGCGCCCGCGGGGGCGGACGGCGACGACCACACCGACGCGTCGTGCTTCGGCAACCCGCGCCTTCGGCTCAGCAGCGGCGCGCACACCGCGACGGTGCCCCACTTCACGGCCCGCACCAAGCTGTTCGCCACGGTCGCCGACCCCGAGGCCGCCCTGGACGAGTCCTTCGAGCACACGATGAAGCTGAGCGCCGGCTACGGCCGTGAGCGCATCGGCGAGGCGCGGCTGTTCACCACCCGCACCCTGGTGGTGAAGTGCCAGCAGAACGTCGCCGCGACGTTCCCGATGACCACCTGCTTCTGGGCGAACTACGGCGCGGTCGGTTCGGTCGACTTCTTCCCCGCCGGCGGCGAGCACCTCCCGCTGGACCAGGCCGCCGCCCGCACCCAGACCGTCGTGGCCTCCGCACTGGCCGCCCCCGGCGCCCCGGCATCCCCGTCGGCCCGCCCCTGACCCCGCCGCCGCACCCGGCCCGGCCCCGCCACGCGCCCGCCAGCCGGGACGGCGCCGGGCGGCCCGGAGCGCGAGAAACACACCGGCTGCACGGGGGAAGAGGGCCATCACGGGGCAGGAGACCCGTGTGGACGATGCGGAAACCGCCCGGAGCGGCGGATCGGCGGCAGGGCTGCGGGATCGACTCGGAGCCGAGCTCTTCGCGCGGGTGGCCGGCCCCGACGGTCCCGCCGTGCGACAGCGGATACACGGGCGGCCGGGGCCGCGCTGGTTCGGCCCGGAGCGGCCGATCCGCACCGTCCACGGGGACGCGGCCATGTTCGTCGGCGGGCTGCGCGCACTGCTGCTGCAGTCCCTCCACCCGCTGGCCATGGCGGCCGTCGCCGCCCACTCCGGCTTCCGGAGCGACCCGTGGGGCCGCCTCCAGCGCACCAGCACGTTCCTGGCCGTCACCACCTTCGGCACCGCCGAGGACGCACAGGACGCGGTGGACCGCGTCCGCGCCGTCCACGCCCGGATCAGCGGCACCACCGCGTCCGGGCAGAGCTACCGGGCGGCCGACCCGCACCTGCTCGGATGGGTCCACGCCGCCGAGGTCGACAGCTTCCTCCGGGCCCACCAGGCCTTCGGGGCCGCGCCCCTCGACCCGGCCGGCTGCGACGGCTACCTCGCCGACACCGCCCACGTCGCCTCGGCACTGGGCGTGGCCGACCCGCCACGCGACCGCGACCAACTCGCCGCCCGCCTGCGCGCGTACGGGCCGGAGCTCGACGCCACGGCGCAGGCACGCGACACGGCCAGGTTCCTCCTGCTCCACCCGCCCCTGCCGCTCGCGGCCCGCCCCGCCTACACCGCCCTCGCCGGCGCGGCCGTCTCGCTGCTCCCGCGCGAGTCCCGTCGGCTCCTGGGCCTGCCGAGCGTGCCACTGCTGGAGCCCGCGGTCGTCCGGCCGGCGGGCCGGGCCGTGGTGCGCCTCATCCGCTGGGCGATGGCCGGCCCGCCCCCGCCGGAGCAGCAGCCGCTCTGACGGCGGGCCGTGCGAGCGGCCTGCACCTCAGGCCGGGCCGAACCGGACGGCGAGGCGCCGGGCCAGGTCGTCGACGGGAGTGGCGCCGTCGACGACGAGGGTGTCGACGCCGTGGAGCGGGACCTGCCGGCGGACCTCCCCCCTCCCGGAGCGCGTCGCGGGCAAGGCGTTCGGCCGGCGCCTCCGCCGGGTCCGCGACGCCCCAGGCGGCCCGGGCCCGGGCCGCCTGGGGCGTCGCGCGCCCCGGACCGGGACGCGCGGCGGCAAACGGCCCGGGCTCACCGGGTCCTGAACTCCTCGACGGCCGCCCGGACCCCTCGCGCAGCGCGTTTTCAGGGCGATCCAGCGGCAACTCCGGGAGGGCTACGCGCTCGCCCGGCCGCCTGCCGGTTTGGGGGATGCGGCCGCGCAGCAGGCCGGCCACGGGCCGCCGCACCCGGACCCAGGAGCGGGGCCACCACTTGGCGATCTTCTGACGATCCGTCATAACATCACGACCTCGACGGGAACAGGACGCACCGCGCCGTCGTCCTGACGGGTACAGCGCATCCGCGTCCGGCCGATCTAAGGGGGAACCGCTGTGATGGAGTCCTGGCTCGCGGTGGAGGCGGGCGGTCCCGACGCCGTCCTCGACCTGCGCGACTGGCTGACCGACGAGCCGGCGCTGCGCGGACGCGTTCGCGTCACCGCGGCTGCGCCCGGCCCGGGTGAACTCGGCTCCTGGTCCGACACCCTCGTGGTGGCGGTGGGGGCGGGCGGCGCGCTCACCACGCTCGCGGCCTCGCTCAAGGTGTACCTGAGCCAGCCCCGCACCAGCACCGTCAGGCTCAAGACCGTGAAGCCGGACGGCAGCCGTACCGAGGTGACCGCCGAACACCTCTCGCGCGCCGACGTGGAGGCGGTACTCAGGACCGCCCTGCACCCGGATCAGCCGTCCGCCGCCCGACCCGCCGACGCAACCGCGGACTGACCGACCGTGTTCCGGCTTCCCGACGCCGCGCGCTCGTGGGCCGTACTGATCGGCACCGCCCACTACTCCCACCCGGACGGGCCCGCGGACGTGCCGGCGATCACCAACAACGTCCTCGACTTCCGCGACGTCCTGATCGAGGGACAGCCCGGCGCGTTCGCCCCCGAGCGCAGCATCACCGTGCTGGACCCGTGTCAACCGAAAGACCTCGGGCTTCCGCTGCTGAACGCGGCGGAGGCCGCAGAGGACGTCCTCCTCGTCTACTACTCCGGCCACGGTCTGATCGGGTCCAAGAAGGGCGAGCTCTACCTCGCGCTCGCCCAGACCGAGCAGCGGATGCCCTCCATGACGGCCTGCTCGCTCGACGTCGTCCGGGAGGCCATCCAGGCCAGCCCGGCACGCGTGCGGGTGCTCATCCTCGACTGCTGCTTCTCCGGCCGCGCGGTGACCGGCGGGCTGTCCGCGAGCGACCCGCCCGTGGCCGAACAACTGGATATCGCCGGCGTCCACATCCTCGTCTCCTCACCGCCCAACTCGCCCTCCCGCTTCGAGGAGGGCAAACGCCACACCGCCTTCACCGGCGAACTGCTGCGCGCGCTGCGCAACGGAGTCGAAGGCGCAGGCCCCGAAGGGGTGAGCCTGGGCGCGCTGTTCCCGCACCTGAGGCTCGCGCTGCGCTCGCGGGGATGGCCGGAGCCTCAGCAGTGCGGCACCGACACCGCCGCCCACCTCATCCTCAGCCGCCCGCGCACCCCGCGCCCCGTCGGCTCCGGCGACCGTCCCGGCCCGGGGGTGCCGCCGGGCCGGCCCACCACAAACCCCACCGGCCCGGTCACCGAACGGGAGCGCCTCCACTCACTCCTGGAGGCCGGACGGCGGCTCGGCCAGGGCGGCCACGCCCGCTCCGCCGCCTCCGAACTGGGCAACGTCCTGGACGAGATGACGCAGCTCCTGGGCTGCGAGGACCCGGACACCCTGGCCGGACGGATCGAGTACGCCCAGTGGCTGGGCGCCGCAGGCCAGGTCCGCGAGGCGCTCGACCTGTCCACCACGGCGGTGAGCGCACTGACCCGCACCCTGGGACCGGACAGCCGGGCGACGCTGGTCGGCCGCGCCCAGCTCGCCCACTGGACCGGAGAAGCCGGACAGCCGACGGAGGCGGCACGCCTCACCGGAGAAGTCGTCACGGACCTGGAACGCGTCCTGGGACCGGACGACCGCGAGACGCTGCTCGGCCGCGGCCGCCTCGCCCACTGGATCGGCACCTCCGGCGACACCGCCTCCGCCGCCCGCCTCACCGACGTCCTGGTGACCGACTTCCACCGGGTCCTCGGAGCGGAGGACCGCGACACCCTGGTCGGACGGATCAACCACGCCCAGTGGACGGGACGGACCGGCCAGACCCGCCACGCCGTCCGCCTGCTCGACACCCTCGTCCCCGACCTGTACTGGCTGCTCGGCGCCGACGACCTGCACACACTCATCGGCCGCGCCCGCCTGGGCCAGTGGACCGGCCTGTCGGGCTCGCCCAAAGGAGCCCGCGGGCTGTACGCGGCCGTGGTGCCCGACCTGAGCCGGGTGGCCGGCCGCGACGCCCGGGAGACCCTCCTGGCACGGAGCCAGTACGCGCACTGGACCGGAGAGGCCGGCGATCCGGGCGAGGCGATCGCGCTCTTCCGTCAACTCCTCGACGACCTGGACTGGATCCTGGGAGAGCAGGACGCGGTAACCCTGGTCAACCGCGCCCGCCTCGCCCACTGGACCGGTGCGGACGGCGACGTCCGCGCCGCCGTCCGCACCTTCCACGAAGTGCTGCCACAGCTGCGCCACGTCCTCGGCGCCGACCACCCCGAGGTCCGCGCGAACGAGGCGTTGCTGGCCCGCTGGCGCCGCCGGGCCGACCGCAGGCTCAGATCGGAGATCCTCTTCGGGCGCGGGCGCCGCACCGCCGACCGGCGACGCCTGGGGCAGTGGAGCAATGGCTGAGGAGCGGGACGACGCCCGGACGGGGCGGCAACGGCGGAAGCGGCAGTGACGGCCGGCCGCGCGGCAGCGGCTGAACGGGGGAGCGATGGCTGAACGGGGGAGCGATGGCTGAGCGCCACGACCAGTCCGACCCACTCGACGGACTGTCACCCCTGGCCCCCGGCGACCCCTCGGAGCTGGGCTCCTACCGGCTGCTGGGCCGACTGGGCCACGGCGGCATGGGCATCGTCTACCTCGCGCGCTCGGCCACCGGACGGGCCGCGGCGGTCAAGGTCCTGCGACCGGAGCTGCTGAGCGAGTCGGGCGCGCAGGCGCGCTTCCACCGCGAGATCGCCGTGGTGTCGCGAGTCCCCGACGACTTCACGGCGCCGTTCCTGGACGCCGAGATCGACGAGCACGGCGTGTGGATGGCCACCGCCTTCATCCCGGGCCTGTCCCTCCAGCAGAGCGTGAGCGCCTTCGGCCCGCTCCCACCCGGATCCCTGTACGCCCTGTGGTACGGACTCCTACGGGCCCTGCACTCCATCCACACGGCCGGCGTGGTGCACCGGGACCTCAAACCGTCGAACGTCCTGCTCACCACGCAGGGCCCGCGGCTCATCGACTTCGGGATCTCCGCCCTGAACGGCTCGACCAGCCTCACCTCCACCGGGGCGATCCTCGGAACCCCGGGCTACATGGGCCCGGAGCAGGTCGCGGGGCGACCCGACGTGGGCCCCGAGACCGACATCTTCGCCCTCGGGGCGGTCATGGGCTTCGCCGCGGCCGGAACACCGCCGTTCGACGGGGACAACGTCATCAGCGTGATCTTCGACGTGCTGCACGGCACGCCCCGGCTGTCGGCACTGCCCGCCGACCTCGACACCTGGGTCCGCGCCTGCCTGAGCAAGGAACCGGCCCACCGGCCGACCGTCGACAGCCTGCTCCGGACCTTGTCGGACACCCAGGCCGTCACCGCCCGGCGGCAACTCGCCGGCGGTGACTGGCTGCCCGAGACCGTCTCCCGGGCCACCCTGCGCCGCGCCCAGCTCGTCCTCGACCTCGACCACCCCTACACCCCCCCGCCGGCCCAGACACCGGCGTTGGCACTGCCGCCGGACCGGTTCACGACCTGGACGGTCAGGCGGCCCGCCCCGGGAGGACCGACCGTCCGGCTCCGACCACCCGCCACGCCGACCGGCGCGGTCGCGCCCCCGCCACCGACGGACGGGAGGACGACGGACATCCGTGTCCGCCGCGACCCGTCTCCGTCCCCGGCCGAACTCCACGCCACCCCAGCGGACATGCCGCAGGCCGCCCCGAGGGAAGTCCACACCCCCGCCCCGCCGGGTCCACCGCCGGACGTCCGACCCGACGCCGTGCCGGACGCCCCCGGCCGCGGCCTGTTGCCGCGCCTGTTGCCGGTGCCGCTCCCACCACCGCCCACCGAACCGTCAGGCGGAGCCGACCCGGCCCCCGACGCCCTGCTGCGCACCTTCGCCGTTCCCATGGAGGCCGAGCTCCCCCCGCCTCCCCGCACGGGCCTGCGCCGCCGCTGGATCCCCCGTCTGTCGCTCCGGCGCGCCCGCCGGTGACACCGGCCCCCAGGGGCCGTAGGGCTGGTCCCCCCCCGGCTCACCGGGTGCAACCTGGCCGCCCCGCCCCGCCCGGCCCTGCCCCGCGGCAGGTCCGGGGCCGGGTTGACAGGACCGGCTGCTCTCCCGGCCCGGCGCTGCCTGCGCGGGCCGACCGACCGCCGCCGCCCGCGCTCAGCCCGTGCCGGCGGTGACGTCCCGGCCGTCGGTGAGCACCGCGGTGACGGACGTGCGGCGGGCCCGCCAGAGCGAGGCGAACCAGGCCGTCTGCTCCGGCTGCAGGTCCGGCAGCCACTCGTCGTAGGTCCGCCAGGCCCAGGCGTCGTGCTCCGCGCTGAGCCGCACCTCGCCCCCGGCCGGCGCCGCGCCGGCGTCGAACGCGAAGTCGATGACGGGGGGCCAGCCGCCCGCGGCGCAGCGGTAGTCGACGACGAGCGGGAGCAGCACCGCGGCCAGGCGCAGGCCGGTCTCCTCGGCCGTCTCACGCCGCGCGGTGGCCACCGGGTCCTCACCCGGATCCCCGAGGCCGCCCGGCAGCTGCCACCAGGCAGGGTGACCGGGATAGCCGCGGGCCTGGTGCAGCATCAGGATGCGGCCGGCCGCATCGGTCAGCAGCACGGAGGCGGAGACGGCGTGCGGCGGCAGGGTGGCGGCGAAGTCGGCCGGGGCGAGGAGCGGGACGAGCGGGGCGAGGGTCGGGACGGCCACGGCAGGATCGCTCCTTCGACTGGTCGGGGAGGCGGGGCAGGCCGGCCACGGCACCCCAGGACAGCACCCCGGCTACCGACCCGCCCGACACCGCCCCTACCGTAGCGCCTTGTGACCGTACGGTGGCGACGGGTTGCGCGCCCGCGCCGGGCGCCCGGCGCGAGGGACAGCCCGACACCCGGAGCACGCGCGGAAGCCGAGCCGCGTGTCCACGGAACCACGGGCCACCGCTACGGCCTTCGGCGCCACCCGGGCCCCAGGCCTTCCCTCCCAACTGCACAGGCTGCGCCCACCGACCCCCGACCTACCGCGGCCGACCGCCACACCTCCCACTCCGCACCGGCGCCGCCCCGCCGCGGCGGTCCGCGAAAACTTCTTCCGGCGGGCTGTCACATCCGGTGCGGGCGGCGGGTCAGAGAAGTGTTCGAGCAAGCGCAACGAAGCGGGACGGGGCTCCTCCGCCGGCTTCCGTCCACACGAAACAGGGGTATCACCGTGTCCGTCGCCTACGTCGTCCTTGCCGTCGTCAGCGCCCTCTGGGTCGGCTTCTCCGGCTTCTCGCTGGCCCGCCGCGCCGAGTTCGTCACCCAGCCGCTCGTCGAGTACGGCGTGCCCCGCTCGTGGTGGACCCCGCTCGCGCTGGCCAAGCTCGCCGGCGCCGCCGGCCTGCTGGTCGGCCTCGCGATCCCCGCCCTCGGCATCGCCGCCGCGGTCGGCCTGATCCTCTACTTCCTCGGCGCCGTCATCACCAACGTGCGGGCCCGCTCGTACAAGACCGTCCCCTTCCCGCTCCTGTACCTCGTCCCCGTCGCCGTCACCCTCGGCCTCGGCCTCGCCTCCTGACCCCGGACGTCGCCCCGGGACGGTGGTGAGCACCCACCGGCGGTGCCGCAACGAACGCGGCACCGCCGCCGGCGTCTCCGCGGCCCGCGGTGGCGCCGGAAACCGCCCACCCGCCGGCGCCGGTGTGATGGTGTGGCCTCCGAGCCCGAGCCGGTCCAGCACGGCCGCGGCACGGCGGGCCGCCCGCGCAGGGCTACCGGCCGGCGGACTCCGGGGCCGATTCGGCGGCCTACCCGGTGCGAGAGCCTGCGCGGGGCGGGCGAAGGATCACCCGGAGAGCCGGTGTGTCGGCGCGGGAACAGTCTGCGCGGCGCCCTGCCCGCTATCCAGGGCTCATGCCGCTTTCACACCCCAGCACCCCCCACCCCCACGGCCGCCCCGCGCGACCGGCCGCCCGCCGCACCACCCGGCGCGCCGCGCTCGGCCCTGTGGCCTGCCGGTGAGGCGCCCGGGCTCCCCCCGCCCCGGCCCCGTCCGCCCCGGCCCCGTGCGGCCGCCCCGCCCCGCGGCGGTCGCACGGGGCGCGGGCCCGGTGCTGCGCCGCGTGTCCGACTACGCGTGGCGGCTGCTCGTCGTCGCCGCGGCCGCGTACCTGGTGCTGATGGTGCTGGGGCGCTTCCACCTGATCACCCTGGCCGGGTTCCTCGCGCTGGTGATCACCTCGGTGGTCCGGCCGCTGGTCGACCTGGCCGCCCGCGTCCTGCCCCGTCCGCTCGCCGTCCTGGCCGGGCTGGCCGTGGCGATCCTGGTCCCGGCCGGGCTGCTGGCCCTGCTCGGCGAGAGCATCGCTGACGACGTGTCCCGCCTGGCCAAGGAGTTCCAGGGCGGTCTGGACCGGCTGGAGAAGCTGCTGGAGGGCGCGCCCTTGCGCCTCGACCCGTCGACCTTCGACGACCTCCAGCGCAAGGTCTCCGACTTCGTCGCCGAGCACCGCTCGACGCTGATCAGCACGGCCGTCAGCGGCGCCGGCCGGGTGGTCGAGATCGCCACCGGCGGCGCGCTCGCGCTCTTCATGTCGGTCTTCTTCCTGCACTCGGGGGAGCGGATGTGGCAGTGGGTCGCCTTCCAACTGCCGCCCGCCGCCCGCGACCACCTCGACCGGGGCGGCCGCGCGGGGTGGCGGACCTTCGCCGGCTACACCCGCGGCATCTTCATCGTCGCGGCCACCAACGCGATCATGGTCGGCATCTCCCTGTTCTTCCTCGGCGTGCCGCTCGCCCTGCCGCTGACCGTCCTCGAATTCTTCGCCTCCTTCGTCCCCCTGGTCGGTTCGCCGATCGCGATGCTGGTCGCCTCCCTCGTCGCCCTGGCCGCCCGCGGCCCGGTGATCGCGATCGTCGTCCTGCTGCTGATCGTGGTGATCGGCCAGATCGAGGGCCACCTGCTCCACCCGCTGGTGATGAGCTGGGCGGTCAGTCTCCACCCGGTCGTGGTCGCGATCTCCGTCCTCGCGGGCAGCATCGCCGCCGGGGTGATCGGCGCCGTGGTCGCCGTCCCCGTGGTCTCGGTCCTCTGGTCGGTCTCCACCGAACTGCGCCGCCCACGGCCCACACCGCACCGACCCGTACCGTCACGGCGCTCATCCTGACGACCCCACCCCCGCCGGCCCGGCGCCCCCGGGTACCGGGCCGGCGGTCGTGCACCACAGGCGGGGGAGTGCCCGCGGCGTCGCCGCGGGCGGGGCCCCGTGCCGGGGGAGAGCCGTCCCGCACTCAACGCGCCGGCGGGACGTCGGGTGGGCCGAGCCGGGTGAGGGCGGCGTGCAGGAGCCTTTCGGCGAGGCCGGCATCGCGACGGGGGCCGTCCTCCGCCGTGAACTCGTCTTCGGAGGGGCCGGGACAAGGGTGAGGTCGAAGATCAGGTTGTCGGCCCGCGCCTTGACGATCACCACGCCCGTGTTCCCCACCTTCGTGATGGCCTCGTCGCCCAGGCCGACCACGTGGTGGAGCAGCCGGGAGCTGCCGGGAGCTGCCGGGACCAAGCTCGCGGCCAGCCCCCTGCACAGGAGCGGGATCAGCACGGTCAGCAGGAGGCCGCGGGTGACGTCGGCCGCCGGAGGCGACGCGGGGCGGCGGGCACCGCGAACACGAGCCCGAGAGCGGACAGCGGAGCCAGCGGCGCACCCGCCTCCCACAGAGGGAGCTCCGCATCAGAACCCGGGCCCGGACAGCCCGAGGGCCCGGCCGGCGAACGTCAGAACGCCGGCGTCCGGCCGGGGGTGTAGTGCTGCTCCAGGGCCGCGGTTTCGGCCTCGTCGAGCCGGACGTCCACGGCGGCCGCCGCGTCGTCGAGGTGGGCGGGGCGGGTCGCCCCGATGACGGGTGCGGCGACGGCCGGGTTGCCGAGGACCCACGCGAGCGCGATCCGGGCCATCGGGACCTCACGCTCCTGCGCGACCTGCCGGACGGCGTCGACGACGGGACGCTCGACGCCGTCGAGGAACCGCTGCCCGATGGGATCGCTCGCCGAGCGGCCGGTGACCTGCCCGTACGGCCGGGCCAGGTGTCCCTTGGCGAGCGGGCACCACGGCAGGCTGGAGACACCCTGCTCCGCGAGCAGCGGGAACAGCTCCCCTTCGTCCTCGCGCTGGACGAGGCTGTACTGGTTCTGCATCGACACGAACCCGGTGTGTCCGCGCCGCGCGGCGGCGTCCTGCATCGCGGCGAACTGCTGCGCCCGCATGGACGAGGCGCCGATGTACCGGGCCTTCCCGGCCGCTACCACCTCGTGGAGGGCCGCCATCGTCTCCTCGACGGGGGTCGTCGGGTCGAAGCGGTGGACCTGGTAGAGATCGACGTAGTCCGTGCCGAGGCGTGCCAGGGACGCGTCGATCTGACGCAGGATCGCCTTGCGCGAGAGCCCCGACCCTTCGGGGCCGTCGTGCATCGGCAGCCCCACCTTGGTGGCGATGACGACGTCCTCGCGCCGGGTGTACCGCTTCACCGCGCGGCCGACGGCCTCCTCCGAGGTGCCGCCGGCGTACACGTTGGCGGTGTCCCACAGGGTGATGCCCAGTTCGACGGCGCGCCGGAACAGCGGTGCCGCGGCCTCCTCGTCCAGGGCCCAGGGGTTGACCCCCTGCTTCGGGTCCCCGAAGCCCATGCAGCCGAGCGCGATCCGGCTGACCTGCAGCTCGGTGCCCCCGAGCGGAACGTACTTCATCGCCGGCCTCCCGACAGCGGGTGCGGGCCGGCCTCGCGGGCCGGTGCCGGTGCCACGGGCCTGTTCCCGTACGGGTTCCTCTTCGTCATGACCACCACTCTCACGCCGCGGCCGCGGCACAACCAGACCGCGCCCGGACTGGCCCCCGCGGGGCCACCCTCCCCGCCCCCGGCCCCCGGCCCCCGGTCCCCGGGGCTCGGTCGAGTCGGGGGCGGGGCGGCGGCGGTGCTCGTGGCGGTGCTTTCCGGGGGAGAGGGGGGAAGGGGAGGTTCAGTGGTGGACGGGGACCGGAGCGGGGCGGCCGACGGTGTCCTGCGCGGCCGCGCCGGCGGGGGTGCGGCGCTCCAGGACGGCGGACCAGAGGGCGAGGGCGAGGGCGGAGGCGGCGAGCAGGGCGCCGACCCAGTTCGGGGCGGTGTAGCCGAGGCCGGCGGAGATGACGGTCCCGCCGAGCCAGGCCGCCAGCGCGTTGCCGAGGTTGAACGCGCCGATGTTGACGGCCGAGGCCAGGGTGGGGGCGCCGTGCGCCTGGTCGAGGACGCGCTTCTGCAGCGGCGGGACGGTGGCGAAGCCGAGCCCGCCCACCAGCAGCACGGTCACCGCGGCGAGGACCTTGTGGTGGGCGGTGAGGGTGAACAGCGCCAGCACGAGGGCGAGCCCGCCGAGCGTGACGTACAGCAGCGGCATCAGCCTGCGGTCGGCGAACCTGCCGCCGATCAGGTTGCCCAGGAACATGCCGACGCCGAACAGCACCAGCAGCCAGGTGACCGCGCCGTCGGAGTAGCCGGCGACGTGGGTCATCATCGGGGCGATGTAGGTGATCGCGGCGAAGACGCCGCCGAAGCCGAGGACGGTCATCGCCATCGCGAGCAGCACCTGCGGGTTGCGGAACGCGCTCAGTTCCCGGCGCAGGTGGGCGCCCTGCGGGCGCGGCACGGCGGGTACCAGCTCGGCGATGCCGAGCAGGCCGACCACGCCGAGCGCGGCGACGCCGGCGAAGGTGGTGCGCCAGCCGAAGGTCTGGCCCAGGAAGGTCCCCAGCGGCACGCCGACGATGTTGGCGACGGTGAGGCCGGTGAACATGGTGGCGATGGCGCCGGCCTTCTTCTGCGGGGCGACCAGGTCGGCGGCGACGACCGAGCCGATGCCGAAGAACGCGCCGTGGGCGAGTGAGGCCACGATGCGCCCGGCGAGCATCACACCGAGGCTCGGTGCGAGCGCGGAGAGCAGGTTGCCGACGGTGAACAGGCCCATCAGCAGCATCAGCATCGTCTTGCGGCCGGTTCTGGTGCCGAGCACCGTCATCAGCGGTGCGCCGAGGACGACGCCGACGGCGTAGCCGGTGACGAGGAGACCGGCGCTGGGGATGGACACGCCGTAGTCGCCGGCGATCTCGGGCAGCAGGCCCATGACGACGAACTCGGTGGTGCCGATCCCGAAGGCTCCGATGGCCAGGGCGAGGAGCGCGAGGGGCATGACGCGACCTTCCATGCGATTGCTACTGCGTCTTACGTGCTTCGACAGTAGTTGCACACGCGTCATATTGTCCATCGCGGTTATTTCTGGGCGGGGCGTATCCTGGACTCCTGTCGTCCCCGGACGCCGTTCCCGGAAGGAGGTCCGCGCCCATGACCGCCACGGACCCCGCGCTGACCGCCCTCGCCAACGGCTGGGCGGCCCTCTCCCTCCTGCACGGCCGGATCGAGGCGCACATCGAGCGGGCCCTGCAGTCCCGGCACGGGCTGAGCGTGCGCGAGTACGCGCTGCTCGACGTGCTCAGCCGCCAGCACGACGGTGTGGGCGGGCACCTGCAGATGAACCAGGTCGCCGACGCGGTCGTCCTCAGCAAGAGCGCCACCACCCGCCTGGTCACCCGGCTGGAGGATCGCGGCCTGCTCGCCCGCTACCTGTGCCCCACCGACCGCCGCGGCATCTACACCGACGTGAGCCCGACGGGCCTGGAACTGCTGGAACAGGCCCGGCCGACCAACGACGCCGCCCTGCGGGAGGCGCTCGACGACGCCGCCCGCAACCCCGAGCTGGCCCCCATGGTCAAGGCCGTCGAAGCGGCGGATCCCCCGCCCGCGCTCCCGCGGGCCTGAGTGCGATCACCCGACCGGACACCGAGGCGCGCCCGACGTCCCCACCGGGCCTGACGCACGGTCAGAAGTTTCTGCGGCGCCGGCCGCAACGCCGGCGAGCAACGCCGGGACAGGCCCACCGGGTGCGCACACGCCCAGGAATTCGCCGGACACGACCGGCCTGCAGCAGGACATCGGCATCGTGGTGCGCCGCTCCGCCGGCGACGGCCACACCGGGCCTCCTACGGCCGCACGCCGTCGATCGCGATCCGCAGCTGACGAGGCCCCCGCAGCACCGCGTTGGTGCGGTACGGCGGCGGATCCTCCACCAGCCGCGGCCGCTCCAGCCGGCGGGCCAGCTCCGCCAGCGCCAGCTGCGCCTCCAGCCGGGCCAGCGGCGCCCCGAAACAGCTGTGGATGCCGCTGCCCAGGCCCAGGTGCTGGTTGTCCACCCGGTCGGGGTCGAAGCGGTCCGGGTCCGCGAACCGCTCCGGGTCCCGGTTGCCGGAGGCCACCATCAGCCAGAGCGAGGCCCCCTTGGGGATGGTCGTGCCGGCGACCTCGATGTCGGTGATCGGCGTGCGGCCGGGCAGCATCTGCACCGGCGGCTCGTACCGCAACAGCTCCTCCACCAGCGGCGCCGCCAGCCGCGCGTCGGCGCGCAGCCGCTCCAGCACCTCCGGGTGGCGCAGCAGGGTGAGCATGCCGTTGGTGATCAGGTTGACCGTCGTCTCGTGGCCGGCGATGAGCAGCAGCGCGGCGGTGCTGAGCACCTCCATGTTGCTCATCCGGCCCTCGGGGGCGTCGCCGGAGGCGAGTTGGGAGAGCATGTCGGTGCCGGGCGACTTGCGGCGCTCCTCGACCAGGCCGTTCAGGTAGAGGCCGAGCTCGATGCGGGCCTGCTGGGCGACGCGGTCGCGCTCGGTGACGTCCTGGCCGGGCTGCGGGTCCAGGGAGGCGACGAGGACGTCGGCCCAGCCGTGGAAGCGGCTCTCGTCCTCGCGGGGGACGCCCAGCAGACGGCAGATCACGGTCACCGGGAACGGGTAGGAGAAGCGCTCGACCAGGTCGATCTCGTCGCCGTCCAGGGCGTCGGTGAGGCCGCTGACGATGGTCTGCAGCTCGCCGCGCATGCCGTCGATGCGGCGGGGGCTGTGCGGCGGGCCGAAGGGGCGGTTGGTGATGGCCCGCAGCCGGTCGTGCTCGGGCGGGTCCAGACGCAGGAAGTTCGGCGGCAGCGTCCCGCTCTCGTCGCCGCCCTCCTGCCCGGGCAGCTCCGCGGGAGCCGTCCGGTTGCGGCGCTCGGAGCTGATCCGCGGATCGTGCAGCAGTGCGCGCACCGCGTGGTAGCCGCCGACGACGTACGGGCCGGTCTCGTCGTGGTGGACCGGCTTCTCGCGCAGCCGCGCGTACAGCGGGTACGGGTCGTGGCGGTTGGAGTAGTCGGTGATCTGCTGCAGCAGCGTGGGGTCGCTCATCGGGGGTCCTCGGGTTCGTGGGGCACCGCGCGCGCCGCGTGGGGCGCCGGTCACCGTGCGCGTCGCGTGGCGCCGGGCGCCGGTCAGGCCCGGCCGGGGGTGAAGCTGACGGTGCGGTCGGCCGGGGAGTAGCCGCTGACGCTGACCGTGGGGCCGTGCGTGGGCACGGACGGGTCGGGGAAGGCGGCCGGGCGCGGCTCGCCGCCCTCCTTGGGCCGGTCCATGGTCGGGAACGGCGGGGGGAACGGCGCGGTGCGCTCGATCAGGTCCTCGTAGAACTGGAGCCAGCGGCCGTGGTCGAAGGTGACCGCGCCGATCACCCGCCCCTGGTGCCCGTACACGGCGGTGAAGCGCCGCTCGGCGAGCGACCCCTGGGTGACCACGATCTCCTCACCCATCGACGGCACCCCGACGGACTTGATGTTCACCCCGAACTGGGAGGACCAGAACGCCGGCACCCACAGGTGCGGCAGCCGCTGCGGACCAGCGTTGATCATGTTGTGTGCGGCGATCTCCGCCTGCGCGACGGCGTTGCCCCAGTGCTCCAGGGAGAGGAACTGGTAGCCGAACAGCGGGTGCGGCGACCGCGCCACGTCCCCGGCCACGAACACGTCGTCGGTGACGATGCCGCGCACGTCGAACGCCCGGCAGCCGGCGTCGCAGGCGATCCCGCGCGGGCCGGCGCCCAGCCCCGAACCGGCGAGCCAGTCGGTGTTGCGGATCGCCCCGAGCGAGACGACCACGACGTCCGCCTCGACGGTCGTGCCGTCCGACAGGGCCGCGGAGCGGACCCGCCCCGACGCGTCCCCCTCCAGCGCCGTGACGGTGACCGAGCACCGCAGGTCGACCCCGGCGTCGAGGTGCATCCGCGAGGCCACGTCGCCGATCACCCCGCCCAGCGCGCCCACCAGCGGAGCCGACCCGCGCTCGGCCACGGTGACGGGCAGGCCGCGCTCCCGGCACGCGGAGGCGATCTCCGAACCGGTGAACCCGGCCCCGATCACCAGCACCCGGCGCGGCCCCGCCTCCAGCCGGCGCCCCAGCGCGGCCGCGTCGTCGCGCCCGCGCAGCACGAACACGCCGTCCAGAGCGGCCTGCGCCTCGAACGGCCAGGGCCGGGCCCGCACCCCGGTCGCGATCAGCAGCCGGTCGTACTCCACCTCGTCGCCGTCGGCCAGCCGCACCCGGTGCGCGGCCATGTCCAGCCCGGTCGCCGCGTTGCCCAGCCGCCAGTGCGCGTCCACCTCACGCCGGCGCGGCAGCGCGGTCCGCTCGGCGGACGCCAGGCCCAGCAGCACCTGCTTGGACAGCGGAGGCCGGTCGTACGGGCCGTACGGTTCGTCGCCGATCACCGTCAGCGACCCCGTGAAGCCCCCGTCCCGCAGCGTCTCCGCCGCCCGCAGCCCGGCCAGGGAGGCGCCCACGATCACGATGCGGCCCTCACGCCGCAGCTGCTCCAGCCAGCCGTCCCGGTTCACCACCCACCACCCCCGTGGCCGCCGGTGCCGTCGGCGAGCGCGCCGGCGGGCAGCGTGTGCTGCCCGTCCTCCCCGTCGTCGACGAGGATCGCCTGCACCGGACAGGCCGCGACCGCCTGCGCGAGACGCTCCCGTTGCTCGGCCCCGGCCTGCGGGACGTAGAGCAGCGCCTCGTCCCCGTGCATCCGGAAGACGTCGGGCGCCAGGAACGCGCACTGCGCGTACCCCTGGCAACGATTGAGATCAACGACCACCCTCACCGGGGCACCACCCTCACCAACGCGGTCACCGTCCACGTCAGCCTCCGCCACCCCGCCCACCCCCGCCCGCCGAAGCACCCCCATCGAGTGACCCGGCCGGGCGCCACACGGGGCGGCGACCCTCGCCCACGGGCACGGCGCCGAGCTGCGCTCCGCGCGCAGCGCACGCGAGGGCGTCGCCGTCCCGGCATCCACGGCCCCCGGCCGGTGCGCCCCGCCCGGGGCTGCGGCCGGCGGGACGAGGTGGCGCCGCTCGTCCCACCGGACGACACACCGCGGCTCAGCGACCACCCCGGTCGCTCACGACTGCGGCGAGGGCGGCCAGGGCCGTTGCCGTGGTGAAGACGCGCTGGTGGTCGAGGTGGACTGGGCCGGCGTCGGCGACGGTCCACGGCCGGTGGACGGCCGGCGCGGTCAGCCGCAGATGGGCCGACGCCGGCCAGGAACCGTCGCCGTCCTGACGCTCCATCAGGTCGCCGAGCACGTCGTGCGGTGCCGCGGCGCCCAGGGCGAGCCGGCAACGCAGCAGCAGCGCGGACTCGAACGCGCCGTCCGGCACGTAGCGGCGCACCGCCCCGCGCGTCGGCGCGAGTACGCGTGCGAGGGTCCCGCCCGCGAGGTGCGAACGGGCCGGGCCGGTCAGGAAGTCGAGGGAGAGGGCCGTCGGGTAGAGGGGGGTGAGCCACCAGTACGGACACCACAGGCCGTCGTCACCACGCTGCCCCAGGAGCCACGCCGTGGCGCCGGACCCGCCCGAGCCGAGCGCCTCGACCGCCACGCCGGTCACGTCGGCGGTCGGCGCGTTCCACGCCAGGCCGGGCAGCGACCCCGGGGGATACGTCGCGACACCGCCGCCCGGGTGCCGGCAGCGCCGCAGCAGGGCCAGGGCTCCGGACGGGACGGGCAGGCCGCGCGAGCGCAGCGCCCGCACCGCCAGCGCGGTGGAGTCCGCGTCGTCCTCACAGGTCCCGTTGTAACCCCACCCTCCCCCCGGTGTGCGCGCGGACCGCAGCCACCCGAGCGCGGCGCGCTCGGCGACGGCCACGGGGCCGCCGCGAAGCCGGGCGGGCAGGTCGCCCAGCCGGCTCAGGACATAGGCCGTCACCCACGTGTCCGCCACCCCCACGGGCAGCCGGTAGTCGCTCCAACGGCCTCCGCACTGCGCCCCGTTCAGCCACCGCAGGCCGCCCCGGACGGCGGCGACCACGTCCGCGGCCGCCGGCCCCACAGGACACCGCGGCCCCGACACGCCCGGGGCCGCGGGAGCCCGGGACGGCAACGCCGAAGCGGGCGGCGGCGGTTCGAGGTAGACGTTGACGTGCCGCGACCCGTCGGGCTCGTAGCCGAGCCCGACGTAGCGGACCACGTCGCTGCGCCCCTCCGCCGGCGCCGCAGCGCCCAGGGCGGACCAGGCGGCGTCGAGCCCGGCGGGATCGAGGCCCAGCCGACCGAGGAGCCGCGCCGTCCCCCGCACGACCGGCGCATCACCCGAAGTCCACCGGGTGACGGCGAGATCGGTCTTGAGGGTGAACACACCGTCGGCGGGGTGCGCTTCGAGGGTCAGGACGAACGCCCCGTCGGGGTAGGCGGCCCGGTCCGGCTGCGGAAAGGCGTCGAGCAGCTCGCGCACGGCCGGCAGGTGGGTCTGCGCCCCCAGCGCCGTGTACCAGCGCTGCAGCCAGGCCGCCGTCACGCCCTCCGACCGGAAGTACGCCTTGACCCGGCCCGGCTCGCCCTCCGGGGTGATGTCGACGGCGAGGGCCACCGGCCACGACCGGTCCGACACCTGCGACGACAGCTCGCACAGCCGCTCCAGGCAGCGCTCGCGCCCCAGGGACCTGAGCACCCATCCGATCCGCCGCCACCGGTCGAGCGGCCGGTCCCGGCGGAGGTTGAGGTAGGGCTTGAGCGCGACGGCCCCGCCCGCCGCGCCGACCCCCGTCCACAGCGCGCTGCGCCAGTGCGCCGGCCAGTTCCGCTCGTCCGGCAGGACGGCGGGCAGGACCTGCGCCGTGAACCAGTGCGGGACGCCGGGCAGGCCGAGGACGCGGCAGGCCCGGCCGAGCCGGTCCAGCGACACGTCCAGCCGCTCGCGGGCCGACGTCCCCGGCGTGCCGGACTCGCACAGGAACCGCACGGACGGCGCCCGCGCGGCGCCGAAGCAGGCCGACCACTGGAACGGCAGACCGTTGGCGTTGATCCGGGACAGGCCCGGGTACACGTCGGCGGTCGCGCGGTCGAGCGACTCCCGGGTCAGGACGTCGAACACGGCGCCGAGCCGCGCGGTCGTCGTACGGGGGAGGCGGGCAGCCGCCGAGAGCGACCGCAGCTGCCCGCCGACCAGCCGGTCCAGCCGGTCCGGCCGGTCCGGCCGGGCTGTCGTGGAGATCAGGGCCGGCATGGCCCTCCCGTCGGGTCGGCGGACTCGTCCGTCAGGGCACCCGCCCGTCAGGGGGCTCACTCTTCGGGGCCCGACCGTCAGGGGACCCGCTCGATGATCTCGATGGAGCCGTCCACGCCCCGCAGACCGGAGGAACCGGTCTGGCCGGTGGCCCCGGGAGCACCCTGGGCGCCCGCGTTGTTCCCCGTACCCGGGTCGCCGCCGATCCCGCCGGCACCGGCGGCACCGCCGAGCCCGCCGGGGCCGCCGGCCGCGGTGCCGTTCACCGTCCCGGTCGTGATGGTGTCGGCGACGATGGTGATGTTGCCGCCGCTGCCGCCGTCACCCCCGTCCCCGCCCCGCCCGCCCACAGCTCCCCGGCCGCCGTTGCCGCCGTCGCCGAGCGCGTCGCCCTCGTCCGCGGGCTCCCCGCCGTCCCCGCCCCGGCCGCCGTCCCCGCCCCGCCCTCCGTCGCCGCCGCGGCCCCCACGGCCCCCGCTGGTGTTGACGTGGACGCCGACGACGAAGTCCTCGACCTCCAGGACGATGTTGCTGCCGTTGCGGCCTTCGCCGCCGGTGCCGCCGTCGGCCCCGGACTCGCCGGTGCCACCGGTGCCACCGTCCCCCGGATCGTCGTCGCCGTTCCAGTGGTTGACGCCGGCCCGGCCGACCTGACCGGTCGCGCCGCCCGCCCCGGCGGTGCCGGGCAGTCCGTCGACGCCGTCGTCACCGGGTGCGTTGATGTCGGGCATGGTTGCCCCTTTCCTCGGGTGTCCAGTCGTGTGGGTGGGGGCGGGCCGACCGCCCGCCGAATGTCGCAGGTCCGGCTACGCGGCTACGAACCGTCGACCGAGACGGCGCTGATCTTCACGCTGCCCCGGCAGACGATGCGCCCGCTGCCGTGCATCCGGATGCGCTGCGCCGTGAGCGCGTGGGTGTTGGCCGACAGCGTGAGCGTCGCGCCGTCGGCGATGTCGATGTCCCCGGCGGTGAAGACGGAGATGACCGGCTTCACCTCCAGCAGCCACTGGTCGATGATCGGGCGCCACTGCTTCAACGGCGCCGTGTTGGCCGTGTGGACGTACTCACGGGCGGCCAGATAGGCCAGGCGACGCGCCTCGGCACGGGCGTTCGGATCCTTGACCTTCAGGTCCTCCGGACGCAGCAGACGCTTGGTCAGCTCCGGCACGCGGGCGGCCAGCAGGTTCTCGGCGCGGCTGTCGGGCACGTTGACGGGGCCGAGGAGTCTGCGCACCTCGTCGATCGACTGCGGCCGCACCTGGCGGTAGCCGGAGGCGAACCGCGGGGAGTCCGGCGAGAGCACGAGCTTCTCGTTCGCCTCCAGCCGCAGGGCCTGCGGCGGGGCGGCGGCGCCGTCGGGGTCGCCGAACGACGCGCTGGTGGGTGACGTCATGAGGGTCCTCCCTCGTGGGGTTTCAGACGTGGCCGCGGCCCGGGCCGGGGATCGGGGCCCGCGCCGCCCGCCCGCCCGGGACGATGCCCGCCCGGGACGATGCCGCCCGCGCCTGCAGCGGCCGCTGGGCCGTGGCCACAGCCAGCATGGACCCGTTCGTCTCCGAACGCAGCGCCGGACGCCACCGGGACCGCCCCCGGCCGGGCAGCCCCACCCTCGCCGGACCCGGCCCGCACAGGCCCCGCCCCGCGCTGCGCCGGGCTCAGGAACCGGCCCCCGCAGGCGCTTCCGCACCCCGGACCGGGGCCGCACCACCGCCGCCGGCAGGAGCCCCGCGCCGCTGCTCCTCGCGAGTGACGGACGGCCGGACCGGCCGGAGGAGCGCCTGCACCGCCCCGCGGGCCCGCCCCGGGATCAGCCGGACGCGGCGACCGGCTCCTGGGGGCTGAAGGTGCGGCGGTAGGCGGCGGGGGAGACTCCGAAGGCCGTCCTCATGTGTGCGCGCAGGGAGTTCGCGGTGCCGAAGCCGCAGCGGTGGGCGACCAGGTCGATCGACAGGTCGGTGGTCTCCAGCAACTGCTTGGCCATTTCCAGACGTTGGGCGGTGAGCCACTGCACCGGGGTCATCCCGGCCTCGTCGCGGAAGCGCCGGGTGAAGGAGCGCAGGCTCATCCGGGCGTGTTCGGCGAGCCGGGTGAGGGGCAGCGGCTCGCCGAGGTGCTCCAGTGCCCAGGCGCGGGTGGCGGTGGTGCTGGCGACGGTGGGTTCGGGCACCGGGCGGTCGATGTACTGGGCCTGACCGCCGTCGCGCCAGGGCGGCACGACGCACATGCGGGCGGCCCGGTTGGCGACGGCGGCGCCGTGGTCGCGGCGGATCACGTGCAGGCACAGGTCGACGCCGGCGGCCACGCCGGCGGAGGTGAGCACGTCGCCGTCGTCGACGAAGAGGACCTCCTCGTCGACCTTGACCCGGGGGTAGGCGCGGCGGAACTCCGGGGCGAGGTTCCAGTGGGTGGTGGCCGGCCGGCCGTCGAGCAGCCCGGCGGCGGCGAGCACGTAGGAGCCGGAGCAGATGGACACCAGCCGGGTGCCGGGCCGGATGCCGGCGATGGCCGCGCCGACCTCGGGGGGCAAGGGGCCGCCGCGGCCCAGCTCGGGCATGGCGTGCGTGGGCGGCACGATCACGGTGTCCGCGGCGGCCAGGGCCTCGGGGCCGGCGGCCGGCTGGACGGTGAAGCCGGCGTCGCTCAGGACGGGGGCGCCGTCGGCGGTGCAGACCACGACGTCGTAGAGCGGGCGGCCCCCGGAGTCCTGTGCGCTGCCGAAGACCCGGGAGGGGATTCCGAGCTCGAAGGGCGGAACCCCGGGCAGGGCGAGCACGGCGATCCGGTGCCGGCGCGGCGGCGCCTCCACCGCGCGCTCCCGCCCGTCCGCCACCGCTGCCACCTGCATGCTGCCCATGGCCGGATCCTGTCACAGAGTGGCCAAACGGCCAACACTGCGGCGGCCGGGGATGTCGGATCGTGGACTGCGCCGCCGGGGCAGCCCGGCGCCGTACGGATCGGAACGGAACGTACGGGAACGAGCCTTACGGGAACGAGCCGTACGGCCCGCAACGGCATCGGAACGAAAGACGAGGCGGACAGCATGCGAGCGGTGGTCGTGGAGCAGTGGGGCGGGCCGGAGAACCTGGTCGAGCGCGAGGTGGAGCGCCCCGAGCCGGGCCTGAACGAGGTCCTGGTGCGCGTGCACGCGGCCGGCGTGAACCCGGTGGACTGGAAGACCCGGGCCAGCGGCGCCCTGATCGAGTGGGGCACCGTGCCGGTGGTCGGCTGGGACGTCTCCGGCACGGTCGAGGCCGTCGGGCCGGGCGTGGGAGTGTTCCGCCCCGGCGACGAGGTCTTCGGGATGCCGCTGTTCCCGCGCCAGGCCGGCGGCTACGCCGAGTACGTGGTGGCGCCGGCCCGGCACCTCGCCCCCAAGCCCGCGGGCCTGACCCACGCGGAGGCGGCGGCACTGCCGCTGGCCGCACTGACCGCCTGGCAGGCCCTGGTGGACGCGGCCGACGTGCGTCCGGGGGAGCGGGTCCTGGTGCACGCGGCGGCCGGTGGGGTCGGCCACTTCGCGGTGCAGATCGCCAAGGCCCGCGGCGCGTACGTCATCGGCACGGCCAGCGCCGGCAAGCACGACCTGGTGCGGGCGCTGGGCGCCGACGAGGTGGTCGACTACCGCGCCGTGCGGTTCGAGGACGCCGTCTCCGACGTCGACGTGGTCCTGGACGGGCTCGGCGGCGAGACGGCCGCGCGCTCCCTGAAGGTGCTCCGCCCCGGCGGCCGCCTGATCACCCTGCCCGGACCGGACGACGTCCCCGCCGCCCAGGACGGTGTGCGGGCCGCCTGGGTCCTGGTCGAGCCGGACCACCTGGGTCTGCGGGAGATCGCCGCCCTGGTCGAGCGGGGCGCACTCAAGCCCGTGGTCGAGACGGTCCTGCCGCTCGCGGACGCCGCCAAGGCCCACGAACTCGGCGAGCAGGGCCGCACCACCGGCAAGATCGTCCTCACGGTCGCCTGAACCCGGGACGGGAGCCGGCCTCCGGCCCCCGCCCGCCTCCCCCGGGACGGGAGCCGGCCCTGGGGAGGCGGCGCCGGTCGGGCCCCCGGGTCTGCCCGATCGGGAAGCAGCTGTGCGTCAATGCCTCTGGCTGCGGGTGCGGGGGAGCCGAAGACTGCGCGGGTGAAGGATCGACGAACACCGAACGGCCTGCGTCCGGCGGCACCCGGCACCGGCCACCACCCGCCCCGCACACCGCCCCACATGCTGCGACGCCTCCTACGCCGCCTGCTGGCCGCCGGGGTGGCGGCCGCGCTGACGGCCGGCCTCCTCGGCGCCCTGGCCGGCACCGCCTACGCCGTACCACCCGGGTCGCAACTGCCCGCCACCTGGAACATGCTGCACACCCCGGCCGCCTGGAACGCGGCGTACAACCTCGCCCGCACCCGCGACATCGTGGCCCTGCAAGAGGTCCCGGAAGCCCTGCCCAACAACGGCAACCTCATCCACGTCGCCGTCCACACGTCCCCGCAGCACCCCTACGTCATCGACCACTACTACTACGTCCCCCAGCAGGACCTGCCGGTGCGCAACCTCTACATCCTGCGGGACAGTCTGACCCCCACGATGCTGCGCCTCGGCTTCTTCACGGCGCGCGAGGCCCGGCACGTGGAGGTCGTGGAGTCGGCGATCGAGGGCAGCCGGCCGGCCCTGGCCATCGTCGACGGCGAGGGCGCCGAAGCGGTGATGTTCGCGTCCGTCCACGCCTTCTCGGGAGGCGGGGGCGACGCGCCGAGCCTGGTCGCCAACGTGAGCGTCGCGGCGGGGGCGGAGAGCGGGGGCCGCTGGGCCGTGCTGGGCGACTACAACCGGGCGCCGGGAACCCTGCAGGGCAACCTGCCGGCCGGCTCCCACGTCTACCGCCCCGGGCAGGCCACACAGCTCAGCGGCAACGAACTCGACTACCTGGTCAGCAGCATGGACGTCGAGGCCTGGAACACCGTCCACGTGGGCCAGAACCACGCGAGCGACCACTACCAGGTGTTCTTCGGCGCCCAGCAGGGCGGCGCCGAGACCCAGGTCGTGGCCTACCGGGACACCGGTACCGCGGAGCTCGCGGCCCTCGGGGAACCGGCGGTGCCCGCGGCCGACGGCTCCCTGGTCGACGCGTTCTGGGCGCAGAGCCACCGGCAGCTGTGGCGCAGCGCCCGGTCGTTCGCGTTCGGCGACGAGTGGTTCGTCCAGCTGCAGAACGTGCAGTCGAAGAAGTGCCTGACGACGGGGGCCCCCTTCCTGGCCACCGCGCCGGTGGTGACGGCGACCTGTTCGCTCAACCCCACCGCCAGTGAGCTCTGGTCCTACGACCCGGCGCTGCACACCCTCAGCACCTCCAGGGGGCAGATCGTCCAGGCGAGAACGGACGACACCACCCCGGTGATCGCCCTCCAGCCCTTCAGCTCGGTGATGTTCCCCAACCAGCCGGCCGTTCTGGAGCAGCGCCCCGTCGACCTGGCCACCTTCTTCAGCGGAGGGACGACGACCCGGGTCGGGGTGGCGCTGGTGGACAGCACCACCCACCAGCGGCTCCAGGACTACCACCCGTGGATCGGTTCGCACCGGCTCGCCGAGGGCAGCAACGTCAGCAGCGGAACCGCCGGGGCGGACGAGCGCTGGGCCCTCGAAGTCGGGCCGTGGGTGGGCTTCAAGATCAAGAGCACCCAGCGCAACGAGTACGTCGCCGTGGTGGGGGACGGCACGACGGCCGGCCTGGTCACCGACGCCACCGGGCCGGAGTCCTCGTGGTACTTCGACGGGCCGCTCCTGAAGAACATGACGACGCACGGAGCGCTGGGCGACTTCGGCGGCGGCGCGCTCCACGTCGGCCGCACCGTCAGGACGGAGATCTCCGTCGAGTCGTACGAGCTCCAGCCCGTGGTGCGCGAGATCCCGACCGAGGCCATCGGCAAGGCGACCTCGTTCCTGACCGGCACCATGGACCACTACGGCTCGCCCGCCGACCTGCGCGTGCCGCGCAGCTACACCGGCGGCCACTTCGCCCCGGGCGAGGAGTTCGGCCCCGAGGGCTACCAGGCGTCGTTCACCTACGACAACGCGCTGGTCATCACCGCCCTGCTGATGCAGGGGTCGAGCAGCGGCGTCAGCCACGCGATGGAGCTCGGCGACAGCCTGCTCTACGCCCAGGCCCACGACATCGTCCCCGACGGGCGGATCCGCGCCTCCTACGAGCCGCAGCCGTTCGTCACCGCCACCGGCGCGCCCTACGTGGGCGGATTCTCCGTCTACACCGGGAACATGGCCTGGGCGGGGATGGCCCTGACCCGCCTCCACCACGTCACCGGCGAGCAGCGCTACCTCGACGGTGCGCTGAGGGTCGCGAACTGGATCCAGGCCAACGCGGCCGACACCCGCGGCGCGGGCGGCTACACCGGAGGCCTGCGCAACAGCGACGGCACCGGCGCCGAGATGACCCCCATCCAGTGGAAGGCCACCGAGCACAACATCGACACGGGCGCGTTCTTCGCCATGCTCGCCGCCGCCACCGGCGACCAGGTGTGGAAGACCCGCTCGGACAACGCCTTCGCCTTCGTCGCCGGCATGCAGGCGGACGACGGCCGGCTCTGGACGGGCACGGGCCTGGACGGCGTGACCCAGAACCGCGACACCGTCCCGGAGGACGTGCAGACCTGGAGCTACCTGGCCACGCTCAACCCCGCCTACGCCCGCTCGGTCGACTGGGCCGCCGGCAACCTGGCCGCGACCGACGGCCCGTTCACCGGGGTCAGCTTCGGCCGCACCGACACCTCCAAGGTCTGGTTCGAGGGCACCGCGCACCTCCTGGCCGCGTACTACGCCCGGGGCGCCGCCGGTGACGACGCCAAGGCGGCCGCGCTCCTGGACACGCTCAAGCTCGCCCAGACCCAGGCACCCAACGGCGACGGCCGCGGCATCGTGGCCGCCTCCAGCGACGGCCTCACCACCGGCGAGGGCGACACGTACTACGCGTCGCTGCACACCGGTGCCACGGCCTGGTTCGTCATCGCCGCGCTCGGACGCAACCCCTTCCGGCTCTGAGCCGGGACCGGCGGGCGGGCGGCGCGGCGGCGCCCGCCCGCCGGCCGGTGCCCGGGGGCTTCGACACGCACGGCCCGTGCGTGTCGAAGCCCCCGGGGCCCGCCCGCTCCGCGGGTGCGCCGGTTGCCGCGGCCCCGCGCAGGGCCCAGATTGAAAGTGGTGCCGTCCGCGGACTCTCCCCGCCCGGTGATGGTGGCGGGCCGGGTCCGGTCGGTCGGCGGGACGGCGCGGAGGAGGTACGGCGATGAGCACGGTGGAGGAGTCGATCGACGTGGAGGTGCCGGTCCGCGTCGTCTACGACCAGTGGGCCACGTTCGAGGACTTCCCGCAGTTCATGGAGGGCGTGGAGGAGGTCAGGCAGCTGGACGAGCGTCATGCCCACTGGCGGACGAAGATCGCCGGACTGGCCCGGGAGTTCGACACCGAGATCGTCGAGCGGGTGCCCGAGGAGCGGGTCGCCTGGCGCACCACCGGCGAGAGCGTGAAGCACACCGGCACGGTCGACTTCGAACCGCTCGGCACGGCCCGGACGCGGGTGACGATGACCATGGCCTTCCAGCCCACCGGCTTCGCCGAGAAGGCCGCCGACAAGCTGGGCGTGCTCGACCGCCAGGTGCGGGGCGACCTGCGCCGCTTCAAGAGGTTCGTCGAGGGCCGCGACGCCGGGACCGACCCGCAGTCCGCGTCCGAGAGCGGCTGACGCCCCGGCCCGGCGGGCCCGACGCCCCGCCGAGGCCTTGCCCCCGGGCACCGGAATCCGCTTCCGTTACGCCCCGTCCCGTCCCCTTGCCGGCCGGGGGCCGGCCGGACGGGGGCCGGCCGGCACCGCGAAGCCGCACCCGATCGCCGTACTACAGCCGGTCCCGGGGCGAGCTGCTGGAGCCCGGCGCCCTCCGGGACTGACCGGGACTGACCGGGACTGACCGGGGCCGCCGCACCGCAGCGTCCCGCAGCGGCCGTGGAGGGCGGCGCGGGCCGTGGTGTCGGAGCCGGGCGGGGCTGCGGTGACGGGCTAGGCTCGCGAGGTCGTCACGGGGAACGCGGAGGTCGGGACGGTTCGGTTCAAGCGCGAGGTTGCCATCGGGGCGATGACCTTCTGGCTCCGTCCGGCGTTCACGCTGCGTGTGGTCAAGCGGTTCCAGCGGATCGTGGGTTTCGACCGGGCCATGGCGCTCGCGTCCAGTGCGTTGGCGGCCCTGATCCCGCTGGCGATCCTGTGCGGCACGTTCTTCGTCCTCCTCGGCAGGGGCAATGTGGCCGACCACATCGTGCAGCGCTACGGGCTGACCGGTGGCGGGGCGGAGGCCCTCGCGGAGGTCCTGTCCCCGCCCGCGGGGGCGGACGTGGGCGTGGACGTCCTCGGATCGGCCTTCCTGGTCATCTCGCTGCTGAGCTTCAGCCGGGCGATGCAGCGGATGTTCGAGCAGGCGTGGGAGCTCAGACCGCTCAGCGTGCGCAACACCCCGAACGGGCTGCGGTGGATCCTCGGCCTGATCGTCTACGCGGCGGCCGTCGGCTGGCTGCACGCCGTCCTCGACCGCGGCCGCCACGACCTGGCGGCCGTCCTGCTGGCGGCGCCGCTGACCGGGGCCTTCCTGATCTGGGGCGGATGGATCCTGTCCGCCCGGCGGATCGCCCCGGCCGACCTGGTCCCGTTCGGCGTCATCGCCGCCGTGCTGACGGCGCTCTACTCGGTGGCCGCGGCCGTCTACCTCCCGCGCCTGCTCAACTCCTACGCCAACCGGTACGGGTCGGTCGGTGCGGTCTTCGCAGCGCTCTCGACCCTGTTCGGCGCGATGGTCGTCGTCGTCGGCTCCGTCGCGGTGGGACGGGAGGTGCGCGACGAACTGCGCCGGGTGCGCCGCGGGGAGCGCCCTCCCGAGGACGAGGTCCGCCGGCAGTGGCAGGAGCTGGTCGACGAACTGCGGTCGCGGTGGCGCACCACCGCACCGCACCGCCGCCGACCGGGCCGACCGGGAGGCCCGCCCCGCGAACAGGGCCCGCCGCCCCGCGAACGGGACCCGTGACCCGTTCTGCTCCACCGTCGAGAGCCGGACCAGGGGCGGCCCACGCTTGCAAATGGCGCGCGTGTGCAACTATTGTCGAGTCAAGAAGAAAGCATCTGCAAGCACTTGGGAGGGGCGCCGGGCCGCCCGCGACCCTCCCGCGCCGCCGGAGCACCGGGAGTCCCACATGACCACCACCCTCTTCACCCCCTACACCCTGCGGGCGCTGACCGTTGCGAACCGGATCTGGATGCCGGCGATGTGCCAGTACAGCGCCGCGCCGGACGGGGCCGAGGCCGGCGTCCCGACCGACTGGCACTTCACCCACCTGGCGGCGCGCGCCACCGGCGGCACCGGGTTGATCATCACCGAGGCCACTGCCGTCAGCCCCGAGGGGCGCATCAGCCCGTACGACCTCGGCATCTGGAACGACACGCAGGCCGCGGCCTTCCGGCGGATCACCTCCTTCCTCAAGGCACAGGGCACCGTCGCGGCCGTCCAGCTCGCCCACGCCGGCCGCAAGGCCTCCACCGAGCGGACCTGGGTCGAGCGCGGCCGGGCCCTCGCCCCGGACGAGGCCCACGGCTGGACGCCGGTGGGCCCCAGCGCCGTCCCCTTCACCTCCGCCCACACCACGCCCGACGAGCTGACCGGGGAGCAGATCGGCGCGATCGTCCAGGAGTTCGCCGACGCCGCCCGGCGCGCGCTCGACGCCGGCTTCCAGGTCGCCGAGATCCACGGCGCCCACGGCTACCTGATCCACGAGTTCCTCTCCCCGGCCACCAACCACCGCACCGACGCCTACGGTGGCTCCTTCGAGGGCCGCATCCGCTTCGCGCTGGAGGTCGTGGACGCCGTCCGCGCCGTGTGGCCGCAGGACCTGCCGGTCTTCTTCCGCATCTCCGCGACCGACTGGCTCACGGAGAACCCGCAGGACGGCCGCGAGGGGTGGACCTCGCAGGACACCGTCCGGCTGGCCAAGGAGCTCCAGGCCCACGGCGTGGACCTGATGGACGTCTCCACCGGCGGCATCGTCCCCGACGCCCGGGTCGAGGCCGGGCCCGACTACCAGGTCCCCTTCGCCGAGGCGGTGCGCCGCGAGGCCGGCATGCCCGTGGCGGCCGTCGGCCTGATCACCGACCCCGCCCGCGCCCAGGCCATCCTCACCGCAGACCGGGCCGACGCCGTCCTGATCGGCCGCGAGCTGCTGCGCAACCCCTCCTGGGCGCGCCACGCCGCCGCCGAGCTCGGCGCCCCCACCCCCGGCCCCGTCCAGTACCACCGTGCCTAGAAGCGGGCGGCAACGCCTGGCGACGGCCCGTCCTCCGATGGCCGCCGGGCCGTGGGAGGACGTCCGGTCGAGGACACCGTCTGAGGCTTTGCGTGGGCGGGACCCCCGGTTGGGCTGAGAGGGGATGATCGACTCCACGACATCCCTCGATTCCGCCGACGGCCGTCTCGGGCAGCCGGCTTCCCGCCTCACCGGTTCCCCCGAAGGGTCGGAGGGGCCGATGAGCGGAACGGTGGGACTACCGCTGCACCTGGCGCGGCCAGGGCTGCGGGCGTTCGATCTTGACCGGCCACGGCTTCGGACGGGCCTGTACCGGATCCTGCTGACCGAGGGCATGCACGAGGACCTCGTCCGTTTCCTGAACGGCGGCTTGCTGGTCGAGCAGCGGCCGGCGCTGCGGACGCTGGTCGGCCCGGCCGTTCGCGCAGGATGGGAGAACGCGTTCACCGAGCCGGAGGCTGCCGCCCGGACGGCCGCAGCGGGGTGAGGCTCACCTTGCCCCATCGGCGCCTGCTCGCCGATGTCCTCGCGGCCGGCGCCCCGTACCGGCCCGTGCTGACCGGCGGCTACGCCGCCCAGGCCCACGGTCTGGCCGACCGGCTCAGCCGGGACCTGGACATCGCCACCGAGCACCCGCCGCGATGAAGGCGGCTGCCTCCTCGGCGACGACCTCATTCACCTGCGAGCCCCCTCGCGTCCCCGCCCGTGCCTTCGCCGCGGCGACGCCACCGTCGCCGCCCGGCCTCGTCCGTGATCACGGACGAGGCCGGCCGAACACCGCACCGCTCCCGCGCATTCCGCGTCGCGGGCCGGCGAACACGCCTACCGGGCCTCCCGTGTCTGCTGTGCCTGCCAGGCCTGGGCGAAGAGGGCGGGCAGCGGGCGGGTGGGGACCAGGACCGCATGGGCGGCGCAGGCCCGCGCGGCGGTCGCGGGCAGCAGGGCGAGCTTGCCGGCCTCGACCGGCAGCCGGGGCGCCTTCAGGTCCAGCCACGGGCCCGGTGCGAACAGGCTCCGGCCGGCCCGGGCCCGGCGGGCCTCCACCACGAGACCGGTGGCGCGCACCTGCTGCTGGGCGGCCTTCAGCGCGGCGCCGGACCAGCCCGTCCACTGCCGCACGCGGCGGTCGGTGGGATCGGGCAGGGCGAGCAGCATCAGGTACAGCGCGGCGGCGTCCGCCGACACCTCCAGGGCGGCTGCGCACGCGGCGACGACGCCGGGTGCGCTGCGGCGCGGGTCCTGCTCCCAGCCGGGGACGCGGTCGGCGTCGTCGCTCAGGTGGCGGCCGAGGGCGGCGAGGTCGCCGGAGAGCAGGATGCGCAGGTCGGTCAGGGCGGGCAGTCCGGAGCCGGCGGGCAGGGCCTGCGAGGGGAGCAGACGCTCGAAGTAGTCGTCGAGCGCGTCGAGGGCCGGGTCTTCGGGACCGTCGAGCCGGTCCGGGCGGACCAGGACGTGCCACTGGCCCGTGGCCGCGTCGTCCACCACCTCGACGCCGGGCAGTTCGGCCAGCGGCTGCGGGGACGGCGGCCGGCCGGTGGACGCCCGCCGGTCGGCGGAGAAGACGCGCCACCGCGCCGCACCGCCGTCGGCCCGGAGGGCGGCGGCGCCGAGCGCGGGCCGCAGCGGGTGGCCGGCCGGTGTGCGGTAGGCCAGCCACGCCATCGCGTACGGCGAGGCGTACGGTGCGGGCGCGTCGTCCGGGCCCGACGCGGGTGTGACGGCGGCGGCCAGCAGGGAGGTGAGCCGGCGCCGGCGCCGGCGCGGTCCGGGCGGCCCCGGGTCGACGGCGGGGCCGGGGTCGGCCGGGGCCCAGGGACCCTTGGGGAAGCGGATCTCCTTCCCGGCCTCCGCCATCAGCTCGGCGGCGACCGGGAGGGCACCGAACCGGTCCTGCCACCACGTCACGGCCCGCTCCAGGTCCAGGCCGTGCGTCCACAGCCGCTGCGGCTGCTCGGGGAGCAGCCGGGTGCGGAACTCCCGGAGGGCGTCACGGCCGATCCGGCGCCCGATCTCCTTCTCGGCGGCAGTCTGGTGGTCCCGGTGGTTGGGCCGCAGGGCGAGCAGGGCGGTGGCCTCGTCGGCCGTCAGCGCGAGCTGCCGGGCCAGGTCCTCGACGGCCTGGCGCCGGGCGGGCAGCGGGCCCCGTTCGGCGAGCAGCCCGAGGTAGGTGTGCAGCCAGGCGGCGTCGGCCGCCGGGGCCAGCTCGTGCGCGGTCTCCACGGCGCAGCCGCCCGCGGCGGCCAGCGGGCCGTGCTCGGGGAAGGCGCCCGACGGCGCGTACTCCAGCAGGACGGACCGGTTGAAGGTGCTGTGGAGGACGACGGCGGTCGAGTCGGCGGTGCGGTACACGTGGCCGACCGGGGGCGTCAGGCGGTTCGCGGGGGAGGAGACCGTGACGGTGCGCCAGCGCCCCGGCCCCTGCTCGGCGACGAACGGCAGCTCGGCGTACTCGCGCAGCCGTGCGGCGCTCACGGTGTCGCCGTGCAGTACTTCGGTCTGCGGGTCGACGACCAGGTAGGGGAAGGAGGCGGAGGCGCCCGGGACGATCGCGCTCGGGCGGTCGAGGTCGCCGTCCCACAGCGGGCCTTCGGCGGCGGCCGCACGCAGCCGGCGCCCGAGCCGGACCCGGGTCGACGCCGGCGCGTCGGCCGGCCCGGCGTGCACGTCGCCGGACGCCCCGCCGGCTGCCTCCCCGGGCGCCTCGTCGGCCGGGGTCAGCAGCGGGACGAGGTGGGCGAGGCCGTTGCGGCAGTTCGCGGCGACCTGCACCAGGCGCCCGAACTCCACGGCGACCTGCTCCTCGCCCTCCAGCCCCAGGAGCCGGCCGATCCGCTGGCGGACCTGGCCCGCCACACCGTCCCGGAAGACGGACCGCGCCTCCACCCCGCGCAGCAGCAACTCGGCGCCGGCCCGGTCCAGCGATCGCTCCGGCGCTCCCGCGGCCACGGCGTCCACCAGCAGCGCGGTGACGTCCACGGCGGCCAGCCGCCCGGCCCGGCCCCGGTCGGCGAGGAGCCCGACGGCGGCGCCGACGTGCATGAAGCGGGCGAGCATCAGCGCCACCTCGTCCAGGTCCAGGACGGGCAGTTCGGCGAGTTCCTCGTCGCACCATTCCGCCAGCGCCCGGCGGCCCGGGCCGGTGCCGACCAGAGTGGGCACCCGGGCCCAGCCCTTGGGGGCGTGCGGCTGGTACCAGAGGTTGTGCGCGTCGCCGCCGTTGGTCAGCTCGAACTCGGCCCGCAGCAGGGCCCGGATCTCCCGGGCGAAGCGCGGATCGGCGGTGAGGGCGCGCAGTTCGGGGCGCGGGGCGACGTCGAGGCGGTGCAGGTAGGGGTCGGCGAGCCGCGGCGGCGGGTCGGCGACGGGTGCGCCCGCGGCCAGCAGGACGTCGAGGACGCCCAGCCGCAGGGTGGTTGCCCGGCTCTCCCTGGTCCACCGGCTGGGGTAGGGCAGGTCCACGGGCACGCCGTCGGCGGCGATCGCGGGCGCGAGCAGTTCGGCGAGGCGGTGCAGCCCGGGGGCCGGTCGGTGGTACAGCCGGTCGGCGAGCGCGACGAGGCGGTGCAGCCAGTGGGCGGCGGCGCCGGGCGGCGGGCCGTCGGGGCCGGGAGCCGCAGTGAGCAGGGCCAGCGCGCCGGTGTGTTCCAGGTAGGTCATGGCCACGGGTGACTCCAGCACGCCGGACGGCGGCCCGGCGGCGACCACCTCGTGGGCCAGTCGGGGGAGTTCGGCGCGGACCTGCTCCCAGGCGGGGGAGGCGAGCAGGGCCGTCCAGAACTCGACGGCGGCCTCGGTCCACAGATCGCGGGCGGGCAGCAGGCGCACGGCGAGGCGGGCCAGTTCGCGGTCGGGATCGAGGCCGGCCGCGCGGGCCGTGCGGGTGAGGTCGGCGGCGAGCCCGGGGTGCACGCCGTCGCGGGCCGCGCGGCCGGTGAGCAGGGCCAGGGTGCGGCGGGCCGCGTCCCGGTCGCCGGCGCGCGCGGTGACCTGCCGGACGCGTTCGCGCAGGGCGGTGTCGGTGAGCGCGCCGGCGGCGTCCACGGCCGCGTAGCGGGCGTCCAGCCACTGCTGGTCGACGCGTTCGGCGGCGGTGCGTTCGGCGGCCCTGGCCCGGCCGAACCACGCCGCGGCGTCGGCCCGTTCGCCGCCGTGGCGCAGGCACTGGTCGGCCACGCCGTCCAGGAAGCAGCGCAGCAGCGCCGGTTCGGCACCGGCGAGCTCCTTCAGCACGCCGTCCACGTCGCGCTTGATGAACACCCGCCAGCTCGCGGTCGTCTGCTCCAGCCGCTCGACGTAGTGCAGCACCTCCTCCGCCCGGGTGGGGTGCTCGGCCAGCGCGGACTCGGGGAAGGGCACCGTCGCGGGCCCGGGCAGAGCGGTCGGCCGGGTGCCGACCAGCTCCCAGCCCAGACGCGCCATCAGGTGGTCGCGGTGGCGGGCCGCGGCCGCGCCGGTGAGCAGGATCCGCAGGTCGCCCGGGAGGGCGGGATGGCGGTAGGAGCGGGCGAGCAGGGTCTCGTCACCGTCCGGCTCCGGGCCCGCGACGGCGGCGGTGGGGGTGAGGTCGGCCTGCGCCAGAGCGTCCTGCCAGGCGCCGTCCGCCGACAGGGCCTGCACCAGGTCGTCCGGCACCGCGACGGCCTCCCGCACCAGGCGCTCGGCCTCCCGCAGGCACGCCTGGCGGTGGGCCGCCACGCCGTCGGCGAGGGCGAGCAGCCGCGGCAGCCCCGGGTGGGCGGCCAGCGCGGCCGGCGCCTTCTTCAACGCCCGCCCCCGCTCGTTGCGGTGGACGACCCGCCCCTCCTCCAGCCGGGCGGTGTAACCGCCGGCAGTGATCTCCCAACCCATGTCGCCCCCTGAGGATCGTCTACGCGGTCCGGGCAGCCTAACGACCGCCTCCGACGTCCGGCCCGCCGGCGCCGCCGCCGCTGACCTCGGGCTCCGGCCCCGGACCGGCCGCAGGGCGTGGCTAGGAGGCCGGGGCGGCGCCGTCCGCCGCCGGGGCCGCCGGGGCGCGGGTCTCCTCGGTGCGCTCGGGGAGCAGCAGGACGGCGCCGACGAGGAAGCAGACCGCGCCGACCAGGGTCGTGGTGTTCGCCCCGGTGGCGTTGTGGACCTGGCCGGTGACCGGGCTGATGTACCCGGCGACGGCGGAGACGCCGAAGGCGACGGACCCGACGAGGTTGGCCAGCGCGATCCACCAGGCCCAGGACCTCGGCCGCCAGGCGGCCCAGGCGTGGCAGGTCTCGTACCAGGCGAGGAGGCTGGCGACGAGGAAGCACACCGAGCCGATCGCGTCGGGTCGCCAGACGTGCTGGTGGGCGGTGACCGCGGACAGGTCGTCCGACATGGCGACGCCGGTGCTGACGTTGAAGTACAGGGTGCCGACCAGCTGGACCCCGGTGGCCCACCAGTCGATCCGCCGCGGCTGGCGGACCAGGACCCGTCGGTGCGCGGGGTTGTCCGCCGGCGGGCCGGCGTCGACCGCCTCGCGGTAGCACAGGAACGACGCGGCGGTGAAGAACAGCGACCCGACGAAGTAGGTGACGGTGTCCCACCGGGCCCCGACCGCGTCGGTGTAGCCGGGCACCGATCCGACGGCGAACAGCAGCGACCCGACGGCGAACAGCACCGCGATCCACCAGCCGCGGGCGGCGGGCGCCCACCAGGTCGACCCGGTGGCGGGTTCCTGGTGCTTGCGGTGGCGCCGCGACTCCCACCGCACCACGACGCCGTCCGGGCGCACGTGGTCGACGAACGTCACCAGGCCTGCGGCCCGCCGGCCGCCCCGGTGCCGCCCGGGCACCGGCGGCTCCGGCCCGCTCCTCGTCATCGCCTGCCTCCGTCCCGGGTACCGCTCGGGCCCGCCCTGCGCCGCTCTCACACCGTCGCACGGCCACCCGGGCCGCCGCAGACCGGGCAGGTCCCCCTCGCGGTGGACGAGGCCGACCGGGCGCCACCCGCCCGGTGGCGCCGCGCTACCGGGCCCGAACGCCGCCCGCCCGGCAAAGCGCTGCGCCCGCGGTCAGAACCCGAGCCGGAGCCGGAGCCGGAGCAGGCACCCGCCGGGGCGGTTGTCGGTGTCGACGCCGACCGTCACCGGGCCGCGGTCGGTCTCCGCCCAGTGGTACCCGGTGTTCCGGCACTGGGCAGCGTCGCCGTCCGGGTCGTACTGGACGTCGAGCGCGACGTACGTCTGCCCGATCCTCGGCACGGCGAGGGTGAGGTCGCAGCCGCCGGGCCGGTCGTCGGTGTCGATCCGTACGGCGGGGCCGAAGACCCGGGTGTCGCTGCGGATCGGCATCGCGTACGTGCCCTCGTTGCCGCACTGCGCCGGGTCCCCGCCGCCGGCGGCCCGGAGGGCGTAGGTGAGGGAGACGCCGTCCAGGTCGAGATCGGGGTCGTGGATTCCGAACGCCAGCCGGCAGCCGCCCGGACGCCCGTCGGTGTCGAAGCGGATGACGTCGCTCCACGTCCCCTCCGCGATCCACTGGTCGCCCGTCCTCCCGCCGCACTGGCCGGGATCGCCGTCCGGGTTGAACCGGACGCCCAGCTCCGCCGGCTGGAACCGCCGGATCCCCGTCTGCGCCTGCGCCTGCGGCGCGGGGAGCGCGGGCGCCGCAACGGCCGCCGCCACCACCCCGAACACCGCCAGCCTGCACGCGAGTCTCCTCATGGCACCGCTTCCCTCCGCCTGCGAACATCCGGGACCGGAACCACAGGATGTCGAGGGCGTGGACACGCCAAGCAGAGGCCGTGGCCGACATGCCCGCGCGCCACCCGAAAGACCCAGCCGCGCGCTGCCGCCTGCGCGCCGCCGGAGTGCGGGCGGAGGGCGGGTGCGGGTCAGTGGCGGGGCGGCAGGCGGTGGAGCCGCACGTCGGTGAGGTGCCCCTCGTCCAGGCGGGCGGTCAGGTAGGTGGCGAAGGGCTGGCGGCGCCGGTCGGTCGGCGAGCCCGGGTTGAGCAGCCGCAGGCCGCCCGGGGTGCGGCTGTCCCACGGGATGTGGCTGTGCCCGAAGACCAGGACGTCCGCGTCGGGGAAGCGGGCCTCGCACCGCTGCTCGCGGCCCCGGGCGGGACCGGTCTCGTGGACGACCGCGAAGCGGACGCCCTGGAGGTCCGCGCGGGCGATCCGGGGCAGCCGCTCCCGCAGCGCGGCCCCGTCGTTGTTGCCGTGGACGGCGACCAGGCGCCGGGACCGGGCCTGGAGCAGGGCGAGCGTGGCGGTGTCGACCCAGTCCCCGGCGTGGAACACGACGTCGGCGTCGTCGACGGCGTCGAGCAGTGGTGCGGGCAGGGAACGCGCCCGGGTGGGGACGTGGGTGTCCGAGGTCAGCAGAAGTCGCATCGCGGTGGGAACGACCGGGCCGGCCCGGGGGTAACGCGACGGCCCCGCAGCGGCGCCCGCGAGGCCCCCGGGGCATCGGGCCGCCCTCGACCCGCCCGGACGAGGGCCGGTCGTGTCCTCCCCTCGACGTCCCCGGGCGTCGCCCGGGCGACGGCGAAGGGCGGGGCGCGCCCGACGACCGGAGACTGGAGACATGACAGACAAGACCACGTCCGCGGATCGCCATTCCAAGCTCACGATCCGCGGCCGGGACGTCCGGATCCGCACCATCGGGATCGCGGTCCTCGGCATCCTGGCCGTCTGGTTCGTCGGCGTGAACACCGACTCCGTGGAGATCCGGCTCTGGGTCGCGACGGTCACGCTCCCGCTGTGGGTGGTGCTGGCCGTCACGCTCGTCGTCGGTGCGGCCATCGGCTGGCTGCTGGCGCGCCGGCGGGCGGCGAGATGACACCGGCCGGCGGATGAGGCCGCCTTCGTCGGCCCCGCCGCCCAGGTCCGCCCGGCCGTCCGCCCGGCCGTCCGCCCGGCCGCCCGCCCCGTCCGGGCTGCTCCGTTCGGGTGACGCAGGGTTGGCCGCCGGAGCCGGGCGGGCAGGGACCGCTGCGTGACGACGTCTCCCTCCGCCGCGCGCCGACCGCGCCGCCGGCCCCGCCCCGCCCCGCCCGCCGGCACCGCGACCACGGCGGCCACCGTGCCGGGCCACCGGTCACCGGCCACGCTCCGCGCTGGCGGCTGCTGCTGCCGGACCTGGTCCAGCGAGCACATCTCCCCGGGCGGAAAGGTCGTCCGCACCACCTGGCACGAACCCGCCTGCCGGACCGGCGGCCGGCCGTGACGGCCCCTCCGGGCCCGGCCGGGCCACCGGTCAGCCGCCGCCCATCCCGCCCTGGGCGGCGACCATGGTCAGGTTCAGCCCGGTCACCGCCCGGGCCAGGCCCGGGGCATCGCCGGCGAGCCGGTCGGTGAGCGCGGTGATCCGCCCGGCACGGGCCTTGCGGTCCTGCCGGGAGAGCACCAGCCGCAGGTGCCCGTGGGCGGCCAGCGCCGCGAGCACCGCATCGGCGTACGGCACCTCGGCCACCGGAACGCTGCCGCGGACCAGCTCGGCCACCCGCACCTGGAGGTCCAGGGCCTCGCGCGGGTCGTCCATCGCCACGGCCCGCTGCGGTACGACCGGGCCGTAGGGGTCGCGGTCCGCCACGGTCACCACACCGAGCACCGCGAGCTCCTCCTCGACGGCCTCCAGGGTGTCGTCACGGCTTCGCCTGATCCACGACTTCCAGGTGCGCGGCCGCCCGCCCACCTCGCCGAGCAGCGCGTCCAGGACGCCGTCCCCGGTGCGGGCGGCCGAGACGATCTGCACCCGGCCTGCCCCGTCCTCGGCGACGGCGCCCCGGTGGGCGAGCTCGGCCAGGGCGGCGGCGCGCAGCAGGAAGCCGGCGCGGGTGCGGTCCTGCAGGGACTGGGCCCGGGTGTCGAAGGCCATCAGGTAGGTGGCCAGATGCAGTCCTCGGCTCATGGCCCCGACGATACGGCGCCCCTGCCCGCCCGCCATCGGTCCACAGGACGGACGGTCCTCCACCTGGAGGAGCACCCGGCCGCGTACTCGCCCCCCGATCCGGCCGGTGACCGCGCGTCGTCCTTGCCGGCCCGGACGGCGCACGGAGGCACCGCCGCCCGAGGAGTCGGCGCCCGCCGTGCAGGACGTCCCGGAAGGTGTTCGACCGGCCGTCAGTGCCGGTTCGGCGCAGGTCTCGCTCCACGGGTCGGCCGCGGAGTGGCCCTGCCGCGCGTGCGGGCGGACTCGTGGCCTTCCAGGGGCGGTCGCGGATGTACTCGCGCTCCATGCCGGACATGGCGGCGAGCACCGTGAACACGATCCCGGAGGGGTCGTGTGAGCCCTTCGGCTCCCCGGTGAGGAGCTCCGGGCCGGCGTCGTCGGCCTTGAGCTCCTCGGCGAGCATGGCAAGTTCGATGCCGCGGCCGAGCCGCTTGTGCTCGTGGACGAGGAGGGTCACGGCGACGCCGGAGGAGCGGATCTTCCCGGCGAGCTTCACGGCGGCCTCCGGCTCGGGTCGCCGTGGCGCGGGTGGAGATCTTCTCCGAGAAGACGCGCGTCACCCGGGCCGTGGCGAGTGAGTCGAGCCGTGCGTCGAGCCGTGCGTCGAGGGATCGCCGGGCGGTCGATGCTCGGGCGTACCGAGGCGGACGTGCCCAGCGGGTTCGGCGCCGGCGCTCACCGGTCGGGGCAGTTCGGCCCGCACCGACCCCGGCTTGTGTGCGGCCGCGGTCGGCGTCGGGTCACCACTGGGTGATGAGCGGCGCGTCCGGTCCGTGCTGCCGCCAGGCCTCGGTGAGGCGGACGAGGCGGGCGGGGGCGGCGATGCCGCGCACGGTTGCGATCTTGCCGTCTGTGATGTCGAACGTCACGGCGCCGACGACCTTGCCGTCGGGCACGAAGAGGATGGCGGGGGCGCCGTTGACGAGCGCGTAGTGGACGGCGGAGATGCCGCCTGCGAGTCGCTGCTTCGCAGGTGTGGATGTGAAGCCGGCCCGTGCGACGGCGGCGATGCGCTGCGGAGTGTCGTACCGCAGCAGCTTCTCGGTCAGGCCGGCGCCGTCGGAGATCGCGGTCGCGTCGTCGGTGAGCAGCGCGACCAGCCGTTCGGTGCGGCCGGAGGTGGCGGCGGCGAGGAACTCCTCGACGATCCTGCGGGCGGATGCCGGGTCGACTTCGCCGCTGCCGCCGCGCGCGGCGGTGATGCGGCGCCGGGCCCGGTGGAGGTGCTGCTGGCTCGCGGACTCGGTGATGTCGAGGATCTCGGCGATCTCGGCGTGGTTGTGGGAGAACGCTTCGCGCAGGACGTAGACGGCCCGCTCGACGGGTGACAGGCGCTCCATCAGAGTCAGCACGGCCAGGGAGACCGATTCCCGCTGCTCGAAAGTCGCGGCCGGGTCGAGCATCGGGTCGCCGTCGAGGAGCGGTTCGGGCAGCCAGGCACCGCCGGTGCGTTCGCGGCGGGCCTGTGCCGAGCGGAGCCGGTCGAGGCACAGGTTGGTGACGACCTTGGTCAGCCATGCTTCCGGCACCCGGATCCGCTGCCGGTCGGCGGCCTGCCAGTGCAGGAACGCATCCTGCACGGCGTCCTCGGCGTCGATGGCGGAGCCGAGCAGCCGGTACGCCAGCGAGGCCAGCCGGTTCCGGCTGGCCTCGAACCGGCTGGTGTCGAAGCGATCGATGGCGGTGCTGTCCACGCGGAACACCCTAACTAGACGGCTGCGCCGCCGCGTTCCCGGCGGACGCGGCCGGCGCGGCGGCCAGGCGGCGCGTGCGCTTGGGCAGGCCGAAAGTCGGGTGGGAGGTGGCCCACAGCGACATCCTGACGATGCCGGACTTGATCCGTGCGGCCCTCCGGCCGCTCAGGTACTTCGGCTTCGCCTGCCCTTCGCCGTCGACCATCTGCAGGATCCCGTCCCGCCGCCCGAGGCTGATGTGGTTGCCCACGTACTCCAACCTGGTGTTCGCGATCTCGCGGCCGGTCAGGCGTCCCGTGATCGCGGCCGTGGCCTGCCGGCCGGTGTAGCCGGCCGAAGCGCAGGACATCGGCAGCGGCCGGCCGTTGTCGCCGACGGCACAGGCACTGTCGCCGGCGGCGTAGACGTTCGGGTGCGAGACCGACCGCATGGTGCGATCGACGACGATCTGACCGTTCTCGGTGACCTCCAGCCCGCTGGCGGCGGCGATGGGGTTGACCGCGAACCCGGCCGTCCACACGGTTGCGTCGGACGCCAGGACGGTGCCGTCGGCGCACAGCACCCGCGTCGCTTCGACGGCTTCGACGCTTGTGTGCTCCCGGACGGTGACGCCCAACCGGCCGCAGGCTTGACGCAGGTGGCTGCGGGCTCCGGCGCAGAGCGAGGCGCCCAGCTCGCTGCGGGCGACCAGCGTCACCGACAGGCCGGGCCGGGATTCGGCGATCTCGGTGGCGGTCTCGATGCCGGTCAGCCCGTCGCCGACGACCAGCACGCTGCCGACCTCGTCCCGCCCGTCCAGGCTGTCCAGGCGCTCACGCAGGCGCAGCGCCGCCGGACGACTGGCGACGTGGAACGCGTGCTCGGTCACGCCGGGGACGCCGTGGTCGGCGACGTGGCTGCCGAGTGCGTAGAGGAGCGTGTCTTGACTTCCGCTCCCCGCCCTAAAGGGCGGGGATTCCTACCACGGTCGTCTGACCGTCTCGGTGGGTTCCTGCTTCTTCGCGCTGTGCGGGGACGGGTCCCCGGCTTACCCGCGCTCGACAGGCTGACACCGCCAGTCCGGCGGCCGTGGCTATGTTGACGGCGGCGTTGACGTCCCGGTCCAGCCAGACGCCGCACGCCTGGCACTGCCAGACGCGGATGTTCAGCGGCTTGGGGCCGTCCTTGACGCCGCAGTGGGAGCAAACCTGGGAGGTCGGCTCGAAGCGGCCGATCTTGATCAGGTTCCGGCCGTACTTCGCGGCCTTGTACTCCAGCATGGTGACGAACGCCGACCATCCGGCGTCGTGCACGGACTTGGCGAGCCGTGTGCGGGCGAGTCCCTTGACCGCCAGGTCTTCCACCGCGATTGCTTGGTTCTCGCGAATCAGTCCGGTGGAGACCTGGTGGTGGAACTCGCGCCGGGCGTCGGCCACCCGTGCGTGGTTGCGAGCGACCTTGTGACGGGCCTTCTCGCGGTTCTTGCTGCCCTTGGCCTTACGGGACAGGGCTTGCTGTGCGCGTTTGAGCTTCTTCTCTGCGCGCCGGAGGAACTTCGGGGCGTCGATCTTCCGCCCGTCCGAGAGGACGGCGAAGTGTCCGAGGCCGAGATCGAGACCGGTGACCGGTTCGGTCTCGGGAAGGATCTCGGGGTCCGTCTCGACAACGAAGCTGGCGAAGTACCGGCCTGCGCTGTCCTTGATCACCGTCACCGAGGATGGCACGGACGGCAAGGCGCGGGACCACTTCACCCGCACGTCGCCGATCTTCGGCAGCGATAGGTCGCCGCCCGGTGTGATCTTCCATCGGGCGTTCGCGGTGAAGCGGATCGCCTGCCGGGTGTCCTTGCGGGACTTGAACCGGGGCGGTCCCATCTTCGGGCGCATGCCCTTGAGGCCGTCGAAGAAGTTCCGGTAGGCGGTGTCCAGGTCCCGGAGGGACTGTTGCAGCACCACGGCGGACACCTCGCCGAGCCATGCCCGTTCGGGGGTGTTCTTCGCGGCCGTGAGCTGCTTGGACAGCTCGCCGGACGGGATGAACGGCAGCCCGGCGGCGCGGGCGGTCTCACGTGCCCGGAGGGCATCATTGAAGGCCACCCGTGCACACCCGAACGCCCTGGCCAGCGCGGAACGCTGAGGCCCGTTCGGGTACACGCGGAAGCTGTACCTGAGCTGCACGGTCAGCACCGTACCATTTTGGTTTATGGCCGAGTATCAGAACATCCGCACTGGTCGGCACTGCGCTTTCGCCCTGCATGCGCACTTGGTTTTCGTGACGAAGTACCGTCACAAGGTGTTCGCCGAGCGGCATCTGACCCGGCTCGAAGAGATCATGCGGGACGTGTGCGCCGACTTCGAGGTGGAGTTGGTCGAGTTCAACGGCGAGAACAACCACGTCCACCTGCTGGTGAACTTCCCGCCGAAGGTCGCCCTGTCCAAGCTGGTCAACTCGCTCAAAGGCGTCAGCTCGCGCCGGCTGCGGCAGGAGTACCCCGAGCTGGTCAAGCACTACTGGCGCGCACAGCGTCTGTGGTCCGGTTCGTACTTCGCCGGATCAGTCGACGGCGCGCCGCTGTCGATAGTCCGGCAGTACATCGAGCAGCAGAACCGTCCGGCTTGACGGTCTGCGGTGGGCACCGTCCACAGTGCGGGAGGGTGCCCACCGCACAGGTCAGAGCAGGGTTCAGAATCGCTTCACCACCGGGCTGAAGCCCGGTGCACTGCGATTAGTCCAGGTAGCCGAGCTCGCCGCCGCCGTCGGAGTCGGCCACGGCGACGGCCTGGCGCTCGGGGTCGACGGCGGTGACCCTGGCCAGGCGCAGCCGTATCCCCGTGCCCGCGAAGACGTCGGTGAGCTTCGGGGCCTCGATCTCCTGGCCGGCCGCGAGCTGGTGCAGCCGCAGCCGCTGGACGAAGTCCGGCTCGGTGTTGACCACGGTGATCTCGGTGTCCGCCGGGGACAGCTGGCGGGCCAGGGTCCCGGCCACGTAGGCCCCTGCATAGCCGGCGCCGAGGACGACGATGCGGTGCTTCATGTGATGCTCCTGTCGGTTCGCTGGCTCCCTGTCGGTGACTTGAGCGGGACAGCGCCCCGATTCCTGACAGGAACCGCGTGTGACGTGGGTCACGGAACGGCGGGAGTCGTGCCGCCGACCGATCGACGCAACGTCGAGGCGGCGCGGACGGGGCTCACGGGCCGTCGGCGTGGCCTGCTTGACCTGCCGGGGCGGGGGCCGCAGAGTCGGACTGCGGCGCGCGGGCGCCAGCACCTCGTGTGCCTGCCGGGCATGCCCGCCCGGAACGCCTGTCCCGGGGGCGCCGGGCGGCCCCGACCCCCGGGAGCGGCTGAGCCGATGGTCCTCGACCTGGTCATCATCGGGACGGCCATCACCCTCGGGCCGCTGCACAACAGTGCCTTCATCCTGCTGCTGTCGTCGCGACGCGGTGTCCGCAACGGCCTGGCCTTCCTGCTGTCCTGGCTGGCGAACCTGGTCGCCGTGATCGCCTGTGTGATGCTGCTGACCGGTGGGACGCCGCCCGCCCACCACAGCGCGCCCTCGACCGCCGCGGTCGCCGCCAAGCTGGCGATCGGCGTCGGCCTGGTGCTGTACGGCGAGTACCGGCGCCGGCGGCCGCCGCGCCCGCCCCGGCCGCCGAGCTGGGCGGGCCGTGTCGACAGCGCCTCGCTCGCCGCCGCCGCCGGCCTCGCCTGGCTGCTCCAGCCGTGGGGCCTGGTCGGCGCCGGCGCCGCCGCGGTCGTCGACGCCGACCTCTCCACCCTCTCCGACTGGCTCGCCCTGACCGGCTACTGCCTGCTGGCCACGCTCAGCCTCCTGGTCATGGAGCTCTACACCGTCTGGGCGCCGGATGCCGCGCAGGCCCGGCTGAACGCCCTGCGCACCTGGATCTCCCAGCACATGGACCAGCTGGTCATCACCCTCTCCCTGCTGACCGGCCTGGCGCTGACCGCGGTGAGCATCTACCAGCTCGTCACCTGAGGGTCCCGGGTGGCGGCTCAGGCCTCCTGACCGGTGGCGGCGAGGACGATCTCCCGGACGGTCACGCTCTGCGGCTGCCGGTAGGCGTAGGCGATGGCCTCGGCCACGACCTGCGGGTCCAGGGCGCCGCCGGCGGCCTTCTTCCACGCCTCGTAGTCCGTCTTGATCTGCTCGTCGCCGGTGTGGGAGAGCAGTTCGGTCTCCACTGCACCGGGGGCGATGGTCACCACCCGTACGCCGGCCGCGGCGACCTCCTCGCGCAGGTTCTCCGACAGGGCGTGCACGGCGAACTTGGTGGCGACGTACGCGGCGTGGTGGGGGAAGGTCTTGCGGCCGGCGACGGAACTGACGTTGATGACCGTGCCGGTGCCCCGGGCGAGCATGCCGGGCAGCACCGCGCGGGTGCCGTGGAGCACGCCCTTGACGTTGAGGTCGATCATCCGGTCCCATTCGTCCGCCGGCTGGTCGGCGATGCGCCCGAGCAGCATGACCCCGGCGTTGTTGACGATCGCGTCGGCGGGTCCGAACCGCTCCTCCGCCTCGCCCACGGCCTCCTCGACGGCGCCGCGGTCGGTGACGTCCACCCGGCGGCACAGCGTGTGCGGCAGGGCGAGCTCCTCCAGCCGCTCCAGCCGCCGGGCGAGCAGCAGCAGCGGGTGCCCCTGGGCGGACAGCAGGCGTGCGGTCGCGGCGCCGATGCCGGAACTTGCGCCGGTGATGACGATCAAGGGCTTGGTCATGGTGGGGATGCCTCCCGCAGTGGTGTGTCGAGTCACCGTCCAGGAGACCACCGGGCGGGGCCCCGCCCGTGCCGGCAGACGGGTCCGGGTCCACCGGGGGTCCGGCAGACCCCCTCTCGCGTGGCCGGCCGCCCCGCGCACCGTCCTAACCTGGAGGAGTGAACACGCCCCCGGAGCGCGGACCCAACCTGGAGCTGCGGGACTTCCTGCGCTCCCGCCGGGCCAGGACCAGCCCCGCCGCCGCGGGCCTGGGCCCGCACGCCGGCCGCCGCCGGGTGCCCGGCCTGCGCCGCGAGGAGGTCGCGCAGCTCGCCGGGGTCAGCGTCGACTACTACGTACGGCTCGAACGGGGTCGCACCCCGAACGCCTCGGCCGCCGTGCTGGACGCCGTGGCCCGCGCACTGCACCTCGACCCGGCCGAGCGCGCCCACCTGTTCGACCTGGCCAAACCCCGACCGGGCACCACCCGCCGACGCCCCCAACCGCCCCAGCGGGTACGGCCCGGGCTGCTGCGCGTCCTGGACACCCTGACCGGAACTCCGGCGATGATCCTCGGACACCGGTTGGACGTGCTGGCCGCCAACCCGCTCGCCAAGGCCCTGTACGTCGACTTCGACGCCCTGCCGCACCGCGACCGCAACCTCGCCCGGTTCATCTTCCTCGACCCCGCCGCCCGCGACCTGCTCGCCGACTGGGAGACCGCCGCCCGCGGCGCGGTGGCGGCGCTGCGCCTGTACGCCGGCCGCCACCCGCACGATCCGCGCCTGAACGAACTCGTCGGTGAACTGTCCGTGCGCGACGAGGACTTCCGCCAGTGGTGGGCCGACCACGACGTCCTGCAGTACACCCACGGCATCAAGCTCTACCGCCACCCCATCGCCGGCGAGCTCACCCTGGCCTACGAGTCGCTCGCCCTTCCGGACGACCCCGACCAGGCCCTCTACCTCTACACCGCGGAGTCCGACAGCCCCTCCGAACACGCCCTGCGCCTGCTCGCGAGCTGGTCCGCCCCGGCGGCGCGCCGGTGACGGCCACCGCTGTCGCCGCCCGCCGCGGGACGGACTCCTTCGAATACCACGGCCACGCACGGAGCCAGTGTCATGTCACTTGCCTGGCCTCGGCATTCCGGGCCCCGGCGCCGGCCCGCTGTCCCTCCCCGGCCGGCCGCTGCCCCGCCACCCCCGCGGAAGCACCGGCCGGCCCCACAGCCGACGTGGTCGACCCGCACGAGGTGCCCGAACCTATCCTCGTGGAACGAGAACACGTCCGGTGCGACGCGAGCCGAAGAGGAAACAGATGAGCGCAATCCCCGTGGAGATCGACACCCCGGACATCATGGTCGAACTGGACGTGCTCGAACGGAACATCGAGCGCATGGCCGCAGCACTCCAGACCAAGGGCCTGCGGCTGCGCCCCCACGCCAAGACCCACAAGATGCCGGAGATCGCCGCCCGCCAGCTCGCTGCGGGGGCCGTCGGGCTGACGGTCGCGACCATCGGGGAGGCCGAGGTCTTCGCCGACCACGGCGCCACCGATCTCTTCATCGCCTACCCGCTGTGGATCGGGCCCCGGCAGGCGCAGCGACTGCAGAAGCTCGCCACCCGGGCGAGGGTCGCCATCGGAACGGACTCCGCCGAAGCCGCCGAGACGGCCGGCCGCCACCTCGGGGCCGCGGCCGGCGACATCGAGGTCATGGTGGAGATCGACAGCGGCCACCACCGCAGCGGCGTCCGCCCGGAGCAGGCCGTGGCGGTGGCCCGAGCGGCGACCCGGGCCGGCCTCCGCGTCGCGGGAGTGTTCACCTTCCCCGGCCACGGCTACGCACCGGGCATGCCCGCCACGGCGGCCGAGCAGGAGCAGCAGGCCCTCGCGCGGGCGGCCGAACTGCTCGCCGCCGCAGGCTTCGAGGTCACCCGGGTGAGCGGCGGATCCACCCCCACCGCGGAACTGACCGGCACCTCGGCGGCCACCGAAGTGCGGCCGGGCGTCTACGTGTTCGGCGACGCCCAACAGCTCGAACTCGGACGCTGCACCACGGCGGACATCGCGCTGACGGTCGCGGCGACCGTCGTCAGCCGGCACGAGGGGGACGACACCACACCCCGCCGGGTCGTCCTGGACGCGGGCAGCAAGATCCTCGGCGGCGACCGGGCCGCCTGGGCGACCGGCTTCGGCCGGCTCATGGACCACCCCGAGGCCCGCATCACGGCCCTGTCCGAACACCACGCCACCGTGGCCTGGCCCGACGACAGCGGCCTGCCCGCCCTCGGCGAGCGGCTGCGCGTCATCCCCAACCACGTCTGCGTCGCGGTCAACCTCGTCGACGACGTCGCCGTGGTGAACGGCGGCACGCTGGTGACCCGCTGGCAGGTGGCCGCCCGCGGCAGGAACTCCTGACCCCGGGCAACCCCAGCCCCACCCGACCCGACCCGGCCGGCACCCCGTGGCGGCGCCGGTCGGGCCTCCCCGTCCGCGCCGCGCTCCCGGAGCCCGCCCTCGGAAGCAGGGCGAGCTCCAGGGCGGCGAGCCGGGCCCGGCCCCGGCGAGGCCGTCCCCGGCACCCGCCGCCTCCCGAGGTCCTGGACAGCGCCGCGGGAGTCGGCCGGGCAGGTACTTCGCGAGCTTCGTCGTGGAGACCGGCCCGGAGGAAGTCCTTCCCGAGGTCACGCCCGAGCTGGGCATCGATCTCGGGCTCGGGCACTTCGCGGTCCTCTCCGACGGGACGAAGGTCGACAGCCCGCGCTTCCTGCGCCGCGCCGAGAAGCGCCTGAAGAAGGCACAGCGTGCCCTCTCCCGCAAACAGAAGGGCTCCGGCAACCGGAACAGGGCCCGGATCAAGGTCGCCCGCGCGCACGCGAAGGTGGCCGACGCACGCCGCGAGTTCCACCACCAGCTCTCCACCAAGCTGATCCGCGAGAACCAAGCGGTCGCCGTGGAGGACCTGGCGGTGAAGGGACTCGCCCGCACGCGCCTGGCCAAGTCCGTCCACGACGCCGGATGGTCGGCGTTCGTGAACATGCTGGAGTACAAGGCCGCACGGTACGGGCGCACCGTCGTGAAGATCGGCCGGTTCGAGCCCACCAGTCAGGTGTGCTCGCAGTGCGGCGTGAAGGACGGCCCGAAGCCGCTGCACGTTCGTGTGTGGACGTGTGGGGCGTGCGGGGCGGCCCTCGACCGGGACATCAACGCGGCGGTCAACGCCGCCAAGGCGGCCGGACTGGCCGTGACAGCCTGTGAAGCGCAGGTAGGACCGGGACTCCTCCCGGCACCGCGCAGCGAAGCAGGAACCCACCCGACACCGCAGCCCTCAACGGCGCGGTAGGCGGGAACCGCCGTCCTTCAGGGCAGCGAGGATGTCAACGGTTGCGGATACGCGGCCTGGGCGGATTCGCGGTGACCTTCACGGACGGCACCGCCGTGGTGAGCCCCGAACCGCCGCGGCGCCCGGACTGCACGATCCTCACCGAACCGGTGGCGTTCCTGCTCATCGCCCTGGGCCACTACACCGCCGTCGACGCCCTCACCCGCGGCAAGGTCCTCGCCTGGGGCCGTCGGCCGTGGCTGGCCCCCACCTTCCCCGGCCTGTTCACCGCCCCCTGAACACCCGGTACGGGCCGGTTGGCCCGTACCCAGCCCGGAATGAGTACCACGACTCAGGCGCCCGGCACCGGCACTGCGCGAGGATGGCACCACCACCTCGCCGAAGGCCCACGAAGGAACGAACACCCATGCTCAGCCGGATCGCCAGCGCACTGGTGCCCGCCCTGGCCCGCCTCTGCGTCACCTCCGAGACCGCGGGCCCGATCGCCCCGGGCAGCATCGTCGCGGCCAACCACAGCTCGCTCGCCGACCCGGCCGTCGTCCTGGCCGCGCTCCACCGCCTGGGCACCGAACCGGTGGTGATGGCGACCGCCGGACTCTGGCGGGCACCCGTCCTCGGCAACGTGCTGCGGGCCGGCGGCCACATACCCGTCCACCGCGGCACGGCCCGGGCCGCCACCGCCCTCGACGCGGCCGCGACGGCACTCGCGGCCGGCCGCGTCGTCCTCATCTACGGCGAGGGCGGCCTGCCCAAGCGCCGCGACTCCCGTGACACACAACCGGCCGCCTTCCGCACCGGCCTGGCCCGCCTCGCGGCAGCGAGCGGCGCCCCCGTGGTGCCGCTCGGCCAGTGCGGCGCCCGCCGCCTGACCTCGGGCAACGCCGCCAAGCAGCTGGCCGGACTCGCCACCGCCCCGCTGCGCCGCCCCGCCCTGCACGTCCACCTCGGCACCCCGCTCCACCTGGAGGGCGACGTCACCGAGGCCACGGCCACCGCCCACCGCGCCGTCACCGCAGCCTGGCGTACCGCGGAGCAGCGCCTGCACGGGGACGGCACCCGCTCCGCCGGTGTCGCGCATCCGGCCTGACGGAGGGGCGCACGGCCGGATGTCCCGGTCCCGCGACACACCGTCATCCGGACATCCGGCGCCCGTGACGTCCGTGTCAGGCCCGCCGGAACGGACGGGCCACCGGGCACGGACACCACGGGCGCCGCGTCACGCCGCTAGGACCGGTACCGGTAGCGGATCCGGCCGCGGCTGAGGTCGTAGGGGCTGAGCTCGACGAGGACGCGGTCGTACGGAAGGATCTTGATGTAGTTCTTGCGGATCTTCCCGCTGATGTGGGCCAGGACGGTGTGTCCGTTCTGGAGCTCCACCCGGAAGGTGGCGTTGCGCAGGCATTCGAGGACGGTGCCCTCGACTTCGATGCCTCCTGTTGTCTTGGTCAAGTCGTCTCGCTTCTCCGTCGGGTGACGGTGCTCTGGATGGGGACGGTCGGTGGGAACGGGGAACGGGGAACGGGCCCGGCACGGGGCCGGTCCGCTCCCGGGGTGTGCGGCGCGGCGTCAGCGGCGGACGAGCTCCAGGGTGGTACCCGCGCGCCGGGCGCCGATGCCCTCGAACAGGGCGGTGGCCGCCGCGTTGGTCTCGTCGACCTCGGTCCAGGCCGACGCCGTCCCGCCGCGGTGCAGCGAGCCCAGCGCGTGGGCCAGCAGGGCGCGGGCGATGCCCCGGCGCTGCCGGTCGGCCCGGACGGCGATCAGCCCGATCCGCGGCTGCCGGGTCAGCGGCGCCACCCGGACCAGGCCCACGTACCGGTCGGACTCCTGCGCCACCGCGTACTTCGACGGGTCGGCCATGGTGGACCACGCCGGCCTGGGCAGGACCTCGGCCGGCATCGTCCGCCAGCCCGCACCGGCCTCGACCTCCGCGCGGACGGCGTGGTCCAGGGCCCGCAGCGGAGCCTGCGCCGCCTCGCCGGCGGGGACGATGGTCACGCCCGTGGGGGGACGCACCGCTCCGAGGCCGGTGACCTCGGGATCGGTGGGCACCAGGTAGCCCCACTCGCGGCGTCCGGCCGTGAAGCCGGTCCGCTGCCAGGCGGTGGTCGACTCGTCGTCCGCCTCGTCGACCACCGTGTACAGCGGTGTCGGCAGATCCGCGACCAGCGCGGCGGCGATACGGTCGAAGACCGGGCCGTGCCACGCGTCGACGCTCACGAACAGTCGCCCGTCGGGCCGGTGCGAGGCGTCGCCGCGACCGACCACCCGGTCGTCCTCCACGGCGTGCCACTGCGTGTCCGCGACCCGCACCACGGTGACCGACCGGTCGCCGGTTCGCTCGTTGGATTGCACGGAATTCATCGGTGTTACCTTTCAGGAGAGCCTCGTTCAAGGCGCTCCCGGCGACACCTACGTCAATCGCCCGCCGTGACGACAAGGGGGAGCACCCACCCGCATACAGCCTTCATGGGTCTCACCTCCTCGCGTTCCTTCACGGCATCCCGGACGTTACCAGCCTTGTCCCGGCCACCCAACCCGATTTCCGTGCCGGCCCTCCTGCGCGGCCCGGGGCACCTCGACGCGTCGTCACTTCCGGGTGCGGGCGCGGGCGCCCCGTCCGTCCCGGCGGCGCGGCTACCGGTGGTCCCGAGGTCCTCTTCGTCGAGGAGGCCCCCGCCCCCGCCCCGGGCCCCGGGGAACTGCTCGTCCGCACCGAGGCGATCGGTATCTCGCTGCCCACCGTCCGGAAGGTACGCGAGGGCCGTCAGGCCGGCGCGCTCGGCGGCGAGGTCGCGGGCGTGGTCGCCGCCGTCGGCGAGGGTGTCACCGGATTCGCGCCGGGTGACCGCGTCACCGGCATCTGCTTCGCCCACTCCTACGCTGAACTGGCTTTGGTCCAGCAGGCGTTCGCCTCGCGGGTGCCCGGGTGGGCGAGCGCCGTCGACGCCGTCGCCCTGGTCCGCAGCGGCCTGGTGGCGCGCGGCGCCCACGAGGCGGGCCGTCCCGCTGCGGGGGAGTCGGTGCTGGTGACCGCGGCGGCCGGCGCGGTCGGCACCCTCGCCCTGCAGTACGCGAAGGCCGGTGGCGCCTCCCGCGTGGTCGCGGCCGTCGGCAGCCCGGACAAGGCGGAGTTCGTCCGTGCGCTGGGCGCCGACGAGGTCGTGCTCTACGGGGACGAGGGCTGGGGCGAGCCGGTCGACGTCGTCCTCGACGGCGTCGGCGGTGACCTCCTCGGGCCCGCCGTGCGGGCGCTGGCCCCCGGTGGCCGGCTGGTCGCCTTCAGCTCCGGCGGTGGCACGGTCGACGCCTTCGAGCTGCTGGTCCGCAGTGCCTCGGTCATCGGCTTCCAGATGGCCGCCCTGGCCAGGAACGAGCCCGAGCTGTACGCCCGTTGGGTGGGCGAGCTGTGGGAGCTGCACCGCACGGGGGTGCTCCGCACCCACGTCCACGCCCGGATCCCGCTCGCGGAAGCCGCCCGCGCGCACGCCCTCGTCGAGTCCCGCCGCAACCTCGGCAAGATCGTCCTCGTCCCCTGACGCCCCCGGACGGCACCCGGGGCGGGCGAGTGGCCCGCGCCGGGTCGTCAGAGACCCGGGACGGCGTCCTTCGGGACGGTGTGCCAGTTGGTGACGATCGGCTTGTCGACCGGAGTCCTGCCGACGGGGATCCCGGCCGGGTTCGGGTCGGCGTTGCCGATGGCCACGATGACGTCGGTGAACTCGACGGCCTGGTTGCCCTTGGTGGTCTTCGCCATGACGCCTGCGTAGGCGACCTTGGCGCCGCTCAGGGGGATCGGGGTGCCGGTGGCCTGTTCGGCGTTGGCGGCCTCGATGCCGCCCGAACCGAAGGCGATGGTGGGGTGGGCCGCGGGGAGCGTGCAGGAGACGCCCGGCTTGGCCATGGCGGTGATCAGGATGTAGCCGCCGGCCTGGGACTCGGCCTTCGCGCTGAGGACCAGGTCGTCGGCGCCGCAGGTCTGCCCGTTGCCGCTCTTGCCGGACGCGGCGGGGGAGGAGGGCGCGGGGGCCTTGGGCGGCGCGGCGGTGGCCTTCGTCGGCGTGGCGGCGGTGGTGGCGGTTGCGGCCGGGGCGCTGGTGGCGGTGGCACCCGCCGTGCTGGTCGCCGGGGCGGCGGCCGTGGAGCCCGTGCCGCTGTTGTCCGGCCCGCAGGCCGTCGCGGTGGCGGCGAGCGCCGCGACGGCGGCGGCGGTGAGGGCGAGGCGGCGGGTGCGCATGCGGTCTCCTGCTGTCGTTCGGCCGGTGCGGTTCACCGGTGTCATCACCGTAGGCGGGAGTCGTTCACGGGCCGGTGCGGGAAATATCCCGATCTCGTTCCAGAACCGGCGGACCGTCAGCCGGGCGAATCCCCGCCCGGGGACCGACGTTCACGCGCCGCGGCGGCGAGCACCCGGGGCCAGCGGCCGTGGGCCGGGTGGGGGACCCGGCGGGCGACGCGCAGCGGGTCGCCCGCCGGACGGCCGGCGCTCGGATAGCGTTCGCCGGGAGCCGCCCGGACCGCACGGAGGGTCGACGATGGACCGCTGCCCGCCGAACGTCCGTGGCCGCGCCGACGGCCGGTACGTGCCCGCCGCGCCGGCGTCCTCCCCGCGCGACGCCCGCGACGCGCCGCGGGGCCGCTGAATGGACGGGCGGGCGCAGACGCCGCGGCTGGACGCAGCCGGGTTCCGTGACCTGTACGAGCGGGTCCGCCGTACGGCTGCGGGCGGCCGGGTCGGTCGCGGCGCGCTGGAGACGATCACACCGGAGCGGGTGGTCGCCGCGGCGCGCGAGGTCCGCTCCGGGCGTCGGGTGAGCCTGGCGGCCCCCGTGGAGACGTACCCCGGGCCGGACAACCCGGAGCCGGCCGGCCACCGCATGACCGGGGCGGTCGCGGGCGCCATCGACCCGAGCGGCCTGCAGTTCGCCCGGGACCACTTCGACATGAACATCCACGGCGATGCGGACAGCCATCTCGACGCGCTCTGCCACGTGATCTACGACGGCACCCTGTACGGCGGCACGGACGCGTCCAGCGTGACGCCGCAGGGCGCCGAGGCGCTGTCCGTCGCGCTGGTCCGGGACGGGATCGTCGGCCGGGGCGTGCTGCTGGACATTCCCCGGCTGCGCGGGGTGCCGTGGCTGGAGCCGGGCGAGCAGGTGAGTGCCGCCGAGCTGGCCGAGGCCGAGGCCGCCCAGGGAGTCCGGGTGGGCGGGGGCGATCTGCTGTTCGTCCGGGTCGGCCACCGGCGCCGGCGGACGGAACTCGGCGCCTGGGAGTCCGCGACGGCCCGGGCCGGCCTGCACCCCGGTGCGATGGAGTTCGTGGCCGAGCGCGGCGTCGCGGTGCTCGGCGGCGACGGCAACAACGACGCCGCGCCGAGCGCCGCCGAGGGCGTGGACTACCCCGTCCACGTGCTCGCGGTCCACGCGATGGGGGTGCACCTGCTGGACTGGCTGCAGTTCGAGGAACTGGCTCCGTTGTGCGAGCAGGAGGGACGCTGGTCGTTCCTGTGCACGGTGGCCCCGCTTCGGCTGCCGCGGGCCACCGGCTCCCCCGTCAACCCGATCGCGGTGCTCTGACTACGGCTCGCTCCGGGTGGCGGACGGGCCGAACTGGTCGGCGGAGATGCGCAGGCGGAAGACGTGGTACGTCCAGCCCTGGTAGGCGAGCACCACGGGGAAGAAGACGATCGCGACGACGCTCATCACCTTCAGCGCGTAGTTGCCGGAGGCGCTGTTCTGGACGGTCAGGTTGTAGGCGGGATCGGTGCTGGACACCATCAGCCGCGGGTAGAGGTCGACGAACACCGACAGGACGGTCGTCGCGATCGTGACCGCGGTGGCGACGAACGCCCAGCCCTCGTGCCGTCCGTGGAGCAGCCAGCCGGCGGCGAGCACCGCGAGCATGGCGACGAGGTCGAGGATGTCGGGCAGGACGCCCTTGCCCGCGACGGAGTGGGTCCAGGGCAGGAAGGCCAGGACGGCGAGGACGGTCAGCGGGGCGATCCGGCGGGCGAGCAGCGAGGCCCGGCCCCGGATCGGGCCGGTGGTCTTGAGCGCGATGAAGGCCGCGCCGTGCAGCAGGCAGAGCAGCACCAGGGTGATCCCGGCGAACACCGAGTAGCCGGAGAACAGGTCGCCGAAGTCACCGGTGAACTCGTGGTCCTGGTCGATCGGCACCCCGTGCAGCAGGTCGCCCAACGCGATCCCGATCAGCAGCGGCACCAGCAGGCTGCCGCAGGTGAGCAGGGTGTCCCAGGTGCGGCGCCACCGGACGCCGTCGACCTTGCCGCGGTACTCGAACGAGACCCCGCGCACGATCAGACCCGCCAGCAGCAGGATCAGCGCGAGGTAGAAGCCGGAGAACATCGTCGCGTACCAGTCGGGGAACGCGGCGAACATCGCGGCGGCGGCGACGATCAGCCACACCTCGTTGCCGTCCCAGAGCGGGCCGATGGTGTTGATGGCCGCACGACGGCCGGCCTCGTCGCGGGCGACCACGGTGTGCAGCATGCCCACCCCGAGGTCGAAGCCCTCCAGGACGAAGAAGCCGGTCCACAGGGCGGCGGTGACGATGAACCAGAACGTGGCGAGCGCCATCGGGCGGCCTCAGTAACTCAGGGCCGGGACCGGGGCGTCCTCGGCCGGGGGCGGGGAGAGCTCCTTGCGGGCGTACCGGGTGATGAGCACGACCTCCACCACCGCGAGCACCGCGTAGAGCAGGAAGAACACCAGGATGCTGATCGCGACGGTCGTCGTGCTCACCGACGGGGAGACACCGTTGCGGGTGAGCTGGATGCCCTGGACGATCCACGGTTGGCGGCCGCTCTCGGTGAGCAGCCAGCCGGCGGTGTTCATCAGGAACGGCAGCACCGCGGTCCAGACTGCCACCCGCAGGAACCAGCGCGAGCTGCTGAGCCGCTTGCGCCACAGCAGCCACAGACCCCACAGCCCGACCAGCGTCACCACGAGGGCGAGGTAGGCCATCACACGCATCGACCAGTACTGGATGAAGATGTTCGGGACGTAGTCGCCGGGCCCGTACTGCTGCTCGTACTGGGCCTGGACGGCGTTGAGCCCCAGCACCTGCCCGTTCCAGTGGTTGGTGGCCAGCAGGGAGAGCAGGTGCGGAATGGAGATGATCTTGGTCGGTGTCATGTCGTTCTTGCCACCACCGACCTGGAACAGCGAGAACGAGCAGGGCTGGCAGGTGTCCCACTGGGCCTCGGCGCCGGCGATCTTCATCGGCTGGTACTTGCCCTCGGTGACGCCGAGTTCGCTGCCGACCAGCATCGCGACCAGGATCGTCGGGACCAGCACCACCAGGGCCAGCCTGGCGGTGGCGTGGAAGGCGAGCGGGGACGTCCCCTTGCGCAGCTGCCAGGCCGACACCGCCAGCATCACCGCCGCCCCGGTCACCACCGAGGCGAGGATCACGTGCAGGTACCCGCGCAGGAACACCGGATTGGTGAACAGCTTCCAGACGTCGTTGAGCTGCGGACGACCGGTGGACTGGTCGATCGTGTAGCCGACCGGATGCTGCATCCAGGAGTTGGCCGCCATGATGAACGCCGCGGACAGCGCACCGCCCAGGGCCACCGCCCAGATCGTCGCCAGGTGCACCCGCGGCGGCAGACGGTCCCACCCGAACAACCACAGCCCGAGGAACGTCGACTCCAGGAAGAACGCGGCCAGCCCCTCCATCGCCAGCGGTGCGCCGAACACGTCGCCCACCGTGCGCGAGTACTCCGACCAGTCCATCCCGAACTGGAACTCCTGCACCAGCCCGGTCACCACGCCCACCGCGATGTTGATCACCAGCAGGGTGCCGAAGAACCGCGTCAGCTGCAACAGTTCGGCCCGCCCGGTGCGGTGCCAGCCGGTCTGCAGCAGCGCAGTCAGGAAACCCAGGCCGATCGTGACCGGCACGAACAGGAAGTGGTAGACCGAGGTCATGGCGAACTGCAGCCTGGCCAGGTCGAGTTGACTCATGTGGTTCCTCACGCGGGAAGATCGGCCCCAGCCAACCACGCCGCCGGCGCCGCGGCGGGACGGCACGACCGAGGGCGACCCCATCGAGTGTCGGCCCATCGGCCTAGGACACGCTCCGAAGGACGCGGCCCGACCGGCGGACCGTCAGCCCGCCTCCGCCGAAACGACGTTCACCAGCGCCTCACCCGCCGCGTAGCGGGACACCTGCGCCCGCACCAGCGCCAGCGCCCGGGGCCGGAAGGCCGACGTGGTGGCCGCGGTGTGGGGGGTGATCAGGGTGTTCGGCGCCGTCCACAGCGGATGCGCCGGCGGCAGCGGCTCGGGGTCGGTGACGTCGAGCGCCGCACTCAGCCGCCCGCCGCGCAGCTCCGCCAGCAGCGCGGCACTGTCGACCACCGCGCCCCGCCCGACGTTCACCACCAGCGCACCGTCCCGCAGCCGGGCCAGGAACGCCGCGTCCACCAGGCCCCGGGTGTCCGGCGTGAGCGGCAGGGTCAGCACCACCGCATCGGCCTGCGGCAGCAGCGACGGCAGCTCCTCCACCGGCCGCACCGGCCCCCGCGGCGCCTGCCGCGCCCTGCGGGCCACCCGCAGCACCCGGCACTCGAACGGTGCGATCCGCGCCTCGACGGCCGCGCCGATCGCACCGTACCCGAGCAGCAGCACCGTGCGGTCGGCCAGCGCGGGCCGGAAACCCGCCTCCCACCGCTGCGCCCACTGGGCCCGTACGAGGTCGGGAATCCGCCGCAGCGCCGCCAGCAGCAGGGTCACCGCGTGCTCGGCGGTGCTCGCCTCGTGCACGCCCGCGGCGTTGCAGAGCGTGACGCCGGGCGGAAGGCGCGGCAGGAGGTCTTCCACCCCCACGCTCAGTGACTGCACGACCCGCAGGCCGGGCATCCCGGGCAGCAGACCCAAGGCCGGTCGGGTGAAGGTGTACGGGACGACGAAGAGCTCGACCCCCGCGAGCCACGGGCCGCTCGGCTCCCCACCCGTGCCGTCCCAGACGGCCGCCTCCCACCCCTCGGGCAGCCCGCCCAACTCGGCCGGAGTGAACGGTAGCAGCAGCCGGGCACCGGCGGACGGCTTCGCGGAGGTCATCGGACAGGTTCCTCTCGTGTGCTCCGGACGACGGCGCAAGCACACCGGCGTCCCGCCGGAAGCGCCGCAACGGGAGGCCGGAGGCATCATGACCAACGTGTGGACCGGACCCGTAGTGATCGTGATGGGCGTGTCGGCCTCCGGGAAGAGCACGGTGGGCGCACGGCTCGCCGCGGTGCTCGGCGTGCCGTTCCAGGAGGGCGACGACCTCCACCCGGCCGCGAACCGGGCGAAGATGGCCGCCGGACACCCCCTCGACGACGCCGACCGCGCTCCCTGGCTCGCCGCGCTCACCGCATGGATCCGCACGGCCGCGGCACGCGACCACGGCGGCGTGCTGGCCTGCTCGGCCCTCCGGCGCACCTACCGGGACCGGTTCCGTGCCACCGGGGCGAACGTGTACTTCCTCCAACTGTCGCTCGACCCCGCGCTCGCCGCCCGGCGGATCTCCCACCGGACCGGACACTTCATGCCCCCCGCACTGCTCGCCTCCCAGTACGCCCTGCTCGAACCGCTCCGGGCCGACGAACCGGGCACCGCCGTGGACGCCTCCGGCACCCCGGCCGCGACCACGGCCGCGGCACTGAGGGCACTCGAACAGGCCCTGCCCGACCACGGAGGTGCCGTCCCGCCGCCCCCGCTGTAGCTTGCAAGTGACAGGACTTGTCCTGCACACCGGTGGCCGCCCCCAGGACGCCACCCGCAGCCGAGTGCCCGAAGGCGGACGAGCCGGGCGCCGCCGCCGGGCAGGCAACGACTCCAGATCGACTCCAGATCGGATACCCCGTGGCCGGCGACCAGCACTACGACGTCATCATCATCGGCACCGGCGCAGGCGGCGGCACCCTGGCCCATCGGCTGGCGTCGACCGGCAAGCGCATCCTGCTCCTCGAACGAGGCGACCGCCTGCCCCGAGAGCGGGACAACTGGGACTCCACCGCGGTCTTCGTCAAGGGCAGGTACCGCGCCCCGGAATACTGGTACGACAAGGACGGCAACGCCTTCCCGCCCGAGGTCAACTACTACGTCGGCGGCAACACCAAGTTCTACGGCGCCGCGCTGTTCCGGCTGCGCCCCGAGGACTTCGGCGAACTGCGCCACCACGACGGCGTCTCACCGGCCTGGCCGATCGACTACCAGGACCTGGAGCCCTACTACACCCGGGCGGAACAGCTCTACCTGGTGCACGGCCGGCACGGCGAGGACCCGACCGAGGGCCCGGCGAGCGGCCAGTACCCGTTCCCGCCGGTCGAGCACGAGCCGCGCATCCAGCAGCTCAGCGACGACCTGGAGAAACACGGCCTGCACCCGTTCCACCTGCCGATCGGGGTGAACCTCACCCAGGACGAGCACGGCCGGGCCGTCCACGGCAGCGCCTGCATCCGCTGCGACCGGGTGGACGGCTTCCCCTGCCTGCTCGGCGCCAAGTCCGACGCCGAGGTGATCTGCGTCGACCCGGCCCTGCGGAACGACAACGTCACGATGATCACCACGGCGAACGTGCGCCGGCTGGAGACCGACCCGACCGGGCGCACGGTCACGGCCGTGGCCACCGAACTCGGCGACGGCAGCACGGCCGAATTCACCGCGGACATCGTGGTGGTCGCCTGCGGAGCGGTCAACTCCGCACTTCTGCTGCTCCGTTCGTCCAACGACCGACACCCGGCCGGCCTGGCCAACAGCTCCGACGTGGTCGGCCGGCACTACCTGCGGCACAACAACCTGGCCCTGATGGCGGTCTCGAAGGAACCCAACCCGACCGCCTTCCAGAAGACCCTGGCCCTGCACGACTGGTACCTGGGCGCCGACGACTGGGACCACCCCCTCGGCGGCATCCAGATGCTCGGCAAGTCCGACGCCGAACAGATCCACGGCGAGGCGCCCCGCTGGGCCGGAGCAGTGACACCCGACATGCCCTTCGAGGTACTCGCCCACCACGCGGTCGACTTCTGGCTGTGCAGCGAGGACCTGCCCCACCCGGACAACCGGGTCACCCTGGACGCCGACGGCAACGTCCGCCTGACGCTGGACGAGAAGAACAACGTCACCGGACTCAAACGGCTGCGCCACAAGCTCCAGGGCATGCTCGGACAGCTGGGCCTGCACCAGCACCACCTGCTGCCGCACAGCCTCTACCTGCACAAGGGCATGCCGATCGGCGCCACCGCCCACCAGGCCGGTACCGTCCGGTTCGGCACCGATCCCGCCTCCTCCGCCCTCGACGTCAACTGCAAGGCCCACGACCTCGACAACCTCTACGTCGTGGACACCAGCTTCTTCCCGAGCATCGGCGCGGTGAACCCGTCGCTGACGGCCATCGCCAACGCCCTGCGCGTCGGCGACCACCTGGCCGACCGGCTGCGCTGAACCCCGGCCAGATCCCCGGCGCCCACAGGAGAGCCGACATGACGACACGACAGATGGACGCGCTGGTGATCTTCGGCGCAACCGGCGACCTGGCCAAACTGGAGACCTTCCCGGCTCTGGTCGGACTGGTCGAACGCGGCGTCCTGGACGTCCCGGTGGTGGGCGTGGCGAAAGCCGGCTGGGACCTGGAGCAGTTCCGCGCCTACGCCGAGGCCTCACTCACCCTCAACGGCATGAACCCCGCGTCCCCCGCGGCGGTCAAGCTGCTCGGCCTGCTGCGCTACGTGGACGGAGACCTCGGCGAGGACGCCACCTACACGGCGATGTCCGACGCCATGGGCAGCGGCGGCCGGGCGCTGTACTACCTCGAAGTGCCACCGGTGCTCTTCGGCCGGATCGCCGACGGAATCGCCGCGGCCGGCCGGGCCGAGGGCGCCCGCATCATGGTCGAGAAGCCCTTCGGCAACGACCTCGAAAGCGCCCGCGCACTCAACGAGACCATGCACCGGCACTTCCCCGAGGACGCGATCTACCGCGTCGACCACTGGCTCGGGCTCGACCCGGTGGAGAACGTCCTGTTCGCCCGGTTCGCCAACTCCGTGGTCGAGCCGCTGCTCAACCGCACGCACGTCGAGTCCGTGCAGATCACCATGGCCGAGGCCTTCGACGTCTCCGACCGCGGCCGCTTCTACGACCGCACCGGCGCCGTCCGCGACGTCATCCAGAACCACATGCTCCAGGTGCTGGCCACCGTCCTGGCCGACCCGCCCTCCGGACGCGGGCTGTCCGCCTGGCTGGACTCCAAGGCCGAGGTCGTCTCCTCCCTGCGGCCGCTCACCCCCGAGCACATCGTGCGCGGACAGTACGAGGGCTACCGCCAGGTCGACGGTGTGGACCCGGAGTCCACCGTCGAGACCTTCGCGGCCATCCGGCTGGCCGCCGACTCCTGGCGCTGGGCCGACGTGCCGATCCTCATCCGGGCCGGCAAGTGCCTCCCGGTGACCGCCACCGAGATCAGCATCCAGTTCCGCCGCGCCCCGCACGACGTCTTCGACCTGCGTCCGGCGCCCGCGGAGAACCGGCTGCGGTTCCGCATCTGGCCCGAGACCCAGGTCGGGCTGACCCTCGCCGGCAAGATGCCCGGCGGCGGCTGGCAGGCCAAGCACGAGGAACTCGCCTTCAGCGAGATCCCGGGTTCGGACATGCGCCCCTACGACCGCCTGATCGGCGCCGCCCTCGACGGCGACCGCTGGCTGTTCGCCCGGCAGGACACCGTGGAGTCCGCCTGGCGCATCGTCGACCCGGTGCTGGACGACGCCGTTGCGGTCCACCCCTACGCCAGGGGAACCTGGGGGCCCAAGGAGGCCGACGCCCTGCTGCCCGACCACGACACCTGGTACGACCCGGCCGGCTGAGCACACCGCCCACCGCCCGGGCCCGGCGGCAACCGGATGAACGGCGCCACGACGGGCGAGCTCCTCCTGCCCCCCGCGCCCCGGAAGTGCTCAGCTTGGCTGATGGATCTGGTCCATCTGAGACTGCTGACGCCGCCCGCGCTCACCGGGCCGGCGCTCGCGCTGCTGACCGCCGACCGCCACGTCCTCAACCTCGCGGTGCTGGAATCCGCCGCCCGCGCGCCGGACGGCGACGTCCTGGAGTGCGACGTCGTGAGGGGCGCGGCGAACACGCTGCTGCACCGCCTGCGCGGCCTCGGCATCGACCGGCAGGGGTCGATCTCGATCGAGGACGTCGAGCTGCTGCTCTCGCACCGCGCCGACCGGCTCGAAGCCACCGAGCCACGCGTCCTGGCCCACGCCCCGCTGTGGGCCGCCGTCGAGGCCGGCATCCGCGCCGGCGGCACCTACCTGCCGTCCTTCTACCTGCTCCTGGTGATCGCCGGCCTGATCGGCGCGGTCGGCATCATGACCAACTCCCAGATCCTCATCGTGGCCGCGATGGTCGTCGGCCCCGAGTACGGCGCGATCACCAGCGTCGCCCTGGGCCTGGACCGCGGCAACCGGCGCCGGGTGGAGGAGGGCCTGCGCGCGCTGGCGGCGGGCTTCCTGCTGGCCATCGTGACCACCCTGGGCTTCGCCCTGCTGGCCCGGGCGGCCGATCTGCAGTCCAGGGCCTTCCAGGCAGGACTGCGGCCCGTCTCCAACCTGATCGACACCCCGAACGCCCTCTCCGTGGTGGTCGCCGTCCTCGCCGGAATCGTCGGGATCGTCTCCCTCGCCGAGGCCCGGCGCACCGCGCTGCTCGGCGTCTTCATCTCCGTGACCACGATCCCCGCCGCCTCGGACGTCGCCGTCTCGCTCGCCTTCTCCGAATGGCGCGAGGCGTGGGGATCGCTGCTCCAACTCCTGCTCAACGTGGTCGTCCTGGTGATCGTCGGCGTGCTGGTCCTGCGGGCGCAGCGCCGGATCTGGGCCCGGGTGACCCGGCGTGCCGCGGGCGCGGCCCCGCCGGGTGGCCCCGCGCCGTCCCGGCCGTGAGGTGACCGTCCGTCATACCGTATGACCGCGGCGCGCGGCGGGCGCGTCAGGCGGAGAACGTGAGCAGGTCCCCGGGCTGGCAGTCCAGTTCGCGGCAGATCGCGCTGAGCGTGCTGAAGCGGATCGCCTTGGCGCGGTCGTTCTTCAGGATGGAGAGGTTGGCGACGGTCACCCCGACCCGGGCCGCCAACTCGGCCAGTGTGATGCCGCGTTCGTTCAGCAGACGGTCGAGCCGGCACTCGATCTGGTGTGGTTCCTCCGGCGGCATCAGACCAACCCTTCGGTGTCGGCGCGCAGGCGGGTGCCGGCGCGGAACGCTTCGGCCGCGGCACCGACGAGCAGCGCCAGGAAGACGGGTTGGACGGCGAAGCCGTGGGCGGGCGTGATCGCATCCGCCATCGGCAGTTCACGGGCCAGGAGGTTCGTCGTCATCATCTCAAGCAGCGGGACCACGGTTCCCAGCAGCGTGAGGGCGGCGGCGACCGCGGTGATGCGCCGGGTGTTCTGCGGCACGAAGAAGTCGCCGTCCCGGAAGGTGCGGGCTACCCGGAGGAGGACCGTGAGTATCGCGACGATCAGCAGCCCGCTCACCACCGCGGGCAGCGCCAGGAGCAGCCGCTGGCCGAGGCCGGGGTCGGTGAAGGCCAGCTCGGCGTGGTCGGAGCCGCGGAGCGTCACGGCTCCGGCGGACATGTCGCCGGGCAGTCGCGCGGCACCGTCGACGCGCACCTCACGGGTGTCTCCCGGCCCGAACGGGGTGGCAACCCCCAGGATCGGCAGGAGGATCCGGACGAGCCCCACCAGGAGGAGGGCCAGCCCCAGGGCCAGCTCCAGGATGTGGTCCGTCGCCCGCGTCCACCAGGTGGTGTCGTTCATGTCGTTCCCCCGTCTTTCCATGCCCAGCGGCATATCGTTTTTCGATGTTATCGAAAAACGATATGCCTGGCCAATCGGCCCAGCCCCTCGGGTCGGTGGCGGGGGCGGCGACCGGGACGGTCACCCGCAGCAGGGCTTGCACTCCTTCACCTGGACGTCGTCGACGACCGGACCGTAGGCCCCGGCGACGGTGCTGGTGAAGCTCAAGGTGGTGGACGTGCCCTGCGCGACGAAGGTGAACTGGCGCCCCACGTAGCCCATGGCGGCCCGCGTCCTGCCGGTAACGTCGAAGGAGAAGTCCTGGAATGCCTGGCCGTCGATCAGCGCCCGGCCGGTCCGCAGGGCCACCCCGCCGTCCGGGTTGCCGGCCAGCGCGTAGGTGACCGAGTAGGTGGTGCCCGGGACGGTGGTGAAGCTCTGGGCGACGGTGCCGCTGGTGGAGCCGTTGAGGTCCAGCGTCTGGTCGCCCTCGGCGGCCTGCCAGAAGCCGGCGCCGATCAGGTCGACGTTGCCGGCGGTGACCTTCCACGGGCCGATGCTCTGACCGGTGGTCACATTGGTGAAGGCGTTCGCCGGAGCCTTGGGCGTCTCGAAGCTGCCGTCGTCGAAGTGACTGAGGGCGCGGTGGCCGCCGGCGGCCTGGGCCGGGGTGGCCAGGGCGGTGGCGCCGGCGACGAGCAGGGCGGCGACGGCGATGCGGGTGCGCGCGAACGACATGGGTGGCCCTCCTGGGGCTGGGGACGGGATCAGCGGATGATCGGCTGTGCACAGAGCGTCTGCCGTCGCGGTGATCCCTGCCAAGGCCGGCCGGGTGGCGTCCGGTGTCGCGCGCAGCCCGCGGGCGGGCTCCCGCGCGCCGGTTTCGACGGGCCCGGACCTGCCGCACCGGGCCGAGCGGGCCATTCCGGACGGCCGGTTCGCCCCGAACCGCCGTCGGCCGGCGGTCCCGCGCGGGGGAGCGGGACGAACCCCGCACGCCCCCCCGGCATCCGCGGACCCCGCATCGCACCGGCACCGGCCCGGGCGTCGCCCCGGGCCGGTGGGCCGGTGTCGTCCCGGCTGCGGGGGCGTCAGTCGCCGGGGTGGGCCATGGAGTCGATGGCGACGGTCGCGGCGAGGACGAGCGTGTGGTCGGCCCCTTGGCCGATGCTCACGCCGTAGGTGTCCCGGATCCGGAACCACTTCTTCGACACTTCGGCGATCTTGTAGCCGTCGCGCTCGATGGTGTACTCGTGGTCGACGACGTTGCCCTCGACGCTCAGCTTCGGGCCGTCCTCCTGGTCGATGCTCCACCGGTTGCGCAGCGGGGTGATCACGGCCTTCTTGACGACGGCGACCCGGTGGCCCTCGGCGTCGTCGATCGCCATCGACTCCTTGACCCGTACGGGCCGGCTCTGGACGGTCGCGACCCGGTGGCCCTGCGGGTCCTCCAGGTCGAAGGTCTTGCGGGCGCGCAGCACCTTGCCGTCGACGCGGTAGACGTGCTCCCCGGAGTCGTCGTCGATCCAGTAGTCGTCCCCGATGGCGACCAGCTTCTGTCGCATGCGGTAGCGGGTGACCCCGTCGCCGTGGTCGAAGGCGCGGTTGGCCTTCCGGCGGTCCCGGTCGAACATCGTTCCACGTCCCTTCGGGTTCCGCCGCCACCCCCCGGCGGTGCTCCGGTGTCCGGCTGGCTGCCCCCCCGGCCTCTTCAAGTATGGTCCGCCCACCCCGGCCGGGCACGGGGGAGGCCCGCCCGGTCGGCGGAGTCGGTCGTGGGGGCGGCCGCCGCGGAGCCCTATGTTGGGTCGGTGAAAACTTCCCCGGCCGCCCCGGCGGGTCGGCCCGCGCCTGCGAAGCGGCGCCGTGCCGGCCGGACGGACTACGCCGGCGCGGTGTACGGGTCCCTGCTCGCCGCGTCCGTGGTGGCGACCGCCGGGAGCGCCGGGGACTTCCCCCGCCTCCAGCTGATCGGCCTGCTGCTGGTCACCGGCGTGGTGTTCTGGGCGGCGCACGTGTACGCGCTGGTTGCCGGCGAGCGGACCGTCGGCAGGTCCGTCGACCGCCGTGAGGTGCGCAGGGTCGCCAGGCACGAGTGGTCCATCGTGGAGGCAGCCGTGCTGCCCGCGGTCGCGGTGGCGATCAGCCCGCTGCTCGGCCTCGGTCATCCCGGGACCGCCTGGCTGGCCCTCGGCGTCGCGGTGGCGCAGCAGGTCGCCTGGGCGACCCTCGGGGCGATCCGGGCCGGCGCGTCCCGCCGGATGGCGTTCGGCGAGGGTGTCGTCAACCTGTTGCTCGGTCTGGTCATCGTGGCCGCCAAGGCGGCCCTGGGGCACTGACCGCGCCGTCCGGCGGGGACGGCGCGCGCGGCGGCGCGGGCGGCGGCGAATGCTCGGACGGAAGGCGGAACCCGATGGCGGACCACCGGCGCACGGTCGAGGTCGACGGCGCGGACCTGTGCGTGGAGCTCCACGGCGATCCCGCCGACCCCGCCGTCCTGCTGATCCACGGCGCGGGGCACTGCCTGCTCAACTGGGCCGACGGCTTCGTGCGCCGGCTGGTCGCGGGCGGGCGGTGCGTCGTCCGCTACGACTCCCGCGACGCGGGCGCCTCGACGACCTTCCCGGTGGGCGCGCCGCCGTACGCCCTGCCCGACCTGGTCGAGGACGCCGCGACCCTGATCGACGCCCTCGGCCTGGGTGCGGCCCACGTCCTCGGCATGTCCCAGGGCGCCGCGGTCGGCCAGCTCCTGGCGCTCGACCACCCGGACCGGGTGGCCACCCTCGCCCTCGCCTCCGCCACGCCCGGCGTCCCCGGGCGCGAGCAGCCGGACCTGCCGCCGGTGGCGGACCGGCTCGCCGCCTACTTCGCGCAGGCCGCGGAGGGCGCCGGTGGCGAGGACGGGGGCGCGGGCGCGGGCGGGGTCGACTGGTCGGACCGGGAGGCCGTCATCGACTCGATCGTCGAGGGCGAGCGCCCGTTCGCCGCCGTGTCGCGCCCGTTCGACGAGGACGGCGTGCGCCGGCTGGCCGCCCGGGTCGTCGACCACGCCCGCGACATCGCGGCCCAGTCGACCAATCCCTACCTGCTCGACGCCGGCAGCCCCTGGCGCCACCGGCTCGGCGCGATCACCGCGCCGACCCTGGTGCTGCACGGACAGGAGGACCCGATGTTCCCGGTGGAGCACGGGCGCGCCCTGGCCGCGGAGATCCCCGGCGCCCGCTTCCTCGCCCTGCCGGGCACCGGCCACGAGGTCTTCCCCGAGCACACCTGGGACACCGTCGTCCCCACCCTCCTCGCCCATACGGCTACCTGGACTAATCGCAGTGCACGGGCTTCAGCCCGGTGGTGAAGCGATTCTGAACCCTGCTCTGACCTGTGCGGTGGGCACCCTCCCGCACTGTGGACGGTGCCCACCGCAGACCGTCAAGCCGGACGGTTCTGCTGCTCGATGTACTGCCGGACTATCGACAGCGGCGCGCCGCCGACTGATCCGGCGAAGTACGAACCGGACCACAGACGCTGTGCCCGCCAGTAGTGCTTGACCAGCTCGGGGTACTCCTGCCGCAGCCGGCGCGAGCTGACGCCTTTGAGCGAGTTGACCAGCTTGGACAGGGCGACCTTCGGCGGGAAGTTCACCAGCAGGTGGACGTGGTTGTTCTCGCCGTTGAACTCGACCAACTCCACCTCGAAGTCGGCGCACACGTCCCGCATGATCTCTTCGAGCCGGGTCAGATGCCGCTCGGCGAACACCTTGTGACGGTACTTCGTCACGAAAACCAAGTGCGCATGCAGGGCGAAAGCGCAGTGCCGACCAGTGCGGATGTTCTGATACTCGGCCATAAACCAAAATGGTACGGTGCTGACCGTGCAGCTCAGGTACAGCTTCCGCGTGTACCCGAACGGGCCTCAGCGTTCCGCGCTGGCCAGGGCGTTCGGGTGTGCACGGGTGGCCTTCAATGATGCCCTCCGGGCACGTGAGACCGCCCGCGCCGCCGGGCTGCCGTTCATCCCGTCCGGCGAGCTGTCCAAGCAGCTCACGGCCGCGAAGAACACCCCCGAACGGGCATGGCTCGGCGAGGTGTCCGCCGTGGTGCTGCAACAGTCCCTCCGGGACCTGGACACCGCCTACCGGAACTTCTTCGACGGCCTCAAGGGCATGCGCCCGAAGATGGGACCGCCCCGGTTCAAGTCCCGCAAGGACACCCGGCAGGCGATCCGCTTCACCGCGAACGCCCGATGGAAGATCACACCGGGCGGCGACCTATCGCTGCCGAAGATCGGCGACGTGCGGGTGAAGTGGTCCCGCGCCTTGCCGTCCGTGCCATCCTCGGTGACGGTGATCAAGGACAGCGCAGGCCGGTACTTCGCCGGCTTCGTTGTCGAGACGGACCCCGAGATCCTTCCCGAGACCGAGCCGGTCACCGGTCTCGATCTCGGCCTCGGACACTTCGCCGTCCTCTCGGACGGGCGGAAGATCGACGCCCCGAAGTTCCTCCGGCGCGCAGAGAAGAAGCTCAAACGCGCACAGCAAGCCCTGTCCCGTAAGGCCAAGGGCAGCAAGAACCGCGAGAAGGCCCGTCACAAGGTCGCTCGCAACCACGCACGGGTGGCCGACGCCCGGCGCGAGTTCCACCACCAGGTCTCCACCGGACTGATTCGCGAGAACCAAGCAATCGCGGTGGAAGACCTGGCGGTCAAGGGACTCGCCCGCACACGGCTCGCCAAGTCCGTGCACGACGCCGGATGGTCGGCGTTCGTCACCATGCTGGAGTACAAGGCCGCGAAGTACGGCCGGAACCTGATCAAGATCGGCCGCTTCGAGCCGACCTCCCAGGTTTGCTCCCACTGCGGCGTCAAGGACGGCCCCAAGCCGCTGAACATCCGCGTCTGGCAGTGCCAGGCGTGCGGCGTCTGGCTGGACCGGGACGTCAACGCCGCCGTCAACATAGCCACGGCCGCCGGACTGGCGGTGTCAGCCTGTCGAGCGCGGGTAAGCCGGGGACCCGTCCCCGCACAGCGCGAAGAAGCAGGAACCCACCGAGACGGTCAGACGACCGTGGTAGGAATCCCCGCCCTTTAGGGCGGGGAGCGGAAGTCAACCGAGGGGCACGTGCTCGAAGGTCTCCCACTCGTACATCTGCCGGTCCCGGCCGAGGACGATGAGGTCGGCCGAGGTGATGCGGGCGGTGGCCGGGTAGGAGGCGACGCTCGCCAGAGCCTCGGCGGCCGGGCGGGCGGGGCCGGCGGCGTTGCTGTAGGCGACGGAGACGTGGGGGCGGAAGCCGTCGGCGTTCTCGGGGACCTCGGGCCAGACGTCGGCGATGGCGGCTCGGACGGCCGAACGGACGGCGTGGACCGGGTCTGCGGGCTCGACGGTCAGCAACAGGGCCTCGGGAGTGACGATCGCGGGTCCGAGGGCGAGGTCGAACGCGGAGATCTTGGCGAGGTGGTGGGCAGCGGCGTCGGCGATGGCGCGGGCGTCGGCCTCGCTGACCTCGTCGGTGGAGCCGAGGCCCTGCATGGTGAGGTGCAGCCAGCGGTCGGGGACGAGGTCGAGGCCGGGGACGTCGGTGAGGGCGTGGCGGTAGTCGGCGGTGAGGCCGTGGAGGTCGGTGGCGTCGTCGAAGGTGAGGTGCCAGGTGTACCTACGGGTGCCGGTGGTCCAGCCGGGCCTCCACCACCAGTGGTCGGCCATGTGTGAGGGAATGTCAGTCATGGTCGTTGATCCAAGCGCTGGTCGGGGCCGCCGGGGAGAGGGTGTGGGCGGCTTCGCGGACGGCGGTCTCGACGGCGTCCTGTAGGCGCAGGCCGGCGGCGCTGTCGCCCATGGGGGAGGCGGCGGTGTCGCGGGCGAGGTCGCGAAGGCGGCGGCGGACCGGTGCGGTGCTCGGCGGGCAGCGCGAGGACGGGGACGATGGCGTCGAGGACGCCTTCGGGGTCGCGGGCGAGCAGGTGGGCGCCGGCGCGGGTGATGTGCAACTGGGCTTCGGTGCCATATGCGCGTACACGCTGTTGCTGGAGAGCGGTGAGTCCGCGGTCGGCGTGGGCGAGGGCCTGCGGGGCGGAGCCGCCGCGTAGGTGGACGGCGGAGGCGTAGTTCGCATGCCGTCCGGCCGGGCAGCTGAACAGCCCGCCAACCTGGTCGTAGACCATGCCGGCCTGGTCGTGGGCGGCTGCTTCCTCGGCCTGGCCGAGTGCGGGTCAGCGCCTCGGTGCGGGCGCCGACCTCGGCCCAGGCGTCAGCGAGCTGGCAGTGGAGGAGGACAGTGACGGTGCCGGGCGCCTGGTTGGCGGCGCCGTGCTGGGCATGCTGAATGGCTTGCCGGAACTGGCCGTCCCAGAAGGCGAGTTTGCTGCGGGTGGAGGCGACCCAGGCGTGAAGACCCGGGTCGTCGGCGCTGTCGGCGCACAGCAGGGCGGCGCGGGCCTGGGTTTCGGCCTGGGCGCGGTGGCCGAGGTCGCTGGTCATCCAGGACATCAGCGCGAACAGATAGCCGGCCGTTGTGAAGAGCTCGCGGCGTTGCTGGGGCCGCTGGTGACCGTACAGGAGGTCCCAGACCTTGGTGAGCAGGTGCTTCGTCTGCCTGAAGACGAGCAGCGGGTCCTCGGCCATCAGGTAGGAGCTGGCGAGGTACCGGGTGTCGGCGGTGAGCTGTTCCAGGGCGACGGGGCCGCAGTTGGTGAGCTCGGCCCACCGGGCCCAGTCAGCGGATTCCTGTGCGGCGGCCTGGACCAGGTCGGTACCGGTGGGCGGGGCGGTCGGCATCGGTACGAGGGCCGCCGGAGTCACGACTGCGGGCACGGCGGTGTCCGGCTGGTGGCGCAGCAGGCGAAGGTCGGACTCTGGAAGGGCGCGGCGGTCCTCCAGGTCGAGGAGGTCGTCCAGGGTGGCGCCGTAGAGGTCGGCGAGGACGGTGAGCACGGGCAAGGTGACCCGGCGCCCGGCCGGGTCGGGCCACTTCTCCCACTTGCCGACGAGAGAGGCGTCGGCGGCCGGTCCGCCGGCGCCGCCGGCGGCGTTGAGACGGTCGGCGGCTTCCTGCAACGTTCAGCCGTGCGCGTGCCGCCAGGCCTCACGGGGGCGGAAACCGAAGCGTGCGCGCATCTCGGCGGCGATCGCCGCCGCCGGTGCGCCGATGGTGAGCAGTTCGGTTCGCAGGGCGTCACGGTCGGCTTTGGAGCCGGGCTTGGGGCGCGGAGGCATGAAGGGCTCCCGTCGGGGGTGCGGAGCGGCCTGACCACCTCACGGTAGCGACCCGACTACGCCACACGGGTCACACTGTGCGAAATCGCAGTGACGCACCGCCCAAATCGTGACCCGGTCCTGCGCGGTCATGGCAGGTCAGTCGGGTGACGGCCCGTCCGGAAAGGCGGTCGCCGCTGCCCGTGACCGGAACGGGTCGTCGGCGGGACCGTAGAGCCCTCCGAACACACCGCTCCTTGGGCAGGCCACGATGACGCAGTCCACCACCCCGTCCGCGCATGCCGCGCCTCGCTCCAACCGCTCCCTGCCGGCGCCGGCGCCGGCACCGGCCTGCGGATGAGCGAGGTCATCGCGCAGAACGCCGCGCTCGACCCCGCGCGCGTCGCCGTCCTGTCCGGCCCGAACCTGGCCCGCGAGATCGCCTCCCGTCAGCCCGCCGCGAGCGTCATCGCCTGCACGGACGAGGCGGTCGGCAGGCAGCTCCAAGCCGCCTGCCACACCCCGTACTTCCGCCCGTACACCCACACCGACGTCATCGGCTGCGAGCTCGGCGGCGCGGTGAAGAACGTCATCGCGCTCGCTGTCGGCCTGGCCGCGGGCCTAGAGCTCGGCGACAACGCCAAGGCCACCCTCATGACCCGCGGCCTTGCCGAGACCACCCGCCTCGGCACAGCCCTGGGCGCGGACCCCGCGACCTTCGCCGGCCTGGCCGGACTCGGCGACCTCACAGCCACCTGCCTGTCCCCGCTCTCCCGCAACCGCACCTTCGGCGAGCACCTCGGACGCGGCCTCACCGTCGCCGAAGCCACCTGCGCCACCGGCCAGACCGCCGAAGGCGCCAAGTCGGCCTACTCCGTCCTCGACCTCGCCCGGCGCCACCAGGTCGAAATGCCGATCACCGAGATCGTCGTCGCCATCCTGGACGGGCAGGTCACCATCGACCAGGCCGTCGACCTGCCGATGACCCGGTCCCCTCGGGCCGAGTAGGGAGCCGACCGGGACGGTCTGACTCCTCACCCCCTGGGGGGCCTGCTCAGCCGGCGAGGAAGGTGTGGGCCGTGCGGGCGCGGTGGGGGGCGAGTTCGGCGTCGATGGCGGCGGACTCGGCGGGTGCGGCGGTGACGGCGGCCGGGACGGGCGGGCGCCCGGCGAGGAGGGCCAGCCGCAGATGGGTCGGCGGGTGGGTCGCATTCACACAGTGGCCCCCCGCCCGGGAACGGCGGACCAGCCGGTCGCGCTCCAGCGCCGGCAGGCCTGCCAGGTGGTCGCGCAGCTCCTGCCAGAGGAGGTCGGTGTCCAGGGTGGACGCGGGCTCGCGCCGGGTGCTCCGGGGGCGGGAGTGGATCCTGGCGCGCACCCGCAGCACCGCCGTCCCCACGGCCTCGTCGAACAGCAGCGCCGTGAGCATCCCGCTCGCCGCCTCGCTGGAGGCGGCCCGGGCGGCGAGTTCGTCGGCGCGGTACTCGGCCTGCTGCCCGGCCCGGGCGGTGAGCCGGTGGAGCAGCAGGAGCACCCGGAGCAGCAGCCAGGCGACCGCGTGGAGGACGGCGTTGCTGATGTAGTCGGCGAAGATGAACAGCAGGTTCATCGCCCCGACGCCGCCGCCACCGGCGCGCCGGCGGGGCGCGGCGAGGTTGTACCAGTGCGCCAGCGTGCGGATGGCCGAGCCGAGCCAGAGGCCGCTGCGGTGGTCGCCGTTGATCCGGTGGGCGAGCTCGTGCCCCAGCATCGCGATCCGCTGCTGGTCGTCCATCGCCTCCCAGAGCGGCAGGCCGATGGTCAGGACGGACGTGCGGCGCAGCCCGACCACCCCCATGCTCGCGTTGAACTCCCCGTCGACCCGGATGACGTCGACCTTCGGCGCCCCGAGCTGCTCGGCGAGCCGGTCGGTCAGACCGTAGAGGGCGGGGGCCTCGGTGCGGGTCAGCACCCCGGTGCCGCGCGGCGCCCGGCCGAGCCGGGGGCGCAGCAGGAACACGACGGCGAGGACGGCGGCGCCCAGGCAACGCAGCGGGGTGTTGCCCGTGACGAGCAGCCAGATGCCCCAGCCCGCCAGCGCGGCGGTGCTGAGGTGGACGGCGGTGGCGACGGCGGAGGCGGCCAGCCAGTCCTGGCGGGTGGTGTCGGCCCGTCCGGCGGCGACCTCCTGGAAGAGCCGCTCGGTGCGCTCGGCCGCGGCCCGTTCGCGCGCGGCTGCCTTCGCGTCCTGGGCCGCCTCCTCGGCGGCCTCCTGCTCCGGTACGAGGTTCCACTCGCAGCCCGGGCACCAGACGGTGAAGCGCGGGTCGGGATCGAGCGGCGCCGTGCAGTGGGGGCAGGTCTGCGGGCGGGCGGTGGTCGCGGTGGGGTTCGGCACGGCGGCCGATCATGCCATGCCGCGGCGGCCGGGCGGAAGGCGAATTCGGGCGGCGCCGCGACGGTGTGGCAGAACCGGTAGGTGCCGAGTTCGCGGACGGTGTCGGCGAGTGCGCGGATCGGCTCGTTCTCGGCGTCGGTCCGCCAGACCAGGGCGTAGGACAGCGTGGTGAGGTCCGGGACGGGTATCCAGCGGATGTTCGGCATGCCCCAGTGCCGGGTGACGTGGCTGGGGAAGCCGTGGATGATCTCGCCCATGCCGACCTGGTTGATCAGGTCCTCCGCGTGGGTGATCTGCCCCCGCGCTCGATCGTGCGGCCCCGGGGCGTGTGGAAGGGGATGTAGCGGTCCTCCCAGTAGTCCGGCAGGTCGGGCGGCATGGGGTGGCGGAAGTCGGCGAACATCTCCAGTCGCACCGACGTCCGCCGGGCGAGTTCGTGGTCGGCGGTCACGGCGAGGATCCGGGGGTCCGTCAACAGGACCGGGCCGACGGTGAAGTCCGGCTCTTCCACGGGCAGCCAGACCACCAGGACGTCCAGGTCGCCGTCGCGGAGGCGGCCGAACGGATCGAGGTACGTCATCTGGCGGATCTCCAGTTCCCACTGCGGGTACCGGGAGCGGAACGTCTTCCAGTAGAAGTGCAGGTCGACGAGGTTGAACGGCATCATGCCGACGCGGAGCCGGCTGGTGACGCCGCGGGCGGTGAGCCGGGCGCGTTCCAGGGACTCGTGCAGGCCCGCGTAGACCGGCCGCAGGTCGTCGCGCAGCTGGCGGCCGACGTCGCTCAGGCGCACGGTGCGGCTGGTGCGCTCGAACAGCGCGGCGCCGATGCGCCGTTCCTGCTTCTTGATGACCTGGCTGACCCGGGCCTGGGAGAGCCGGAGCCGCTCGGCGGTCCGGCCGAAGTGCAGCTCCTCGGCCAGCACCAGGAAGATCTCGATGTCCCGCAGCTCCATGAAGCCCCCACGCCCTGCTCCGTCGACAACCCACTGGTCGGAGGCGTTCCGCCGACGCCGCCGTGCAACGCCGTTGAGGCGTGTGAGCGCTCGCGGGGTGCTGTTTCGGTACTCGAATCTAGGCCCACGGGGTGCCCGGGTAGTCAGCATTCCGTGCAGGGTTTCTCGTGACGTCGTGCAAACCGTGCGGCGCTCCCGCCACCGGGCGGCAGGTGCCCTCACCTGTTCTGCCGGAGCACCTGGTCCTCCCGCATCCACGGCCGTAGCTTCTCCGGGTTCCGGACGGCCCAGATCCTGGTCACACGGCCGTCGACGACGTCGAACGAGGCCACCGTCAGGACGACACCGGCCCGCTGGGCCACCAGGCCCGGCGCGCCGTTGACCGAGCCTTCCAGGAGCGTGAGCCCCGGAGCCCTGTCGGCGATGGCGACCATGTACTCGGCGATGCGCGCGCCGCCCTCGATCGGACGCAGGGCGGCACCGACCATGCCGCCGCCGTCGGCGGTCATCACGGCGCCGGGGTCGAGGAGGCGGACGAGGGCCGTGATGTCCCTGGTCTCCCAGGCCTCCTTGACGTTGCGCACCGCCTCGGCCTGTCCGGCGGCCCCCGCCGCCCCGGCCGGGAGCCGCGCGAGGTCCACCCGCCGCCGGGCGGAGGACGCCAGCTGCTTGCAGGCCGCCGGGGTGCGGCCGAGGACGCCGGCGATCTCGGCGAAGGGGTACCGGAAGACGTCGTGCAGGACGAACGCCACCCGCTCGGCGGGCGTCATCGACTCCAGGACGACGAGGAAGGCCATGGTCACCGACTCGTCCAGGACCATCAGGTCGGCGGGGTCGGCGCCCTGGTGGCCGTTGTTCCACTCGCCGCGGTCGGGCAGCGGCTCGGGCAGCCACGCCCCGACGTAGCGCTCCCGCCGGGCCCGCGCCGAGCCGAGCACGTCCAGACAGATGCGCCCGGTCACCGTCGTCAGCCAGGCACCGGGGGACACGACCTCCGCCTGCCGGCCGCGCGGCAGCGCGTACCAGCGCGCGTAGGCGTCCTGTACGGCGTCCTCGGCCTCGGCCAGCGAGCCGAGCAACCGGTAGGCCACGTTGATCAGTTGCCCCCGCTCACCGGCCACCTCGTCGGTACCCCGCACAGCCGCCCCCACGCCTCCGAGCCCTCCTCGCCTTACCTTTCGCCGGCCCGCGTCGTCGGGCTGGTGAGACCTTATCGATCTACCGCCCGCGGGCGGAAAGGGGGACCGTGACATGACCACCCAGGTGACGGCTCGGCGCAGCTTTCCGTTCCTTCGGATCGCCGTCGGCCTGCAGACCTTGACGATCTTCCTCCAGGCGGCCTCCGCCGGACTGCTGCTGACCGCGTCCTACGGAGAGACGCTGCACAGTGCCGGCGCCCGCGTGATGTACGCGGCGTCGATGCTGTACCTGCTCGCGGCGGTGCTGGCGTGGAAGCCGGGCGGCGGATCGCCCCGGCCGATCCTGTACGCGTCCGGGTTCCTCGTCCTGGCCTCGGCCCAGGTCGTGCTCGGCATCGCGCACGTCCCGTCGGTCCACCTCCCGCTGGGCGTCCTGATGTTCGGGCTGAGCGTCCTGGCACTGGCGCGCTCCTGAGGCCGCGCCGGCCGTCGGAGGCTGCTCAGGGCGCGGGGGCCTGCGCCGGGCGGGCGTCGGGCGCGGGGGCGCCGGGCACGGCGCCCTCCCCGGTAGCCCCTTCGGGGCTTCCTGCGCCGCTCCCTCCGGTGGTCCGGCAGGTGCTGCAGGTATGCCAGCGCGGCCGGTCGTGGGCGGAGAGGTGCGGGGCGAGGGTCATCTCGGAGGTGTCCAGACCGCAGAGTGTCAGGGGCCCGCAGACGCCCGAGGCTTCCGCCGGGGCGGTGTGCGCGCGGCGCACCGCCTTCGCGGGCTCTGCCGGCGTCCGGTCGGGTTGAAGGACCCGAACGTTGGTCGGCGTATCCAGTTCCAGCACGACGATGATGTCCATCCCCTCAACGTGACCGCGGTCCCGGGCCACCGCACCCGCACGGTGGCATCCGGACCAGCCGGCGTCCCGGCCGTGTCCGGCCGGGACGGCGCGGCCGCCGGCATCACAGCGGGGTGAGGATGCCCTGGTGCGCCCCGTCGAGGACGAGGCCGTTGTCCAGCCGGACCCGGACCGTCACCCGGTTCCCCCGCTCCCGGTGCGCGGTCCACTCCGGCTCCAGCGCGGCGATCTCCGCCTCCAGACGTTCCCGGCTCGCCACCGGCATGGTGTGCCCGTAGTCCTCGAACAGCGCTTTGAGCCGCTGGTACTCGCGGACCTCGTGGCTCTCCGGGAGTTCCGCCACCCGCTCGACGGTGCCCTCGATCCCGGCCCCCAGGGAGAGGAACCCGACGACCGCCCCGGGCTCCCCGGCGACCGCCTCGCCGATCCCGAGGTCCTCGGCCAACCTGACGCGTCGGCCTTCCTCCAGGGTCATCCGTCCTCCGCCTCTCCGTCGATCGGTGCCGCCGGCCCGCGGCCCCGGACATTATCCGCCGTCCGGGACCGCGCCGGCCCGGGGCTCGTAGTGGAAGTCCGCGATGGGGCTGTTCGGGCGGCCCCTGCCGGTCAGGGTGAACGCGACGGCGGCGCGCCCGAGGCCCGTCCGGTCATGTCCCTCGCGATGGTCTCGCCCCCGGTCCGAGGCGCTGGGCCTGGGCCGCGGTGATCTCCCGGACCGTCAGGACCAGGAGGATCGCGGACACCACGTTGAAGGGAACGAACTGGGGGGCCAGCATGTAGCCCGAGGTGGTCCCCGACACGCCCAGGGCGACGGCGACCGGGATCTTGGCCAGTCGTGTCCACCACCAGCCCTCGACCAGCCACGTCCGGCCGCCGAGCCCGCTGGCCCGGCGAACATCGAGGACGACCCGGCGCGGGATCCACCACATGGCCACCGGAATGAACCATCCGGCCACCGCGAAGCCGGGGGAGTAGCGGTGGGCGTCCGGTGCGAGGGCCTGGGCGTTGAGCCGGCAGCGGCGCAGCCAGCAGAGCATGACGGTGCAGGCGATCAGCACGAAGAGGGCGAGAAGCGGCCTCGCCCACGCCAGTGGCCCTCGGGTCCCCCCGGTCGCCGTGAGCGCCAGCTGCAGCGCCAACTCCCCGCCGACCGCGACCTGCAGACCGGCCGCCAGCTCACGTGGATCGCGCAGGACCGGCGTGCTCGGCGCAGCCGGTGCGGTGGCGAGGTCGACTGTCCCAGGCTGCACGACGTCTCCTGTTCCTGGCCTCACGCAGTGCTGCGGCGTCCGTACGCGGATGCGGGGATCAACCTAGCGGAGGCGTGAAGCATGATCAAAACGGCCACCGGCCGGTGACCGCCCCCTCCCGGCCGCCCCCGTGTCGTACCGGAGATCGGGTCATCCGACCGGCGTTCGCTGCTTCTGCCAGCGGGCCTTGTGGAAGATCGGATCGACGGCGACGACGCAGAAGGCGTGCATGGGCCGGTCCGTGCCCTCGGGGTCGAAGAAGTCGACGATGTCGTCGAGAAAGCCTTCGCCGTGCCGATGGACGTGGCGGTCCTGGGCGACGAGGTCGCCGGCGGCGGTGAGCCGGTCGCCGATCCGGAACAGGAGCTCGGCACGGGCGGTGAGGACGATCGTCGCGGCGTGCTCGGCATAGCGGGCGGGGTGGCGATCGGCCCGGCGACGGACGTCCTCGGGACGGTCGGGAGGCCGTGCCGCCGGGGCGGTCACCGTCAACGGCGCCGAGGCGCGGCGCATCCTGCGCCGCAGATCCGGCCAGTCGGAGGGCCGAAGTCCCGTGTCCTCACGGGCCAGGAGCACGGGCAGCGGACGGATGCCGCCGCCGACGAAGGGCACCGGTGGGGCGTCCGGCGGGACCGGGATGTGGATCGCGCTGTGCGAGCTCGTCGCGGCGATGCGGAACAGAGCGCCGAGCCGGAGGAGATCGGCGCGGCTCGCCTTCAGATATCCGACCCGGTGGTCGGGCGGGTAGGCGAGCGTGTTGCGGAGCATGGGACCGGTGCTCAGGATCCGGCTGAGCCCGGGGCCGGGACCGACAACAGGATGGCTCGTCACCCGCAACCGCATCCGACCGTCGTCAACCCCCATGCGCCCAGTACAACACGCGCGCCGGCGGCCCCCGAACTCCTTTTGCCGAGCCCCGCGCCCGGCTGCCGAGCCCCGCGCCCGGTGCCCGGCTCGCACCCGCCGTGATCGGACGGTGGGGGCCGGTGACCGGCCCCTGTTGCAGGTGGTACGGCGAGGAGAGACGCTCGGAGCGGGCCTGCTCACGGCAAGGGAGCGCTCATGTCCACGATTCACATGCACCAGACGATCGCCGCGACACCCGAGGAGTACGTCGCCGGGCTCACCGACTTCGGGCCGGGGCGCTCGGAACTCTTCGGCAACAGCGCCGACAAGTACCTGGAGGTGCACGACCGGGGACCGCACGAGGCCGACGTCACCGAGGGCTCGACGGGAATCTGGGAACGGCTGCACTACGACTGGTCCGACCCGCGCCGCGTCGTCATGACGACCACCGACTCCAACGTGTGGGGCGGCAGGTCGGGTCACACCTACACGTTCACGCCGAAGGCCGACGGGACGACCGAGGTGGACGCCGTCGTGGTCCGCGAGGGCAAGAACTTCAAGGGACGCGTGCTCGGCGCGGTCGTCGGCACCGTCGGCAAACGCCACCTCTCGAAGGCCTTCGCCGACACCGGCAAGGCCATCGAGGCCCGCCACCAGGCCGACGCGGGCGCATGACACCACCGTCCTCCGAGCCGGGCCTGGCCGGACAGACCGTCGTGGTCACCGGAGCCGGCCGCGGCATCGGCCTCGCGATCACCGAGGCGTTCCTCGCGGCGGGATGCCACGTCGTCGCGGGATCACGCACCCGCACCGAGGCCCTCGACGCACACGTGGAACAGGGCGCGGACCTCACCGTCGTGGAGGTCGACCTCGCGACGCCTGACGGCCCCGCCGCACTGGTCGCCGAGGCCGCCGCACTCCACGGCGGCATCGACGTGCTGGTCAACAACGTCGGGGCGGTGCGCCCACGGGTCGACGGCTTCGCGAGCGTGACGGACGAGGACTGGGACTGGACCCTGACCGTCAACCTCATGGCCGCCGTCCGCACCACCCGCGCCGCGCTGCCGCACCTGTTCGCCGCCGCCGGGGGACGGATCGTCACCGTCTCCTCGGTCAACGCCCGCCTGCCGGACCCGCTGGTCATCGACTACGGCGCCGCGAAGGCCGCGCTGACCAACTTCTGCAAGGCCCTGTCCAAGGAGGTGGGGCCACGCGGTGTGCGGGTGAACACGATCGGTCCCGGCCCGGTGGAGACGGCGCTGTGGCGGGGCGCGGACGGCGTCGCCGCCACGGTCGGGCAGTCCCGCGGCGTCGACCCCGGCGCCGTGGCCCGCGCCGCCGAGGCCCAGGCGGCGACCGGCCGCTTCACCCGCCCGTCGGAGGTCGCGGATCTCGTCGTCTTCCTCGCCGGCCCCGGCGCGGCCAACATCACGGGCGCCGACTTCGTCGTCGACGGCGGCCTCGTCGACGCCCTGTGAGGCGGTGAAGTCGCGGGCGGACCGTCACGTCCTAGCGAAGGGACCGGCCGTTGCGCAGGCGTGAGCCCCCGAGCACGAGGGCGACGAGGAAGACGGCGATGCCGATGACCAGGAGGTAGAGCAGGCCGTCCGCGGCCACGCCGATGATCCCGAGGATGACCGCGACCAGAATGAGGAAGAGAATCCAGGCCATGGCGGGCCTCCTTTGCCCTCGTCCGCCGGCGGGCCGGCAGTGCCTCGCGTCTGATCGCCGGCCCGGCGCCGGAACCCGAAACCGGCACGACGGCAGCTCTCGGGCCTGTTCCGCCGCCCAGCGGCGGCGGACCTCGTCGAGTTCGGCCAGGAGTTCTTCCCGTCCCGCCCACGCCTACCCACTCACCCCGGGGCAAACCGGGCAGTGGGTGCGGGCCTCCCCACGCCACCCGCGGTCGGGCCCGGCCGCACTCGGCCGGTGCGGCCGGCCCCTTCCTGCAGCAGGGCGCGCACCAGGGCCAGGGCCGGCCACTGCAGCCGTCCGGGCCGGGCCACCGCGTAGGCGCGCAGCACCACCGGCGGATCGGCCAGCGGGACGATGCGCACCCCGGTGAGGGGGGCGCGGTCGGCCGGCAGGAGGGCCACCCCCAGCCCGGCGGCGACCATGTGCTGCACCAGGTCGAGGCTGTCGGCGCGATGGGTGACCCGCGGGGTGAAGCCGGCCATCGAGGCGAGCGTGCGCACCACCGTCTCGTCGGCGGTGTGCCGCGAGTTGGCGATCCAGTCCAGCCCCGCGCAGGCCGCGAACACCTCGGTGGAGGAGGCCGCGGGCACGTCCAGGCCGGCCGGCACCGCGAGGACCCAGTCCGCGCTCCACAGCGGCGTCACCTCCACCGACCGGTCCGCCGGCGCCGGGGCCAGGTTGTAGTCGTAGGTCAGCGCGAGGTCCACCGCGTCGTCGGCCAGCAGTGCCAGCGACTCCGGGGGCTCGTGCTCGCGGACCAGCAGCCGTACCCGCGGGTACTGCTCGGAGAGCCGGACGACCAGCGGCAGCAGGAAGTCGCGCACCGCCGTCAGGTATCCGGCGACCCGCACCGTGCCGTTCGGCTCGGCCCCCGTGCTCAGGTCCAGCCGGGCCGCCTCGACCGTGTCCAGGATCCGCGCCCCGTGTTCGACCAGCCGGCGCCCCGCCGGGGTCAGCCGCACCCCGCGGCCGTCCGGCTCCACCAGCACCTGGCCGACCTCCTTGGCGAGCGCGGCGAGCTGCTGCGACACGGTCGACGTCGTCACGTGGCAGTTCTCGGCGACCGCGCGCATCGAACCGAGACGCGACAGCTCGCAGAGCAGGGCGAGGCGGCGGGTGTCCATGAGGGCATCGTTCACGATTCATGAACGGACTGTCCAGAAATGACACGTGGACGGCAACGGTTCCGGGCGGTCTACTGATCCACATGACGCCCCACGGCCAGCCCATCCCACGTTCCGACGGCCACCGGGCCGGCGCCGGCGCCGCCATGGCGATCGCCGCGATGACCTCCATCCAGGCCGGCCTCGCGCTGTCCGTCGGACAGTTCGACCGGATCGGCCCGGTCACCACCGCCTGGCTGCGGCTGGTCTGGGCCGGACTGATCCTGCTCGTCCTGGCCCGGCCCCGGCGCTCCGACTTCACCCGCAGCGGGCTGCGGGCCTGCCTGGCGCTCGGCGTGGTGACCGCGGGCATGATGAGCCTCTTCACGCTCGCCATCGCCCGCATCCCGCTCGGGACGGCGAGCGCCCTGGAGTTCCTCGGCCCGCTCGCGGTCTCCCTGTACGCGGGGCGCCGCGCCGGGTTGCTGCGGTGGAGCCTGCTCGCCGCGGCCGGGGTCGTGCTCCTCACCCAGCCCTGGCGCGGCGGGACGGACCCGGTCGGCATCGCCCTCGCCCTGGCCGCAGGCGCCGGCTGGGCCGGCTACATCCTCCTCACCCAGCGCGCCGGCGACCAGGTCGAGGGCCTCAAGGGGCTCGCCGTCTCGCTGGCGACGGCGGCCCTCGTCACGACGTTCCTCGTCGGCCCCGCCGCGATCGGCTCCGTCACCCCGTCCCAGGCGCTCACCGGCCTGCTGCTCGCCGCCTTCGCGCCGCTGCTCTCGTTCACCCTGGAGTTCCTCGCCCTGCGACGGCTCACCACCGCCGCCTTCGGCACCCTGATGAGCCTCGAACCGGCGATCGCCATGACGATCGGAGCCGCGGTCCTGGGCCAGTTCCCCGGGCCGGTCGGCGTCCTCGGCGTCGCCGGCGTGGTCACGGCCGGCATCGCCGCGATCCGCGCCGGCGCCCGCACCCCGGCCGTCCCCGCCCCGACCGCACCGACCTCGCCCCCGGCCCCGGTGACCGGAGGGGGCGCCGAGCCCGTCGCGGCGGCGGCCACCCGGGAGCCGACCCACTGACGCCCCCCGCCGGCGAGGAGGACGCGGAACACCCACCCGGCGGTCACGACACGGCGCCCGGCCGGCAGCGATGGGCCCAGGCGGCCAGCAGCCGCAGGGCCGTCTCGGACGGCGAACCCTCCTCCACGGTGTGTGCCACCAGCGCCTGGTCCGGATCGTCGGGCTGGCGCAGCGTCTCGAAGCCCAGATCGAGCTCGCCGACGACCGGATGGCGGTAGACGTACCGGCCGTGGGTCTTGTCCCGCAGCTCGTGCGCCGCCCACAGCCGGCGGAACTCGGGGCTGGCGGCCAACAGTTCGTCGACCAGCGCGGCCGTGCCGGGATCGTCCGGGTGACGCCCGGCGTCCAGCCGCAGGTAGGCGGCCACGTCGGCGGCCTTCCCGGACCAGTCCGCGTACAGGCCGCGCATCCCCTCGTCCAGGAACACCAGACGGGCGAGGTTGCGGTGCCGGGGCGGCAGCACGCCGAAGTCCGTGATCAACGCGGCGGCCAGGGCGTTCCAGGCCAGCACGTCGGTGTTGCGCCCCACCACGTACGCGGGGACGTCGGCGATGGAGTCGAGCAGCCGCCGCAGCCCCGCCCGCACCCGTTGCGGGGCCGGCCCCGCGACCCCCTCCGGCCCCTCCGCCCGTCCCGCCCGCTCCGGCTCCGGCCACGGGCGGGCGAGCCGGTAGAGGTGGTCGCGCTCCACCGGGTCCAGCCGCAGCGCCCGGGCGACGGCGTCCAGCACGGCCTCGGAGAAGTGCAGGGTCCGCCCCTGCTCCAGCCGGACGTAGTGGTCCACGCTCACCCCGGCCAGCCGCGCCAACTCCTCACGACGCAGCCCGGGAACCCTGCGCTGCCCGCCGTAGTGCGTCAGCCCCAGGTCGTCGGGGCGCAGCCGGGCACGGCGCGAGCGGAGGAACGCGCCGAGTTCCGTACGTCGGTCGAGAGCCATGCCCACACCCTCCCACGGCGCCGTCCCGTCCTGCCTGGTCACGCCGTGCCCAGGCACCGGCTGCCACTGGCCGCCCCGCCCGCGGGCGGGCACCGTGACGGACGGCCCGGGCCTCCCGGCGCCGGCCGGCGTGCACCACGCCCCTCCCGCCGCCCCGACGTCCAGCCCGGGCCCACCAGCACCGACGAGCCCCCCGAGCAGCCGCGACGCAGCCCGGGAACCCGACGAGGAGTCACCACCGCATGAGCGCCACCCCCCTGCCCACCCACCCCCTCGGCACCACCGGCATGGACATCACCCGGGTCGGCTTCGGCTCCTGGGCCGTCTCCGGCACCGGCTGGCGGTTCGGCTGGGGCGCCACCGACGACGCCGAGTCGATCGCCACCATCCGCCACGCCGTCGCCTCCGGCGTCAACTGGATCGACACCGCCGCCGTCTACGGCCTCGGCCACGCCGAGGAGTTGGTCGGCCGGGCCGTCGCCGGCATCCCGGAAGCCGAACGCCCCTTCCTGTTCACCAAGGCCGGCCTGGTCTGGGACGCGGCCGACCCGCAGGCCGCACCCCGACGCATCATGAAGCCCGCCAGCGTCCGCCGCGAGCTGGAGGACTCGCTGCGCCGCCTGGGCGTCGACCGCATCGACCTCTACCAGGTGCACTGGCCCGACACCGGCGGCTCGATCGAGGTCGCCGGTGACGGTACCGGCGAGGCCGGCGCGGACGCCACCCCGCTGGAGGAGTACTGGCAGCTCATGGCCGACCTGCGCGCCGAGGGCAAGGTCCGCGCGATCGGCCTGTCGAACCACACCCTCCCGCAGCTGCGGGCCGCCGAACGGATCACCCACGTCGAGGTCGTCCAGCCGCCGTTCTCCGCCGTCAACCGCTCCGCCGCCGCCGAGATCGCCTGGGCCGCCGACAACCGCACCGGCGTGATCGCCTACTCGCCGCTGCAGTCCGGCCTGCTCACCGGCGCCTTCTCGGCCGACCGCGCGGCCGCCCTGCCCGCCGACGACTGGCGCCGCGACCACGCCGACTTCACCACCGGCCTGCCGGCCAACCTCGCCCTCGCCGACGCACTGCGCCCGGTCGCCGCCCGGCACGGCGCCACCGTCGCGGAGGCAGCCATCGCCTGGGCGCTGGCCTGGCCCGGCGTCACCGGGGCCATCGTCGGCGCCCGGCGGCCCGACCAGGTGGACGGCTGGCTGGGCGCCGGCGCCCTGGAACTCACCGCCACCGACCTGGACGAGATCGCCGCCGCGATCGCCCGCACCGGAGCCGGCACCGGCCCCGACCGCCCCTGACCGCCCCTGACCGCCCCTGACCGCACCTGACCGACCGCCCCGGCCTTCCCCACGGAGGAACCCCGTCATGCCCCTGGTCGTCATCGCCGAGTGCCGGGCACTGCCCGGACACGAGGACCGGCTGCGCACCGCCCTGGAATCACTGATCGAACCGTCGCTGGACGAACCCGGCTGCCTGGCCTACCGGTTGTACGCGGACCCCAACGACCCCGCCCGGATGGCGGTGGTCGAGGAGTGGACGGACGACCGGGCGCTGGACGCGCACCTGTCCACCGGCCACGTCCGGCACGCCGGCGCGGTCCTGGACGTCACCCTGGCCGAACCGATGGCCCTGCGCCGCCTGGTGGCCGCCCCGACCGGGTGAGGCCGGTGCGGCCCGGGCTCCGTACGCAGATGCCCGGGGGTGCCGGCCGGGATCGAGCGCCCCCGGAACCTCCCGCCGCCCCTGGTGTGCGAACATATGACACAGGTGTTTCAACAACGGGGGGCGTCATGGGGAGCAACGAAGTACACGATCTCGACCGGGCGTTGGTCCTGGGACCCGGCGGGAGGCTGGGCACCGCGTGGACGGCCGGACTGGCCGCGGGGCTGCGCCGAGCCGGGGCGGACCTGGGCGAGGCCGATCTGATCGTGGGCACCTCCGCCGGTGCGATCGTCGGCGCCGTCCTCGCCACCGGGCAGGACCCCGCCCGTTTCGCCGCCCTTCCCGCCCGGCGTCCCGCCGACGGGACGCCTGCGCCGCGCCGGCCCGATCCGGCCGTGACGGGCGCGGTGTTCGCCGTCCTGGGCGAGCCCGGTGTGGACCCGGCGCAGGCGCGCCGCCGGGTCGGCCGCATCGCCCTGGACACGGTCGACGCGGCGGCGGAGGAGCGGCTGATCGCCCAGCGCGCCGCGCTGATCGCCGCCGACACCTGGCCGCGGCGCCGTCTGCTGATCCCGGCCGTCGACGCCGAGACCGGCGAGCCTGTCGTGTGGGACGCCGCCGCGGGCGTCCCGCTGGTGCGCGCGGTCGCCGCGTCCAGCGCGTTCCCCGGCGTCGAGCCGCCCGTCGCCGTCGACGGCCGCCACTACTTCGACGGAGCTCTGCGGGCCGGGACGAACATCGACCTGGCGGCCGGCGCCCGTACGGTGGTGGTGGTCGACCCGCTCGCCCACCGCCACCCCCGTCCCGCCGCCGGGTCCGCCCACGTCCTGGCCCCCGCGGCTGCCGCCGTGCGGCTCCTGGACGAGGACCCGGGCGACCGCGAGTCGTGGACGGCGGCCTACCAGGCGGGCCTCGACCAGGCCGGCGACGCAGCCGAGGCCCTGCGCCCGTTCTGGCGGCCCGTCACCGACCGCCGCTGACCTCCGGGGTGCTGCGCTCCATGGTGGGGCCGGCGCGGGCGGGCCCCGGCCCGGCCCGTGGCCGGACACGGGTTCCTGGCGCGCCGTACGTCCCTCCGCCCCCGGTGGACTCAGGCTTCTCCGTCCCGGTCGGGGTCCTGGAACTCCAGTTCGTCGGGGCCGAGTTCGGCGTTCTCCGCGTGCTCCTGCCGGGGGGGGGGCGTCATCGCGCCGTGCGAGCCTTTCGGAGCCGCCGGCGCGGCCACCACGGATCCGATCCGGCTCGGCACGTCCTGCCGCGGCTCTTCGGAAAGGTCGGGGCCCTCGGTGAGGGGTGCGTTCCCGGGCGCGGGGTGTGGCGTCGGCAGCACAGTCGGTGGGCGGCCCGGTTCGTAGTCTCCTGACGTCTGCACGGCACCCGAACCTCGACCGGAGACGACGAGAAGCATGCTGAAACGAATCTGCTCCGCCCTGTTGACGCTGGCGATGACCCTCGGCCTGGTGACGGCCCTGAGCGGCACGGCATCGGCGACGAACTACCAGGTGATCGACTGGCACATCTCCAACATCACCGCGGGGGGCAGCATCCACCACCAGAACTACTGGAACCTGATCGACGCCATCCACCGGTACACCTACGGGGAGCCGACCGGCGTCAACAACGTCACGGAGACGACGACCGAGCGCGGCCGGCTGATCCAGGTGCGGGTCCTCGACACCAACAACGTGCACCTGGTCTCGGTCTACCTGTGGGCCAACGACCTGTACGTCGCCGGCTTCTACGCCCCGCAGGGCAACTCCCACTGGGCGTTCAACGACCGGCGGCAGGAGTTCGAGAACGCGCTGGGCGTGCGGGTGCCGGAGAACCGCCGGATCGCCAGCAGCAACTACAACGACATCCCGGGCGGCAGCCAGCGGGGTTCGCTCGTCCTCAACCCCGAGAGCATCTACACCGCCATGCGGACCCTCGGCCGCGCCACGGCGTACAACGACACGGTCGGCCGGGCGCTGCTCGTCTCGACCCAGATCTTCTCCGAGGCGGCCCGGTTCGGCGTCATCTTCGACGTCGTCCGGGGCAACATCAGGAACCCCAACCAGGGGCGGCAGCTGAACTACTTCGACGACCAGCGGGGATACATCCTCGCCGCCAACGTCGAGAACCAGTGGGCGACCATCACGAGCTTCGTGCGCGATCTCCGGGCCAACCCGTCCGGCCGGAGCATCACCATCATGGGGCACACCGTCAGCAGCATCGCGGCGCTGCTCTACTACGTCGGCTTCGTCGAGCTGAACGGGCGCATCATGCACGAACGGTCGTGAACCTTCACGCGGTCACGCGGCGGAGGCGGCGGCTAGGACCCGCGCGGGGACGAGCCGCCGTCCGCACTCCGTCCGGCCCCGGAGGCGCGGCCGGACGGGTCAGCGGTACTCGCAGAGGTAGGCGGTCTCGCCGTCGACCTTGAGGTGGAACGTGCTGTCGCCCGGGACGTCGAACCGGGTGCCGGCCGCGAAGGTCTCCCAGCCGTCGGCGCCGGGCAGCCGGACGGTCAGGGCGCCGCTGATCACGTGCATGGTCTCCGGGCGGGCGGTGTCGAACGCGTAGTCGCCGGGGGCCATGACGCCGACGGTCGCCGGCCCGTTCTCCTGGTTGAAGGCGATCGACTTGACCGTGCCGTCGAAGTACTCGTTGACCGTGAACATGGGCATCCCCCTCGGGGAACGGGCGGGAACGGGCGGGCCGCTCGCCGCGTGCTGGGTGTGGCGGGGGAAAGCTACCGGTGGCACGGCCGAAGCCGGCGATCCGTCTCGCCCCGCGAACGCGTTCGGCCCGTCCCGGGTCCGCCGGTGTCTTCACGCGTAGCGTTCACCCGCAATCCATTGCAATGGGTTGGAGTGGCTTCGTTGCGTTATATCTAGAGTCGATGCAACGATTTCACTGAGTCTAGCTGCAGGTTTGGTCGTCCTGTGCAACGCGTCGGTTGTCGAAGAGTGGAAAGCAACGTAGCTTTTCCGTTGTCAGAAACGCCGAGCCCAAGCGCAGGAGAGGCATCATGCAGAAGTTCGACACCCTCGCCCCCATCGCCGTCGTCCTGGACGTCCCGGCGGGCCTGATCCGGCTCGTCGCCGCCGACCGGAGCGACACCGTGGTGGAGGTCGTCCCGCAGGACGCGTCGAAGAGCCGGGACGTGACGGCGGCGGAGCGGATCCGGGTCGCCTACACCGACGGCGTGCTGCGGATCGAGGCCCCGGAGGCGAAGAACCGGATCCTCGGCGACTCCGGGCGGGTCGAGGTGACCGTCCGGCTGCCGGCCGGCTCCAGCGTCGAGGCCAGGGCCGCCCTCGCGGAACTCCTCGGCACCGGACGCCTCGGCGACGTCGCCTTCGAGGGCGCGCAGGCCACCGTCACGCTCGACGAGGCCGCGAGTGCCCGCCTCACCGTCCAGGCCGGCGACATCAGTGTCGGCCGCCTCACCGGCGACGCCCGGCTCGGTACCCGCAAGGGCGACCTCGCCGTCGCCGAGGCCACCGGCGGCACGGTCGAACTGCGTACCGAGCACGGTGACATCGCGCTCGGCGCCGCCCGCGGCGTGTCCGCCACCCTCGACGCCGGCACCTCCTACGGCCGGATCCACAACGCGCTGACCAACGCCGACGGCGCCACCGCCGCGCTGGCCGTCACCGCGACCACCGCCTACGGCGACATCACCGCCCGCAGCCTCTGACCCGAATCCGCAGGTAGTGGCGGAGGCTGGTAGCTGATACGACGACAGGTGCGCTTTCGGTTTGAGAAGATTGAGGTTCCTACGCCTAATCGACTCGAACGTGAAAGTGCACCTGTCTGGTGAAGACGATATCGCGTCGCCGTACCGCCTCCCGTACTCCCGGTGGTCGCTGGACCCGTCTGAACGCCCAGGTGGGCGGGGTGGACGGGTCGCTGACCGAGAACGGCGGCCTGCTGCTGGTTGCCGAGCTGGACCGGGTGCTGGGGGTCACCGCCGCGCTGGACGCGGGGATCGGCCCGGTCAAGGAGCGCGACCGGGGCCTGTCCGGGGGCGAGTTCGCGCTGGCCTGCGCGGTGGTGCAGCTGACCGGAGAGGACCACCTGGTCGGCTTCGACCGTCTGCGCGCGGATGCGGTCGGCGAAGGGCTGCTGCCCGCACCGGTCCCGGCTGCTACCACAGCCGCCACGCTCGCGGCCCGGTTCGGGCAGCCGCAGCGGGAGGGCGTGGAGACCGCGTGCGCGAAGCTGACCGGGCGGGCGCTGGCAGCGCTGCCGGTCACCGAGCGGGCCCGGATCCTGTCCGGGCGGGTGACCGTCGACCTGGACGCGAAGGACGTCGAGGTGTTCTCCACCCGCAAGGAACAGGTGGTCCGCTCCTACAAGGGCGAGATCTCCGCACGGGTGCACGCCGCGCACTGGGCCCAGGCCGGCGTGGTACTGGTCGCGGACCTGCTGGACGGCCGCTCCGACGGCCGCACCCACGCCCTCGGCCAGATCGACCGGGCCGTGGACGCCGTCCGCGCGGCCAACGCCACAGGACAGGTCCTGTTCCAGGGGGACACCGGCTACTTCGCGGGCAGGGTCGCCGAGAAGATCGTGGCCCGTGGCGCGTTGTTCCGGCTCGGCGTCCCACGCAGCACGGCGCTGTGGCGAGCGGTCGCCCGCGTGCACGAGGACGACTGGATCGACGCCCTCGACTATCCCGACGCGCAGGCCGCCCTGCTGGACCACGCACCGGCCGGCTGGCCGGAAGGCACCCGGGTGATCGCCCGACGAGTCCGCTACGACGCGGCCGACCTCTCGGCCGACGCGCGCTCGCGTCGCTCGCGGACCGTCGGCAGGGACCAGCTCGCCCTGGTGCTGGACGGCATCGCCGATCAGGCGTTCGCCTACTCGTTCTTCACGACCAACGAGGTGCTGGACCTGGACGAGGAGATCGCGCTCGCGGAGTGGGAGTTCCGTCGCCGCACCGAGGTCGAGGAACTGTTCCGCGACACCGCCCACGGCGCCGGCCTGAACCACCTGCCCTCCGCGTCCCACGCCGTCAACGCCATGTGGATGTGGGGCGCGCTGCTGGCCTACAACCTCTCCGCCTGGCTGCAGATGCTCGCACCCATCGGCACCGCACGCCGTCGCATCGCCACCGTCCGTCGCCTGCTCATCGCCCGCGCCGCCCGGTTGACCAGCACCGGTCGCCGCCGTCGGCTCCGGTTCACCGCCGCAGCGGCCAGCCTGATCGGCCAGACACTGGCCCGCATCCGAGCCCACCGCCGCCTCCAGTCCGCCTGACCGACCGCCCCGACCGGTCCAGAACCACCCGCCACCGCCTTGGAAAGCCGCCCACCCGACGCGCCAGCCGGGCCATTGGCCTACCCACACACCCCACACTCCAGCCGACGACCAGCCAAAGAGATCAACTGACAGGCCGTCGGCCACTACCTGCGGATTCGGGTCTGAGCACCACCGTGCCTGCGGCTGCGGGATCCGCCGGGCCGTCGGGCGAGTGAGGCCAGGTCGATGACGGTGTATCCGCGGGACTCGACGGCGTCGACGACGGCGGGCAGCGCGCGGGAGTCGACGTTGGGCCCCGAGGTCTCGGTGGAGCCGAGGTGCATCTGGAGGATCATGCCGGGCCGGATCGCCCGGGCGGCCCGGTCCGCCGCGTCCTCGACGCTCACGCCGCCGCCCTCGCCGAGGTAGCCGAGGGTGTCGTCGGTGAACTCGATGTCGGCGTAGCCGAGCGCGTTGACCTGGGCGATGGCGGACGGGCTGGTCTCGCCGTAGGGGAAGCGGTAGAAGGGCAGAGGGTCGGTGCCGGTGGCGCCGCGGATCGCCTCGTCGGCGCGTTCCACCTCCTCGCGCAGCCCGGCCCGGTCGAGGTCGGCGAGCCGGGGGTGGCTGTAGGAGTGGCTGGCGACGCCGTGCTCGGCGGCGAGCGCCTCGGCCGCCGCCGGGTTCGCCTCGGCGAACCGGCCGGTCAGGAAGAAGGTGGCGGGGACGTCGCGGTTGCGCAGCTCGTCCAGCACGGCGTCGATGCCGTCGTCGTTCCACGCCGCGTTGAAGGTGAGGGCCACCACCGGGTCGCCGGTGGGGACCAGCCGGATCTCCTTGCCGAAGAGGTCGGCCGGTCCGCGGCGGCCCGTGACGGGCCCGGCACCGGCAGCGGGGTGCCGGAAGGCCGCCGAGCCGCCGGACGGGGGGAGTGCGAGGGCGGCGCCCGCCGCGAGGAACGTCCGTCGCCGAAGCCGCCGCTGAGGGGAGGTCACCGCCACAGTGTCCGGCCGCCTCCGCGTCACCCGCGGCCTGACACGCCCGTGGTCGGGCCGGTCCACCGGGTAGGGCGCGGGGACCGGCCCCGCGAGCCGGTCCAGCCTTCGCGCAGCGAACCGATGAGCCACCCGATGCAGGACCCGATCGGCAGGGAGAAGTGGATCACCGGTCCGAGCAGGAGGAGCGCGGCGGACAGGAGCCCGGCCGTGTCGCCGAACTCCCCGGCCGGACCACCGAACGCACCGGAGGCGGCCGGCACGGCCGGTACGGCGACGCCCCCCGCCGTCAGGCGCGGCGCCCACGCGCGGACCCGTCCGAGTGCCGTCCCCGGCGCGAACGCCGAGGCGGCCGCGCACGCCACGTACTCCATCGCCGGCGCCCCGTCGGCCGGCGCGGTGCTCCGCACCCCTCGCAGGAGCCACGGGCCCACCCCGATCAGCACGACCCATCCCAGGGCGCACGCCACACCCACCTCGGCGATGCCGTCACGGCTCCCCTTCTCTCCTCGGGAGCCGGCATGGCACGCACTTTGAACGCGTTCAATTCAGCCCCCGGGGATCCGGACCTCCGGGGCGCGCCGATGCGTCTCGGTGCCGATCGTGACGTCGGCGGGGGTGCGCGGACGGGGCGCCGGGTGGCGTGTCGGCCCTTCGTGCGGCCGGAACGCCCGACAGATGGCATGGTGGTGCGCCACGGGCGGGATCGCACGCCGGCCGGCGTGCCTGCCAGTCGCACGCCCGCCAGGCGGCGCGCCCCGCTCGCCGGAAGCGACCACTGAGGAGAAGGCACGGCCTTGGCAACCGACTACGACGCCCCCCGCGACAGCAGCGACGAGAGCAGCGACGACAGCATCGAGGCGCTGAAGAGCAAGCGCGACGACAAGCAGAGTTCCGCGGTCGACTCCGACCCGGAAGCCGTCGAAGGCCTGGAGCTTCCGGGCGCCGACCTGTCCGGCGAGGAACTCACCGTCCGGGTCGTGCCCCTCCAGCAGGACGAGTTCACCTGCATGACCTGCTTCCTGGTCCACCACCGCGCGCAGCTCGCCGGCGAGGACAGGAACGGCCAACCGATCTGCCTCGACTGCGCGTCCTGAGGGCTGCGGGAGCGGCGGTGTCCCGTTCGGGAGTCCGCCGCAGCACCGCCGCGGGCCCGCTCCCGGACCTCGGGGGCGGGCCCGCGGCGGCTCCCGGTGCACGCCGCCGCCCCGGCTCGCCGACCGTGGGACTCCGGGCATCACGACGACGGCACCGTCCCTGGCCCGGGGCCGGCGTTCCCTAGCCGCCCCTTCGCGCTCGCGCGCCCGGACCGAACGCCCGGGGGTGCGCCCGGGAACGCCCGCCCGGCTGCCGCACGCCCCGGTCAGAAGTGCACCAGCAGCTCCGGAAAGGCCGGCAGCTGCAGGGTGGCGGTGTGCTCGCCGAACTCCTCGTGCTCCAGCACCCACGTGTGCTCGTGCGGGATGAAGACCGCGTTCAGACCCGCCCGGCGGGCCGGGATGATGTCCGACTTGGGCGAGTTGCCGATCATCCAGGTGCGCTCGGCGGGGAGCGACGCCCCGACCACCAGGCGGCGGTAGGTGTCGACGTCCTTCTCCGCCACGATGTGGATGCCGTCGAAGTGGTGGGCGATCGAGGACTGTTCGACCTTGCGCCGCTGCTCGTCCTCGTCGCCCTTGGTGAGCATGAGCAGCCGGTGCCGGCCGGCGAGCTGGGCCAGGGTGTCGGCGACGCCCGGGATGAGCTCCACCGTCCGGCTCGTCAGGGGCAGCAGCAGCTCGTCGATCCGCTCCCGGTCCTCGGCGGTCGGCGTCCTCCGGTGCCACTGCTCCAGGGACTCGGTGAGGTTGTGGCGGAACACCGCGGCGCCGTAGCCGAGGGTCTTCGCGTTCGCCGCCTCCACCCGGTCCAACAGCGCCCGGGCGGCCGGCCGGTCCTCCGCGGTGGAGGCCACCCAGTCGAGGAAGCCGTCGATCACGCGCTCGAAGAGCACGTTGTTCTCCCAGAGCGTGTCGTCGGCGTCGAACACGAGCACCTGGTCACCGGTCACTGTCATCCACTCCACCCGTCCATGACGGCCCTTCGGCCGACGCGGCGGCCGGGCCTTCGTTCTCCAGAAGTTCGACCACGCGGGCCAGCGACTCCCTCAGCGCCTCGCCCCGGGCCGCCTCGCAGGCCTCCTCGATCGGCAGCCACCGCACCCGGGCGGACGGCCGCTCCGGGCGGACGGCGGCCGGGGTGCGGGTGGCGAGCACGAACCGGAGGTCGGCGTGCTCGTGCGCGGGCTCGCGGTCGGACGCGGGCACCGGCAGCACCACGACGTGGAGGAGCCGAGCGGTCGGCCAGAACGCGAGGTCGGGCAGGTTGCTCTCCTCGCGGGCCTCGCGGAGCGCGACCTGCGCCGGGAACTCCTCGCCCGGGTCGCCGTGCCCGCCGACCTGCAGCCAGTCCTGCTGACGCTCGTGCCAGCGCAGCAACACCTCCCGCCCGGCGGGGTGCACGATCAGCGCCGACACCGTCAGGTGCAGCGGCCGTTCCCGGGCATAGGGGTCACCGGCTGTGGCGAGCGGGACGATGCGGGCGACATCCGCGGCCTCCCTCTCGCTGCGCGGCCGGAACTCCGACAACAGCTCGGCGGCCGTCCGGAGTTCCCTCGATGTGCCGGTGTCGTTCACGCCGCTCCCCGTTCCCGTCTCGGTCCGGGCGCTCGGCCCGCGGTGTCCGAACCTAGCCCAGCCCCCGGACGCCCGGGTACCGGATTTCCTCCGGGCCGCATCTCCGCGCCAAGGCGAGCCGAGGCAGGACGTCGAGCCGAGTCGAGGGTCGTCAGCGCCCGGGCGAGCACGAGGGGCGGCTGCCACAGCGCATTGAGCGTGCTGCTGCCCAGCCGCACCCGCTCCGTGGCCATGGCCGCCACACCCAGGGCGAGCAGCGGGTCGAGGTGCGTGCCGTACCGGACGGGCATCGGCTTCCCGCCGGGGTAGCCGTCGGGAGGGGCGAGCGGGGCCAGGAGCCGGTCGGCCACCCAGAGACTGTGGCAGCCCGGCGCCTCCAGCGCCGCGCACATCGCGGCACTGCGGTCGGGATCGGCGAACGGGCCGAACTGGACGAGCTCGTCCCGGTCCTCGCGCAGGGCCTGCGCCTGCCACCGGTCCATGACCGCCTGGACCGCGGCGATCCCCTCGTCCAGCTCGCGGTGCTGCGCCTCCATCGCCAGGACCTGCTCGGCGTCGAGGTCCAGGCGGGGCAGCAGCACCGGCCAGAGCATCTCGTCCCCGCCGGTGTGGTGGGCGTGCAGACCCACGGCGTACTGCCGCCGGTGCTCGGCGAGGATCCGGGAACGGGCGGTGTCGCCGGGGTGCACGCCCTGGACGAGTTCGGCCAGCAGACGCGACTCGCGGCGGAACACCTGGTGGATCATCGCCATCTCGCGGGTGTAGGGGTGGAGGGGGGGAGTGGGAGGTGTCGCTCGAAGTCATGGCAGCCAGTCTCCGGAGCCCGGTTGCAGGGAACTTGCACCCGACCTGCCCCCGGCTCCGCCCGCCCCCGTCGACGACTACCCGCGCCGCCCCGGAGCGCGGCCGTGCCATCGGGACAAGGCGCTCAGCCACGAGAGGAGTTGACCGTCCCTCTGCCCGTGGCGAATCTGCGGCGGGCAGAGAAGCCGCATCCGGGGGCCTCGCGAGGTCAAGAGTGGAGTCGACGGCATCCACGCCTCGACGAGGAGACCAGATGACTCCACTCACCACGCCCCCGCTCCGTGCGGAGGAGGGCGACACCCCGCCCAGCCGCTTCGACGACCACCTCGCGGCCCAGCTGCTCGGACAGCGGATCGTCCTCCTCGGCACCCAGGTCGACGACGTCTCGGCCAACCGGGTCTGCGCACAGCTGCTGCTGCTGTCGGCGGAGGACCCGCGCACCGACATCAGCCTGTACATCAACAGCCCCGGCGGGTCGGTCACCGCGGGTCTGGCCATCTACGACACCATGCGGCTCATCCCGAACGACGTCTCGACGCTGGCCATGGGGTTCGCCGCCAGTATGGGCCAGTTCCTGCTCACCGTCGGGGCGTCCGGCAAGCGGTTCGCGCTGCCGAACGCGCGGATCATGATGCACCAGCCCTCCGCGGGCATCGGCGGCACCGCCGCGGACATCGAGATCCAGGCCGAGAACCTCCAGTTCACCAAGAAGGCCATCGAGCGGATCACCGCCGAGCACACCGGGCAGAGCGAGGAGACGATCGCGCGCGACGGCGACCGGGACCGCTGGTTCACGGCCGAACAGGCCAGGGAGTACGGGATCGTGGACCGGGTGGTGGAGTCGGTCACCGACATCCGCCCGGCCGCGTCCCGCCGACGGATGGGGCTGTGACATGGGCTCGTACACGGTTCCTTACGTCATCGAGCGGACCGCGCAGGGCGAGCGGTCCTACGACGTCTTCAGCCGGCTGCTGAACGAGCGGATCGTCTTCCTCGGCACCGAGATCGACGACGGGGTCGCCAACGTGGTCATCGCACAACTCCTGCACCTGGAGTCGGAGAACCCGGAACGCGAGATCTCGATCTACCTCAACTCGCCCGGTGGATCGTTCACTTCGCTGATGGCGATCTACGACACGATGACGTTCGTGCAGGCGCCGATCTCCACGTTCTGCGTCGGTCAGGCGGCGTCCACTGCGGCGGTGCTGCTGGCCGGCGGAGACCCCGGGCGGCGGTTCGTGCTCCGGCACGCGCGGGTGCTGCTCGGCCAGCCGGCCAGCGGCGGCCGGCAGGGGACGGTCTCCGACCTCAGCCTCGCGGCCAAGGAGATGGTCCGCATCCGCTCGCAGGTGGAGGAGGTCCTGTCCCGGCACACGCACCACGACGTGGCGACGCTGCGCGCGGACATGGACCGGGACAAGGTGCTCACCGCCGAGGAGGCCGTCGCCTACGGCCTCGCCGACGAGGTGCTGAGCCGACGGCTCGCGTTCGCCTGACCCCGCGCGGCCGCGGCGCCGGCGGGCCGGCCGGTACGGCGGGCGGTGCGCGCCGTCGTACCGGCCGCCGGTTCCGGTCAGGAAGCGAGGCAGAGGCCGTCGTACCGCGCCGTGGGCGACATGCGGCCCCGTCCCGTCCGGCTCCCGGTGCGCGCGGTCCCGCTCACCCGGCTCCCGGCGTACCGGGCCAGCTCGTCCTGGGTGAGCGAGAGCAGGTCGGCGAGGCCGAGCCCGAGCGCCCGGGCGGCGGCCGCGAGCACCTCGGAGGAGGCCTCCTTGCGTCCTCGCTCCAGCTCCGACAGGTACGGCATCGAGATCCGGGCCGCCTCCGCGACGTCCTTCAGCGTGCGCTCCTGGGCGATCCGCTCGCGCCGCAGCACATCGCCGACGACGTCGCGCCACAGCGGTTCCCTCGGCGCGGGTGCGGGTGTCCGCGGGGAGCCTGCCGGCTCCTGCGGGGCACGGCCCGCCCCTGCGGAACCGGGCGGCGGGGCCTGCGGGCGCAGGGGGATGACGCGGGCTTCGTTCGGCGCATGAGTGCTCACTCCCTCAGCCTAGGGATCCTGGGTGCCGGGGGAAGAGGGCGGCGTTCTGCCCTGGGTGAAGCCGTACGGACGGACCGTAGGTGCGGGGCGATCAGTAGTAGTGGCGGCGTCCGCCGATCTCGCGGCCCATGAGGCCGGCGACCCACAGGACGAGGCCGATGAGGGCGAGGATGACGCCGATGGTCCACAGGATCGATATCCCGGCGACGAGGCCGATGACGAGCAGAATGACTCCGAGAATGATCACGACTGTCCTCCCTGGGACGGCGGGGCCGCGGGGTGGGAGACGGCCCGAGGGCTCGCACCGGACCGGATCCCCGTAGCCGGTCGGCACGGCCTCCGGCCCCCTGCCCGCTGATTGCTGCGCATGCGCATGCGCATGCGCATGGCTGCGTATACCGCGGGACGGTCCCGGCAAACTCGCGGTCACGTCCGGATGCGGGCCCGGCCGGCCGGGCTGCGCACAGGGCCCCGGCAGGCTGTGGCGGGCCGTGCCCGGTCGGCTCTCCCGGCCGCACCGGGCGTCGGTGCACCCCGTGGGCGCCCCCGCCCGGAGGCGGGGACGTCACCGTGGGCGGCGGCCGCTCGCTCCCGGCCGCTCGCTCCCGGCCCTCAGTCCCGGTCGAGCAGCGCGGCCAGGTACCGCGTCGTCTCGTCACGCAGTTCCTCCGGCGTCGGTGTGTGGCCGTGCCCGCTCCCCGCCGTGGAGTTGAACAGCACCCCGTCGCACCAGCGGATCAGACGTCGGGCGTCGGCTGCCGGGTCGGCGGAGCCGCACTGCGCCAGCAGGGTGGCGGCGACGGTGGTGAAGCGTGCCCCCAACCGGTCGTACCCGGCCCGCAGTTCGGGTCGGCGGGTGGCCTCCAGGGCGAGTTCGAGACGGGCCAGGGTGAGCGTGCGTCCGGTGGTGAGTGCCTGGTACAGCAGCTCGGCACCGGCCCGGGCGAGCAGGTCCTGCGGTGAGGCGCCGGTGCCGGCCGGGGGCCCGCCGGTGAGGACGGGGTGGTCCCGGGTCTCCTGCTCGACGATGCGGGTGAGGGCGAGGTCGAGCAGGGCGGCCCTGGTCCGGGCGAGGTTGGAGGTCGAGCCGGCGGGCAGTCCGGCCTCCTGGTCCACGGCGCGGTGGGTCAGCCCGCGCAGGCCGCGTTCGGCGATCAGGGCGATGGCGGCGTCGGCGATCAGGGTCGGGCGTGGGGGTGTCATGGATCCGATCATGGCCTTCCTCTTCGGGGATTCCGACCCGGGGTGAGCCCGAACCCTCTCCTCGCGGCAACGGTAGCCCACGGCGACTACATCTGTAGTACGGTGCAGAGCAGTGCTCACTACATCCGTAGTGTCAGGAGAGGGGTTCACGCATGGGCGTTCATCGGGCGATCGTCATCGGCGGCGGTATCGGCGGGCTCGCCGCCGCCCTCGCCCTCCACCGGCAGGGCGTCCCCGTGACCGTCCACGAACGCGCCGCCTCGCTCGAACCCGTCGGGGCCGGCCTCGCCCTCGCCCCCAACGCCCTGCGCGCCCTCGACCGGCTCGGCGTCGGCGAACGCCTGCGCGCCCTCGCCACCCCGCACCCCGCCATCGGCCTGCGCCACCCCTCCGGCCGCTGGCTCGCCCGCACCGACACGGCCACCTTCGAGGCCTGCTTCGGCGACACCATCGCCGCCGTCGCCCGCGCCGACGTCATCGCCGCCCTGGCCGACGCCCTCCCCGACGGCACCGTCCGCACCGACTCGCCCGCCGCCCTCGTCGCTCCCGGAAGCACCACCGAACCCGCCGTCGTCCGGACCCCCGACGGCGAGCGCTCCGCCGCGCTGGTCGTCGCCGCCGACGGCATCCGGTCCGCCACCCGCGGCCTGCTCTTCCCGCAGCACCCGGGCCCCCGCTACAGCGGCTTCACCACCTGGCGCACCGTCGTGTCCCCCGCCCGCCGACCGGAAGCCGTCGGCGAGGTCTGGGGGCGCGGGCGGCTCGCCGGCGTCGTCCCGCTCGCGGACGGTCGGGTCTACGTGTACGGCGCGGCCCTCGCCCCGGCCGGCGCCCGCGCGGCCGACGGTGACGAGAAGGCCGAACTCCTGCGCAGGTACGGCACCTGGTGCGCGCCCGTGCCCGAGCTCCTCGCGCTCGCCGAACCCGAACGCGTCCTGCGTCACGACGTCTGGGAGCTCGCGGACCCGCTGCCGGCCTACCACCGCGGCCGGGTCGCCCTCCTCGGCGACGCCGCCCACGCGATGTGCCCCTTCCAGGGCCAGGGCGCCTGCCAGGCCATCGAGGACGCCGTGGTCCTCGCCGCCCCGCTGACCCCGTCCACGGACCCGGCCGCCGCGCTCCCCGCCTACACCGCCGCCCGCCTGCCGCGCGCCACCGCCGTCGTCACCGGCTCCCGCCGCATCGGCGACCTCGTCGCCCTCCACACCCCCGCGGCCACCTTCCTGCGCACCGCCGCCCTCACCCTCGCCGGCCTCCTTCCGGCCCGCACCCTGCTCGGCCGCTCCGCCCCGACGTACGACTGGCAGCCCCCGGCCCTCGGCGTACCGGCCTGAGCCTCCGACGGCCGGGGAGCCCGTGAAGCCGGCGAGAACGGCCGCCCGAAGGTAAAAGTTGCGCAAAGCGGCGGGATGGTTCAGCGGATCGCCCCTCTTTCCCTGTGAACGCGCGGCCGCACCGGCCGCACCGGTCGTCCGCACCGAAACCCTGGGATGGTCCCGTGAACGATCTGTCCGTACCGCCCCTCCGTGCTCTGCCGGACGGGAACGCCGAACTCCGCGTCGTCCTCACGCTCAGCTGGAACGACGTCGCCTCGCTCGGGCGGGAGGCCGGCCGGCTGGCCACCCGCCTGCAGCGCGCGGTCAGCCTCGACGAGGCCGCCAGCCACGTCCTGAGCGCCCGGCCGGAATCCGCCGCGCTCCCGCGGGCCCTGGGCAACCCGGCCGTGGAACAGCCCGCTGCGGCCGCCACCCCGCAGGTCGAACAGGCCAGGCAGGGAGCCGAGTTGATGATGCGCCACACCGCCTCCCCGGCCGCGGCGAAGCCGGCGGCACCCGCGGCCACCGCCCGGCCCGACGCGGCTCCCGCCCCGAGCCGACCGACCTCGGCGACCCCCGCCCCGGCACCGGCCGCCTGAGCGCAGCGCCCGTGCGGGCGAACAAGCTCGGGCGCACCGAGCAACCCGGCGGGGACGCGGCCGGGGCCGGGCGCTCAGGACGGTCCCGGTGAGGAGATCGGCTCGCTCCACGCCCGCGCCGGGCCCTTCGGCGAGACGTTGGGCGCAGGCGACCCGCCCTCGGCTAACCTCGCCCCTCGTGGACGTTCCCCCCGAGCCCTCGACCCTGCGTGTCTTCGTGGCACTGGCGCCGCCCGACGACGCCAAGGACGAGCTGGCCCGGGCCCTGCGGCCCGCCTACGCCGCGTACCCGCGGCTGCGGTGGAACCGGATCGAGGACTGGCACATCACGCTCGCCTTCCTCGGTGAACTGCCCTCCACGGCAGTGCCGTCGCTGCGGTCGGTGCTGGCCGGTGCGGCGGCGTCGCACTCCGCCCTGCGGCTGGGCCTGCGCGGCGGCGGCCACTTCGACGAGCGACTGCTGTGGAGCGGGATCGACGGGGACCTGGAGAGGCTGCACGCGCTCGCCGCCGACGTCCGGGAGCTGGTCAGGTCCTGCGGGATCGAGTTCCGCGACCGCCCGCTGCGCCCGCACCTGACCCTGGCCCGGTCCCGCCGCGACGATCCCGCCAGCGTGCCGGCGGCCGCGGCCGGGCTCAGCGCTTTCGTGGGCCGGCTGTGGCGGACCGAACGTCTCCATCTGGTCGGCAGCAACATCGGCCGCGGCCCCGGGCCGATCCGCTACCGCGACATCGAGGCGTGGCGGTTCGGCGCCGCCGTCCGGAGCGGGGGAGAGGGCGCTCCCACCCGGCCTTGACTTCCGCTCCCCGCCCTAAAGGGCGGGGATTCCTACCACGGTCGTCTGACCGTCTCGGTGGGTTCCTGCTTCTTCGCGCTGTGCGGGGACGGGTCCCCGGCTTACCCGCGCTCGACAGGCTGACACCGCCAGTCCGGCGGCCGTGGCTATGTTGACGGCGGCGTTGACGTCCCGGTCCAGCCAGACGCCGCACGCCTGGCACTGCCAGACGCGGATGTTCAGCGGCTTGGGGCCGTCCTTGACGCCGCAGTGGGAGCAAACCTGGGAGGTCGGCTCGAAGCGGCCGATCTTGATCAGGTTCCGGCCGTACTTCGCGGCCTTGTACTCCAGCATGGTGACGAACGCCGACCATCCGGCGTCGTGCACGGACTTGGCGAGCCGTGTGCGGGCGAGTCCCTTGACCGCCAGGTCTTCCACCGCGATTGCTTGGTTCTCGCGAATCAGTCCGGTGGAGACCTGGTGGTGGAACTCGCGCCGGGCGTCGGCCACCCGTGCGTGGTTGCGAGCGACCTTGTGACGGGCCTTCTCGCGGTTCTTGCTGCCCTTGGCCTTACGGGACAGGGCTTGCTGTGCGCGTTTGAGCTTCTTCTCTGCGCGCCGGAGGAACTTCGGGGCGTCGATCTTCCGCCCGTCCGAGAGGACGGCGAAGTGTCCGAGGCCGAGATCGAGACCGGTGACCGGTTCGGTCTCGGGAAGGATCTCGGGGTCCGTCTCGACAACGAAGCTGGCGAAGTACCGGCCTGCGCTGTCCTTGATCACCGTCACCGAGGATGGCACGGACGGCAAGGCGCGGGACCACTTCACCCGCACGTCGCCGATCTTCGGCAGCGATAGGTCGCCGCCCGGTGTGATCTTCCATCGGGCGTTCGCGGTGAAGCGGATCGCCTGCCGGGTGTCCTTGCGGGACTTGAACCGGGGCGGTCCCATCTTCGGGCGCATGCCCTTGAGGCCGTCGAAGAAGTTCCGGTAGGCGGTGTCCAGGTCCCGGAGGGACTGTTGCAGCACCACGGCGGACACCTCGCCGAGCCATGCCCGTTCGGGGGTGTTCTTCGCGGCCGTGAGCTGCTTGGACAGCTCGCCGGACGGGATGAACGGCAGCCCGGCGGCGCGGGCGGTCTCACGTGCCCGGAGGGCATCATTGAAGGCCACCCGTGCACACCCGAACGCCCTGGCCAGCGCGGAACGCTGAGGCCCGTTCGGGTACACGCGGAAGCTGTACCTGAGCTGCACGGTCAGCACCGTACCATTTTGGTTTATGGCCGAGTATCAGAACATCCGCACTGGTCGGCACTGCGCTTTCGCCCTGCATGCGCACTTGGTTTTCGTGACGAAGTACCGTCACAAGGTGTTCGCCGAGCGGCATCTGACCCGGCTCGAAGAGATCATGCGGGACGTGTGCGCCGACTTCGAGGTGGAGTTGGTCGAGTTCAACGGCGAGAACAACCACGTCCACCTGCTGGTGAACTTCCCGCCGAAGGTCGCCCTGTCCAAGCTGGTCAACTCGCTCAAAGGCGTCAGCTCGCGCCGGCTGCGGCAGGAGTACCCCGAGCTGGTCAAGCACTACTGGCGCGCACAGCGTCTGTGGTCCGGTTCGTACTTCGCCGGATCAGTCGGCGGCGCGCCGCTGTCGATAGTCCGGCAGTACATCGAGCAGCAGAACCGTCCGGCTTGACGGTCTGCGGTGGGCACCGTCCACAGTGCGGGAGGGTGCCCACCGCACAGGTCAGAGCAGGGTTCAGAATCGCTTCACCACCGGGCTGAAGCCCGGTGCACTGCGATTAGTCCAGGTAGCCGCCCCGGCCCGGTGGAGCGGCCCGGCTCGGCCGGCTGTCACCGCGGGGCGGTGTCCTCGCTCTGGTCGCCGAGGGTGAGCAGGACGCGGCGCAGCAGGCCGGTGAGCCGGTCGCGTTCGGCGGCGGTGAGTCCGGCGAGCTGGCGTTCCTCGCCGGCGAGGTGGTGTTCGACGAGGCGGTCGGTCAGTTCCCGGCCGGTGTCGGTCAGGGAGATCAGCACCCGGCGGCGGTGGGCGGGGTCGACGGCCCGTTCGACCAGGCCCTTGTCCACGAGGTGGTCGATGCGGTTGGTGAGCGCCGCGGAGCTGACCATCGCGGCCGAGCTGAGTTCACCGGCGGTGAGGACGTGCGGCGGGCCGGAGCGCAGCAGGGTGGCGAGGACGTCGAACTCCCAGGGTTCGACGCCGTGGACGGCCAGGTTCTCCTTGATCCCGCGCTCCAGCAGGCGCGAGGCGCGGGAGAGGCGGCCGATCACGGCCATGGGGGAGGTGTCCAGGTCGGGGCGGACCGCGCGCCACTGTGCGGTGATGCGGTCGACGCCGTCGTGCTGCGGCTGCTGTTCGGTCATGCCCCGAGTCTAACATTTCGACATGGAAGTGTTTGACATCGCGGATCGCACTTGCCTATAGTTTCGACATCGAAATGTTTGACGTAGGGGGAGCATCATGAAGGTTCTGCTCACCGGGGCCACCGGTTACATCGGTTCCGCCGTCACCGACCACCTCGCCGCGGCCGGTCACCAGGTCGTGGCGCTCACCCGCGGCGCCGAGCCGCAGCCCGGCCGGGGCTGGCACGCCCGGTTGGTCGGTGACACCGCCGACCCGGCGTCGCTGGCCGGCGTGGTCACGCCCGACATCGAGGCCGTGATCCACCTGGCGCCCCCGAGCGGGGACGTCGACGTCGACACCGCCGTCGTGGAGGCGCTCGCCGCTCCGCTGCGCGGCACCGGCCGGCCCTTCGTCTACACCAGCGGTGTCTGGGTGCTCGGCGCGACCGGCGGGGCCCAGGAGGTCGGCGAGCAGGCGCCGACCGACCCGATCGACATCGTCGGCTACCGCCCGCGGATCGAGCAGCGGGTGCTGGCCGAGGCCGCCGAGGGCGTGCGCGCGGTCGTCGTGCGGCCCGGCATCGTGTACGGCCGCGGTGGCGGGATCCCCGCCGTCCTGGTCGACCGGGCCCGTGTGCAGGGGGTGCCCGAGTACTACGGGGAGGAGGGTGTGCGCTGGCCGACCGTCCACGTGGACGACCTGGCCGAGCTGTTCGTGGCCGTCGTCGAGCGGGCCGGGGCCGGCACCGTCTGGCACGGTGTCGGTGAGTCGGCCGTCCCGGTCCGTGACCTGGCCCGGGCCGCCGGCCGCGCGGCCGGCGTGCTCGCCGTGCCGCGCGTGGTGCCGGTGGAGCAGGCGGCCGAGGTCTTCGGCCCGCTCTTCGCGGACGCGCTCGCCCTGGACCAGAGCGTCGGCGGCGGCGCCGCCCGTGCCGTCCTGGGCTGGCGGCCGGAGCGGCCGGGCGTGGTGGCCGAGCTGGTGTCGGGTTCGTACCGGCCGGTCGAGGTGTTCGGCGCTCCGGGCGGTCCGCAGACCGATGCCGAGGTGACCGCGATCCGTCGGCTGGTCGCCGAGATCGAGCACGCCCAGCAGAACGAGCTGGTCGACCGGTTCCTGGGCCTCTTCCGCCGGGAGGACCCGGTGTGGACCACCGGCCACGGCAAGCGGCTGTCGGGCTTCGAGGAGATCGCGGCCTTCACCCGCAAGGTGCTGCCCGGGGCGGCGGTCGAGTCCACCGCCGTCTACGACGTCGAGCGGGTGCTGTTCCTGCGCTCCGACGTCGCCGCGGTGAACGTCCGCCAGCAGCCGGTGCGCCACGACGGGACCCGGATCACCGACCGGCCCGAGGGCCGTCCGTTCTACATCCTGGTCAAGGAGGACGGCGCCTGGCGCGTCGGCGCCGCCCAGAACACCGTCGCGGTCGACTGACGACCCGCCGACGGCCACCCGTACCGCCTGCAACGCGGGACGCCGAGCCGGAAGAACCACGAGGAGGACCATTCCATGACCACCCACCAGATGACCGATGCCGAACTCGCCGGCCAGCCCGCCGCCTACTGGACCGGTGTCGCCTACGAGGCACTGATCGCCTTCACGCGGGCCCGGCAGGTCGAGAAGGGCTACACCCAGCCGCAGTTCTGGCTGCTGCGCAACCTGTCGGCGAACGACATCTCGCCCGACGGCGGGGGGATGACCCTGCCCGAGCTGCGGGAGGCCATGAGCTCCTACATCCGGCCCGAGGACGACCTGGCGGCCGACTCCGCGGTGCTCGTCGAGCGCGGCTGGCTGCGGCGGGACGCGGACGACCGGCTGTGGCTCACCGCGCAGGGGGAGCAGGCCCGCGTCGACCTGGCGCGCAACGCCCCCGCGATCCGCGCCGCCCTCCACGAGGGCATCGACGACGCCGACTACGTCACCACGCTGAAGGTGCTCGGTCAGCTGATCCGCAACGCCGGCGGAACGATGCCCTGACAGGGCGGCAGATCCCGGCGCCGGCCTCCCCGCCTCCTCGGCGGAATACCGCCGAGGAGGCGGCCCCGGCCCTGCACTCTCGCCCGTTCTCGCGATGAATCAGGAGGTTCGATGGACAAGCAGACCTGCCCGCTGCTGCGGTCAGACCGGGTCGACCGGATCGTCGCGGGCTTCCTGCGCACCCTCGTCGACCACGGCGCGAACTGCGAGCCCGCCGAACTGGCCCGGACGGGAGCGATCGCCCTCGGCGTCGCCACCGCCTGTCTGGCCCAGCACCTGGGGGCCGCCGAGGAGCCACCGCCCGAGACCCGTGCCCGGGCCGTGCTCCGACGGATCGACGCCTTCATCGAACACAACCTCGGCGACCCCGACCTGACCCCCCGAAGGATCGCCGACCGCCACAACATCTCGCTCCGCACCCTCTACACGCTCTTCCGCGACCGCCCCGCCGGCGTCGCGGGCACCATCCGCCGCCAACGCCTGGAACGCTGCCACGCCGACCTCGCCCGCCCCGGCCTGAGACACCGCCCCGTCCAGGCGATCGCCGCCCGCTGGGGCTTCGCGAACCACACCACCTTCACCCGCGCCTTCCGCGAGGCCTACGGCACCACCCCCACCAGGCACCGGGCACGTGCCCTCGCCGGACCGTCCGAATCCCATGGCCCTACGACCAGCGGATCGGAGGCACCGGCGAGAACCGCTGGACGCGAGCGTTCCCGGTGACCGACCTCCGCGGCGCAGGGGTGGGGGAGGCGGCGCCCTGCGGCACCGTGGCCCAAGGCGCAGGCGAGCAGCCCGGCGGAGGGCAGGGACAGCCCCCGGAGGAGTCGGGTGTGCACGTGGGGCCTTCCCCGGGGGAGTCGGGCGTTTTCGCTCAGACGGCGGTGAAGCGGCCGGCCGCCTCGCCCCGGAGGCGGCCGGGCGGGAGCCCGCGGCCGAAGGCGAGCAGGAGGAGGTCCTGGGCGGCGCCGTACACCGGGGAGCCGATCCGTACGACCAGCCCAGGTCCTCGGCACACAGCCGTACTCCGCCGACGTCGGCACCGAAGAACCTCAAGCCGCTGGGCCGGATCCCGTCGAGCAGCACCCGCAGCCGGTCCTCGGGGACACGCCGGTCCAGGCCGAGGGCGACCGTGATGTCCAGGCCGTGCACCACGTCGTGGCCGAGCGCGGCCCGGAGCCCCCCGACCGGCGGAGTCCAGGGGTGATGGGCGCCCTCCCGCAGGAACGCGGCGAGTTCGGCGGCGGAACGGGTGGCCGCGTCCCTGCGCGCGACGCGGTCGGTCAAGCGGTGCAGGTTCCCCCGGGCCCGGGCCAACTCGCCGATCGTCGCGGGCAGGGAGAGCCGGAACCCCATCGACATGTGCGCGGCGACCTCACGGATCCGCCATCCCGCGCAGAGACCCCCGGATCCGGGCCCGGATCGTCCTCGCCTGGCCGGCCACCGGACCCGCGAGCCCCGCGGCCCGGGCGCTCCTCGACCGCATGCGCGACGCCCTGCCGACCCCACCCACCCGGCAGGACGAGTCGCCCGGGCCGCCCCGTCCGAGGCGCACGAGCCGGCGAGGGTGAGCAGACGCTGCTCCCTGGCCTCGGCGACCTCCGGGTCTCCTCGGGTCGACCCGGCAGCCGCCGGAATCCCCGCCGACAGCCGTCGCCGCGTCGCCGGGCTGCGCCGCGTAGAGGCCGCGCACCTGTCCGGAGTCAGCGCCGCCCACTACGTGCGCCTGGAGCACGGCCGCGCGGCGCAGTCCTCCGAGCAGGTGGTCACCGCCCACCGCCCCGCCGCGTAGCCGTGGGGGAGTCCCGTCGACGCCGGTGCCGACACCGTGCTCAGCACTGGGGGAAGTTGACGGCGAGGCCGCCGAGCGCGGTCTCCTTGTACTTGGTGCTCATGTCGGCCCCGGTGTCGCGCATGGTGCGGATGGCGGCGTCGAGGGGGACGAGGTGCCGTCCGTCGCCGTTGAGGGCCAGGCGGGCTGCGGCGATGGCCTTGAGGCTGCCGATGGCGTTGCGTTCGATGCAGGGGATCTGGACGAGTCCGGCAACGGGGTCGCAGGTCAGGCCGAGGTGGTGTTCCAGGGCGATCTCCGCGGCGTTCTCCACCTGGCCGGGGGTGCCGCCCAGGAGCTCGGTCAGGCCGGCGGCGGCCATGGCGGCGGCGGTGCCGACCTCTCCCTGGCAGCCGACCTCGGCGCCGGAGACGGAGGCGTTGCGCTTGACGATGATGCCGATGGCGGCGGCGGTGAGCAGGAAGCGCACGGTGCCGTCGTCGTCGGCGCCGGGGACGAACCGGTGGTAGTAGTGCAGGACGGCGGGGAGGACGCCCGCGGCGCCGTTGGTGGGTGCCGTGACGACCCGTCCGCCGGCGGCGTTCTCCTCGTTGACCGCGAGCGCGTAGAGCGCGACCCAGTCCATGGCGTGCAGCGGATCCCCGGGACTCCCCTGCTGCCGGAGCCGGCGGTGCAGTGCCGGGGCGCGGCGCGGAACGTTCAGGCCGCCCGGCAGTGTGCCGTCCGTCCGGCAGCCGCGGTCGACACAGTCGCGCATGACCTTCCACAGCTGCAGAAGCCCGGCGCGGACCTCGCCCTCGGGCCGCCGGACACTCTCGTTGGCCAGCATCAGGTCGCTGATCCGCCCGTTCCCGACGAGGTCGATGAGCTGCCTCGCGTCGGTGAAGGGACGGGGCACCTCGTGCGGAGCGCCGAGGGCCTCGTGGAGCAGGAAGCCGCCGCCGACGGAGTAGAAGGTCCGGGTGCCCAGCACGACGTCGTCCCGGCCCAGGGCCGTGAAGGTCAGGGCATTGGGGTGGGCGTCCGGCAGGAAGCGGTGATGGAGGACCAGATCGAACCCGACGGCCTGCACGCCGGGCAGCCGGACCCGGCGCTCGGCCGTGATCAGGCGGAAGCGCTCGTCGGCGGTGGCGACGTCGACCGTCTCCGGCCGCTCGCCGGCGAGCCCGAGCAGGACGGCCCGGTCGGTGCCGTGGCCGATACCGGTGGCGGCCAGCGAACCGTACAGCTCGACGTCGATGGTCGCGACCTCGGCCAGCACGCCTTCCCGGTCGAGCTCCCGGACGAAGTGGTGGGCGGCGCGCATCGGTGCCACCGTGTGGGAGCTGGACGGCCCGATGCCGACGCGGAACAGGTCGAACACGCTGATCAAGGAGGACTCCAGGGGAGCGGCCGGGGTTGGAGCCTTCGGTCTACCGCCGACCGGACCCGCGTGGTGGCGACGGACCGCCAGTGGCGTGGACGGGCGCCCGGTCGAGGGCGCGGCCCCTCCCGGGTGCCGCACCGGCCCGGCCCCGGCCCGGGCGGTGCGGATCTTCGGCGGGCCTGGTGTCGATCCTGGTCCCGAGGCGGCCCGGCCCGTCACCTACCGACGGGTACGTGCCACGATGCCCGGCACACCGCACGCAGCCGGCAGCGACGGGGCTGGAGCGGCCGTGCCGCCTCCGGCGCACGCCCGAGCCGGGCCTGCCCTTCACCGGGAGGAACGCTGATGACCGACGAGGACCTGCCGACGCACCTGTGTCGCCTGGGGCTGACGCGCCGTGAGGCGGACACCTACGCGGCGCTGCTCGCTGTCCGCGCCGACGACGGCGAACCATCGGTCGGGAATCCGGGGCGCGACCGGGAGGCCCCCGGGTGCAGCGGCCCGGACGAGGGCCGGGCGCGGGAGGAGGACCTCGCGCAGTTGCGCAGGCTGGGCCTGGTCACCGTCTCGGAGGCCGACGGTGGCCGGCACGTGCCGGTGGAGCCCACCATCGCACTGGAGTTCCTGGCGCACAGCCGCGCCGCCGAGCTCCGTGAGGCCCAGCAGGCCGCCGTCAACGCCTACAGCGGGTACCGGCGCACCGTCAGCCCCCAACCGACCGAGAACCTGGTCGAGGTCGTCACCGGCGCCTCCATCATCGAGCGCATCGAGACCATCGAAGCAGCCGCCGAGAGCGAGGTCCTGCGCTTCGACTCGCCGCCGTACCACACGCACGGGACGGCCAACCCGATCCAGATCGAGAAGCTCCGGCAGGGCGTGGAGTACCGGGTCGTGTACTCCCGGTCGGCGGTCCAGAACGCCGCGTACTACGCCGTCAACATCAAACCCTGCATCGCCGCCGGGGAGCAGGCCCGGATCCTGCCCACCGTCCCCGTGAAGCTCACCATCTTCGACGGCAGACTGGCCATCGTGTCGATGTCGTTCGTCGAGGCCGAGGTCAACGACTCGTTACTCCTGGTTCGCCCGTCGAGCCTGTTGTCCGCGCTCACGGGGTTGTTCGAGGCGTCCTGGCGGTCGGCGTTGCCGATGCACCTGAGCGGCCGCGTGCCGTCGGCGCTCACTCCGATCCACCGGCGCATCGTCGAGCTGCTGGCCACCGGGGTCACCGACGACACCATCGCCGAGCTGCTGGGCGTCAGCCGCCGTACTCTCTCCCGCCATCTGGAGCAGCTCAACTCCCGTGCCGGATCGGTCACCCGCTTCCAGATGGCGCTGCACGCGGCACGCAACGGCTGGATCTGACAGGTAGCGGGCGGCTCCCTCACGAGCGCGATCCGCGACATGACACACACGCATCCGACCGTGTCCGACCTTTGTGGCCAAAGCGCGCCAATGGCGTCAACTCACTCCCGTCGAAGATTCCCTGACGGTACTTCTAGTGCACCGGGCCGACCGCCGGAGCGGAATCGCCCCGACGGGAAGGGTCGGTCCCCCGGGGTCGATCGCGACCGCGGGTGGCCGTCCCCGCGACGCCCGATCTCCCCGCCCCCACACCAGGAGCTGTCCATGCCGGGAAGTTGGTCCTCGCAGCCGGCACCCGTTGTCCGCGCCGCCGCGCTCGTCCCGCTCCGGTCTCCACCGCCCTTCGCCGACGACGGAAGCCGCGAAACCGACGTCAAGGGCGGCCACGGCGCGGAGAGCTTCGAGCTCCCCGAGACACACCCGCCGGAACCGACGACCGACACCCAACGGGCAGACCGGGGTCGTATCGCACCGGCGTCGTGGCCCGCACCGGGAGCGGCGAGCTCCTGCCGAAGCGTCGATTGACTGTCCGTCGGACACACGTCCCGTCAGGTGAGTTTCCCTGAGAACCACGACCGGTCACGGGAAGCCGGCAACCCACGAGCGCCGCGGCCACCGTCCGTGCGATCCCCGCGCGGTGAACCGGCCACGGCGGAGGCGACCAGCCGCCATGGCGATCCGGCCTCCCGTCCAGGCAGCACCCCTGTGTCCGCCGGGGCCCACGCGCCCCGTCGTCACCCGTGCGCCGACCCTCCCTCCCGCGTGCCGCGCCCCGGATGAGCCCGTCGCCGTCGATCCGTGCCGACGACCGGCGCCCTCCACCGCAACGTCACGCGACCACTGCCGCGAATCCGAGGCGGCGAAGCCTCGCCGCACCCTCCCAGGAGGTCATCCTTGTCCCAGCAGAACGCACGTCACCGTCATGCCCGTAGGGCGAGGCCGACCACCGTCCTCGTCGCGGCCACCGCCGTCGCCGCCGCGGCGGCCGCGGTGGTGATCAGCCCGGCGAACGCCGCCCCGCACGCCACCGGAAAGGCGCATCCGCCCGCGGAGTCCATAGCCGGCCGCTACCTGGTGGTGCTCAAGGACGACGCGGTGCCGTCCCCGGGCGCCGCGCAGGGAGCCGCCCCGCCGGCCGGGCAGGGAGCCGCCGCCGAAGGCGTACAGGCCGGGCAGACGCCGGTGACGTCCGTCGCGGACCGGCTGGTCCGGGCCCACGGCGGCTCCGTCCGGACGGTCTTCGACACGGCGTTGCACGGCTACGCCGCGGAGATGACACCGGCCGAGGCGAAGGCGGTGGCGGCGGATCCGGCGGTCGAGTCCGTGGAACAGGACGGCGTCCAGCACTCGGGCTCGGCGCCGCAGGCCGCCCAGGCGGCGTCGGTGGCCAGCTGGGGCCTGGACCGCATCGACCAGCGGAACCTGCCGCTGGACAACAGCTACACCGCCCCGAACACCGCCTCCGACGTCACGGTCTACGTGGTCGACAGCGGACTGCGCACCACACACACCCAGTTCGGGGGGCGGGCGAGCGTCGGGGTGGACCTGGTCGGTGACGGTCGCAACGGCGCCGACTGCATCGGCCACGGCACCCACGTCGCCGGTACCATCGGCGGCAAGGACTACGGGGTGGCCAGGGGCGTGAAGCTGGTCGCCGTCCGCGTCACCCCGTGCAACGACTCCATCCCCACGTCTGCCATCGTCTCGGCCGCCGACTGGATAACCAAGTACGCGGTCAAGCCGGCCGTGGTCAACATGAGCATCAACGGCGGCGTCAGCGCCGCGGAGGACAAGGCGATCCGGAACTCCATCGCCTCCGGCGTCACGTGGGTGGTCTCCTCGGGCAACAGCGGCGCCGACGCGTGCAGAAACTCGCCCGGCGACATCGCCGAGGCCGTCGTGGTGAACAACTCCACCTCCGACGACCAGCGCCGCTCGGACTCCAACTGGGGCGCGTGCACCGACCTGTTCGCCCCCGGCACCGGCATCACCTCGGCCTGGAACGGCAGTGACAAGGACAGCCGCAAGCTGACCGGCACCTCGATGGCCGCGCCGCACGTCACCGGCGCCGCCGCCCTCTACCTGTCGGCCCATCCCACGGCCACTCCCGCCCAGGTCCAGGACGCGCTGACCAGTGCGGCCACGACCGGCAGGATCGGCAAAGCCGGGACGAACACCCCCAACCGGCTCCTCTACGTCGCGGGCCTGGGCGACCACCCCACCGGGTGACCGCGGACCCGCGGGGTCGGGCCCCCCCGACCAGCCCGGGCCGGCCGGCACCCGAGGTGCCCCAGCCGCCCGTCGATCCCCGTCCGGACCGGCGGCAGAGCCACCGCCCAGGTACCGGACCACCGTTCCGCCCCCCCCGACACAGGAGACAACATGTCCACCGGTACCCCCGGCCGTCACCGCCGTTCCCGGAAGAAGATCCTGCTCGCCGTCGCCCTGCCGACGGCCCTGGCGGCGGGCGCCGCCACCGCCGCGGTGGGCATCGGCTCCGCCTCGGCCGCGGTGGCCGTGCCGAAGCCGGACCACGTCGTCGTGGTCATGATGGAGAACCACGCCTACAAGCAGATCATCGGAAGCAAGGGCGCGCCGTACCTGAACTCGCTCGCCAAGGGCGGCGCCGTCCTCAGGGCCTCCTACGGCATCACCCACCCCAGCCAGCCGAACTACTTCGCCGTCTTCTCCGGCAGCACCCAGGGCATCACCGGCGACGACTGCTACAACCCCGGCTCCATGTCCGCCCCCAACCTGGCCTCCGAGCTGATCGCGGCCGGCAAGACCTGGGGAAGCTACAACGAGTCACTGCCCAGCGAGGGCTCCACCACCTGCAAGAGCGGCAAGTACGCCCAGAAGCACAACCCCTGGTTCGCGTTCAAGAACGTGCCGACCAGCAGCGGCCACACCTTCGACCGGTTCCCCACCGACTTCACCGAACTCCCCAAGGTCTCCTTCGTCGTCCCCAACCTCTGCAACGACATGCACGACTGCTCCGTGGGCACCGGCGACAGCTGGATCAAGAACAAGCTCGACGCGTACGCCGTCTGGGCCAAGACCCACAACAGCCTGCTCGTCATCACCTACGACGAGGACGACAAGCACAGCGGCAACCAGATCCCCACCGTGCTGTACGGACAGCCCGTCAAGGCCGGCTCCGCACCGACCACCAAGTACAACCACTACGACATGCTCCGCACCCTGGAAGACCTCGCCGGGCTCACCACGCACGCCGGCAAGGCGGCCGGCGCCTCCGACATCGCCGGCGTCTGGAACTGACCGTGTACCTCGCGGACAGCCGACGTCCCGCGGCGTCCGCCGCCGCCCCGGCCCGCGGGCCGGGGCGGTCCGCGCGGATCGCCCCCACCGTCCTCGCCCTCGGCACGGTCAGCCTGATCACCGACGTCTCCTCCGAGATGGTCACCGCCGTCCTGCCGCTCTACCTCGTCACCGCGCTCGGCGTCTCCCCGCTTGGCTTCGGCGTGCTGGACGGCGTCTTCAACGGCGCCTCCGCCGTCCTGCGGCTGCTCGGCGGCTTCCTCGGCGACCGCGGCGGCGGACGCCACAAGGCCGTCGCCACCGCCGGCTACGGTCTCTCCGCGCTCTGCCGGCCCGCACTCCTCATGGTCCGCACCACACCGCTGATCGGCCTCGTCCTCGCCGTCGACCGGGTCGGCAAGGGGCTGCGGACCGCGCCCCGCGACGCCATGATCTCCCTCGCCACCCCGCCCGAACGGCGCGGCCGCGCCTTCGGCCTGCACCGGGCGATGGACACCCTCGGCGCGCTGGCCGGCCCCCTGCTCGCCTTCCTCATCCTGCGCACCGCCCCCGGGGGCTACCACGCCGTCTTCACCGTCAGCTCCTACGTCGCGGCACTCGGCGTGCTCGTCCTGGTCCTCCTCGTCCCCGGCCGCAGCCTGCGCTCCACGCCCGCCCCCACGGCGCGGCTGCGCCTCCGTGAGCTGCTGCGCCTGCCGGCCCTGCGCCGGACCACCGCGTGCGCCGCCCTGCTCGGGCTCGCCACGGTCAGCGACTCCTTCGTCTACCTGCTGCTGCAGCGGCGGTTCGAGCTCTCCGCGGGCTGGTTCCCCCTGCTGCCGCTGGGCACCGCCGCCGTCTATCTGTTGCTCGCCGTCCCGTTCGGCGCGCTCGCAGACCGGACCGGGCGTCGACGCATGTTCGTGCTGGGCCATGCCGCCCTGCTGACCGGCTACGGCCTGCTGCTCGCACGGCCCGGCGGCGGTGCGGGCCTCGCCGCCGCGGTCCTCGCCCTGCACGGGCTCTTCTACGCCGCGACCGACGGCGTCCTCGCCGCCGCCGTGGCGGGCGCCGTGCCCGAGCAACGGCGCGGCGCCGGCCTGGCGCTCGTCGGCACCGGCCAGGCCGCCGGACGCTTCGCCTGCTCGCTCGCGGTCGGCGCGCTCTGGAGCCGCTGGGGCGACACCGCCGCCCTGGCCGTCATGACCGCCGCACTCACGGTGGCCCTCGCGGCCGCCGCCCGCCTGCTGGGCCGGCTCACCGATGACCGGGGCCCAGCCAGTGGCTGACCGACCCACCGCCGGTGCCCGTCCGTTCCTCCCGCCGTACCGCCTGTCTGTCCGCCTGACTGTCCGTCCGTCGAAGTACCCACCGGAAGAGGACCCCGTATGACCTTCGGCCGCCGTCTGCTCGTCCTGTTCGCCGCCGTCGCCGTCCTCGTCGCGGCCGGCGCCTGGACCGTCCTGCGCGCCGGCCACGCGAGCCGGGACGGCGACCGGACGGGCGACGGGCCGCCGGCCAGGGCGGGCGCCGTCACGCTGCGACCGTACGCCGACGGAGCGCAACTGGTCTTCCGTTCCATGACCTGGGGCTCCCGACGTGACCATCTCGCCGCGGTCCCGCTCGCCGATCCCACGGCGACCCGGACGGTGGCGGCGCCGGCCTGCCTGCGCTTCCACGCCGCGGCCGGCACCGGGATCTGCCTCCAGGCCGTGCACGGTGTCCTGGAGGACACCTACCGCGCGGTCGTCCTCGACGCCGATCTGCACGAGCGGCGCCGCTACGACCTCGCCGGCATCCCCACCCGGGCACGGGTGTCCCCCTCGGGGCACCTCGTCGCCTGGACGGTCTTCGTCGGCGGCGACTCCTACGCCGGCACAGACTTCTCCACCCGTACCACGATCCTGGACACCACCACCTGGACCCTGCAGGAGAACCTGGAAGGCTACGCCGTCACCCTCGACGGGAAGCCCTACCGCGCCGCCGACTCCAACATCTGGGGCGTCACCTTCGCCGACGACGAGCACTTCTACGCCACTCTCGCCACCGGCGGCAAGACCCACCTGGTCGCCGGCGACGCCGTCCACCACACGCTCGCCACCCTGCACGACAACGTCGAATGCCCGTCCCTGTCGCCCGACGGCACCCGCGTCGCCTACAAGAAGCGCGTCCCCGGCCTGCCCGAGGACGCCCCGTGGCGGCTCTACGTCCTCGACCTGAAGACCATGGCCGAGACGGCGACCACCGAAGACCGCAACGTCGACGACCAGGCCCTCTGGCTGGACGACCGCACCCTCGCCTACGCCCTCCCCAGCGACGACGGCACCGACCTGTGGACCGTCCCCGCCGACGGCACCGGCACCCCGGCCCTGCTCGCCGCCGCCGCGCTCGCCGCCGCCGTCGTGCGGTGACGGGACCGGCGAGAACAACAACCGTCCGTGGCACTGACGCCGACCCGACGCCGACGCCTCCTCACCAGCCCGCCGCCGCTTCACCGGCGGCAGGCCGGCGGCCCCGGCCGCTCCGGCCGCTCCTTCGCCGACTGCGCAGGCCCGCCCGGAAGGGCCGGGGCGTCGATGTGCTTCGAGACGGCTGCGGGCGGCGATCGGGTGCCGGCCCGGTGACCCCTTTGCCGAGAGTCCGCGCCGTGAAAAGAAACCGGGTCGCCCGGCTCACTGGCGCCATCCTCGGACGCGTCCTCGTCCCGGCGACCCCGGCGACCCCGGCGACCCCGGCGACCCCGGCGGCTCTCCCCCCGGCCCGCCGGGGCCGGCGTCAGCCCGCCGTGCCGTACCTGAGCCCGTCCAGAACGAGGTCGAGGAGGCGTTCGGCCTGATCGCGCTGGTCGGGCTTGCCCGAGGCGAGGGCGACGCCGGTGAGAGCGGCGAACATGTCTCCTGGGCTGGTGTCCGATCGGATGGTTCCGGCCGCGGTCGCGGCGTCCAGAAGCGAGGTGAGAGCCGTCATCATCAGCTCCCGGCTGTGGGCGTAGGGGTTGACGCCGGAGTCGACGACGGCGCGCAGGGCGTCGGCCATGCCCAGCTTCGCGGTGGCGTAGTCGATGAAGCGTCCCATCCAGGCGCGCAGCGCCTCGCGCGGTGGCATGGTCGCCAGGAGCTCGGGGGCGGCGTCGCACAGCCGGCTCAGTTCGTTGCGGTAGGCGGCCTCGATCAGGGCCTCCCGGGTGGGGAAGTTCCGGTACAGCGTGCCGGAGCCCACGCCCGCCTCCTTGGCGATGCGTTCGAGGTGTGCCTCCAGCCCGTCTTCCGCGAAGACGCGCACGGCCGCGGAGAGGATCTTCTCCCGGTTGCGTCGCGCGTCGGCCCGCAATGGTCGCCCGGTGCCCGTGGTCACGCGATGGCCCCTTCCTCGCCGCCGGCAAGTGGAGGCCCCCGCACGTGCCGTCCGATGAACCGGCGGAGCCCCCGCTTCGGAGTGTAGAGCACGCACCGCTGCCGTCCGCCGATCGCCTCGCGACAGGCCGATCGCCTCGCGAGGGGGACGCCCTCCGGCGACGGAGCGGAGGGCGACGGGGCGGGGGAGAGGGTTCAGCGCCCCGCCCCGGCGAGTTACGGTCGAAGTAGGCCGACGTATCGGAGAAACACCGTTGCATACGGGAGATCACCGTGAGCTACACACTGTTACGCGGCACGTTCGTCATCCGCTACCCCGACCTGCCCCGGCAGGGGCCCGAGCCGGACGGTGACACGATCAAGTTCAAGCCGGACGCGCCGGCCCTGGTCGAGGGCCTGCCCCGCCCGTCCGGCGCCCCGCCGAACATCAACGGCCGGGGCATCTCGGTGCGACTGGAGGCCATCGACGCACTGGAGACCCACTTCAACGAGACCCACCAGGAGCAGGCCGGTGCCGACGCCGGCCGCGACAGACTCCTGGAACTGCTCGGATTCACCAACGTCGTCTTCTTCGACGACCAGCCCGCCAAGGTCCAGTCCGCCGACCAGGACAGCGTCCGCGGCCACGTGCTCTCCAACGGCATCGACGCCAACGGCCGCCTGATCGGGTTCGTCTACGAGGGTGAGCCCACCGAGCCGGACGGGACGCCCGTCTTCCTGGACGAGGCCAGGGTCGACCTGTCGGCCAACGCGGTCCTGCTCGCCGAGGGCCACGCCTATCCGGCGTTCTACGCCACGCTGCCCGCCGCGCTGCGGACCCACCTCGCCGATGTCTCGCGGTCCGCGCGGGCGGCGAAGGCGGGGTTGTGGCCGCGTTCCAAGGCCGACCCGAACGGCAAGGCCACCGTCCCCGGTCTCGCCGCGTTGCAGCAGCTGGTCATGTGGCCCAAGCTGTTCCGCCGGCTGGTTCCCTTCCTCGCGACGGGTGCTCCGGACCTCGGCGGGTTCGACGCCTGGCTGCGGCAGGACCCGGTGCACCGTGACGACCCGATCTTCCTCCTCGACAGAGGGGAGCACGGCAACCTGCACGACGTCATCGAAGCCGTCGGCCATGACATCCAACTCACCGTCTGGCCCGAGGACTTCATCATCAGCCCCGACCCCGCCCCGGCGGGCGTCACCCGCAACCCGTAGGCACCGTCCGGCGCCCGGCCGCCCGCCCGCCTGCCCGGACGGACGGCCTGACGGCCCGGCGGCCCGCACGCACACTGCCCCGCGCCCTGCCCTGCACCGGCGCGCGGAGCAGCGGGGTGCGGTGGCCCGGAGCGGGAGTCGGATCGGCCGACTTCCCGCTCCGGCGAGTGTCAGGGCCGGTAGCCGGCGGTCGGACAGGTGCCCGGGCGGCGTGCGCCGGCCTCGGCCCACCGGGGGGTGAAGGGCCGCGCGCCCGCGCCCCTGGATCGGTGCCGGGGGCGGGGTGCCGCGCCCGCCCCCCCCGGGGGGTCTCGGCGAGCGCCCCGAGCGTCATCAGACGAACGAATGAGACATTTGTCTTGCACGATCGTTCCAATCTGGCTTGTCGTCATGCCGTCAGCCACCAGCCGTCGGGGGGATCCGATGAGCCGCACTCTCCGCGGTTCCCGACAGCCGAGGACGACGACGGCATCGCGCCCTCTTCTGCGGAACGTCAGCTGTGATGGTCGCCGACCACCGCCCTGCCGTGCCCCCGGGCCCGGGAGTCGATTCGCGACGGCCGGTGAGGGATCGTGGTGTCCATGGGAACGGATGCGGAGAACACCGACGTCTGGGCACTCGGTTCCGCCTACGACCGGTACATGGGCCGGTGGAGCCGGCTCGTGGCGGAGGAGTTCGTGCCGTGGCTCGGGTGTGCCGACGGCCTGCAGTGGCTGGACGTGGGCTGCGGTACCGGTGTGATGTCGGCGGTGGTGGCCGCAAGGTGCCGCCCCCGTACGGTGGTGGGGATCGACCGGTCCGAGCGGTTCGTCAGGTCGGCCAGGGAGGCGGCCCCGGACACGACGGGAGCCGCGCCGACGCGCCGCTTCGTGGTGGCCGACGCGACGGCGCTGCCCGTGCGCAGGCAGTCGTGCGACGTCGCCGCCAGCGCCCTCGTCCTGAACTTCCTCCCCGATCCTGCGGCAGCCGTGGCCCGGATGGCCGACTCCGTGCGGCCGGGCGGCACAGTGGCGGCGTACGTCTGGGACTACGCCGACGGGATGGGCTTCCTGCGCCGTCTGTGGGACGCCGCCGCCGAGGCGGACCCGTCCGCGGCCGCCTTGGACGAGGGCCGCCGCTTCCCCCTGTGCCGGCCGCAGGCGCTGTACGCGCTCTGGGCCGGCGCGGGGCTCGCCGACATCTCGACCACCGCGATCGAGGTGCCCACCGTCTTCGCCGACTTCGACGACCTGTGGGGCCCGTTCCTCGCGGGCCAGGGCCCGGCACCGGCCTACGTCGCCTCCCTCCCTCCGGTCGAGCGCGACCGGCTGCGCAGCCTGTTCAGTGCCGCCGTTCCGCAGGGAGCGGACGGATCGATCACGCTCACCGCGCGGGCCTGGGCGGTCAAGGGCCGTAGACCGGACCACCCCGGAGGGGGCCGGGTGTCGCCGACCCGGTAGCCGCGGTACGTGCCGGCGGCCGAGCGGCTCGACCCGAGCAGGAGAACCCGCAGGGTGTTCGTCTTCCGGCTGCGGCACGCGCCGGACCGGCCTCCGGGCGGAACGGCCCGGACACGGCGTCCACCGTCGAGGCGAGGGCCGCCGGGTAGGTCGGCAGGTCCGCGGTGTGGAGGTCGAGGAGAGCCGGGGCCTGTCCTCGGCCTGTCCTCGACGAGCGGCGTTCCGGCCGCACCGCCTACCGCCTGCTGGTGGCCTGACGGTCCGGCTTCACTTCAGGTGGCGGGTGAAGAACCGGTCCGCGGCGTCCCCCGCATACTGGGGGACGCCGGTGTGCCCGCCCATGTTGGCGTGCAGCGTCTTCTCCTTGGAGCCGAAGGCGTCGAACAGTTCGAGGGCCGCCTGCCGGTCGTTGCCTTCGTCGTCCCACTGCAGCAGGACGTGCAGCGGAATGGTGACCCGACGGGCCTCCTCGACCATGGCGCGGGGCACGAGGCTCCCGGCGAACAGGCCGGCGGCCTTGATGCGCGGCTCGACCACCGCCAACCGGATGCCGACGGAGATCACTCCCCCCGAGTATCCGACCGGGCCGCCGATCCCGGGCAGCGAGAGGAGGGCGTCCAGTGCGGCCTGCCATTCCGGGACCGCCTTGTCGACCAGCGGGAGGACGAGGGCGTCGACGATCTCGTCGCTGACCGGCTCGCCGGCCTCCATCGCCCGGCGCAGGTCGGCGCGGGCCCGTTCGGCGGCGTCCCAACGGGGCCGGTCGCCGCTTCCGGGGAGCTCGATGGTGGCCGTGGCGAACCCCTCCGCCGCGCAGTGCCGGGCCCGGGCCGCCAGCCGGGGGTACATCCTGCGCAGCCCGAGCGGAGGGTGGCCGAGCAGGATCAGCGGTACCGGTGCGGACACGGATGCGGATGCGGGCATCCACAGGATGCCGGGGATCTCGCCGAGGGTGAACTCGCGCTCGATGACGCCGTCGTCGAGACGCTGCTCGGAAGTGACGTGCATGGTCGTGCCTTTCGGGAGTGCAGAGCGGCGCTCCCGGACGACCTGTCTACCGTCCGACCGTGACCCCGGAGGGGAGCACCCGTGTCGGTACTGCGTTCACGGGTACCACCTCCTCGTTCTCTCGCACGGCCTCCGGGAACGTAGCAGCGGCCGCCGTGGTCCGCCAAACGGGTTGTTGCGCGGCAGGCGGTGACGGAGCGAGACGAAACTCGTGGGGCGTCGAGGTGGCGGCGCGTAGCACCCTCCCCTCGACGGTGACGGTCGACCCGGATGCCTTCACCGTTCCTTCCCCATTTCCCCGCGCTTCGAGGTAAACCCGACAACAACCCCCGAGCGTTTCCCAAGTGTCCATCCCGGCCCCGAAGGAGAGCCCACCATCATGGGAAAGCGTCGCAAGCTCAGCCCCCCGAGTCGGGCCCGCCTGGCGGCCCTCACTACGGCCGTGGCCGGCGGCGCGGTACTGGCCTCCGGCACGGCCCACGCCGAACCCACCCCCACCCTCGCCTCCGTCAAGGAGCAGGTGGACCGGCTCAACGAGGAGGCCGAGCAGTCCATCGAGCGCTACAACGGCTTCCAGGCCAAGCAGCAGAAGCTCCAGGGCGAGGCCAGCCGGATCCAGGAGAAGGTCGCCCGCGGCCAGGAGGCCATGAACGAGCTGCGGACCCGGCTCGGCGCGGTGGCCGCCGACCAGTACCGCAGCAACGGCATGGACCCGGGCATCCAGCTCATGCTCGACTCCGATCCGGCCGCCTACCTGGAGCGCGCCTCGGTGCAGAACCAGGTCGCCGGCTCCCAGGCGAACCTGCTCAAGCAGGCCCAGGACGAACAGCGCAAGCTCGACCAGGACCGCGCCGAGGCCGCCGCGACCCTTGCCGAACTCGACACCGTCGGCGCCTCGCTCGGGGCGCAGAAGAGTCAGATCCAGACCAAGCTCGCCCAGGCCCAGACCATGCTCAACAAGCTCAGCGCCGCCGAACGCGCCAAGATCAACGCCCAGGAGTCCGCCGACAAGGCCAAGGCCGCCGCCCAGCAGGCTGCCGCCGCCGACCGCGCCTCCCGCTCCGCCGAACGGCCCGGCACGAACACCCCGGCCCCGCCGGCCGCCGGCGGGCGCGCGGCCGCCATCGTGCAGTTCGCCTACGCCCAGCTCGGCAAGCCCTACGGCTGGAGCATGACCGGCCCCAACAGTTTCGACTGCTCCGGTCTCACCGGCGCCGCCTACCGCGCGGCCGACATCAAGCTCCCCCGCATGTCCCAGGACCAGTGGAACGCCGGCACCCGCATCGCCCGCGGCGACCTCCAGCCCGGTGACCTGGTCTTCTTCTACAACGACCTGCACCACGTGGGCATCTACATCGGCGACGGCAAGATGATCCACGCCCCCCGTACCGGCAAGAACATCGAGGTCCTCCCGATCGGCGTCATGCCCTACATGGGCGCCGTCCGGCCGTAGCGGCCTCCAGGACGCGGTGTAGTTTCCAGGTAGACCTGTCACATTCCGGACGAGTTGTCATCAACTTGTCGATGGCGACAACTCGTCCGGACACCTATCGTCGCCACCTGCTTCAGGAGCCAGCCCGCGGCCCTCAAGACGCCGACGCCGGCAGAGGCCTACTTCCCAGGGAGCCGGCCAGCGCATCGCTCTGGGATCGAGTGAGGTTGAGTGCCCACAACACTGCCGACTCATCTGAGTCCGGCTCAGTGTTCCGGTGGCCGCCTCCGCTCAGAGGGGAGTCGGCACCACCACAGCGCCTGGCTGCAGGCCGCCTGTTCCGGAGGAGATGGTCAGCCGCGTCCTGAGCAGAGAAGTCAGGTGCTCCGATGGCCGTGAGAGCGGCGTTCACCCGTGCTGGCGCCTCTGGCGGCAACTCGTCGGCGGCGAGCAACGGCAACAGGAGCAGGAGTCGGGCCGCGGTGTCGTGCACGCCGGGTGCGGTCAGGTCTGACGTCTCGGCGATGTGCACGATGTCGCGCCAGGACAGGCCCGGACCGGACCAGTCGCCGTCGAAGCTGGACAGGTCCTCAGTCCTGGGCCAATCCGGGCTCTTCTGCCTGATGTGTGGATCATGCTGGAGCGGGTTGGCGTCCTGGCAGTGTCGGGCGTTCGCCGCCGAGGGTGAGCATGACGAGGGCGATGACCGCGTCGGCGGTGCGGAAGCCGAAGCCCCGGCGGATGATCAGTCTCGTTTTGGTGTTGGTGGACTCGATCAGCCCGTTCGACAGCCTCTCGACCAGGGCGTTGACGATGGCCTCGCGGTGGCGGCGGACTCTGCGGCCGAGCTCGACGAACACCTCGATGCGGCTGCGCTGCGCCCACGACAGCCACCGGTCCAGGGCGTCGACGGCCGCGCCGGCGTCCTGCTCGCGAGCGATGGCGAAGACCGTGCGCAGGCCCTCCTTGAGCAGGTAGGCGCGGTGCAGCCGAGGGTCGGAGGTGGCGATCCAGGTCAGTTTGGCCTGCTGGCGGTCGGTGAGGTCCTCCGGGTTCTTCCACAGGGCGAAGCGGGAGTCCTTCAACGCCCGGGCGGTGGCGGCGTCCCGGGCCTGGCGGCGGGCCCGGTTCCACGCCGCGCGGCGCTCGGCGTCCAGCGCCTCGGTGGCCCAGGCGACCACGTGGAACGGATCCATCGCGCGTACCGCCTGCGGTGCGTGCGCGGCGACGGTGTCCGCGATCCACTGCGCGCCGTCGGCGGAGACGTGCGTCAGCCTCGCGGCCCGCTTCGGGCCGAGCGCGGTGAAGAAGGCCTCCAGGACGGCGCGGCCGTGTCCGTCGGCCATCCACACCACCTGCCGGGTGTGGTGGTCGACCACCACGGTCATGTACCGCTGCCCCTTGCGGTAGGAGATCTCGTCGACGCCGATCCGGCGCAGGCCCGCCAGCCGGTCGAGACCGGCATCGCGGTCGGCCACGAACCGCTCCACGATCGCTCCGACCGTACGCCAGGAAGTGCGCATCAGCTGCGCGACCGCGGACTTGGAGCACTCCGTGGCCATCCAGGCCGCCTGCTGGTCGAAGGCACGGGTGTGGCCGGCGCCGTGCCGGGCCCAGGGCACGGCGGCCGTGACCACCCCGTGCTCGCGGCAGGCCACCCGGGGCGCATCGGCCTCCAGGAACACCTGGGTGGTCCCGGCGTCCAGGCACCGCCAGCGCCGCCGCCCCCGCCCCTGGTCGTAGCCACGCCCGGGACGGCGGCAGACCCCGCACCGACCCCGCTCCCGGGTCGTCGGGCGCACCCGGGCGACCAGCACGCCGGAGTCCTGGTCGATCTCGACCTGCTCGACCACGGCCCGTTCGACCGTCAGCAGCTTCTTCCATATCCTGTTCGCAGACACGCCGTCTTCCTGCATGTGGATCTTGACCTCAGAGACCAAGAACCATACGCAGGAGACGGCGTGTTTCGCGTATCAGCCCAGCTCAGAGCACCCACACATGCGGTCGAAGAGCCGTTTTTCGCCGGCCGCCTCACCCGCCCCGGCCGGACGCCGGCGTCAGCCGTCGGCCAGCGGCAGGCGTACCACCAGGTGGGCGCCGTGCCCGTAGGGCGGGGGCTCGGCGGTCGCGGTACCGCCGAGGGACGTGGCGATGGTGCGGACCAGGGCGAGGCCGAGGCCGGCGCCACCGGCGGCGCGGTTGCGGGCGGTGTCGAGGCGGACGAAGCGGTCGAAGACGCGCTCGCGGTCCTCGGCGGGGATGCCCGGGCCGTCGTCGTCGACCTCCAGCCGGGCGCAGCCGTCGGTGACACCGAGCCTGACGGTGACGGTCCCGGCCGCGTGGCGGGCGGCGTTGTCCAGCAGGTTGCGGAGGATCCGGCCGACCAGGGCCTCCCGGCCGGGCACCACCACCTCCGCCCGCTCCCCGGGGTCCTCCAGGGGTTCGAAGCGGAAGGTGAGACCGGGGTCGGTGTGGCCGCGCTCGGCGAGCTGTTCGGTGATCAGGTCGTGCAGCTCGACGGTGCCCTCCTTCGTGCCGTCGGCCCCGGCCTCCTGGGTGCGGGCGAGCAACAGCAGGTCGTCGGCGAGGTCCTGGAGGCGTTCGGTGTCGGTCAGCGCCCCGGCCACCACCGCGGGCCAGTCGGCCTGCGCCGGATGGGCGAGCGGGACCTCCAGGGTGCTGCGCAGCGCGGCCAGCGGGCTGCGCAGTTCGTGCGAGGCGTCGGCGACCAGCCGGCGTTGCTCGGCCAGGGCGCGTTCCAGCCGGTCGAGCGTGGTGTTGGTGGTGGCGGCGAGCCGGGCGACGGCGTCCCGGGAGGGCGGCACCGGGACGCGTTCGTGGAAGGCGCCGGCGCCGATCCGGGCCATCCCGCGCCGGATCGACTCGACCGGGCGCAGCGCGAGACCGGTGACGAGCCAGGCGGTGAGTGCGACGAACAGCGAGGCGCCGGGGGCCAGGAAGACGCCGAGGACCCAGGTGACGGTTTCGGTGGTCTGCTCGGCCTCCTGGGTGTCGATCAGCACGACGACGGTGAGCCACTGCGGTGGCAGACCGGTGACGCCGGAGTACTTGGCCAGCTGGTCACTGGTGAACGGGCCGGCGAGGGTGCGGTAGAAGCGGACCGTCAGGCCCCTGAGCCGCCAGGATCCCAGGTTCGGGACGACGTCGGACGGGAGGCGGATTGCGACCTCGTCGACGGATTCGCAGCAGTGCGGCGAGGTCAGCTCGCTCTCGATCCTGCTCCGCTTGGCCCCCGGGTCGATCGGCAGCAGGCCGAGGCGCGGGGCCTCGTCGTGGAACGCGTCGGACAGCCTGCTGGAGCGCAGCCAGCGGCCGTCCTCGGCCAACACGGCGTAGGCGCCGTCCTGGAAGGGCTCGTCGGAGCTGTCCGGGATCTTGTGCGCGACGTCCTGCACGGTGAGCCCGGCGCGGGCTACGGCCCCGCGCTCCAGTTCCTCCTGCACGGTGTGGCCGACCCGGAACGCGGCGAAGCCGAAGGCCACCGCCGAGGCGAGCAGCGCCGCCAGGGCCGCCCGCAGCCGGACTCCGGGGCGCCACGAGCGCCAGGGGCGGTATGCGCCGAACGGCTGCCCGAGCGGGTCAGCGCGCACCGGGTGCCGCCAGGCGGTAGCCGATGCCGCGGACGGTCTCGATCAGGCAGTGCGCCCCGGCCCGGTCCAGCTTGCGGCGCAGAGCCGCGATGTAGACCTCGACGATGTTGACGTCGCCGCGGAAGGCGGAGTCCCAGACGGCGTCCAGGATCTCGGTCTTCGGCACTGCCTGGTCGGGGCGCCGGAGCAGGCACTCGAGGACGCCGAACTCCTTGGTGGTCAGGCGTACTTCGCCGTCGCCGACGGTGCAGCGGCGGGCGGCCGGGTCGAGTCGCAGGTCGGCGAGGACCAGGACGGGCGGGCGGGCCGTGCCGCTGCGGCGCAGCAGGGCGCGCAGCCGGGCGGTGAGGACGACGTAGGAGAAGGGCTTGCTGAGGAAGTCGTCCGCTCCGCAGTCGAGCGCCTCGGCCTCGTCGTACTCGCCGTTCTTGGCGGTGAGCATGAGGATCGGGACGGGGTCGGCCTCGCGGCGCAGTGCCTCGCAGACCCGGAAGCCGTTGAGGCCGGGCAGCATCAGGTCGAGCACGATGGCGGCGTAGTCGCCGGCACGGGCCTGTTCCAGGCCGAGCAGGCCGTCGCCGACCACGTCGACCACGTAGCCCTCGGCCCGCAGGCCCTGGCTCAGCGACCGTGCGAGCCGCTCCTCGTCTTCGACCAGCAAAAGGCGCATCGCCTCAGGATAAGTCAATTCCCGCTTTGCACGATCCGGTTGACCGATGTGCCGGGAAGGTCCTCCCTGAACGGATCCTCAGGTTCGTTCAGAATTCCTTCAGCGGGGATTTCCTAGCGTCCGCCGGGTGATGAGTGAACGATTCCGCCTTTCCCCTCGCGTGTTGTCCTGGATTCCCGTTCTTCCGGTCGGCGGGTACGCCCTGCTGCTGTCGGTCCCCCGGCACTGGCGGATGGAGTCGACCGGCTTCGACCTGGGGATCTTCGAGCAGGGGGTGCGCGGTTACGCCACGCTGCAGGCGGCCCCGGTGGCCACGCTGAAAGGGAGTGGATTCCCTCTGCTCGGCGACCATTTCAGCCCGCTGCTGGCGGCGCTGGCGCCGCTCTACCGGATATTCCCCGGCGCCACCACGCTGCTGGTGCTCCAGGCCCTGCTGTTCGCGCTCTCCTGCGTGCCGGTCACCGGGCTGGCCGTGGAACTGCTCGGCCGGATGGGCGGGTTGGCCGTGGGGTCGGCCTACGGGCTGTCCTGGGGGCTCTGGCGGGCGAGCTCGTTCGACTTCCACGAGGTGGCGCTGGCCGTTCCGTTGGTCGCGGGCGCGGTGGCGGCGCTGGCCCGCGGTCGGTACGGGGCAGCGGCCGGCTGGGCGCTGCCGCTGCTGCTGGTGAAGGAGGACCAGGGGCTGATCGTGGCGGGGATCGGCCTGTACGTCTGGTGGCGCGGCCGGCGCCGGCTGGGCGCCGCGACGGTGCTGGCGGCCGTCGCGGCGACGCTGCTGGCGGTGCTGGTCGTGGTCCCGGCCATGAACCCCGAGGGGGTGTACGCCTACGGCGCGAACGGCTCCTGGCACGGCGATCCGGTCACCCGGCTGCTGCTGCCCGCCGTCAAGTGGCACACCGTCGCCGCGCTGCTCGCACCGACCGTCTTCGTGGCGCTGCGCTCGCCGCTGAGCCTGGTGCTGGTGCTGCCGCTGGCGGGCCGGTTCTGGACGCCGAGCCCGACGTACTGGGACACCGGGTACCACTACAACGCGGTGCTGATGCCGGTGCTCTTCGTGGCCCTGGCGGACGGCCTGCACCGGTTGTCGGGCGGGCGCAGCCGCGTCGCGGGCGGGCGGGCCGGTGGGCCGGGCCGGCCCACCGGCGCCGCGCAGGTGCTGCGGTACGCGGCCCGGGGTGTGCCCGCGGCGGCGCTGGGCTTCGCCCTGGCCGTCGCACCGGTGCCGTCGCTGTCCGGGCCGGGGCCGGAGGTGCGCACGGCCCGGCAGGTGCTCGCGGTGATCCCGGACGGCTCGGCGGTGGCCGCCGCCAACCGGCTGGCCGCCCAGCTCACCGACCGGTGCACGGTCTCGTTGTTCCCGTACCTCAGCACGCCGGACGCCGTCGCGTCGGCCGGGCCCTCGGTCCGGCGTCCGGAGGCCCGCTGGGTGGCGGTGACGGACCACCCGGGCGACTTCCCGGTGCCCGAGGCCGAGCAGTTGGCGGCGCAGGCCGCGCTGCCGGCGGCCGGCTACGAGGTGGCGGCGGCCGGCGGCGGGGTCACGGTGTACCGGTGGGCCGGGCGCCCGGCGGGGTGACGCGGCTGTCCGCCGGGCGGGGCATCCTGCCGCAGCAACAGGCTGCCGAGCGTGGTGCGCCGGTGCAGGACCGCCTTGCCGGCACGCGAAGTGGAGATCAGCCCGGCGCCCCGCAGAGCTGCGGTGTGGGTCGAGACCGTGGCGGCGCTGACGCGGAGCCGACGGGCCAGCTCGGTCGTGGTGCGCTCCTCGGCCAGCAGGTGCAGCAGCTCGACGCGGGTGTTCCCGATCACCTTGACCAGCGCCTCCGGACCGGCGGAGCCATCGGGCTGCGGCAGAGTGCCGGCACCCGCCGGGTACGTGACGGCAACCGGGAGGTCGGGGAGGTCGGACAACAACGGTCCGCCGGTCCAGTGGAAGCTGGGCAGGAGAAGCAGCCCGCGCCCGTCGAGGTGGACCTCCCGCGGCCTGCCCGGGAGCTCCCAGACACCAGCGTGCAGCCGGGCGCCGGGCAGCAGCCCGGCCAGCAGCGAGCCGACGCCGTCTTCGGCGAGTTGCACGGCCCGACTCACGAACTCGGCGTGGTGCAGGTCCTGCACCTGCGCCCAGACCGGGCCGAGCAGCACCTCGAACGCCTCATGCTGCGCACGACGGATCAAGCGCCACGCCTCGGGGGCACCCCGGTGCAGTTCGTGGATCCACGCCGGGGCGGGCGTGCGCGCGGGTGCGTAGACCCGTTCCAGTTCGGCACCGACCAGCTCGGCCGGGGCCGAGCGGACCTGTTCCAGAGCGTCCGGGAGAGAGTCCGTCAGCACGTCCAGAAAGCTCGGCGCCCGCCCGGCCGGGACGAGGTCCGCGAGCGGGAGGGCCGCCTTCGGCAGGGCGCGCAGCGCCCTGCGCCGCCATGGGCCGTGGAGAAGCTCGCCGTCCTGGCGGCACATCATCGTCAGCGCCACGTTCAGTTCCTGGAGCGGCGCCGGCCGAGGAGCGAGGCCGACTCGGGCGAAGTCGTCCGGCGTGAAGTGGATCCGGAGCACGGTGTCTCCCTGCGCGTCAGCCCTACCGGTGTGCGGGCGCCATCTTTGAGCCTCAAACCTAAACGATCGCGTGCGTCGGTCCGGGCGGGACAGCATGCGCTGCATGACCCATGACTTCTCGATGAGCCGACGTACCGCCGCCACGTCCCTGCTGGTGGGCTCCGCCGCGCTGTTGCTCGGTGCCGGTGGCCGCGCCTACGCCGACCCCCGGGCCACCGCTGCGGCCCGGGCGCCGGGTGACGTCGTACTCACCCTGCCCGCGCCCACCGGCCGCCACCGGGTGGGGTGCCAGCCGGTCTACCTCGTCGACGGTTCCCGGCGCGACCCGTGGGATCCCGCGATCCCCGTGAGGGAAATCGTGCTGACGGTCTTCTACCCGGCCCGCGACGTCACCGGCCTCGCCCCGGCTCCGCAGATGCCGCCGCAGGCCGCGACCTGGTTCGGACGGATCGCCCCGCACACGCCGCTCCAGCTGCCTGCCGCGGGCGTGAACTGGGCCGCTACCCGGTCCCACGCGTTCGAGGGCGCTTCGCCGCTGCCGGGCCGACGGCCGGTGCTGGTTCACAGCCCGGGCGGCGGCGATCCGCGCGGCCTGGGAACGTCCCTGGCCGAGGACCTGGCCAGTCACGGCGCCATCGTCTTCTCGGTCGACCATCCCGGCGACGCCGCAGCGGTCGAGTTTCCGGACGCCCGGCCGTACCGGGCGGACACCGTGCGGACGACCGTCTTCCGCGGTGACCCGCGGGACCAGCCGGCTGTGGTGCGCACGATGATCGACGCGCGGATCGCCGACCTGCACTGCGTCCTCGACCGGCTCGGGAGAGCGGCCGACCTGCCGCTGCCGCGCAGCCTCGCCGAGACGCTCGACCTGCGCCGCCTCGGCGTGTACGGACACTCCGCGGGCGGCAGCGCCGTGACCGAGGTGATGTACCGGGACCGTCGGGTGCGCGCCGGGATCAACCTGGAGGGCTACCTGGACTACCCGCCCTCCGCGCCCGGCGGCGACGCCGAACCGTTCCCGGTCACGGCAGGCGGGATCGACCGGCCGCTGCTCCTGCTCGGCAGCGAGGGGTTCAACCGGCGAGAGGAACTGGACCGCTCCTGGTCGGCCGTCGCCGCGCTCTCGGATCGGTGGGTCCACCGCGCGCGCGTCGCTGACGCCAACCACTGGACCTTCACCGACTTCGCTGCGATGCTCCCCCGGCTTCAGGCAGCCGGGTTGATGACGGCAGCGGAGAGGAACGCGCTGATCGGCACCGTCAACCCGACCGTCTCGGTCCCCAATCTCCGCCACACGATCCGCAGGTTCTTCGCACGACACCTGGCCGGCCGCTGATCGGCAGGCGACAGCCCGTGAACGGGACGCGGCCTGCGGTGGGCGGGCGCCGACCCCTGGGCCACCGGTCCCCCGGGCCGCCGCCCGCCGCCCGCCGACCAGCAGCTGCCGCGGGAAGGGGCCGCCGTCGGGTGCGGCGGGCGCTGGTCGGCGGGCGGCCGGCGGGTCCTACGCCTCCCCCACCAACAGCCGCGCGTTGATGGTGGGATTGCCTGCTCGCGAGAGCGGGAACGCCGTACCGATCTGCTCGGACCGTCCGGGCACGTCGATGCGGACCGTCAGCGTCCGGTCGAGAAGCTGCTCCTGCCTCAGCCGGAAGTCGAGGTTGACGATGCCGTACTGCACGCACGTCTCACAGCTGCGCGGGTCGTTGGGCTGAAAGAATTGACTTCCGCTCCCCGCCCTAAAGGGCGGGGATTCCTACCACGGTCGTCTGACCGTCTCGGTGGGTTCCTGCTTCTTCGCGCTGTGCGGGGACGGGTCCCCGGCTTACCCGCGCTCGACAGGCTGACACCGCCAGTCCGGCGGCCGTGGCTATGTTGACGGCGGCGTTGACGTCCCGGTCCAGCCAGACGCCGCACGCCTGGCACTGCCAGACGCGGATGTTCAGCGGCTTGGGGCCGTCCTTGACGCCGCAGTGGGAGCAAACCTGGGAGGTCGGCTCGAAGCGGCCGATCTTGATCAGGTTCCGGCCGTACTTCGCGGCCTTGTACTCCAGCATGGTGACGAACGCCGACCATCCGGCGTCGTGCACGGACTTGGCGAGCCGTGTGCGGGCGAGTCCCTTGACCGCCAGGTCTTCCACCGCGATTGCTTGGTTCTCGCGAATCAGTCCGGTGGAGACCTGGTGGTGGAACTCGCGCCGGGCGTCGGCCACCCGTGCGTGGTTGCGAGCGACCTTGTGACGGGCCTTCTCGCGGTTCTTGCTGCCCTTGGCCTTACGGGACAGGGCTTGCTGTGCGCGTTTGAGCTTCTTCTCTGCGCGCCGGAGGAACTTCGGGGCGTCGATCTTCCGCCCGTCCGAGAGGACGGCGAAGTGTCCGAGGCCGAGATCGAGACCGGTGACCGGTTCGGTCTCGGGAAGGATCTCGGGGTCCGTCTCGACAACGAAGCTGGCGAAGTACCGGCCTGCGCTGTCCTTGATCACCGTCACCGAGGATGGCACGGACGGCAAGGCGCGGGACCACTTCACCCGCACGTCGCCGATCTTCGGCAGCGATAGGTCGCCGCCCGGTGTGATCTTCCATCGGGCGTTCGCGGTGAAGCGGATCGCCTGCCGGGTGTCCTTGCGGGACTTGAACCGGGGCGGTCCCATCTTCGGGCGCATGCCCTTGAGGCCGTCGAAGAAGTTCCGGTAGGCGGTGTCCAGGTCCCGGAGGGACTGTTGCAGCACCACGGCGGACACCTCGCCGAGCCATGCCCGTTCGGGGGTGTTCTTCGCGGCCGTGAGCTGCTTGGACAGCTCGCCGGACGGGATGAACGGCAGCCCGGCGGCGCGGGCGGTCTCACGTGCCCGGAGGGCATCATTGAAGGCCACCCGTGCACACCCGAACGCCCTGGCCAGCGCGGAACGCTGAGGCCCGTTCGGGTACACGCGGAAGCTGTACCTGAGCTGCACGGTCAGCACCGTACCATTTTGGTTTATGGCCGAGTATCAGAACATCCGCACTGGTCGGCACTGCGCTTTCGCCCTGCATGCGCACTTGGTTTTCGTGACGAAGTACCGTCACAAGGTGTTCGCCGAGCGGCATCTGACCCGAATCCGCAGGTAGTGGCCGACGGCCAGTCAGTTGGTCTCTTTGCTGGCCGTCGGCGCCGTTGTGGCGTGGCCGGGTAGGCCGGTGGCCCGGCTGTCGCGCGGGTGGGCGGCTTTCCAGGGCGGTGTCGGGTGGTTCGGGCCCGGTCGGGGCAGTCGGTCAGGCTGCTGAAAGGTGCCGGTGGGCACGGATCCGGGCCAGCGTGTTGGCGATCAGCGCACGGGCCGCGGCGGTGAAGCGCAGTTCGTGGCGGCGGGCGGTGACCGTCCATCGGGTGGCGCGGTGGATCAGCAGGCGTCTCACGGTGGCGATGCGGCGGCGGGCGGTGCCGATGGGGGCGAGCATCTGGAGCCACGCGGTGAGGTTGTAGGCCAGGAGCGCGCCCCACGTCCACATGCTGTTGACCGCGTGGGAGCCGGAGGGAAGGTGGTTGAGTCCCGCGCCGTGGGCGGTGTCGCGGAACAGTTCCTCGATCCGGGTGCGGCGGCGGAACTCCCACTCCGCGGCCGCGATCTCCTCGTCCAGGTCCAGCTCCTCGTTGGTGACGAAGAACGAGTAGGCGTATGCCTGGTCCTCCAGACCCTCCAGGGCCAGGGCGAGCTGGTCCTTGCCGACGGTGCGCGAGCGGCGCGAGCGCGGATCCGCGGACAGCTCGGCGGCCTGGTAGCGGACCCGACGGGCGATCACGCGGGTGCCCTCGGGTCAGCCGGGCGGAGCGTAGGCCAGCACGGCGACCTGCGCGGTCGGGTAGTCCAGGGCGTCGATCCAGTCGTCCTCGTGCACGGCGGCGACCGCCCGCCACAGCGGCCGGCTGCGCGGGACGCCGAGGCGGAACAGGCATCCGCGGGCCGCGATCTTCTCCGCGACCTTCCCGGCGTAGTAACCCGTGTCGCCCTGGATGAGGACCGGACCGGTGGCTCCGGCCGTGCGCACGGCGTCCACCGCCCGGTCGATCTGACCGGGGGCGTGGGTGCGGCCGTCCGAGCGGCCGTCCAGGAGGTCGGCGGCCAGGACGGTGCCGGCCTGGGCCCAGTGCGCGGCGTGCACCCGGCCCGAGACCTCGCCCTTGTAGGAACGGACGACCTGTTCCTTGCGGGTCGAGTAGACCTCGATGTCCTTGGCGTCCAGGTCGACCGTCACCCGCCCGGCCAGGATCCGGGCCCGCTCGGCGACCGGGAGTCCGGCCAGCGCGCGGGCGGTGACCTGCGCACACGCCCGCTCGATACCCTCCCGCCTGGCCTGGTCGAACCGCGCGGCGAGCGTGGCGGCCGTCGTGGACGGCGGGACGGGCGCAGGCAGCAGCCCCTCACCGACGACATCCGCCCGCAGCCGGTCGAAGCCGACCAGGTGGTCCTCGCCGGTCAGCTGCACCGCTGCCAGCGCCAGCGCGAACTCACCCCCGGACAAGCCCCGGTCACGCTCCTTGACCGGACCGACCGCCGCGTCCAGCGCGGCCGTGACGCCCAGCGCCCGGTCCAGCTCGGCCACCAGCACCAGGCCGCCGTTCTCGGTCAGCGACCCGTCCACCCCGCCCAGCTGGGCGTTCAGCCGGGTCCAGCGCCTACCGGGGGCACGGAAGGCGGTACGGCGACGCGATATCTTGTTCACCTGGCAGGTGTCCTTGCCGGTAGAGCGATCAGGCGTAGAGAACCTCGATCATCTCAAACCGGCACGGACACCTGTCGTCGTATCAGCCGCTACACCGCACCACTACCTGCGGATTCGGGTCTGACCCGGCTCGAAGAGATCATGCGGGACGTGTGCGCCGACTTCGAGGTGGAGTTGGTCGAGTTCAACGGCGAGAACAACCACGTCCACCTGCTGGTGAACTTCCCGCCGAAGGTCGCCCTGTCCAAGCTGGTCAACTCGCTCAAAGGCGTCAGCTCGCGCCGGCTGCGGCAGGAGTACCCCGAGCTGGTCAAGCACTACTGGCGCGCACAGCGTCTGTGGTCCGGTTCGTACTTCGCCGGATCAGTCGACGGCGCGCCGCTGTCGATAGTCCGGCAGTACATCGAGCAGCAGAACCGTCCGGCTTGACGGTCTGCGGTGGGCACCGTCCACAGTGCGGGAGGGTGCCCACCGCACAGGTCAGAGCAGGGTTCAGAATCGCTTCACCACCGGGCTGAAGCCCGGTGCACTGCGATTAGTCCAGGTAGCCGTCCAGCACCGCCCCGTTGTAGCGGAGTCCGCCGACCTCGACCCCGTAGTGCTGGATCGTGCGCGGCACCACCTCCAGGAAGTCGTAGGCCAGGTCCGGGTTCGGCACCATCCGCAGCCGCCCGGCCTTCGCAATGCCGATTCGCAGCATCTCCAGCGGCGACAGAGCGATGCCGGGCCACTGCGGGACGACCAGCCCGTCATGCTTCGAGCGGTGGTAGACGTCCCGGAGCCACTCGCGGATCACGTCTTCGAGCTCGTGGACGAAGAAGAACGCCTGGTCCTCGACCGCCAGCCCGCGACTGTGAACGTCTGGGCCCTTGTAGGCGGGAAGGTGCTGGATCAGGCCCTCGCGCAGGGTCTTGAAGAATCGCTCGACGGTCGGCTTGTCGGTGGGCTTCTTCGGCTGCGCGGGCTGGATGGAGATCCCCAGCCGGGTGCAGACGCCGATCACCTGCGTGGACAGGAACGCGCGTCCGTGGTCGACCACCAGGGTCTCGGGCGGGCAGAGGCCCCGGCCCGGCGATTCCTCTTCGGTCCAGACCAGCCAGTCCGGCAGCCCGTGGAACGGGGCCAGTGTTTTCGGCTCATCCTCCTCAGCCGGTGGCGCGATCGCCTCGAACAACACGGCGGCGACGTCGACCGCGCGCGTGGACACTGCAGTCACCCGCAGGCCGACGATGCAGCGCGTGAACAGGTCTTGCGCGACCGTGAGTTGGGTCCTCACCCAACGGCAGGTGACCTCCTCCATCGCGTAGACATCCAGGTCCTGCGTGTCCAGCACCACGAACTCACCCGGCCTCGTCGCCCGCAGCCGGCCATAGACACCCTTCGGACGCTCGGCGATCGATCGGCGGGCCTTCGCACTGCCCGTCAGCGCGTTCGTGCCCCGTCCCAACGCCTCCAGCCGGGCGTAGGCCGTCGACCGTGCCGGCAACGGAACCACCCCGGACCCATGCCGCTCCTCCAACAAGGCCTCAACCTTGCGGATCACGGCCGACCGCGTCGGCGTGGAAGCCTCAACCAGCGACGCGAACACGTCGCGCACCGCCTCGTCCCAGCGCGGGTCCACCCGACTGTCGCGCCCTCTCAGCAGCCGCAGGTCCACCAGGCCCGCGACCCCGGCCTGCTGGTAGGCGGCGATCCAGCGCTGGAGGGTGCGCGTGGACATCGCCAGCTCCGCGGCCTTCGCCTCGATTCGCTCGACGACCGCGAGTTCCGGAGAGAACTGCGGGCGCGGCTCACCAGCCGCCGCCATCCCGGCAAAGCCACTGCGGAAGCCGCTGAGCACTTCGCGGATGTGCCCGGCCCGCTCCTCAACCTCCTGGCGCTGCCGATCCGACAGGCCTGCCAGGGCCACTCCGCCGGTCGTCTCCTCCAGCTCGGCGGCCGACTCCATGCGAGTCCCCGCCGCGAGCCGGGCGAAGGACACCGCGCTGAACGCTCCCGTACGGATGTTGCGCACCGTGATGCGCGCACCGTCGAACTCCACGACCTCGACCAGGTCACCGTCGAACATCAACCGCGACCCGGCGAAGACCACCATCGCGCCGCTGGTCATGTGTCCTCCCCGGCTAGCCGAACCCCGCTCCATGCCCCGAGCGGACGGTTCAGGTCGCAGGTCAGTGCCCCGGACCAGAGCAAATGCAGGACTGCGGGCCGCACCAGATCCGAAGAAAACCTGCTCGCCAAGGCCCGTTCGATCGCGGCGATGCTGCGGTGCGTCCTCGCCACCTGGGCGGCTTGACCCACTGCGTCTTGATCGATGACCTCCGGCCGCCGGTAGCCGGCCAGGAACCGGACGTTTTCCACCAGGACCGGATCCGCCCCGTACCACGTCTCGAAGGCCCAGCCCCGCGTCGCGCAGACCTGCTCGGTCCAGGCAAACTGTGCGACCACCTCGGGCGCCTTCGCCCGCCAGGCCGCCTTCACGTCGACCACCGTCACCGAGCCGTCCGCACGCGCCAACAAGAGATCGGGGACGTGCCTTCGCACCGAGGATCCGTCCGCGCCGACCAGTTGGAAGGGCTGGGCCGCGATCGCCACCACCGACCGATCGAAGTCGGCCAGCAGGATCCGTGCCAACTCCAGGCGGCTCTCGTAGGCCACCAGCTCCTGGGTGGTGGCCGCCCAGTACCAGCCCGAGTAGTGCCGCCGTCCGCGGTACGAACGAAACTCGCGCACTGGCATTCCCGCCAGGACCTCGGAGACCACCAGCCGGTCCAACGAGGACTCCACGACCTCACCGTCGATCTGGCGATACCGGACGCGGACCTTTGTACTCCTCAACCCACCCACGTTGCTGACACTAGGAGCCGAAACGACAACGGCCAAGATCTCGATCGGGTGATTGTCGGGCCGCATTGCGGTAGCGGTCGCTGGTAGGCACGTGACTGGGGTCGTCCAATCTCCAGCCGTAGATCGTAATCCCAGATGCGTGAACCGCCCCTCGTCGGTAGCCTGCCCGGGTGGCTGAGACCTGGGACAAAGAGCAGCTGGTCGTGGACGGCTTCGAGCGTGTGCACGCCGAGTCGGAGTGGCACGACGGACCGCGTGCCGGCCTCGCCGATGTCCACGGCATGCCCCACTACTTCCAGGGCCACAACTACGACCACGCCGACGAAGCCGACGAGTATCTCGTCTGGCCCGCGAGCGAGGCGGCAGTAGTGCTGGAACGCGAGCAGTGGGCGATCTTCGTCAGGTGGAACGAGCGTTACCAGGCCGGGACGGTGGGGCCGGAAAGCCACCCGGGCCAGGGCGGAATCGACGCCCGCTACGACGAACTGGCACTGCTGCTGAAGCCGCACCGCCAGGTGCCGGACGACGTGAGGAGGCTTGTGGGTGAGCTGCGGTTCGACGCTGGCGCCCGCTATCGGATCGACGGACTTGATTACTGGTTCCGGTGGCGTCCAGGCAGCTGAGGTGAGGCCGCCGCTGATCGGTAGGCGTGTTTGGACAATCAATGATCAGGTGGCGGCAGCGCTCACCAGCAGCATCTCGGCATATTAACTGTCGCGCCCGTGCGCGCGTAGCCGCCCCACGATTGCCGAGCGACAGACCTGCGCCGCCTGCCCGTGAAGCTGCATCTCAGCCATGCTCGCGGGGCCCGGTCCCATGAAGCCGGTCTCCTCATCGGTCATCAGGAGACTGTGTCCATGAGTCAACTGTGATCGCTTGTTGTATAGCAACTTGTGTGCTCCCGCATCGGCCGAGTCGCCGGTGGGCGGAGCATACGTGCCAACAAAGTCCTGAAAGAGGGCAGTGGGGCCAACGCCTATGGTGCGATCACACTCAGAACACTTCGGCTGATCTTTAGGGGTTGTGATGAGGGCCTCGACGGCCTGAATCAGAAATTGGAAGCTTGCAGATCGGGATGTGTGAAATACGTCGGTCGCGGCATTCAGCCAATACGCTGCACGAAGGAGAACTCGCTGATCCTCTGGGCTCAGCCCGAAGTATGCGTCAAGGCAGGCTTCGATATCCTCGGGAAGAGTGAGGACCGCTCCGGCTACGATGCCGATAGGGATCGGCCCCAACTCCATATCGGGAAGTTCGCCCTGTGGGGCAAGTGAATCATTTGGGCCGATGATCGGGTTAGGGACGTATCCGTGCTGGGCATATTCACTCTTGAATACGGGGGCCGGTCCCTGGAAGTCATGCCCACTCAGAGAAGGTGTTAGAACCCATCCTTGAGCTGATTGATTGGGAATCTTCAGCCCAGGCACAAGCAATGTAAGCAGGAGGGTCAGCTTGCGGACTTCTCGCTGGCTTCGATAGGCGTTGACCCATGGATCGACGGCGCCGTCGAACAGGATCTCGCAAACAAGTGGGTGATCGGCCAGCTCGATTGGCGGCCGCGGAGATCCTTCGGGCACTGGACGCAGTGCGATGCGATTACGGTAGCGCCAGTAGCCCGCGACTGGCACATGAGCAAACAGCACAACCCGTGCAGCCCTCGATACGGATGCAACAAGCAGTTTGTCGGCCACGTCCCGCTCAATTTGTGTGGCCAGCTCTTCGGTAAAGGCTCCACCCGGGACAAGTCCGGAGATCCTTCCTTTTTTGCTGTACCGGATTGCCAGGGTGGCCGAGCCGTTTGTTCGCACCATTTCTCGGTCTGTTATGTATTGGCCAAGGGGAAAGATGCCGGAAAGCAGGCCATCAAGCTCGGCATCGTCAACGGTCCCTATGTGGAGCCGACGTTCAAGGTCTGCCTGCGTAATCCCGGCCATTAACTCATCTCCAAACCGCAGCGGCAGTGCGAGAAGCCCTGACGGGAGGTTACCGTAATCGGTCCCGCTACTGCGGACAAACCGATGGCGGAGACGTGTCGGTGGGGCCTGAGAGACTATGGTCCGTGCTGATCAAGGGATACGACTTCGGGCCGCTGGTCGCGGGTGAGTGGCTGCTTGAGCGCGGCGGGTTCTGGTCCAATCACCTGCTGGCCATGTGCCGGTTCACCTCAGGTGAAGCCCCAGGGCATGAGCTTTCTCAGGTTGTGGGCTTGATCAGGTCGAGTGCGTGGTCGGGGCGTGACCTGTAGTGATCGACTGCCGCGGCGTGGTTGTGCCAGCCGGCGAGCTCGGCGAGCGCGAGGGCGGTGTTGCGCAGACCGGCCATGATGCGGGGTGCGCTGCCGGTGCGGATCTTGGAGGCGTCCTCGCGGAGGGTGACGTCGCGCAGGTGGTGCAGGGCCTCGACGCCCCAGTGTTCGCGTACGTGTTCGGCGAGGTGGGCGGCCGTGGCCTCGTGCATCGTCAGGTCGGTGAGCGCGTAGATGCGTTCGACGGTGAGTTTGCCGGTGCTCAGGACGCGACGGCGGCGCACGATCTGCAGGACCTGGTCGGCGTGGGGGAAGGGAAGGTCGGGGACGGTGGCGGCCTTCAGGCGGCGGATCTCGTCGCGGCCGTGAGCGATGGCGCGGGTCTTGTCCATGAGCGGGACCTCACTCCAGGGGAGCTTCTTCAACTGGGCGTGCAGGGTGGGGTGGTTGCCCTTGATCAGGGCGATGTAGTGCGCGTTCTTCTCCTCGACCAGGAAGCGGGCGTGGTCGTGCTGGGTGAGCAGGGCATCGAAGGTGACGACCTTGTCCGCCAGGTCGAGGGGTCCGAGGAGCGGGCGGAACGCGGTGATCTCGTTGCTCTTGGAGTCGACCTGCCGCTGGGCGATGACGGCGCGGGTGCCGTGGATCGACGCGGCGAGCAGGTGGACGGCCCGGCGCTCGCGGGTTCGCGAGCCGCGCAAGGTCTTGCCGTCGACCGAGACCGCGTCCCGTTTGACCGGTGCGTCTGCCGGGACTGGGCCGGTGAGTGGGTCGGTGTGCTGCAGTTGCAGCCAGGCGCCCAGTGCCGCGTCGAGCGCGTCGCCGTCGAGGCGGGCGAGGAGGCGGGCCAGTGTGCTGGTGCGCGGGATGCCGCGGACCAGGCCGATGCGCTCGCGCAGCACCGGGTCGAGGCCGGCGGCGAAGCGGACGATGGCGGCCCAGGTGGACGCCCCGGCCATTACCGCGGTGGCGCACAGCACGAGCAGGGCGCCCAGTCGGTAGCGGCGCCCCCGCGTGCGGCGCGGGTCCGGCAGGCGGTCCAGGACCTCGGCCAGGGTGATCAGGCGCTCGGCGTCGCCGGTCAGATCGCCCGGCATGTGGTCCTGGTGGCGGGTGACGGTGGAGATCAGGGAGGATGGCATGCAGACGCGGCTTCGGTTGTGATCAACGGCTTCGACACCTTGATCATCCGGAGCCGCGTCCCGTTTCACCACACCGGCGAAGCGGACAACCCTCCCACTTCGTCACAACTGTGACGTCTCGTCACCCGAGAACGCTCGCGCCCTGGGTGAAGCCCGGCCGGCACCCGAGTGGTTCGGTGACGACGGCGCCGACACTGACGCCCTGTCCGAAGTCCTCCTGGACGACCAAGCCTGGCCGGCGTTTCGCATCCCGTTCCAAGGCGGTCACAGCGCCGTCGTCGTCTACCGGAACCTCATCGGTGACTTCGGGATCGACTACCTGCTGACCCAACCGGATTGGGGCTCTTCGACCGCATGTGTGGGTGCTCTGAGCTGGGCTGATACGCGAAACACGCCGTCTCCTGCGTATGGTTCTTGGTCTCTGAGGTCAAGATCCACATGCAGGAAGACGGCGTGTCTGCGAACAGGATATGGAAGAAGCTGCTGACGGTCGAACGGGCCGTGGTCGAGCAGGTCGAGATCGACCAGGACTCCGGCGTGCTGGTCGCCCGGGTGCGCCCGACGACCCGGGAGCGGGGTCGGTGCGGGGTCTGCCGCCGTCCCGGGCGTGGCTACGACCAGGGGCGGGGGCGGCGGCGCTGGCGGTGCCTGGACGCCGGGACCACCCAGGTGTTCCTGGAGGCCGATGCGCCCCGGGTGGCCTGCCGCGAGCACGGGGTGGTCACGGCCGCCGTGCCCTGGGCCCGGCACGGCGCCGGCCACACCCGTGCCTTCGACCAGCAGGCGGCCTGGATGGCCACGGAGTGCTCCAAGTCCGCGGTCGCGCAGCTGATGCGCACTTCCTGGCGTACGGTCGGAGCGATCGTGGAGCGGTTCGTGGCCGACCGCGATGCCGGTCTCGACCGGCTGGCGGGCCTGCGCCGGATCGGCGTCGACGAGATCTCCTACCGCAAGGGGCAGCGGTACATGACCGTGGTGGTCGACCACCACACCCGGCAGGTGGTGTGGATGGCCGACGGACACGGCCGCGCCGTCCTGGAGGCCTTCTTCACCGCGCTCGGCCCGAAGCGGGCCGCGAGGCTGACGCACGTCTCCGCCGACGGCGCGCAGTGGATCGCGGACACCGTCGCCGCGCACGCACCGCAGGCGGTACGCGCGATGGATCCGTTCCACGTGGTCGCCTGGGCCACCGAGGCGCTGGACGCCGAGCGCCGCGCGGCGTGGAACCGGGCCCGCCGCCAGGCCCGGGACGCCGCCACCGCCCGGGCGTTGAAGGACTCCCGCTTCGCCCTGTGGAAGAACCCGGAGGACCTCACCGACCGCCAGCAGGCCAAACTGACCTGGATCGCCACCTCCGACCCTCGGCTGCACCGCGCCTACCTGCTCAAGGAGGGCCTGCGCACGGTCTTCGCCATCGCTCGCGAGCAGGACGCCGGCGCGGCCGTCGACGCCCTGGACCGGTGGCTGTCGTGGGCGCAGCGCAGCCGCATCGAGGTGTTCGTCGAGCTCGGCCGCAGAGTCCGCCGCCACCGCGAGGCCATCGTCAACGCCCTGGTCGAGAGGCTGTCGAACGGGCTGATCGAGTCCACCAACACCAAAACGAGACTGATCATCCGCCGGGGCTTCGGCTTCCGCACCGCCGACGCGGTCATCGCCCTCGTCATGCTCACCCTCGGCGGCGAACGCCCGACACTGCCAGGACGCCAACCCGCTCCAGCATGATCCACACATCAGGCAGAAGAGCCCGAAAAACCCGGTGCGTCGCGGCGGGGCCGGTGGGCGTGGACGGCCGATGCGACCGGGATCCCCGACGGAGCCGGGCTCAGGCGCTGCGCGCCGGGCCGAGGATCAGCGGCTCGGCCGTGCCGGCGATCAGTTCCCGGACTGCGGTGTCGGCCGGGGTACCGGCGGCCGTGGTGATCACGGCGGTGGGCCGCACGGCCCGGGCGACGGCTTCCGGGGCGGCTTCGGTACGGACCCGGAGCAGCCGGACGGCCCGCGGTTCGGTGTCGGCGAGCTGCTCGAAGGCGTCCGTGTCGACGGCGTCGGAGCGGAACGACTCCGGGTAGGCACAGAGATCGACCGTCAACCAGCCGTCCTCGTAGTGCCGTTCGGCCCAGCCGTCGGTCGGCAGGAGGTACCAGGCGCCGTCGACCTCGTGGGAGAGCTGGCCGAGCAGCGCGACCGCGCGTTCGGCCGGCGGCCCGTCGTGCTCGACGACGACGGCGACCACGACCGACGCCGGGTCCGCCGGGTTCAATCCGCCGACCAGTCGTATCTCCGCCATCCCCGACGCCCCCACTCCGACGCGACCACCGTGACCGTCGCGACCGTCGCGACCCCCCCAAGTGGATCACATGCACACCCGGGAGCGGCTCGGCGCGCCGGGTGCGGCCGGTCCGCCGCACCGCCGCGTCCTGGAGTCGGCCGCGGGGCCGAAGTGCGCGCCGGAGACCGGGTCGAGCAGGGAGGACAGCTTGGCCAGGGCGGTGGGCAGGACCCGGTAGTAGACCCAGGTGCCGCGCCGCTCGGAGCCGACCAGACCGGCTTCGCGCAGCACCTTCAGGTGGTGGGAGATGGTCGGCTGGGAGACGTCGAAGGGGCCGGTCAGGTCGCAGACGCAGGCCTCGCCGCCCTCGTGCGAGGCGATCAACGACAGCAGCCGCAGCCGCACCGGGTCCGACAGCGCCTTGAACATCTTCGCCAGGTCGGCGGCGGCCTCCTCGCCCAGCGGCCCGCGGACCATCGGCGAGCAGCACGCCACCGCGTCGTCACGGCCGAGCACCGGCGACTCCAGATTCGACATGCGTCTATGTTGACAGCCATCTAATCCAGGAGGCAAGCTCGCTGTATCGACAGATGTCGAAACAAGACCTCGGATCGGAGAGACCACCATGTCCCGCGTTCAGCTCGCCCTGCGCGTCGCCGACCTCGAAGGCTCCATCGCCTTCTACTCCAAGCTCTTCAACACCGAGCCGGCCAAGCGCCGCCCCGGCTACGCCAACTTCGCCGTCACCGAGCCCCCGCTCAAGCTCGTCCTGATCGAGGGCGAGGCCGGTGAGGACACCCGCCTGGACCACCTCGGCGTCGAGGTCGACTCCACCGAGCAGGTCACCGCGGCCACCGTCCGCCTGAAGGACGCCGGCCTGGCCACCTTCGAGGAGAACGACACCTCCTGCTGCTACGCACTCCAGGACAAGGTGTGGGTGACCGCCCCGGGCCGGGAGCCGTGGGAGGTGTACGTGGTCAAGGCCGACGCCGACACCCTCGGCAAGAGCACCGCCGCGCCGGACGCCTGCTGCGGCACCACCGCCTGCTGCACCCCCGACGAGCAGGCCCTCGACCCCGCCCGGAGCCCGGCCGAAGCGAAGGCCGACGCCGGTTGCGCGTGCGGCAGCTGACGCCGCTCCAGCCGGGGCCGGAGCGCGCACCGACGGGATTCCTTCCCGTCGCAGGACCGGGGGATCGGTGCCGGGAGTCCGCCGGCGCCGCCCCGCCCGGCGCAGGTGCCGCCGGATTCTCGGCTGCGCCGACGGGTGTGGCGGGTCAGCGGGTCAGCGGGTGATCGAGATCGCGAAGGGCGTGAATCCGCTGGTGCGGATCACGTGGGGCACGAACAGGATCGCGGCCTCCGTGGCGCGGGCGGTTTCGATCCCGCCGAGGTCGGTGGTCCATTCGTGGTGCCAGCCGAGGTCGGTGAGGAGTTCGCGGACGGTCTGCTTGGCCTGCGGGTCGTCGCCGGAGAGGAAGGCGGTGGGCGTCTGGGCGAGTGCGGCCGGGGCGGTCATCACCGGGAAGAGCATGGTGTTGAGGGTCTTGACGACGCGCGTTTCGGGGAGTGCCTCCTGGAGTCGCTCGGCGAGGCTTGAGCCGGGGTAGAGCAGGTCGGCGGGCAGTCCGTCCGGTCCGTCGGTGGTGGCGTTGGAGACGTCGACGAGGATGGTGTCGCGCAGTTCCTCGCGCAGGGCGGCGAGCCGTTCCAGGGAGCCGGCTCCCGGGGTGGCGTTGATGACGATCCGGGCGCTGCGGGCGGCGTCGGCGGCGGCGCCCGGGGTGCGGTCCGCGACGGTCACCTCGTGTCCTGCGCGGGCGAGGGCGGTGGCCAGACTGCCGCCGACGCGGCCGTTTCCGAGAATGGCGATCGTGGTCATGATGATCCGGTCCTTCCGTGTGTACGGGTTGTGGTGTCGGTCAGCGTGAGAGGGTGGCGACGGCCTGGGTGTGGATGCCGGGCGCGGCGGCCAGGAAGCTCTCGCTCTGCGGGGTCCAGGGGCGGCCCTCGGCGTCGGAGATCCGTCCGCCGGCCTCGGTGACGAGCAGGGCGCCGGGCAGCAGGTCCGCGCGGGCGCCGGCGAACTGCCAGAAGGCGTCGATCCGGCCGGCGGCCACGTTCAGCAGGTGCAGGGTGGCGGGCACGGCGGTGCGGACGACGAGCGCGTCGAAGAGCATGGCGGTGATCGAGGAGCCGACGCGCCGCACGACGTTCCCGTCCTCGTCCGGCCGGGCCTGGCTGGTGGCCACGATGCCCAGGCCGAGGTCCGCGGTCTGGGAGACGTGCAGCGGCCGGCCGTCGAGGTGGGCGCCCGCGCCGGCGAGCGCGGTGTAGGTCTCGCCGGTCAGCGGCAGGTGGACCGCGGTGAGCACCGGCCGGTTGTCGCGCACGAGGGTGGCGGTCACCGCCCATTCGGGCAGGGCGTGCAGGTGGTTGACGTTGCCTTCGGCCGGATCCACGACCCACCACTCGCCGGGCGGCAGCGCCCCGCCGTCCAGTTCCTCCTCCACCCAGCCGGCCTCCGGGCGCAGGCCGGTGAGGCGGGGGCGCAGGATGTCGAGAGCCGTGTCGTCGTTGGCGGCGAGCGCGCGCATCAGCTCGTCGCGGCTCCGGTAGGGGACCACCTCGCCGAAACGCGCGCGCAGCGCCGAACCGGCCTCACGCACGGCGGCCGCGGTCCGGTCGAGCAGCTCGGCGTCGGAGACGGTGACAGTGGCCTCAGTGGTCTGAAGCGTTTCGGACACGGTGAACTCCCTTGTGAGAAAGAGGTGATGGGGGCTGTTCGGGCCGACCGTGCGCTCTGTTCGGCGCTCTGGTCTCGAAGGTATACAGCCCCTTGATTAACTTCAAATGCATGTAAAGCACGGCTAGGATTACTCACATGCAATTGGATTTGAACCTGCTGGCCGCGCTCGACGCGCTGCTGGAGGAGGGCAGCGTGGCCGGGGCGGCCGCACGCCTGCACGTCACCGCCCCCGCGATGAGTCGGAGCCTGGGCCGGATCCGGCGCACGACCGGGGACCAGATCCTCGTGCGCACCGGCCGCACCATGACCCCGACGCCCTATGCGATCGCCGTCCGGGAACACGTCCACGAGCTGCTGCACCAGGTCCAGGGGGTGCTGGCACCGAGCCGTGAACTCGATCCGGCAACGCTGGAGCGCACCTTCACACTGCGCTGGCACGACTCCCTGGTCGCCCTGAGCGGCCCCGCGCTACTCGCGGCCGTGCGTGAAGAGGCGCCGGGCGTGCGACTGCGCTTCGTCGCGGAATCGAGCACCGACACCCCCGAACTGCGGCGCGGCGAGGTCGATCTGGAGGCGAACGCCAACCGCCCGGGCGCACCCGACATCCGCGCCGAGCAGGTGGGCGAGACCCGCCTCGTCATCGTCGTGAGGCAGGGACACCCCCTCACCCGCGCCCGGACCGTCACCGCACGGCAGTACGCCGCCGCCGAACACGTCACCGTCTCGCGACGCGGCAACCTCGGCAACGCCCTCGACGACGCCCTCACGCCGCTCGGCCTCACCCGCCGCGTGGTGGCCACCGCGCCCACCGAAGCGGCCGCGCTGGAGTTCGCGCGCGGCACCGACCTCCTGATCACCGTCCCCGAAGCCACCACCCGCACCGCGGCCGCCGGCCTCGGCCTGGTCGTGCTCCCCCTCCCACTCGAACTGCCCCCGGCACCGGTATTCCTGTCGTGGCACCAGCGCTACGACACCGACCACGCCCACGCCTGGCTGCGCGCACTGGCACGAACCGCACTGGCCACCTGCGGAGCGTCGTAGCCGGCGCCGTCGGCCGCATCACCACCCGCAGGTCCGCGCCCGGCCGACCGGACGAACACCGCATCGCCACCGGAAGGCGGGGCACCGGTCTCCCCACCACCCGTGACACGCCCTGGAAGAGGTTCCGGGCGGTCCAGCACGCTGGCGCGGCACCATGGAACCGGCGGGCGGGGCGGAGCGCCGCCGGCCCGCGGGGCCGTGCCCCCGCAGCCGGATTCCGGACTGCGTCAAGCCCCCTTCCCCCGGCCGCTGCGAAGGAATTGGCCGGTTCGCCGTTTTCCGGAGGGTGTCGTGGTGGATGATCGCAGCGTGAGTGCGACATGGTGGGACGACCGGCGCGATGCCCGACTGACGGAGCTGGCGGCGTTGCTGGCGTTTTACGGCGCGGATCCGCTGGACGATCCGGGAACGGGTGAACTCGCCCACACCGCGGTGGCCTTGGCCGGGGAGTACCAGGCCAGTGACCGGGGCCACGCAGTCCACCGCGCGGGCGATCTGCTGCGGGAAGCGGCCATCGCCCTCCATGCCGCGGACCGTCTGCGCGGCACCGCGGTCGCGGTGGTCAACCATCACCTTCGCTGCGCCGCGTTCGCGTTGGAGCAAGCCCGGGGCCTCTTCCTGGAGGAGGCCGGCCGGCGCTCCCTGTCCGGGCAGGCTCCAGCCGCCGGAGGGCGACCGACGAAGGGCCCGGGCCCGTCGGCGACCCGGGAGGGACGCTTCGGCGTCGGGTGACGCTGCTCTGATCCCAGGCCGTCCGCGACTCACGCGGAGCGCGTCGCGATAAGCGAGGAGGTCGGTCGGGTCGCCGTGTGAACACCCCATCCGAACGAGCAGCGTGCCCGCGCGAGCGAGCAGGTCCCGTTCCTTAGCCGCTCGGCCATCGGCTGAACCGACTTGTGCCGCCCATCCAGCATCAACCCGCGCAGATAGCAATCCCTCTGCCGGCGCTGGTCCTTAAGCGCGAGCGATGCGAAGACCTCGGCCACGAAGTCACCGAGGTTCCCACGAAGCTTCTCCACCTCAGCAAGATCCACAGGCCGCAGCATCCACCGCCACGACCACCAAGATCAAATGAATCTAACGAAGTATCACTACGGGCCCAGATGGACGTAGCTGGCCCAATGCAACGGTGAGCTGTGGTCGGGATTGCGGCGGAGTCTGTGGATGGCGTGGTGAAGCGCATGGGCGCTACCACTCGCACTGTCGTCTGCCTCCAGGGCCCGGTAGAAGTCGCGGGCGACATTCGGCGCCGGACCGTCGTCGAGGGCCCAGAGAGTGCCGACGACATGCTGGTAGCCGGCGAGCTGGAAGGCCGCGGCGAGATGCATCGCCTCGTCGGCGAGTCGGCTGTTGCCGAGGGCGGTGTGGCAGGCGGACAGGAAGGCGAGCTCCGCTCCCGAGAGGTCCTGCTCGGCGATGTCGGTGACGGGTAGCGGCTCGTCGTACAGGGCGAGATGGCTGTTGCCAGGGTCGCTCGGCGAGAGTACGCCGTGGCAGGCGAAATGCACCCAGGGATGGGAGGGCAGGGCGGACAGGACCGCCGGAAGGACCGCCTCTTCGTCGACTCGGCAAGTGTGCCGATCGCCGAAGATCTCGGCCAGCACGGCCAGTTCGGTGCTCACTCCCGGCAGGTCGCTCTGCGGCCGGGTGCCACCGTCGCCGGGTGTCTGCCGTCCGACTCCGATGCCGAGCAGGCGCGGTCGCCGAGTCGAAGGCCGCGACCTGGCTCGGATCAGGGAGCTCAGGGTCGGCGTGTACGAGGAGACGACCAGGTCGATGACGCGCGGGCCGTCCTTGGACCCGGCGGCGTGCAGGGGCAGGTGGGTCAGCGGACCGGTGGGGCACCACCAGAGCCGGGGCGGTGTCTGCCCCGGCTGGTCCAGCCCGAGCGCGGCCAGCACGGGTCGGGTGATCTTCTCCCAGAGCCAACTCAGCGTGTCGCCGACCCCGCGCGCCAGCTTGACCTTCTCGACGGGGCCGAGTTCGGGCCTGGGCTGCGACAGCTCCCCGACGGCGGTGAGGAACTCGGCGGCGCGGCGATCGACTTCGGACGCACTGACGCCGGGCAGCGGGACCAACGTCACCGGCGGGTCGCCGGGGGCGGACCGGAGGATCAGGGCATCACAGCGGTGGGCGCTGATGTTGATGACGGCGACCGGCCCGTCGTCCGCAGCCCGGCACAGCTCGTTGAAGGTCGGCGGTTCGAGGAAGCGGGCGAACTCGGGGATCCGGCGGATCCGGGCCAGGACGGCGTCGAACTCCTTGCTGAGCTGCCAGGGCTGCGCGCCCCGCCCGGAGCTTGGGACAGGTGCGCCGTCGGTACCCGGTCGGCCGATCTCCAGCGCGGCACAGACCGCGTCGAACTCCTCCGCCAGCGCCCGATGCCTGTCCCGCAGTTCGGTCCGGTCGGTACGGGTCTGCAGCAACTGCGACCAGATCACCGAGCGGCCCTGCTCCAGCAGCCGGACGGCGCCCGGCAGGTCGCCGACCGCTATCGCGGCCGCGGCGGCGTCACTGGCCAGCAGCGGGACCTGTGCGATCTGTGCGAGGCGCGAGTCCCGGGAGAGACCGCGGTCCGCCAGCCGGGGCAGCAGGTCCTCGACCGCCGTCCGGTAGCCTGCGAGGGCCTCCGCAGCGTCACCTCGTACCATGGCCAGACCGCCCCAGCGGGAGGCGGAGAACAGCCGGGTCCTGGTCGTGGCGGTCTCGGTCTCGGCGGACTGCCGGAATGCGTGCCCGGCCTCGTACACGTCCTCGGGACCGCCGCCGGCCTCGAACCGCTGCACGAGCGAGTAGGCGAGTTCCGAGCGGGCGTGGGCGATGTTCGGGTCGCCGTGGCGGGTGTCCAGGTCCTCGACCGTCCGGCGGAGGATGGCGACCGAGGCATCGAGGTCCCCGGGGGCACCCCGATCGCGCAGTGCGGCGGCGAGTTTGAGCCGCATGACGGGGAAGTCGGTGTGGCTGGGCGGGGTTTCGGTCGTCGCCGATCGGAGTGCGTCGATCGCCGCGTCGAGGTCCGCCTCCTGTCTGCGGACGTCGTAGCGCGTGTTCAGTGCGGCGGCGAGGTGGGTCCGGGCGCGGCCTGCCTCCGCGCTGTCCGGCGATGAGTCCACGGCGTGGCGTGCGGCCGACACGGCGTCGTCGATGTCCTGGGGCTCGCGCAGGACGACGAACCGGGCGAGCAGGGCGGCGCTGAGGTTGGTCTGCGCCGTGAAGTAGACGGAACCGTCGCGATCGGTGAGGGCGATGGCCTGCCTCGCGAGGGAGAGCGAGGCGTCCAGGTCCTCCATGTTGCCTTGGTTCTCGAACCGGATCCGCAGCATGAAGGCGAGACCGCCCAGCCGCTCGGCACGGGCGGGGTCGTCCTCGCGGGTGGTGTCGAGGGCGGCGGCCGCAGCAGCCACCGCCTCGGTCAGTTCGCCCGGTTCGGAGGAGTAACGGCTCTGCCAGAACCGTGCGGCGGCCAGGGCACCCAGGGCGGCGGCGTCGCCGGGAAGGGAGTCGACCGCCTCACGGGCGATCCGCAGCGCCGCCTCCAGGTCGTCGACGTCTCCCACGCGGACGAACCGCTCGACCAGACCGGTGGCGAGACCCGGGAGAGTGGCTGGGTCGGTCGGTTCGTCATCCACCCCGCCGGGCTCCAGCGCGCCGGCTCCGCTCGCGGCCTGGGCGTGCATCAGCGTCAGCACACGGACATTGTGGTGCAGTGCCGCACGCTGCGGATGCTCGGGCGGTGCGATCCGCTCGGCCGCGGCCGTGGTGTGCAGGGCGGCTTCGATGTCCTCGGCGTCCTTGGTGGCGGCGTACCGCGCGAGCAGCATGTTGCCGAGACTCCCCATGACGTCCGGGAGCATCGGGTAGTCGGCCGGTGCGAGCCTGATGTCCTCGGCAGTCGCGTCGATCGCCTCGTCCAGGTACTTCCGGATCCGGGTGACACGGAAACGCTGCCACAGGGAGGACCCCAGGAGGAACCACCATCCGGGCTCCGGGGAGCCCTCGCTCACCATCGCCCGCCGGGCGTCGATCGCCACGTCCAGGCGCCGGATGTCGTGGGTGCGGTCGAACCGTTCCGTTTCGACTAGCGCGAGTTCGTACCACATGCGCGGCCGCATCGGATGGCCGACGGCGGCCGTCACGGCTCGGCTCATTTCGTGGGCGGCCAGGTCCAGGTACCTGGGCAGGCCGGGAGTCTCGTCGGCCAGCCGCTTCCAAGCGCCGCCGAGGTCGAAGGTAATCGCCGGCCGCTGTTCCTCGGGCGCGGTCTGAACCGCGTCCTGGAGCAGAGTGACGGCCGTGCCGAGCACCCCGAGGCCCCCGGCCCGGCTGTGGTCATGGAGCAGGACAAGGGCCATGAGATATGGGAGCTCGTACATCGGTGACCGAGCCGGCGGGTCGGCGGCAAAGGCGCTGGCCAGAGGCTCCGGTATGAGCGCCGGGTCGATGGAGTGCACCACGGCAAACACGGACACCCATGCCAGGTGGTCGTGTTCGGACCGGTCGTCACCCAGTGCCTCCAGGCGTGCCTGGAGCAGAACACCGACCAGGTGCGCGGCATGGAGGTGAGTCTCCGGCACGGGCACGGCGTACAGCCCCTCGGCGACAAGGCCGATCAGGGATGCAGCCGTGCACAACGACGTGGGGTCCAGGGCGATCTGCGGATCGCGGCTGTCGATCCACTGCGTGACCTGATCGTGAAGGCGAATGAAGCTCTCTGCCTGACTCCCCGACGGCGTGACACTGCCGTCGTCCTCGAATGCTTCCACCGGTTCCTCCGCCCCCTGCTAACGTCGGCCGTGTTCACGTTAGCCTGGCGCTGCCAGGCCGAGCGGCGAATCTCAAGATCGGCGCTACGGCAATAACATCGGGAGTTTACTTGGGGGTTGACGCTGCGGCAGCACTGAAGTATGTGTGTCTGCATCTTGGCGAGGTCCAGCAGGTCCTGGCCGATGACGGTGTCGATCAATCGACGCCACTCGGGCGGCTGTTGGCCGCCTGCGGCTCCGGCCATGTGGCGGCGGAGGGCCTCGATCTCACCGGACTGCTGGCCGAAGTGGACGCCGCTCTCAGGGAGATGACCGACGGCTTGGTGGGCCTCCACGGCTTCGGCACGGGCCGCGGAGGGGATTGGAGCGGGTTGGAACCGATGGAGATCGTCTATCGGTGTCCGCTGCGCCGGTGCACCGGCCGGCCCGGCGGCGAGGTGGCCGAGGCGCGTCCGGTCTGCTCGATCAGCCGCCGGGAACTCGTCCGGGAACGGCTCCTCTGAGGTGGGTGGGCTCTGGAGCGAACTCGGCAAGAAGCTTGCCGAACGGTGGTTGTCCGTACTGGTGCTGCCCGGAGTGCTCTACCTCGCCGTTGCCGCGGCTGCCCACACGCTCGGCCAGCGCCACGCCCTGGACGCCGCCAGGCTCGTACGGGAGGTCGATGCGGTCGCCGCCCGCCCCGCCGTGACCGGCATCGGCGGGCAGATCGTGTTCGTGGGGGCGATCGTGCTCGCTGCTGCCGTAGCTGGAACCGTCGCCGAGGCGGCGGGTTCACTCGTCGAACGACTGGTCATAGCCGCGGGTTGGCGGACCTGGCCGGCCCCGTTTTCAGCCCTCGCCGGCTGGTGGACAGAGCGCCGACGGCGTTCGTGGGACGACGCGCACAGCGCGTACCACGAGGGGTGGACGGGTGCCATGGCTCCCGAAGCCGAGGACCGTCCCGACCCTGCGGTGTGGCGCGCCGCCGCTCGCCGGCGGAGCCGGATCGCACTCGAACGACCCGAGCGCCCTACCTGGAGTGGCGACCGCATCCAGGCCGCCGCAGTGCGGTTGGACCGTGATCACAAACTGGATCTCGCCGTCGTGTGGCCCCACCTGGAAGTCGTCCTCCCCGAGGCCATGGGCAACCGGATCGCCGACGCACGCGCTGCGCTGGCCCGCGCCACGGTTCTCGCCGGCTGGGCCCTGCTGTACGCGCCGCTCGTCCTGTGGTGGTGGCCTGCCGCCCCGCTGGCCCTTGTGCTGGCCGGCGTCGCCCGGCACCGCACCCGTAGCTGCGTCGACAGTTATGCTCGCCTGCTTGAGGTCGCCGCCCGCCTCCATGTCTGTGCGTTGGCCGCGCAGCTAGGGTTCAGCCACACCGAGCCCCTCTCCGAAGGCCTTGGTGCCCGCCTGACCCACCATCTCCGGACCGGGCTCCTACCACCTCCCGAAGCTCCGATGCGGGACGGCGAGGGGTCGACCCGGGCGATCCCCGCAGCCAGGTCGGATGGATGAGCGTTGCCTGAGCTTGACTCTGCCGGGGATCTTGGACGATGGGGGTCAGGTGCCGAGGGTTCGCCAGGACCTCGGCCGGGCGATGTCGTTCTCGTCCAGGTAGGTCTCGATGGCGGGACTTCCTCGGTGGCTGGCCGGCCGCTGAGTTGTTCGATGTTCACGGCGACGGCTGTGACTGCGTGTTGCAGGTGAGCTTTCGGCTGGCCTCGGTAGCGGCAGTGGCGATGCCGTGTCCGTTGGCGAACTCGTTGATGGCGCCTTTGATGCCGGAGCGGACCGCGTAGCGGGCCTTTCAGTCGGGTGTCTACTGTTCGGTACGGGCACGGATTGGCAGGTCGCGGAGTTCTCGCGGAGGAATGCCCATGTTCCGGGCGTCGCTGGAGCTCGTTCACCGGGGGCGGTCGGGACACGGCTGGCACTGGCTCTTGGCGAACCGTGCCACGATCAGGGGTACCGCGGTGGGTGAGAAACCGGTGTCCCGGGTGCTCGCGGGCGACGCCACCCGGCACCACCGCCTGCGCGCAGGGGTCCCACCCTGTGACTCCGGGACATCTCGGTTCTGGAGTGCGACGCTGTGACACAGAAGCCCATCGGAGGCGGCATCAGTGGTGGAGAGGCGGCCGGGGGCAGTCTCGGATTGATAGTGAGAGCCCTGGCGTGCGCCGCCTCGGTACTACTGCCGGCCGTGGTGGCGGCCGGGCCCGGCTCACGCCGCCACACCGTCGCCTGTCGTCTTCGCCCCGCACGTCGACTATCCCAGCGGTAACGGCTGCCCGGAAGACGTGACGGTGGGGGACTTCAACGGCGACGGGAACCCCCTCACCCGGAAGGGCACCCGGTCCGGACCAGGCCTCTGCGCCGACGGCTCCGGCGAACGGTGACGGCGTGCCGTGCCCGGGCGGCGGTGCGTGGACGAGCGCTCCGCGGGGTGCGCGCCGAGTGGGCGCGGGCGGGTCAGGAGAGCCAGTCCGTGTAGCGGGTGGGGGCGAGGCGGGCGTTCTTGTTGGTGAGGACGTCTCCTCTGACGACGGCGAACATGCCGGCGGTGGGGTCGGTGACGACGGTGCGGTGGTCGCCCTTGCGGGACAGGGTGATCCGGCCCAGCTCGTCCAGGGGGAAGATCTCGGGGCCGGCGATGTTGCGAATGCCACCCAACGGGGCACCCGCGGCGACTTCCGCCACCGCGTCGGCCACGTCACGGGAGGCGATCGGCTGGATCGGCGTGGCGGGCAGCCGGACGGTGTCGTCGTCGGCGGTCCAGGACAGGACGGCCTCCATGAACTCCATGAACTGCGTCGCCCGGACGATCGAGTAGGGGATCGGCCCGGCCGCGAGGATGTTCTCCTGGAGCACCTTGGCGCGGTAGTAGTCCAGCTCCGGCACCTGGTCCGCGCCGACGATCGACAGGATGACGAAGTGGCCGACGCCGCCCTTGCGGGCTGCGGCCAGGAGGGAGTCCATCGAGGTCTGGAAGAAGGCGAGGGAGGCCTCGTCGAAGGTCGGGGAGTTCGTCAGGTTGACGACGACGTCGGCCCCCGCCACCGCCTCGTCCAGTCCCTGGCCGCTGATGACGTCGACTCCGGTGGCCTGCGAGTGCGGTACCGCCTCGTGCCCGGCGGCGTTCAGCTTCTTGACGACCTGCGATCCGATCAGCCCGGTACCGCCGATGACTGCGAATTTCATGACGCTCCTTCCGTCGGGATCATGTCCGTAATATGGCATATGACCCCCCCTGTGAGTGCGCCACGCACCCGAGCCGAACGGGCTGATCGCCGCGGGCGTGGAGCCGCCCGCAGCGGCTTGCCTGCGGCCCCGTGCGGGCGGGGTCCCGATGGGGTCCCGGTGCGGCCGTGGAGCCGTGCGTCCGGCACCGGCATCGGCGCGCCGGGCCGCACGCCGCGCGCCTGGTGTGGTGGAGTTCGCCGGGCAGGACGTGCAGCGGCCCGGGGAGGCGGCCCGGGCCGCCCGCCGGCGCCCGGCCGGGGGTGGTCGCCCCCCGAGCCGCTGCCCGTCATGGCTGGCTCAGGCGTTCAGGGTGGTGATGTTCCACCAGCGCTCGTCGCCGAGGTCGAGGGTGACGGGTGCCGGCGCGCCCGTGGTGCGGTGCAGCAGCGCGTCGTACCTGCGGGCGGGCAGCGGGCGGGTGGTCCAGGGCAGACCGCCGTGGCCGTCGTCGGGGACGGCGGGGACGGTCAGCTCCGGGGCGCTCGCCAGGTCGGCCTGGGTGACCCCGTCCGGCACCTGCTGCAGGGTGATGATCTGCTCGAAGTGCGGGCGCTGGACCAGGCGGTGGGTCAGGTGCGCCTCCTCGCCCTTCCCGAACAGCAGGTAGGTGAGGTGTGCCGGGAACGGCTCGTCGCTGAAGCGGCGGAAGTTCAGCACCTGACGGATCCGCGCGGTGAAGCCGCCCGAGATGGGCTCCCAGATCCGGTCCTCGCCGTTGCCGGTCTGGGTGACCCGGTCCAGCCGGGCCGGGTACTCGGTCACCGAACCGTCGCCGATCGGCGGCAGCACCATGTTCTCGGTGTTGCGCACCGCGTGCCAGCTCCCGGGGCGGTCGGCACGGTCCTTGAGGTAGATGTCGACGATGTCGGTGGGCAGGTCGTACTCCACCAGCACCTGGTAGCGGTGCTCGGCCATGCCGAACATGGCCAGGTGGTGCCCGAAGACGGTGTCCTTGCCGGCGAGGATGAAGGAGTGGACCGAGGGGTCCTCGTGCTCGTGGCGAATCGTCATGTCGTTTCCTTCCGTGGTGATTTCTGCGGGGGCTGAGAGGCGGTGCGGCGGCGTCGCCAGAACGGCCGCTCGCTCCAGCGGCGCTCGGCGGCGTACACCGCGTGGTGGTTGCGCCGGTAGGCGGCCAGGACCGCGGCCACCCCGGCGTGGTGGGCGTCCAGCGCGCCCGGGTCGCCACCGAGGTGGGCGTGGACGGCGGCCGCCCCGGTCGTCCCGGTGTGCAGGGCGGTGAGGATGCCCTGCGAGGAGACCGGGTCGAAGGCCGCGACGGCGTCCCCGACGGCGGTCCAGCCCGGGCCGCTCGACCGGTCGAGGTGGGCGGAGTGGGCGGGCGCCCGGCGGGGGCGGCCCGGGCCGGCCGGCGGGTGGGCGGCGGCGCGGGCGGCGATGTGCCCGGTGGTGCCCAGCAGCCGCAGGAAGCCGTCCCGGGTGCGCAGTTCGGGTGGTGCGAGGTCGGCGTCGGTGAAGTACGCGACCAGGCGCCGGCCGCTCGGCAGCAGCGCGGTGTACCACCAGCCGTCCTCGGCGGCCTCCACCAGTGAGGAGCTCTCGCCGGGCCGGCCGCGCGGGTCGGGGTCGAGCTCCAGGCAGGTGGCGAGCAGCCGGTCGGCCGGGCGTCCTTGCGGCGGGCCGGCCGTGGCCGACCCGTGGCCGGCCCGGGCGTCGGCGGCCCGGCAGGCGGAGACCACCGCCCGGCGGCGGCCGGTGGCGTCCACCAGCCAGTCGCATCGGACGGTGTGTCCGCCCGCCGGTCCGCGCAGGGCGACCAGCCAGCCGCCGTCCGGGTGGCGGGCGGCCGGGCGGACCGTGGTCCGGGCGGCGCTCTCGGCGCCGGACGCGGCGGCGGCCTCGCGCAGCCGCCGGTCGAAGCGCGCGCGGTCCAGATGCCAGCCCGGCCCGTTGGGGTCACGGATGAAGTCCGTGCCGTGCAGGGCGGCCGATCCCCAGGAGGACAGGTTGGCGTAGCAGGCCAGGTGGCCGGTGGCGAGTGGGAGTTCACCGGCGCCCAGGTCGCGCAGCAGCACCTGGGCCACCGAGGGCAGGGCCTCGCCGACCTTGGGCGGCCCGGTGCCGGCGTCGGCGAGCAGGACCCGCCGCCCGGCCCGGGCCAGGGTGAGCGCGGCGGCGGACCCGGCCGGGCCGCCGCCCGCGACCACCACGTCGTAGCGGCCGTTCCCGCCAGTGCGGCGGGCCGTCATCAGGCGTCGTCGCGGTAGCGCGCGACCTTGTCGATGTAGCCGGCCGTGACCTGTGCGGCGGTGTAGCCGCTGACCGCGATCGCCTGCTCGATGGCGGCCGTGGCGAGCGCCGGGTCGGCGGCCTGCGGGACGTGCAGGGTGACCAGGTTCTGGGTGTGCGGCACGCCCGCCAGGTCGATGGACGGCGTGGACTCCACCTGGAGCCGCTCGGGGAAGCCGGGCGCGCCTTCGCGGACCTCGACGATCCCGAGCCGGAACCAGTCGTCGATCATCTGGTTGAGCTGCTCGTTGTTCTGCCCGCGCAGGCCGCGCAGCCACACCGCCCGCCGCTCGAACGCCTCCTCGCGCTCGGCGGGCGGCCGGCCCTGGTCCACGACGATCCGGTAGTCGTCCTCGGTGAGTACGTGGTTGGGCACCCGGGCGGGCCAGAAGCTCGGCAGGTAGGGGTCGTGCCGGGGGTTGAGGGCCAGCTCGTAGCCGGAGCGGCAGCTGGCGGTGTCGGCCTGCCAGGGAACCGCCATCCACCGGGTGAGCGCGCCCGGGAGCTGGGCGTACAGCGGCCCGTTCACCGACAGCGCCTCCTCCGGGGTGAGCACCGTGCCGTACGAGGGCTCGGGCTGGTCGGGGGAGCGGTGGCGGATCCGGAACGGCGCCATGTACATCGTGGCATGCCGGATCGGCCAGGTGACCTCGCAGCCCGGGTGGAAGGCGTCGGCGAGGCAGAAGTCGAGTGCCGCGCGGTCCAGGGCGTCCGGCCGCTCGCCGAGCGGCAGGTCGTCGAGCTCGCACGGCGGCGGCACGGAGCCCAGGGTGTCCCAGTCGTCCTCGAACTCGCCCTGCGCCCACAGCTGGAACATCTTGTACTGGGTGGGGGAGAGCGCCATGTGCTGGAGCTCGGTGCGCGGCGGCACGGTCATGCCGTCCCCGTACAGCCACGGCCAGGGGACCGGCGAGGTGCCGTCGGTGGCGAAGTCCCGCAGCGCGTCGAAGACCACCTGGCGCAGCGGGCGGCGGGCCAGGCCGGCGTCGCTGAGCCGGGCGAGCAGCTCGGGGGTGAAGGAGTGGCCCACGCCGCCGTGGCCGAAGTGGGCGGCGAAGCCCTGGTTCACCCACTGGTGCTCGTCGAAGCGGCGCAGCACCGGGGCGATGTCCCGGGTGAAGGAGACCCGCTCCGGGAACGGCAGCGAGCCGTTGCCGACGAACACGTCGAACAGCAGGTCGTAGAGGGTGCGGATGCCCTTGAGCGCCGGCGCGTAGTTCGGCGGGGCGACCACCACCCAGGCGGGGTCGACCGGGATCTCGCGGCCCCCGAGGGTGACGGTCGCGGTGACCGGGCCGTCGCCGGTGTCGTCGTGCCAGCCATCGTTGTTGGCGAAGGTGTTGACGGGCCGGCCGTCGTAGGAGGCGGACGCGCCGAAGCCGCCGAGGACCAGCAGGCGGCCGTCCTCGTCGGTGCGCAGCTCGCCGAGGTAGACCTCCTTGCTCATGAACGTGCCGTTGCGGAACTGGTAGTCCGGGCCGACCGTGCGGCGCCCGGTGATGGACAGCGGACCCGCGTCGATGACCAGGTCCTTGCGGCGGTCCCCGGTGATGTCCGCGTTGCGCAGTGCAGACGGCCTGGCGAGCGCCGCGTCCGGGATGTCCAGGGCGAGCTGGAACTGGTACCAGGCGGCCTTCTGGTTCGCCAGGTGCGCCGTCCAGTGGATGTCGGCGTTGTCGGCGGTGAGTTCGGCGACCGCCTCGCCCCGGGCGTTGTAGCCGTAGATCCGGAACCGGGCCGCCTCGCGCTTGATCGCGCCAGCGGCGTCCTTGTAGTAGCCGGGCTCCTGGGGGTGCGGGTCGGGGACCTCGGGCGCGAGGTAGTACTCCTCGGGGGAGTTGCCGACCCGGGCGAACCCGATGGCGGGATGGATGGCTGCGCGGACGATTTCGTCGGACATCTGGCCTGCCTCCAGCGATGGCGATGGCATGGACCCCGTCCCTCCGGGGAGGGGGACGGTTCGTCGGCGAAACGCTAGGGCAGGCGGGCGTGCTCCGATCGGACGGACACGATCAATCACTCGCGAGGGCGAATTCTGATGATGGGCGACTTGTCGTACTTCTGTGGGGGTGGTGCTCCGCGCGGCGGTGCCCCGCAGGTCGGCGCCCGCCCGTGGGCTCGATGCGGCCGCCTCCCCGTGCGGGGTGTACGGCCGGATGCCGGGCGGTGTGACCGGCAACCCCGGCTCCGCCCGGAGGGCGGGGGGCGGAGGGCCGTCGAGTCGCAGCCTTCTCGGTCGGCCGACCGTCGCCGGTCCTCCGGCCCGCACCCGGTGTCGTGGTAGGGGCAGCCGCAGGACGGATGCGCCCGCTGGCCGGGCTGTGCCACGAGGGTGACCGTCCGTAACGTCGGCGACATGAAATCCACCTACTTGGCAGGCAGGCTGCGGGCCGTGCTTCGCCGGCTGAACGTCGTGACGGTCCTGGCCGTCCTGGCCGCGGCGACCGTGACGGCGGGAGCCGCCTCGGCGGACACGGCGCACCGAGGTGATCGCGGACGGCTGGTGTCCGTCCAGCGGCTGACCACCCTGGCCGCGAAGGAGGACGTCGCCGCGGCACTGGCCGCCGCGAGGTACGACGCGAGTACGGTCCGGTTCGGAGTGGACGCCTACCGGCTGGTGTACCGAACCGTGGACCCCGGCGGCCGGCCGATCGCCGCCAGCGGACTGCTGGTGCTGCCCCGCGGCGGCGGACGCGAGTTACGGACGGTGTCATTCACGCACGGCACGGTCAGCTACCGGTCCGACGCCCCGTCCTCCATGACCCGGGCCGGGTTCGTGTCCTCGCCCGCCATCACGTACGCGTCCGCAGGGTTTGCCGCCGTCGCCCCGGACTACCTCGGTCTGGGCGCCGGTCCGGGACTTCATCCCTGGATGGATGTGCCGTCGGAGACGACCGCCTCCCTGGACATGCTCCGGGCCTCCCGCGCCTTCGTTCCGCGCACGGGCCGGGCACTGGGACACGACGTGCTGGTCACCGGGTTCTCCCAGGGCGCCTCCGCGGCGATGGGACTCGCACGGGCACTCCAGGCCGGCGACGACCGGTGGTTCCGACTCGAAGCCGTCGCGCCGGTCAGCGGAGCCTACGACTTCCGGCACGCCGAGCTGCCGGCGCTGCTCGACGGCGCCCTCGACCCGAAGTCGAGCGTGCTGTACTCGGCCTACCTCCTCGTCGCCTGGAACCGGCTGCACCATCTGTACGACTCCCCGGACGAGGTCTTCCGGGCGCCCTACAGCAGCACGATCGAGGCGCTGTTCGACGGGTCGCACACCGGCCCGCAGCTCTTCGCCGGCACGCCCGACACCATCGACGCGCTGCTCACCCCGTACGGCTTCGAGATGCTGCGTCACCCGACCGGCCGCCTGGCCGAGGCGCTCGGGGTGGCCGACGGCACCTGCGACTGGGCGCCACGCGTCCCGGTCCGCCTGTACGTGGCCGGCGCTGACGAGCAGGCCGCCAACGCCAACACCGACCGCTGCCGGGCCACGCTGCGATCGCGCGGCGTGGACGCGGCGGTCGTCGACCTCGGCATCCCGGACTTCGCGGGCTCCAGGCACCTCGGCTCCAACGTCGCCGGAACGGCGGCCGTCGTGCGCTGGTTCAGCCACCTGCGCTGAGAGTCCGCCGGACCGTCCCCGCCCGCGGGGGCGGTCCGGCGACCGGCGCGCCGTCCACGACACAGGGGCACGCCCGCCGGGAGTCTCGCGACGCCGTTCCCCGCCGGCGCACCGAAGCGGCCGGCGACTACCTCCCCCCAACCTGCTTACGCGCGGGGAACTGCCGCCGGAGGCGGCCGACGACCGGCTCGCCTTCCCGGGCCGGTTCACCGCCGAGGAGCGCGAGCGGGGTCCCGGGCCCGCGGCGGCGGCGCTCGCGGACTTCCGGAGGGGGCAGCTCGCCGTGCACGTCCCAGCTCGATCCGGCACACCCGCACGAGGGCGACGCACGGGGACAACACGCGGGGACGGAACCCCGGGAGCCGGCGCCGCCCCGCAGGACCGCCGAGGACGAGAGCCGTCGCTGCCGTCCTGGCGCTCGCCCCGTCACACCCCGCCGAGCCAGCTTGTGGCGTCCAGCCGGTAGGCGGTCTCTGCCGGTACGACGGTCCGCAGCGCGGCCTCCATGTCCCGTACTCGGTCTGCGCCCAGAGTCGTGGCCCACTCCGCCCGCAGCTCGTCGAAGATCGCGGCTGAGCGGGCCAGGGCGTCGTAGCCGCGGGGGGTGAGGCGGACGAGCTTTCGGCGGGCGTCGGCGGGGTCGTCGGTGCGCTCGGCGTAGCCGATGGTGAGGAGGCGGTCCACGGTCTTGCCCGCTGCCTGTTTCGAGACGCCGAGTTGGCGCCCGATGTCGCTGGCGGTCGCCCCTTGCGTGCCGATGGCCTGCATGGCGAAGCCGTACGCGGGGCGCAGGTCGGGGTGTCCCTCGGCGGCGAGGCGGGCGTGGAGCCGATCGATCAGGGTGCGGAATCCGGCGAACAGGAGGAGCGGCAGCTCGTATCCCGGCTCGTGCCCCTTGCCATCATCGACAACCTGGTTTACGTTCTCTCTGTCGATATGGTCAACCATGTTGTCTATCGTAGTCCACTCTGGCCCACCTTGCCTGGAGCTCCCTTGTCCAACGATCTGGCCGCCCGCACCGCCAACGCCGTCGCCCTCCTGAAAGACTCCCCGCACACGCTGGACGGCTTCCTGAAGCTCAGCGAGATCTTCGAGTCCACGACCCTGGATGCGCACTCGCGCGAGACCGTCATCCTGACCGTCGCCGCCCGCAACCAGTGCCACCTGTGCGTGGACATGCACGAGGAGAAGCTCACCTCCTTGGGTCCGGCCTCGAACCCGGAGCGCCTGGAGGCCGTGCGGCAGTTCACCCTCCAGGTCCTCGCCGGCTCGGGGGCGGTGAGCGACGAGGAGCTGGCGCGGTTCCAGGGGTTCGGCTACACGCGCCAGAACGCCCTGGAGGTGGTTCTGGGCATCGGTACGTACACCGTGTCGACGTTCGCGAACCGGCTCACACGGGCCGCTTGATGCAGGCAAACCGTCTGGCGCGCGAGGCCCGCGGGGCCGGCGACGTCCTGACGGCGCCGTTGCAGGCGGCGAGCCGCAGGTCCTTCAGTCGCCGCGGGCCCTGCCGGTTCGGCAGGGCCCGCGGTGCAGAGAGCCGAGTGCGGGCATCCACGGGATGCCGGGGATCTCGCCGAGGGTGGACTCGCGCTCGATGGCGCCGTCGTCGAGACGCTGCTCAGAGGGGGCCGTGACGGCGTCGCAGGTGCGGGCCGGCGGCGCCACCCGACGGGCCTCCGGACGCCGGACCGGGGGCCTGCGCGAGTGGAAGCTCGACGGCGCAGCGGCTTCGGAGCAACTGGTCGCAGGGGCTCGCAGGGGCTCGCCGAGGGCCCACGGCCCGGTGTCCGGCGGAGGCTGGATGAGGGGTCCGCCCGGTCCGCGTTCACAACAGGGGATACCAACCTCGCGCTTTCACGAGCGGCGCTGTCCGAGGCTTGATCAAGAGAACGAGGAGTGCCACTGACCTGGGACGATGGGACTTGTCTAGGGTCCTGATCATCCTCAAGAGAGCTGCACTCCTCAGGTGAACAAGCGTAGTGGGTTGTATCCGCGTGTCCGTGTCCGGGGCGACGGTGAGGGGGCGGTCTCACAGGCCGGCGGGGTTCTGCTGGTGGAGACCGCCCGCCGGATCGGCCTGGACACCGCGTTGTCGGCGGCGCTGGAGCCGTGGCGCAAGCCCCGGGCGGTACACGATCCCGGCAAGGTCCTGCTCGACCTCGCCCTGGCCGTCGCACTCGGCGGGGACTGCCTGTCCGACATCGGCGTGCTGCGGGCCGAGCCTGCCGTGTTCGGCCCGGTGGCCTCGGATCCGACGGTGTCCCGGCTGGTCGACGCCCTTGCCGCCGCCGGTCCCCGCGCGCTCGCGGCCGTCCGGCGGGCACGGTCCGAAGTCCGGCAACGGGTATGGAAGTTGGCCGGTCAGGCCGCGCCGGACACCGGCAGCGAGGTGATCGTGGACATCGACGGAGTGCTGGTTCTGGCGCACTCCGAGAAGGAGCACGCGGCTGCGACCTGGAAGAAGACCTTCGGCCACCACCCGCTGTTCGCGTTCGTCGACCACGGCTGTGAAGGGTCCGGCGAGCCGGTCGCGGGCCTGCTGCGGCCGGGGAACGCGGGCAGCAACACCGCAGCCGACCACATCGCCGCCACCCGCCTGGCTCTGGCCCAGTTGCCGAAGAAGCACCGACGCGGACGGCGGACCCTCATCCGCACCGACTCCGGCGGCGGCACCCACGAATTCCTCAACTGGCTCACCGCACGCGGCCGATGGCTGTCCTACTCCATCGGGATGACCATTACGGAAGCGATCCACCAGGCCGTGCTGCTGGTTCCCGCCTCTGCCTGGACGGCGGCCGTCGAGCCGGACGGGAAGATCCGCGACGGCGCCTGGGTCGCCGAACTCGCCGGCGACGTCCTCAAGGGCTGGCCGAAGGGCATGCGGCTGATCGTCCGCAAAGAACGCCCGCACCCCGGCGCCCAGTTGCGCTTCACCGACGCCGACGGCATGCGGCTGACCTGCTTCGCCACCAACACCACCCACACCCCGATCGCCGTCCTGGAACTGCGGCACCGACGGCGCGCCCGGGCCGAGGACCGCATCCGCGCCGCCCGCGACACCGGCCTGCGCAACCTGCCTCTGCACGACGCCGCCCAGAACCAGGTCTGGCTGGAGATCGTTCAGATCGCCCTGGACCTGCTCGCCTGGATGCCCATGCTCGCCCTGACCGGCGACACCCGACGCTGGGAGCCCAAGCGCCTGCGGCTTCGCCTGTTCTCCGCCGCCGCCCAGCTCGTCGCCACCGGCCGCCGCCGCTGGCTCCGCCTCGCCCGCCACTGGCCCTGGACCGACGTGATCACCACCGCGTTCGACCGCCTCCAAGCTCTGCCGCAGCCGGGCTGACCAGCGACAACGCCTCTGTCCCAGCGAGAACCACACCCCCGGAGTCGTGGAACCCGGCGCCCACCCGACGCGACAGTCGGGCCACCGCCCTGCCCATCACCAGCCCGAGAAGCCGAAACGGCCCGGCGGATGAACCGACGGACCGTCACGAAAGATCGAGGCCAAGAGGCGCTGGAAACCTCATCGATCGCGGCTTGATCCTCTGTCACGTCCCTTGCGATGAACGCCGGGTTTCTCGTCTGAGGATCCGGACCGTGAAGGTACCAGGCGCGGTGAAACTTGCTGATCTCGCCGAGATGGTTGGCGGACACACTTCCGATGTCCCTGTTCGGGACGTTGAGCCCCGGCTCCATGAAAATGTTCACGGCGACCTGCCCATTGGGGGTGAACCCCGTCCCCCTGAGGGTGAAGTCTGTGCTCTGCTGGGTCCGTTCCTTCGTGTGGGACAGGGTGAGGTCCAGCGGATTCTTCGCTCGGACTTCGGGATGCACGTCGAACCCCCGCTGCGAGTCCCACACCACTTCGTACTCGCGCCCGGCATCGTCGAGGAAGACACCACGGATCCTCGCCCCTTGGTCTGTCGGGGCGCCGGTCACCGCCTGAATCTCCGGAGGGAGCTCGACACCTTGCTGTTCGAAGAACGAGCTGCCGATTTCGCGTGATTTGCGCGCCAGGACCTCGTCGTCGCGCAGCTGATCGAGCAAGGCCAGAAGTTTCTCGTCCTGCCCGAGCGACAACGGGATATTGTGGATCCTCAGCTCGTTATTGAGGTTTCGAATCTCTTCATTGATGCGGTCGACGCGATGCGCATGCTGGCGGAGATCCCTCTCCAGCTTTCGACGCTGCTCATCCGGAGATAACATTGCCCCGCAGCCCTTCTCTGTCGATGACCTCTGCGACGCGCCCCCGTCATTGGAGACGAGTTGAGCGGCGCCTCCCGTCCTGTTGCATTTCTTGCAACAGCGGGCGCCGGCGGATTCGGCACTCGACCTGTTCTACGCTATGCCCGATACGAGACGTGTGCCAGTCGGTGGTCCCTCCGCCGTTGAGCCCCAGTGGCGGAGGACCGGAAATGGAGGCCCCGCTGGGAAGATTCGCCGAGTGTTCACGTTCCGACGTATGTTCATTCGCCGCGGAACCCCGCTGCTGCCCCAAATCCGCGGCAGGTTCGGATTTGACCGACTGTCCGGCCCTGATCTCCTGGAGATGCCGTGCCTGTGCCCTTCTGCGATGTCTGGTTGGGCGCCCTTGATTCGGCGGTGTAGCTGACGTGGAACAGCCCGCCGATCGGAGTCCTCACCCTGGCGAGCGTCCAGCGCTGCTCCTCCCAGCCATGGGTGAGCGGTCCTCGCTCCAACTCGCTCTCCATCTTGGCGATTGCCCTCTCGCTGAGCCTGGGGCGCCCCGGCGATCCCGTCGACAGGCCCCGGCCTCACCTCGCTCACGCCCATTGGCGGCGCCTTCTCTCCACTGACCGCTCGCTCACCCGCAGCGCGGCGGCGATCTCCCGGCTGTGGCTCTCTGGCGAACCGTCAACGGCGGTCACAGTCCGGGATCCCGCCGTGGTGCGGCGGGATCCCGGTCGCATCGACTGCTCTGGGCCTTATACGAGCTCGACGATCTGCGCGAAACCGATTGCGGGTAGGCGGCGGTCAGCCGATGAGGGGGTTGACGGCCTTGAAGCCGGTGCCGGGCCACATGGCGTACCCGGAGGAGGTGTTCGGTGAGCCGTCGCCGTTGCCGGCCCACAGCAGCAGGCTCCCGTTAGTCAGCTTCCCGGCGATGTCCGCCGTGCCGTCCCCGTTGAAGTCGAGGCGGAGCTTGGCCGGCTGGGACGGCGCCACGTCGTCGACGATGTTGTTGTAGCGCAGGGCGGTGTAGTGGCTGGTGGGCCAGCCTTCGAGGCTGCTGCTGTTGATGCCGGCGCGGGTCGGACCGTGGGCGGGGTTCCTCGGGTTGCTCTCCGCGTAGTAGGTGAAGTCACCGGTGGACTGGTTGGTCCGGCCGGCGAACAGGAAGGTGTGCGCGGCGGTGTAGTCGAGCGCGCCGCCCGGCTTCAGCCTGCCGGCCGGCACGGACCCCGCGGCGAAACGGGCTATGGAGTCGATGACGGAGTTCGACATCGCCGAGCCGCGGTGGGCGCGCACCGGCAGGTAACCGCAGAGGTGACAGGGCCTCAGCCGATCCGGAAGGTGGCCGACACGATCTGGAAGCAGCGGTCGGCCTCATCGGGCCGACCGGTCGGAGCGGAGACCCGGAAGTCGTAGCTGCGGCCCTGCTCGGTCCAGGAGATGTCCTGCACGCTCCGGGCACCGAAGCCGTCCTCCGGGTAGCCGTTCCAGGTCCACAGCCATAGGGCGGCGTCGGCGGTGCCGTGGAAGACCGTGGGCTGGAGGCTCCCGCCGCGGTAGCCGGGGTTGGTCCGTGAGCCGGCGGTGTCCTGCTTCTGAAGTTCGGCCAGCATGCCCTGACCGCTCGGAGTGGTGGGGTGGACGCCGACAAGGCGCTTCGCCTCTCCGGCATGCTGGAGACCATCGACGCCCGCCTGGCCCAGGCCCACGGCGGCGAACTCGGACACCTGGACTTCCTCCAGGTCCTCAAGCCCGCGGGCAGGGCATGGGGAATTACCTGACCGTCGACAGTCCTGGAGTGATCAAGCCGGTCCGCACGGGGTGGGTTCCTTGTCGCAGTCGACCCAGTGCGGGGGATCGGTCGCTCCACCCAGGTCGAAACTGGTTCGCTGCGACACGTGGGCTGGCAGAGCCTCGACCGTGAACGGCTTGCCTCCGTTGTCCACCTTTGCGGTGAACTTCCCCTCGGGGGTGAGGTAGTCGACCCGGAACGCCCAGGAGCAGATCTGCCCGGCGATGCCGCCGACCTGGACGGCGATGTCCCCGGGCGTGGTGGCCTGGCCGAGGTCGAGCTTGTGGTGGGCGAAGTAGTCCGTGCTGATTGCGAAGCCCTCGTCGTCGAGCTCCACCGCCGCGGTGCCCGGTGGTACGGCGACGGACAGGAAGACGTTCGGCACGCTGCCCTCACCCGCCGACGGGGCGACTACGGAGGACACGACCGGGCTGGGTCTGCAGGAAACGTCGGTCACGCCGATGCTCTCAATGGTCACGGACGAACGGTCGCTGGTGAAGTGCAGGCGGTAGCTGTCTCCGCCTGCCATGCCCTGGCGTTCCCGCTGCTGGATCAGCTTCAGGGCAGGGTCATCGGTGTTGGGCGAGACCTTGGGAGCGTCGCCCGCGGGCAGCAGCCGGGCGCCCAGCGGCTCCAAGTATGCCCGCACCCCCGCGAGGTCCTCCGGTTTGAACGGTGCGAGCCCCGCCTGCTCCGCCTGGGTCAGCGGCCGGTCCAGCACGAAGGTCCAGACGCCGTAGCGACGCAGGTCCGGTCCGTCCACCACCACCTGGAACGGGACGGTCTGTCGGTCGAGGTCCTTCTCCGCCTGCCGCTGGAGTGCGGTGTCTCCCGCCGCAGTACGCCCGCTGTACCAGTGCTGGCCCACGACCACGGCCGCCGCGAGTGCCAGCGCGAGGACGGAACCACCGGCGGCTCGGGCAGGCGTGATCCGGCGCCCGGGACCGCTGCCGGGACCGTTGTAGTACGTGACCGGCGCATTGACGTCCCGGCCGGCGCGGTACCGGACTGAGACGCTGCTCGTCGCGCGTCCCCGGAGCTCGGCCACCTCCCACCGCAGCGCCCCCAGCTCCCACTGATCCTCCGCGAGCTGCTCCCCGTGCCCCGCGAGCGTGGCCTCGGTCCGTTCCAGAGCGTCGAGCGCCGCGTCCAGCCGCCGCTGCACCTCGGCGGCGGCGCGGTCATCCCGGACCCGGCCGATCTCGGTCCGCAGCCGCGCCAGCTCGTCAGCCACCCATGCCAAGGGGCGAGCGGCATGCGCGGCCTGCGCCAGCCCCTCCAGTTCCGCCCGCGCCCGGGCCTGCGCCTGCCCGCCCAGCCGCTCTGCGACCATCGTGAGGAAGCCGGGCACCATCTGCCGGGGAGCGGTGATCCGCAGCTTGCCGTTGAGGTACTTGCTGTACTTCTCCTCCGACCAGTGGAGCCGTTCGGCCTGGTTCTTCTGCAGCATCCCGGCTGCCTTGAGCTGCCCGGACCAGTGCTTGAGCGCGGCTGCCAGGGCGAGGTCCGCCTCGGACACACTGCTGCCAGGGTCATTCTGTCCCACGGTCGCTCCCAGGAATTCAGGTTGCCCAAGCTTCGACAACTCTTGCCCCTGCCCGCAACTCCGCTGCTCAGATTCTCTTGTGACTATGAGTCAGAGTGAATCAAGGCGCCGGTGGCGCCGAACCTCCGCGCCTTCGACGCTGGTGCGGGCCGCTGGAGCCGCACCGGTCCTCATAGGGGCTCCGTGGTGGTGCCTTGCCCTTGGGATCGTCTGCACCACCCTGCTCGGGCTGGCGACCACGCTCTTCCCCCAGGACAGCGCGGACCGCCGCGCGGTGCTCCAGAGCTGGACTGATGTCAGGCGACGTCGGAGAGGTGGAGTGGGTGAGACCCTTCCGGCTCCTCGTGCAGTCGGTCGCGGGCCGTCGAGGAACAGGGGCACGGCTCCTGCCCCGTCGACCGGCGATCGGGATGCCCGGCCTTCGTGAGCTTCCTCAGCTTGTGGGCGCGGTGAGGACCGCGATCGAGGCCTCTCGCCGCTGGAGCGCCCGCACGTACGACCTGCGGGATCCTGTGCCTCGCCGGCGGTCCGTGCCGAGGGCTTCTCGACCGGGTCGGCGTCACCGCCTCAGTGGCGGCGGCCGCTCTGCTCCAGTTGGTCACTGATGCGACGTGAACAGGCCAGGTCGGTCAACGTCATGGACTGAACACCCTGTCGATCGCCAGGATGCTTGCCGGCCCGCAATCCAGCAGGGGCCCGTTCACCCCCAGGGGGTCCTTCCATGCGACTTCGCACCATCGCCATCGCCACAGCGGCAGCCCTGGGTATGGGTGTCGGGACGGCAGGCACCGCCAACGCCGCGTCTCCTGCCACGGCCTCCTGCAGCGGGCGGCAGGTCGGCGTCTCCCAGAACTACACGGCCTATGGCATGACGGCCGGAAACATCTCCCAGATCTACAACGGCTGCGGGGCCGTGGTGGCACGGTGGATCTGGAACTACTCATTCGTGCAGGCGCACCCCGACTCCTTCATCCGGGTCGCGCTCGCCTCCGCGGGATACCGCGGCGGCGCTCCCGTCACCCCGCTCAGCGTGGAGAGGGCGTCCGCCACCACCACCTACAAGGTGGACTCACTGTGGATGGACATTCACAGTGCCGACCCGGACTCGTGGCGTGCGGGTGCCGAGCTCGACTTCAGCGGATGCGCGGCATGGTCTTCGCAGCACTACTACGGCAACGGCTCGGAGACTGCCGGCCCCTACGCAGGGTGCAACGACTGGCAGAACGTGAACCAGATCCCGTGGACCCGGCCGTAAGGGCTCGCACGCAGCACACGGGGCCCGGCGTTGTCGCCGGGCCCGTCACCGCACTCGCAGGCGAAGCCACCCGCCGGCCGCGTCCCCGACCTCACGGGGCAGAACACCCCGGCCGGCGGTTGCACGGCCGCAGGTGGGCCTCAACGGTGCTCGGTGAGCCGTAGGGCGAGCCGGCTTGCGAGCGGATCGGGGGCGGTGGGGTCGGGGTCGGGTGGCCCCGCCGGAGGGACACTGCCGGCGTGGTACTGGAAGAGGAAGCCCAGGTCGCCGTCGGTAGCGGCGAGGGCGGTCAGGGGGAGCAGCGGGTCGGCCCCGGCCGTGGAGCGAGGGCTTCTCGTTCGCCGCACCGGCGCTGGACGATGCTCGTCCGGTCAGCCCAGCGATGCGCTCGCCGCGCGCAGTTCGTCCAGGGCCGCCAGGGTGTACCCGGCGAGCCCGTCCTCGGCGCCACGGTCGTCCTCGGCCCATGCGGCGTACCCCCGTTTGAAAGCGAGGACGCCCAGCTCGCCCGCGAGAGCCGCAGTCGGATCGGGTACGCCGCGGGCGACCAGAGCGGTTGTCATCGCGGCCGCGAGACTGACGGTCTTGAGGGTGTCACGTTCCTGAAGCTCGGCGCTGGCGGCGACGGCCGCCTTCAGGCGGGGGGCGAGCTCGCGGCTCCTGGGGCCCATCGCGGCCGAGGCGCGTTCGAGACCGCCAGCGACCGCCTCAAGCGGGCTGGCGTCACCGGGCGCGTCGGCGATCCCCTCGGCCAGCAGGCGGCTCAGCGTCTCCTGCCCGGCGACCAGCAGCTCGCGCTTGTCGGGGAAGTGCCGGAAGAAGGTGCTCTTGGTGACCCCGGCACGCTCGGCGATCTGCGCGACCGTGGTGGCGTCATATCCCTGCTCCGTGAACAGGTCGACCGCAGCCACGACGAGGCGTTCACGCGCACCTGGTTCCCATCGACCCATGGGTTCAGCATATGCGATGGGACTCTTGTCCCGTCACCCTGCTAAGGTGATGGGACAAGAGTCCCATCACTTTGGGAGGGTTCCATGCACGTCTTCGTCACCGGCGGTACCGGTCTGATCGGTTCCGCCGTCGTCGCCGAACTCCTCGGCAACGGCCACACCGTCCTCGCGCTCGCCCGTTCCGACGCCTCCGCGCAGGCCGCCGAGGCAGCCGGCGCCGAGCCGCTGCGGGGAGGCCTCGCCGATCCGGAGGTCCTGCGCTCCGGCGCCGCCCGGGCCGACGGGGTGATCCACCTGGCTTTCGGCAACGACTTCAGCAGCCCCGAGGCCCTCGCCCGGAACGTCGCCGAGGAGACCGCCGCCCTCACCACCCTCGGCGAGGAGCTCGTCGGCAGCGGCCGTCCCCTGGTCACCGTCTCGGGTACGCCCTGGGTGCCGGGCCGTGCCTCCACCGAGGCCGACCCGGTGCCGACCGACGGGCCGGTCGGCGGTCGCGGCCGCACGGTCACCGCGGTCCTGGGCCTGGCCTCGCGCGGGGTCCGGAGCACGTCCGTACGCATGCCGCGCACGGTTCACAACGAGGGCACGGGCGGGTTCGCCGGTCTGCTGACCGACATCGCACGCCGGAGCAGGATCTCCGGCTACCCCGGCGACGGCACACAGCGCTGGCCCGCCGTCCACGCGCTCGACGCGGCCGTTCTCTTCCGACTCGCCCTGGAGCAGGCGGAGGCCGGCACCGCCTGGCACGCCGTGGCCGACGAGGGGGACGAGGTGCGGGACATCGCGGCCGTCATCGGCCGACGGCTGGGCCTGCCGGTCGAGTCGGTGCCGGAGGAGACCTACGGCCCGCTCGGCCCGATCTTCAAGGCCGACCAGCCCTCGTCCAGCACCCGCACCCGCCAGGCGCTCGGCTGGGTGCCGAAGCACCCCAGCCTCCTGGAGGACCTGGAGAACATCCGGCCCTGATCGGTGACCGGCGATCGGGGCGGGCCCGTTGCCGGCGCTCACCTCGACGGCGGAAGACCCTCACCTATGTCACTCACGACCGACCGTCTCGTGCAGCGACGTCTCGTACCCGCACATCCCGCGGTCAATGCGCTCCTGTTCCCGAAGCGTTCCCCGCACCGTCGCCAACAACCAGGTCCACCGGTGCCGGTCCGCCGCCCGCGTGGCAGCGACACATCTCGCACTACCCGCACCAATGCGGCAATTCATGTCCACAACACGTTAGGAGGTTCCGTCATGCCGACAGTTGGTTCTGCCGGCGAGTACCGAGAGCGGTTGTTGCTCAACGGCGAGAACATCCCGCTCCGCGAGGAATCGATGCCGCCGAGTTCTGGGAGCACTCGAGTGCTTGCGACGGAGCCGAGGCTGTGCTCGCCGGCGGAGCAGGGCCCGAATCCGGCGGGTCAGTCGCCGCCGGCGGCGACGCACTGATCGCGCCCGGCGAGTCGGCCGGACCACACCGGAAACCTTCTGGCCTGCGACGACAGCGCCCGCTGTGCCGAGTGGCGGCCTCCGGACGGGGCGCCTCGTCGTCCTCCGTGGTCCCCCACGCGGGGGACCACGGGCCCGCCCCACAGACGATGCCCGCCGACCGCGCCGACTGCGAAACTCCTCGCATGAGCACCCTCTCAGCCACGATGACACCACAACGGCTGCGTGCCACCTGGCGAGCGGCGCACGCTCCCGTGCCCGGCGTACCGCGGTGGGCCCGGATCGCCGCGTACACCGTCCCGTTCACCGCGCTCCCGGCCAGTGCATGGCGGATCGCGGTGGTGGTCTTTCATGTCCCCCTCGACGGCGGCGCCGTGCAGGACACCGGGAGTCTCCCCTTCTGGCTGCCGATCGAGGTATACGTGCTGTTGCTGTCGGCCGTCTCCGAGCTTCTGGCGTTCACGGCTGTCGGCCTGATCGCCGGCTGGGGCGAGGTCTTCCCGCGCTGGCTCCCCCTGCTGCGCGGACGGCGCGTGCCGATACCGGCCGCCGTGGTTCCCGCAGCCCTCGGCGCGACCGTCCTGACGCTCCTGTGGACGGCAGTGTTCGTCATCTTTACCACCAGGCGCACCCTTCAGGGCCACCCGCTCTCCACGGACAACCCGCTGGCGATGCACGACTGGCACGCCGCAGTCCTCGCCGCCTGCTACGGCCCGCTGCTCCTGTGGGGGCCGCTGCTGGCAGCAGTCACAGTCGCCTACTGGCGCCGCCGCACGGCCGCCGGCAAACGGGCCACCGGTCGGGGACGAACGCACGGGTGCTGACCGACCGGCGGGACCGGACGGCCACCCGCCACGACCGCGCGCACGCCGACCGACGTGCGACGCCCCGGCGAAGCGAGAGAACTCGTTCGCCCGGGCCCGTAACGCGGCGGCGGTCTCCTCGCGTTCGAGTGTCACGGGACTGAAGCGGCAGTCCATCGCGTCGAGCTCGGCCGTGACTTGCGAGTGCGTGAGGGGTCAAGCGAACGCGGCGAGCGTTCCCGTTCCGGGGACGGGAAGATCGATCGTGTCTCGCCGGGTCTGTCGAACCGCCGGCCTTGTCACACACGTGGTAGGGCGCCGACTCATTCAGGGGACCGTGTGGGCAAGGGGCGCAGGCTGGGGGAGACGCCGCAACGTCCGGCTGGCGGAACTCGCGTACACCCTGGAACTCTTCGGCGCCGAACCGGTCGAGGACCCCGGCGCCGGTGAACCCGCCCGCACCGCCGAAGCCCGCGCCGCGGACTACCGCACCGGCGGCCGCGGCCCCGCCGTCCACCGCACCGGCGGCCTGCTGGAGCAGGCCGCCGCCGCACCGAACACCGCCGACCACTTCCGCGGCGCACTGATCCCGGCCGTCAACCACCACCTGCGCTGCGCCGCCACGATTCTGGCGCGCGCCCGCACCTGCCTGCAGACGCAGCCCTCCCCGACCACCGACGCCGGTGCTGTCCCGCTGGCGGGTGATCCTGACCGGGGGAGTGCCCGGGCCGAACCGTGGTCCATCAAGGCGTCATCCCGCCAGTAGCCCGGGTCGGCGTGCAACGGCCCGGTGCTGAGCTGCCGCGCGTGCGGCCCGATGCACCGCCGGCGGCCGCGGCGGAGTCGGCACCGTCGCCGCCGGGTACGTCCGGGCCGGCACCGAGGTGTTGGGTGCGGAGCCGGAAAGGGGCGGCGGAGGCCGGCCGGCACACCCGCCGATTCAGCCCCGGAGGGAGGCGAGCCAGGCGGTCAGCAGACGGTTGACCTCCTCGGGACGCTCCTGCTGGATCCAGTGCCCGCAGCCGTCCAGGACGTGGGAGGAGGCCAGGGCGGGGAGGGTGGCGGGGTAGGCGTCGATCGCGTCGGCCATCCAGGTCGTGGAAGCGTCCAGGGCGCCACCGATGAACAGGGACGGCTGCTTGATCGGGGCTCCGCGGTACTGGGCGAGGTCCTCCCAGTCGCGGTCCATGTTGCGGTAGCGGTTGAGGGCCCCGGTCATGCCGGTGCGCTCGAACTCCCCGGCGTACACGTCGAGGTCGTCCTCGGTCAGCCAGGCGGGCAGCTTGCCGCCGGGGAAGCGGTCGCGCAGCCGGCCGCCGGCGCGGGCCACAAAGTGCGGGTCGGGCTCGCCCCGGGAGGGCATGGTGTCGGCGGACATGGCCGCGTAGAAGCCCGCGAGCCAGCCCCGGAGGTCGGGCTCCATCTCTGCCTCGGCCCGGCCGGGCTCCTGGAAGTACGAGACGTAGAACTCCTGGTCGCCGCCCATCTGCGCGAAGACGTCGGTGGGGCGAGGGCCGCCGGGCGGCGCGTAGGGGACGCTCAGCAGACCGACGGCGCGGAAGACCTCGGGGTGGAGCAGGGCGGAGGCCGCCGCGATGCTGGAGCCCCAGTCGTGCCCGACGACCACCGCCCTCTCCTCGCCCAGGGCGCGCACCAGGGCGACGTTGTCCTCCACCAGGTCGAGCATCCGGTAGGCGTCCGTCGCGGCCGGCTTGGAGGAGCGGCCGTAGCCGCGCACATCGAGCGCCACGGCCCGGTACCCGGCCGCCGCGAGGGCCGGGAGTTGGCGGCGCCAGGAGTACCAGGACTCGGGGAAGCCGTGGACGAGCAGGACCAGCGGCCCGGTGCCCTGCTCGACCAGGTGCAGGCGCCCGGCGGGTGCCTCGATGGTGCGGTGGCGCAGGTCGGCGGACGGCGTGGGCTGGTGCATCGTTCTCCTCGGTTCACGGGCGGCCGCGGTTACCCGCCGAGCATGCGGCGCGGCGGCCGCGCGACGCGAGCACTCTTGCGGTCTCGGCAAACCGGCAGGACAGGGCGGTGGAGGCGGCACGGCCGGAGGGAGCGGGGGAGACGGTGACGGACGCGACGCCGGCATAGCCGACAGGACCACGAGAACGTTCCCCCACTGCCCCACGCGGACATCAACGGCCTCTCCCCGCACCACGGCGGCCTGGGCTCCAGCGACATGTTCGCCCGGTCATCCCCGCACTCGCCGCCCACCGGCTGGTCAGCACAGGCGGCCTGCAGGCACACGGCCGCACCACCGACATCGACCGCCCGCGCGCGGAGCGCCTGGCGGACGACACCGCCGCTCCCATCGAGCACCTCGGCCTGAAGCACGCCGACGTCATGGGGTACTCGCCCGGCGGGCGGGCGGGCGGGCGGGCGGGCGGGCGGGCGGGTTGGCTGCGCTGTGCACCGCGGCCCGCCACCCGGATCCGTTCGTCGGCTGGTCCTCCGGGTCCCCGGCGCCGATGAGCCGGATGAGCGCGCACTTCGCCGAGCAGCCGAAGCGCACCCGAGTACGAGAGCCGCGCCCGCACTGCCCCGCGCGCCCAGGACCGGCCGGTCCCGCTCGACAAGGCCGGGGCCCGCCTGCGCAGCCCGTACGACTGGACCGCCGAGGTCGCGGCGATCAACGCCCCGACCATGCTGGTCTTCGCCGACACGGACGCGGTGCGCCCGGCCACATGGCCGAGTCTCCTTCGAACTGCTCGGCGGAGGCATGCGCGACGCCGGCCAGGACGGATCGGCCCGTCCGCGCGGACAATTCAATTGCGGGTCAGGCGGGAGCAGTAGGACCAGAGGGGGCGGCACCTACGGGTGGTAGAGGGCGTAGGCGCGTGTCACGTCGGCGGGCCCGTCCTTGCCGATGTGGAAGAAGTAGTCGACCTGCCACGCCTGTGTGCCGCGGGCCTGCCGGTTCGTCGTGGCCACCCACGGCGGGTAGACGCGGAAGGCTCGTTTCCCGCCGGAGCCGTTGCGGGAAACGACGCCGCGCCCGCACAGCACCTCGCGCGGGAACACGAACTGCCCGAAGCCGTTCTTGTCGCGGCTGCTGATGACGAAGAGATCCACCCCGTCGGCGGCGTCGAAGGGCCGGATCGGCCCCTCCTCGGACCGCTGCCACACGGTGACGAACTGGCCCACCTTCGTCGGGGTGGTCTTGGCCACGCGGAACCGTACCGAGCGGCCGTCGACAGCGAATCCGCAAGCCGCGTATTCGGCGCCCTCCGGTTCGGCCATCGGCAGCGAGTAGGCGAAACAGCCCGGGTCGTACACCAATGCCTTCGCCGCCAGCAGGTCACCGTGAAGCCCCGCCCACGGCTGATTCATCACCATCCCGTCATCCTGTCATCGCGCCCGCCGGCCCACTCCAGCGGCCGCTGCGCCTGCAGGCGGCGTCGGACGAGGCGGTCCGGCAAGCGCTCGGCGCCCTCGCGCTGCACCCGCCTGGTCGCCTCGGACGGCCGAGGTCGCCTTCCCGACCCCCTCGACCCGGCCGCCTCGCCGCCCGCCCCGAGACGCCGCGTGCTGGAGCCTGTCGACGAACCAGCCGGATCAGCACGGTGCTGTGCCACGCGTGGGACACCCCGAGCTACCTGGGAACGTGTCCTCGACCGCCCCGGTGACGGAGGCCAGGTCGGGCATCGTGATCTCCGAGCCGTCCGGTGGCGACCACCCCTCTGCCGTGGCGGGGTGCTGTACCGGTGCTCTCCGCACGCGACTGCATCCTTTGGACTACTGCGTCTTCGGTCCTGCGGAGGACGATCTTGCGACACCGCCGCGAGAGGGTTGATCCGTGCGGACAACCATCGGATACACCGTCGAGAGCATCGGCTACGTCGTAGGAGGCCAGGGGCTTGTCAGCTTCGCCTCGCAGGCCCTCTTCGGCACGGAGTGGGGCTGGATGCACAAGGTCGTCGACCTCCCGTCCACCGCTTACCTCGGCATCGTCGCCGTGGGGCTGGCGCTCATCGTCGCAGGGGTGAAGACGCGGAGGACACCCCAGCACCAGACGGTCGCCTGACCGGCGGCCAAGACTCCTCCACCGCGCTGCTCCTCCTCCGACGGAGCCAAGCTGTGCCACCACGGCCTGCAAGCCAACAGCAACCAGGTCCGGAGGGTCCTCGGGGCGTAATGCTCACCAACCCGCCATGGGCAGGTCAGTGCCGGACGCGCTGTCGACCACGCCGGCTGACGGGCTTGACGCGATGTACTCCCACGAGGGTGACGAATCTCGCGGGATTCGAGCCAGTTGAGCGCGTATGCGACTTCCTATGGCGGCGGAGGGGAAGGCTCGGGGGCGCAGCGGCCGCGATCAGCGCGGCGCTGTCCAATGGAGAGGACGCGAAATGACGGACTGGCAGTCGTACGTCGACGATGACCTGGGCGGGGACCTGCTCACGGCCGCGGTCATCATCGACGCCACCGATGGCGCCACCCTGGCCCACAGCAACGGGTACGACCTGAAGGCCGGCGAGGGCGCGGCCATCATCGACAAGTTCGAGATCCCCTTCAAGGCGCGCGTCGAGGGCGTCGCCGTCAACGGCGTCACGTACACGGTGGTCGAGGCCGGCGAGCGCTCGATCTACGGCGAGAACGGCGACACCGGCGTCGCCCTCGCCAGGACCAGCGAGGCCATTGTCATCGGCTACTACAACGGGCAGCAGCCCGAGCTCGCCAGGATGCTCGTGGACAAGGTCGCCAGCTACCTCCATTGACCGACGGTGGGGCAGCCCGACGCGCTGACGGGCTGCCCCACGGCAGGTGAGCAACCGGTGAAACCGTCATGACCCGGTACAATCCGTGAACTGTCCCGCAGGCGAGCGGGACATCCTCTCAGCGGCGTCGGGTCGAGGCGCGCGGGATCACCGTGCACGGGACGGTCACCTCGCGGGCGGGCAGGCCGTCGAGCAGATCGATCAGCAACCCGACCGCCTCGGCGCCCAGGCGGTAGGCGTCGAGGCTGAGCGTGGTCAGCGGCACGTCCCAGTCTCCCAGGGCGCCCGTCTGGTCGGTCTCCCGCATCACGCTGATCATCAGGTCGCCCGGAATGTCCAGGCCCAGGCGGCGTGCCGCGGCCACCAGCGCCTGGCCGTACGTCTCGTTCAGTCCGTGGACCGCGTCGGGGCGGCCCGGCAGCGAGAGCAGGCGCAGCGCGGCCTCGACCGGATCCTCGGTGGGGGCCGGTGCCTCGATCAGCGGGGTCTGCCCGACGGTGGCGCACCAGTCGCGGTAGAGCTGTTCGCTGTCCTGGGTGTAGGCGTCGGCCTGGGAGCCGGACAGCAGGGCCACCCGCCGGGCCCCGGCCTCCCCGAGGTGGCCGAGAACTTCGGCCATGCCGTTGGCCAGGTCGCTCTCGACGGTCGGCACGTGTTCGTAGCCCGGGTCGATGGGGCGGCCGTCGGTGACCACCGGTAGGCGGCGGCGTGCGCACTCGGCCAGCACCGGGTCGTTGCGCACGGGGTCGACGACGATCAGGCCGTCCATCGGGACGCGGGCCCACAGCCCGGAGACCGGGTCGCCGGGGACGGCGACCAGCGCGTAGTCCCGTTCCACCGCGGTGACCGAGGCTCCCGCGGTGAACGCTGCGTAGTACGGCCGGTAGGTGCCCTCCCAGGGCTTGTCCTCCATGTGGCCGACGGCCACACCGAGGATGCCGGTGCGTCCGGAGACCAGTCCGCGGGCGACCGGGTCGGGGCGGTAGCCGAGCTCTTCCGCGGCGCGCAGCACCCGGTCGCGGGTGGCGGCGGCGATCTTGCCCTTTCCGCTCAGGGCGTGCGAGACGGTCGTGATGGACAGGCCGGTCGCCCGGGCCACGTCCCGGATGCCGGGGCGCTGCCCGTTGGCCTTGTGTGAGGTTCCCCCGGTGGTCATCGGCTGATCTCCCCCTCCGTTCCGTGTGGTGCGGGATCAAGGCTGGCAGATGTCGGGCGCCGGTCCAAGACCTCGATACCAAAACGTTTTGCTTCCTTTGATCTGCGGGTCTTGACGGGACCAAAACGTTTTGGGCACCGTGTGTGCCACGCCACCGCCGCCCCCCGAGGAGCTCTTCGTGCGCAGCTTCCGTCTTCCCGTCGTGCCCGTTCTCGCCTCCGTCCTGCTGGCCGCTCTCACCGCCTGCAGCGGCGAGGGCGGTGTGGGCGGCGACGCCACCACCCACACCACCGACGCCAAGGGCTCGCGGAGCTACGGCTCCTGCACGGTGACCGGGACCAGGGGCTCCGTCGAGCTCGACACCGTCACGCCCGGTACCCTCACCGTCGTCGGCGACCTGCCCAGCCCCGGCTGGTGGGACGGCGACACCGTCCGGGACATCGACAGCGGCTACGAGTACTGCATGGCCGCGAACATCGCCTACCGTGCCGGTTTCGACAAGCTCACCGTCCGAAACGTCTCCTTCGACGCGCTCGTCGCCGGCAAGTCCAAGGACTTCGACATCGCGCTCGCCGAGATCTCCATCACCGACGAGCGGCGCAAGGTCGTGGACTTCTCCACCGCCTACTTCGACTCCAACATCGGCGTGCTCGTCAGGACCGGAGCCCCCGTCACCCGGGACGACATCGCCGGCAAGCGGCTCGGCGTCAAGCAGGGAACCACCGGCGCCGACTTCGTGCGCGACGTCCTCAAGCCCCGGCAGGAGCCGAAGGTCTTCGCCGGTGACGTCGAACTCCAGGCGGCGCTCCAGGCGGGCCAGATCGACGCGGCGCTCACCGACGTCGCCATCGTGCTCGGCAAGGCCACGGAGTCGAAGGGCACGCTCACCGTCGCCGGCCAGTACGCCACCGGCGAGTCCTACGGCGCGCTCTACCCCAAGGGCAGCAAGAACGCCGCCGCGCTCGACGGCGCCATCGCCGACATGCAGAAGGACGGCACCCTGAACGCGCTTTCCACCACCTACCTCGCCAAGGCCTTCGGCGGCGACCCCGCCACGATCCCCGTGTGGAGCACGAAGTGAGCCTCACCTCCGACCTGTCCACGCCCGGGCGGTCGCAGGCGCAGCGCGCCGCCACCCCGCCCCCGACCGTCCTGCCGCTCGCCACCGCCGCCACGGCCGGCGTCCTGCTCGTCGTCGCGGCCGCCGCGGCCGCCGCCTGGTCCGTCCACGACTCCGTGCCCGGGACCAGCGCCACGGCCGCCGCCGGGGCACTCGCCGTGAGCGCCGCCGTCCTGCCGCTGATACGGCCCGCCCTCCGCGCACTGCACGCGGGCCGCGCCGCCGCCACCGCATGGGCCGAGGACCGCAGGGCCGACGCCCGGCGCCTGACCGCAGAGGCCCGGGAGGACGCCCGGACCGTGCTCGGCTGGTCCCTGCTGGCGCTCACCCTGATCGGCGGACTGTGGTTCGTCCTGGCGAACGACCGCGCCGTCCAGCGCACCTTCTTCGACGGCGACGTGATCGGACTCAGCGTCACCGAGATCACCTCGGCCTTCGGCACCAACCTCTTCATCGCGGTCGTCGCCCAGATCCTCATCCTCGTCTGGGGACTGACCCTCGCACTGGCACGAATGGCCCCGGGCCGGGCCGGGCGCCCCCTGCGGCTCCTGGCCACCGGCTACATCGACGGCTTCCGCGCCGTACCGGCGGTCATCGTCATCTACCTGATCGGCTTCGGCCTGCCGCTCGCCGAGGTGCCGCTGCTCAGCTCACTCAGCCCGGTCTGGTTCGCCATCCTCGCCCTCACCCTGACCTACGGGGCGTACGTGGCCGAGGTCTTCCGGGCCGGCATCGAGTCCATCGCCCCCGGACAGACCGCGGCCGCCCGCTCGCTCGGCCTCTCACAGAGCGCCACCCTGCGCCACGTGGTGCTGCCCCAGGCCACCCGCCGCGTCGTCCCGCCCCTGCTCAACGACTTCATCAGCCTGCAGAAGGACACCGCACTGGTGAACGTCATCGGAACCATCGACGCCTTCAACCAGTCGAAGATCTACGCCTCCAACCACTTCAACCTCTCGTCGGTGACCGTGGTCGCGCTGCTCTTCGTCCTCATCACCATTCCGCAGGCCCGGCTCGTCGACCGGCTGGTGGCCCGTGAGCACAAGCGCGCCAAGGAGGCCTGACGTGGCGTTCATCGAGATCGACGCGGTACACAAGAGCTACGGGAGCACCCCCGTTCTGCGCGGCATCGACCTGGAGGTGGAACAGCACCAGGTGGTCACCCTGATCGGCGCCTCCGGCAGCGGCAAGTCCACCCTGCTGCGCTGCATCAACGCCCTGGAGGACATCAGCGCTGGCGAGATCCGGGTCGGCGGCGAGGTCGCCTCCGGCCGCGGCACCGACGTCGACCGGCTGCGGCGCGACGTCGGCATGGTCTTCCAGCACTTCAACCTCTTCCCCCATATGACCGTGCTGCGCAACGTCGCGCTCGCCCCGATGCGGGTCGGCGGCGTCCCCCGCCAGGAGGCGGAGGACCGGGCCCGCGCCCTCCTGGAGCGCGTCGGCCTCGGCGACAAGGCGGACAGCCTGCCGGAGCGCCTCTCCGGCGGACAGCAGCAGCGCGTCGCCATCGTGCGCGCCCTGGCCTGCGGACCGCGGGCCCTGCTGCTCGACGAGATCACCTCGGCGCTCGACCCCGAACTGGTCGCCGAGGTCCTGGCCATCGTCCGGGAACTGGCCGAGGACGGCATGACCATGCTGCTGGCCACCCACGAAATGGGCTTCGCCCGGGAGGTGTCCAACAAGGTGTGCTTCCTGCACCAAGGCGTCCTGCTGGAGGAAGGCCCTCCGGAGCAGATCTTCGGCGACCCGCAGGAGGAGCGGACACGCGCCTTCCTGCGCCGCATCGTCGAGGCGGGACGCCTGTGAGCGCCCCCGTGGTGCTCGTCATCGAGCACGAAGACGGCACCGGGCCCGCCCTGGTGGGCGAGCGGCTCCTCCGGGCCGGCCTGCGGCTCGACCTGCGCCGGGCCTGGAACGGAGACCCGCTGCCGGACGACCTCACCGACCACCACGGCCTGCTGGTCCTCGGCGGAGCGATGGGCCCCTGCGAGGACGAGCGGGCACCCTGGCTGCCGGCCGTCCGCGATCTGCTCAGGGAAGCCGTCGCACGCGACGTTCCCACCCTGGGAATCTGCCTCGGGATGGAACTCCTCACCGTCGCCTGCGGCGGCAGGGTCGAACACGCCTCCCACCCCGAAGTCGGCCTCGTGGAACTGACGCCACTGCCCGCGTGCTCAACCGACGTCGTCTTCACAGCTCTGCAGGGAAGCCCGCCGGCCGTGCAGTGGCACTGGGAGGAGACCATGACGCTCCCGCACGGCGCGATCCCGCTCCTCACGAGCGAGCACTGCACCCACCAGGCGTACCGGCTGGGAAACCGCGTCTGGGGCGTGCAGTTCCACCCGGAGGTCCTCGCAGCGCAGATCGCCCGGTGGGGCGACGACGACGCCCCGCTACGCGCGCTCGGACTCGACCCGGCGCAGGTGGTCCGCGAGGTCGACCGCGCAGAGGACACGCTGCGCTCCCACTGGGGCGCGATGGCCGACCGATGGGCGGCGGTGGTCACCGCCTCCCGCCCCGCGAGGCCCTCCACCCCCGAAGCCGGCACCGCCGCACGGCACACCACCACGGCCCAGGGCACAGGAGAACGGCCGTCGCCACGAATCCCTGAACTGGCATCGGACGACACCGCCTGACCGGGCACGTGCGAGCCGCCGGGAGCCTTCATCGGGTGGCTGCCGACTGCCGCGCAGGCGAGCAGGGCCCCTTGGCAGCTCGAACGGTGTCACAGCCGACAAGCCCTCCAGGAGGCCCCGGCATCGCCGGTGAGCAGCGAGTGGCCGTCCGCCGTTCGGGGTCCGTCTCCTTCCGGCCGCCCGAAGGCGAGGGACCTTGCGCCGTCTTTCGGGACGCCGTCGGCGCGGGGAGAGCGCGGGCGCGGTCTCCCAAGCCGACGCAGAACAGGCGGGCCGTACGGGATGCGGGCATGGCTGAGGAGCTCCTGTCGAAGAAGGGGAAGTCCGTGGTGGGTCTGAGCGCCCGCCAGGGCGCCGTCGCCGCACCGGATTCGGCGGCCGCCGGGCGTCCCCCGCGGCGCCTCCAAGCCTTCCGTACGGGCCCCTCCGAAGGCCAATGCGTTGCGGTTCTTGATTCGGATCCGCCCACACACGCTCGACTTCCCGACAGCGCCCACCGTGCACTCCACCACCGCCCCGAGCAGCCCGGACACGGCCCCCAAGTACCAGACCTGCCCCAGCCCGCAGCGCCCCGCTCCCACTGCCGGGAAGGCCGCCGGCCCCGACCCGCGCCCCCGGGCACCGGCCCGGCTGCGCCCCGCTCCGGTCCGGCGGGTGCCCGGGGGCACCCGCCTCGCCGTTCTGGGGCCGGACGCCCGGACCGCCGTCCGGGTGGCGGTGGGGTTCGTCCCGGCAGCGGGGTGGGCAGAGCCTGCGACATGACGACACCCATCACCAGGCGCCGCCGTCGCCGCCACCCGGCCGCGCCCACCGCGTCCGCGCCCGCGTTCCCGGTCCGCGCCGGATGGCCGCCGGCCCCGGCCCGGCCGGGCAGCGCCGGGTGCTGCCGGACCTGGGCCAGGCGGTGACCGCCAGCACGGTGGCCGGGCCGATGAGGGTACGGGTGTGCGCGGTCCTGGTCCACGACGGCCGCGTCTGCCTGATCCGCCGTCAGCGGGAAGCCGGCCTCCAGCACTCGCTGCCCGGCGGCCTGGTCGAGGACGAGGACGGCGAAGAACCGGCCGACGCGCTGCGCCGGGAACTGCTAGAGGAACTCGGCCTCGACCTGGCGGCGCTGCCCGCGCCGCCAGTGCTGCGCTTCGTTCAGGACCAGGAGACCGAGCAGCCGGGCGAGAGCGCGCCGTTCCGGCGCCAGCACCTCGTCTTCACCGCCCACCTACCCGACCACCTGGCGCAGGCCGTCGCGCCGGTCGAGCAGGACGATCCCGACCAGGCGCCGGTCGTGTGGCTGCCCGTGGCCGACGCTGCCAGCCTCCACCTGTACCCGGACGTCGGCGCCGTCCTCCGCCAGGCCGTCGGGCTCGACGCGGCCGCGGGCGGCCCGGTGCTGCTCCCGGCGATGACCAGCGCGTCCTACCAGTGGCGTTGACTGCAATGTGGGATGGGAGTCTTGGTCGGTCCGACTCTCTGGCAGCATCGGCGTCATGTCTTCTGAATGGGTGACGGCTGCCTTTACCCTGGCGGGCTCGGGCTTGACGGGAGTGCTTGCCCTGGCCGGGACGAGGGCTCAGCGCTGGCAGACGAGAGTGCAGATGGCGGCGGCCGGCAAGCAGCGCGTCGACGACATGCGCAAGGACTGCTACGTCAGGTTCCTGAACGCCGCGGCCGTGTTTCAGACCACCTGGTGGCACCGCTTGGATCAGCCCAACAGGGAAGAGACGCGGGACCAGCTTGTTGTCTGCTGGACCAACCTGGAGCAGGAGACCGCAGCGGTTCAGATCATCGGCCCGTTGGATGTGAGTCGGAAGGCGACGGCCGTCACGAGCGCACTCATGACGCTGGACGACGTCTCGGAGGCCTACCGCAAGCAGATCGGACATTCCGCCCCGGAAGAGTCGTTGAGGCAACTGGACGAGGTCAGGGCGCAGCGCCGTGCGAGCGCCGCTGCGCAGGAAGAGTTCGCCGCTGCCGCTCAGACCGTGCTCGGCCTCCAGTAGTCGAGCCGTCCACGACCACCGGCACTGGCGCACCGTCTACCCGCCCACGGCCACGAGGGCTACCCGCTCGTCAGCCGGGGTGGAGCGCTACCCGCACGTCAGCGTCCATCGGAAGGATCAAGAGGTCGCCGTAGTTCCAGCTCCAACGACCGTCACCGCGTCGGCTGCCGCCCGCCGTCGCGCCGACCGCCACCGCGGCCCTCGCGCACGTCGAGGTCGAGTCGGACGACGCCGGGGCCCCCGCCGGCTGGACCTTCGCCACCACGGCGGACGGCTGCACGGTCGGCGGCCCCGCGCTCGCGGTGGGCCAGGACGTCACGCACAAGATCACGATCAGGCAGTTGCCCAACACTGACGAGGTGGCTTTCAAGACGCTGGAGACGTACGGCGACGGCCACGTCGACCGGTGGATCGAACTGCCGCAGGGCGGCGTGGGGCCGGCGCACCCGGCTCCCGTCCTGAAGCTCGCGCCGGCGTCGCCGGGTGCCACGCCGCTCGCCCCCTCCACGACCGCGCCGAGTACCGGTCCCGCGGGCACCGGTCCCGCGGGCACCGCCGCCCCAAGTGCCGCGCCGTCCGTGTCCCCGTCCGTGTCCCCGTCCGTCTCGTCGTCCGTCTCGCCCGTCGCCGTCACCTCCGCCGGCGACGACGGCGGTTCGTCCTCGGCCGTCCCCATCGGCGTCGGCCTCGGCGTGCTCGCCGCTGCCGCCGGTGTCTGGTGGTGGCGGCGCGGACGGAGCCGGGACTCCGCAGGCTGACCGGTCGCCCGGACGCCGCGTGCCCGCCCGCGTGGTTCGCGCGGTGGCGGGCGTCCGCACTCGGTCGGCCTCCCCCGAGCGTCGTGCAGCGGCCCGGCCTACCGTGGAAGAGGGGCCGCAGGGCGCTCACCAGGCGAAGGTCCCCACGACGGCCCGATCGCCCCCCGGCTCCACCGGGGCCGGGGCGCGCCCGTGGAACGGGGGGCTCCCGTGCATGAACCCGTGATCGCCACAGCGCTGCTGATCGCCCTGACCGGTTTCTGTACGGTCCACTGCGTCCTCGTCGTCGTGGGACGCGGCTGCCCCGACCGTCGGCTGGAACCGGCCGAGATCGTCATGGGTCTCGCCATGGTCGGGATGATGGCACCGGCGTTCGACCCCCTGTCCCCCGTCCTGTGGGCGGCCCTGCTCACCGCTTCGGTGGTCTGGCCGACACTGCTCCTGGCGGGGCGGCTGGGCCGCCACCCCCGTACCGCATTCGAGGGCACCTGGAGCCACTACCCCCACCACGTCCTCAGTGCGGCTGTGATGGCCGCGCTGGTGCTGTGCGTGGCACCGGCGCACCAGCACGCCGGTGGCGGTGCCGCCCACGGGGGCGTCGTTTCGACCGTGCCGGAGTGGGCGCTACTCGCCCTGGCCGCGTACTTCCTGGGCTACGCCGTCCGGGGCGTCGGCTCGCTGCTGCCGCGCCCGGCCGCCGGCGCCCGGCTCACCCGCGCCGGCGGACCGGCCGTCCTGACCTCGTCCGGGCTGGTCTCCGCGCGGCGCACGGTGATGGCGATGGGCATGTTCTACATGCTGCTCGCCATGGGCTGACGAGCCGTCGCCCCCTCCCGCCGGACGAGTGGCAGGACGACCGGCAGGACGACCGGCAGAGAATCTGCAGGGCGAGGGACCGAGGACCGGCGGGGCAGACGCCGCGCAGAGCCCGCACGGACGCCGCAGGGAGGCCGGTCCAGCCCGATCGGAATCGTCGACCGTCCATCAGTTGTCGCGCACCGTGGTCCTGGTCACTCCCCGTTGCCGCGGCCGCGGCAACGGGGAGTGACCGCCAGCGCCCCCGCCCGGGCTCCCCGCGCGTCGTACGGCGCCCCGACCTACCTTGGAGAACGGGGGTAAGGCCACCAGAACGGGGGTTCCCGTGCAAGAGCCCGTGATCGACACCGCCCGGCCCGCCGCAGAGACCGGCCGGCGCGCGCGGCCCGCAGAGCCGGGCGCCCTGTGGGTCGCCCCGATCACCGCGGCCCGGCCGATGGGGCGGCCGGGCCGTCCGTCGACCGGGTTACACGCCGTCGCGCCGCACGGCGAGGAAGCTCGCGGTCTGACCGGCGGGCGCGCCCCCGTGGGGCTCCGCCCGCAGCACCGTCCCGGCGAGGATCTTCCGCTGGTCGACCCCGGTCTCCCAGTGGCGCAGGACGATGCCGTCGTACTCGTAGTGGAAATCCGCGATGGGCGGCCGGCCCCGGCCGCTCAGGGTGAAAGAGACGCGGGACGAGGCCGATGCCCGTCCGGTCATATCCATGACGATCAACGGTTGCTCTCCCGGATCCGAGAGGATCAGCTCACCGTTGACGGAGCCGTCCGGTGCGGCCACCAGCTTCAGCTCCGCTTGTGCGAACCGCAGCTTGTTGAAGTCGTCGACGGGATCCGGAAGCTCCAGAAAGCTCCGGTACGTGTAGGTCCCGCTCAACTCCGTGACGTTCATGTCGTCCCTCCTGGACAAGGTGAGGCACATCGAGCACCTCGCTCCAGGTTCCCGTGACCGCCACGCTCCGCCAGCGCTGCGCGTCCGGATAGCGCGTGTGGTTCACCCTCCCAAAGGTTTGCAGACGAAAGGCATGTGCGGTGGCCGTCGCCGCCGGTACGAATCCGGGGCGCCCGACGAGGGCGTCCCGCCCAACCACAGGAGTGACATGTCGAACGGTACGTTCGTGCGACGAGACGCGAGCAAGATGGACGACTGGGACCCGGCGCTGTACTGGTACGCCCGGGCCGTGGGACGGCTGCAGCAGCGGCCCCTCACCGACCCAACCAGCTGGGTGTTCCAGGGGTGCATCCACGGCGTCCCTCCCACCGTCACGGAGGAGAATGAGGCCTTCACCCAGTGTCCGCACGGCGGCTGGTTCTTCCTGCCGTGGCACCGGGGCTACCTCTGGTACTTCGAGCGGATCATCCGTGCGGCCATCAAGGAGATCGCCGCCGAGGAGAACCTCACCCCCGACCCCTCCGCGACCTGGGCGCTGCCCTACTGGAACTACGCCCTGGACGCACCCACCAAGACCCCGCCCACGACCTTCACCTCGCGCGCGCTCCCGGCTGCCTTCCGCAGCCCGAAGATGCCGGACCGCCCGGGCGGCACCAACCTCACGGTCGACAACCCGCTCTTCCTCCGGGACGACTTCGATCCGGCGTCGGAGGCCGACTTCTGGGAAACCCCGCACCGCGCCAAGAAGAAGAACTCCGCCCACCAGATCCTCCAATACCCGGACATCAATCCCTTCAGAGCGATGAGCGAGACGATCTTCGCCGCCACGAAGAGCCAGGGGCAGTCGATCCAGCCGACCTTCGGCAGCGAGATCACCTACACCGACATGATCCACTTCCAGCTCGCCTTCGGCGACCTGGAGGACGTCCCGCACAACCAGGTGCACGGCGGTGTGGGCGGCTGGATGGGCCGGGTGGAGGGATCCCCCCGTGATCCGATCTTCTGGCTGCACCACGCCAACCTCGACCGGCTCTGGACGGGCTGGCTGGACAAGGGCAACCACAACCCGGACCACGCGTCCTGGCTGGACCACGAGTTCATCTTCTTCGACGAGACCAGGCAGCAGAAGCGGCCCTCCACCGAGGCGGTCCTGAAGGATGCGCAGGACTACACGTACGAGTCGCTGACCGACGGGGCGGGCACCCGCCCGGCGCTCGTACCGCCGGCCCAGGCCCCGCAGACAGGCGAACGGGTCCTGGCGACCACCGCCGTCGGCAACCCCAGGCAGCTGCTCGACGCCCAGGCTGCGACGACGGTGTCCCTGGAGCCGAGCGGCGTCCAGGGGGCCATGCGCTCGCTCGCCGCCAGCGACGAGCCGCAGACCAACCTCATCCTCACCGTGCACAACGTGCACTCCGAGCTGCCGCCCGGGACACCGTTCCACGTCTTCCTCAACGGTCCCAGCGGCGACCTCGACCCGGAAGGCCCCTACTTCGTCGGCTGGATCTCCTTCTTCGGGATGGCCGGCGCCAACGGGCACGACGCGAGCTACGACGTCACCGATCAGGTCCAACGGCTGACGGAACAGGGACTGCTACCGGACGGTCCGCTGACCGTCTCGATCGTGCCGTCCATCCCGCAGCCGGAAACACGTGCCCCGAAGCCCAGCTTCGAGAGCGTCAGCCTCACCAGTATCTGACCCGAATCCGCAGGTAGTGGCCGACGGCCTGTCAGTTGATCTCTTTGGCTGGTCGTCGGCTGGAGTGTGGGGTATGTGGGTAGGCCAATGGCCCGGCTGGCGCGTCGGGTGGGCGGCTTTCCAAGGCGGTGGCGGGTGGTTCTGGACCGGTCGGGGCGGTCGGTCAGGCGGACTGGAGGCGGCGGTGGGCTCGGATGCGGGCCAGTGTCTGGCCGATCAGGCTGGCCGCTGCGGCGGTGAACCGGAGCCGACGGCGGCGACCGGTGCTGGTCAACCGGGCGGCGCGGGCGATGAGCAGGCGACGGACGGTGGCGATGCGACGGCGTGCGGTGCCGATGGGTGCGAGCATCTGCAGCCAGGCGGAGAGGTTGTAGGCCAGCAGCGCGCCCCACATCCACATGGCGTTGACGGCGTGGGACGCGGAGGGCAGGTGGTTCAGGCCGGCGCCGTGGGCGGTGTCGCGGAACAGTTCCTCGACCTCGGTGCGGCGACGGAACTCCCACTCCGCGAGCGCGATCTCCTCGTCCAGGTCCAGCACCTCGTTGGTCGTGAAGAACGAGTAGGCGAACGCCTGATCGGCGATGCCGTCCAGCACCAGGGCGAGCTGGTCCCTGCCGACGGTCCGCGAGCGACGCGAGCGCGCGTCGGCCGAGAGGTCGGCCGCGTCGTAGCGGACTCGTCGGGCGATCACCCGGGTGCCTTCCGGCCAGCCGGCCGGTGCGTGGTCCAGCAGGGCGGCCTGCGCGTCGGGATAGTCGAGGGCGTCGATCCAGTCGTCCTCGTGCACGCGGGCGACCGCTCGCCACAGCGCCGTGCTGCGTGGGACGCCGAGCCGGAACAACGCGCCACGGGCCACGATCTTCTCGGCGACCCTGCCCGCGAAGTAGCCGGTGTCCCCCTGGAACAGGACCTGTCCTGTGGCGTTGGCCGCGCGGACGGCGTCCACGGCCCGGTCGATCTGGCCGAGGGCGTGGGTGCGGCCGTCGGAGCGGCCGTCCAGCAGGTCCGCGACCAGTACCACGCCGGCCTGGGCCCAGTGCGCGGCGTGCACCCGTGCGGAGATCTCGCCCTTGTAGGAGCGGACCACCTGTTCCTTGCGGGTGGAGAACACCTCGACGTCCTTCGCGTCCAGGTCGACGGTCACCCGCCCGGACAGGATCCGGGCCCGCTCGGTGACCGGCAGCGCTGCCAGCGCCCGCCCGGTCAGCTTCGCGCACGCGGTCTCCACGCCCTCCCGCTGCGGCTGCCCGAACCGGGCCGCGAGCGTGGCGGCTGTGGTAGCAGCCGGGACCGGTGCGGGCAGCAGCCCTTCGCCGACCGCATCCGCGCGCAGACGGTCGAAGCCGACCAGGTGGTCCTCTCCGGTCAGCTGCACCACCGCGCAGGCCAGCGCGAACTCGCCCCCGGACAGGCCCCGGTCGCGCTCCTTGACCGGGTCGATCCCCGCGTCCAGCGCGGCGGTGACCCCCAGCACCCGGTCCAGCTCGGCAACCAGCAGCAGGCCGCCGTTCTCGGTCAGCGACCCGTCCACCCCGCCCACCTGGGCGTTCAGACGGGTCCAGCGACCACCGGGAGTACGGGAGGCGGTACGGCGACGCGATATCGTCTTCACCAGACAGGTGCACTTTCACGTTCGAGTCGATTAGGCGTAGGAACCTCAATCTTCTCAAACCGAAAGCGCACCTGTCGTCGTATCAGCTACCAGCCTCCGCCACTACCTGCGGATTCGGGTCTGACCCACATCGCTGTCGTGCCACTCGGGTTGCTCGCCCGCGCGATCTGCGCGGTCAGAGAAGGGACTTGCTCACCGGAGCGGGGACGGAGCGACAACTGACACCTCGACAACTGCACGGTCTTCGATCAGCTCCGAGCATGCCCGCTTGCCAGACGGGCACACCGGGAGCTCCAAGATCCCCGACAGGGTCTGTACGGTGACCGGTGTATCTCCCGATCAAGGAAGAGCACCTGATGAGCGACGTGATCGCCTCGGTTGAGGCGGTTGAAGAGGTCCGGCCGGTCGAGCTGTCGGCGGACCTGCTGGACGAGCAGTTGATCGGGCAGCTGGTCGACCGGGCCCGCGCGAGCGGGCTCCAGTTGACCGGCGAGGGCGGGCTGCTGCAGCAGCTGACCAAGCGGGTGCTGGAGTCCGCCCTGGAAGGCGAGATCACCGACCACCTCGGCTATGAGAAGCACGACCGGGCCGGTGCGGGCAGCGGCAACAGCCGCAACGGTGTGCGGGCGAAGACCGTGTTGACGGACGTCGGACCGGTCGAGATCGAGGTGCCCCGAGATCGCGAGGGCAGCTTCGAGCCGCAGATCGTCAAGAAGCGCCAGCGGCGGTTGACCGGCGTCGACGAGATGGTGCTTTCCCTGTCCGCCCGGGGCCTGACACACGGTGACATCTCCGCGCACCTGGCCGAGGTCTACGGGGCGAGCGTGTCCAAGTCGACCATCTCCACCATCACCGACAAGGTCATGGACGGGATGGCCGAATGGCAGAACCGCCCGCTCGACGCGATCTACCCGGTGATCTTCATCGACTGCATCCACGTGAAGGTCCGCGACGGGCAGGTCGCCAACCGGCCGATCTACACCGCGCCGACCGCCGACGCCGCCGAGGAACGCTTCCTGGAGTTCCAGGAGGAATGGGGCGCCAAGTATCCGGCGATCGTTCGGCTCTGGTCGAACGCCTGGGCCGAGTTCGTGCCGTTCCTCCAGTTCGACGCCGAGATCCGCCGGGTCGTCTGCACGACCAACGCGATCGAGAGCGTGAACGCCCGCATACGCAAGGCCGTCCGCGCCCGGGGGCACTTCCCGAACGAGGCCGCCGCGCTCAAGTGCGTCTACATGGCCGTCATGAGCCTGGACCCCACCGGCCAGGGACGCAAACGCTGGACCATGCGCTGGAAGCCCGCGCTCCAGGCCTTCGACATCGCCTTCGACGGCCGACTCTCCATCGGCCGCCGCTAACTCACACAACACGAGATACACCAGTCGCTGGACACACCCCGTCCCGGTCTACCACCCCAACCCCGGCGACCCCTGCTACAGCGCGGCCAAGGGCAAGGACTCCCAGTGCGACCAGCAGCCCGGCTGGCGCTTCAACCTCGACTTCGTCGTCGACCCGCACGGCAACCTGCAGCGCTACGACTGGGCCAACGAGACCAATCGCTACGCCGCGGGCCGTGGCCAGGCGATGGCCACCGGTGGCACCGGAACCCTCACTGCCTACACCCGCGGTGGCTACCTCACCCGGGTCTCCTACGGCTACCAGCTCGCCGACGCGCTTGCCGGCCGCGAACCGGGCGCCCGCGTGAACTTCGACGTCGCCGAACGCTGCGTCGTCTCCGATACCGTCTGCCGGCCGGAGAACCTCTCCTCCACGACAGCGAGCAGCTGGCCTGACGTTCCCTACGACCTGGCGTGCCAGGACGGCTGGACCACCAGCGGCACCGGGTCCAACGTCTGTCAGGTCCCCGCGCCCACCTTCTGGTCCACCAAGCGCCTGCGCGGCATCAACACCGAACTGCGCACCCAGGGCGGCTGGCAAGGCGTGGACCGCTACGACCTCAAGCACCTGTTCTCGGACGCTGGCGGTACCTATGACCCGGTGACCGGCAAAACCCCGGACAAGCAGGTCGTCGGTTCCCTGCAATCGGTGATGTGGCTGTCCGAGATCCGCCACACCGCCCTCGACACCTCCGCGGGCGGCTCCGGCCCGATCAGCCTGGACCCGGTGACGTTCGCCGGCGCCGAGGTCGACAACCGCGTCGACGGCTCCACCCCGGCGGCGCCACCGCTGTTCCGGCCCCGCATCATCGGGGTCAACACCGAATCCGGGACGTCAATCGCCGTCACCTACCGCGACCCCGAGTGCTCCCGCACCAAGAGCCGGATGCCCGCCTCGCCGGACGGTAACACTATGGCCTGCTACCCGGTCTACTGGAGTCCGCCGGGCTCGGCCACACCGATCGCCGACTGGTTCCACAAGACCCTGGTCGCCAAGGTCACCGTCACCGACACCACCAAGGCCAACTCCCCGGCCCGCGAAACCACCTACACCTATGGTGGAGGCGCAGCCTGGCACCGCGACGATTCCGACCTGACGGACGACCAGTACCGGACCTGGAACGGCTTCCGCGGGTACCGCACCGTCACTACCCGCACCGGAGCCGGGCCCGACCCGATCAGCCAGACCGCCGTTACCTTCTTCCAAGGCATGGACGGCGACTACAAGGCCGACGGCACCCGTCGGACGAGCAAGCCCAAGAACTCCCTCGGTGAGGAGACGACAGACAGCCCCTGGCTCGCCGGGAGCGCCCAGGAGAGCGACGGCTACGCTCAGGCCGACGGCGCCATCCTGAGCAAGCAGTTCAACGACGCACCCGCCGTCACCGTGACTGCGGCCAAGCCGCGCACGGCCTGGAGCTCCAAGCAGGGGGCCACGCTCTCGACACTGCCGCCGCTGGAAGCACGCCGCTCCACCGCGACCGGCACCCGCTCCACTGCACTGCTCTCCGACCAGGCAACCTGGCGAACCTCGCGCACCACCACCACCTTCGACGCCCTGGGGCGCACCGACAAGGTGGAGACCCAGCCCGACACGGCAACCTCGGCCGACCGGACCTGCACCACCACCAGCTACGCGGCACCCCCGGCGAGCAATCCGATGATGCTCGCCTATCCGAGCCGGACCCTGGTCGTGGCCGGCCCCTGCGGGACCGCGCCGTCCGCAACGACCACGATCACCGACCACCGGATGGTCTACGACGGCAACGCAGACGCGGCCAACCCCGGTAGCGTCGGCAGCATCGGCCAGAACGGTTCGACGGTCGGCTACGTGACCGCGACCCAGACCCTCAGCTCCTACGACGCGCAGGGCAACCCCTCCTATCAGACTCTCATCGCCCAGGCCTACGACGGCTACGGTCGGGTCATTCGCACCGTCGACAGTGCCGGCGCCGTCAACGTCATCGCCTACACTCCGGCCACCGCAACCCTGCCCACGGAGATCGCCACCACCAGCCCGCTGGGCTGGAACGCCAAGAGCGCTGTCTCCCCGGCACGAGGCCTGGTCACTCGGGCAACCGACGCCAACGGCAGGGTCACGGACTCGACGTACGACGCGCTCGGCCGCCGTACCGCCGTGTGGCTGCCCGGCAACAGCCGGGATGCCGGTAAGCCGGCGGACCGCAAGTTCAGCTACGAACTGCATGGCGTCGACCCGGCCCCGTCCACGCGCGCCAATCCACCGAGCGTCACCGCACTGACGCAGCTGGAGAACGGCACCTTCTCCACCTCGGTCACCATCTACGACGGCTTCCTGCAGCCCCGCCAGACTCAGTCGACGCCCGCCAACGGCGACGCCGGCCGGGTCCTGACCCACACCCGCTACGACAGCCACGGCCAAGTCACGAAGTCCACCGCGGCCTGGTACGACGGAACGAACGGCGGACCCGGCGCCACCCTGTTCGAGGAAATCGACGACACCGTCCCGTCGCAGACCCGGTTCCTGTACGACGGCACCGGCCGGCAGACCGCCGCCAAGCTGTACGCCAAGGCGACCGAGCTGTGGCAGACCACAACCGCCTACCCCGGCCCCGACCGTACCGACACCACCCCGCCCACCGGAGGCACCCCGAGCACCGTCTACACCGACGCCCTCGGCCGCACCACCGCCTCGGTCCTGCACGGCGGGGCCACCACTGGAGACGTCACCACCCGCTACACCTACGACCCACGCGGCCAGCTCGCCAGCATTGCAGACAACGCCGGCAACACCTGGACGTACAGCTATGACGTCCAAGGCAACCGCATCTCGCAGACCGACCCGGACGCCGGCACCTCCGCCACGGCCTACGACGCCCTCGGGCGTGTGACCAGCACGACCGACAGCCGCGGCAAGACCCTCTCCTACACCTACGACATCCTCGGACGCGTCACCGCCCGCTACGAGGGAAGCGACGCCAGCGACCAGTCCAAACTGCTCGCCTCCTACACCTACGACACCCTCGCCAAGGGCCTGCCGACCTCGGCCACCCGCTACGTCGGCGGCGCCACCGGCAGCAAGTACGTGCAGAAGGTCGACGGCTACACCACCCGCTACCAGCCCACCTCCACCACAACGACCATCCCCACCGCCGAGGGCAGGCTCGCCGGCGACTACACCCTGACGGCCCACTACACCAACAACATCGGCCTGCCCGCCGGCTACACCTATAAGGCAGACGGCGGCCTGCCAGCCGAGAAGCTTGGCTACGGCCTCGACCTCATGGGCGAAGTCATCTCCTCGGGAACGGACACCGCCCAACTCCTGGCCGTTGCCAACTACAACCAGCTCGGCCAGCTCCTGCTCTCCCAGTACGGCACCCGCGGCGAGCTACTGCGCACCGCCCGCACGTACGACGACACCACCGGCCGACTGACGACCAGCAGCGTCAAGTTCCAGCAAACCGACGCTAACCCCCTGTCGTCCACGAGCTACGGGTACGACCAGAGCGGCAACCTCACCAGCGTCTCGGAGCTGCAGTCCTCGGGCGGCACGGACCAGGCCATCGACACCCAGTGCTTCCGCTACGACGGACTGAACCGCCTCGTGGAGGCCTGGACCGACACCCGAGGCGTCAGCGCACCAGCCGCAGGCCAGGTCTCGCACTGCAACAACAACAGTGTCGGCCTCAACTCACTGGGCGGACCCGCACCCTACTGGCAGACCTTCCAGTACAACCTGCTCGGCGACCGCACCCAGCAGGTCCGCCACGACACTATCGGAGACACCTCCCGCGACATCACCCAGACCAGCAGCTACCCCGGCGACGGCCGCACCCCGACCCCCAAGCCCAACGCGCTCACCAGTGTGACCTCGCGCACGGGCGTGCCGACCAGCTCTCTGGCCTCAGCCATGGCCGGTGCAGGCAACGTCCAGCTCTGCCTGGATGTCGCCAGCGCACGGGCCGCCGACGGCACCCCCGTCGGAACATGGGATTGCAACGGCACCGGCGCCCAGAGATGGACACGCCCCGGTGACGGAACCCTGCGCGCACTGGGCAAGTGCGCCCAACCCGTCGGGGGACAGGCCGGCGTCGGTACCAAGGTCGAGCTGGCCACCTGCAACGGAAGCGACAGCCAGAAGTGGCAGGATGGCGCCAACGGCGCACTCGTCCACGCCACTCCACCCTCTGTCTCGAAATCCCCGGATGGAACCAAGCGCCCGGCGCTCAGGTCGGCCTCTGGTACTGCACCAACAACGCCAACCAGCAGTGGCCCGCCACCGCCAACCCGCCGACCGGCCCCAGCTACACCACATCCCTGACCCCGCAGTACGACACGCAAGGCAACACCACCTCCCGCACCACAACCAGCACCACCACCCTGCCGTCCGCCGTAGCAACCGGCACCACCGCGCTCTGCCTGGACGCGGACGGCGCGCACAACGCCAACGGCACCGCTGTACAGAGCTGGACCTGTAACGGCACCGGAGCACAGAACTGGACCATCGGTACCGACGGCACCCTGCGCGTCCTCGGCGCGTGCGTCCCGGAAGATTTCAAGTCCAGTGAGACGGTCGTGATGCTATGAGGTTTGTGGTGCGGGTTGGCTGCGCTTGGCGGGGTCGTTGATCCATGCCGTCTTCGGGATCTCGGGTGGTCTGGGGCGGCGGCCGAAGCGTTCGGGGTGGCGCGCGTAGGCCTCGGAGAGGGTGATGGCCCGCTGGTCGCGGATCTCCTCGGCGGTGCCGAAGTGGACGCTGGCGGGTGTGTGAAGTCCGATGCCCGAGTGCCGGTGTTCGTGGTTGTAGTACGCGATGAAGGCGTCGAACCATTCGCGGGCGTGGGCGAGGGAGTCGAATCGCTCGGGGTAGTCGGACATGTACTTGGTGGTCTTGAACTGGGCCTCGCTGTAGGGGTTGTCGTTGGAGACCTTGGGGCGCGAGTGGCTCCTGGTGACGCCGAGGTCGATCAGCAGCTGGGAGACTTTCTTGGAGGTCATCGAGGTGCCCCGGTCGGCGTGCACGGTCTCGGGGACGATGCCGTTGCGTGCGATGGTCTCGCGGATCAGCTCCTCGGCTCGTTCGGCTGATTCGGCCGCCTCGACGGTGTGGCCGACGATGTAGCGGCTGAAGATGTCGATGATGACGTAGGCGTGGTACCAGATGCCCTTGCGGGGGCCGGCCGCTTTGGTGATGTCCCAGGTGAAGACCTGGGAGGGGCCGTCGGCGACCAGTTCGGGCACCGTCTTGGCCGGGTGGGTGGCCTGGCGGCGGCGCTCACCGGACTGGCCGCGCTCGCGCAGGATCCGGTACATCGTGGAGACCGAGCAGTGGTAGCGCCCGGTGTCCAGTTCGCGGGCCCAGATCTGCGCGGGTGGCAGTTCGGCGTACTCGGGGCTGTTCATCAACTTCAGGACCGCGTCACGCTCTTCGGCCGTCAGGGCGGAGGGTTGGACCTGCGGGGACCTGGGCTTGCGCGGGGGTGGCGGTTTCAGTCTGCGGTAGTGGGTGGCCCGGGAGCGGCCGGTCAGCCGGCACGCGGCCGTGGTGCCCAACTGGTGTTCGATGGCGGTGAACGCCTCGTCCACGACGGGGTCGGCGGCGTGCGTCAGTCCGCGCTCTCGGAGATCATTTCCAAGAGCGCCGACGCTTTTCCCAGGACCTCCAGCGCGGCCTTGTTCCGGGCGAGCTCCCTCTCCAGCCGTTCCACCTGGCGGCGCAGCTTCTCGTTCTCCGCCTCGGTGGCGGACTTCTTCGGGCGGGCCGGGCTCGTGCGGCGGTCGACCAGGTTCTCCAGGGCCCCGGCGTCGCGCGCGGCCCGCCACTCGGTGACGTGGGAGTGGTAGAGGCGCTCGCGGCGCAGGACCGCGCCCTTCTCGCCCTCGGGCGCGGCGTCGTACTCGGCGACGATCCGCAGCTTGTACTCGGGCGTGAAGGTGCGGCGCTTCGGCCGGGGAGCCGGGTCGGACGCGGACGGCTTGGTGCTGGTCATCAGGGGTGGAACTCCTACTCGGGCCCTCTCAGGCTAACCCGACAAAGCGGGACGTCTCACCCAAGGCTGACAGAGAGGGTCCGCCCAATAGGGGGCAACGCGAGCTCCAGCGCACGGCTCGAACTCTGGGCCTGCGACGCCGCCGATGCAAGCCAACAGTGGCGCACCGACGGCAACGGCGCCCTGGTCAACAAGTCATCAGGCCTGTGCATGGACCTACCGTGGGCCAGCACGACCCCGGGCACCCGCATTGCCATATGGACCTGCAACCAGGGTCCCAACCAGAAGTGGGTTCCCGCCAGCTCCAAGCCCATCGCCGGGACGACGCAGGCCTTCACCTACGACGCCGAGGGCCGCACCGAGACCGTCACCACCCCGGACGGCACCGCCACCGCAACCTCCAAGTACCTGTACGACACCGACGGCGGCCTGCTCATCCAGCGCGGCCCCGACGGCACCGTCCTCTACCTGTTCGGTGGCTCCGAACAACTCACCATGTCCGCCGACGGCACCACGGTCAGCGGAAAGCGCTACTACTACCACCCTGACGGCACCGCCGTCGTCCGATCCAGCAGCGGAGCCCTCAACTACGAGCTCAACAACCCACAGAACACCTCCGCCCTCCAGGTCGACGCCGCCACGAAGGCCATCACCCGACGCGCCTTCGACCCCTACGGCAACCCACGCGGCGCCATTCCCACCTCATGGGCCGACAACCGCGGCTACCTCGGAAAGCCGGTCGATACAGCCAGCGGCCTCAACCTGCTGGGCGCCCGCAACTACGACCCCACACTCGGACGGTTCCTCACCGTCGACCCGGTTCTTGAGGCCGGCGACCCCAACCAGATGAGCGGCTACACCTACGCCGCCAACAACCCCGTATCCAAGAGCGACCCCACCGGACTGGCCGTTCCGGGTTGCAACAAGCCCAGCGCATTCGCCTGCGATGCACCCCCGGCACCGAAGTGCAAGGGTTCACGCACGGACTGCGTGAACGCCGCAGTCTCAGGCATCGTCATCGGTTCCGTCGCTCTCGCCTTCACCGGCTGCGAGTTCTACAGCGGCTTCACAATGACCCCCGAGTGCGTGGTCGGGCTAGAAGCCGCCGGTGTGGCGGTCTGCGGAATGCTCGGCGGCGACTGCCCAGGCAGCGAACATGTCGCTCCGGGCCGCCGCGCTCCAGCTGAGGACGGCGGTGCCCCCGGAATCCGGCTGGAGAAGGAAGCAGCCGCAGCACGCGCACAGAAGCAGGCAGCCGCCCGCCGCGCCGAGCAGGAAGCCGCAGCCAAGGCAGCAGCCGCAGAAGTCCATCCCTCCCAACCCGGAGGCGTCCCCACAACCGACAAACAGCACAGCCCCAAGCCTTCCAAGGGAAGCCCCGGCGCGCCAGCCACGCCGAAGGCCAAGGCGACGGCCCCTCATGAGCCGGTCGGCTCTGCCTGCAGCTTCACGCCCGACACCCAGGTCCTAATGGCCGACGGCTCGACCAAGCCCATCGGAGACATCAAGGCTGGTGACAGGGTTGAAGCAGCAGATCAAGTGACAGCCGCGGACCAGGGCGGCCAGGTTGTTACCGCGACGTGGGTACACGACGACGAAGACCTCGTCGATCTCGACATCACCATCGACGGTTCGACAAGCACCATCGCGACGACAGCCAACCACCCGTTCTGGGATGAGACGGACCACACATGGGTCCCAGCCGGGATGCTCACGGCCGGACATACGCTCTCAACCAACTCGGCTAGATTGGCAGTCGTTGCCGCCGTACGGCATACAGCCGGCCGAGCGCAGATGCACAACCTCACCGTCAACCAGCTCCACACGTACTATGTGCTGGCTGGCAACACGCCGGTACTGGTGCATAACACGTGTGGCGAACCTAGTCTGGTTAAGACTCAGGCCCTTACCCCTAAAGAGTTGGCGAGGCCTGGCTTCAGGTATCAGGTGCATGTCACGGGGCAAGATTATGAGCAGGTCTGGGAGCATGCCGGCAGGACAATCAAGGTCGACGGTGGGCCGACCAGCGATGGATTCATAGTCGAGGCAAAGTGGACGGGCAATGACCGCCAGTGGGGGAGCTCTCCGTATAATCCGTCAAACTATTTCAATGAAAGTAGCGTCGTGGATCAGGCTCGGAAACTTCTTGGGCTGAACTCCGCCCTAGGCGGAAGCGGCGTCCGGTACGCGATCTCAAATCGAGAGGGTGCAGCATTCTTTGGTGCAGTATTCCGAGAATGGTTCCCCGAGGAAATAGCTAACGGCACTCTTTCCGTGTGGCATGTGCCGGGAAATGGAATGTGATGACAGTCGATGCCGTAGTTGATGTTGTCAAACAGGTTGCAGGATCTGGCACTTCACTCTCGGCCGAGTCGCTTGCGGCCGTGTTCGAGCGGTCGGGCTGGAATCCGTCCGGTTCGACCACCCTGCCCTTCCCACGAAGGTGGCGCCATGGAACGCTGCAGGCTTCGATCCTTTCTGAAGGCGACGAGGATCTTCTGGAATTCGTCTTCCATATGATTCCGCCAGATTGGAGCGTCCAGGAGTATGCGGACGCCATCGATGGGGAATACTCTGCCGAAGTCCAGCGGCTTCACGGAGTTAGCGCTGAACTGCTAGAGTCCCTAACCGGAGAGTTCGATGTCGAGCCGTATCCTGAGGTCAAGGAGGACGCGGTTGACTTCATCGAGAGCGCCTGTTGGAAAATCGAGCGGTCGTACCTTTCTGTGGGCGTTGCCCATGCCGACGAAGATATGCCGATTCTGCTGCTCGCTAGATTGAGGCAAGGGTAGCGCTCAACTTGCTGTGAATATGGTCAAGGCCCCGCCAAAACAGACGTTTTGGCGGGGCCTTGACCATCTTGACGGCAACGCCGACGGCAACGTCAGCGGACGGGTTCTGCACGTGGCGGGCCGTCAGCGCTCTCGGCGGATCGGAGGGCGTTGCCGAGAGTGTCGATGGCTTGGCGCTGGAGGCGGAGCCGGACGTGGGCGTAGACCGTGGCGGTGACGCCAATGTGGGCGTGGCCGAGCAGCTCCTTGATCACGACGAGCTCGACGCCCTGTTCGAGGAGCAGGGTCGCGGCGGTGTGTCGGAGGTCGTGAAACTGGATGCGGCGGAGCCTGGCTGCCCGGCACAGCGCGGTGAAGTGCCGGGTCACGGTGGACGGGTCAGTGGGTGAGCCGTCGGGCGCGGTGAAGACGAAGCCGCTGTTCTTCCAAGCGTCACCAGCCCCCAAGCGCTCTCGGTCCTGTCGTTCGCGGTGGTGCTTGAGCGAGTGGGCGCACTCGGTGGGGAGGGCAATGCGGCGCTCGGAGCTGACCGTCTTGGTGGGCAGGGTTGTCAGGCCGGCAGTGGGGGTGCGCTGGAGTGTGCGGCGGATGCTGGCGGTGCCGGTGTCCAGATCGAGGTCTTCCCAGCGCAGGCCGAGGAGTTCGCCCTTCCGTAGGCCGGTGCGGAGTGCGAGGTCGAAGAGGGCCTGCAGCCGGTGGCCTTCCATTGACGCGAGGAAGCGGCGGGCTTCGGCGACGGTGAGTGGTTCGAAGCGTCGGGGGCGAGGCGTGCTGTTCTTGACGTTCCGGGCGACGTTGCGTGGGAGTTCGTCCTCGCGGACGGCGTGCTCCAGAGCGGACTTGAGGACCGAGTGCACGTAGGTGACGGTGAGCGGGGACAGGCGCTTGCCGCAGCACTGGCCGACCGCGCAGCAGCGCTGCTGCTTGTCGAGGCCGCGGGCGCAGCACCGGCAGGTGGTGCGGAGCCGGTCAAGCCAGGTGCGGATGTCCTTGGCGGTGAGGTGGGCGATCTTCTTTCGGCCGAGGCCGGGTATGACGTAGAGGCGGGCGCAGGTGCGGTAGCGGCTGTGGGTGTTCTCTCGGAGGCGGTGGACGGCGACGCTGTCCAGCCAGTACGTGAGGTAGGCGGCCACGGTGCTGTCGGCGGCGGCGACGGGTCGGCCCTGGTTGCTGGCGGCGATGCGTTCGGTGAGTTTGACGGCGGCTTCCTTGCGGGTGGTGCCGTAGACGCGGACGCGCTTGCGGGTGCCGTCGGTGGCAAGGACGTAGCCGGCGGCTTCCCAGCGGCCGTCCTTGCGCTGGTAGATGGTGCCTTCGCCGTTGGCGCGGCTCTTGCGAGGTGTGGTCATCAGGCTGCTTCCTCTTCGAGTCGGGTGCGGATGAGTTCGGTGAGCGCGTGGGCGGGGATGCGTCGGGCTCGGCCGAGGGTGAGGGAGGGGAGCTGGTGGGTGCGGAGCAGGTCGTAGACGGCGGTACGGCCGAGTTGGAGGCGTTCCATGACCTGGGGAACGGTGAGGAGTTCGGTGGGGGTGGTCACGCGGCTGCTCCCGTGCGGACAGCCCTCACTGGGTGACCGACCGGCTGACCGGCGCAGTGACCGGGTTGTTGCGGCCGCCGGATCCGGTTTGGGCTCTTGCGATGTGGCGGCCGCCTCTCGGCGAGGAGTTCGGAGAGATGGGCGAGTTCGGGCAACAGGCCGGTGCCGGCGTACTGCCAGTGGGAGATCACCAACGTCGAGCCCGAGTCCCCGCGCTGACCGGTGCTGTCGCGGTGACCGGCGGAGTGACCGGGGTGCTGACCGTGACCGGATCGGTGGCCGGTGGTCAGACCGGTGGAGTGACCGGGCCGGTCACCGACCGGACGGCCGTCGGTCACCTGACCGGGCTGCGGCTCGGCCGACGCCGAGGCCGTGGTTGGGGCGTCGGACCAACTGGTTCGCCAGGCGGTGCGTTCGGCGCGAAGGTGGGCGAGGGTGGTGGAGTACTGGCGGGTGCGGGTGGAGAAGTGGCCTCGAAAGCCGAGCATGTGGGCCCACTGCCGCAGGCGAAGGTGGGCGTGCTGGGGACGGGTGCCGAGATGCCAGGCGGCGTGGATCATGCGGCGGGCGTGGTCGGTGATGTCGTACTGCGCGAGCTCGGCGAGGAGGCGGAGGCGGCGGTCGAGGGTGCCGGTGGTGGTCTCGGCGCCCTTGGTGGCGTACTTGGCGATGTAGGCGGCGACGTGCCGCTCGGCGACCGGGCCGCCTTCGGTGAAGTCCGTGCCGCGGATCGGCCGGACGTCGATCTGCCGACCGAACCGAAACACCGACCGCCCACCTCGACCGGCATCCTGGGCCCCAGGCGCGTTTTCGGCGGGCTGATTCGGCTGGCCCCCGTTCGCGACGCGGGCGCGTGCGGCGGCGGTGCGGACGGCGTGGTTGAGGAGCTCGGTGGTGGCCCAGGTGGGCGGGGTGCTGGTGGGGCCGGTGGGTCCGTCGAGGCGGATGACGGCGTGGAAGTGGACCTGGCCGCGCTTTTGGTACTCGGCGACCTTGGCGTAGGACAGGGTGGCGTGGTGGCGCAGGGTGCGCTGGGTGAGTCCGGCGGCTTTGGCGATCTCGCGGCGTAGGTGGGTGGTGAAGCGGGCCCATAGGGAGGGGGCGTGCGCGTTCCACAGCACCGCGCCGGTGTAGTCGTAGCGGTCGGGGTTGAGCGGCGTGCCGAGCAGCGGGTCGTCGTCGGGGTGGTTGTGGCCGCAGTGGCAGCGGCCGGTGTCGGGCTGGTTGTGGACGGGGCCGAAGCCGGGCGCGGTGAGGGTGGCGAACACGCGCGGGTGGGCTGCGACGATGGTGGGGACGGTCTTGCCGCCGCGCAGTCCGGCTGCGATGAGCTGGTAGGTGTCGTAGCGGTAGACGGTTGAGCAGGCCGGGCAGCGGGTCGCACGGCGGTTGCCGCAGCGGACCAGCAGCTCGCCTGCCGGGAGGTGCCGGGCGTCGAGGTGGTCGAGGACCTGGCCCGTCGTGGTGTCGATGCGGGTGCGGTGCCCGACGAGGCGGATCGGGCGGGCGCAGCCGCCGAGCCCGCCGACCTGGCGGGCCAGGGGTGAGAGGTAGCCGGCGGCGGCGAGCTTCGCCAGCCGGGCGGTCAGCCGCGCCCGGCGTTCCAGCACCGAATCCCTGCTCGCGGACGCGCCGGGCGTGACAGCGTGCGTCGGCGTGGTGGACGCCCGGTTCGCGAGGGTGAACGTGGTTGCGGGAGAGGGGAATTGGAGCTGCGTGGGCATGCGGGACAGGCCTCCGGCAGAAGCGGTGAGGAGATGAGGGGTGGCGGCGGGGCGGCGGGCCGAAGTGATCGGCTCGCAGGGGAGCGGGGGCGCCTCGCGGCGGGCGCGGGCGCTAGGCCGGGGACGGCTGGTCCGGTCGGCGGGGGCGGTGTTGATCACCGGCGGTGCGTGAAGGTAGCACCGTTCCACGGGCACATTCAAGTACATCCCTCCTCATTCCTTTCTTCGGGTGGTGGGACGCGGGTAGTGTGGGGCCGGTTTCCCGGTTTGGACGGGCCGGAATTCGCTGGTAGTGGGCACGGAAGGCGGGGTAGCAGGCGTGGTGACGACGCGGCGAGGGCACAGGCCGGCGGGCGGCGGAGTGCCGCTGACGTTCGAGGTCATCGCCGAGACCCTGCGGGAGCAGATCCGCTCGGGCGGGCTGAAGCCGGGCGACGCGCTGCCGACACAGGCTGAGTTGATGCGCGAGTTCGGGGCCTCCAGCCTGACTGTGCAGAAGGCCATGGCCCTGCTGAAGCAGGACGGCTGGGCGATCTCGCGCCCCGGCAAGGGCGCCTTCGTCGCCCATCACGACGACGCCGATGACCTCGACCGCCTGGACGTCGGGACCGCGCGCGTCGGCGGGACAGTGGCTCGCGTCGAGGCTCTGGAGCGGGCGCTGGCCGAGGCCGTCGAGCGGATCGCCGACCTCCGCGCTCGCGTCGAGGCTCTGGAACAGGGCGGCGTGCGGCGGGGTTGAGCTGCGACGTTTCGACCGGTGGCCGCTGGATCGGGTGACTTGTCCGGTTCTCGGCGCGTCGGGGGTGAGGCCGGGTTAGGGTCGGCCGGGTCCGGGATCCCGGGCGTGGCGGTGGTGTGTCGACGCCTGGGGTGCCGGGGAGGCAGACTGGGCGGGTAGTAGGAGAGGCAGGGAGCTGGGATGTCGGTGCAGCCGATCGAGGACGCCGGGGATCCGGTGCCGCGCAACGCCGAGGGGATCGCGGCGGCGCTGTCCGGCGCGCGGCGGATGGAGTTCTACCGGGAGTTGCTGTCGGCCGCGCCGCAGGACGCGGAGGCGGTGCTGCGGCGCTGGTGGTGCGAGGCGGTGCTCGATGTCGAGCAGGCCCGCGGCGACCAGCTGACCGCCGCCGCCCTGGCCGGCACGCTGCCCTTGCGCAGCGTCGCCTCCGTGATCGAGCACCGGCGCGCGGCGGGGCTGCCCGTTGAGTGACGCCGACCAGCCGTACGACGAGGACGGCGAGGGCGGCGAGGACGAGGGCTGGCCCTGCTACCTCTCCCCGGAGGTCGAGGCCCTGTTCCAGGACCCGGCAGTGACCGGGGCGGTCTTCAGCGCCATCGTCTCCGCCACCGTGCGGATCAACGCCGCGCGCGGCCTCGTGCCCGGCAGCACCGCCTCCGAGCGCTGGCCCCAGCAGCGGCGGATCGCGCTCGGCCCCGGAGGCTCCCTCGGCATCGCCGAGTACGTCATCGTGGCCGACGCCCCCGAACCCCACTGCGTCATCACCCGCGTCCAGCTCTACTGACCCCGCGCGGGCGCGCTCCCGCCGCCGGGACACCGGCCGAGGCCGCGCGTCCAGATTTTCTCTACGAGGTTCAAGGCCCGTCGCCGAGCCGGCCATCGGCGGGTGACTGGCGTTCGCCTCCGGCGGGGAGCGAAGCTCCCGGAGCCTCGCTGTCGACCGACCCCCTCCCGTCCCGGCCCTCGCGCTGCGAGACTGGCCGACGCACGAGCCCGGCCCTGAGCCTGCCCGAGGGCACCCCCGGCGGCAGAGCAGGGCGCGAGCGTTCTCGGGTGACGAGACGTCACAGTTGTGACGAAGTGGGAGGGTTGTCCGCTTCGCCGGTGTGGTGAAACGGGACGCGGCTCCGGATGATCAAGGTGTCGAAGCCGTTGATCACAACCGAAGCCGCGTCTGCATGCCATCCTCCCTGATCTCCACCGTCACCCGCCACCAGGACCACATGCCGGGCGATCTGACCGGCGACGCCGAGCGCCTGATCACCCTGGCCGAGGTCCTGGACCGCCTGCCGGACCCGCGCCGCACGCGGGGGCGCCGCTACCGACTGGGCGCCCTGCTCGTGCTGTGCGCCACCGCGGTAATGGCCGGGGCGTCCACCTGGGCCGCCATCGTCCGCTTCGCCGCCGGCCTCGACCCGGTGCTGCGCGAGCGCATCGGCCTGGTCCGCGGCATCCCGCGCACCAGCACACTGGCCCGCCTCCTCGCCCGCCTCGACGGCGACGCGCTCGACGCGGCACTGGGCGCCTGGCTGCAACTGCAGCACACCGACCCACTCACCGGCCCAGTCCCGGCAGACGCACCGGTCAAACGGGACGCGGTCTCGGTCGACGGCAAGACCTTGCGCGGCTCGCGAACCCGCGAGCGCCGGGCCGTCCACCTGCTCGCCGCGTCGATCCACGGCACCCGCGCCGTCATCGCCCAGCGGCAGGTCGACTCCAAGAGCAACGAGATCACCGCGTTCCGCCCGCTCCTCGGACCCCTCGACCTGGCGGACAAGGTCGTCACCTTCGATGCCCTGCTCACCCAGCACGACCACGCCCGCTTCCTGGTCGAGGAGAAGAACGCGCACTACATCGCCCTGATCAAGGGCAACCACCCCACCCTGCACGCCCAGTTGAAGAAGCTCCCCTGGAGTGAGGTCCCGCTCATGGACAAGACCCGCGCCATCGCTCACGGCCGCGACGAGATCCGCCGCCTGAAGGCCGCCACCGTCCCCGACCTTCCCTTCCCCCACGCCGACCAGGTCCTGCAGATCGTGCGCCGCCGTCGCGTCCTGAGCACCGGCAAACTCACCGTCGAACGCATCTACGCGCTCACCGACCTGACGATGCACGAGGCCACGGCCGCCCACCTCGCCGAACACGTACGCGAACACTGGGGCGTCGAGGCCCTGCACCACCTGCGCGACGTCACCCTCCGCGAGGACGCCTCCAAGATCCGCACCGGCAGCGCACCCCGCATCATGGCCGGTCTGCGCAACACCGCCCTCGCGCTCGCCGAGCTCGCCGGCTGGCACAACCACGCCGCGGCAGTCGATCACTACAGGTCACGCCCCGACCACGCACTCGACCTGATCAAGCCCACAACCTGAGAAAGCTCATGCCCTGGGCGGCAGAGAGCCCCGACTCACCAGAATTGGTATAGACCCTTGACGGCAGCGGTGACGGCAACAACCACGAACAACCCCGACCAAACCCGCACCCCAGCGGAACCGCCGAACACCGTTTGACCTGCGAAAAGGCTGGTAGAGAGTGGCCGCGTAGCACACGTACTATGTGCTGGCGGGTACCACGCCGGTGCTGGTGCACAATACGTGTGAGATTGACCCCCAGAGTGCTCCTGGAGGGAAAAATGGCGCTGCCGTCAGCATCAAGCAGGTGAAGATGGCGTTGGGCCGAGCCGGCATGAGTGTTTCCGATTACGACATTGTGCACGTGCCGGAGATCAGCACCGCAGGAGACGGCTTGCCCGCTTACGGGAACAGTCCCCATGACGGCAACGGAATGCCGAACCTGGGCCCGCGAGGGCTCCCGGTAATCCAGATTTCTAATATGGGGCTTGCCGGCATGGATACGGCTGTGGCCACAATCTTCCACGAGATATATCATCACCAGATGTACGCCACTTGGCCGGAATCTATGGGTGGAACAGAGTCCGCTGCCGAGACATTCGGGCAAGCTATGCTCGGCGTATTCAGGCGAAGGACAGGTTGATGACTCAGATAAGGCGCTTCACGCCTTCAGAAATCGAGACTCTTGGGCGGGAGCGAAACTTCCTCCGAGACCAGTCAGAGTGGCTTTGCCCTGCGTGTGGGGAGGTATCGGTTCGCACCTACCTCCGAAAGACACAGCATGCGAATCGCCCCGCTGTGATCAGCTACACATGGTGTGCTGCTTGCCGTAGGATGTCCGGCTCAACCGGTCCTCTGCCGCCCGGCCTGATCATCTCTGACCTCTGGCGGGAGGTGGACCCGGTGGCTTGGGAAGAGTTCGACGCGAGCTTGTACAAGCTCTTCGCTAGGCTCGACCGCCTATGGGAGGACGGAGTGCTGCCACAAAGTCTCGATTGGACTGGTCGTTAGACTGCTGATGAATGGCCGTCCCTAGCTCAGGGTCATGCCCGGCTAGCTGAGCGCATAGCAGATATCTATTGCTCATTCCAGCAGCCAGGTGCGGTATGAATTGCCCAGGCGAACAGCGTCGATTCCACGTGGATGGGTTCTCGATTCTGAACTACCACATGGCAAGGGAACATCCTCAGCAGTATCGGTAAAATGAGAAAACGGAAGCCCCGCCAGATGGCTCTGGCGGGGCTTCTGCGTGAGTTGACGGCAGTAGCTCCCGGGTTCGAAGTAATTCGCGGGTTCTAGCCTCGATCTTTCATGACGGTCCGTCGGTTCATCCGACGGGCCGCTTCGGCTTCTCGGGCTGGTGATGGGCAGGGCGGTGGCCCGACTGGCGCGTCGGGTGGGCGCCGGGTTCCACGGCTCCGGAAGTGGTCGGGTGCTCGTCGGGAAGGGTTGTTGTTGCTGGTCAGCCGGGGTTCGGCAGGGCTTGCAGGCGTTCGAACGCGGTAGTGATCAGGTCGGTCCAAGGCCAGTGGCGAGCCAGGCGGAGGTAGCGGCGGCGGCTGGTGGTGACGAGCTGGGCGGCGGCGGAGAACAGGCGAAGCCGCAAGCGTTTGGGCTCCCACCGACGGGCGGTGCCGGTCAGTGCGAGCATGGGCATCCAGGTCTCGGCGACGGGTGAAAACTGGTTCTGGATCACTTTCCGTGCCAGCGCCACGGAGCGTCACCGAAGCCGCGATCATGAACGGTCGTGACTGACGATCTCCTCCAAGACCTCTGGCTCCATCGCAGCGCCGACGTCGCGGTCAACACCCTGACCATCCGCGCCGACCGCGTCACCGTCCGCGCCGCCACAGCTCGGCGAAGGCCCTGACGTGCTCGGTGGTGGTGGCCAGCACCGGGACTCGGGCGAGGACCTCCTTGAGCTGCTGGGCGTCCTCGTCGCGGAGGCGGTCGGGGTGGCGGGTGATCCAGCTGGTCACGTCCCTGACGGAGGCCTTGCGTCGGGGCGGGTCCTGGTTGGGGAACGCCTCCCTCAGTCGACGCACGTAGACACGGACGATCTGCTCCTGACCGGGGAATCCGCGCTGCCGGATCTCCTCGAACAGGCGTCGGGCGATGGTGTGACCCTCGGCGAACCGCTGGTGGAGGTAGGGCTTGTAGGGGTCGAGGATGCTGGTGCGTCCGGTCCAGCGCCCGACCAACAGCTCGTCCGGGTCCTTCGCGCCGGCCAGCCGGCGCACCGTGTTGCGGGCCAGGCCAAGTCGTCGACCGATGGCGCGCAGGCTGAACCCGTCCTGCTTGAGCGCGTGGACGGCGGCGTGCTGTTCGCGGACCCGGTCGGACAGCCGACCGGTCCGGCGGGGCTCGGAGCTGACGGGCGCCAAGGCGACAGCCGGAGCCGACTCGGCCGCAGGGGCCGGTTCGGGCAGCAGAGCACGGTGCTGGAGCACGGTCTTCTCCACCGCGTCGGCCAGGTTCTGCCACAAGTGGAACCGGTCCGCGACGTGGATCGCCTCCGGGGCGCCGAGCCGGACGGCTTCGGCATAGGAGGCCGATCGGTCACGGCAGACGACCTTCACACCCGGGTGGTCGGCCAACCAGGACCGGACGGTGGCGACCGTGCGGTCGGGCAGAAGATCGACTGCCCGGCGGGTCTCGATGTCGACCAGGATCGTGGCGTAGACGTGGCCCTTGCGCAGGGCGAACTCGTCGATGCCCAGCACGCGCGGCACCGCGTGCACCGGATCGGGCAGGGCGCGTATCAGCCGAAGGAGCGTGGAACGGCTCACCGGGACCGCGAAGGTCTCGGCCAGGCGGGAGCCGGCCCGGCCCGCCAGGGCCAGGGCGAGCTGCTGCAGCGCGGCCTGCAGACCCTGGCTCCGCCGCCCGTACCGGAAGGTCAGCCCCGCCGCCTGCTCGACGAAGGTGGCCCGGGGGCAAGCTTGTTCACGGCAGCGGAACCGGCGGACCCGTAATTCGACCACCACCCGGCGCCTGCCTGCCGCGCTGTCGTCCAACCGCCGCACATAACTGCTGTGCACCCGGGTCGAGACGGTGCCGCATGACGGACAGCCCGCCTCGCCACCGGTTGTGGCGGCGTGGACGGTGACGCGGTCGGCGCGGATGGTCAGGGTGTTGACCGCGACGTCGGCGCTGCGATGGAGCCAGAGGTCTTGGAGGAGATCGTCAGTCACGACCGTTCATGATCGCGGCTTCGGTGACGCTCCGTGGCTCTGGCACGGAAAGTGATCCAGAACCACGGTTCAGCCGCCGCCGACACCAGGCGAGCAGGTCGAGTGCGATCTGTGACGGCGGCCGTGCGAAGCTCCTGGTGGGCGGCCAGTTGAGTCCCGGCTGATGGCCACCGGAATTCCTGGTGGGTGGCCAGCGGAGTGTTCCTGATCACGCCTGTACGAGTGCGGCCCCTCCGGTCCGGTTTGCTGATGTTTGCGTGCATTAGCAACCGTCCGGAGAGGCCTCGTGACCAAGTCTGACAGAGAGATCATGGAAATCCTTGAGGCGTACGACCTCACCCGGACGTTCTGGTCGGCGGCCGAGCTGGCCCGGTGCGACCCGAAGACCGTCCAGCGGTATGTCCAGGCCCGAGACGGCGGGAAGAACCCGTTCGAGCGGGCTCCGAGGCCGAAGCTGATCGACCCGTTCCTGGAGAAGATCGAGGAGTGGGTCGAGCAGTCGAAGGCGAAGATCCGCGCTGATGTCGCCCACGACCGGCTGCTGGCGATGGGCTATGCGGGCAGCGCCCGCTCGACGAGGCGGGCGGTGAACGCGGCGAAGACCGCCTGGCGGGCGGGCAAGCGGCGGACCTACCGGCCCTGGATACCCGAGCCGGCCATGTGGTTGCAGTTCGACTGGGGAGGTGCGACACGAAGTCGCGTATGGCGAGTGAACTCGCAGATTGGAGGCCGGCGATGCCGGGTGCGTAGTTCCTGATCAGTGTTCGAGATCGGTCCCCTCCTCGACGTGCGTCCACAGGTCCTGCCTGCTGGGGGTGCGGAGCTTGAGGAAGAAGCCCAAGGGCCCCCGTTCCGTCCGGGGGAGGATGGCGTCCCGTGGAGTGGTGTAGCAGAGATCTTGGAGTAACCCCTGGTCATGGGGCAGCCATCGCGCAACTCTCTGAGTAGAACGGCGAGTTCACTCGGGAGGTACGCGATGGCCTTGTCCCAGTCTGACCTACTCCGCGTCATGGAGTCACTGCGTACGGCGGACGGAATCGAGTTGATCAGGGTCCTCGCCCAGCGGATGCTGCAGGAGCTGATCGAGGCCGAGGCCACCGCCCGGATCGGCGCGGAGCCGGGCGAGCGCACCGAGGCCCGCACGACCTGGCGCAACGGCCACCGCGACAAGACGCTCACCACGCAGGCCGGCGATCTGGACCTGGCCATCCCCAAGGTCCGCACCGGCAGCTTCTTCCCCAGCCTGCTCGAACGACGTCGCCGGATCGATCAGGCGCTCTACGCGGTCATCATGGAGGCCTACGTCCTGGGCGTGTCCACCCGCTCGGTCGACGACCTGGTCAAAGCCCTCGGCGCGGACACCGGCGTCTCCAAGAGCGAGGTCTCCCGCATCTGCGCGGACCTGGACGAACAGCTCACCGCCTTCCGGATCCGGCCCCTGGGCCACACCCGCTTCCCCTACATCTACCTCGATGCCACCTACTGCAAGGCCCGGGTGAACCACCAGATCGCCTCCCGGGCCGTGGTGGTCGCCACCGGGATCACCGAGGACGGCGGCCGCGAGGTGCTCGGGGTGATGGTGGGCGACAGCGAGACCGAGGTGTTCTGGGCCGAGTTCCTCCGGTCCCTGCGCGAGCGCGGCCTGTCCGGGGTCCGGCTGGTCATCGGCGATCACCACAGCGGTCTGGTCAAGGCGATCCGCAAGGTCATGCTCGGCGCCGCCTATCAGCGCTGTCGCGTTCACTTCCTGCGGAACGCCTTTGCGATCATCCCGAAGGAGGCCGGTGAGATGGTCGCCGCGACGATCCGCACGATCTTCGCCCAGCCGGCCGAGGCCGCGGTCCGGGCCCAGCTGGACACCGTCGCCGAGATGCTCGGCAAGCAGTTCCCCAAGGTCAAAGCGATGCTGCTGGAGGCCAAGGACGACCTGACCGCCTTCGCCGGCTTCCCGGAACGACATTGGAAGAAGATCCAGTCCACCAACCCACTGGAGCGGATCAACCGCGAGATCAAACGCCGCACCGACGTCGTCCAGGTCTTCCCCAACGACGATGCGCTCCTGCGGCTGGTCACTGCCGTGCTGTTCGAGATGCACGACGAATGGATCGCCTTCCCCCGCCGCTACCTGCCCGAGGGAAGCATGGACCAGATCTACCCCGGCGAGCGCACCCGCGACGAACTCCCGCCCGTTTCATGACCGTTGGCGCACGACCACTACACCACGTCAAGGGACACGACCCGGGGGAGCAACCGGGCAAGGGGAAGACCGGACGGGTGAACGTGAGTGAACCTCTGATGATGCCTCGTCATCGCAAGCCTGGAAGGCGGGAAGGACACCAGGTGATAGGGCCTGGCCGCTGGTGGAGGCGGCAAGCGGCGACCTGCCCTGGCCCCATAGGTCGCGTGAACACCGCTGGCCCCGGGGTTTAGGAGGCACCCACCCCGGTCGCATCTCACGTACGCGGAACGTGGAAACCCCGTCGGGGTCCGAGCCGGTCACCCGGTTCGGTAGGCCGATCGCAAGAGGGGCGGAATCCCCCGGCGGGACAGGATGCCCAAGAAGCAGATGCCGGTGGCCGAAAGGCAGCGGGACTCGCGGCAACGGGCCGTCGCTCCAGGCGGCCGCCGCGGGGAACCGACCGGATGCCGGTCTTCCGACCGGGCCCGAAAGGGCGCTGACGTGGGCAGGTGAGCCTTTGAACAGATGGTCTTGCGACCTTGCGAACTGAGGGACAAGTTGGACACCGTTGAGGTGAACGGACCCGAGGGCGGTCTGGAGTGGGACGTCGTTGTCTGGCGTCACCACGAGGAGAACGTAACGAGGCTGCGGCACCGGATCTTCAAGGCGGCGCGGAACGAGGACTGGGCCCGTGTCCGGTCCTTGCAGAAGATGATGCTGGGCTCCTGGTCGAACACGCTCGTCAGCGTTCGGCAGGTGACCCAGCGCAATGCCGGGCGTCGGACGGCAGGGATCGACGGCGAGGTTGCCTTGTCGTCGCAGGCCAGGGCGGTGGTCGCGGAGCGAGTGCACCGTGACCGCTCATCCTGGGACCCGGTGCCGGTCCGGCGCGTGTTCATCCCGAAGGCCAACGGCAAGCAGCGTCCGCTCGGCATCCCAGTGATCATGGATCGGTGCCACCGGGCACGGGTCCGCAACGCGCTGGAGCCTGAGTGGGAAGCCCGGTTCGAGTCCCGTTCCTACGGATTTCGTCCCGGTCGGAGCTGTGCTGATGCGATCGGCGCTCTCTACAACGCGCTCAAAGGGTCCAGGACCCAGCGGGTGTGGATTCTGGACGCCGATCTGTCGGCCGCGTTCGACAAGATCGACCACGCTCGGCTTCTGGAAAACCTCGGATCGTTCCCCGCCAGGGATCAGATCCGGGGCTGGCTGAAGGCCGGGGTGGTCGAGGAGGGCATGCTCATCCGCACCGAGGAGGGAACTCCCCAAGGCGGCGTGATCAGCCCCCTGTTGATGAACGTGGCCCTGCACGGCCTGGAGGAGGCCGCAGGGGTCCGCTATCGCGAGCGCGGCGTTCACGCCGGGATCGCGAAGGCGAACTCCCCGATCCTGGTCCGGTACGCCGACGACCTGGTGGTCTGCTGTCATACCGAACAGCAGGCCCAGCAGGTCAAGGCACGGCTCGCCGAATGGCTCGCGCCCCGGGGGCTGGTCTTCAACGAGGACAAGACGCAGGTCGTCCACCTTGAAGAAGGCTTCGATTTCCTGGGGTTCAGCCTGCGTCGCTACCGACGCGGGGACAGGCCCGGCAAGCTGTTGATCACACCGAGCCAGGACGCGGTCAGGCGCATCCGGAAGAGGCTCGCCGACGAGGTGCGTGCACTGCGCGGTTCGAACGCGATGGCGGTCATCGCCAAGCTCAACCCGATCATCCGGGGCTGGGCAGCCTACTACCGGGGGGTGGTGTCCAGCGCGCTGTTCAGCAGGCTGGACCACTACATGTGGAAGCTCACCTACCGGTGGGCCTGCCACAGCCACCCCAAGAAGTCGAAGAAGTGGATCGTTCGCCGCTACTTCGGCCGGTTCAACAGGTTCAGGAACGACTGGTGGGTGTTCGGCGCCCGCGATCACAGCGTGAACGATCGCGGGGACGTCGCCTTCCTGACCAAGTTCTCTTGGACCCCCATCGTCCGGCATCAGCTGGTGACCGGTTGGGCATCCCCGGATGACCCCGACCTGGCCGACTACTGGGCCGCCCGACGACGCAAGGTGCCTCCTCCGCTGGACGGCTACAACCTGCGCCTGCTCTCCGAGCAGGGCGGTCGATGCCTGCTCTGCGGGGACCACCTGCTCAGCCCCCACCAGCCCCCGCAGTCCCCCCGGGACTGGGAACGGTGGTGGCTGAATGTCGTCAAACGGGCGATCGCCGGTGACTATCTCACCCACCACGGGCGGGACGGCCGATCGGACGGGAACCGAACACGCCTGGTTCATGCCTCCTGCAACCGGAGCCTGACGGCCCGGCAGCGCAGGAGTTCGGTTCCATCCACCGCAATGCCCTCGGGGCTTGCTTGAGCCGAGGTGCGGGGAAACCCGCTCGCCCGGTTCTGAGGGGGCGGGGACGCAGTAATGCGTCCCCGCTACCCGACAGGGCCCGAAGATCGACGGGCGGCGGACCTGGCTGTTCTGCGCTTGGCTGGCCTGGTCCCGCTTCCGGGTGGTGATCCCGGTCTGGGACTGCACGCTCGGCACTCTGGTGTCCTGCCTGGACACCACACTCCGCCGGCTGGGCGGGGCGCCGACCTACGTGCTGACCGACAACGCGAAGACGGTCACTGTCGAGCACATCGCGGGGATCGCGGTCCGGCATCCGCAGATCATCGCCGCTGGCCGCTACTACGGCTGCCAGGTGGAGAGTTGTGTCCCCTACGACCCCGAGTCCAAGGGCGGCGCGGAGGCCACCGTCCGCATCGCCAAGGCCGACCTGGTGCCCACGGATGCCAACCTGCGCGGCCAGTACGCCACCTTCGCCGACCTCGCCAAGGCCTGCGACCAGTGGTGCGAGCAGGTCAACAACCGCCGCCACCGCTCCACCGGACAGATCCCCGCCGACCGCCTCCACATCGAACGCCGTCTGCTGCACCGGCTGCCCGAGGAGCCGTTCGCGCTCGCGCTCGGCGAGGAACGCCTGGTCAACGACGATCAGACGATCAGCTTCGCCTCCGTGCGCTACTCGACCCCACCGGGTCATGTCGGCACCAAGGTCTGGTGCCGCATCGTCGGCGAGGAACTGGTGGTGACCGCCCGTCAGAGCACGGATCTGGTCGAACTCGTCCGACACCGCATCTCCACCCCTGGCGCCCCGCGGATCCTGGACGAGCACTACCCTGGCCACCCCGACGGCCGCAGTGTCCACCGCCCCATCCCCAAGCCGAGGACCGAGGCCGAGATCGCCTTCCTCGCGATCGGGCCGGGCGCGGAACGCTGGCTGATCGAGGCCGGCCCCGCCGGAGCGGTAAGGATCCGCTCGAAGATGGCCCGCGCGGTCGAACTGGCCACTGTGGTCGGCGAGGGCCTGGTCGACCAGGCCCTCGGACTCGCCGCGATGCACGGCCGGTTCGCCGACGACGACCTGCCCGCCATCATCGACCACCTCGACGCTGCGGCCTCGGTCGGCATCACCGTCCGCGCGGACGAGGCACACTCCGTCCAGCCCGGCACCGGAGGCTGGCAGGCCTTGGGCCAATAGACAACTCCCAAAGGGAAGTTGGCGGCTGGGCAGGAGATGGTCAGTCGCCGAGAAGCCACACATACCGGTGCGGGGCCTGGTCAGCCGTCACACACAGCGTCCGGATCTCCTGGACCCACGGGCCCCCGCGCTCGGCCGGCAACCGGTCGATCTCCGCCAAAAGGTTGGGCCGCTGCCAGCTGTTGAAGACCGTGTCCGAATACGGGCACACGCCCGTGAGGATCGGGAACTCCTCCCGATCAAGGCCGGCGAGCGCGGAATCCCAGTCCAGCCCGCACCCGGCCCGCGACACCACATCCCCGAATTCGCGCACCTGCATATTGATCACCCGCCGAGGCTATCCGGCGGGCCACCACCACGATGAAGGAACCCGCGTTCATGATGTTTCCCCATGCCCCGGCACTGCCTGAAGAGCTCGACCGGCTGCTGCGGCGGATGCGGCTGCCCTATCTACGCAAGGCCGCTCCCGACGTGCTCGCCACCGCCCGCGCACAACGCTGGGACCCGGCAGAAGTGTTGCGCGTCCTGATCAACGAAGAGGTCGTCGGCCGCGACGCGGCCACCCGCCGGCTCCGCCGGTCCTCGGCGAACTTCCCCACCGGCAAGACCCTGGCCTCCTGGCTGACCGAGGACTCCGCCATCCCCGAGGCAACCCAGAACGCGCTCGCCACCCTCGAATGGATCGGCCGGGCGGAGAACCTCGTGATCGCCGGTCCGTCGGGCACCGGCAAGAGCCACTTCACCGAGGGCCTGGCCCACGCGGCGATCGAGAAGGACCTGAAGGTCGCCTGGTTCACCCTGGAATCGCTGACCGCCACGATCAACAAGGCCAAGGTCGACGGCTCCACCGCCCGAACCGTCGCGAAGATCTGCCGTTGCGATCTCATCGTGGTCGACGACATCGGCATGCTCCCGGCTGGCGACGACGCGGCCGAGGCGTTCTACCGGATCGTCGATGCCGCCTACGAACGCCGGTCCATCGCAGTGACCAGCAACATCCACCCGTCGGGCTTCGACACGATCATGCCCAAGACCCTCGCCACCGCCACGGTCGACCGGCTGCTGCACCACGCTCACCTGGTGCTGACCAAGGGCGACTCCCACCGCCTCGCCGAGGCCCTCGCTGGCAAGGGCGTCGTCCCCCTGGCCTGACCACCTCCCTGGAACACCACGGCCATCAGCATGGATTTCTGATGGCCACCAGCCCGGACAACCCCTGACCGCCCACCTGGGCAACTACATGGCCGTTGACACTCGACGTCGCCTATTGGCGCTCGGACAACTCCTCTGACCTCTGTGCGCGGCGTAGCGGTGTAGTGATCGGGGTGCTCAGGAACCATCCGGTGATCAGCAATACGGGCGTGCCGAGCAGCCCCAGTCCCATCAAACGCCCGTCATCGGTGGCGATGGCGGGGGGGATGGTTTCGGTGAGGAAGGTGCCGGCAGCCACCGTGCCGGCCAGCAGGCTGCGGTGGGCGTCCCGGTCCCAAACTGTCCGTGGTGACCAGGCCAGTGCAACCCCCATGGCGGCGCCCGGCAGCAGTCCCGGTGCCGCTCCTAAGGCTGCAAGGACACCGATCGATTTCAGTGTGAGCCCGCCAAGACCAGCGAGCAGCACGCAGCCTCCTAGCAACGTGGGTACAGCAGTGACCAGAGAGCCCAGTGCGGCTCCCCGTGCCACCACCTTCAGCCGAATTGTCATGCAGCCAGCCTGGCACATGTTTTGAACGCGTTCAATACCTCTCCCGGAGTGGGCGCCCCGCGCCTCGCAGCGCAGGCCAGTAGCAGGCGACCTAGTGTCCTGAGTCTTAGAACCACTTCATAATTAGGGTTTGGTTGGCAGGCGGTTCAGGTAGCCGGCGAGGCGTTCGAAGATCTCGTCGGCGGACTTGGTCCAGGTGAACGGCCTGGGGTCCTCGTTCCAGTGAGCGATCCAGTCGCGGATGTCCTTCTCCAGGGCTTGGACGTTCTTGTGGACGCCGCGGCGTATCTGCTTGTCCGTCAGCAGGGCGAACCAGCGCTCCACCTGGTTGAGCCAGGACGAGCTGGTGGGCGTGAAGTGCATGTGGAATCGGGGGTGCGCCAGCAGCCACTTCTGGATCGCCTGGGTCTTGTGGGTGGCGTAGTTGTCACAGATCAGGTGGACGTCGAGCTCGGCGGGGACTTCCTTGTCGAGCTTGGCGAGGAACTTCTTGAACTCCGTTGCGCGGTGGCGCCGGTGGAGCGAGCCGATGACCTCGCCGGTAGCGGTGTTGAGTGCCGCGAACAGGGTGGTGACACCGCCACGCAGGTAGTCGTGGGTGCGGCGTTCGGGCATGCCGGGCATCATCGGCAGGACGGGTGCCGAGCGGTCCAGCGCCTGGATCTGCGACTTCTCGTCCACGCACAGCACGATGGCCCGCTCCGGCGGATCCAGGTACAGGCCGACGACGTCGCGGACCTTCTCGATGAACTGCGGGTCCTTGCTCAGCTTGAAAGTGTCCGTGAGGTGGGGCTTGAGACCGAAGGTGCGCCAGATCCGCGAGACGGTCGACTGGCTCAGCCCCATCTCCTTGGCCATCTCGCGGGTCGACCAGTGCGTGGCGCCCTTCGGCGTGGTCTCCAGCGTCCGCACGACCACTTCTTCGACCTGCTCGTCGCTCACCGTCCGGGCCGGCCCAGGGCGTTTCTCGTCCGCCAGCCCCTCCAACCGGTCCGCGGCGAACCGCTTGCGCCACTTGGCCACGGTGGTCGGATGAATATTGAGGCCTGCTCCCACCTGCGTGTTTGACAGCCCTTCGGCACAGGCGAGGACGATGCGGCAGCGCAACGCGAGAGCCTGGGCCGAGGTGGCCCGCCGGGACCAACGCAGCAGCGTCTCACGCTCGTCGTCGGTCAGAACCACCTCGGCCGTCGGCCGTCCCATGCGTGCCATGAGATCAGCATACTTCTATAGACTTCCTGAGACTCGGGACACTAGCGAAGCGCGACATGGCCCAGCCGACGAATTAGTCCGTATGCGACTCGATGGTCAACATGGTCACTGATTCAGCTGGCAACCTGCGGCACAACCCGCCCCCCGTGGCATGGGACTCCGGGAAAGGCGGCCTGCTGGAGCTTCACACCGTGCATTTCGCCGACGAGGTCCGCGACCCCCTCGCAGAGGTCGGCAACCTCCCCGAGCAGGTCACACTGTCCACGCAGGAGATCAAGACCGCCGAGCAGCTGATCGGCATGCTGTCGATCGACTGGAGGCCCGAGGACTGGCACGACACCTACGAGGAGCAGGTGAAGAAGCTCGTCGAGGACAAGCTCGCCGGCCGCGAGATCGCCGTCTCCGCCGGCCCCGCCCCCGAGGCCACCAACGTCATCGACCTCATGGACGCCCTGCGCCGCAGCCTCGACAGCGCCCGCAAGCCCGAGCCCGCCGAGAAGACGCCGAGGTCCGCCAGCCGGAAGGCGCCGGCCGGAGCGGCCAGGGCCCCGAGGGCCACCGGCGGCAAGAAGAGCACCTCGGCCAAGGAGCCCACCGTCAGTAGGCCAGCGGGCAAGAAGCGCGCGAGCGCCACGGGCAAGCAGTAGCTGTCCCAGCTCACCAAGGCTGAGCTCTACAAACGCGCCACCGACCTCGACATCCCGGGCCGCTCCCCATGAGCCGCGACGAACTCCAGCACGCCCTGGAGAAGGCGGGCCGTCCGCGCCGCCCTGCGGCGGGCCGGCCCGCCGCGGGGCGGTGAATCCTGGTCCGGCGGCGGGGTTACCAGTCGACGGTCCCGTCGCTGCGGAGCATCGGCCGGTAGGCCGGTCCAACCCAGTCACGGTCGTCGTGGTGCTCCATCGCCTGGGCCACGGAGTGGAGCCACGCGGCGAGGCTCGGCCAGCCAACGAAGTGGGCGGAGTCGTCGTGCGGGGCCCGCCCGAGGTGGTTCTGCCACAGGCCTTGGCCGGCGTCGATGAAGTGCTCGTCGCCGTCGCGGCCGGCGAACGGTACCCACAGCGATCCCCACCACGGGGTGTCCTGCTCGTCCGGATCGTCGGCGTCCCAGATCTCCATCCGCATGTCGCGGATCTCGATGATCTTCTCCGTGGAGTACAGGGGGCCGCACGGAAGGACCCGGAGGTAGGAGTCGTCTCCGTCGTGGCACAGCAACGACTCGCGCAGGTCGGCGGGAAGCGCGAACCCGAGCTGTTCCTCGACCCGGCCGATGGCGTCGGGCGATGCGGGCGGACGGAGCTCGGCCAGACTGGTCGGCGCGTGCTTCGCCAGCCAGGCGTCGATGAGCTTCCAGGACTCGGTCACCGAAGCGACCACCGGGCTGATGCCGACACGCGGGAGATCGATCATGGATCGCAGCCTGCCAGACGAGCAGGTCCGCTGCGTGGCCAGGATGCCGGGAGGGCAGGCGTCGGCCATTTGCCACCGCAGGCAGGCCTGCAGCGGGCGAGTTTGGGACGAGGACCGCCACGGTGTTCGGCGACCTCCGGTGCGAGCTGTCCGCGCTCGCCGACGCGCTGGACTCCGCTGCCCGGACCGGCCGTGCCTCGGGCGGGGTGCCGCTCCACTGATCACACAGGTGTGCGATCTACCATGAGCGGGTGTCCGACACCGACTTCCCCACTGACCTGGGTCGTGTCCCTTGACGTGGTGTAGTGGTCGTGCGCCAACGGTCATGAAACGGGCGGGAGTTCGTCGCGGGTGCGCTCGCCGGGGTAGATCTGGTCCATGCTTCCCTCGGGCAGGTAGCGGCGGGGGAAGGCGATCCATTCGTCGTGCATCTCGAACAGCACGGCAGTGACCAGCCGCAGGAGCGCATCGTCGTTGGGGAAGACCTGGACGACGTCGGTGCGGCGTTTGATCTCGCGGTTGATCCGCTCCAGTGGGTTGGTGGACTGGATCTTCTTCCAATGTCGTTCCGGGAAGCCGGCGAAGGCGGTCAGGTCGTCCTTGGCCTCCAGCAGCATCGCTTTGACCTTGGGGAACTGCTTGCCGAGCATCTCGGCGACGGTGTCCAGCTGGGCCCGGACCGCGGCCTCGGCCGGCTGGGCGAAGATCGTGCGGATCGTCGCGGCGACCATCTCACCGGCCTCCTTCGGGATGATCGCAAAGGCGTTCCGCAGGAAGTGAACGCGACAGCGCTGATAGGCGGCGCCGAGCATGACCTTGCGGATCGCCTTGACCAGACCGCTGTGGTGATCGCCGATGACCAGCCGGACCCCGGACAGGCCGCGCTCGCGCAGGGACCGGAGGAACTCGGCCCAGAACACCTCGGTCTCGCTGTCGCCCACCATCACCCCGAGCACCTCGCGGCCGCCGTCCTCGGTGATCCCGGTGGCGACCACCACGGCCCGGGAGGCGATCTGGTGGTTCACCCGGGCCTTGCAGTAGGTGGCATCGAGGTAGATGTAGGGGAAGCGGGTGTGGCCCAGGGGCCGGATCCGGAAGGCGGTGAGCTGTTCGTCCAGGTCCGCGCAGATGCGGGAGACCTCGCTCTTGGAGACGCCGGTGTCCGCGCCGAGGGCTTTGACCAGGTCGTCGACCGAGCGGGTGGACACGCCCAGGACGTAGGCCTCCATGATGACCGCGTAGAGCGCCTGATCGATCCGGCGACGTCGTTCGAGCAGGCTGGGGAAGAAGCTGCCGGTGCGGACCTTGGGGATGGCCAGGTCCAGATCGCCGGCCTGCGTGGTGAGCGTCTTGTCGCGGTGGCCGTTGCGCCAGGTCGTGCGGGCCTCGGTGCGCTCGCCCGGCTCCGCGCCGATCCGGGCGGTGGCCTCGGCCTCGATCAGCTCCTGCAGCATCCGCTGGGCGAGGACCCTGATCAACTCGATTCCGTCCGCCGTACGCAGTGACTCCATGACGCGGAGTAGGTCAGACTGGGACAAGGCCATCGCGTACCTCCCGAGTGAACTCGCCGTTCTACTCAGAGAGTTGCGCGATGGCTGCCCCATGACCAGGGGTTACTCCAAGATCTCTGCTACACCACTCCACGGGACGCCATCCGGGCGAGCTGCTGCAGCGCGGTCTGCAGGCCCTGACTCCGCCGCCCGTGACGGAAGGTCAGCCCCGCCGCCTGCTCGACGAAGGTGGCCCGGGGGCAAGCTTGTTCACGGCAGCGGAACCGGCGGACCCGTAATTCGACCACCACCCGGCGCCTGCCTGCCGCGCTGTCGTCCAACCGCCGCACATAACTGCTGTGCACCCGGGTCGAGACGGTGCCGCATGACGGACAGCCCGCCTCGCCACCGGTTGTGGCGGCGTGGACGGTGACGCGGTCGGCGCGGATGGTCAGGGTGTTGACCGCGACGTCGGCGCTGCGATGGAGCCAGAGGTCTTGGAGGAGATCGTCAGTCACGACCGTTCATGATCGCGGCTTCGGTGACGCTCCGTGGCTCTGGCACGGAAAGTGATCCAGAACCAGTTTTCACCCGTCGCCGAGATCGCCAGCCCCGCACCCTTCCGCGATCGGCGCGCATATATGCCGCTCAGCCAGTGCTCCGATCTCCTGCGGCGTGGTGGGACGGAAACATACGTGTCGCCTAAGTATTCGATTGGATGCGCAGCGTATGGTGGCCTTGTAGCTCCGGTGCGGTTCGTATCGCATCGGGTCGTCTCTGGGGGGAGATTCGTTGGCTGGCGTCAGCGTTGTTCCGCAGGAACTGCATGCATCGGCTCAGGTGGCGAGGGCCCTCGCCGAGGAAATCGGGAAGCCCGTCCAGGCGGCGCTGACCTCGGCTTCAACGGCGTCTGGCCAGCTCGCCGGTTGGTCGATAGCCGGCGGGGTCGGACAGTTAGGGAGCAGTTGGAGTGCGCCACTCGCCGCGCTTCAGCAGCGGATCGCGTCCACGGCGACCAACCTGGACACGAACGCTGATGCCCACAGCCGCAACGAGCAGGCGGTGGCTGGCTCTTGGGGCCAGCAGGGGGCGAAGCAGTGAGCGGTCTCTACGAACTGTTGGTGAAGTTCGATCCGCAGGGGCTGCGGGATGTCGCGAGGAACTGGAAGGCCCTTGCCCACGCCGCAGAGAGTGCGGGCTCGCGCCATCGCAATCAGGTGAACGGGCCGCTGCATCAGCATTGGGACGGCGCTGACGCGCAGGCGGCGTTTCCGTTCATGGCGCATACCGAGCAACAGCTGGATGTTGTCCGGGTGGAGGCGGAGGCGGCCGCGCTGACGCTGAACACGGTCGCCGACCGGATGTTCCAGGCACAGACGAATCTGACGAATGCAGTGCACCGGGCTCAGGACTCTGGTCTGACAGTGTCTGCGGACGGGGTGGTCCGCCTGCCGGCTGAGGCTCCTGAGGAGCGCAACGACCCGGACGCCCAGACCGCGCGCCGTGAGCTGATGGGCCTCAAGGCAGAGTTCCAGGGTCGGATCGACCAGGCGCTGAAGGATGCTCAGACGGCGAGTGACCAGGGCAACACGGCCCTTGGGCGGCTGAGCGGGGACATCTTGAGTGGCCAGCGGGCGAACGGGTCGGTGGCCGAGACGCGTACTGATGCCGCGGACGTGATGAACGACCTTGGCCTGACCGACGCCTACGTGCCGGACGGCAAGGATCCGCAGAAGAACGCCGAGTGGTGGAAGGGACTCACAGCCGACCAGCAGGAGACCTACCTCGCTCTGAACGCGGCCAAGATCGGCAACCTGGACGGCCTGCCCGCGACCGTGCGCGACGAAGCCAACCGGCTCGTGCTGGACCAGAAGCTCGATGCCCTGCAGGCTGGCACTGCGTCTGCGCTCGGCCTGGACCAGGCGACCTACGACCAGCGCAAGGCCGCACTGGCGGAGATCAAGAAGAAGCTTGAGGACACCGCCGACGCGAAAGACGAGGAACACCAGATGTTCCTGCTCGGCATCGACCCCGAGGCCTACGGCGGTGACGGACGCGCAATCGTTGCGACCGGGAACCCGGACAAGGCCACGCACACCTCGGTCTTCGTACCGGGGACGAACACCGAGTTACCGGGCGTCCCCGGGCAGATCGACCGCGTTCGCCAGCTCCAGGGTTACGGGAAGCGGTTCGCGAAGGCCGGCGAGACCGTCTCCGTGATCTCCTACCTCGGCTACGACACGCCGGAACACATCCTCAAGGCGGGGAACCCGATGCGCGGTCTCGATGCCGCGGACGACATGCGGCGCTTCTCCCAGGGCCTCAGGGTGGCGCACGGCGAGCCGAAGACCCACCTCAGCTACATCGCACACAGCTACGGCAGTTTCGCCGCCGGGGTTGCCGACAGCGAGAAGGGCGGGCTGCAGGCCGACGACATCGTGACTCTCGGCAGCCCTGGCATGGGGGTGCTGGTCGCGGACCAGCTGACCGTCAATCCGGATCACCTCTGGGTCGGGGAGGCCACGGACGACGCCACCCGCCTCGCTGGGGGCTTCTCGCTCGGGCCCAGCCCCCACATCACGGGATTCGGTGGCAACAACATCAAGATCGACACCACAGGTCACGGCGGCTACTGGGACGACAACACGGAAAGCGTGCTCAACCAGGGCAGGATCATCGCCGGCCAGAAGCCCACCACGTCCCCCAAGGAAGATCCTTTCTGGGGCTCGTTTCCCCACTGAGCCGCCCGACCGGGAGAACCCCCTTATGGCCACCCCCAGCCCACACATCCACCGGTCTGCCCCCTACACCGCCCTGAAGCGGATCGTGGCAGCAGCACTGATGGTCTCGACTCTTGGAGCCTGCATGGCGAACTCCAGCAACGGCAAGGATGCGCCTCTGCCTGTCAAGTCCCGCGACGAGGCACTCTCCTGGGCGCGCCAGCTCACTGAGCACCTGGCCCAGGTCGCCGGCATCCAGATCAACGACGAACACGCCGACCCCGTCTTCACCTCATGCGTCGGCAAGAACGGCGAATCCGCACCCGACGACCGCTTCACACTCTCCTACGCCGTCCACAGCACCGTCCCCAACGCCCGGCACAACGACGTCGTCCACAAGCTCCGGGACCTTCTCACGAACGAAGGACTCAAGATCTCCACCTACCAGGAGACGGCCGCCAACCAGCCGAACTCGATCGTCACCGCCCGCCACCCGGAGAGCAGGTACGTCGTCGACGTCTCCAGCACCGCCGGCGACAACCGCATGGTCCTCGGCGTCACCACCCCTTGCCTGAAACCGCCCACCGGCCCGGCCACGCCCACGTCCTAGCCCAGCCCTACCGGTGGCCCCAGCCAACCCAGGGGGCTCTCCGCCGGGACCCACCGCAGACATCGCCCCGACCATGGAGGCTGGTGACAGAAACTCCCATAGCGGCCCAGGCCACGAAGCGCCCGACGCCTCCCTGACTCTGCACGAACTGAGTGGGCATTTTGATATTAGTAATCCGCTATGTAACATTTGCCACTGTCCTGATCTGCCCCGATCTGACCGGTAGACGAAGTACGCCACCGGAGGGGCAGAGCGAGCCCGGGTCCGTCTCATCCGCTTCTGGGCACTGAAGTCCGTCTGGTTTGAAGAAGTCATAGAACCGCCCGAGTGGCAGCGGAACCGCATCCTCCGCCACGGCCGTGCTGACGCTGTGTCGTGAGCCAGCGGAAGCCGTACCCCAGTGATCTGTCCGACGCCCGATGGGCCTTGATCGAGCCGAAACTGACGGCCTGGAGGAAAGCCCGGCTCGACCGCAGGCCCACCGGCAAGCCGGCACAGGTCGAACTGCGCGACGTGTTCAACGCGATCCTCTACATCAACCGTACGGGAATCCCCTGGAAATACCTTCCCCACGACTTCCCGAACCACGGCACCGTCTATGCCTACTATGCGGCCTGGCGCGACGAGGGCGTGTTCGCGGAACTCAACTACGACTTGACCGGCCTGGCCCGCGTGAAGGAGGGGCGCAGGCCCGAGCCGACCGCCTCGGTGATCGACACCCAGAGCGTAAAGACCTCCACCAACGTGCCCCTGACCAGCCAGGGAACGGACGCCGCAAAGAAGATCGTCGGCCGGAAGCGCGGCATCCTCACCGACACCATCGGCCTGCTCCTCGCCGTGACCGTGACCGCCGCGAGCCTGTCCGAGAACGCCCTGGGAATCCGACTCCTCAACCAGGCCAAGAAGACCTACCCGAGCATCTCCAAGAGCTGGGTCGACACCGGCTTCAAGAACGCCATGATCGAGCACGGAGCCGGCCTCGGAATTGACGTCGAAGTCGTCGCGAGAAAATCCGACGTCCGCGGCTTCCACGTCGTGAAAAGGCGCTGGGTAGTCGAACGAAGTCTGGGGTGGCTCATGTTGCGCCGCCGTCTCGCACGCGACTACGAGACCCTACCGGCCAGCTCCGAAGCCATGATCCACATCGCCTCGATCGACAACCTCACCAAGCGCATAACGGACGAGACCACACCAACCTGGCGAGGAACCTACTAGGGCATAAAGGGCAATCCGTTCACATCAAATGCCCTCTGAGATCAGTAGAGCAGTGCTGCACGAACTGGACGAGGAACGCCTCGTCAGCTGGGAAGGCCACCCCGTTCAACCGGAGCTTCGATGCGTTAGCGACAGCCCGGCCCGAAAACCTCGCATCGCCGCGACGTGCGGACTCACACGATCACCGGGACTATGAAATGCCCTTGGTCTCTGTGTCGGCGTGGTGTTGTCCGCGGACAACGCGCTGGAGGATCAGAGCTTCGTGTGCAGCTCCTAGTGTGGAGCGGTGAACGCCGCGTCCGCGAGACCGGCCCGGAGCGTGGCCGCCTGCTCCGCGGCGGTGGCCCTCAGTACCTGAACCAGCTCCGCCGGCGTCGGGCCGGTGGCGACCGAGGCTTGTCCGGCTTCCGATGCAGCGGACGTGTTGTCCGCGGACAACACGGAGCCCGCGTCCCCGTCGATGGCGCGGGCCGACCGCGGGCTGGCCGTCGGCGCTTCGCTTACAGCGGCTCGCTGTTCGGGGATGTTGTCCGCGGACAACATGCTCTCGCCAGAGTCGGCCGTTCCGCAGCACCCGGGTCCGCAGCCGCCGCAGCGCCTGCGGCGGCGCCTGCTGAGCCCTCCAACTGGGGTACGGCATGGTGCTCGTCGGATCGAGCGGGGCTTCGGCCTGAGGCGTGTTGTCCGCGGACAACACATTGGCCTTGGCTGCTGCCAGGAGTCTTTCTCGTGCTCCCGGCGGTCCTTCTCCTGACTCTTCAGCTGCTCGGCCATGGCGAGCAGCGAGGCGACGCCGAGTGAGGCGTCGTCCCTGAGAGCGCGGGCAAGCCGGCGGGCGTACCCCTCTGCCATGGTGCCGTCGATCAGCATCTGATGGATTCGCAGGCAGGATGAGTAGTGCGATCTGGTTGCCAGCCCAGGAGCGGTCCTTGACTCGGCGGCGGGCGACTTCGGCAGCGTCCCCGTCGCAGGCCTGGAGGAGTTCGCTGAGGCCGCGCGCGCGTTCGATGATGTTGAAGTCCCGGCGCTCGTAGTTCTCAAGCATCAGGTAGTCGATGAGGTCTGCGCGACTGGTGGCGAGGTCGCCGCGGACGACGAAGTCCCGGAACAGCAGCTCCATCACTGCTGATCATGTCGAGGACCGGTGGCAGTGCCACTCGCAGCGCGAAAGCGGCTGCGGCCGTGGCCTGCCCGGCAGGCGCGTCGGTGACCGGGATCGGGATTGGATCGCCAGCAATGCCTGCGGGAACGCGGGGCAGAATCACGACTGTCGGCGCTGCGGCGGGTGCATTGGGCGGCCGGGCTGTGTACGGCCCGGCCGCCCGGGGGCTTCACCGTGCGGTGCCCGGGCCGTGGGGGTGTACGTGCCGGGCGGTGTGGAGCAGGCGCAGCCGCGCGCCCTGGTCGGGGCGCTCGGCCGGTTCAACGAGCGGGTGGCCCCGGCGGATACGGCGCGGTCTGGGCCGGGCCGGGTGTCTGTGGCGATCGGGGAGTCTGCGACGGGTGATCTTCACGTTGCCCTAGGGTTGCGGGAGTTCCCGGTGGCGAGTCTGTTGCCGGGACTTCGTGCTTTCCGGAGGGCGAAAGATCTTGCGGTACGTGCGGTTGTTGCGGCGGGGCCCGGTTGTTCTTCTGTGGGGCGCGCAGACGGCGTCGGTGTTCGGTGACCGGCTGTACGCCCTGGCGGTGATGTGGCTCGCGTGGCAGAGGTCCGGTGGCGCGGCGATGGGTCTGGTGGCCGTCGCGGAGTCGGTGCCGTACGTCGTGCTCGGGACGGTCGGTGGGCGGGTGATGGAGCGGTTCACGACGCTGCGCGCGCTTGCGGTGGTGGACGTGGCGCGGATGGTGCTGGTCGCCGGCTTGCCGTGGACGTGGGAGGTGTTCGGCACGCCGGGGCTGCTGTTGTCGGCAGGCCTGCTGGGGGTCGGCGGGGCTTTGTTCGATCCGAACCTCGGGGCGCTGGTGCCGGACCTGGTGCGGTCGGGTGAGGTGCAGGCCGTGAACGGGCTGATGGACCTGACCGCTCGGATCGCGCGGGTCGCCGGCCCCGCATCGGCCGGTGTGCTGCTCGCGGTGATGCCGATGGGCGGGCTGTTCTGGTTGGACGCGGGCACGTTCGCGCTGTCCGCCGTCGCACTGGCTGGCTTGGGGGCCGGGACTGCGCGCCGCCGGGAGGCTGCCCCGGCCGGTGCCACGGCCGCGCCGGTGCTGGTGCCGCGGGCCCGGGCCCTGGTGCGCACGCATCCGGAGACCGGGGTGGTGCTGGCTGTCCACGGAATCGCGATCTTCGCGGGGTCGGTGTCGATCGTGATGCCGGCGCTGGTGGCGGTGCGGCTCGGCGGCGGGGTCGGCACCTACGGCGTGATGCTGGCCGCCACGGGGGCCGGGTCGATCGTCGGGAACGCGGTGGCCGGGAACGTCCGGCTGCCGCGGTACCTGCCGGCGTTCTACTGCGTCGCGTGGGCGGTCTCCGGGGTGCTGATGGCGGTGACCGGGTCGGTCCGCACGGTGGCCGAGCTGGTGGCGGTGTCGGCCGCGTACGGTGCCGTGTCACCGTTCCTGGCGGTGGCACTGTCCACGCACCTCGCGCAGTTCCCTCCGGCCGCGCGACGCCGACTGCTCACGGTCGACCAGACGATCACCCGGAGCATGGGCACGCTCGCCATGGTGGGGATCCCGGCCTTGGCTGCGGCCCACCCGAGGGCCGGGTTCACCTCAGGCGGCCTGGCGACAGCCGTGGCGGGTCTTGCTGGGTGCGCCGTGGTGGTGTGGTGGGCGAAAGCCCGCACGCCGTTGCCGGAAGCGGAGCCGGCGCCCGTGGGCCTGGCCGGCTGAGGACGTACGAAGGGCCAGACTCCTACGTCATCGGGGAGTCCGGCCCTTCGTGCGTCCTGGGGTCTCAAATCAGGCGATCAGGGACCAGTGGGTGACGGTGATGTCCTCGAGCGGGAGGCCGAGCTGCTGGTAGATCCGCTGGTGCATCGCGCCGAACCAGGCGTCGCGCCGGTCGTCGAAGAACTCCGGGTCGTACCAAGCGACGCCGAGCAGGACGGTGCCGCCGCCGTTGGGGTTGCCCGGCTCGGCCTCCCAGTAGCTGCATTGCCCCGGCAGCTGTGATTCCGGACCAGGCCCACCTCCGTCTCGCTGACCGTCACTGTCCCCACCAGGGTGCCGATCGCGGACTTGCCGTCCCTGCCGAGGATCAGGTCGCCTTCCCAGTGGCCGGGGACGGTGCGGTCGGCGGCCTCGGCGGGCCGCTCGCTGATCATCGTCATGTTCTTGATCGGGCGGTTGACCCGCTTGTAGGAGAGACGGTGCGGGCGGCGCAGTGAACGTCCTGTCCGGAGCCGCTTGGTGAGCTCGCGCTGTAGGTCGCCGCGGTCCCGGGAGTGCAGGGCCTGGTAGATGGTCTCGTGGGTCACGTGCATCTCCGGGCGGCCCGAACGTGATGGCGTCCCGTGGAGTGGTGTAGCAGAGATCTTGGAGTAACCCCTGGTCATGGGGCAGCCATCGCGCAACTCTCTGAGTAGAACGGCGAGTTCACTCGGGAGGTACGCGATGGCCTTGTCCCAGTCTGACCTACTCCGCGTCATGGAGTCACTGCGTACGGCGGACGGAATCGAGTTGATCAGGGTCCTCGCCCAGCGGATGCTGCAGGAGCTGATCGAGGCCGAGGCCACCGCCCGGATCGGCGCGGAGCCGGGCGAGCGCACCGAGGCCCGCACGACCTGGCGCAACGGCCACCGCGACAAGACGCTCACCACGCAGGCCGGCGATCTGGACCTGGCCATCCCCAAGGTCCGCACCGGCAGCTTCTTCCCCAGCCTGCTCGAACGACGTCGCCGGATCGATCAGGCGCTCTACGCGGTCATCATGGAGGCCTACGTCCTGGGCGTGTCCACCCGCTCGGTCGACGACCTGGTCAAAGCCCTCGGCGCGGACACCGGCGTCTCCAAGAGCGAGGTCTCCCGCATCTGCGCGGACCTGGACGAACAGCTCACCGCCTTCCGGATCCGGCCCCTGGGCCACACCCGCTTCCCCTACATCTACCTCGATGCCACCTACTGCAAGGCCCGGGTGAACCACCAGATCGCCTCCCGGGCCGTGGTGGTCGCCACCGGGATCACCGAGGACGGCGGCCGCGAGGTGCTCGGGGTGATGGTGGGCGACAGCGAGACCGAGGTGTTCTGGGCCGAGTTCCTCCGGTCCCTGCGCGAGCGCGGCCTGTCCGGGGTCCGGCTGGTCATCGGCGATCACCACAGCGGTCTGGTCAAGGCGATCCGCAAGGTCATGCTCGGCGCCGCCTATCAGCGCTGTCGCGTTCACTTCCTGCGGAACGCCTTTGCGATCATCCCGAAGGAGGCCGGTGAGATGGTCGCCGCGACGATCCGCACGATCTTCGCCCAGCCGGCCGAGGCCGCGGTCCGGGCCCAGCTGGACACCGTCGCCGAGATGCTCGGCAAGCAGTTCCCCAAGGTCAAAGCGATGCTGCTGGAGGCCAAGGACGACCTGACCGCCTTCGCCGGCTTCCCGGAACGACATTGGAAGAAGATCCAGTCCACCAACCCACTGGAGCGGATCAACCGCGAGATCAAACGCCGCACCGACGTCGTCCAGGTCTTCCCCAACGACGATGCGCTCCTGCGGCTGGTCACTGCCGTGCTGTTCGAGATGCACGACGAATGGATCGCCTTCCCCCGCCGCTACCTGCCCGAGGGAAGCATGGACCAGATCTACCCCGGCGAGCGCACCCGCGACGAACTCCCGCCCGTTTCATGACCGTTGGCGCACGACCACTACACCACGTCAAGGGACACGACCCAAGCGCAACCACCCCGGCCTGCACGCCCAGGTCAAGCACCTGCCCTGGCGGGACATCCCGCTCGACCACCGCACCCGTGACAAGGCCCACCACCGCGCCGAGATCCGCCGACTGAAGGTCGCCGCGTTCTCCCATATCGACTACCCCGGCGCGCGCCAGGCCGTCCAGGTCGTGCGCTGGCGACGCGACCTGACGACCGGAAAGCTCACCGTCGAGCGGGTCTACCTGATCACCAGCCTGGACGTGTTCGACGCCACCCCGGCCGAACTCGCCGCCTGGATCAGAGGCCACTGGAGCATCGAGAACCTGCTGCACCACGTCCGTGACCGGACCTTCCGCGAGGACGACTCCAAGGTCCGCACCGGCCACCTGCCCCGGACCATGGCCAGCCTGCGCAACCTCGCCATCAGCGTCTTCCGCCAGGACGGCAAGACCAACATCGCCGCCGCCCTCCGCCACACCGGCCGCGACCACCAGCGGCCACTACGAGCCCTCGGCCTCACCTGACGAAACCGGACACTTCTCGATCATGCAATGGCCCTGTCCCGGAGAACGTCCGGTTGACCAGACACACACAGCCACGGATGACCCGGCCCCTTCGCTCCGCCCCCATTACAGAGGCTTCATCACTACTACGAACCGGTCCGCCAACACGCCAGGGCTGATTCATAGTCGTCGTTGGGAAACATCCGGGCTGTTCAGGGCAGGTTGAGCAGGTCGAGTGGGCGGTCGTGGGGTGCGTAGGAGACCTCGCGCAGTCCGGCCGCGATGCCTTTGTGCCCGGCGTCTCGGAGGGTGTCGATGGCGAGGTTGCGCAGGGTGGCCATGTTCTCGGGGCCGTGGCCGCTGCGGATCTTGGAGGCGTCCTCGGCGAAGGTGGTGTCGCGCACGAAGTGGAGCCGGTTCTCGATGGTCCAGTGCGAGCGCGCGAGGTGGGCGAGCTTCTGCGGGGACGCCTGGAGGGCGGTCAGGTCGGTGATCGCGTAGACGGTCTGCCGGGAGACCTTGCCGGTGCGGGCGTCGGTGCGGTGCCGCAGGATCTTGGCAGCCTGGACGACGTGGGGGAAGTCCAGGTGAAGGTCGGTGACGGTCAGCACCCGCAGCGAACGGGTCTCGCGACGTCCGTGGCCCAGTTTGCGGTCGTAGCGTGCCCGTACCCGTGGCCAGGGCAGGGCCCGCAGGGCGGCGTGCAGCCGGGGCTGGTTGCCCTTCACCGGCAGCAGGAAGTGCGCCTGGCGGTCCTCGACGAGGTGGCGGGCGTGGTCGCGCTGGGTGTGCAGGGCGTCGGCCGTCACCGTCACCCCGGTGAGGTCGAACGGCGCGAGCAGGTGCCGGAAGGCGGTCGCCTCGTTCGTCTTGGCCGGGACCCGTAACGGGGGGACGGTCCGGCCGGTGCCGGTCACGGCGGCCAGGAGGTGGGCGGCGGGCGCGGCGTGGCTCCGCGAGCCGCGTGCGGTCTTGCCGTCCACCGCGACCTGGTCGGCCCCGGTCGGGTCGGTGCCGAGCAGGTCCGCCAGTCCGCCGGGGCACACGGCGAGCAGGACCCGGCGCACGGTGGAGGTCGAGGGCGCGGTGCGGACACCGAGCACACCGTGCGGACGAAACCCGAGGCGGGCGAGGGTGTGCTGAGGTGCGTGGCGGGCCCACTGTCCGATCGCGAGGTAGGAGCGGGCGCCGGCCAGGACCGCGCACGCGGCGGTCAGCAGCACCGCGGCCAGCGGATGCCGGCGACCCCGCCGGTCGCGCGGATCAGGCAGGGTAGACAACCGGTCGGCGAGGAGCGGGAGTTCACGCTCGGCGCGGCCGGGCGACTTGATCAGGCAGACGGTGGCAGACTGGCGACACATCGGAGCAGTGATGATGGTGCCGTGGTCCTCCGCCGGGTCTGACCCGCATCGAAGCTGACGCCCTCGGGCTGTCATTCCGGAGATCTGTCGACTCGCCGCGGAGGGCCACGACGCACACGGCCGGACGGGCGTTCGTGACCTGATAGGAGCTTGGGCTAGAAGCCCCCGTCACTGCTTTGTCCGCCCGCCCGACCGGCGTGTGCTGCCTCCTGACGCATCCGGAAGGACAGCACCACCATCATGACCGATCAGCCCCGTGACGTCTTCGGTGGCGTCGACACCCACACCGACACCCACCACGCGGCCGTCGTCGACGCCCTGGGCCGACACCTCGCCGATGCCCAGTTCCCCACCACCAGCGAGGGCTACCACGCCCTGCTGACCTGGCTGCGCTCACACGGGAATGTGTGCGCCGTGGGAGTGGAGGGCACCGGCTCGTACGGCACCCAGCTCGCCCGGGTCCTGGCCGCGGCCGGCCTGACAGTCTTCGACATCAACCGGCCCGACCGGCGAATACGCCACCGACAGGGTAAGTCCGACCCGATCGACGCCTACGCCGCGGCCCAGGCCGTCGCCGCCGGACGCGCCGACATCGTCCCCAAGGCTCACGACGGCGCCGCCGAGTCGCTGCGCGTCCTGCACAACGCCCGTACCTCCGCCGTCAAGGCCCGCACCCAGGCGATCAACCAGATCCGCAGCCTGCTCGTCACCGCCCCGGACACGCTCCGCGCCCAGCTACGTGGCCTTGCCGCAGCTGACCTGATCGCCACGTTCAGCCGCCTTCGGCCGAGCGGCGACCTGGCCACTCCGGCTGCCGCGGCGAAATTCACCCTGCGCCGCCTGGCCCGCCGGTACCAGGAGCTGGGCCGCGAAATCGAGGACTACGACAGCGAGTTGACCTCGCTTGCGACCCAGGCCGCCCCCGAGCTCGTCAGCGTCAACGGCGTCGGCCCCGAGACAGCCGCCCGCCTGCTGGCCGCCGTCGGCGACAACCCCGAACGCCTGCGCTCCGAAGCGGCGTTCGCCCACCTGTGCGGCGTCGCCCCGATCCCCGCCTCATCCGGCCGGCGGGACCGTCACCGGCTCAACCGCGGCGGCAACAGGTCCGCCAACGCCGCCCTCTACCGCATCGTCGTCGTCCGTATGCGGCACGACCAGCGCACCCGCGACTACATCGCCCGGCGCACCGCGCAGGGACTCCAGAAGAAGGACATCATCCGCTGCCTCAAGCGGTACGTGGCTCGCGAGGTCTTCCGGGCCCTGACCTGCGCAGACACCCCCAGAATCGACCTTGCGCAGGCCGCTTGACAGACGATAGGAGCATCTCCGGGACACGGGCGACTTGGTAGGTCACCCCGTCAACCGGAGCTCCGTTGCTTACGTGACGGCCGACACGACACCACCGCCCCCGACCTGCGCGTTCACCCGTGGCCAGGACTTTGAATCAGCCCTGATCGGGACGGGGACTTCAGGGAGTGCCCGTATCCGCTGTTCCCGGCCGAGGGTGGGCTGCTGAAGTGGGGTAACAACTCCAACTCCGACCGTTTCTTCTGGCTGATGCGGGACCCGGACCCGGACCGGTGGCCGGTCGCCGTCAAGTTCCACTCGATGCGGGAGTGGGATCTGTTCGAGGGCGGCTTCCTGGAATTTCTGCTGGCCGCGGTGACACAGCAGTACCCGTACCATGATGATGTCGTCCCGGACGGGCTGAAGCAGGCCGGTGACGGTCGTGCTTATCGTTTCAAGGGTGACTGGTCCAAGCAGGTTCGGCAGTGAGCCCGCGAACATGGTCAACGATCAGGGTGAACCGCCCCGGGTTCGGTAGAGATCTCAGGTTGTGGCTGTGACCAGGGGTTTCGTGGTCGCCAGGTAGTAGTTGGTCTCGTATTCTCAACGACTGGGCGCCTTTCGGGCTCTTCTGCTCCATCCGTGGGTCGGTCCGGAGTGCCTGACACGGCACACGCCGTCCCCTGTGCAGATCTTGAGGTATCGAGGCTCAGGATCAGACGCGCAGGGAGAACGGCGTGCGGTTCACCACCGTATTGAAGGCACTGGTCGGATGCGGGGAGGCAGCGCCGGAGGACGCCTGGTTCGAGGAAGAGTCCCAGGTCATCGTGGTCGCGGTGCGTCTGCGGGGTCGGGCGCGTCGCCGCTGCGGGGTCTGCGGCAGGCGCTGCCCCCGCTTCGATGCCGGGGACGGCCGGCGCCGCTGGCGGCACCTGGACGCGGCCGGCCTGAAACTCTTCCTGGAGGCTGACGCTCCGCGGGTGTCGTGCACGCGGCACGGTGTGGTGGTCGCGGCGGTGCCCTGGGCCCGTCACGGAGCCGGGCATACCCGTGACTTCGACCAGCAGGTCGCCTGGCTGGCCACCGAGTGCTCCAAGTCGGCAACCGCGCAGTTGATGCGGGTCGCCTGGCGCACTGTCGGCGCGATCCTGACCCGCTACCGGCGCGACGCCGACGTCGGGATCGACCGCCTCGCCGGGCTGCGGCGGATCGGCGTCGACGAGATCTCCTACCGCAAGGGGCAGAAGTACATGACCGTGGTCGTGGACCACGACACCCGGCACGTGGTGTGGATGGCCGACGGCCACGGCAAGGAGGTCCTGCGCCGCTTCTTCGACGCTCTCGGCGAGCAACGGGCCCATCGGCTGACGCATATCAGCGCGGACGGCGCGGAGTGGATCGCGGACGTCGTGGCCGAGCGCGCCCCGAACGCGATCCGGGCGATGGACCCGTTCCACGTCGTCGCCTGGGCCACCGACGCCCTCGACGAGGAACGCCGCGCGAGCTGGAACCGGGCCCGGCGCCAGGCCGCCGACCCCGACCTGGCCCGCCGGCTGAAGCACTCGCGCCACGCGCTGTGGAAGAACCCGGAAGACCTGACCGAGCGCCAGAGCGCGAAGCTGGCCTGGATCGCCGCCAACGACCCCCGTCTGCACCGCGCCTACCTCTTGAAGGAGGGCCTGCGCATGGTCTACCGGATCGCGAAGGCCGAGGGCATGGCGGCTGCCGTCGCCGCGCTGGACCGCTGGCTGGCCTGGGCCCAGCGCTGCCGCATCCCCGCCTTCCTGGACCTGCGCCGGAAGATCAAACGGCACCGCGAGGCCATCACGGCCGCGATCGCCGAGCAATTGTCCAACGGGCTGATCGAGTCGACCAACACCAAGACCCGTCTGATCATCCGCCGAGGCTTCGGCTTCCGCACCGCCGACGCCGTCATCGCCCTCGTCATGCTCACCCTCGACGGCAACCGACCCACCCTGCCCCGCCGCCAACTCACCTGATCACACCCACGGATCCAGCAGAAGAGCCGCCTTTCGCCGGCCTCGACGTCGCCTACTACCGGACCGGCAACGTCTCCGGCGCCACCCTCGGCGGCCGCGGCATTGCCAACGGCCGGGTCTTCAAGCTCATCGGCTCGATCAGCAAGGTCTGGTTCGACGTCACCGAGGGCCGACTCCACATCAGCCATTACGACGCAGACCAGGTCGAGGTCCGCTACCTCGACGGCGAACGTGACTACGCCGACCGCGTCGCCCGTCTCCGCGCCGGCATCAACACCGCCGCCGCCAACCTCTGACCACCGTCACCCAACCGACAGGATCACCGCCATGTCGCTCGTCACCATCACCTCCGGTAGACGCGGCCCATGTTGCTCTTCTGCTACTGAACTTGAATGCGTGATGTCGGCCTGAAGATGATCAGCCGTCCATGATCAGGCCGGTGGTGGCGAGGCAGGCGTCGATGAGGTGAGGCCGGTACTGGATCTTCTTCAAGCTGCGTCTGACGGCCCGGGCGAGCTGGTCGAGGTCGGCGGCGAGGTTGCCGATGGTGCGCTTGACCAGCGACCAGATGCCCTCCTGCGGATTGAGGTCCGGTGCGTACGACGGGAGTTGGAAGACGGTCAGCCAGTCCTTGCTCGCCTGGATGAACTCCTGCATCGGCGGCATCAGGTGGGCACGGAGGTTGTCCCACACGAGTACGATCGGGCCGCCGAGCTGGATGTGTGCGCGGATGAGCAGGTCCCGGTAGTCCTGCCAGGTCAGGCCCTTCTTCTCGCTCTTGCGACCGTGGTAGACGTGGAAGCTGTAGAACATCCGGGAGCGCTTGCCGGTCTTGTAGCAGCTCAATCCCGCCATGGAGACCCGGCCCGATCCCCGGCCCCGCACCCGCACGACGGGGGTGCACCCGATCCTGCCCCAGGTCCTGGCGCGCGGTGGCCTCATCGATTGCCCGGCTTCGTCCTCGAAGACGAGCCAGGCGTCGCGGGCTGCCGCGGCGCTCTTACCCGCGACCACGTGTCCTTCTTCCACAACTCCACTGCCGCGTCGTCGCGTTCGATGGCACGGCGGGCCGGCTGCTGCCAGGACCAGCCGTGCCGCTTGAGCAGGACCCAGGTGCCCTCCACGGTGTAGGAGACGTGGAACAGCCGGCCGATCAAGGTCTTCACCCGTGCCAGGGTCCACCGCTGGTCCTGCCAGCCGTGGGCCAGCGGTCCGCGCTCCAACTCCCGCTCCAGCCGACCGATCTGGGCGTCGGACAGCTTCGGACGACCGGGTGAGCCCTTCGAAGCCACACCTGCCGCACCGCCCTCGCGCCACTGCCGGCGCCAGCGCTCCACCGAACGCACGCTCACCCGCAGTGCGGCCGCGATCTCCCGGTTCTGCTCGCCGCCCTCGAAGCGCTCCACGGCCTGCTGCCGGATCCGCTCGCGTGCGGCCCTCTCCGCGTCGGTCAAACCGCCGCCCTGTGCGTATCTCACAGCACACGACTACCGGGACCGACCCTCCGCCGGCAGGCGAACGCTTCTGCTTCACCCATCCGAGCGACATCACGCATTCAAGTTCAGTAGCGGCGGCCGCCGAGGGCGATCATCAGGTCGGCGGTGAGGTGACGGCCCGGGGACGGCGGCGCAGGAGGGCGGGGAGCTTGACGCGGTAGGTGAGGGAGGCGGCGTTGACGGTGGTGATGGTGGTCATCGGGTAGCACTGTGCCTCAAAGTTCAAGTGGGTTCGCCCGAAATGGCAATGACTGGCCATCAGGCACCCACTGCCGGCGCGCCGCGCGGCAGCGCGGCCCGAGCCTCGCCTGATCCCGCTTCGGCGCGCACCCGGTCCTGCGCGCCCCTGACGCTCCGCCACGCTCCCTACCCGGGGATGCCGTGCTGCGCCACGATGGGCCCGTCCTGACCCGTACACGAAGGGGAGTGCAGCATGGTGCCGTCGCGGGGCCAGCACGAGAAGCCGCCGCCGGACCCGGGCAAGGGAGACCCGCCTCCGGGCAACGCCGACGGGCAGGTGCCGGCGCCGCCGCCAAGCGACGGAAAGCACAAGAAGAAGTGACGGAGCACCAGCACCTGGTGGCCGGGCGGGAGCGGCTGGACGCGGCCATGGCCGGGCGTTCGGCGTGGCCGGAGCGTTCGCCGTGGCTGCGCGAGGCTGTGGCCGTGCTGCCGCGGGACGGTTTCGCGCCGGACCGGTTGTGGCGGTGGGACGGGCGCGCGTACGTGCCCGTCGACCGCGCGGTGGATCCGGCGGGCTGGGCGGGTGAGCTGTACGCCGACCAGGACGCGGCCGCGGTGACGCAGGTGACCGGCGGGCTGCCGACGTCGTCGCTGTCGGCGCAGGCCGTGGTGGTGGACATGCTGGACTCGCTGCTGCTGGAGCCCGGGCACCGGGTGTGGGACGTCGGCACCGGGCAGGGCTGGAGTGCGGCGATCGCCGGGTGGCGGGCCGGCCCGGGCCGGGTGGTGTCCACGGAGCTGGACCCGGCCCTGGCGGCGTTCGCGCGCGGCCGGCTCGCGGCGGCCGGCGTCGACGTCGAGATGCTGGTCGCGGACGGATCCGCCGGGCGGCCGCCGGGCCGCTTCGACCGGGTGCACGCCACCTACGCGGTGGAGCGGGTGCCGTGGGCGTGGGTAGAGGCGACGGTGCCGGGTGGGCGGATCGTTTACCCGTGGGGCCGGCTCGGGCACGTCGCCCTCACCGTTGCTGCGGACGGCCGGTCGGCGTCCGGCTGGGTGCAGGGCCTGGCGCAGTTCATGCCGGACCGCGGCCCCGCCGCGGGCGCGGGCCCGGGCGCGGGTGGGCCGGCCGCGGGGTATGCGCAGGTGCGTGGCGACGGGCCGCCTGAGACCGAGCACCGCGTGGAGCGGGACCTGGTGCCGCTGTGTGAGGACTGGGATCTGCGGTTCGCGTTGCGGGTCGCCGTCCCGGACGCGGTGTTCACCACGGCAGTCGACGAGGACGGCACCTCGGCGTGGGTGCACGACGGCGCCCGCTCGTGGGCGGCCCTGTCCGCGGCTGGTGGCGGGACGGTGGTGGTGCACCAGGGCGGTCCGCGGCGCCTCGGCGACGAGGTGCTGGCCGCGTGGGACCAGTGGACGGGCCTGGGCCGGCCGTCGCGGTACGACTACGGCATCACCGTCACCCCGGGCGTGCAGTGGGTGTGGGTGGGTGACGCCGCGACCGGGCCGCGCTGGCCGGTGGGCCGGGCCGCAGCGGCCCCGGCAGCCGTCGGCTGACACCACCGGCCGGAGACCGGCACTGGCGGTCCCGCTGCGCCGCGTGCTGGACGCGGCGAGGCCCCCGCTCCTCGGGCGGATTCTTGGGGTCCTCGCAACACCTGATGGCTATGTGGTCGTTAGTAGATCACGCAGGCGCTCGGCTGGGGTTCTCCAGTCGAGCGTTTTGCGTGGTCGGCCGTTGAGTTGTTGGGCGACGTGTTCGAGGTCTTCGGGGCTGTGGACGGACAGGTCGGTGCCCTTGGGGAAGTACTGCCGTAGCAGGCCGTTGGTGTTCTCGTTCGATCCGCGCTGCCAGGGTGAGTGCGGATCGCAGAAGTAGACCGGCACGCCCGTGGCCACGGTGAACTGCTTGTGCGCGGCCATCTCGCAGCCCTGGTCCCAGGTCAGCGAGCCGCGTAGGTGCTGGGGCAGGGTCTGGATCAGGGGCACCAGCACTTCCCGGACCTCCTCGGCGGTGTGCCCGCCGGGCAGGTGTCCGAGCAGGACGTAACGGGTGGAGCGCTCGACCAGGGTCACGATCGCGCTCTCGTTGCGGGTGCCGACGATCAGATCGCCTTCCCAGTGGCCGGGAACCGCCCGGTCCTCGACCTCGGCAGGGCGTTCGGAGATCATCACCATCTCGTCGACGAACCGGGACGTGCGCTGCTCCGGGCTGCGCTGCGGCTTGCGTCGGGTGCGCCCGGTGCGCAGTGCGAGTGCGACCTCGCGACGCAGCCCGCCGCGGGCCTGGACGTAGATCGCCTGGTAGACCGTCTCCGGACTCACCCGCATGCTGTCGTCGTCGGGGAACTCCATGACCAGAGCGTGACAGATCTGCTCGGGCGACCACCGTTTCCGCAGCCCGTCCGTGACGAACTCGCGCAGTGGACCGTCCTGGGCGAGCTTGGAGTCCTTGGGGCGCGCCCGGCTCCCGGCCCAGGCCCGCTGGGCGCGGTGCGGCCGGTAGAGGCCGTCGACGGAACGGGCATCGATCTCGCGTTTGACGGTGGAGGCCGGCCGGCCCAATGCCCGTCCGATCGCCCGCAGCGACCGGCCCTCACGGTGCAGGTCCGCGATCAGCTCCCGCTCGGCCACCGTCAAGAACCGGGGATGCAGCTCGGCCTCGACCGCCGCGAGGGACGGTGTGGCCTTGGAGGAAACGGTGCTGGTCATCCCCGTTGTGTAGTCGATCCTGCGCCCATCGGGGTATAGGCGCGCGTTGCCGATCTTGCGGATCCCGCGGTCCCAGTCCCGGGCGGTGCGCTCGTGGACCCCAACCCGTGCCGCGGCATCACGGCGTCGCACCCCGGACGCGCGTAGCCGCTCGTACTCCGCCCGGCCCGGATGCCCGCCCGTACCGGACTTCCCCCGGCCGCGGACACCGGCCTTCCGCGCCCAGCCGGCCGCCGTATGACGACTCACCCCGACCATCCGGGCAGCACCCGAGACGCTGCCGTCCTCCCGGTCCAACGCCTCGAAGAACCTCGCCTTCAACACCCCGAAATCCACGATCCCCGCAACTCCCTGAACTACAGGGTGTTGCGGGGATCGCTAGAACCCGCCTCGTGGGCGGGGGCCTCGTTGTGCGTGCCGGGGCCTACTCGTCGACCTGCTGGTGGGCCTGCTGGAGGGGGAGGCCGTCCTCGCCGGCCTTGCCGCGGGCGAAGATGCTGGCCAGGGCCAGCTTGGAGCAGGTGTTCTCGACGGTCTTGCGGGGGCGCCGGTCCTCGCTCTACACGCACGTCTCGCCCGACTACCGCGCCCGCACCGTCCGCGCCGCGCTGGACCGTATCGCCGCGCCACGCAAGGAGACCCCGTGACCCGCCAGACGATCACCTACTTCTGGAGGCTGCGCGAGATCATGGCCGCCTGCGGCCTGCACAACATCTCCGACCTGATCCCGCTGCTGACCGAACGCGGCATCACCCTGTCCGCCTCGCAGATCTACCGCCTTGTCGGCAGCCGACCGGACAGGATCTCCCTGACAGTCCTCGGCGCCCTGACCGACGCTCCGGAGTGCACCGTCGAGGACCTATGTGCCTTCCGCGTCGAGGCCACCGCGGTGCCCAAGGCGATCAAGGCCGGTCCCACCGTTATCGACCTCAACGCCACGATCCGGCCCAAGCGCGCCCGCGTCCGCCGTACCGACTGACCATGACAGGACGGATATGCCCACGCCGCCGGCACCATGGAGAACAGCACCGCTGGTGGGGACACCGCCCCGACGGCGTGATCTGCCCACGCTGCCACCTCGCCGAACAGATCACCAAGGTACTGGACGACTGCACGGGCCAGATTGCCCCCGCGCTCCTGCCCCTGCACCAAGCCGTTTGCACTCATCCCAATCCGGATGCCGGACTGGTCTGGCTGATCGGCAATCGGCACATCGCGCCGCTACTGGCCGACCTGGCCACCGGGCGGCTCCCTCTCAGCCACGAGAGCCTCAACGACCACCTGTCTCCGCAGTCCGTCATGCACCTGCGCGACCTGCTCGTCCAGCACCAGATCCTCGAACACCGCGACCGCTACCTGGTGCTCTTCGAGAACCGGCTCCGCCGCACCCTCGACGCTACCCACCACGACGAGGACCAGCAGCTCGTCCGCCGCTTCGCCACCTGGCACAGCGTTCGCCAACTCCGCCAACGCGCCGCCCGGGAGGCTCTCACCCCAGGCCTGACCGCCCGGCCCCGGCGAGAGATCAACTCCCCGAGCACCTTCCTGGCCTGGCTGCGCGAGCGCGGCTCCAGCCGGCAGGCGTGCACCCAGGCCCACCTCGACACCTGGATCAGCACCGGGAACACCAGCCGTCAGGGCAGCCGGGCCTTCATCGCCTGGGCCAGCAGGAACGGCAACATGCCCCGCCACCTGCGGCTTCCGTATCACCAGTGCACTCCTCGCGACACCATCACGCAGGAACAGCGGGTCCAGCTCCTACGCGACCTCCTCAACCCCGAGGCCGGGTACTTCCTGCGGGACCGCGCGGCAGCTCTCCTTCTCGCGCTGTTCGCCCAGCCACTGACCCGCTTCGCCGCGCTCGCCCTGGACGACCTTGACGTCAGCAGCGACGAAGTCCGCATCACTCTCGGCCCGCACGGCCCCGTCCCGGTCCCCGAGCCCTTCGGCCAAGTGCTCGGCGAGCACGCCGAGCACCGAGGCCCCCGCAACGTCATCGCCAACCCGACCAGTCCCTGGCTCTTCCCCGGCAACCGCCCGGGGCAGCACATCCACTCCACCTACCTGATGAACCAGCTGGCCAAGAACGGAATCCACCTTCTCGGCACCCGGCTCGCAGCCATCCGCGCCCGGGTCCTGGAGATGCCGCCCGCTGCCGCTGCCCAGGCACTCGGCTACACGCCCGAATGCGCCGAGGACCACGCCATCCAGGCCGGGGCGCCCTGGGCGACCTACGCCTCCCACCGACGCCAGTCCCGGACACCCTGAACCCAAAGCCAGCCCCACTCCATTCAGAGCCCAGCCAGCCCCATCCGGCCCGGTAATTCGATGGCGCAATGCGCACCGAACCTCGACCCTGGTCACCGTGCCAGAACCCAAGCATCAGATCCGCGCCCTCTATACGGCCTCCACGGTGACCGTCTACCAGGCATACGCTCCGGAAATCGGCCTGCCCGCCGCACAGGACGGTCGCTTTCCGGAGGCATGGAAGAGGGACCGAATGACGTGGATCAAACCGTCGTTCCTCTGGATGATGTACCGCTGCGGATGGGCGAGCAAGGAAGGCCAGGAGACCGTCCTCGCGATCGAACTCAGCCGTGAGGGCTTCGAATGGGCCCTGGGAAACGCCTGCCTGGCCCACTACGAACACGGCCTGCACCCCGACCGCGCCACCTGGAAACGCCAGTTGAAGCGAGCCTCGGCCCGAGTGCAGTGGGATCCCGAACGCGATCTGCACCTGCAGCCGCTTCCTCACCGCTCTCTTCAACTCGGCCTCGCCGGCGAGGCCGCGGAGCGCTACGCAGAGCAGTGGATCGTCTCGATCAACGACGTCACCGCACTCGCGCTTGCGATTCATGCCCATGTGAAGGACGGGGCTCTGGACGCCGCCCGGCAACTCCTTCCCGCCGAACGCCCCTATCCGTCGGGTGACACGCTTCTGGCCCACCTGAGCCACTGAGCCGGTCCCGCCCGCTTGAGACCACAGACTGCTCGTGCCGTCGCCGTTCGCCTGGGCAACTCACGACGATCCAATACGCGATGCCATCAGTAGTTGTGATGTTCGATCGGGGCGGGAATCGAAGAGTCCCAGATTGATGTGTCCGCCGTGTGGGCGAACTGGCCGGACCGAGACGGGATCGAGTTGACTGGTCCGATGCCGCCGACGCCAGAGCAGTCACACACCGACCTCGTTGCGATGGTCCAGAGCCTGTTGGAGAGCCATGCTCTGGAACGTTGGGAGCGGCCAACGGTCTTCCGGCTTCCCATGGACACGGGCCTGGACGAGTTGGCCGGGCTCAGGGCCACGCTGGGGCAGTGGTCGGGCCGGCCGCGCAGCCTGGCCCTGGACCGGTTCGTCGACCCGACCGTTACCGAGGCGCTGGGCCTCGCGCTGCTGGAGCCGTTCGGCGACGAGCTGGTGGAACTCGCCGGCTGGGGACACCGGGCCCACTGGATCGGCCTGGGCTGGATCGCCGTCGGCGACGGAACCGGAACTCAGCCGGTCGTGGTCTTCGCGGACCGCCCGGACCCCGCATGGGCCGGGCTCCCTGAAACAAGCACATGGATCGAGCGACTGTGCGCGATCACCGGCTGGCAGCCGAGAGAACGTCCAGCTGTCGACTGGCGGGCGGCGGAGGCCGCACTGGGGACGGCCTTGCCGGAGGAGTACAAGGAGATCGTCGACGTGTTCGGCCCCGGTAGCTTCGACGGATACGTCGACCTTCTCGTCCCGAACGGCAGCGGCTTGGACCTCATCGACTGGTCCAGGCCCCCTGCTGACCGGTTCGCTCCGCAGCCGGCGTTTCCGGCACCGCAGGGGCTGCTTCAGTGGGGCAGCTCCGAGCGGGAAGTTGACTTCGTCTGGCAGACCGGCGCGGCCGACCCGTCTGACTGGCCCGTGCTCGTCCGTACGGACTTCGACGGCGAGTGGCGGCGGTTCGACTGCAGTCTGGGCGAGTTCCTCGCAAGGCTGCTCACCGACGTCGGCCTCGGCTTCGCGCCGAGCTATCTGCTGGACAGTCACTTCTTCGAAAGCTGGGACCGCTGACCACGTTGGTCGAGGCGTGATGGCCAGGGAGTTCAACAGGCTCGCCGTAGTACGGGACCGGGTGAACACGTCGTTGATCTCACGGCGCCTGGCCCGTGTGCGGGGCCGGTCAGAGAGGGCGGGATACGGCCTGCGGTTCAAGGCATCACCGCCACGGTCGCTGGGAGATCGTTAGCGCACCCCTGGGCGACGTCCGCAGCGCGGACGGGTCCGTTGTCGGTGCCGACCGCGATGATGTCCCCATGATCGATGCATCCGCGACGCTGTCGTCCCCCTCCGCCTACGCCGAAGCGGTCGCCGCCGCCGTGCAGGCCGCCGCCGCGTACTACACCGACGGGGCCACACCGCTCGGGGACGACGAGTACGACGCGCTGGTGCGGTCGATCGCGACCTGGGAGGAGGTGCACCCGGACGAGGTCCTGCCGGACTCGCCCACCGGGAAGGTCGCCGGCGGCGCGGTCGTGGGCGATGTGCCACACAGCGTGCCGATGCTATCCCTGGACAACGTGTTCTCGTCCGAGGAGCTGGAGTCCTGGGCCGCAGGGCTGGAGCGCCGGCTGGACCGTAAGGTGAATGCCTGGTGCGTGGAGCCCAAGCTGGACGGCCTGGCGGTCGCGGCCCGCTACCGCTCCGGGCGCCTGCAGCGGCTGATCACCCGGGGCGATGGCCTGGCGGGCGAGGACATCAGAGGTCATTCTGAGCTGGTATGACGGTCTTGTGGTCGCCTGATCGTGTGGGTTTGGGCGGTTCGGGCCGGTCGGGCGGCTTGGTCCTGTTGGGCTGTCTGGGTGAGTGACCGCAAGCCCTACAAGAGCGACCTGTCCGATGAGCGGTGGGCGCTGATCGAGCCGGTGATCTCGGCGTGGAAGGCCGACCACCCGTCCCCGACCGGGCATCAGGGTCGGTACGAGATGCGGGAGATCGTCAACGCGATCCTGTACCAGGGCAGGACCGGCTGCCAGTGGGACTACCTCCCGCACGACCTGCCGCCGAAGTCGGCCGTCTACTACTACTTCGCGGCCTGGCGCGACGACGGCACGGACGTGAAGATCAACGACCTGCTGCGCTGGCAGGTCCGCGAGAAGGCCGGGCGCGCGGAGGACCCGAGCCTGGTCGTGATCGACACGCAGAGCGTCCGTGCGGCGGTGAACGTGCCCGCCACCACGACCGGGAAGGACGCGGCCAAGAAGGTGCCGGGCCGCAAGCGCGGGCTGGCGGTGGACGTCCTCGGCCTGGTCATCGCCGTGACCGTGCTGGCCGCCAGCGCCCACGACAACGCTTTCGGCATCGCGCTCCTCGGCCAGGTCGCCCCCATCGGCACCATCAAGAAGGCGCTGGTGGACCAGGGCTTCAAGAAGACCGTCGTCGAGCACGGCACCACGGTCGGCATCGACGTCGAGATCGTCGAACGCAACCCTACCGACAAGGGCGTCGGCTTCGTCCCGCAGGCCAAGAGGTGGATCGTGGAGCAGACGCTCGGCATCCTCATGCTGTTTCGGCGGCTCGTGCGGGACTACGAGAGCAGGCCGAAGTCCTCGGAGTCCAGGGTGCGCTGGGCAATGATCGACGTGATGGCGCGCCGCCTCACTGGCCAGACCACGCCCACCTGGCGCGGGTGACCGCATGGATGACCAGGTCGCACCGCTTCTGGAGCGGATCGACGCACGCGAACGCGAGCTCGCCGGCGATGCAGCCCGGATTCGCGCGCAGATGGACGAGCTCACCGCGCGCCTGCGTGAACTCGACGAGGAGATCGAGAGCCTGGCGGTGACCCGTAAGACGCTCCTCGCCCTCCCGCCGGCGACCCCGGAGCCAGCCGAGGAGCCACCCGTCCTGCCAGCCCACCCGGCCTACCAGCAGATCCTCGACGTCTTCGCCGACGCTGCTGGACCGATGCGTGCCCGCGACCTGTGCCAGGCCCTGGACCTCCCGCTCAAGTCGAAGAACATCGAGAGCACCCGGCACAAGCTCAAGCGCCTGGTCAACCTGGGCGTCCTCGCCGAGACCGAACCGGGCCTGTTCATCCGGCGCCGCCCGTAGCCACCCTCCGTTCCGGGCACCCGTCCGTCACAGCCGCCGCACTTGCCATCCGGCTCACGACGCGATCGCTAGTGACCCGTCATGCGGAGCCACTGCATCGTTGTGACGAGCTCTTCGCCGAAGTTCTCGCAGAGCGCGAGCAACTCGTGACCCGTGGACGAGTCGAGCAGCCCTGCGGAATCGGGGAGAACCCCGAGAGCACCGTGGCAGGCGGTCTCGACAGCGAAGTGGCGCGACGCGAAATAGCCCTCGCTCACCCGATCCGCCAGGTCGGCGAGGTATTGGCGGTGGGCTTCCTCCGAGGGGTGAGAGTAGAAGGAGCCCTCAACGAGACCGTCGAGGTAGTTCGCCAGGCTGGCCGAGGCTTCGACCACTCGCTCGACTTCGTCCACGCCAGGCTTGTCCAGCAGTTCGCCGAAGGTCAGCAGGTTGCTGATGATCTCCAACTGGAAGAGCTGGACCGTGTCCGGGTCAACTTCAGACGTGAAGAGCGGGGCCGTGCACAGCTCGGCGATTGCTCGCCGGTATGCGGCATCCGACCGTTCACCAGCAGGTGACGCCGCCAGTCGGAACAGCGACTCCAGCACAGACTGGTCGACGCCCCACTCTGCGTCCAACCCGAACGCGAGTATCGGCGCACGCCACCGCCACAGGGCCAGGACGGCAGCCTGACGCTGGTGGACGGGCTTCAGGTCCGCCAATCGCTCGATCCGCACCACGTTCTTGAGTCAGCCCTTCTGATCTACCGCCCGCCCCTTTACCTCGGGACACTGTAGAAGCCGACGCAGGACCACGTGACCGCCAGGACGGTGCCTGGCCCAAGCCAACTGCGGGAATCGGGCATACCGGCTCAGAATGTCCTCTCAGATGGGACACGGCGGCCGCGTAGGCCTCGATGTCGGCCAACTCGCCCACCTCCAGGGCGGGCGGCGGGGAAGCGAGCGTGCTGTCGGCGAGGACGTCCCTGGCCTCGCTGACCGCGTCCGCCCACCGCTCCAGCTTCGCGGCCAGCTTCTGCGTGGGCGTGTCGACCTCGCGCCGACGGCGCGCGTCGAGCGCCCGTCCCAGCTCGGCGTGGGCGGCAATGGCTTCCTTGACCGTCTCGTGGTCGCGCGCTGTCTCCTCCAGACGTGCCAGGAGCTGGTCCGCGGCCTTCCACGCGCCGGCGATGCTCTGCTCGGACGGGAGCTCGTCCGGCGAAGAGCGTGGGGGCCGGACCGAAGCCGGGAGCTCGTCGACCTCCTTCAGTAGGGCCTGCCGGTCGGCCTCGCCCTGCAACTGCGCCTTGTCCAGCCGCTTGCGCTCGCGCTGCAACCGGGCACGGCGCCGCTTGAGCTCGGTGCGGGCCCCCTCGTTCTCCGCCTGCGCCGCGGCCAGCTCCTCGCGGGCCTTCAGGTGCGCGGCGACGAGGTCCGTCTCGGCTCCGCGCAGCGGCTTGAGCAGCGCGGTGACCGCGCGCGTGACTTGGCCCCGGCTCTTCGGCTCGCCCATGCTGAACGCTTCCACCTGGGCGGACGCCTCCACCAGCACCGCGTCCAAGGCATCGGCCGCGGCGGGCGCACAGGCGGAACGCATGGCCCCCACCAGCTCCCGCACCTGTACCAGGGCCGCGCTCCGGCGTTCACCGGCGGCCAGGTATTCACCCCGATGCTTCTCGGCCGTCCTCTCTGCCGCTCCCAGTTCGGTGGCGGCCTCCACCTTGGCGGAGATCCCCGCGTTGAACGCGTCCACGCGCTTGCGCACCTCGCGCTTCGCCCGGTCCAGCGCCTTGCGGTCAAGAGGGGGCGGGGGAGTGAACCCCTCCGGAGCCGGCTGGGCACACACCGGACATGTATCCCCGGCCACCAGACCGGCCCCGGCCGTGTGGGCCGACTCGCAGCGCTGCACCGCGATCAGGTTCTCCTGCGTGGCGTCGCAGGCGTCCTGCAGCACACCCAGGTCGTCCTCCAGCACGACAAGGCGGCCGCTCAGGCCCTCGACCGACTCGAGCGCTGCCTGCTCCGAAGCCCGATGGCCGGCCTCGCTGACGGCCTCCTGCAGCGCCGCCCGCAACGCCTCACCGATCCGCTCACCATCCGCGCGGGCGTCGTTGGCCGCGCATTCGACCGTCTCGGCCGCCTCGGCGAGCGCCTTGGCCTGGAGCTCACGCTCGTCCAGATCCGCCCGCGCCTGCGTGTCCTCCTCCACCTGCTCGTCGTGGGCGAGCTGCTCCTGCCCGAGCCGCTCCTCGCGGGCGGCCAGGGCGGTGATCCGTTCGGGCAGGCGTGCCAGCACCACCGAGGCCGCGGACAGGGAATTGACGGTGTCTCCGGCCTGCTGCGCCGCGTCCACCGCGGCCTGGGATGCCTCCAGCTTGGCGGTCAGCTCCATGGCGGTCGATGCCTGCAAGGCCGCTTCGGCGTCGATGTCCGCCTTGACGCGGGCCAGTTCGGCCATCGTGGTGTCCGCGCCTGCGACCCGACGCCCCCGCAGTGACCGTGCCGACTTGTCCAGGTCCGTCTTGCGCTGGTTGCGCTCCACCGCCCGGCCTTGCGCGTCCCGCAACCGGTCCAGCCGCTCGCGCCGCTGTACGGCGACGCCACGGGTCTGCTCGATTTCCAGTTCCGCCTGGGCGGCACTGCCCTGCGGATCACGCAGGAGGGAATTGCGGGCCTCGACGGCATCGGCGATGCCGTCCCGCAGGCCTTCCACGCGCAAGACCGTGTGCTTGCGCACGCGCTCCAGTTCATTGATGCCGAAGACATGCCGCAGGATCTCCGCGCGGACGGCGTTGCCGGCCTTCAGGAGCACGTCGAACTTGCCCTGGCGTAGCAGGACCGTGCTGACGAAGCCGTCCCAGTCCAGGCCGATGATGCGGGTGACCTCCGCGGTCACCGCCGTCATGTCGTCGAACTTCTGACCACCGCCGTCGTCGAACAGGGGCTCCAGCACCGCCTTGGGGTGTTTGCGCTTCTCGCCCAGCTCCCGGGCGACCCGCCACAGTCGGCCGTTCATCTCGAACTCGAAGGACACCGCCATGCGGGTGCAGCCCTGGCTGATCAGCTCGTACCCCCTCGCCCCCCACGAGGTCCTGCCGTAGAGGGCGAAGATGATCGCTTCGAGGATCGTGGACTTGCCGGCGCCGGTCGGGCCCAGGATCCCGATCAGTCGCTTGTCGGTGAAGTCGACGGTGCACGAGCCGGGGTAACTGCGCATTCCGGCGAAGGTGAGTTTGCGCGGCTTCATGACGCCTCCCGCGTCCAGCGGTCTTCCAGCGCAGCGCGCAGCAGCAGCTCCGATGGTGGCGGTGGCGGTGTCTCGTCGTCGAGTTCGCCGAGGAGTTGGGCGAAAGCGGTGACGGTGGACTGTGCGGCGCCGCCGGTCAGTCCCTGGTCGGCCAGGTAGGCGCGGAAGGCTTCCGGCAGTGTCGGGGTCTCAGCCGGGCCGGGGTCCACGACGGAGTCGCCGACGGCGTCGCCTGCCGGCAGGGCCCGGCACAGGATCGCGTTGGGGACGATCTCGGCGACCTTGAGGGTCAGTCGCGCGTCGGGCTCCTCGCCGTTGATCTCCGCCTTGAGGAACACTGCGTCGAACTCGGCCGCGCGGGCCCGGAGCTCGTCCAAGGTTCCCTTGAACCGGTGCAGGGGGCGGCCACTGGTCAGGGGCCGGGGCACAGGCTTGGCCGGGCGTCCCGGGTCGACCTGGACGATCGAGACGCTCTTGACGTCGTCGACCTCGCCGAAGTCGAACTGCAGCGGACTGCCGGCGTAGCGGGCGATTCCCAGCCCGTTCGTGTTCAGGGTCTGGGGTCCGTGGATGTGGCCGAGCGCGGCGTAGGAGACCTGGGGAAGGTCCGCGGTCGGGATCGCGTAGGCTTCGTCCACGTCCACGGCGCGCTCGCTGTGGGAGAGCGTCGCGCCGGCGACGAACACGTGGGCCGCGAACACCAGGACGTCCCGGTCGGGGTCGGCGCCCTCCTGCAGGCCGGCCATCAACTCCGCCTGTACCGCCCGCATCCCCTCGGCGGAGTCGGCGTGGGCCGGGCCGAACGCGGACGAGCGCCGCCAGAACCGGTTCGGATGCACGAACGGCATGACAGCCAGACGGATCCGCTGCTCACCCCCGCAAACGGGGAATGTGAGGATCCCTCCGTCTTCGGCCGGACGCAGCTGATCGACGAAGAACAGGCCGCGGCCCCGGGACGGCCCGCTCACGTAGTTCAGGAACTCGAAGTACGTGGGGGAGTCGTGGTTGCCGGCCAGCACCACGGTCGGCGCGACGGCGGCGAGCTGGTCCAGAGTGCGCATGGCCCGGATCAGATCCCGCGAGCTGGGGCGCGAGGAGTCGAACAGGTCCCCGCTGTGAATGATCAGGTCCGGCACGGTCTCCTGGGCGATCGCGACGATCTCCGCCAAGACGGCGTCGAAGTCCTCCTCGCGCGAATGCTGGTACAGGGTCCGGCCCAGGTGCCAGTCGGACGTGTGGAGCAGTTTGCTCATGCCTTCGTTGCGCCCTTCCAATAGCGAGGCGTCACAGGGCACACCAGTGGTGCCTTACGAGCCAGGGACTGTACACGAGAAACAGGGGAAAAATAGGAACCTTGAGTCTCTGCTAGGATGCCCCCATGCACGAGCACCTGGACGCCCTCGAGAAACGCATGCAGCAGCTGCAGCACGCGATGCGGCAGGCCCTCGCGCACCACGACAACGACCAGGTCAACGCGCTGCGCCAAGAGCTACGGCGCACTCAGAACGCCTGGGACGCCCTGTTCAGCCCCGCCGAAGAACCCCCGCCCGCCCACCGGGCCCCCGAAGCCCCGGCCGCGGCCGGCAACGTCGAACGGCAACTCGGCGTCCCGACAGCCCGCGAGCAAGTCCGCCAGGCACTGACACTCCTCACCGTCCCCGCCGCACCGAAACTGCTCAGCCAGGTCCACCAGGCCTTCTTCTTCCACCCGCTGAACACCGCGCGCCTGGCCACCCTGCGCCGAGACGAGGAACGCTCCTTCCGGGCCACCCCCGACCGCCGCTCCTTCTACATCTGCCCGGCACTGGCCTGCGACCGGCTCTCCCCAGTGCGCGCCCTGCTCGCCCTGAGCACCTGGCCGCTGGAGCAGCGCCTCGTCGGCCCGCTCACGGCCCGCGTCAACTTCCTCACCTCGGCACTGCGCCTCGCGGACGCCGCCGAGCAACTCCCCGGCGGCACCTGGCCGCTGCCCGTACAGCAGCTCCTGCTCTACTACAACCGCAACATCCCCGGCTGCCCCGACACGCGAGGCCAGGTCGACCTGGACGCGCTGCGCGAAGCCGCGGCCGCCGAACTGGCGATCCACGCCGACGACGACGCGGACACCCGCGCCGAGGCGTCCCGGCGCGCACTTACGACCCTCGACGCCACAGACCAGATCTTCGGCGCCCCCCTGCACGACGCCAAGCGCCAGCGCCGCATTTCATAAGCACCCCTCTCGACCGCACGGCTGTGCCCTGTCCGTCCTAGGAAGACAGTTGAGTCCGCTCGACCCACGGCTGGACGTTCTACGAGGAACGCCCCGGCAACTCCCGCACAACGCACGCACCCTGTCCGCGCTGACGGCCAACCCGAGCTGCGACCGCAGAGTCCTGCTGGACGCGTCCGGCATCGACAAGGACGCACTCGCCGCCCACCTGGGCGCGCCGCCGCCGCTCCGCGAGTCCCAACTCGCCCTCGACGCAGGCATCGCCTTCGAGCGGAGCGTGACCGCCCAAGGCGGCGCGGAACTCGTACGGCTCCTGCGGCAAACCCTCGGCTTCACCCTTCCCGAGGTCGGCTACGACGACCTCAACTCCGTCGCCACCGACGACAACACCTCACCCCAGCAACTGCGCCACGCCCACACCCGCCAGCTCGTCCTCAACGCAGCGCAGGGAAAGTCAGGCGACCACACCCTGCTCGACCACCCCGTCCTCAGCCTGACCGTCGCCGGACACCTTGTACACCTGGAACCCGACGCCGTCGCCTTCCAACACCACGGCGTCTTCTACGTCGTGGAGATCAAGTCCTTCCCCGTCATCGACGGCCAAGCCGACGAAACCCAGGTCGGCTGGGCGCTGGTCCAAGCCGCCGCCTACGTGCTGGCCCTGCGAGAAGTCCTCGCTGGCGCAGGCCTGCCACCAGACCGCGTCTCCGACACCGTCGTCCTGATCAATCCCCTCAACTTCTCCCGCGTGCCCACGGCCACGCTCTGTAACGCCCGCAAGAAGATCAAATCACTGCGCCGTCACCTCGACCGGCTCCGCCGCATCCCGGAACTGCTGGACAAGTTTCCCACCGGCACCAGCCTGGACCTGCTGCTCGACCACACCGGGCAACCCACCAGGCCCCGCACCGAGCTCGAAGCGGCTCTCACTACCCTGCTACCCCACTACACCCCGGGATGCCGCGAACACTGCGACCTCGCCCTGTACTGCCGCCAGGAGGCGCGCACCCAAGGCAGGGTTGAGGTGCTGGGCTCAGACCCGAATCCGCAGGTAGTGATCGGCGGCCAGCCAGTTGATCTCTGTGCTGGCCGTCGGCGCGGGTCCGGCGCGTGCGGGCAGGACGATGTCCCGGCTGGCGCGTCGGGTGGGCGGCTTTCCAGGGCTGGTGCGGGTGGTTCGGGCCCGGTCGGGCGGGCCGGTCAGACGGCTGGGAGGTGCCGGTGAGCGCGGATCCGGGCGAGCGTGTTGGCGATCAACTCACCTGCCGTGGCGGTGAAGTGGAGTTCGTGGCGACGGGCGGTGACCGTGCAGCGGGCGGCCCGGCGGATCAACAGGCGACGCACGGTCGCGATGCGGCGCCGGGCCGTGTCCAGCGGGCTGAGCATCTGCAGCCACGCGGTGAGGTTGTAGGCCAGCAGCGCGCCCCACATCCACATGCTGTTGACCGCGTGGGAGCCGGACGGCAGATGGTTCAGGCCGGCGCCGTGGGCAGTGTCGCGGAACAACTCCTCGATCCGGGTGCGGCGGCGAAACTCCCACTCCGCCACCGCGATCTCCTCGTCCAGGTCCAGGTTCTCGTTGGTGGCGATGAACGAGTAGGCATACGCGGTGTCGGCGATGCCGTCCAACACGAGGGCGAGCTGGTCCTTGCCGACGGTGCGCGAGCGGCGCGAGCGCGGGTCGGCGGACAGTACGGCGGCGTCGTAACGCACCCGGCGCGCGATCACCCGGGTGCCGTCGGGCCATCCGGTGGGCACGTAGTCCAGCAGTGCGACCTGCGCGCCCGGGTAGTCCAGAGCGTCGGTCCAGTCGTCCTCGTGCACGCGGGCCACCGCCCGCCACAGTGGCTGGCTGCGCGGGACGCCGAGTCGGAACAGGCATCCGCGGACGGCGATCTTCTCGGCGACCCTGCCCGCGTAGTAGCCCGAGTCGCCCTGGAACAGGACCGGGCCCGTCGCGCCGGCCGCGCGCACCGCGTCCACCGCCCGGTCGACCTGGCCCGGTGCGTGGGTGCGTCCGTCGGAGCGGCCGTCGAGCAGGTCGGCGGCCAGCACGGTGCCGGTCTGGGCCCAGTGCGCGGCGTGTACCCGCCCGGCGATCTCGCCCTTGTAGGAGCGTACGACCTGCTCCTTGCGCACCGAGTAGACCTCGACGTCCTTGGCGTCCATGTCGATCGTCACCCGCCCGGCTAGCACCCGGGCCCGCTCGCCGACCGGCAGCGCGGACAACGCGCTCGCGGTGACCTGCGCACACCCCGCCTCGATGCCCTCGCGCCGGGCCTGGTCGAACCGGGTGGCCAGCGTGGCGGCCGTCGTGGACGGCGGAACGGGCGCGGGCAGCAGAGCCTCACCGACCCGATCGGCCCGCAGCCGGTCGAAGCCGACCAGATGGTCCTCGCCGGTCAGCTGCACCACAGCCATGGCCAGCGCGAACTCCCCGCCCGAAAGTCCCCGATCACGTGCTTTGACCGGCCCGATCCCCGCGTCCAGCGCGGCGGTGACACCCAACGCCCGGTCCAGCTCGGCCACCAGCACCAAGCCGCCGTTCTCCGTCAGCGACCCGTCCGGCACACCCACCCGCGCCCGCAACCGGCTCCAGCGACGGCCGGGGGTGCGGGAGGTGGTACGGCGGCGCGATATCGTCTTCACTCGACAGGTGCACTTTCACGTTTGAGCTGGTCACGGCGTAGGAACCTTGATCTTCTCAAACCGGCAGTGCACCTGTCGTCGTATCAGCTACCAACCGCTTCCACTACCTGCGGATTCGGGTCAGACGTCCGCGACGACACCGCCGGCATCGACACCTTCACCGCGGCCCTGGCCCTCGTCGACGGACAACTGCACCCCGCACGCGACCGCACCGACATCGTCCACGCCCTGCGCCACGCGCAGCGCGTCCACCAAGACCTCGAGGCGGGCATCGCATGAGCCAGCTCGTGTCACTGCTGCGAATGCGAGCAGCCGCCACCGGCCACGCCCAGCGAGCCAGCCACCTGCGCCACCACCACCTCAGTGCACAGCCGTTGATGCTGCTGGCGCTGAACCGGACAGGCGCCGAGGCAAGCCCCCTGGCCGTCATGCTGGGCACCGACCAAGCCCGCCCCCAACTGCTGGTGGCGTCGCCCTCGGGAACCGCAACGCCGATGCTCACCGCCCTGGCAGGCGAACTCGCCCACTACATCGACACCCGCCAGCAGCGCAGAGAGACCCTGCCCGCCACCTCCACCCAGGAAGCAACCTTCCGATACACCGACGCCCCCCAGATCCTGGTGCCCAACCCGCAGACCGTGAACTACCTGCGAAAGCTGGGGCGCAAGCTGAGGTTCCGCCCCACCGACGCGCAGACACCCACCGCCGACTCCATCCCCCGTCTGGGGCAATGGCTCACCTTCTTCGCGGACCGCGCCGAGATCCCGGGAGCAGCCTCCCTGCTGGCGATGACCGACCTGCTCGCCGCGCACTGGATCACCGGCCAGAGCCCGCTGGAAGATCAGGACCTTGCCGCCCTGCTGGCCTGGATCGACCCGCCCCGCCACGCCGCCTCGGGACTGCAGGCCGCCCTCGAGGCAGAAGCGGCCGCGACCCACCGCTCGGCGGGACCGGTCACCGACGCGGCCTTCGACAACCAGCAGTTGGCGCCCCTCCTCAAGGCCCACTCGCGGGCATCCAAGCACGACAAGGCCGGCATCCTGAAAGAACTCGACGACCTGCTGGCCGACCACCTGCAGCCGACCTGGAACCAGATGTGGCAGGCCTTCGGGCTCCTGCACGGGTTCCCCGAGGCCGACGGCGTCAAGCGCCGCTGGAGCCACGAACGCGGCCAGTTCACGAAGAAGAGCAACCACCTGGCCCAGGATGGGCCTCCCGAGCCGGCACGGGACAGCGCCGTCGCCGCAGCGATCGGCCTGGCTCGCAGGGAACACGCCACCGCCGTCTTCGACGCCGAACTCGCCGCCGACGACCCGTTCGCACGGGCGGAGCTGCGGACCACCGGCGACGCATTCGGCGGCTCCGTGACCGCCGTCGACATCGAGCACATCACCCGCGGCCCCACCGGGCGCCCCCGATGGCGCCCGCGGTTCACCATGTCCACCCAAGACCCTGTGCGGCTGGAGCCCGGCCAAGCCCTCGCCTGGCACGGTCACCGCAAGTCTCGTTACAGGATCCTTGAGGTGACCCCCCGCGACGACGACACCCTCGTCGAGCTTGAGGTCTTCGAGGGCATGAACACCGCAGCCCGACCCAACTACACCGTCATCCCCGAAGCCGGCGTCTTCCTCGTTCTCACCATCGCACCCGACTACTACCGCATGCCGGAGTTCCCCTCCCGGGACCAGACGCCCTGGACCCACGGCGGACCCCCGCCCGACCGCCCCGACGCCGTCGAGGAGGAGCCGTGACCAACCCTGACCAGCAGTCGCCCCAGCAACTGGCCCACAAGGCGAGCCACGCGATCCTCGACCAACTACCCCAGCTGACCCACCGAGGACTTGTCGTGGACTCCCCGCCGGGCGCAGGCAAAACCACACTGGTCGTCCAGGCTGCGGAAGCCCTCGCGCAAACCGGCATCCCCTGCATCGTCATCGCCCAGACCAACAGCCAGGTCGACGATCTCGTCCGCCGCCTCGCCGCATCCCCCCACAACCTGAAGACCGCACGGCTCACTGGCCAGGACTACACCCTTCCCGACGACCTGCTCATGCTGCCCCGCACACGGATCAGCACCCGCATCAACGACCTCGAAACCGCGCACGTCATCGTCGGCACCGCCATGAAGTGGGCGACCGTCCGCGACCGGCAGTGGCCCTGGGCCATCATCGACGAGGCCTACCAGATGCGCTCCGACGTGTTGCTGCTGACCGCCCGCCTGTTCGACAAGGCGCTGTTCGTCGGAGACCCCGGGCAGCTTGACCCGTTCTCCACGGTGCAGACACACCGCTGGCAAGGCCTCGCCCACGACCCCATGAGCAGCGCCGTCGCCGTCCTTCTGGACAAGAACCCCAACCTGCCCGTCCATACCCTGCCCGTGTCCTGGCGCCTGCCCCCATCAGCCATCCCCCTGATCAGCGACGCCTTCTACCCGTTCACACCGTTCCACGCCGGAACCCGCGACGCCGACCGGGCCCTCACGTTCACCACCGCCGGCATCCGTAGCCCCTACGACCCGGCGATCGAACACGCCGCGCAGACCGGATGGGCACTGATGGAGCTGCCGGCTCGGTACACCCAGCACACCGACACCGAAGCCCTCCACACCACCCTCGGCATCGCCGAGCGGCTCCTGACACGCATCACACACGTCACCGACGAAACCGAACCGCAGCCACATCCCCTCCGCCCTCGCGACATCGCCATCGGCGTCGCCCACCGCGGCCAGGCCCGCCACCTGCGCCTGCTGCTGGCTCAGCACTACCCTCGGCTTCAAGGCGTCACCATCGACACCGCCAACCGGCTCCAGGGGCACGAGTTCAGCGTCACCATCGTCCTGCACCCCCTCTCCGGCCGCTCCGACGCCTCCGCCTTCCACCTCGAAGCCGGCCGGCTGTGCGTCCTGACCACACGCCACCGACACGCCTGCATCGTCGTCGCCCGCGCCGGTATCGCCCAACTCCTCGACGCACACCCCTCCAACGAACCCGAACACCTGGGAGCCACCACCACGATCCCGGACGGCTGGGAAGCCAACCACACCGTCCTCGAACACCTGGCCCGACACGCGGTCGGCCCGGGGCAACCCCGGTACTGACCTCGGCGCTTCAGGGTGATGGCGGTGGGAGGACGAGCGAGAGTCCGGTGCCAGTGAGGAAACCGTCGAGGACGTCAGCGCGGTCGCTGGAGGCGGTTGCGGACGAGGACTTCGAGCTGGTCGAGGGCAACGCTGGCGAGGTTCACGGTACGCCGTCATAGCCACTCAACAAGATCCGCCTGCACTACCTCCTCAACGACCCCGTGCACGTCTACCGCTCCCCGGACCGGCCCGGCGGCGTCAGCCGCCCGGCCCTCCACAAGATGCTGGAGATCAAGGTCGTCGAACTCGGCGACCACGTTCACGGACTCGGCAGGCCGATCCACCTCACCGACCTCGGCCAGCGCGTTGTCATCGCCACGAAGGCGACCGGCCAGTGAGGTCCGACGGCGACCTGCTCCACCGCGACCGGCACGAGCTCACGCACAGCCTGACGGCGCCTGGGTCGATGCCACCCTGGCGACTATCCGGGACCTCGGGCGAGCCCAGCCCGGCCTCCTGGTGCACGGTGGTTACCACGCCCGCAACATCCCGGCGGCCGCCCGCGCACCGTGGCTGGCCATCCACCCCAAGGGCGTTGCAGGTGACCCCGCCTACGGCGCCGGCACCCTGGTCAAGGCCCGCGCCGGGCAGATCCACGACTGCGGTGATCTGCGCCGCGCAGTGCACCGCTTCGGCGGACGGCGCCGAGTTCCTCCTTGCAGCACGGAGGACCCGACCTCCGCCATGCTGGTGTGCCTCCTTCGAGGAGCCTCAAGCGGGGCGATCGTGTTGTCGGCCGACCGGTGTTGTGTGATCAGTTTCCTTGTCGGGTGAGCTGGCGAGTACGGTCTGCTGTGGCGTCAGATCGGCTTCTGGAGGGGTGCAGTGACGGGTATAGAGCTCGCGGTCGGGTACGCGTTCGCGTGGGCGGTCCGCAAAGCGAAGCGGGTGGCCGGTCGGGCGGATGCGGAGGTCGATCGCTCACTGGATGCCGGGATGGACCGGCTTCACGAGTTGATCAGCCGCAAGCTGGGTGAAGACCCCGCCTTGATGAAACTGACGGAGGAAGCCGAGGCAGGGCAGGACGCTCCGAGTGGCCGTACCCGGCGGCGTGTCCACGACGCGCTGGAGGAAGCCGCCGAACAGGATTCCGAGTTTCATGAGGCCCTGGAGTGCGCGGTGGAGGAACTGCAGGGCCTGTCCCAGGAGGCGGGCGGCGTATCGGCAGGGGACGGAGGTGTGGCTGTCGGCGGAAGCGTGGACATCCGCGCTGACCACGGTTCGGCCGCCGCATGGACCATGGGGAACGTGACCCTGGGAAACCCTCCGAAGCCGGGTCCGTCCGAGAACTGAGCGCACCCGGCGCAACCAGGCCACCGTCCGGTTCCGGGCACATCAGCATCTCGGCCGTAGGCGGCGGCATTGCCGCCTGCGAGCTTCACCTCCGTCGAGACCTCCGCCCGCCGGCGCGGTGGCCGCACCAGGTCGGCGTGATCCCGCCCCGCGCACAGTCCTTCCAGCGCCGCGCCGAGGCTGACCGGCTGCACGCCGCTGTCGAGGACGGGGGCGCGGCGGTGCTGAGCCAGGTGCTGACCGGGACGGGCGGGGTGGGCAAGACACAGCTCGCCGCCGACTACGCGCACACCGCGTGGGACGACGGTTCGGTGGACGTGCTGGTCTGGGTCAATGTCTCCACCCGCTCGGCCGCGGTGACCGGATACGCGACCGCCGGCGCCGAGCTGTGTCAGGCCGACCCCGACGACCCGGAGCGGGCAGCCGCCGCGTTCCTGGCCTGGCTGGAACCCAAATCGGGCGCGGCGCCGTGCCGGTGGCTGGTGGTGCTGGACGACCTCGCCGACCCGGCCGACCTGCGCGGCCTGTGGCCGCCGGAAAGCCCCACCGGGCGGACTCTGGTGACCACCCGCCGCCGAGACGCCGCCTTGACCGGAGCACGCCGACACCTGCTGGACGTGGGCGTGTACTCCCCGGACGAAGCCGCCGCCTACCTCACCTCCGCTCTGGCCGCGCACGGTCGGAGCGAGCCCGCCGACCAGATCACCGGCCTCGCCGCGGACCTGGGCCACCTGCCCCTCGCGCTCGCCCAGGCCGCCGCCTACATCGCCGATGCCGGACTCACCTGCGCCGCGTACCGTCAGCAGCTGGCCGACCAGCGCAGGAAGCTGGCCGATCTGCTCCCTGAGCCCGGCGCGCTGCCCGACGACCATGAGGTCACCGTGGCCGCCACCTGGGCCCTGTCCGTCGAGCGCGCCGACGGGCTCCGCCCGGCGGGCCTGGCCCGTCCGATGCTTCACCTGCTCTCGATGCTCGACCCCAACGGCATCCCCGACAGCGTCCTGACCAGTGAACCGGCCCGGGCCTACCTCATCGCCCACCGCACCCCTGGCGGCGGGGTGCTGGCCGCGGTCACCGACGAAGAAGCGGCCGGAGCGCTGGGGGCTCTGCGCCGGCTCAGCCTGATCGACCACACCCCCGACACCCCTCACCAGTCCGTCCGCGTCCACCAGCTCATCCAGCGCACCACCCGCGACGCCCTCTCCACCGAGCAACGCGTCGACCTTGCCCGCGCGGCGGCCGACGCCCTGACCGCCGCATGGCCCACCACCGAACCCGACCGGGCCCTCGCCCAGGCTCTGCGAGCGAACGTCACCGCCCTGGCCGACCAAGCCCAGGGATCACTTTGGGCGTTCGGTTGCCCCACGGTGCTGCTCCGGGGAGGCGACAGCCTCCACAGCGCCGGCCTCGTGGCCGACGCTCTCGACTACTGGCTCAAGCGCCACGCCGAGGCACGTCGATACCTTCCCGCCGGGCACAGCGACATCCTGACCGTCCGCAGCCACCTCGCCGATGCGCGCGGACGAGCCGGCTACCCCGTCGACGCGGCCGAAGCCTTCCAGGAGCTGCTGACCGACGCCTTGCAGGTGTGGGAGCCAGGCCACCTTGAGGTGCTGGCCATGCGCCACAACCTGGCCCACTGGCGCGGAGAGGCGGGCAGCCCCCGCCGGGCAGCAGCCGATCTCGAAGCGCTGCTGGATGACTACACGGCGTCCGCGGAGCCCGTGAGCGCAGATGCCCTGGTCATCCGCAACAGCCTCGCCCTGTGGCGCGGGCAGGCGGGAGACGCGGCCGGTGCCGCCGCGGACCTCGGAGCACTCCTGAAGGACTGCACGCAGATCCTCGGCCCCGATCACGGCGACGTTCTCAAAGTCCGGGGCAACCTCGCCCGGTTCCTCGGAGACGCGGGACACCTGGAAGAAGCCATCGCCATGCTCGAAGAGCTCCAGGCCACACGGGAGCGCAAGCTGGGCCGCGACCACCGCGACGTCCTGACCACGCGCCACAACCTCGCCACGATGAGGGGTCGCGCGGGAGACCCGGGCCGTGCAGCAGCCGACTTCGCCGCGCTCCTGGAAGACCGCCTGCGGATGCTGGGCCCGGAACACCCCGACATCTCCGCCACCCGCACAACACTCGCCTACTGGCAGGCACTCGCCGGAACAGCATCCCCAGGCCAGTCCTGACGACCCGCCGCAACCTGCGGCCGGGCCTTCGGGGGCCGCCCCATCCGTCGCGATCCACCGTGGAGGTCCGGTGCCCAAGTCCCGCCGAACAGGACGTATCAAAAAGATCATCGGCGCGATCCGAGCCGCCGACGTCAGAAGCGAAGCGCCGGCCCCCCAGCCGATCAACCCGGCCGCGCCCGTGATGAACTCCGGCCGTGACCGGGACTGGGCATGGCACTGCTCCGATCCCGAGGGCGGCTGGAATCCCTACGGGTGGAACAGCCAGGACCAGGCGAGGTTCGCGGCTGTCTGGTGCCGGGAGGCGGATGACCTCGTCGACGAACTGATCGACCGTTACGGTGCGATGTGGGTCTGGAGGACCCCGGCGGCCCTGCTGACGCGGCTGCCGGACGTGGCGGAACGTGTGCGCGACCTCGCGGAGGGGCAACTTGTCGGCCAGCAGCACACCTACCGGGGCAATCCGACCTCGATCTACGAGCACGCCTCCCTCTACGGACCGTTCCACGCGACCCGGCAACGGCGGTCCTGGCCCGACCCGCAGCCGCAGCCGTGTCCCCTGTGCGGGCACTGGTTCACCGCCGGGCAGCTCAACCCCTGGATCCTGCGCCAGTTCGGCCCTCCCCGCTGGTGCAAGGAGTGCTGCCTCCGGGCCCGGAACGGCAACCCCGCCCCCTCCACCCCCGATGCCGCCCGTGAAGCGGTCACAGCGCTCGCGTCAGCCCTGGGCACCATCCCGGCCCAGTCGTACGCCAGCACCCCGGTCCCCCTCGACCTGCCCGCCGACCGGCGCGACACGCTGGTCGCCGCGATGGCGGCCTGTCCGCCGGCCACCGCCATCCGCGCCCTGCTCGGGGCGGCCAGCTGGCTGGAAGTCCTGCTCGACACGAAAGTCGTCACAGACGCCTGGCGCCCAGCCCGCGGAACCTACTGCCTCGCCGCAGACGGCCACCCGTGCCGCTCGCTCGGAGAACGCGCCGTCGACGACTGGCTCACCCGCCACGGCCTCGCCCACGAACTGGAACCCACCTGGCCTCAACACCCGGAGCTGAATCCGAGCGGCCGCCTGCGCGCCGACTGGCGCCTGGCTGACGGCACCTACGTGGAATACGCCGGACTCACCAGCGACGACTACCTGGCGAAGATCCACCAAAAGCGGCAACTCGCCCGAACCACCGGCATACCGCTCGTCGTGATCACCCCGGCCGACCTCGCCGACCTGACCGCCCTCTTCGGACGCTGGCTACAAGCAGCAACCTAGGCGTGCCCCGCTCCACCGCAGCCTCCGGCTGCGCCGCGTCGCGCCCTCATTCTGGGGCCGCGCCTACCGGGGGCGGAGCTCCGTGGCCAGGTAGCGCTGCCACGGCTCGCCCTCGACCAAGCTCAGCCGGACGTCGGCGCGGCCGTGCTCGCGGATCGCCTGCCCTGCCGCGCCCGGTCGTGGTTGAGGATCTGCTGCACGGCGAGGACCTCAATGCCTGGGCCGAGGTCGATCGTGTGCTCGTCGAGCCCAAGGGTGAACCGGCTTGCCTGCCAAGCGCATTGTTCTCCTCGGCGCAGCTTCCCGGCGTGGTAATGGATCATGTCGGGGGCTGCCATCATGAAGTGCATGACGGCCCGTCCGATACCCGCGCCAGCAGCCGATCCGGAGCCCGAGAGGCGGGCCCGGATCCGGGCCCGTCTGAACCAGCTCGGTGAGGGCCCGGCCGCCCTCTTCGACGACCTGTGCCTGCTCCTGGACGACGACCGTGGGCTTCGCTCGCGGCCGATGCTGGTCAGCCACCTTCTGCGCGAGCTGGAGAGTTCGGTACGCGAGGTGCTGCTGCCCCGCCGGGCCGAGACCGCAGAGCAACTGCCCGACCCGGAGCCGGCCGGGCCGCACCCGGTGGTTGCTGCGCTGCGCCTGCTGGGCGAGGAAGTCCTGCGCGCGGTGGGCCTGGCGACCGCGGCCCCGGAGGAAGACATCGCGGGCGAGACGAAGCCGGCCGGCACGGGCAGCACCCACAAGCGCGAGATCGCCGAGGTCCTGAGCAGTCTCGGGATCGCTCCGGACAGCGCCGCCGGCAAGGCATGGAAGAAGATCGCCGACGACCAGCACGGCCTCGCCCACCGCACCAACCTTGCCGCGCCCCGGCTGATCGACGGCCGGGTCGGCGAGCACATGGAGCGGGGCATGGTCTTCCTGGACGCCGTCCTCGACGCCTTCGACGCCCGCTTCCTCAACCTGCTCGCGCGGCTGGAAGAACTCGCCGCCACGCCCGCGCCGACGAAGGACGACGCGAAGCGGCTGGTCAAGGAGTTCCCGCAAGACCTGGTCACCGCAGAGCGGTTCTACGACGGACTGGTCAATCCGGCCTGGCTCGGCCCGCTCAACAGCGTGAGGGCGTTCGCAGACCCGCCCGCACCGGAGGTGGACCGCGACGCGGGCCGGGTCAGCTTCGTGCGCTGGCCGGCCTCCGCCTACCTGGCGCGCGTCGCCGCCGACGACCCCGTGGCCGCCCTCCAGGTAGCCCGCGCGATCCCGGACACCGAGAACCCCTTCGTCCACCTCGACCTGGTGGCCGTCGCCGCCGCGGTGCCGGCGGCCAAGGCCGGCCAATTGCTGCCGACCCTGACCCGTGCTCTGGCCGGCCCCTACCTGCTGCTCCCGGACCGGTACGCAGACCTGGCCCTGCATCTGGCAAGCGAACAGCAACCGGACGCCGCGACCACGCTCTTGGCCGCGCTGCTCGCGGCCGGCTTCGGCCCGGACGCGAAGCTGGGCGAGGCGGACAGCGGTCACCTGCTGCAGACCTACAACGACGACTTCGCCGACCGGCTTGGCACCCGGTGGGTGCGGCTGCTGACCGACACCCTCGTCGGCTCGCTGGGAACCGCGGCCGAGGCGGCGCATCGCCGCGGCATGGATGCGTCCGCGTTCTGGTTCCCGTTGATCGCCGACGCCCCGGATATCGTCCACGCCTCGCCGCAGAGTCGGCTCGCCGTCGCGATCCGCGACGCCGCCGACCGGCTGATCGCCGCCGATCCCGAAGCGGCGGCACAGATCCTGGCGCTGCTGCAGGTGCAGCCCTGGGCGGTGTTCCGTCGGCTGCGCCTGTACCTGATCACCCGGCACGCGGACGCCTTGGCCGAGGACGCGACCGTAGCGCTCGTCGACCCCGCCCTGCGTGAGGACCTCGCGGTGGAGCGCGAGTGGCTCGCCCTGGCCGCAGCCTTCGCCGATCGGCTCACCGACGAGCAGCAGCAGGCCCTCCTAGCCGCCGTCGACGAAGGCCCGGACACCGCCCGGTGGAGTGCCGATCAGGAGCAGCGCACCGGCCAGCCGGTCGAGCCGGAGCGCCTTCAGACGGTCGCGGGCTTGTGGCAGCGCGACCGGCTGACCGTCCTGGCACCGATCCTCGGCCCGGCGCAGCGGCAGCGTCTGACCGAGCTGGAGGCGACGTACGGTCCGGCCCGGCCCGTGGACGAGCCGCCGGTCCGTTTCACCCCCATCGTCACCACGCCTCCCGAGGCCGACCTCGGCCAGCTGACCAGGCTCTCCGCCACCGACCTCGTCGAGCGGGTCGACAATTGGGTGCCGCAGGCGACCGGCTTCGGCGGCACGAACCACTACGCGCTGGCCGGACGACTGCGCGAGGCCGTCGCCGCGCAGGGCGCCCGCTACAGCGCGGAGGCCGCCGCGTTCACCGGTCTGGAGGACCTGTACCTGCTCCAGGTCCTCTACGGATTCCAGGAGGCGGCGCGCCGCGAGCCGATCGACTGGACGGGCCCCCTGGCTCTGGCCAGCGAAGCCGTGCGCCGCACCGGTACCGTCCACGCCCACGAGCTCCACCGGGAGGCCGCCAACCTGGCCGACCGCGCGATCACCCACCCCGTCAACCCGGCCGAGGCGGCCGACGCTGACACCCTGTGGTCCCTGATCACCACGGTGATCGCGTCCACCGACACCCCCACCCCCGTGCTGGAGCCCGGCGCCTACGGCGACGACGCCCGCGCGCAAGGCCTGCGCGCGGCCGTCGACTGGGCGATGTGGCGCCGCCAGGCGAACGCGGACACCAGCCCGCTGTTCCAGCTCCTGGACGCTCTTCTCGACGACACCCCGCTCCCGGGCGCCGACGGCCCCCGGGTCCAGGCCACCGCCCTCGGCGGCAGCCTGCCGCAACTCGCCTACCTGGACCCCACCTGGGCCGCCGACCGCGCCATTGCGCTGCTGTCCACCGGCGAGCACGCCGCCGACGCCTGGCACGCCTACCTGACCGCCCCGCTGTTCGGACCCGCCGCCATCCCGGTCCTCGACCTGTACCGCACTAACGCCATCGAGTGCGAGCACGCAGACGACCGCTCCGCCCGCCAGCGCCTGGCCCTGGGCCGGCACCTCCTCGGCCTGCACCTCAGCGGCCGCTTCACCCTGGACAACGACGACTCCCCGATCCCGGCCTACTACCGCGGCTCCAGCACGAGCGTTCTCAAGCAACTCGCCGCCCTCCTCGGCACCGGAGCGCCCAGCCTGTCCGACGAGGCCCTGCCACGCGTGCAGGCCTGGTGGACCTGGCGCCTGGACGCAGCGGCGGACGCGACTGAGCCGGACGGACGCACCGAGCTGATCGACACCCTCCCAGCCCTGGCCGCAAGCGGCCGCTTCCCCGAGCAGTGGACCCTCCAGCAATTCCGCGCCCTGCTGAACGCCAGCGGCGAACTGCGTACCGACTCCACGACGTTCACCTATCTCACCCGCGCCGCCAGCACCCACACCGAGCAGGTCCTGCTCCTCCTCAAGGACTGGATCATGACCCTCGGCCCCTACGACCAGATGCCCCGCTACCGGGAAGCCGACATCCGCGCTCTGCTGCGCACCGGTCTGGCCGATCCGAAGCAGGCCCAGCTGGCCGAAGAGATCATCAACCGCGCGGCGACCCGCGGACACAGCCAATTCCGCGGACTCCTCCAGGCCCACGGCGAAGCCGGCGAGCACGCCCCTGACCGCGACCGGGAAGACGGTTGAGACCCGCAGCCGGACCGGGAGGCGACGCCCAGGTGAGGAACAGTGCACCAGCCCACGGCACGGCGGCCTACCGTCGGTCAGATCGACCGGCTTGGTGCCGGAGACCGTCCTGTGCCACCTGGACCGAGCCCAGGGCGCCCCGGGAAGGACCGGACCATGACCGTCCCTACCCCTCCGCGGCCCCATGGGACACGGTCCTTTGACCATCAGTCTTGAGGAGAGTGCGCCCTGACCAGTCCGCCTGACGACGTCGCAGCAGCCCTGCGAAGGGGGAGGGAGGCAGTCGATGAATTCACCGCGTTCTGGCTTGACGAGGGTGAGATGTGGCGGGAGGAGTCAGCCACAGACGTGCTGTGCTGGCGGGCCGCGCCCCACCTCAGACCCGTCACATTCAACCGCCGTCAAGAGGGCCACGTCGGCGCGGACTGGCTGTGGTGGTTCGTCGACGCCGACACCGGCCGCGCATTCGGGATGCTCTGCCAGGCCAAGAACCTGAAGAGGAGCGCGGGCGGCTGGAGCATCGGGTACGGGCAGAGCAACTCCCAGGGCAGCCAGCTCACCGCGCTGCTCCGAAGCGCTGGCTCTCTCGATCTCCCGGCCGTCTACGTCCTCTACTGCGGCCCGCCCTCCCACCGCCGGGACCTGAGTTGCGGCCCCAGCCACACGGCGCCCCAGTGCCCGCGGTGCGCACGCGCCGGCGTGTCGGTCCTGAGCGCCCTGGCGGCCGAGTACCTGCACTCGTACGGCGACGCGGACCGAGCGGCAACGGACTCCTATCGGACGTGCGTTCCGCTCGAGGATCTGACCGTGTCGGGCCGTTGCGGGCCGCTCCTTGACCCGTGGTTCGGGGTATGCCCGCCGACAGTGCGCCGCTTTTTGACGCAACCGCAGTACGGCTCCGCGGAAGTGGCGAAGCAACTCCTCCGGCAACTCCTCAGCTTCAGCCGAGGCTATTTGTTCGACGAGGGCCAGAAGCTCCAGTCTCTGCCGCCCGACGCAGTGTTTCCCGCTGTGCCCCAGGTGGCTGGCCACTTCAGCGAATCCGTCACCAGCCATGTACTGCGTGGTCTGCGGCGTGAAGCTCCCAACTACGTCTGGGCGGCACTCGAGGGCCTGAACCTCACCACCCGTGACCTTCCTACGGAGGTCTCCGAAGGAGCTGCGGGCCTGATTGTCACGCGGCTGCGGAACGCGGACCCGAGTGGATGATCACTCTTGCAGTCGGGTCCGCACGTGGAGCTCGGGGGAGCCTCCCCCGGCGAAAAGGCCAGCACGGCCGCGCGGCCCGCGAGCGCTGCGTCAGCGGTAGCCCCGCCGGTAAGCAGCCTCTGCTCGGGCGTCTGCCTCTTCCATGGCGTCGAGTGCGCGAAGGGCCTCGCCGGCGAACGCCTGAACCGTCGAGTTCGTGTTCCACAGCAGAGGGGCGAGGGCTTCGCGCCTACCGGTTGCCGCGCCGGGGAGGTCGCGTACGGGCTCGAACATCTGGGTGATGCCGAGCAGGAGCGCCTGCCTGCTGGCGGCGTCGACCCCGGCCGCCAGGACGTCCGAGACGATCCCGGCCCAGGCCGGGTCCTGCCACGCCCGTGTGACGGCGGCCGCGGCGCGCCGCCGCTCGCTCTCGTTGCCGTGTGCCCAGCGGCCGAGCAGGTCGGCCCACAGCCCGGTTCCCTGCCCCAGGCAGGTCAGCATCTCACCGGCTGCCGCCTCGATGCGTTCGGCGACCGGCCCCTCGGCGCGCACCTCCTCCATCCGATCATGGAAGGCCTCCGCCAACTGCTCGCGGACCGGTGATGGCAGGCGCGCGATGGAGTCCTCCCAGGAAGCGGGGATGACCTGGAGTCTTCCGTCGAGCAGACGCTCGGTCAGGATCGCGGCGAATTCTCGTGGAGCCGCGCGGGCGAACTGCGCCGCCCCGTAGCCGGCCCCGTCGCCGTGGCCGAAGCCGTTGACGCTGTCGGCCAATTCAAGGCTGCGCCGCAGAACGTCGGCGCACTGCTGCAGGGTCGCGGCGTCGGGTCGTTCCTGGGAGCCGAGGTCGCCCACAAGGTGGCCGATGTCGGTCAGGACCCTCGGAACGACCGCGGCGGCTCCGCGGTGGCCGACCTGCGCGAGAAGCCGCAGACGGACGTCGAGGGGTTGCTGGCAGGCGAACAGATGCCAGATGAGGGCATGCGCGAGTTCGACGGCGGCGGCGTCATCGGGTGGCGGGTCGGTGGTCAGCGAGGCCGTGGTCGCTTCCAGGAACTCCAGTTCCGCACCATGCGGGTACTGGTCCACGGCCTGGAGCGCCAGGGTCGCGAGGCGCGTGTTCGCCGCGTGGTTCTTGATCCAGGCCCACGCCGCGTCGGGATGCGCTTCGGCCAGGCCCGCAAGCACGTGATCCCCTGCGGTCACCGGACCGGCAGCGAGGCGTTCGAGCACCGGTTCCGGATCGGTTGCCGCCGCGCCGAACGCGTGCGCGAAGGCCGGAAGGGCCGCGGACGCCGTACCGTGGGCTCCCGGTCCGACCTCTTCCAACAGGGCGAAGGCGTCGGGCGCCGACGACCGCCGGGCGAGTTCCACCGCGGCGTTGTGCTGTGAGCGGAGGGCCGCCTGCCCCGGCAGGTCGCCGTCGAGCGGCTGCAGGACCAGCAGGGGCGCGAGCTGGGCGTCCGAGAGGGCAGCTGCGGCGACCGGGTCACCGGCATCCGCCGCTGCCACAAGAGTGGTGGGCCGCGGCGCCGGACCCAATGATGCCTGGGCGGCGCTTCGCCGCACCGGGAGCGGAAGATCGGCCCAGCACCCGGCGATCCGCTCCCCGAAACCACCGACGGCCTCCTCCAGCGCTGCGACCGCGTACGCGGGCACCGGCGCGTCGCCGAGCACCGGCCGGGCACCCTCGCCTCGCAACTGGCCCGGCAAGCCCACCAGCGCATGGAGGACAGGCAGATTCTCCGGCAGTCGCAGTTGCGGCTCCGTCAGGAACGGCGCCAGCAGGGCGAGCCCGTCTCGGAGTTGCGCCGTGGTCTCAGGAGAATCGGGCAGGACGTGGGCACGCAGGGTGAGCGTGGCCGCATCCTGCGGTGTTTCCGCACTCATGCTCTCGAAGGTCACGCGCAGCAGCGGCTGCACAGCGGCCAGCAGCACCCGGGCGATGGAGGCGGGGCCGTGGTTGGCGGCCTCGCCCGGGGCCAGGCCGAGGGGCGCGGCGGCGGTCCGGTCGCTGCCCCATTGGGCGAGCGCGCGAAGGATCTGACGACGGCGAGCGAGCAACGCGTCGTAGCCAGCCGGCAGCGCCTGGGCGTGCACGGTGCACCACCGGCCGATCGGGCCCAGGACATCGCCTTGCCGGTCAGCCCCCACCAGGACGTACGGCTCCATCAGCCACGCCAGATCCAACAAGACCGTCACGGGACTGGGGCTCGTGTCCAAGCCGGTGACCGACGCGAGGCCCGCGAAGCTTTGACCCAAGCGCACCAGCTCGTTTCGCCGATGAACGTCAGCACTGCCACCCCACCACCGTGGCGACGCCGCTGGCAGCCACTGGCGCATCAGCCGGACGTGAAGATCACCGAGGAGACCCGGAGCCGCCGGCGCAACCTCGCGCGCCAGGCCGACCACCGCCGCCCACTCCCCGAGATCGGCATCGGAAGCCAACAGACCCACCACGAAGTCGTGCAACTGGCCCCCGACCGTGTCGTCCGCCCGATCCCGGGCAGCGACAGCGAGCGAGGCCAACTGAGACCCCAACTGCGCCGCACCGGCCTCCACCTGTCCGCTGCGCACCGCAGGGCCGGTGGCGAGTTGGTCGACCCCGGCCCGGACGGAGAGCTGGTGCAGCGCCTCGCGGACGTCCAGGCGCACCCTGGCTGACGGGTCGAGTGCGTCCGCGAGCAGGACCGGCCCTACGAGGTCAGGGCGCAGTGTGTAGGGCGGGCCGTCGGCGAGTCCGGCATCGGCCAGGTCCGACAGCAGACCGGCCAGCCTGTCCGCGTCGCGGGGAAGCCTCGCAACGGCCCCGTGCAACCTGCCGAGGTCCTCTCCGACACCGCCGCCCCCGTCCCTGGCCGTGCCAAGGAGGGCGAGGGCCACGGCGGCCGCCCGGAGCGCGTCCTCCCCCTCGTCGTGCGGAAGCCGCTGCTTGATCATCTCGCGCAGAAGAGAGGACGCGTCGCCCCAGGTGAACGTGCCGGTGGCCAGCCCGACATCGCAAGCCGTGTGGGCGATCAGGGGGTTGCCTTCGGCCAGGTCAACGACGCTGCGCCGGAACGCCGGGTTGTGGATTCCCCGATCGGTGACGATCAAGTCGATCGGCTCCCTGTCCAGTGCCTGCAGCTCGACCACCGGGCCGGCCCACCGCTCGAGGCCCCAGCGGTACAGCGTGCGGTCGCGCGCGTTCGGGCGAACCGTCAGCACGAGGCGAAGGCGGTCAAAGCGACTGTCGTGGAGGAGCGTCGGCAAGCCGGAGAGTCCAGGGCTTCGGTGTGCGTCGTCGACAATCACGATCAGGGGCGCGTCGAGAGGCACGGACTCGAACGCCTCGGCAGTCAGATCCACTCCCGGCGGCGCCACGAGGGTGGTTGCCACCGACTTGGCGCTCTCGATGGAGAGCCGGGTCTTCCCCACCCCGCCAGGGCCTTCGACCACAACGACCCGAGAGGTGGCCGTCTCGTCGGCCAGGGCCATTCGCAACGCCTCAACCTCAGCCTCTCGCCCCACGAGGGGAGCGGTCATACCGGGAACGAGCGCAGCCATCCGGTCCTGGTACTCGCCCCAGGTCAACAGGCGGCGCGGCGCGACGGGGCTGACCCCGAGCTCCAGTTCACCCACCCATCGCAGAGCGTCTGTCTCGAGCTCACCTACGAAGTAGTCGAGCGTGAGCACCTCAAGGTCGACTCCGAACTCGCTCTTGGCACGTCGCCGCCAATTCTTTGCCGTTGCCTCTGTTGGGCTCGACTTGTTGGTGGCGAAGATGGCGTTTGCCTGGCGGCCAGCCTTCTGGTGCTTCTTCAGCTCAAGGTCGAGCTTGGCCCGCTTCGCCTCGAAACTCGCCCAGACCACCACTTCCTCTGCCTGCGAGAACATAGGACGTGAGTAGGCATCCATCCCCGTGTCGCCGGTCGCGCTGGTCAGAACGAGGTCAGGGAACCGGCGCTGCAAGACTCGCCAAGCCACACGCTCGAAGACTCGGCTGTCGGTGAGCTCCTTCAGGGCGACCCGAGGATTGTCGTACAACACGTCCTCCAGCGACAGACGAGAGGCGACCGTTCTCTACTGGACATCATGACCTGGTCCGAGCCCCACGGCAGGTGATCGCCTATGCGGCGCCGATGGCGCTCTTCGACAGCGACCCCGGCCGCGCCTTCGCGAACAGTTGATCTTGCTAATGCAGAGCCTCCGGCTGGCACCAGGAGCACAGCGAGCACCACCCCCCCTGCAGCAGGGTCGCTGCACGCCCGCTCGCCACCAGCCTGCAGGACGCAGAAGAACTGGCGGTAGCGGCCGCAGATCATCGAACTGCTGCGCCGGCGGCTGAGCGGTGGCACCGAATACCCTCTTGGGGCACCGGACCGGCCAGGCTGCGCGAGCCGGGCCCACCAAAGGTCGCGGCTGCCCGGCATGATGAACCGTCCCAAACCGGCAGCCGGACCGGACCATCAGGGAGAGGGAGTTGCCGTGCCGATCCAGATCCCTGCGGGGCGACGCCCGGCGAGCAGCACCGTCCGCCACGGACAGGCGAGCTGCGCGGACTACGGATGCACCCGTGCCATGTGCCGCGCGGTGGCCCGCAAGGCACGCCGCGACCGTGACCGGGCCGACGGCTTGCCCGCGCGGGTGGACTCCGCCCTCGCTGCCGCCCGCTGACGACTCCAGGACCTGGACATGTCCGCTCAGGACATCGCGGACGCCTCCGGTGTCGCAGTGACGTTGATCCGACGCCTCCTGCGGCCCCCGGAACGTCGCCCCGCACGCGTCTCGCGCACCACCCAGGACGCAGTCGTCGGAGTTCCGCTCCCACACCAGGCATTGCGCCGTCGCCCGCCCACCGGCCAGGGACTCATCGACGCGGCCCCCACCGCGGTCAGCCTCACGGACCTCGCGGAAAGCGGCTGGCCCGCCTCCCACCTCGCTGCTCGACTGCACGTCAATCCCCGGACCGTGGCAGCAATCCGGGACGGCCGCCACGCCCGCACCACGATCGCGTTCTCCCAGCGCGTGGCACGCCTGCACCGCGAGCTGGCCGGGACCAACCCCGTCAGCGCGGGTGTGCGCCCAGCCGATGCCGCCCGCACCCGGGCATGGGCAGCGCGCCGCGCTCAGAAGACCGCCTCCCCACGGTCAGCCCCTGCGGCAGTCGCGGCCTAGCGCCGGCTTCGGGCCGCCGAACAGCACGCCGTGCATACCCGCCTTCCGGTCGGGCGGCGCTGAAAGAACGGGCGGAGCCGGCGGCTCGGTCAGATCGACGACGTACCCCTGCAGGCTCAGCCCGCGCCGCTTGGCCCGTCTGGCACCAGACAGAAACCCGAACCCCCGCACCGCACCCGTCACCTCCCGCATTCACCCAATCCCGTTACATAATCCGGTCCCGAGTTCTGTACCCGATGGCTACACTGGCGTTACATCCCTCGTGGAACGGCTGACACCCGTCGGGCGATCAGCCGTTCACGCCCGCTACTTGTGGTGGAGTCGCTCAGTGTCCGCTTCGCGTTCGTCCCACGCCGCCGCTGGTTTCTCGGGCCCGACCGACACCGGCCGCGGCCCGGATGTCGCAGTGGCCGGGGCGGCCGCGGGGCTGGTGCTGCCCGGCCACGCCGATCCGGTCTGGCACGCGGCCCCCGCGCACCTGGTCCAGGCTCTGGCGATGCCCGCCTACCAGCTGACCAACCCGGTCCGCGGCCACCTGGCCGCACCGGCCGGCCGGAAGCTGAAGGCCGCCCTGTCGGCCGCGGTCCGCAGCCGGGTCACCGGCGCGCACTGGATCACGCTGCTGACCGCCCCGCGATCCGCGTTCGGCGGCCCGACCAGCGGCCGGGCCGAGCAGGCCTACACCTGCCTGGAGACGATGGTGACGGACTACCTGCGGCCTGCCCTGACCGCCGCAGCGGCAGCCCAGTTCGCCGCCGGACTCGAACTTGCCGCCTCCGCACCCGGCCCGGCCGCAGCGGACACCACCGCGCCCACTCCGACCGCCGCCCCGACCGCTACTGATGCTGTGCCCAGCCATGCAGCGGACCGCCTGGCCGAAGCCGTCGACGACATCGTCGAGCACAGCGCGATCCTGTGCGTCACCGGCCCGGTACCCATCACCACCCAGGCGATCACCACCGCCAGCCAGCGACAGGAGATGCCCGTCGTCTGGCTCCAGCCACACCCGGCCAAGGACCGGGCCGGACTGATCCGCGCCTTCTACGCCTCGCTCGGTCTCGAACGCCTTCGCCCTCAACCCCGCGCACTGAACACGGCCGTGGAGCTGATCGCCACCGAACTCCAGCGCAGCCTGCGCCTGGTGATCGTGCCCGACGCCGAGCAATTGCCCACCGCGGCACTGCAACAGCTCTACAGCCTGTGGTCCACCACGGCACCGGACCGCTTCCCCCTCATCCTCGCGGGCGAGGACCGCCTCCACACCGTCCTGGCACGCCCCGCACTGGCGAGCCTGAATTCGTGCGTGTTCATCCGGCACCGCCTGACGCCAGCGGTCGTCGGTGTCCCGAAGGCCCGCCCCACGCAACCGCCCACCCCGAACCTGGAGCACAACGTCACCACGTCCCCCGTCCCAAGCCCTGCCGCCCTGACCGCCCTCCCCGCCCAGGACAACACCGCTGCGCCGACCGGTGACCTGGGCGCGCAACTCCGCCAGAACACCGAGACCCGGTCCGTTCTGGTCGTCATCGGCCAGGACACGGCAACTGCGGCGATCTTCGCCGAAGCACTCGAAGCCTCGGCGCTCCAGCCCGTCAGGGTGGAGGCGACGACCCTCGACCGGCTGGTCTTCGACCTGTTCAAGCAGCTCAGCCTCGGCAAGCGCCGCCCCCGCGACCCGGCTGCCGCCGTCGTCAAGATCACCGCCGAGATGCGCCGTACTCCCCACCCGATCGTTGTCGAGGCAGCCCACGACCTGCCGGCGGATGCGCTGCGCTGGCTTCACCTCTTGTGGACCAACTCTGCCTACCCGCTCGTCCTAGTCGGCGATGAGCGCCTGAGCGATCTCCTCGGCCAGCCCATGCTGTCCGGCTTGTGTGACCACGCGACCCTCCACCATGTCGTCCCCTCCACATCCCCGTCCGCTGTCCCCTCCGTGTCCGGCGCCGCCGTCCCGCCCGGCGCCGCCGCGCCGCCTGCCCCGACTGCCGTCCCCACACCCACTACTGCTCCGGCCGCGCCCGGCGCCTCCATGCCCGCCCCTGCTCCGGCTGCGGTGCCTGGCCAGGCCGACGCCGCGCCTGGCGCTTCCGGCATGGTTGCTTCCGCCTCCGCCTCGGCTGCGCCATCAACTCCTCCCACCGCCGACCTCCCAGCTGCCGCCAACCCCGTCGTTCCGTCAGCTGCAGCTGGTCCGGCGACGATGCATGAGGCCCGCGCGGCGCTTCCGCAGTTGATCAAGGCCGCGACCGCCGGAACCCCGACCCCACTCACCCGCGGAACCCACCACGCGGTGCTGACCAGCCCCGTGACCGCTACCGGTCTGGGCTGGGACCTGACCAGCGCGGACGTCCACGGCACCGCGGACGCCAGGAAGAAGCTCGGCGATCTGATCCAGGCCGCCGCCGGCGGCCGCCCGCAGGTCCTGCGCCGCCACACCACCGCGCTGGCCGTGCTGCTCCCGGCCGCCCCCGGCGGCGTCCCGCGCCCGCCCACCGACTCCACCCCCGTCCCGGCCCCGGTCGCCGTCCCGGCCTCCGACGTGCCAGCCGAGCAGCCGCCCGCGCCCGTGCCAGCCTCCGCCGCAGTCTCGGCCGCGCCGGTGCCGGTTGCCGCCGAGCAGCCGCCCGCGCCCGTGCCAGCCTCCGCCGCAGTCTCGGCCGCGCCGGTGCCGGTTGCCGCCGAGCAGCCGCCCGCGTCTCCGGCCGTGCCGGCTGCGCCCTCCCCGGCCTCCGCCTCCGGGCCGGTGCCCGTCCCGGCCTCCGACGTCCCGGCCCCGCCGTCGCCGCCGTCTGTGTCGCGGCGCCTCGCGCCGTTCGCCCAGGCCCTCGACCTCCTCCTCACCCCCCACCACCCCCACCCCACCCCCGACCCGGCCGCCGACCCCGCCACCAACCCGACCGGCCCGGAACCACTCCCGGGCCTTGCCATGGGCCTGCGCGCCCTCGACGAACTCCTCGGCGGCCTCCAACCCGGCCGCTTCTACCTCGTCGCCGCACCCCCCGGCCTCGGCTCCAGCCTCCTCGCGGCCACCGCCGCCCGGATCACCGCCCTGGAACACCACCAACCCGTCCTGTACGCCGCCTCCGGCCTCTCCCGCGCGGACGTCGCCGCCCGCATCACCGCCGCCCACCTCCCCGTCGACTACCGCCGGCTGCGCGCCGGCCGCCTGAACCCCACCGAACAGGCCGACGTCACCGCGCTGCAGCACGAGCTGGCCGCCGCCCCCCTCTACATCGACGACGGCACCGACCTGACCGCGGCCGCGATCGCCGAGAGCGCCGACGACCTGCCCGGCCTGGCCCTGGTCGTCGTCGACCGCCTCCAGACCATGGACGACCCGCGCCTGCCCCTGTCCGGCCCCCGCCTGACCGACGCCGCCCAGGCCCTGGCCCACCTCGCCCGCACCCGCAACCTCCCGCTCCTGGCCGCCGTCGACACCGCCGACCCCGACCACCTCGCCGCCCTCGGCCTGGACATCACCATCACCCTGGCCCCCTACACCGGCCACTACGGCCGAGACGGCGACCTCGACGTCCGCATCACCGAGCGGGACTTCGGCACCCTGGCCACCATCGCCCTGCACGCCGACACAGCCCACGCCCGGATCACCGACTACGTCGACCCCTACGACGAGATCCCCCCGGTCGACCTCGACCAGATCACCACCCACCCCCACCGCCCCGCCCGCAGCAGCACCAGCCCCGCCGAGCTCTTCACCAGCACCTTCGCCGACCCGGCCGGTACAGACCCCACCGCCCCGGTACAACCCGCCGGACAGCCCACCCCGGCCCCGGCCCCGGCCGCCGCCGACCCGGCCGCACCGGCCTCCGCTGCGCCCGTCCCCGCAGCCGACCCGGCCCCGGCCGCCGCCCGCCGCCCGGCCAGCCCCGGCTACGACCGACCCGCCGAGCTCTTCCTCGACACCTTCGCCGACCCCGCCGACCACCCGGCCGGTACAGACCCCACCACCCCGGTACAGCCCACCCCGGCCACCGCTGCGCCCGCTCCCACCGCCGTCCCGGCCCCCGCCGCTGCGCCGCACACCCCCGGCGCGTGGCCCGCCCACGTCCGCCCCGCCCCGGCCGCCGAGCAGCCGGCCCAGACCCCCGCCGCCGACCCGGAGCACGCCGCTGCGCCCGAACAGGCCGTCCCCGAGGGGCGGTTGGCTCCGGCCACGGCGGAAGCCTTCGCCGCCGCCCGGGCCGCGGTCCGTCAGCAGCCGGCCTCGACCTCGTCCTCGCCCGGGTCGGGCGGGGGCTACGCGGGCCGGGACTACTCGTACTTCACCGGCATGATCACCCGCGCGGTCGACCAGGCCCTGGAGGAGCACGGCGGCGACATCGAGGCCGCGACCGAAGCCCTGGTGAAAAAGGCCGTGCCGAATGCGATGACGCTTTTCGAGGCGACCCGCGTCGGCGCGAACTACGAACACACCGTCTACCCGGAAATCCTCGAATTCCTGAGGAAGAAGACCCGCGACGGCGTCGACGAAATCTGGGAGGGACGCCACAACTGGAACAACACCGTGTTGCTGGACGAGCTCCGCGACGGCCGGCCCCCGGTCGACGTCGAGGCCCTGGACACCAACGCGGCCTTCTGCTCGGCCCTCAAGACCCACCTGCCCATCGGCGCGCTGGTCGAGCAGAAGGTACCCGGCTACGACCCGAAGCGCTCCGGCGTCTACCTCCTGGCCAGCCGCCCCGCCTGGAACCACCCCCACCTGCCCGACCCGATCGGCAACCGCCACGAGGAAGGCCCACTCCTCCTGGACGACGCCACCATCCGCCTCCTGGCCCGCTGCCACAAGCTCGGCCTGGCCGACGCCCCCCTCATCGCCGAATGCTGGACCTCCGGCGCATCCGAGAACCTGCTGGAGAAACTCCGCCGCGTCCTCACCGAGGCCCGAGAAACCGCGCTGCGCCGCGAGAAGGAAGGGTCCGCTGACGGCACGGTCACGGTCGATTACATCAAGGCCATGTATTCGAAATTCGTCTCCACGATGGGGGAGTCGAGCGCAAACCTGGAGATCCGCCGACCTGAGTGGATGCACATTGTCCGCTCCCAGGCTTTCGCAAATCTCTGGTACAAGGCGCACAAGGTCCACCAGAGCGGCCTTACCGTGGTCCGGGTCCGGGGTACGGACGAACTCCACGTGACCGGCGGAGAATGGCGTAAGATCCCGGGTAGGGACGGCGGGGTATTCGAGGAAGGCCGCCTGACGACCCAGATGAAACTCAAGGACCGGTACACCCTCCCGAGGAAGACCGCCCGCTAAATGTCGACCGACGGATGGAAGAATTTCGGCCGCTACGGCGCCAACCGCGACCCGGGAAACGTCCACGGCGCCGTCGCCCTAGCCCGGGCCCTGGAGGACGCCCTGGAGCGCATGATCATCGACGGCGGCATCCGCTCCCCGGCCACCACCCGCCGCGGCCTCATGGCCCGCATGAACTACCTCAACAGCACCGCCGGCGGCGCCCAGGCCCTGGCTGACGCCGGCGTCACTGCCCACCCCTCCACGCTGCGCGCCTGGACCCGGGGCCGGCAGAGCCCGCGGCCGGCCAACCTGGAGGCCATCGACACCGCGTACTGGAACCAGCGCGCGGCCAACGTGCTGGCCAACCCCGGCGCCCTCAAGCAGCACCTCAACCGCGGCGGGCAGGGCACCCGGGTGGAGATCCACCCCATCAACCAGGACGTCGTCGACGCACCGCGCCGCCGCGACAACCTGCGGGTGCGCAAGCTGCAGGTCCGGTACATCTGGGACGCCGCCGTGGACGCGCTGGTCGACGGCAACCTCGGCGCCCTGGAGGGCGTCTGGGACGACGTCATCGCCGAGCTGGACTCCGACTGGGGCGCCTACACCTACGTCGGCCACATCGGCCTCGGAGCCTGACGAGCAGCCGGCCCGGCCGCGCGGCACCAGCGCGACCGGGCCCGCCCGTGAATTCCCGACCACCAGCAGGCAATTTCCGCTAAACTGATGACCAGCGCGCGAGAAACACCAACCGGCCCGAAACACCGCAGCCCCGAGAAACAACTGGGCACCCAAAGGCCGCGAACCCAGGGCCCAGCGCAAAGCCGATACAGAACCAATTCCCCGCCACAGCAGCGGCGTGATACTGTAACGCCAGGCGAACCGTACAGCAAATACGCGAAGCCGGGCCAAAAGCCCGCCGCACGAATCGCCCGGACAGCTTTCCGAATCCCCCATCGACTGCTAGAGTTCCACACGTGGTACAGACCACTGACAGCAAGCAGCGACACAAAGAGTAGCCGTTACAGACTTGCGAAGACCCGGTAAGCGTGACATACTCGGGTACATAACAGCACAGAGGAAGCGCCCGGGGGGCGTCCCCGGCGAAGAGGCCAGAACACATTGGCCACCACTCGCTGCCTGGACAAGGGAGCCCAGCGGGACAGAAAAGCCCAGGTCAAAGTATTAGGGCCCGGGGTAGAGTCCGACAGGAACCGCCGGCCTCAGCCGCCGACCAGGCCAAAGACCGCCCCCGACAAAGCTGTAACGTTACAGCCGAGCGGCATCACCCCCTTCTAGCCAGCCTCTTCAGTC